>FP929036.1:0-33317 GCA_000209815.1 Butyrivibrio fibrisolvens 16/4
TTTCATTTTGAAAATGTATTAATTCAAGGTTTGTTTCACTGTTCAGTTATCAATCTTCGTTTTGTTGTTTGCTCTGTGTGACTCACTGTCCCTCAGTGCTCGATTATAGTATCATCCAAAACACTCGGTGTCAACGGATTTTTTAAAGTTTTTTAAAGTAAATCTATTCGCTTTAAATGGGCGATTTGTCGGAATTGTGCCAATAATATATCAAATTCGCGTTTGAAGGGCTATTTTATAGCTTTCCTTCCTTGAATAACTTCATCATTTCGTTAGTCAAACTATATTCCAATGGCTGCAGTTCTATCTCCTGCCTTGGTACCCACTGAGCATATTTAAGCTCTTCCTCATCCATCTTGATAGAATCGTCACCATCTACATCACAGAAAAATCCCATAAGTATGTCACTTGCAATTCCCCAAGGCTGAGACTTATAGTAACGAATATTCTTAACCTGAAGACCTGTTTCCTCCATTACTTCCCTTTCAACAGTTTCTTCCATTGTCTCGCCGATTTCTGTGAAACCTGCAACTAAAGCATTGTGTGCAAAGCCTGCACGATACTTTGTTAATAATAATTTGTCCCCACTTGTTACTCCTACAATTACAGCTGGATTAATTCTAGGATATACAGTTTGTCCACACTTAGGACATAGGAGTGCACGCTCAGACTTTGAATGTTCAGTTATATGGCCGCATCTGCCGCAATACTTGTTACTTTCATACCATTCAATAAGCTGAAAAGCTGTAAATGCAGCGAAAACATAATGTTTAGGAAAAAGATATTCTTTTCTCAAATCCTTAAAATCATATAAATCAAAATTATCTGGGCACTTAAAGCCCTCTTCTACACTACTATAGAAAAAATCCTCATCGTCTATGCTAAAAAGATACTGATACTCCCTATCTTTTCCAAGCTCATTACACTTAGGAAAATTAATAGTGTGATTTTTTTCATCCAAGGAAAGCAAAAATTTACCATTAGTGTATATTACTATCAAACTATCCGCATTTATGTTATGTATTTTATAACTGTTATTAAGTTTTTAGGTGCAATATCCTGAATCATAGATCCATCTCCTTTTCTACTATTAATGCTGAGTATATCATAATATTTTCAAAAATATTTCTTATAATAATTATGTAGGTAAATGGATATATAAAAACTAGGTATATCTTCTATGCATAGATTTAAAAACCATTAAAACGAAGTATTTTAAAAGGGTGTATTATATACACTTTCTTATTGTGCGCTTTATTAAGTATTTTCACTTACAGAAATCTCCGGAACTCTCTTTATCAATCCTACGAAGAACGTATAAACGATATTCTTGTATACATTCACAGTCAAATTGATTTAGATGATTTGGCTTACTGTACTGAAAATCTTGTAGAGACCCCAAAGTATAAGAAGCTTATGACTCTTATGGATGAGGTGGTAGAGCAATTCAATATCCATTATCTATACATTATTAAACCATTAAATGCCAATGAATACGACAATGTTATGATTGTCCTTTCAGCAACCACCAATTATGAACGAGAATATCATATAGATGAGGACATTGTACTTGGATATATTTGTCACGATGATTACGATTCTAAAATGGCTCAGGCCCATCTTGATGCAATGAACGCTGATAAGGTTTCCTTTATCGAAGATGAAAGCTCCTGGGGCCTAGACTACACAGGAATTCTTCCTCTTATAGATTCCAAAGGAAATCATTTCGCTATCCTTTGTGTTGATATTAATATCGAAGAGATACATAACGTTCTAAGAACTTATACTACTGCAAGTATTATTCTAATAGTTGGACTAAGTGGATTCTTTATGATAATTCTGGTGTTTTGGCTAAACAAGCAAGTTATTACACCAATTTCAAAGTTGGAATACAGTGTATCTACATTTGCCGAACAATCACATAACCAATCAGATCCAGCACTGCTTATTTATGATTCACCAACAATCCAAACACAAAATGAGGTAGAAGGATTGTCCAATGCTATCTCAAACATGGCTGAGGATATGTATTCTTATGTGATGAACATAGTTAATATGGAAGAAAAAGTTACAGACCTAAAGTCTCAGGTTAACTATATGGATATGTTGGCATATCAGGATTCTCTGACAAAAGTAAAAATAAAGCCTGGTACGATAAAACTTCACAACGTATAAACGAAGAGATTAAAGAGGGGGGTACTGAATTTGCTATTATCATGGCTGATTTAAATTATCTAAAACGTATAAACGATACCTACGGTCACGAAAAGGGAAATGAATATATTTTTGGTGCCTGTCACGAAATGTGCCTTATATTTAATCATTCACCTATTTTTAGAATTGGTGGTGATGAATTTGTAATTTTGCTTGAACGATTAGACTATTTAAACAGAAATTCGCTCTTAACAAATCTAGAGTTGATATTTGACAAATCTGCAAATGACAAAACAAAAGAACCTTGGCAGCAATATTCTGTTGCACTGGGAATGGCTTCTTTTGATCCAGCTACAGATTTGTCTATTGAAGATGTATTTAAACGTGCAGATAAAAGAATGTATGAAAATAAACAAAAAATGAAAGCAGCGAGGGAATAATCATCCCTCGCTTAATTATATATGTAATACTATTCTACTTTTTTAAGATCTGACCTTGCCATAATAAGATAGCCATGGTCTGAATCAAAAACTTC
This sequence comes from Butyrivibrio fibrisolvens 16/4, assembly GCA_000209815.1. Taxonomy (GTDB): domain Bacteria; phylum Bacillota; class Clostridia; order Lachnospirales; family Lachnospiraceae; genus Pseudobutyrivibrio; species Pseudobutyrivibrio fibrisolvens_A. The sequence continues at coordinate 2,690 of FP929036.1, forward strand.
GATTAGATTTCCATCATCATGCTTTACTTTATATTCTTTATTATTGCAAATGTTTTTAACAGTTATTCCGTCTGCCCATCTTTCATATCCTTTTTCCTTAGGTGTTTCCTTTAGGTCGAATAATGAAAGCTGTTTAAACTCTGGTTCTTGGTTAGGCTTATCTACTTTTTCTTTTCAATATCTACCTCAACAGAATCCACCTTAGGCTTAGCCTTACGTTTTGCCCTGTCCTTTTCCTCAACAGTTTTTAATAAAGGTAGGTAAGTAAGGGTTACTGTCCTGTCATCAAGCTCCAGCTTAAGTTCGCCCTCATCAAAGGAATTCTTAACGATTTTAGCCCCAGTGTAATAATCATTATAATATGTGTTAATGGCATTATAGGCCTCTTGCTTTTCTAAGAACTCCTCCTTAGAGCCCGCTCCCTCACGCATGCTAAAATCTTCTATGACTTTTCCGGTAGAATCGCAGGATAAACTAATGACCCGTTTTTTCGTCTGAAGTTTTATGGAAGGCTCTGCTTCTCCTAAATTATCTTCTAAAACTTCAAACTCTTCTGGAATAGCATCCATATAATTTGCAATTCGATTTCTTTTTGCTGTAGCACCTAATCCCCTATTCATTATTTTTCCCCTTAAATGCGTCACTTTCCTAATTAGATTGTACAACACTTAAGCGTTCTATTCAAAGACTAATGCCACCTCTTAATGCTGCTTTCATTCCATCCAGCGTCAGTATTCTTAGCTTTCTCTCTGGCCTGGGCAGCCTCGTTTCTCTTACTATTTGCTATGGCATCATCAAGACTTATTATCTTCGCTAATTCATATTTGTATACCTTAGAGATAGCACAGCCAAACAACTCGCTGCCATCATCTCTAAAAACAGTTCGCACAAGACGAGCTTTAACCTTGGAATTATCTCCGAATTCCACAACTATAGGCTCACTTGGGATGATGTTGATTCGTCTTTTAACTACAATTCCAACGCCACCATATGAGATATCTGCTGTTGAGGCTTCATATCTGTTTACACCCTGAGATATAACAATAGATTTTATTATTGGGAATCTCTTGTATCGGCGTCTTTCTGTTTCATCGCCATACGCTCTTTTACATACAATCAGATGCTCTTTTTTCCATTGGCAGTTGTAACCGTTGTAACCTTAACATTTTTCCAACTGTAGGCCTTGCGTCCACTTGAGCAGAAAAGGGTCATCTTATTATGATTGAATGTCCAGTTTAGTTTTACTGTCTTCCCTTTAAAATTTATTCTGATTGCTTCACAACCAACATAGCCATAATCTTTATAGAGCATTTTAGTAGCTGGAAGCATAACAAACTTAGGGGTAATCGGAATGTCCACCTTCTTCTTACCCCTAATTATTCTTATATATGGTTTGTTGCCAGAAGTTAGCTCAGATATTCTCATAAAGCGCATTCACCTATTAGTTTGCGAAATCCAGCAAATAATCCACAAAACCTAAACAGAGAAATCTATCTTCGTTCCACTATTACCGGCTTCTGCTGCAATCTTGTCCCAATCTATTTCATTAAGCTGGCTTCTCAGATTCTCTTCTGATGTAGCCTCTAGCTTCTTGCCTCCTACAAGTTCAGCAAGGAAGTTGATATTTCCATCACCTAACAATTCGATTGTCATTTTCTTGATATATCCATACTCTTCGCTAACCTTCTTAGACATATCAATTGCAGATTCCATATCTGTAAGTACCTTGTTAGAATATTCTTCATCGTTTGCCATCTTTTCGATTTCATCGCTGGAAATCATAACTGAATATTCCTTTGTACTAGCTGCTGCAAGTCCTTCTGAATCATCACCTTCATTGGCAATGATAAAATCGTAATCCTTATATTTTTCACGAAGCTTCTTCAGATACTCCTGGGCCTTAGCCGAAAGTTTACCCTCACTGTCGCTTACCTTCTTTTCAACAGCCTTTGTAGTCTCCTTTGTATCTGAAGTCTTCTCCTTCTTTTGAGTTTTTGAACAGTTGTACCATACCGGTTCAACATATTTCCCAATCCATTAACACCAACCATAATTTTATACCTCCTTGTATCATTATCGTTGTCAAACATACGACCTTGCACATCCATATGCCTAGTCTTCAATACTTGTATCGGTATAATATTATAATTAGTTAACAGGAAAGCATTTATTTTTTATCTTTTATAGCATCAGCATTATATTTACGCCGAAATAATTGGTATTTGAGCAAAACTTAATCATACCATTGTTTTTATCTACGATTTCTCTAATAATTTCCATTCCAAATCCGTGTCGGTCCATATCCTCCTTTGATGTAAGAAAGCCTGGATTTTCCTTTAGAACATCATAATTCGTAGCATTTAATACATCAATATAAATGTAGCCCTTCACAAATCGCATTTTGAGCTTAACCCATTTTTCCTTTACATCATCTTCTGCGTCCATTGCATTATCTAAAAGATTGAACAATAGCTCGGTCAAATCACCTTCATCCACCATTCCCTCAGGTAATGTTCCAGTTTCTATCTGAAAATCAATTTTATTATGGCGAGCTCTATCCATTTTTATTCTGATGCAATCATCTATCACTTTGTTTCCCGTGTAATCTTCTTCAGAATAGAACTTTAACTCAAAATTGTCTTTGAAGTATTCCTCCAATTTAGAATAGTTCTTAGCATCGATCAGTTCCTTCATATAGAAAACCTTGTTTCTTATTTCATGGTTTAGTTTATGAAGCTCCTTCAACTCACTAGAATGATATTTCTTTTCTTCGACCATAGTATCATAAATTTTTCTGGAATACTCTTTTGAAAGGAATGAAATCATAGTGTAGATTACTATTTCAATCATAATAAACAAGGTAATGATTTTCCAGCCTATGTCTCCCATAGAAAAATTAGCTCTGAAGTCCTGCATGATAACTGCTACTTCTGAAACAGTCACAAAAAACATAAGGGCACATGTGATTGACAAATCCCCTGAACTTTTCACATCAAGACCACAAACATCATTAAATCTAAGATCATAGATATAATATGCTAAAATTAATTCCAGAATAATCGAGAAAAGATATGTGTAATAGCCGGTTACACCTACATACGATATAAGAGTTTTGCATAATAAGAATGTGGTCCAGGAAGCCATCATTGTTACAAGACGACACAAAAGACTTCCTTTACAACCAAAGAATCCAAAGATAATTTCAAATAACAAAAAGACAGCCAAATATGGAATAAATCCACTTGGGCCGAAAAAAAGAACTCCGCAGAAATACAAGGCTGCTGCCCAGAGCACCCCGTATACTCCCTGTCCAACAACACCCCCTGTTGTTCTAGGACGTCCAAAAATGGCATTCAGCAACAATATTTGAAATGCTGCTGTATAGCCTGAATATAAAATTTCTACAACCCCATGCATATTAATCCTTACCCACCAATTCTATAAATTTCTCTTTCACTTCTTTGGCTTTATACCTGCTAAGGGGAAGGATTTTACCATCATCCAAGACCACTTCATTTGAGCGAATCTGGAAAATGTATTTGTAATTTACAAGATAGCTTTTACCAATTTGAATAAACCCCTGATTCTCTAGTTTATCCACATAAGAAGACAAACTGCATTTTGTAGTAAAATCTCCCTTGGTGCTTACCACCTTGCAGTTTTTTCCTTTTAATTCAATATAGATAATATTCGACCCATGAAATTTAAACATTTCATTGTTATCTAATTGAATTTCAAAATAATCATCAGATGAATCCTGCTGAAGCTGCTTACACAAATCGCCGATTATATCTGATAATTCCCGGTCTAAGTGATTTTTTCTTAGGAATGAAAAAGGACGTGTTCTGAAGGTCCTGTACACAAGCTCACTTCTGCTAGAAACATATACAATATATGTATCTGAGCATTTTTCGCTTAGCCACATTCCCAAATTCAAACCATCAAAATCTGGCATAGCAATATCCAGAAAAATTGCGTCGAATTTTTTGCCGTCAGTAATATCCTTTTGAAGAGATCTGGCCTTCTCATACCGATGCTCTTTTATAGGATATTTTAAACGAGAAAATTCCCCCGATACTTTCTCGCTGACGATATCCAGACTAATCCTTTCATCATCGCAAAACGCTATATTATACATTATCCCCCTCCGTATAAAACCCGCCGTACTAATTGTGATTTTAGCATGATTTTTCTCATTATTCTACTGCTAAATCTGCCATTTTCGCACAACTTTTGCCAAAAAAGGACCCAGACAAAAAATGCCTGGGTCAAGAGAATATAATGAAGAAAATAAACCACCTCATCCGCCACCTAAGTGGCAGCCTCCCCGAAGAGAGGTCTTGAGTTTGGGCTATTTTACAGCATTCTTTTTATTGTTGAGAATTTCAAATACTACTGCTCCAAGAAGAACAACACCCTTAACTACCTTCTGCCAGTTAGCATCAATTCCCATAAGTGACATACCAAGGTTGATAACACCGATAAGAGTAGCACCAATAATCATACCGAATACTGTACCACTACCACCGTATGCAGATACACCACCAACTACGCAGGCTGAAATAGCATCCATCTCGTAGTTTGTTCCAGCTGTAGAGTTTGCAGCCTGGAAACGTGACATTGTAAGGAATGCTGAAACAACAGTAAGTACTGCCATATTAAGGTAGGCAATGAACATGATTTTCTTAGTATCAATACCAGAAAGTCTTGTTGCTTCCTTGTTACCACCGATTGTATAGAAGTAACGACCAACGTCTGTCTTGGATGTGATAAAGCTATAAATAAGCACAATAACTGCAACCCAAATAAGTGAATAAGGAACACCACCTGCAAGTGCAAACTTATATGCAAAAAGCATGATTACAAAGCAGATAAGAACTGCCTTAACGATAACCTTTACAAGGCTGTCTGCAATATAGCCCTTTTTAAGCTTTGTGCTACGCTCTCTAAAGAGAAGGAACACAACTAAAACAGATGCGATAATACCTATTACAATACTTGTCATATTGTACTGTACACCACCAATTCTTGGGCCTCCAAAAAGGTCATTCATCTTTCCTGAGAAAAGGCCGCAGAAGCTTGGTGGAAGTGGGCTGATGTTTGAAGCACCGTGCATTAAAGCAACGCCCCATCCTCTAAGTGCAAGGAAGCCTGCAAGGGTAGCAATCCATGGTGGAATGTTAAGGTACGCAATTACGTATCCTAAAACGCATCCATAAGCTACGCCTATAAGGAGCATTACAAGGATTCCAACAGGAGTTGAAGCTCCCTTATCTACCATTATTTTTGCTCCAAGAACACCTACGAAACATACAAATGAACCGCAGGAAAGATCGATGTTACCCCCTGTAAGCATACACATCAGCATACCTGTTGCAAGAACATAAACATATGCATTTTGTGTAATCAGCGCATTGAACTGACTTGGCATTAACATAGTGCCATGTGTTGTTATATTAAAGAAGAGAACAACTAGGACCAGTACAATGAGCATTGTGTTTTCTTTTATTACATTTAAAATTTTGTCTTTCACTTTTCGCTCCTCCCTTCCTACTTCTTCTCTCTCTTAGACATAACGTCAAAGATTACCGCTGCAAGAAGTACAAGGCCTTTTACAACCTTTTGATAGTTGGCATCAACACCCATGATAGACATACCCTGGTTGATAACACCCATTAAAAGAGCACCGATGATTGCTCCAAATACTGAACCAGTTCCGCCGTAAGCTGATGCACCACCGATGAAACAAGCACCGATAGCATCCATCTCATAGAACTGACCGTATGTAGGCTGAGCTGATGCGGCACGAGCTACTGTAAGAATACCAGCAATAGCTGTTAAGAATCCCATATTCGTATATGCGAAGAAGTATACCTTCTTAGTGTTAATACCTGAAAGCTGTGTAGCCTTCTCATTTCCACCTACTGCATATAAGTAGCGTCCCATAGTAGTCTTGGTTGTAAAATAATGATAAGAAAGAACTACTACAAATATCCATACAAGTGCTGAAGGAATTCCCTTATATCCAGCAAGCTTGTAGAAAAGATAAATAATAACTAATGAAATAATAACAAGCTTAGCATAGAAGCCGACTGCTCCTGTTGTGCTATAGCCCTTGCGGATAGCTGAAAATCTATTTTTTACAGAAAGAAGTACGTATATTGCAACAATAATAAATCCAGCTAAAAGACAAGTAATGTTAAGTCCTGTTCCGTGGAAGAAATCTGGGATGTAGCAATCAGCACCACCACCGAAAACGTTAAGATATGTTGTATTTGAAATTGATACCGCATATCCGTTAAGAACTACGTTTGATAATCCACGGAAAGCATACATACCAGCCAGAGTAGCAATAAATGGTGGAACATTTACATATGCTACCCAGAACGCCTGCCAAGCACCAACAGCAATACCTACAAGAAGCATTACAAGAACTGCTACCCATACGTTAACGTCCTTGCTCATTAAAACTGCTCCAATACCGCCTACGAAGCAAACAACTGAACCAACCGAAAGATCGATGTTACCACCTGTCAAAATACACATCAGCATACCAGTTCCAAGAACAAATACATATGCATTCTGTGAAAGCAGGTTATTAATATTCTGTGGTAAAAGGATTGTTCCGTTTGTACCAACATAGAATATTCCAATAATGATCACCAGGGCGATTACCATGGTGTATTTTTTAATGCATTTCCAATATTATTTGAAACCATGTTTTCTCTCCCTTCTAATTCTTTAAGATGCAAGACATAATGCTTTCCTGAGAAGCCTCAGAACCAAGCATCTCACCTACCATCTTGCCCTCATTCATAACATAAATTCTATCTGACATACCAAGTACCTCAGGAAGCTCTGAAGAAATCATAATTACTGATTTTCCGGCTGCAACAAGGTCATTGATGATGCAGTAAATCTCGTATTTAGCACCAACATCGATACCACGTGTTGGCTCATCAAGAATAAGTACATCTGGATTCGCAAACATCCACTTAGCAAGAAGAACCTTCTGCTGGTTTCCACCTGAAAGATTACCAACATTCTGCTCTACTGTAGGACACTTTGTCTTAAGCTTGTCTCTATATTCCTCTGCTACCTGATATTCCTTATCTTGATCGATTACATGCTTTGAGCAAAGCTCAGAAAGATTAGCAAGGGTTGTGTTGATCTTGATAGGATTGGTAAGTACAAGACCGTTACCTTTTCTATCCTCAGTAACGTAGGCAATCTTATGCTTGATTGCATCCTTGATATTCTTAAGGTGTACTTCCTGTCCATTTAAGAAAAGCTGACCTGAAATGTTTGTACCATAAGACTTGCCAAAGATTGACATAGCAAGCTCTGTACGTCCAGCACCCATAAGTCCTGCAATACCTACAACCTCGCCCTTGCGAACGTTCATTGATACCCCATCAACAACCTTTCGCTCAGCAAACTGAGGATGGAATACTGTCCAATCCTTAACCTCCATGGCAATGTCACCAATCTTTACATCATGACGCTTTGGGAAACGGTCTGTCATTTCACGACCAACCATGCCCTTAATAATTCTGTCCTCAGAAATATCATCTGTTGCTTTATCAAGTGTTTCGATTGTAGAACCATCACGGATTACTGTGATTTTATCAGCTACATATGAAACTTCATTAAGCTTATGAGAAATGATAATAGAAGTCATTCCCTGCTTTTTGAATTCAAGAAGTAAATCAAGAAGTGCCTTTGAATCTGTCTCATTAAGAGATGAAGTAGGCTCATCGAGAATAAGTAATTTGGCATTCTTAGCAAGTGCCTTTGCAATTTCAACAAGCTGCTGTTTACCAACACCAATGTCTTTAATCAAGATTCGGCTGCTTTCTGAAAGACCTACCATCTTTAAGTACTTGTCAGCCTCTGCATATGTTTTATCCCAATCAATAGAAGCTTTGCTTCCCTGCTCATTTCCAAGGAACATATTCTCTCCTATTGACATGTAAGGAATAAGAGCTAGTTCCTGGTGGATAATTACGATTCCCTTTTCCTCTGAGTCCTTGATTTTCTGGAACTTACAAACTTCTCCATTGTAAACAATGTCGCCTGTGTAAGAACCAAATGGGTAAATACCACTTAATACATTCATCAATGTAGATTTTCCAGCACCATTCTCACCTACAAGAGCGTGAATTTCACCTTCTTCTACCTTAAGATTAACGTTATCAAGGGCCTTTACTCCTGGGAACTCTTTGGTGATGTTAACCATCTCAAGTATTGTTTTTCCCACTTGTATTTCCTCCCTAATTGTAAAACTTAGAATAAGTATTTTATTCTCTTCAAATATATTCTCTATTTATCTAACCTTTAAATAAGGGCGAGCTATGCTCGCCCCCTATAAGATTACCCTTTAGATTTTTAAAGCTATTTTCAGCTACATGTAGCTGAAAAACTACTGCTTTTACTGCAACTGGTCTTCTGTATAGTAACCAGAATCAATAAGGATTTCCTTGTAGTTGTTTACATCTGCAAATACAGGATCGCAAAGGAATGAAGGAACAACACCATTGTTGTTGTCATATGTTGTTGTATCGTTAACATCAACTTCTTCACCGTTAAGGATCTGACCTACCATCTTAACTACCTGAGAAGCAAGTGTACGTGTATCCTTGAATACTGACATAGACTGCTTTCCAGCGATCATGTTCTTTGTGTTCTCAATATCGCAATCCTGACCTGTTACGATTGGATACTTGCCGTTGTAGTTTGCTGCAAGAGCGTTCTCAACACCAAGTGCTGTAGAGTCGTTAGAGCATAGGCAGATATCAAGGTCTGTACCATCAGCATAGTAAGAAGAAAGGATATTCTCCATACGTGACTGAGCTGTCTCTGTAGCCCAAGCTGCTGTAGCAACATCCTGGAACTCTGTCTGACCAGACTTAACTACGATTGTTCCTTTTTCAATGTATGGCTTAAGAAGGTCCATAGCACCGTTGTAGAAGAAACCAGCATTGTTATCACCTGGATCACCAGCTGTGATTTCCATTGTGAATGTCTTATCTGTGTTCTCAAGATCAAGCTGATCAATGATGTACTGTCCCTGAACTGTACCAACCTTGTAGTTATCGAATGTTGCGTAGTATGAAACAGCGTCTGTGTTCATAATCAAACGGTCATAAGCGATAACTGGGATGTTAGCTGAAGCTGCCATATCCATAGCCTCACCAAGTGAAGAAGCCTCGATAGCTGCAACTACGAGTACGTTACATCCTGAGTTGATCATATTCTCAATCTGAGAAACCTGTGTCTGTGTGTCGTTTGAAGCATACTGAAGATCTACTTCGTATCCAGCTGCCTCAAGCTCCTTCTGCATATTAGCACCATCCTGGTTCCATCTCTGAAGGTCCTTTGTAGGCATTGCAACACCAACCTTTGTGCCGCCTGCTGTTGTTGTAGACTCTGTAGCCTCTCCCTCAGCTGCAGGAGCTGCATTGTCAGTTGTCTCTGTGCTTGTACCACAGCCAACGAACATTGAAGCTGCCATAGCACCTGTCAAAAGTACACTTAATAATTTCTTTTTCATTTCTAGAAAAACCTCCCTTTCATCTAGGTTTGAATTATTGGGAAAAATCTTGTATTTCCCTTACTGATGTAAATATAGCAAATAACCTTCTTAAAATGGTTGTCACTTTCTGCACATTTTTGTTGAAATCGTATATACGTAAAAAAATGGACTAGCATATTTTTGTGCTAGTCCTTATCTTTAATTACAATTTTATGCTAATTCTCGCCAGTAGTGTCTAATGTATTTAAGTACACATCCTCACGGCTGTGGAAACCACCATCAATGATTACTTCATCGATGTTGTCCTTGTTTACTGCTATTGGTTCTATGGCCACATATGGAATTTTGTAGGTGCCGTCGTTGATTACATTTTCTACATCAAGCGACTGCCCCTTAGCCAACTGAACAGAAAGCTTTGCTGCTTCCTCCGCCAGCTTGCCTACAGGCTTGTATACGGTCATAAGCTGGGTTCCCTGAACTATGTGCTGACAAGCCGGAAGATCTGCATCCTGACCAACTACAGGAATCTTGCCTGCCAGCTGACCTACAGCAAGAGCTTTTATAACTGATGTGGCAACATCATCGTTTCCACACATAATAGCATCGGCCTCTCTTATGTTTTCCATATTATCGTAAACATAAGCGCTACCCATTTCCGCCTTCCAGCCTTCGCAGTTGTAAGAATCTAAGACTTTTATATTGTTTTCTTCCATTACTGATAAGAAGCCTTGATTAACCATAGGCACGTTGTTGTCAGTAAGGGGGCCACATATCATAATAACATCTTCAACATTCTGAGAAGCTATGGCTTCTCCAAGCATTTCACCAACTTTTTCATTATCAAATGATATGTACAAATCCGTATTTACGTTAGGAATCAATCTGTCGTAGCAAACCACAGGTATTCCAGCTTTCTTTGCATCTTTTAATACATCCTTAAGAGCATCTGCATCAATGGCAATGATTACAATACAATCCACTTTCTTATCTATAAGATATTGAATCTGCTCTACTTGTTTAGATGAATCTCCATTAGCATTTTGTACATTGACCGTGGCACCTAATGAAGAAGCGGTTGAAACAAAAACATCTCTGTCCTTTTCCCATCTTTCAATAACAAAGGAATCAAAACACATTCCTATTTCCAGCTCGTCCTCTTCAGGCTGCTGTGATGCATCCTTTGCCACGCTGCTACTGCATCCACAAAGCAGACACCCCATCAAAGCAAAGGTCATTACCTTTCTCAAAAACCCCTTCATTACATATCCTCCAATATTCTACCCTTTAGCATATTCCGTTGGTGTCTTACCTGTATATTTCTTGAAGTTTCGTGAGAAATAATTTGGGTCTGAATAACCAACCTCTGTAGAAATCTCCTTCATTGATTTATTAGTTGTTTTTAAAAGCTTCTTTGCCGCCTCTATACGAAGCTTTGTAAGATAATCAATGAAGTTTTCCCCTGTCTCCTCTTTAAATACCTTAGAAAAATAATATGAACTGATATTTACTACTCTGGATACATCATCCAAAGTAAGCTCCTTCATATAATTCTCATCTATATATTGCTTGGCCTGATTAACAGCGCTCATTGACTGCTGTTCGTGTTTGTTTGAAACCCAGAATGCAGCATCCTTTATTTTCTCTATAAACCAGATTCTAACATCCGCAAGCCCTGGAAGGCTCATTAGCTCTGAAAGGTAATTTGCCCTGCTTTTGAACTCGTACATCCTACCGGTTTTTTCATAAGCCAGATGCTCTGCCCAAAGAACAAACTCCAGACATTTTAAGCGAACGCTATCGTTATCATTGGCGTAAGTACTGTCCATCCAATCAAAGAATGACTGAGCAACTGATACAGATTCAGAAACATTACCAAGAGTTATTTCGTCGAACAAACGCTTTTCAAGCTCCATTGGATAGTTTGATTCGTACTGACAGGCGACAGGCATATCATCCACATGGGCCACATGACTGGTATTTGATATGAGGACGGAATTTGCCTCCTCGTAGGATTCACTCATTCGCTCCAATGGCTTTACAGAGCCGAATCCGATTCTAAAGTCCATATCAAATCTGTCTGCAAGCTTTCTGCAAAGTGCCCTGGCACTTTCCACGATAGCGTTTCTCTCATTATATGATAATGTATCACTATCACAAGGAATAAGAATAGGTATCTTATTGGACATAACATTGCCCATTATTCCCCTGATATAATCCTCTGTTATTGTATGAATCTCTCTGTATGATTTCTGGGCCTGAATAGATGCTGCAACAGCACTGGTCATGTAGTTTCCCACAAGCTCCCGACCAAATACCATGCAAGCCATATAACCATAGTCACTACTTATTCCAAGAAGGGTTTTGTAATTATCGATATCCTCCTTAAAATATTCCTTAAAAAGCAGATCCTGAATAAGACCATTTTCTATAATAGGTACAACTATCTCCAGCTTTTCACGAACCTTTAAATCATTGCTGCGCTTAGTACGTTCCCCATCAATTTGCCCCATGGCCTTCTTTAGAATATCAATAATGGCCTCTCGGCTGACAGGCTTGTTTAGATAATCTAGTACCCCTAAGGAAATGGCTTCCTTGGCATAATCAAATTTGTCGTAGGCAGTCATTACAATAAATACAACATGTTTATTGGTACGACGGATTTCACGCATAGCCTCAATGCCATTTATGCCAGGCATTTGAATGTCCATAAAGGCAATATCCGGCTGAAACTCCTCTGCAAGCTCTATTACCTGACGTCCTGTCTTAGCCACGCGAATTTCACACTGACTACCAAATTCTTTTTCTATTATAAATTTGAGCGAATCAATAACGATTCCCTCGTCATCTGCTAACATTACTTTATACATGGCAAATACAATATTGTCTCCGTTCCTTTATTCTCACCTTCAGAAATAATATCCAACACATCATCTCTCTCATAGAAGATGTTCAAACGCTCAATGCAGTTTGCAAGACCAACACCATTCGAATCTGTTTTCTGTGGATTTTCCTCATAGCTTCCCTCAAGAATCTTTGTAATAGTTTCATTGCTCATACCTATTCCATTGTCCTTGATGCTGACACAGATATAATCTCCTAATTCGTATACGGACAGGCTGATTTTCTTGGCCCATTCTATATTTCTGATGCCATAGTTGATACTGTTTTCAACAATAGGCTGTAATATCATGCTTGGTATTTTTACATCCAAAAGACTCTCGTCTATATTCTTTACAAACTGGATTTCACCAGCAAATCGAACATTGATAATGTAGATATAAATATCTACCAGCTCTATTTCTTCCTTTAGGCTAACAACATCTTTATTTTTCTTGATGTTGTATCTGAAGAAATTGGCCACATTGTGCATATACTCACTAGTGCGGTCTGCCCCCTCCATCATGGCAAGCTGGGCACCAGCATTAAGTGTATTAAACAAAAAATGTGGATTGATCTGAGATTGAAGATATTTTAGCTCAGCATCCTTGACATGGTTTGCCATTATAAGCTCGTTTTCCTTGAGCTTTCTCTCAGTCTCCATAGATTCTGTGAGCTTTGTAATATATGCCTTGATGGAAACCACCATCTTGCTGAAAGCACGGGTCACAACTCCAACCTCGTCATTATTTCGAACAGCAGGAAGAGCCACATCAAAATCTCCATTTGATACAGCGTTTGCAGCCTGAGCCAGCTTAACAAGAGGGCTGGTGATAGTGGAAGCAATTAGTACTACAAAGGACAGATTTGCAACACCAATAATTACCAAAGTAAAAATATTTAGCTGCTCTAGAGTTTGAAGAGCAGACATCATAGTACTGTAGGATTTTGAGTTGTTGATGAACTGCTGATTGTTAAGGCTAGTGATATTTGCATCAATATAACTATAGGTTCTAGATGCTTCCTCGTAATAGCTCTTGTATTTTTCAACATTACCACCACGCTTACTTTCCACTGCATGATTTGTAAGCTCCAGATAGTTAGATGACATTTTTAAAATATTACGTTCTAAAACTCTGCTTTCATTAACATCCTGATTGTCATCCAAACTAGCCAGAAGATCGCTATAATTTTGTTCTGCAATATAGTATTGCTCTAAGGCATTACTGGTCTTAGTTCCAAGGTAAACCATGGTAGCTGTCTGAAGCCCATCCAAAGCAACTGTCAGTTCATTTAAAGAATTATTGCTGGCATATACTTCATCTAAGGATTTAAGCATCCTGTCTGTGCCAAGGTATAGAACAATATTTACCATAAACAGCAAAATGATAGGCAGACAGAATACAATAATCATCTTTTTCTAAGAGAAAGGGATCTAATGTTTTCCACGTTCCACCTCCTCTATATAGGTATCAATGTTAGAGTTATCAATAATCTGTGGCTCTACATTAATATAATCTGATACATGTCCAGTCTGGCGATATTCGATAAATGCCTTTGTGGCAGCCTCACCCATGCTGGCAGCATTCATAGTTACTGTGCCCTTAATAACCCCCTGCTTAATTCCGGTATAAATAGACTGTGATTCATAATTGCCAAATAAAAGAATCTGACCAACCTTGTTGTAATCAATCATAGCCTGATAAAAGCTTTCTGTAGAAAGCTCATCTAAGCAAATTACTACTGGTTTAATCTCGTTTTTCTGGAAAAGATTCTGTATGTATTCCTCTGTAGCAAAAGCACTATCACTTTCAATTTTTCTAACATCAAATTCCAAAGGACCATTAGGAAGCTCCTCAGTAGAAAATGCCTCCTGAATGTTATTTACAAATGTGTTTAGGCTGGTATCATCATAATTATTGTTAGCAATAACCATAACGTGTTTTTGCTTAACCAGATTTTTCTTTATAGAATTAGCATAAAGATTTGCAATAGTATAATTATTGACACCTACATAGCTGACACGACTGTCGCTGGCAATATCCTCCTCTAGGGTGATAACTGGAATATGTGCACTTCTGGCTTTATTTAAAAGCTCTATGGTTTCAGGATTGTTATCCCCCTCAATCATAATGCCATCACATCCGCTTTCTATAGCCATCTCCAAAAGCTCAAGTTTGGAGAAATTTACATCCACATTATCGGAAATCATATCTACATAGACGCCATTTGCTCTACCATATTCACTGGCAGAATTATAAACGTTTTGCCAAAAATCATTTTTATCATTAGAAGTAATAAGCACTACATAGGAATCATAGCTATTGTACTGAGCATCCTTTAATAAAACGTTGGCTTCGTTCATTCGCTGCTGAAAAAGAATAAAGCTAATAATGGTAGTTAAAAACATAAAAGCAACAGTACAACCTGCCGCTACGACAAGTGCACTGCTGCTTTTAAATTTAAATTTACGCCCATTAAATTTCATATCATTAAACCCACCTAAATACTATGGGACTAATTATAACATATATTAAATTTTCTTACATAATAAAATCTAAATGTTGGACACCTCCTGCTCTACCATCACTTTCATGAAGAAAAATACCTGATTTTCTGGTTACAGCCTGACTTGTATTTTCATCATCCCTGTGGACAAATTCCGTATCAAGCCTGCCAAGGTAAATAGCCCCTACGTCTGACTCCTTTAATCCATAAAGTTCCTGATCCCCGTTTTCTGTAATGGTCATAATTCTGAGCTTTGTAAATACAGGATCATTTTCATCAATCCAGCCATTTCCATCCTCATCATAAGCGGCCAGCTCATTAAAGCCGTCACCTGTTCTGGCACCAAAAAGTTCTAATCCATTGTTTATAAAACCATCATCATTTTTGTCTAGTGCAAGGAAACCAGCCCCTTTACCTATGTTGTGGAGTTCATCATCTTCTCCATCCCCATCCAAATCAAAGAAGAAGGTCTGATCTGAAATAGATGTTGGGCAATCATCCAGATTAATCACAAGCGGGTCAACACAGTTTCGAATTGCAACATCCACCATCTGATACTTCTCGGTAAATGAATCAGACATAGCAAAGCTGTAATTAAAGCTAAGCTTCCTTCCATCAGCTGTTATTGCTGTACCAGTAGATGAATATGACACACTCTGGCTCTCCCATCTCTCAAATGATACTGTAGTGTTCTGAACAAATAGTGGTTGAGTTTCAGACATACCCATATCAGACATTTCGTTGTCACCGCCATAGATTTCTCTTAGCATTCTTCCAAACTCACTATCTTCGTCAAAATATCTACCTAGTAACAGCATCCTGATTAGGTATTCCATTGTCCGCATACGGACCTGATGGCCACTACCACTTCCCGGAGTAACATTCTTACTAACAGCATTTACATCCGCCTCCTTTTCAGTTTCCTCCGTTTGAAGATTATCCCCTAAAATAGGTGATATCATCCAGATTAAAGATGGGTTTTGTCTCTGACTGAACAGCCAGACGCATTCCACTAGTGTAGCTAGCGGTTGAGGTCATAGAAACCTCAGAATTTTGAATTACCATTCGCTTTCCTCCTTTGTAAAAACCAAATAGCGTTAAAAAGAAGAAAGTCCTTTTTCTGTCATCATAGAAATTCTTTTTAGTAAACTGGTGCCATAGTTTACAAACAAAAGAAAACCAGGAAAACCTGTGGCCTTCCTGGTCTCTATGATTATCGTCCGTGTAATTATATATCGGTAAAAATATCATCATTGTTTAGATTTGCTGCACCTTTTCTTAGACAAATGATTGAAAGATATGTGACAACAAGTGATGATAGCATACATAAGAAGAATGAAATCAAACTATCCCCTCCAGTAGGTAGATATTCTGATCCGATTGTTCCTATGAAATTGAAAATAATATGAATAAGTATTGTCATAAAAAGGCTGTCATAAAGATGCATAATGTATCCTAAGCCTAAACCAAGGACAAATGCATATATTCCCTGAAGCTTATTCATATGAAAGGCACCAAACATTATAGCCTGAACTAAAATAGCAAAATGTACTGGCATAACCTTTTTTGCTGCGAAGAAAGTAATTCCTCTAAATAATAATTCCTCACAGATTGGACCTAGAATGATAGCGTATGCTGTCATAGGAATAGTCATAGTTGAACCAACACCGGCAGCATCAAGCAAATTATTGTATTCTTCTAGCCAAGTAGGAAAAGCTGAAGCTAATGAATTAAGTAAGTATAGAGTAACATAGTTCATACCACAACTAAACATAATAACACCAGCCACAGTAAGTGGTAGACTCTGGCTCTTATTTGCAAGTCCAGAAATCCTTCCTTCTCTAAAGATTTTTTTAAAGATGTAGAAAGCTACCACAGTAGTAACAATAGCATATGCAACTGAACTTAAAGCAGCACCATCGCCATTTGTGTAATTATTTATAACCTTTACTACAAAGCTTGTATAATCACCATCTTTGTAGGTACTCATTCCTGCTACAACGTAAAACTCCAGTGCCATAATAGCCATTGCTGTTTGAATTACGATTGCAAGAATTGTTGGCAGAAAAATCCATGATATATATCTTCTTCTGTCATCTTGATTTTGATTCATTTTTTGTCTCCAATATTCTATTTCAACTCAAGCTTGTCCAGATGCCAGATATCATCAACATACTCCTGAATAGTTCTGTCTGATGAGAATTTGCCAACGTGAGCAACGTTTGATAATGCCATTCTTGCCCACTTGTTTTGATCCTTGTATGCCTCCTGAATCTTCTCGTGGGCCTCGCAGTATGAAGCGAAATCCTTGAGAACGAAATATGTGTCGGCTCTTTCAGTGCACTCCGTATTCAAAAGTGAATTGTAAATAGGTCTAAACAGCTCTGGATTTTCTATGCTATAGTAGCCGTTAACTAGCTGTGAAAGAACTTTTTGAATATGGTGATTCTTGTTCATTTCATCAACAGGATTGTAATCATTGTTCTTTTCGTGAGCGATAACTTCATCCGAACTCATACCAAAGATGAATATATTCTCTCCGCCAAGCTCCTGATACATCTCCACATTAGCACCATCCATAGTGCCAATAGTAACAGCTCCGTTAAGCATAAACTTCATATTACCGGTACCTGATGCTTCCTTAGATGCTGTGGAAATCTGCTCTGAAACATCAGCTGCTGCAAATATCCATTCAGCATTTGAAACTCTATAGTCCTCGATAAATACTACCTTAAGCTTGTTATCAATAGATTTGTCATTGTTAATTACTGCACCTACGTTGTTGATAAGCTTGATGATAAGCTTTGCATTTTCGTAGCCTGCAGATGCCTTTGCACCAAAGATGAATGTTGTTGGATAGAAATCCATCTCTGGGTTTTCCTTAATCTGATTGTACAGATACATTACATGTAATATGTTAAGAAGCTGACGCTTGTATTCGTGAAGTCTCTTAACCTGCACATCAAAAATTGAATTAGGGTCAACATTGATATGATTATGATCCCAAATATATTTTGCAAGACGTTTTTTATTCTCAAGCTTTATGTCCATAAACTGCTTGAGGGATTTTGGATCATCCAAAACCATAGTAAGTCTTTCCATCTGAGAAAGATCAGTAATCCATCCTCTACCAATCTTCTTGATAACCCAGTCGGAAAGCTTGTAATTACCGTGCATAAGGAATCTACGCTGGGTAATACCATTCGTCTTGTTATTAAACTTTTCTGGATACATTTCGTAGAAATCGTGAAGAGATACATTCTTCAGGATTTCAGTATGAAGAGCTGCAACGCCATTTACAGAATATCCTGCACAAATAGCCATATGTGCCATCTTTACCTGACCATCTGCCAGGATTGCCATACGATGAACTCGTTCCTCATCACCTGGGAATTTAGCTCTAATATCCTCGCAGAAACGACGATTGATTTCCTCGACAATCATAAAAATACGAGGAAGCAAGCCTTTGAAAATATCCTCAGGCCATTTTTCCAAAGCCTCTGCCATAATGGTGTGGTTGGTGTAGGCAACACAGTGAGTGGTGACCTCCCAAGCCTCATCCCAGCCCAAGCCATGCTCATCCATTAAAAGACGCATAAGTTCTGCAACTGTAAGAGTAGGATGAGTATCGTTCATCTGGAATACTACCTTTTCTGGCAAGCGGGTAATATCGCTATGATAACGAAGATATTTGTGCAAGGCACGTTGTAAAGAAGCAGATACAAAGAAATACTGCTGCTTTAAACGAAGCTCCTTACCCTGAATATGATTGTCATTAGGATAAAGAACCTCTGTAAGGTTGCGGGCAAGATTCATATCCTCCACGGCTTTGTTGTAATCGCCTCTCTCGAAAGATGCAAGTCTAAATACTTCCTTTGGCTTGGCATCCCAAATCATAAGAGTATTAACCATGCCATTATCAAAGCCAGTAATTGGCATATCATATGGTGTAGCTAAGACAGAATTGTAGCCCTCGTGAATATATTTCGTGGTGCCATCTGGCTGGTTCTCGTAGCGAACCCAACCACCAAACTTTACCTCGAATTCATATTCTGGACGCTCTAACTCAAAAGGATAGCGTGTCTGAAGCCAGTCATCAGGAACCTCCTCCTGAAAACCATCATTAATCTTTTGCTTGAACATACCATAATGGTATCTGATACCGCAGCCATAGGCTGGGTACTGTAATGTTGCAAGAGAATCAAGAAAACAAGCTGCCAGTCTTCCAAGACCACCATTTCCTAGGGCTGGGTCTGGCTCCTGGTCCTCGATTAGATTAATATCAACACCTAAATTTGCAAGGGCATCCATTACCTCGGTATACCCTCGCATATTTATCATATTATTTCCAAGCAAACGTCCAATGAGGAACTCCATAGACATGTAGTAAACACACTTTGGATCCTGCTTGGTAAACTCCTTTTGAGTAGTGAGCCAGTTATCAATAACTACATCATTGACAACCTCTGCACAAGCTCGATAAATCTCTTCTTTTGTAGCTTCTTCAAAGTCCTTGCGAAACATTGATTTTACGCGGTCTTTGATTTCGCGTTCTAGATCTTTAGTGCTTGGCATCTGTCTCTTCATAATCTCAAAACCCCTCCTAGTTTTTAGATACTCCTAACGTTACCTTTTCCCCATTGATATTCCATTCTTTTACGTGAGAGCCGGTTGCACCTACGTTAATTGCATCAGCTAAAACTTCATTTGCAATGAAGTCCTTGTTATTCTCAAATACGCCCTTAATTTTATCAGATGATTCGTAAGAAACTGTGATACGATCCATAACCTCGAAATCTGCTTCCTTACGCATTGTCTGAATCTTAGATACGATTTCACGTACAAAGCCTTCCTCAAGAAGCTCCTCTGTAAGGTTTGTATCAAGAACTACTGTTACGTAGTTGTCTCCATCTGCTACAAAGCCCTCAGTCTGAGCCATAGAGATAAGTAAATCCTCCTCTGCAAGCTCGATAGATGCATCAACCTCTGGCAATCTTAATACCCCATTTGCCTTAAGTTCTGCATAAGCTGCATTGCCATCAAGACTAGAAAGCGCCTTCTGGATGCCACCAAGGAACTTGCCATACTTAGGTCCTACTGTACGAAGCTGTGGCTTGAAGCTGTATGATGTGAATGATGAAACATCATCTGTAAATGTAGCCTTCTTAACATTAAGCTCATCCTCGATGATTGATACATACATTTCATCAAGCTCGTGAGCAGCCTTGATGTACATCTGACCGATTGGCTGACGGTTCTTGATATTAGCTGTATTACGGCAAGCACGACCGTGAACAACAATCTTTAAGAGCTCGTCCATGTCTTCCTCAAGCTTCTTGTCGATAAATGCTTCATTAACAACTGGGAAGTCGCAAAGATGGATAGACTCTGGAGCAGTCTTATCTACTGAGCGAACCATGTTCTGATAGATTTCCTCTGTCATGAAAGGAATCATTGGTGCTGCTGCAAGTGAGATATCCTTCAGGCATGTGTAAAGAGTCATGTAAGCATTAATCTTGTCCTGCTCCATTCCCTTTGCCCAGAATCTGTCACGGCAACGACGAACGTACCAATTTGACATATCATCTACGAACTCATCAAGAGCACGTGCTGCCTCTGGAATCTTGTATGATGCAAGATTCTCATCAACAGCCTTGATAGCTGAATTGAGACGAGAAAGAATCCACTTGTCCATAACAGCAAGCTTGCTGAAATCAAGCTCGTACTTTGTAGGATCGAACTCGTCGATATTTGCATATAAAATATAGAAAGCATATGTATTCCAAAGAGTTCCAAGGAACTTTCTCTGGCCTTCCATAACTGCATTCTCACCAAATCTCTTTGGAATCCATGGTGCTGAAGATGTGTAGAAGTACCATCTAATAGCATCTGCTCCCATCTTCTCAAGAGCATCGAATGGATCTACGGCATTTCCCTTAGACTTAGACATCTTCTGTCCGTTCTCATCCTGAACGTGACCAAGTACGATAACGTTCTCGTAAGGTGCCTTATTGAAAAGGAGAGTTGACTCTGCCATCAACGAATAGAACCAACCACGAGTCTGGTCAACAGCTTCTGAAATGAACTTTGCAGGGAACTGCTGCTCAAATACTTCTTTATTTTCGAATGGGTAGTGATGCTGAGCGAATGGCATAGCACCTGAATCGAACCAGCAGTCGATAACCTCTGGTACTCGCTTCATTGTGCCCTTACAATCAGGACATGTACATGTAACCTCGTCGATGTATGGACGGTGAAGCTCGATTTTTCTGCCTCAGGTCTGCCTGAAAGCTCTGCTAATTCCTTGCGGCTTCCGATTGAAATCTGCTTGCCACAGTCTGGGCACTCCCAGATATTGAGTGGAGTTCCCCAGTAACGGTTACGTGAGATACCCCAGTCCTGAACGTTCTCGAGCCAATCACCAAAACGTCCCTTACCAATTGAATCTGGAATCCAGTTTACAGTGTTATTATTCTTAATCAGGTCATCCTTAACCTCTGTCATCTTGATGAACCATGATTCTCTAGCGTAGTAGATAAGTGGAGTATCGCATCTCCAGCAATGTGGATATTCGTGCTCGAACTTTGGTGCCTCGAAGAGCTGTCCCTTAGCATCAAGATCCTTAAGAACGTTTGGATCTGCATCCTTAACGAACTGACCAGCGTAAGGAGTCTCCTCTGTAAGCTCACCCTTGCCGTTTACAAACTGAACGAATGGAAGGTCGTACTTGCGGCCAACCTTTGCATCATCCTCACCAAATGCAGGAGCGATATGTACGATACCAGTACCATCTGACATAGTAACGTAATCGTCACAAGTAACGAAATGAGCCTTCTTGTGCTGCTTTTCAGCTGCAACGCCAGCGCACTCGAAAAGTGGCTCGTATTCCTTGTATTCAAGATCTGTACCCTTGTATGACTCAAGTACTTCGTATGCCTTCTCGCCCTCTTCCTTAGCCAGCTTGCCAAGTACCTTATCAGCAAGTGCCTCTGCGAGAATGTATGTATAACCATCAGCTGCCTTTACTCTGATGTAAGTCTCAACTGGATTTACGCAAAGTGCAAGGTTTGATGGAAGTGTCCATGGTGTTGTTGTCCAAGCAAGGAAGTAAGCATCCTCACCCTTAATCTTGAAACGAGCGATTGCTGAACGCTCCTTAACAGTTTTGTAGCCCTGAGCAACCTCCTGAGCTGAAAGTGGAGTACCACAACGAGGGCAATAAGGAACGATTTTAAATCCCTTGTAAAGGAGCTTCTTGTCCCAAATTGTCTTAAGTGCCCACCACTCAGACTCGATGAAATTATCATCGTATGTGATATATGGGTTGTCCATATCTGCCCAGAAACCAACTGTACCAGAGAAGTCCTCCCACATACCCTTGTATTTCCATACGGATTCCTTACACTGCTTAATGAAAGGCTCCATACCATACTCTTCAATCTGTTCCTTTCCATTAAGACCAAGAAGCTTTTCAACTTCAAGCTCTACTGGAAGACCATGTGTATCCCAACCAGCCTTACGAGGAACGAACTTGCCCTTCATTGTCTGGTATCTAGGAATCATGTCCTTAATGGCACGAGTCTCAACATGACCAATGTGAGGCTTGCCGTTTGCTGTAGGAGGGCCATCATAGAATGTGTATGTCTCTCCTTCTTTTCTAGAGTCCATTGACTTCTGGAAGATATCATTCTCCTCCCAGAACTTGAGCACCTGCTTTTCGCGCTCAACGAAATTTAAACTTGCGTCTACTTTGTTGTACATATAAAGTAATTCCTTTCTATGAGGATATGCTTTCTCGTCACATATCCCTTCTCTTATTTAATATGTAAAAACTCTGAAGCTGGTTAGACTTCAGACTTCTAACCAATATTAAAGTGTGTCATCCTGACCAGGAAGACTATTTAAATCATCTGGATTTTCAAGACCATCTATTCCATTGTAATTATTGTAGAATTCATAAAAATCATCAAAATCCTCGAATGGGTCTGTGCTAAATGGATCCACGCCATTACCATTATCTTCATATAAATGATACTGTGGGTTATTATCAATCTCATTCTGCATCATTCTGCTGATGTTATCAGCATTGCTAAAAATAATAACGTAGCTACCTATACAAAAAACTATAGATAAAATAGCTGTAATGATTCCTGCTGTAGCAAAACCTCGACCTCTTTCTCCTTTAGCTGAACTGCTAAGAAACACAATGGCCATAATGATAGCTGCAATAGCCAAAATAATATTAATAAAGAATAAGAAAAATACCAGAGAAACAATGCCCACAACCATAGATGCAACAGCTAAACCGTAGTTTGCCTGCCCTTTAGTACCATTGTGCAGATTCTTAATTTCTCGTTCTACATCATCTGTGTAGTAATAATCGTAGCTCATGCTTTCTCCTTAAAAAAATATATATTTCACCTAATCTTAAATATTCTAACTGTTTACGAATAATTTATCAAGGTAAAGCGATAATAAAAACACCCAGTTACACTCTCAAGCCTGAGTATTGCCCCGTCGCGAGATTGGCTCCTAAGGCAACACTCAGAGCTTGATAGTTACTGGGTGTCTTTATAATTTCTGATTTTTAATTTACGAATTAGAAATCTGTAAGGTTTGCTGCACGTCTCTCAAGGAATGCGCCCATACCCTCAGCCTTATCGTGTGTAGAGCATGTAATTCCGAAGAGATTAGCTTCCATCTCAACAGCGTTCTTGATGTCCATATCATATCCGTTGTTGATAGCAGCCTTTGCAATAGATACTGCGTAGCTTCCCTTAGAAGCGATCTTCTTAGCCATAGCCTTAGCTGTGTCCATAAGCTCCTCGCAAGGAACAACCTTGTTTACAAGACCGATTCTGTATGCCTCGTTAGCATCGATAGAATCGCAAGTAAAGATAAGCTCCTTAGCACGTCCCATACCGATAAGACGAGCAAGTCTCTGTGTGCCACCAAAACCAGGGATGATACCAAGACCGCACTCTGGCTGACCAAATGTAGCATTCTCTGAAGCGATACGGATATCACAAGCCATAGAAATCTCGCAACCGCCACCAAGAGCAAATCCGTTAACTGCACAGATTGTAACCTGTCTCATGTTCATAAGCTTGAAGAAAGGAACTGAAGCTCTCATACCGAATGCACGAGCCTCTGCTGCAGTAAAGTTAACCATCTCAGAAATATCTGCACCAGCAACGAATGACTTGAATGCATTATCCTTCTTATCAGGACCACCTGTAAGAATAAGTACCTTTACGTCATCTCTAGCCTCGATCTCTGTAAGTGCAACGTTTAACTCATCAAGAGTCTCGCTGTTAAGTGCATTAAGTGCTGCTGGACGTGAAATTGTAAGTACTGCAATCTCATCAGCAACCTCAAGCTTTAAATTGTTGAATTCGCTCATCACAAAATCCTCCTATTATGGGTTCACCCCAATTATTTTCTACTGTTTACTATCATAGCAATTTGTTAAAACTTTGTCAATCAAGAAATACGTAACTTATTTTGCCGCCTTCATATGCTTTTTGTTCAGGTACATCTTGGCGTCTGCCTCATCAAATATCTCGCCCATGAGCATCTTTCCATCGCTCTTACAGATACCTACGGCTATAGTAACCTTGCCTTCTTTTTATTCTTGGCATTAATATCGTCCATAGACTTCATAAGCTTATCGATATTCTCATAATCCAAGCCCCTGACCAAAACAGCAAACTCATCACCGCCAACTCTAAAAACAGGACTATGCGAAAAAATGTTACATATAATCTTACAGCCTTCCTGGATATACAAATCACCCATCTGATGCCCCTGAGTATCATTGACTTCTTTTAGTCCATTCAAGTCGCAGACAACTATTGCGAAATCTCCAGCCGAACCGTCACTTATATGCTTATTGTATTCCTCCTCGGTGGCTGTATATGCATTTTTATTTTTAACACCTGTCAGAGCATCACGTTTCGCTTTTTCTTCAGCAGCTGAAAGAGATAATTCCAGCTTTATTTCTCTCTTAATCTCGTCATCTACATTTAACAGACCCATTAATAGCACAGGTCCATCAAGCTCCTCGATAATTGTACCTCTTAGGGAAATATATGTTGGTACTTCAGGCTCCAGGCACAGACGATATGTGATAGAAAAGAAACCATTCTTTTCTATGGTGTCCATTATATTTTCCTTGGTAAATACATCCAGGAAATACTCCAAATCCTCTTTATATACTACTTGTAAGCAATTCTTTCTGGTTTCTTCGAAGAAATCATCGCCTTCTGATTCCAAATCGATCTTTTGGAAGCGTTCTGTGGTTTTGAAAAGTGAATAATGATTATTTTCAGGATTAACGGTATATATAGATATAAAATTTCCTGCAAGAGCTGTTATTCTGTTATAAGCCAGATGCTCTTCCTTTATTCTTTCATATGCCTCCTGCTGACGCATCTGAACATCAACATCAGTAACACCTACCAGAATATGATAATTGTCCGTCCTTACCCTGATAGCCTTAAGATTTACATAGGTAGGAACACCATTCAACATAGCTCTGTATGTGATGTTATATTTTCCGTATTTATTGATATCCTTGATTACCTTTTCTTTTGAAAAGTCATTTTTGAAGCGCTTTTTATCTTCTTTGTAAACAAATTCCAGATTTCTCTTCAAAGCAGCCTCAAAGAAATCTGGTCCGGATTTAGCTACTTTAAGATCCCTATTTTTTCCATCAGCAGCATATTCAACGTATTCATTACTTTCCAAATCAACAAAGAACAGTCTGATGTAATCTTCTGCCAAGGCATTGGCAATGTAATTATAAGTAAGATCATCACCAGTATTAGGTCTATCCTTTACGGACAATACTACTGCTGCCACAGCTGATGTTTTAGTAACTGGATTATCTGTAAGTTTTTGAAGAAACAGCTGAATAGAGCGACCAGCCATTGTACGTTCATCAATAATTGCACGTTTTCCGTCTTTGGCGCATCGTTTCATGGCTTTTAAGGCTGAGAAGCCTACATGGTTTTCAGCGTCCTTAAATTTGAAGGATACACTTCCACTGATGCCAGTATAATTAGCGTAGAAAAACTTGCTAAAATTACCATTACAACGAATGAGTCTTATTTCTTCCTCATCCACCTGAAAAATAGCCATTGGCAAGGTATCAAAATAATCTGTCACCTCGCCCTCATTATTATTGGCAAAAGACAAATCGTAAAGACTGGTTTTACCGATGGTATCGTAGTACTCCATCTCATCTGGATTCTCAAACCCAATCTGAGTTCCATTTTCATATCGTGTCAATAATTCTGCAAGAGATATAGGTTTGCAGAAATAGAAGCCCTGAAGATTTGAACAGCCTATTTCATTTAAGAACATGACCGTGTCAGAATCCTCAACGCCTTCTGCTGCAACATTTATACCAAGGCCCATGGCCAGTTTTGAAAGCTCAGTAGCCACTACTCTGGCAGCCTTATTTTCTCTGAGCCTTTGTACCAGCCCCATATCTATCTTTACTAAATCAAAATGAACCTGTTGGAGCATAATAGGCGCTAAATCACCGCCGCCATAATTATCCATCCAGATTTTGAATCCAAGCTGATGGAACTGTTCCAGCTTCGATAAAACCATTTCGTTTCTGCTACCTACAGCATTTTCCGTAACATCAATCGCTATAAGTGATGGGGGTATGTTTGATACCTCTACTCTTTTTTTACTTCATCCACAATATCTACGGAGAAGAAATCAATCTGAGAAAAATTGACCGAATGAATAACTGTATAAATACCTCTTTCTTTGAGTAATTCAAGCTTCTTTATTACCTGTTCTAAGACATACAAATCCAATCTGTCGATAAGATTGACAGATTCAAGGATTGGAATAAATTCAGCAGGATTTAATATTCCTAAAATAGGATCATCCCAACGAACAAGGGCCTCTTCGCCACATACACGACCACTGGAAGAACGAATTATAGGCTGATAATATACCTCTATCCATCCTTCCTGTATTGCTCGTCCAAAGTTTTCTAATAAATACTTTCTCTTATCAGGTATTCTTTCCTCAGTATTCATCCTGTTTTAGCCCCCATAAAAAAAGCATCAACACCGTTTCAAAAATATCTATTAAACACTCAGCCTTCGCTGAATCTCATTAACGACCTCTCTCCCTCTAAAATATAATTGCACCAACAAATATAACGAAGCTCACAAGAAGACATATCATCCATTCTATTGGGCAGTTCTTCTTTAAAGCAAAACATACAAGATATGGAACAATTCCAATCAGCAAATCTGTCAACAAATAGACCATTGCATTACCGCTTTTATCCACAAGTGACAGAATAAAATTAGCGATTATTGTGCACATCACCACTATTGGCATAACCCACTGTAAAACAAATCTCAAAAAACCAAAGTAGTATGCAGTAATGCAAACCATTATGGCTACTATTACAACTGTTATTGATAGTATTCTAGACGCATCCATACCTTTTTTGAAAATATGGATAATACTGTATTCGAATGCCAAAAGCCACATCAAAACCAGCAAGCTCCAATGAAAGCCCTTATATGGACCAAGTGGAAGGTGAAACATAAAATCCACACCCAGCGCTGAAATAATAAGTATCCATACAAAGAATAGCTGCATTTTGTAGAATAGTGACTGGAATTTTAGCTTAAGCTGGGTAGGGAAATACTTTTCGTCATCCTCGCCCACCAATCTACTCTGGCAAAACGGACATTTCTTTAGGTTTCCACCTACATTAATTTTACAATATGGACAATTCTTCATTAGCGAATCACCTCCGTTGCATAAGCAGTAATCTTCATGCCATCCTCACTGAGACCTCTAACGAAGTTTTTTACTACCTTTGTATTTGAATATGGTGAACTGATTCCCAGTGTCATCACACCATTGTAGCTACTCATAACCACAAACAGGTTTGAAGAGCTACAGAATCCATTATAGTTTTTAATCATAGGAACCAGCTCTTCTGGTGGTCTTTGAATTCCAAGATTAGAAAGAACCACTGACACCTTTTTATCTGTAATCTTTGAGCCGTAACGCACTACCATCTGCTTGATAAACAGAGGAACTGCGCGGACCGGAATGAAATATTCCATAGTCTCAAAGTTATCCATCTGTTTTTTAATATTTTCTTCTGTAAGGCTTTCCTTCAGCTTCACATCAAATTCTCTAGCTAAATCCTCCAGCGAAATCTCCTGATCAAATACGTGAGATACATTAACATTATTAAAGAAATTACGGGATGTCTGGCTAGGATAATAGTTTCTAAGGTTTACTGGCATAGAAACATTGATTGGCATATGTCTCTTTCTGGATGGCATATCATCCTTTATGGCCATCATAAGCTTTGAGCCAATATAGCTTGTCATGCCGACTCCCATGGCCTTTGCCTTTGGAAGAATATCCTCGGTAGGAATCTGTATCTCAAAAAACTGAAGCTGATAATATGGAAGCTTTAGTCCGCCTGGATGATAAGCAACCTTTAGCTGAGATGATTTGAGGGATAAGTTGCCAAAGAACTGCTTGTAACTGTCCTGATTCAAATCGTCTTCTGAAGCTCCTGAATGAACATTAAGCTCCTCTAGCTTCTGTGGATATTTCAGTTTTAAATAATCAAAAACAATAATATTTAAAAACTCTAATGCACCTGTTCCATCTGAAATTGCATGGAATAAATCAAGATTAATTCTATTGTGATAATAAGTAACCTTATAGTGAAGCATCATTCGACCTGGATGATACAGAGATGGACAAACACGACCATGCTCTTTTTCCACTATAGGCTGAAGATCTGTGTCTTCCATGTAATGCCAAAAAATGCCTCTGCGAACACGAACGTGGAACTGTGGTCTCAACTGGATAGCAGACTCTACTGCCTCCTGTAATAGTTCCGGTTCAATGTCCTCCCAAAGAGTACAACTTACTCTTAGTGTACGTGTATCACGTTTTGCTGCTGTAGCTAAAAATACTTTGGCTACATTATCAACTTTGTACCAATTTTCTCTACTCATATAAAACTCACTTTAATTTTATAAATTTCTTCTGAGACATATTCTGATAACCTGCGCATAGCACGGCTTGCCACTGGAAGTGGCATTTGTTGATATACGTGCCAACCACTCTTTTCTACATCTAATTTGGCATTTCCTCCTGCCTTGTTGATGTTTTTTACAAGGTTTGCGCTATCATCGTATAGTATCTCAGTCTTTCCCACCTGAACAAGTGTGGCAGGAAAATGATGGAAATCCCCAAAAAGCGGTGAATAAATAGGATCTGAAGGCTCTGCATCTGTCCCTATAACCGCATCCCTTACTGATTCTACATAATGCTTGGTAAGAATAGGATCCTTTCCATCGTATTGCTGATATGATTTAGATTTTGCAGTCATATCTGTCCAAGGACTAAACAATATCAACATTCTTGGTGGATTATTCCCCTGCTGCAAAAGCCTCTGAGTCAGACAAACCATAAGATTTCCACCAGCAGAATCCCCTGCAAGAATTATCTTATCTAATGAATACCCTTTATCTATTAAGTATTTTAAAACCTCATGACCATCATCCAAGGCTGCAGGAAATTTATGCTCCGGAGCCAGTCTATATTCAAAGGAAACTACGGAAAAGCCTGTTGATACTGCCAGCTTAGCTGCAAGAATTCTGGCATATCCCAATCCTCCGCAGGTATATCCTCCGCCGTGAGCATAGAGAATAACATACTGAGGGTTATGGGCCAGCTCTGGCTTTACCCATTCACAAGGAATTTTCTTTACCTTAAATGCTTCCAATGTAACTCCGCCTGTAGGCGCTGCCAGCTTTCCAGCCAGCTCCATAGCAGAACGCTGTCTTTTAAATCCTCTTCTGTGAGAGATTTTCCGGCTATTGAATTGACTGCCTTTAAAGCCTTCATCAAAGGATCGCTAAGGTTCAAGTTTAATAAGGCCATAACATCTCCATCAAATCATACTGATATAAGTTTATTATAATAATTTTAGACTTAATTTTGAATATGTAAAATAAGGAACAGAGTGAAAAACTATGAATATCTATAATTCACAGTTTGTTCACAATTTAAACACACTTTGGCACCAAATTGTGAACTATTAATGGTAGAATTTTTTATGAGTTAGAAAAAAGCATCGTCTTTTTTAGGGGAGGCGCAGGATATGGATATTACAGAGCTTTCTATGAGTCTAAGTCAGAACAAGTTATTATCGGCAGTGGGGACTACCATGCTTGGCAAGACTTTGGATGTCATGGAAGGACAGGCACAGCTCTTTGCCGAAGGCATTGATATGAATGCTCCATCGTTAGAGAGTCTGGTCTATCCTACTTCTGGAACCATGATTGATATGCGCTTGTGAGTTATAAATGTTTTTGGGTATTTACAATATTGAAAAGAGCCTAC
The DNA here is from genome assembly GCA_000209815.1 of Butyrivibrio fibrisolvens 16/4. Classification (GTDB taxonomy): domain Bacteria; phylum Bacillota; class Clostridia; order Lachnospirales; family Lachnospiraceae; genus Pseudobutyrivibrio; species Pseudobutyrivibrio fibrisolvens_A. The sequence goes on from FP929036.1 coordinate 33,033, forward strand.
CGCATAGGCTCTTTTTTCATGGGTAAAACATTACAGTTTCTAACCTAATCCCGTTATAAAAAACACTGGTAAGCAATTCACAAATAATCTTTTTCTTTTACAATTTTATTCACATATTTACCATTGTTCTTTCAAAATAACTTAGTATTATAATTACATCGCAAGACAGAAGCGATGAACCATTTTTTTTCATAACATTATTCTCCCTTTTTGAAGAGGACGCCCCGCCGGCGTCCTCTTTACTTTGTATATAAAATATAGAGCAAAAATTTAGCCACCCCAAAT
>FP929036.1:33605-49558 GCA_000209815.1 Butyrivibrio fibrisolvens 16/4
AAATGGGTGGCTAAATTTTTGCTCTATATTTGTGACAGTACGTTTACGCAGTCTTCGCAGATCACATCGCCGTGTTCTAAGAGGAATGCTCCATCGAAGCTTTCTGTGAACATCTGGCTGGCGTATTCTGCAATTACCAAAATAACTGCTGATATCTGGCGACGAGTAAGCTCGAAATTAAGCTTCACATAATAGTCATCGCCATAGCGATAAAGGACGCTTTGGATACCTTCAAACTTTGGAATGTGCTTGCACAAATCTATTGATGCATCCAAGCTTGGAAGGATAGCCCACAGTGGTGTATCCAAATACTGTGATGTCACTTCATCCTTATCATTTCTAAGTGTCTGTACCGGTTGTACAGGTACATCTGCAGTGCTACCTGAAATAGCCTGTTCCTTTTTCGTAGTAGATAATGTTTCCTGTAAACCTGTAAGATGTTTCTTTAATTCTTCAATAGCCGTCGCAAGTCCTGAACTTGAATCTGGGGATATGAGTAATGCTACATCACCCTGAGGCATAACTGTCATTTGAACACTATATGCTTTTGCATGAGTCTCAATTCCGAGGGTCTCACACGCTTCTGCTAAGATATCCCTGATAAAGCTTTGGGTCTTCTCCTGGTCACTGACGAAATCTCCAAGCTCCATGCCGTTCTGTTCCATTTCTTCTTTAGTGATGACACAACGAATCTTGTCTTCACCAATCTTCTTGAACTTCATCAGCTCCCCTCCTTTCGAAATCTAAAGTAAAACCGTTATATATTAGATAATTTTTGTGTGAGTGTATCTAAAGTGTAGCAAATAGAATTACATGTGTCACGGATAATTCTGCGTATATTATCTGAACATTCGGTGAACTGCAACACAATTCGAGAACTACGACACAATTACCTATATATTGTACATTACCAAATCTTTCACAAGCGGATCCCTATTTAACAATACCCACGATTGAATTGATGTCCTCAATTTTCTTGCGAACCATATAGTCTTCAATGCCGGACAAAATATCCATAGTTGCAGTTGGATTAAAGAAGTTTGCAGTGCCTACAGAGACAGCTGTAGCACCAGCCAGCATCATTTCAATTGCATCTTCCCAGGTGGTAATACCACCCATACCGATGATTGGAATTGATACTGAGTTCGCACATTCATAAACCATTCTGACTGCTATTGGATGAACTGCGGGGCCTGACATACCACCGGTTTTATTCGCTAGAACAAAATTCTGACGTTCTACATCGATTTTCATACCTGTAAGAGTATTGATAAGTGAAATGGCATCTGCGCCGCCTGCCTCTGCTGCCTTTGCCATAACCTTTATATCGGTAACATTAGGCGAAAGCTTCATAACAATAGGCTGCTTAGCGTGAGATTTCACAAGACGAGTAATTTCTTCAACTGCTTTAGGGGCCTGTCCAAAGGCGATTCCACCTTCTTTTACGTTGGGACAAGAAATGTTGATTTCCAACATATCAACCCTTGACTCGTTTGCCAATCTCTCAACCACTTCAATATATTCTTCGGCTGAATGTCCACAAACATTAACTATAACTTTTGTGTTTTTATATTGTTCAAGGAATTTTAAATCTCTTTCACAGAAAACCTCTACTCCAGGATTCTGCAAGCCAATAGCATTGAGCATTCCTGAGCGAACCTCTGTAATTCTAGGAGTAGGATTACCTGGCCAAGGCACATTTGCAACGCCCTTTGTAACCACAGCACCTAGCTTATTCAAATCAACAAACTCTGAGTATTCCATACCAGAACCGAAGGTACCTGAAGCCTCCATTACAGGATTCTGAAATTCTACTCCAGCGATGTTAACTGATGTCTTCATTTATAGCACTACCTCCGTTGATAAAAATACTGGGCCATCCTTGCAAACCCTCTTATTATGAACGTGGCTGTGGTCATCCACATCTTTGGACTGACAAACACAACCAAGGCATGCTCCCACGCCGCAGGCCATACGCTCTTCCATAGAAACATAGCACTTAATGTTATGCTCTGCTGCATATTGGGCTACTGCCCTAAGCATTGGCTTTGGACCGCAGGCATAGATTACATCTGCCTCCAGCTCATTTTCAACCATAGCATCAACAACTGTACCGTGAACACCAACCGAGCCATCATCTGTTGCAATGATAAGATCTGATGCAACATCTGTGAATTCCTCTGAAAGAAAAAGGTCATCATTGCGATAGCCCATTACTGCTGTAACACTGCCAGGGAGCTGTTTTGCAAGCTCAAGCATTGGAGGTACTCCAATTCCACCACCTACAACAATAGCTTTTTCTCCCTCAAGTGGGAAACCATTGCCAAGTGGTCCCATTATCTCTGCAGTATCGCCGGCCTTAAGACTAGAAAATTCTGTAGTACCTTTCCCTACAACACGATAAACCATGCGAAGTGTGCCTGCAGCCTTATCTATCTCGCAAATGCTAATAGGACGAGGCAAAAGGTTGCTAGCATCTTTTGAAAAGATATTTATAAACTGTCCAGGGATGGCATATTCTGAGGCAGTTGTAGCAATTGTCAGGCTAAAGATGCCCTCTGCCAGCTTGGATTGATTAAGTACTTTGGCTGTTTCTTTAATTTTCATTACTTTAAGGCTCCTCTAATATCATCAAGCATATCTTCTACTGCTGCACGGCTGGCACCTGCGAAATTTTCCTCGCCGTACTTTGCGTATTTTTCCTGCTGATATGCTGCAATAATTCCACGGCTGGAATTTACAATTGCCCCAAGACCATCTTCATTAAAGAAGTTTACAAGGTCTTTTCCCTTGCCGCCCTGTGCACCATAACCTGGCACAAGGATATATGTGTGAGGCATGAGCTTACGAAGCTTTGCACCCATCTCTGGATATGTAGCACCTACTACAGCACCAACATTTGAGTAGTAACCCTCTCTGGTTTCCATACCCCACTCTTCAATCTTTTCAGCCATATGCTCGTAAAGTGGACGTCCATCAATAAGTCTGTCCTGGAATTCTCCAGAAGAAGGATTTGATGTCTTGCAAAGTACGAAGATTCCCTTGTCCTCCTCTTTACAAACATCCACGAAAGGCTTTACACCATCTGAACCAAGGTAAGGATTTACAGTGGCCATATCTGCATCAAAGCCCTGATACTTGTAATCTCCAACCTGAACTGAGCCAAGGTGACCAAGAGCATATGCTGTAGATGTAGAGCCGATGTCGCCACGCTTGATATCAGCAATAACGATGAGACCAAGCTCCTTTGCATAATCAACTGTTTTCTTGTAAGCAATCATACCTGGAATACCAAAGCTTTCGTACATTGCAATCTGTGGCTTTACAGCTGGAATCAAATCTGCACAGGCATCCATAATCTGACGGTTGTAGTCAAACATAGCCTCACCAACTGCTTCAAGTGTCTGGCCGTATTCGTTGATGTACTTATCAACTAAACTCTTTGGCATTAATTTCATTGTAGGATCGAGGCCCACAACGATTGGAGCATTTTTCTCTTTGATTTGGTTAATTAGCTTCTGAATCATATACAACATTACCTCCATATATTGTCTTTAAAACCTTACCCTGAACCTTGCGGCCTTCGTAAGGCATATTTTTAGATTTACCAACAAAATCAGCGGCATGAATCTCGTATGAAATTGTTGGGTCAAAGATGGTAATATCTGCAGCCTTGCCTGGTGCAATATTTCCCAAGTCTGAACGACCTAATATTCTTGCTGGATTGCTACTCATGTATGCAGCCATTGTTAGTGGAGTAATTAAGCCTGATAATACAAGCTCAGTATAAGTAAGACTTGCCGAAGTCTCTAAGCCTACGATACCAAATGGCGAGGCAAATCCTTTGGATTTTTCCTCTGCTGTATGTGGAGCGTGGTCGGTAGAAATGACCTCAAAAACCCCCTCAGCTAAACCACGTCTTAGAGCTTCTCTATCCTCCTTAGTACGAACTGGAGGATTCATTTTATAATTGCCATCTCCTGGGATGATATCATCCTCAGTCAATGTAAAGTGATGAGGGCAAACCTCTCCAGAGACCTTTACGCCTCTAGCCTTTGCTTCTTTAATAATATCATAACTTTCTTTTGTTGAGCAGTGGCATAAGTGAAGTGTGGCACCTGTTTCCTCTGAAAGCATAATATCTCGAACCTCGATGATATTTTCAACAGCATTGCTGATGCCCTTTTCTCCCAGATTCTCTGAGCGGGAACCCATATTCATAACGCCCCCCTGTACCAGGTTAATGTCCTCGCAGTGGGCAAGCACTGGTACTCCTGCCTTAGCCACTATCTTCATAGCTTCGCGATAAAGCCCGGAATCCATAACCGATTTGCCATCTTCTGAAATGGCTGGTATGCCTGCATCTATCATGCCCTGCAAATCAGAAAGCTCCTTACCTTCCATTCCCTTTGTAACTGAGCCCACCTGAAGCACTCTGGTAAGGCCTGCCTTTTCGCCCTTTTCATGGACGTACTTTACAAGTTCTGGATTATCTACAACAGGCTTTGTGTTTGGCATTGCAAGAACTGTGGTGACACCGCCTCTAGCAGCTGCCCTAGAGCCTGTCTCGATATCCTCCTTTGCAGTCTGGCCTGGATCTCTGAAGTGCACGTGCATATCGATGAGGCCTGGCATTACATAGCATCCCTTTGCATCGATAACTTCATCAAAAGAAACGGGAACAATCTCAGCCTCAACAGCTGAGATAATGTTCCCGTCTATCTTAATATCCAATATTTCGTCTGTATTTGTAGGTGGATTTAGCACCCTACCGTTTTTAATAATTAGACTCATAACGTATCCTCCGTCAAACTTAGAATAGTATAACATAAAATTAGCTCTAGTCTAGGACTAGAGCTAATTTTTATTTTAAAGTTTTGTCATTACAAAAATATCATATATTGCCTTCACCGCAGCCTCGAAATCTTCGTTCTGTACACCGATGATGATGTTAAGCTCTGATGAACCCTGATCAATCATTCGTACATTTACTCTTGCGTGGCTAAGTGCTGAGAAGATACGACCAGCAGTACCACGTGTGCTCTTCATTCCTCGACCTACAACTGCGATAAGTGCAAGGTCTGATTCAATCTCGATAGAATCAGGTGCACAGTTTCTGTGAATAGCCGAAACAACTGCCTGCTCCTTATTGATGAACTCGTCCTCATGAACTACAACTGTCATGGTATCGATACCTGAAGGCATATGCTCGATGCTGATTCCATTATCCTCGAAAGCCTGAAGTGCCTTTCTACAGAAACCAACCTCAGAGTTCATAAGTGATTTTGTAATAAGTACTGTACAGAATCCCTTCTTTCCAGCAATACCTGTGATAACGTATTCATTTTTCTGAGCTGTAGATTCTACAATCCATGTGCCATCATCCTCTGGCTTGTTTGTATTCTTGATATTGATAGGAATACCTGCCGAACGAACTGGGAAAATAGCATCCTCGTGAAGGACACCAGCGCCCATATATGAAAGCTCTCGAAGCTCTCTGTAGGTGATTGTCTGCATACCAACTGGATTCTTAACAATACGTGGGTCGCAAATCAAAAAGCCGGAAACATCTGTCCAGTTTTCATATACATCAACCTTTGCTGCACCTGCAACAATAGAACCTGTAACATCTGAACCACCACGAGAGAATGTCTTGACTTTGCCATCTTTTCCACAGCCATAGAAACCTGGAATAACAGCACGAGGGTGCTCCTCAAGAGCCTTTGCCATAGTCTTTTCTGTTTTGTAAGAATTAAGCATTCCCTCTTCATTGAAAAAGATAACTTCCTTGGCATCGATAAAATCGTAGCCTAAGTATTCAGCCATAATCTTTCCATTAAGATACTCTCCACGGCTTGCGAGATAATCTAAGGATAAATCCTCTTTTATCTGAGCTGCAATTTCTTCAAAATCCTTATCGAGAGAGAATCCCTTTAGCTCCAAGCCTTCGATAATCTCATCATAACGAGCCTTAATGTCTGCAAGATTTTTCTTAACATCCTTGCCAGCCTTAGCATCTTCGTATGTTCCAATGAGCATATCTGTAACCTTTGTGTCCTTGCCGTGACGCTTGCCTGGCGCAGATGGAACTACAAAAACACGATTTTCATCGGCGCGAATGATATCGCCTACTTTCTTAAACTGGCCGGCGTCCGCCAAAGAGCTACCGCCAAACTTAACTACCTTTTTCATAATAACTAAAACCTCATTGTTCTATTTTATTCTCGTATAGCATTGTAAACCATTGTACACGATTACTTTAGTAAATTAAAGTGCTAAATTGTATAAAAAATCAACTTAAAAGCACTCTGTCATTATCTAATTCTTCTCCAGCCCCCACCTTAAACTTCTCTAATAAGTCGTTTACAGTAAGACCAGCTCTTTCCTCACCTGATGTATCAAACACAATCTGTCCCGCATTCATCATCAGTGTGCGATTTCCCACATCAAGAGCCTGATGCATGTTATGAGTAACCATAAGACAAGTGATGCCACGCTCTGCCACAATATTTTTTGTAATCTCCAGAACCTTTTCTGCTGTGGCAGGATCTAGTGCTGCTGTGTGCTCATCTAAAAGTAAAAGCTTTGGGGTGACAAAAGTAGCCATCAAAAGTGTAAGAGCCTGACGCTGGCCACCAGATAACAAGCCTACCGGCTGCTTCATTCTATCTTCTAAGCCCATTCCAAGAAGTGATAGCTGCTCCCTGAATCTAGCCTTGTCTTTGCCGCTGATTCTGGAAAACAACTGACTGGATGAGTGGCTGGCGCGTAAATATGCCAAAGCCATGTTTTCCTCGATGGTCATATTAGGAGCTGTGCCCTTAAGAGGATCCTGAAAAAGATGTCCGATAACCTTGCTGCGGACGTGCTCTTTTTAAATGTGATATCCTCGCCATCCAAATAAATATTTCCTTCATCAACAATGAAGGTACCTGCTATAGCATTAAACATGGTGGATTTGCCTGCACCATTTGAACCAACGATAGTAGCAAAATCTCCATCCTTTAAATCTAATGAAAGATTCGTGAGTGCCGCTTTTTCGTTAACTGTACCAGGATTGAAGGTCTTTGAAATATTGTCTATCTTAAGCATTTCCCTTCACCTCCCCTTTTGTATTGCCTCTGTAGTTGGCAAACTCGCGCTTCTTTAATGCAGCCTTGCGACGAACATAAGGTGTGGCAATGGCAACAGCAACTATTATAGCAGAAACCAGCTTTAATGCCTCTGCTGGAACAGACAATCTAAGGGCAATGGCAACTATAAATCTGTAAAGAACAGAGCCCAGGATTGTACCAATGATTCTACGGATAGTGCTACCCTTATTTCCAATCAAAGACTGGCCTATTATAAGAGAAGCCAAAGCGATTGTAACCATTCCTGTACCAATATTAATATCTGCTGACTTTTGATACTGGGCTATGAGACAACCCGAAAGTCCTGTAAGGGAGTTTGCAATACAAAGTCCTACTGTGATTGTAAAAGTAGGATTGATAGATGATGATTTTACCATCTCTGCATTATCACCTGTGGCACGAATTGACATTCCCAGTGTAGTACCCAGGAACCACCATAAAGCAAGTGCTATTAACACCAAAATTAGTGCAACAAAAATCACCTTGTACCAATCGCCAAATATCGTATATACGAATCCCTCTTTTCCAAGTGAAAAAATAGTATCGCATCCGAAAAGATTTACAAGGGATGAAAACTCCATTACTGCAATATTAATTGTGTACAATCCCGTATTTACGATAATACCTGCAAGAATAGATTCTACTCCAAGTCTCGTCTGAAGGAAAGCTGTTACGAAGCCTGCCACAGCACCAGAAACCATAGCTGCTATAAGTGCAAGAAATGGATGACCTGATAATGTAACCATTGCTCCTACTGCACAGCCTAATGTGAAGCAACCATCAGTGGTTAGATCTGCAATATTAAGAATTGTAAAAGAAATAAAAAGTGCTAAAGCAACTAGGGCGTATATACACCCTAGTTCTAAAGCACTCTGAAAAATCGAAACTGTGAAAATACCTGTCATTACATTAAACCCCTAAACTATTTAAATTCCTTTGAAGTTTGGATTTCTACAAAGCCACCTTTACACATATCGCGAAGCTTTTCGTAGTCTAATCCAAGTCCTGCGGCTGTCTCAGTATTAACAGTAGCAATACCATTATCCAAAGTCTTAACTGGAAGTGTGGCTGGTGATTTGCCATCTACTAAAACTTCTGCAACCATATTGGCTGTCTCTACGCCAAGTGTTGCGTAGTTAACACCATATCCAAGATAAGCTCCATTAAGAGCGAATGAATCAGCACCGCAATAATGTGGGATACCAGCCTCGATAAATTTCTCGTAGATACCAAGCTCTGCTGTCATGATAGTATTGTCAGTCGGTGTGAATACTGCATCTACGCCCTCTGCACAAAGAGCATCTGCTGCAAGCATTACCTCATCATTTTTATTTCCGGTTTTCTCTACATATTCAACATCTGCAGCCTCAAGATATTTCTTTGCTGCTTCAATAGGACCTGCTGATGAATCCTGGCCCTTGTCATATAAAAGTCCCACCTTCTGGATGTCTCTATCCTGGGCGAACATCAAATCAAAAATAGCATCAGTGTTTAAAGCATCTGATGTACCTGTAACGTTTGCCCCTGGTGCATCATTTGAAGCCACAAGACCTGCTGCCTCTGGGTCTGATACTGCTGCAAATACAACAGGAATCTGATTGTCCTCTGTAGCTGACTGGCAAATCATAGCTGTTGGTGTAGCTATAGGAACCAGCACATCTACCTCATCATTAATAAGCTCTGTAACGATCTGGTTGATAGTGGTGGAATCGGCCTGACCATTGTAGTAATAGTCCTTGTAATCGAAAGTGACACCCTTCTCCTCTGCTAGAGCATCGAGCTGCTTTTCAAGATTGTCTACAATCTGATTAAGAGAAGCATCATCAACGTACTGAATGATACCTACCTTATATACTGTACCGTTCTTTGTCTGTGCTGGTACATCTTCCCCACTATTATTTGCTGTCTTACTGCCGCAACCTGCAAAGCAAGTGGTCGCCATAGACATAATCATAAGCAATGATAATAATTTCTTTTTCATATTTTCCTCCTCAATAACACGTCTCTTCTGACATTTAGAAATATTTTATCGTCGCGCTAAAGCGCTCCTGATACTAAATATCTTCACTGCGTTCGACATTTAGCATCATTGTATCATAACACTTTAGCGATTTAAATTATAAATGTATTTAAATTCTTACTGCTAGGCAATTCTATGTTTTAGATTTTATTAAAGTATTTTATAGTACTGTAACATTATCGTAACCATTCCGAAATATTTATATAATTTTTCGGGTATTTAAATATAATTTGACCAGTTTTTCGCCAAATAATACACATATAATATTCATATGTGGTTGTAAACGGACATTAAAAAGTGAGGAGGTTTTTAGTGAAAAACAAATTAACAGCGGCGTTGTTGGCGGTTGTTATGACTGCATCTCTTTTGGTCCCTTCTATGACGGCCAAGGCTGCAGACACAATCTACAACAATAAGACAGGTAATCAGGATGGATATGATTACGAGTTATGGAAAGATACTGGTAATACCAGTATGACATTGAACGCAGGGGGAACGTTCGATTGTTCATGGAGCAATATAAATAATGCTCTCTTCCGTAAAGGAAAAAAATTTGATAGTACAAAAACATATCAGCAGATAGGAAATATTACCTTTGATTATGGTTGCGATTATAGACCAAATGGTAATTCTTATCTTTGTGTTTATGGCTGGACTGTGGATCCGCTTGTTGAGTATTACATCGTAGACAGCTGGGGAACATGGCGTCCACCAGGAGGATCACCAAAAGGACAGATTCAAGTTGATGGGGGAACATATGACGTTTACGAAACCACACGTTATAATGCACCTTCAATTCAGGGTGACACAACTTTTAAACAGTATTTTAGCGTTCGTACCTCTAAGAGAACTAGCGGTACAATTAGCGTATCCGAGCACTTTAAGGCTTGGGAAAGAATGGGTATGAGATGCGGCAAGCTTTATGAGGCTGCGTTAAATATCGAAGGCTATCAGAGTAGTGGTTCTGCCAGCGTTTATAAGAACAATATGACTGTTGGCGGTTCTTCTAGCCAAGGAGGCAACCAGGGTGGTAACCAGGGCGGCAATACTGGCAACCAGGGCGGTTCTGGAAACTCAGGCAATACTGGCACAGCTACAGGTGCTACTGTCGTTCAGTGTGAAAACATGACTAAGAGCGGCCAGTACACTGGAAACATCTCTTCTCCTTTCAATGGAGTAGCCCTCTATGCTAATAACGATTCAGTAAAATATACACAGTACTTTGCTTCTGGTACACACGATTTCACACTTCGCGGTTGCTCAAACAATAACAACATGGCACGTGTGGATTTAAAAATCGGTGGACAGACAAAGGGAACCTTCTACTATGGAGACAACTACCCTGCAGAGTACACAATCAAGAATGTAAGCCACGGCACAGGTAATCAGACAGTTGAACTTGTAGTTACTGCTGATAATGGCCAGTGGGATGCTTTCCTTGATTACTTATCAATTAGTGGAGCTGGCGCAGCAGCAGGTGCTGGTACAGGAAGCTCTTCTAATACAGGCAATAATACTGGTGCAAACACACAGAACCAGAAGCTTATTGCTCTTACATTTGATGACGGTCCTTCTAGCACTACAAGTCAGGTACTTGATGTTCTTGAAAGATACGGAGTTAAGGCTACATTCTTCCTTATTGGCCAGAATGTAAATTCAAACACAATGGCTATTATGCAACGTCAGGTAAGAATGGGCTGCGAACTTGCATCACATTCCTACACTCACGAGGATATGTCTAGAATGAATCCATCTCAGATTCGCAATCAGATGGAATGGACATCATCTGCAATCAAAAACACTGTAGGTGTTGATGTAAAATTCTTCAGACCACCTTATATCGCTGTAAATAACTCTATGTATGAGAATATAGATGTTCCTTTTATTCAGGGATCTATGCACAACGATTGGGAAGCTGGCACATCAGTTTCTCAGAGAGTAAATTCTGTTCTTAGCTCAGCTAAGGATGGTGATATTATTCTTCTTCATGATTTCCAGGGCAACAGCCAGACTGTAGATGCTCTTCCACAAATCATCGAGGGTCTCAAGAATCAGGGTTATACCTTCGTAACAGTAAGTGAATTGTTCGATAAGAAGGGTGTTAATCCTGATGTAGAATATAAGATTTGGTCAAATGTAAAGTAGAATTGTTTGAATGATTAGAAGTTTATAGCCACAGAAAACATTGAACCCTTTCATAAATACTAAAAGAGCCCATATCATAGTGTGATATGGGCTCTATATTTATTGGGCTGGTTCGGCAGCTATTGTAAACTCAAAAGAAGTGTTAAATTCACCAGGGTCATCTTGTATTACAAGATTGTCAAAATATGGTTATCATATTTGGTATATACGGTTTTAACATCTGGCTCGTAATCATTTGTGATATCGTAAAAAAGATATTAATATTTTTGTAAACGTGGGGACGAAAAAACAGGAACCTGCAGTTATTTATATGTCTTTTTCTACGGTTGATATAAAAGTTATATTTACAATTATAATAATTGATATTATAATAATACCAAATATAACTATTATAGGAGGTGCTTATGTCTGCCTTTATAGATAGAATTGATGAAATGGCAACGCTAGAAAACGAATATGCTAGAGATGGCGCATCTTTTGTTGTAATTTACGGAAGACGTAGAGTAGGCAAAACTACTCTAATAAATCACTTTTGTGAAAGCAAAGACTCTATTTATTTTCTAGCTACTGAAGAAAATGAATATCAAAATAGAAATGCATTTAAGCAACTTGTGTCAGAAAAGTTTGATAATGAGCTTTTGGCAAGCGCCTCATTAACTAGCTGGGATCCAATATTTAAAGTTATTACTGAGGAAGCAAAGAACAAAAAGATTGTGCTCGTTATTGATGAGTTCCAGTATTTAGGTAAAGCTAATAAGGCATTTCCTTCTATCATGCAAAAGATTTGGGATGAAATACTGCTTAAATCAAATGTGATGCTAATAATATGCGGTTCTCTTATTAATATGATGACATCGCAGGTATTGAACTATGATTCTCCTTTATATGGCCGTAGAACTGCTCAGATCAAGCTTAAACAAATAGATTTTTCTTTCTATCATGAGTTTGATGAATCTTTATCATTTGATGAGCTATTAGAGCAATATGCCGTAACTGGTGGTGTGCCAAAGTATATTGAGCTATTCGATAAAAAGAAAAGCATTTATGCATCGATTAAAGATAACATCCTATCCACAGGATCATTTTTATATGCAGAACCTGAATTTTTACTTCAAAAAGAGGTTTCTGAGGTTGGAAGTTATTTTTCTATCTTAAAGACTATTGCTGCAGGTAATCATAAACTGAGTAAAATCGCAACAGCTCTTGGTGTGTCTCAGTCTAATTTAACAAACTATTTAAAGAACCTAATAGATTTTAGATATTATTGAGCGTGAAGTGCCAATAACAGAGGAAAATCCTGAGAAAAGCAAAATGGGACTGTATAGAATTAAAGATAATTTCATCTCATTTTGGTTTAAGTTTGTCTATGCCAATAAAAGCATGATTGAATCTGGCCATATGGAGTATGTAGAAGATAAAATAAAGAAAAATTTTATTGATAATCATGTATCTTATGTATATGAAGATGTGTGTCGTGGCGATGTTTGGAACATATTATCAGAAGGTGTTTCCTTTAATCGTGTAGGCAGATGGTGGGGATCTAAAGATGTTGAAATCGATATTTTAGCCTATGACTCGCTTGGAAAAGATATTATTTTCGGAGAATGTAAGTATTCTAAACAAAAGAAAGGCATGGCGGTTCTTATAGATCTTCAGAATAAAGCTAGAGTGGTTAATTGGAAAAAGATAAACGAAATGAATATTATGTATTATATTCGAAAAGTGGCTATACTGATGAGCTTCTCGAATATGCGAAGGAACACTCTAACGTTTTCTTAAGATAGCCTGTTGATGTGCTAGGCTTTACATAAGCCTAGCACATCCTATACATTCAAATACTATGAATTAAAACAGCTGCTTTGTGTTAATTAATTAAAAGAGCTGATATATATTCACCTGATTTCTATCATATTCAAAAAATGTACATCGATAAAAATAGACAATGCAATAAAAAATGATGTATAAACACACAAGAAAATTTTAGGATGTTCCTCAATAAAGTCTTTTGTCTTTTTCTTACTGTATACTCTGTCGTTCATATATTATCCTCACAATCTATTCCCCGTTTCTAAAATAAGATAACTTAACAATAAAAACTATTAATCCTATTGATTTTCTTCAATCAATTCATCAATTGCGGCCTTCATCCAAAGCCAAATATTGTCATAAGTTTTTCGCTGTTCATACCCCTCATCTGCGAAATCATGAACAATAAAAACTGTTTCTCCCTTTCCTTCTTCAAAACATGCAATATCATCACTGTCATCTCTTCTAGCAAAAGGAATATATTTTCTATTTGGATATCTTTCATTCAATCCTTTATATCTATTCTCCAACTGAATGTCTGGAATGAAATACCAATATTCAAAATCTACTAAATTCAAATCCACTATAGTTTCATACCCCATAGGATAATCAAAACCATCTATTCGTTTTATATTACTCATATCAATTATCTCTTTTCCAAATGAAAAATTAATGTGTGCTTCCAATTTTTACCCAATTATTTGTAAAATCCAATCTACCTGGGGCCTTTTATCCTCTTATTGATACTCCTTCCTAACTTTATGCGTCATCAAATCTGCCATTCTTGTTGGTGCTGGGATGTGGCTATCTTTTGTGATGACCATATTTGTTAGCTCCATTGCGGTATCCAAATCAATTTTGTTTCCTATAGAAAGAAAAATCGGCTTTACATTTTCAGCTGTCCTTAACACTCTGCCATACACTTCTCCATCAATGATAATATCTGTGTAAGCCCCTGCATTGCTTTCTGGCATTATAAAGTCTACATCATTTATTTTGTAATAGCTTTTTGCAATTCCTATAGTAGGCTTTTTTATTAGTATGCCTGCATGAGTAGCTAGCCCCATATGCCTTGGGTGAAGGTAACCATTTCCATCAAAGAAAATGACATCTACATCTGTTTCCAACAGGCTAAATCGACTCCAGCAATCCTTTTAATAGCAGAAATAGACACTGCATTATGCAGGTCTATTTCTCCCATTAGTTCCATTTGTTTTTTATAAATATTTCTTCCATTTCCATAGTTTATAGTCCAAAGTACTTTTCATAGTTGAAATTTGCACCATCATGAAAATTTCTTCGTGAATTTTCATAAGATTATACTTTTCGCGTAATTCTTTTATCTGCTTTATATCATCTTCTGTTGAAAATGGAAACTTTGGAGCATCCGACCAAAAGGCTTTCTTATCTATTGAGCCATCTTCATTATAGATTATAAAATCATTTCCAGCTTATCACTAAGTTGATAATAGTCTTTGCAAACTCCATCATAATATCCATCAACTACTTCTGCTTCTCTGCAAAGAACTCCCTGAAAATAATCCTCAGTACGACCTGTATAAGTTTTTGTGCACTCTTCATCTACATAAAACATTGGATTACCATTGATATCATCTAAAACGAATAAATCATTTTCATTCATTAAAATTAATTTCCTCTTATACACCTATTTGCTAAAGCTCTATTTCGCCCACGAGCTTGACTGTATTCTAGTATTGCACTGATTGTTCAACTATGATAATTCTGAATACAATTTTTCTATATATTCTTGTTCCTTATCATCGCAAAGAATTAATGCCTGAATCATATGGGATAGAATACTATCATCAACTAATTCAATAGGTTCTGGTAGATACTCCACCCCTTCCTTCTCGTATGCCGCCTTTGAAATATAGGCAATTGCATCGATTATACAATCCCAAGCATTAATAACTCTTTCGCTTTCTTCCATTTCTTGGAATATAGTAAAACCGTTTTCTTCGTTATCTAGATAATCATATAATGATTCACCAACATTACCACCTTCTTGAGTCCATTTTTTACAGACTTCTAATGATTCATTAATAATCTCTACAGTCTCACTGTCATCTATATATGAAGATGCTTTCTCAGCTATTGCAATAGCAAACTTATATATATTATTTTTATTTAACTTTAAAATATCCATAATTAGTTACCTCTATTTTACATATACTCCATTTTGAATTATGAAACTTGATTTTCCTGTTATTTTTATATTTAGTATTATCTCAGATGTTACCTCTATTCGAAGATTTGGATACTTTATACTTAATTGTTTCAATACACCAGGGCTTACTTTATCATTAGCTAATCCTTGTATACATTTTCTACATACACCAGAAGGATTAGATTGATGAATTTTTAACACTCCCGACACATCTTGTGGATTAATCCCAGCTTCTATTACTGCTTTATCAAAATCATTTACCAAAACCCCTTCTGCATGCCTTATAAACAATGGATTTTTTCCAGGTGATTTTATATTTCGCCCTGCCCATACATCATCAATATCAGGCAGTCCTGCTTCAACTCTCACCTTTGGAGACTGTCCCTCAAAGGTGATGTTTTCCAAGCCTTTAACATTTGTCTTACCAACTGCAATTGTATCTGTTTCAGGAACACCCAATTTATTTCTAAGTGCATCCAAATCACTTTTTCCCACTTGTACTGCGTCCGCGTCTAACTGCACTTCATCAGCTACCTTCGGTCCTGCCATTTTCTCCGCAAGCTTCTTCGCAAGAATTACTTCTACAACTTTCTCTGTTATATATCCTGCTGAAAAGGCAAGTCCTTCTTCATCGGCTGTATCAGCCATTCCCTGGAATATA
>FP929036.1:50210-52601 GCA_000209815.1 Butyrivibrio fibrisolvens 16/4
GATTCTTATATACATCATTCAACTGTCCATGGCATCATCTTATCTTCTATTAAACTATTCATATCTTATTACTCTTTCTATAAACTATAATTACGCGAATTTACCTGCTCGAATATCTTCCTTTAAATTATCGTAGCAATCTGTAATTTTTACACTACATTCCTGCTTCTTGTCATTTAAAAACCTTATTTTTAATGCACCGAACCTTTCTTCTACCAGTTCAGGATTATTTAATCTTAAAAAACCATATTCTCCCAAATCAGTTCTAATTCTCTCAAAGCCTTCATTTTCACTATCATAAAAGAAAAGCTTTTCAAAGATAGTTCTCTTTTTATTGGTTTTACTGCATATTTTTAGGGTGTATTTCTATATACTTTAAAATACTCTCCAACCCATCAATGTAATAGTTTTCATCACGTCGTATTGCATTAATTGATTTTCTGTATGCTTGCTCTTTAGCAGCTATATCAATATTTCTTTCTAAAGTAAGCATCTGAAAAAGTGTACCACTAGGTGCACCTATATAAAGTTTATTGCTTTTTCGTTTATAATTTCTGTAGTACCGAATAATCTTACTACATACAATTTATCATTCCGTTGAAGCAGACATGTTGAAGCTGACCAATTGTATCTCTTATTAATAAATATAACAAACCAGGTAATTAAGAGTGTGGGAAGTACAAATATAAGTAAAAGATTCGCCCTTGTGTAATATACAAGTAAAAACATCATAGCAACCATCGCAAAAACAACACATGCACAAAATAAATGAATGTGTTCAGAAACAAATGATTTTTTTCTTCTAGTCATATATATTTTTTGTACCATATTTCCCTTGTATGATTAATTCAGAAGCAAATTAATCTACTTTCCTTTCTTTTTGATAACTGTGCCATAGGTCTTATGCAGCTAAAAAAACTTTGAAGGTTCAGGCAAAAGATTGTGAAGCAGTGTACAAGATTAAAAATCCTCAGAGTACATATAATAAATCAGCTTAGTCTCTCAGCTCGACAATTATTTATTTTTCAGAAAAGATAATTCTTTTTCAAGCCATTCTTTATTCTTAATGTACAATTTATCATAATTGCTCTGAGTGTAATATTCTGTTGGAGAAATATTGTTACCTCTCCCCTGAATAATGTGAGGTGAATCCTCCGGATAGCCAAATTGAACCCATAATTCAGTTAGTTCCATAAGTCCATTTATATAATTACTATTTTCTCTTTTAGTTTCTCACTTATTATAACAGCTCTAATTTTACGTTCTTCATAATCATTTTCGCTATTTTCAGCCTCAACTAACTCGAATAATTTCTCCTTTATATATTCTGAATCAGTACTATCTGCACCAACCAATTCACATATAACCAATCTATCATCACCTTGCATAAGTATGTCTGATGCATATTCAATAATATCTTCTGTAATAAGCAGTTCTTCTCGCAATGCTATGTATAATAGCCTCCAAGTAATATTAACATTTAAATTTTTTATATTTTCTATCTTTATCATATTTTTTATCGGTACCCCATTAATTGTGCCATTCCAGCGTAATTATCTACTATATCAGTAAACCCGTGTGCCCTCGGAAATTCTTGGATTATCTCTACTTTTCCTGTTACTGGATTGACTTCAGTTATAGGTTTAATTTTATCTACTTTTAGTGCACTACCCGTTCATGGACTATCTAAAACTGGATTATGTATCTCTCCTTCAGTTGGCACCTTCGGTTCAGCCATGCCTTCAATCGCAAATACAATAGCTTACTCTTCTGCTTCACTACAAGGCATAAAAAATGCAAATGTAGGATCATCGTAAGATCTTTTAAGACTATTTCTCTTGTGGAATAGCAAAATCAACCATTACTACAGTATCTTTCGCATGAAGCCAAACAAGAGCGTCCTTTGATTCATACATATATGATGTATCACTTGATTTATCTTCTGCCTTCTGACCATAAGCGCTTGTTAGTTGACTAGATATATCCTCAAAAGCGGATTGTGCAGCATCATTAGATTCGCATCTAATAGTAAAACTAACTTGACCTAATTTATCTTCCCCAAAAATATATGTAAACTCACTGTCATATCCTAAGAATTTATCTTCGTATGTAATTCTATTATCACCGTCTATTTTAGGTTCAATATCTTCCGCCTTTCTTACATCTTCTACACTATCGTTCCAATCAGAATTTCTCACATCGTGTAATGAGAAAACAGATTGCTTCCCACATCCTACAAGAAGGATTAATATTATTGCTAATAATAAAGCTGTTTTCTTCATATTTTGTCACCTCACTATTTCCAATATTTTTACTAACTAAATTCCATAAAAAGAACAGCTATCATTTGAGATAACTGTCCTAAAAAAACTTGATGCAACTAGCCTACCC
>FP929036.1:54305-55949 GCA_000209815.1 Butyrivibrio fibrisolvens 16/4
ACCTACCCCTGATTATTCATCTCCAGGTATGTTCCCAAGTTTGCATCGGTTTTCTGAAGCTTAGACACCGCTTTCTTTACATTTCCCAAATCTTTAATCAACAATTTTTCAGCGGCAAAATATGTCTTTTTATAATTGTTGAGCAATCAACTTTAATACATTATTCATTAACATCAATAAAAATCTCTCTTCACGCGTTTTCCCTTCTAATTCACAAAATCTAATTCCTTCTTTTGTCTTTAAATAAGCTCTAATATTTTTACTCTCATAGAAAGAACAATCATCTACCAATTTTGTTATTCTCAATACCTGGGGAACACTAATAAATAGTGATTGCATCGCCTTCATAATATCGCTATTTTTTTCAAGATTAATAATTGAATCACCATTTCCAAAGTAAATATGCGTATTCAGACCAAATATTAATGCTAGCGTTTTAGTTCTCCCTGATGTCAATATACTATCTGTTGGTATATCAAAAACAGCTAAATACACCTGTTCATTGTTCTCAAGAGCTAAATTCATGTCTCTATATGTGTACTCTAATACTCGTCTTCTATTTTCTATATACTTTCTTGCCAACAATTGATTATCCATTTAACAACTCCCTCATATCATTTATGCGAATCACTTTCCCATCATGACTTTTTTATAAATCTTTTCATTTTTTTGATAATATAAATCGAAATTATTCTTATCCAGAACCTCTTTTAATATAGTTATTGCATTCTCAATATTCTCTTCGCCTAGTTGCTTATTATAGCTTGATATACGATTTAAAAACGTCGAAGCATTTTCGCCGTCAATAATCTGAATCGAAAAAGTTCGTAACTCGTTTTCAATTATGATTTTGTAATGTGTAGGTTGATGAGAAAAAAGCAATCTAAAATACCCCATTTGAGTATATCTGCATTCTTTTTCAATTAAAGATATCTCAGATCCAAATTCATGCATCATACATTCTATAAAGCAATTAACCATCTTATCAAAGAATTTTTCATCTAATTGCATGCCAAATATCCCCTTCTTTTACAAAATGATAACCATTTTCCATCAAATAATTCAATTCCCTCGAATAGAAATCGCCCTTGCCAATATAATCAAACGGATTATGTGATAAATATATTTCCCTTCCAGAACTAGTTTGAATATCTAAAAATTTTTCATTTATTTTCCATATCTCATCGTCTGAATAGAGCGCGGCTAACTCATCCCAATTATCTAATTGAAAATACTGTGCGTCCATACTCTTGGCAACATTTGTATATGCCGTAGGACCACCATCTCCATATTTGCCTAGTACAACAGCATCTGCTTTATCGCATCCATGGATTGCATCAAAAGCAATTTCCTCAGCCTCTTCATATGACAAAGTCAATCCTTCTTCTAACGTGCCAGCAGCTGTTTCTGTTGTTTTACCAGCCCCATCAGCTACCCGAGCTGCTTCTGATGCATCATCTGCTACTTCTGTTGCTTTTGTACCTTTCATTGCTTCCGCCAACTTCTTCGCAAGCAAAATCTCAGCCACCTTCTCAACTGCATATCCGGTTGTGAACGCAAGGCCTTCTTCATCGGCTGTATCGGCCATTCCCTGGAATATTGCCCCAACGGTGTTTTCTGGGTCTTCTAATAAGGCTTTTGCGG
>FP929036.1:56721-59397 GCA_000209815.1 Butyrivibrio fibrisolvens 16/4
AAATTCTTATATACATCATTCAGTACATCTATTAATTCTGTATAATTTACAGAAATAGAATCATCAAATTCCGAATTTAGCTCATCAAATGATTCACCAACCTGAGCATTAATAACACTTACAAAAGTATTGGTTGAGTTCTGCAAATTAGTCAATGCATCAACATAGCTCTTAATGTCCCCGTGTATGCTCTTCAGGTTATCATAGTTAATCTTTAAATCTCTATGCTGTCCCATATTATTCTCCCACAGTGTTACTCAAAGCTCATATTATTCAATTCATTAATTATGGAATCATATTTATTTTCCATACTTACAATATGTGTCTCCATTTGCGTTCTTTTGTCCGCGTTTTCAAAATCCATCTCATTAAAGTTTTCTCTAACCTGAGATTTACATTTTTTCAAATAATTTGCTAACTTTTCCCTGTAGCTAGCAGCATCTCCCGCTGATAATTGTCCCATAGCTTTTATTCTCCCTCGTTCTTTCCTGCAAGACCTTCATCCGCATCCTTTATAGCTCCAGCTGTATCAGATGTTTTCTTTGTGTAATTAGTCATCTCCTCGTTAATCTTTTCTTTAACCTTTGGATTGAGACATTCAAGAACTCTCTGTAGCTTATCAACATAATCAGAGTTCATTCCTTCCAAAGCTGATATAGCTGAATCAAAGCCATTTTCCGCTAATGAATTATAGGTTTTAATCGCATTATTCATATTAGTTACTGCATCATTAACATCATCATAATTTACTTTAATCTTAGTAGCTGCCATAATTTATGCTCCCTTCTGTGGCACAAAGCCCATAGATAATCTATGCTCATCTACAACAAGACCATCTAACATTTCATAGACAAACTGATTTTCAATTTCAGATTCGTAGCCCATGTGAACCACACGCTTGATAGCCGCCGGAGTGAAGAAAAGAGTTTTGCCAGTGCCAAAGTTACCCGTTGGGTATAAATCACCTCCATACTGATAGAATGGCCCTGTCTCTTCACCAATGAATCTCTTTGTAATTACAACATAAAGCTGTGTAGAAGTTGGATTTGGCACCTTTATTTTTTCCAAATCAAGCTCAACAAGTGTTCCCTGTGGCAAAATGCCTTCTATAATTGTGATAGTATGAGCTACTAAACCTTTAACTTCTTCCTTAGCAAACTCCGCTTGAGAAGAATGATATGAAATCTCAAGACTATCTTTCGCAGGATTGATAACAACATCCCCACCATACCAAGCAATCTCTCTATCATTTTTAATAATACTGTAAAGAACATAAAGATTTTTCACGTCTGCGGTGAGATCTGAATAAATAGACTTGAGGAGAACTGACCTTTCCTCTGAAAAACCATAAGAATCTACAAGATTTTCATATAATTTTAACTTATCATTTTCTTTCATAAACATTATCCTCCGTAATTATTTACTAATCTCGCATTATAATTAAATTAGTTCAAAAAACTAATATGTTACTCCAGCTTTTACCCAATTATTTGTTAGATTATCATATTCAAATCTGCAATCAATTCTACCAAACATATCAGCATTTTCTTCACTGCCTTGGCAAATGGCGCTAAGCTTCTCCCCATCAACAAACCTATAATAGGTATATCCAAATGGTGCTTTAATGGTACCAACATAATGAGATGATAAATCATATACATCAATGTCAGTAGGTGATATCATCGCGTAAATCTTTCCCCCAATAATGTATACATCCATTATTTCCTCGTATTCTTTATTGCTCCAAGTAGTTCCAACTTTTATCTGCAAAACATTCGTTTCATCATATTTACATATTTCATTTCCAGTTAAATCTAGAAATCTATATTCACTATTACCATCATCATTTATTATCTCAGCGTATATAAATTCTAAGCTATCTGCTGCGAACTCAATATTATCTGCTTCGTATGTAACTTCGCAATCTCCATTTTTCCATTTTATTCCATTCTCTAAGTATATAATCTCCATAATGATTTCCCCTATCTTAATCTTCTAACTGAGCCAGGCACAAGTTCAATATAGGCATTCCTATTTATTTTTCCTAAACCACTAAATAAATCATATTGTGTCAAGCCCATATTACCTGGTAGATATTTATTTGCTGTTAAATCAATTTGAGGTCCAATTGGACCACTTGAACAAGTTAACTCAACACCGTCTTTCACTCTGTATGTTGCTACTTTCCCACAATCATCTTTCCATCCATATTTAATTGCCATATCATTCCTTGCGAACTCAACACTTGGCACATCCTCTTTGATACCAAAGCCGCCTGGATTAGAAGTCTTTTGACGACTATCTAAAACCATATTAAAAGTATCTCCAGACTTAAGTGTTACTTTGTTAGCATTTGGATTATAACCGTCAGGCCAAGGTGATTGTTCCTTAACCAATTTGAAATAATCGTCTATACCTTTCTCTGGATTATACTTTAAAAATTCATCATAAGTTTTATTTGAACCTATATTAGATTTTCTCCAATAATCATCATATCGAGCAGCATCTTCTGGTGACATATAATCTCCAAAAGTCTTTTTCCCATCCACCTTCGGTCCAGCCATCTTCTCAGCCAACTTCTTCGCTAGCACAATCTCAGCCACCTTCTCAACTGCATATCCTGTTGTGAACGCAAGGCCTTCTTCGTCTGCTGTATCAGCCATTCCCTGGAATATT
>FP929036.1:59738-119408 GCA_000209815.1 Butyrivibrio fibrisolvens 16/4
AATTGCAAGATCTGCAGCCTTTGTTCCAAGAGTGCTATAAACAAAATTGTAAAGCTTGTTATAATTGTTCTCTCTCCTGCGGCGTCTTTCAGCATTTCTTGCCCTTATTTCATCTATATCATCTGCAAATGGATTTTCAAACTCATCCCAATACCAATGACTTGGTACTGCAGGCGCATCAGAAATATATTCTAGTGGTATATTTACAATCTGTCCCATATTCCACCAAATATCATTACTATCTACTCGGCATATTTCTCCAGAATTTTCTGGTGCAATCAATGCCTGCATTTCAGTCATATAATTGCCTAAATTCTTATATACATCATTCAATACATCTATTAATTCTGTATAATTTACAGAAATAGAATCATCAAATTCCGAATTTAGCTCATCAAATGATTCACCAACCTGAGCATTAATAACACTTACAAAAGTATTGGTTGAATTCTGCAAATTAGTCAATGCATCAACATATTTCTTAATGTCCCCGTGTATGCTCTTCAGGTTATCATAGTTAATCTTTAAATCTCTATGCTGTCCCATATTATTCTCCCGCCGATAATTATCCCATATCAATTACTCTTCATCACTGATTGCAAAAAAACTTTATACATTATACTATCAAAAAACACCATAAACCCCAGATAGAGCTATGGTGTTTGTATATTTCCTATTACATTGATATCCACAACCAGAAAATTGTTATTAGAATTGAAAGAATTGACAAAACAATTGTTGCGATAGCCATCCCCTTCTTCTTTGTTTTAAGCCCCATAGATGCAAAGTAGAAATCAAGAATATAAATAATTACACCCAATCTAAGACCTATTAGTGAGATTAATAATCCCATAATAGAAAGGATGAAACCAACTACACAAAACTTTTCTTTCTTTGCCATATCCTGAGCTTCAAACTCCTGTGCAAAGCCTGAAACCTGGCTCTGTTCAGAAGCTGTCTGTGAAACAGAATCTGAAACTGAAGATTCACTTGCGCCCCCATTCTCCTCTAACTGACTAATGCTATTGAATAGATTCTGTAATATATCCTTATAGCTATTACCTGCCATATTATTTACTGCACCAGAATCAAGCATAAAGAACTTCTTACCAATGCCAATTGTCCAAGCATCAACACTAATCTGCTGACCTTCAATCTTGTACTGAAAGCCTCGCTTTCCATAGAGTACTGGATCATTAAAATAATAGAAATCCTCGCCATATTTATTTGTCCAGCTAAATTTATTGGCCTGAAGCCAAGCCTTCACCAAGCTATCTACCTCACTTGGATTTGCGTTAAACTGAAATGTATAATTTGTCTTGCCTTTATTCATTTTATGTCTCCTAAATTATGCAAATAATAATCTTACGATTGTAATTAGTAAAGCAGCTCCAGAAACAACAAGAGATTTGATAGCCTTGCTCTTATATTCCTCCACCTTAAGTGCATTAACACACATATATACAACGTATACTAAAAGAATTGCGCTATAAGCTACACCTACTAGTGCAGCGACTAAAGCAACAATAGAAAAATAAATGCAAGCTTCATATTTTTTTCCATAGCTGCATTACCATCTTTATCCATTGCCTTTACAATATCCTGAGCTGTTGTCTTCTCATTTGTGTTCATATTCTCGTTATTCATTTCTTTATTCTCCTTATTTGTTTCTATTCTCATCTTGGTCATTTTTACCAAGTGATTTTCTAACGCTAATCAAGTAAATTAGCGGAATAATCATAATCAAAATAAAATAATTCTTGATGCAAAGTTCACATATTATACCGATGATAATACATACGATTCCAATATCAATTAGCTTTTTTCTCATAGCGTATTGCCCTTACTAAACCAAATAATTGCGAGAGGATTGAATCCTCTCGCATAAAGTGACTGACTAATTTCAAAATTAGTGACCAGCAAGCTGATTGTCGATATCGATGATAGTCTCCATACACTTGTTGATGTACTCCTTGAACTCTGTAACTGAGTTAGGGATTGTCTCCTTAAGAAGCTTCTCATAATCTGTGTGGTAAGTATCCATAGCGTTATCGTAAGCAAAACCTTCCCAATACTCACCGATGCTGTTCATTGTTGAGTCAATGTTGTTTGCTGCAGAGATAAGGTTCTCAATCTCTGTGTTGATTTTTGAGACGCATGACTCAATGCCTTCTCTTTGTACTCTAGTCTGTGACATATTATTATCCTCCTTATGTCAAAAAATAATTAATATATATGTAAGCCCTTTCGGGATTTACACATCATAATCAGGAAACGATATGTTATTCGCTTCGTTCTCTATTTTTGTATATTCAGTCTCCGCTGTAGATAATATCTCAGCTAATTTATCTAAAGTTACTATGTACTTATCTACATCACTAGTCCAATCTGTATTAACATTTTCCATTGCTTTCTTGCCAGCGTCTGTGTTCCAGTCCTGCTCTAAGCCAGCAATTAACTCTAATGCTCTTTTCTTTGAAGTGCTCAATGTGTTCGAAGCTTTCTCTACTTCTTCCCGCATTTTTTTATCACTTCAACATCAAATTTCAGTTTATTTGGTTCCATTATTATCTCCTAGATTGCAAAATTCGAATCCATACTCTTAACTTTTTCTTTTCCTGCTCTGCAGATATCTCATCGCCCATTTCCTTATAAATATGATATTTAAAGGCATGTGAATCTGCTTTTTCTGGATTAAGATTTTCAAGATAGTTTGCCATCTCTAAAGCTTTATCAAATTGCTTCAATTCAACATGAGCTAATAATCTAAAAATGTATCCCTCATAAAAAGATGGATCATCTATTGTCATTCTTCTAGTACTAACAATTATATTTTCAAATTCCTTATGAGCTTCATCATTTCTATTTAGCTTACTTAATGCAGTAGCATGAAAAAATAGGGAAGAAGCCTTATATAAATTTATACATTCCATTTTCATCAATGTCCCCGAATAGTCTAGCAACTCCTCATATCTTTCTCTTTTAGCCAAAACATCGGTAAGTACAAATAAAACATCCTTATCATTTCCTAATTTTTCATTAGTCTCTTTCAATACAGTAATAGCCTCATCAACTTTCATATTTCTTAAAAATAATGTAGCTTCCTGCATAGCTGACTCTTTGAGTGACTTATCAAAAAGACCTTGCATTTTCATATATTTTATTTGATCTTCGGCCTCTTTATACAAATCTAATTCTACTAAAACTCGTAATTTTAATGATGCTAAATTTGAATCAAGGGGAAATCTCTTGCAACCCTTTTCAATAATTTCACGAGCCTCTCGATTTCTGCCTTGCCCAATATAAATCTGAGCTTTTAATGAGTATACTTCAAAAGCATCTGGTAACAATCTTTCCATTTCATCAAGACTAACCAATGCCAAATCGTATTTATTGTTTGCAAGATATATCCTAACTTTAAATAATCTAAGCTCTCCATCTAAAGGTGCAATATCTATAGCTTTATTGATATTTCTAATAGCCTGAATTTCATCATATTCGCCTAGAAAAATTGTTGCCATTAAAAAATACATATCAGGAGTCCTATAGCCACAAGCCTCAGCCTTATTGAAATACTCAATTGCCTTTACTTTATCCTCTTTAAGAACATATATACTTCCAATGGAAAATAAAGCTTCACCATTTTGAGGTTCCAGAATTAAAATCTTCTTAAAATTCTCAATGGCCTCATCATGTAAACCCATATTGGCACAAGCATTACCTAAATGCGTATACAATATTAGTTCTTTCGGATTATCTATAACGATTTCTTTTAAGCGATTTCTAGCCTCCTCATATTTTTCTTCAGTCATTAAAGCTATACACTGACTGAGTCTATCTTTAAATTCCATTTCTTCCATACTTAAACCTCAATTTCTTTACTCTTTATATCTTGAAGAAGATTTGCATAACAATTACTGAATTTAGCTGTGCATTGTTTTCCTTCCTCATTTGTAAATCTAAGAGTAAAAGATTTTTTCCCCTCTCTTTCTATCACAGGGTTATTTAAAATCAAAAAATTATATCTTTCATTCTGTGTTTCTATACTACATAAGCCATTATTAATTACATTATATCGTAGTAATTTATCTAACAGACTTCTATCTTCATCCGCAGGTACATAATACTGTCTTTTGCTCTGCGACAATTTGGTCAAAATATCATCCAGAGCTCTAACAAAACTTGCATCATCCTCTCGACGATTTCTTACTTCCTTTTCATGCATATGAACATTTATAGCTGCATCGACATTTTGTCCCAAGGTAGCTGATGCCGCTCCTGAATCTACTGGAGCATAAAAAAAGTCTCTTCTTCACCTGCGCCTATATCACGTTTTGTATAGAGCAATTGAATTGCATACAATTTTCCATCACGTGCCACAAATGCCGTCGATTTGGACATATTATGGTCTGCATTTAAATGTAAAAAATAAATTTGTGTAATAAAATAAATTAAAAAATCAAAACACACTATCGCTTTAATATTTGTAATTGAGAAATACTTATATATAATTACGTCAATTAATATACTGATTATTATTGAAAGCAAAAATAATGCTATCCAAAATATTTTTATATGTTGCTCTATAAAATCATATTTTTTTCTTTTACTATAAACTACTTGGCTCATACATTATCCCCTTAGCAATCTAATAAAAATCGTTACCGTAAATACCTCGCTCAACTATTTTATTAAAATAATAAAGTGGTTTAAGAGGCTTAACCATTCCTGTCAAAGTTGAAAGATTCTTAAATAATTTACGCTGTTGCGACTCATCATAATTATCACTGGTATTAACTTCATGCAATCCTTCAAATGCACCAAATGCCTTGATAAAGTTATTTGCTGTTTTATTAGTATTAAATACTCTTAATACACACTTTCCTAAATTGGTATCAGGAAGCTTGTATTTAGATAAATCAGATTTATCTAAAAATGATGTCCACGATCCTTTCTTAAGTTTTGTTAAACCATATTTTGATTCAAATCCCATTTCATGTAATAAGTTATTACAAACATTATCTGCCGAGAACTTATATCCTTCTGTAAACTTGCCTTTATTAACATATTTATCAACTGCATTAGGACCCTTATTATAATCGTGAACAACTCCAAGATTCATAATGCTGCAAACAAGCGCTACATCATCTGAAACTTCTTTAGTTAAATCGATTCCATAACCAACATTTTTAGCTGTACCATTCTCTTTTTCCCCTCCAAAATCATATTTATCTAAAACGTCACTTATTTTTGTTGAATCACTATAATATCTTGCTGCTCCATCCTTTCCTTCTATATCTAATTTTATTGCTTTGCCATTTGCACCAATGGTCGCCACAGTATTTCCTATGGTAATAATTGTACCTATTCCAGTAGCTATCAGACCTACAATTCCTATTACTAATGGCAATGTCGCACCTCCAGTAACAGGTAATGCTACTATTGCTGCAATCAAACCTGCTATTGCTGCAACTGTTCCAATAACAGCTTTAGCAATTTTCAAAACATATTTTCCATTCCCATATTTAAACCAATCATATACTTTGCGAACAACAAGTTTTTTTACGTCTTGTAACTGACTATAAAGATTAGCTGCATACTTAAATACTCTAAAAATAGCAAATTCATTTGGTATTTCTACGCAGAAGGTATTATAAATCCAATCTCCACATTTCTGTAGCCAATTTCTGTTTCCTATAAAATTATCAGCAAGAGTATCTATTATAGTTGCTACATTGGAATCTGTGTCTTTAGCAAATTGCTCAAAGTCGGAAACCGTAGTTGCAAAGGTATCGTATGAAGTTTTTATAGTATTCAAACTTTGAACTTTATTTTTGCTAGATTACCTGCTGTAGAAACATATGTGTTATCATTTGGAGCTGGTACCTTTCCTGAAGGTATGGTTATATTATTACCTATCGCATCTATATAATCTTGTATATCCGTAGCTGTTCTTTTGGCACTGCTAATGACATCTTCAAGTACGTTGTATGTAATTGTTATTTGACTCATATTATTCTCCCTCCGCCTACACTCTGCGATTAGCAGCAGCTGCTGCCTCAGCCGCTCTTCTTGCTTCCTCAGCTTCTGCTGCCTCAGCTGCGGCAATTTGCGAATTTAAACTTTCTATTTCTGAATTCAATGTATCAATTCTACTCTGACAATGGAGGGATTCTGAATTCAAATTAGAATTTGCATTTGAAATTCTACTATCAGTATCAGTACTATCCTGCATGGTTCCTTCAATATCACTTATCAAACTAGTTGTTTGACCTTTTAAACCTGACTTGAAACTATCATATAAATATACTATTTCTCGATTTATAGTACCTGGAAAGCTATAAACAATACCATCTATATTACGCATAATATTATCTACAGCATTTTTTCTATTACTATATTTATTTCTTAATTCTTCTTTTGAAGCCTTCTGTCTCTTTAACTCAGCAGAACCCATTTTATACCTCCAAAATTAATATCGATTTTGATCACCTTCTAATGCTTTTGCCAACTCCATATCAGCACTTATGTATTGTGCTTCTGCTTCTAAAATTGTATCAGCTATTTTCTCCATATCATCATTAATATCCTTTAATCTTTGGACAATTACGCGATATTTTTTCATATTCATTTCTTCCCTTACCTAACCAAGTTGGAAGTAGCTTATCCTGCATTAAATCTAATTTGACTTTGAGTTCTGTCATCGTCTTATAAATTTTTTTCAATTCATTAGCAGTTTCCTCAAATCTACCTGTAAATAAATCAAAATCTTTCTGTGAAAGATGTGTTTTTCATCAATCGACATTCTTATTCTCCCTCCGTCATCTTAATTCTCTGAATATCTGAGCCATTAAGCAAGTATGCATCTGTAACTTCGAGAGGCTTCATGCTTCTGATAGAGCCTGATGGAACATCGCAGAACTTAACTTCCTTAAGCTTAGTTGTAGTAATAAGTGCCTTCTTGTTTTCCTTTAATCTCTTCATGATTTCTGGTGCACCATAAGGAACTGAAGCATCCTCCAAATCTGTAAATAAGAAGCATACTCCCATATTCTTAAACTGCTTTGTAATCTTGTTATAAGATTCAAGGATAGGCTTGTTAGAGCAAATGTAATCAATAGCATCTCTGTTGTTGATAACAACCACCTGTAATGGTGAGCTGCCTGTGATTTGCTCCTCCTGCATTAATGCATCGTAACGCGCCTGACAAATTGCCTCGAGCTTAGTAATGATTTCATCTAATGAGTTGTAATCTGGTGTATATTTTTCAACATAAACCTTATCGCTTAGATACTTTAACTCTCTATTAATGTTATCAATTACATAAAGGTTAAAGTTATCATCAAAGATATATGATTCCATAACCGCAAGAATTGACTTAACCACATTTATGCGCTTAGCATTCTCATTTCCGATTATGCAAAGCTCATTAAATAATGCAAAATCAAGGTTAACAACATCAACATTTGCATAATCAAGAGCAACTGGATAGCTGTAGTGAGAACGCTTGATAGTGTAGTTGTTCTGGATATAGTCAATTGTTAATGTCTCAGGTATCTCTGGAATTCTACGAGCCTGTACACCTGGATACTGAGCATTAATCTCAGCAATAAATTCCTTTACTGCATTAGATCTGTCAATTTCCTTCTCACCTTCAAATGCAAGATATGTCTGAACTTCATAATATGCCTTATCCTTCACAAATAATGCACGACCTGCAACCTCCTTAGGCTGCATACGGCAACGCTCAAAGAGAGTGCTGTACTCAGATGTATCATTACACTGAAGAGCAATCTTTCCAGCAAAGTTTGACATATATTTGTAGCCAAGACCTGATGTAGCAGAATTGGCAAGAATCATATTAATACCGCAGGAAATACCTTCACGGATGAGGAATAAAAATTCTTCCTCAAATGAATCCATATATAATTCCTTGAAAGCAGCAAAGTTATCAAGGAATACGAATATTCTAGGAATATCAGTAAATCCGCCCTCCTCATATGCAGAGTAAGAGCTGATTCCCAACTTAAGGAATTCCTCTTTTCTATAAGCTATCTGTTCGATAAGGAGCTTGAATAGATTCTTAAGCTTCTCTTCTTCAGACGCTGTAACAACACCACCTACATAACACAAAGAATCGAAGTTCTTTAAGTACATTGCACCAAAGTCCATAATGTAGATATTGGCTTCCTTTGGTGTGTAAATGCTTGCAATCTGTCGAATAAGAACCTGAAGTAAATTGGTCTTTCCTGTAGAAGAAGAACCAATAATCATGTAGTTCTCATTTGCCAAGTTGATACGTGCCTTACCTTGGAACTGTGAATCTGGATCATCATAAATACCAATTGATACACCAGATTCCTTATCTCCCTTCATATCATCCTCGATAAAGATATTATCTGATAATGGTGGAAGACAAATATTAGGTAAACGTTGAATATTGGCATTCTTGCAATACGTATTTACGTAATCAACAATTGCCTCAAGCTGTGTTCTTGAGCCATCTGTATTCTTCTTTTTCTTCTTTTCGAAGACTATCTTTCTTCTACCGCTGTAATCGACCTCCGCTATAGAATATGTGTGTTCACCTGTAGTGCTGTCCTTCTCTGAGGCTCCACTAAAACCAGACTGTAATAACTCAAACATTTCATTATTACCAACCTGCAAATATGCACGACCAGGCTCCTTAATTTCCGCAGCAAGAGGTGATTTCAATACCTCATTACTATCCTCTTTTGTTTGAACCTTCAAACAAAGCTTAAACTTTGAGTTTGACCAAATCTGTTCATTAACCTGACCTGCTGGCTTCTGAGTAGCAAGGATAAGGTGTACACCCAAGCTTCGTCCGATACGGGCTGCTGAAATAAGTTCCTTCATAAACTCTGGCTGATCAGCCTTCAACTCGGCAAACTCATCAACGATTATAATGAGATGAGGAAGTGGGGTAGTAACCTGACCACTCTTGTAAAGCTTAATGTACTTATCAATATGATTTACCTTTGCTTCTCTAAAGAGTGTCTGTCTCTTAAGAAGCTCGGCCTTGATAGACTTCAGCGAACGATCAATTTCGCGACCGTCAATATTTGTAATTGCACCAATAAGATGTGGTAAATCCTGGAATTGATCCACCATTCCACCACCCTTAAAATCGATGATTACAAAGCTGACTTCGTAAGGATGGAACAATATAGCTGCTGATAAAATGTAAGTCTGAAGAATCTCTGACTTACCTGATCCTGTAGTACCTGCTACAAGACCATGTGGTCCATGAAACTTCTCATGTAAGTTTAAATCGATTAAATCGTTCTTAGAATTTACGCCGATTGGGGCAGCCATTGTCTCCCAAACTCTTGAATTATTCCAATTGTTAAGCAAGTCAATATCATCTACTGAATAGATGTTTAAAAGTTCGAATAAGCTGATACTCTTTCTAAGTGAGCTTTCCAAGCTTATCTCTTCACAATAAACTGGCTCAAGCATGCTACACACATGAAGCATTACTTCATCTGATATATTTGTATGTGTAAATTTAGTTGTATTCTCTCCGTTGTGAGCATCCACATAGATACCATTATTAGCATCTGTAAGCTCAATAACAGTATCACAGTATAATGGAATCTCTTTTCTCTTTTCACCAAAGAAAATAAAGCATACCTTAAGATTCTTAGCATTCTCAATAAACTGTGATACAGGATGATTTCTAATACCCCAATCATCCATTACATAGATAACAAGGTATGGTAAATCCTCACAAGTCTTTCTTGCACTTCTATCTGTTAACTCTCTGTAAAGAGATTCGAATACATTGTTACGAGATTCTGTATTATAAACAATATTTCTCATGCCGTTTGGCTCAGAAATATGTGGAATTTTCTTTGCCCAGATATATTTCTTAATCTCATCAACAAGAAGATAAACCTTTACTTCTCCAAAATAGTGTCGGCTTATAGTATCAACCATAAGCACCTTAAGGAAGTCATTATTGGTCACCTTTGTACCAAGAATACCAACTGCACTACACTCTTTTAAATCTACTGTGATCGGACAGTCTGGAATCATTTCGTTCTCACGCTTGATTTCATCTGGAAGGACTGAAAGCTCATCTCCTGGCTCTAATGTTTCCTGTTTTTATAATCGATTTCGCGATTAGCCTTGATAGCACCTCTACCAAGATAAAGCTTTAAGAAATCATCATCTCCCGGCAAGCGATCAAAAAGGTTTATATTGAAATCATTAATTGATTCAATATCCTGATTTGTATCTCTATATGTGTTCTGAAGAATGCGACGTTCCTGAATTCTAGAATCAGCAATCTCCACCTTCTTCTTTTCGATGTAATCCTGATACTTAACTATTCTGTCTTCACAATCAGTCTTGTATTTTTCTTTGAAGAAAAATAAGTAACAACTGATGTGATAATACCCATAGACATAGAACATACACTAAAAAGTATGAAACTCTTATTTGAGCTGTTACTCATAAAACCTCTAACAACAACTGTAAGCGCCAGCATTCCTAATGCTGGCATTAAGGTCATTGCAAGATTCTGTGTTGGCTCAGTAGGCTTCTGAGGTGGAACCAACAAACCAATTGAATCTGTTGGAACCTCGTATTTAACACGAGTATTACGAGTGAACAATGGATAATTGTTCTTTGTCCTTTGGTCAACAAATTTAAGATTGTTTACCTTCACTCTATTTGAAGCTTCTGTCCAAATAGATTCATCCTTAAGATAAAACAAGAAATCTGAAATAGAAAAGAAATCTCTATTTTTTAGAACTTCAGCACCACTGGTCTTTACTCCATTTTTATAAAAACCGTAAGTAGAAGACTTAACTCTAACAGCGTATCCATCGCTCTGCTTTACAAGCTCTATAGCATCTCCTGTAACGTACTCACTATTGACAACAATGTTATTGTCTGCAGCACTACCAATCTTAATAACATTTGCACCAGCAATGCTAATTTCACGTTCAAAGCTACGGCTTGTACTGTCAAAATCAACCATATACTCTAATGCAAAAACGTCATTACTAGATTCCTGATACTTAACAAAAAATGTATCGCCATGATTCAACGCTGCTGTGATAAGACGTCTTGTATCACCAGTAGTAAGGAATACCTTATCTGAACACATAACTGTCCAATCATCATTAGAATTAACAAAATCCAAGCGCACATCATCAAAGAACAAATCCTTGTCTAAACGAACATCACAATCCTGTGTTGTTCCAACCTTGAAAGAAATTGCATCTGAAGGTAACTCCACTTCTCTATATAGATTTTTATTTGAAATTATAATCTTGTACTTGTTGTTCTTCATTTCTTATCTCATTCTTTAAAAATATATTATACTTCCATCATGAAGCCCATATTCACTTATAAGCTTATTGCCTCTAAGCAAAGCTATCGGATTTTCTGCCTTCAGATAGCATACCTTTGCATCTGAAGTATCTAATCCTAAATCGTAGGCCTGATTAAGACCAATAACCAGCTCTCTGGCTGTAATATTAAGCGGAACCTCAATATCAACAGTTTTATTCTGTTCAAGAATATTGAAGGTAATAATTATTTTTCTTCCATTCAAATCACCTACATAACCAAAAATGATATCTTTTTAATATCACGATTCTTGGAGAAGATATTTGCCTCCAAATCAGTTCTATTTACAACATTTGCGATATACTCGCTAATATTGAACTTCAATGTACCATTTGGAGTTACAAGCTCGTTGTACTCGGCAGTATTAAATCTATTACAAATGAATACATATTTATCCTGACTGATACCATTTACATTTGAAACAAAATTGTTTGTTGCATGAACACTACTATAAGACTGGTCTGTAACAACAATAACTTTGTCTGAAATATCTATAAGATTCATCTTCTCTTCGTCAAAGCAGCTGTCTGTATCAACTATAATAAAATCAAAATCTCCACTTTTCTTTGCAGAAAGAATGATTTTGTGATAGATAGAATACTGTATTCCCATAGAAATCAAAGCAGCTTTAAATGCCGGCAGGTAAGCGAACCCTTGATGTCTTATTTCACTCTTTAAATCTATGTAGATATTCTCTGTTGGATTGAGAGCCTTGGCGTATATATCATATGTACTGATAGGCTCCTTGTTATCCATTAAATATTGGAAATTCTGCATCATAGCTGCATTGATATAAAGCACTCTCTGATAACCATCTGCGAGACTTGCTGCAAGGCCCATAGCTACCGTAGTCTTACCTACACCACCACTTGCCGATGTAACAACAATAATTTGTGTTTCCTTCTGCTCGACAGCTCCTTCTGCTAGCTCCTTTGCACATTTAGCAGTGATTTCTCTAAAGATTTCCACAATGCTTGTGTATTTATAAATCTTATTTATACTCAAATCCCCAGTTGAACCATCATCCAACTGTTCTGACATAAGAAAAATATTCTTTATATCATGGCGCTTTAAAGAAGAATCGTACAAATCCTCTGATACTATGAGCACCTCCGCATTTCTAGGAACAGCAAAATACTCTTCAAAATACAGCTTATCTGTAATGACTTCTATATCAATATTGTTAAAATAATCATTTATAAATTTGTATTGTAGCGGTGCAATATAATTAATATCTGTATCCGCAATTATTACCTTTGGATTAGCCATACTGCCCCCTTAATATACTTTAAATTCACTATTTGCCAAATGAATAGTGTCTCCGGACTTAATAGGAATCTGCTGTCCCATATCTACCCGATTTCCATTGACGAAGGTTCCATTTGCACTGCCTTCGTCCATAATAAAGAAATTACCATTCTGTTTAACAATTCTACAGTGTCTTCGGCTGATTGCTCCATTATATTCGATAGCCTTATCTACAAGATCTGCTTTCTTACCAATGAGCACATCGTTTTCTGAAATACTTATCTCAAATGGATATGGGGCATCACAAGCTACAAGACGAATGCTTCCTGCGCCTGCCGATGTTGCAGCTTTAGAATTAACTTGATGTACTGGTGTTGATTCCATTCCTGCAGCAGCAAGCTCAGGTACAATGGCTCTACTCTTTTGATAGATTAAATCCAATGGAATATTTCTATCCTCCACATCGCCCACCAGATTTTGAAGCTGTTCTGTTAATCCTCTAGATACACCATTTAATATTTCACAAATAATGTTTCTAACCTCTTCTTCAAAGTCTACAGGCATAGCAAAAAGCTTTTCTGTAATTGGCACATATACCAGACGAACTTGCTTTGTGTTTGCATCAACAAAAATTCTGTTCTTATCCAATACGATGCTCTGACAAGAAAGGAATCCATTGGCCTTTACCTTTGTGATACAAGAAAGTATTCCTGCCACAATAGCTATAGCAGTATCTGCTGTCAAACCTGCCATAAGACTCTCAACAGTCCTATAATCGTTGCCCAGATAACATAAATCTACCAAGCCATTTCTGGTTATCTTCATACACTTAACAAATACATCATTGCTCTGACTTTGAAGCACTTTATAATCTGTATCAATAAACGAAGCTGAAGCACTTACTATATATTCAAAATTGTTTCCGCTTTCTATTTCTCTTACTATTCCCTGTTCTATTAAAGTATTCATTATATTTCCTTAAGATTAAATCTGCTGATTACTTCCTGTTATCTTAATGTCATCTTCCATCTGGAAAATGTCACTCACATCAGATAAAAGTGTTGTCTCATCACTAGGAGTGAGAAGTGTTGTTTCATCGCTAGGTGAAAGAAGTGTTGTCTCGTCATTACCTGAAAGAAGTGTAGTTTCATCACTACCACTTAAAAGTGTAGTCTCCTCTCCACCACCTAAAACAGTTGTAGCATCTGTATCTCCTAGAAGAGTAGTTGCGTCATCATCTAACAATGTGGTTGCATCGTTTTCTATCTTTTTGGTTAGTGTTCCTGATGCGCCCCATGTAAGTGTAGCTTTCTTCTTATCTCTGCCAGCTGATTCTTTACTAAGCTCTTTATTTATTCCCATTCCAGTAAGAACTCTAAACGAGTGTGGAATCTTTAAAACTATAAATAAAACAACCGATGTGATAAATAACAAAATAGCTACTACTAAGAGAACGATTGCTATGTTTTGATAGAGCTGTGTTTGCTCTGTAATTATTTCTACATTTTGTAAATCCATAAAACTACCTTACTCTAACATTGAAATTGCCTGCTTTGCCTTTTCTATGTTTGTGGCAAGCTCCTTTTCCAATTCTATTACTCGCTCTGATTTATCAGGAGCGCTGTCAATATCTTCCTTAACGTGCTTTTCAATATTCATAAGCTGAAGCTGCATATCCGATGTAGATACACCAGCTTTTTTAAACTGATTTGCACTCATACATATCTGTGATGCCATTTCCTTGTAAATAGCAAGGGCAGTATTTGCATTATCAGATTCTGTGATGTTTCCCTTACAAAGAGTAACCAAATCGTCCCAGTAATTCTTGTATGTAACCTGACTATCACCAGTCTTATCAACAGCACCAAGGTTTACATAATAATCTGCAATAGCACCCAGACGTTTTGCACGCTCCATCTGGTTGTCATTGAGATTGCCTTCTGCTGCCTTCTTAAACCAATATGCCGACTGCTGCTTATTACCTTCGCCCTCGTAGCTATAGTAATATGCAAGACCAAGTCTGTATGCGAAAAGGCTATAGCTATCCTGATTCTGCGCTAAGATTTGCTCGTAGGTATTCTTACCGCTTGTTCTAATAAGAATCTCACGAAGCTCCGCTGCCTCATCTTCAGAGAAGTTTTCATCTGCAAGATAAACATTATCAATAAGATTAATGTATGAATCCACCTGGGATGGATATACTGCGATAGAGCTAATAAGTGCTTCTTTCGAATCAGCTTCTGTAACACCACGGCTGGCATCTTCAAGAAGCTTATCGTGATTTACCTGCTGCACATACTTTGCATAATTGTAGCTTGCGAATGAACCGATTCCTGATGCTACTGTGAGGAATGCTGTAGTGAAGAACACTCCAAGCTTAAGCTTTTGCTTACGACGATATGTCTCATCAAGCTCATCATAATGCTCAAGCGCAAAAAGAACTTCTTTGCAACTCTGATAACGCTTTTCAGGATCAAGCTGTGTACACTTCGAAATAATCTGTTCTAATCCTTTAGAAAGCGCCTGATTCCAATAACGAATGTTTCTAATTTCGTAAGGAGGCTCACTAGGATTCTTGCCTGTAACAAGATGATACATAGTAGTACCAAGACAATATATATCTGTTCTGGCATCTGTCTGGCCATGTCCACCAAACTGCTCTGGTGCAGCATAGCCTCTTGTTCCAAGACAGGTTGTATCCTCAAGATTTTCCTCTTTGTACTGACGTGCTGTACCAAAGTCAATAAGGACGATTGTGCCGTCAGGCTTAAGCATAATGTTTCCTGGCTTTAAATCTCTGTAAATGATTGGTGGATTTTGTGAATGTAAATATCCAAGAACGTCACAAAGCTGTTTTGCCCATTCAATAACATATTCCTGTGGCTGAGGACCATACTCATTTACAGCTTTGCTAAGTGTATTACCTTCCACATAATCCATAACAATGAGGATTGAATCCTCATAATCAATGATGTCTACGATACTAGGAAGGTTTGGATGGGAGAGATTCTTAAGCATCTCTGTCTCTGTCTTGATGCTGGCCATATTAATCTCTGATGCAGCTGCTGCATCTTTACGAATCTCCTTAATGGCCCACTGTTTATTAGCTCTTTCGTTCATAGCCAAATAAACAATACTCATTCCACCCTGACCAATTTTATTTAAAATTTTGTATTTATTATCTATTACTGAACCAATTTCTAACATAAAACTCTATTCTTACACTGAGACAATCAGACCTGATATATTGTCTGTCTCTCCTCTTCTAATAACCAACTCGGCTAATTTGTTAATTCCGTTTCTTTGTGGAGCAATATCCATTATTTCTTTTGCTTCCAGCTTTCTCCAAAGTCCATCTGAGCAAAGAAGGAAATGCTGGTTCTTTTCTATTGTGCCTGTGAAAAACTCTGGAATAACTGTTTCTGATGCACCTATACATTGCAACAGCATGCTCTTTTTATCACTGGCATTTGCTTCCTGCGCAGACATTCTTCCAAGTTCTAACTGCTGCTGTACATAGCTATGATCGTGTGATATCTGCTCCATCTGTCTTTTAGTAAACTTGTATGCTCTAGAATCTCCCACGTTCATGGTCAAATACTTATCGCCAATAATGATGATAGCCACCACTGTAGTACCAAGGCGCATCCCTTTGGATACGCCATAGTCTTTGATTCTATCATTCATTTCCTGTACAAGTTTCTTCCACTGACCTTCTACCCTCGAAAGAAGAAGGACTGCTGGATGCTCATTCTGTTTACCATTTAATGGCTCCGTTGCATTGGGATCTGAGAAAAGATATGGCAGCTCTTGTCTGAACCAACTATCCATTCTGTTAACAAAAGCAGAACTAGCTACTTCTCCACAAGATAATCCGCCCATTCCATCACAGAGGATACCCATGCATATATTTCCAACTCCGTTAACCTTGGCCTGTTTAATAACTAGGGCATCTTGATTAACATTTTTCCTAACACCTTTATCCGAATAGGCATCTACTTTAAAACTCATAATCTACTTCCTAGGCCTGAAACTCAAACTCTTCATTTGAAAACTTAATGCAGTCTCCATCATTTAAAAGAACTGAACGCTCGCTCTCAATCTTTGTTCCATTGATGAAAGTACCATTTGTAGAATTGCAGTCCTGAATATATGTACCATTTCTACCGCTTGTAATCTTTGCATGCTTTCTACTAATAGAGCTGTTCTTTTCGATGCAATAGTCTGAGTGTAAGGCATCCTTACCAATAATAAAATCTG
The DNA here is from genome assembly GCA_000209815.1 of Butyrivibrio fibrisolvens 16/4. Lineage (GTDB taxonomy): Bacteria > Bacillota > Clostridia > Lachnospirales > Lachnospiraceae > Pseudobutyrivibrio > Pseudobutyrivibrio fibrisolvens_A. Next base: position 76,629 of record FP929036.1, read on the forward strand.
ATTTGTTAAGAGAAATTCGCTCTGATGTTCTCTTTCTAACAAGTGTTCCTAAATTCTGAGGAGCATTAAGCTCTCCGCTAAGTAATGTTGTCTCGCCATCCTCAGATGCTGGTGCTGCACTTAAAATAGTTGTCTCATCGCTAAATGAAGTCTGCTGCATTGGCTGCACCCTCTGTGGCTGTGCCATTGACATCACATTGCTACGCTGTGGTGTAGCACTTCTTGTAACCTGAACTGGGTTATTAGGAATATCATCAAAATCAAATACCGGTCCATTGTAAGTCTTTGACTGCTTAATCTTTTTCTCCTGCTTAACTGCCTTTGGCTTATCAGCCTTTGGAGCATCACTTCTGTCTTTGTTTACAAAGTAAAGGATAAGACCTGCAACACTACATACTACAACGAATACCGCTACAAGACTTAAAACGATAATCATAGTCTCTGAAATGCCCTTTTTAGGCTTTGCAACTGGTTCTGGAACAGTTGGCTCTGCCTCAGTCTCTTCAGTAGCATCCTCTTCAACTGCCTCCTGTGACTTTGGTGAGCTATTAGCCTGTGAATATGACACACCAAGACCATCTAAAATCTTTGCAATCTTTGTTGAATCTAAAGCAAGGCTGTTTTCACCATCCTGCTTTGGAAGATTCATACCAATAACATATCCGTTTTCATCAACAAGTGGACCACCATAATTGTTATAATCTGTGGCTGCATCACTTTCGACTACCTGAACCCCATCAACTGTTGTAAGGGATTTAATCTGACCAGCTGCTGACTGAATCTGCTGATCTGAATAATATTTTGTATCAGAATTGTAATAAACTAATTCTGGATAACCTAACGCATATACGGAATCACCTGCTGCATAAGGAAGATTATTCACGTCATACTGTTTATTCGTTAATAACTTAAGTGGTGTTCTTGTGTAGATTGGCTGTGGCAACTGAAGCACTACCATATCTAACTCGCTGCTTGATGTAAGAACTGATGCATTTAAAACTACATCGCTTTCAATTACAACCTCTGTAGCAATTGTGAGATTGATTGTAGAATCTTCACCATCTGCAGTTACTCCATAATACTCACACGCATCACTTAATGTCTCTTTACTAGGCTCTACAATATGCTTGCTTGTAATAACATATTCTGTACCTTCTGGATCACCGATTAGAAAACCAGTACCTCCAATAACAACGCTCTTTTCAGAATTATCATCTACGATAACTGTGTTAACCTGTACTACGCCCTGCTTTGCAACATCAGCTCCTGAGCCATTTGTGTCTGCAGCCTCCACTGATGCTACTGGTGTCAGTACGATTCCCAAGGCAATCGCAAATGAACATACTTTTTTTAATGCTTTCATCTTACTCTCCTATTCCCTATTTATAAAAATGATTTAATAATCTCAGCTAATAACTGAATCCTCAGTTATTGGATCAGATCATTAAAAATTGTCACCATTCACAGTCTAAAAAGACTGTGAACAGCAACATAATTATTTAACTTATTTCTGCTTCTTCTTTAATGCAAATGCACCGAGGCCAGCTACTACTGCGATTGCTACAAGAATTCCGATAATACCGAAAGTCTTTGAAGCATTCTTCATTGCAGCGCCTACTGGCGTATTTTCATCAAGCTTTGAAGTAGGTGTGAGGTCGTCCTCAAGTAATAACTCCTCAGCCTTAACAGATACAAGAAGATTGTTGTAAGCAAGCTTTGTTACATTACCAACAACATCTGAACACTCAATTGTTACCTTCTGGTAATCATCCTTTGAAGGAACTGTAAGTACAACTGTACCACCGTTTGCATTGAGCTCATCTGCTGTGTAGCTAGCAAGCTTCTCATCATTTAAGTAAACCTTCATATCTGTAACACCGATTGTGTCTGCAGCATTGATTGAGAAGTCGTGGCTCTCCTCTTCGTAGATACCACCATCCTCAAGTCCTGATACGATAACACTAGGTGCTGTCTGATCAAGAAGGAACTCAACCTCTGTATCCTTAGACTGGTTACTCTGCTTGTTTGTAGCCTTATCCTCAGAGTAAACAGTAACTGAGTAAATACCATCCTTGTTGAAGTTTGACTTATCTACGTTGTAGCTGATTGAGTGCCATCCGTTAGATGTTGTTTTATCATTTGTTGTAAATGATGCGCCTTCTCTAAGTTCCTTAACATCACCATCGTGAGCTACTGAAACTTCCTTCTTTGTAAGGCTATCAACGTTAATCTCTGTGATTACAACATCGTGTGGCTTTGTTACATAGTAACCATCAACCATAGCCTTTGTACCTTCGCTAAGAACGAATACAGAACCAAATCTGTTAAGTGAGTACTTAACTGTCTTTTCAACTACGTTACCAGCAAGGTCTGTAAGCTTAACTGATAATGTGTAAAGGTCATCATTGTCCTTCTCACGAGCCATATCAGCAATAGCGTATGTAAATACTTCTGTGCCGTTTGTCTTTGTTATGCTAGGAGTAACCTTTCCTCTGTTTGAACCTACAAGAGAAATCTCTGTAGATGCATCTGTAAGGTTTGTATCCTTTGAAACGATAACTGGAGCAACCTTACCATTGTTAGCTGACATATCAGTAACTCCATTGATTTCAAGTTCTGGAGCAGTTAAGTCGATAACAAAATCCTCTGATACATACTTCTCAGATAAGTTACCAGCCTTATCCTCTACTACAATGTTGAAACCATAACGTCCATCAGTATCAAATGTGATATGTGTCACATTCTTGTTTCCTGACTTAGAGTAAGACTGAAGATTTGGAACAAGGTTCTGCTCAGAAGAGTTCTTTGCAACCTTTACATACTCAGCTTCTGAAGAGAAGTTCTTCTCTGTAAATGTAATTTCAGCCTTACGAGCAGCCTTAAAGTAGTTGCCGTTTAATGCACTGTTGTTATCAAACTTAACATCGATAACTGGAATAGTCTTATCAATTTCAAAGGCATTCTCTGTGTCATTAATCTTTGTGCAGTTACCTGCCATATCAAAGATTTCACCAACTAATTTGTGCTCACTCTCTTTCTTAACAGTAAGATCGATTGTGCCTGCGCCATTAGTATCCTTAGCTAAGTTTGCCTTTTCTCCAGACTCAGCATCAGAAGTCTTTCCTAATACTGTAGTGATGTATGAATCAGCGCTAAGGTATAAATCGTTAATCTTTACTGAAACCTGTACATCGTTCTTGTAGAAACGACCAGTCCTTCCAGTAGGATCAGAATATGTAATCTTTTCAACTGTTGGAGCAGTTTTATCGATTATAAATTCTTTATCTGTGTCGTTAATATCTGTGCAGTTTCCTGCCATATCGTAAATCTTACCAGTTAATACGTGCTTGCCTTCTGCTTCTGCAACGTAGTTAATTGTAGCTGAATTGTCCTCTACCTTTGATAAGTTTACCTGCTTCTCTAATGACTTGCCGTCTAATTTAGTACCAATGTAAGTATCTGTGCTAAGGTTTCTATCTGAAACAAGTACTGAAATATCTACATTGTTCTTGTAGTATCTTCCAGTTTTGCTAGTAGGCTTTGAGTATGTAATCTTATCAAGCTTTGGAGCTGTCTTATCGATTACGAACTCTGAGCTATAGTTCATATCCTGACCATCAGCAAATTCTATCTCGTTTCCAGCCTTATCTTTTAACTTAAGGTCTTTGATTTCACCAATTGAATAGATACCATCATCAGCAAATACAACTGAACCAACATACTTGCCATTTGAGCCAGTCATTTCATTAACTTTAGTTACTTTGCCTTCTTTAGTATGTACCTTAATGTAATCCATCTTTGCTTCGTTTGTATCGATATTTCTATCTTTTAATACAAATGTAGCAATTCTGTCTTCCTTGTAGTACTTCTCATTCTTAGGCTTAACATCATTAAATGTAATCTCTAATTTTGGAGCTATCTTATCGATTACAAACTCTTTGCAGTAGTCCTTGTCAGTATCATCTGTAAATACAAACGCATTACCAGCGTAATCTGTATAGCAAATATCTCCAATTGAGTAAATACCATCTTCGTTGAAATCGATAGAACCTGTGTAGCTGCCATTTGAACCAGTCATTTCGTTAATGGTAGCGCTACCTTCACAAGAATTAATAACTACATTATTCTTAATGCTAGAATCAATGTTTTTGTCCACTAATACAAAAGTAGCTTTTCTATCTTTCTTATAGTACTTCTCATTCTCAAACTTATTATTGTCAAATGTAAGCTTGAGTTTAGGTGCAACATTATCAATCTTTGTTGTAACTACAGGCTGCTTGAATTCCTTACCCTTAACCTCGAATCTGAATTCATATCTATGCTCACTCTCGTCAGTATCAGATAATTCTAATTCATATTCATAATTATTTTCATAATATGGAAAAACAATATCACCAAAGAAAATGGTAGGAATACGGATAGACTTATCTACGCATTCTGATTTAACTACCTTTACCTTTGTAGCAGTGTTTCCAGCCTCATCTAACTCCCATAAAACAGGATTAGAAATCTTTTCTGTAGTAACACCCTTGTAAGAAACAAATAAGTTCTTCTCATTATGAAGATGCTTTGAATACCAAGTACCTTCCTTATAAGTAGAACCATCTCCACTTACAATTGATTTGCTAAGCTTGCTAACCTGCTTTGCTGGATCACAATAATCTAAAAAGTAATCAAGCTTATGTGTAGCTGGCTTCACATTTTTATCAAATTTGCTTTCAGCAGCGATATACGAAATATAAAATGGTTCGTTATCGGTATTAACATCTTCAGAGCGCAGCTGATATCTAGCAACACCCTTATCATAAGAAATTAACCTACAATTAATAGTTTTAACCTTGTTGCTATAATAATCAGTGTATGCTGCATAAGCATTTACGTAATGTTTAAAGTCATCTTCTGAAACTTTGTTTAACACTTCACAAGCAACATCGAACTCTATAACAATTTTCTCATCAAAATATGTATAGTTTTCTTTTACGTTTTCTGCCTTTGCTTCTGGAGTTACTGTTACATTTGAGATAACTACATCATGAGATCTCTCGTCTTTGATGTTTGTACATCCATTTTTAATTTCTCCGGAGGTTGCCTTTGAGCAATGATAATAGTTTGGATTACCTTCCTCGCTCTTCCAAACACAATCCTCCTCGTGCTGGCGTTCTCTTTCACACTCAGAACATTTTTCGTATACCCTATGTTTTGTTGTAGATATGCTTTCATATCTCTCTGTTTCAAATGAACAATCCTTAGATACTTCATTAAGCCTTCTTTTACATACCTTACATTCGTTGTATGTAACGTGCTTATTATCAGCAATCTGCTCAACGTGTTTTACACCATCTGATGTACACTCTTCAGGATCACCTGCAGGAACAAGTTCACCACAGTCTCTGCATTTATGGTAAAGAACATGCTTGTTTGATTCCGCAGAATCTGCACGATAAATCTTTCTTGTACCAAGGTTTTCATGCTTGCAAGGAGGTTCACCTGAAGGAGTTGGAGTAGGTGTAACTGTAGGTGTAGGTGTTTCAATCTTACTCTCAGTAAGGATTGAAGCCATATCTAACTCTTCTGACTCAACATCAGTATCTTCAGTTGTGTCTAATGTAAGCTTAACAGTTCTCTTAGCTGCATCAGCATCTGAAGCTTCTGTTGACTCTTCAGCAGCACCTGTAGTAGCTGTTGAAACAGTTTCATCAGCGCTTGACTTAGCTGTTTCTGTAGCAGTTGTATCTGCAGGCTCTTCTGCTTTTGTAGTATCGGCATATACAGAAGTGTTAGTAAATAACAATGCACAAAGCATTGTTAACGCCACCAGCCGTCTTAATGTGGCGATTTTATTGTGCCTCTTCAAATCAATCATTTCCCTTTCTCAATATTTATGATAAACCCCCAAAAAACACTATTTCACAAGTCTCTCACAAGTTGCACATACATTTTTCACAGATTTATCACAAAGTATAATTTAGCATTTCTACCCATTAGGGTCAATGTTGTTTATTGCCAAAAAACGTCATTTGTTGCCACGAAAAAAGAGATGCCAAAACTGGCATCTCTTTAGCACTTTCTTCTTATTATATACTAGTTTTCATCCACGTATTTTTGAATGTTGCTAGCATTAGCATAACGCTTAACATCATCACCATTTACAACAACAAGTGTTGGTGCCTGCATAACGCCATACTTCTTAGTAAGGTCCTGCTGCTCCTCTGCATCTACAAGGATGTATTCCTCATCCTCAAGAATCTCTTTTGCACGAGCACAGTTTGGACAAGTCTTTGTAGTGAAAAGGTACTTAACACCTGTAGCTGGCTCCTCTGAAACTATTTCAAGATTAACCTCTGGCCTCTCTTTTTCTACGCGCTGCTTGTACTGCTCCCCTGCACGTCGGCATACAGAACCTGCAATGTCGTAAAGCTTACGATTCTTGAACTCCTGGGTCTTACCTTCGTTCCAGTTCTGAACTGGTCGATAGTATCCAGTGATACGACTATATACCTCTGCAGTCTTTCCACAGTGAGGACAAGTATAATGCTCACCAGCGATATATCCATGTTCCTTACATACTGAGTATGTAGGAGACAATGTATAGTAAGGTAATCTGTAATTCTCTGCAATCTTGCGAACAAGATTTGCAGCTGACTCCCAAGTTGGAAGCTTCTCGCCAATGAAGGCATGGAATACAGTACCTGATGTGTAAAGTGTCTGAAGCTCGTCCTGAACCTCAAGAGCATCAAAGATATCTGATGTATACTCTACTGGCATATGTGAGCTGTTTGTATAGAATGGTGTATCCCCTTCTTTACCAGCTGTGATGATATCTGGGAACTGCTCTCTATCATGCTTTGCAAAACGATATGTAGTAGACTCTGCTGGAGTAGCCTCAAGGTTATATAAATCTCCATACATCTCCTGATAATCAGAAAGACGCTCACGCATGTGATTGAGCACATCCTTTGCGAAAGCCTGTGTCTTTTCGCTAGTCATATCTGCACGAAGCCAGTTAGCATTAAGACCTACTTCGTTCATACCAATAAGACCGATTGTAGAGAAGTGGTTGTCAAATGTTCCAAGATATCTCTTAGTGTATGGATATAATCCCTCATCAAGAAGCTTTGTGATTACACCACGCTTAATCTTAAGTGAACGAGCACTGATGTCCATAAGCTTATCAAGACGTGCATAGAATTCCGCCTCGTCCTTTGACTGATAAGCGATACGAGGAAGGTTGATTGTAACAACACCTACAGAACCTGTGCTCTCGCCTGAACCGAAGAATCCACCTGACTTCTTGCGAAGCTCACGAAGATCAAGACGGAGACGGCAGCACATAGAACGAACATCGCTAGGCTCCATATCTGAATTAATATAATTGCTAAAGTATGGTGTACCATATTTTGCAGTCATCTCGAAAAGGAGACGATTGTTCTCTGTATCTGACCAATCAAAATCACGTGTAATAGAATATGTAGGAATAGGATACTGGAATCCACGTCCGTTAGCATCGCCCTCGATCATAATCTCCAGGAATGCCTTGTTTACCATATCCATTTCCTTCTTGCAGTCCTTATATTTGAAGTCCTGCTCCTTGCCACCAACGATAGCAGGAAGCTCTGCAAGGTCATTAGGTACTGTCCAATCCAATGTGATGTTTGAGAATGGAGCCTGTGTGCCCCAACGTGAAGGTGTATTAACACCATATATAAATGCCTCAAGGCACTTCTTAACTTCTTCGTATGAAAGATTGTCTGCCTTAACAAATGGTGCAAGGTATGTATCAAATGAAGAGAATGCCTGAGCGCCTGCCCACTCATTCTGCATAATACCAAGGAAGTTAACCATCTGATTGCAAAGTACTGAAAGGTGCTTTGCAGGTGCAGATGTAATCTTTCCTGTGATACCGCCAAGGCCCTCCTGAATAAGCTGCTTTAATGACCATCCTGCACAGTAGCCTGTAAGCATAGAAAGATCGTGGATGTGGATATCAGCACTACGGTGAGCATTAGCAATTTCCTCATCATAAATCTCCGAAAGCCAGTAATTAGCAGTGATAGCGCCAGAATTAGAAAGAATGAGACCACCTACAGAATATGTAACTGTGGAATTCTCCTTTACACGCCAGTCTTCTACCTTTACATAGCTGTCCACAACGTTCTTGTAATCAAGAACTGTAGACTTCATGTTGCGCATCTTTTCGCGCTGCTTTCTATATAAAATATATGCCTTTGCAACGTCAGTATATCCAGTCTGTTCCAAAACGTTTTCAACAGAATCCTGGATATCCTCAACAGAAATTTTGCCTGATTTTATCTTGCTCTGGAAATCAGCCGAAACACGAAGTGACAATAAGCCAATAATATCGTCATTGTATTCCTTTCCAGTAGCCTCAAAAGCCTTGGCAATGGCATCATTAATCTTACCTAAATTAAATTCTGCAATTTCCCCATCTCTTTTTACAACTTCAAACAATTCTTCTCACCAATATTCCTTTCTCAATTCTCTTCCCCAAAAGGACTCCCCTTACGAACCTGTAGATGTCCTGACTAAAGCGTTCTTCTAAGGTTTATATCTTGACTATATGTTAGCAAAATATATGGTATGGGGTCAATGTCTAATCACTATATATTGTGCTTTTCGTCATTATTACCTAAAATCGATTTTGAGTTTTGCATATTTTCTAAGTAGAATCAAGTTTCAACACACACAATATTTGGTATTTAAACACAAAAAGACACACCACATATAGTAGTGCGTCTTTTCAGAAAATTATCTGGTTTGCAAGAATACTAACTCCTTTGATGCCTCTTCATCTGATGGGTACGACTCAAGATATTGTGCCAAAACATCCTTCGCTTCGTCAAAGCGATATAGCTTTTCAAGGGCTGCAACCTTCCCCTTCATAAGCTGAGGCATATTGCCGATGGATTCAAGTTTCAACCCAGCCTCATAATAGTTAAGAGCGCTCTCGAAATTGCCACTGGAAAGCTCAATATCACCTAAGGTTCCTAAAGCATCACTGGTTACATCTTCGGATGAAGCATAATCCTCCAGTAAATCCTGAGCGGAAACATAATCGCCTCCATCCTGATAAATACGTGCTAAATACAGCTTCGCTTCCACCACATCTTTTTCAATGGCCTCCTTAAGAAGCTTCTCCGCATCCTCAGTCTGACCAAGTAAATAATATACTCTTCCTTTGTAGTACTTAGCCTCTGGAGATTTGTCTGAAACATCCAGTGCATTATTAAGATATACCAATCCCTGATCCTTATATCCTAATGAATTAAGATTTTCATATATTTGTATATATAATAGGTAGTTCTTCTCGTCTATGGCAACCGCAGCATCATAATCCTTAATAGCCTTACCTATCTCTCCCTCACTGGCATAAATGCTACCCCTCAGGAAATATGGCTTGTAGTTTTTTCGTCATATTTAATAAGGTAAGTATAGGTATTGGCCGCATCTTCAAACTGACCATTTTTAAACTGAGCTGCGCCTTTATAATAATCAATATCCAGTTCCAAGTCTGTAACTTTTCCAATGGAACACCCTAAGGCATCATCAAACAAACCTATAGCATCCTCGTATCTGCCCTCATCCATGGCAGCGATTCCCTGATCCCTCAGTTCGATTTCTTTTTGGTTATATTTACTGCAGGCCGTAAAGCTGGCAGCCGCAGATACTATCAATGCTAATATTAGCAGTCTTTTCTTCATAAACTCTCTTCTCTCTTTTAAAATCTTTATTTTACTTTAAAGCATATGAAGGTAAAATACTATACTAAATATGCATTAAATTCAGTTCATCCTCCAAACATTTAATTAAAAAAGCATTTAGAGAAATCCCGAGTACTTTAGCCCCTACAACAGCCCTTTGATGCAACTGTGGATAAATTCTAACATTAAATTTTCCTGAATAGGGCCTTTCTAGTTCTACACCATCCTGTTCACACCATTCAATATAATCATCTACTGATAATCTAAATTCCTCTTCTAATTCTGATACTGATGAGCCCTGAAATGTTATTACCGCCCTAGTATTTATTACTTCTCCAGTAAAAATATGCTGTTCATCATCAAACTCAACTTTTCCTATATAACCTTTATAATTCATCATATTATCACCCCTGCATTCTCTAAAAATCTTCTTACAGATTTAACTGCACCTTTATCTGTTGTATTTTCAGGATGAGGTCTGTGAAATACAGCTCTCTCCCCATTTAGTTCAACTCTCACTCTAGACCCATTACCTTCAGAAACTCTTGCTCCTAGAGATAAAAATAGGTGTTCTATATCAGTCCATTTAATATCTGATTTCACTGGGTCAGTGAATATTTCATTTAATTTTTTCTATCTTTGTTATTCATATGGTACCACCTTTTAGTACTATTATCAAATTATTCTATCCTTCACTACATATATGCTATAATGTGGTTAAATTTTATTGCGTATGTGTAAGGAGGAATAATACATTTGGATGTTCACTTGTTAATTAAGTTTATAATTCTATTATTATTGCTTATTTTATCTGGATTCTTTTCATCAGCTGAAACCGCTTTAACTACTGTTAATAAAATCAAAATCAAAACCTTGGCAGATGAAAACAATAAAAAGCAAAAAGAGTTTTAAATGTTATCAACCGTCCTAAGAAGATGCTATCAGCAATTCTTATTGGTAATAATATAGTCAACTTATCTGCATCTTCATTAGCAACCACTCTTGCCATCGATATTTTCGGCAGTTATGGTGCAGGTATCGCCACGGGAATACTTACTTTACTGATATTGATATTTGGAGAGATTACTCCAAAGTCTCTTGCTACACTTAATTCCACTAAGCTTAGCCTTAGATATGCACCTATGATTGATGCACTCATGTGGGTTCTCACTCCTGTGATTGCCATAATCAATTTCCTTGCAGGACTCTTCATTAGGATGTTTGGTATCGACCCTGATTTCAAGGATGAAACCATCACCGAAGAAGAAATCCGTACAATGGTTGATGTAAGCCATGAAAGCGGTGCCATCGAGCAGGATGAACGCACTATGATACATAAGGTTTTTGATTTTTCCGATGCCTGCGCCAAGGAAGTAATGATTCCTAGAATCGATATGACCATGATTGATGCAGACATTAGCTATGATGAACTGATTGCCGTTTTCAAAGAAGATATGTACACTCGAATCCCCGTTTGCGAGCCTGACACAGACAAGGTACTGGGTATTGTAAATATGAAGGATTTCCTCGGAATCATTCCTACAGAAAACTTCTCAGTAAGGGATTATCTCAGAGATACATACTTCACCTATGAAATGAAAAATGTATCTGACCTCTTTGATGAAATGCGTGAGGAATCAGCATCACTGTCCATAGTTCTAGATGAGTATGGTGAGCTCTCAGGTATGATTACACTAGAGGACCTTTTAGAAGAAATCGTCGGCGAGATTCGCGATGAGTACGATGAGGATGAGGAAGACCCACTGGTTAGACTAAGCGATCGAGAATACCAGGTTTTAGGTTCTATGAATCTTGAGGATTTATGTCAACTTATCCCTCTAGGCTTTACCAGTGATGACTACGACACCATCGGAGGCTACATTGTAGGTGCCTTCGACCATTTTCCAAATGTTGGAGAAACTTACGTATCTGAGGATGGAACGATTATCCGGGTACTAGCCGTAGAAAAGAAACGTATAACAAAACTTCGCATTAAGCTACCGGCCCCAACCACTCAGACACAATAATAAATATATTGATTATAAGGCCCAGACCTCCCACTAATTGGTACAGATTATGTATCCATTTGACAGGTCGGGTCTTTTTTTCTTGGCCATTTACCCTTGCAAGTTTTCTGTCACGTTTTTTCTTATCCACAACATAGCCTTCATTGGTCAGAATAATAAACATAATAACGCCCACTGTATTTGCAATAGCAAATATCACCAAGCTTAAATCAGTCTGAACATAACTATATAACACTAAATCCAATAATATAAAGACAATTACTTCTAAAAATGCCTTAATGTTACTTCTATTCTGTACTTTTCGATTGTGGATAACTTTTTCATCCCATTCTTCTACAAGGTTATTAAAATACTTAATTATGTCTTCCGGAATCTCACATAATTGGTTTTTCCCTCTCCTCCTTTCTCTTTCCAAAACAAATTTATGAATAACATTCATTGGTTCACATCCTATTTCTTGATATATAAGCTCAAGTCCTTGAGAAGATGGCATTCTCATAGCTCTTATTAATGTTTTTCTTAGCCTTCTTTCTCTGATAAATGTGCAGTGAAGCTCCCTAATAATATTCCCTGAATTCACGCCTCTTCCCGCCAAAAATATAAACTGCCTTAAATATTTCATCTGTATGCTGTAGAGTTTATTTGCTTTAATACTCTTAAAAAGCCCAGAAATAATCGCAATAAAACACACTGTGCCCCAAAGCACAAGACATAAAATAATAGTATTAAATTTCATTTTTCTCCTGTGATAAGTTGTCGAAATGACTATAGATAATATGAATAAAACGAAAAAAACGACACGCTTAAAGCGTGTCGTTATAATAACAAAATTATCCGTAAAAATCAAGATAATTTATAATGTCTTTGGTTCTGGATAGTCAACACCAAAAGTATCAACTGTAACCTTCTTCATCTTCTGCTCCTTTGTTGGACGATCAGACCAATCTGTAGGAACCTCAGCGATTTTATTAACGATATCCATACCCTCAATAATCTTACCGAATGCTGCATAATCGCCATCAAGATGCGGACTGTTCTTATGCATAATAAAGAACTGGCTTCCTGCTGAATCTGGGAACATTGTACGTGCCATCGAAAGAACACCTGGCTCATGCTTAAGGTCGTTCTTAAAGCCGTTGCTTGTAAACTCACCCTTGATAGAATATCCTGGGCCGCCCATTCCTGTGCCGTCTGGATCTCCACCCTGAAGCATAAAGCCATTGATTACACGGTGAAAAATAACACCGTCATAAAAATTATGATTGATAAGGCTAATAAAGTTGTTAACTGTGTTTGGAGCGATTTCAGGATAAAGCTCAGCCTTCATGATATCGCCATTTTCCATTTCGATTGTAACTACTGGATTCTGTGCCATTATAACTCTCCTTTAATATTTTCTAATACGGATTTAGCATCAGCTAAATATGTATTCTCTACATCGAAGATGCGACCAGCATCAGCTGCTGTAGCAAAGCTACGATCCATAGGCATCTTTCCAAGTACTGGAATATTAAGGCCTGCAGCGACCTCGTCAATGTGGCTCTCGCCATAAATCTCGATCTTCTTGCCGCAATCAGGGCATTTAATATAAGAATAGTTTTCAACAAGACCAAGCACTGGAATGTGCATCATATCAGCCATGTTGTATGCCTTCTTAACAATCATCTGTACAAGCTCCTGTGGGCTTGAAACAATGACAATACCATCCACTGGAAGTGACTGGAAACATGTAAGAGGAACATCACCTGTTCCTGGAGGCATATCTACAAAGAGATAATCAATATCACCCCAGGCAACATCTGTCCAGAACTGCTTTACAACACCTGCAATAACAGGACCTCTCCAAACTACTGGAGACTCCTCATCATCAAGAATAAGGTTGATAGACATAATCTTGGTGCCATCCTCGGCAACCTCTGGAAGCATAACGCCCTCTGCATTAGCTGCTGCTGGACCATGTACGCCAAACATCTTTGGAATAGATGGACCTGTAATATCTGCATCAAGAATACCTACCTTATAACCTGCACGAGCCATAACTCCTGCAAGTGAAGAAGTAACAAGTGACTTACCAACGCCACCCTTTCCGGATACTACTCCGATAACATGCTTTATATTAGAATTCTCATTTGGTGCCTCAAGAAATGCTGTATTTCTAACTCCTGCTTCTTTAGCTGCAGCAGATGGACATCCTTCACAGGAACCACGTGAACAACTGCTTGCCGAAGCGCATGAACTATTTTCTGCCATTACTAGACCTCCTAAAATATTACTGCTGATTAGTATAGCACAAACAATCCTTGTTGTGCAGTTGTATTATGGGGTTATAATAGGTTTAGAGGTAGTTGCACCTTGCATCAACTTAGCAACATACTTATCAACATTTTCCACAATTATGTTTTTATGGTTGAGGATAACTTCAAAACATCATCCGAACTGTGTTAATTATCCACATAGATACATCCATCCAGCCCTCTAAAATACTGGATTTCCGCTTACTTTTTACCCAAGTGAGTCTAATTTCAACGAACAAACTTTTCCCACAAAGTTATCCACATTCGTTAAATTTATCCACTAGAGTTGAAAAAAAATAGTTTTAATACATAATCATTCTGTAGAAAAATATACTATGGAGACATTATGACAGATACTAAAAAAATATTATCCTTTGCAGTAGAGTTAGGAGATATTCTTCTAAGAAATGGAGCAGAGGTTTACAGAGTCGAGGACAGTGTTCTCGCTATTTTAAATTCATACGATATCACAGATTGCGATGTGTACGTACTTAGCAACGGTATATTTGCCAGTGCCGATGAGGTAACTGAACACGCCAGTTCTATGATTAGACACGTTCCTATGTACCCTATGCACTTAGCTAGAATCGCAGCACTGAACAGTCTATGCCGTGATGTATGCGCAAAAAACATTACAATAGAAGATGCCTGGATTAAATTAGCCGAATACAAAAAACTCCCAGGCTATAATCTTCCAGTTATGATTCTGGCCACAGGAATTGGTTGTGGAGGATTTGCTTATCTTTTTGGCGGAACAGCCTTAGACGGAGTTATTGCTACAATAGTAGGATGTATTCTTAGAATATTCCTGTATTTTGAATCAGGAATGGGAAATTCCAAAACAGTTACAAACGTGCTAGGAAGTATGGTTATCACCATTTTAGCATTGGCTTTTGCTTTCACAGGCCTTCCTATTCACTACGACAAGATTATCATCGGTGGAATAATGCCATTAGTACCAGGTATTCCTTTAACAAACAGCATTCGAGATTTTATTAATAGTGATTACCTTTCTGGTTCTATTCGACTCATCGATGCATTGCTTACAGCCTTTTGTATCGCTGTAGGCGTTGGTATAGTAATTACCGTAGTTAGTCTGTTTGGAGGTTCTTTTATCTAATGTTAGTTAATTATATTATCGAATTTATAGTAAGTATGGTTGCCACAATAGCCTTTGCGATAGTTTTCTCCGCCCCAAGGTCAGAGCTTCTATACTGTGGCTTATCCGGAGCTATTGGATGGATTTTTTATTCCTTAATAAATACCATTCTTTTAGCACCTACATTTGGAAATGTTATAGGTTCTTTTGCTCTCACATTCTTTTCAAGAGCATTGGCCTCAAAAAGAAAGAATCCTGTCACCGTATACCTTATTTCAGGAATTTTCCCTTTAGTACCCGGTGCAGGAATCTATTACACTTCATATTATTTAATTATGAACGATATGGTCTCATTCAGTCAGGCTGGTCTTTCCACAATAAAGACTGCTGGAGCCATCGTAATGGGAATCATTCTTGGAATGGCATTCCCACAAAGCTTCTTTAATACAGCTTTTGCACCTTCCGGTCGTAAGTAATGAGGCCATTGACCTCCTCTTCTACATCGGTAGCCTGAGTAAATACAGCACCCGCAAGTCCCTCAGCTTCGAGGGACTTTATTTTGTCCATCAACGCATTATATGCATCCTGTAAGTCCTTTTGATGGCTGTATTTCTTATATCCATATACAGAATCTCTGATAACGTGATTGCCCACTTTAAGGGAGAATCCACCATATTCCGAAACAACATAAGGACGCTCTGTCAACTTCACCTTTAATTCCTCAAAATAGACGTGCTCAGAGAAAACATCCCCACAATCCTCATGGAACCAGCCGGAAGCCGAGTCAATAGGTCTTGTATCATCAAACTTTAGAGCAAATTTCAGGCAATCCTGAGCATCAAACTGGCCCCAGCCCTCATTAAACAGACACCACTGACCAAGCGAAGGAACACTTCTAAGCTGCTCCATCATTTCTTTGCATTCCTTATGCCAAACTTCCTTTGATTTATCTGTATTTCGGCCTGTAAATCTAAGGAAAAGGCGATTCTTATCTCTTGTATTTCCAAATGGACGAACCACCGTAGGAACGTGGCAAATCATATTCATATCGTATTTTGTTCCACCATTGACAATGTCCTGCCAAACAATCATTCCAAGCCTGTCACAATGGAAATACCAACGCATAGGCTCTAATTTACAGTGCTTGCGAATCATATTAAAACCCAGGCTCTTTATGAACTCTATATCATAAATCATGGCATCATCACTAGGAGGTGTCATAAGACTTTCCGGATAGTATCCCTGATCCAAAACTCCATTCATAAAGGTAGGCACGTGATTTAAAGTAAGGCGCAAAATACCCTTTTCATCTTTTTCTACACCAAAATGACGCATTGCAAAATAGGTAGTGAAGCTATCCTTACCATAGTCCACGTTTATAAAATATAGCTGCGGGTCATCTGGAGTCCAAAGCTTGTATTCTCCTAGCTTTACAACAACATTTAGCTTATCGTCATTAATCTTTTCTACGCTATAATCTTTTATTAAATCTGGATTAGATGATTGGATTCTAACCTGTCCCTTCATTTCAGAGACCTTCATTTCAAGTGTAACCCTGTCATTATCTATATCAGGGATAATGAATAATCTGCTGACATAGGCCTCTGGGACCCATTCCATCCATACTGTCTGCCATATTCCACTTTGGGCACTGTACCACATACCATAAGGATCCAGACTTTGCTTTCCTCTAGCATATCCTACCCTGTCAGTATAGTCTCTAACCTTCACTTTAAGCTCGTTATCCCCTTCTATAACGTAGTCTGTAATATCGAAGGTAAATGATGTATATCCGCCCTCGTGAATGCCAATATGCACACCATTTAACGAAACCTGAGCCACCTGATCCACTGCTCCAAAATGAAGCAGCAGATGCTTTGATTTTTTAATTTTATCAATGGAAAAAATTTTGGTATATTCTAATGTTTCCTCTGGAAGGAGGATATGACGTTCTGTTCCAGAAAGCTTTGTCTCAGGTGAAAATGGCACTTCTATAGGACCGGAGCAGGCCACCTTTCCCTTGCCATCAATAATACGATAATCACATGTGCCATTTAGATTTATATAGGACTTTCGCTGAAGCTGAGGTCGTGGATATTCCTGTAAACCTGTATACTTAAAATCTGTGCAAAGCTCGTGTCTTACACCATTTTTGTCAGGCTTTGCTATTGCAGAAAGCATTTCCTTCCAATACATATGTCCCCTCCTGATCCGCCTGTTACACTAACAGGCTCATCTTAGTAAATACTATATCCTTATCTCTGAGTTCTTCTTTTGTACCCACTTACGATAGATAATTGTAAGGCAGATGCTGTGAACGCTGAGTGTCAACAGCCAGCTGCCTGGATATGAGAAGAACAAAACATTCTGAGTATGATGAATCTGAAAATATGTGGCTATCCAAATTAATCGGGTGGCGCAAGCGCCAAGTAAAGATACAATCATAGGAAGTGTAGAATTCCCCAATCCTCTAAGGCCTCCAGTTAGTGTATCCATGATTCCACAAAGGAAATATGGGCAACAAACCCAGAACAAACGAAGCGTGCCGGCTGCTATGGCATCTGCACTGTCTGTATAAACCCCTAAAAGTGAATCAGAGAAGCCATATGCCAGGTTACCCATAATTAATCCAACTACGGTAACTATACCTAAACTTTCGAATATAACCTTTCTAACTCTCTTCTCATCTCCAGCACCATAATTTTGGCCTACGAAGGTAACAGTAGTCTGAGAAACTGAGTTCATAGAAATATATACAAATCCTTCGATGCTAGCCGCTGCTGATGAACCAGCAATTACAGCTGTTCCAAAGGAATTTATAGCCGACTGAATTACAACATTAGATAAAGAAAATACAGTTCCCTGAATTCCGGCAGGTAGCCCAATTCTTATAATACGATTTAATATCCTCTTATCTATCCTAACCCTTGAAAATTCAAGCTTTAAGGCATCTTCCTGCTTCTTGAAAAAGCCTACAAGCATAAAACAGGATATATAATTAGATGTAACTGTAGCAATGGCAACGCCTGCTACGCCTAGATTCAGGACAATTACTAAAAATAGATTTAATATTACATTAACCACTCCTGCAATAGTAAGGAATACAAGGGGATGGGTTGTATCACCTGCTGCTCTAAGTATTGCAGCTAAGAAATTGTAAAGCATAATAGCTGGCATAGCCAGAAAATATAGACGAACATATAATACCGCCAAATCTATAACATCCTCTGGGGAACCCATAATCTCCAGTATAGGCTTAGCCAAAAATAAACCTATAAATATTAGGAGAACACCGCAAATTAGTGAGAATGCAGTACTAGTATGTACTGTCTTTTTAACATCAGAATGATTTCCAGCTCCATAAAACTGTGCTGCACATACATTGGCACCAACAGACATACCAATGAATAAATTTGTCATAAGATTAATAAGTGAATTAGTAGAACCAACTGCTGCTAAGCTAGCTTCTCCTGCGAAACGGCCCACAACAATTACATCAGCTGCATTAAAAAGAAGCTGCAATACACCTGACAAGATAATAGGAATAGTAAAGATTATTAATTTGCCCAAGAGCGGGCCATGTGTCATATCGATTTTATTCGTTGCTTTCATAAATAGATTTTACCAAATTACTAAAGGCGAGTCCATTGGACCCGCCTTCAAAAAAATTAAAGAAAGAAATTATAGGAAAAATCTAATCTTATTTAAGAATAGATATTGCCTCATAAGGATTAGTTCTGAGCTGCGAGCTCAGCCTTGATAGCCTCTGTAAGAGCTGGAACGATCTTGTTAAGATCTCCAACGATACCGTAATCAGCTACATCAAAGATAGGAGCTGTCTCATCTTTGTTGATTGCGATGATGATATCAGACTCTTCCATACCTGCTGTATGCTGGATAGCACCAGAGATACCGATTGCAAAGTATACGTTAGGACGAACAGTCTTACCTGTCTGACCTACCTGAAGATCCTTTGGCTTCCAGCCTGAATCTACAACTGCACGTGAGCATGATACTGTACCACCAAGAACCTCAGCAAGATCCTCAAGCATCTTGAAGTTCTCTGCAGAACCAACACCACGACCACCAGAAACGAGGATCTTAGCATCCATGATATCTACTGTAGAAGTTGCATTCTTAACGATGTTAAGAATCTCTACGAAACGATTGTTCTTTGTAAGCTCTGGCTTGAAGTCGATAACCTCAGCCTTGCGGCCTGGCTGCTTCTCAAGCTTCTGCATAACACCTGGACGAACTGTAGCCATCTGTGGACGGTTGTCTGGGCATGCGATTGTAGCGATTGTGTTTCCACCGAATGCAGGACGAGTCATAAGAAGCTGATTGTGCTTCTGCTCCTGACCCTCCTTAGCTACAAGTGGGAAATCACCAATCTCAAGTGATGTACAGTCAGCTGTAAGACCTGTCTTAACACGAGCTGAAACTGTAGGACCAAGATCACGACCGATAGCTGTTGCACCAACGAGCATGATTTCTGGCTTGTACTCATTAATATAAGCTGTAAGAGCCTGAGCATATGGCTCTGTACGATATGTCTCAAGTTCCTCATTGTCGATAAGAACTACCTTATCAGCACCGTACTCGCCAAGCTTATCTGCAAGATCTGCGATATTGTGACCAAGTACTACTGCTGTTACGTCTGTTCCTAAATCTGCTGCAAGCTCATGTGCCTTGCCGATAAGTTCGAAGGCAATTGAGCTAAGTTTGTTATCAACCTGCTGAGCGAATATAGCTACGCCCTTGTATTCTTCTAATGACATTATATTTGCCTCCTATTTATTAAATTACATGCTTTTCTTTAAGCTTGCCAACGATATATTCTACTGACTCCTTAGGGTCAAGAGCAACCTTTTCGCCTGCTCCCTTACGAACCTTATCAGAAGCCTTAGCGATCTTTGTTGGAGAACCAGCAAGACCGATGTTTGCATCATCAAGATCTGTAAGATCATCACGTCCCCAAACTGTTACTTCCTTGTCATATGCATCAAAGATGCCGCCTGGAGTCATGTAACGTGGCTCATTTAACTCAGAAAGTGCAGTAATAAGGCAAGGCATCTGAGCCTTAACTTCGTGATATCTATCCTCGTACTGACGCTTAACGATAACGCTGTTACCCTCTACCTTGATATCTTCAGCATAAGAAATTACTGGGAGTGCAAGATGCTCAGCGATCTGTGGACCAACCTGAGCTGTATCGCCATCGATAGCCTGACGACCTGTGATAATAAGATCATAATCAAGCTTCTTAACTGCAGCTGCAACTGTTGAAGATGTAGCCCATGTATCAGCACCACCAAGGCGTCTATCTGTAACAAGAACTGCCTCGTCAGCACCCATAGCAAGTGCTTCGCGGAGCATATCATCAGCCTTTGGAAGTCCCATTGTAAGAACTGTAACCTTTGCACCTGTCTCATCCTTGATTCTAAGAGCAGCCTCAAGACCTGCCTTATCATCTGGGTTCATAATTGCGAGCATTGATGCTCTATCAAGAGTTCCATCTGGGTTGAACTTTACGCCGCCCTTTGTGTCAGGAACCTGTTTAATACATACTACGATATTCATGTATTTAATCTCCTTTTATTCACACGATAATAAACAATCTTACTTAAGCATAGCGCCAGAGATAACAAGTCTCTGAACCTCAGATGTACCTTCGTAGATTTCTGTGATCTTAGCATCACGCATCATACGCTCAACATCGTACTCTCTTGTGTAACCGTAACCACCGTGAAGCTGTACAGCCTTTGTAGTAACAGCCATAGCTGCCTCAGCTGCAAAAAGCTTAGCCTCAGCTGCCTCGATAGAGTAGCTTGTCTTGTGATCTTCCATGTACTGATCCTTTGTGCAAGCAGCCTTGTAAACAAGGTACTTAGCAGCATCCATACGAGCCTTCATATCAGCAAGCTGGAATGCTGTGTTCTGGAATGCAGCGATTGGACGACCGAACTGCTTTCTTTCCTTTACGAAATCGATTGTTGCATCGATTGAGCCCTCGCCAATACCAAGAGCCTGAGCAGCGATACCAATACGTCCACCATCAAGTGTGTGCATAGCAATACCAAAGCCCTTTCCTCTAGGTCCAAGGATGTTCTCCTTTGGAATACGGCAATCCTGGAAGATAAGCTCGTATGTAGAAGAAGCACGAATACCCATCTTCTTCTCCTTTGTACCGAATGTAAATCCTGGTGTTCCCTTCTCAACGATGAATGCAGAGAACTTCTTAGACTTACGTCCCTTAGCATCCTCAACGATATCTGTTACAGCGAAGATGATGTAGATATCAGCTTCCTTACCGTTTGTGATGAAGCACTTAGAACCGTTAAGTACCCAAGAATCTCCATCTTCCTCAGCTCTACACTGAGCACCCTGTGCATCTGTACCAGCACCTGGCTCTGTAAGTGCGAAAGCACCAAGCTTCTTACCACTTGCAAGTGGAACTAAGAACTTCTGCTTCTGCTCTTCTGTACCATATGTAAGAATAGGATCGCAGCAAAGTGATGTATGTGCTGAAACGATAACACCTGTTGTACCGCAAACCTTTGAAAGCTCCTCTACGCACATGATATATGTAAGAACATCACATCCCTGTCCGCCGTACTCCTTTGGAATTGGAATACCCATGAAACCGTACTTCATCATCTTCTCAACGTTTTCACGTGGGAACTGCTCTGTCTCATCAATTTCCTGAGCCATTGGCTTAACTTCATTCAAAGCGAACTCTCTGAATAACTGTCTAGCCATCTCATGCTTCTTATCTAATGTAAAATCCATGATTTTTCTCCTTTAAAAATATTTCTCCCTAGCGGGAAGACGCACACATTTATGATTTGCTTCGCAAATAGGTGTGCGTCGTGGCAGTACATTTGCTACGCAAAAATACTGCATTTACTGTGCATCTACTGCTGTCTTAGTACGATCTGCGTTGTATACGTAGAATCCCTTACCAGACTTAACACCAAGGTTACCACCACGAACCATCTTACGAAGAAGTGGGCAAGCACGATACTTGCTGTCACCTGTCTCGTTGTAAAGAACGTCCATGATTGCAAGGCAGATATCAAGACCGATGAAATCGCCGAGCTCAAGTGGTCCCATTGGGTGGTTAGCACCAAGCTTCATAGCTGCATCGATACCAGCGATATCAGAAACACCTTCCATCTTGATGAAAGCAGCTTCGTTGATCATAGGGATAAGGATACGGTTTACTACGAAACCAGCAGCCTCGTTAACCTGTACAGGAGTCTTTCCGATTTCCTCAGAAATCTTCTTGATGCACTCAACTGTCTCAGCAGGTGTGTTAACACCAGCGATAACCTCAACAAGTTTCATTCTGTCAGCTGGGTTGAAGAAGTGCATACCGATCATTGGACGGTTAAGACCATTTCCGATCTCTGTGATTGAAAGTGAAGATGTGTTTGAAGCGAATACACACTCAGGCTTAGCAATCTCATCAAGCTCCTTGAATGTTGTCTTCTTAACTTCCATGTTCTCGAAAGCAGCCTCAACGATAAGGTCACAATCCTTGCAAAGGTCTTCCTTAAGACCTGGAGTGATCTTAGCGAGGATAGCATCTACTGCTGCCTGCTCCATCTTTCCTTTTTCAACAAGTCTTGCATAACCCTTAGCAATCTTGTCCTTTCCGCCTTCAGCCCATTCCTGCTTAATATCGCAAAGAGCTACTTCATAACCATCAACCTGAGCAAATGCCTTAGCAATGCCCTGACCCATTGTACCTGCGCCAATTACGCCTACTTTCATTTTCTTATCCTCCTAATTAACCTTCATACTTTTCTACGATAGTTGCGCAACCCATACCGCCACCGATGCAAAGAGTAGCAAGACCCTTCTTGTACTCTGGGTTGTGGATCATATCGTAAATAAGTGTTACAAGAATACGAGCACCTGAAGCTCCTACTGGGTGACCAAGTGCGATAGCACCACCGTTTGGATTGAGCTTGTTAAGGTCGAAGCCAAGCTCCTTACCTACTGCTACTGACTGTGCAGCAAATGCTTCGTTTGCTTCGTAAACATCAAGATCATCAATTGTAAGACCAGCCTTAGCAAGAGCCTTCTTTGTTGCAGGAACTGGACCAACACCCATGATTTCTGGAGCGCATCCGCCAAGAGCACCAGCTACGAAAGTAACAAGTGGCTTAACACCAAGTTCCTTAGCCTTCTCCTCAGACATAACTACGAGTGCAGCTGCACCATCGTTGATACCTGAAGCATTACCAGCTGTAACAACACCGTTTGGATAAAGAGCCTTAAGCTTAGCAAGACCTTCCATTGTTGTACCAGGTCTTGGGCCTTCATCTGTATCGAAAAGAACTGTTTCCTTCTTCTTCTTGATTTCTACAGGAACGATTTCATCCTTGAATGCACCAGATTCGATAGCCTTGCAAGCCTTGTTCTGTGAGTTAACAGCAAACTCATCAAGCTCTTCTCTTGTAAGCTTCCACTGCTCAGCTACGTTATCAGCTGTCTTGATCATGTGGTAGTCATTGTATGCATCCCAAAGAGCATCCTTAACCATTGTATCTACTAAAGCACCCTGGCTGTTTGATGGCCAAGTCATTCTGTAACCAAAACGTCCATTTGGAAGTGCGAATGGAGCGAGTGACATGTTCTCCATACCACCTGCTACTACTACATCAGCATCACCTGCAAGGATCATCTGTGCAGCCTGGTTAACACAGTTAAGACCAGAACCACAAACAACGTTTGTTGTAACTGCTGTTGTCTCGTTAGGAAGACCAGCCTTGATAGCTGCCTGACGAGCAACGTTCTGTCCTAAACCTGCCTGGATAACGCATCCCATATATACGTGCTCTACGTCCTCTGGCTTGATACCAGCTCTCTTAACTGCTTCCTTAATTACGATAGCACCTAAGTCTACTGCTGGAGTGTTGCTAAGTGATCCGCCCATTGTACCAATGGCTGTTCTACATGCGCTAGCAATAACTACTTTTTTCCCATGTTTTCTTTCTCCTTTTTAAGAATACTTATTTTTTCCGGCTGATTAAGAACCATTATTTTTCTTCCAGAAGTTAATCCCTACACAGATTAGACACATTGCACAAATCGGTGCTTTCCAAACTGTTAATTTTTTAACGAACCCGGACAAAAAAATAAACCTCAAACTGCCGCCGATGTGAAAATGGTAGCATATCTAAGGTTTAATTTCAATTAAAATTTTTGTCATTAAAAGACATACTAATAAGATTTC
Source organism: Butyrivibrio fibrisolvens 16/4 (assembly GCA_000209815.1). Lineage (GTDB taxonomy): Bacteria > Bacillota > Clostridia > Lachnospirales > Lachnospiraceae > Pseudobutyrivibrio > Pseudobutyrivibrio fibrisolvens_A. The sequence continues at coordinate 101,012 of FP929036.1, forward strand.
TGAATATTTCTTTTACATTTGCGCAATTCTCAAACTCCGCTTGTTAAAAAATTATCAAGAAATCCACATTTTTCGTCCAAAAGGAAACTATGTGCATTTTTCTCAGTTTCCAAATTGTGTCTAATCCCGTGAAAATTATACTTAAATTCTTTATTTAAAAATTTAGATTTGGGGCTGAAAATGCTATCTATCTCCAGCCCTATTTCTATATTCACTTCTATATTATAACACTAGAAAGACTCTCTAGACTTCTTTATAAACATTACAACTAATGCAGCTATAGCAAGAAGAATCATCCAATACTGATTTCCAAACTCCCAGATAAGCGCTGCTGCGGTAAGGTAATGAATATTTTCTACAGTATCTTCGATTGAAATAATCTGCTGCTCTGCTACTACAGGTGTCTGGTCAAACATAAGTGCATATGTTGAGAACTGACCTGTTGAGATTGTAATTGTGTTAGGGTCATCATCAAGATCCTCAAGCAATGTGCTTACGCCTTCGTGAGCTCTCATAATATAGTATGTTTCAGCAAGACCTCTGTACTCCTCAGGAATAACGATAACGATTTCAAACTGCTCTGTCTCAGTAATCTGATTCCAGTCGCTATCATCTACACGCATGTACATACTAATATCGATATAATTTCCCATTGTAAGATTTGGAAGATTCTCAGCGTATTCTCCAGCACCATCTTCGATAACCTTCTTATCTACTTCTGATACAGTTTCATTTTCAAGAGGAATAGCCTCAACCTTAATCTCTACAATACTTCCTGATGCCACCAGACCGTACTGTTCCTTAGTAAGTATAGACTTAGCTACGCTCTTAGCATCTGCAAGACCTGCATTTGTCTTAACATTATCAGAAAGCTCCATAGTAACGATGACTGCACCTTCACCCATAACAAGTGCTACTGGCACATCATTTACAGGAATCTTATCCTCGTCAACAGCATCATCCTTCTTGCCTGATGTAGAATCAGCATCTGCCATATTTCCTGTATATAAAGCTTTTGGTGCATCAGCAAATAATGAGGCTACCTGTACAATTTCGCCACCCTTTGATTCAAGCTTTTCAATTAACTTAGTCTTAGTTTCTTCTGAAAGCTTTTCAAAAACCTTTTCCTTATCAACGATATTCTTTTCTTTCAGAAGCTGCTCCTGCTCTTCAGCAGTTAATGTGACAGCGGAATCCTTAGCATTTGCCTTTTCATTAGCTTTAGACTTATTCTCAGCCACACTATCTTCTATCTCAGTATCATCCTGAGTTTCTTCTACCTCTTCTTCTATTACAGGAACATAGTATCTTGTTTCAGACTGAGTTGAAACAACTGGCTCTGGAGCTGTTTTTAAAGGAATACTAATTACATATTCTTTAAAGTTATCACTGACAACTGTAAGCTTCAAATTTCCATTTAAAGCATATTTGCCTGAAGGGATGCTGTAATTAAGGACACCATTAGTAAGGTCGTTTACAGTAATATAATCAACCATCTGGCCTTCTAATTCAAATGAAACAATCTGAGCGCTATTTTCCATATATGCGCTTAAATCAAGGGCTCCATCTACCTTAGCCTTGTTAGGAATAGTAATTGGAGTAGGAATTTCAATATCTTCTATTTCCTTCTTATCAATAGTAATGTCATAGCTACCCTGTCTAGTTGTCTTACCTGGACGTGATGCCTGATAATAGATAGTATAATCGCCAGCATTTGTGATCTCTGGCATTTCCTCTGTAAATTCACCATTAGGGTCAAGCGAATACTTGATTGTTACATCTTCCTGAGGTGTTGTCATAGATACGTCAACAGGGTCTCCTGTATATTCGCTAGTCTTCACCTGTGGCTCTTCAATCTGGATTGCTGGTGGAAGTGTAATAGGAATAGAAACCTCGTTATCTCTATAGATTGGGTTTTCAACCTTAATAACGATATTTCCTGTTTTTCCTCATCACTTTCACGCTGATCATATGTCAGCACATTATCAACTATACGAACGTTGTAGATATAGTCTCTGATGTCGCCAGTTACTCTATTAACTGTTGCTGTATCACCATCATCAATATATCCTGATAAATCTACAGAAGGATTCTCTGAATCTACATCAGTCTTGATTCCAGGGATTTCTATTGGCTTCTCACGGTCTATCTTATTGATAATTACCTGATAGCTTCCGTATGTGCTTCTAAAGCCTGGCTTTGTTGCCTTGTAATAAACAGTGTAAATACCAGGCATTGTAAATGTTGGAACTTCGCTTGTGTATTCACTATTTACATTTGTACTATATGTAATCTCAACTTCATCCATATCTGTAAGTGCAAGATATGTCTGAGCATTACCATTGTAATCAGCTGTTGTATTCTCTGGGGCATCGATATCTACTGTACCGATTGTTTTAACTGCTACACCAGTTGTTGGATTAGATGCTGGTGTATTCTGTGTTGCAGGAATTCTAGCCTTAATAGTATAATCTGATTCCTTTGTTAATCCATTAAATTCAACTGTTCCGTTTGTATTTGGAGAAATCCAATCTGATTTAGGATTTCCATCCTTATCGTATATACGATATTCCTGAGCCATTCTTACTGTATCACCAACAGAAATGTTAAGTGTAACGCTATCTGTAGATGATACAACTGCATCCTTACCAACCTCTGATGGCTTTGTAGCATCGGTCAGATCTGCTGTACCAGTAGTATCTGCTTCACGTGCAATTGGTCGACCTGCTATAGCTATATTTGCAGAAAGATTTACGTTATTAACAACTGCTGTAAGATTAAGAGTCTTTCCCACAAAATCGTAATTAACATTATTGTTGTCCTTGCCAATGAAGCTAATGGTACCATTTGAATCTGCTGTCTTAACGTATGTTGTATTATCACCATTAACTCTGATTGTATAAGCTGTTCCTGGTGTTAAATCTTCAATACGCTCATCTCTGTAATTAATATTACTTTCAACAGCGCCTGTAGATGCAACGTCACCTACTGAGAACTGGAATGAAACCTGTCCGCCATCAGGAACATTAGACCATGACATACTCATACCAGAATCGGTATTATTACAAGCCAGCTTTACCGAATTATATGTTTGACCATCAGTAACTATCGAATCAGATCCTTCAGCAAATTTATAATGCATTCTAGATGAATAGCTACCAATCCAGAATTTCAGACCTCTTTTTGTAATAGGTGTAATAACGAAAGCTGGATCATCATCATTGGAGTTATCAGCAGAATATGCACCAATCATTGATACCTGTTTAAGCGTTTTATCAGAATTAAGAGTTGCTTCTAATGCAGCATAATCCGCATAATGACCACTTGTATCGCCATTTCCAAGCATTGTATCACAGGAGAATGATATTGCTTTTTGTTCCTCGCCTAAATCAATTGTAAATATTACTGCATAGTCATCTTCATCACTAAATGATACGATTATGTCATCAATATCATGTGGCTCTCCATAATAATTATATGCAACAGGGGTTGGAGTTGCCTCATTTGATGTATTGATAGCCCATCCTGCGCCTGCATAAGTTGTCTGTAACATATATGTAGTTCCATTCTTCACATATAAACCTGTTACATCAAAACGGTTGTCATTTATGCTGTACGCCATGGTACCATTTGTTAAATACCAAGAATTATAACCCATAGGACATGTCCATGTCCTTCCATCATCTCCTGGCTTTACAAACTGAACAGCCTTACTTTCAGCGCCATTTACCTTACATCTGTACCATGTACCAGATGTAGGTGTAAATGAATAATCCTGTGAAGTTGCGCCAGCAATATCTGTCCAGCTAGTCTTGTTTGTGCTAGACTGCCACTGATATTTTGCGCCCTGGTTTGTAACTCTAATAGAAAGTGTAGGTGTATCACCCATATTCTTTCCATAAGGATATCCGTCATTTTCAAATGTTACAGTACCACCTGTGATAGCTACTGTGTATACAGAAAATCCTGTTGTCTCTGCTGTTACAGTGTCTGCTACAGATGTAGAATCAAGCTTCTCAGCTTCAAAGCTTCCATCCACCTGCTCATCCATATGATAAACTTCTGTATTTAACTCATCGTTTGCAGCCTCTTCTAAGGCAAATGATACTGTTACCTTGCCCTTAGAATTGTCTGGCTGAATCTCTAAACCTTCCTCATTTAAAATAGAAATATCAAAAGAATATGCCTCAACGATTGGAGCATCTTCCTTTTCTTCAACAGCTTCTTCTGCAGCCTCAGCCTGATCAGCTGATGCACGCTTAACTGAAAGTGTAGCTCCCTCAGGGAACACACCCTTATCTGCATTTACAGTAATTACGATTCCATCTACTGTTGCTGTTGCATCAAATGCTACTTCCTCAATTTCCTTTTCAACAATAATAACTGTAATTGTAGGAAGGGCTGTAGCCAATTCATATTCTGTATTAATAGATGCCTTATAAATATATGTAGCTCCTGCTACAGATGAATCAAAACTATCTGATGTGCTGTTTTCTGTATCTAAGCTCCACTGAACATCATTAAGTGTGATTTCTGTTGTTGTCTTCACATATTCTTTCTTAAATACTGTTTTAACTTCTGAATCTTCTTGAATAGGTTCCTGATTTACTACAAGCTCCTCTGCATTAGCTATTATAGCTGGGAATAAAGCATCAACGATTACATTAATAATAGAAGCAGTGTCATCTGTTTCTTCTACCACTGGCTCTACTGATGCAGGAGCTGACTCAACTGGAGCAGACTCTACAGGGGCTGTTTCAACCGGTGTAGCCTCTGCTGCTGGAGCTTCTTCTATTATGGAAGGAACTTGCTCTTTATTAGAAACTACTTCCTCTGATGTAGGCTCTACAACTTCTTCTGTAGGTATTTCGTCATTATTTTCAATAACTGGTTCTACTGCTTCCTGTGCTTCATCAGAAGTCTGCTGTTCTTCAACCTGAGGTTCTTCATTTGTTACCTCTTTCTCTGGCTCCTGAACATCTACATCTTCCATTGTAATATCATAAGGCTCATTAGTATCTTCTACTACCTCTACTAGCACTTCTTCATATGTATCTATATTAGCTTTTAGTGTGGATGGGAATATAATAGAATTCTCAGCATCTCCAACTGAAAGATGCTGTACTGCAATGTTATCATCAAGATTGATTTTGGAAATAGTACTCTTTTCGCTTATTTCATTAGCATAAGATACGAACTCACATATTCTTGTAGTAAATACCATACTAAGTACAACAAGTACCGATAATACACGTTTAAAAAAGCTCAGAGGTCGTACTCGGAAATTTCCCGATTTTGCCCTCTGAGCTTTCTTTCTAATCATCAATATATTCTTTTCTTCGCTTCCGTATGTATCACGGAATCCCATTATAAACTTATTAATACCACCCATAATCCCCACACTCCTTTAAACCATCAAAATAAACTACGCTATATGCCCCTAGGCATAGTTTAACTATAGCAAATTTATCATAAGAATATGGATAGATTGTGGTATAAATGTGAATTATATATGAACTCGCTTTTTGTTTTATAACGTTCTTTTATAACTTTTATAATACAATAGCTGTCTCAAGTGCAAGCTTCATCATCTCTGTGAATGACTTCTGGCGATCCTCAGCTGGAATCTCCTCTGAAGTAACAAATGAATCAGAGATTGTAAGCATACATGTAGCGTTCTTTCCAAGCATGTTTGCGTTGTTGAAAAGAGCAAAGCTTTCCATCTCTACGCAATCACACTGACAACGCTCCTTAACAGCCTTCCAGCCGCCCATCTCAGGTGCTGTATAGAACTGATCTGCAGAATGTACCTTTGCAAGCTTAGCATCGATACCAAGCTCCTTAGCCTTTGCGATAGCGATATCGTTAATCTTCTTGCTAGGGTAAAGAGTCTTCTCCTCAACGCCATTTGTGTACTTAGCAAATGTGCTCTCTGAGAAAGCGCTTTCAGAAATAACTACATCAAGAACATTGAGCTTGTCTGTGTAGCTACCTGCTGAACCAATTCTGATAATATTTTCTACATCATAGAAAGCAAAAAGCTCGTATGAATAGATTCCGATTGAAGGCATACCCATTCCGCTGGCCATAACAGATACTGGCACCCCCTTGTATGTTCCAGTAAAACCAAGGCAGTTACGAACTGTGTTTACGCACTTTACATTCTCTAAAAAATTGTCTGCTACAAACTTAGCACGAAGTGGATCACCAGGCATAAGTACTGTCTTAGCGAAATCCCCTTTATTTGCTTCATTATGTGCTGTTGCCATATAAACGACCTCCTTATTAAATAATTAATTTATACTTTAATTTCAAAGCTAGACTTCTATTCTAGCTTATTTACTTACCCTTTTCAACGCAACATCTACTTGTAATTATAGAAGTAATGGGCATTGATTGTCACTCCCTCAGTTCTATCCAAAAAATCCTTCCTGTCCCGCTGCCACCTGCTTGTCGTGAAGGTTTTGAGCATAGGATACAGTGAAGAAAAACAGCGCATCAGTATTAGTATTTCCGGCAATGGCATCTGCTGCTGCCTTCTGGCAACCACTGTTAGGACCATTTGCAAGAATCATTGCCACACGACCAGATGTAACTGGCGCAAACTGTCCTGGTGAATAAATTACACCGGCAACTGTATTAGGGAATTTGGAACTAGCTACACGATTCATAACAACTGAACCTACTGCCAATCGTCCTGCCGTCCCTTGATTATCAGCCTCTGCCTGAATAAGTGCTGCCAAAAGTAAGGTCTCTTCATCAGTAGTGCTATACCCACCAGAATATCCACCGTGCTCACCTGCAAGCTTCTGAGCCAATGCAAGCTGGGCATCCTGATACTGTTTCTGGATACGTTTTTCGTATTCTTCAGCCTCTTTTTGCTGCTTTTCAAGCTCTTCTATTGCAGCCTGAGTATTTGCTATCTGACTATTAGTTGTGTTTAAAGCAGATGTGGTAGAGCCTACCAAAGCACCAAGCTGTCCTTTCTTGAATTCCAGAGATTCCTGATAGGCACTAAGCTGCTTGTTCTTTTCTTCCACCTCAGCCTTCTTTTGTTCCAAAGCCATCTGAGTAGCCTCGAATTTTTTAACAGCTCTTTGGTCATAAGCAGTTATCTGAGCCATATACTCTAATCGCTGCAGAAACTCTGCCATAGAACCACTTTCCATAAAATTCACCAGAGTGTTTGTAGTTCTATTCTCGTACATATATTTTATACGAAGTTTCATTGCATTTTTTTGAACATCCAGTGAATTTTGAATTTCTTCCAACTCGCCATTCAAAGTCTCTATATCTGCCTGAACCAAAGCGATGTTTTCCTCAGTTTCAGAAATTTCTACTGTAACGGAAGAAATCTGATTATTAAGGCTGTTAATCTGGCCCGACAAACTATCCGCCTGCCCCTGAAGCTGGTTTTTAACATCCTGAGTCTGCTTCTTTTTATTTTTAATGTCATCAACTTTTTGAGTGGCATTCTTTGATTCCTCTTTTAGCCTATCCACCTCCGACTGAGAGGCCTGAACAGTGCTACTAAAGCAGAGGAATATGCTAGCTACAACTGCAATAAAAGCCACAAATTTTTTCTTATAACATACCCCCATATCTTCCTACCTGTTAGATCTGCTGATAGCCTCCACAGCAACAGCGCCGCCTCGCACAATCTGCACTTTCTTAAATCGTGATTTAAGAAGAGATATCAGCTCATTATTTTTATTTTCTGTAAGAGTACATTCGAATAAAACCGAATCTCCTCCAATATCGCAAATCTTTACACTACCGCCGCGAGCAAAAACCTCGGCAATTTGAAATGCTTCTGTCTTTCCTGTAACGTCAAGCCCCGAAACTGTAGCATAAAGAATTTCCTTCATATGAATAGGAATAGTGGTAAGATCGATTACTTTTATAACCTCCACCATAGCATTCAGCTGCTTTTTAATCTGCTCAAATGTCACATCATCAGCCATAACAGAAATAGTCATTCTGGAAACATCTTCTCTTTCTGTAGTGCCAACTGTCAAAGTCTGTAAATTGTATGACTTAGCTGAAAACAGCCCCGACACCTTTGCAAGTACACCTACCTGATTTTCAACATATAAAGCTATCCATCTATTTTTCATCTTCATGACATTTACCTCAAAATCATCTCGCTAAGTGGAGTTCCACTTTTTACCATAGGAAGAACCAAATCATCTGGTGAAACAATAAAATCTATTACTATAGGACCGCCCTTGTGAGACTTTGCCTTTTTAAGTGCAGGAATCACGTCAGCAGAATCTGTTACCCTGATTCCTGGGCAACTGTAGCCCTCAGCCCACTTAAGGAAATCTGGATAATAGCTTCCATCTTTTGCAGCTAAATCTGTAATCTCATATCGTTTTCCGTAGAACAGCTGCTGCATCTGACGAACCATACCTAAGTTTGAATTATTAAATATACATATAATAACTGGAATATTTTCCGTCATTGCAGTAGCCATCTCCTGCATATTCATCTGAAAGCCACCGTCGCCTGTTATAAGTACAACAGGCTTTTTAGGATTACCTATGGCAGCACCTATAGCAGCTGGGAAACCAAATCCCATTGTTCCAAGGCCTCCTGAGGTAATAAACTCCTGGCCCTTATTTAGCTTTATGAACTGAGATGCCCACATCTGATGTTGACCAACATCCGTAACAATATTAGCTGTAGGGAAAACCTCGTTTATAGCTTCGCAGATTGTCTGAGGACATACGCCAACCTTTGGTTTTGGCATAGCAAGAGGATGCTCCTTCTCCCAGGCCTTTAGCTCGCAAAGCCATTTTTTCGTATCCATAGGCTCTGCATATTCCACTAGTCGTTCCAAAGCTATTTTTGCATCTGCTGTGACTGGTACATCTACTACAACGTTTCTTGAAATAGATGCTGAGGCTATATCAACATGAACAATCTGAGCCTTTGGTGCGAACTCATCAAGCTCACCTGTAATTCTGTCATTAAATCTGGTACCAATTGAAAAAAGCACATCGCATTCTGTAACAGCCTTATTAGCGGCATATCTTCCGTGCATACCGCAATTGCCAATATAAAGTGGACAATCATCAGGCATAACACCTTTTCCCATTACAGTGGTGGTAACTGGAATATTCATCTTTGTGGCAAATTCCAAAAGCTCGCTTTCTGCTCCTGAAATACGCACACCGCCACCTGCTAAAATAAGTGGTCTCTTTGCATTTTTCAAAAGCCTATATGCCTTTTTCAACTGGCCAATATGAACGTTTTCATTTGGGTGATAGCCCCTGATATCAACGTGACCAGGATAATCTGGAGAACCAGATGCGACCTGAATATCCTTTGGAATATCAATGAGAACTGGGCCCGGCTTTCCGGTAGAGGCAACCTGGAATCCCATTTTGATAAGACGTCCCATATCCTCGCGATTACGAACAGTAACTCCGAATTTAGTGATGGAGCGAGTCATTCCAACAATATCAACCTCCTGGAATGCATCATTTCCAATAAGGTGAAGTGGAACCTGACCAGTGAAAACCACCATAGGAATACTATCATAATAAGCATCTGCAATACCGGTGATAGTGTTGGTAGCGCCTGGGCCAGAAGTGACTAGCACGACAGCAGTTTTACCTGTTGCACGGGCATACCCCTCCGCCTCGTGAACAAGAGCCTGCTCGTGACGACCTAATACCACACGAATGCCATCGGTCTTGTATAGCTCGTCTACGATATCTGTAATCATTCCGCCAGGGTAGGCAAAAATAGTATCAACGCCCTCCTCTTTAAGCGCCTTAACAAACAACTTTCTTCCTGTAATGTTTAATGCCATTTTTATGTCCTCACTAAATGCTAGTTACCAGTTGATGTTACCAAAATATCTATTTTACGTAAGTTCTGAAATAAAACTCTATATCATAATATGTCTGTTCTTCTGATTCTTCTGCAAGCTTCCACTCTGGCTTTTCATCCAGATTTGGGAAGTATGTATCTGCATCATAAGAATAATCTACATAAGTAACGAAAGCCCTGCTGCAATCATCAAGAAGCATTCTATAAATGCTTTCGCCTCCGATGACATAAATATCATCTGAATTATATTTTGCAAGCTCCTTATCAAGCTCTTCCTTTGAATGAACAACAATAGCATCCTTAACGAGATACTTTGGGTCTCTTGTAAGAACTATATTTACTCGGTTTTTAAGTGGCTTTCCATTTGGGAAGCTCTCTAATGTCTTGCGTCCCATAACTACTACCTTTCCAGTGGTAGTCTCACGGAAAAACTTCATATCATCTGGGATGCTCACCAGCAGTTTATTATCTTTGCCGATTGCCCAGTTTCTATCCACTGCTACAATTAAATTCATATATTCTCCTAATCCGCAAGTTACACTCTCAATCCTAGGTGTCACTCCGTCGCGAGATTGGCTCCTTGAGTAACACCTAGAGATTGATAGTTACTTGCTCATCTAATAATTAAACTGCAATAGGTATATTACGGATTTGCTCGCCGGCCTCATATCCCTCTACGATGAGGTCGTCTGTGGTGAAGTCGTAAAAATTCTTTACCTCTGGATTCAGGCGAACCTTTGGTGCTGGAAGCTCTGGTCTTTCCAGTAATTCCTTTATAGCATCCACATGTCTGTCGTAGATATGTGCATCTGCGATTACGTGAATCAGCTGACCTGGAATCATATCATTTACCTGTGCAACCATCATAAGAAGAATTGCATACTGGCAAACATTCCAGTTATTAGCTGCAAGGATATCCTGAGAGCGCTGATTTAATACCATATTAAGCACAAGCTTGTCAGAATTCTTGTCCTTAGTAACATTATATGTAGCTGAGTAGCAGCAAGGATCAAGATGACCTGTTGCCAAATCGTGGAACTGATAGAGATTTGTCATGATACGACGTGAGTAAGGAGTTTCCTTAAGCTGCTTAAGGACATAATCCATCTGGTCAATCATTTCTCCCTTAAACTCAAATTTTTCTCCAACAACGTAGCCATATGCTGTTCCGATAGAGCCGTTCTCATCAGCCCATTCATCCCATACGTGTGGCTTTAAATCGTGGATGTTGTTTGACTTTCTCTGGTAAATCCAAAGTACCTCATCCATGCAGGATTTTAATGCTGTCTTTCTAAGAGTAAGAGCTGGGAACTCCTCTCTTAAATCGTATTTATTAACAACACCAAACTGCTTGATAGTGTAGGCCTTTTCTCCTGTGTCCTGCCAGGTAGGGCGTACAATCTCATCCTTGGTATCTGTACCATTTTCCAAAATATCACGGCACATAGCCTTAAAAATAACATCAGCTTTGCTCATTAATTCTCTCCTTTTAACCATCTGGCTAGACTTTACCTAGCATAATTAAACTAATAAAAGTTTATCACAATGGATTACGTTTTAATAGGATTTTTCCTTGAAAATTCAAATCTCTTGCGCTAGTATATTTTATAGTTATGTTAGGTCTTCCATTGGAAAATATAAGGCCTAGCCTATAGGAGAAGAAATGAGTCAACAGAAAGTAGATCAGAAAAAATTAGACAAAAAGAATCGTAGATCCACTCTTAAAAAAAGAAGATTGAGGAAGTATTAAGCCTCGTTGTAGTAGCTATCATCGGACTTGCTATCATTGTATGGGTGGGATTTTCCGTATATACAAAGGTCCAGCAGTCAGCTGCAGAAAATGCAACATACGAGTACTATGACATCGATACAGCTGCTATCCAGGATTATCTTTCAACTTTAGACTAATTTTATAAACGCATTAAAAAAGCGGGTACCGTGATGGTATCCGCTAAATTTTTATATTTATTTATTAAATGTATTTGGTGTCAAATAAACGCCCCAGTTAGCACTCTGCTCATGCATCTGATCTTCCTTCTGTTGGATGCGCTGGCAAATGCCTTCAATCAACTCTTTATTAATCCCTTCAGCCTTAAGGTCCTGGAATATACTAAAATCAAACATCACAGTTCCCTCCTTACAAAAAGTATAAAAAGAATTTGTTTTGCTTTTCTAAAATCAATTATAACACCCAAGCCTGTTAAAGTGTGAAGAAACTGTGATTTAACTGTGAAATTTAAGACACTAATAAACATTTGTCCGTGCGTGGCGGACGTCCAATTATATCTTACTAGGATTTAGCATCCCTTTATAATTCTACTAATTCATATTCAAGGCTTCCCACCCCAAGCTTTGCAGCTACATCAACGGTATGCTCTCCATTTCGTGATGTAACCCTCTCAAGGAAATGCTCTCTTCCAACATCCTGTTGACTAGCTTTATCATATTTACCTGCAGAATGAATCTTTACTTTTCCTGCACATGATGCACATCCTATAGAAAGCTGTTTTAATGCGCCCCCAAAGCCGCCCATAGGATGACCTTTAAAATGAGAAAGCACAAGCATTGAATCATAATTCAAGAAATTCTTGCCCATAATATCGGTTTTGAGATGTGTACCATTTTTAATAGGTATTTCGATATCTGGCCCTTTGGCGCCATGTAATTCCCCCCTACTTTTATTACATATAAAACTGTTAATATATATTATAAAATATTAGGAAGATGTTGGCATATATTTTTTAGAGCATAATTCCTCTAGCATTATATGTTCCAGATTTCATAGCCAATGCCTTGTTAATAATGGAATCCATAGCGCTTGCACTATTAAGGATAGATTTATAATACTCCGATTCCTTATTAAAAATTTTCTGTACATCCTCTGGCTTGGCAACTTTTAATTTTTCCTGATCAACATAAAGCTTTCCATCTGCACTCAGTGAGAATCCTATACTATTTAAAGCCTCTGTCTTTTCCTTGAAGGCCTCAATAAGATCTGTTTTAAAGCTATTTTTTAAGGAGCCACCGCAATTATCCAGAGCTGAAATCGCACTATTGTAAGCAGCTACATAATTATTTATATTTTTGATTAGCGTGCTATTATCATATTCTTTTCCTTGTTCAGCTTTATATAGCTCATCTTTGCCGAGCTTAATAAGCGCATCCTCCAAATTATTTGCAGATGTCTCAACTGACTTATATTTGTTATTACCTTTTGCAGAATGAATACCAAAGGCCTCCATCTTTTGCTGATATTCCAATTCATTCTTTTCTATCAGCTGATTAATAAGTGGATTTCCCGTTTTGTTTTTGTTGAGCATTGATAAAAGACCTTGATTAGACTGATAATACTCATAAGAATTATTAATTGAACTCATTTTCCCCTCCATCATACACATCGAAAAAATAAAAAACGCCTATTCCAACTTCATTCCGTTGAAATAAGCGCCTTCTTGGCCTCTATAAACATTTACACTTTTATATCGATATTAATCGCCATATTATTAATGGACATTTCATACAAATATGTGATAAAACTTTTGGGGATTTAAGTCATCATCAATTATCCCCGTCTCGCGCTCGAATATTGGGCGTGTTCACAAACACTAGTAAAAAGGAGGTTTGCAGGACTGTCATTTTTACTTGTATCCGATTTGTACCCCCTTTTTACTATTAAAAATAATGATAATAAAACAAAGATTCATTGTAAAAAACAGCTATTTTCGTATAATAATTATTGGAGAAAAATACCGCTAGTAATGATATCTGGAGATAATGTGAAAATGGGAAGTAAAAATAAAGGGGCCAAAAAAGGCAAGCATAAAAATAAGAACTCGAAAAATACTATGGAAAAAGATTTCCTTGATACTATTGAAGAAGTTGGTAGCGAAAGCGAGAATGACTGTACTAGATTTTTGGGTGGTTTCGTCAAACGCAGAAGAAAAAATAGTGAAGATACCATTGTTTTTAAAAGGCTGATAATGATTGCGTTTATAGTTTTAATTATATTTTTATTAAATCTTCTTTTTAATAACACTGACACATCTAAGCAACAAATTGTAAATAATAATCCTTCTCAGGATGTTGAAATAAATATAAACAATGGCAGTTCTGTTGATTCAGTCGAAGATTCAGTCGCACGAAAAGTTCTTTCAGAGGACGAAAAAGAATAGACAATCCTGATGATGTTCCCGAACAATTGTCTGATGAAAATGCTCGTCTAACGAATATGGATGATGATTATCCTGGATGGGAGGTCTGTCCAACATCAGAATTAGTACCGTACGATCAATTGTTTACTGGTGAGCCAGAAATATGGGTGGACAATTGTCAACAAGCGTTTAAAGCAGAAATCTTAGATAGGCAGCATGATGTTAAGTTAAAGGATAAAATGCCTGTTGAATACGCAGAAAATGTAATATCTGCCAATGAGATTTATGACACTTTAAATTCTAAACAATCCGCAGAAGAAAAAGACAATGTTTGTGTTGAAGCATCAGATGAAAGAACTGACGCTCGTGAACTTTATAGAAACGAGTCTAACGAAGCAATAATTGGAAATTATTTTGCCAAACGAAGCAAAATTGCATTTGAAAACGAGCCTGATGAAGCGTATAAATTTTATATGCAAGCTATAGATTTATATTATGATGCATATGCTGTTTCAAGTTTAAAACAGACATATAAAAATAAAACTATCCTTTATGCAGGAACTTGCTATTTTAATATCGGTCAAAGCGAAAATCTTCCAATAGACGTTAGAGAACAAGCTTATATGTTTTCTATTGCATTAACCAATGAATACCGAACGAAATCAAAAGAAGACACTATAGCACTTAACCATACTATTGGAACTGCATATATGAAATTATGTGAACTATCTGATGATGACTCGGTCAAGTATTATTTTAATCGTAAAGCTGAAGCAGAGTTTGAAAAAGATTTTGCTAATGCTGGTTGTGGTAAGAAAGCCAAAAAAGCTGCTGCTGAAGAATTGGTTTATGTTGAGCAGTATTGTTATGACCACATAGATTCAAGCGTATATATCAACGAAACAAGGAATTCCGTTTCTAAGAAACACAAAAAATATTTGAAAATGCTTTAGCACATTAAATCCATCCATTTTTATGGGTGGATTTTTCTAAAATATAGAAAATGGGAATTAAGCAAAATCATCGTTAAAAATGTACTCATAAAAGTACTAGGAAACTTGGAATGTTCGATTGTAAAAACAGAACATTTGTGCTAGATTTATCTATGCGGTTTATCCGCATTGAAAGTACCCACGACGAGGTGGAAATCTCCCGAACCATTCTATAAGGTGCTCCATGTATTTGGATGTCACTATGGAAGGGAGGTGGCGCATATGTCGGACTATGAAATGTTGATGATTATGCTAACAGTGTTAGCATTACTTTTTACAGCTTGTGGTTTCCTACTTGCGTTGCTTAGCTTTCTCGATAAGAGAAACAACAAGCGAAAAAAATAATGCCTCTCTCGTCTGCGAAACGAAAGAGGCGGCTCTCACTGAGAGCTAATTAAGTCTTATTCGGGAGCATCCACTTTGGAGTGGGTGCTTTCTTTATCTATAATATAACATCATTATCATTGCGATTCAATGAATTTTTGAATCTTACACTTCTCTAAATAAGTCATCATAATTAACAGATAAAGCATTTTTAATTTTTCCAAAGTATCAAATTTAATGGAAGAAGTCTCATTATTGTATATTTTATTAAAGTTTTGATAGCTCATTGGTTCCATACGTTTGTAAAGCCAGTACTTCGTATGTTCTTGTTCTTCTAATATCTCATCAATTCTAAGTTGGAGCATCTACTATTCCCCCCTATCATAGAATTGATTATAGAATTTCTCTAATTCACAGATAATTCATTTATAGATTATATAATCTATACATCAGATATCAGCTTTATCATTGAGGCACAACAGATATGCAGTATAAATGCATGGTGATATTCAGGAGGATTTAAGAATGTTTTGCTTTGAGTTTAACCAAATCTTACATGATAAAAATATAGCCAAGGGCAATCTTAATAAAATAAAAATACGTATAAATTGACTTCTATACGGTGTTTTTTTCGCTTTGTCTCATAGTTTTAATGACTTTTTGCTCATGCGGTAGCAGTTCAGCATCTGACAATTCGTATATTGATGTTATAAAAAATGGATACTTAGGGGAGTTCGATGATGTTACCGTTGATGAAATGCTTACAAACTATTTGTCTGTTTTCTATGATAGCCTCACATGGGATGTTGGAACGACAAATGATAACAAAGTAATAGTACAACTACACGCCTCTGCTGTTGATAAGGAACTTAAATTTGATGATACTGATATACAATTTACATTTTTAGATAATGATGTGTTTCAAGTTAGTGGTTTAAAAGATGGAACATTATTGACAGAAGATACAAAAGCATCCGATGTCGCCTATTTTATGGATGCAGTTTATTTGAACTACTATATGAAAAAGATAAATCCTGATGAAAATGCTTATTCTGAACGACTTAATAGTATAAATGCTACATCATGTCTATATGGAGCAAGCGCAAGTTACGATGGTGATAGAAAAAATTATATGAACTATTTGAAGATAAGCCGATGGATATGACTGCATTTGGACTAATTAATTATTATCTTGGTCTAAATCCTGAAGGCACAAGTCTTCAAGCAGAAGACACCCAAGAAGAAGCAATTGCAGACAATAACGATATCATGGTTGATGCAGTTGAAGACAGTGAGAATGGCTATGAAAATACTGAAACTGTTTCAGACGTTGTATCCACTTTAAGCAATATCTCAGGTGCTTTTACAGGAGGCTGGGGAAATGAAATACACGTAGAAGCATATACTGATAAAAAGTATGTTCTATATAGCGGTGACCCAATTGGATATCTTTCTGTATATGGATATGATGAAGGTTATCTTTATAATGCCGAAGATTTTAGTGGCTATGATTTAGGAAAAGGATATTACATTTGTGAAGGTACCGAAGAAACTATAATTATGGAAGTATCAGATAATGGTGATGGCGGTTATTATGTTGCGATATATCATGATGATGACGAAATGCATATGATAGATGACTTTGTATGCTATCCATTTTCATGATAACCGTAATGGCACTTGTATCTAATTTTTATATTTAATAGTTCTATAGGAGGGGCGTAATATGAGTAAAAACAAAAATATTATTCTTGAATCATCAGCACCATTAGATGATGGTGGACGCAAGTACAATTTAATCTATCCAATATGTGGTGTAGGATTAGGTATTGTTTTTCTAGTTATGTCTGGAGCAGGACTTGCCGGATTAGTTTTCGGATTGCTTCTTGGATTGGCTATTGGCTGGTTAATAAAAATAAAATATGCGACATAGCAGATAAGAAATTCCGTCAGTATACATTTAAGATTGATAATAAAAAAGCATATCCTGATTTAATCACAGCTTTGATACCAGCATTAACACCATTGGGAATGACTATAGAAACTGGTACAGATGGTAGTCCAATCGTTACTTATCAAGGTTTAATTTACGATGTAACATATAATGACGATGATACCTTCAGTATATGGTGGAGAAAGAATGTGGCAAGGGCACTTTTCACAGTTAATAGCATTGGCGAATATAGAAAGATATCTGTCGCCATGGGAATAATCGGATACAACATTCAGCAAATATGTAAGCAATAGTTATAAGGAGGCTATATGGGAACTCTATATTTAATTGTATGGGTGTTATGGATTGTAGCAATTGAGTATCTCTATCACAAGGTATTTACGGTATATTATTTCAGCT
Organism: Butyrivibrio fibrisolvens 16/4; assembly: GCA_000209815.1. Lineage (GTDB taxonomy): Bacteria > Bacillota > Clostridia > Lachnospirales > Lachnospiraceae > Pseudobutyrivibrio > Pseudobutyrivibrio fibrisolvens_A. Next base: position 118,672 of record FP929036.1, read on the forward strand.
TAGGAGAAGGTCTAAAAAAGAAATCGTAACATCATGTTTCTTAGGAATTTTAATGACTTGCCTAACGTTTTATTTATGGTGGCTCACAGCGATTATTGTTATCCTCGTAGGAATAATAAATATGAGCAAAACTCGGAATAAAATGCATATTATAATTGCTGTAGTCATTGCAATTGTTGTGGCAATTTTAGGTTTAATGGTTAGAACATCAAGCACCGAAGAAGAAGCAAATTATAGTTTTGAACAAGTTATACAAGAAAACATTTCTGAAACAATTTAATTCCAGAAAAATAGATTAAGAAAAAGAACAGAGACTCCCCACGTTGGGGAGTCTCCTATTTTCGTCTTCTCTTTCTGGCATTAGGTTCAAAAAGTGGTGATTGACTAAGATTCTTGCCTAGAGCTTCCTCGTTGATTATGCCTTCAGCATGTATTCCTTTACAAGGCGGCACCACTTGTATCAAACACTATCAATCATCATTTGATGAGGATATGCGAACGAGCCGATGTGCCTTACATATCTAGCCACAAGATAAGATTCTGGTCGGTAACTAACATGTATGCTAATGGAATGCAACAAGCTGACATTCAGCGTATGGCGGGACATTCTGATCCAGCAACTACAGACCACTATAAGAGAGTATCACGCCTTGGTGATATCGACACTAATAGTTGGAATGAGATGTTTGGGTAGGCAAAAATGAGTAAAAAAATAAGGGCTATAAGCCCAGAACAAC
>FP929036.1:122076-134627 GCA_000209815.1 Butyrivibrio fibrisolvens 16/4
AGAACAACGAATGTGCCCTTATTGTACCCCTGTTTTTGCAAAATAAAAAACTCACAAATGCGATAAAATCAACATTTGTGAGCCTTTCAAGTCGAGCGCGAGACGGGACTCGAATCGCATTCCTTATCTTAAAATACTGATAGAAAGGGGATTCTAGCACCGCTATTTGCTTAGGGAACACCTGAGGGGTCACCTAAATCATTTTCATGTCATACAGAAGTTGGGACTTGAATTGTAACGTCACCATAAAAATACTGAAAGAAAGGGGACTCTAGCACCACACTATTACTGGGGACCCCTTAGGGAACCCCTGACAATAATTATTGAGATTTGTAAAATCATCCACATATTTAATTTGCAGACGCATATTTCGCCAAACCTCTTTTCCAAACCATCCCAACTATAATAGATAATACAACCAAAAAAATAATAAACCAAACTAATTCCACTACGCTAATATTTCCTTTAAGTATTTCGACGGGTCCATTAATCGCTGTAAAAAAAGGAAGAACCCATGTTAAAAAAATATTATGCTATTGGGATATATAACCTTTGGTCGCGTAGACGCATCAATTAAAGATTCTGGAACTCCCATCAATTTATTAGTTTTTCTTTCCAAAACGAAAACATAACCATTAACTGATTTACCAAGAATACAAACATCATAGCAAATGGAATAAAAATTACATATTCAATTATATTTATGCGATAGTAATTTGACTTCGAAATAATCACCATCTGAATAATAATTGCTATGACTAAATTAACCGCACTTGGAATATCTAACCTATATAATGCATAATACCAAAAGGACTTTACCGGACGAACAAAAACATAATCCAAATTTCCTTCTATAATATCATCCGATAAATTTTCATGTGCAGAAACAAACAACACTTGATACATACTTAAAATTATATTTGATGTACATATCAAAGAAAAATAATCATTTCGTGTCCAGCCAAGTATTGTATCCGAATACTCATAGTAGATAATTCCAGTTATCATTTCTATGGAAAAAAACATAATTCCAAACAATGCTACAAAAATTGAGGTACTTCTATAGACCAAGCATTCTTGAATACTTTGCGAAATAAAACTTTATATAATCTCTTATTCATCAATTGCCCATTCCTTCATATTTTTTTAGTCCTTTAGATAGCAAAATATTATAGATATAATATAAAAATACTATCCATATTAATGTGATTAAACAGTAATATAAAATAAAAGTATTTTCCACCTGGCAAGTTAATACTTTTGTCAAAACATGTCCAACAATAGCAAATGGTGTAACTGATAAAACCATATAATATGGTTTTGGTAACAAATCAAGTGGAAAATACAAACCTCCCATAAGTAGATAAATAGCAGTTAATATTGATCTTAACGGCCACATTTGTATAATCCAAAAACCTATTGTTGAGATTACTGAAACACACATGAAAAACATTAAAAAGGCTAATAGCAAAAAAATTAATGCAAAAAACACATACAAGATATCTGCTCCTTGAGCATTAATCATAAAAAATGCCAAAATCAAATATACTGTAACCTCTAAAATTTTACTTCCCATATATCTGGCAAAACTTTCATAAAGCAAATGTATTGGTCTTAACAATAAAGTTGTAAGTTTTCCAGAATGTATTAGAGTCCCCAACCTAAAACAAGGTTCAAAAGAAAAATAACACTAGCTACATTTGCCAATATAATATACATAATCATATTGTTATACGAATACTCACCGATATAATTATATTCATTTGATATATATATCGCTTTCCAAATAAACACAGTTGTCAAAATTTGCATAACTTTTAACGCCAACTTGACACAAGTATCAAATTTATATATCAACTGTGAACTGATTTGACTATATAAAATTCTTAGATACTTATTCATTGGTTCTCCTGTGTAAACATCTTAAATATAATTTCTTCAAGCTTTGGTACTTCCTCCCTGATTGAGACAATATTGGATATATTTACATTATTTAGAATGTTTTCGGAATCTTCATTCAAATATAATTTATATTTACAACTTTCAATTCTCTCAATTCTATATGCTTTTGCATCAAATGGTATCTTATTTTCCTTAGTCTCTATAATATAGCAATTTTGGGTACTATATTCTTTTCTAATTTCATCAATCGTCGATTCTTTAACTATTTTACCTTTGATGATGACTGCTATGCGATTAGCCATTTTTTCTATATCATTCATATAGTGACTTGTTAGGATAATAGTTGTTTTTCCTTACTATTCAATTCATGCAAGAAATCATATATAGCATATTGACTCACAATGTCTACCCCAATAGTCGGTTCATCTAAAAACAATACTTTAGGAGAATGAATCACTGAGCAAACTAACTCAAATTTTATTCTTTCACCCAATGATAGTTTTCTGACTGGTATGAAAAGTTTATCTGCTATCTGAAGTTTTTCTGTCAAGTACTTTAACCGAACCGAAAAAGAAGCATTCGAAACATTATAAATAGCTTGAAGCATTTTAAGAGTTTCAAACGCTGGTAAATCCCAAATCAGCTGTGTCTTTTGTCCTAAAACAACTCCAATTTGTGATAAATAATTTGGAGTTTTAGAAAATGGATTGCACCCTAAACTGTCAATTGTTCCCTGCTGAGGTTTGATTATTCCAGTAAGCAACTTAATTAAAGTTGTTTTTCCGGCCCCATTGGGGCCTAGTATTCCAATAATATCACCTTCGACAATACTTAAATTTATATCGTCTAGTGCAGTTACTTCTTTTTTTCCCTTTTACCAAAATCCAAAATTGAACCTTTTAGACCCGCTTTTTTTCAAACGTCTCATATTTATAACTTACATTTTTACATTCAATCATATATTTATCCTATTTTCTACAAAATATTTAATTACTTCTTGTCTCGTATAACCACTACTTTCTGATTTGCAAATGATATTTAAATCAGGATTCAAGTTGTGCCTAACAAAAAAATCACGCAAAGTTGCTAAGTTAGCTTTTATTTCATTTTCTGATATTTTACATGCTGGAATTGGTTCAAGCCCAAATAATTTAACATAATACCTAGAATCCTTTGAGTAGACATTTAAGTTGCTTCCAAACGAACATCTAACTTTATTATAAATATTATTTTGTAACTCAAAGAATTGATTTCGTGTTATTTCTAATTCAATAAGTTCTCCTAAATGGTCATTACTTCCAAAATAATCTAAATCCACACTCACAATTACAGATTTATTCGAAAAATCATATATATGTGTTAAATTTGTATCCGCTCTACATGTAATTAATTTATGGATATTTCCCGCTACCTTCGTTTTAATTGGTAATAATGAAATAAAATCATTTGCCTTTTGTTCAGTATTTATACATATTTCAGAAAATCTCTCACTGTTATGATTAGATATCCAAATTACATCCTCAATAATATCCGTGTACAATAGGGGAGGAATATAATTTCCATAGTTCAATTGAGAATACGAGATTAAATCAATAGATTCATCAGTTAGATTATTTATTGCAGATTCACTTACAATAGCTTCATTCATATCACTATGATCATCTATATGAATCAAGGTAAATTTTTGTTTCTTCACTCTATGCAACTTAACAATTTCTTTAAAAGCTTCTTGATGCTCCTCTATATATACTGTCTGCATTTAAAGTCCTCATCTTTATAATTATATTTTTAATCATTAGGGACAACTGGAATACCACTTCCAACTAAATAAAATTTATCATTGCCATGTAGTATTACTTGTACACAAATTATTTGATTATAACTAAATAAAATCTTATAGCTAATATTCATTTTATTCTGCTCAATTATCTTAATCTCTTCTTGATATATTTGCTCCGCAGCGATTTCTTTTGAAGTAACATAGTCAGCAAATTGAATATCAGCACCATACTTTAGACAAAGAATCGCATTATATTTCTTCAACTCCTTAAACAACGATAGTGCGGTTACATCCTCAATTTTATTCTGTGCACACTGTAGGTGATAACTTTGAAGGCATTCCAGCAATGCTCGTTCAAGAGCATATCTTGAAGACGTTGATAGTCCGCTCCCTTTAAAAGGTACTCCTGTTCCAGGATTGTCTGCAAAAACTTGATAACAAAAAAACCATCAAATGTTTTAATATCAACAATAATAATCTCTGTGCCAATCTCAGCGGATATTGTATTATATAATTCTAATAAACTGGCAGATAATGATTTGGGATTAATAAATACAGCTTTTTCACTATGGTCGATAAATACATTATAGTAATGTTTAGAAAGTGAATATCTTTCCAATAACTCGTTTAACGCATGAATAAGAGCATCATTTAATGATGTTCCGATTGCACACCCAGAATTCGTGCTATATTTTTTATAGATACACATTTATCAGGAATACTATTGTTATAAACATTCCATAATGCAGTTGGGAAAAAAATCTTATTGTTTCCATCAAAAAATTTTGTAGCACCAATTATATCATCAGGCGATAGATTTTCTTTCAAGACCTTTACAGCATATTCGTTTTGTATTATTCCATCACAAATTGATGAAATAGGTACACTCATCTCAGAGTTTGAACTATTTTGATAAATATAATGTTCTATTGCCTCATAAATAGCACTTGCTAATGACTGATTTGAATACCCTTTTCCATTTCCCTGTACAGTGCCATTTAAAATCACACTATAAGTCGACACATTACTATCAACAATAGTTTTTTTTCACTTATTTCATAGTTTAAATTTAAGAAATCAAGGCATTGTTTTGCTAGTTCTATTGCCTCTTCAGTTTCCATTTCACGTTCATATACTGACACAATATAATCCTCATAAAAAAGAGGTCAAATTAATGACCTCTTTTCTTTCTACAAACTACTCAGCAGCATTTAAAGCTTCGATTAACATTTTTTCCTGCTGCGATACATTGATTTCACTAAAAGACTTATTGACAATGTCAGCAAGGCTGATGTCCATTAACTGATTGTCTTCTAAGATTTCAGACATCACAACATTGATTTCACTTCTTCTGTTTCCCATCGAAAAGCCCCCTCCTTTTTGTCTGAACATTCAGTCTAATCATATATGTTGTAAAATAATATATAGATATTTTTTGTTAATTTCAATGGAAATAATCAATAGAATTTCTGTGAAAAATGTCCGAATTTTTGTGTTTAATACACATTATTCTATTTTTGTGTATTTATTATATTTAGATTATATAAAATTGAGCATAAAATACTTTCATGTGACCGAATAATCATTCATGGCTACTCTCAAATGCTGTAAACTGCTCTGCTCGATACCTTTAACAGTTTCTTTAGATTTATTAAAATGCCTAGCTGTAGCTTCAAGCGTCCTTCCTTCTCTCAGGCTAAAGCCATAGTGATAGGTGAGGACTTTTCTCGCATCTGAAGGTAAATCCTGCAATCTGATTAGCATTTTAAGGAGCATAGTTCTGTGAACAGCCAACTCACCTGTAGGATCACGGTGACTGTCAACACTTGCTTCAGCAGTTAGCTGTCCGATGTACTCATCTCTGTACCCATTAGCAGGATCATCGTCCAGAAAGATATTTGTAAGACCATCATCAACTGAATGCTTCTCAAATGTTCCAAACGTTCTTCGCCCTACATCACGCATCTTATTTCTTATAACTTCAGTAGCGTATGTTGAAAATTTAGCGCCTGCTTCTGGCGAGAATGAAAGTGCTGCATCTATCAGAGCTAGATATCCTTCCTGTATTAAATCTTCAATATCCCAGCCTCCATAGGGATTAGAATTTAGGGAGTATTCCTTTTCTACTAGGATAGCATTTGCTATAACAAGACCTTTGTTAGCAAGAATGAGGAGCTGTTTGGCATTGTCATCACCAGATTGAATTTTGGTACAAAGCTCTTGATTAAATCGACTTAGACGTTCATTGTGTGTAAGGCTTCTTTTCATTATTTCTTATCAAAAAGAGCCACCACCTTATAGAACCATCTTATTGGTGTTCTTAATGCCTTTACCATTTTTTCATTTGCTCCCTGCTCCAATAATGACTTTTCAGTAGCAGTCATCATTATGTCAATCTTTTCATCAGTAGATAGATTTTTCTTAGATTTCCCCTTATATTCTTCTACGAATGTATTGAATACTTTTCTATTTAAGTCAGAAGTACGATTTAGGCCATTGGCTTTTATTTCTTCCTCAGATTTCTTTTTGATTTCTCGAACAGCAGCTTCTATTCTATGGATAATCTGGTCAAATTCATATCTTGAAGCAGTAAACTTTTGAGATTTTATTTCTTTAATGTCATTTTGAAATTCTTCAACATCAGTTATTTCATTGATGTCAACTTCATCTTCCAAAAACTCAGCGGTGCAGCTTAACAAATCATTTCTAATCTTGTACGTTTCATCCATCTGTCCTGAAAAGTAAATTGCCATAGACTTTGTTGCTTGACGAAAGTTTTTATTAAGTAATAGCTCATTTACAACATCAGGATTTACATTATCAGTCAGCAAATGCTTGACTGCTTCAGCAGATAAACCAAGCTCACCTATATCATGATAGAAAGGCTCTGGATTATCAGTTAATCCTAAAATAAAGTCAGTAGAGACATTATAAAGGTCAGCTAAAGCTTTTAAGCTTTTTCCAGTGATTGAATCTACACCACCTGATTCCATTCTTCCATAGGTGGCATTGCTTACTCCGATAGCCTTAGCAACATCACCTTTATCTAAACCTTTTTTCTTCTTAATTGCTCAAGTCTTTTTGGTCTATCTTCAGGCAAAAAGACATCTAATTCCATAACATCCATTAATAATCTCCCTTATAAAAACGCTCCAAACGAATGTTTCATCCTATTGTAACATTTTCATATTTGAAAGAAAATCCCAATTCAGTTTCCATAATTCTCCAATATTTTCATCTTTGTTTGATTTGAGACCTGCCTCAGTTTTTATCCGTATTATCTATTAGAAGCCCCAAAGTGGAGACTTGCTAAAGCCCCTTATTTTAATAAGGGCGCACTTCTATACCTATACAGGTATTCCGTGCGTTTTTCTCGATTTCAACGAGAAAGGATTTGCGTTCGCCTTCGGCTCCGGGAAGAGCAGTTCTTCTAAATCTAATGATCACACTAAAAAAGGAGGTAATCAAAATGACCGAACTAGAAAAACTAAGACAGCAGCATGAAACCGCTTGCAAGAAAGTGGAACAGGCAGAGCATCAAATCACACGAGCAGAGAATCGTTTAAAGAGTGCACTGCGAAAACAAGACAAAGAAAGGACTCACAGATTGATTGTAGAAGGTGCAGAGCTTGAATACATCTTTGATGGAATTGAAAATCTTTCACAAGATGACTTTTGGAAATTTATGCGAAAGCTTACTCAGATTCCTGATGTCAGAGAGCTTTATTCAAGTTTTAATCCATCCGCTGTTTTTCTATCTGAAGATGTCATGAAGGAAGGTGATAACTAATGGCTCTATATCATTTTAATGTTACACAAGCCTCAAGAGGTAAAGGCCAATCTGCTGTTGCTTGCGCAGCGTATCGTTCAGGAGAAAAACTTTACGATGATTACTATGGCGAGATTCAAGATTACACCAAGAAAGGTGGTGTGCTTTACACAGAGGTTATGTTACCTGAGTATGCACCTGAAAGATTAAAAGACCGTCAGACATTATGGAACGAGGTTGAAAAATTGAAAAACATCCACAAGCTCAGCTTGCATTTTCTTTTAATGTAGCTCTTCAAAATGAGTTTTCGTATGAAGAAAATCTTGAACTTGCAAGACTGTTTATCAAAGACAATTTCCTGGCAAAAGGAATGATTGTAGACCTTGCAATTCATAATCCTGATAAAGGAAATAATGGTATTCCAAATCCGCATTTTCACGTACTGGCACCAATCAGACCATTGAATAAAGATGGCTTATGGGGTGAAAAACAACATCGTGAATATCTTTATGATGAAGTAGGCAATCCAATCTTAGACAAAAAGGAAAGCCAAAGTTTAACGCTGTAGCAAACACAGATTGGGGCTCTCCTGAGACTCTTCTTGAATGGAGAGAGAACTGGGCATGCCTTGTAAATGCAAAATTTGAAGAAAAAGGACTTTCCCAGAGAATAGATCACCGCTCCAATGCAGAACGTGGACTTGATGCACTTCCTACTATTCATGAAGGACCTACTGTTCGTGCAATGGAAAAACGTGGTATTAAAACAAATGTAGGTGACTGGAACAGATTAATCAAACAAACTAATCGTTTGATTAGCAGTCTAAAATCAAATCTTAGGTCTTTGCTTGAATGGATAGCTGTTTTAAAGGTGAAAATATCAGACTTCATCGAAACTGAAAAGCTACAGAAAGCTGATTCAAATGCCCTTGCTGAAACATTATGTGCTTACTATGAAAGAAGAAATGCTGGAGCTTATTCAAACAAAGCTAAAGCCAATAATGCAAAAAAACAAATGGAGATAATCAATTTTCTTACTGAAAACAAAATTACCACTATTCCAGAACTTGAATCTGTAATCAAAAATATGTATTCAAAGGTGAATGATTTACAAATGAAGATGAAGAAAGTTGAAGCAGAAAAAGATTCAATTGAAAAATTATCAAAGCATTCGACGACTTCAAAGCTTACAAGCCGATTTATGACAATCTTCGTTCCATAAAAATAGTTCAAAGGCAGAAGCATACAATGAGAGCCACCACTTAGAACTAACAAAGTTTTATATGTCTAGGCGAATTCTTAAAGAAAAATATCCAAATGGCAAAGTGCCATATAACACACTTAAATCAAGACTAGAGCAATTAGAAAACGATTACTCTAGTCTTTTTTCTGAGTACAAACAAATGAAAGCTGATGCATCAAAGGCCTATTCACTACGAATGGCAATAGATTCTGACTACAAACAGGTTCTTAAAGAGCAGAATCGAGAGGTAAAAAGAAGGGAGGACATATCTTTATAATGATTGATTTTAATATGCTAAAGCAGGCAGTTTCCCTTGAGGAGGCTGCTTCTTTTTATGGAATTTTCTATGACAAGAGGAGCAAAAAATGTTGTTGTCTCTTCCATAATGACAAGCATCCAAGTATGAAGCTTAATAAAGAATATTTTTACTGTTTTAGCTGCGGAGCTCACGGTGATGTTATCAATCTAGTCCAACAAATTTATGGGCTATCTGCTATTGAATCAGCACAAAAAATCTGTAATGACTTCAATCTAAATGGCAGCACAGATACTTGTAAAAGCCCATCAATAATAAAGCAAAGACAACAGGAAATTGAACATCGTAAAGCATTAGAAAGAGCGTTTCACCAGGCAAGGCGAGATGCTCTTTTATTTTGCATGAATATCATAGCCTGCTTCTTTCATGGAGACGTGATCTAGTTCCAACAGACACGGATTTAGATAATGCCAATCCATTGTTTCATGAAGCGCTTAATTCATTTGACCGCATAGATTCCATGATAGATGACCTGACATACGGTAGCACTGAGGAACAAATAGAGTTTTTGAAATTTTATGATAAGGAGATAAAAAATATTGAAAGACGAATTGAAAAATTTAAAACCACAGGACGCTAAAGCACTTGCAGACTTTCTTGAAAGTAATGGATATAAAATAGCGCCAGTAGAAACTCCATCTAGGGACTGGACTGATTCACTTGAATATGACATTAAAGGCAATATCAAACAGACTAACAACAATTGCAAGCTGGCCATAGAAAATGATCCTCTTTTAAAAGGAGCAATAAAGAAAAATGAACTTAGCGGCAGTATTGATGTAGTTAAAGATTTAGGCTGGAAACGACATAATACTTCATTTACCGACACAGACCTAGATAATATCATCCTTTATCTTGAAAAGAATTATGATTTGCATATAGACAGAATGATTGATAGAGCTGTTAAAGTTGTTGCTAATCAGAATTCTTACAATCCAATAAAGGAATTGCTATATAGTCTCAAATGGGATGGAAAACCAAGAATAGAGAATGCACTGACACATTTCTTAGGAGTGGAGAAAAGCACTTTAACTACTGAAGCTCTTAAGCTATTTATGCTAGGAGCTATTGAAAGAGCCTTTCATCCTGGAACAAAGTTTGAATATATGCTTTGCCTTGTTGGTGGGCAAGGAGCTGGTAAATCCAGCTTCTTGCGATTCCTATCCATGAAAGATGAATGGTTTTGTGATGACATCAAACAACTTAGTGATAAGGATGTATTTGAAAAACTTCAAGGCCATTGGATTATTGAAATGCCTGAAATGACAGCTATTTTACATGCCAAATGCGTAGAAGATACCAAAGCATTTCTAAGCCGCCTAACAGACACCTACAGAGCTCCATACGACAAATATTCCCAAGATCATCCAAGAATGTGCGTATTTGCAGGTTCATCTAATACAATCCAGTTTTTGCCTCCTGATAAATCAGGCAACAGACGTTTCATTCCAATAGAAGTAAATATGGAAAAGGCAGATGTTCATATTCTAGATAATGAACCAGCATCAAGATATTACTTTGCTCAAATGTGGGCTGAGGCAATGGAAATATATAGAAGTGGTGATTACAAGCTAACCCTTTCTAAAGACTTGCAGAAGGAATTGATCAAGCTACAGGCCAAATACACACCAGAAGACCCTATGGAGCGAACAATCCTTAATTACATTGAAGAATATCAACCTGAATATGTATGTACAAAGCTGCTTTATGTAGAAGCTCTTGGAAATAGTGAATTGGCACCAATGGCTACATGGGAATCTACTGCAATAGGCGAAATAATGAATCAGAAATGTGATGACTACAGAAGTATTTCCACCCATGTATTTAAAAAGTATGGAAAACAAAGAGCCTGGGTACGTAGAAAAAAGGCTGATTTTATACCAATAACAACTGATATGGAAGATGATTTACCGTTTAAGTAAGCATCTTCCTTTTTGTTGCTCTTTCTTGGAACAACGGATAAACAGATAAAACTTAACTTTTTGATTTTCATAAACAGCAAATCAACTTTTTACAATTTTGCTGTTTATGTGTTGCTAGGAGTAGCAAGTCATTAATTGACCTGCTGCTCCTTTTTGTTTACAAGGAGGAAAAATGGATACAAAACTTAAAAATATAGAAATCGTAAAGATGATGTATAAACTACAAGCTGATGTGGAAAGCTTGAATTCGCAGGTGAATCTCGGTATTATTGATGCAAGCGGTGCTAGAGATGAATTGAATATTTTGAACACAAAACAACAAAGGCTACGAGACCAACTGGTGTTATCAAACCATGTAACTAAAGATGGTCAGCCTCGTTTAATCAAACATCACACACCAACGGATGGTGACCCAAAGGAGTACTACATCACCATCATGCCCGATGGCAAAAGAATGAAGGCTGTTAGTTACGATAAGCTGATGGACAAGCTTTATAACTACTATGCTGATGGATTGTTGGATTTTTCAGTTGAATCTGTTTTTAAGGCAGCTCTCGAAGAAAAAGTTGTTACTGAGAATCCCAAGCCAAGAACAATAGAAAAGAATAAGGGTGATTTCAAAAGATTCATTAGTGAAGATTTCGCTAAAAAGGATATCAGAACTATTTCAGAAGTTGATTTAAAGAAATTCATCCAAACTTGGGTTACTGAGACACATCCCAAGCAAAAGACTTTTCTTAGTTTTAAAGGCATCCTAAATCTAATCTTCGAATATGCATACATGCACAAGATTATTGTGGAAAATCCTGTTAGCTACGTAAAAAACAGACCTTATATGAAATCCTGCGATACTTCAAAAGCTAAATCAGAAGAAAAGATATTTTCTCCAGAGGAAATACAAATGCTTAAAGATGAAGTAAGAAGACGTATTGATTCAGGATTGAAACGCTTTGGTGATTACTACATCAATGGGTATGCAATGCTATTTGCCATTGAAACAGGTGTAAGAGTTGGTGAATTGTGTGCACTAAAATGGGAGGATGTAAAAGATAACTACATCCACATTCATGCTCAGCAGTTATTTCAAAATGTTGATGGTAAAAAGGAAGTATACTACGCACCTTATACCAAAAACGAAAAAGGCATATCTGAGGACGGAAGACAGTTTCCTCTTACTAATGCCATTGAATCATTACTTAATGAAATCAAGGCAAAGCAAGAGAAACTTGGGATTGAATCAGAATTCATTTTTTGCAATAAAGATGGAAGATGGATTATTGAAGAAGCCTACACTTCATTTCTTAGAAGACTATGTCGCTCAAAAGGACTTACAATAACAAACAATCATGCTTTCCGTATGTCACTTAATTCAAATGTGTTAATTCCTATGGGAATAACTGTAGCAGATAGAGCTGCAATGCTTGGTCACTCAATTGAAACCAATTTGAAGTATTACAGCTTTGCACAGAAGGATTATCTAGAAGATGTGAAAGCAAAACTTAATGCGATGGGTTCTTCCACTCAGGGAACACCTAGTGGACACCCAAAAATTGTTCCATTTGCAAAAAAAGAAAGTCCAGAAAGCTTGAATTATCAAGCGTTCTAGACTCTCTACTAGTC
>FP929036.1:134775-137663 GCA_000209815.1 Butyrivibrio fibrisolvens 16/4
ACCTGTCGTTCTCAACGACAATGGTTATTCTATAGTAATATTGCCCATAAGTCAAGGGATTTTCTAAAGTTGCAAAGCTCTAAAAAATCCCTGTGATTTTCAGACAATTTCTACCTACTATTTGTTTAGTTCACTATCATACTCTATAGAGCTCAATGCATCACCGTCAAAAATAAATATAAGTGATGTACCATTGTTTTCATAAGTCATTGAACCAGTTCCTTCAGAAGTTGGCTCTCCATATGCACTAATAATATCATCCTTAGAGCTAGAAAGATCTACGCCCTCCTTTGTAGACACGTTATCTGTTCTCAATCTAACATAAAGCACACGATCAACATCTCCATCTGGATATGTCTGGATTTCAAAATCGCTATAGGTGTAAAGCTTTCCGATTCCTTCTGCTGCGCAGCTTGGTGACTCGAAATATTTAGAAGGCTCGCCTAATTTCTCAATGACAGGTGCAACATCTGCATCTACTGTAATTTCTAATCCCTCATACTCGAAAGTAAAACCACTCTCTGAGTTTGAGGAAGCAGCCGCTCCATTAGATGAATTAGATGAAGACTCTATTACCTTAGTATCACCTGAAGAACTTCCACAAGCTACCATCATCAGTGATGTAGTAGCAATTAAAATTGTAGCTATAACTTTTTTCATTTTACTAATCTCCTCTTTTATTATTGTATCTTAGGATATTTGCTTGGATCATAATTATGAGTATTCTTATGGGCATTTGAATATTCCCACAAATCAGCATCATGCCAATAGAATATTAATGTACCATCCAACTGTAAATTTGGATCGTAATGATACCAACCTTCGCCTACATCTATAAGCAACCAGTAATGCCCTCTGGTATCTCGAATTTTTCTATTTCCATGTTCTTGATTCCAAGTCGATTAAGCATAACCTCGGCGGTTTTCTGCTTTACTGTACAATCACCAATACGATTAAACATGCCCTTGTATGCTGCCGATAGTACATCATCTATTCCTGCAGATTCAGAATATGTAATGTTGTCCACTACCCAGTTAAATACAGCTCTGGCTTCCTGAAGCTGTGACATTCCAGGTTTAATTATTTCTGCAAGTATTTCATCTGCCTTCGCATATACGGTTTCCTCTGTAGCGGCACTAATTTTGGCCGAAACGATTTTAACAGTAGCTGTCTTTTCTGTGGTATTCCCTGCTGCATCACTAGCTATATATTTCACAGTGTAAACGCCTCTCTTATCCACATTTACACCTGAGCTATCAACCTCCAGTCTAGGATTCTCATCTCGATCATCAACTACTTCTATATTCTTTTTATAAGAAACGGCATCTCCCTGAGCAATTACAAGAGGCTCTACCCCCTTAATCTCTGGAGGAGTAACATCCTCAATCACAGTGCAAGGAATCGACACCTTAGTCTCATTTCCACTGGTGTCCTTTACCAGAATTGTTATATCAAATTGCCCCTCTTTTGTAAAATCATATTGTTCCGCAAAATCAATACTGCAGTTGGTAACATCATCTATACTATCCACAAAATCAGTTACAACAGGCGCCCCTTCAGTGGTATATATTTCGATGGAATCCTTTGCAAGCGTAACCTGAGGTGCAACAGTATCCTGTACATGCAAAACAGTATCAAATGTCTTTTCTCCAAAAATTGGTAATGATGCCTTGATTTTTAAATTGTAATCCCCCGGAGTCTTTGCATCAAATTTGGAATCTTTGGTGAATCTAGCGGTGTCATCCTCCCGCTTCAAAAACTCGGACACATCACAGTCTGAAGTTCCAGCCTCCACATAAACTTCCTTATAAACTAAATCTGAAAGCTGGTTATAATATGCATAACATCCCACTCCGACACCTGCCAACGCCAGAATTATAACACCTAAAACTACTATTCTTTTTTTCATTAATATCTTTCCTTTTTTATAAACATTATATTAGAGCAATATGCATTTATAAGCGATTTCCCAACATACTCCAAATATTCATCATAATCGATATAATATCTCTTTCCCCAGCTGGAAACCTCTATCATCCGAGGATGTGCTGCTGAGAGCCCTTCTATTATTCCTGTAACCGTAACGTAATGGCTATTTACTGAGATATCTGCGTAGACAAAATCCTGACAATCCATAGACATATGATACATTCTAATCTGCCTTCCAAAAGCGTACAGCGACCATATCACAGGAATATCATTAGAAAGCATATATTTCATTTTCTGATACATATCTTTGTGCCCATGTTTTCCATTCCATCTGAATCGAAAGGGCTTCCCTATAGCTTTCATCATACGATTAAGAAAACCGGACATTTGAATAGGTATTATTCCTAACGAGATAACACCATTATCGTATTTACGAATCTTTATTTCATTCATAAACAACTTTGCAAATCTACGTTCACGGCAAAAACGCTCCACTTCATTAGAATACTTTTCCAATGTAGGATTATAGAGCCCGTTTATATATAGCAGGGTGTCAACAGCTGATATAACGCCGCACCCCTGACTAGCCATATTACCCAAAGACTTCTCCACAAACCACCCCTGATTACCTCCAAATGAAGGCTCCCTGGCAGCTTGAACAACATTTATGAATTTATTATTCAGAGAAATCTGGTTCATACTAACTAGTTCCTTAGGCCAATCATCAAAATAGTTTAATATAAAATCACCGAAAAGAAAATATATATACCATCCAGTGTATTATTATCAGTTTCTATTATAATCATTTATTGAGGTCACAACCACCTATATTGATTTTTCTGAAAATCTTCCTATATTCACGCAGCTTTGCGAATTTTAATTTTTCCTTGACTTATGGATGATATTACTATAGAATTACCATTGTTGTTGAGAACGACAGAAAACGATTAAAGCCGATT
>FP929036.1:137800-143752 GCA_000209815.1 Butyrivibrio fibrisolvens 16/4
TGCAGAAAATGAGGTCATCCATTTGGATGGCCTCATTTTTGCGTTAAAGAGCACTTAAATCGAGACGGGACGACCTATCACGGCTGGCGTAGCCGGTCGTGATGCTTCCTTATTCCCGTCTCGCGCTCGACATTGAAATTTATGTTGAGCCTCCAATATTGCAGGCTCTAATGTTATAATGCCAAATCTACATGAGCTACAGTGCTGGCAGCACCCGTACTCTCTTTAAGATAAATTCCAGTCTTACGAAGAACACCATTGGTTTCCCCAACTATGTCCTTGTATGAAAACTCTGTCTCAGCACTGTTTAAATAAATAGCACCAACATCAGCTTCTTTCAAGTTAAGAAGCTGATCATTACCATTTTCATCCTTAGTCCAGACTTTTAGTTTTGAAAAAATAGAATCGTTCTCATCAATCCAGCCGTTATGATCTTCATCATATTCCGCCAAATCACTGAAGCCGTCTCCAGACTTAGTTCCAAAAAGTTCAGAACCGTCATTTATCTTGCCATCTTCATTTTTGTCTAATGCCAGGAATCCACTGCCTTTACCAACAAAGGAAATCTCATCCTCTTTTCCATCTGAATCAATATCGAATTTAAATTTCATATCTGATACTGATGTGATATTAGAATCCATATTTATCACCAAAGGGTCTGTAAGGATTCTTGTGTATGACTCTGCCGATAGAGTATTGATTTTTTGAGACAGGCTGCGTCCAAGCTGAACCTCAACATTAAAATTCAGGCTTCTGCCATCAGCTGTCTGAATGGTGCCTTGACTTGCAAAGGTTGTATTTTCATATTCTAGATGGGTTCCTTCTGTAGCCGTTATTTTCTGCCAAACTTGCGTCCTAGAAACTGACTCAGCTGAAGACAAATTTAAGGTATTCTGGCTGATTCCATTTACACTGAAGCTAACGCCATCTGAATTATTATCACATCCACCAAGTATTCCCTTTTGCCAATTATGTAATTGTTCTTTAAGCTTTGTATCAAGCTTCTCGCCATTTAGTACCGCAAGGATCTTTTTTACAATGCTAATTTCCAGGTCTTCAAAGTTCCACTGACTCCTTCCTGCATTAGCTTCACGAGCCTTTTTCTCTTGCTCAGCCATTAATTTCATGGAGTTTTGCATATTCTTTTGCTGCCTATCTTTTCTGGCCTGTTCTTCGTCTTTTTCATATTGTTTAATTGCTTCTTTGTAGGATTTTTCCCCTTCTTCAGATAGTTGCATAATGGCGCCAAGTGTGTCTGAACTGGCTCGTCTTTCAATTGTTGCAACTTCTACATGGGTGTAAGAATAAGAATTGTGACTAGATGCCATATTTACATGGCTGTTTTCAATCTTCATAGCGGACTCCTTTCCACAAATAAAGAGTATAAAAGTGCCAAACGCGAAGACTCTTTTGCACGTCCCTGTGCCTAGTCTTCGTATATTATATCGGAGAGTCATTCTAAAAATTTATGCTGAATTATTAATATAATCTGCCGATATACAAATAGAGAAAGTATTCATTTTGTGGTAAGGGATTTGAAGGTATCAATGGATTGATCATATCTATTGATACCTTTTTATTATGAAAGGGGCTGGAAACTTATGGACAATATATTGATACAGGCAAACATTAAAATGGATACCATCAAATTTGATGTATCTGTAGCTCATGAAAAGAGTAAAGAAAAGCTTGGAAGCGAAATTGCAGCTTCTATTAGAGATAAAATTGAAGAATCAAAGAATAATTCTGACCAAAATGACGAAAAGATGATGACTAGAATTATGGCAAAGATTAAAAGTGGTAAGAGGCTTAGCCAAAAGAAGAATCTTATCTAAAACAACACAATCCAGACTTATATCTTCAATATGTACGAATTCGCAGAATGGCAGAAGCTATGGCCAGCCGATTAAAGCATGCCAATTCGAAAGAAGAGGTTAATGATATAATTATGCAATCTATATCAGGAATATCTGACAAAGATCCATATAAAGAATTCATCGTAGCAGCACTTAATGAGGTGGCAAAAGAATTTAAAAACTCTGATGCTTATGGAGAACTTCCTGCAACTTCTGAGGAAGCTAATGAAAAGAAAAAATCTTCGCCAAATAATGATGAAGATTCATTCTCTAAAGATAATTCGGATGATTTTGACCCTATGAGTTGGTCGCCATTACAGGAGCTTGTTGATGCCATGCCAACATTTGATGCGCCGGCATAATATCTCGAAATATCTTTATTTGATAATGATTCATTCCAAAGGCCACCAAAAAAGCTAGGATACGAGATATCCTAGCTTTTTTGAATATTATAGTCTACCTATTAACGTTCCTGTATAAGTGGCATCTAAACAATAATCATTGAAATTTCTAAAGTACCCCCATAATTTTAAGGTTCCCTTATATGTTGTGCCATTCATAGGGATTGATACATCCATATAATCAGGTGGTGTTGAATTCCAAGGGAAAGTAACTCTTAACTCGTAATGAACACTATCCACTATATTTACATGTGCACCTTTTTCAGGAACTGCATACAAAGTGTAAGGAGTTCCGTCTTCTAAAACACCTTGCGCTACAATCCTAGATTCTTCAATAAATCCTCCGGATCCTTTTGCTGATACAGGCAATGCTGTGCTACTAGCTATAATAATGCTCATAGCAAAAGCAACCATTTTAGTCATCAACTTCATTTTTCTCATACATCTTCCTCCTTTTGTGAATTAAAATTATGCTTGAAATCAAGCTAGTTACCCCTATAAGAATAAAAATAAAGTAAACGATGTTTTCGAATATAGTACTTATATACCAGTACGTTGAAAAACTACACAATAGTCTGGTAATAGCCTTAATGGCAATTACTGAAAAATAATGATGGAAATCATGATTCTTATCTTTATCTTTTTTTCATTTTTTTCTAACATAACAGCCTCCTCCTTAGAATTATCTGCAACACCGACTAATTGATTTACACTAATGCCTAGTTCTCTAGAGATTGATTCAATCATAGTAATATCTGGGAAAGATTTTCCACATTCCCATTTAGAAACTGCTTTATCAGTGACACCTAATTTGTTAGCAATTTCTTTTTGTGTGTAACCTTTACTTAATCGTGCGTTTTTAATAAGCTTTCCAATTTTTTCGTTATTCATCCCTTACCTCCACAAAAATCATATAAAAATAGGAACAATCTGTCACTCTACTGGTGGTAGAATGCTGTATTTATAGGCAAAAACGAGGATTGTTCATAATTTTCTATGCAGTTAAATATACACTTATGATTAATATTTTTGTATGTATTTGATATTTTAGAACACCTTGATTTTCGAATGTTTTATATTTTAAAATATTAATACTAAATAATTACTGGGGGAATATATAAAATTGAAAAATATCATTTTATGGCTTGCAAAAGTCATACTAATCATCCTTGCTGTTTTTATTGGTTTAATAGCAATGGATTATTTTTTGCACCAGAGTGGCTAACTGATTCTGTGGCATTTTGTATATTGGCACTTTCATTTTTTATTTATGTTTTAATAAGCATAATTAAGATTAAACACAGTCCTAAGGCAACAAAGAAACAAAAGGTTGATTTTGAAATTGATGACTTAAATCTACCAGAAGAAAAGCATACAAAGAAACACCTAAAAATGTTAAAGCCTGTATTGGCTATTGTATTAATCTTTTTGATTGTGATTTTAAGATTCAACATATTTGGTAATCAAGACGTAGAAGATATACCGCAGAATGTAATTGAATTTGGTGAGAAATATCCTGAGGCATCTGATTATGTGAAAAACTTTAATAAGTACAAAGACGAAGATTTTGACATGGATGTTTCAAAGGAAATGTCAGAACGTGATATTCCTTTATTTATCCAGTGGGATAAACGTTGGGGATATAAAGATTATGGTGGAAATTATGTGGGTATAGCTGGATGCGGACCTACATGTGTTGCCATGGTTGCATGCGGACTTGAGCAAAATGCAGCCATTAATCCTTATGTTGTAAGTCAATACGCTGCACAGCAGGGATTCTATACATATGGACAGGGAACGTCATGGGATATTATGACTACAGGAGCAAAGCATTTTGGACTTGATGTCTCGGCATGTAGTGTGTCAGCTGATTACATACTGAATAATCTTACAAGCTCCACGCCATTAATCTGTTCTATGACACCAGGTGATTTTACTAAAACAGGACACTTTATTGTTTTAACAGGTGTAACTGATGATGGGCAGATTATTGTAAATGATCCAAATAGTCCAAAGAACTCAAAAAGCACTGGGATGTCGATATCCTTGTTTCTCAGATGAAAAGCATTTGGAAATATTCATATAATCAATAGAAGAATGTGATTCGAGTCCCGTTCTTGAGTAGTTTGTTTTAGGATAATGTAGCATTGAATTAAAGAGAATTTGAAGTTATAATATATATAAAGAAAGCACCCACTCCAAAGTGGATGCTCCACGAGTTTTTAGAACCTAATTGCTCAAAATGAGCAGAGCCCTTCCTGTGGACCAGACATGAGGGGCATTTTTATTTGCGCTTACTGGCGCCACGTCTCCGCTGCCGCTTCGGTTGGCTCAGAACAGAGGTCCACTGAACATCTTCATCAGATATTCACCTACTTCTCTGCTAACAACAGTGCCAGCACGTGGGCCATCTGAGGGAAATCACCCGACTGTATCATCTCATCAATCTCGCCCCTATTATATAGATGTACATTTAAAAACTCTGTGTCATCTAAGTTTTGTCCTGCAACTTTGCGGCAATTTTTAGCTACAAAAATATTGGCGTAATTATCTGCCATTGTTGCATTTGAAGGAATCTTAAGCAAGAACTTCCAATCATCTGACACATAGCCCGTTTCTTCTAAGAGTTCTCTTTTAGCACCTTCTAAAGCTGTTTCTACCATAGCTCCATTATTTGAGCCATATTCCTTACCATCTAATCTTTCCAATCCACCTGCACAGAATTCCACGGTCACCTTATTAATTCCATGTCTAAACTGTTTAACACAAATGTACTTTCCCTGCTCATCAGTAGCAACGATAACAGCATAATCTCTTCTACTATAATTATAGAAAGGTTCAAAAACAGTCCCATCAGGAAGTTCATAGGCACACTTTCTAAAATCAATATACTCATCTTCAACTAGGTGTTCGCAAGAAACCATTTTCCACTCTAAATTATTGTCTAATTGCATTGTATTTCTCCCTAATTTATTAATCTTCGCCTACTAGATGCACGATAGTAATATCGTGATTAGTAGAAGGTATGAATCTTTCAATCACATCAGCTGTTAATATTTTCAAACTAGATGTATTCACACAAGGATGACAACCTATATATTTAGCTTTTAAAACATCTTCATCTATTAAAAGCTTTACATCATTATTTTTATCATTAATAAGCCCCATAACACTAAGTGATCCAGGAACTATATCAAGATATTTAATCATATCTTCTGCTTCAGCAAAAGAAAGTCTCGCTGAGTTAATCTGTGAAGAAAGCTCCTTCGTTTTGAACTTTTTATCACCTGGCATCAAAAGAAGATAAAAGGAAGTTTTCTGGCGATTACAAAGCATAAGATTTTTGCACATTTCTATGCCAATAGCTTCATCAACCGCTTTGCAGGCTTCCATTGTTTCCGCCGCCTCGTGATCTACCCTTTCGTACTCGATTCCTAAATTATCGAGATAATCGTATGTACGAATTTCCTTTTCCAGTCTTCCATCAGTGTTTTCTGGTCGTCCATTATATATTGTCATTTTGCACCTCACTTTTTTCACTAATTCAACATTATAATCAATATTATTTAGGACTGCCACAGTATAAAATTTTCAGAAAACACGTCTTCATTTATCAAGCTTTAAAACTTTAGAAAATACCTTGACTTATGGAGAAAGTTCCTTTAGAATTACCATTGTTGTTGATTGCAGCAGAG
>FP929036.1:143906-352295 GCA_000209815.1 Butyrivibrio fibrisolvens 16/4
GTATAAAAAATAGGATCATCCATTTGTGGGTGATCCTATTTTTTTATACTAAATGAGTACTTTAAATCGAGACGGGACGACCTATCTTGATTTCATGAGCTTGCGAAATGAAATCGAGATGTTTCCTTATTCCCGTCTCGCGCGGACTACAACAAGGGGTACAGCTGGGGTACATTCGTTGTTTTCATTGCACTGTATCTCCTTATTATAAGTTGAAAATCTTGGGAAAGTATTGTAATATATTAATACAAATAAGGGCTGGTCGAAAGACCCAGGTCCATCATGGGCGGGGAAGTTCCCCGCCATTTTTATTGGGGAGTATTTTATGAAAGAAATAAGTATTTTTATTGATGAATCCGGTGATTTTGGCGAGTATGCTGTTCATTCACCATTTTATATAATCACAATGGTTTTTCATGACCAATCTATTGATATTTCCGAGGATATTTCAAAACTTGATAAAGAATTAGATTATCTTGGACTTCATGATTTATGTATCCATACCGGTCCCATTATTCGTAAAGAAGAAATATACAAACGCATGTCAATTCCTGAAAGACGTAGAGTTTTCAATAAAATGGTTGCTTTTGTTCGCCAATTAGATATCACCTATAAATCTTTTTATATTGAGAAAAACATGTGGATGATCCGGTAGAGGCTACTGGAAAACTTGCAAAACAAATATCCTCTTTCATCAGAGAACATTACTCAGATTTTCTTGATAGTGATCAGGTTAAAATATATTACGATAATGGACAGATTCAGGTAAGCAAAATTCTTGCTTCTGTATTCAGTGTCTTATTACCTAATCCTATCTTTAGAAAAGTTTTGCCTAAGGATTATAAACTTTTTCAAGTTGCAGATTTGTTATGTACCTTTACACTTATTGAATTGAAAATAGAAAAAAATTTATATTCAAAATCTGAAGAAATATTCTTTGGAAACAGACGTGACTTTAAAAAGAATTACTTAAAACACATTAAGAAAAAAGAATGGAAGTAATATTAAAAGGGATACATTTATAATGGAGTTTGCAAAAGATATTTTTTAATGGCCCTATGAGCCTTTTTATAAAATCGTCCCCAGATTGAGGACGATTTTCTTTTGTCTACTAAGATACATGTTTTTCCTTTTTAGATATGTATCTCTTACATCTTTCCATCGATTGATTTCTTTTAAATAATCCTCTTTTTCCCATATATCTATAATATATCTTTTAATATTCCAAAGGTTTCTCTAACCATGTTGTTAGGAAGATACTGGTATTGTGTAAAAGCTGCAATACCTGATATTTGGGCATTTGTGTATCGTTTTGCTATCATTACTCCTCTAAATACATGAAAGTTGTTTGTGACAATGCATATCTTCATGTCGTTATCTGTATCTATCAGTGATAGTGCATTACTAATATTTTCGTCAGTATCAACTGAATCCTTTTCCACTAGAATTCTATCTTTATTAATTCCTTGTGATAAAAGATATTCTTGTCCACCTTCGCCTTCAGAGATAGATTCATTAGCCCCTTGGCCACCTGTAACTATGACTTTGGTATCAGGATTATTATTTAAATATTCAACGGCTGAATCAAGCCTAGCTTTATAAACTACACTTGGTCCCCAATCTCTCATTTGAGCACCTAAAACAATAATATATTCAGCTCCACTTTCACCTTTTGAAAAGAACTGAGTAAGGATACATCCTTGGCAAATGACAAAAATGGTAAGGCATATTGCTACTATGCTTCTAAAAGCATATTTTATAGCTTTCGGAATTTTAGGCCATAAACTTTTTTTATCCATCAAATATAGAAAGCCCCAAAATATAGCCGCAAAGATCCATATAATAAATGAAAAGGTACCACTTCCTACCATGAATACCGCTACAGAGTATACCAATGAAAGAATAGCAAGAAGTGCATACACTCGTCTTAGCTTATGCATTACTGATACCCCTTTCTCCCTTTATATACGATATTTATATGTATAACTCACTCAATTCAATATGCTTCACTTCATCTGTTTCTTTACCTGTAAAACCTGCCCTGGAAATGAATACATATTTATAGCAATTAAGCCCTGTCTCCTTGACCTGATGAATTTCCTCATTAATAACTTCATCGGAAGTCTTCTTATTTCTGAATTTCACCTCATAAAAGACATATCCATTTTCATCCAAGGTAACGACATCGAATTCTCCATTGGTTCGTTCCTTTGGATTATCATAATAATACTTGCCTATCTTTTCTATGACAGGTTCAATATTTCCAAGACGATTCTGTCTGATTAAATACTGTCTACAAATCTCCTCAAATTTATGAGGCACATAAAACTCTTCGAAATCTTTATTAATATATTTCTCATAGAAAACATCTGAATCCATGATTTTTAGCTGAGATGAATACTTAAATATGTATCTGTAATAGAAAAGGGATAGATTATCACAGATATAATAACCAGCCTTCTTTTGTTGAATTCGTCGTTGATTGGCGCTTTCTTTTCAACTACTTCCATATTCATCAGCTTATCAAGAACATCTATAAGTGTAGGTCCGCTTGATACATGAGATTGAGACAAAATATCACTGTACTTTGAAAATCCTCTGGAAAGAGCCTCAAACACTTCATTTGCATTTACGATTTTTGATATCTCAGCACTAAGGTACATAGATACTTCATTTTCTAAACGTGCCCCAGATGAAGCTATAAGTTCTATAATGTTTTCCTTAACACTTCTTTTATCATCAACCAGTCTGTTGTAATATGGGATTCCTCCAAATACAGAATATATTCTTACCTTATCTTCATCAGACAAGTTAGGATAAAATAAAGCTGACTCATAATAATCCATTTGCTTAAGATCAATAACCAAATCTACTCGTCCATATAAAGGATTTGATTCTGATAGCAATGATTTCATTACATCCACATAAGAACCAAGTATAATGAGCTTTAACTTTGAATTGTCTCTATATTTATCTACAAGTGCCTGAATTATGCTATCTAGCCCCTTTACAGCCCCTCTAAGATATGGATATTCATCCAATACAAAAACTATGTTTTCATCCTTTGAAAGCTTAAAAATGTAATCTACTATTTCTTCTACCTTTGTATATCCCAATTTAGGAAGATCCAATGTATCATAAACTACCTCACATATGCTCTGCACATTGCTTTCTTCTGTTACCTGCTTGCATTCATAATATATTGCTTTAATATTCGCTTCTTTTATTGCCTGCTTAACAAGTTCGCTTTTACCAATTCTTCGTCTTCCATATATAAGAGTCATACGCATGTCATCTGCATTTAACTCTCTTTTCATACGCTTAAGCTCAGTAGCTCTTCCATAAAACTTCATTTTATTCGGCTCCTTTCGACTCGGTTGTTATCGAACTAACTATATTATATTCCTTACCAATGTTTATGTAAACAATATTATTCGGTTTCAATCGAGTCGATTTGTTTCGAATAATAGGATTCAGCACTTGTTAGCTCCTTTTCAAGCGTTATATATTAAATTAGTTTTGTATTTAGCAGTTGACATATAACGCAAATCATGTTATATTTTCATAGATTGAGTAACAAATGTTTGACATCTTGCAGTTTTGTTTAATACTACTACAAGATTGTGTGTTTTTATTTTATAAGGTGAATAATATGGAATTAACAACACTTAACAAAGAATACAAATTACTCCGTGAAGATGGTGCAGAAAAATTTATTAAAATGAGTGCCATTGATCCTACTATCAATTTTGTTGAAGAATATTGGATTACATCTGATCATACACTTGGCAATGCAAGAGCATATTTCGATTCATATGAAATGGGTATTGAATATGCTATGGATAGAGTTGATTACAGAATGACACTCAACGAAGACGGTCAGAAGCCATTTATTATTTTATTAAATGGAAAGGTTATTAACACACTTGGACAGCTTGAGAACTTCCTTAATGGAGAGTTCAAGATTTCCACTTCCAATGTCATCGAAAAGAACGTTAGAAAATTGTATTCATAAAACAACAAAAGCCTTTGAGAAAAAATTCTCAAAGGCTTTCTTTATTTCTTCCATAATGTTTTCAAAGGAACTGTGAGTAGTATAGCCTTAATCACATTATCTGCAATCATACAACACCATACGCCTATTAATCCCATTCCAAAGAAATGAATACCGATAAATGTTGATACAATTCGTACCAGCCACATACCTCCAAACTCGATAACAAATGGGTACTTCGTCTTTCCAAGGCCATAATATATACCTTCTGAAATAATATATAAACCAAAGAAAGGCTCGTTAAAAGCTACCATTTTAAGTACTGTAGTACCTAGCGCTATAACCTGGGGATCATTTGTAAAGAATCCCATAAGAGCTTCAGCGAATATAAATAAAAGCACTCCACTAATTGTCATTATAGCTACTGTTGCTATAACGCTGCTTACACATACTGCGTGATATTTATCGTGATTCTGTTCTCCATACGAAATGCCAACCATTGTATTTGCTGCTGATTTGAATCCATATCCTCCAATATAGAATAGCTCCTCAGCTCCAACTGCAATACTATGGGCCGCAAAAATAATGGTACCCATATGAGAAACAAGTCCCGCAAAAACAACATATCCGGATGTGGATGCCACATTAATCAAAAGTACTGGAAGGGAAAGTCTCCACATTCTGTCCACGATTTCTTTATCAAGAGAAAAAACCGAGCTCTCCAGCTTAAACTCTTTATGTCCTAAAAATACGCTAAGAGTTACCAAACCACTAACTACAGCTGAAATACAGGTAGCATAAGCAGCTCCATCTACGCCCAACCCAAAGATATAAATAAATACATAGTCTAATACAACATTTAAAAGATTGGCTCCGACACCAATAAACATTGGAGTCTTAGTATCTTTTGTAGCACGAATAGCTGCTGATAATACAATGTTCAATGATTTAAAAACAATAGGTACAGAAATCCAAAAGAAATATCTGGTGGCAGCTGGAGCAACCTCCTCAGAGGCCCCCATCCATCCTGCAACAAAAGGTGCTACAGCCATACAAATAGCTTCGATTATAACACCTACTCCTACAGCAAAGACAAGACTCACCTTTGCTACCTGAGATATCTTGTGTTTCTCACCGCTACCTATAGCCTGAGCAATCTGTGTCATTGCGCCTACACCAAATGCCACAGGAATACTACCTATAAGCCAGGTAATAGTGGTAGATGTAGATACGGCAGCTGTGGCATCAGCACCCAGACGTCCTACCATGGCAGTATCCACGTACTGCATCAAAACAGAAAGAATCTGCTCTAGCATAGTAGGAAGCGCAACCATAACAACTGCGATAAATATATTAAATAAAGAATTATTCTTCGTTTGTATCATTATTACTTTCTTTTCCTAATCCATTAGCCCAAACCATGGATTCTATAGCCCTTGCCACACGAATGGCATCAATAGCCTCCATAGCTCTTTTATAATCAGCTTCCTGTTTTTCATACATTGCAGAAAACTCCCTTTGCTTTTCCTCAAACTCCTGAGCACGACGCTCCTTCTGTTTTGCAGCCTTCTTTTGAAAAGCTGCATAGTCCGCCTTGCTCGCAGGCTTCTTCGTAGAGGATTTGCCCACCACACGACTATGAGTCAAAACTCTTCCCTTTGAATCATTAATTAAGAATTGATAGGCCTCGGTGATTCTATTATAAAGGCTGGCGTCATCCCTACCTGTAACATCAGGATGACACTTCTTTACTAAATCCTTGTATACTGCTTTTATCTGCTGCTCCCCCGCATCAGGACCTAGTCCTAATGCCCGCAGTGCTTCCGCTCTGGTTTTTATCATAACCTCACCTGCATTTGTCTGTGCTCAATATCTCTCCAATAAAGTACAAAGAACCAAATACAATAATCTTTTCAGAGTATTCCAATGCTTTATCAAGAGCATTAGAATATGATTCACAAGCCTCTGCTTCTATACCAAGTCCGTTTATTGCCTCTGCCAGTTCCTTAGCCTGAAGGGCTCTGTATGAATCAACAGTAACAGTAAATATTCGTCTTGCGACTGGCGATATCAGCTGTACCATCTCCAGATAATCTTTATCTGCCATTACTGCCATTATAAATGAAAACCGCTGATTTGGAAATTCTGATTGAATACTATCACGCAGTGCTATCACTCCAGATGGATTATGGGCTCCATCCACCATTATAAATGGTGATTCTGATATGATCTGCATCCTTCCAGGCCATACAGCATTTGCAAGTCCTTCTGCAATCGTCTGACAGTCTATATTCATTTTCAGATTATTGGCTATATCCACAGCTACTGCCGCATTTTTACGCTGATATCCACCAAATAATCCTAACTTTATATCCCTTGAAACCTCCTGAGATTGGATTAATTTGCACCCCAACTCGTTACATTTCTTTCGAATAACATCTGATGCCTCAGTATCCATCTGACCTATAACCACGGGAACGCCAGGCTTTATTATACCAGCCTTTTCTCCTGCGATTTCTGATAGGGTATTCCCTAAATACTGTGTATGTTCCAGACCAATAGATGTAATGGCGCAGATTTCTGGCAACTGGGACAGACCATTGGTGGAATCCTTTGTTCCACCTAAGCCAGTTTCCAGAACAACATACTCTACCTGCTGTTCCTTGAAATAGACCATAGCCATAGCAAGCCAGTAATCAAACATAGTAGGTTCCAACTCAAGCTCTGTCTGAAGAAGCTGCTGGCCTATTCTGGTGACATCCTCTTTGGATATCTGCTTTCCGTCTATCTGAATGCGTTCTGTATAATCTATCAGATGAGGTGATGTAAAAAGCCCCACCTTAAAGTGATTTTCACACGTAAAAGAAGCAGCCTGCAAGATACTACTCACAAAAGCTGCTACTGATCCTTTGCCATTGGTACCAGCTATGTGGATGATATGCATTCCTAAATCCGGATGCCCTAAAGCCTCCATAAATTCCTTAGTAACATCTCTTCCACAAGCCTTCCCAAAACGGCGCTTATTATCAATTGTATAAACTACTTCTTCGTATGTCATTTTATTATTAGACCACAAGAATTACTCCACCATCATTAGCGTACATTGTACTAACTCCGCGCATATCTACAATGAATATATCCTTAAATGTGGCCAAAGACTCCATTTTTTTCTTTAATGCTAACGCACGTTCTGGACAGTTGCAATGAGAAATTGCAAGAATTTTTCTTCGCAATTTGTAGTGACATCCATAACGCACTTTGTCATTTTATCAATAGTCTGATTCATTCCACGGCCCTTAGCAAGCTGCTGGATATAGCCAGTCTCTGTAGAACCCATAACAGGTTTAATGTTAAGAGTCTCAGCAATAGCTGCCTTTAGACCTGATAATCTACCTGATTTTCTAAATGTCTCAAGTGTCTCAAGAACAAAGAATGTATGCTGTTCTTCGATGTAAGCATCTACCTTTTCGATAACCTCTTCAAAGGACATTCCTGCATTTTCACACTCTGCAATTTTTAATGCAATAAGCGTTTCACCAATGGAAGCTGACTTAGAATCAAACACATGAATGTTCTTAGATTCGTCATCCTCCTCATATAAATCCTTGCCAAGGCAGGCACTATTATACGAACCAGAAAGCTGCGCTGAAAGTGTGACAACGTAGATATTATCTGCATCACATTCCATCTCCTCCATATATGCATTAGGGGAAGGGCAAGCTGATTTTGGAGCATTTGGGCTCTCGGCTACAGCCTTAATAAAGCTGGCCTGATCAAATGTCTCATCGTCAATAATCTGTTTGTCATCAATCTCAAGTGTAAGTGGGACATTGACGAAATGACCGTCCTTCTTCATTTCTTCATTAAGTTCTCCACAGCTATCAAGAATAATTTTATACATATTACAAGGTAATCCTCCGCTTTTTCTAGAGGTATTATACCATGACACTTTTTCCACGTAAATAGTCTTTATTATTGTGACATGTAGTTTTTGAAACTACGTGTGTATTATTCCGCTTTAACCCATTGAATTGTAAGTACATTTGCATTCTCATCTAGTAAATAATACACAGATGTCAGTCCCTTGCAGTATTCCGATAGGTGATTTTCCTCTATAAAGTAGGTAATAACCCTGGAATATAAGTCAGAATTACTAAATTTCAAAGATATTTCTGCCTCACCCTCTTCATAGGATTGTGCAAGCCGCTCACCTATAGCATCAACGCCAAACCAATCATAATACAGCCCCTTATGAACATAATAATTATCTGCGTTTGAAAGGCACTCTGGCACCTCGAAGCTTACATTTATTATGTGATTCTGACTGATTTCCTCTGTGGTCATTGCAAAATATGCATAATTTACTCTCTTTGCAGTATCATTATTTCCATCCAGGTATTTGCTATTACCCCAGGTAACATCCATGTAATAGTAAGCACCATCAAGATATACCAGATTCCAGGCGTGATTTTCTCCATTAGCTGTACCAGTGATAACTGTACTCTTGATACCTAGCTTGTCCAATAAATACCAGGCAGAGTCTGCATACCCCTGGCACACAGTAGATTGATACAAAAATACGCTTAGTATATTCTGATTTTCTTGGCTTTCAGGATCATAATCTACATTTTCAATCAATGTTTCAAATACATATAATGCCTTATCAAAATCGCTTGCATCAGTGCTTATCCCTGCCAGCCACTCATCAGCTTTTGCCTCAACAGATGCCATATAAACATCCTTCTGGTCCTTAGTCATAGTGTATTTAGGCCAGAACTCGATGCTCATAACTTTTTCATCTGTAGTATAGGTATTGAATTTGTAGCCATTCACCCAGAAAATATCACCATAATCAGCCATAACGGCTTCATATGCCTTCTGCAAGACATCACTATCCTTTGTGGTAACAGTAACCTTTTCCTTATAATCCTGCATACAACTGTATATCTGATCATAGGTAGTCTGAGCTTCCTGATCTAAGTGCTGATATGCATACCTATCATAAGATACACTTTCCACCTTAACAGGTTCGTCCACCATAGCTGGAGCAATTTCTTTCTCTGAAGTGAAAATATGACGTGCCAATAATAGCAATGTAAAAATTGCTACAGAAATTGTAAAAGAAAATATTAATCTAAATAAAAATCCAAGTAATCGTTTCAAAAAGCCTCCTAAAAACAAAGGCAGCGTAATGTAAAAATTACGCTGCCTCTCCCCTTAATCACATTTTTTTATTGCCTTTAAAGCCCGTTTTTCATAACAAAACCAAAGGTACCAAAATAATGATTAACTGTGGTGCCTATTAACGAACAACTGTTACGTTAACAGCCTGTGGTCCCTTTGCACCATCGGTTACTTCATACTCGACTGTAGCACCTTCCTCAAGTGTTTTGAACCCCTCTGAGTTAATGCCGCTGAAGTGAACGAATACGTCCTTGCCTTCTTCGTCTGAGATAAATCCGTAGCCCTTAGAATTGTTGAACCACTTTACTGTACCTTTGCTCATGCTAAAGTACCTCCAATATATTACTTGCCAAGCTTTGCTCGACTAAAGATAGTTTAGCAAAAGACTTTATTAAAGTAAAGAAAATGTCGGAATTTTTTGTACAAATTTTCCAAAATGTTATCAATAACTCTTATTAAGCAACAATATCAAATTTTATAACTGGCATGTACAGTTATTTTAGATTGATGTTTATTTCACAATCTTAAAAACTAGTTAGCTGCAGCTCTTTCTGGTAGCATTCCTGCTGTTCGAACAAGAATTTTAGGGCCACCCTTTTTCTCGATATAATCCTCTGTAATAATAACCTGACCGATATTATCATCCTTTGGAATCTCGTACATAATATCAAGCATAAATTCTTCGATGATAGAACGGAGTCCTCTAGCACCTAATTTCTTATCGAGTGCCTTTCTTGCAATAGCGTGAAGAGCTCCCTCTTCAAACTCAAGCTTAACCTCATCAAGCTCTAATAGCTTCTGGTACTGCTTAATAATAGCATTCTTAGGCTCTTTTAAGATTCTGACAAGCATATCCTCATCGAGCATTTCTGTAGCGAATACGATTGGAAGACGTCCAATGAATTCTGGAATCATTCCAAACTCTCTTAAATCCTCTACTGTAACCTTCTGAAGGATGTTCTTGTCATCATCATATTTATCCTTTAAATCAGCCATAAATCCCATAGATGAGTGCTTGTTCAGTCTGGCCTTTATAATCTCATCCATTGCTGGGAAAGCGCCACCACAGATAAACAGAATATTTCTAGTGTTGATAGTAGTGGTAGGAACCATTGCATTTTTGCTAGATGCTCCAATAGGAACCTCTACATCTGCACCCTCTAAAAGCTTTAGCATACCCTGCTGCACTGATTCACCGCTTACATCACGCTGATTTGTATTTTCTTTTTTGCAAGCTTATCTATCTCATCGATGAAAATGATACCCTGCTGACAACGCTCAACATCATTACCTGCTGCTGCAAGAAGCTTGCTGACAACTGACTCGATATCATCACCGATGTATCCTGCCTCAGTAAGTGAGGTAGCATCTGTAATAGCAAGAGGTACATCAAGAAGCTTTGCAAGAGTACGAACAAGATAAGTCTTACCAGAACCTGTAGGTCCAAGCATAAGCATGTTTGACTTCTCGATTTCGATATCGTCCATGGTTCCTGTAGCAACACGCTTGTAGTGATTGTAAACAGCTACAGACATAACCTTTTTTGCATAATCCTGACCAACAACGTAATCATCAAGCATCGCCTTGATTTTGTGTGGTGGAATAATGTTATTTATATCGATTGCTGGAGCTGGTTTGTCCTCCTTTTTCTGGCTGGCAGTACCGTGGGCATTCTTAACCTTAGGGCCTTCACCAAAAAGACTACCGAGATTTAAGAAGCTGATGTTTGGCATTTTATTCATGTCCATATTGCTCTTGGAATTGTCTCCACCGCCAAAGCCAAAGCTTCCCATAGAATCAAATGTGCGCTGTAAACATTCGTTACAAACGCCCATTCCTGGGGCCATCTTGATAAGTGGTCCACAGATATTATCTGGTCTATGACACATATAACAAAACTCTGTAGGCTTTTTGTCCTTATCTGAAGAATCCTTATCTTTTCCGGTAACCTCTTCAATTATCTCGTCTGAAATATCAGCCCCGTTTGTATCTTCTGGGTCAAATTCTCTAAAATCCTGATTTGACATAATAATCTCCTATTCCTCACAACTACGGTTCTCAAAGAAACTGAAAACCTCTTTATAATACTCTCTAATTATGTCGTCTGTGGCATTGAATATCTCATGTTTGCTACCCTCAAATATCCTTAGGGTGCAATTCTTTGCCAACTGACTAAACTTAACCTGCGCCTGAGGCATAACAAGTGTATCCTTAGATGCTTGCATTAGTATAACAGGAATTTCTATTAAATGGGCGTTTTTTAGAATTTTTTTAGAAACATTAACTGCCTCTCTAGTCCAGGCAAATGTAGCTCCATTTGTCCTGTAGTGTGGTTCTTCTTCCCTTTGATTGTACTGG
Organism: Butyrivibrio fibrisolvens 16/4; assembly: GCA_000209815.1. Taxonomy (GTDB): domain Bacteria; phylum Bacillota; class Clostridia; order Lachnospirales; family Lachnospiraceae; genus Pseudobutyrivibrio; species Pseudobutyrivibrio fibrisolvens_A. The sequence goes on from FP929036.1 coordinate 155,443, forward strand.
CTGTTGTATCTGGCCTTTGACATAGCAGAGCACTGAGGATATTTGTAGGTGTGATCGTATTCGTGATGCTTTGGCAAAAAGCTCTTCGCAAAAATACGCAAATGCGATAATAAACATACCAACTTAATTACGAAGGCATTTGTGGTAGGAGTGGCAATCTCTATCATAGGAGAAGTAAGTACTGCCTTTTCAAAAACATTGGGATATTTTTCCAAATACATTGCACCTATGCCACCGCCCATGGAATGAGCGAATAGATATAGATGTCCACTTTTGCTTTTGGGAGTAACTATCTTTTCCACAAACTGATTGAAATCGTTAACATAATCCTCAAAATGCTTTACGTAAACCTTAGAGAGATTGTCTACTTCTCGCTCAGAAAAACCATGTCCTCTGTGCTCCATAACAAACACAGAATATCCCATCTTATAGAAATAATATACAGTCTCTTCGTACTTTGGTATGTACTCGCAAAAGCCATGACTTATAACAATTGATGCACGCTCGTCTGGATTAATCAGATACTTGTAATGTAAACTTAGCCCATCCGTATTTACGAAGTAACCATCATTTGCCCTTTCCCTCAAAAAAGGTCTAATTACTTCTTGAACAGATGCTTCAAAATCCTGATCTGAAATAAATAAATTCTCAAAAGTCATATCTCCCCTCCACAAACTAGTCTTATTTATAACTTTCTACGATTTTAAGTGCTGTATCCGGATAGTTAGTAATAATTCCATCCAATCCCATCTCACAGGCAAGCTTCATATACTGTTTTGAATTAATTGTCCAGCTATTGATTTTGAGACCATATTTATGACATTTTTCAACATAATCTGGATACTGAACATTGTAAAGGGCAGGATGAAGAGCCTCTACACCATGGTCTCTACCATACTCTGGCATATCAAGTGTGCCGTCCATATAGAGGAAGGCTGTGTGGGCATCAGGATCAAGCTCCTGCACCTTCATAATGCTGTAGTGATTAAATGATGAATAGATAACTCTATCCTCCATATCATATTCCTTTGTGAGAGCGATAATATCCTCTTCTATGCCCTCATAGAAATATACACCATTTTTAATCTCGATATTGATGTGTAAATCAGTAGGCTTGATAAGCTCGAAAACTTCTCTCATTGTAGGAATTTCTGCATACCCACAAGCCTCTGGCATAGTAGCATTGTAATTATATTTGCGTAGTTCCTCCAATGTGTAATCTCGCACGTAGCCCAGTCCGTTTGATGTGCGATCAATCTTTTCATCGTGGATTACAACAAGCTGACCATCCTTAGTCTTATGAATATCAAGCTCGATTCCATAAGCTCCCATTTCGATAGCCTTCTGAAAAGCTGGTAAGGTATTTTCTGGTAAATAACCACTGGCACCCCTGTGTGCCCAAACTACTGGCTTGCTCATAGCAACACGTCCTTTCTTTGATAAAAGGACTCCCAATCGGGAGCCCAATAAAAATCTTGTATATAAAACACCACGTCTAAAGTATTTTTTAATCCATTGCTTCAAATGCTTCAAGTCCCTTCTTTACTTCTATATCCACATCACCATGCTTTACAAAAAGCATAGTAATGAATGCCGCAAAAGCAAATATCGTAGCATATGGGAATAATGTAAGATATCCCACATTATTAAGCAACCATCCAGCCACTATAGGAGTGACAATCTGAGCTGCCATAGAAAAAGTATAATAGTATCCAGTGAATTTTCCACTTTCAGAATCACTGCACATTTCTAAAACCATAGGTAGAGAATTGACATTTATGAAAGCCCATCCTGCTCCCATTGTGGCAAAGAAAAAGTATAAAAACGGAGAAAAGCTGGAACTGAATAACGTATATACGAATCCAGCAAAGAAGCTTCCTCCAAGTAGCAATATTCCTAACAGGATTGTTCTCTTGCGACCAATCTTTGATGCAATCATACCTGATGGAATGAAAAAGATGATTGCTCCAGCATTAGCTATAAGTAAGCATTTTGATGCATCACCAAGAGCCATTCCCCACATTCTGACTGCATATGTAGTGAACCAGGTTTCCATACCATTATATGCAATAAACCAAAGGGCCACAGATGCCAGCAAAAATCCCAAGGATATCTTCACTTCCCTAGGAAGAACAGTCTTGCCATTCTCATCCTCTACAGTAAGATTCTCTTCTGGATGAAGAAGCTCATAGTTTTCTACCTGCTTGCGCATAGCCTTTTCATCTACGGTAATCATAACTATGCAAAGTGATACAAGCATAATGCCTGCCACCACCATAAATATCAGCAGATAATTAACGTGTTCTAGCCCCTTTGTTTTTGATGCTGGATAGAAAACTGCTGCAACAATCAGGTAGATGATTCCACCGAGGGCACCCATTAAATTAATAATGGCATTTGCTCTGGAACGAAGTGGCTTTATGGTGCAATCTGCCACAAGGGCAACTACAGGGCTACGATAAGTGCCCATAGCAATCAACAGCGCACCAAGGATTCCAATAAAAAGGATTTCCTTGGAAACTGAAGGATTTGCATAGTAGCTGTTGTCCACAAATGGAAGCATCATCATAAGAACAACTGCTGCAATGGTGCCATATAAAAGGAATGGCTTGCGGCGCCCCATAACATTCTTGCATCTATCAGAAATGTTTCCAAATAAAGGAAGCAAAAAAAGTGCAAGCACATTGTCCATAGCCATGATTACACCTGATATTGTCTCATTCAGATGAAATGTATTAGTAAGAACCAAAGGAATCAAAGCATTATACATTTGCCAAAATGCGCAGATGCTAAGGAAGCCAAAGCCCATCTGCACAGTCTTCTTCACATCAAATTTCATATTCAATTATCCCCCCAAATATACCCCGGCAGTTACACTCTCAAGCCTGAGTATTGCTTTGTCGCGAGATTGGCTCCTTCAGCAACACTCAGAGCTTGATAGCTACTGCCTCATCTAATTAAATTTTGCAGTAATATACGCAAAATATGCTCATCTAAATACGTATAAAATTATGCTGTGTATACGAGCATCTTGTCAGCGTGCTGACTAACTACGTTATCCACAGCTGGAATTGCACCCTTAAGTGCATATTCGATGGCCTGAATCTCGTGAGCAAGTGGACGAAGCTCCTGGTAAATAGCCTCCATGTGATTCTTCATATCTTCCTTGCTGTAGCCCTCTGGGAACTCTAAAACTACCAGATGACGAACCATCTTTGATTCTTCCTCAACCTTTGTAAGGAAGCTGATAGACTTAATCTCGTCGTGAGACTGTCCGTATTCTACAAGCTTTCCACGGATAGCTGCATTCTCCTCAGATTCCTTTGGAACACCAAGAAGAATCTTCTGACCTGCAGGAATCTTCTGCTCCTGTACATTGCCCTGAGCCTGGCCATCCTTTGGTCCAAACTCTGCCTGATATCCTGGTGTGCCAGTAATTGTATCAAGATAAGGAATTGGTAAAGTGCAAGGAACCTTATTGAATGGGTTGATTGCGATACCAGCGTATGCATTACCTCTTTTTAGCATTGCATATACATCCTGGAAGCTGAGAATCTGTGTGTGAATCTTCTGTCCTTCCTTAGCGAGACCTTCCCATTTGCGAAGTGCATCCCAGTCTGTGAAAAGTGGAAGCACCATATTGTCCTGGTCCTCTGGAGCACCAGCAAGCTTTATAGTAGACTTCAACATATAGAAGCCAATCTTTGTATCCTTTTTGATAACAGTAACGCCCTGCTCGTTAACCTCTGGCTCCTGATCCATTTTGATAGGTGTAAGGAAATGAGCGTGGCTAGCCCAATATGCAACTGTGCCATGGAATGCATTGTCCTGAGCGTATGATGTGAGACCATAGATAATACCTGCAAGAGCTGGATTCTCAATAGATACACGTGGATCAATCTTGTCCTGTGGCTGAATATTAGTAACTACTGCGTATTTTTTTACCTGAGCATCATCTGGAAGTGAAAGCTGAAGTGAAACCTTTGTATCCTCAGCCTCGTCAACGATAGCACCTCTGCCATCCACCTGAGCCTCAACAGCCTGAACCTCGCACTCTATAGGCTTTGTAGCAGGCATGCAAACATATACCTTGTCGCCCTTAACAATCTTTCCAGAAAGCTGACCTGTAATGATACTTCCATTGCCATCAAGCATTGAAGTAATTCCATCAATAATTACAGAAAAGCGTCTTCCTGTATCAACACTGCTAGTTACGTCAGTATCTGTAACTGCAACATTTTCTTCCTTTTTTTCTTGTCAAATAAACCCATAACAAATTCTCCTAGCTTATATTTCTTATTCTTAAAATCGGACTGCCTTTTCCGATTTTCACAGTAAAACTATTATATCCTAATTGAGGGTGAAAAAAACACTCGGGTCATGAATTAATTACAGGCCTGTCCTTTTTGCCACATTTTTTCTTTATATATCTTTTTGTTTCAATTCATTATTGCTATAATTATGGAGGTTGATTGTTTATTTTTATTAAGGGAGGTCACTATGAGCGAAAAAAAAGGTTTCATTTCAGAGTTTAAAGAATTTATCATGCGTGGAAACGTAATGGATATGGCAGTCGGTGTTATCGTCGGCGGTGCTTTCACTGCTATCGTTACATCTTTGAACGAGGACATCCTTTCACCTATCCTTGGCATTTTCGGTGGCACAGATTTTTCTGAACTAAAGGTTACACTTGGTAGCGGTGAATTAGCTCCAACTCTTACATACGGAAATTTCATCACAGCAGTTATTAATTTCCTTATTACTGCACTTGTAATTTTCTGCATTATCAAAGGACTTAACAGAGCTACAGAAAGAGCTGCTGCACTTGTAAAGAAGAACAAAGAAGAGGCTGAGGCTGCTGACCCTACTGAAAAGGATTGCCCATATTGCTACAGCAAGATTAATATTAAGGCTACACGCTGCCCACACTGTACAGCACAGCTTTAATAAGGCTTCGTTAATTTAATCAATATAAAAATAAAACCTTGGATTTGATGTATCGTATATACGATAATCATCTCCAAGGTTATTTTTTAATATAAAATATCTATTTTATAAAGTCTTGATTCTCTCAATAGCTCTTACAGTATTTTCTGCAGAACCGAAAGCTGTCAATCTGAAATAGCCTTCACCTGAAGGACCAAATCCAGCACCTGGTGTACCAACAATCTGAACCTTCTCAAGAAGATAATCGAAGAACTCCCAGGAAGTCATATTATCTGGAGTCTTGAGCCAGATGTAAGGTGCATTCACACCACCATATACCTCAAAACCTGCATCCTTAAGACCTGTATAAATAGTTTTGGCATTGTTCATATAGTAGCCAACCTGCTCTTTAATCTGGGCCTGTCCCTCAGCTGAATATACTGCCTCGCCAGCACGCTGAATGATGTAAGGAGCGCCATTGAACTTTGTTCCGTGACGACGTGCCCACATAGCATTAAGAGATGCTCCATCAAATACAAGATTCTTTGGAACTACAGTGTATCCAAGACGAACTCCTGTAAAACCTGCATTCTTAGAGAAAGAGTGAATCTCGATAGCACAAGTCTTAGCGCCAGCGCATTCGTAAATAGAATGTGGAACATCGGCCTCTGAAATATATGCCTCGTAAGCTGCATCAAAAATAATCAGACTGCCATTTTTATTAGCATAATCAACCCAAAGCTGTAGCTGGCTCTTTGTAAGAGTAGTACCTGTAGGGTTGTTTGGTAAGCAAAGATAGATTACATCAGGTGTCTCCTTTGGAAACTCTGGAACGAATTTATTTTCTGCTGTAGTAGGCATATAGATAAGGTCTGACCATTTGCCTGTAGTCTCATCAAAAGTACCAAGACGTCCAGCCATTACATTTGAATCTACATAAACCGGATATACAGGATCGCACACAGCAATCTTTACATCAGCTGCAAAAAGCTCCTGAATATCTGCTGAATCAGATTTTGCTCCATCGGAAACAAAAATCTCATCTGCTGAAATATCACAGCCCCTAGCCTGATAATCATTCTTTGCAATTGTCTCGCGAAGGAAAGGATATCCTAAATCTGGAGCGTAACCATGAAATGTAGAAGCGTTTCCCATCTCGTCAACTGAATCGTGAAGGGCCTTAATCATTGCTGGTGCAATTGGCTGTGTAACATCACCAATACCAAGTCTAATGATATCAGCGTTTGGGTTGGCCTCGTTGTAAGCTGTTACTTTTTTGGCAATTGTAGAAAATAAGTAGCTGCCTGGCAGCTTCTGAAAATTAGTGTTTACTTTGAACATGTTTACCTCCTTGAATACCCTGTATAAACTAGTAAATTAGTGTCCCCCAATCCTTTTGACAATCCTGTCGTAGGAAAGATGTCCACCAAAAATATCAAGTGCTGAACCTACAGTGAAGTCCATTCTATTATCTGAAAGATAGCTGATAAGCTCGATGTCACTGTAATCGCTGACACCACCTGCATAGGTGACTGGGACTCTTTTATATGCGGCCAATAGTCCAACTAAATCTCTGTCTATGCCGCTTTGTCTGCCCTCAACATCTGCTGCATGAATAAGAAATTCATCACAATAAAATGCAAGCTTATCAAGAAAATTATAAGTGATTATCTCCTCAGTAACTTTCTGCCATCTGTCCGTGACAATAAAAAATTTGTCATCCACCCTGGTGCAGGATAAATCAAGAACCAAATGTTCTCGTCCCACCAGCTTGGAAAGATGCTTTAAAGCATCGTAATCTACTCGACCATCATTGAAAACATATGATGTTACGATAATGTGGCTGGCACCGGCCTGAATAAAATCAAGGGCGTTTGTATCATCCACACCACCACCATACTGCAATCCACCTGGGTAAGCTTTAAGGGCCTTTATAGCCTCTTCTTTCGATGCCTCGTATTCCTCAGTCCCCTTTTTATTAAGGTTGATAATGTGTCCCCCCCTTAAGACCATCCTGTCGATAAAGATTTGCATAATATGCTGCGTCCTTATCTGCAACAAAATTCTCCTTAGGGCGACCATTTTCCTTCCATAAATCTGAAATTGTAGAGCCTACAATCTGCTTGACCTTTCCATTATGGATATCAATGCACGGTCTAAACTCCATACTCAAAATCCTCCCGCTGTATTTAGTTCTAAGTCTTTATCTCGCTAAAGCACTAAATTACTTCACAGTATAACTATCTATGCCCTGACTTTCAATAACAGTTTCGTAAAATTTAGTTGCGATTTTGAGCAAATATTCGGTATCTTTCACACCTGCAGTCTCAAAAGGAGAATGCATAGCAAGCTGAGCAAGTCCTATATCCACACCATTGATAGATACGTGAGCGTTTGAAATATTACCAAGAGTAGAACCACCTGGCACATCTGAACGATTTACAAAGGTCTGGAATGGCACCTTTGCATTTCGACAAATCTCAGAGAAGATTCCAAATGCAAGACCATCAGTCATATATTTCTGATTAGCATTAAATTTGATAACGACACCTTCATTCATATATACCTTGTTTGTAGGATCGCTCTTCTCAGAGTAGTTTGGATGAAGTGCATGTGCATTATCAGCTGATACCATAAATGAATTTGCAATGGCCTCTAAAAGCTTTGAATTGTTTCCACCCATGGCTTCGTTTATACGAACCAAAGCATCATATAGGAATGTAGAATCAGCACCCTGCTTTGTGCCACTACCAACTTCTTCATTATCAAATGTCACATGAAGCTCTACAGCAGTGTCTGTATTCTTCGCATTTACGATACCCATCATTGAGCTGTAAGCACACTGTAAATCATCAAGACGACCTATAGAAATAAACTCATCCTTTGCACCCCATACACGTCCTGCATCTCTGTTGTAAAGGAACAAGTCAGAACCAACAATATCCTCAGCCTTTACAGAAAGAGATTCTGCAACAAGCTCCTTAAGGTTGAACTTTTCATCCATAGAAATAAGAGGGAGCATATCCTTCTGGGCATTAAATTTGTAGCCGTCGTTTGCCTCACGATTCATGTGAATTGCAAGAGATGGAAGCATACATAAATCTCTATCCAGATTTACAAGCATTGTCTGAATTCCAGTCTTTGTTTTTACAATGGCACGACCTGCAATAGAAAGAGGTCTGTCAAACCAAGGAGCCATCAGCATTCCACCATAGCGCTCTGTGTTGAGCTTTACATAGTGGCCCTCCTTCATCTCAGGCATTTCCTTGATACGGAATGTAGGAGAATCGCTGTGTGATGCCATTATCATAAAGCTCCTATACTCTTTTTTAGGCATTCTAAATGCAAGAATAGATGAGCCATTTCTAGTAACGAAATAATTGCCTCCAAGCTTTAAATCCCAGCTGCTGGCCTCAGTAAGTTCCTCAAATCCAGCATCTAAAAACACCTGACGCTGATTTGCTACTACGTGAAACTGTGATGGGCTTTTTTCTATAAAATCAAACAATCCCTTAACTGTCTTATTCATTTCTTAGTCCTTCTTTCCCTTTTTAGTTTTTTATTTTCTTTACTGAATATCCAAAAGTGCCTTGTGGCTTTGTCAAACCAAAATATGTGCCGTGGCTGTATGCCAAAAGCCCCGCCTCTTCAAGGGCGAATCTTCCATTTTCATCCATATATTTCTCGTCAGCATGAACGCAAAGTACATCTGCCACAAACATAGTATGAGAGCCATACTCGTGATATTCCCTTACTCTGCACTCAATATTAACTGGAGACTCCTCAATAAGAGGCACATTTATCTCATCAGCCTCCACCTTATGAAGGCCGCACTTTTCAAACTTATCTACATCACGGCCAGATGTAACACCGCAGTAATCTGTAATCTTAGCCAGCTCCTCAGTAGTGAGATTGATGGCAAACTCTCCCGTCTCCATAATCATCTGGTAAGAGTGACGACTAGGTCTCACTGAAATATATGCCATAGGTGGATTGGTGCAAACTGTGCCAGTCCAGGCTACAGTCAAAATATTGTCCTTTCCATCTTTTCCTCTGCAGCTAACCATAACTGCTGGAAGAGGATAGACCATATTTCCTGCTTTCCATTTTTGCTTTGCCATAAGCACCTCCTAAACTCTTCAAATCTCTATCAATATACCTTAATTTTGTCCTAAAAAAAGAGGCTAGCACCCACGTGCTAGCCAAAGTTTCAATTATTCATTTATCATCTCGGAGAAGGTTCCCATATAGGTGTTTCCTTTTCCAATCAAAAACTGCAAATCGTCCATAAAGGCCTTGGTCTTTGGGTCGTCTGCAAATCCCTTAGCTTTAAGCTCCTCCAGGAATGCCTCGCCATGCTTGGAATCAATGATGTAGTCCTCATCCATTTCAGGGTCATCAAAACTTCGGTTTTTAACATAGTCCCCTCTGAACTTTTTGTACTCGGCAGCCTTCACACCGTCATATTTCATCTGGCCTGTTTCGATGATTCTGATACACTCGAGCATATCCTCTGCATCATTTAAAGCGTTATGAGCAACCACTCCACCAAGTCCGCATATGGTTTTCATATCAGCAAGGGAAAGATTAGCATCCAGCCCTCCTGTGATATCAAGACTCACATCCTTTTGTATATTTTCAAAGGTACTAATGAACTTTGCTACACTTCTTTTCAGCGGCTTTTCCAGATTTCTTGATTCAAAATCTCTCTGGAAATTATTCTTATCTCCGCCCCAGACAAAAATCTTCCCAACCTGCCATTTTTTAATGAGATTGATAAGTGCTGTCATTACTTCCTCATAACTAGGAGCAAATTCCAGCTCTTCATTTGTAAGACCTGTAAGCTCAGTAATGAGCGGTGGAAGCTTGTGTCCACGGGTAAGTTGAACTGTAGAATAGAATCTATCTAGTTCCTCGTGCTCTGGGTTTGTAATAACAACCCCCACAGAAATAACATCTTCTATAGAAGATTTCTTGAATCTGGCACTGAGATATTCTGCATCTAAGAATGCCTGATTCTTTCCTTTATATCCCAATGGCGCTGTCTGGCTAGGCCCTTTTTCTTCGTAGTTTGTTTTGTATTGCTTGTACTCACAATAGTTCTCCAATTTATAAACTATTTTTCCATGAGTATTCTATCATAAATTTTACATCCGAACCATCATCAGTGTTACAAGCAGCTTCTTTATCCTTCTCCTTATTTTTAGTCTTTCAATAATGACCTTTTCAATTTGAATACATTCACTTTCAGTAAAAAATGAAATTCCATTATTCATAGGCGACACCTCGACAAAAAAAGGACGACACAAGTAGTGCCATCCTTAGCATAATTATTCCTACACTTATATATCGGAATGGGGTCAAAATTTCTTTATATTTTTGGTTAAATAAACGAAAAATTTTTCAATTGTGTACTATTTGAAATACATTGTTATTTTCTTGTCAGACTTATGTTATAGTATTTCTCAGCTAGAGTGTTAGACGCAACTAACTGTCCATTTGTTGCGCAAGACACACCCCAACTAGCGTGAAAGTTATTAACAACAGAAAGGAAGAATAATCATGGCAAATCACGATTTTCCACAGTGGAATGGATTCGTAGGTCGCGTTTGGAAGGATAACGTAGACGTTCGCGATTTCATTCAGAACAATTACACTCCATACGATGGAGACGAGTCTTTCTTAGCAGACCCAACAGAGGCTACAAATACTCTCTGGGGCAAGCTTCAGGAGCTTCAGGCAGCAGAGCGTGCTAAGGGCGGCGTCCTTGATATGGATACAGATGTTGTTTCATCTCTTACTTCACACGGACCTGGCTACATTTCAGAAGAAACAAAGGACTTAGAGCAGATCGTTGGTCTTCAGACTGACAAGCCTCTTAAGAGAGCTTTCATGCCATATGGCGGTATTACAATGGCAGAGCAGTCTTGCAAGATGTATGGCTACGAGCCAAGCGAGAAGCTCCACGAAATCTTTACAAAATATCACAAAACACACAATCAGGGTGTATTCGACATCTACACACCAGAGATGAAGAAAGCCCGTCACAATAAAATTCTTACAGGACTTCCTGATACATACGGACGTGGTCGTATCGTAGGCGATTACAGACGTGTTGCTCTTTACGGTATTGATTACCTTATCGAAAAGAAGCAGGCTGATTTTGCTGCTACAAATCGTCAGGGTATGCGCCGCTACGATTTCCAGCTTCGTGAGGAAATCGCTGATCAGATTAATGCCCTTAAGGGTATGAAGGAAATGGCTGCTATTTACGGCATCGACATTTCTAAGCCAGCTGGTACAGCTAAGGAAGCTGCTCAGTGGTTATACTTTGGATATCTTGCAGCTATCAAGACTCAGAACGGTGCTGCTATGTCTGTAGGACGTGTTTCTACATTCCTTGATATCTACTTTACACGCGACCTTGCAAACGGTGTCATCACAGAATCTGAGGCACAGGAAATCATCGACCACTTCACAATGAAGTGCCGTATGGTTAAGTTTGCTCGTATCGAGTCTTACAACCAGCTCTTCTCTGGAGATCCAGTTTGGGCTACTCTTGAGGTTGGTGGTATCGGTCTTGACGGACGTCACCAGGTTACAAAGACTTGCTATAGATTCCTTCACACACTTGAGAACATGGGACCTTCACCAGAGCCAAACCTTACAGTTATGTACTCAAGCCGTCTTCCTGAGACATTCAAGAAGTACGCGTCAAAGATTTCTGTAACCACATCTTCAATCCAGTACGAGAATGATGATGTAATGCGTGTAACTTGGGGTGATGATTACTCTATCTGCTGCTGTGTATCAGCTACAGAGACAGGTAAGGAGCTTCAGTTCTTCGGTGCTCGTGCAAACCTTGCTAAGTGTCTTCTTTACGCTATCAATGGTGGTGTTGATGAGAAGTCTGGCGATCAGGTTGGCCCTGAATACAAGGCTATCACTTCAGAGTACCTTGACTATGACGAGGTTATGCAGAAGTTCGATCAGATGATGGATTGGCTTGCTCACCTTTATGTAGGTACACTTAATATGATTCATTACATGCACGACAAGTACAACTACGAGGCTTGCCAGATGGCCCTCATTGATACACATGTACGTCGTTCATTCGCTACTGGTATTGCTGGTTTCTCACACTGCGTAGACTCACTTTCAGCTATCAAGTACGCAAAGGTTAAGGCTATCAGAAATGAAAACGGAGTAACAAAGGATTTCGAAATCGAAGGAGACTTCCCACGTTACGGTAATGATGATGACAGAGCTGATGAGATTGCTATCTGGCTTCTTCGCACTTTCATGGGCAAGCTTCGTCACATCCACACATACCGTGACTCAGAGCCTACAACATCAATCCTTACTATCACTTCAAACGTAGTTTATGGTAAGGCTACAGGTGCTCTTCCTGATGGACGTCCAGCTGGTGAGCCACTTTCACCAGGTGCTAACCCAGCTTACGGCGCAGAAGTAAATGGTCTTATTGCATCACTTAACTCTGTTGCTAAGCTTCCATACGAAGAGGCACTTGATGGAATCTCTAACACACAGACAATCAATCCAGGTGCTCTTGGACATACAGATGAGGAGCGTACAGCAAACCTTGTAAATGTACTTGATGGTTACTTTGATCAGGGTGCTCATCACCTTAATGTCAATGTATTTGGTAAAGAGAAGCTCATCGATGCTATGGAGCATCCAGAGAAGCCTGAGTACGCTAACTTCACAATCCGTGTATCAGGTTACGCTGTCAAGTTCATCGACTTAACAAAAGAACAGCAGCTCGATGTAATCTCTCGTACTTGCCACGAGGCACTCTAGAACTAAGTTATAACATATAGGTTGTCCCCTAAAAGCCTTCCCCTTCTGGGGGAAGGGGGACCGCTCTAGCGGTGGATGAGGGCAACCTTTTTTATGAGGTAAATTATGGAAGAAATTATCGGATACGTGAATAAGCTAGAATCTTTTGGAGCAGTAGATGGTCCAGGGGTCCGCTACCTAATTTTCTTGAATGGTTGCAGAATGAGATGTGCCTTTTGCCATAATCCTGAGACCTGGAAGGAAGGTCAGGGTCAGCAGTTTACAGCTGACGAGCTTTTGAAAAAGGCTCTTAGATTCAAGCCTTATTGGAAAAATGGCGGAGGAATTACTGTTAGCGGTGGCGAGCCACTTCTTCAAATTGATTTTGTATTAGATTTATTTAAGAAGGCCAAAGCTCAGGGAATCAATACTTGCATCGACACAGCAGGTCAGCCATTTACCCACGATGAACCTTTCTACAGCAAATGGAAGGAGCTCATGAGCCTGACAGATACAGTTTTACTAGATATTAAAAACATCGATACCGCTGCTCACAAAGAACTGACTGGTGTTGATAACGCTAATATCCTTGAAATGGCTCGTGAGATTTCAGACATGGAGATTCCGATTTGGATTCGTCACGTCCTTGTTCCAGGTGGTAGCGATAACGATGACTATCTACGTCGTACACGTGAATTCATTGATACTCTTAAGACTGTAGAAAAAGTCGAAGTACTTCCATATCACACCTTAGGTGTTCCAAAATACAATGAGCTTGGTATTCCTTACCGACTTGAAGGTGTGGAATCACCTACTGCAGAACGCATAGAAAATGCCAAGAAAATTCTTGGTGCAAAATAAAAATGGAGGATTCGTATTTGCGAATCCTCCTTATTTTTTCTAGATTGTAAATGACTCTTTGATTTCTCTTAGCTCATCTGAATTTGCTTCGGTTTCACCAACCACCTTAACAACACCATCTGATAGATTGGCCACATCTGTTGCTTTTTCTGCCACAGTTGATACAGCCTCCGCAGCTTCAGAAACAGTCTTTGATATTTCATCAACAGATATAGATATTTCTGTGGTAGACTCCTGAAGTTCACTGATTTTCTCTGAAATCTCATCCATAACAGTTGAGAAATTCTCAGCATCATTCTTGTAATCATCAGCCATCTTCATAAAGTTTGTATAATCATCAGCCACATCCTTTTCAATGTACCCAAGTGTCTTGCTCAGACATTCATTCATGGAATTTACAGATTCCTTAACCTCTGCAACAATTTCCATAATACCTGCAACTGTATTACTTGATTGTGTTGCAAGCCCACCAATTTCTGTTGCAACTACAGCAAATCCCTTGCCTGCCTCACCTGCTCTTGCAGCTTCAATGGAAGCATTCAGTGCTAGAAGATTTGTCTGGCTGGCAATATCCTGAATAGCAACAGCCAAATCGTTAACCTTTTCAACTGCCTTTGATTTTTCTAGAGCAGTCTTGCTTTGCTCGCTAATTTCATCATAAATACGGCCTGTCTTTTCCTTAGCAGTTACTGTCTCGTTATATACACTTACTGCTCTTTGCTTGATTTCCTTAGCCGATGATGCTCCCTCTTTAGCTTCCTCTGCAATTACATTTGCATTTTCCTTAATGGAAGCAGCTCTTTCACTGATAACATCAGTCGTAGCTGAAGTTTCTTCCATACTGGCTGCAAGCTCTTCAGAGGTTGCGGAATTATCTGAGTTTGCTGAATCAATTTCCATAGTAATATCTTTTAATCTAAGGGCATGACCTTCCAAATCAACTGAGGTGCTGGCAATCTTCTCAACTATATCTCGAAGATTATTCTCCATTTCAGAAACAGCTCTTGCCATAATACCGGTTTCGTCTCTTTTGTGCTCCAGCTTTTCAATATCATCACCCACAACGAAATTTAAAGCTGCAACATTTTTAATGATACCAGTAATTATCTGGATAGGATTAGTAATTCCTCTAGCTGCAATGATACCAATTAACAAAACTACTGCTGCCATAATTGTAGAAAGAAGAATTCCTACGTTTCTAATGGCATTGATTTCAGCCATAATATCTTTATCATCAGCAACACAAACTGTTACCCAGCCTGTGGATTTAATAACCTGATAAGCACTGTATTTTACTACGCCATTCTCGTCTGTATACCGGCTTATATTTGAAGCTACATAGTTTCCGGATGGAATTTCTGTAATTAGCTTATTTATTTCTGCATTAGCTACCTTAGTGTCAATCTTATCTGGCTTCTTATGATATATGAATGTACCTTCCTGATTGATAACGTATATGTAGCTTGATTCAATTCCATTTAGGCCTCTTCCCTCAAGAACAGGCTTTAGTGTCTCATAATTAACGCCCGTGACACCATTAACTTCTATTTCCTGCTCTACAATCTCAGCACATAACGTAGCAAGATCCTGCATATTATGCTCATTTACTGACTGGATTGTAGCTTTTGCCTTAGGAATGATGTAAACGATATTCAATAGAAAGAAAGCAATGATACTAATAAGAACAAGTATTAAGATTTTTACATAAATAGAGTGAAGGTTAAAGCTGCGTTTTTTTCTTTATTTTCCATCCGAGTTCTCCTTCTTTTCAGATAGGTTATAAGTCCTCTATTTTTGAATTTTATAGACTATATATGTTATTTCGGTGAAAAAAATATGAAATCGCAAAAAATATTTACAATACAGAACAAAATATGATAAGATAACCAAGTTTTAGAAATGGTTATATTGGAAACGACACATCCTCTGGATGATAACGAACAACACATTTTTATTATGTTATTCATTATCAGAAGGAGGATTTTTTATGCCTAAAAACAAATTTCAGGATGTAGTATTTACAATTATTATGGCCACAGTTATGGTCTACGGAATGGTGGTTTACAACGTAGCACTTAACACAGGTGGTGTTACAGGACAGACTTTCTTACTTGCTCTTCATGAACTTCCAATCATGGTGCCTATCGCATTTGTACTGGAGTTCTTTATTGTTGGGAAAATTGCAAGAGGTCTTGCTTTTTCAGTAATGGACCCTGCCAAGGACAGACCTCAGTTCATCACATATGCAATTTCTATTTGCATCTGCTGCATTATGTGCCCAATCATGAGCCTTGTTGCTACCATTCTTTTCAAGGACACACACACATTTGGAACATGGATTCAGACCTGGGCTATGAACTTCCCTATGGCTCTGCTTTATCAGTTATTCTACTGTGGACCATTTGTAAGACTTATTTTTAGAACTATATTTAAAAAGAAATAAATTTTAAGAGACCAGGGAAATCTGGTCTCTTTTTTTGTCTTCTATTGAACTTCGTATCTTTTTAACTGTCCATCTTTTTCAATTGGAATAATAATCTTTTTCCACCCCTTTGGTAGATGTGGTTCAAAAACTATTTCATCTGATTCAAATGCTGTCTTCATTCCAGCAAAGCCGAATACAACAAGCTGCCATAGACCACCGCAGTTTGCAATGTGAATGCCTTCCTCAGCTCCGAGCTTATTATCGTCCATATCAATATTTATAACTCGATTAAGGAAAGCCATTGCCTCATCTTCTTTACCAAGCCAGGCTGCTATAATGCCGTGGACTGCTGCAGAAAGTGACGAATCATGAGTGGTAATAGGCTCATAGTAATCGTAGTTTGCACGAAGCTCTTCCTTTGTAAATTCATTTTTAAAGAGCATCATCATCTCTAATACATCTGCCTGCTTTAGAGCCTTGCTGCGATAGTTTCTCTCCTGTGAAATATAGGTTCCAAAGCATTTGCTTCTATCCTTCCATACAGTATCAAAATCTATATCAGCATAGTTTAAGAACTCATCACACTGTAGGATAACCCCTTCTGGAGAATCCAAATCCAGCTTAAGGTTTGCTGCCACATCTTTAAATAGTGCTATTTCATCATCTGTTACATGTAAATGCTCTGGTCTAAACTGCTCTAACCAGAAAATTGTCTGCTCTAGAGAATATTTCACCATTTTATTGGTGTAGCGATTGTTATTTGTAATAGGTAGATATTCATCTGGTCCCATAACACCTAAAAGCTGGTAGCTGCCATCAGCAAATCTGTCCACTCTTGTGCACCAATAGCGTGCTGTCTCCACCATAATATCTATACCGTATTTACGAATAAAATCTATATCTTCTGTAGCAAATACATAATGCATTATTGCATATACGATATCTGCTGTTACATGGATTTCATGGTCAGCATACTGCCAGTTAGCGCATTCTTCGTCTCCTGAGACAGAAGACTCCCAAGGATAGCGTGCACCCTTGTAGCCGTAGCTTGTGGCATTTCTTTTTGCTCCTTCAAGAGTGTTATATCTAAAGAGCAATAGCTTTTTAGCTGCCTCTGGATTAGTATAAATAAAAAACGGCAAGAGGCTGATTTCTGTATCCCAGAAATATCTACCAAAATAAGCAGCACCTGCATACCCCTTGGCGCAAATAGCCACTCTATCATCTCTATCATTATCTGCACGAAGCAAATGATAGATAGACATGCGAAGAGCCTTTTGTACTCTATCATCTCCTTCGATGATTACATCTGAGCGATTCCAATATTCTTTCCACTTGTCCTGGTGACGTTTAAGCAAAACATCACAGCCTGACTCAATGGCGTAGTCCATGGTCGTAGTACAGGTTTCAAATGGATCTGTTACTTCTTTGACCTTGTCCCTGTCTGTTGCCACTGTAATGATTCTTTGGATGACCAGCTCCTCACCTTCTCCTAGCTCCAGAGTACCTGTGGTAAACCCACGTTTTTCATCCCCAAGAGTTACAGTAGAAACTTTTCTATTTGCAAGAAGCTTTGAAAGAATTACCACCTTATTTCCACCATTAGTATCTACTGATACCTGTATAGTGTTTTTATCTATTGCTGAATTTTCAGTTCCTGTAAAATGATTAAATCCGTTGGTGCGAACTCCTACATTTACACCACCAAAGAATGTTACTTCACCATTTCCAGATGCAAGCTTTAGCTTTATCTGAGAGATAGCTAGATGCGCGTTTTCCTTTGAAATGAACCTGAAAAACTCCATCTCAACTACCTGACCTTCCTTTGTGTGCCAGGTGAGATGACGATTTAGGCTGCCATCTCTCATATCAAGCCATCTCTTGTAGCCTGTTATTTTGCTTTCGTTCATATCAAGGGTTTCACCATTAATGCAAAAACCTGTTTCAAAAAATATGGAAGGTTGATTATTTCTGTCATTAAATGTGGATGTTTTCCTACGATTCCAGGAATGTAGGTCCCCCAGTTGCTTTGTTCCTTGAGATGTTTTTCCAAGGTGACATTAGCGGGCTTTCTTTCGTATTCTCTAGCCTGATTGACACAAGAGACGCCTTCATCGTAGCTTCCTCGCACATCCATATATCCATTACCCTGAGTAAAGAGTCCCTCGTAATGCTTTGACTTCTCAGGATCATAAGTTTCCTCTGTAAGACACCAGTTGATATCGTACTTATTACCTTTCATTTCTATCATTGTCTACTCCTATCTAGCCCTTTACAGATCCTGCTGCAAGACCTGCAATTACCTGCTTTTGTAAAATGATAAATGCAATAATACTTGGAATAGCTACCACTACTGTAGCTGCAAACATTGCGCCATAGTCGCTGGCAAAGGCACTCTTGAAATAGTAAAGAGCTATTGGAAGAGTACGCTTTTCCGTGTTGCCAGTTAACGTAAGAGCAAACTGGAATTCATTCCAAGCAAGCAAAAACTGAATAACACCTGCTGTAGCAAAAGCTGGTCTTGTGATAGGAAGCACAATCTGAAGGAAGGTTCTAAAGAACCCGCTGCCATCAATATAAGCTGCTTCCTCAAGTGTAAACGGAATAGTTTTAATGTAGCTCACCATAATGTAAAAGGTAGTTGGCATACCAAGGGCGGTGTACACCAGTACAAGCCCTGTAAGTGAATTGTACAAATGGCTGCCGTTTAAAATAGTATAAAGTGGCTGAATGAGGGCTGCCCCTGGAATAATCAGTCCTAGGGAAAACATTAATGTCACTAACCCCTTTGCCTTAAAGCTGCAGCGAACTACAACATAAGCTGCCATAGAACAAACAAAAAGGTTAAGCAATGTAGCAACTATAGCCACAACAATACTATTTTTATAAAAGGTTAAAATTGGCGCCAGCTTAAATGCTGTCACATAATTTGAAATATGCATCCCAGTAGGAAATCCCATCCCTGCAGACAGGATTTCACTATTGGTTTTGAATGAAGAAAAAGAACCCATATAAATGGCACAAGGGATATCACAACTATAATTGTTAAGAATAATCCGATTAATATTTTCTGTATAGCTTTCATATTTTGTCCCCCTTCTTAATCCTCGGCATCCATCTTGAATATCTGACGGATAAGCTTTAGTACTAATACGCCAAGGATTATAAGTAGTACACCCTGGGTGTTTGCCAAGCCATAGTTATTATTAGTGAATACTGTTTTATATAGATACATTGGCATATTCATAGTCTTGCTACCTGGTCCACCGGATGTAGTCATCATAATGATATCCAGCTTTTGAAGCATAGATGTAGCTGCAAGTACTGTAGAAGTACCAATGATATTTCTCATAAGTGGTAAAACAATGTGCATATCTATCTGAAATGATGTAGCTCCATCGATTCTGGCTGCCTCGTAAATATCCTCTGATATAGAAGACATTTCTGCCATTACAAGAATAGTTACAAGACCCGCATATGGAAGCCATGTAAGTGTTACAGATAAAAATGCTGTGCGTGGATCCATAAACCAGTTTTGTGAATAGTTAGAACCTGTGATTTTAGAAATCAAAGAATTTACAAGACCAAACTGTGGATTCATTACGCAAAGGAATAACATACCAAGTGCTGCACTTGAAATAATATTGGGAATAAAGAAGATCGTTCTGATTGGTGATGAATACCATTTCTTCTTTGAAAGAATAAGCGCCACAACTACGCCAATCGATACGTGAATTGTAGACTGAAGCATAATCCAAATAAGTGTGTTTTTATACTTTCAATATAAGTTTTATCTTCTGTAAAAAGAGTTATGTAATTTTTTAATCCTACGAAGGACATGTCCTTTCCAATAGCCCAATCTGTAAAAGATGTTCCCAATAGCACTACGATTGATGTCAAAAAAATATATGCAAAAATCAGTACGCCTGGTGCCAGAAAGAGAGCTATCCATTTCTTATTTTTTGTCATGATTTTTCTCCTTTTAGGAACAAAATTTGCAAAAAAATAGCACAAGCAATAATTGAAGTATTATTCCTTTAATTTTGCTTGTGCTATATGAAAATCGTGAAATGTTCCTATCTAACGATTTTATTTACTTGCATTAGCTGCCTCTGTTAAATGTGTTGCGAACTCCTCAGCTGTAATCTCATCATAAGCCAGCTCTGGGTATCTAACAGCGAACTCATCAATAACGCTCTCATGTGCATTGTTATCTAAGTTACCAAATGTATACTTAGCATTTGCAGAAATCTCAAGTAACTCAGCAAGAACTGGGTTTGCAGCCTTGTACTCATCAGAAATCTCTACGTTTTCTGTAAGTGGAAGAACTCCGCCCTTCTCAAGGAATACGCTCTGAGCATACTTGCCTGTCTTGAACTTAAGGAACTCTAAAGCAGCCTGCTGCTCTGCTTCTGACTTGCCGTTTGTACAAAGAATGTAACCAACTTCGTACTGAGCAATAAGACCATCCTCTGGGTAAAGAGCAACTCCTACCTTATCCTGGAAACCTGGAGCAGACTTTGTCTCATCTGTAAAGTCTGGGCACATCCAAGGACCATTTGCGATCATAGCAACATTTCCCTGCTCAAAGTTGTTAGCAGCGTTTGCATAGATTGCGCCGATAGCATCTGGAGTTGTATATTTCTGTAAGCACTCCTTCATTAAATCAAGACCTTCAACAACAGCATCTGTGTTGTAAGACTCTGGGTATGTTGTGTTCATAAACTTGTTGCCATCAGCACCATGTGTACCAATGTATGCAGCAAGCCAAAGGTTTGTTGTCCAAGCATTCTCACCAGTCATAAGAGCAAGTGGTGTGTAGCCTTTAGCAGAAAGCTTTTCATTGTTTGACATCCACTCATCCCATGTCTTAGCTGGTGTGATGCCTGCATCCTCAAACATATCCTTGTTATAGAAGTAACCTACAACCTGTCTCTGATTTGAGATTGAATAAACCTTACCATCATCTTCCATGTTGTAGTTCATTGCATCTTCGCCAACATACTTCATCCATTCTGCATCTTCCTCAAGAAATGGCTTGAGATCAACTGCCTGACCATTTTCTATAGCAAGCTCTCTAATACCATTCTTTCCGATTACTACGTCTGGAAGTGACTTTGATGAAGCAAGTGTTTTCATCTTGTCTACGAAAGCATCATCACTAGGAAGTTCCTCTACAACAACCTTAATTTTTCCTTCGTACTCTTTGTTGAAGGCCTCGATAACCTCTGTCTCAGCCTCTGCAGAAGCGTGGCTTCCTACCATAAATGTTGCATAGGAAATCTCAATAGGACCATCCCCATTTGTAGGCACCTGAGAATCCTCAACAGTTCCTTCTCCTGTTGCTGTACCTGCGCTGCCACAAGCTACTAATGAAAGAGTTGATGTAGCTACAAGTCCAGCTGCAAGAAGTCTAAATAACTTTCTTTTCATTTCTTACCCTCCTGAAATTTAGGTTTGTTTTGTGATGGTTAAAATATAAAACAAACCAGACTCTCTATTAATAGAGGGGCTTTACCTTTTCTTGTAATATTTTGCCCTACCTCTGACGGTAGTCTCTAGGGCTGCTATTTGTATATTTATAAAAAACATTTGTAAAATAGGCTGCATCATTAAAGCCTACTTCCTGGGCTATTTCATAGATTTTTTTGTTAGTATTGGCAAGAAGCTCTTTTGCCTTTGTCACTCTGTAAATAGCAATAGCCTCTGTAACAGTCATACCTGTGACTTTTTTATAGGCACGACTGATGTAACTATTATTCATAAAAAGTTCATCACTGATAAACTGTAAAGTCAGCTCTTCTTTATAATGAGCCTTAATGCAATTATCCACTTTTCCTACTAATTCATTTTTTGTATTTTTTTTACCTATGCAAATTTCTCTAAGATTATTTATCACATCAGTTCCTATTACAGTAAAATCCTGAATGGTTCCGGCATTTTTCACACTGTTATAGACTTGTTTTTCATAGTCATTAAAATCCAGCTTTGTATTGACCTGATAACGAACCGCTTTGTGAATAAGAGAACTAAAAATAACCAGTATGTATAGCCTGCACTGTTCAAAAGTAAGCTTTGAAAGTAACAGCTTATTTGTAAAGTCCTCTAAGATAACTGCAGCCTCATTTTTCTTTTCGTCAAAGCAAGCCTCTGTAATTCTTTCTGAGTACCAGGTTACATCTATAGAATCACCTTCTGTAGAAACTACATCACCATCGTATACCTTTAGCTTACAGCCACTTCCTGTAAGCTTTGACAGGGCATCTCTGGCATTGGAATAGCCTGCTTTCAAATCGTTAACATCCTCTATCTGAGTGCTTATTCCAATCATGACCTCGATTCGCATAAATTCTTCTATCATAATCAAGATATTGCTAAAGTAATTCACCACCTGATTAATGCCGATGCCGCTTTTCTTTTCGTAGCACACCCCAATGGTATACAGATTTTCTGTAAGTGGCATAATAGAGTATTTGCACTGCCCCAAAGAAATTTTCAGGATGTTGTTTAAAATATCCATCATATCTCTGTCAGAATTATTATCCTCATAGACCTTTATACTGGCTGCACAGATCACATAGTTATATCTATCCAGGCCATATTTTTCCACATCAGACTGAGAAATATTGTTTGAAACCAATAGTCCTTTAAGCACATTAAAGAAGTACTCCTGGCTATCTTTATCAATAAGATGACTAGCCTGCTCTTTCTTTTGCTCTTCTATTACCTTTACACACCTGGTAATGGTTTTAGGCAATTCATCAATAAACTCATTCTTGATGATATAATCAAAAACCTTGTTTTTTAGAGCAGCTCTGGCCATTTCAAATTCTGAATAAGCTGTAAGAATAATTACCTTTAACTCGGGATATTCCTCCCTGATATTTTTACTTAGGGTCAGTCCATCCATCACCGGCATTTTAATATCTGTTACCACTATATCCACCTGATTTTTTGCGATAAAATCAAGTGCCTGGCTACCATTAACACAATCCCCTACAACCTGACACTCTAAATCAGTCCAATCGATAAGTGCCTTTATTCCATCTCTAATATTTCTTTCATCATCTACAATCAATACATTATTCATATCTTTACACCCATTTCTTCTGAGGCACTCTTATTGCTATATCCGTGCCAATATCTTTATAACTTACGACATCTAAACCATATTCTTTGCCATAGATTAACTGAATGCGTTTTTGCGTACTTCTAAGGCCAACCCGATCTGATTCACTTTCCAAATCCATTTCATCTACATCAAATCCCACACCATTATCAGTAACATGGATTATCAAATCACCACCTTCTGCTGTAACATTTATTGTTACAAGAGCTGGTCTGTCACAGGCCTCTACCCCATGTATCACTGCGTTTTCCACAATGGGTTCTATGGAAAGGCGCGGTATTTCACATTTCTTTAGAGCTTCATCATCCACGATGATGTTGTAGGTCAGCTTGTCCTCATAACGTTCCTTTTGAAGAGACAGATAATATTCTACATATTTCAGCTCCTCTTCTATAGATATCAGTCCTCGCTCATCCTTGTATATACCGGCGCGAAGCAGGCTTGATAATGAGCTGATCATTTTGTAAACCGACTCATCTTTCGACATCTTAGCCTTGATTTGGATAGTCAACAAAATATTGAAGAGAAAATGCGGGTTCATCTGATGCTGAAGGAATTTAATTTCTGCCTCATCATTTAAATGTCTTGCCTCGTAGCTACTTTCCACAAGCGTCAAAATAAATACCATAAGGACCGCAATGATTACAGACACGATAATTAGAGACTCCATACCAATAAGAGTCTGTCTCATAATTGCCTGCTTAGGAAACATATAAAGAATCTGAAAATCGTTATTTACACGTTTTCTGATAAGATCGTATTTCTCACCTGCAAATCTCACCTGAGCCCTTTGTCCTTTTGCATAAAAAAGCTGATCGTTAAGAAAATTTCCAAGATCCTCAGGATTAGTGCTGGCATAGACTATTCCCTTGTTATTGATTAGAAATGCTTTTGCACCTTCAAAGCTTGCCATAGAACAAAGTCTTTCATTTAGGCCTGCTACGCTGGTGCCGCCAATAATGTACATGGCATCTTCCGAATCAAAATCCGATTGGATTTTAAGAACTGTATAAATTGTCTGATCCTCGTAAGAAGGAGGAATCATCTGATTGTAGGCTGTATCATTTTTTACAGCATAAAAGACCTTTCCTGTTCTATCTATAATCTGCTGAGTACTATAGGATTTGGTATAGGTGTATGCCAAAAGCTTCTCATTTTCATACACAGTTAGATAGTCAAAAAGGTCAAAATTCCATACATTGTTATAAACAAGTACTCTCTGCATTTCCTTGTTAAGACTTTCGGTATGCAGAGAGCTACTTTTATCTTTGGAACTAAAATATGTTTTTTATTTCTCCATTTAGAAATAGATTCACTTCCTGATAGGGCAATGGTTGTCCCATCCATCATTTCAAAGGTGCGATTTATATTTTCTGCACCTGTATCCAGCATACTTTCTATGCTGTGGTAATTTTCTTCAAGTACATTTCTATATACTACGAAGGTGACGATTGCTCCGTAAACCATGAATGCCACCATAAGCATCACCATGATTTTAAGGTACAGCTTGGACCAATTTTTCTTCATAACATGCTGCTCTTTCAATTAACTTTTCAAAATTTCTTATAGAAGCTTCCTCTTCTAGAAAACCGAACGCAATCTGACTTTCCTTTTCTTCACCAGGAAGCAGATATTGCAGTTCCCCATCTATTGCCTTTTGCTTTAAAGAATTTGGCCTGCTCTTGCATGGCTCTACTGAATACATAGGACTGCCATCGTTTCTTTTAGCAATCAGGGTTCTTGGAAAGCTACTTAAAGGTCTAATAATAATGGCTCCATTGCTTCGATTATTATTAACAAGCATTTCAGCAGTAAGATTAGTAGCATTTTGATTAATAAAATCGATCCATTCTAATTCCTCTAATCCGCCTAATCCATAGACCTTTTCAGGAACATACTGGTAGCACCTGATAGGTTCAAAATGCTCATTTAGAGGATAAATAACCTTTGGATCCTCCTCCACTGGAGCGCTGTCCCTAAGCAACATTTTGTCTGCAGTGGTTGGAAGTATATACCTTCCGCCATCATTTAAATATTCTCCAGAAAACTGGATATGATAGCCATCATCGATAGGCACTGTATTTCCTGATACATTTTTGGAAACTTCTTTTCTAATTATAAAGTTTGAAAATAGCTTTGTCTGTATCATTATTTTTTTGGTGTATTTGTTTATATGAATACCCTTTAATTGATACATTTACCTCAATTGAAATAATGCAACCACAGAGATCTACTTTCAGTGTATTAATGTCAGAAATTGAATATGAACCTGTTCCATGGACTGTGACCACCTCATCAGGAGTACCAAAAACCTCAGGCCCTATTACGGCCACAGCAGAATAAAATCCTTTATCCCAGCCTTCCTTTTTTAGCTCCACATTTTCAGGATGAAGCTTAAAGGAATCGGACCTGTCCCAAGACATGCAGGTGCCCTTTAAGAACACCTGCCCAATTTCCAAACCTCTTTCCACTATAAGGGAAAACTTCAATTTCCCATTATCCACCCACAGCTCATGCAAGGATGAGCCGTAGGTGTCTTTTATTTCTTTAAGCTGTACGTTTTCTAGCATATATTAAGTATCTCCGAGAACCTGTTTATTTTGTAATCAGCCTTGTCATAATTAGTGGCATCGCCAATAGCTACGGCGTACATGTTGCCTGATTTCGCCGCATCGATTCCTGAAAAGGCATCCTCAACCACAGCACACTCTGATGGCTTTAGATGAATAAAATCTGCTGCTTTTACAAACACCTCCGGGTCTGGTTTAGAGTTTGTGATATTGTTTCCATCACTGATAGCATCAAATGCATCTAGTAGCTCTACCTTTTCTAAGATAAATTTTGCATTCTTGCTGGATGAACCAAGTGCTACTTTGATACCTTTTTGATGCAGACTATCTAAAGTATTTCTCACCTCATCGCTAACATCAGCTCTTGTCATGGTTTCCAAAAGATTTCTGTATATATCATTTTTCTTTGTGGCAAGCTCAATCTTCTTTTCCTCCGATAGAGGTTCACCATGATAGTTTTCTAAAATGATTTCTAAGCTTTCCATTCTGCTGACACCACGAAGCCTGTTGTTTATCTCTTCGTCAAAATAGATTCCCATTTCATCTGCCATTGTTTTCCAGGCTTTGTAGTGATACTTATCCGTAAATACGATAACTCCGTCTAAATCAAATATAAAACCTTTGATGTCCATTACTACAGTCTTCTCCTTCTGAAAATATATAATCCTGCTGCACCTATTGCACCGGCAGCTATCACTCCTGCTGCGATAGGTACAATTGGAGCCGACTTTTCAGTTGAAACTGTAGTTGGAACTTCTTCGTCATCTACTATTACAGATTCAGGAGTTTCAGCTAAATCCTCCTCTACTACTTCTTCTGTTGCTTCTTCATTTGCCTCTTCTGCTGGTTCACTGGCAGATTCATTTTCATTAGGCTTTGTTGCTGCTATAGTATGGGTTGAAGGATTCTTTTTACCTGTTGTAGGAACTGCTACATCTGGTATTGTAGCTACAGGAACTGTGTATTGTTCTGTTGCAGGTGTCTGTGTTCTATTTGAGGAAGCAGCATTTCCTGTAGGCTGCTGTCCACTAGGGTTTTGTGGTGTGGATGGTTTTCCTGGCTTAGCTGGCTCAGCTGGTTTACTTGGAGTCTCTGGTTTTTCTGGAGTCTCTGGGTCTGTTGGAGTCTCTGGGTCTGTTGGAGTCTCTGGGTCTGTTGGTTCCTCTGGCTCTGCTGGTTCCTCTGGCTCTGTTGGTTCCTCTGGCTCTGCTTCTTCTACTGGCTCATTCATATAGAAATCTAAATAGTCGTAATTTACATCTCCTGCATAGCCTGTCAGACTAGATGAATTTACAAATGCAATAGCGCTTGTTCCCTTATTAAGCTCCACATCAAACTCTACAGTAGACCAATCGTCCCAAGTACCTGTTTTAGGAAGCTCAATTCCCTTTATATACTCTCCATTTACTGTGAGTGCTGATACTTTTTCAGCTACATCTTCACCATGACCATTGCAGTAGCGTAGAATCATTTTATATGTATCACTCTCTGGTACATTTACATTTACGATTATTTTTGCACTGCCGTTGTACATTCCACCTACAAATCCGTCACCTGAATAATCGTTATGATCTCTTTCAAGACGTGCACCATTTTCAAGATTTACATTTTCTAATTCATAGTGCTTGATAATTTTATCTTCAGAGAGTTCATATTCTGTCTCATCAGCATCAACTACTACAGGGTATTTGCTTATATCTAAATAGTCGTAATTTACATCACCTGAATGACCAGCGATTTCAGCATTGTTTCTAAATGAAATCTGGTTTACCCCTTCGTGAAGATTTAAAATAAATTCTATAGTGCCCCAGTCGTCCCAGCCGCCTGTACCTGGAAGCTCAGTTGCACCAATATACTCTCCATTTACATATGTGGCTGCTACTTTTTCCTGATCTGCACCAAAACCATTGCAATATCCAAGACGTACTTTATACTGGCCTGATGCATCAACATTTACTCTAAATGTTAATCTGGCATCGCCATTATACATACCTCCTACGAAGCCTTGTCCATAGTATCCATTATGATCAGTCTCAATTCTTGCACCGCTTTCTAATAAGCAGTTAGCGCCATCATATCTACGATATTTTCCATTATCAATCTGTTCATATGGATCGTATGGCTCCGGTACCTTTGGATCCGCAAGCTCATACTGGCTACCATAAGCTGCGTAATCATCTGGGTTTTGTGGATTTTGAATATCTCTAACCTCAGTAACATCATGGAATAAACCACCATCAATACTAAATATTTGGTTATCAAGTCCCTCATCCTCAGCGACTGTAAGACGTGCTCCCGCTATCTTTGAACCATTTTCTACTGTAAGTACTTTATTGTATTTCTTGTTAATAAGCTTGTAGTTACGGCCAACCTTTTCAAGCTTCCATTGAACAGCATCATCTGTACTGCCCTCTGGGAAAGTCATAGCTGTAAGATTTTCATTTATACCAAATCTCTTGCTACCATATGTAGCCTTAAATGCCCAATAGCCATTTCCCAGATCTATAACCTTCCATTTCTGATTATTATTTTCTAAATAATGCCATAAATGAATTTCTTTTCCTGCATCTGGTGAATAACCATCTATATCCGCTGACAAACCGCTGTTTGTATCCTTGATTACATAAACCTCACCTGCAATAAGCTTGTTAACTGTAGCAGTTGGTTCTCCCATAGCATATTTATCAACTACTATTTCGTCGATATTAACTGCACCTGTATCTTCTTCATCACGGCGAAGCTCTACAATATTCTTTCCTGCCCTCAGATAAACTTCTTCATCTATTTCATTCCAGCTATCCCAATCAACAGTACCTTCTGTCACAAGCTGCTTTACCTTACTACCATTGATGTAAAGTGAAAGAGACTTTTCATCACCTGTTCCAGAATATCTAATTGATAAAGTATGTGTGCCAGAATTAGCTACACTTGTATTAATCTTTACACTATTTCCAATGTTTTCAAAGCCACCTACAAAGCCACTACCGTTGTAGTACAGATGATCACTTTTTTTATCTCCCATTCCAGTGAACTCACCATGCTCTGCCTGATAGTGCCATGGAATTCTACGAGAAAGATGAAGCTTTGTTGTGCCCTCTACAACAGGAATAGTGTTTTCACCTTTATCAAGCTTTTTAGCTACTGTGATTTTTCCTTCTTCTGTTGTGTATGTAATATCGTAAATACCCTCGGACTCCACATGAACTGAAGCTTCACTACCGTTCACATAATAAGTGCTTGTTAATGTTTCACAGACAGATACTTTGTCATACTTTCCATCTGGATTATTAATGACATTTGAGCCCTTTGTAAGATTTATATTTTTGATAGCATTTCCATCTGCTCCTTCAAAAAGCACCTGGTAGCTACCAGTATATGGAGCATTTACAGATATATTCGCTACACCAGAGCCATCATACATATGCCCCTTTGTAATAACCATTGCATCTAATGCGAAATCACTTGCTTCATCTACCGAAATACGAACTTTGTTTTCACCTTGATTTAAACGAACGTTATAAACCTTTGCAGTATCTAAATCTACTGCGTAGTTTCCATTCTTTTTAAATGAAGCTGTGTAATTATCATCATTTACTTTTACGTCAGCTGTTACAGCCTCCCCTAAGTTGTTATATCTTAGGTTTAAAATGTAATCTCCGGTTTCTGCAGCATCTACTTCAAACTCTACATAGCCTTTTTTCTGATCATACTTTACATAACCAGAACCAGATGCTTTAGCTGTGTTATTAAACATCTGCTTTGTAACACTAGAGCAGATAGCATCCTCTGCTTCGTATACATCTGTTTTCATTTCACCTGATGGTGCATCTAAAACTGTATCAGGATTAGAAGGAATGCCGAGATTTATTTGACCGTCATCTGTCCAATTTATAATCTGAGCACGTACACGTCTATCAGTGGATGTCTGACCACCAATAGGGCCTCCATGATAAATAAGCCAATCCTCAGTTCCATCAGGAGACTTTACAAATAATGGTGATCCTGGACCAAACGATGCATTTTCATCTGAACGTGACATAATTGGTGTAGTTGATTTCTTCCAATTATTTTCATCCATTACATCTGTACTAAGATCAATAACTGAAAGACCAACACAATAGTTATCATTCATAAATGAGCTAGATGAGTGAGCAAAGTAACCATAGCCGTCATGCTCTACGTAAGCGCAGCCCTCATCAATGTTGTCACCCTGAAGCTCCCATTTATAAGTAGGACGAGCCACTGTACATTCTGGTCCTGTAAGAGTGTATGGATTTTCCATTTTTACAATTGTAGGACACTCATTAAACTTTGTATGGCCTGGCTCGTTTGCGAAATAATCATACTTTGTGTATGTGTAATATAACTCCCCATTTATCTTTAATAATCCGCAAGCAAGTCCATAGCTTTCTGTATTCATAAGACCAGGTTTAGACGACTCATTACCCTCAAAATCATCTACATTTGTGTTTTCACAAGGGAAATACCACTCTCCCTCAAATGGATCTTTAGAATCATTTTTTAGAACATAGCAAGATGGGTGACCCCAACCAAAATCATTTTCTGTACTTGATGAATAATAAATATACCAGGCATCATCAATGTGGTAGATATATGGTCCCCATATAAAATAGTTCTCATTTCCATTTGGATTTCCTGTTCTTGGGTTATCATAAACCAGATGACTATCAGCTGTTGATAGTCCAAGAAGTGTTTCAGAACGTTTGATATAGATATCGTTATCTGTACCAAAACCTGAATAGAAATACCCATCCTCTCCTCGAACGATAGTAGGGTCAGCACCGTTCATTAAAGGATTTGTGTATTGTCCTGTGGTTTTCGCCTCCACAGTAAGTGTTGGTGTGCTTGTAACCACAAGCCCCAAGGCAAGTGCAAGCATCAAAAACTTCTTCCTCATAAAAAAACCTCCCTAAATATAATGAGTTTTTAGCGTATTCCCATTATATTTAAGGAGGTAATATTTCTACATAAACACAATTGACTTCATCTTTTGTGATTTTGACTTTTGTAATAAAGTCCATATATAATCAATTCTGTTCTTTTACATAAGTTTCTTTATTTCATCAAATACAAACTGTACCTTTGGTCCTACCACAACCTGAACTGTGTACTTTATCCTGCATACCAAAGAGTTTCAAATATATCTTCAGCATTCACACCATTTATTTCTATATCACTAATGTATCCTTCACCAAGAGAATCCTGTAAATGGAAGCGAATGATACGTCCGTCTTCTATTGTACAATCCACCTCATCTTTTCCATTGGTACGAATGATGCTGTAGTGTGTACCTGATGGAAGAGTAACTTCCTCACCAGTTTCATCACCTGCTTCGTCTACGACTGGAACAGTCAGCTCCATCTTAGAAACCAAATCCTGCTCATTAGAACGGGATGTTTTATAATACTTATCCAATGGGGTAAATGTACCATCACTCTCTAATGAATAGTATTTTGTTCCATCAAATGTAGAAAGCATATCAAAACGATTAGCAAATGCAACCTTTGCTGAATCAGCTGGAACAATTTCGTGGTAATCATCTCCTGCACCAACTCTACCTCTAGCAAAATAATCATTAGATAATAGCTTAATCTGACCATCTAATGAATATACATAGCTGCAATTAAAATCATTATCACCTGTGGTCATAAGCATAAGATTTTCTGTACCATCTGGCAAATGAATAATGTATGCATCAACTTTCCATACATACAAATCATCTGTTGTGAATGACTGTCCATCCTTGCTAATGTTCAGTGACTGAATCCAAAACAAATCCGGGTTTTCTGAATCATAATTAGGTGAGATTGAAATTCCCTCATCCATAGTATCAACTATGTCTATATGATTACTGTCAGGGAAATACAGTGGAATCTCTGAAATATACCCTTCATTTGAATTAAGCATATAGTCCTGTGTAAAGAATGAACTATCATATGGCAAATTTGCAGTAATTATTCCTGCTGCATATGCGGCAAAATCATTAAGATAGAAAGTAATTCCATTAGCATCAAATGCCCATGTGTAATAATCCAAGCTCAAGTCAGCCAAATTACCATCCAAATCATTAAAGGTACTCGCACCATATTTTTCAGTAAGAGCCTGAGCTAACTTACCTTGAAATGCTTCCTTATCAGTTACAATATCTGCAAGTAAAATCTCTTTTCCTGACTGTACATCAAAATTATAGCTTTCGTATCTAGTAAATCCGTGAGCACCCGCTGCATACTCAGTACGCTGATCCACATAGCTTATTACCTTTTCATCTGCTCTTCTAAGGAAAAGATCTGAATCCAGGATGAAGGTATTTACCTCTCCGCCTTCACGTAGCTGTTTGCTAGAATCCAAATATTCAGCGTGAATGTCGTCATATTTCTTTTTACGGGCATTCATACTATCCTCAATGGCTGTAGCCAAGGCAGGATATGCTTCCTTTGTTTCTTTTGATAATTCGTACATATCATAGTGGCCTGTCAGATACGGATCTGAATATACCCCATCCACATATGCTTCTTCAAAAATGTACTCTTTACTACTGTATATTTCTGGCCTTAAAGTAGAAGACTGCTGTGGTGCTTCCTCTACCTCCTGACTGACAGTATTTGCTGGTTCTTCCTGTATAGCTAGACTAGAATCAGTATTTTTACAACCTGTGGCTGAAATGGCCATACAGGCAATGATTAATAATGCATTTATTCTTTTCATGACGAATTTCCTCCAAAATAGGAGTATACCATATTCGCCACTAGAAGTCATATATGTCTATTAATCTAAAAAGAACGCAGAGGGTGGGATTCGAACCCACGCGCCCTTGCGGACAAACGGTTTTCAAGACCGCCTCGTTATGACCACTTCGATACCTCTGCATATAGATGTCATATGTTTTTAATAAAAAGCAAGCATATCCAAACGGGTGGTGCTTGCTAGTGCTTTTAAATACAAAACTGTATTAATTCAAGGTTTGTTTCACTGTTCAGTTATCAATCTTCATTTTGTTGTTGCCCTCAGCAGCAACTCGTTTATACTATCACGATATGTGCTTTTTGTCAACAACTTTTTATTAATTTTTTGAGCTGTTTTTGTGATATTCAATCACTTATTTTCTTAAGCAATCTCGCTCACGCGACAGCTTGTTTATAATAGCATCCAACCCTTGATGTGTCAACAGGTTTTTACACATTTTTAAAAATTTTTTACAGAATTTTTTTAAGCGCTTCTACAGCCTCATCAGAGGTAGCCCAACTGGTCGCGATTCTAATAACTGTATGGTTGTCATCATACTTCTCCCAAAAGCCATATGCAACCTTCTCTCCAAAGGCTTTTAGGGCATTATTCTCCATAATTACAAATATCTGGTTAGTAGGGTTTTCCATGAATAGATTGTACCCCTTATTACGAAGGTCTTCTCTTATTATAGAAGCCTGCTTAATAGCGTGCGCCCCCATCTCCATATAAAGATCATCTGTAAACAGCGCATCAAACTGCACACCAAGTAATCTACCCTTAGCCAATAATGCTCCGTGCTGTTTTATTTGAGTAATCATATGTTTAGGAGTATTTCCCTTTGAAAATACAACAGCCTCTCCGAATAAAGCGCCAACCTTTGTTCCACCTATATAAAATACATCTGCATAAGAAGCAATATCAGACATACTCAAATCGTTCTGTGCCGCAAGCCCATATGCCAATCTAGCCCCATCGATAAACAGAGGTATATCATACTCACTACATATAGAAGATATCGCCTCAAGTTCTTGTCTAGAATAAAGAGTACCATACTCTGTTGGATATGAGATATACACCATCCCAGGGTTCACCATGTGTTCTGCACTATCATCAGCATAATGATCCACAAGCATCTGCTTCAGTTCTTTTGAATCTATCTTTCCCTCGTGTCCAGGTAATGTAATTACTTTGTGGCCGCTATACTCAATTGCTCCTGCCTCATGAACTGCCACATGACCAGTTGAGGCTGCCACAACCCCATCGTAGTTTGAAAGCATAGAATCGATAACTACTTGATTAGTCTGTGTACCACCTACAAGAAAATAAATATCTGCATTAGGGCAATCAATATATTTTCTTATTTTGTCCTTTGCTGATTTACAAAAATCATCCTCTCCATATCCCGGAGTGGAAACCATATTTGTATTTGAAAGAGCCTCTAATAACTTTGGATGACACCCCTCTGCATAATCACATGAAAAATATAACATATCCTACCTCCTCTATGTAATACGCTTCTTACATTAACAATCTGATATGCTCTTCGCTTAACTAGATGTATCTCTTAGAGCATATTCAGATTGTTAACTAGAAGCTTACTTTACAAATGTTCTTTTAAAGAATATACGTATATACGAAAAAAGGCAACCGCTTTCGCGATTGCCTGTCTTAACGCAGAGGGTGGGATTCGAACCCACGCGCCCTTGCGGACAAACGGTTTTCAAGACCGCCTCGTTATGACCACTTCGATACCTCTGCATCTGTATCTCTCGGACACGAATAGTATAATACCATCCGCCTACCCATATGTCAACAAAATATTAGAAGTTTTTTTGAAAAAATTTGAATTCAGAATATTGTGGCAATAGCCCATTTTTACTAACTTTTCTGGCACTTATTTTTCAGAGCAAACAACCCTGGTTTTAACGCTTATTTTTAAGGATTGCTTCGCCAAAAGCTATGTCCTCTGGAGTAGTAACTTTGATGTTTAAATAAGAGCCTTGAATCATATGTACGTCATGGTCTGTGGCCTTCTCTACTATCATAGCATCATCTGTAATACTGGTATCTGCATTAGCAATGACTATATCGTATGCTTTACGGATAAGGTTGTACTCAAAACATTGAGGAGTCTGTACAATCCACACATTACTTCTATCTGGAGTATCAAGCACCTTTCTATGATCATCTGTAATTTTCACCGTATCCTTTGTAGGCATACCTACAACACACGACTCGTATAGCGCAACAGCCGACATGCATCTATGAATAATATCAATAGTAACAAATGCTCTTGCACAATCGTGAATCAAAACATAGCCATCATCAATGGCCTTCAAGCCAGCGTAGACAGAATCATAGCGCTCTTCTCCGCCTTCTACTATGGCTATACATTTAGTAATGCCATATCTTTGAATAATCTCCCTTTGACATTTTTCTATATCACCAGGGGCCACCACTAGAACAATCTGATTGACCTTACTTTCCTGAAAGGTACGTAAGCAGTGCACCATCAAGGGTGCATCTCCCAATTTCATATATTGTTTTGGAATCTCCTGTTCCATTCGTTTACCGGATCCGGCTGCCAAAACTATTGCTGTGAATTTATTCATTATCGCTCACCTAATTTTAAATTTGGAATTGCATTTAAATCCCAAGAGTCACGACGGCCAGCTAGATACTCATAGTAAGCTGCTGCACCAATCATTGCCGCATTATCTGTACACAAAATAGGAGATGGATGATAGAATTCCACACCCTTTTCTTTGCACATCTTTTCCATAGCAGCGCGAAGGGTCTGATTTGAAGCTACACCTCCGGCGATAGCAAATTTATCCATTCCAAATTCATCTATAGCAAGGGCCGCATGCTCGCAAAGTGTATCTATAACTGTCTGCTGGAAGGAAGCTGCAATATCAGCCTCATTTACAGTCTCGCCCTTCATCTGGGCACCATTAATATAGTTTAGAACCTGAGATTTTAATCCGCTGAATGAAAAATCATATACGCCATCTGAAACCTTTGGTCTTGTGAACTGAATTGCAAAAGGATTGCCCTCATGAGCTGCTTTCTCAATCTTTGGTCCACCTGGATATCCTAATCCTATTGCACGAGCCACCTTATCAAAAGCCTCTCCTGCGGCATCATCTCTGGTACGACCAAGGATTTCGTATTTACCATAATCCGCAACCCTGACAAGATGGGTGTGACCACCTGAAACAACAAGACACAAAAATGGTGGCTTCAGTTCTTTGTTCTCTATATAATTGGCGCTTATGTGACCTTCGATGTGATGAACACCAACAAGAGGAAGCCCCTGAGCAAAAGCTATAGCCTTGGCCTCAGCAACTCCTACAAGAAGAGCCCCTACAAGACCTGGACCATAAGTAACAGCAATGGCGTCTAAATCTTCTAAGCCCATATCTGCTTCTTCAAGAGCTTGTTCAATAACCTGATTGATTCTTTCGATATGTTTGCGGGATGCAATTTCAGGAACTACACCACCATAAAGTGTATGAAGTGGTATCTGTGTGGATATCACATTACTTCTTACATCTCTTCCGTTGACAACTACAGCTGCAGCTGTTTCATCGCAGGAACTTTCAATTGCTAATATTTTTATTTCTTTAGTATCCATTTACCTCATCCTCTGTGGACAGCCTCCATGTAAGGATTTTCCAATCGCCATTTTTATCTTTACGTAAACAGAAATCCTCGTAAGTACGTGTATACGAACTGCCTTCTCTTATAAAATAATAAGTCGAAACAAAGGCGCATTCGTATCCATTAACCGTTTTGTAACGAACCTCTTTTGAATCGCTGACCGTACTAGAAACTATAGTGCGTGAACGATTATGGTAATCCTC
The DNA here is from genome assembly GCA_000209815.1 of Butyrivibrio fibrisolvens 16/4. Taxonomy (GTDB): domain Bacteria; phylum Bacillota; class Clostridia; order Lachnospirales; family Lachnospiraceae; genus Pseudobutyrivibrio; species Pseudobutyrivibrio fibrisolvens_A. Next base: position 191,767 of record FP929036.1, read on the forward strand.
AATTTCCATATTCAGGGATGCAATATAAGTGTCCTTTGGATTGTACGATAATAGCTCGTCATCCATAAGTGCTCTAGCCTGATCGGCCATCTTTTCCAGCTGTCCCTGATCAAATTCCTCAGCATAGTAGGCTGTAATAATTCGATTGTACCATTTTACTACTGCTCTAGGAGTGGCTGGGTAATCATTTTTAAAATTCTTGGAAATGATTGCCTGAACCTCTGATAATTCTACTTTTTCATCCGCCTTAGCTGAAGCATTACGGCGTGATAAATAGGTATAGTATCCCACAACAAGGCATACCATACAGATAACCGCTATTCCTATTCGCAGCACCTTTTTCATATTACTCCTCCGCAAAATCCAATTCTAAGAACTTGCCATCTTCCCCGAGCTTTGCCTGTGGAAAAATATCACAGACCGCTTTCATATACCTTTTATGACCTGTAAGAGATGGAGAGAAGTGTGTGAGCCACAACTCCTTTACTTCTGCATCCTTAGCCACCTTCGCAGCCTCGTAGAAGGTCATATGTTTATTCTGTTTTGCTTTAACTAATTTGTCCTCTTCCGCGTACATTCCCTCACAGATAAGAAGATCAGCTTCCTTCGAAGCCTCCACCAGGGATTTGGTAGGGCGAGTATCCGTACAATAGGTAACTCTAATGCCACGTCTCGCATCTCCCATAACCATATCTGGTGTGAAGGTATTCCCTTCATATTCCACCGTCTGTCCTTTCTGAAGTGGGTTCCAAAGCTGTACTGGAAGCCCAAGAGCCTTGGCGGCATCTACATCGAACCGACCCTTCCTAGGAATATCTATAGTATAACCATAACAAAGAACATTATGATTAACCTTGAAGGCGTGAATGTGATAGCCTAAGAGCTCAATGTATTCATCTGCCTCTGTAATCTCGTGAAATTTAATCTCGAAGGGAAGCTCTGGCGCAATAACCCTAAGAGAATTAACAACTCGCTCCAGCCCCTTAGGCCCAATAATTGTTATGGGCTCTGTTCTGTCCGAATTGCCCATTGAAAGCAAAAAGCCTGGCAGACCGCTGACATGATCAGCGTGGTAATGAGTGAGACAAATAATAGAAATAGGGTTAGGTGAAAACCCTGCCTCTCTGAGGGCAACCTGTGTACCCTCGCCACAATCAACTAATAAGCCCTCCCCATTAAATCTGAACAAACAGCTTGTGAGCCATCTATTAGGCAATGGCATCATGCCTGCTGTTCCTAGTAAACAAACATCTAACATCTAATATCCTCAATCCGCTAGTTACTGTGACAATCCTATAATACTCTTACATTCACTAGATGTTCATTTCAGAGTATATAGAGATTGTCACATACTAGCTCATTTAATCTTATATGTGCAACGACATGCATACGGCGTCCTCCACAGGATTGCTGTAAAAATATTTGCGGACTCCGATTTCTTCGAAACCTATATGTTCGTACAGAGCCCGAGCTGGCGTATTTGATACGCGAACCTCCAGGAAAACTGTATCTACACCTCGAGATTCCAGTTCCTGAATGGATTTTTCCATCAAAAGACGACCTAAACCCTGTCCACGATATTTCTCATCTACGACAATATCCGGAAGCTCTGACTCTGGGGGAGTAAGATAGAAAACAGAATACCCAGCTATCTGCCCCTCAGATTCTGCCACCATAATGAATGCATGATCTGATGTAATAGCTTCCTGAAACGATTTTAATGACCAGGGACAACTCATAGATGCATTTTCAATCTCTACAATTGTCGACAAGTCCTGCTCTTTAGCAAATCTATATGTAAAAGCCATTAAGCTTTTCCTTCCTTTTCCATACGCTCTCTTTCTGCCTGGGACAAACGAAGATACTCTGGTCTGTGGTCTGCCGCAATCTCGCAATCTCCATTTGCATAATAAATAGAGCCTAGTGCAGCAACCGAAGATGCATGCTGGCGATTAAGGTGAGCTGGCGCAAATCTATAAGGGACCTTAATAATCTCCTCAATCTTATCTTTGAAAACAGGAACTCCATCACCAAGGAATGTTACAGGAAGTCCCTTTTCATTTATCTTCTCTGCGATTTCATTGAAATCAACTGCACACTGCTGCAATAAAACTGTAAAATCCCCTGACTGTTCAAACTGATAAAGACCTGTGTAAACCTGACCACGTCTTGCGTCTAAGATAGGGCAGATTATACCATCATTGCCCCACATATTATATGCGAGAGCATCTACCGTAGGAACCGACACAATAGGGCAACCTAAAGACAATCCCAGACCCTTTGCTGTTGCACTGGCAATTCTGAGCCCTGTGAAAGAACCAGGACCTGCTGCAACAGCGATGGCATCTAATGAATTAAGATCTAACTCCACCATCTTTTTAAGCTCATCAAGCATCGGAAGCAATGTATGCGAATGAGTCTTTTTATAGCCTGTAGTGTACTCTCCAATTAAATTATCATCTTCTACGATGGCAACTGAGGCAACAAGGCCTGAACCATCAATACCTAAAATCTTCATGTTCTATTTTTCTTCTACCGTAATTTTGCGGTAATCAAATCCCTTTTCTAAATCTTTTTCTATTGTAATCTGAGTGTAGTGCTCTGGAAGGATATCCTCGATGAGGTTAGCCCATTCGATAAGGGACACACCATCGCCATAGATATAATCCTCGTAGCCTATTTCATCCATCTCTTCCACATCACCTATACGGTATACATCAAAATGATAAAATGGCAGTCTGCCCGTATCATATACCTGAACGATAGTGAAAGTAGGGCTGCAGATGGCCTCATCTATCTGAAGACCTGTGGCAAATCCCTGGGTAAATACGGTTTTGCCTACACCCAAATCTCCTATTAATGTAAATACCTGCCCTGGTGTGGCTGATTCGCTGAGCTTTCTTCCAAGAGCATCTGTTTCTTCTGGTGAATTTGTTTCGAATACTTCTATCATTTTATTTTTAATTTGTAATCCTCTACGTGATTTTTAATGTAATTAATTGCAGGGTCGTATACATCACCGATATCCTCTTTAGGAATGATGTAGGCATTTACCCTATTGCTATATATAAGGAGGTAGTTCTTCCAAGTGGAAACCTGATAAACATATTCCCAAGGAAGCTCTGCTGGCTCCTCTGCCGCTGGTGAGCTAACTACAAGCCCGGATTCCTTAAGCTGATAGTTGATTGGGTGCTTGAACACCTCCTGCTGCATCTGAAGCTTAGCCTTTGATTTTAGGGTGAGAGGCATATAAAAAAGGATTATTGCAGCAAATGCCAGATATGCCAATCGCCAAAAAACCGGAAGTGTATTAAAGCGCAAGGCCAAAACAACTAACAAAAGCCCTGCCATTGTAACTGAGAAAATCCGCTGTGTTAATGCGTGATGCCAATTAAATTTGAATAAATCTGCCTCTTTAATTTGTGTTTCAAAGCTGATGTTGTCCATAATGCACAGAATCCCCCTATTTTTTATTAGTGTAACATATCTGAGCGCAAAAAAATAGTGAGTCGAAACCCCTAACGACTCACTAAAAACCATATCTCCTAAAAAGCAAACTCACTGTTACTTTCTCGACTAAAAAAAGTATAGGTTTTATAGTAATTAAAGTCAACAGTTTGCTATTTAAAGAGTATTATTTTGTAAAATTATGACAATTTCAGCCATCTATATCTGTGTATGATTACAAGACTTAAACCTTTAAGCTGTTTTATTTCTCCTTTGACTTGTTCAGCTTCATAGTGAGGGCGATTCTTCCCTTCTTTTCGTCAACAGATATAACCTCTACATCTACGATATCGCCAACAGATACAACCTCAAGAGGATGCTTGATATAACGGTCTGTCATTTGAGAAATATGAACAAGTCCATCCTGATGAACGCCTATATCGATGAATGCACCGAAATCTATTACATTACGAACTGTACCCTTAAGCTGCATGCCAGGTTTTAAATCCTTCATCTCAAGAACATCACTCTTAAGGATTGGCTTTGGCATATCTTCACGAGGATCACGGCCTGGCTTTTCAAGCTCCTTAACGATATCCTCTAAGGTCATCTCACCAACGCCAAGCTCTGTGGATAAAGCCTTGATATCAGAAATGCTCTTGTGGATATCCTTTAATGTGCCTGCTGCAATATCCTTTGTGTTAAAGCCCAGCTTCTCAAGAAGCGCCTTTGCAGCATCGTAGCTTTCTGGATGAACTGCTGTGGCATCAAGAGGATTCTTTCCTCCAGTGATACGCATGAAGCCTGCGCACTGCTCGAAGGCCTTTGGTCCAAGCTTTGGAACCTTTTTAAGCTCGGCGCGGGAATTGAAACGACCGTTAGTCTCACGGTATTCAACGATATTTTTTGCAAGTGTTTTGTTGATACCTGAAACATATTCAAGAAGAGATGCCGATGCAGTGTTGAGGTCTACACCTACTGCGTTAACGCAAGTCTCTACAACACCTGCAAGAGTCTCATCTAATTTCTTCTGGTTCATGTCGTGCTGATACTGACCAACACCAACTGATTTAGGATCAATCTTTACAAGCTCAGCAAGTGGATCCTGAAGACGGCGAGCCATAGATGTAGCAGAACGCTGTCCTACGTCGAAATTAGGGAACTCCTCTGTGGCAAGCTTGCTGGCAGAATAAACTGATGCTCCAGCTTCGTTTACAATAATGTATTCAACCTTTTCAGGAATCTCTTTAAGCATGTCTACGATAATTTGCTCAGACTCACGACTGGCAGTACCATTTCCAAGAGAAATGAGGGATACATTGTACTTTTTGATAAGTGACTTGATAACCTTCTTCGTCTCCTCAACCTTGTTCTGTGGAGCTGTAGGGTAAACTACAGTAGTATCAAGCACCTTTCCTGTAGCATCGACAACCGCAATCTTGCAGCCTGTACGGAAAGCTGGATCCCAACCAAGGACGTTACGACCAGCGATTGGAGGCTGCATAAGAAGCTGTGTAAGGTTCTTACCAAAGACCTTGATAGCACCATCTTCTGCCATCTCAGTAAGGTTATTTCTGATTTCATTTTCGATTGAAGGAGCAATAAGTCTTGAATAGGCATCCTCGATTGTATTGATTAATGCCTGATTCGTATTTACGTTATCACGGCTGATAATCTTCTTCTCTAGATAATTTAAAATATCCTCAACTGGTGCCTCGATAGATACCTTTAAAATCTTTTCCTTTTCTCCACGATTGAGTGCGAGAATTCTGTGACCTGGAAGCTTTGCTATAGCTTCATCATAATCGTAGTAATTCTCATAAACAGACTCTGCCTCAGGGTCCTTTGCCTTGGAAACTATACGACCAAACTTGAAAGTCTTTTCACGAATCCAAGTACGATAATCTGCATCATCAGAGATGCTTTCTGCAATGATGTCACAGGCACCTGCAATAGCTTCCTCTGGAGTGTTAACCTCCTTTTCAGGATTGATAAATGCCTTTGCCTCTTCCTCAAGAGACTTATCTGTCATCTGAAGGATGATGATGTTTGCAAGTGGCTCCAAGCCCTTTTCCTTTGCGATAGTTGCTCGAGTACGACGCTTTGGACGGTATGGACGATATAAATCATCTACCGCTACCTGTGTCTCAGCTTCGAGGATTGCCTTTTTCAGCTCTTCTGTAAGAAGCCCCTGCTCCTCGATAGATGCAAGGCAAGTAGCCTTTTTATCCTCAAGGTTTCTTAAATATGTGAGGCGCTCAGAAAGTGCACGAAGCTGTTCGTCATTAAGACCACCTGTAGCTTCCTTTCTGTATCGTGAAATGAAAGGAACTGTGTTTCCCTCATCTAAAAGCCCTATAGCCGCTTCGACTTGTTGTGGGCGAACCTGTAATTCAGTTGCTATTTTTTTAGTAATATCCATGATGTACTCCTATTTAAAAATTTTCTTCACACGTGAGGATAGATTACGTACGAGGATTGATGCTGACCAGGTGATGAATATGCACGCTAAGAGCAGCGCAAATATTTCTCGATGATTGTAAGCTTCTACTGATAAGTGTGAGTAGAATAGAATCATTATTCTATGATGTAATAAAATTACATACCAGCTGATGCCAGAGATGTAAGTTATTAACGTATATACGAATTTGTCTGATGGGATTTCCACATCACGAAGTGCAACAAGCATTGTCATACTGATTGCAAAATAAATAAGCTCGTTTTGCTCCTGAGTAAGCTTCATCCATTCAAGGGATGGAACAAAGCCTATGAGGCAGAAATATATAAATATCAGTGCTGAAAGGACTGCACATACTAATCTTAGCTTTGTGTTAATCTTTTCATCCCCAAGCTGCTGTTGAAGAAGCATACCAATGTAAAAATAGACAATGATAAAAAGCGGATTCATCAGCTGAGTGAATGGGAATGGATTGTAAATCAAAAGCACCACAATATACCATACAAGCAATACGCCAAGTGTGACAAGTTTATACTTCTTAAGTAGCTTGGCAAGGAATGGAAATACTGCATAGCATATTACTATACAAGACATAAACCACTCGCCGATGAGATAGAAATCTACTGTCACAAGCTGGCCTACACCATCCAATCCCAGTATCGTCAATACGAATCTGTTGAATGGAATGTCGTGACCTACCACCTGATTGTTCACTAAAAATGTAACTACAAACATCAAGGTATATGCCACATAAAATGGAATAAATAATCCCTTGAAACGTCTCAGATAATATTTCCCAAGGGGAAGCTCATCCTCGTGATTATACATAAGAGCGTAGCCTGAAATTACAAACAAAAACAGGCTGGCTGGGCGAGCCAAAATGTTGAAGAAATAATTGTAGCCAAACATTGCACCGTCTGTGCCACCAGCTGTAACAATGTACTCAACAAAGAAATGATAAAAGAATATAAAAATGACTCCGATATCACGCAGGATATCAAGACCTATGATTCGTTTTTTCATGTATTCTCTCCTAGAATTATTTTCTAGATAAGTATATTAAAAATGGATTGGGATAGCAACTTCATCATACTAACTCCCACTTGTCAAAAACCATATAAAAAGGAGCCTCCGCATGGAGACTCCAAATTGATAACTATTTATGATGCTGCCTGAGTAGAATCCTCTTCTTCCTCTGCATCTTCAACTTTATTCTTTGCTGCAATAACCTCAACAACTACCTGATCAGCTCTTGTGGTTACTTCAACCTTCTTGTTCTTTGCTATTGCTAAATCTGCAACCGTAATTGTATCACCCAATCTCAGTGAACTGCAGTCTATTTCAATCTTCTCGACTACATCCTCGGCCTTAGCTTTGTAGGCTACCTCTGATACTAACTGCTCTAAAACACCTTCTGTAACAGCTTCCTTGTTTTCAAGAACAACCTCTGCCGTTGCATGGATAACCTCCCCTTTAACAAGCTCCTGGAAATCCATCTCTACAATCTGATGCTTTGCCGCATCAAAATGCAGTTCTTTAAGTAACACATTGTACTTCTTTCCTTCCAAATCAAGGGTCATCTGAGTGTGTTTGCTCTTTCTAAGAGCCTCAGCCTCTTTAACCTCGAACTGGAGTGGGATTGATTGCTCGATATCTCTACCGAACAGGTTACCTGTAACGTAGCCTTCTCTTCTCAACCTCTTTGCTTTCTTTTCCATGTCACGTCTTTGTACCTTGTAAGTATCCATTTGTCTCTTCCTCCTAAAATACAAATATTTGAGCAGGGAAATTTGCGGAATGTCGATATTCAATTGGCGTTTCGTTTGTTTCTCGTGTTCGACTATGTTATAGTCCTCTTTTTTCAAATAGTCAAGTCTCGAAACAGGAAGTCTTTTGATAATTCTTCCGAATATTACAAAAATGACTGACACTAAGTGCCAGTCATTTCATTTTATAATGCCTCTACATTTCTTGTTGCTACAACGTCTACGCCGGTTTCGCAAACGTTTTTCACAACCACATCTCCGATATGAACGGGAGCTTGCATTACTGCTGCATCAATCTCCTTCATAACATCAGCGATCTTGTCCTTTGGAATGTTTGATTTTGTCTTAACCGATACACGTGGCTTGTCCCCGCCTAAGATAACAGCCGTAGATGTGACCGTTCTTTCAGGATGTGTTACTTCGTTTTTAGCGTAATTCTCGCCAATTTTACAAGTATTACCTGTAACTGATAGCACCTCTCCATTTTCCAATTCTACTGTAATCTGACAACCCATTGGGCAGCCGATACATGTTAATTCTCTTTTTTCCATAATCTATCTGCCGCCTCCTTTTACTCTGCTTCAATCTTTACTGTGATTTTCTTTAAACCTGGCTTTTCAGCAAGCTTGTCCTTGAGAAGGATAACCTGCTCCATCTCGCCTGGTGCCATAATACGTTTCTTATTATGCATTACTCTCTCATCATCGAAGTATACGCTTACATATGAATCCTTATACACTGCACCAACACGGAATCGAACTGTGAGCTTGTCATCCATTCTGTCTACATTGATAGTAGATGGAACTGTGTACCTAGCGCCTTCTGTTGCAACAATTTCAACATCTGCTGCTCCATCTGAAAGCTCACCCTTTACATATTTAGCAGCGTTCTGACCTGCTCTGTCGGCTTCCTCAGAAACATAATCAACAAGATCGTGAACGTGAAGAACGTTACCGCAGGCAAATACACCCGGGATGTTTGTCTCAAGGGACTCGTTTACAATAGGTCCGCTTGTGATTGGGCTCATTTCAACACCTGCATTTCTTGAAAGCTCATTTTCAGGAATAAGTCCGCAAGAAAGAAGAAGGGTATCGCATGTATATCTTTCCTCTGTTCCAGGTATTGGCTTTCCTTTGTTATCAACTGCTGCAATAGTAACAGCTGTAAGATGCTCCTTACCCTCGATATCAACAACTGTGTGGCTGAGCTTAAGAGGAATTCCAAAGTCATCAAGACACTGAACAATATTTCTCTTTAATCCGCCTGAATATGGCATAAGCTCTGCAACCACCTTTACCTTGGCACCTTCAAGTGTCATACGACGTGCCATGATAAGTCCGATATCACCAGAGCCAAGGATTACTACCTCACGGCCTGGCATATAGCCTTCGATGTTTACAAGTCGCTGAGCTGTACCTGCTGAGAAAATTCCAGCTGGTCTGTAACCAGGAATATTTAGGGCTCCTCTTGGACGCTCACGGCATCCCATGGCAAGTATTACTGCACCTGCCTTAATCTGATACATTCCATCCTCACGACTCATAGCAGTAACAACTCTGTCGTTTGAAATGTCCATTACCATTGTGTTGAGCTTGTATTCAATTTTTGCATCCAGAACCTTTTCAATGAAACGGTATGCATATTCTGGACCTGTAAGCTCCTCTTTAAATGTGTGGAGACCAAAACCATTATGGATACACTGATTAAGAATACCACCAAGTTCTTTATCTCTTTCTAAGATAAGAATTTTATCAACACCAGCGTTTCTTGCCGCAACCGCTGCTGCAAGACCAGCTGGGCCACCGCCAACAATAACAATATCATAATTCAACATTACTGCTCGCCTCCCTTCTGATTTTTGGTGCGCTCCATTACAATATTTGAGCGACCACCGCTCTTTGTGATTTCTTCATATTTGAGGCCGAGCTCCCTGTGAAGAATTTCCATAGTCTTTGGAGAACAGAAGCCCGCCTGGCATCTGCCCATTCCAGCACGTGTTCTTCTCTTTACTCCATCAAGTGAACGAGCACCAAGTGGTCTATGAATTGCATCAAGAATTTCTCCCTCTGAAATAGATTCACAGCGGCAAATAATGTTACCATAAGCCGGATTTTTCTTGATTAACTCGTTTCTTTCTTCTACTGAAAGATTCTCTGGGTTCATAACATCTTTTCTAGTACTAATCCAATTAGCCTTTGGTGTAAGTCCCATCATATCCTTTAGCATATTTGCTACCATCTCGCCTATTGCAGGGCTAGATGTAAGTCCTGGCGACTCGATAGCTGCGCAATCAATAAAGTGAGGCGCACCATCTACTTCACCAATAATAAACTCGTGTCTTGCCTCGTGTGCACGTAGGCCTGCAAACGATGTAATAACCTTTCTCATTGGAAGATTCTTTACGTGATCATTTGCCTTTGCAATAAGATCGTTGATACCATCAGCTGTAGTGTTTGTTCCTTCCTTATCATCAATATCAATAGCTGTTGGCCCAACGATAAGATTACCGTGAACAGTAGGTGATACAAGTACACCCTTACCAAGATTAGTAGGCTGTGGGAAGATTGTGTGGCTAACGTGACCACCAACCTCTTTATCAAGCAGGCAATAATCGCCACGTCTTGGAATGATTTCAATCTTGTCATCAGGCTTGCTAACCATATTGTGGATAACACCTGAGTATACACCTGCTGCATTTACTACATATCTAGAAACATACTCACCATTGTTAGTGCGAATGTGCCATAATCCATCTTCATCCTTAACAATATTCTCGACCTTAGTATTAAATCTAAAATCGACTCCATTTACATTTGCGTTTTCTGCCATTGCAATGCATAGCTTGAATGGGCAGATAATTCCTCCGGTTGGTGCATACAATGCTCCTTCTACATTGTCTGAAAGGTTTGGCTCCATTTCTAGAGCCTCTTCACGAGTAAGAATCTTTAATCCCTTAACTCCGTTTTTGATACCTCTGTCATAAAGATCCTGAAGTCCTGGAAGTGCCTCCTTATGGATGCAAACAACCATAGAACCGTTTCTCTTGAATGGAATATCCAAATCACGGCAAAGGTCGTCCATCATCTCATTTCCACGCACATTTAATTTAGCCATTAATGAACCTGCTGCCGCATCAAAGCCTGCATGAACAATTGCAGAATTTGCTTTTGATGTTCCCTCACATACATCCTCACACTTTTCTAGAACACAGACGTTAGCCTCGTAACGTGAAAGCTCCCTGGCAATCGCGCTACCAGAAACGCCTGCGCCTATGATTATGACATCATACAACATAATTTTTCTCCTTCTCATAAAACTTATAAAAGAAGGCGAGAGAAATAAACTACGTCCCCCGTAGTCTCATTATTCTCTCGCCTCAATAGTTCACTATTTAATTCTAATTAATATTTTAACCAAACATCTGAGCAGCTGCAAGTGCATTATAAAGAAGTGAAGCAACAACGCCGCCACAGATAGGTGCTACAGCTGGAATCCATCCATAGCTCCAGTTTCCATCTTTCTTGCCAAAGTTAGGTGCAAGGCAAAGGTAAGCAAGACGAGGAGCTGTATCTCTTGCTGCGTTCATAGCGTATCCTGTAAGACCACCAAATGAAGCACCGCAAGCAACGATTACGCCATATACAAGAATCCAAACTGTTCTGTCTTCGCCAGCTGGAATAAGTGCAAGTGTAAATACAAGCACGAATGTAGCGCAGAACTCAGAAGCAAAGTTCTTAACCTGATTTGGAATAGAAGGTGCTGTACAGAAGCATCCACGTACTACGGCGTCATCAGCTGTCTCTCTAATATGATCTCCATAAAGGAAGATAAGGATAGCTGCACCAACGAAACCGCCGAGCATCTGAGCAACAATCTGTCCAGGAACTGTGCTCCAGTCACCAGATCTAATTGCAATACCAATTGTAACTGCTGGGTTAAATGCTGAAGGACATCCTGTGAAATTGCTCATTGCAAATGCAGGAACCATAACTGCCATTCCCCATCCAATAAGGATGTGAACAGCTCCGCCGCCCTTGAATCCTGATTTATTCAAGGAAACGTTACAGCAAACACCATCACCAAGTAAGACAAGTAAAATAGTACCAATAAATTCTCCCAAATAAACTGACATAGTATTTACCCCCTTTTATTTAATTGTTTACTCTTTTGCCCAACCACGTGTTGCAGCGACAGCCTTTGACCAGCCCTTGATAGCAGCTGTTCTATCTGCGTCTGTCATTTCAGGCTTGAACTCACGGTCAACTGACCAGTTCTTGATAACATCTTCCTTGCTCTTCCAGTATCCAACTGCAAGACCTGCAAGGTAAGCAGCACCCATAGCTGTTGTCTCAACACAGCTTGGACGAAGAACGTCAGTGTTGATAATATCAGACTGGAACTGCATCAAGAAGTTGTTATTTGATGCACCACCATCAACCTTTAATGCTGTAAGGTGCTTTCCTGAATCAAGCTCCATAGCGTGAAGTACATCATATGTCTGATAAGCAAGTGACTCAAGTGTAGCTCTGATAAGGTGATATTTATTTACACCACGTGTAAGACCTGTGATAGCGCCACGTGCATATGGATCCCAATAAGGTGCACCAAGACCTGTAAATGCAGGTACAACGTAGCATCCATTTGTATCCTTAACGCGAGTAGCGAAGTACTCTGAATCTGGTGATGAATCTACAATCTTTAACTCGTCACGGAGCCACTGAATAGCTGCACCAGCAACGTATACAGAACCTTCAAGTGCATATGTAACCTTTCCATCTAATCCCCAAGCGATGGTTGTAAGAAGATCGTTCTTAGAGAAGATTGGCTTCTCACCTGTGTTCATAAGCATGAAGCAACCTGTACCATATGTATTCTTTGCTTCGCCTTCTTTGTAGCAAGTCTGTCCGAAAAGAGCTGCCTGCTGATCACCAGCAGCACCTGCGATACGGATAGGACCACCAAAGAATTCTGGATCTGTCTCACCATAGATGCAGCTAGAAGGCTTAGCCTCTGGAAGCATGCTCTTTGGTATTTCGAGAATCTGGCAAAGCTCATCATCCCACTCAAGAGTATTGATATTGAATAATAATGTACGGCTAGCGTTAGAATAATCTGTAACGTGTACTTTGCCCTTTGTAAGCTTGTAGATTAACCAAGAATCTACTGTACCAAAGCAAAGCTCTCCTTTTTCAGCTCTAGCACGAGCACCCTCAACATTATCTAATATCCAACGAATCTTTGTACCAGAGAAATAAGGGTCAAATTTAAGACCTGTCTTCTGCTGGAACTTCTCAACTATTCCTGGAACCTTTCCTTTCATCTGCTCAGCAAAGTCTGCTGTACGACGGCACTGCCATACGATTGCGTGTGTAATAGGCTGTCCTGTAGCTCTATCCCATACGATAACAGTCTCACGCTGATTTGTGATACCGATTGCTGCGATGTCGTCTGAAGTAGCACCGATTTTTCTCATAGCCTCACGAGCTACTGAAAGCTGTGTCTGCCAAATTTCATTAGCATCATGCTCTACCCAACCTGGCTGTGGGAAATACTGTGTGAATTCCTTCTGAGCAACTGAGCACATCTCACCTTTCTCGTTAAAAAGAATACATCTGTTACTTGTTGTTCCGGCATCCAGCGCCATTACGTATTTTGCCATTATTTCTCCTCCTTCTTGCCTTTAAGGCATTGGCTATTATTCAGGAGTGGCTAAAAGCGAATGACTTAAAGCTCCCATACCTTCTCATTTGTAGTAGATACGGCGAGCACCCCATTATTAAGTGCATTCATAACATCATCCCTATCCCCAATCAGCCCACCTGCCAAAACAGGAACACGGCTAGCCTGGTTTACTCTTTTAATAATCTTAGGTAAGAGTATACCCGGGAGTATCTCGATGACATCTGGCTGAGTTATTCCGTGTCGGTCTTGTTTCTCAATATTAACAAGAGCCATACTGTCGATTACGAAATATCTTAGCACTGTATATAAGCCCAACTCCTTTGCCCTTCCAATGAGATTACCCTTAGTGGTGATTATTCCGTCCGCCTGGGTGTTATTCTTGATGAAATCGACTGATATTTCTTTTGAATTATTAAGACCTGTCACCAAGTCTATGTGAACCATGGCAAGCTTGTCTGCGGATTTGATGCGTTCCACGATACTTGGAATCGTGCACACATCTCCGTAAAGAATAAAAATAATTTCGCAGTCAGTACCAATGGCTTTTTCTAATCCCTTATCGTCTTTTATGGCTGCAATCACTGGATTCATTTCCAGTTTTTCAATGAAGTCTCTATGCATTCGGTCTCTCCTTCATTTCTACCGTGTTTGTAACATTTAGGCACAAAAAAGAACATGCCTAAAGATACAAGAGCTCCAACTCTTGACACAGCCACATTCTCATCTTCTCACGGGCAACTATTTACTTTATGCTTAAATGATACACGACATATGAGTAATTTTCAACATATATTTTTCACAAATTGCTTATATTATGTTCATAATTGCCTAATATTGTCATGGTAATATTTTTAACAAACTGTAAAGATTGTATATTTTAAGCCTTTTAAGTAATGTTGTGATTATGAGATTTTTACAATTAATAGTAATTACCCTGTATTTTAGGTATTAAAAAAGCAAGTTTTGATAACAACTATCAAAACTTGCTGATTGTCTTTATTTCTGAGCTTCTACAATAGCATTGTATAAATCATCATATTCTTCAAAGGCTGGATACTGTGGATAGTCCTTTTTAATAGCATCAGTTGTTCTAAATAAGAATCCTGCCTTAGAAGCTTCAATCATAGCTAAATCATTAAAGCTATCTCCGCTGGCAATAGTCTCAAAACCGCAGGACTGAAGCGCCTTAACTGTGGTAAGCTTGCTCTTTTCACAACGCATCTTGTAGCCAGTAATCTCACCATCATCTGAAACTATAAGCTCATTACAGAAAATGGTAGGCATTCCAAGCTTCGCCATAAGTGGTCCTGCAAACTGTGAAAATGTATCACTAATGATAATAACCTGACCAAAGGCTCTAAGCTTGTCTAAAAACTCTTTTGCCCCTGGCAGCGGATCGATTGTTGCAATTGTATCCTGAATCTCCCTTAATCCAAGTCCGTGCTCCTTAAGAATTCCAATTCGATAATTCATAAGCTTATCGTAATCCGGCTCATCTCTTGTTGTTTTTAAGTTCTGGAATTCCTGTTGCCTCCGCAAATGCAATCCATATTTCCGGAACCAATACACCTTCTAGGTCTAAACATGTAACAAACATAGTATTCTCCTTTTATGCCAATCTAATTACTGAAATGATACCGCCGAGAGCCGCTTTTCTCTCGTTGAATTCGTGTTCTGTCATTTCTGAAGTAATGAAACCAACCTCTTCATCTAAATCAAGAGATGCATATTCCACATTGTCAAATTCGTTTTCTATATTAGATTGAAGAGCTGAGGTTCTAACAAAATATCTGAACTTCTCATCAGCAGGATTAGCCAACTGATATTTTTCAGATGTCCAACCAATTTTCACATATTTATTAATGTTCTTAGCCAAGAATACCATATCCCCTACAACGGCCGAAGCTGTAGGAAGTGCTCCTGCGCCGGCGCCGTAGTACATTGATTCGCCAAGCATATTACCCTTTACCGATACTGCATTCATAACACCAGCTACGTGATAGAGCATATTATCTGGTTTAACCAAATATGGTGCAACCCTACAGGCATATTTATCGCCGACCTTTACACTGCGAGCAATAAGCTTGATGCTTCTGCCCATAGCCTTTGCATATTTAAAATCTGTAGATGATATCTTGCTGATACCCTCTGTAGGAATATCATTGAAATCTACATTTTTTCCAGTAACAAGAGAAGTAAGAATAGCTATTTTTCTACAGCTATCAAAGCCTTCTACGTCAGCTGTAGGGTCCTTCTCGGCATAGCCCAACGACTGAGCCTCAGCCAAAATCTCCGCATAGTCACTACCAAACTGCTCCATATTTGTAAGCATATAGTTTGTAGTACCATTACAAATAGCATCAATTTCTTCTATGACATCACCAGTCAAGCAGGCAGTCAGGGTTCTAATAATCGGAATACCGCCACCAACAGCAGCTTCAAACACAAAATTCACATTGTGCTTTTCTGCAATCTCCATCAGTTCTGCTCCCTTGTCAGCCACAAGTGCCTTATTGGAGGTAGTAACTGATTTTCCAGCTTCCAACATTGCCTTTACAAAGATAAATGCAGGCTCAACTCCGCCCATTGTCTCCACAACAATTTTGACATCTTTGTCTTTAACAATTTCCTTGTAATCCTTAACAAAGCATTTCTCATAAGGATCACCAGGGAAATCTCTAAGATCAAGAATATATTTAAGCTCTAATGGCTCACCAATTCTTGCCGCCAAGATGTCTTTGTTTGTCTCAAGTACCTTTGCTACACCGGAACCAATGGTTCCATAACCCATAATTGCTGCTTTCATCCTGTTGTCACTCCCTTGCTAAAATCTTTACATAATGAACACCATCAACGGCTTCAATAGCACTGACCAAATCAGCAAAATCTCCCGAATCCTCCAGTACGTCCACAGAAATAGTAAGAGTGGCAAAGCCGTTTACAGGAATACTTTGATGTATAGTCAAAATATTCACGTGGAAATGGGCCATTTCATCCAGTACTCTGGACAGAATTCCTGGCTCATCCTCCAGCTGGATGACCATATTAACTGTCTTCCCCTTAATATCCTCATGGAATGGGAAAATGTCATCCTTGTACTTATAAAATGAGCTACGGCTTATGCCAACCTTTTCTGTAGCCTCCTGAACTGAATCACATTTGCCAGTATCAATAAGCTTTTTAGCGGCAACGACCTTTAGCAATACTTCTGGTACAGCTTTTTCTTTTAAAACAAAATAGGTAGTCTTCTCTGCCATATCTCCTCCACAAGTGTCTTTAGTACAAATACATTTGTACACGCTTCAAAGATAATAACATTAAACACTACCTAAATTCAAGTCCTTTGATATTTAATTTTTAATCATCAGCAAGGTTGCCTCTGTCAGGACATCCAAGAGACAGCCACTTAAGATATGCGTTCATAAATGGTGTGAGTTTTCCATCCAAAACTGCATCGGCATTTCCAGATTCCTCACCTGTACGTAAATCCTTAACCATTGTGTATGGCTGAAGGACATAAGAACGAATCTGATTGCCCCAGCCGATTTCTGATACCTCGCCACGGATACCGCTAGCCTTTGCTGCATTCTCCTCCTGCTTTAATAGAAGAAGCTTTGTCTTCAGCATCTGCATAGCCTTGTCCTTGTTCTGGAACTGGCTTCGCTCGTTCTGACAGGTTACTACAATTCCTGTTGGGAAGTGAGTAATACGAATAGCCGAGCTGGTCTTATTGATATGCTGACCACCAGCTCCCGATGAACGATAAGTATCTATTCTGATATCTTCATCACGAATCTCTACATCAACATCCTCTTCAATATCAGGCATCACATCACAGCTGGCAAAGGATGTCTGACGCTTACCCTGAGCATTAAATGGGGAAATACGTACCAGTCGGTGGATACCTTTTTCGGATTTTAGATAACCATAGGCATTATCTCCATTTACCTGGAAAGTAACAGATTTAATTCCTGCCTCATCACCTTCCTGATAATCAAGCTCATCTACTGCAAAGCCCATATCTGAAGCCCAGCGACTATACATTCTATAGAGCATCTGTACCCAATCACAAGCCTCAACACCGCCTGCACCTGAATGTAATGTAACAATAGCACTATCACTATCATACTCTCCAGAAAGAAGAGTTTTCATACGAAGGGACTCTAAATCGTTTTCAAATTCCTCAATAAGAAGGGCTACAGTATCAACTATCTCCTGGTCCTCTTCCTCATTTCCTAGCTCAATATAATCTTCTATTTCTTTATATAAATCTTCTAGTTTATCTATGACAGCAACGTCATCCTTCATGGATTTCAGCTCTTTCATTTTGGCTGTTGATACTTGCGCATCTGTCCAAAAATCTGGAGCCTCCATTTCGCGCTCTAGCTCTTCTATGCGAGCTTTCTTAGCTGCGACGTCAAAGTGAATCCCTCACTTCCGTCATAGAATTTTTTTGCGACGTAAGTCGCACTTTGAACTGATCAAGTTCTATCACGAAATCACCTCTTTTCATTATTTTGATAACACGTCTAATGCCTTTTGAATCTGATTATCCAGATCTACGGAGTACGCGTCGTCTTCACCACCCTGGAACTCATACTCAAGCTCGATGTCTGGCTTGATGCCCTTCCCGTGGATGGACTCGCCATTTGGAGTGTAATATGTCTGAGTTGTAAGCTTTAATGCTGAACCATCTGTAAGAGGAATTGTTGACTGTACAATGCCCTTACCAAATGTATTGGTACCGATGATTGTTCCATAGTTAAAGTCTCTGATTGCGCCTGTGAAAATCTCTGCAGCAGAAGCAGTGTTTTCATTAACAAGAACAACGATAGGAATATCCTTAGAGGAAGCATCATCTGATAGATAATCTTCACGATGACCTGCCTTATCCATTGTATAAACCACAGTGCCCTTTGGAAGAAGATAATCAAGCATCTCCACAACAGAATCAACAAGACCGCCACCGTTATTTCTCATATCAAAGATAACAGATGTCATACCCTGCTTTTCCAAATCCTTGTAAGCTTCAACAAAGTCCTTGTATGTGTGCTCTGTAAATTGTGATACTGCAATATAACCTACATTTCCCTCAAGCATTTGATGCTCTACTGTAGGTGTGGCAATAGCTGCTCTTGTACATACTATTTTAAGCTCCTCAGATTCTCTTAAGATAACAAGCTCAACATCTGTACCAGCTTCTCCACGAATATGCTGTACAAATGTATCCAGCCCTTCATCGGTTCCTGCAAAGCCATCTGCAGATACAATAATATCGCCAGCTAAGAGCCCTGCCTTTTCTGCTGGTGTATCCTTATAAACCTTTGTGATACTAACTGCACCTGTCTCGGCATTCTTCTGAAGTAGGGCACCGATTCCTGCATAATTGCCTGTCAATGTAGTCATCAGGTCCTCATACTCCTCTGCAGTGTAATACTCGGAATATGGATCATCAAGACTCTTAACTACACCTTTATATACGCCATTTACAAGTGTATCGTCATCAACATCCTTGTAATAATAAGTCTCGATGATATCGATGATTGTGCTAAATTTCGAATTATCTGCCCCACCCTCCTGAAGCGATTCCAACACTTCTGAAGAAGTCTCATCTGAAAATGAAACCCTAGAGCCGATTACCATAAGTCCAGCTATAAGGGTAATACAGCAGCCCAACACAAGACAAATAAATCCAACTAAAAAGTATGGCCATTTCTTTGTCTTTTTCTGAGGTTTTTCCTCATAGTAGTAGTTAACAACCCCTGGGTCTACTACCTCTTTTCTTTCATTCTGTTCTTCGTACATTATTATGCCTCCGTTAATATAGTAAGTGCCTCAGCATCCGCCAAGGCACTCAAATTCAATGTTATTAAACTCTGAGATGTTTGTGCAAGGTCACTCTTGAACCAAACCAACCGATTCCAATACCAAGCAGTAATGAAATAGGAACAAGAGTCCTGAAAATGGTTTCAACCGGAATAAAGCTTACCATATTGCTAAGGAAATTGAATTCTGAACTAGCGTATTCGATAACCTTTTCATATATAAGGAAAAGAAGCACTAGCGGAATAATTGAACCAATAAGTCCAATAAAGATACCCTCAACTACGAATGGCGCTCTAACAAATGCATCCTTTGCACCTATAAGCTTCATAATAGCTATTTCTTCTCTTCTAACAGAAATACCTACCATAACTGTATTACTGATAAGGAAAACAGATACAGCCAAAAGTATTATGACAATAGCCATTGAAACTATTGTAATAGCTTTATTAATATCTGTAAGAGTCTTTGCTGCAACCTCTGACTGATTAACCTGACGGACACCATCCAGTCCCTCCAAAAAGGATACTAATGTAGGCTGCATAGAAACATCATTTAAATAGATTTCATAGTTTGCAGAATTAGCAAGCGGATTGTCATCTGCAAATCCTGCTGCAAGATCAGCATTACCACCAAAATACTCTTCCTGGTAATCTGCCCATGCCTGTTCTGCAGAGATGAAATTAAAATTCTTAACTTCTACACGTTTTTAATTTCTTTTCCAATTTCATCGATGCGCTGCTGTGAAATACCCTCGTCGAAGAATACTGTAACTGCAACACCTTCCTCAGCTGTTTTTACCATTGACTGGAAGTTTGTGCCAAGGGAATAGAAAATACCGAAAAGGAAAATACAAGCTGTCATAGTAGCTATTGAAGCAAGGGAGAACATCTTATTTCTCCATACATTCTTCAAGCCCTGTCCAAGGTTGTAAATATGTGTACTAATCTTCATAGTCATCACCTCCAACGTCGCTAACTACCACGCCTTTTTTAATGGTGATAACTCGTTTATTCATAGCCCTAACGATTTCCATATTGTGAGTAACAACAACTACTGTAGTACCACGCTGATTAATCTCATCAAGGAGCTTCATGATTTCCCATGTATTGTCATTATCAAGGTTTCCTGTAGGCTCGTCTGCCAAGATAATCTTTGGCTCATTAACCAGAGCTCTTGCTATGGCCACACGCTGCTGCTCTCCACCGGAAAGCTGGCTAGGTTTTGATTTATATTTTGCTGCAAGTCCTACAAGGGATAACATTGTAGGAACCTTTTTCTTGATTTCTCGATTGGAGCACTCCACTACTTTCATGGCAAATGCAACATTTTCATAAACGTTTCTATCTGGCAACAGACGGAAATTCTGGAATACTACGCCAACATTCCTACGATACATAGGAATCTTTTTGTGTGTAACCTTTCTTAGGTCCTGTCCATTAATATAAATTTTGCCTTTTGTAGGCTCCAATTCTTTCAATAATAATCTGATAAGAGTAGACTTACCAGAACCACTATCTCCAACAACAAAAACAAATTCGCCTGGATCAATGTGAATAGTCACGTCCTCAAGTGCAGGCTTCCCTGCCTCATAGGACTTGCTAACATGATCTAATCGTATCAATTTTATACCTCATTTCCAAACTAACTAATCTTAGTACTTCTCACTTTCCATATACTTCATGTATTTTACTACCATTAATGCAATCTTGAAAGTGATAGCATCTTCAAATACACGCAAATCAAGACCAGTACTCTTCTCAAGCTTATCCAATCGGTATACAAGAGTATTTCTGTGAATATAAAGCTGGCGAGATGTTTCTGATACATTCAGGCTGTTCTCAAAGAACTTGCTGATAGTAGTAAGTGTCTCCTCGTCAAAATCATCTGGAGATTTATTCTCAAAAATCTCTGAAATAAACATCTTGCAAAGTGGAATAGGAAGCTGATAAATAAGACGACCAATTCCAAGCTGTGAATAAGCGATAACATTCTGATCATTGAAGAATATTTTGCCAACATCCATGGCCATAGAAGCTTCTTTGTAAGAACGAGAAACCTCTTTTATTTCTCCAACCACTGTACCATAAGATACACGAACTTTCTTTGTATCCTTATCGTGGAAAGCATCAATAATAACTGCTGCTATCTTATCTATTTCATTATTAGAGTCGTTCTCTCCCAATTCCTTAACAACAATAATATTTCTTTCATCTACAGCTGTGACGAAATCCTTATTCTTGCCACCAAATACTGAACGAACTCTATCTAACTCATCCCCGTCCTTCTCTGGACCCACCTCTACAATCATTACAACGCGGCGTGCATTGATATCAACATGAAGCTTCTTAGAACGATTATAAATATCTACCAAAAGGAGATTATCCAACAATAAGTTCTTAATGAAGTTATCCTTGTCGAAGCGCTCCTTATAAGCAATCATAAGCTCCTGAATCTGGAATGCCGCAATTTTACCAATAGTAGAAGCCTCCTCACTGTCGCCAACAGCCAAAACTACAAACTCCAGCTGCTGATCATCAAATACCTTGAAGAAGTGACAACCTAATGCTACCTGGCTTTCTGCCTCAGAAGCAGCGAACACTGCTACTGCGTCAGAGTACTGAGTAGTATCCCCAAATGTAGCTGCGCACATTACTCCATCAGAATCCATAACTGCCAAATCAATCTTGGTAAGCTGATGAAGTCCCTCTAATGTATTTTGCATAATTTGATTCGAAATCATATCGAATACCTCCTGAGTATATATATGCAATATCAACAATGAAAAAAGCTCTTTTTGCATACAAATTCACATAACCTATGCATATTCTAATATAAATAGACAAAAAATAAAATAGTATTCTTCCTCTTTTTGTGCAAATTTTCATCTTTTACTAGGAAAAGTGCTTTTCCATATTTCTACAAGTCCAAAAAAGTTCTCTATTGTCAGATAATATGCAGATATTTCAGATAAATGTATTGCACTTTCAAAGTCAAGTCTTTTCAGCAATTTAACAACTTTTGTTGATTTAGGACAAAACAGATATTCTGAGTAATTGTGGATAACTTTTAAGAAAATTTCACAATTACGGTGGATAAAGTGGATAAGTCGTTAACAAGTCCGATTTTTCGTTGTGATTGTGTGAATTTTTGTTGATAAAATGTTACATGCCACACAATAGATTATTATATGTAATTTTAACTATAAACTTCTTTTGTGCAATATTATCTATCAATCCTATTTTTTAGCAATTATTGTTTTCTGACGATTTGAATAGTTGTCTGTATATTTTTAAAATACCAAATTCACAAATTAAAAGGCACCACAAATGTGATGCCTTAGTATCAATATTAATTAGCATTAGAAAATTCTTCTGATTGCTAAAATCTTTTTGTAATTTACATTAGAGTATGTAATACCTGTTCTCTTGTTTGAAGCATGAAGAAGTGTACCATTACCAGCATAAATACCTACGTGACCTGAGTAACATACAATATCTCCTGGCTGCATCTCATCATATGAAACACCATAACCAGCACTACGAAGAGCACTAGATGAATGAGGAAGGCTAACTCCAAATGCAGAATAACAACTCATAACAAAACCTGAGCAGTCTGTACCATTAGTAAGTGATGAACCACCGTATACATATGGATTACCAACAAACTGTGATCCGTAAGATACAACAGAACCACCGCCTGAACCAGAAGGAGCTGAATAACTCTTTCCTGATGAACCAGATGAAGAAGATGATTTTGAAGACTTTGAAGCGGCTGCTGTAGCCTTTCTTGCTGCTTCCTGTGCTGCCTTCTTCTCTGCTTCTTCCTTGGCAATACGTGCCTGCTCTGCGGCCTTAGATTCTGCTACTGTAAAATCAGTAGAGATATTAACATAATCTGTGCTGACGTATCCTTCACCTTCGTTACAAGTAACCTTTACCCATCCATTATCTGCATCTGACTCATCGATAACAACAAGATCATCTCCGATAGGAAGTAAATCGATAACTGCTGAATCAGTAGAAGCAGCCTCTCTAACATGAAGAGTAGTAGTAGTAACTGTAGCAAGACGCTTTGATACCTGCTTAGCAAGTTCTTCATCATTCTGAACTACATATTCGCTCTTTACATATCCTGTAACATCACCTGAAGTGATAAGTAACCATGTTCCATCATCTGCCTCTACAGTATCTGAAACTGTAGCTGCTGAATTATTATAAAGTTTACCAACGTATTCGCTCTCAGCTGATGCTGTCTCACGAATGTATACATAATTATCTACCTGAGCAATAGCTATATTAGCGTATGGATTGTCTGCTGCTGCAACTGCATCAGCTCCATTATCAGCTAACTGTGTTTCTGTCGAAATGGCTGTAGCATTAGCAAGCATATCATTAACCGTAAGCTGGACACCTGCAAATGCTGTATAACTAGTAGTCTCTAAAACTCCTGTAGCACTAGATAAAGCGCTAACTCCTGAAGTAGCACTAGCCGCATCAGAAGTAAGTGATATAGCAGAAGCAACGACGCAAGCAGCGATGGTATAGCTAACGGCTTTTGTCAATTTTATATTCATTATGTAAGAAATCCTCCAATTTGTTACAACTTTATTACAACTTTTAACATTATATAATCTAGAATTGCTCCTGTCAAGTCCAGACTATCCCTTGTAATTACAAGGCGTTTAAAATATTAACTGTCGTAATAATTTTGAAAAAGCTCTCTAACCTTAATTTTGCAAATACTTTTCTATCGAAGTAATAGCATTTGCTCCATCAGATGTAGCAGTAATAACCTGACGTAGCTGCTTAGTTCTAACATCCCCCGCAGCATAAATTCCAGGCACCGATGTCTCGCAAGTCTCACCAGCGATGATGTAACCTGCCTCATCCTGTTTTGGCAATCCCTTAATAGAACCTGTGTTAGGAATATTGCCTACTGCAATAAATACCCCATCCAAATCAATTCTCTCAATTTGATCTGTATTTTTGTTTTTAATGTTTATTCCTTCTACCTTATCCTGACCGATTATTTCCTCTACTGTGGAATCGAATAGGATTTGTATCTTATCTGAAGACTTGACCTGTTCCTGAAGAACAACAGCTCCTCTGAACTCATCACGTCTATGAATCAGATAAACCTTTGAACAGAACCTAGCAAGATAAATTGCATCTTCAAGCGCAACATCTCCACCGCCCACAACTGCTACGATCTTGTCCTTAAAGAAAGCACCGTCGCAAGTAGCACAATAAGATACGCCTACACCTGAAAGCTCTTCCTCACCTGGACACTCTAATTTCTTATTAGATGCCCCTGTGGCGATAACAACCGTTTTGGTCTCGTAGGTAGCCTTCTTTGTGATTAGCTCTTTAGTAGTGCCCTTATCTTCGATAGAAGTAACTCTGCCTCTTGCAAACTCCACCTGAAGCTTTTCACAATGTGAACGCATAGCACTAGCTAAATCCTCGCCTGAGATACCTGGCATTCCAGGGTAATTATCTATCTCGTATGTGCTAAGAATCTGTCCTCCGCTGAAGGAACTGGTATCTAAGACAAGAATATTTCTTCCTGCTCTCTTGCCGTAGATAGCCGCTGCAAGGCCCGCTGGACCTGCACCTACAACTATAACATCATAAATCATAACTTATTCTCCAAAATCCTAGTTTTTAGTGGCAATAGCCTCTGCCTCTAAAAGAACATCCTTTGGGATTCTGGCAACTTCTATGCACGAACGTGCTGGGAATGGCTCTGGGAAGTATTTTGCGTATACTTCGTTGATAGCTGCAAAATCATCCATGTTCTTGATGAACACAGTAGTCTTTACAACATTAGCCATAGATGTGCCTGCTGCCTCTAAAAGAGCAGACATACTTTTGAATACTCTGTCGGCCTGAGCAGCTGCACCTTCTGGAATCACACCTGTAGCTGGATCTACAGGGATAATACCTGATGTGTATACCATACCATTGACCTCGATAGCCTGTGAATATGGTCCAATCGCTGCCGGAGCCTTGTCGGTAGAAATGACATTTTTCATACCAATATCCTCCTTTTCTCCCATAACTAGATTAATTATACCATGTAATTTAATCGACGGCACGACGAATTTTGCCATCGTTCAAAGTTATTTTCTTTCCTTATAAAGACGGCCTATTGCACGCTTAAAGGCTGCTTTTGAAAGGCCTGTCTCTCTCTTGATAACCTCTGGTGAAGCCTTCTCTGAAAATGGAAGTACACCTGCATAGCTATCGATAAGCTCTAAAATAGCCTCAGCATCATCCTCCATCTGAACGTACGCCTTGTCTCTGATTGTAACATCACATTTACCATCTTCCTTGATGCCAGTGATGCGAACCATAATCACATCTCCGATGCGGTATTTAGATACATCCTCGTGACGAGGAATCATTGATGAATATTTGTCCTCTAGAGCAACAAATGTTCCAAAATCATGGCCAAACTCGTAAATGCGAGCCTCTACTTCATCACCGACCTGATATGGTGGCTTCTTTGAAAGGAGCTCATAAATACCTTTCATACTGGCACAAAGTCTTTCACTTTTATCAATGTAGACTCTGACTAAAATCTCATCACCTTCAGAAGGCTGTCTGGTCATTTCTTTAAAAGGAAGGAATAAATCCTTTTCAAGACCCCAGTCTAAAAATGCTCCAACCTTATTAACCTGACTAACAGAAAGGACACCATACTGACCAAGTGTAAGCTTTGGCATATTGGTAGTAGCGATAAGTCTATCCTTTGAATCCTTGTAAACAAAGGCAGTAACCTCGTCGCCTATACCTGCCCCCTCAGGAACCTGTTTTTTAGGTAGAAGCACTCTGTCCTCACCATCAGAAAGGTATACTCCGAATTCTACTTTCTTTTCTATTTTAAGCTTTTGTATTTCTCCTAGCTTCATTATTTGTACTCCACAATTGTATAAATTTCATCGTCCTTCTTTAGAACGACCTGGTAACCTTGCTCTAATTCTACCAAATAAACCTGCAACTCATCAAATAATAGTGCAGCCTTCTTGTAATTAACTGTAATGGTAGAAAAATCTTCCCTTGGAAGAAAGCGTCTTGTCACATCTATATAATAAGAATTATTCATGTGACTATTTGTATCTAAATGTATCTCGTTTACTATAAATGTTCCTACCTGCTGGCCTTCTCCATTGTATTTTAACTTACTCCGGTTAAAGCTAAACTCTGGTCTATCAGGGTCCTCTGGATATGCCTCAATCATCTTCTCTGTAAGACGGGCAGGATGTTGATTCTTAAGATCCATCAGAACCCAAAGAGAATCCGCATAAACCAAAAGCTCGCCATTCTCTGTTTCTATAGTATAAATACGTCGTGCCAGCATGCCTCTAACCTGATATGGATATGTCTTAATGACAATTCTTTCCATGTATTTAGGCATTCTATTGATATGGATATCGTAGGATGTAACAAACCAGCCCAGCCCCTGAGGTGCCAGATAGAAAACACCTACACCTACATCATCAGAATGAAAACAGCTGCAATCCTGTAAATAATTTACCAAATCAAAATACGTAAGATTAAGATTAGAATCTACTTCGCTATAGCTTACTCTTGAATTAAACTGATACATAAGAATCCTCGTTTTTACTTTACGATAAAAAAAATGGACCTAAGCACTAGCTTAAGTCCTATTGGAGCTGGCCCACAAGGATTCGAACCTTGAAATGACGGAGTCAGAGTCCGTTGCCTTACCATTTGGCGATGGGCCATTACTATTCGTTGCGCTGTGTTTTTGTTTCTTTACCGCGTCAACGAATGCTATTATAGGGCATAGATTTAAAAAGTGCAAGTACTTTTTTCAACTTTTTTAAAATTTTAAAATTTGTCCGTTTAGAATGTCATATTTAATCTCGTCATCCCAGGTAATTACTGCATTTCCGGCGGTTTTGTCTGCGATGATAGTATTTAAATTTTCTACCATTTCTGTTGGTGCAACGGATGAAATTTTAACATCAGCCCCAAAATCCGTATTTAAAATTGGAAGATTTTTTTCTCTTAAAACATATTCTATTTTTCCATATCCATTATAGTCAGTTGTAATAGAACACTCTCTTCCATTTTTAGGAGAAAGAATCTGGCAATTTTTAAGGCCTTCCTGAACAGCAGCCTGATACGCGCGCACTAGTCCGCCCGTTCCCAAAAGAACTCCTCCAAAATATCTGGTAACAACCACGACGCAATTATGAATATTCTCTCTAAGAAGAACATCTAACATAGGTCTGCCCGCAGTCTGAGCTGGCTCGCCATCATCATTACACCTTGTAATCTCGTTATTTGTGCCTATTACAAATGCAGAACAATTATGTCTGGCGTCCCAGAATTCTTTTCTTTCCATTAATAAATTGTACCGCCTCTTCCTCGGAAGTAACCGGAGCTATATGAGCGATAAATCGAGACTTCTTTTCCTCGATTTCTCCTGTGGCGCCTTTGTAAATAATCCTAAATTCTTTCTCTGACATACTACCTTTGCCCTCTTTTTGATTCTCTTTATTATAAGGGATTATTTTGGTATAATGAAGTCTAAATTTGGAGGTTATTATGAATTACGGAAAAGAAAATGCAGCTAAGCAATCAGCAAAGCTTGCAGGACGAAGCAAACGTAAGCGCCACAGTGCCGGTCTTGCTATAATTCGTATCACATTGATATGTATAGTCTCTGTCATAGTAGCAAGCGGTGTTTTTGCTTACCTCTATGCTAAAAATCTCATCGATCAATTACCAGATGTTTCTACTATAGACATCTCACCTACAGGGTATATGAGCAAGGTATACGATTCTGATGGGAATGAAATTGAGACTTTGGCATCTACTGGTGCTAACAGAACCTACGTTACATTGGACCAGATTCCAGAAGATTTACAACACGCATTTGTTGCAATAGAAGATTCTCGTTTTTATGAGCATAACGGAATTGATCCCCAGGGTATTATAAGAGCTGGTGTTGATGGCATTTTAAGTGGTTTTCATTTTTCACAGGGTGCCAGTACTCTTACCCAACAGTTACTAAAAAACAACTATTTCACCACCTGGACATCTGAGCACACCAAGATGGACAGTATTAATCGAAAGATTCAGGAACAGTACCTGGCAGTACAACTGGAAAAGATTGTTAAAAAATCAGTCATTCTGGAGAACTACCTTAACAGTATCAACCTCGGCCAAAACACATTAGGTGTTCAGTCCGCAGCTGAAAGATACTTTAACAAGCCAGTTTCAGAGCTTACCCTTTCAGAAAGTGCTGTTATAGCTAGTATTACACAGAATCCATCAAAGTATAATCCAATTACTCATCCTGAAGAGAACGCGAAGCGTCGTAAAAATGTCTGAATCATATGCTTGATCAGGGCTACATTACAAAAACCGAGTACGAAACAGCTCTTGCAGATGATGTGTACGATAGAATTCAGGTTCTAAACACAGAGCTTTCTACTTCTTCTACTTCATATTTTGTAGATGCTCTTACTGATGAAATCGTTGTAGATTTACAGGAAAAGCTTGGTTATTCCGAGTCTGAAGCTTACTCATTATTATATTCAGGCGGTCTTTCAATTTACTCTACTCAGGATTCTAATATCCAGAGTATTGTAGAGGAAGAAATTAATAACACTGATAATTACAACAAGCTTGAAAAGGTTTCTTTCTCATATCGACTTACAATTAATAAGGCTGATGGTTCTACAAAGAACTACTCTGATGTAACAATGCTTTCTTATTATCAGGCTAGCAATAAGAACTACAATCTGGAGTTTGATTCTGAGGAAGCAGCTGCAGAAGCAATAGAACAATACAAAGCAGCTGTTATGGAAGAAGGGGATGAAATCGGTGGCGAATCAGTCACCTACACACTTCAGCCTCAGGCAGCTATGACAATCATCAATCACTCTACTGGAGAGGTTGCGGCAATGGTTGGTGGACGCGGCGACAAGACAGCAGCCAAAACACTTAATCGTGCTACTGGCATTACGCGTCAGCCGGGTTCAACATTTAAGGTTATAGCCTGCTACGCAGCCGCATTAGATGCTGGAGGAATGACTCTTGCATCTGTAGAAAATGATATGCCTACCACATACCGAGATGGAACATCTCTTAAGAATTACAACAATGCTTATCTTGGCTGGACAAATATTCGTACAGCTATCACTCATTCCATCAACGTAGTTACTGTTGAAGTTATGGGAGACATTGGAACAAGCCTTGGTTTCCAGTACGCAAAGGACCTGGGCATCACTACTCTTACTGATGGTGATAACAACCAGGCTCTTGCACTTGGTGGTATTACAAAGGGTGTTACAAACCTTGATTTGACTACCGCTTATGCAACTATCGCAAACGGCGGAGAATACAATAAACCAATATTCTATACTACAGTTGTTGATCATCAGGGTAATATCATTCTTGATAATAGAGATAATACTTCTGAAAGAATACTTAAACCTACCACAGCTTGGCTTCTTACCAGCGCAATGCAGGATGTTATGACATCAGGTACTGGTAAGGTTGCCAGCTTCGAAGGAATGGCTGTAGCCGGAAAATCCGGTACAACCACAAAGAATCGTGACACTGTATTTGCTGGATTTACTCCATACTATACAGGAGTTATCTGGGGCGGATATGACGATAATACACCACAGAGCTACACAACTTACTCTAAGGTCATCTGGAAGGCGGTTATGAGCCGAATTCACAAGAATTTAGCCTATAAGAATTTCACTCAGCCTTCGGGTATAGTTACCGCTACAGTATGTAAAAAATCCGGAAAATTAGCAGTTCCTGGAGTATGTGATTGCGATCCAAGAGGTTCACAGGTTTACACCGAATATTTTGAAGAAGGCACTGAGCCTACAGAATACTGTGACAAGCATTATCTTGGTAATGTATGTATTCAGTCACATATGTTTGCAAATTCAGAATGTCCACATTATTCAGGCGTATTTATAATTGGAGCTGGCCCAGGTTCCCAGGATGAACCATATGGCGTTGATCCGGCCACATTCGGACAGTATTGTCCTTACCACGGTGGCGAACAGCTTCCTAACTCAGGTACCTTTGGAGGAAGCGCAGGAGGCACAACAGAGACCACTTCAGACGGAGTAAAGATTCAAGTCGTTGGTGGAGATTAATAATAAAATTTATATAAGGCTACGGGAAGGCAGCGCCCATTCATAATTGCCTTCGGCAGGGCGCCCCGTGGTAATATAAAAGGACTAGTCAATGACTAGTCCTTTTGTATTACATATTAAACTTCAAATATCATATCGCCGTAGCTTGGCATTGGCCATTCTTCCTTATCTACAATCATCTCTAAGGCATCTACAGGACGACGGAGGTTATCCATAGCCTTAACAACTTCCTGATGGTAGAAATTAGCTTTTTCGCAGCTAGAAGCCTTCATAGTGTAGGCCTTTTCATTAATCTCTCTAAGTGCAACAAGGGCTTCCTTTGCCTCTCTAAGATAATTAGAAAGCTTGATAAGGAGCTCCTTCTGAGTGCTAACATCTGCCTCTGGGCAAGCATCAGAAATAGTACCTATAGATAATCCAAGCTCTGTAGCATAGCTGATTACAGCTGGAATAATCTGCTTTGAAGCCATATCAATCATTGTGCGGGCTTCAATGTTAATAGATTTGATATACTGCTCATATTCGATTTCTGCACGAGATTCAAGCTCTACCTTTGAGAATACACCAAACTTTTCGAACATTGAAACTGTGGCATCTGTTGTAAGAGCAGGAATAGCCTCAACAAGTGAATTGATGCTTGGAAGACCTCTCTTCTTGGCTTCTGCAATCCATTCCTCACCGTAACCATTTCCATTAAATACGATACGCTGATGCTCTGTTGCAAGCTTTTTAATCATATCGTGAACAGCAGCATCAAAATCCTTTGCCTTTTCAAGAACATCACAGGCCTCGCAAAGAGCCTCTGCCATAATTGTATTTAATACAACATTTGGCTCTCCAACCGAATCCTGTGAGCCAGGCATTCTGAACTCAAACTTATTTCCAGTGAAAGCAAATGGTGATGTACGATTTCTGTCTGTAGCGTCCTTTCTGAAATCAGGAAGTGTTCTAACGCCTGTAGCGAGCTTCTCGCCCTTCTTAGATTTTGTAGCTGTACCTGTAGAAATAAGCTGTGTAAGAACGTCCTCAAGCTGCTCTCCAAGATATACAGAGATGATAACTGGAGGTGCCTCATTGCCGCCAAGACGCTGATCGTTACCTACATCAGATGCAGACTCACGAAGGAGATCTGCGTGTCTGTCTACTGCTTTTAATACAAGACAGAGAACAAGTAGGAACTGAATATTTTCATGTGGTGACTTTCCTGGCTCGAAAAGATTGATTCCATCATCTGTAACAAGAGACCAGTTATTGTGCTTTCCTGAACCATTAACACCACTAAATGGCTTTTCGTGAAGGAGACACTGGAGTCCATGGCGATTTGCCACCTTTCTAAGAGTCTCCATAATAATCTGATTATGATCTACTGCAACATTGCACTGTGCATAAATAGGAGCAAGCTCGTGCTGAGCAGGTGCAACCTCATTATGCTGTGTCTTTGATGAAACACCAAGTTTCCAAAGCTCAATATTAACATCACGCATATAAGCCTCGATGCGCTCTGGAATGGCACCAAAGTAATGGTCATCCATCTCCTGTCCCTTTGGAGGCATAGCGCCAAATAATGTACGTCCTGTGTACATTAAATCTTTACGTGCAAGATACATTTCACGGTCAATAAGGAAATATTCCTGCTCTGCACCAACTGAAGGTGTTACACGTTGTGAAGTAGTATTTCCAAATAATCTGAGAAGACGAATAGCTTGCTCTGAAAGAATTTCCATAGAACGAAGAAGTGGTGTCTTCTGATCTAGGGCCTCACCTGTGTATGAGCAGAAGGCTGTAGGAATACAAAGTGTAGCCCCAGCTGCATCCTGTCGAACAAATGCTGGAGAAGTTGGGTCCCAGGCTGTGTATCCTCTAGCCTCAAATGTGGCACGTAATCCGCCTGATGGGAATGAAGAGGCATCTGGCTCTCCCTTAATTAATTCCTTACCTGAAAAGCTCATAAGAACCTTTCCTGAAGGTAATGGAGCAGAAATAAACGAATCGTGCTTTTCTGCAGTAATACCTGTAAGTGGTTGGAACCAATGTGTATAGTGGGTAGCCCCTTTTTCGATTGCCCATTCTTTCATCTCATGAGCGATAACATCTGCTGTCTCTAAATCAAGTTCTTTGCCCTCAGAGATAGTCTGCTTAAGCCTCTGGTAGGTTTTCTTTGGAAGACGCTCTTGCATAACAGTGTCGTTAAAAACATTTTCCCCAAAGATGTCCGCCACATTAAAATATTGTTCCATTATGTATGTATCCTTTCACTGAATATATAGAAATAGACAATCAGGAAGAGGTCCAAAGGCCTCGCCGATTGTCTATTCATAAAGCTCATGTAGGAGCTAAATTACTAATTCTTAAGCCTTGCCTACTGAACCGAAAAGTTCCATTTTTCTTTTACTGTAGCCTTGATAGCGTCTGTACCAGGAGCTAAGAGCTTACGTGGGTCAAATCCCTTGCCCTCAAGATCCTTACCAGCCTCTACATACTTACGTGTAGCATCAGCGAATGAAAGCTGGCACTCTGTGTTAACGTTGATCTTAGAAACGCCAAGCTCGATTGCCTTCTTAATCATATCAGCTGGGATACCTGTACCACCGTGAAGAACGAGTGGCATAGCACCTGTCTTCTGCTGGATAGCATCAAGTGTCTCAAATGAAAGACCAGCCCAGTTCTCTGGGTACTTACCGTGGATGTTACCAATACCAGCTGCAAGCATATCAACGCCAAGATCAGCGATTGTCTTGCACTCTTCTGGATCAGCACACTCGCCCATACCTACAACGCCGTCTTCCTCACCACCGATTGAACCAACTTCGCACTCGATAGAAAGGCCAAGCTGATGAGCTACGTGAACGAGCTCTGTAGACTTAGCAAGGTTCTCTTCGAATGGATAGTGTGAACCATCGAACATGATAGAAGTGAAACCAGCCTTAATGCACTTGTAGCATCCTTCGTATGTACCGTGATCAAGGTGAAGAGCTACAGGAACTGTAATACCAAGCTCCTCGTCCATAGCCTTAACCATAGCTGCGACTGTCTTGAAACCAGTCATGTACTTACCAGCTCCCTCAGAAACACCAAGAATTACAGGTGAGTTGAGCTCCTGAGCTGTAAGAAGGATAGCCTTTGTCCACTCAAGGTTGTTAATGTTGAACTGACCTACTGCATAGTGGCCTGCTTTTGCCTTATCAAGCATTTCTTTTGCAGAAACTAACATAAAATTATTCCTCCATATTTTCGTATTTGGCTTTTAAACCCTATCTAAACGAAATTTTAGCATAAGCTAAATTTCTATTCAATAGCTATTTCCACCGCGTGGCTCTCATCCTTTATGACAACCACATCATGTTTTCCACCAAACTCTCCGTCAAGAGTCCATGGAACAACATCTGAACTAAGAAATTTAATTTCTTTTGTTTGGAAGGCATAAACCATATCTGATTCAGATATGATTCCTGTCATAAATCCAAGAATCTCATTTAACTCAATCGGATTACGAGGCATTTTAATAAGTGTAACTTCAAAGACACCATCATTTAATCCTATATCTCCACGGATGATTCCCTGGAATCCACCAACAGATTTTGAATTAGTAATCATGCCATAAATAAACTCTTCATATACAACATTACCATCATATTCAACCTGCATTCTAAAGGATGGAATATCTCTAAGCTGTTTTGCCCCTTCTATAATATAAGCTGCATGTCCTAGAATATTTTTCATGTCCTGAGGTGTAGCATAAGATACTTCTGTAAAAATACCAAATGCAGCCACATATACAAATGAATCTGCATTAAAACGACCTATATCACATGGAAATAGATTATCAGAAACACTTATACGCGCTGCATTTAACATGTTCTTATCTATACCCAGAGAATTTCCAAAATCGTTTGTAGAGCCTGCTGGAATGTATCCAATAGGCTTTCTTTTTCTGGTGGAAGCTGCATCATACCTGTAACAACTTCATCTAATGTTCCATCACCGCCAGAGCATACAATACGATCAAAATTCTCCGCTTGTTCAATTGTTTGATTTGTGGCATCTCCACCAGACTGTGTAACATGTACACTAACCTGATAGCCTGCCTTAATCATAATATCTAAGATGTCAGCAAGATGTTCTTTTATTTGTCCCTTGCCTGAGCGTGGGTTAACTATAAATAATAATCTCTTTGACATAAATCCCTCTAATTGTTTGCTTATTTTGTAAGGAAATCAGAAAGCTCAGCTACTGCTTTTTCTTCATCATCACCTGCTGCATCAATAACAACTCTAGAACCCGAAGATAATACCAAACTCATCATTCCCATAATGCTCTTTGCATTAACCTTTTTCTCATCCATTTCAAAATAAATAGAGCTTGAGAATCTATTTGCTAACTGTACTAAATGGGCTATTGGTGTAGCTTCCATTGAATTTGACATCTGAATAGTAACTTCTTTTTGCATGACGTCCTCCTGAATTTCTAATAAAACCTGCAACTGACCTTTTATAATTCTTTCGCAATAGCGGCCAGCTTTTTGAACCTGTGGTTAACTCCTGATTTTCCGATAGGCGGATCCAACAACTGCCCCAAATCAGCCAATGGGGTATCTGGATAAGCAAGCCTAATCTGAGCAATTTCCTGCAGCTGTTGTGGAAGATTTTCTAATCCAATTTTAGTCTGGATTAAATTTATTTCCTCAATCTGCCTAACTGCTGCATTGACAGTCTTCCCTATATTAGCTGTCTCGCAGTTAACCTTGCGGTTGATTGTGCCTCGCACTTCCTTTACAACTCTGATGTTTTCCAGTTCCATAACTGAATGAGGTGCCTCCATAACCCTGAGGATTTCAACAATCTGTGCACCTTCTTTAAGGTATACCACATGCTTTCCATTTCTCTCAACTATTTTTGCCTGAACATCAAAAAACTTCATAACCTTTTGAAGTAATCTGGCCTGAGAGATGGTATTACAAACTATCTCAAAATGGTATCCCTTGTTAGGATCTGAAATAGAGCCTGCTACTAAAAAAGCACCTCTGATAAAAGCTCTCTTGCAACAGATTTGCTGGATGATAATCTCATCGATTAGCTGTCCATCCTCTGAAAGCTTAATCATTTTTTTAGTCTCTAAAAAAACATCGTCCGTAATAGCGATGACATCTTTTCCTATATTACAAGTATTATTTAATAAAGTAAAGACTTTTCTATTTAAATGGTCATCCGAAATATTTTTGATTGAATCTTTCCCTTGTAGAACAAAAATGCCTGCAAGTTCAGCAACCATACAATGTCTGCTCTTCGGAACAACCTGAAAAAGTTCCTCTTTTACATCCCTTGAAAATGACAATTATTTTCCCCTCAAAGCATCTTTTCCAATATCTCGATGCTCAATTTTAAGTCCGTAAGACTCGTCTCCGTTTAGTGCCTCAAAAATTTCATTTGCCAAACATACAGAACGATGTTTACCACCTGTACATCCAACAGCGATAACCAGCTGATTCTTTCCTTCGCTAATATAATTAGGAATAAGGAATTTTATAAGGTCTGTAGTTTTTTCCAAAAAGATTTGCGCCTCATCATATTTCAGTACAAAATCCTTAATGGCCTGGTCGTTACCTGTAAATGGACGAAGCTCAGTATCATAATATGGATTAGGTAAAAATCTCACATCGAATACAAGATCTGCATCCTCTGGTATACCATATTTGAAACCAAATGAAATGATGGTAACAAAAAGACTTTTGTAATCCACATCATCCACAAAAATCTTTTCAAGCTCTGCCTTAAGCTCCCTTGTAAGAAGATGAGTTGTGTCGATAACATAATCTGCTTCTTCACGTAAAAATCCGATGGACTTTCTTTCTTCTTTGATACCAGCTGCTATTCTCTCTCTACCAGATAATGGATGATTTCTTCGTGTCTCTTTATATCTTTTTATAAGGACATCATCCTCAGCATCAAGAAATAGTATATTAAATGGCTTTTGATCGTTATCAAGTTCTTGCAAAATATCCGGCAAAAGCTTCATTGCTGTGCCATTGCGGACATCAATTCCAACTACAATTTTCTTATCAAAAGAACCATTATCTGCCAATTCCACTACGCTCTTAAGTAATTGTACAGGCAAATTATCCACGCAATAATAACCCATATCCTCCAGCATTTTGAATGCTGTATTTTACCTGCACCGGACATTCCCGTAAGAATTAGTAGCTTCAATTGATGTTCCTCCCGATAATTCTAACTTCTGGAGTAAGGTGTACTCCAAATTTCTCATAAACTATTTGGTCCACATTCTTCATAAGCTGTAATACATCTGAAGCTGTGGCATCTGATTTGTTAATAACAAAGCCGCAATGTTTCTCTGAAACCTGTGCGCCTCCTACAGTATAGCCTCTTAGCCCTGCATCATCAATAAGTTTTCCTGCAAAATATCCTTCAGGACGCTTAAATGTAGAACCTGCACTTGGAAAATTCAGGGGCTGTTTCTCAATACGCTTATCTCTAATATCAGCAATCGTAGCTTTTATCTCATCTACATTGCCTGCTGCAAGCTGAAGCTTTGCCGATATTACAATCCATTCATTTTCCATTAGAGCGGAGTGCCTATATGACAAGTCCAAATCATCAACGTATATCTCTTTTAATTCCCCATTGCCTTCTAAAATGGTTGCACTTACGATAACATCTTTCATCTCTCCACCATAAGCGCCTGCATTCATATAGATTGCACCGCCTATAGTACCAGGAATTCCTGATGCAAATTCTAGACCCGTAAGTCCAGCCTCTGCTGCTCTGTTAGCTACAGATGAAAGCATTGCTCCAGCAGCAGCTACTACAGTTTGCGTAGATTCGTCAATTACTATTTCAGACATAGCTTTTCCTAAAGCCACAACAACACCTTCTATTCCATCATCAGAAATCAGCAAATTGCTGCCATTTCCGATTACCATAAATGGTGCATCTATTTCTCTCAGATAAGCAATAAGAGGAACCATCTGATAAATAGATGGCTCCACATAAATATCGGCTGGGCCGCCAATCCTGAAGGTTGTATGAGTCTTCATTGGTTCGTCCATTAAAAACTGTACTTCAGGAAAGCGCTTAATCAGCTCATTATAAATTTTGTTTTCGAAAAACTATTATGCATACTTGATAAATGCCTCGTATCCTAATAATGCTTCGTATAAATCAACCTTTGAAATAATCTCGCAAGGTGCGTGCATTGAAAGAACTGCTACACCTGAATCAATTACCTGCATGTTGTAGTTGCCCATGATGTAAGCGATTGTTCCGCCGCCGCCCTGGTCTACCTTACCAAGCTCGGCTGTCTGCCAGCAAACTCCATCCTTATCCATAATTGCACGAACTTCTCCAACGTACTCTGCAGAAGCATCGTTTGAACCACTCTTTCCTCTAGCACCTGTGTACTTGTTGAATACAAGACCACGTCCAAGGTAAGCTGCATTGTTCTTTTCAAATGCTGATGCATAGTTTGGATCAAGAGCTGCTGATACGTCTGATGAAAGAACCTTTGAGTTTGTAAGAGCACGACGTAACTTTAGTTCTGAGTAATCTCCCATAAGGTTATAAAGCTCTGCAAGTGTGTTCTCGAAGAACTTAGACTGCATACCTGTTGCGCCTACAGAACCGATTTCTTCCTTATCTACAAGAAGAGCACAAGCTGTCTTGTTAAGCTTCTTTGTAGTGTTAAGAAGTGCCATAAATGATGGGTAAGCACAAACTCTATCATCGTGACCGTATCCTAAAATCATAGAACGATCAAAGCCGAAATCACGGGCTGCTCCTGCTGGTACTACTTCGATTTCTGCTGAAATAAAGTCTTCCTCTTCAATATCGTACTTATCCTTGAGAAGCTTGAGGATGTTCTTCTTAACAGATTCCTTTTCCTTCTCACCCTTCTTATCGAAGCCTGGGATGCTTCCAACGATAACATTAAGGTCTTCACCTTCCACAACCTTTGCACCCTTTTTATCCATCTGGTCTGCTGCAAGGTGAATGAGAAGATCTGAAATACCAAATACTGGATCACCTGCATCCTCACCAACGTTTAACTTTACAACCGAACCATCCTTCTTTACAAAAACTCCGTGAAGAGCAAGAGGAATAGTTACCCACTGATACTTCTTGATACCACCGTAGTAATGTGTATCAAGAAGAGCCATATCTGTATCCTCATATAAAGGATTCTGCTTTAAGTCCATTCTTGGGCTATCGATGTGAGCGCCAAGGATGTTAAGTCCGTTCTCAAGAGCCTCTTCGCCGATGTTAAATACAGCCATCATCTTACCCTTGTTTACAGCATATACCTTGTCTCCAGCCTTAAGCTTTGTATTCTTTGCAATAGCATCCTCGATATTGATATATCCAGCCTTCTCAGCCTTTTCTACGAAGAAATCAATGCATTCTCTTTCTGTCTTGCACTCTGAAAGGAACTTTCTATAATCCTCTCCAAATGCCATGACCTTTTTCAAATCTTTTTCTGAAGTATACTTACTCCATGCGTTTTTGCGTTCCATTTCTATATAACTCCTAACTCTATAATTTAAATTGCCCGGTCAAAAGACCTTTCTATCTAAGGCAATTTTTAATTACTTATTTGTTTCAATATTGTTTTGAACTCTTCTATAGAGCTCCTCTGCCGCATTGTATCCCATCTTCTTCTGGCGATGGTTAACAGCAGCTGCCTCACAGATAATAGCAAGGTTTCGACCTGGTCTGATTGGAAGTGAATGACAAGTAACATCTATTCCCAAGATATTCATGTACTCATCTGTCATGCCAAGACGATCGTATTCCTTTTCCTTGCTCCAATCCTCAAGCTTTATAACAAGATCGATTCTCTGCTCATCCTTAACAGCCTCAACACCGTAAAGTGATTTTACATCGATAATACCGATACCTCTAAGCTCGATTAAGTACTGTGTGATTGATGGTGCACGACCATAAAGTCTCTCATTATTTGGGCGACGAATCTCAACAACATCATCTGATACTAATCTGTGACCACGTCTGATAAGCTCAAGAGCAGCCTCCGACTTACCAATTCCAGACTCACCAGTGATAAGAAGACCCTCACCGTAAACATCAACCAATACACCGTGAATAGTAGTGTATGGAGCGAAGTCCTTATTCAATGAGAAGATAAGAGCTGACATAAATTCTGATGTAGCACGGTCTGTTCCTAAAATTGGAACATTTGCCTTAACTGCTTCCTTTAACAGAACGTCGCCAGGCTTCTCGCCTCTACAGAAAATAATACATGGAATGTCATAAGAAAAAAGCTTAGTGAAGCTTTCTGTTTTTCTTCATCACTTTTCTTTGATATATAAGCTGCCTCTACATTACCAATTACCTGAATACGGCTTGGCTCAAAATGCTCGTAAAATCCGTGAAGCTGAAGGGCTGGTCTATTGACATCAGCTACAGTAACCTTCGCCTCCTCCAAATTTA
This sequence comes from Butyrivibrio fibrisolvens 16/4, assembly GCA_000209815.1. GTDB lineage: Bacteria > Bacillota > Clostridia > Lachnospirales > Lachnospiraceae > Pseudobutyrivibrio > Pseudobutyrivibrio fibrisolvens_A. The sequence goes on from FP929036.1 coordinate 231,565, forward strand.
ATTCTGGTGTGTAGTTTGTAAGATTAAATCTTTCCTGCACAGTAGCTACTGTTACAAATTTATTAGCTGCCATAAAAAATCCCTCCATTTATTTGCTTTATATATGATAGCTTATTTTCTAATTAATTAACAGGGTGAAAGTAATTATACACATTGGATGCTGCTTCCTGATTCATTCCTTCAGTAGCTGCCAATTCTTCCAACGTCGCCTCTGCCATCTTATCAGCAGATATAAATCGCTTCATAAGCGCCTTGCGACGTTTTGGACCGATTCCTGAAATATCATCCAGGAAGCTGTGAACCTGCCCCTTACTTCTGAGACTGCGATGATACTCAATGGCAAATCTATGGGCCTCATCCTGTAATCTGGTTATTAGCTTAAAACCTTCTGAGTGTGTATCTATAGGAAGCTCCTGATTCTTATAATATAAGCCTCTGGTTCTGTGGTGATCATCCTTTACCATTCCTGCGATAGGAATGTGAAGCCCAAGCTCCGCTATTACCTGCTCAGCAATATGAACCTGACCTTTTCCACCATCCATCATAATAATATCTGGAAATTTAGTGAAACTATCTTCGATAACGCCACCATTCTCCTCAAGCTCCTCTAATCCGTGCGAAAAACGTCTTTTAAGGACCTCATACATTGATGCATAATCATTTGGACCCTCAACAGTTTTGATTTTGAATTTGCGGTAATCTGAGCGTTTAGGCTTGCCCTTTTCAAAAACAACCATTGAACCAACTGACTGAAAGCCAGAAATATTAGATATATCAAATGCCTCCATTCGACTGGCATTTGGAAGACCAAGCAACGAGGAAATCTCTTTCATTGCGCCGATGGTTCGCCCCTCTTCCTTCTTGATTTTCTCTCTGTCCTGATCCAACACCATCTGGGCATTTTTTGCTGCAAGCTCTACAAGCTTTTCCTTGGCTCCACGCTTTGGAGTTCTAAGATAAACTCTAGCACCCTTTTTATTGGTAAGCCAATTTTCTATGAGCTCCGCCTCCTCCAAATCATATTGGACGAATATCTCTCTTGGTACAAATGGTGTACCTGTATAATAATCCTTCAGGAAATACTGTATCAGTTCTTCATCCGTATCATCCACACGAATATTTATAAAGAAGTGTTCCCGGCCAATCATCTTGCCACCGCGAATAAAGAACACCTGAACTACAGCATCCTCATTTGATTTTGCCATAGCAATAATATCTCTATCCTCTCCATCCAGCTGAGTAGCCTTCTGACGACCTGCGCATGCCTTAACTGATTCTATCAAATCCCTGTATAAAGCTGCTTTTTCAAAATCCAGCTCCTCTGATGCCAAAAGCATCTTTTCTTCTAAATCTTTTAGGGTATCGTAATAATCCCCGTTTAAGAAATCTATTACCTTTTCTACGTTTTTACGATACTCATTTTGATCAACATTTCCCTGACAAGGTCCTAGGCACTGGCCTATATGATAATTAAGGCAAGGTCTGTTCTTGCCAAAATTTTCAGGGAGCTTCTGTGAGCAGGTGCGAATCTTGTATAACTTCTGAACTAAATCGATTGTGTCGTGAACAGCACCAGCAGATGTAAATGGACCGAAAAACTTGCTACCATTCTTTTTTAGTCTTCGTGAAAATAATACTCTTGGATATGCTTCTGTGAGAGTGACTTCGATGTAAGGATATGTTTTATCGTCTCGAAGCATTGTGTTATATTTCGGACGATATTCTTTTATTAGATTGCACTCCAAAATGAGGGCTTCCATTTCGGAATCTGTAACGATAAATTCAAAATAATCAATATTCTGAACCATCTGTTTTTCTTAAGGCCCTCATCGTGACTTGGCTGAAAATATTGACGGACTCTATTTCGCAAAGACAACGCTTTACCTACATAGATAATCTCATCATTTTTCCCGTGCATTAGATAAACTCCCGGTTGGTCCGGGAGTTTACTTAAGTCTTGTTCTGTTACCATAAATTACTCATCAAAAATACTATCTGAAACTACATTTTTAGGATCATCTTCTTCGTCGAAAATGCTCTTATGTTCTGGAAGAAGGGAATCAGATGAATTCTCCTTTTCAGCATCTGGATCTGGGATTCCCTTAATCTCTCTAAATATCTTCATGAACTCTTTACCAGTAATGGTCTCGTGTTCGAAAAGGTACTCAGAAATCTTATCAAGGCTTTCCATATTCTCGCCAAGAAGCTCTTTAGCCTTTGCATAGGCATCGGTAATCATCTTTAATACTTCTTCATCAATCTGTGCCGCTGTATTCTCGCCGCAGATAAGCGATGCTCTACCATCAAGGTACTGGCTCTCTACTGTAGCAAGTCCCATCATTCCAAACTTTTCTGACATACCAAAACGAGTAACCATCGCTCTGGCAATCTTTGTAGCCTGCTCGATATCATTTGCTGCACCTGAAGTGAATGAACCAAATTTGATATCCTCAGCTGCACGTCCACCCATATATGTGACAATCTTTGCAATAAGCTCATCCTTTGTCTCAAGGAACTTCTCCTCCTCTGGAGTCTGAAGTGTATAGCCCAAAGCGCCCATTGTACGTGGAACAATTGTAATCTTCTGTACTGGCTCAGCATCCTTTTGAAGAGCTGATACAAGTGCATGACCTACTTCGTGGTAAGATACGATTCTTCGCTCTTTCTCACTCATAGCTCTATCCTTCTTTTCCTTGCCACCTACAGCGACAAGCTCAAAAGCCTCGAATAAATCCTTTTGATTAACAAACTTTCTATTATCCTTAACTGCAAGGATGGCTGCCTCGTTGATAATATTTGCAAGATCCGAGCCTACAAGTCCAACTGAAGCAAGTGCCATAGCATCTAAATCAACTGATTCATCCATCTTAACGTCCTTTGCATGAACCTTAAGAATTTCAAGACGACCCTTCTGATCTGGGCGATCTACGATAATACGTCTATCAAAACGACCTGGACGAAGAAGTGCCTTATCAAGGACCTCTGGACGGTTAGTAGCCGCAAGAATAAGAAGACCCTTATTTGAATCAAAACCATCCATCTCTGAAAGGAGCTGATTAAGTGTCTGCTCACGCTCGTCATTTCCTCCGCCGTAATGAGCATCACGACTCTTACCGATAGCATCAATCTCGTCGATGAATACAATACAAGGTGCAACCTTCTGTGCCTCTTTGAAAAGATCACGTACACGTGAAGCACCTACACCAACAAACATCTCCACGAAATCAGAACCTGCAAGGGAGAAGAATGGTACTCCTGCCTCACCGGCAACTGCCTTTGCAAGAAGAGTTTTACCTGTTCCTGGAGGGCCAACAAGAAGTGCGCCCTTTGGAAGCTTAGCTCCGATTTCCGTATATTTCTTAGGATTGTGGAGGAAATCAACCATTTCCTGAACTGATTCCTTGGCTTCATCCTGGCCTGCAACATCCTTAAATGTGACGCCTGTGGCCTTTTCCATGTTGTAAAGCTTTGCGTTTGATTTGCCAACGCCCATAGGACCTGCGCCCATTTTCTTCATAAGGTAACCAAGAATTACCCACAGAAGAACTAATGGAAGAACAAATGAAAGTATGTTGTAGATAATGGCTGCTGTAGAATCTGGTATTGTGCCATTGATTTCAACCTTATGCTCTTTTAATAGAGGAATTAATTCCTCATCCTCGATTCCTATATATGCAGTATATAAAGAGGTTTTAGCCTTAGTGCCTGTGGCCTCATAAAGCTGCTTAAGTTTTGCGGCATCCTCCTCAGATATTCCGTAGGTCTCGCCCTCTTTAAGCTCGATGTTAATAACATCATCCTTGAAAGTGACAGTATCTACCTTATCATCCTCTACCAACTGCAGAAATTCTGTATAGGTGATTTCCTGATTACTGCTGGAATTAGAGCCCTTATACATCATACTTGTAAAGAAAAGTGCAATAAGCACTAAAATACCTAATGTATAAAAAGGCTGACGATTATTTTTTTATCTCCACCGTTTTGGTTGTTATTATTCTCGTTCACATCTGCCTCCGCATCGTAATTTAATTTTGTACGATACTAATTTATCATAAAACGCCACAAAAGTAATGATTTTAATACTTTTTTAATACAATTAATATAATAAAACCACCTGTTACGCTCTCAAGCCTTGGCATTACTCCGTTCAACGTAGAATGTTTCGCTTTAGTAACGCCAAGAGCTTGATAGCTACAGGTGGTTAACCAAATAAACTATTTCGATAAAATTTCAGTATCATTCGTAAACTCTGTTCCTGACACTTCTTCGAATTTATGCAACAAATCTTCGATTGTTAAATTCTTTTTTCTTCGCCACTAATATTAAGAATTACACGACCTTCATTCATCATAATAAGTCTATTACCATAATTGATGGCATCACGCATATTATGTGTAACCATCATAGCTGTAAGTCCGTGTTCCTTTATAAGCATATCAGTAATTTCAAGTACCTTGGCTGCAGTCTTAGGATCAAGTGCCGCAGTATGCTCATCTAAAAGAAGAAGCTTAGGCTTTTGGATAGTTGCCATAAGAAGTGTAAGAGCCTGACGCTGACCTCCTGAAAGGAGTCCAACCTTTGCTGTAAGTCTGTCTTCCAATCCTAAATCCAATTCTTTAAGCATTTCGTGGTAGTGCGCACGTTCCGAACGTGTGACACCCCAGCCAAGACCTCTTGATTTTCCACGGCGGGCTGCAAGGGCCATATTCTCATCAATCTGCATATTTGCTGCTGTTCCTGTCATTGGATCCTGGAATACACGGCCAAGATATTTTGCTCTCTTGTGCTCTGGGAGTCCCGTTACATCAATCCCATCGATAGTAATACTTCCACCATCAACAGGCCATACTCCTGCTACCGCATTAAGAAAAGTAGATTTGCCTGCACCATTTCCACCAATGACTGTGCAGAACTCACCTTCCTGGAGATTAAGAGTTGCTCCGGCAAGTGCTATTTTCTCATTTATTGTGCCTGGATTGAAGGTTTTTTGTAGATTCATCGCATTAAGCATTTTCCTTACCTCCTCTCCTAGCTGCCTTTCTAAATGAGCTATTTGAAACGCTCTTCAAATATGGTACTGCAAGGAAAATAGCAACGATGATAGCTGTGAAAAGCTTCATATCGTTTGCTGGCATCTTCAACCACAGCACAATTGCAATAAATAAATAGTATAGTATTCCGCCAAATACAACAAAAGAAAGTGTAAGTACAAAATTTCTTCTCTTCTTAAATATTGCATTGCAGATTACTTCACCAATAATAATAGAAGCAAGACCAATGACAATGGCGCCACGTCCCATATTAACATCTGCATTTCCATTAAACTGAGCACTTAATGCACCCGCAAATGCAACTAATGCGTTTGAAATAACAAGACCAAGTGCCTTCATATAATTAACATTAATACCCTGGGCTTTTGACATAGCAGGATTTGTTCCTGTTGCTCTAATTGCAGACCCCATCTCTGTTCCAAAGAACCAATACATTATAGCAATAATAATTACGGCCATAACAAATACTGTAACCAAAGCATCTTCTTTGTATCTCAAAGAAACTGCCAAATTGTATTTATCTACAGAGATAGGTGTATTTGGCTGGTTTCTCGTAATTCGAAGATTAATTGAGTACAAGGCCAGCTGGGTAAGTATTCCAGCTAATATATCTGGAATACCAAAAATAGTGTGCAAAACACCTGTAATCATTCCTGCTAATGCTCCAGCCACGAATGCCAGAGTAATAGCCAGAATCCATGATTTTCCTGAAATGATAACCATAGCAGCCACTGCTCCACCTGTAGCAAATGAACCATCAACAGACAAATCTGCGAAATTTAATAATTTAAATGTAATGAAAATGCCAAGTGCCATTATTCCATATATAATTCCCTGTGCGGCTGTTCCTGGCAAACCTGAAATTAATGTTTCTATTCCCATCTTAAACTCCAAAGAGCAAGGTCAAAAATGACCTTGCCCAAAATTTTTATAATTATTTCTAATTTTCAAAGTCTATTATTCCATCTCGATTGCAACATAATCTTCTGGAAGAGTAATTCCTAACTCTTCTGCAATCTTAGGATTATATTCTTTAGTAAATTCTGTAGCGTACTGAATATCCATTGATGCTGGGTCTGCACCATTTGCAAGTATTTCATAAGCCATAAGACCAGCCGCATAACCAATGTCATAGTATGAAATTGAAAGTGTAGCGATTCCACATCCCTTACAGATGCCTTCTTCACCAGCGATAATAGGTACCTTTTCTGTAAGTGCAATGTTGTTAATTGTCTCTGCTGCGTTTGCAGCTACATTATCTGTTGGTACATATAAAACATCACTAGAAGCACAAGCAGACTGTACAACAGTTCCAACATCAGCTGAATCAGCAAATGTATAATGTGTTACCTTATAGCCAAAGCTTTCAAGAGTAGTTGTGATTGTGTTTGCCTGATAAAGGGAATTTACCTCACCTGAACAATAGATAATACCGACTTCCTTGGCATCAGGGAAAATCTCGTGAAGCATTTCTGCCTGACCATCAAGTGGAGCTAAATCAGAAGTTCCTGTTACGTTAATTCCTGTAGCACCGCTCCAATCATCAATGTCCAAAGCTGAAGCATAATCTGTGATAGATGTTGCAACAACAGGAATAGAATTTGTAGCTGTCTGCGCTGCCTGTAAAGCAGGTGTTGCATTGGCCATTATCAAATCAACGTTATCTGATACAAATGTATTTGCGATTGTTGCACAAGTAGGAATATCACCAGATGCATTCTCAATCGTTACATTTACATTATCTCCTAACTTCTCTACAAGAGCAGCCTTAAAGCCTTCTGTTGCTGCATCAAGTGCTGGATGCTGTACCAGCTGAATAACTCCCACATTATATGTTTTTCCATCGTCAGTAGGTGCTTCTGCCTCTGTAACTACTTCTGTATTCTCAGCCTCTTTCTGAGCTGCAGCATCAGTACCACATCCTACTAACGAAAATGTCATAGTCATGACTGCTAACAGACTTACAATTTTCTTCATAGTCCTCTCCTCCTTAGTTTATTGTGTCCACTTTAGCACTTTTAATGACTAAAGTCAATCAGTCAAATTAACGCTTTTGGAGGAAAATTATATCTTCATTTATTGCTTATAATTGATGACAATTTTCTGCACAAAACTTTTTCTCTAATTTGTTGCAGCAATAATAGAATCCTGGAATAAGGAAGATTACAGCAAATAACCATGCCACTGGACTAGCCCATATAGCACCTGCATATCCTATCATTGGCACAAAAGTGAATGCTACAAGAATTCTAGCAATCATCTCCATTACTCCAGAATAAATGGCAAATGTGGAAAATCCCATTCCCTGAATTGAAAATCTGAAAATATTGACTGCCGCTAAAAGTGTATATGTAGCCGCATTAGCCAGTAAGAACATCATAGCCTGATTTATAACAACTTCAGTAGATGTGAACATTCTAAGCATATACTTCCCAGTAAAGAAAAGTATTATCAAAATAATGACCGCATATATAGTTCCGAGGAGCTGTGCTGTCCAGGTTCCTTTTTTAACTCTAGGAATATTTTTTGCACCTACATTTTGACCTGCGTAGGTTGCCATAGTTCCTCCTAAAGCATCAAATGGGCATACTACAAACATAGAAACCTTTGCACCTGCTGTCATAGATGCAACAGCCACTGTACCAAGTCCATTTACGGCTGTCTGAAGAATTACTGAGCCGATAGCTGTAACTGAATATTGAAGTCCAAATGGAATTCCCATAGAAATAAGCACCTGACTATGGTGTTTGCCAAGCTTTATATCACCTTTAGCCAGTTTTAAGATAGGAAATCTTTTTTTCATATATATCACACAGCTAATTCCAGCAATAAACTGAGAAATAACCGTTGCGAGAGCCGGACCGTTTACGCTCATCCCAAGAACAATGATAAACACAATATCAAGCACCACGTTAATGCCTGCTGCCATAATCAAAAAATAAGTAGGTGTTTTACTATCCCCTAATGAACGCATAACACCTGCTGTAAGGTTATATAAAAAGTAACTGGAATTCCAAAGAAAATAATTGAAATGTAGGAATATGCTAAATCAATAATATCCGATGGCGTCTGCATAATAGCCAATATTTGATAACAGAAAATACTAACCAATGTAGTAATTACTAGTGCAAAAATTGCTGATAAAACAATTGCATTGCCTACAAATTTGCGCATAGAATCATAGCTTTCTGCTCCGAAACGCTGAGCAACAGGAATCGCAAATCCTGAACACATTCCCATACAAAAGCCATTTATAAGAAAATTAATAGAACCTGTAGAACCTACTGCAGCAAGGGCACTATCACCAAGTGTCTGCCCTACGATAATTGTATCAACCAGATTATACATTTGTTGGAATAATAATCCTGCCAACATAGGAATTGAAAATCCTAAAATTAGAGTAAGTGGATTTCCTTGAGTCATCTTTTTTGTTGTATTTGCTGCCATATACACCCTCGTATTCTATTATTTTATATAATAACTTATTTTTCTTCTTATACTCTCATATTCACATAATACACTAATTGTAAACAATTAGATAGATTAATCTACTTATAAAAAAGACCTAGGATATAAATCCTAGGTCTAGAAAGTCATATATTAAACTAACTCAAGAACAACTTCCATAGCTGCATCGCCCTTACGTGGTCCGATCTTTACGATACGTGTGTAACCACCCTTACGATCAACGTACTTTGGAGCGATCTCATCGAATACGAAGTTAGCCATATCAACCTTGTGTGACTCTGACTTCTTTGTACCCTTAGCTGTTGGAGTGTAAAGAACCTGCATCATCTGACGACGAGCGTGAAGTCTTGAAGGAGAATCCTTCTTAATCTTCTTGTCTACTGTATCGTATACAGTAACCTTCTTGCCATCAACAACTTCCTTTACTCTCTTACCATCTTTATCCTTACGAGCAACCTTTGCCTGAACTGTAACTTCTTCGAAGTTATCCTTTTCCTTTACACCAAGTGTAATGATGTGCTCAGCAATCTTCTTTACTTCCTTAGCCTTAGCCTCAGTTGTAACGATCTTGCCGTGATAAAGAAGCTCAGTTACCTGATTTCTTAAAAGTGCTTTTCTCTGTGAAGATGTTCTGCTTAACTTTCTGTACTTTGCCATTTCTTTTCTCCTTATTGCTGGCGTCACAGGTGCTCATCGGTCTTACCCCGCAACTTGATTAATGGAAAGGCATCCGCGAAATTGCTCATCGGTCTTATATTTCACGTATTATTTCCTGTTACTTTATATAGGCGATTTAGTCCTCAATCAATCTGAGTGAAAGACCAAGCTCGCTAAGCTTCTGCTCTACTTCTTCCATAGACTTGCGACCAAGGTTACGAACCTTCATCATGTCATCTGGCGACTTGTCGCAAAGCTCTGCTACAGTATTAATACCTGCTCTCTTTAAGCAGTTGTATGAACGAACTGAAAGCTCAAGCTCATCAATGCTCATTTCGAGAGTCTTACCTGTAGTATCATCAGGCTTGTCAGCGATAACGCTAAGATCCTGAGCAGCCTCTGAAAGGTTTACAAATAAATTAAGGTGCTCACTGAGTACCTTAGCAGCCATAGAAACAGCTTCATCTGGACCCATAGTACCATTTGTATAAACATCAAGTGTAAGCTTATCGTAATCAGTAACCTGACCTACACGAGTATCTTCTACTGTCATGTTTACACGCTCTACTGGTGTATAGATTGAGTCAACTGCAATCTTGCCGATTGGAGTATCTGGAGTCTTGTTCTTATCTGCTGAAATATAACCACGATTCTTTGTAATTGTAAGCTCCATGTAAAGCTTGCAATCATTGCCACCATTAAGATGTGCAATAACAAGATCAGGATTAATAATCTCGATATCAGAGTCAACCTGGATATCAGCAGCTGTAACAACGCCCTCTCCCTCGAACTCGATATATGCTGTCTTTGGCTCATCAGAACTACTATTATTTCTAATAGCAAGCTCCTTGATATTCATAACGATCTCTGTAACGTCTTCTTTAACACCTGGAATAGCACTAAACTCATGAAGAACGCCCTCAATCTTAATCTGGCTAACTGCAGCTCCTGGCAGAGATGAAAGCATAATTCTACGAAGAGAATTGCCAAGTGTAATACCATAACCTCTCTCGAGTGGCTCTACAACAAATCTGCCGTATTTTTTGTCCTCAGAAATCTCGACGATTTCAATATTTGGGTTTTCAAAATTTAACACTACATTGCCTCCTTAATATAATGTGCTAGACTCTAAAAAACAGAATATTTTAAAAATATTCTGAATCTGCTTATGCCGTATAAAAAAATTTTAACAAATCGCACTTATACAAGCAAGCTTGTATAAGTGCTTTTTGTAAGAATTTACTATATTTTTTACTTAGAATATAACTCGACGATAAGCATCTCGTCTACAGGAACATCAATCTGCTCTCTGTTAGGAAGCTCTTTAACTGTACCCTTAAGGTTCTCAGCATCAACATCGATCCACTCAGGAACCATTCTACCTGCTGTAACTTCTGTAATATCCTTAAATCTCTGAAGGCTCTTTGACTTCTCGCGAACTTCGATAACATCGCCAGCCTTTACAAGGTATGAAGGAATATTTACTGCCTTACCGTTTACAAGGAACATCTTGTGATCAACAACCTGACGAGCTTCCTTTCTTGTACGTGCGAATCCCATACGGAATACTACGTTATCAAGACGGCTCTCAAGCATTGTCATAAGGTTTTCACCTGTCATACCCTTCTGACGATCTGCCTTCTCATAGTAATTGCGGAAAGGCTTCTCAAGTACGCCATAGATGAACTTAGCCTTCTGCTTCTCCTGAAGCTGAAGTGCGTACTCAGACTTCTTACCTCTTCCTCTATTCTTCTGTCTACGTGACTTTTTATCATATCCTAAAAATGTAGGATCTAAATCAAGAGATCTACATCTTTTAAGAACTGGTGTCTTATTAACTGCCATTAGATTTTCCTCCTAATTAGACTCTTCTACGCTTTGGTGGACGACATCCGTTATGTGGAACTGGAGTAACATCCTTGATTGTAAGAACCTGAACGCCGTTTGCATCGATTGCTCTGATTGCAGCTTCACGTCCTGAACCTGGTCCCTTTACGAATACATCTACACTCTTTAAACCGTGAACTAATGCAGCCTTAACTGCTGTCTCTGCTGCCATCTGTGCAGCATATGGAGTAGATTTTCTTGAACCTCTAAATCCTAGACCACCAGCACTTGCCCATGAAAGAGCATTACCCTGAGCATCTGTAATAGTAACGATAGTGTTATTGAAAGATGCCTGAACATGTACCTGTCCGTGTTCAACGTTTTTCTTTACACGCTTTTTTGTTGTCTTCTTTGCAACTTTAGCCATAATTAAACTAACCTACTTTCTTTCTATTAAATAATTACTTCTTCTTATTAGCTACTGTACGCTTTGGACCCTTACGAGTACGAGCGTTTGTCTTAGTCTTCTGTCCACGAACAGGAAGACCCTTTCTATGACGGATTCCTCTATAGCATCCGATTTCCTGAAGTCTCTTAATATCAAGGGCAACTTCTCTTCTAAGATTACCTTCTACAGTTAATGTCTCATCGATAACTGTGCTGATCTTCTTAACTTCTTCATCAGTTAAATCCTTAACACGTGTGTTAGGATCTACGCCAGCTGCCTCAAGAACCTTGTTTGAGCTTACTCTACCAATTCCGTAAATGTAAGTTAAACCAATTTCAATTCTCTTGTCTCTTGGTAAATCTACACCTGCAATACGAGCCATGTGTGTTTACACCTCCATAAATATTTCTACAATTAATAAGCGATATAAATAATGCAGCTCCGGAAACCGGCCTGAAATGTGTGCATATCCATATCTTGTCCAAGTTTGGCCCCGGTATGATGGGCCTTTTTATTATGAACAGCCTAAATTAGATACTCTTTAGGCTGCAGCCGCACATAATAAATGCATTACATAAACTAATCAGAAATTAACCCTGACGCTGCTTATGCTTTGGGTTTTCACAAATGATGCGAATGCTACCCTTTCTTTTGATGACCTTGCACTTCTCGCACATAGGCTTTACAGAAGATCTTACTTTCACGATTTTCCTCCTTTCCATGCCCTTTTTTCAAAGGTTGTGGTCAACTTATATTTGAACATTCTAAAAACGTCCGCTTAATAGTATAGCGACCGTTTAATAGTATGTCAATAACTTTTTAATAACAAATTGTGATTATTTATCTCTCCAAATAATTCTTCCTTTTGAAAGATCATAAGGACTCATTTCAATTGTTACCTTATCTCCTGGTAAGATACGAATGTAATTCTGTCTTAACTTACCACTGATATGAGCAAGAATCTGATGACCATTCTCAAGCTCTACTTTAAACATAGCGTTTGGAAGTTTTTCAACTACAACTCCCTCTACTTCAATAACATCTGCCTTAGACATCCTGGTTCCTCCTATTATAAACCTTAAGAATTCTTTTAATTGCTATATCATCCATCGCTTTTATATTCTGGACTTCATCCAATATCTCAGATGGAATATTTTTTATGATCTGTAAATGAATCTTTTCTTTTCTTAGGCTTTGCAACGGTCTTTGTTGTACCATTTGCAATCAAATAGAAATCATTCATTTCTTCTATAATAATATATGTCTGATTTTTATCATGACCTGCCTTAGATGTTGCAAGCATTAAATCCATTTATTACCCTCCGGATTCGAAAGCTCTGATGGAGTAAGTGTAAGAATTTCTGGAGCTCCATCTGTTATAACAATCGTGTTTTCATAATGGGCTGATAATGATTCATCCATTGTAACGACAGTCCATTCATCATCCATCCAAGCTACATCAGGTGTTCCTGCATTTATCATAGGTTCAACAGCGAGTGTCATACCTTTCAAAAGCTTAGGACCTTTTCTAAATTTACGACGGAAGTTTGGAATCTCTGGTGCCTCGTGAAGAGAACGGCCAATTCCGTGACCTACCAAATCTCTAACGACTCCATATCCAAAGCTTTCAGCGTAATCACCAATTGCTCCTGAAATATCATAAAGATGTCTTCCGGCTGTAGCAAATTTCATTCCTTGGAAGAATGACTGACGAGTTCTTTCTATAAGAAGTCTTGCTTCTTCGCTAATCTCTCCAACACCAACTGTTCTAGCTGCATCAGAATGATAGCCTTTATATAAAACTCCAGTATCCAAACTAACAATATCGCCATTTACTAATATATGGTCTGCTGTAGGAATACCGTGAACTACTTCATCGTTAACTGAAACACAAACACTTGCTGGATAGCCATACAATCCTTTAAAGTTTGGTTCACAACCATAACTTCTAATGACTTCCTCGCCCAATCTATCAACATCAAGTGTAGACATACCCTCGTGAATCTCTTTTGCAAGAGTTTCATGAACCTGAGCAAGAATCTTTCCGGCTTCTCTCATTAATTGAATTTCTTCTTCAGTTTTAATAGTTATAACTTCTGACATCTTAAGCTCCTAAAATAGCTGTGATATCCTCAAAAACCTTTTCCATTGGCTGTGTACCATCAACAGACTTAAGAATACCCTTACCTGAATAGTAATCAATAAGTGGCTGAGTCTGATCATGATATACATCAAGTCTCTTCTTAACTGTCTCAGGTTTGTCATCATCTCTTAAAACAAGCTCGCTACCACAAGAATCACAAACGCCTTCCTTCTTAGGAGGAATTGATACGATATGATATGTAGCACCACAGTTAAGGCAAGCTCTACGTCCTGACATTCTGTTAATGATATTCTCATCTGGAACGTCTACATCGATTGCAAAGTCCATAGCCTGGCCAATCTTTGTAAGGGCAGCATCGAGAGCCTCTGCCTGAGGAATTGTTCTTGGGAAACCATCTAATACAAATCCATTCTTAGCGTCATCCTGTGCAATACGGTCCATTACAAGATCACATGTAAGTTCATCTGGAACAAGCAAACCCTGATCCATGTATTCCTTTGCCTTCTTGCCGAGTTCTGTACCGTTTTTAATGTTAGCACGGAATATATCACCTGTCGAAATGTGAGGAATCGAATACTTGGCTGCAATCTGCTTTGCCTGAGTTCCTTTGCCTGCACCAGGTGCACCTAACATAATAATCTTCATAGCTATAAAAACCTCCTGCATAGATAGTTTTGCAATTTTTTCTCTAAAAACACCTTAAGAGATACGCAGAAAAAACCCACGTATCTCCTTTGGTATCCTAATGACAATTAGTCATTTAAAAAGCCTTTGTAATTACGAACCATCATCTGTGATTCTACCTGCTTAAGTGTCTCAACGATAACACCAACAATAATAATGATTGATGTACCACCGAATGAAACGCTTGCGCCAAGTAAACCATTAAAGACGAGTGGAAGTAATGCTACGATTGAAAGCCCAATAGCACCAATAAAAATGATGTGCTTCAGAATGCTTGTTAAGTAATCTGAAGTTGGCTTTCCTGGTCTAATACCAGGGATGAATCCGCCTGAGCGCTTAAGATTCTCAGCAATCTCAAGTGGATTGAAAGTAATCTCTGTGTAGAAATAAGCAAATCCAATGATGAGAAGTACATATACAACTGCACCGATTGTATTTACCCAATTTCCAGGATTAAACCAGTTAGACTGATTCATAGCATTTAACACTTTACCCCAGAATCCCTGAACACCATTCTTATCGAATAACTGAACAAGCATTATTGGAGTCTGTAAAAGGGACTGTGCGAAGATAACTGGAATAACGCCTGCTGTATTAACCTTCATAGGAATTACAGAAGAATTACCACCAACCTGTCTTCTTCCCTGTATTTTGTTGGAATACTGTACTGGGATACGTCTCTCTGCGCTCTGTAAGATAACAACGAATACTACAAGAGCAACGATAATTGCTGCAATAATGATTCCAGCAAGTGTTGCCTTAGGCATTGTCTTACCTTTCATGAACTGCTCATAAAGCTTTGTTAAATCAGATGGGATACGGCTAATAATATTAATAGTAAGTACTATTGAAATACCATTTCCGATACCTCTTTCTGTAATTCTCTCACCAATCCACATAAGGACAGCTGAACCAGCTGTAAGAGAAGCTACAACTAAAATAACATATAAAGGATTATAAGCAACAAGATATCCGCTTCTTCCAAATCCAATTGCCATTGCAATAGATTCACCGAGTGCTAAGCCGATTGTAAGATAACGAGTAATCTGTGTCATCTTCTTTCTACCGGCTTCACCATCACGCTGCATCTCTTCTAATTTAGGAAATGCAATTGTAAGCAACTGCATAATAATTGAAGATGTGATGTATGGTGTAATGTTCAGCGCAAAAACTGACATTGCTGAAAAAGAACCACCAGTGATTGAATCAAAGAAATTCAATGCACTGTCACTATCCGCGAAGAGACTGCTAAAGGCACTACCATTGATGCCAGGCACTGGAAGCAAGCTTCCAAGCCTAACAACAATAAGCATTAAAAATGTAAAACCAATTCGTCTTCTTAAATCTTTAATTTTAAAAGCATCGCGTAGTGTTTGAAGCATTAGATCACCTCTACAGTTCCGCCTAAAGCTTCAATCTTTTCCTTTGCGCTTGCGCTAAATGCATTAGCCTGAACGTTAAGCTTCTTTGTAAGCTCACCGCCGCCAAGGATCTTCACACCATCACGAGGGTTCTTAATGATACCGCTCTCGATAAGTGTATCAACAGTTACAGTAGCACCATTATCAAATCTCTCTAAATAA
This sequence comes from Butyrivibrio fibrisolvens 16/4, assembly GCA_000209815.1. Classification (GTDB taxonomy): domain Bacteria; phylum Bacillota; class Clostridia; order Lachnospirales; family Lachnospiraceae; genus Pseudobutyrivibrio; species Pseudobutyrivibrio fibrisolvens_A. The sequence goes on from FP929036.1 coordinate 247,387, forward strand.
GAAACATTGATACCAACGATTTCCTTTGTATTTCTATTCTTGAAACCACGCTTAGGAAGACGTCTGTATAAAGGCATCTGTCCACCTTCGAATCCAAGTCTAATGCTTCCGCCAGAACGAGCCTTCTGTCCCTTATGACCCTTACCAGCAGTCTTGCCATTTCCTGAACCGTGACCACGGCCTCTTCTGAAATTATCGCTATGCTTTGAGCCTTCTGCTGGCTGTAAGTTAGATAAATCCATTATGGCACCTCCTTCTATTAAATTTCTTCAACTTTTACTAAGTGATTGACCATTCTAAGCATTCCGCGAACGCTGTCGTTGTCAGGAAGCTCAACAGTCTTATTGACCTTTCTAAGGCCAAGTGCTTCTACAGTCTTCTTGTTCTTAGGAACAGCACCGATTGTAGACTTTACGAGTGTTACTCTTAACTTCTTCTCTGCCATTTTAACTTTCCTCCTTAAGCAAGAATGTCTTCAACCTTCTTGCCACGAGCCTTAGCTACTTCTTCAGGTGACTTAAGAAGCTTAAGTCCTTCGATAGTAGCAAGAACAACGTTCTGCTTATTTGATGATCCAAGTGACTTTGTACGGATATTTCCGATACCTGCAAGCTCACATACGGCACGTGCTGGACCACCAGCGATGATACCAGTACCTTCTGGAGCCTTCTTAAGAAGGACAGAAGCACCTGTGTGCTTACCCTGAATGTCATGTGTAATACTGTGGTTGTCATCAAGCTTAACTGTGATGAGCTTCTTCATTGCATCTTCCTTACCCTTGCGGATAGCTTCAGGAATTTCAGCTGCCTTGCCAAGTCCAGCGCCAACGTGTCCGTTCTTATCGCCTACTACAACAAGAGCTGTGAAACGCATGTTACGTCCACCCTTAACAACCTTTGTTACACGCTTAATTTCTACAACCTGCTCAGTTAACTCTAACTGGCTAGCGTCAATGATTTCACGTTTCATGTGTTCTCCTCCTAGAATTCTAATCCAGCTTCTCTAGCTGCGTCTGCAAGAGCTGCAACCTTGCCGGCATAAATGTAACCACCTCTGTCGAATACGACTTCCTTGATTCCCTTTTCCTGTGCCTTCTTAGCAATAACTGTACCAAGCTTTGAAGCTGCTTCTACGTTATTTGTCTTAGCAAGATCTGCCTTAACGTCTGCGTCAAGAGTAGATGCTGAAACGAGTGTATTTCCACATGTATCATCAATAACCTGAACATACATGTGATTGTTGCTTCTGAACACTGCTAAACGTGGTCTTTCTGCAGTACCGGCTAGAGTGTTACGAAGTCTTCTATGCTTTGTCTGGCGAACTACTGATCTAGATTTCTTACTTACCATTTTACATTCACTCCTTTACTATTTCTTACCGGTCTTACCGACTTTACGTCTAATAACTTCATCAGAGTACTTAATACCCTTACCCTTATATGGCTCAGGTCTTCTCTTATCTCTGATGTTGGCAGCGTACTGACCAACTTTTTCCTTGTCGATACCCTTGATGATAATTTTATTTCCGTCAACAGTTGACTCGATACCCTCTGGATCTTCCATCTCTACTGGGTGTGAGTAACCAAGGTTAAGAGTAAGCTTCTTACCAGCCTTAGATGCTCTGTAACCTACACCGTTAACCTCAAGAGTCTTCTCATAGCCATCTGTAACACCAACAACCATGTTGTTGATAAGTGTTCTTGTAAGACCATGTAAAGACTTCATCTTCTTTAAATCATTAGGTCTAGTAACAACAACTTCTGCACCCTCGAGCTTAATATCCATCTCTGATGGAAGTGTTCTCTCAAGAGTACCCTTAGGACCTTTTACAGTCACATGATTATTTTCTGCAATCTCAACTGTAACTCCAGCTGGAACTGCGATTGGCATTCTTCCTATACGTGACATGCCCGTACCTCCTTAAATATACTGTATGTCCGGCTTCTATAGCCGGGTTATACTTTTGGGTAATTAGTTACTTATTGTTTGGAAATGATTACCAAACATATGCAAGAACTTCGCCACCAACCTGAAGCTTACGAGCTTCCTTATCTGTGATGATGCCCTTGTTTGTTGAAAGGATAGCGATACCAAGTCCACCTAAAACGTATGGGATATCGTCCTTACCAGCATAAATACGAAGACCTGGCTTAGAGATTCTCTTAATACCAGAAATAATCTTCTCGTTCTTGTTTGCACCGTACTTTAATGTAACACGGATATCCTTGAAGTTACCATTATCAACGATGTCGTACTTTGTGATAAATCCTTCATCAACAAGAATGTCTGCAATTGCAAGCTTCATCTTTGATGCAGGAATATCTACTGTATCATGTTTTGCAGTGTTTGCATTACGGATTCTTGTAAGCATATCTGCTATTGGATCACTCATATTCATGATGCAAATTTCCTCCTAATTTTCAATCTGTGCTCGTTATCTTACCATGAAGCTTTCTTAACGCCTGGGATCTGTCCCTTGTAAGCTAACTCACGGAAACATACTCTACAAATACCATACTTTCTAAGGTATGCATGTGGACGACCGCAGATTTTGCAGCGGCTATATTCCTGTGTAGAGAACTTAGCTGCGCGCTGCTGCTTTACTTTCATTGACTTCTTTGCCATAACTTTCCTCCTATGCTTCCTTAGCGAAAGGCATGTTGAATAAACGAAGTAATTCTCTTGCCTCTTCATCTGTCTTAGCTGTAGTTACGAAGATGATATCCATACCACGAGTCTTGTCGATCTTATCGTACTCGATTTCTGGGAAGATAATCTGCTCCTTGATACCAAGTGCATAGTTACCTCTACCATCGAAGGAATTAGGATTTACACCTCTAAAGTCACGTACACGTGGGAGTGCAAGATTGATGAGACGATCTGCGAACTCATACATCTTTTCTCCACGAAGTGTAGTCTTACATCCGATTGCCATACCTTCACGAATCTTGAAGTTAGCAACAGAATTCTTAGCCTTTGTTGTAACAGCTTTCTGGCCTGTAATCTTTTCCATATCATTAACTGCAGACTCAAGAAGCTTTGCGTTGTCCTTTGCTTCGCCAACACCCATGTTGACAACGATCTTTTCGATCTTAGGAACTTCCATAATATTCTTGTATCCAAACTTCTCTACCATTGCTGGTACGATCTCATTAAGATACTGATCTTTTAATCTACTCAACGAACTGTTCTCCTTTCTTCAATTAGTCAATCACTTCGCCAGTCTTCTTAGCGAAACGGACTTTCTTATCTCCGTCCATCTTGAAGCCAACGCGTGTAGGCTGACCGTTATGAAGTAACATAACATTTGAAGCATCGATAGGAGCTTCCTGCTCGATGATACCGCCTGCCTGGTTAGCCATGCTAGGCTTAACATGACGCTTAACCATGTTAACACCTTCAACTGTAACGGTGTTATTCTTCTTATCTACTGCGATAACCTTACCTTCGTTGTTAACATCGCCACCAGCGATGACACGAACTGTATCGCCCTTTTTAATTTTCATTGTTGCCATTCGTTCTTCCTCCTACAATACTTCTGGAGCGAGAGAAACAATCTTCATGAACTGCTTCTCACGAAGCTCTCTAGCTACAGGTCCAAAAATACGAGTTCCTCTTGGAGTCTTGTCATCTTTGATGATGACTGCAGCATTTTCATCAAACTTGATATAAGAACCATCTTTACGACGGGCACCCTTTACTGAACGAACAACTACTGCCTTAACAACGTCACCCTTCTTTACAACGCCACCTGGTGTTGCATCTTTAACGGTAGCAGTAATTACGTCGCCAATGTTGGCATATCTTCTTGTAGATCCACCCATAACACGGATAACAAGGATTTCCTTGGCACCTGTATTATCAGCTACCTTTAATCTACTTTCCTGTTGTACCATTATAGTAGCCTCCTTTAATTATTTTGCTCTCTCGATTACTTCAACGAGTCTCCATCTCTTATCCTTAGAGAGTGGTCTTGTCTCCATAACCTTTACTGTATCACCGATGTGAGCATCGCCGTTCTCATCGTGTGCCTTAAGCTTATATGTCTTCTTAACGATCTTGTTGTAAAGTGGATGTTTTACGTTATCACGGATTGCAACAACGATTGTCTTATCCATCTTGTCGCTTACAACAACACCTGTACGTGTTTTTCTTAAGTTTCTTTCCACGTTTTTGATCTCCTTTCAAATAATTAAGATTCGTAAGTTTACTATGCGTTCTTCTCAGCTTCTGTGATAACAGTCTGAATACGAGCGATGTTACGACGAACTTCGCGAATTCTTGCTGTGTTATCTAACTGGTTAGTAGCATTCTGGAATCTTAAGTTGAAAAGTTCTTTCTTAGCTTCTACGAGCTGAGCATTAAGCTCTGCTACTGAAGTGTTCTTTAAATCTTCTACGTACTTTGTATTCTTCATTATGCTTCACCGCCTTCTAAATCCTCACGGGAAACTATCTTGCACTTGCAAGGAAGTTTATGTGTAGCGAGACGAAGTGCTTCTCTAGCAACTTCCTCAGATACTCCTGAGATCTCGAATAATACACGGCCCGGCTTAACAACAGCTACCCAATATTCAAGTGTACCCTTTCCTGAACCCATTCGAGTTTCAGCAGGCTTTGCTGTAACTGGCTTGTCTGGGAAAATCTTGATCCAAACCTTACCACCACGCTTAATGTAACGTGTCATAGCGATACGAGCTGCCTCGATCTGATTAGACTTGATCCAAGCTGGCTCCATTGCAACGATACCATACTCACCGTATGCAATCTTATTTCCTCTTGAAGCTTTTCCAGCCATGTTTCCACGGAACTGCTTTCTATGCTTCGCTCTCTTTGGCATTAACATATTATTCGGCTCCTCCTTCCACATTCTTCTTCTTTGAAGGAAGTACTTCACCCTTATAGATCCATACCTTTACACCAACCTTACCATAAGTAGTGTCAGCCTCAGCGAATCCATAATCAATATCAGCACGAAGTGTCTGAAGTGGAATAGTACCTTCATTGTAAGACTCTGAACGAGCCATATCAGCACCACCAAGACGTCCTGAACAGCTTGTCTTGATACCCTTGATACCTGTCTTCATAGCACGACCCATGCAAGACTTCATAGCTCTACGGAATGATACACGGTTCTCAAGCTGGCCAGCGATGTTCTCAGCAACGAGCTGTGCATCACGATCTGGTCTCTTGATTTCCTTGATATCAACAACAAGCTTATCGCTTGTCTGCTTCTGGAGCTCTGTCTTAATCTTGTCGATCTCAGCGCCGCCCTTACCGATAACAACGCCTGGCTTTGCTGTATAAACAGTAACCTTTACTCTACCAGCAGCACGCTCGATTTCAATCTTAGAAACGCCTGCAGCGTAAAGCTTCTTCTTAAGAAATTTTCTGATATTATAGTCTTCAACTAAGTAGTCTGAGAAGTTCTCGCCCTCAGCATACCACTTAGAATCCCAGTCCTTAATAACACCGACTCTTAAGCCATGAGGATTAACTTTCTGTCCCATGTTTTGCCTCCTTAATTTTTCTGATCAAGCACGATTGTAAGGTGGCTCATTCTCTTCTCGATTCTGTAAGCTCTACCCTGTGCTCTTGGTCTAATTCTCTTCATTGTAGGTCCCTTATTTGCATAGCACTCAGCTACTACAAGGTCCTTACGATCTAAGCCGTTATTGTTCTCAGCGTTTGCAATAGCAGACTTAAGTAATTTCTCTATAACACTTGAAGCGTATCTTGGATTGTACATTACGATAGCAAGAGCTGTATCAACATCCTTACCACGAATGGCATCAAGTACGAAACAAGCCTTCTGAACTGACATTCTAGCATAAGATAACTTTGCTGAAGGTCTTGTATCCTTTACATCGTTTCTCTCACGTTTAATTTGAGATCTATGTCCCTTAGCCATGATTAAAACTCCTTTCTGTTAATTAGCGTACCTTTGACTTCTTTTCGTCCTTGCCGTGACCTCTATAGGTTCTAGTAGCAACGAACTCACCAAGCTTGTGTCCAACCATGTCTTCTGTAACATATACTGGAACATGCTTTCTTCCGTCATGTACTGCAATTGTATGTCCAACCATCTGTGGGAAGATTGTAGAACGACGTGACCATGTCTTGATAACTGACTTGTCGCCGCTAGCGTTCATAGCATCAACCTTCTTTAATAAGCTTGCATCAGCAAATGGTCCTTTTTTAATGAACGTGCCATGTGTATCCTCCTTATTTGATTGCTCTACCATCGCGTCTTCTTACGATGAGCTTGTTAGACTGCTTGTGCTTCTTTCTTGTCTTGAGACCAAGAGCTGGCTTGCCCCAAGGTGTGCATGGACCTGGACGTCCGATAGGAGCGCGGCCCTCACCACCACCGTGTGGATGGTCATTAGGGTTCATAACAGAACCACGAACTGTAGGTCTGATACCCATATGTCTCTTACGACCAGCTTTACCGATCTTAACAAGGTTGTGATCACCGTTACCGATTACACCGATAGATGCGCGGCAGTTAAGAGGTACCATTCTCATTTCGCCTGAAGGAAGACGAAGTGTAGCATACTTTCCTTCTTTAGCCATGAGCTGAGCTGAGTTACCAGCTGAACGAACGAGCTGTCCGCCACGACCTGGATAAAGCTCAATATTGTGAATAAGAGTACCAACTGGAATCTTCTCAAGTGGTAAGCAGTTACCAACTCTAACTTCAGCGTCAGCACCGTTCATAACTGTCATGCCGTCTGTAAGACCAGCTGGAGCAAGGATGTAAGCCTTCTCGCCGTCTGCGTAGCAGATAAGAGCGATGTTAGCTGTTCTGTTTGGATCGTACTCGATACCAATAACCTTTGCAGGAATTCCATCCTTATTTCTCTTAAAATCGATAAGTCTATATTTCTGTCTATTACCGCCACCGTGATGTCTTACGGTAATCTTACCCTGATTGTTACGACCAGCGTGCTTCTTAAGTGAAACAGTAAGTGACTTCTCTGGAGAGTTCTTTGTGATCTCTGAGAAATCTGAACCAGTCATATTTCTTCTCGAAGGTGTATATGGGTTATATGTCTTAATTCCCATTTTGTTTCTCCTTTCAAAAACTCGTTTATTGTCGTGCTCGACTGCACATAAAATTAATTAACTCTAGTCTACAAAAGACCTAAATCTTAAAGACCTGAGAAAATCTCGATATCTTTGCTATCAGCTGTAAGCTGTACGATAGCTTTCTTTGTCTTTGCTGTCTTACCAAATGTCATTCCACGTCTCTTTGTCTTGCCATCAGCGTTCATTGTGTTAACTGATGCAACCTTTACTCCGTCGAACATCTTCTCAACAGCTTCCTTAATCATAGTCTTGTTAGCTTCTGGATGAACAAGGAATGTATACTTCTTCTCAGCCATAGCGTTCATAGACTTCTCTGTGATTACAGGCTTAAGGATTACGTCATAATACTGTACGTTTGCCATTATGCATACACCTCCTGAATCTGATCAACAGCAGCCTTTGTTACAACTACTGTGTTGTACTTAAGGATGTCATATACGTTGATTGTGTTTGTAAGAGCTGTCTTAACTGTAGGAATGTTCTTTGCAGACATAACTACGTTCTGATCGTTTGTATCAAGAACTACGAGAGCCTTCTCAACGTTAAGGTTTGTAAGAACCTTTGCGAAATCCTTTGTCTTAATAGAATCAAGCTTAAGCTCGTCAACAACGATGAACTTGTTCTCGTTAACTACTGAAGTAAGTGCAGACTTAAGAGCTGCTCTCTTTTCCTTCTTGTTAAGCTTGAATGAATAATCTCTTGGAGTTGGTGCGAATACTACGCCACCACCTGTCCACTGTGGAGATCTTGTAGAACCCTGTCTTGCATGACCTGTTCCCTTCTGTCTCCAAGGTTTTCTACCACCACCAGAAACCTCAGAACGAGTCTTAGCCTTCTGTGTTCCCTGACGGTTATTTGCAAGCTGCTGGACAACTGCCATGTGCACTAAGTGCTCATTAATCTCAACTGCGAAGATGCTATCGTTAAGATCCATGCTGCCAACTTCTTTGCCTTCCATATTAAATACGGATACTTTAGCCATTGCTAAGTTCCTCCTTTCCTATCGTAAGATTACTTTCCTGCTTTAACTGACTCTTTGATTGTTACAAGAGACTTCTTTGGTCCTGGAACAGCACCCTTTACTAAAAGCAGATTGTTTTCAACGTCAACACGTACAATCTCAAGATTCTGGATTGTAACTCTTGTTCCGCCCATCTGACCAGGCATACCCTTGCCCTTGAATACACGGCTAGGTGAAGAACAAGCGCCGTTTGAACCCTGATGTCTGTGGAACTTAGAACCGTGAGCCATAGGTCCTCTGTGCTGACCTAATCTCTTGATAGCACCCTGGAATCCCTTGCCCTTTGATGTTGCTGTAGCGTCAACCTTGTCGCCAGCCTCAAAGATATCAGCCTTGATTTCCTGAGCGAGTGCGTAATCTGCACAATTATCAAATCTGAACTCTCTAACAAATCTCTTTGGCTCAACACCAGCCTTATCGAAGTGACCCTTCTCTGGCTTGTTTACGCCATTGCGATGAATGATTTCTTTGCGTCCGTTAGCATCCTTATTAACAAGCTTAACCTTCTTGTCAACAAAGCCTACCTGAACTGCATCGTAACCGTCGTTCTCTACTGTCTTGATCTGTGTAACAACACAAGGACCAGCAGAAAGTACAGTTACAGGAATAAGCTCGCCGCCTTCATTGAAGACCTGAGTCATTCCGACCTTTGTAGCTAAAATAGCTTTCTTCATTTTTCTTACCTCCATTTTCTACAGCGGAACGCTTCTTGCCCAACTTATTTATCGGGGTAGCGGAACCGTTCATCCTAGAACAGTGTCATATAAGTGGAACTAGATAAGAAATCTAAGTTGCTTCTATATAAAACCATCTTGGATGTTAACTAAAATTGGTTGAACTCAATTATTTGTTCTTGATGCTGATTTCAACACCTGCTGGCATCTCTAACTTAGAAAGCGCCTCAACAGTCTTCTGTGTTGGATCGATGACATCAATCAATCTCTTATGAGTTCTCTGCTCGAACTGCTCACGAGAGTCCTTGTACTTATGTACGGCTCTAAGAATTGTAACAACTTCCTTCTTTGTTGGAAGAGGTACTGGACCACTAACCTGTGCTCCGTTCTTCTTAACAGTCTCGATGATTTTCTTGGCAGATGAATCTACTAACTCATGATCATAAGCCTTGAGTGTGATTCTCATAACTTGATTTGCCATAAAAAAGTCTCCTCCTTTTTCGTTTTTCTGACTTCTGAAAAATCGAACAAGTGGCGACTGTACACTTACCCGTGTGTATCATGGTTTAAAACTCAAAGTTCGAACCAAGTTCTCACACGTCGTCTCCGCGAATGCGGACGGTTTTCTGTTGTACAGTGACTTGTCGTCAGTTTCCTAACTTGACATTCGCTCCACGGAAAACCAACCTGAGTAACTAGGTTGCAACCTCACGCTTCATAGCTATCATGTCACAGCAAGTTATAATATACACGTCAGTGGGGGTATATGCAAGAAAAAGATGAAAATAATTGTATTTTATTAAGTACAATTTTAAGAACTACTAAATCTAGTGGTAGAACTAGATTTTTTAATCTAGAAATCATTGAAGATTAATAATCTTTAAGTATAATAATCGAGGTAACAATAAAAATCAACACCTCATTTGACCTTCGGGCGCCTTCTCTTAATATAGAAGGCTGAGGAATATATAGAAAGCAAGGTATATAATATGCAACCAGCTAATAATTGGAAAGATTACGAAATAATAGACTGTAGCTCTGGCGAGAAGCTAGAGCGTTGGGGAGACTATGTTCTTCTGCGTCCAGATCCACAGGTTATCTGGAATACAAAAAAATCCTCTCCTTATTATAAGAAACTAAACGCTCATTATCATCGTTCAAATAAAGGAGGCGGTGAGTGGGAGTTCTTTGATCTTCCTGAGCAGTGGACTATCAGCTATCCTATCTGTGATAAAAATCTTACTTTTAATCTGAAGCCTTTCGCATTCAAGCACACAGGTCTGTTTCCTGAGCAGGCTGTAAACTGGGATTGGTTTTCTTCTATTATAAATAAGGAAATAAAAGAAAGAATCGTCCAGTTAAGGTTCTTAACCTTTTTGCATACACAGGTGGCGCTACACTTGCAGCTGCTGCAGCTGGCGCACAGGTTACTCACGTCGATGCATCAAAGGGTATGGTTCAGTGGGCAAAAGAGAATGCTGCATCATCTGGTCTTGCGGATGCACCTATCAGGTGGCTTGTGGATGACTGCCGTAAGTTCGTAGAAAGAGAGATTCGTCGTGGTAATAAATATGACGGTATCATCATGGATCCTCCATCATACGGAAGAGGTTCTAAAAATGAAGTATGGAAGATTGAGGATGATATTTTCCCATTCATCCAGCTTTGTGAGGAAATCTTAGCTGATGATGCTCTATTCTTCCTTGTTAATTCCTACACTACAGGTCTTCAGCCAGCAGTTTTAAACTACATGATTAGTACTGCCCTTTTAAAGAATCATCCTGGAGAGGTTACAGCTGACGAGATTGGACTTCCTGTTACAGAATCAGGTCTTGTACTCCCATGTGGTGCCAGTGGAAGATGGGTAAGAAAATAGCACTATTATAAATAAGAAAGAACACTCATATTATATAGAAGTAAATCTATAATATATCTATACCATTATATTAGGAAAATAATTTTATGAATCAAACTACAAAAATAAATCCACTTGGTACAGAGCCAGTTGGAACACTACTTAGAAAATTTGCTATACCTAGCATCATCGCCATGCTTGTAGGTTCACTCTACAATATGGTGGATCAGCTTTTCATTGGAAACTTCGTAGGCCCCCTTGGAAATGGTGCCACAAATATCCAGTTTCCTCTCTCAATACTTAACGTATCAATCGCACTTCTTTGCGGTATTGGTGCAGCCTCTACTTTCAATCTTGCAATGGGACGAGGCGAAACAGAAAAAGCTGGCTATTATATAGGAAACGCCGTTTCATTTATGCTTATTGGCGGTCTTACACTTTCTATTATTACAGAGCTTTTCCTTGAACCAATTCTTTTAGGCTGTGGTGCTACCGAAAACATCCTGCCTTATGCAATGGAATACTCGCGTATATGCGCTTTAGGATATCCACTTTTTATTCTGTCAGCCGGTGGAGCTCACATTGTAAGAGCCGATGGCAGTCCAAATATGACAATGGCTATCAATATGACTGGTGCCATCATCAACACTGTATTAGATTTTCTATTTGTAGCTGTATTTAAATGGGGAATGGCAGGTGCTGCTGTTGCTACAATCATCGGTCAGTATGTTGCCGGTATTATGGTACTTATTTATCTGACTAGATTCAAAACAGTTAAGCTTTATAAAAAGCACTTCATCCCTAACCTGGTAATGATTGGTGCCATTGCATCTTTAGGTGCAGCTCCATTCATTAATCAGATTGCTATGATGGTAGTACAGATAGTTATGAACCACATCATGGGATTCTATGGTGCCCAGTCAATTTATGGTTCTGATATTCCTATTACCTGTGCAGGTATCATCTCAAAGGTTAACGGAATCTGCTTCTCATTTGTTATTGGTATATCTCAGGGATTACAGCCTATCGTAAGCTTTAACTATGGAGCTAAAAACTACGATAGAGTTAAAAAAGCTTATCATCTTGCTATAAGAATTGCTGCAATTATTACAATTACAAGCTGGGCCTGCTTCCAGCTCTTCCCAAGACAGATTGTTTCAATCTTTGGTTCTGGTAGTGAATTATATTTTGATTTCTGTACTAAATACTTCAGAATATTCCTCTTCGGAATTTTCACAGCCTTTTTACAGCCATTATCATCAAACTTCTTCACTTCCATTGGAAAGCCTTACAAGGGTATTTTTATGTCCCTTACAAGACAGGTGCTTTTCCTTACACCACTTATCATCTGTCTTCCATTATTCTTCGGATTCAACGGAGTACTTTATGCAGGACCAATTGCAGATGCATTATCATTTACAATCTGCTTCATTCTAGTTCGTAGAGAATTTAACCGTCCTGAATTTAAAAACGCATAAAACCAAAAAGAGCCCTCTGTGTGCAAACGCAGAGGGCTCATACTTATCTATTCAATTATTTACATACAATCTGATTACGTCCGCCTTCCTTGGCCTGATATAGATTATCATCAGCTCGTTTCAAAGCATCATCTATATCCTCCCCAGGCTGAAGAGCTGTCAATCCAAAGCTCATAGTAATTTGTCTATCCGAATCTGGAACCCAGATAGTGCGAACCTCATTCATTATAAGCTCCAGTTCTCTTCTAGCTATATCAAGCTCACGACCATCAAAAATAAGAAGGAACTCCTCGCCACCCCATCTGGCAGCAATGCCTTTTCCAACCATTCCAGCTTTTAGCTTCTCAGCAACACGTCTAAGAACCTCATCACCCATTTCATGGCCAAAGGTATCATTTACCTTTTTAAAGAAGTCTATATCCGAAATGCAAACACAATACTTTATTCCAAGCTCCACTGCACGTATTCTAATTTCAGCCAGCTTTTTATCAGCATAGCGTCTGTTATTTAAACCTGTAAGAGCATCATACTCAACCAATGTCTGAATAGCCTTTGCCATTCTCCTACCATCATTGGCAAGATGTTTTAGCTCATCATCTTCCACCATAACCTCTCTTGGGATGTCGTTATCAAAGTTGCCGTCCGCAAGAGTATTAATATACTTGCTCATCTTAGAAATTCTAACAGCAAGCTTTCTATTAAAGTAAACAACTACAAAGCCCATCAACAATGCCGTAAGAATACAGGTTACACATATAGGGAAAATGTATTGTAGCAATTCCTGCTTTACAGATTCCTGAGAACGACTTACAGCAATCATTCCCTCGATATTTCCATCTTCGGAGCGAATAGGAGAATAAAAGGCATAGCTTTTTTATCATAAACCAATACATTATTATAAAATCTGCTTTCTCCGCCATTTAAGACGTCCTTTTTCACAATAACCGATGCACTGGTTCCTGTAGCTCTGTTGCCTTCGGAATCCTTTAATGTGGTAATAAGGCGTATATCATTATAGAAAAGAGATATATCTATCTCTAACAGATTGGCCAAATCATCTATCATGGTATATTCACCGTTGATTCTCTGGTTACCCTTATACATTTCAATTTCGCCATCACCGTCAGCGTCTTCTGCCCAATATTCACCTGCATAGACCTCATCTAAAACGTATTGAGCCATCTTTGCATCTCTAATAAGCTCATCTTCCGTTTCATTAGACATAAGCTGATACAAACCGCTGATGCCTACAGAGATAATAATTATCGCCATCAATGTCAGCGGAATCAATGTGACCCTTAGCATCTGAGTATTTAAACTGTTTCTTAACTTCTTTTTCATTAGACACCTCATTTTTGGCTTCTGATAACTCAGTATGATTTTCCCACAATAATATGTATTTACGGTGAACATGTGAAAAAGCAGACCAATAAAGATATCGGCCTGCTCTCCCACAGAATTGAATGATTATAATATGAACATGAAAAAGAAAAGATTATTTATTTCTCTGTGCCTTAACAAGTGCAAATATTGACTGCAAAATGATGAATACACAAAGAAGTGCTGCAGTTGCAATGTTTGCCCAGCTTGAAAGAAGCTTTCCATTTGTATTAACAAGTACTGTAATAGTACCATTGATAAGAACACCAAAGAGTGATCCGATTACATTACCAACACCACCTGTAAGAAGTGTTCCTCCAATTACGGCTGATGCTATAGCATCCATTTCAAGTCCCTTAGCCTGGTTAACTGAACCTGACATTGTATTCAAACAGTAGAGAATTCCACCGATTGAGCAAAGGAATGAAGAAAGGATATGTGAAAGCATTCTTGTCTTTTTTACATTAAGTCCCATCATTGTAGCTGATGTCTGGTTGCCACCTACAGCATAAAGGTTGCGACCAAACTTTGTGTACTTGAGCATAAGGAAAATTACTACTAAAACAATGATTGCTATAAGTACTGTTGGTCTGATGTAAGGAGCAACAATCTTACCGTGCTTGTTAGCTTTTCCTAAAAACTCTGGAAGATTAATCTTTGAGTTTGCCCAAGCGTAGAACAATGGGTTGTCTGCCTCTGTAATAGAAATCTGGCCAGAGCAGATAACTGCTGTCATACCTCTTGCAAAGAACATTCCTGCCATAGTTACGATGAATGGCTGAATCTCAAGATATCCTACAAGGAAGCCCTGAACTGCACCAAATACTAAACCAATAACAAGAACAAGTATTACCATTGGAACAGCGCCCATATGCCACTCTGTCATGCCAAATACAAGAAGCATACAGTCCATAGCAATTACTGAACCAACTGAAATATCAATTCCACCTGTAAGCATTACACAGGTCATTCCGCAGGTAACACAGATAAGACCAGCATTGTTAATAAGAACATTCAGGAAAGTCTGAAGATTTCCAAAGCCCTTATCAGCATAAATTACACAACCAATTGCATACATAAAAATGAATAATGCAATTGTAATAAATATAAGAACTGTATTTGAATCTAATTTCTTTTTGTCTTCATTATGCTGCCTCCTTTACCATTGTCTGCTGAGCTCTCTGTTCTTTCTGAGCTTTTCTGGCAGCCATGTAAGCCTTAAAGGCTGGAGCCTGCACAACTACGATAATAATAACGATGATTGCCTTAAATACTGGTGCCTTATCAGTTGAAACACCCATAGCAAGAAGTGTTGTTGTAATAGCCTGAATTGTATAAGCACCGATTATAGAACCTGCAAGATTAAATTTACCACCACCAAGTGAGTTACCACCAAGAGCAACAGCAAGGATGGCATCAAGCTCGTAGTTAAGACCAATGTTATTTGAATCTGCTGAGTAGATTCTTGATGATGCAACGATACCTGCGATACCAGCGCAAAGGCCACATACTACGTAGCAGATAAAGCAGATAACATCTGAGTTAATTCCTGAGATTCTTGCAGCTCTACCGTTGATACCAACTGACTGAATGTAAAGTCCAAGAGCTGTCTTCTTAAGAAGAATAGCTACGATTGCAATAACTGCTGCAGCCACAAATACTGGAGTAGGAATAGGACATCCTGGGAGGAAGTTTCCTAAATATTTGTATGGCTCATATCGTATATACGTAATCTGGTTGTTGCAAAGAAGAAGTCCGATAGCACGTGCAGCTGTAAATAAAATCAATGTTGCTACCATTGGCTGAATCTTTAGCTTAGCAACAAGTGCACCATTCATAGCACCACTTACACCACCCATAAGTACACCAAAAAGCATACCAACAAGCATTGGAACTGCAAGTGTTGAAACTGAATTGTTTCCATATCCAGCAAGTAACATACAACAGCTACAAGCTGAAAGGGACATTACTGAACCAACCGAAATATCTGTACCAGCTGATACAGCAACTACTAATGTCTGTCCTACTGCTAAAATCGCAATTTCTGATCCACGATTTAAAATATCAATTAATCTACCAAATAAAACACCGTTGTTGATACTGATTGCAAAGAAATCAGGTGACTTAATCAAGTTTATCAACAGTACCAATATCATACAGAAAATTGGCAAGAACAGTGGCTTTTTGTAAGTTTCTTAAAATTTTCCATTATTCTCCACCTCCTGCGATAGCTGCCATTACAGATTCCTGAGTCATCTCTCCAGATATTTCTCCAACCTGTGCGCCATCACGCATTACATACATTCTAGAACAGGTACGAAGCATCTCCTCAATTTCAGAAGATATAAATACGATACTCATACCCTCCTCCTCAGCAAACTTTAAAGCAAGCTTCTGGAACTCGGTCTTTGTACCGATATCGATACCTCTGGTTGGCTCATCTAAGATTAAGAAATCTGGATGTGTGCATAACCATCTTGCAAGAATAACTTTCTGCTGATTACCACCAGAAAGCTGATTTATTGGAGTCTCTCGAGATGCTGTCTTTATCTGAAGCATATCGATGAACTTATCAGCCATTTCAATTTGCTTTGACATAGGAATCTTTTTGAATATACCATTTCTAGCCTGAAGGGCAAGGATGATATTCTCCCTAACTGAAAGATCACCAATACAGCCATCCGCTTTTCTATCATCTGGAAGGTATCCCATTCCAGCCTTTATTGCATCAAGTGGCTCCTTGATGTTCAGCTCTTTACCATTTACCTTTAAAGTTCCTGTCTGAGCCTTATCTGCACCATAAATGCAGCGAACCATCTCTGAACGACCAGAGCCAAGAAGGCCAGTAACACCAACAACTTCGCCCCTCTTAATGCTAAAATCAAATGGCTTAATAGTACCTTTATGACTAAGATTTGTTGCTTCAACAACCACATCGTCAGAAACATTACCTGCTCCCTCCTTTTTGATAGATGCCAAATCATCAAAATCCTTACCAAGCATTGCCGCTACAAGCTTGACACGAGGCATTTCATCAACAGAATACTCACCAGCAAACTCACCATTTCTAAGAACAGTAATTGTGTCACATACTTCATATACCTGCTCAAGGAAATGAGTTACAAATATAATTCCAACTCCCTTTGATTTAAGATCTCTCATAACCCTAAAGAGCTTTTCAACTTCGCTATCATCAAGTGATGATGTAGGCTCATCAAGGATAAGAACCTTACAATCCATATCTACAGCTCTTGCAATCGCTATCATCTGTTGAATTGCAAGAGAATAATTTTCAAGCGCAATTGTTACATCAATATGTAAATCAAGACCATCCATAATATCCTTTGCACGTTTGTTCATTGTGCGCCAGTCGATGGTACCAATTTTTGTTTTTGGTTCACGACCAATAAATAAATTTTCTGCTACTGTTAAATTAGGGCAAAGGTTTACCTCCTGGTAAACTGTAGCAATACCCTTTTCCTGTGCTTCCAGGGTAGAATGGTTGACAACAGGACCTTCAATGCCTGCGACATGAATCTCCCCGGCATCTAATGAATACACACCTGTTAAAACTTTAATAAGCGTAGATTTTCCAGCACCATTCTCTCCCATTAGAGCATGTATTTCTCCCTTTCTTAGAGTGAATTGCGCATGGTCTAATGCTTTTACACCCGGAAAGGATTTGGATATGTCTCGCATAGTAATCAAAATATTTTCATCCATATTCTCTCCTCCACTTTTCTGTTTATTACGCTGGTTACGGCTACAAGCCTTGTATTTCCAAGTTCAACCAGAATGTTTCACTTTGGAAACACAAGAGCTTGATACCTACCAGCTTACTTAAAATAATAGGGGAGGATAACCTCCCCTGATTACTATTCGTTTATACGAATTAATTTTAGTATGAAGCCTGTGAAGCTGCATCTGTTACCTGGATAAGATCCTCTGTAACTTCATCGCCAGCATTGTTTGTGTATGTGATTGACTTAAGAATATCTTCTGCAACATACCATGGCTCTGTCATGAATGTCTGCTTAGCAACTGTTTCGCCATTCTGAAGTGCCTTAACGATGTCTGCACAGTAAGAACCCTGAAGTGGGTAGCACATAAAGTCTGCATTGATGTCGCCTGACTGAACATACTCAAGACCAGCCTTGCAAGCATCGAATGAGATAAGGATTACGTCCTTGTCAACACCATAAGAAACACCAGCTGCCTTCATAGCATCCATAGCACCGAAAGCTTCGTTATCGTTCTGGCAAACAACTACGTTAAACTTGCCTGCATATGACTTGCAGTAAGACTCCATAACCTGCTGTCCACCGTCCTGTGTGAAGTCACCATCCTGAGAATCAAGGATTGTCCATCCCTCAGCATCAGCATACTTCTTAAATCCATCTGTACGTCCGATCTGAGCTGAAGAACCATTAGAACCCTCAATAACAAGGATGTTAAGGTCTGTAATACCCTTAGCCTCTGCATAAGCCTTTAACCAAGCACCTGATGCAAGACCTTCGTTCATAAACTCTGAACCTACCCAAGAAACATACTTGTCTGAATCTTCGATTGTTCTATCGATTACGATTACAGGAATACCTGCATCCTCGCACTCTGTAAGTACTGTATCCCAACCTGTTGAAACGATTGGATCGATTACAATGTAGTCAACGTCGTTCTGGATGAACTGTCTAACTGCCTCAATCTGCTTTGCAGAATCGTTATCGCAATCAACAAACTGTAAATCATATCCATTAGCTTCTGAGAAAGCATCCTGAACTGAGTTTGTAGAAGCTGTACGCCAATCTGACTCGTGTCCTACCTGAGCAAAACCAACTGTGATCTTATCACCAGAAGGTGCTTCAGCAGCTGTGTCTGTTGACTCCTCTGCTGTTGTGTCTGTTGTTGTCTCTGTAGCTGTATCTGAGCTTCCGCAAGCAACCATTGATGCAGCCATAAGTGCTGTGAGCATTCCTGCTACTATTCTTTTTTTCATAAGGTTATCTCCTTCCTTCTCCTGCCAGTTAACCTTTTTACTGGCCCCTTTGTTTTTCTGATATTAATTTATCATTTGTAATTTTTTACAACAATGAAATGGGTTCAAAAAAGATTGATTCTATTTTTGAGATAATACCAATTTTTACGTATGATAAATTTTGCATACCAATTTGATTTTTAGTGGGATTCTTTCGAGATTGTGTTGAATATTTTTAAAACAAAATGTGATTATTTTATGATTGGTATGTTTTCATTTCCAACAAATTTCATACCAATTTTATTTCATATATGCTAGAATCAAATGTAGTCACATGGAAACTCTTTTAATAAAGGGGAATATTTTTTATGGTTCCGAAATATATATATTTAAAAGAAAAAATAAATGAAGATATTTTATCAGGGATTTACCCTTTAGATTCAAAATTACCTACCGAAGTTCAGCTGGCAGATACCTATAAAGTCAGCCGCTCTACTGTTCGTCAGGCACTAGAGCTCCTTGTTAACGAAGGCATCATCAGTAAACGCTGGGGAAGTGGAAATACCGTTATTTCAAAAAGTAATTCCTCAAAGAAAAATACTGTCATGGTACTTTTGCCAGATTCCAAGGGTGGAAATTCTTCTGCATTACTAGACGACATCACATCCACTCTCATAAAAGAAGGTTTTACTATAGAAGAGCATGAAACTGCAAATCAATTGTCATTAGAAAGAGCTTTTCTATCTGATATGTTGGATGAAATCTACAGTGGTCTTATTATTAGCCCTGCTCTTTCAGCTTTGCCATCCACCAATTCTGATTTGATACACCAGCTGTTAAAAAGACAGCTCCCAGTTGTATTTATAGGCTCTGCTCCTACCGGAATATACAATGCCACAGTCGTATCCTTGGATAATTACGATAAAGGTTATCAAATGGCAAGAAGATTTATTAATTCCGGTCACAAGTCTCTGGGAGGAATATTCTTACACGACAGTGCTGATTCTGTTTCAGCTTTTTCAGGATATATTGATGCTATTAGAGATGCTGGCCTTTCCATCTGCGATTCCTGCTTTCTTTGGTGCAATTCAGTAGACCCTCAGGGTATTAATACCAGAAGTGCATCCTTCGTAAACAAGTTTCTAAAGCACGCCTGTGAAACAGCAGACATTATCTATCTGGATGATGAAAGCATTGGAGCAGACCAACAGTTTCCTGTCAGGGCAAACGCTTTGGAAGCCGGAAAATCCCTTGGAAAAGAAGCTGCAAAAGCCTTAATAAATCAAAAAAAGAATGGCAACGCTCCTGGCATCACCATTCCTTTCCATTAGAATCTACGTTTTTCTATTATTTCCGGTGTGAGATCATCACTTACAAAACACTCCTCGTGCACATAAGTGATTTTCGGAACAGCATTTCCTCTTTCCAGACGACTTACAAGATTATAAATATATGGTCCCTGGAGAGGATTGCATTCCGCTTCAACACTAATCTGGCCATTCATACAAAGCACCAGTGCAGAATTCATAGCATCAAAGGATACCACCTTTATTCCACCATTTTCACCATAGCTTATACCTGCCTCATTCATGGCAGATATTGCTCCATATGCTTCTTCATCATTTTCACAATAAACAACATCAATATTTTCTGCACCGATTTCTTCCAATACCTGGGCCATTATTTCCCTGCCCTTGGCCTTAGTAAATTCACCGCAATCCTGACTGACGATATTCCAATCCTGATGTTCTTCAACGGCCTCTTCTATAGCCTTTGTTCTTCCAATCTGTGCTGAGGAGCCTAAAGTTCCCTGAATGTGAACAATATTTATCTGGCCATCCTCATCCTCCTGCTGCTCTAAAATATTTTCCAACCTTAAAACTGCAGATTCTCCTTCAGTTTTAAAATCAGAGCCAACGAATGCGGTGTAAAGATTTTCATTTCCTACAACCACATTTCTATCGCAAATTATAACAGGAATACCTGCATCCTTTGCTTCCGAAAGTACTGTATCCCAGCCTGTCTCCACAATAGGACTGATAATAATATAATCAACTCCCTGCTGGATAAAAGTTCTAATATCTTTAATCTGATTATCCTGCTTGGATCTTCCATCTTTATATATCAGCTTGTAGCCTCTTTCCTCTGTAAAGTTCTCCTTAACAGAATCCGTCAAAGCCACTCGCCAGGCAGATTCTGCTCCAGGCTGAGAAAAACCTATTACCACTAAATCACTATTTTCCTCTTCTAATAATTCATCATTAGTCTGGCTTGAACAGGCGGTGATTCCAAAAGCTATAAGAACGCCTATCATAGCCCTGACTATTCTTTTAGACCTAAACATTTGCAATCCCCTTCTCATTATTCTCAACCTTTGGAATAACAGCAGTAATGGTTGTACCTACGCCTTCTGTACTAGAAATAGTAAGACCATATTCTTCCCCATACAAAAGCTGCATTCTCTGATGAACTGTTCTTAATCCGAAGCCTACCTTTTCTCCATTTTCGATGGCGTTTCTCATTTCTGATAATCTTTCAACTGTCATTCCTGCGCCATTATCCTTAACAGTCAGCTCAATCTTATCTCCCAAATCCATTGCACTGACTTTGATTTGTCCCTTTTCACGCTGGAGCTTTATTCCATGGTAAATACTGTTTTCTACAAGGGGCTGCAAAGTAAGCTTTGGAATAGAATATCCATAAAGACTTTCAGGAATGACGACCTCGTAATCCATTCTGTCCTGATACCTTATTTTCTGAATAGACAGATAGCTAAGCACATGCTTTTGCTCTTCCTCCAGTGTGATTATATCCTTGCCTCGACTCAGACAAAATCTAAAGAAATCCGAAAGGGCACTTACCATCTCTATACTTTCTGATTTTTTATCTGCCTCTATAAGCCAGATGATTGTATCCAAAGTATTGTATAAAAAATGAGGATTAATTTGAGCCTGAAGCAGTTCCAATTCCGCGTGACGTTTTCTACGCTCAGCCCTCTTATTCTCCTGAATCAGAGTATTTAATTGACCAACCATTTCTTCAAATCCATCTGAAAGGGTCTGAATTTCTATCTCCTTAGCCTCAACAGGAGTGTGCTGCTCAAAATCTCCCCTTTGAATGTCCTTAACTCGTTTTGTAAGGAAAGTAAGTGGAGCTGTAATTTCATTTGTAACTCGTGATGTATATATCGTAATTGCGATAATAAATATAAGAAACAAACCAATAGCCGCCATAATAACATATTGCAGCTGTTCTATTACCTCCGACTGAAGCTGACTCATATGGGCTGATTCATAATATAAATAGTCGTACATATAGGTCTGAATCAGCTCAGTAAGAATATAGATATTGTTCTCCAGCTGAGTCATGCCCTCATCGTAAGAACCAGCATCATCTATTTCATTCATTCGCTGTTCAAGAGTAATGCAAAGATCACGAACAGACTCTATTGCCTCAATACTCTTTTTCTCGGTTGTATGGGATAAAAGAGTATCTGCCAGCTCCCTGGCACTTTCTACTTCTGCAAATGGCTTTCCTTCCGAATAAGCACTATCACTCACATAGTAGAACATTTTAAGATCAACGTCGCTTTTGAAATTCTGGTTGAAGGCTGAAGCTGCCGTAACGTTCTGAAGAATAGTTTGATATTGAAGAGAATACCAGCACAAAACACCTATGAGTATAGCCACAACTATACTCATAGGTACTAAAATAGCTGCTATAAGTCCGCGAAGCTTGGCGCTGGTAGTTGACTTTTTCATTAATCGTTCTTTAAGTCTCATGCGCCCTGCCCCTTTGCTCTAAATTCCTTAGGGCTAAGACCATATGTCTTTTTAAAAATATAACTGAAGTAATGTGGATCCTTGTATCCCACCTGCTCTGCAATCACCTGGGATTTTTCACCAGTTGTAAGAAGCATTTTCTTAGCCTGCTCCATTCGTTTTCCGGTCATGTATTCTACGAATGTAGTTTTGTTCTCTCGAGAGAACATTGCACTTAAATAGCTAGGAGAAATATTAACCTCCTTTGCCACCTCATTTAAGCTAAGATTGCAGTCAGCATAATGCTCGTCTACATATTTGATTGCTGCTGAAAGCTGTGATTTAGACTGGGTTCCCACTACGTTTTTACGTTTTGAAATAGCGATGGCAAACATTTTCTCTACCATCGTCATAACTGTGTCTGTCTCAACATTTTCAATGTCCCTGCGAGTGTTTGCCTCCAGGACGCTAGCTGGATCTATTGAAAGCTTTCTAAGATAATCGCACACGCACATATACATTGTCATAGCAAAATATTTGCAAAACAGTGTAGATTTCATAGCGCTCTTAGTCTGCTTGTTAATAAGATTTCCCAAGAATCCAGGAATCTCTGATTCTTCTGCATTCTCTAAGAATAATAGAACCAATCTTTGATCGATGGATGAGGTATCACTTTCCTCATTATTATTTCTGATAATCTCAATATCAGCATCAGTAAATATATGGCCAGCTGGATTCATGTATCTACAGCTAAGGCGCTTGTTTGCAATCTGGCAAGCCTTTGCAAATTCCGAAAATCTAGTAATGGTGCCACTCTCTGCCAAATACCAGTTAATCTCATCCTCGTAAACCATACATCTACGCTGAATATTTTCTATAAGGGTGGCAGTGTGGCTCTCAATAGTGTCCACATCCCCCTTTACAATAATGGCATATGTATCCATATTCCAATGGAACACAATATACTCCGGACAACACTTCAAAAACTGCATAAGCTGATCAGAAAGACGTGCCATATGCTTTGAATAAACTGGTGCCTTTGCAATCTCTGTCATTGGAGAAAAATCCAATAAAACAAGATTATAATTTGTTGCATCAAGAGAAAGCCCCAGCTCCTCAGATTTTTCGTAAACCTCTGAGACAGACATGGCGCCACTAACAAGCTGATTAAAAAATCTTACTCTGGCGAACTGTTCGTATTCCTGACTCTCTGCTTTGAATTGCTCTAGATAATTATCTTTTTCGTTTTCCTTATCCAGCTTGGTCTTTGCATCAGCCATTACCTCTCCAAGCTTATCCTTTGTGATAGGCTTTAACAGATAATTATCAACCCCAATGCTGATTGCCTCCTGTGCATAAGAAAAATCGTCGAAGCCACTAATAATTATTATACGTGTATTAGGAAGCTCCTTTTTAATCATTTTAGATAAGGCTATGCCGTCCATAAATGGCATTCTAATATCTGTAATTAAAACATCCGGCTTAGTCTGTCTGATGAATGGCAATGCCATCTCCCCATCAGCTGCATCTCCTACGTAAGCAAAACCATACTGTTCCCATGGAAAGCTGGCCTTTAACCCGTCGCGGATAACTATTTCATCCTCGACTAAAAAAACACTATACATTATTCCCCAAAATCCTTCTAAAACCAATACTACTGCTCTTTGCTTTTCAGATAACCTGAAATAACCTGGTATAAAGCTTCTGCTGTAGCTTCTACCCCCATAAGTGAACTATTTACGCAAAAATCATATCCTCGGCTGTCGCCCCACTTCATTTTTGAGTAATAGTTGTGATACGCTTTTCTCTTTTTGTCGTGACGGAACATTTTAGCCTTTGCCTCTAGTTTGTTTAGCTTGTACAAGCGGCTAACACGTTCAACCTTTGCATCTTCCTCTCCTCTTACGAAGATGGAAATTAAAGCCGGATTATCACGCAAAACGTTTTCAGCGCAACGTCCAACAACTACAAAACTCTCGCCAGATTCAGCTTTTTCTCTAATAAAATTGAACTGAAGTTGTGCAATAGAATCCTGCACAGATGAAGAATGACCTCTGACTGTTCGATGAAGCCCGTGGCGTTTCATTTCCTCATGCTTATAGAGCTTTTCGGCTTCGATGCCATTTCGCTCTGCCATATGATCTAACATATTTCGATCATATAGTGGCACATTGAATTTTTCCGCCAAGATAGTGGCAATCTCGTGGCCGCCACTTCCGTACTCCCTACCTACTGAAATTATAAACTGCCCCATAAACTAACCCCCTTCAGTATCTATTTACTTAACTTTATTTTATATGATTCTGAGTATAAATAAAAGTCTTTAGTTATACCAAAAAACCTTCAGTTACGCTCTCAATCTCTGAGTGTCCACCAGTCGCGAGATTGGCTCCTGGTTGGACACTCAGAGATTGATAGCTACTGAAGGTTTAATAAAATCTTAAATCTTATAGATATCTCAAATATATATTAAGCATTGATACGACAAGTACGATGACTGTACCTGGAACCAATTCTTTGCAGTAAGTAGCCCAGCTGATAGGGTAACCTTCCTTACCTGCTGTAGAAATACCTACAACATTTGCAGATGCTCCAATAGGTGTCATGCTTCCGCCAATATCTGTACCGATGGCAAGTGTCCAGGCCATTGTAGAAAGATCTACGCCTGTGGTCTCAGCAAGTGTTTTGATAACCGGAATCATAGTAGCTGAGAATGGAATGTTATCGATAAATGCTGATGCAATTCCGCTTACCCAGAGGATAATGGCAATCATAATGTGTGCATTGCCGCCAGAAATCTTTGCAATAAAATCGGCGATAACCACGAGAACACCAGTCTCTTCCAATCCGCCAACAACTACAAAAAGGCCGATGAAGAAAAGGAGTGTAGGATAATCTACTCTCTTTAAAAGTGTAAGTGCCTTTCTGCCTGATGCAATCAAAGTAATGGCTGCAATAAATACACCAATAAAAGCAACAGTAAGTCCTGTCATAGCGTGTGTAATAAGTAAAGATACTGCAATGAGGAAAATGATTGTACTAGTCATAAATTCCTTCATATTGTTAATCTTAACTTCCACATCAATAGTACTAGGATCTACCTTGTCTGCTGGATCCTGTAGGCGGTTACGCATTGTAAAATAGAAATACACAATAATGATAACAAGGGATACAGCCCCCATAGCACCTGTGTTGATAACAAAATCTGCGAATGAATAACCTAATGATGTACCGATAATAATGTTTGGAGGATCTCCACACATAGTGGCACTTCCTCCTAAATTCGCACAGAAAATCTCTGCCATAATAACAGGGATAGGATTGAATTTAAGGGTACGAGCAAGTCTGATGGTAACTGCTGCTAAGAACAAAATAACTGTAATAGAGTCAATAAACATAGCAAGCACTGATGAAAGAACCATAAACGCTACGAAAATTCTGGAAGGTTCATAGTTTGCCATTTTGGCAATCTTTAAGCAAAGCCAATCGAAAAATCCCGCTTCTGCCATTCCCTCTACCATAATCATCATGCCCCAAAGGAAAATGATAGTAGCCCAGTTGATACCTGACGTCTGTTCAGCATGCTCTCCTGCTGCATACCAAAAATGCGTCTTGAAAATGCCTTTCACTGCTAACGTATTTACGAATGCCTCTGCATCCTTCATTCCGATTCCGAAAACAAAAATGCTAGTAAGTGCACCGCATCCTAACGTGACATAATGCTTAGGAAATCTATCCCAAACAATTAGCACGAACATCGCCACAAATATGACAATAGCCAATATTTCTGCTAACATAAAAACTCCCTTCATATACTTTTTTTCAGAGATATTGTATACGAAGGGAGTTAGTTTTTAAATAAACATTTTGCTCTAAATGTTTGCCTTTTTAATCAATTTTTGCATAGCGTTTGTAGATTTAATTTCTGACAGAATATGTATAGCTGCCTGCTGTAAATCTCCCAACGCCAGATAAGGTCCTCTGTTAAATCCTTTATAGGTAATGGTCTTTGAGCCATCCGCCTCCACCTTGATTTCGCATATACCTTCCTGCTCCATTCTCTTCAGCTTCTCATTAAGCTGCTGACTTGGTTCTACACTTGTGGAAATATAAGTATCTCCTTCTTTGTCTGGAAGGAAAGAGCCCCACATTTCATATTGAATCATAGGTTTATTATAAACTATATGCTTTTCTACCACTGTGACATAGCCATCTGCCTCGAAGGTAGGAGGAACATTCATCATAGCCTCTAACAGCTTGTCTGGATCAAAGCCCGGCATAATCAAATCGCAGCCTGCATGAATATCTGAGCCTTTATCTGATGGCGAACCCCAATCAGACATCACAAATCCATTGAAGCCCCAATCATTTCTGGCGATATCAATATTGATTCCTTTCTGTGATGAGCTGTACATTCCATTAACCTTATTTCCAGAGGACAAAAATCCTGCTGGCTTAACCATAAACTGGCAGACAGAGAATGGTCTAAGGTATATCTCTCCAAAGGTTCTTCTTGTAACATTAATATTTATATCGTCAGCTCTGCTTTCCTGATTGTATGTAGCAAGATTTTTAACAATAACATTTCTGCCTTCATATCGCTTTACACCCATAACAAATCCAGCCCCGAGAATACCTGACAAAGCAGGATCCTCAGAATAGAATTCGTATGCACGATTCCACATAGGATTGCGATTAATATTTAGGGCTGGTGCAAGACAGTAATCAATATCATTAGCCTCCATCTCTCTACCATAAGCACGTCCCATTCTAACCATTGCACTCATATCCCAGGTCTGAGCCATATTATTAGGTGATGGGAAGCAGGTACAAGGAATGCCCTGTATATGCAAGCCTGATGGACCATCAGCTATATTTACACCTGGTATTCCCAGTGTTGTAGCAAACTGGTTTGTAGTCTTGGCAGCAATATCAAGATTCTTATTATCAAGACTAAAATTAAATGTAAATCGGTTAACACTATTTATTTTATTCTCATCCAATGCTCCGATAACTATTCTAGCTAATATTTCAGGGGAAAGAGATGCCACAAACTCTTCCATTGATACCTTCCCCTTCACCACATCGATGAATGTAGAGCTGCTATTTGGAATCACCTCTTCAATATTCTCGTAGGTTCTAAATGGTATTTCGTAGGCATTCGTATTTACGTATGAAGAATAATTGCTTCCCTCTTTTACATAGGTTGTAACTTCATTTTGAGGCTTAACAACCCTATTAAATGAATTGTAATCATCCCCAGAAAGAGCTGCAGCCTGAATATAGCCTTCCTCCTCAGGCTTTCTAGGAGGTGGGTCAATAAAGGTCAATTCCTTATTTGGTGCAAGTACATTGGTAACTTTCTTTATTACTGTATCTTTATCTAAGACAACCTTTGCAAAAACTTTAGTATCCTTAGAGCTATTTCCAACTCTGAACAGGTAATCACCTTTTTCCATTACCCAGGCTGTAATATCCTCATCAAATGAAGTCAGGGACATGATAGGAATCTTTAAAGTGATTTCCTCAGACTCACCTGGCTTCAGCTTTCCTGTTTTGCTCATACTGCAAAGGACCTGATATGGTTTTATTATTTTTCCGTCTGGCTGAGAGCAATATACCTGTACCACGTGACGCCCTGCACATTTTCCGGTATTAGTTACCTTTACACGCATCAGAATAGATATCCAACTGGCCTCAAAATACTCCAGCTTAGATTCAAAGGTTGTATAGCTAAGACCGTAACCAAATGGATAAAGTGGTGCAACATCAAAGGCATCAAAATAACGATATCCAACATAGATACCTTCTTTATAATCTACCTCATTATCCTTAGCAAACTTAGCCTGAGCAGTCTGATTATAGCTAGTAGAATAATCCTTATATTTCTTTGCCCAGGTATTGGCAAGATGCCCACTAGGATTAACAGCACCAGTTAAAACATCTGCCAATGCATTTCCAGCTTCCATTCCAGGAATGCCCATCATAATAATGCCCTTGATATTTTTCTGTCTGGCAATGGCAGCCATCTCTATCATTCCAGAATTAAGTATAAGAATAACATTCTTAAAGGTATTAGTGATTATATCCAGATTATCCTGTTCGACCTGAGTCAATTTATAAGGCTTGTTCTCTTTATATTCCGGTGTATCTATATAGGCTCTTCTATATACGTATATACAGGTATCTGTTCCTAGAACTGCTTCTGCAATGTCCGCCTTTGAAATAGGGACCTCAGGTGCAAGAGCACGTATTCCGCCCTTGATTTTTGAACTCTTAGTACCTGCAGGATATTCCCTTCCCACCTGCTTTACTGCCTTTTCCATTTTAGAAAGCCAGGAATCTGTACTAAAGGTAAATCCGTTATTAAGTAGTCCCTGCTTTACGCTTACATTTCCATCCGTAAATACGTAATTATATAAAATTCCGCAAAAAAATAGTGTCAACAGCACCTGCTCCAAATAATGCCACCTTTCCTTTAGTTATAGGAAGAATATCATTATTTTTAAGCAGAACCATGCTGTCGGCACCAAGCTGACGTGATAAATCTCTATGTTCAGGAAATGCCATTTTCCCTGTTCGTGTAATAACTCCCTTTAGTTGATTCAAGTTCATTTTCTAGTACTCCCTTATTACATCATAACCCCAGAAAATTCCTCCCCAGAAAACTTTCTTTTAAACAAACAATATGATAATATTTTTTTATTTAAAAAATGTGATAAAAGAGTGAATTTTAAGCACTATTAACCGTTTAAGGAGGCCTCAATGTTTAAAGATATGTTCGAAAGAGACTCTTCTCTTTCATTCGAAGTATTTCCACCTAAAAAGACGACGAATTCGATAACTGCTTCAAAGTCTTAGATTCTCTGGCTGAGCTCAACCCTGACTTTATAAGTGTAACCTATGGTGCAGGTGGCAGTCATTCCAAGAAAACTGTAGAAATAGCTTCATACATACAAAACACCTTAGCAATTGATGCTATGGCTCACATGACCTGTGTCGGTTCTAGTGCGGATGATATATTAGCTGTCACAAAAGAATTAGAGGCTGTTGGTGTAAATCATGTTCTGGCTCTTCGTGGTGATAAGCCACGAGATATGTCCGACGAACAATTTGAGAAACGCATCTTTCCTCATGCAACAGATTTGATTCATTTTATTAATCAAAATACTAATTTAATTGTATCAGCATCTTGTTATCCTGAAAAGCACCCAGAGGCAATTTCTATGGACTCTGACATAGCTTTTATGAAGATGAAGCAGGATATGGGAGCAGAGATGTTTATTTCCCAACTATTCTTTGATAATGCAGATTTCTACAGATTCGTTGAACGTGCAAATCAGGCTGGCATAACAGTGCCTATCGTAGCCGGAATTATGCCTATTACATCTGCAAAGCAGATTGGCTCTACAGTAACTCTGGCTGGCTCTTCTGTTCCAAAGAAGCTTGCGGATATTTGTGCACGCTACGGAGAATCACCAGAAGAGATGAGAAAAGCCGGTATCGCATATGCGATAGATCAGATTCAGGATTTAAAACGCTGCGGCATGGGACATATTCATATCTACTGTATGAATAAACCTAAGATGACAAAAGAAATTTGTGATGCAATATGGTAAAATATAATTATTATTAATGATTGGAGAAATATAATGGATGGTAAAAAGATTGAGCAGGAGATTTTAGAAATCACCGAAGAGCTCATAAAAGACTATAAATCAGACCGTGCAATTGATAAGATGGACACTTATCATCAGCCAAACAAAGACAGCATTATCGATATTACGAAGAAGCTTCTTAGGATTGTCTATCCAGGCTACTACAGAGATCACGTATACAAGGTATACAATGTAGAGACAAACCTGAACACTCTTATGGAGGACGTTGTATACAACCTTAATAAGCAGATTGCACTTATTCTCTGCTACAGACCTGATTTTGACGGATGCTGTGAAGAAATCTGCTCTACAAAGGCCGAGGAATTATCACTTGCATTTCTTAAGCGCATTCCAAAGGTCAGAGCTTTACTGGACACTGATTTGCAAGCTGCTTTTGATGGGGATCCTGCAGCTACCAGCATTGATGAAATCATCTTTGCTTATCCTGGAATTTTAGCCATCACAATTTACCGTCTAGCTCACGAGCTTTACGATTTAAGTGTGCCTATTATCCCTCGTATTATGACTGAGTACGCACATTCTCTTACAGGAATCGATATTCATCCGGGTGCTACTATTGGTGAATACTTCTTCATCGATCACGGCACTGGTATCGTAGTTGGCGAGACCACTATAATCGGAAAAAATGTTAAGATTTATCAGGGTGTTACCCTTGGTGCTCTTTCCACAAGAGGCGGCCAGAATCTTCGCGGTGTTCGCCGTCATCCTACCATCGAGGACAATGTCACTATTTACTCTAATGCTTCTGTACTTGGGGGAGATACTGTTATTGGCCACGATTCTATCATCGGAGGTTCTACCTTCATCACAGAATCTGTGCCTCCGGAATCTAGAATATATTATGAAATTAAATAAAGCATGTAAAAAAGAGTTTTGCAAAGCAAAACTCTTCAGACTGTAGACAACAAGGAGGCTTTTGTGGTCTCCTTGTTTTGACTACTCGCCGTCTGTAGTTTCTGTCTGAACATCTGTATCTGACTGGGTATCGGCTACCTGGTTATCAGTAGTCGCTACTTCTTCTGAAGCTTCACCTAATGATTCTAATTCAGTATTTTCAGTATCAGCAACAGAGTCTTCTGGATTATTATCCTCGGTCTCTCCAGGAAGGATTTCGCCTTCCATTCTATCAAAGCAAAGATCACAATAGCCATCTTCATCTGTAGTAGTATCATCTGCTGTAGCCTCTACTACTGTCTCATTAGCTGAAGCGTCGAGCTCCTCAGCAAATACTGCAGATGTTGGAGCAACTGCAACGCTATTTATCTATGTTGCGGTTATGCTGACAGTTTTATATTTTGCAAAACATTGTGTTGCAAAAGTAAAACATTGGGTGTATTCTATGATTAGAAGGAGGTAGTTGATTATGGCAGCTACAGCAGTAAAAGATACAAATTTCAATATGAGAATGAATAAGCAGAAAAAGTTAGCTTAGAGGATTTATATGGTAGCCTTGGCATGACCTTAGCAGAAGCAGTAAATATATTCTTTGAAAAATCTTTAATGGAAGGTGGCATCCCTTTTGATGTTAGAATGCCACGTTATAATAAAGAAACTGAGGAAGCTATCCAGGAGACTAGAGATATAATATCTGGTAAGATATC
Organism: Butyrivibrio fibrisolvens 16/4; assembly: GCA_000209815.1. Taxonomy (GTDB): domain Bacteria; phylum Bacillota; class Clostridia; order Lachnospirales; family Lachnospiraceae; genus Pseudobutyrivibrio; species Pseudobutyrivibrio fibrisolvens_A. The sequence goes on from FP929036.1 coordinate 278,898, forward strand.
AGCTAAATCTTATTCTTCTTCTAAAGAATTATTTGCGGAGCTTGATGAAGAATAATGAAGTATACATTAAAAACCACCACTAAATTCAAGAAAGATTATAAACGATGTAAAAAGCGTGGTTATGATATGGATTTATTATCTGATGTCATTGATACCTTGTTAGACGGTAAAGAATTGGACGATAAATACTACGACCATCCTTTGCATGGAAACTATGAAGGTTTTAATGAATGCCATATATTGTCAGACTGGCTTTTGATTTATGCCAAAAATGAAAATGAATTAATTCTTACTGCTTCTAGAACGGGAACTCATAGTGATTTGTTCGATGAATAACCATCTCAATCGAGGTGGTTTTCTTTTTGTCTAAGAGAGATGGCTTGAGAATAATTTTCTCTGGTGGAATCTCTTCTATACCAAGTAATGTGAAGAAATCTTCCGGCAATACTGTTTTTGCCAAATCTAGAGAACTTTTTCCGAATAAAGCCTTTCTTTTATAGCTATTTATATGATTCATCTATATCAAAGTTGATAGGAGGATAAAATTATGCCATTAGCAATGCCTAATATTAAATTACAATTAGAAAGCTTAAGAAAGAATGACTGGTATATTACAGCATCTCCGGGGAAGTCTTTAAGATATCAAAACACTCATTCAAAGACATAATGTGCTTTGTCGATACGACGAATAAAATAATAATGTATATAGATATTGCTATAGTACACATTGTTACATAACCTAAGTTTGTTTTCTTTTTACTTGTTTCATATTATCACTCCTTAGATAAAAATTTAGAGTTTGTTGTTTCCTCTAAATAATGGATAAGATATTTTTTAAGAAAATATAAGTTCTCTATAGCATTTTACATAGCACTTTTTTATAATCATCCATTATTTATATGTAAACAGTTAGATAATATTATAGATATTGCATTATTTACAATATCGTGGTATTTTATAACTGCATTGAATAATTGATACTAAACTTAATGAAAAAGTTTTATTTATGGAGGTTTCTAATGAGAAATAATTTTGTAAGAACACTCGCACTTGTTGGTATGGTTGGTATGATGTCAACTACTGGCCTTGTTGCTCACGCAGCTGAAGCTCCACAGGCAGCTCAGACACAGACAGTTAAGCAGAATCTTAATGCTTCAGTTATTGCAAGGGTATTTGATGCTAAATATTATGCACAGGCTTATCCAGATGTAGTTGCAGCACTTGGAAATGATCCAGCTGTACTTTTAAACCACTATGTAAATAATGGTATCTATGAAGGTAGAGATGCTTCAGCTACATTTAATATGTCAGTATATGCACTCGCTAATCCTGATCTTGTTACAGCTTTCGGTTCAAACTATCAGGCATTCATTAACCATTATGTAACAAGTGGTATTAAGGAAAACAGAGTCGCTTCAGCAGATGCACTTTTAAAGCAGGGGCCTAAGGCAATCGCAACACTTGCCCAGCAGAATGATCAAATTAAGAGTACATCCAATATTACAGGCAATACTTTTGCTTATACAGCTCCATCAGCAGATCCTACTGTTGTAGGTGGTATGGCACTTGAAGCTCAGCAGGCTTATCAGAGAGCTCTTGACTTTATTAATGGTGGACATGATGTTTCAGAAATCGGTCTTGATAAGGCTGGTTGGACAAATGAAAGCTACTTAAAGCACTATGAGGCAGCTACAAGAGACATTTATTACAACCCAGTAACAGGTACATCACAGGCTTACGGTACAACAGTTATCGATTACAGCCGTCCAATTAATGGCAATGGCGAAAAGTATGGTTACGAAGGCACATTTGTTTCAGGCTCAGGTTTTGGTCACACAGTATATTGTGCTAACGATGAGCAAACAGCAGCGGCAACAGAAAGAGCTAATGCTGAAGCAGCTGAAAGAGCCGCTTTAATAGGCACTGTAGATGAAGATGGCTGGACAATTATACAATAATATAGCCTTATTCAAAAAATACCCACTCTTTTCTTAAGTACAAGAACTGAGTGGGCTTTTTATTTATTAACAATTCACAAATGAAATAAGCTTATAAAGGTATATTAATTTTTAAGTTTTCTCTTCTTTACCCTCATATCTTATTCAATAGCTTATAAAAATTCTCCTTTACTATATGAAATAAGACCACAGCATTAAAAATAATACTATGGTCTTTAAAATCATTTTTTAATATACAAATGTCATACTGTTTAAGCTGATAGATGATGAAATACCGCCAAGTTTTTCCCAATGGCTTGAAGCCCATCTAATTGAAGATGACTTACCATAGAATTTTACGGTTGCACCCATTAAATCAGCATCGGATCTGGCATTGATTTTAACTGTACAGGTGTTACCTGATATTGATCCGGCCATATTCATTCCACCGAAACCAATCTTTTGGCCTCGCGCATTATAAACGCTAATGCTTAAAGCTTCGAGCGTTTCATTAGCACTAAATCCAAATACGATTTGATTAACGCCAGTTGGTATATAACCTGCTGGGACGGAACCATCGATTGCGGCAGAGGCACTAACATAATGTGCAGAATTTACATGACCGTCATAACCTATGCCCCAACCTGATGGCCATACTTCTTTATCACTGTAACCATAATCTGATGGAATACTTTTATCTTGGCCAACAGAACCGCTAGTATTATCATTTGTTAAAAGTATTGGTTCAGCTTTATATGGATCTGAACTACCATTAGTTTGAACTACCTTGGTATAGAAATCATTATATTTGCCTTCAATTTTATATATAATTGAGCCACCTTTAATAGTGCTATAAATTTTAGTTTTAGGTACTGTATATGAATCCTTGTGGTTACGTTTATTCTTATCACATTCATAATTAATTTTAACAGAAGTTAATTTATTCTTTTCATCGAATGTGTATGTAGGTGTTCCACTATACTGATGCTTTGTAATATCGCAGTCATCCATTACAGTTTCATAACCAATTTCGTAAAGTATACACTGACAATAATTTCTGCCGTCTCCATTGTATGAACTTGTTGAGGCACAGGTTTGAATACAGACCCAGCCATCTTCCAACTGTTCACTAGTACAGCCTGACAAATCAAATTTATAATATTGCTTTGATTTATCTCTTATTGTACTAATGTGATTTATTCCTGCAGAATAGCTTACACTTCCATAAGATGAACTCCAGGTGCTATCGTCACACACGTTAGCAGGATTGCTCTTTTTTGAATGGAGTATTTGGTCAATTACACGCCCCTCATATGAAACTCTAAGGGTAACTGTTGTTACTTGATCTGGAACCGCTTTAAGCAATTCACTAATTTTATAGGTATACGCCAATCTTGAATCAGTAGTTTTCATACCACTTTCTGCAGCGTTGTTATTATGTGGATCATAACAACTATTTCTGGCACTACGTACATTCTTCTTAAGACTACCTGGTTCGACTGGCGTATCATAACCGCTCCAGTCTTTATGCTTTGCCTCATGTCTATAATACCAAGTTTCTTTTGTATCTTTATCGCCATAAGCCGCTTTTGTGGTAGAATTGCCTTCGATGTAACGGACTGCTTCGCTGTTTCTATTTAAAAGAACGCAGAGCATATCGTTTTGAGTTGCATCATTTTCACATAACTCAGCTGGGATTACAAAAGTATCATCAGATTCATCAATTGTTCCATTTGTTAATCTGAGTTTTTTTGCATAGCAGCTATGATCATGACCAGAACAATGTGTAGTAGCATCTAATCCACCACAGTAACCAGAAGAACCTTCAAATAATGCAGTGATGTCATCAATGTCTTTAAGAACATCAATACCTTTTTCATTTTTAATTTCTGTCTGTAAGGATGACTCCTCGTCATTTATTTTTCTGTGCCGTTTATTTTGCTGTTTAATGCCAACCATTCACCAGCACCAATGCCAGATTCTACTACATAATCAAAGAATTCCTGACCATAGTCATTTCTATCATTAGCAGCATATTTGCTTCTAGCAATAAAATCATAAAGATTTTCATTTCTAGTGACCATACCTTTAAGCGCTGCATTTGTGCCTTTAGTATAAGCATCATAAAATTCTAACTGATAGCTCTCAATCCATTCAATCTGTTTCTGAGAAAGAATTAAGTTATCAGATGAATCCTTTTGGCGATACTTAGATGCTAAATTTGAAAGTACTGCGTAATCAGCTCGGATGCCATTGCAAGTAACACTCTTTAAACATCCGTCGAGATATAAGCCGTCTTTTGTAAGATTTACGATACTTTCAGCGAAAAATTGGTTGTATTTAGTTGGATCTGATTCATCGTATAAATATTTGCCAACCACATTTTTAAGTAATTCTTTACCAGCCTCATCTTTTAAATCAAGACCATTCGCATCATATCCTTCAATACCTGATACTGAAGTTATTCCAAGCAGCTGACCTAAAAATTCAGGATTATCTTCAATTGTATTACCGAAATAAGCCTCAAAGTCACCTGTTGAGTAAGTGATCTGGCCAGATACATTAGACTGTTCACCGCTTAAAGTACGATAAGTTTCAGTATGGCCATACTTACTTATCCAAGAGCTATATTTAGAATCATAAAAGGCATATCCTGGCTTCCAATTTAGCTCTTCGTAAAATAACTTACACCAAACTTTTTTTACAATATCTGATTTTGCACTGCTGTTATCTGCTAGATAACTAGGTATTTGATCTCTAAATGGAATAAAATCGCCCTGTACTGTGAAATTAGGTAATTCTCGTTCAGCTACAGCTGGTGAACGAAGTCCGCTATTTTTAAACCACTGTGTTGATTCAACTGTGTTTCTTGACACAGAAAGTGTTCTACCATTAGCTTTTGAATCTATATAAGTTAATACATAGTTGCCTGATTCAGCGTCGTAAGTATATTTACTAAATATTAACTTAGCAAATTCATCTGTTGACATATCAAAAGCTTCTGTACCAAAGTTTTCAATAAACCACTTATTGTTTATATCCAGGCTAGTTCTTTTAACTGTGCGAGTAAGTCCCGATTCAATGCTCTCTACAAAAGCGTCTTTATCTGCATCATAGACAAAACCATAAAAAGTTTCATTCTCCGGAGCTACTCCTTGAACATTATCATTTCGTGTACCGCCGATAATTGGCTGCTCTATTGTGGTATGTTCTTCGTAAAACTCTTCGGCAAATACTGTTAAATTTGGAGTTGTAGCAAAAGTAGTAACAATTAAGCCTAATGCTAATGCTCTTTTAACAAGATTAATATGTTTCTTCATTTTAGTCTCCTTAATAAAAACTAATACTTCTTAAAAACAACCCCGCCTCTTCATTAATTGGAGGCGAGGCCTATTTAATTATTTAGAATGGATGCCAGTTTCCTGAACCATCTACGTAGCCCTGATTTCCGTCATCAACTCTATACTGGAATTCAGAGACCTCATCATTAACAGTCCATGTAGTTCTATCTTCAAGATTCTTTATACGTCTTTCAAGAGAATCCATTACTGATGCTGTATTGCTATTTAAAATTTTAAGCTGCTCTAATAACTTTTCTCTTTCAGCAGCATTCTGCTCGGCAAGTGACTGATCGCCAGCATTAATAGCTGCCATTAATCGGTCATAAAGACTCTTTAAGCCGGCTTCTGATGAGTCTGTAGCATCCTCAATCATCTTTTTCAAAGCTGCTTTCTGGCTTGCATCAAGAGACATATTGCCGTCAATAAAATCTAAGAGACCTTTCTTTAAACTATCAAGGTCTGAAGCTGTCTTAAGCTCAAGGCTCTGTACTCTATCAGAGAGCGATTCGATACTATCTGTAATAGATACCTGTGACCAATTTTCTGAATCTTTCGCTGGTGTTGTATTTACGCCAGTCTTGTTTCTGTAAAGATTTCCTTTATAAATTACGTATTCGCCTGCCTGATATGATTTATCTGGGTTCCAATCGACAGCACCTACAGTCTTAATGAATGTCTGATAATTATTATCAATCATCTCTGTAAGTGTTACCGGAATCCATACAGACTGAGTTCCAGCACCTTCTTTTACGCCAGGAATGGCTGCCCCGCCCTGACCATTAGGATTATCAGACACATTCTTGTATGTGATATTATTGTAGACTACATAATCGCCAGCATTATATGACTTATTTGGGTCATAATCAGAAGCTCCAACTGTTGCAACAAATGTATTATATGTATTGTTGATGACAGTCATAATAGAAGCTTCCTGCCAGTTAACTGTGTCCTGATCAGGTGTTGTTGTGGAGTTGCTACCTGTAATGTTCTTATAAATCTTATTGTGATAGAACACATAAGAATTAGGAGTGTATGATCCAGCTTCATCCCATTCAGTCATACCGTTGTAAAGGTTTGTAACGAATGTATTGAAGTTGTCCTGAACAGTCTTCATTACTGAAACCTGTTCCCAGTTACCTGTAGGGTTCTGCTCTGTAAATCTGTCTTGTGATGGAGGATTCTCTGTTGAAGTACCTGTTGCATTGCGATAAAGCTTATCATTGTAGATAACATATGAATCAATATCATATACCTTTGTCTTATCCCAAGCAGCTACGCCCTTATATAACTGGTCCTGCTGAAGCTTATAAAGCTCATTGTATGTATCCTGGATCTTTGTTTGAAGCTCAGAATAATGAGAAGCTTCTGTCTTAACAAGTGTCTCATGAAGCTCATTTAAAATATCGAGCTGCTCCTGAGTGTATTCCTTATTTGTCTGAATTTCCTTCTCAAGAGACTCTCTTAATGTCTCAATTACACGTTCGTTTTCCTTCTTGTATTTATTAAACTCATTTGTAAGATTTGTGATATTCTCTTCATTCTTAGAAATAAGATTTTCAATATCAAGATTCATAATGTATTCAGCAAACATCTCTTCAAGAGCTATCTTCTGATCATCTGTAAAAGCTCCATCTTTTTCAATAATCTTTGCAAGCTCTGAATAAAGACGCTCTCTAAGTTCGCTTTCTGTAAGATTACCATTTAAGTATTCATCAATACCTGAGATGAAAGCCTGCTGGATTGCCATTCTAGCTTCATCTGTCTCAAGTCCTTCTACAAAGGAATCAGTGATTGCTGTTGGGCTTGTCTTATAAACTGTAAAACCAGTTAATGCGATAAGACCTGCAAGAATTCCAATCGAAAGGCCAAGAGATACTTTGTTTAGTTTACCATCTTTCTGAATGTAAACTGATTTTGCGGTAGCCTTAAATCTTTCAGAGGCTTTAAGGTTATCCTCTTTCTTTAAAGTATTATTCTGCATTTTCGTTATCTCCTTATTAGGTATTTTAAAAAGTAACCAAATAAATAATGGAAAAAACAAATAATACATTGAAATCATAAAAAAAGAGAGGGGAAATCCCTCTCTTATCGCTGATAGTCATTTTTGTTATTATCCAAGAATTGTGTGTATTCATCCGGAGCCAGCAAATATGGAATAGCCTCCATTAAAAAAGCTTTTTGCTCGTCCTTGAAAAATTCTACTAATCCGTCATACTCATTCTTAGTTTGAGCATCGTGAAGTACCTTATAATAAGTATTCTTATTTTTATCCTCAACTATAAAAGGGTCAATACCATTTAAAAGAGCTTCTCTAAAAATAAGCATTCTGCCTGTTCTGCCATTACCATCCTGAAATGGATGAATAATCTCATAAGCTGCATGGAATTTTGCTAGGGTCTCGATATTTTTCTCGGATTCCTTGTACTGTCTCAATAAATCCTCTAAGACAAAAGGAATATCTTCTGGTAGGACAGTTGTGATATCAGATACCAGGTTTTTCTTTTTCTTGAATTCTCCTGGCACTCCGCCGTTTGCAATAAATTCGAATACGCCATTTTGCAGAGAAAAATGGTAGTCTTTTATTAGTTGGAGATCTAAGGGTTTTTCTAAAGTGCTTATGCATCTATTAAACATAGAAAAGTGCCCTGTCATTTCTTCTACGTCCTTTGGCTTGTAAACTATTCCATCAGCTCCGATTGTTCCTGTGTTAAAAAGCTCTGCAGTTTCATCTGGGGTTAAAGTATTTCCTTCTATTCTGCTAGAATTATAAGATAAAGCTTTTTGAGTATAAGCATATATTCCTTGTCTATCCTGATGAGTTAGATCATATTTGTATTGGCTGATAAGTCTGTTGTTAAATTCTGGCTGTAAAATATGCTCAGACAGTTCTATTAAATCTGCGGAAATCCCTCTCTTAGCCTGAGGAGTTCTTATGATAAAGCTAGAACTTAAAGCAGGGTTTTTCCCATTAGATTCCTCTTTAATGCAGCTTATAAGTTCTGTCGGAGTGATATTTAAGATACCTGCCATTTTGTAGATAACATCTTTATTTGCTCCGTCTATATCTCTTTTTCCAGTTAAATAATATGTAAGAGTTGTTTTTCCTATACCAACTTCCTTTATAAAATCAGCTTTTTTTATGTTTTTGATTTTAATAATTCGCTAAATTTCATTCTATAATTCCTCCAAAAAAGGTCACAAAAAGGTCACATTTATATTGTCATAATATCATCCAATCCCTGTAAAATCAATATTTTTTAAGGTCACAAAACTTATAGAAAAAGGTCACAAAAGTATGTGACCTTTTTATTCTTTCTTATAAATAATGGAGAAAAAAATAACAGCCATATTTCAGGTTGTTATTTTTTCTTGCCACGACGTACCTATTGCCGAAGGCAATCTTCAATGTGCGTCTTCCCGTTTCACGCTTCTCTTTATGGCTTCACAAATCACCTTATTAGCAAGTGTTCCTAACACATCAAGTGATGCCTCTACATCACCTATGGACATAGCATAAATACTATCTCCATCCATGGATGTGTGAACCGGACGAATGGAACGGGCGTATCCATCGTGTCCCATTCCAGCCAGCTTGCAAAGCTGAGACTTATTAAACTTTGCATTAGTGAGGATGATTCCGATTGTTGTGTTAGTGGTCATTCCTGCTGGTGGATTCACATACATGTCGTACATAAGCTCCTCGCAGGAAACCTTATTTAATCCTGTACCTTTTTCGTTTTTAACTCCTGCGATACGTTTTCCAGAATCAGCATCATAAATATCGCCAATGGCATTTGTACAGATGATGGCTCCTACCTTTAAATCACCAAGCTCCACGGCAAAACTTCCTATTCCAGATTTTGTACATCTATCTGGTCCTAAGAGCTTTCCAACTGTGGCGCCACATCCTGCTCCTACGCTACCATCCTTGTAATTACCGTGTTTTCCCTTAAATGCCTGCTTTGCAGCCTTATATCCCATAGCTTTGTCTGGATAAACATCGCTGCGCTTATATTGCAAATCAAAAATATCAGACTGGCAAACTAATGGAACTACAACATCTCCAACTGGAAATCCTATTTTATTTTCAGCAAGATACTGCATAACTCCACTGGCAGCCTCCAGGCCGAAGGCAGAGCCTCCGCCTAAAACAACGCTGTGAATAACCTCAGCTGCTGCAAGAGGATCAAGCAATCCTGTTTCTCTTCCGGCCGGGCCACCACCTCTGATATCCAACCCACAAGGTGCTCCCTCTGGAGCCACAATAACAGTTACACCTGTGCCTGCCTTATTATCCTCAGTCTGTCCAATTCTTACATTTCCAATTGAATTAATATCTATTTCTTTTAGCTTCATATTTACCTCCCCTAGGTGAAATATTTATCTGTTAATTTTATACGTATATGCGGTATTGTAAGTAGCCACATAGAGTGTATCATCTTTTATTTCAAATTGGCTGGCTGCAGACTCGATTTTAATCTGCTCCACCTTTTCGCCTGTGTTCTTATCCAAAAGATACATATAATCAGGCTCTGCTGTAAAGCCGTATCCACAAATAATAGTGTCATCTACAATCTGGAAATTGCAGGCATTACTAACCTGAGGCTCGCTTCGCCACAGCACAGTATCAGTCTTCATATCTATAGCCACCATATATCCAGATCTTGATTCTTCAGAGGTATATCCATTATGGCTAAGTGATACATACAATATGCCATCCATAGCTTTTGCCCAACGAATATACTGTCTAGCCATAGATTCCTTTCCCTCTTCTGCATCTGGACCATTACAAAGCTCAGCCAAATCATAGGTATGTAAAAGCTCATTTGTCTGATAATCGTACAGGAATAATGTGGTGAACTCATATCCAAAATCTCCACCATCTCCTGGAGCATAATAATAATTGCCATCTCCATAGCTTAAGAAAGCTTCTTCAAATCCATTTTTCTCAGCCCAAACGGAGGTATCAAGCCAATCTGTTTTATCTTTGCTAGTCTCGGTGAGAGTGATGTGCTTTTCTGCTGCAGGCTTTACTGAATCGCTTGTGTATTTATGCCAGGTTGGATTGCTGATTATTACACCTTGTGATTCTCCTGTATATTCATACTCCTCTCCATCGCCCATTGATTCAGGTTCTAATTCTTCAGTTTCTGCTGTCTGCTTTGTAACTATAGAATCAATGTCCTGCTTACCAGATGCTTTATAATTTTCCTGAATTAATCCTGGAATATCATCCTCAGTGATTACAACATCCATATCTCCTGTAGCATAGCTTGCAATTTCGTATGGAGAAAAATAAATATGAACCCCTTCATCTGATAGTGTCCAAGTGTAGGTATCTTCATTCATTTTAACTTCAAACGGATCACCATCAATTGCACATTCACACAGCAGATAATTCTCGATATCCTCTTTATTATCTGGGTACTTCTCAAAAATCTTCTCTCTAATCTTTTTCCAGAGGGCCTCTTTGTCTGTTATAACCTCCGACAAACCAAGAACATGTCCTGTATTAGTATCAAGATTTATAGAATAAGTGTAGTGAGAAGGATGTGCACCATCCGCGTCAGTGTAGCTGTATGCCAATGCTGAAAGGAGCCTGTCATCTGCCCTTACCACATCAACAGTATTCTCTGCTATATACCCTGTAGCATCGCCCTCGCCATACTGCTGATTCATATATCCATAATCCTTAACAGAATTTTTAGCATTATTTTCCCAATCAGAATTATAGCTATCAATGCTGCTGGCAAGATTAGGAAAACTATCTGCATAATCTTCTGAAAGAATAATTTCCGGGTAACAGCCCGTGGCATAAACTTTCCCATCTGCTTTTGCTTCCAGTGGATGCTTTACGATAGTGACGCCAATTTTTGCCTGGTTAATCTTACTTCCACTTTCATTTGTGATATTATCGCATCCCACCAGGGATAGAGAGCATATCACTGTCATTGCTAAAACTAATAATCTTTTCATCATCACATTTTTTCCCTTCCAAACGGCAATTTAACATTTGATACCAACCAGGACAAGCATACTGTAACTGCCATACAAACTGTAAGAGCATATGCATTTCCCAGGGTTCCCAGGCTGTCCCAGCCATTAATATGAGCATAAATCGTTATTATAATCTGATGGAACAAATAACATTCAAAAGAAATATCTCCCAGGAACACCAAAGGCTTTGCTCTTAATCCCACTGAAATATTTCCATATCCGAGCATAAATACGAGAATCAAAAATATACTTGCAAAAAATCCAAGCATTAATGGCCCGAAAGCCATTTCTCCTGGAATAAAAACAATCACAAGCCATACTAATAATGCCACTATTTCTATTATTGTATACTTCTTTACCTGATTTTCCCACTCCGGATGGCTCTGCTTTAAAATGATGATGATTTCACCCAGTGCCAATCCAATCAAATGAAATCCAAGGCAAAACAGTGGCGTTTGCATAAATCCAAAGTCCCCAAGACCAATTAATCCAGCCAATGTGGATATAACAGCTATATATAATAAAGCTAAAACAATGATGCAAACCATTCGTATAATTGGCTTGTTTGTATTTCTTTTTGATTTTGCCCAAGCACTAAATGGAATGTTTACAATACTTAGCCACATCATTGTGGCAAGATACCATCCAACAGAATTACCGGCAAAAGGTCTGAGTAGCCAGGTTTGTAGCATAAGAGATGATAAAACGAAATCTCCCACCAAAACAAGAATTGGCTTGATACTGTGACTTACTACAAATCCCTGCCCTTCGTTATATAAAAAGGTAAGGAGATTAGTCACAAAGTATAATGGATATAGTCTCACAAGCTTTCTTTTCAGATAATCTTTTATGTTTTCTTTTGTAGGACTAATTTCCTTTAAAGCCAGGGAATATGATGCCATTACTCCTGTCAAAAGGAAAAAGAAGTACACGCCAGTCTGTGCACCTATATCACCTGGCAAATACTTAATTCTCCAGGTTTTTCCGTGCCATAAAAAAATCATCGCAAAACATATAAATCTAAAAAACTGAATTTGATCTGCCCTTTTTAATCTAGTTTCTGTCATCTCTTACGATACAATCCTTTCTCTCCTCAAATAACCCTAAACAGCCCACAAGAAGAAATCTTCCTGTGGGCCACACTAATTGATTTATTACTGTTCAGTTTTTACGCTTACATCAGCACCAGTGATGTTTACATTCTTATTTACCTTAGCATCGTATGTGTTTGCTCTCATGATTTCTGTGAAATCAACACCAGTTGCTTCGCTCATGGTATCAAACACCTGCTTCATAACGATTGGCATATTTGCAGAAATTCTTGCTGCTCCGCCTTCGCTGCCATCACCTGTTTCATAGATGTTAATCTTATCAATCTGTGAAAGTGGCTTAGCAATTTCAGCTGCAATTTCAGGCATTACCTTAATCATCATCTCTGCCATAGCAGCGCCGTTGTACTTGCGATATGCCTCTGCCTTCTTTTCCATTGCCTCAGCTTCTGCAAGACCCTTTGCCTTGATTGCTTCAGCCTCTGCCTTACCTTTTGCTGCAATACCTGCTGCCTCTGCATCATACTTTGCCTTGATACCTGCGGCCTCCTGCTCTGCTGCGAACTTCTGAGCCTCTGCCTGAGCTTTCTTTGCATCAGCCTCACGCTCCTGCTCGTACTTAGCAGCTTCTGCCTTCTTCTGTCTCTGAATGAGCTCAGCCTCGGCCTTCTTTTCTGCCTGATACTTCTCAGCATCTGCCTGCTTCTCAATCTGAGCTGCAAGTTCCTGCTGCTTAACAAGTACTTCCTTCTGCTTCAGTTCTGCCTCGCGCTCTGCCTTAGCAATCTGAGCGTTTACAGTAGCTGCCTCAATTGTCTTCTGCTGTTCCTGCTGCTGGATTGAATAAGCTGCATCGGCAACAGCGTTTGCTGTATCAGCCTGCTGCTTTAACTCTGCCTGCTTAATAGCAAGTGCATTGTTCTTCTCAGCGATTTCTGTCTGTGCTGTAACTCTTGCATCGTTTGCTGCCTTGTCTGCCTCAGCCTGCGCAATTGCTACATCTCTATCAGCCTGAGCCTTTGCAATAGCTGCATCCTTCTTAATCTTAGCTGTGTTGTCCATACCAAGATCATTGATAAGACCATTCTCATCAGTTACATTCTGGATGTTGCAAGAAAGAATCTCAATACCAAGCTTGCTCATATCGCGAGAAGCCTTCTCCATAACCTGATCAGAGAAGCTATCTCTGTCAGTGTTGATTACCTTAAGAGAAAGAGTACCGATAATCTCACGCATATTACCTTGTAATGAATCCTGAAGATCCTGAGTAATCTGCTCTGGATTCTTATTAAGGAAGTTCTTTGCTGCAAGCTGGATAGCTGCTGGATCAGTACCAATTCTTACCTTTGCAACAGCATCAACATTTACATTGATGAAATCGTTTGTAGGTACTGACTGCTCTGTCTTAATATCAACTGTCATCTGTCCAAGGTAGAGCTTATCAACTCTCTCGAAGAATGGAATCTTGAGACCTGCACGTCCGACTAATATTCTAGGATTTTTTCTAAGACCTGAAATGATATAAGCTCTATCAGGTGGGGCCTTTACATAGCCTGCTACAATAATTAAAAGAAGCACTATGATAAGTGCAATAATAGGGATAAGTTCCATACATTTCCTCCTTCTGCGATTAAATAATCGCTATAACCATCTTTTGATAGTTATATAGTATATCTACCCTGTATATTTAAACATATCTGTTTCAGAAAGTTAAGTATATATATTCCTCTTTTTGAGTAAAAAAGGCCAGCAGGAAAATCCTACTGACCCTTTATAAACTGTATTCTTCTTTTTACATACGGAGATATTCTAAGCCCTTGCGTACTTCCTCTGGCACCTCACCCTCATTTTTCTCCACCTTATCAATCATAGTCTTAAGATGATTGTAGGCTTGCGTACACTTTATTTCGTGCCTTGAAATCACCTGCTCATACATAGGATGATTAGCTACCTTTGCACGATATGCCTTTGAGAAGGTACAGTGTTTGTTTAGGATATTACGCTCTGCCTTATTTAGACGAATACTTCCCTGGGCCTCAAAATTAATCCAAATTGTATACTGCTTTGTGAAGGCCTCACGCATATTATTGCGGGAAGATTTAAGCAGAGTCTTAACCTTCTCTTTGTTCTCTGCAGATAAATCCTTGTTCTTTCGATAGAATGTAAAGTAATCGTAAAAATCTGATGTGAGACATTCTGAACCGATATCGTTCCAGCGAGAGCCCTGCTCTTTTCTGCAAATCTCCCAACGGAAAGCACCGCAGCAATATATCATCAGCTTGTCTAAATCATCAAATGTGAACATCGGAAATACGAATCGGCCTGGTGAATCTACTTTTATACCACCACATTCCTGCCACATCATGGCACGCATTCCACAGTTTGGTAAAAGAATAATATCTGGCTGAACACGCTTTAGATAAGATTCACTCTTTACTCCTGCTTCCATATCAGTGAAGAATCCTTCACGAAGGAAAATGCCATAATCAACTTCCTCAATCTTTCCCATAGCTTCTTCTAGCTTAGCCTTGGTAAGGAGCATTTTCATTACTTCCGCACCAAAGTCTTCCTTTGTAAGAACCGGGCAGAAGGAAGTCATTTTTCCAGAAGTGGTTCTGTTTGCTGATACAAAGAAGTTGTTCATTTCAAACTTAACCTTTTGCTCCTGGTCGTTCATCCAGTTAGGCATATCCGCCTCTGAAATATTACCGGATTTACGTTCCTCAAGAACGAAGCCTCTATAGTCCAAATCCAGCTCGTTTCGGCTAGGCTCCCTCTCTCCTGCATATACTGCACGAAGCCAGCTATATATGGTAAATACGTGCTCACTCTGACAAAGGGTATCCAGCCTATCCATTATATCTGCCAGCTCGTTCGTCAGGTCATCTCCAATGGCATCATAGTGGATGTAGCCCATATTCAAAAACATCTTAATAATAGTATCAAGCTCACCGCCATAGGCTTCAAATTCCAGAGCTCTAAAGAAGGTCTTTTGATAAATTTCATAGAATAAATCAACGGCTTTCTTACGAACCTTACGCTCGTTATCCTCCTTACCCTCTCTATCAGAAAGAGCAAGATATGCATTAAGCTCCTCTTTGTACTGGGCTGTTTTTCTTCATCAACCTCCGCAAATTCACAGATATGCTCGAAGGTCTGAGTGAACTCAGCCTGTTTCATCATCTTTGCTTCATCAAAGTTTGCTGCAGTTGCAGCAAAGTCGTGGCTGTCATACTCTGTCCAGCGTTCTTTAATTAACGACTTGTCATATAAGCCCGACTGTGAAATAAACTTGTAAAGCATCTTCATTAGCTTCTTGATATCATCCTGCTTCGCACCATGCTGGGCAGCATAAATCTGCAGGTTAAACAGAAGCTCGAAAATATCGCCCTTTTCCGAAGATATAAGAATAGGCGCAAATTCCTCCAAATAGAAGCCCATTATCTCAATAGATTCGATGGCACGCTTCATATATCCACAGCTGATACCAATAACACCAGTTGCTATCTCATTTCTACTTCCATAGATACTTTCAATTTCTTTATTATCAACAGAATTTAAACTATCAATGTAGTCATGCTCCCAAGGAAGAATCTCATCCTTTAAATCAAGAGGTTCTATTTCCTCAATCATAGGAATTTCCTGGATTTCAGCTCCCATTGACCTACATTGCTTCTTATATTCATTATAAATTCCACGACAATAGCTATAGAAATCATCAGTCTTTTCTTGTAGCTATCGTAGATTTTAAAAACATCGCGGCACTGCCTAAATGCACCCTTAGAGAATCCAAAAATGTACACAGGCTGAGCCTCGAAGATTGCATCAAAATCAGACATACTCTTGTATGGGCATTTTATAATCATAGAGTCTTCTGCCACGGTATAATCTGCCTCATACTCCAGATTCAATGCATCTGATAGTCCCGCAATTGTACCTGGTCCCAACGTCAGATGCTGATCCTTCCACACCTGCTCAATGGAGCCCGTCACAATAACGTACATGCTATCTACAGGGTCACCCTCGTTTATTAACTTTTTCCCTTTTCAACATTAATAGTCTCCAAGTGCTTCTCCTTAAAGTGTGCATTATACCCCAATATTGTATAGCTTAATTATAAAATTGTCTGAAAACTATTGCAATCGTACATATACCTTTTCACAGAAAATTAAAAAACCTTTATATAACGGGGCCTGATAGTGTAAATAAAAAGGAGGCTAATATATAGCCTCCAAAAACTTGCTTACTATGTTGTGATACTCCTGCCTTGCATACAGGTAGCTTTCGGCGTGACCTGCCCCTGGAATTAAGTGAAGTTCCTTGTACTGCTGGCAAGCTTCGTATCCTGCTTTGCTATGTTTAGGTAAAATAAACTTATCATCAGCTCCATGAATAAAGCAAACCGGTGTGGTAGTGTTTTTCTTAAATGAATCAATTGGTCTGATTCTATCCAAACGATAACCATGTACTATCTGACTTGCTATAGATGCCAAATGCGATAAAGGCTTTGGAATATGAAACCAGCTCCACCCCAAATCTTCCAGTAACACGGAAAGGTCTGTAAAAGGGCAATCAGCAACACAAAACTCAAACCCTTTATCCAGACCAAGGGCAAGCAGTGAACTGGCTGCTCCTAAACTTTCCCCATGTAAACCTATGCTTATCTCACGACCAAACTTTTCCCTGAGAAGTCTGGCTATATTAACAATATCCCTGCTTTCTTTATATCCCATTGAGCAGTAGCAATCTGCATTGTCACCATGATGTCTAATGTCGTATATATAAGCATTGTAGCCAAGCTCATGGAAAATGTTTAAATACTTAACTCCACCCAATCGATTGTAGGTATAGCCATGGGTGATAATTACAAACTTGTTATCCTCTCCTGATGGGATGTATGTGCCATGAATAAGATATCCATCATCCATTGTGAAGTTCATTTCGACCTTTTCATATGAATCATATGGTCCCCACAAATCCTTGCTTTTTTCTATCTCAGGTGCCTTATCAACTGGCACACGATTTTTAGGCAAAGTAACGAACCTTAGTAGGCCAACAGAAAACACTACTAAAACTAGTAAAATCACAAATAACACAATAAAAATAATCAATAAAATCTTCACAAAACCACACCTCGATTTATTTAAATCTATTTAAATGTATCCACTGTAACCTGATCCAGATTAACGAACTTGGTCTCTTTAACCTTGGTCATTAATATTATAAGTGATAATGCCATAAACGGAACACAGATTACTAAGAATAGCACATCAATAGGAATAAACTTTTGACCTATAATAAATGCAATTTGTCCTATAAACATGCCGGCTCCAATAAGGACTGATATGGTACCCATAACAGATGAACGCATGCTTGATGGAGATGATTCTGCAGGCATTGTAAGAATCAGTGTATCTGACATGGACCAAAGGCCACCTATAGAACAACCATAAGCTACTCCTGCTGTAATTGGACCCCAGCCTAGTCTACATGCTAATACAAAAATTAAAAGTCCCCCTAAGGCTATTGTTCCAAGTAAGAGACAAACTCTTTTTCTTCCTAATTTGTCCGAGAAAAGACCGCTCAGTATAGTAACAATTCCATTACAGAATGGATATATCAAAAGTGCCAATGACACCATCTGTGTTGTCATAGCTCCCTCTAAAACTGTTGCATAGTAGGATGTGTAGAAGGTTGTTGCAAAGAATAAAAATCCTGCGATTAAAATCCATCTCAATTGCTTGTTTGTAAATATAAACTTAAATGCATTAAAAACTCCACCTTGGTCGGAGGTATTGTTTTCTTTTTCTGTCTGGCGGCGTCTTTCCTTCTCTTCTTCAGTTAAAGAAAGATAAAATATTCTTTGTTCTAAGAACACAGGTGTTTCTTTAACAAAAACCACTGATAAAATTCCTACCACTAATGCCACAGCAACAGGTATGACATATACATATTTCCAACTTGATGGCACCGCTTCGTTCAGAAAGAATTTGGAAAGTATACCAATTGATGATACTGAAATAAGGGCTATGCCCTTAGCTACAAAACTGTAGGTGGCACGTTTCTCCTTTGGTGCTGTCTCCATAATATAAAGAACCTGCATATCATTTGGTGTGAAAAACAGCATAAAAAGCATTCCTACGATATATTGAACAACACTTGTTGAAGTCATAACAACAAGCATACCAAGGCCCATACCTATGGTGTTGATCATAAGAAATAGTCTTCTTCCATAGCGATCGGACAGAGCCTTATAAAAAGGCGCTATTATCAGGAATAGGTTTGACAACAAATTCCAACTTGCCACATAGTTTAGCGACTCCTTATATTCTGTTGAATTAACGTCCCTGGATGATATTTTGAATAAATCAAAAATAATGTATGGCTGCATAGCCGAATTGATGTTAGATGTAACCTCATCAACGATGTAGATAATAGTAAGAACCACCATTATCATACCAAGATAGTAAGCAGGCTTAGGTGCACTGGCAGCCTTTCTAAGGCGCACTAACTCCTTGGCCTCCTTCTCAAGAGTATTATTTCCCATATAAAATTCCCCCTTATCATTTATACCCTAGATATAAGAATAACATCATAATGAGGAAATCGCAAAGAAAAAAATCCTCCTGGCTAAAACCAAGAGGATTTGAAAATATCGTATTATTTTGTTCCGAAGATTCTGTCGCCAGCATCGCCAAGACCTGGGCAGATGTAAGCATCAGAATTAAGCTCACGGTCGATGTGACCAACGTAAATCTGTACATCTGGATGTGCTTCGTGAAGTGCGCGAACTCCTTCTGGAGCAGCGATGATTGCCATAAACTTAATGCGCTTTCCACCGTGCTGCTTGATAAGTCCGATAGCATCGATTGCTGAACCACCTGTTGCAAGCATAGGATCTGTAACTACAATAAGTCTCTCCTCGATTGGGCTAGGGAGCTTGCAGTAGTACTCGTGTGGAATATGTGTCTCCTCATCACGGTACATACCGATGTGACCAATCTTAGCTGTAGGAACAAGACGCTGAATACCGTTAACCATACCAAGACCTGCACGAAGGATAGGAACGATAGCCATCTTACGACCAGCGATAACTGGTGCCATGCACTTCTCGATTGGTGTCTCACACTCGATGTCTACTGTCTGTAAATCGTTGAGAGCTTCAAAAGCCTCAAGCATTGCTATTTCTTCAACAAGTGCACGGAACTCTGCTGTACCTGTGTTCTTGTCTCTTAACATTGTAATTTTGTGCTGAAGTAAAGGATGTGTTAACTCTACTACATTATCTAATTTTTCCATTAAATAATTTCCTCCTAAAATTTCTTTAATATAATTTTATAAAATGGAAGTTTGACCATATAACTGGTTTAGATTCCATCTTTATCAAAACGATATCTCTCAGGATTACCATACTCGTAATCTCTTCCTGGGATAATCGCATTGAGAACTACACCTGCGATTGCAGCGATTGCAAGGCTTGTAAGTGTGATGTCTGTAGAACCTACTGTAAATGTAAGTCCATCAGAGAAACCAAGACCGCAAACTAAGATAACTGCTGCAATGATAAGGTTTCTAGAATGTGTGAAATCAACGTGATTTTCAACAACATTTCTAATACCTATCGCACTAATCATACCATAAAGCATAAAGCTTATTCCACCTACGATAGCGCTAGGCATTGTACCAATAATATCTGCCATCTTAGGGATGAATGAAAGAACAATAGCGTAAACCGCTGCAATTTCAATAACCTTTGGATCGTGAACCTTTGAAAGCTCAAGTACGCCTGTATTCTCACCATATGTAGTGTTAGCAGGACCACCAAAGAATGCTGAAAGTGCTGTTGCAAGTCCGTCACCTACAAGTGTACGGTGAAGACCTGGATCTGTAACTAAATCCTCTCCTACTGTAGCAGAGATAGCTGACATATCACCAATGTGCTCCATCATTGTAGCAATAGCGATTGGAGCCATAACAAGAATTGCTGAAATGTTGAACTTGCAGATGAAGAAATCTGGAAGACCTACCCAAGCAGCCTGGTGAACTGCTGTAAAATCAAGGATTGCGCTTCCGTCTGCATTTGTCATTCCAAGAGCGTTAAAAATAACTGCACAAGCATATGAAATTACTACACCCATAAGGATAGGAAGAATCTTGAACATTCCTTTTCCCCAGATGTTGAAAATGATAACTACTGAAAGTGCGATGATGGCTAAGAGCCAGTTTGAAGATGCATTAGTGATTGCTGATGGAGCAAGTGAAAGACCAATGCAAATGATGATAGGACCAGTAACAACTGGTGGAAGATATTTCATAACCTTGTTGATACCAACAAGTTTGATAACAAGCGCAAGAATCAAATAAAGGGAACCTGCAACCACAATACCGCCACAAGCATATGGAAGCTTTTCGCCCATAGACATGTTTTTAAAAATACCAGTATTTAAATTAGCAACTGTGTGAAATCCGCCAAGAAAAGCGAAAGAAGAACCAAGGAAAGCTGGAACTTTGAATTTAGAACAAAGATGGAAAAATAAGGTGCCGACACCTGCGAAAAATAACGTAACCTGAATCGAAAGACCTTCGCCATTGAAATAATTATTGACGAGAATAGGAACTAAAATAGTGGCTCCAAACATTGCAAACAAATGCTGAAGACCTAGAATAAGAGTTTTTGGAATGCCGAGCTTCGACACGTCCTTAATTGGTTCATGTGTGTTCATTTATTATCCTCCCTATGATAAAAATTAAAAGAAACCTAAACTTTCAGTATTCTATCATAATAGGATTGCGGTGGCAATCCCTATTATCAAAAGATGAATTGGATAAAAATAATTAAAACCATATCTTATTATTTTAGATGAGCTACCACGTTTCCCATTGTAGAGATAAACCGGAATAAGCATCAAAAATGCCCAGGCTTCTAGAGATCCAAAACCTATGGTGAGAATTAATACACCAGCAGCAAATGATAGTGCTCTTCTTTTACTATCCTGACCGTGAAGCACATACATGATTACTATAGCGGCAACTCCTATCATATTGTAATCGGTATGACAAAAATACGCAATGGCACATCCTGATGCATAAACCACAATCTGAACAAGCTTTGAAAGAACCAGATTGTTAATTCCAAGAAGATATCCCTTTTTACCAGCATCAATGGTCCAAATAAGTAATAGTCCAATTAATAAGGTAAATACAACATTTGTCTTCTTTAGATAGCACATCTGCGCATACAATCCAAAATCAAATGGCACTTCCGAAATAAGAGCTAGAATCAGTAATCGAACAGCATATTTTTTTACATTTTTAGTATGATGAAAACCTTCTACCAAAAGGAAGCAGTAGATAGGGAATGCCATACGGCCAATTCCCCTTAATACCATATAAAAATCCTGATTATAAAAATTGTTAGCTAATGCATATCTTTGATAAAAGCCAAATGCTATATGATCTACTAACATCGTAATCATAGCAATAAGCTTTAATTCATTTCCAGTGATACCAATTCTAGTTTTCGAGTCCATTTTACTTAACCAACCATTCAATAAATTCTCTTACAGCACCACGACCACCATCTTTTTTAGATACATAATCAGAAATACCAATGATTTCCTCTGCCGCATCTGCTGGGCATCCCAAAAGTCCACCCTCAGCCTTGATGGCCTCCATTACAGTCATATCATTTAAATCGTCACCCATATAGGCGCACTTTGCAAGAGTACCACCGTTTGCAGAAAGAATCCCCTTAAGCTTTGCCAGCTTATCTGATACTCCCTGATGAATATTAGTAATGCCAAGCTCCTTGCATCTGTTTAAAACAATATCACTTTTACGACCAGTGATAATGATAGGAATAATGCCTGCAGGAGCCGCTATATGCACAATACCATAGCCATCTTTAATATTGAATGCCTTGCAGAGCTCTCCTGTCTCGCCCATATAGACACAGCCATCTGTCAAAGTACCATCAACATCCAAAACTAAATATTTGATATCTTTCATAATAAAAAATCTCCTTAGTCCTACACAACTAAGGAGATTATACTACATTATGCTTTCACTTGTCTTTTAGAAAGTAATTTTATTACAAACAAAGTTCCAAGCATTAATAGAATTCCAAAAATGAGACTTGCAACCCAGTTTTTGATAATACCAGCAAATATATATGAAACTAAAGAAACACCTGCCACTGTAAATGCATATGGCAACTGTGTACTTACGTGAGCGATGTGATTACAATCAGCACCGGCTGAAGCCATTATTGTTGTATCTGAAATTGGTGAACAGTGATCTCCACAAACAGCGCCTGCCATACAAGCTGAAATTGCAATAATCATAAGTTCATTATTAATATCGCCTCCAAATACATTTACAACGATAGGAATAAGGATACCAAAAGTTCCCCAAGATGTACCTGTAGCAAAGGCAAGGAATATTCCTACAAGAAATACAAGTGCTGGAAGAAGCCCCATTAATGTGTTGTTATCAGCAATATTTGCAACGATTCCGCCTACATACTCCGCTGCACCAAGTGAATCTGTCATAGACTTAAGTGTCCAGGCAAAAGTAAGAACAAGAATCGCTGGCACCATTGACTTGAAGCCTTCTGGGATTGCATTCATACACTCGCTAAAGCTAAGTACTCTTGTAATAAGATAATTAATAATTGTAAGAATAAGTGCTACTACCGAGCCATATACAAGCCCAACCGAAGCATCAGAATTTGAAAATGCTTCGATAAAGTTTGCTCCATCAAAGAATCCGCCTGTGTAAATCATGCCAATGACGCAGCATACAATAAGTGAAAGGATTGGGAATACAAGGTGTGAAACCTTTCCTTTCTCCGAAACAGGTGGATGAGGCTGATCCTCAGCACCAGTCAGTGAAGCTGCATCCTTCTTCTTTCTCTCCTTTAACTGTGCTCTGTGATTAAGCTCTGCAAGATTCATTGAACCATAATCAAAGTTCATATATGTAATGGCAAACATCATTACAAGTGTGAGCAGTGCATAAAAGTTATAAGGGATTGCTCTGATGAAAAGTGAAAGTCCATTTGCTCCATCCACAAAACCTGTTACTGCTGCAGCCCAAGATGAAATAGGTGCGATGATACAAACAGGAGCTGCTGTTGCATCAATAAGATATGCAAGCTTTTCTCTTGAGATTCCGTGCTTGTCAGTAACTGGTCTCATAACTGAACCAACTGTAAGGCAGTTAAAATAATCATCAATAAAAATAAGCATTCCTAGTACTATTGTAGCAACCTGAGCACCGGCCTTTGTCTTAACGTGAGAAACAGCCCATTTTCCAAATGCTGCGGAACCGCCTGCTCTGTTCATAAGCATTACCATACTTCCAAGAACAACCAAGAATACCAGGATGCCTACATTCCAACTATCTGAAAGCTGACCAATCATTCCATCAACAAAGATGTGCTCCATTGCAGCTGTAAGATTAAATCCAGCATACAATAATCCGCCTGCAAAAATACCTATAAATAACGAAGAGTAAACCTCCTTTGTAATAAGTGCCAAAAGAATGGCAATAAATGGTGGTAGTAGTGACCAAATTGTATTAGTAAATTCCATATTCCTTCATCTCTCTTTCTAAAACTACTGCGTGAGCCTCTTCCATTTCTGTAAGTGGCTTTCTAAGAGGACCTGCCTCAAATCCCATAATGTTGAGCGCCTTCTTAACAGGTATTGGGTTAACCTCTGAGAAGAGAGCATCAATAAGTGGGAGCGCTTTTAACTGCATAGCTGCGGCCTTTTTGAAATCTCCATCAAGGCAAGCTTTACATAAATCGTGTGTCTGCTGTGGGGCAACATTTGATAAAACAGAGATAACACCAAGTCCTCCAAGTGACATAATAGGCACTATCTGATCATCATTTCCTGAATATACATCAATGCAACCATCTGCCAGCTGGATAAGCTTTGCAATCTGGCTGATGTTTCCACAAGCTTCCTTGATTGCCACAATGTTATCCACATCTTTGGCTAGTTTTACGGCAGTTTCAGGTAGGATGTTACATCCAGTACGGGATGGCACATTGTATAAAATACATGGAATAGAAATTGAATCCGCTGTATCCTTAAAATGCTCGTAAAGACCCTTCTGTGTAGCCTTATTATAGTAAGGTGTAACAAGAAGAACTGCATCTGCCCCAGCCTTTTCAGCTTCTTGCGATAAATAAATAGCTGTCTCTGTGGAGTTTGAACCTGTTCCCGCAATTACAGGGACACGCTTATTTACTGTCTGAACACAATGCTTAATTACATCAATATGTTCTTCGTGAGAAAGTGTTGATGCCTCACCAGTTGTGCCACAGATTACAATAGCATCAGTGTTGTTTTTAATCTGGAATTCGATTAAGCTATCTAATTTCTCATAGTTAACAGACAAATCATCATTAAATGGAGTAGCAATAGCTACTGCCGCGCCAGTAAATATACTCATCATTCTTTCCTCCTATAATCCACCTGTTACAGTAACAAGCATATATATACTCCGCTCAACTGGATGTTTCGCTAAAGTATATATATATAGCTTGTTACTTACAGGTTCATCTAAGCATTAAAAAAGCTGCCCATAATAAATGGACAGCTCGCAATTGCATTACGTATGATAGCTCCCCACTTATTACTAAGTGACAGTCATACGAATATTCTTCGTATGCCCAAGACAAACACACACAGGAGTGTGCTCTCTTTCGGCGAAATCCCCTTTTATCTCATATCACTTGGGCCTGTCCCATCAATGAGATTACTAATGTTTCTCGCAACCTCTATCTTTTATTAAGTTGGAATAATACTACATCAGTGGAAATCCACTGTCAACTGATTTTTTTGTAGTACAAAGTCAGAATATATCAAATTAATTTTTTAGGCAGTCAAATCAACCACCTCTGGACAATCATAAAGCATCAAAGGATCAATATCTAAACAATCCTCTGGCCCTGCCTCTCCAATGTCCCATGCTAGGGTGTCATTCATAATTCGGCATTTTCCAATAAAAACCTCTAGATCCTTAAGCTTTTTGAAAATACCCTTTTCAAGATTTGGTGCCATATCATATAAAGTTATTTTACCATCTGCAAAATACACCCACACCGTATAATCCTCATGTGGAACTACCTGAACTATTTCTTTAATCATATACTTACCTCAAAGGCTCTATCTTCTGCAATTCTTCCATTAACTGAGCAAGCTTCCAATCCTCTAAAAGCTCTTCTTTATGAATTATAGCCCATGCAAGAACTAATTTCATCTGTGCAGATGGGAAAAATCCTTCAATAACTCTTGCCTTATTTATATCGACAAGTACTTTATACTCACCATACTTTGCATGAAAATGTGGAGGATTATGATCATCATAATACATCATGATATCAATCCCAAAAAACTTGGATATTACTGGCATTAATTTCACCTCGATTTTTGCTATTTTTTCTAATCACTTAATTTTCCCGGGTACTAAAACTGCAAAAAGATTCAGAAGGAGTTATTTCAGTTTTCCAATCACTTAATTTTCCCGGGTACTAAAACGAAAACTACAAGTTAGAAGAAATCGAAGCTGTTTTCCAATCACTTAATTTTCCCGGGTACTAAAACATTCATCAAGGCTCATAGTTTCATACTGCAGTTTTCCAATCACTTAATTTTCCCGGGTACTAAAACAACTACCTTTTATTTGTAAATCACACTCACGTTTTCCAATCACTTAATTTTCCCGGGTACTAAAACGCCTTCCCAGTGCTTGCGGTTAATAGCCCCGTTTTCCAATCACTTAATTTTCCCGGGTACTAAAACTTTTTGTTCGGTATCCATATTTCTCGTTCAGTTTTCCAATCACTTAATTTTCCCGGGTACTAAAACATTGCCTTTTCCGTGATAGCCTCACAAATAGTTTTCCAATCACTTAATTTTCCCGGGTACTAAAACTATAGCTCTGTTTTAACTGAGATTAATGAGGTTTTCCAATCACTTAATTTTCCCGGGTACTAAAACGTGGTCTTGTGCACATTCATGTTTTAACCCGTTTTCCAATCACTTAATTTTCCCGGGTACTAAAACGGCTTCCTTGGTGTCCGCCACGTACTTCTCGTTTTCCAATCACTTAATTTTCCCGGGTACTAAAACCCATTGCAATTACGTTTCATAATAATTAGGTTTTCCAATCACTTAATTTTCCCGGGTACTAAAACTGGTACTGTTTAGCACCACATTTTGTTAGGTTTTCCAATCACTTAATTTTCCCGGGTACTAAAACATACTCAACAGAGCATCCAATCAATACACAGTTTTCCAATCACTTAATTTTCCCGGGTACTAAAACACTCAAACATACTACTCCAGAAGGTAAATGGTTTTCCAATCACTTAATTTTCCCGGGTACTAAAACCTATTTCTTTGATCAAAAATAGCTTTTAAAGTTTTCCAATCACTTAATTTTCCCGGGTACTAAAACGCTTGCGGCGGACGGCTTGCAGCGCTTCCAGTTTTCCAATCACTTAATTTTCCCGGGTACTAAAACCCTGCTGTACGAGTTCGTTCGCACCGTCGGTTTTCCAATCACTTAATTTTCCCGGGTACTAAAACAACAAATCATTTTATTTAATTCTGACTCATGTTTTCCAATCACTTAATTTTCCCGGGTACTAAAACGGATATGGGATTATTTAGACCCCCGCTATCGTTTTCCAATCACTTAATTTTCCCGGGTACTAAAACCCTTGGATGCTGAAGATGGTGGATTGTATAGTTTTCCAATCACTTAATTTTCCCGGGTACTAAAACATTATGCCGTAGTGCGAGAAAAAACGCCTCGTTTTCCAATCACTTAATTTTCCCGGGTACTAAAACCATAAGTATGCAATCCACACATTAGTATTGTTTTCCAATCACTTAATTTTCCCGGGTACTAAAACGTCAAATCCAAATTTCCAACTACATTCACTAGGACGTTTCCCGATATATTGTAATGAAAAATTGCCAGACATTTTAGTTCCTCCTACGCATAATATTATATCACATTCAAGTCCAATAAGCACTGAATTTCCGGGCTTTTAGGCTCTTTTTCCAATTGGTTTTTATATCATTTGTAGCATTTATTAACTTCATTATTACAAGTTCATCTGGTTGAAGTAGCTCATCTTGTAACCCTATTTTCTGTACTATCTTTTTAGAATTTGAGTAATGTTTGTATAATCAATTTGAATTTCCATTGGATAATATTTTTAACAAATTCTAAGATGTGCTCCATAGCCGGCATAATATAGATACCGTCATTTACTACATTAATATTCTCAATAATTTCCTCGTTAATGAATATATATTCATCCAAGGAACAAGAAAAATAAACCATAAATTGGTTTCTTTACACAACTCTATACACTTACTAACTATTTCCGTATATTCTTTCTTAGAAAGTATATGATCAATATTCTCAAATACATAAAGCCTTTTCTCAGGTATTAATTCCTGATGTTTAGACACTACTTCTAAAAACACATTAAACAATTCAGGAATCTCCAACTCATGTATGTTCTTATCATCGACTGTTCTAACAGAGGTCTGCTGAATCATACTAAACAAATCTTCCTGAGAATATTGAAACTGTATTATGTCACTTCCAAGCAATGATTTATTCAATCTATCAAATATATTTATAAGAATTCCATCTATCTGTAATAACTCATTCTGACAATCAAAACTACCTACATACTCCTTTAAACATTTGCCTAATATACTACTTTTACTCATTTGAATTAAAGTAATAATATCCTCGAACGTAGAAA
Organism: Butyrivibrio fibrisolvens 16/4; assembly: GCA_000209815.1. Taxonomy (GTDB): domain Bacteria; phylum Bacillota; class Clostridia; order Lachnospirales; family Lachnospiraceae; genus Pseudobutyrivibrio; species Pseudobutyrivibrio fibrisolvens_A. The sequence goes on from FP929036.1 coordinate 307,027, forward strand.
TACGATAGCATTCCCATTGTTTTCTCCCTGGAACTTCTCCATCAATTTCCACATTATTAATAAACGTTTCTTCGTACTCCTTGTATTTCTCAGATGAAAAATGCTTACATATAGAATCAAGTACATACGTCTTGAGCGGTATATTGGTACCACCTAATTGAGTAATTGTATTAAAATTCATAACAAACTTTTCGTTTCCTTTACTGATTGTAAGTTTCATATTATTATCATCCTCTCAATGCTCAATGCCTCTTCTGTAACCTTTTTGCTTCCAACCATAATTTTCATATCTTCATACTGCTTTTCTGTTACAGTCAGTAGTCTAACATTTCCTTCCTTAGGCATTATTTTCTGAAGTCTCTTTTCAAGCTGATTAGCAAACTGTCGATTAGGACAGGTCCTAACATAGACAGAATATTGAATCATCATAAAACCCTCAGACATGATGTCTTTTCTAAATTTTCTATATGCCCTCTGTTGTTCGGATGTATCAACAGGCAAGTCAAACATACAAAGCATTTTCATATACTTAGTTATCATCCTCTTCACCTAAATAATTGCAAATCTCTGGGAATACAACGTATTCTCTTTTACCAGAAAGAAACGCTGCGTATTGAACTATATATTCTTCTATCATATTTCCTAAAAACATATTCTTATCCATATATCTGACCTTATGATTTAGAATATTTACAAGCTTCCTCCGGTGATCCACCTTAAAATACTTTTCATTCTCAAGAATTCTATATGCATATAAGTCAACAAATGGCCTTACCGGCTCCATCAAATCATCTACCAAGTTAAATCTGTTAAACTCATTTTTGTGATGAATTCCAAGTTGACTATTAAGCCCATATCCAACACATAGTCTTGCAAAATAAGAACGAACTATCGTATATCCGTAATCAAGTCCAGAATTTAACAGAATATCTTCATTTCCTCTAGAGAAAGTGGTGTCCATTAAGGTATTGAAATAAATCTTTGCTGCATGAGCTTCACGGTTGGTTTTATCCCCATCTGTTAATTTCTCCATAAGTTCATTTAGCTTATCATCAACATCATCCTTTTTTAGTTCCTTTAACACCTGACGTTGATTTTTTATCTTGTAGAAAATTACTTCCTTCCAAAAAGAATCATAGAATTGTTGGTCCTTTTCAATTTGAAATCCAATACATTTTGAGATTCTACTGTGATTGTCATATGAGCTATAGAAGCCTATAGGCAAATGTTCCATATTACAAACTATTACGCCAATATTGTGCTCTGCTAGTGTGCTCATAAGCCTAACAGTTACTTCAATTTTGAGATTATCAAGAACAATCATAGAAATGTCATCGAGTGGAATCCAAATATCTCCTTCGCCTTTATCTATTAAAAGATTATTTAGCTTTTGATGAACTACACACTCACTCTCAATTAGAACTACTCTGAATGCCATATTTGCCTCCTAGAAAAAGACCATTATCACATTCTTAGTAAAAGAAAAGGACACCCGTCGGTGTCCTTTAGTTTCGGCATAAAGCCTTATTTTAGTAGGTCCGAAAAAATTAAGTGATTAGAAACTTTTTCTCTACTAAGAACAGTTTAGACCACCGCTACAATTTTTTCAACCATTACTTTTATTGCGTCCCTACAACATTATTAAAACTCATTTTGTCAACGTAAAAACGATTGCCAAGAATATCCATTGTTATTTTACGAATACTGCTTGTTTTAGATAAACCCACTGGATTACGTTTATCATATTTAGGTCTATCAATAGGCTTTGTCTCAATATAATTTCGTACTTGTGGCATTGTCCTTGACAAAAATCTTTCAACGAGTATATCGCCATTTTTTTCATATTCAATAATATCTTCCTTGTAAAAAGATAGCTTGAACTCGTAACCCAAATCTTCTAAATCTTTTCTAGACTGTCCAACAGAAATCATTTTTCGTTAACCAAAGTTTCGGCATACTTATCTTCGTCTATAACAAAAAGATTTCCTTCACATTTAATGTCTGATTGCTTGATTCCAACTAAATAGTACTGATTCTCATCCATTTTAAAATAAACATCCATTCGATATGGATTAAGGGAATCTAATATTACCTTTCTGCTTCCTTCTTCGAAACCATATTTATGTGAAATATCAATACAGCTTCCTACAATACCATCTTTGTACTTTAATTGAGAAATCTTTGGCCCGTTATTTTCTTTGAATACTTACGAATGATGTCCCCAGTTTCCTTTTCATATTGAACAAATGGATTCTTTGAATCTGAATAATTCTTATAAATATCCATTATTAATTCAAAAGTCTTAGGATCATTTTCGTACATTAAAAATACACTCTCATTTCCTTTATCTACAATGTTCTTAAACTTTTTGAATCCATCGTCAGTTCTGATATCAATTTTACTGATTTTGTATACATCACCATCAGATTCTCTTGTTCCATAAACAGTCTGATTGCAAAGACCTCTATTGCATTTTTTATTTACTTGATACCAGTACTTATTCTTTTCAGCTGCTTTCTCTATATTTCCTTTTATTTTGAGCCATTTACTTTCATACATCGTATTTTTATAAACTAAATCATTATTTAATAGCTCATTAAATCCTTCTTTGTCAATAATCTCGCCTGTTTCAAAGTCTATATACTTATTTGTAAGTTCATGATAAGCGTCATATCCCATCTGTGAAAAAGCAATAAGCATTGCATCAACTGCATGATGAACATATGATTCATCACGGTCTTTTTTAGTTTAAGGTTTACACGCATTTGATGAGTAAAACTACCTCTTATAACTTTTACCTTTGTACTGCATTCTTTTGATGAAAAGTATTCTTGCAAAGAATTCAGTACTACCTTCGAAGCATATCTAGTATCGTTAATATTTCGATTAACAAAGCCCTGTAATACTTCAACCTTAGTTATATCCTGCTCATTTAAGAGATTATCTCTTTTCTTACGCTTTTGAGCGCCAGCATATGTTTTGAGAACATAATCCATAAAGCTATGTATATCCCACTGTCTATTTACAGAAGCTAAGTATGCCAATGGAGTTCTGTTACCTTTATCCTGATTTTCACTAGAATAAACTAAAACTTTATTATTACGGCTATCATCAAAAGAAATAGATAAAGGAATTATATGATCCACCTCAAATAAATTAGGGTTATCTAGTAGATCATCAATCTTTATACTTTTTCCTGAATAAGGGCAGATTCCTTGCTGTTCATTCCAAAGTTTAAGTTTAAGAGAAAGTTTACTATGTTGTCTAAAGTCTTCTTCGGTTATTTCGCGTCCGTATTCTGTTTTTACTCTGGCCTTAATATCCTTAATCTCATTTTCATTATCTCGTTGTTCTTTTTTTAGACGTTGTTGCTCTTCGTCTGAGTTTTTATCTCTAGGCATTTCAATAACAACTCTGTCTGGATATCCATATTTCTTAATCAAGGCATTAAGTATTCTTACTGTTATGCGTACTGTCTTAGAAACAACAGGATTATATATATCATCTACTATCAAATCTCCTGGTATTTCTTTACACTCTAAAAATCTATCTCCACGAGATTTAAATACTCCCATTGCAGTGAGCAGCTCCATTTGATTTTTAGGCTGAGCATATAGTTCTGGTATTAACTCATTCATGATAGATAAACCAAAAGACTGCCATTTATTAAACAAAGATCCATTTGTTTTACGCACCTTAACAAGTATATCTTTTGCTTCATCAGCTAATTCTATACCTTTACGGTTAAATGCATTCAAAATAGACTCTCTATCCGTATTAAGAGTCAAAATATCTCCAATTAAATCTAAATTTTCTCTTGATAGACTTGAAATATCAAACCCAATTTCTTCCAATGCTCTACGCATCTTATTATAGGCCTCAAAAGAATGGAATATTTCTTTTTCATTCTTATCAATTCGAGCGCCTGAAATTTGGCATTTTTTATCGCCTATAACATCACAAATTATTTTCTTTACATTAACTGTTTTTGCATTTTTTATGGTTTCAATAATTTTTCTCTTTGCATCTTCTGTTAATTTGCCGTCCTCAATAAAACTTGATTCAGAAGATATAGTAAGATTATTTAAATCATTTAGAACATTAAACTCCTGAGCTGTATACGAAGCTCCAGCTGCACGACGTTCATCAGGATTAACACTACATTTACCTACAAGCTTATCGAAAATATTATCAACAGTGATATATTCACCATCTGCATTTATTTCAGTAGTATATTTTCCATAATCTGTTCTCGAAAGTTCATTTCCAGGTCCTTCGTAATATTCTCTTTTTCTGTTGAATATTTCTAGATAATCCGCTTTAAAATCCCCGCTATACTGAGCATTATATTTAGCCTGCGTATCAATAAACTGCTCTACTTCTTTTTTATATGCTGATGTAGTAAAAACATTTCGTAGTGTAATAGGTTCACCATCTTCAACAATAGATATGTTTCCCCTATAAGCTCCATATTTTTGTAAACGCTCCCACTGAATTTCACAAGGAAGTTTTTCTTTTAACTCCTCTTCATTTCTAGAAATACTTTTGGCATAATCTGAAGAATTATCTCCACTATCTGCATCATCTAAATATGATATTCCTCTGTGCTTTAAGCTATTAAGAAGAACCCAATACACTTCGTCAACAGATAGTTTCTCTGAAAGTCCCTTGATTTTAATCGCCAGCACATCCTCAGTACCTTGACTAGGTATAACAAAACCTTTATCCTCCCAAAGTTTCTGAAAATCGTGAATACGATTCTTTCTTCTTCTAGTTAAACGTCTACCCTGTCTGAACCCACGTCTTTCTGAATTTTTAGAAGCATCTGCAGAAGGAAAAATATTAGAACATGATTCTAGTATTTCATAATCATCATTAACAACAGCCCAACCAACAGATGCAACTCCTAAATCTAATCCTATTGTAATCCCCATTTCTTATTTATCCTCCATTTATAGCTTTAATTTCTATAAAATATTTTCTCTATACTCAAATATGACAAAAAGACCCTGCATTTGCAAGGTCTTTATCATTATTTTATCAAGCTATCTATCATCTCTCTGAACTTTGCATCTGGCTCGTCTGAACCGATTATGGCATCTGCCTGTAGCTCTTTTGCGATGTCAGCATCTCTGTGGGTTTCCACAATGGCAATTACTGGAATCTTGGCAAAGCCCTCTCGTCTCTTCAAGTATTTTAGCACCAACATGCCAATTCCAGCCGCAGTATCAACCTCAACCATAACTATTTTTATTTCATTACGATATCTGGAAATGTCTCTAATAGTAGCATCATCGTCGGTGGAATATACTATTTTAAATCTGTCCTCCTCACCATCATACAAGTGCTGGACTCCTTGATTTTTTCTGGAGCCATCAATATCAAAACATCCTTGTCTACAGATTCCTGCTCTTCATATATCCAGTTAGTACTGCAATTTTTCCCTTGGATTTTTGATTTATATAAGGCATCATCTGCCATAGAGAAAATCACTTTCCTATCACAATTGCCTTTGCAAATTACTGCACCTATACTTGCAGTAATCCTATGGTCGCTGCCAATGTCTAAATCATTTATGTACATCTGAAGTGTCTTGCATCTTGCTGTAAGAATATTTATGTCACTCATTCTTGGCATCAAAACAACAAATTCATCTCCACCATATCGTCCTACAAGATCGTATGCTCTGAAATTCTCTATCAAAAGCTGACCCACTTTTTCCAATAAAAGGTCACCTGTATTATGTCCCAGGTTATCATTTACCAGTTTGAAATCATCCAAATCAATAATACACATTGCGCAGGATTCTTCTGGTGTTTTTCTATAGAAATAATTGTCTATTCGTTCAAGCAAGGCGTTTTTATTTAAAACATGGGTAAGTTTATCCAGCGCACTTAGCCTGGTTACCTCTTCCATAGCAAGGGCTTCCTTCGCTCTCATCTCCAAAATAATTCTTGCTGATAAAATTGAAATAAAAAAGGCAGCCATTGAAATATAAGCATCATTCTTAAAATGCTCAAAATCATTATGGAAATATGACATTATAAGAAGAATAGATAATACTACCGATTCCTCAAAAATATATTTGTATATTCTATCAATAAAAATCATAGGTAGTCCAATTACTGCAATTGGCAGCCATATTGCACGACCAGCAGGAGCTTCAAAAACATCTATTACAGCAAGATCAACTCCTAGGAAAAATAAAATGTGCAGCATATAGCAGCAGTTTTTGCCGTACTGATTTCACCTCTATGTTTAAGTGTGTACATATTAATAAAAACATAAATAATAATAAGAGGAACAATTACAAAATGATAAATCGAGAGCCTAACCGCCTCCATGGCAAATATGCCCACAATCAACATAACTATGTATACAAAAGAAATATACATACTTGCTTTCCTGAGCATGTGAAGGTTGTTATCGTCAATGGTAGGCAGGCATTCGTTGAAATACCTTTTTATAGCTTCCATTTCATCCCTATTCTTTTTTGTAATCCTTTTAAAACCACTCATATTTATTTCACTCTCGAAATCAAAAGCTTAATAAAATTGCCCCTCGGAAATAGGTTACTTTTCCATAGATATTTCCAATATCACAACCCTACTCTACCAAATGAATTTTGCGTTTTATTGCCCATTATGTGAATACTTTATGAAAAATTATGGTAATATTGTCTTATCACTTCTACAACAGAAAGGATTAATAATATGAAAACTCGTATTAAGAAAATCGTCACAGCTACACTTTGTTTTACAATAGCCTTTTCACTTGTTGCAGGAAGTACTATTTCCGCTGAAGCAAAGGCAAAAAAGAAATCAAAAGCCACCCCAAAGAATATCGTAGTCGTACTCGATGCTGGTCACGACACTACCCATCTTGGATGCCACTATGAAAATTTTGAGGAGGGCATTGCAAATCTTTATATCGCCTACTACTGCAAACAAGAGTTGGAAAAATACAGCGGTGTCACAGTATATATGACTAGAACAGGTTTCGATTGCCCATATGGCGCCAACCCTGATTCTTCTGCAGATTGTCTTACTGCAAGAGTTAATTATGCAAAATCAGTAAAGGCTGATGTCCTTGTGAGTCTTCACAATGATTATGATCCTGATTTAGATAAATCACAAAATGGAGCAAAAGTTATTATTCCTAACCCAAACTATCGCCCGGATATCTGTGTTACAGGAGCTTACCTAGCAAAATCTATTCTTACACAGCTCACTACTACAGGTCTTGAAATCAATGATTGGAAGCTTTGTCCAAATGGAACCGGCATTGTAACTAGAGACTCTAGCAGCGGTAAATATCCAGACGGTTCCGCAAAGGATTACTATGCTTTAATCAACAAATCTAAGACAGCAGGTTTTCCTACAATTATCGTAGAGCATGCTTTCTGCACAAACGAGTCTGATAGAGTTAATCACTTGAGCAGCCCTGAGCAGTATCAGCAGCTCGGTATAGCAGATGCCACTGGTATTGCTCAGTATTATAATCTTAAGCTTAAATAGAACTTTTGTTGGGGGAGAATATTTAAATGAAAACCTTAACTAAAAAACAGATTTTCCATATTATTCAGATTGGAAATAAAGGGGATGTTGCTAGTCGCAGTTTTGATATTTTCATTACCGCTACTATCTTGCTAAATGTTGCCGTTATGGTAATGCAAACTTATGAAGAATTTACACCATTTTTCCCTGTTTTAGATGCAATAGCCTTTGTCACTATTCTTATTTTCTGCATAGAGTATGCCCTTAGAATCTGGACTGCAGATTTGCTATATCCAGAGCTTTCCAAAGCAAAAGCTATAGTGAAATTCCTACTGTCTTTTGATGGTATAGTTGATTTATTTACAATTCTTCCATTCTTCTTTTTATCAGGATTTGTGGCATTTAGAATTTTACGAGTCATAAGAATTTTCCATCTCTTCAGAATCAATGGCCAGTATGATTCTTTTGCAGTAATTTTTGCGGTTTTGAAAGAAAAGCGAAATCAGATTGCTTCTTCTCTAGTGATTCTTTTGATTTTAATGCTGGCTAGCTCAATCGGAATCTACTACGCAGAACACGAAGCACAGCCACAGGTTTTTAGAAATGCTTTTTCAGGGATATGGTGGTCAGTTTCCACACTGCTTACTGTAGGATACGGTGATATTTATCCAATCACCACAGCAGGACGAATTATGGCGATTCTCACAGGTTTCCTGGGAGTTGGCGCTGTGGCTATCCCAACTGGTATCTTAAGTGCAGGATTCGTTGAATACTATGCCAAAGTAAAACTGATGACTAATTTCGCCAAAGATGAACATATTGATTTGCTGACTGTCCACATTACCGAGGGACACTGTTGGAATGGTCTTAAGGTTACTGAAATTGGTGTACCAGATCATTATCTTCCAGCTATTGTTACCAGAGATGGTGAATCACTTATTCCAGTACCTGATTTGAAATTAAAAATCGGCGACACAGTTGTACTGGCCGCCGAAGCATATTTTTCACATACTTATTAAGTTTAAAAAATATTAGCTATTCAAAACGTATTTTTCGATAGCTGTTGCCACACCATCTTCATCATTTGTTGGTGCAATATAATCAGCCCATTCCTTTGTTTCGTCCTTTGCATTTTCCATTGCAACGGAAAGGCCTGCATATCGCATCATAGGAATATCATTATAGCCATCTCCGCAAGCTATTAGGTTCTTTCTATCCAGACCGATTTTACCTAATAGTGTTTCAAGTGAGGTGGCTTTTTCAATGCCATTCGGCATAATCTCAAGGAAATATGACTCAGAAAAGAATACAGTCACTTCTCCCTTAAGTCTTTCATTAAGCTCAGCCTGAACCTTCTGAAGAACCTCATGTTCTCCTACACACAGGAATTTTACCGGTGGATCAAGCTTTGCTGTCTCATCTAAATGAAATACCTGCTTAACAGGAATATTGTTAATCTTTGCCTCAAGCTGAACATACTTATCATTTTCATTGGTAGTAATAATACCATCTGAATCATAAGTAAGTGGTGTGACGCCATATTTCTTGGCAACGTGGATGATATCGGAGTAGCAACTTTCAGGTACAGTTTCCCTACGGATAACTTCTCCATTTTTGCAATTAATAATCATTCCACCATTGTAAGCGAGGATGTATCCTCCCAACTCTTCTAAATGAAGATGACGTGCTATATTTTTTATTCCTGGCACTGGTCGCCCTGATGCCAGTATAATGTTAACTCCAGCCTCTGCAGCCTTCATTAATACTTCTTTGTTTTTCTTACTAACCTCTTTTTTACTGTTTAAAAGTGTCCCATCTAAATCCAGGGCTATTGCTTTGTACTTCATAAATACTGCTTCCTAAAAATAAATTTAAAACACATAGTATCAAAGCAATGGCGGTTAGTCAAATTAACTTTAATCCTTTACATTTAAAATCATTTCCTGGGCAAGCTCTCTCGCCTTTTTAGGAAGGAGTTTCTCCTTGTATGACAAATATGCCTCCACATCAGTGGTCTCTATCTTGCCATCTCTCAATGCCGCCCTAAGGGACATATATAAATCAAAGTATTCATTTGCAATTTCTAAATCATCTTTAGCTGATACCATCACATCCATAGCTCACTCCTCCATGGATTGATAATATCATCTTAGTGTGATTATTTCGTTAACCGAAGGTATCTTACAAAAAAGGCCAGGAATAAATCCTGGTCTCTTTAATAAAATTATATTTATAAAAACAATTTATTCTGCTACAGCTTCTGTCTCAACAACTGCTGTATTATCTACCTCTGCATCAGTTGTCTCTTCTACAAGGTCTGCTTCAACCTTGCTATCAGCCTCAGTAATGTCTGCTTCAACTAATTCTGCATCAGACTCAATTACCTCAGAAACTTCTGTTTCAACATACTCTTCGTTAATTGCAGGAACAAAAGTTGTAAATTGATTTAAGACATCCTCAGACATATATCCGTCAGCAACAGCCTGCTTAGCTAAATCATAGCACTCAGCTGTTGTCTTCTTAGGAGCGATAGATGTTCCAGCTACTGATGTTGTTCCATAAAGTGAAGTATAGAATGATGTTGTAGCGAAGTTTAAAGTAAGCATTCTAGTACCTGTTTGTACCCATAATGTAGTTCCTTTCTTCTCACCACAGCAATCATAGTTGCCCCAAACATCTTCGCGTAAGTAGCTATCACAGTGAGCAGCTGATGAATCTCCATTATAGCCACCATCTTCATGATTAACACCGGCATACTGCCAAACTATGTTAAGCACTGAAGAAATACTATAGAATGGATTCTTATCACTAGTATCTCCAAGTCTCTTTACCATACCTTCACGAGTGAAGCCCTTGATAAGAGGTGAACCAAATGTAACTGTATTAAGTACTTCGTAATTGTCCTTAATATACTTATCAGCTGCCACCTGCTGTGCAATCATTCCACCAAGACTATGTCCTGCAAGAATAATATTGCTACCTGCTGGAATTCTATCAATGATAGCATTCTTTACATTTGTCTTATACTCATTACTTAATTCAAAGCCTGATAAAAGATCTTCCTTAACAGTTGTAGTCTGATTCTCAACGATTGTCTCTGTTCCTGAAAGTGCTACCACATAAACTTCCTTATCTTCAGTACCCCAGCAAGTATTATAAGTCATTCTACCTTCTGTGATAGAAATAGGACCAGCTGATTGATAATCTGCATAACCAACCTTTGTAAGTGTTGCCATCTGAGCAGCATTCTCAATAGTTACAGTCTCACCGTTCTGGATTTTATAAACCATATCCATGATTTTAAAATCTGTTTCTGTGTGAAGAATATAATTTGTATCTCCGCCTGCTGGAAGAATAGATCCAGCCTCTGCAACCATTGGATTTACAAGAATAGTTGAAACCGCAAGAGCCGCAGCTATAGTTCTTAAAACTCTTTTTCTCATAATTGTTTTTACTCCTTTTCTATTGCGGAAACCAATATAACAGGATTAGTTTTCTAATGCTTCCCAAAATTAAAACAATACAAAGAGTTTTTTTGTGAGTATTGCGATTTGTCAGACAATGTATTTTTTCGAGTCTACATTGTTATTATTCTATTTTTTATTTTCATATAGCCTTAATACATAACTTTTGCCCAAAACAGAACTAATTCTTGGCCAAAATTGCCACTGTTTCTGTATGCATAGTATGACCGAATTGGTCGCAGACAGTGTACTTCTGCAGATGATAACCATTCTCCTCTAGATGCTTCAGGTCGCGGGCCAGGGTGGCGCTGTCACAGCTGACGTAGACAATGCGCTCTGGCTGCATTTTTATCATGGTATCTAATGCTACTACATCGCAGCCTTTTCTAGGTGGATCTACCATGATAACATCTGGATGAGACATCTTTTCGTAGATTTCTGGGAGGACTACTTCCGCTTCGCCACAATAGAATTCTGTGTTATCAAGACCATTAAGCTTTGCATTAGCCTTGGCATTTTCGATGGCCTGTGGCACTACCTCAATACCGATAACGTGTCCTGCATGCTTTGCCATAGAAAGTGAAATGGTGCCGATTCCACAATAAAGATCCCACACTTCTTCCTTACCAGTCAAGCCTGCATACTCTAAAGCCTTACTGTATAATCTCTCCATCTGATCGTGGTTCACCTGATAGAAGGAATTTGCGCTGATATCAAAAGCAATGGTATCACCATTTGTAAGTGTGATGGTATCTCTGATGGCTTCCTTGCCGTAGAGTACCTTTGTCTCATATCCCATAATGACGTTATCACGACGGGTATTGATATTAAGAACAAGTGAAGCAAGCTCAGGCTCCACAGATTTCACATGAGCTACCAATGTATCAACCTTTGGTAGCTTATCTCCATTCACCACTACACAAACCATAGTCTCACCTGTGGCCTTGCCCTCACGGACAAGCACGTGGCGAATCAATCCTTTACCTGTAGCCTCATTATATGCAGACACACCACATTCCTTCATGTAATCGATTACCGCATATACGATATTCATACTCTTCTTAGAGCAAATCTTACAATCATCAGATGGAACGATTCTGTGGCTTCTGGCACCGTAAAATCCTGCGATAATATTTCCATCCTTATCTGTGCCGATAGGTACCTGGGCCTTGTTGCGATAGCGAAGTGGCTCTGCCATTCCAAGAATAGGCTCGCGGATAGAATCCACGAAAGCCCTATCATAGCCACCTATCTTTACCAGATTGTTGGCCACAATATTGTCCTTTATCTCAAGCTGTTTATCATAGCTTACCTGCATAATCTGGCAGCCACCGCACTGCTTTGCATTGGGGCAGGCTGGCTGAACCCGGAATGGACTGGCCTCAACAACCTCCTTCAAAGCTGCGAAGCAGTATGTTTTCTTTACCTTTGTAATGATGACATCACAAACATCACCTACAACTGCGTCTTTGACAAAAATGGTCACACCATCAGTGTGACCAATTCCAGCCCCTTCAAGGGACATATCTTCTATTGTTAATCTTACAATATCGTTTTTATTCATTAATTCTTTCCTGTTCTACGGATGTTTGAATCAAGCAGACGGTTAAATCCCTGCCAAGTCAAATTATTCTCCTCAACATTTTCAAGAGCTTCATAAATAGTCTCAAGCTTTGCATCGATGTTGTCCGCAAATGAAAGCGCAATAGCCTCTGCGATAGCTGGCTTCTTTGGTGAACCAAACTCCAGCTCCCCGTGATGTGAAAGGATACAGTGGATAAGCTCCTTGCGCTTTACAGCTGGGAAACCTTCGATATCATCGATAGCTCTGTCAATCATAGTAGCCCCTACGTAGATGTGACCGAGAAGCTGCCCCTCATCTGTGTAATCATTTCGTGGGAACTCTGAAAGCTCCTTAACCTTTCCAATGTCGTGGAAAATGGCTGCTGTGATAAGCAAATCTCTATCTAAAAATGGGTACTGCTTGCTAAAGTAATCGCAGTTTGTAGCTACTGAAAGAGTGTGCTCTAAAAGTCCACCTGTAAAACCGTGATGAACTGATTTTGCAGCTGAATGAGACTTGAATGTCTCGATAAATTCTTTATCTTCAACAAAATATTTTCTAAGTAATGCCTTAAAATATGGAGTCTTGATGGAATTGATAAGCGACATTAAGTCATTCCACATAACCCCGATATCCTTCTTGCTGGAAGGGATATAATCTGCAATATCAAACTCGCCCTCATTGGCCTTGCGAAGGCGCTTTATATTAAACTGTAGCGCACCATTCCAGCTAGTGATATCGCCTGTAACTGTAACGAAATCCAACTCATCATAGTCGCTGATGCCCTCGGAATCTACATCCCAAATCTTTGCATCAATGGTGCCTGTCTTATCGCATAATGTCAGTGATTCAAAAGCCTTTCCTGTCTTTGAAATGCCCTGAGTCTTCTTCTTGCAAAGGTATGTTTCTGTACCTCTGTCTCCCTCTTTGAGGGTGTTAATGTATTTCATGTAATTCTCCATTTCTAAGCTCCAGTGGAGCCGCGCAGCTAGGCTGCAAATTAACTTACTTAATTATAAGTGAAGAACGCTATATAATCAATGAAAAGGGGATGAGCGAAAATATAAATTTTTTCACTTATTTTTAATCATTTTCGCACTTTTTGTATGATAGGATGAGCAATATAAGGAGTATTAACTATGGATACAAAAAAATTATTTCCTCAGGTGGATGGCCTGCTTCACGGCGGAGACTACAATCCAGAGCAATGGCTTGATCGACCTGACATTTTAGAAAAAGATATTGAATATATGAAACAGGCAGGCATAAACACTGTCACAATGGGTGTATTTTCCTGGGCTGTCCACGAACCAACTGAAGGCAACATTAGCTTCGATTGGCTGGCACCTATTATGGACAAGCTCTATGCTAATGGAATCTATACTGTGCTTGCCACACCTACCGGAGCTCGTCCTGCCTGGCTTGATGAAAAATATCCATCAGCTATGCGTTGCGATGAACGTGGTGTGAGAAATCATCACGGCGTGCGTCATAATCACTGTATGCAGTCACCTGAATTTCGAGAAAAGGTTCGCATTATGGATACCGCACTTGCAAAGAAATTTGCTAACCATCCTGGACTATTAATGTGGCACATTTCAAATGAATTTGGAGGCTACTGCTACTGCGATACCTGCCGAAAGAAATTTCAGGAGTGGCTTGCAGACCGCTACGATCACGATATAAATAAGCTTAACAAGGCCTGGTGGACCACCTTCTGGTCCCACACCTTTAACAGCTTTGACCAGATTGATCCACCTTACGCAAACGGTGAAAACTGTGTGCTTGGACTTAATCTTGATTGGAAGAGATTCTCCACCTGGTCTGCTACAGATTTTATGAGATTTGAAATCGACACTCTAAGATCTGCAGGTGCCACAGAGCCTACCACTACAAATTTCATGGAGATGTTCTACGATTATGATTACTGGTACATGAGCAAATTCATCGATATTATCAGCTGGGACAATTACCCTGAGATGCACAATAACAGGCAGTCAGATGCAGACCATCTATTAGAGCGCAGCTTTAATCACGCCCTATTTAGAAGCTTGAAGCCTGGCCAGCCATTTATGATGATGGAGTCTGCTCCCGGTGTGGTTAACTGGAGACCTTACAACAAATATCGTCGTCCAGGTATGCACAAGCTAATTTCAATGCAGGCTGTGTCTGCTGGAAGTGATACTGTCCAGTATTTCCAAATCAGAAAGAGCCGCGGTTCTTCTGAGCAATGGCACGGTGCTGTAATTGATCATATCGGAACAAACGACACACGAATCTTTAAAGAAGTAGCCGGCCTTGGTGCTGATTTAAAAAAGATTTCCGAGATTGCAGGCACTGTTTCAAACAACAAGGTTGCTATTATTTATGATTGGGACAATCGCTGGGCAATAGATGACGCCTGGGCTCTCTCAAATGAAACAAAAATTACGATAAGACCTGTATGGAAATCTACAATGAGTTTATGAGTCTTGGCGTTGAGCCTGATATCGTTTCATCCCACAGTGATTGGAGCAACTACAAGATAATCTGTGCACCAATGCTTTATGTTCTTCAGGATGGCATTGGCCAAAAGATTTATGATTTTGTACATGATGGTGGACAGTTTATGGCTACCTATTTCACTGGCTATGTCAACAAAGATTTACTTGCTAATCTTGGTGGCTTCCCTGGAGATAATCTTGATAAGGTATTTGGTCTTCGTTCAGAAGAAATCGACACTCTTTATCCTGAAGATGAGGTTGCTGTTAGCATATTAGATAAAGCAGGACGCACTGCCCATAGAATAAAGGTTCACGATTATCAGGAATTACTTAGAGATGTGAATGCTGATGTTCTTGCCCGTTACGATAATGACTATATGGCAGGAAAACCTGCGATTACAAGAAATTCTTTAGGCAAAGGCCATGCCTACTACATTGCCTGCCGTACCAATCAGCACGATATCGAGTTTGTTTATCGAGAAATACTAGAGTATGCTGATATCGTATATACGAAATTACCTGTTGGTGTAGAAAAACATTCACGCTACGCTGATGGAATTCAGTATGATTTCTATCTTAATGTCACAGAAGACACTCAGACGCTCTCCGGCATACAGGGCACAGATCTTCTCTCTGATAGCGAGATAGATGGTTCACTCAATCTTGAACGATATCAAGTAGCTATAATTAAACACTAAATATTTTAAATATAACAAGAGCCCGGCAAATTTGCCGAGCTCTTTTCTTTAATTACGTGCCTTAATATTTACGCTTCCAAATGAACAATCTGCATTGATTTTATTTCTATCTGTGTTTGGTGCATTAATGTCCACATCTCCAAAATCACACTCGCAATCAATCTGGTCATAGTTTCCAGTAATATCAATATCTCCCGCATTGGCGTTTACCTCTGCGGATTTTACAGTTGACTCCATAAGATTAATATCGCCTGCATTTGCATCTACGTCTACCTTGTCTGATGTCACGTTTGTCACATCAATGTCACCGGCATTTGCATCTATATCAATTTTTCCTGCTGTAATATCTTTGATATCGATATCGCCTGCATTTGCATTTATATCAAGATTATCTGCCTTAACATCCTTAATATCAATGTCTCCTGCTGCTACATCAATTTTAACGTTGTCTAGAGCAGTATTGTTAGGAATCATAATATCTACTTTGAATCCATCAGAATCTGAAATATGCTTTACATTGTCTCTCTGATATATAATAAGCTTTCCACCTTTAAGCTCCACCTTTGGCTCATATTTCTCTGGAAAACTGGCATCTACTGATAATTTATCGCCATACTTAATATTTATATCTGCCTCATTCATATCGATGGCAACATCTGTTAACTTTTCATTAGAAAAATCATAAGTCTTTAATTCCACATTTTTTCCTGCAGGCCAACTATTGCTAAGCACTCTAAATCCACCCCAATTAATCACGTGTCCCCATATGGATACCACTACGACGATTAATGTAATAAGCCAAATCAAAACTAAATATTTTTTAGTCCATTTCTTGTTATCCATTTCTTAATCCTCCTCCGCTGCCAATACTACCTCTAACAATCTATGTGCAATGGCTGCTATTGGCCATATAACCCAAGTAATGTGCCAATCCATAGTAACAAAGCTTGTAATCAGATATATGCATGTGATTGTAGGCCAGTAAACTTCCATAACACCTTCTGCAAATTTATTAATATACACGATATCACCTTTATCCTTTCCATAACTACCGCTGATTGTCTTAGAATCATTAAGCTTTAAAACCTTCTCATAGCTTCCCATTACAGTGCTGGCATAGATTATCATGAAAACACCTACACCAATAAAGTAGAATAAGCAATTTGAAACGATTTCAACATCGATTGCTACTGTAGGAATCCAAAGAATGAATAACATAATTGCTACAGAAATAATCACTGCATGAGGAACTTTAAAAGCTCTCTTCTTGCTCTTTACCATATCTGCTGTTGCCATATCAATCTGGCATAGCTCCTTGTCTAAGAATTCCCAATCTTTACCACGGATGCCTGCAAAAACAAACAATGCAACTGCAATAGCGATGCTAATAAACATTCCTGTCACTCCAAGTCCATCTCCTAACTGGCCCCTAAGAAGGAATTCAAATAGAATTGGCCACGTAACGGATGTGATGCAAAGCAAAACGCCAATACCGATTAATAATCCATTTCCCTTTGCCACATTTAAGTAATCCTCTACTTCTTCCATTCTAAGGAAATGACGTGGCTTAGATTCTTCTCTCTCGTGAGTCGCCTCAACTTCCTTAGTAAGGCCAAGGTCTGCTGCAAGCTCATCAAGATTTCCAAACTCAGCGATAACTGTGCCAACTGCCTGATTCTCATTCACTCCATCAGCTATCATCTCGTTGAATTTATCTTCCATCATTGAAAGCAACTCAGCCTTTGCTTTCTTAACCTCTGGAGTATTTGGCATATTAGCAAACATTGTCTCCAAGTAGTTTCTTATTGTTTCCATATCTCTTCTCCTATCTCTACTATTCCTATTTTTTTATGAATCGCTCAATTACTTCTTTGGTAAGTTCCCATTCATCACATTTCTCACGGTAAAAAGCCTGCCCCGCTTCTGTGACTCTGTAATAAGTTCTCTTCTTTCCATTTCCTTCTGGATCTGGGTCTGCAACGAAGGATTCTATGTATCCGTTCTTCTCCATTCGAGTGAAGGCCGAATAAAGTGTGGTCTCCTTGATTATGTATTTCTCCTCTGTGATTGTCTTTATTTGCTTTGATATTTCATAACCATAGGATGGCTCTTTAATAAGGATGCTAAGAATCATGGTATCGTTGTAGCCACGGATTACGTCACTACTGATTTCGCCCATATAATTCCTCCTTTACCATTTTCCTTTATTTAGTGTACTTCATCTGTCGTACTTTATCTATCGTACTACGACTGATAGAGTACTTCATCTGTTGAAGTAAATATACTACGACAGATAAAGTATGTCAACATATTTTTAAAAATATTTTTTGTAAATTGCTAAAATTGTCAAAAAAATACAGCCCAAAGCTTACTGCTTCAGGCTGTTTTTAAAAGGAGAATAATAAATGAAAAAGAATTTCACATATAATCCAAATCACTTATTATGCGTTAGCTATGCTAACTACCCTGAGTGTACAATTAGATAAGAACTCGGTCTTAATACCGATTCTATTAAGGTCAAATGCCTTTCTAAAAACCTCCTCAATTGTCGAGCATCTAATGATTTCTCCGATTGCCATTTTTGTTATTCCTCCTCAAATAATTTTTTCAACTGAATACTTTATCGGTTGATTTGTGTTTTTCATTACCTTTTATCTGAAGAAATAATAACATTTCATTTATCACACTAGTATCACACTATGAAATATTATTTAAACGTTACGATGGTTACGCCGGCGTCGCCTTCCCCAAATTCCCCAAGGTGGAATTCCGCCACATTTTTGCATTTGCGAAGATACTGCTGCACACCTGCACGAAGTGCACCAGTTCCCTTACCGTGAACAACACGTACCGATGTAAGGTGACTGATATAAGCATCATCAAGATACTTTTCAAGCTTTGCTATACCCTCATCAACGGTGCATCCCAGAAGATTTATCTCCGGCGAAATGGATGCCGCCTTATTAAATCCTCCGTAAGTCATATTCTTGACTCTAGTGCCCTTCTTTGGAACAAACTTGTCCTCTTCCTCGATAAGAACAAGATCCTTGATATTAACAGTAGATTTCATAATACCCATCTGAACTGTCACATCACCCTTTGCATTAGGCACTGTACATACATTTCCAGTAAGATTCATTGAAAGCACCTTTACCTTGTCGCCTACGCGAAGGTTTGTAGGTACATTATGATTCTCCTGAACCTCCTGCTTTGCCTTTGCCTTGCTCTTTGATTTGTTTACACCCTGACCAAGAGCCTGACGTTTTGCTTCCATAGCAGAAATATTTCCGCCACCCTTACCAAATTTATTAAAGTCGCGGATAGCTTCATCTGCAATATCCTTTGCTTCCTGAAGGATTGCTGCTGCATCCTCGTGGGCCTGACGAATAAGCTCTTCACGCTGAGATTTGATTTTTTCTTCTTTCGCAGTAGCATTTGCAAGCTTGCTTTCAGCCTCTTTCAAAGCCGCAGCCGCCTCAGCCGCATCCTGCTCTACCTGGTGACGCTTCTGTTCAAGATCAACCATCAAATCCTCAAAAGACTTATCATCCTCTGACAGTCTGCCCTGGGCATCCTCTATTAAGTCAGCTGGAATTCCAAGCTTTGAAGAAATAGCAAAAGCATTTGACTTTCCAGGCACACCAATAATCAGATGATATGTAGGACTGAGGGTCTCCAGTGAGAATTCACATGAAGCATTCTCTACTCCCTCAGTTGAAAGAGCGTATACCTTCAGCTCGCTATAGTGGGTGGTAGCCATAGTGCGCACATCAAGAGTGTGAAGTCTATCCAGGATTGACTGTGCCAGAGCGGCACCTTCCTTAGGATCAGTACCGGCGCAAAGCTCATCAATAAGAATAAGGAACTGTGGCACCTTGTTTGGTGTATTTGTTCCGTGGATTACCTTGGAATATACAAAGTCCTTTTATTTTCAGCAATGAGCTTTTCTGTTTCTTTTGAGTAGCTTCCACTATTGATTGCCTCTAAAATGTGGACAATGTTCACCATATGAGATGAGAATGTGGAAAGTGACTGTTCGATAGACTGCTCATCACCAATATCTGCATAAACATCATCAAATACTGCAATCTGGCTTCTGTCCTTTGCAGGAATGTGAAGACCAGCCTGTGCCATAAGTGTAAGAAGTCCACAGGTCTTAAGGGAAACTGTCTTACCACCGGTATTTGGTCCTGTAACAAGAAGAAGATTATAATCTTCTCCCAGCTTAATATCTGTAGCCACAACCTTTTTAGGGTCAAGAAGCGGATGTCTTGCTCCACGAAGATTAATGATTCCATCCTCATTAAATTCTGGGTTGCTGGCATTAAGCTCGATAGCATAGCGTCCCTTTGCAAGAATAAAATCTATCTCTGTAAGTAATTCGTAATTACGAATAATTCCCTCTGATGCTTCTGCAATCTTATTAGAAAGAATTGCAAGAATACGCTCTATCTCATCCTGCTCACGAACCTGTAGCTCTCGCATTTCATTATTCAAATCCACAGCCTGCATAGGCTCAATAAAAAATGTGCTACCGGTAGATGACTGATCGTGAACCATACCAGGAACTCTCGATTTATAATCGGCACGAACTGGAAGACAGAATCGTCCTCCACGAACAGTAACTACAGGCTCCTGAAGATATCCTCTTGTGGTGCTGTTATTAAGCATGGAATTCATAACGCTCTTAATCTTTTCATTAGTGCGTTGCATCCCTCTTCTGATGTCGAAAAGAGCTGTGCTGGCATCATCAGCAATAGTTTCCTCGTCAATGATACATCTTCTGATTTCATTTAAAATGGCAACCTCTGGCGAAAGACCATTGAAATAAAAGCTGAGTGCATCCTCTTCTTCCATCTGCTTGCCGTATGCTGCCACGCGCTTTGTAACCTCCAGCACATTCGCCACTGCAAGAATCTCCTCTATGCTAAGAGAAGAGCCAAGCTCCAATCTGGCAAGAGATGGACGCAAATCTGTGGTACCACTAGCGCTAACATCTGAAAACTTAATAAGGCGATTAAAGGCACAGGCTGTCTCCTGCTGCATTACCTTGATTTCTTCAATATCATTTATTGGAAGAAGCTGCTTACAACGAAGCCTACCTGATTCGCAGGTAGCCTTTTCAGCAAGACGGTCTATTATCTTGTCATACTCTAGTGTTTTTAATACTTTAAGGTTCATTTATTTAATCTAGCCTCCACGTATTTCTTATATCAAATTAACTTTACAATAATTATCCTTCTTGAACCTTCTAAAATTCCCTTTTTATCAGTATCTTACAAGGCTTCCCACATATTTTGTCATATACCTATAACAAATGCAAATCTATTATCATCTTTGATTTAACTATTCTTTTATATCTGTTATAATACTTGGCATTAATATTTCTTTACTAGAAGGCTTTTTACTTGAGGAGATTACATAATGGCTAATATTGAAACACTAGAAGTTACCGACTTAGATGAGTGCATTAAAGTCATTAACGCTTTTAAGCAGTATGATTTTTTCGTGGAATACAGAGACGAAGCTTTTTTGAAGGAATACTGCCAAAAGCTTTTAAGCAATGGCAAATTCGTGGTTGAATATCACAACGATATTCCTGTTGGGTTTATAGGTTTTTACTGCAATGACATAGAAACAAAAACCTGTTTTGTCACCACTTTGTTATTATCTGACGAGCTGGGTTTTATGAAAGGAAAAACTTTCTTCAGACTGACTACCAAAGCTATTCAAATTACCAAGGACGCTGGAATGGAAAATGTCCGCCTTGAAGTTGATAAGGAAAACAAAAAAGCCCTTCAGTTATACAAGCATTTAGGTTTTGAAATAATTTCTGATGATAATGATAAAAGCTATTTTATGGAATTAAAACTAAATAGATTAACTACAAAGCTATCAAATAAAAAAGACCAATGAGCACTTACCTCATTGGTCTTTTGCAATTAGATTTCTCTATTTTTGATTTCGATATAGGATTTTACAACCTCTATAAGTCTGTCGTAATCCATAACACCTGTATCCAGACAGAAGTCGTAGTTTCTGGCATCATTCCAGTCATTGCCAGTATAATACTTGTAGTAATCTGCACGATGCTTATCAATATCATGCATTCGCTTTAAAAGTTCCTCATCAGTTCCGCTTACCTGTCTGCGTAAACGTGTAAGGCAATTCTCCTCTGATGCATAAAAGAAAAGAGAAAGTACATAAGCTCTATCCTTTAAAATATAGTCTGCACATCGGCCTACTATGATGCAGCTTTGAGTATTTGCAATTCTCTTGATAACGTCTGCCTGAAGCTCAAACAGATTGTCATCTGATGTAAATGCTGCATACTCTGGGCTAAGAGGTAGTCCCTTGTAATGAGCCTTTGCAGAGAGGAAAATCTTTCTGACATGCTCGTCTACCTCGCCGAACATTTCCTCATTGATTCCACTCTGATCGGAAGCCATTCGAAGAATCTCTCTATCGTAAACCGGAAGTCCTAGCTCCTTTCCCAGTTTCTTTGCAAGAGTAAGTCCTCCTGAACCATAACTTCTAGCAATACTTATAACTAGTTTCTTTTCATCCCCCATAATAAACCTCCCTTTTATTATATGTATTTCTTACACTAACAATCCTTAATACTTACTCTCCTAAATATGCCTTCTTAATCGAATCGTCGTTCATAAGAGTACGGGCGTCGCCTGAAAGTACGATGTTGCCAGTCTCTAATACGTATGCACGATCTGCGATAGCTAGTGCCTTCTTTGCATTCTGTTCTACAAGAAGCACTGTTGTCCCTGCCTTGGAAATCTCTTGAATGATATTGAAAATCTCTTCGACGTAGATTGGCGAAAGTCCCATGGATGGCTCATCCATAAGGATGATGCGAGGCTGACTCATAAGAGCACGTCCCATTGCCAGCATCTGCTGCTCTCCACCTGAAAGTGTACCTGCCAGCTGATTACGACGCTCCTTCAAACGAGGAAAGCTCTCGTAAACCCTTTCAAATTCATCTGCGATTTCCTTCTTGTTACTTCTAGTATATGCTCCCATTTTCAAGTTTTCAAGCACTGTTAATCCTGGGAAAACTCTTCTTCCTTCTGGTACATGAGCCATACCCATAGAGACGATTTTATGCCCTGGAACCTTTGTAATATCAACTCCCTCTAGCATCACCTTTCCAGACGTTGGCTGAAGCATTCCTGATATTGTCTGAAGAGTGGTGGTCTTGCCTGCGCCGTTGGCGCCAATCAATGCAATGACTTCACCTTCATTGACCTCAAATGAAATTCCCTTAAGAGCCTGAATAACTCCATAATTTACTACTAAATCTTTTACTTCTAACATATAAACCTCTATCAAAATAATTTTCTCTTTATATGACTAGCGGGAAAGCACATCCATTTATGATTGCCTTACAGGCAATAGGGATGTGCTGTGGGAGATCATTTTCATAAGCTAAAGCATATGAAAATAACCTCCTTATTATTCTCCTAGATAAGCCTTAATAACTTCAGGGTCATTTAACACTTCACTGGTACGTCCCTGAGATAGCACTCGCCCAAAGTTTAATACGGTAAGCTTCTCACAAATTCCTGAAACCAGCTTCATATCGTGTTCAATAAGAAGTATAGTCACACCAAATTCCTTACGAATAAGTGCGATTGTATTCATCAGGTCTCTGGTCTCGTTTGGATTCATTCCTGCTGCAGGCTCATCCAAAAGAAGAAGCTTTGGATTAGTTGCAAGTGCTCTTGCTATTTCCAATTCTCTCTGCTTTCCGTATGGCAAGTTCGATGCCAAAATATCAGCAGAAGTATCCAGTCCAAATACCGAGAGAATCTCCAGAGCCTTTTTATCCATTTCCTTTTCAGTCTTGAAAAACTTTGGCAATCTGAATATTCCTGTTGCTGTCCCGTAATCAAAGGAATTGTGTAATCCGATTTTTACATTATCCAGAACACTCTGATCCCCGAAAAGACGAATGTTTTGGAATGTACGAGCTACGCCAGCCTTATTAATATCTGCTGTCTTCTTTCCTGTTACATCCTTTCCATCCAGAAAAATCTTTCCATCTGTAGGCTTGTAAATGCCTGTAAGCATGTTGAAAACAGTAGTCTTACCTGCACCGTTTGGTCCAATCAATCCATAAAGCTCTCCCTGCTCAATAGTAAGATTAAACTCGTCTACTGCTCTAAGACCTCCAAAGGAAATGCCCAAATTTGTAACTTCAAGTAATGCCATTTAGCGCACCTCCTTTTTCTTGAATTTGCCAAGTATAGCAGCTGTTGTAAGTCCGTGCTCATCTCTCCATTTAAGAATTGCAGGTGCCCAGTTAAACAGCATAAGCACAATAAGTACGATTGAGTAAATAAGCATTCTGTATGTCGATAATCCTCTTAAAAGCTCTGGAAGCATTGTAAGTACAACTGCCGCAACAACGGAACCAGAGAAATTACCAATACCACCTAAGACTACATATACCAAAATCATAATGGACATATTATATCCAAAATTGTTTGTAGTAGCTGTAAGTGAGTTAATGTTGTGAGCGTATAACACACCACCAAGTCCTGCAATAGCTGCAGAAATTGTAAATGCAGTAAGCTTATATTTTGTAACTGGAAGACCAACTGTTTCTGCAGCAATCTGATTATCTCTTATTGCCTTTACAGCTCGACCAGTTCTAGAATTTACAAAATTATGAGTAACTACAAGTGCCAAAATCAAAAGCAAAACTGCAATTGTAAATGTGGACTGACGAGGTGTTCCTGTGATACCCTGTGGTCCATTTATAATCATTTTTCCATCTAATGCCATACCCATTGAAAGCTGGTCCTTCATAGAAAAATGCATTCCTTCTGAATCTGTACCAACATACATTACGTTGATTACGTTCTTTATAATCTCGCCAAAAGCAAGTGTTACGATGGCAAGATAATCTCCCTTTAATCTAAGTACAGGAATAGCAATTAAGAATCCAAAAAGTGCAGCCATTGCAGTTCCAAGAACAAGTGCAATGATGTATCTTGGTACATCTGGAATCGCATCCTGAAATGCTCTGGAGAAAAATGCAGATGAAAATGCTCCTACGCACATAAATCCTGCGTGACCAAGTGAAAGCTCACCTAAATAGCCAACACAAAGATTTAATCCAACTGCAACAAGTGAATAGGCACATACAGGCACTAATAGTCCCTTCATAAGAGAGCTAAGATTTCCTGTGCCATCCATTATCGTCATTACGATATATAAAACTACGATAACACCGATTGTTCCTAATAATTTCTGTGTAGATTTATTTAAATTCTTGAATAAACTCATGGCCGTCACCTACACTTTCTCTTTGATTTGCTTACCAAGAATACCGGTAGGCTTAACCAAAAGTACAATAATCAATACCGCAAATACGATAGCATCTGCCAGCTGGCTGGAAATATATGCCTTCGCTAAAATCTCGATGATACCAAGAAGGAGTCCACCAATAAGTGCTCCTGGAATAGACCCAATTCCACCAAATACTGCAGCTGTAAAAGCCTTGATACCTGGCATCGAGCCTGTATAAGGTGTAAGACTAGGGTATGATGAGCAAAGAAGGGCACCTGCTATAGCTGCAAGACCCGAGCCTATTGCAAAGGTAAGTGAAATAGTTGCATTTACATTAATTCCCATAAGAATGGCTGCTTCCTTATCCTCAGACACTGCTCTCATAGCCTGACCTGGCTTTGTATTCTTTACGAACCACATAAGTGCAATCATAATTACCACGCAAGTAATGATTGTGATAATTGCATTGCCAGTAATCTTCAGTGCTCCACCTGCCAGTGAAATTCCCTGCCATTTTACAACAGATGTGAAGCTTACAGGATTTGAACCAAAAATCATAAGCGCCATATTCTGAAGGAAATAGCTGACACCAATAGCTGTAATAAGTACAGCAAGATTAGTTGCCTTTCTAAGTGGTTTGTATGCTATCTTTTCTATAATCATTCCCAGGGCTGTACAGCACACTATTGAAATAACAATAGAAACTACAGCAGGCATGCCTGAATTTGACATACACATAAAAACTACGTATGCGCCAATCATAATAACGTCACCGTGGGCGAAGTTAAGCATCTTTGCGATACCATAAACCATTGTGTATCCCAAAGCGATGATTGCATATACGCTGCCAAGGCTTAATCCATTGATTAAATAGGTTAAAAATCCCATACACTAAAACTCTCTTTCGTTAAAAATAAATTAGATGCAGGACTGTTCCAATTGGAACAGCCCTGCATCGTCTTTGATGCTCTAATTAATCTACTGAAGCGTATGCTCCATCTTTGATAATTACGGCCTTAGGTGACTTTGATACCTCACCCTTTTCGTTCCAAGTCATTCCCTCACCTGTAAGTCCATTATAATTTACATTCTGAATTTCGCTGATAAGTGCATCGCAAATCTCTTCTGTCGAAGCTTCTGGTGTAAGTCCTGATGCCTCAAGCGCTTCCTTTAAAATGTAAATACCATCGTATGCATCAGCTGCAAACTGGTTTGGTGTTCCGCCAAACTTCTCTTCATACTTAGATACAAAATTCTGTGTTGCCTCATCTGTAGAATCAGCTGCGAATGGTGTAAGAAGATATACACCCTCAGCAAGCTTTACATCAAAGTTTTCCACACCAAGAAGTCCATCAAAACCATCTACACCAAACATTGTAGGAGCATATCCCATCTGATTAGCCTGTGTAAGTACGATAGATCCTTCTGTGTAGTAGAAAGGAAGGAAAAGAAGATCTGCCTCTGCATCCTTACATTTCTGAAGCTGTGTTGTAAAATCTGTCTTTGAATCTGCTGTGAAAGCCTCTGTTGCTACAATCTCAAGTCCCTTTGCTTTTGCCTCTGTAGCAAATGTCTGATATACACCTGATGAATATGGATCCGAACTATCGTAAATAATACCAACCTTAGTAGCTAATCCATTATCTGCAATATAATCTGCTGATACAGCACCCTGATTTGGGTCTGAGAAACAAACCTGGAATACATTGTCATGTCCGTTTGTTACATCTGTTGATGATGCTGATGGTGTAAGCATAAACATTCTGTCTGCATATGTCTCAGCTGATACCGCCTGGCCTGCACCTGAAGTAACTGTTCCCTCGAGAATCTGCATTCCCCAGTCCTTCAATGTGTTGTATGCGTTTACTGATTTCTGCTGATCAGCCTCATCATCCTGGAAATTAAAAGAAATTTTATAACCGTTAATGCCACCTGCTTCGTTAACCTCGTCAACTGCAAGCTGAATAGCATTCATAACGCCCTGTCCGTACTGAGCAGCCGCACCTGTGATAGGTCCAATACCACCAATTCTCCATGTGAGCTCTCCCGATGTATCTACTGATTCTCCACCTGCAGGTGCGCTTTCATTGTTGCCACAACCTACAAGTATAGAAGCTGTCATTGCTGCACAAAGTGCTAAACTTAACGCTCTCTTTTTCATATTCATACCTCCATTTCATTTTCAGCGAAATCCTCTCGTCTCGCTTTATCACTTTAATCTGTGAAACTACTTTGAAGATATAATAAATCTTGTTTAAATTATTTGCAAGAAAAACTTTCAGGGTTTAATGTGATAAAGTGTCCTTCAGGCACTTTTTCTTCATCTAATACAAGTGGTCCAAATGCCGTTCTTTTCAGCTCTAGCACGGTTTTTCCCACTGCAAAAAACATCCTTTTTACCTGATGAAATTTTCCTTCATGAATTGTTATATAACAGGTTTTTCCACCCTCATATTTCACTGTAGCAGGTGCAGTAGGTTCGCCCTCACCAATATGAACCCCTGCCTCAAGAGCAGCCACATCTTCTTCTGATAATTCACCATCGAGGGTTACAAAATATGTTTTATCCACATGTTTCTTTGGAGAAAGCATATCGTGTGCCAGCTGACCATCGTTAGTTATCAGTAAAAGCCCTGTGGTATCCTTATCCAGTCTTCCCACTGGTGCCAGCCCCTTTGGAGCATCTGGGCACAGACTATAAAATACGTCCATAACTGTCTTCTCGTGAGCATCCTCAGTAGCGGTGATAACTCCCTTTGGCTTGTTGATAACATAGTAAGAAAATTTCTGATATGTGTATTCCTTACCCTGATAGGTAATCACTACAGAGTTTTCATCCACCTTTTGCTCTGGCTTTGTTGCCTTCTCTCCGTCTACAAAAATAAGGCCCTTCTTAAGAAGAGCCTTAACTTCAGACCTTGTTCCGATATTTAATTCTACCAAAAGCTTGTCTAATCGCATCATATTCAATTTACCTTAATAAGAAATTACTTCGTAGCCTGTCTCAGTAACAAGTACCTGATACTCCCACTGAGCAGAAGGCTTTCCGTCGAGAGTAGAAACCTCCCAACCATTGTTAGGGTCAGTCTTAATCTTCTGTGTTCCCATATTAATCATAGGCTCGATTGTAAACATAAATCCTGGAACCAAAAGAAGCTCTGTGCCAGGAAGTGTGTTATATCCTACCCAAGGCTCCTCGTGGAACTCTAATCCTACGCCATGTCCACCAATCTCGCGAACAACCTGATATCCATTAGCGTGAGCGTGCTTACAAATAGCAGCACCTACATCACCCAGGAATCCCCAAGGCTTAACCTGCTCTAGACCAAGGTCACAACACTCCTTTGTAACCTCTACCAGCTTCTTTGTCTCTGGATCAACATCTCCTATCATAAACATTCTTGATGAATCTGAATAATAGCCATCAAGAATTGTTGAGCAATCTACGTTAACAATATCTCCGCTTCTAAGAATAACATCCTTTGAAGGATAGCCGTGACATACCTGATCATTTACTGATGTACATACGCTGTAAGGGAACCCCTCGTAATTAAGTGGTGCTGGAATACCACCCATTTTTGTAGTGGTGTCATAAACAATCTTATCAATCTCTGCTGTGTTCATTCCCTCGTGAATGGCCTCAGCAACTGCATCAAGACAAGCCATATTGATTACTGCTGACTGTCTGATTTTCTCTACCTGCTCTGGCGTCTTTAGCATATCGTGTGTAGGAACCTTGTGGCCCTTCACTGCAAAGCTTTCGATTTTTCTATCCATAGCCTCATGGCACTGCTTATACTTGCGCCCACTGCCACACCAGCAAGGGTCGTTTCTATTTATCTTAATCATATTAAAATCCTTTCTACCTCTTGTCTTTAATCTTTTCCTTGTCCGCATCAGTTAATCCATTAATATAATTTAACTTTGTATGTTCAAGAGTGATATCACCCATTACAAACTTTTGCCATAGCTTTTTATTTATCTTAACAGAATGTTCATCCCGTATAAGACTATAATAATAACCGTCATATTTATAGGCAGCCTGACTAGGTCCCTGTTCCTTAGCCAGATAATCCTGATATTTCTCAGCAATAGCCACTATCCTAATCTGCTCATTGATAGTCTCTTCATCACAAGGAAGATTTTCCCACTGAACATCCAGCATATCTTCCCAGAAATCGGTAATTGCAAATGCAAGCTCATCTTCCTCTGATGCTGTAAGGGTATCCATTCCCTCGGCAACTGCCATCTGATAAAAAAGATAATCATGGACCGCCATTCCCATAACTACATCCTTGGCCTCTTCCTGAATGAAAGTATCATTAGTATGAAGATTCCAATAATCCTTGGTGTAATCAGGATTATAAATTCTAGCCTGCTCTTCAACCTTTCGCTCCTCATAAAGAATATAAAAGGCCAAATCCCTAAAAGTCACTTCTTTTTCATCCACAGTAACAGCTACATCATCCAAATGCTCACTATAAATAAGGGGACCTCTTCCATCCCCCATGGTGATGAGTGCGTATACCACTACGGCTACGCACACAAGAAGCACTATCGGTTTTACAAGCTTTTTAGAATCATAGTACCCTTCGTATTGTAATAATCGAATGACATGTAACTGGTCTATAATTTGTAATACCAGTTGCCGTACTCTGAGCCTCTACTATAAGTCCATTACCTGCATAAATAGCAACGTGTCCCGGATAACAAACAATATCACCCGGCTGCATGTAATTATAGCTAACTTCCTGTCCTACACCTCTAAATGAACCAGATGTCATACGCGAACCATAAGTGATACCGAAGTTTGCCAGTACACCCTGCACAAAGCCTGAACAATCGCAACCATTAGTCAGGGATGTTCCTCCCCAGACATATCTATTTCCAACAAACTGATTTGCATAGGATACAACACTAGAACCACTGGTACCTGTCTTATAGCCAGGATTCAAATCTCCATTTACATTATAACCACCAGTAGTCTTAACAGCTCCATTACCAGCCGCTGCTCTTGCAGCTGCTTCTGCGGCTCTACGGGCAGCCTCTCTAGCTGCAATCTCCTTGGCCAGCTTCAGCTCGGCATCCAAATCATCCATCTCGCCGCGCTTTTCTGTAACCATCGCTTCCAAAGCAGCTTCCTGAGTCTTTAATTCCTTTTTCGCAGCCTCTAAGGAAACCTTTTCCTCTTCTAAGGCTTTTGCCAACTCTTCTATTTCTGCCTGAGTAGCAATAAACTGATCTAGCTTTTCTCTATCGTAATCGTAAACGCTATTAGCGTACTCCATTCGATTCAAGAACTGTGTAATGGAACCAGAGGAAATAAGCATTTCTAAAACGCTCTCCTGTGGTGTCTCGTACATATACTTTATACGAAGCTTCATCGCAGCATACTGATCTTCCTTTGCTGCGGTAGCCTCTGCAAGAGAAGCCTGAGTATCCTCTATCTCCGCCTCTGTATCTGTAATCTCTGCATTAATCTCTGCAATCTGGCTAACCAATGCATACAAATCCGCATCTAAAGCATCTATCTCATCCTGCAAGGCATCCTGTTCCTGCTCAATCTCCCTGATAGAGCGAACCGCATTGGCTACAGTAGAATCCGAAGCAAGAATAGAAATGCAAACTACTGCGCATACTGCCGCCTTCGCTAACTTTTCATATTTCATAACTAATATCTCCAAAATGGCAAACCCTATATCTAGGGCATTATTACATAATCTCTCTATATTATGATACAAGTTATGGAAACCCATTTCAACCTATATACAAAAAGAAAACGACCCCAGCCTAAGCTGAGGTCGCGTTTGAAGCCATTATGAAATTGTAACTAGCAAAGTTTCATGCGAATTTCCTTAGTAATTATGTCTGTATAGCTGAAGGATAACAACTGTGATGGACATGTCTCGGTGTCGTCAACTAATATAGTAAAAACACTTGGGTAAGCTTCTTGAATAACACCTTGCTGAATGTCAACCTTGTTACGCCCCTTGTCTAACTGAATAACAACTCTACTACCGCACTGCGATCTGACTGATTCGCGCACCTTGTCAAAGTCCTCTCGTTCCATGATGTCTCCCCCTTTTCTAGCAATATAAATATTGCAGTTCTAGCAATTTATATTTTGCTGGTTGTAGTTTATCACTTTTTGTGTAATTTGTCAAAATTTTATACAAGTTTTTTGAATATTTATAATAAAAAAACCTTCTTGCACCTTGAAATTGTTATAGTTTATAACACTTATTAAAACTAAATTAAAGTCTTTAGTTTCGCTATCGTTTCCTAATTTTCATTTATTTGCTTATTACTAGTGACTATTTTATAATTAATGTATATAAAAACTTGGAGGTCAACATGGTTAGAACTATATTTACAGTTTTATTTATCACTATTTTCTTGATTATAAGTATCCCAATTTGGGCTATTTTATTTATCCTGGGTCTTTTCAATAAACGTGCAAAAGATGTTATCGACTATAAAATCGTAGCCTGGGCATTCGGTGTAGTTGCTTTCATAGCTGGTGCAAAATACGAGGTTCACGGCCTTGAAAACATTCCTAAGGATAAAGCAGTTTTATTTGTTGGTAACCACCAGAGCTACTTCGATGTTGTTATCGGTTATCATCTTTGCCCTGCTGTTACAGGATTTCTTGCAAAGGATGACATTAGAAAGGTTCCACTTCTTAGTACTTGGATGGTAATGAATTATTGCCTTTTCCTTACAAGAACAGATCCTCGTCAGGATTTAAAGCTAATTCTAAAGGCACAGGAGCATATTAAGGCTGGCATCAATATGTTTGTGTTCCCAGAAGGCACACGTTCTAAGACTGGTGAGATGGCAGAATTCCACGAAGCATCACTTAAGGTTGCCACAAAGACTAATAGCCTTATCGTACCAGTTTGCTTCACAAACACTCGTCAGGTTCTGGAGGCCCATATGCCTAAGTGCAAACGCGCAAAGGTTATAGTTACCTTCCTTCCTCCAATTGATCCAAACGCTCTCGAAGGTGAAAATAAAAAACGCCCTGGAGCTTATATCCAAGGCATTATGGCTAAGCAGCTCGAAGCGGACAAAAAATTACTATAAATATATTAACCCCCAGTTACGGCAACCCTACTGGGGGTTTTTGATTACTCAAATCTTGTTTGTATCGCTTCTACGACGGTCGAGAAATTCATAAAGTGTGATGCCTTTACTAAGATGGTATCGCCACCACGAATTATTGGTAATAAGTCTTCTAACATAGCTTCTACATTGGTATAGTGATGTGCCATGCAGGAGCTATTTTTTTGACTAAGAGAATTATTAATCTCCTCTGATAAATCACCTACTGTAAATACGTATCCAATGTGATTATCCTCAAGAGTCTGTCCAATCTCATAGTGAAGCTGACGTTCGTCATCTCCCAGCTCACCCATATCACCAAGAACTGCTATAGTGCGGCCTGGAGCCTTTCCAAGAACCTCAATAGAAGCCTTCATAGATACAGGATTTGCATTGTAGCAATCATCAATTATTGTTATGTCTCTAACCTCGATGACATTGTTACGACCTGCGATTGTGCTGGCTTTTTCAAGGCCCTTCTTAATCTCTTCGTTTGAAAGACCAAGCACCTTACCTACAGCTGCTGCTGCAAGGGCATTCATTACATTATGAGTTCCAGGAAGCTGAATAGTAGCCTCAAAGCTTTCACCAAATAAATTGATAACAGCTCTTGTCCCAGTCATTCCCTCTGCAACAATATCGCTGGCGCTGACTTCCTGCCCATTGAGACCATAGAAAATCTTGTTAAGACCAAGTGTGTCTGCATTAATAAGCTTGTCATCATCTCCATTAAGGATGACTGTACCGTTCTTTGGCATATGCTCAAACACTTCTGTCTTAGCCTGAAGAATACCATCACGACTCTTTAAAAATTCCAGATGGCACTGACCAATATTTGTCATAACAACATAATCTGGCTTTGCAATATCTCCAAGACGGTGCATCTCACCAAAATCAGAAATTCCCATCTCCACAACTGCAACCTGATGCTCATCCTTGATACGGCAAATTGTAAGTGGAAGACCTATCTCATTATTGAAATTTCCTTCTGTCTTAAGCACATTAAACTTTGTGGCAAGCACAGATGAAAGCATCTCCTTTGTGCTGGTCTTTCCTACACTACCAATAACACCAATAACCGGAATGTTCAGCTGCATTCTATAGTCTGTGGCAATCTGTTTTAAAGCTAACTTTGTATCTTCAACGATAATATAAGGACCTGAAACATTTTCCAGCTTTCTTTCAGAAAGACTAGCTAATGCCCCCTTTGAAAAAGCATCCTCTATAAAATCGTGTCCATCTACTCGTGCTCCAACCATAGGTATAAAGAGGAAATCCTTTTCCACCTTACGATTGTCGTTAACTGCACCCTGAATCTCTGAATTTTTAAGGGCCTCCCTGCCCTCAGGCAATATAAGCTGCCCCTTTACTACCTGGGCAACATGTGCCAATGTCATGTTCTTCATATATCTTTCTCTCTAACCGATATGGTCCCAATGACCAAAATTTAAAATATTCTTATGAATACTTCTTTAACGAAACTACAATTAATTTCTCACACAAATCCTCGAAGTCCATTCCTGTAACCTTTGCTTCCTGTGGAAGAAGGCTAGTAGGTGTCATTCCAGGAAGAGTGTTAGCCTCTAAGCAATAAATATTTTCATCCTTATCCATCATAAAATCAATACGTGCATAAGTTGTAAGACCAAGTGCCTTGTATGCCATTACAGCGTACTTGCGCATTTTATCTGTAGCCTTGTGGCTGATTTCTGCAGGACAGGTCTCCACAGCTGAGCCAGCAGCATATTTATTCTTGTAATCATAGAAGCCCTGCTTTGGAGCAATCTCAATAATAGGAAGAGCCTTTCCTTCGATAACACCATCTGAAAATTCTCTACCTGAAATAAACTGCTCTACAACAACCTCATCCTCCCATTCAAAGGCTGCATCAAGAGCCGCATTAAGCTCCTCTGGCTCGTTTACGATAGTAACACCAATTGAAGAGCCACCGCAGTTAGGCTTAACAATACAAGGGAACTTGTCGAACTTGAATTTCTTTCTATTTTCCTTTTTAAGGGATGTGCCTGTTGGAACTGGAACGCCTGCTTTTTCAATGACATTCTTAGTCATCTGCTTGTCCATGGCAATGGCACTTGAAAGATAATCATTGCCTGTATATTTTATTCCAAATAAATCAAAGGCAGCCTGAACCTTTCCGCTTTCTCCCTCGCCACCGTGAAGCGCCATAAATACCACATCAGCCTTCTGGCATATTTTTATAACGTTTGGTCCGAAAAAGCTTGGGCTCTGATCTGGACGGCTAGCCTTAATAGCCTTGATATCTGGAGCCTCTGTAGGAATATCAGAAACCTTTACAGAATTTGCCTCACTGTTTTCAAAAATATCAGTGATATCGCAATCTGCATCCTTGTATCCCATAAAGACATCAAGAACCAGTGCTCTATGTCCTCTGTTTCTAAGGGCTTTTGCTACCATTGTACCAGACTTAAAGGAAACATCTCTCTCTGAGCTTAATCCACCAGCCAAAACTACTATATCCATATAACTACCTTTCAATCTATCTAAATTATTATTTTACCTTGCGTTAATATAGTATTTTTTTCGAAAAAATACAAGTACCATTGCATATTGTATCTATTATTACTCTTTTAAATGTATGCGACTACTCCAGTGCATATGTCTCTTAAGCTTCTGTGCTGATTCTAAAAACTGCTTGGTAAGTTCTGCTCCTGTTTTGTCCCCCAGATATTCAAACACATCAATTTGAATCATCAAAGAATGAAAGAAGGTTCTGGTATCACTTTTATCCATATACTGACTAAAAATGTACTCAAGACAATCATTCACTGATGAATAGTCATTTTTAGTTACGCAAACCTTTGCGAGAGCGAAGGAAGCTTCTATATATTTATTTTTTACAAAAGGACTTCTGTGATCTATCTTATTAGCAAGAAGTCCCTTACATATTTTTTCTGCTGTGTTTACATCCCCCATAATCCTATAGGCTTCCCCTATCTCGTATAACATTTGATATTCTATCAGTGACAGCTTTACATTTGGCAAATCTTCAAAATCTGGTATCTTCCTCCTCAGTTCAAAGGTCTGGGTTATTTCGTCTAAGAACTGCTCTACCGACAATCCTCTTTTTCTTATAGAAATTAGATGTCCCAAGGCGTAATACTGCATATTCTCCCTCTTTTCATCCTCATCATTTTCTCCCTCCGCCTCTTCCATCAATTCTTTAAACTTGTCCAACTTCCTTTCAATCTCATCTCCACGCCCCTTCTTTATAGCTTCAAGCAGTTCCTTTCTTGCCTCCTTAAAACCAAATACGCTTTCCATCCATAATTCATCGTAAATAATTCCAATAGTTTCAAATACACTATTTAATTTCATAAATATCCTTCTGCTTGGTAATTCCCGTCCCGCCTCAAATCTAGCTATCGTACTTACAGCACAATCCAGCTTTTCGGCCAGCTGCTGTTGGGTCAGCTCAAATTCTTTCCTCAGCCACTTTACAAAAATTCCAAAACTTGTTTTGTGCATAAAAATACCTCCTATTGAAATAATGTTTTCGGATTATATCAATAGGAGGTTAAAATTCATTGATTAAAATTTTATAAAATTTAGAACTTTAGAACTCTGGTTCAATAAGACCATAAGCTCCGTTCTTTCTTTTGTATACTACGTTAATTTCATCAGTATCAGCATTTCTGAACATGAAGAAATCATGTCCTAACATTTCCATTTCAAGGCAAGCATCCTCAGCATACATTGGCTTCATATCAAATTTCTTTGTACGGATAATCTGGATTTTCTCCTCATCCGCTACCTTTTCCTCAATGAAATCCTGAGCGAATATTACCCTTGAATCAGACTGCTTTCTGTCGATAATCTTATTTCTGTGCTTTTTGAGCTGAGCCTCTAATGTGTTTGTAACAGCCTCGATGGAAGCGTACATATCAGATGTTACTTCCTCTGCTCTAAGATAACTTCCCTTCATAGGGATTGTT
Organism: Butyrivibrio fibrisolvens 16/4; assembly: GCA_000209815.1. Lineage (GTDB taxonomy): Bacteria > Bacillota > Clostridia > Lachnospirales > Lachnospiraceae > Pseudobutyrivibrio > Pseudobutyrivibrio fibrisolvens_A. Next base: position 343,119 of record FP929036.1, read on the forward strand.
ACTTCTATTTTCTGACGTCCTTTCTCTACGTCTAGTGTTACGATTGCTTCAGTATCCTTATTAAAGTATTTGTCTAATTTTTGAAGCGTTCCTCCACCGCTTCCTTAAGTCCTTGTGTTAATTCGATGTTTTTCCTGTGATTGTTGTTTTCATGATGTCGTACCACCTTTACCGAAGTATTTAATAAATCAGTTCTTCTTTTTTCAAAAAGGATTTGATTTATTATGTAATTAGTATATCAATACAATTTAAAAACCTCAAGATTTTATCTGATAATTAATATTTTCTTAATAAATTGTAAATACATTTATCAAAGGAGCTTTAAATGAAACATACAGCTATTATTACTGGAGCCAGCAGAGGTATCGGAAAGGCCATTGCTAAAAGATTAGCTATGGAAGGTTACCATCTGGCACTTTTTTGTCATAACAATATAGATTTATTAAATGAATTTGCAGAAGAACTTCGCCAGGAATGTAAAGTGGAAGTTTATACTTATCAGGGGGATATCTCTGATTATGGCTTTACCATCCCAGCCTGTGAGGATGCATTAGCAAAACTGGGTCAGGTAGATGTACTTATCAACAATGCAGGGATTGCCCATATCGGATTATTAACAGATATGACTATAGATGATTGGGATAATGTGATTAACACTAATCTATCTTCTGTATTCTACACATCAAAGGCTGTAGCCCCTTCTATGGTTAGCCGTAGAACTGGCAATATCATCAACATCAGCTCTATGTGGGGAACAGTGGGTGCCAGCTGTGAGGTAGCCTATTCTGCATCCAAGGGTGGAGTAAATTCCTTTACAAAGGCATTCGCCAAGGAGCTTGCCCCTAATGGTGTAGCTGTAAATGCCATCACCTGCGGTGTAGTAGATACTGATATGAATGGACAGCTTTCAGAGGACGAAAAGGCTGAGCTTGCTGAGGAGATCCCTGTAGGCCGCTTCTGTGATCCATCAGAGATAGCTGAAACTGTTCTTAGCATAATAAATGCCCCATCGTATATGACAGGGCAAATTATCGGTGTTGATGGGGGCTACATTTAATACACTACCTAAACTATATTTTTACTTACACCTATAAAAAATTAAAAAATCAAATATTTATAGCTGTATCCCTTTACTATCTATTACCCCCAATAAATACTCTCTAAACTTCGTGGCCTCTTCCTCTGGAAAACAGATTGTAGCACCTATTCCCGTTAGCCAGCCATAGAACTGTGGCGATACAGCTACAGACACTCTGGATTTAACGTACTCATCCCCGTCTGGGCGCACATCGATTTCGCTTCCAAATTTATCCAGTACTACACCTACCAGCTTTTTCTTGTATCTGATGGTGACAGTGCACTCCTCTCCTGCAAACATACTGACATGCTTTCTTGCATATTCCTGAGGATTAAGTGCCAGCCTTTCCTCCTTGCCTCCACGTTTTTTATCCAGCATCTCGGCAGATACCATTTTATCCACTCGGTAATGTCTTATCTCTTCATTTTCATCATCATAAGCCACCAGATAATAGTTCTCATCATTTCTTATAAGAAAAGCAGGGCTGACCACATATAGCTTTCCACCGTGACGTGGCTTCATTTCCTTTGTAAGAGTCCACTCCTGATATTTGAAAGACATTTTCCTATCGTTATCCAGACACTGATAAATCACATCGATTGTATAGAATATCTTTTCATCAGCTGAGGTGGCCTTCTCTGGAACCACCACCTGGCGCTGAAGCTGGGCTGCATCCTCCACTCCTGCCAAGGTAGTAAGCTTTGATACAAGAGCCTTTGTCTTTCTTTGGGAAATAAATTTTGATGCACCCACAGCATCCACTAGAAGCTTTAGCTCTGCCAACTCGAACACACGGGAGCCTATGTAGTATCCCTTTTCGCCCTTTACTACATCCACCCCGGCATCTATAAGGGTTTCCATATCCTTATACACAGTTTTTCGTTCTGCAGGAATCCCTCTGGCTTTTAGGCGTCTGGTCATTTCGATGGCATTAATCTGGTGATGCTCATCACTTTCCTCCATAAGGATTTGATATTCATTTATAATCTTTAGCTTCTGACCTCCAACGTGTGGCATTTTCCCATCCCCCGCTTCGCTATTTTATTATCATTTTTTTGTGATATAATTCATACGTTAAGTATAAAAGAAATAACAATTGTTTAAAAGGAAATATATGAGTAGACAAGATTTTTATAAAAAATGCAGACAGGACTACCCTACTTTCACATATCAGGGTTATTACTATGATTTAAATGATACAGGCATTAGTATGACCTTCGATTTTTCTATCGATGGTCTTAGCGAATTTCATCCTACCTGGAGCATTCCTCGCATTAATAAGATTGATTCTGTTGATGAAAAGCTTATTGATGAGATGGTATTCTCACTTGGTATGGTGGAGCTTATCAGCTATTGGAAAATTGCCTGCCCACCTACTGTCATCATCAAAGACAGAAAGCTTTCTAATGAGCAGATTGACTGGTGGAAAAAGCTTTACTGGGGCGGACTTGGCGAATTTTATTACACAAATGGAATAGAAGAAAATATCTCCGATTTTATGACAGTAAGCTGTGAATCTGACAAACCTTCTAATCCACCTAAGTTTGAAACGGGAAATGCCGTTAATGGCACACCTAAGGTTTTAATTCCTGTTGGTGGTGGAAAGGATTCTGTAGTTTCCATCGAGCTTCTTAAAAATAATGCTGATGTAAACTGCTATGTAATCAACTCCCGTGGCGCCACTGATGCCACAGTTCAGGTAGCAGAGCTTACAGACAAGACTATCTACGCTAAGCGTACATTAGATAAAAACATGCTGGATTTAAATGCAAAGGGCTTCCTTAATGGCCACACTCCATTCTCTGCCCTTGTTGCTTTCTCAAGCATTATAGCAGGATATTTAAATGGCCTTTCATTTGTGGCACTTTCAAATGAAAGCAGTGCCAATGAGTCCACCGTTGCAGATAGCTATGTAAATCATCAGTACTCTAAGAGCTACGAATTCGAAGAGGATTTCAGATATTACGAGCGCACTTTCATCGGTAGCGGTGTTTATTACTTCAGCTTTTTACGACCTCTTGCAGAGCTTCAGATTGCCATGCTTTTCTCTCGTTTCAAGAAATATCACGGCATCTTCAAAAGCTGCAATGTAGGTAGCAAGCAGGATATCTGGTGTGGACATTGTCCAAAATGCCTGTTTGTATACATCATCCTCTCTCCTTTCCTTTCTTTAGAGGAATTAGATGCCATCTTTGGCAAGAGATTATTTGAGGACGAGACTCTTATGGAAGATTTCGACAAGCTTTGCGGAATCCTTCCAGAAAAGCCTTTCGAATGTGTAGGTAGCCGCGATGAGGTTAATGCTTCTATCGTAGAATCCATTCGTAAATACGAATCCGAGGGACGTGCACTTCCAGTGCTTTTTTCTCACTATAAGGCTTCTAAGGACACCAGCACTTCTGCCTTTAAAGCCATCACCACTCAGTACTCTACTGAGCACGGCTTAAATGAATTTTTTGAAAATATAATTAAGGACGCTTTAAAATAAAATGAAAGAAACAATTAGAGATTTAGTTAAAGACAAAAAAGTTTTGATTTTAGGATTCGGCCGTGAAGGTCAGTCCAGCTTTAGAATGATTTCATCTGTAGGCGGTTATGCCTGCCTTGATATTGCAGATGCAAATGCTGTCAGCTCTGACCTTACAGCTATGCACAATGTTATTACAGGAGCTAATTACTTAGATGTTCTTGATGACTACGATGTAGTTTTTAAGAGTCCTGGAATTGTTCTTCCAAAGGACATTAAGGAATATAAGTGCCACATTACCTGTCAGGCAGATCTTTTCCTTCAGGTTTACGGCGCTCAGACAATAGGAATTACTGGAACTAAGGGCAAATCCACAACATCTTCACTTTTATATCATATACTTAAGACATGCGGTAAGGATGTACTCTTCGGTGGAAATATTGGTCTTCCAATTTTTGATATTACAGATCAGATTCATCCACGTACTATTATCGTATTTGAGCTTTCCTGCCATCAGTTGGAATATGCTCACTACTCACCATCAAAGGCTATCCTTTTAAATCTTTACGAGGATCACCTTGATCACTATGGCACTGTAGAAAAATACTGGTATGCAAAGCAGAACCTATACAGGAATCAGGGCTACTGTGATTTCCTTTTCTGCAACCCAGATTTCCTTCCAAAACAGGGCGAATGCAAGGCAGCCATCATCAAGGTTAAGACCGGAGACCTTCCATTTTCAAGCTTCGAAGAAATTCCTGGTGTCACACTTCGCGGCACTCACAATCTTTTCAATACAGCATTTGTTTATGATGTTTGCCGCCGCTACGATATCAGCGATAAGGAGTTTATGGATGCTCTCGCAACCTTCAAGACACTTGCACACCGTCTTGAGTTCATCGGCACAAAGGACGGCGTAGATTATTATGATGATTCCATCTCTACCACTGTAGAATCCTGCATAAGCGCCATCAAGGCCATCCCTAATGCAGGAACTATTCTTCTTGGTGGTATGGACAGAGGAATCGACTACGACCCACTTGTAGAATTTTTACAGACACGTACACTAGAGCACATTATCCTTATGTATGACAGTGGAAAGGTTCTCCTTGAGAAGCTTCAGGCTGTTGCTACACCAGAATTTATGGAGCATGTGCATTACATAGAAGATTTAGCCAGCGCCTGTGCATTCGTTAAAGAAAACGCAAGCAAGGGCACAGCAGTTATTCTTTCACCTGCTGCTGCAAGCTACGGAGTCTTCAAAAACTTCGAGCAGCGCGGTGACTTCTTTAAAGAACAAATTGGATTATAAAAGGCTTCCCCCTCTTAGGGGGAAGCTGTCACCGAAGGTGACTGATGAGGGTATAAAGGAGTATCATATGGAAACTACACGTTCGGGATTTTTAAATGATGAAGGCCCAAGAGTAAAATTCTGCAGCCGTTGTGGTTGCCGTATACCTGTCACCTCTCCTTATGAGCTTTGCAAAGAATGTATGAAAAAAGAACTCTTCCCAAAAGTAAAGGAGTTCATAAATGAAAATTATGATGTTAACGAAATGATGGTGGCTCAGGAGTTTGGCATCGAACGCTCCATCGTACACGAATGGGTACGAGAAGGCCACTTAGAGTACAAAAAACGCCCTCAATTTTAATGAGGGCGTTTCCTTTTTTATAATCCAAGTATAATTCCTAAATAATCCTGTCTCTGATCAACAACTGCATGTACTGTAATTACTTTTCTTGCCTCATCTATTTTATAAAAACAAGATTTTTCTCCAATATCAAAACCCTATAACCTTGTCTTCTTAACACAGCGTATTTGGGATCAATTCCTCTATAGGGATTATCAGATAAAGATTTGATTGATTCCTCTAATTCATTTAACTTTTCTAAAGCAACATCCACCCCAAAATTTTCCGCAATATGAAGAATAATATTCCTGATAAGAGAATCGGCAGTATCTGTTCTATTTACTGTAAATCTCAAGCTATTTCATCCCTTCTAACATATTTCTCAAATCGTCAAAAGTATCAGAAATAGGAGCTACTCTACCATTTCTCACATCCTCTTCAGACTCGGCGAGAATTTCCAATAATTCCATTCTTGCCTTCATTCTTCTATATTCTTCATATGAAAGAGAAACGGTATCGCCGCGACCATTAACTGTAATTATCACAGCCTCTTTTTCTTCTCTACATCTTTTGGATATCTCACTATAATGATTTCTTAAATCCGCTGATGGTCTTATAGTCTCTTGTAATGCATACATGATTCTTACCTCCTCAATATCTCATATGCATATTATATCATATTTTGACTATTTTTCCATCTCTTAGATTTACCCACCCCCAATAAACCTTTTAAAAATGACAAAAACCTATGCTTTTAACCCTTTAAAAATGACAAAACTCATTGCTTTTAACCTCTTAAAAATGACAAAATTTATCTATTTTAACCTTTTAAAAATGACAAAATCAGCTTGATAGAGATTTGTATTTGTCATCTTATCCTTGGCAAGTCCAATCATTCTTTGCGAGAAATCCTGCCCATACACTTCACAACCATTTTTATAAAGTTTTGTTGTCTATCATTTTGTCTCCTATACATCTGCAACTATTATTTAATTAAAATCATTCCACAATCTTACACAGCTAAATCTTGATTGCAAATTCTCTGAACTTCTTTTCGGTGCGAACTTATCACAACAATCGCCTTATTATCTTTTGCATACTCAGCTATATTATCTAGTATTTTGTCTTCTACTTGAGAATCTAATCCGTTTGTCAGCTCATCCAATAATAATATTTTAGGCTTTCTTATAATTATCCTAGCTAATGCTATCCTTTGTTTCTGCCCTCCCGATAAGTTTGAGCCATTTGCATTTAACATATAATCCAACCCAACCTCATTTACATATTCTTTCAATCCGGAAAATGATATAGCTTCTTCAATTTCTTTTTTTGTATAATTCACTCCCAATGCTATATTGTCGTATACCGTGCCACTTATTATTACTGGCTCCTGAAACTGCATTTTAATAATCTCAAATATAGTTTTTTCATCATATTTATTTATTTCCTGACTATTGATACTTACTTTACCATTGTCGTTTTTAATGAATCCACACATTGTTTTAAGTAAAGTTGTCTTCCCAGAACCACTTTCCCCATGTAATAATACTACATCCCCAGCTTTATACTTGCAGTTAATATTATTCAAAATTGATCTTCCATTTTCCCATTCCATTTTTTTGATTTGGATATCAATCTCTGGATTATCTGAATTCATTATCGCCTTTTCGTTATCATTTACTTCTTTATCAAATAGATACTCACTTATCCTATCTGCAACTCCTAATGCTCCCTTAATTCCTCTGTATAAATCTGAAAGGTTATTTAGTGGTTCAATCATCTTACCGGTATAAACAAATAACAGAATTGCTGTACCTAATGAGCCTTTTCCTTTTGATGCAAAACTTACTCCAATAATAAACATTATCATCGGCAATAATAGGCTCATGAACTGATTTATTCCCCCTGTTATAACCTCAACACTTACTATTCTTTTTGCTTTTGGGTAATATCTATTCCAAGATAAATCTTTGAATCTATTAAGGAAATAGTCATTTACATTCAAACTTTTAATCTCATATATGGCTCTAATATCTTCATTTACTTCTTGAGTTAAATTTGCATTTTCTTGATAAAAAGCTTTAAAGTATAACCTTATTTTACTATTAACAATTGTTAATATAGCAAAATACATTAAACCAATAATTAATTCAATTAGTCCATATAAATGGTTCCTGTATGAAAGGACAGCCTCAATAATTATTATTTGGAATATATTTAAAATTAACATTAAATCACTTATTCCAATTGATTCAGCTATGATTGGACCATCGTTCATAACAGCTGATGTTATATCCCCAATACTCTTTTTTTGAAAAAAAGCATTCTCTTTATTTAGAATTTTATCCATTAGTATTGTTCTAATTTTATTATCGAATGATATCTAAAATAATGCCATCTCTTATTTTGGAAAACTTCTGTTATTAATGCTAACACACCTATAATTGTGCATTTCATTAACAGTTCAGGTAGCAATCCTTTATTAGATTCCGTATAAAAATCCACAAGTTCTTGCACAAGATACGAAAAATACAGAGATAATGATAACGCAATTATACTAATACTTCCCAACTTTATTTTTCCCGGTAAGAGGTCTTTAAATAATTTTTTATTTTTCTATAACTTCTGTAACTCATGCTTTTCTTACCAATCCAAATGTTTTTAACTGTTCATAAATTCTACGGTAATCCTCTGTATTCATAATATTTTTAGAATATGTATATTCGTCAATAACACTATCCTCAAACCCATTTTCATCTTTCAAATACTCAAACAATTCAATAACATTTTGGTTTACTTCAAATCTATAATTGCTCTTTGGAAATGTAACAATCCCTTGTCCATTATTTCTTTTAGCAATTCTCAATGGCATTTCTAAACAATACATTTTTCTATTTCCTCCATCATAGTTTTACATAATCTATCACCCATTTTCGATGACAACACACAAGGATAACATGTATTTCTAAAACAATCACATTTATTACATGTACACTTTTCAAATGGATTATCTCCCTCTGTTATTTCAAAAATATCACCATATCCAGGATTACTTGCTATATTCCAAAAATCACCATTCTGAAGCCTCAAATTTTTCTCTTTATTTTTCTCGAGTATATTGCCTCTATACCGATCACAAGGGAATAGCAATCCACTATTATTTATATAAAAGAAATTTGTTCCCGCACCACACATTTGAAATCCTTTTGGAAATTCTTTTCCCAACACTACATTGGCATATCGTTCTGCCAAAGGAGGAATAAATCTTGGTGTTATTTCTAAAACTTTCTTTACCTCTTCATACTTTTGAGCTACCAAATCGACCAATCTTAGACTCTGCTCAATACTTATCTCATAATTTTTATCTTTTGCATTTCCTCCTGGGAGCATTTGCAGTAATACTAATTGGTTAACTCTCTCAGCAACACAAAAATCTATCATCTCTGGTATACTGTCAATATTCAAACTACTAACGACCGTATTTACTGTTATAGATAAATCATTTCGATTATTCTCTTCTTTTAATTTAATTATTTTTTCCAAATTGCTTTTTGTTATACCAAAAACCTTCTTTCCCCTTATCTGGTCATTAAGAAATTCATTAGGACCTTCCAAACTTATTACAATATTCTTCAATGCATTATTGGAAACAATCTCTTTACATAAATTATCATCAGATAACTTAAGACCATTTGTATTAAATCCAAATTCTAGATTATTCTTCTCAAAACATTTAAAAATATCCTTTATATCTTTTCTTGCTGTTGGTTCCCCACCTAAAAGATGTACGCGTTCAACTCCCTCTTTAGCCAATTTCTCAATAATATTAAAAACTTCTTCGGTAGACAGTTCATCTTCGATTTGACCCAAAAAATCTCCATTAATACAATGTTCACAATTCAAATTGCATTTATATGTTATGTCCCATTTTATATTCATTATTATTCTCCTTTTCTACAGTAAATGAGGCTGCTTTTCGGCAGCCTCGTTTATTTTACCTA
>FP929036.1:353339-549198 GCA_000209815.1 Butyrivibrio fibrisolvens 16/4
ATTTAACATTTGCATCAATCAATATAATATAAACAAATATTAATTAATAAGGAGAAACCCTAATGAAATCAGTAAGAAAAATATTTATAGTGCTAATTATATCACTTTTACTTTCGGCTACAGCCTCCCACTCACTCTACCAACCTTGTAACAATGGATCAGAGGAAATAGAAGAAGTTTTTAACTCATCTCTATAAAAATTTGCCATCTTGTTCTCACAGAAGTCACACAACTTTACAGACCTTAAGACACCTTTATTATATACATCAAGTGTGGCTTCTTTTTTTCTGCTTCATAATTATTCCAATAAATATTATAATTGGCCCGATATAATCCATGAAACCTTTTTAATCTAAAAGAATTTCTTATTATCTTTTCAGAAATATCGTTTGAATCATCATACTCCCCTAGATTCCCTACCATACTTGCTTCCCAATCTTTTACTAATTCATAAATAGGAAAATGTGAAAGTAATACCTCATTTTTAAGTTCATATAAGCTGCAATCTAAAAATCGTCTATAACAGCTATTAAAGTCTTCTTGCGTTGCAATGTTGTATAACAGAACTTTTTCTCCTTCAGTGAAAAAAAACATTGATGCCTGATTTAAATTATGATCTATTGACAGCTTCCAGGCTTTCTTTAAATTTGCTATATAAATTTGCTTTTCTATACCATTCTCAAATCTTTTCCTCACATTTACCATCCGTATAATTGCCTGTCTATTAGGTATGTATCTCTTATCTAGTTTATCAACTAGATATTCTATAATTTCAAATGCTTCCTCATACTTTTTCTGATTAATAAAGACCTTATACTTATTAAATGTTCTAATCATTTTTACATCATCAGTAATTATTTCGGCGCGCCTATACGCTCCTATCAGATTCAATTTTGAAAACAAACCTTGCATCACATACATCTGTGGTTTTGAATGCTTTGCCTCTATCCTCTCAAGTGTTCTTACAGTACAAACTCCGTCCGCTAACTCGGCCCGCGAAATACCAAACATTCTCCTTCTCGTATGAATGACATCTGCTATACAATAAATAATTGAATCTCTGTAAATGTATCCACTCCGACTCATAGGAATATCTGTCGCATATTTTCCTTCAAAATCATCTAATATTTTAACAACTTCCTTCTCCAATATCAGTTCATCTGAATGATATTTTAGAGTTGATGCCAATTTTTCTCTTGCTTCTACAAGTTCCTTTAGATAATAAAATCTTTCTGTGTTTTTTAGTACTCGAATAGCTCGTTCCGTATGTTCCCATAGTTTTCTATAATCCCAAGAAATATTTGCCTTTCCTACCCCTTGAAATAAAACATAATCAGCAAATGGCAATACTTTAGCTTTTGCTATATCATCAAGTGCTGAATCTTCTACCAAATCTATAAATCTGTCATATTTCAGTATGATTTCTCTTACATCTGTGCCATTAGAGACACTTACTCTATAGCTAACCCACTTGATAACATAATAAATTTCCACAGGTGACAGAAATATTCTCGAACTATCGCAGTCAAAAATCTCTTTATCAACAGTAAGTCCAACTATCTCCTCATATATACTAAGTAATTCTTTGGAACTAGCTCCAGCCTGTTCTGTAAATCTAGCTTTCATATCTAATAGAAACTGTTTCTCAATAGCGCTGACAGGATTCCAGCTAGTAACTATCAAATCAAATAGATTTCTTGCTTCCTCCCATTTAGCTTCCTCTATCAAGCATATTAGTTTCTGCTTTTGTATCCAACGTTCATACTCATCATACTGAACATAATCCTCATACCCTTCTGAGGAAATCCCCAGTCTGGCCATTATTCTATTTCGCATTAAATAATCTGGAAGTCTTTCTCCATTAAGAATGTAATGCATTTGTGTAGATGAACATAAACCTCTTCCAACCTGTTCTGGCAAGACACCTCTATCCCTTATAACTGACTCTAATAAAATGTGATATCCAATTAAATCTTTTTCGTACTTCATAACTTTTTCTTATCCCAAAATTTAAGCACCTCGAATTAATTCGAGATGCTTAAATATTATAACCTACTATCATGACATGTAAAATACACTGTCTGCCTGTCGGCTGCAATCTTATGAAGGAGCTTTAGAGACTCCTTTATTTTTTGTCATCGAGATTTGTGAATGGATCATCCAAAATAAGGATTGGCTTCTCATCTGGGTAGAGCACGTCTACAAGGGCGAGACGTGAGCAAAGTGCCACCAAATCCTGATAGCCCTGTGAAAGGTACTCAGCGCTCTTTGTGCTTCCAGAATAAGAAAGCTTTATATTTAAATCCATATCCAGCTCGAAGTCATCAATGGCATAGCCAGACTTTGTGCCATCTGGGCTATCCAAAAGACTAAGATATTTGTGCAATCCGTTCTGAAGCGGTTGCATATATTTCGACAGGAAGCTCTCTCTTGATTTCTGAAGGAAATCTTCTGTCTTTGCAAGGATATCTGCGTTCTTCTTATATTCCTTTTCCTGCTCCTCCAGACGCTCAATCTGCTCTGCAATATCTGCCAAGCGCTCCACCTCTTCGAGGGCCTGAGAAAGATTGTCCTTCTCTTGGATAATCTGACGATTCAGCTCCATAATCTGCTCATCAAGTGCTATCTGTTGCTGCTGCAAATCATCCACTGACTGTACCTGTTCATTTACATCATACATGGATTCAAAATTCGCTATTTCTTCCTTAAGCTGATTTACTCGCTGAGAAACTGCCTCATACTCTCGTTTTTAATTCCTATAACCTGAACCTTTTCAGCTCTATCGAGACTTTCATCAATAGGAAAATTTTTCAACACGTTATTTATATCAGCAGTCATTGTACGAATAGTGTTTTCGTGGCGCGCCATCTCCTCCAGCTTGGCAAGATAATCACTGTATCTCTGTGCATCCTTTTTCAGCTGAGCAAGAAATTCGTATTCGCCACCCATATCATAAAGATTGATTCCATAGGCTGACGCAAAAGGTTGAATCTTTGTGTACAGTTCCAGCTGTAAATCAGCCAGCTCATCAAGTGTGCCTTCCGCCTCCTGATGACGAGACTGCTCCTCCGCCATCAAATGCCTGTATTGATCCAGCTTACGGCGAATCTCATATACATTTTCCTGCATTGTGGATGCCCTGGTCAGTAGGAAATGAGAAAGGAATTCCTCGCACTCCTCCTCAAGTTCTCTAAGCTCCAGCTTGCTGACCTCCAAGGAATCCTCTTCCTCTGCGATTCGCTCCGCATAGTCTAGGGCCGTTTCCATCTTTGTTTTATAAGCACGACGGCCTGTAATAAGAAGAATGAGCAAATCCAGCATCACGGCCACAAAGCTGCCTATTTCTATTATGCGACCTACCTGATCATTGATAAATCTGGTAAATACTACTCCTGTTAAAATAAAAATAACCAGAAGAATAGTTCCCAATATATGCCATACCGTAATACTCTTTGACTTGCTGTGGCGCTCCTCTGCATCACGTTCTGCAATAAGTGTAATGAGTCTTTCGTTGCTCTGATCTACTCTGGCGCTGATACCAGTAATAAGAGTAGTCTGATGCTCTATGTGAGCCAGCTGCTCATCTGTAGGAACCATTTTATCAAAGAAGAATTTTAACTCTGTTAATTGACGATTAGACTCCTCTGAAAGCTTAGCATGCTCTGCCTTCGCTCTAAGCTCCGAAAGATTAGACGCCATCTTGTTCCAGATAGCAAATTCTCCCTCATCAGGAATCCTGTCCTCAAAAGGTTTTTCAAAAACAGGAGTCTCCTTTTCCTGCTCATCATTAAGAACGTTCACAGCTCTTTCGTGAACTGATAAATCGCGCTCTGTCTGCTCCAGGATAACCAGCTCTTCATCTGTTGGAAGTCCTGCTGCAAAAAAGCTATTAAGCTGCTCCATATGTTCCAGCTCTTTGCCCAGGTTTTCCTTGTGAAGCTTGTAAGCTCCCAGCTCCTGCTCCTTTTTACTCTGAAGCTGAATTGTCTCGGCAAGCTTTGCTTTATCGGCTGTAAGCTTATCTATATTTGCCTGTTTTTCCTCCACCAGGCAGCTCATAGCCTCTACACTTTCCTCTATGGCTGGAAGCTTTTCATACTCTTCCTTGCAGCGATTAATCTCCATCTTAACAGCGTAAAGCTTTCCTGGATTAATCTTGGAATTGCGTGTGTAGTTAGTTTTAGCATCCTTCACACTCTTTAATGCCACATCAAAATTACTAATATCATCCTTTGCTGCTGCAAGATTTCCCATCTTCGCATTAAGAGAATCTGTCATTGCAGTAGCCAGGCTGGTTTGAGGAATATAGACACTCTTCTCGAAGGAATCTCTATCTACACGGAATAATTCCTCGCCAATATTCTCGCTATAATCGTCAGAAAGAAGCCCTGTTACATTATCGTACAGAGCAAAGGTATCATCCTTATCTGACTGGCCAAAGGTACGCTCAATGCGGTACTCCTTGCCCTTAGCCTGAAAAACTATATTTCCACCGCAAACACTTCCGTCCCAAGGCAGATAGTGATTGCGCTCTAATAATTTCTTTTTTGTATTTGGAGAATACTCCAGGCCATAAAACATAGCCTTAATAAACACAGAGAAGGTGGTCTTGCCCCATCCATTCTCCTGTAAAACGGAATTGAACCCATCTTCAAAATTGAACTTAAATTCATTAATTTTGCCAAAATGGGCGATATAACAAGATACTATTTTCATTCGATATCCTCCCCCAGAATGGCTCTTATACCAAGCTCAATTATTTTTGCTTTTTCATCCTCATCCATATCCTGTGCCTGCACCAGACGGACAAACTCTCCCTTAAGAGATTTGTCGTAGAGGAAGCTGTCGTAATCTACCATGGTCTTTGTACGGTCATAGCATTTTACGAAGAAATATTTATTCTCAAAATTTCTAACGAAACGAACAATATCCAGCTCATCATCCAGCTCACGCTCACCTGTAATGACAAACTTAATCATATCCTGTGGGTCCACATCATCTATTAGACGTTTAGCCTTATTGATGGCTCCCTGTAGATCCATCTCTGCCTTAACATTTACTTCGATTTCGTGGAGACGTCTCTTTGCAAATGGAATAAATTCTGCTTCGATTTTGCCATCATTGATTTCCATAAGAACAAAGCCCTTATCCCCTGTCTCATCAAAGCCACGGCCCTCTAGACAGCCTGGATAACAGTATACGCCTCTGTCATCAAGCTGCTCGTAGATATACTTATGGACGTGCCCTAATGCAAGATAGTCTATGAACTTTCCTTTAAGTGTGGTGGTATTAACGATTTCTGCACCATCCTTGCCATCATAATCAGACTGCTGACCATGAAGCATAACGATATTAGTGGCTGCAGAATCCAATACGAGACGCTGTGCCAATGTGGATGCATTGGTAGAATTGAGCTCCATGCCTGTAATAACAACGTCCTCACATGTGTAGCTAGTCCAGCTCTCGGAATTAAACATATGGAAATTAGAGGGAATTGTATCAATTCCCTCTTCCATAAAATCACATCTGTCATGATTTCCCTTGAGATAGTAAAAATCTATCTCCGGGTGGGAAACAATCTGCTCTACCACACGCTTTTTAACTTCTTTACGAATGTGTGGCTTGTCAAATAAATCTCCCGCTATAAGAATCGCTCTAACCTGATTTGCCTCTGCATATTCGACCATGCGCTCGTAGGTTTCTATTAATTCTGAACGTCTAAGAAGCGCCTGATCTCTATCTAAATTGCTCTCCATTTTGGAGTCCAGATGCAAGTCAGCACAATGAATAATACGCATACAATCTCCCTAACATTAATTCTCCCCATATATGATAATATTAGTGCGGTTTTGTGTCTAGCATTTTAAACTATTCACTTAGCTTAAACTGACTAACAACTCTTGAAAGATCGTCAGAGATAGAATTCTGGTCATCTGACATATCATTAATGTTAGATACAGTACCTGAAAGGTGATCTATAGAATCCATGACCTCACCGCTGTTAGCCGCAGTATTCTGTGTTGCCTCCGCAATATTCTGCAGTGCAAGACGCACCTCGCTCATTATATTCTGAATAGAATCAGTCATTATTGAAAGCTGCTCTGAACTATTCTTTATGTTCTCCGCATCCTGTCCGTATCTTTCTGCTACACCAACGAAGTTCTTGTAATCAGGTGTAACAGTATCTGATACATAATCAAGAAGTGACTTAGCATTTGTTGAAAGACCTTCAAATGCATCCTTGATTGCAGAAATAGTTTCCTGAATCTTTTCTACAGAATCAGAGGTCTGACCTGCAAGTTTTCCAATCTCTGTTGCTACTACCGCAAAGCCCTTGCCCTGCTCACCTGCTCTTGCTGCCTCAATAGATGCATTAAGAGAAAGCAATGTAATCTGGTCAGCAATATCAGCAATAACACTGGCCATCTCACCAATATTTTCAACAACCTGAGACTGAGAAATACTTTCCTCTAACTTCTCCTGGAAGCTAGCCTGAAGGGTCTGAGATTTATCAAAGGCCTCCTGGCTGTTCTTTCCGATTTCAGTTGCACGCTTTTCAATATCAATTGCCAAATCAAGACTATTCTTTGTCTCTTCGTTAAGGTTATCAGCAGACTGGGCAACCTGATCAACAGAAGCTGAAAGCTCTTCTGTAGCTGCTGATGAATTCATCATATCCGCATTTACAGATGTCATAATATCAACAATCTTATCGAATTCTGTCTTCAGCTCCCCTGCTGCAACCTTAAGATTACTGCTGGAATTATTTATCTCAACTGCATAATCAGATATGCTCTGAATAACGCCCTTGTTGTTTCCATACATTTCATTAAGGGAATTAGACATTACTGCCAGCTCATCCTTACCCTTTATTGAAAGCTGATTAATAGTAAAATCTCCACCTGCCAGCTCTGTGGCAAATTTCTGTACTCTCTTAATAGTCTTGGCTACGCCGCCAATTCCTATAATGATTATTATGATTGCAAGGCAAACTGCAGCGATACAAACAAGTACAAGTCTATTAATCAACAGATATATTGGCTGTAGAAGCTCATAACCATCAATGGAAATCATAAATTTCCAACCTGTTTCTTCTATTGTGTCGTAGAATACCTTGTAATTGGTTTTTCCTTCTTGGTAGCCTGTAACACCTGATGGATTTTTCAAAACATCCTCTGCCATAGCAACAAAGGATGGATTGGAATCTTCTGACACACTCTTTCCGTCCTGAACCATCTGGTCGTCATGACCTGCTATAAGCAAGCCATTTGCAGCCGTAAGAATACCAACACCAGTCCTTCCAACCTTAACATTTCCAATTATATCCGTAATTGCGGTAAGCTCAATATCAACAGTTACGCAACCGATTTTCTTGCCTCCTGCAATAATAGGAGTAGAGCAAGATGACATAACAATTCCTGATGATGGATCATAATATGGGTCAGTAATCATTGCAACATCTGAACCCATAGCATTGGTATAATATTCCTGATTAAAGTAATCATACTCGGCATTGCTATAATCCCAGGTAGTTACTGTGGAATTACCATCCTTGTAAACATAAGGGCCATAGTACTGCTGCTCAGGGTCATAAGCATAAGGCTCAAACCAAAGTCCAGAGCCTAGAACAATGTCATTAGTAGCAATCATATCCTGCAGCATCTTCTCGTAATCGTCCCACTTAGTGTAAGTGTAGGAATCTGCTACACTGATAGCAATAGCATCTGCTAAGGTCTTAACATCTCTAAGGTATCCTCCAACGATGGAATTGTTAGCCTTGAGCTCTGCCTCCATTGCCTGCTGTGTCTTTTCATCTACCAATGCATTACTTGATGTTGCAGACATGATTGTAAGAACAATCTGTGCTAACACAAGCACTGGTAAAATCATAACTAACATCTTGGTTCCAATCTTCTTGAAATTCATAGGCGCCCCCCACTAAAAATTTTATTTCAACCTACCATTTCATTCATAACAATTTGTCCCTATATGCTAGTATTCAGTTTCACTCTCCCTGCTTTAAAAATATATTTTCTATAGCATTTATAATTTTCGTCTGCATTGGTGGTTTAACAAAATAACCTGCAGGCTTTAAATCCAACACCGCATCTACATGCTCTTTATCCGCTATACCTGTAAGGAAAATTACAGGAACATTTCTGTAGTCTTCCTCGGCTCTTATCATCTCTAATGTCTGTTTACCATCCACCACAGGCATTTCATAGTCTAAGATAATAAGATCTGGACTGTCCTGCCCCATAGCCTTCATACACTGTGCTGCTGATGTAGCCAAAGTCACTCTGTACTTGTCCTGCAACATGTTTCTCATATTTCGAAGAAGCACAGGATTGTCATCTACCACAATGATATGTTTCTTCTCTGTATCAACAATAGCATTTATGATGGCATCCGCGTTCATATTAAACTCTTTGCAGATTTCTCGAATTATTATTTCTCGTGATGGCTGAGGAATGTGTCTGCATTGTCCTGAGTAATAGTATGAAATGAACATCTGCTTTTTTAATTCTCTTCCATATGTGATAACCGGAAGGGATGGATCATATTCCTGAATAGCCTCAAATACATCCTCGTTTACATTTTCAAACCCATCAATATCCATCAATACTAAATCAGGCACATACATTTTCAGCATGCTCTTTACTATTTTCCCACTGTCTGTGCATAGCTGGGTGTGAAAATGCTGCTCAAGATATGAATTTACATCGCTAGTATCATTACTAAAATCCCCAACAATCAATATTTTTCGCATTTCTATTCTCCTTAGTCCTTACATTTGCAAAACATCTATGTCCATAAATGCTTCATCTTCTTCAAAATTCAAAATATGTATATTTAGCTGGTCTATCTTAACCTGTATATCATCTGGATATCTAAATGCCATAATCTGCTTCATTATTTTATCACTTTGATCCGAATTATGACTTCTAAGTGACATCTTAAGCATTTCTAGAAGAGCAAACATCTCATCCATATCCTCAATCATTGGTTTTTCTACCTCTGAAGATAGAACGGATAGCCTGTCCTTCATAATATCCATCTCATCAATTAATACTGGTGTAAGCACCTTTATTCTGTCTATTTGATTGTCCCTTGCAGCATATTCACAAAGCTTAGCCAATCCTCCTAGAGCAGTGGCTCCTATTGTATTGGACATGCTCTTAATGGCATGTACTTTTATTCTGTAATCCTCAATTGGGAAGCTGTCGCTATCAATCTCGTTGTAATATCTTAATACTTCATCTCTTTCGTATCCAATTGAATCATAATAATCAACTGCAGTCTGAAAAACCATATTTGCCTCTGGGAAATGAAGCAAGGCATAATCCCAATCCACTCCCTCTATCTCCGGAAGCTCAACCTGCTTTACCCTGTTCTTTCTGGCTTCATCAGTTGCATTTGTCTCGTGATATTCCAGAAGGTCTTCTGGAAGGAAATCACGAATCATTTTTCAAGCTGAGCTGGAACAATAGGCTTTGACAGGAAGCCATGGAATCCCAGTGTCATATAGCGTTCTTTTGCTCCTGCTATAGCATTTGCAGTAAGAGCTACCACCGGCGTTCCCAGACATTTATTTCCTTCAAGTGAAGCCATAAGCTTGAATGTTTCAAGACCATCCAACCCCGGCATCATATGATCAAGGAAAATCATATCGTAGTGTTCTTTCTTAATCTTTGCCAAGCACTCTTCTCCGCCTGCAGCCTCTTCTATCTGAACCTTGGCTTCCTTTAAAAGCGATACAAATACCTTTCGGTTCATTGCGTTATCATCTACCACTAAGAATTTTGCCTTTGGAGCTTCAAAGCTAGTGCTATATTCGTAGCTTGAGGTTAGCTGTCTCAGTTTCTGATCAAAGTCTCCGATATTTTCAGCATTTACTATTTCCTGATTAATTGTAAATGAGAAGGTAGAGCCTTTGCCGTAAACACTATGAACCTCAAGATTACTTCCCATCATCTTTAAAAGATTCTGAGTGATGGCCATTCCAAGGCCTGCGCCCTCGATATTTCTGTTTCTGTTTTCCTCCAAACGCTCAAAGGATTCAAACATTCGCTTAATATCTTCCTGCTTGATACCAATTCCAGTATCACGAACGGCGAATGTCAAATCCGCTGTATTATCGTAATTACGTTTACAGGTTGCAGAAATATCTATATAGCCTTCCTGAGTATATTTTACCGCATTAGTAAGAATATTTGTTAATACCTGTCGAATTCTTACATCATCGCCAAACATATCACAAGGTATGTTGCTTGCAATATTCAGTCTGACTTCTAGGCCTTTTTCCTTTGCACGAATCATAACGTTGTTCAGTACGTCGTGCATCAGGCTCATAAACTGGTATTCACCGTTTACTAAGCCCATTTTACCTGATTCAATTTTTGTAATATCAAGAATGTCATTTATAAGTGAAAGCAGATTCTGGGAAGCTGCTTTAATATCCAATGCGTATTCTTCAACAACCTTTTCTGAGGTTTCACGAAGAATCATTTCATCCATACCCATAATGGTATTGATAGGTGTACGGATTTCGTGAGACATATTTGCAAGAAAGCTGCTTTTTGCCTCAGTGGCAGTCTGTGCCTGACGCTCAGCCTTCTTTGCCTGAAGTGTCTTCTCCAGCAAATCATCGTTATTAATTGAAGCCTGCTTATACAAATTCACATAAATAGATTTTTGGAATTTGATGATAGCGCCTATCGCAAATGCGGATATTAATAAAGACTGAATAACATCGAATACTACACTTCTATCTGAATCCAGACTTATTACATAATCCGGATGATAGTAAGAAACAACATAGCAGCCTATAATAATAGCCACGTCTGTAAGAAGCATAAACACAAAATCCATGCCATCTAACAGCATAAATATAAAGATGATTCCCATAGAGAACCAGCAAACCATTCCGCTGTTAATACCACCAGTAAGAAAAACATAACCGGCAACAGTCCTATTCCTACTGTAAAACAAACTGCAATAGTAGCGTTCTTCAGCTTGTTTCTATAGTTTGCCTCATAAATACAGATACTATCATTTATAATTGCAATGGCGATGATAATAGTAAGTGCAGGTGTTGTCCCATTTACAGCATTAAAAGGAATCGCTATTAAACCACCTAAAAAGCCTATGATTGTAATAATGTTAAATAATATTAAATCTGTAGGTAAATCCGGGCTAAAAAATTTTTTTATAAAACCAGTAATTTTTTTCATGGCAAACTTCAATTGAAAAAGAACCCCCTAACATCACGCAGTAATCCTAGCGTAAAATACTCTAATATAAATATAATTGAAATGGGAAACTGACACAATAAACAAACCGTGAATAATATGTGAAAAAGCCTGTTATTTACGGTATTTCCGCAAATAACAGGCTTTTACTATATGTTTTCTATCTGCCAATCGATTGGATTCAATCCTTTCGACTTCAAAAATGCATTTGTCCTACTAAAATGCTTACAACCAAAGAAGCCTCGATAGGCTGAAAGAGGTGATGGATGCGGTGCCTTCAGTATCAAATGATTAGGGTTATTTAGCTTTGCACATTTTTTTGCTGCAGGTGAGCCCCATAAAAGGAAAACAATTGGTCTGTCCTGCTTATTTAAAATATCTATTACAGCATCTGTGAACTGCTCCCACCCCAAATCCTTGTGGGAATTGGCCTCGTGAGCCCTTACCGTAAGGACATTATTGAGCATTAACACACCCTGTCTTGCCCATTTTTCAAGATATCCGTTATTTGGAATATAACAACCTAAGTCATCCTGTAATTCCTTATAGATATTTACAAGTGATGGAGGTGTCTTCACCCCTGGCTTTACTGAAAAGCAAAGGCCGTGGGCCTGGCCTGGCTCGTGATATGGATCCTGTCCGATTATGACCACCTTTACCTGAGAAAGCGGTGTAAAATCAAAAGCATTGAAAATGTCGTCCGCTGGTGGATACACCTGGTGACTGTGGTATTCGCTTTTGACGCTCTCATATAAATTTTTGTAATATGGCTTTTTAAATTCCGGAGTCAGTGGCTCCAGCCAATCATTTGAAATTGCAGACATTTTATTCTCCCTATTCTAAAATCCAACTATCGAGTGGCAACCAAAAGCCCTTTTCTTTTAATTCCTGCTCAATTAAATCGAGGGTCTCTTCGTCGGCTGCACTGATTACGTGATAGTGGTAACCACTTGTGGCGGAGCTAAGAGATTTTGATTTACCGGATTCGATTGCTGCCATAAATTCCTTGGCCTCTCGGCGTGAGCTCACATTAAGTGGAGCCTCCAGTCTATTGTAATAGCGATGGTTGATGATGATATTCTCAGCCACCCCTCCATTATCAACTATGGTAAACAATTCATCCAAAATCTGGTCATCAGTATGGCGACTCTTTATGATTCTCTTGCATTTATTGGTATTCGTAATTACGTATCCTCTGTTGGTAGACGTAATATCCACTCCATTTGCTCTGATAAGGGCGATATCTGTAACAACAACCTGGCGACTAACATCAAGCTGCTTAGCCAACGCTGTACCTGATACAGGCTTATCAGATTTTTGAATAATCTCTATTAACTTTTGTCTTCTAGCCTGTCCGTCCATAGATTTCTCCTTATTAGACTGCATGTAAATTTTTCATTGAAATATCAAGAATTGGTGCAGAATGTGTAAGTGCACCGCTTGAAACATAATCAACACCGCTATCGATAATGTTTGCGATATTCTCCTTAGTAACATTTCCAGAGCACTCGGTCTTTGCACGACCATCTATTATTTTAACAGCTTCCTTCATTGTTGCAACATCCATATTATCAAGCATTATAATATCTGCTCCAGCCTCCACTGCTTCCTTCACCTGGTCAAGTGTCTCTGTCTCTATTTCGATTTTACGAACAAATGGGGCATAAGCCTTTGCCATCTCTATTGCTTTTGTAATAGAACCTGCTGCACCAATGTGATTATCCTTCAAAAGAATTCCATCTGAAAGATTATAACGATGATTCTGTCCACCACCGCACTTTACTGCATACTTTTCAAAAATTCTCATATTTGGAGTAGTCTTTCTTGTGTCAAGAAGAACTGTCTTGCTGCCCTTCAAAAGTGATGCAACCTGATTTGTGTATGTAGCAATACCGCTCATTCTCTGAAGATAATTGAGGGCTACGCGCTCTCCTGAAAGGAGCACTCTAATATCTCCCTTTACCTTGCCCATAAGCTGGCCCTTCTTAACCTCATCTCCATCCTTAACATACTTTTCAACAACTGTGCTTTCATCAAGAATCTTAAATACTCGCTCATATACATCCATTCCACAGATGATACCATCCTGCTTGCAGATAAGCTCTACCTCACCTGGCTGAGCCTCAGGCATTACAGAATTTGTAGTAACATCCTCGCTTGAAATATCCTCTCTAAGAGCCATTTTGATAAGCTCATCTGCATTTAAAGTCATTGTAATATTGTTCATTTTATATAGCCTCCTTCTTGGCTCTTAAATTCTCTTCTTTTTAATTTCCCCAACTACCATAGCATGATAGTTTTCCATAATAGATGTAAGATCCTGATATCCATCCATATTTACAAGATTATCAAAATCCTCTGATGTTTTAAAGGACTTCGTATTTACGATATCAGCTGCTGCACGCTTTGCAAAAACAAGACTTTCCAAAAGGGAATTGCTGGCAAGTCTGTTTCTTCCGTGAACACCATTGCAGCTGGTTTCGCCAACAGCGTAAAGCTGCTTCATTGTAGTCTTGCTGTCCTTATCTACGTATATACCACCCATGAAATAATGCTGTGCAGGAACTACAGGAACCCATGTTTCCAGCGGATCATAGCCTGCCTCCTTGCAGCGAGCATATATATTTGGAAAATGATTTAGTATTTCTTCCTTTGGAATAGGTGAAAAATCGAGCCATACATGCTCTGTGCCATCCTTTTCCATCTGAGCAAAAATAGCCTTGCTTACCACATCTCTTGGCTGAAGCTCATCTGTGAAACGATTACCATTCTTATCACGAAGGACTGCACCTTCTCCTCTTACAGATTCTGAAATCAAAAAGCTTCTACCACTTTGATTTGAATAAAGTGTAGTAGGGTGAATCTGTACATAGTCACAGTTTTCCAATTTTACATTGTGGTACATGGCAAGGGCCAGAGCATCTCCTGATATATGGCGATAGTTTGTAGAATGTGGGTATACTCCACCCAAACCACCACAGGCTAATACTGTAACATCGCCCTGAATAGCTGTGGTTTTTCCGTCCATATCTGCCACAACAATTCCATAGCATACATTATCCTTGCAAACCCAGTCCACCATAGTTGTATGGGCCTTTAGTGTGATGTTATCACGCTCCTTAGCTCTGGCTAAAAGCTTGCTGGTAATCTCTCTTCCTGTAATATCAGCATGAAATAAAATTCTATTATTTGAATGGGCACCTTCCTTCGTAAATACGAATTCACCATTCTTCTTTTCGAACTCTACACCATAACCTTCCAAGTCCTTAATAATATCCTGTGAGCTTCTGATCATAATCTCTACAGATTCTTTGCGATTCTCATAATGACCTGCTCGCATAGTGTCCTCAAAGTATGCATCATAATCATCCTCATCCCTGAGCATACAGATACCACCCTGGGCAAGGAAGGAATCGCATCCATCCAAAGCATCCTTTGAAATCACAAGTATTTTCTTTTCTCGTGGTAGGCTAAGAGCGCAGAATAATCCTCCTACGCCACTACCAACTATAATCACATCATATTTCTTATCCATTATTATCTCCTTTGGCTTCTCCCTCTGGGAGAAGCTGTCAGCGCTAGCTGACTGATGAGGGTCTTTCCTATTTAGCTAATTCCAGCATTCTCTTCAATGGCACCAAAGATTTCTCCATCTTCTCATCGCTGACCTCTACTACTCCTGTGCCATCGCGAAGACAATTGCGCACCTTCTCAAGTGTAACCTTCTTCATATTAGGGCAAATCTGAACTGAACCTGCTGCATAAAATGTCTTATCTGGATTCTTCTGCTTTAACTGGTAAAGAACACCAAGCTCTGTAGAGATGATGAACTCCTTCTTATCAGAATTTGTAGCGTAGTCAATAATGCCAGATGTGCTACCAATGTAATCTGCATACTCTAAAACATCCAATGTACACTCTGGATGAATAAGCACCTCTGCCTCTAGATGGGACTCCTTAGCACGCTTTACCATATCTGCAGTTACGTTCTTGTGAACATGGCAATATCCGTCGTTGAAAATGAAATTCTTCTCTGGAACCTTTGTAGCTATATATCTTCCAAGATTCTCGTCAGGAATGAAAAAGATATTCTTATTTGGAAGTGACTTTACGATCTTCATAGCATTTGCAGATGTTACGCACACATCCGAATGCATCTTAAGCTCTGCGGTAGAATTGATGTAGCAAACTACAGCCACGTCATCATACTCACGTCTTACTTCCTCAATACGCTCTATCTCCGCCATATGAGCCATCGGGCAATCAGCCTTTTCGTCAGGCATAAGTACTGTTTTTTCAGGATTAAGAATCTTCGCAGATTCTCCCATAAACTTTACTCCTGCAAATACGATAGTCTTTTCCTTTAATCCTACAGCCACCTTGGCCAGATAGTAGCTGTCCCCAATATAGTCTGCGATAGCCTGTACTTCATCATTAACATAATAATGAGCAAGGATTACCGCATCCTTTTCCTTTTTAACTTCTGAATTTCTTCTACCAGTGTATTCATAACATATTCTCCTTTTACAAGCCGGTGTCATTTAACAGCAACTATAACACATGTAAAGTCTACTGACAAGACAGTTGTACACATCACTGTAAATCCTAAGAATTTCAATAAAAAATAAGACCCGAAGGTCTTATTCTTTGATAAACAATATTTTACATTTTTTCAGAAGCTTTTCGCCCAATACAAATAGGTAGTAAGCTACAAGTCCTGTTACAAATACTCCTAAGGTCCATATTCCAAGCTTTGCCATAAATCCCCAGAAATCCTCATACAAAAGTGTAATCCAGTCCTGGGTCTCCCAAAGACTATATGCAAATCCATTGTCGTGGATAAGATAAATCATAAATGTAGCTTTAGCAATTCCATTTAAAATCTTAAGGGATGGAAGATTTATTCTTCTAAATAGCTCGAAAATACAAATTCCAAGGATAACTACAACGATACTGTAATTATCAAACTTTGGAATAGACTGGGTGAACTCTGTTGCTGGTACAGATTGCACTGTCTGATTGTAGTAATATGCCTGAATCTTTCCCATTACTATGTTGTGATAAGAAATCCCTATAAGAATATTTATAAGGATAATCACAAGGAAAATAACGTATCCTCTCACCTTATCAAACGGATTGTACTTTTTAATGTAGCCTCCTAATGAATAGAGGAATACACCAATTACCACTGTACGCAGTCCCTTTGCCAAATCATCCAAAAGAGAACCTGACCAACTCAGCTGTGAAATAGCAAGGATCGTAAATAAAAATCCCAAATACTTTTTTCTATCTAATGTAGCTATGAATCTGTTTAGGAAACAGAATGCCAAAAGCATAATGATAAAATAATATCCCACAAACCAAGACATTTTATTAAAGTACTGGATTCTGATGTAGCTAAAAAGATTCTCACTGACATCCGTATTTGCGTAATTTCTTATGAATAATGCTGAAGCCAACACAAGTGCTGTAGCTGCAAATAAAAGCTGTGACAAAAGCTTCTTGGAAATCTTGAGCATATCGATTTCCCTATCAATCAGGAAATATCCTGAAATCAAAATAAAAATAGCATTGCCCACCAAACCAAATGGCATCATCATCTCCAGTGCCATAAGCTGCTTGAAAAACATAGGCTGGTTAAACCATCCATTTTGTAACTTCTCAATAGAAGTAACATTTACCAGCTGCACATTTACGCAGTGAAGAATAATGTGATAGGCAATAATCATAAGCATCGCCACTATTCTTAGTAACTCTATATTTGAAGAGCGGTTTTTGTTGTTCATATATCTACTTATCTCCCTAATACCTCTTCTATCCCCTTTGCAAGCTGGTCTGCGCAGCTTGTGCCCTTCATTCCGCAAAGGTTTCCCTTTAAAATCTCTACTGTACGAGCTGCATCAGCGCCCTCTAAAAGCTTGCTGATTGCCTTTGTATTTCCGTCGCAGCCACCTGTGAATTTTACATTGTGAAGCTTGCCATCCTCCATCTCAAAATCAATCTGTCTGGCGCAAACGCCCTTTGGAATATAAGTAAACTTTTCCATCTTTGTCTTAAAACTCCTTTACATTTTATCAATTGAATTCAACATATCCAGGTTTTTAACCTCTGTCTCTGTAAAAGTCTTCTCTGAAAAATCTGCTGGCATTACTGATGGGCTATACCAAATCTGCCCCATAAAATAATTGCTAAGGTCTTCGTCTCTGAAGCTGTATCCGTGACGAGCGTAAAGCTCATTCTTTGCTATGTGAATAACCTCAGGAGAAAGCCCTTCAAAATCTGATGCTGAGTATACCTTACTGCTTGTATCAAATAAGTATGTACAGAAACGGGCATCACCGGAAATGCCTTTTGTCTGCCAATATGAGTCTACTGCGGACCAGTATTTATTTCCATCAAGATAGTGGGCACGCTCAGAAACTGCTGCTGCAATCTCCTCCTGTGACCAGTTTGCAATATCTCCAACATATACTCCTGGATCTACCACTTCGATAACTACATCTCCATAATCCTGTTCCTCTTTTTCTTCCATAGAAGAACCAGCCTCGATATTTTCATCACCAGACTGTTCCTGTACAGGTGTAGCTGCATTTTCCTCACTAACAGCAAGTGTCTTTTTCTCGTGATTTAATATATTAAATGTGATTACCGCAGAAAGAATGCCCACAGCTATTGCTATGCAGCCCTCTATTAACCATCTTTTTGCATTTGGATTTTCCTTAAAGAAATCTCTCACATCATCACGACGATCTAGTATCCAATCAATAAAATCCAAAAATCTCTCTTTTACATCTTCCATAATTCATCCCTCTTTCTATAAAGTCCTTTCAATAGCGCTTCGGGTAGCGTCTACTGAACCTTGGGCCATCTGATTACTTCCACCGCCTTTGGCCCCTAATAATTCTCGCAAGCCTGTTGCTATAGCTTTGCAATCTCTGGTGCTGCTTCCGATGACGAAATTGTAGCCGTCCTCGTCATTTCCAGAAAAGATTGCACATAAGCCATCATGCTTTTCTACAAGGGCATTTACGCCGTCTCTCATAGTCTTAGCATCAAGATCCTCAGTGAATATTGTAACATCACTAAGGTCCGAAGGATATCCAGCTATCTGATTCATCAGAATGTCCCCTTTGATTTGGGAAATTCTGTATTTAAGCTGCTTGTTCTCCTCCATTATACCAGCTATTCTGTCCGGAAGATTTTCCTCTGGGCAATTTAGCTTTTGATATGACTGAGCTAGTAGGCTCATTTTATGATTGTAATCATCTAAAGCTCTCAATCCACAAAGGATATATACCCTGGTGCCACCCTTGTACTTTCCAAATGAAATAACCTTTAGCATCCCTACCTGGCCTGTAGTATTTACGTGTGGTGCACAGCAGGCGCAAATATCTACTCCCTCGATTTCTACCAGGCGAATAGCACCATCTATTTCCTTTTTGCTACGATAATCTGTGGCAGCAAGAGTAGCCTCATCAGGATAGTAAGCCTTTACAGGAAAATCCTTAGCGATAACAAGATTTGCTGTTCTTTCAATACGGCGAACCTGCTCCTCACTAAGCTCGATATTCAAATCCAGCGTAACTGTATTATCGCTGAGATGAAAACCAACATTATCTGCTCCATATATATTGTGAGCCAGCCCTGTGAAAATGTGCTCGCCAGTATGCTGCTGCATATTTCCAAAACGATGGGCCCAGTCTATAACGCCAACCACCTTCTGGCCAGCCGCAAAAGCCCTGTCACAATAGTGGTAAATCACATCATTTTCTATTTGAACATCGGAAACTTTTGCCTCGCCAATATGGCCTACATCACTGGTCTGACCACCCTGCTCTGGAAAAACAAGGTCTTGTCTAGCACTACCTTGTAGCCATCCTCTAGCTTTTCACAGAAAATAACCTCTGCAGAAAACTCGGTAGCAAAAGAATCGTCATCATACAATGCAATTGTTTTCATAATCACTAATTCTTTCTAAATAAAATATCCCTGTTTATTTCTGTATAAAAAGCTTCTCTAAGTCTCTTGTTGCTGTAGTTTAATCCGCGAAGCCACATAAGCTTTGTCATAGTAGCCTCAAGTGTCATGTCGTAGGATTCAATCATATGGAAATCCTGCTTAACCTGACGACCAACCTCGTAGATTGTCATATTGCTGCCTTCGTTAGCAACCTGTGTAGTCATAACAGCAAGCTTGTCTGTGCCCTTCCATTTTTCCATTTCTTCATAGAAGGTATCCATAAGTGTCTGTGGCATACCGCCCACACCAAAGCTTTCAATAACGATGATATCGTAATTTTCAAAGAGGTAGCTGAGCACATCTGGCTTCATGCCTGGGTACAGTTTTAAAAGTGTCACCTTATCAGACATTTCGTAATAGAAGCTAGGAATGCCCCTCACTGGAACCTCTGGAATATAGCGAATAATCACCCCATCCTGAATCACTGCAAGATAAGGGAAATTAATGCTGGAAAATGCATTGTAGCTCTTTGCTCTTTCCTTCTTAGCTCTGGTTCCGCAGATAACCTTACCATCAAATACTATGCTGACATTCTGTGATTCATCATCTGATGCGTAGATGAAGGAATCTAGAAGATTTGTCTTTGCATCAGTAACATCCTTGCTGATAGGCTTCTGTGAGCCTGTAACAACAATAGGCTTTGCAGAATTCTGAATCATATAGCTAAGAGCTGCTGCAGTATAAGCCAAGGTATCTGTACCGTGGCAAACTACAAACCCATCATAGCTGGCATAGTTTTCCTCTATCGCATTTACGATATCCTTCCACATCACAGGAGTCATATTGGAACTATCAATATTCATAACCTGCATGGTCTCTACCTGACATACATTTTTAACTGCAGGAATGTAAGCCAAAATGTCCTCTGCTGTAAGTCCTGGTGTAAGACCAGCATCTGTTTGTTTTGAAGCAATGGTACCGCCTGTACCAATCATAAGTATCTTTTTCATTGTTAATTCTTTCCAATTGGGATTCCGAAAATTTTGGTCTGGAAGCCCTCATATAAAGTATTGTAATCTGTGTAATTAATATTACATTTGAAATATGTATTCCAGGTATCTCTGAGGGTGTCACAAATCACCTTGCCCTCCTGCTCCTCGCAAAGAATTGTTGGGAACACATAATAAATCATAAAGTAATTAAGGTTCATCTGATCTGTTCCACGAACCTTTCCAAACTTCTTAAAGCTAAGGAATATATCCTCACAGAATCGCTTTGCCTCTGTCTCCACATCATCAGCATGTACTAAATCTGAAAGCTCCTCGTATCTATCAAGCTTGAAACGTCTAGTGTTTCCCTCGTACTCATTTTTGCTGTGAACCTTGCTAAGATATGCAACATCCTCAAATATTTTATCTACATTGTAGTTCATAACACCTTCTCCATTCCTTTTATTCTATAATCTCTGTAAGCTCAGTAATGCTGTCGATTTTGGCAACATAGCTGTCTATTGATTTACCATAACCATAAGCTGCCCAGATAAAATCAACCCCTGCTTTATCACAAGCATCCTTGTCCCCCCTGAATATCACCTAAATAAACCGGATGCTGGATTTTATTCTTTTCTACAAGTCCTTTTATATTATCTGCTTTTCCAAGGCCATTGTCACCATAGCAGATAAAGTCTGTAAAATACTTTCCATGGCCTGTGCGCTCAAGATAAGTCTCTATATAGCCTGCCTGACAATTGCTGACAATGTAGAGGTTTGTGCGCTGAGATAACTCCTTAAGAACATCCTCTAGCCCTGGATATGTGGTATCCTTATCACTGACAGCCAAATCTGCCATCTCGTACTCCTCGCAAAGCTCAAGTGTCTTGTAGCGCTTTGCAGGGTCTGGATCTGGAATACTGGCATCTGCAATGTCCGTCATAGTCTTTCCAAAAAGCCCCATAAGCATATCTCCGGTAAATACGATCTCGTATCCCATTTCCTTTGCGGCTCTGGTCCAGCTATCAGCAAAAACCGGGATATTGTCCCAGATTGTTCCATCCATATCAAAAATGATACCATCTGTTTTGATTTTTCCCATAAAACTAACCTTACTTTCTAATATCAACTAGGTGCTATTTTACCCTATTTTAAGTATAATTAAAACTCAAAGGTCTTTGTTTCCTTATTTATCCACAATTATTTGTCAGGAAGGATTATTTATGAACGACGACGAACAGCTTTTATACAAAAGATTAATAGAGCTATCTAACAGGGCTTATCAAAATAATATATACACCTTTAGCGATTTTCTCAGCCTCAGCCAGCAAGAGGTAATGTATCAGGCTGCCAGAGACAAGGGCTTTGCCCCTATTTCTTATGATTTGTTTGGAGGCTACGAGAACTGCGAAAGAAAAATGGTCCGCTTTGGAAGTGAAGCTGACTTTGGTTATGATGTGGATTTTCCTATCAAATGTATAAAGGTAGAGCCACTTGCCAAGAAATTTGCCAAGGAATACACCCATAGGGATTATCTTGGTTCCCTTATGAGTCTTGGAATTGATAGAAAAAATTCGGCGACATCTTCGTGGATGGCATGGACGCTTACATCTATGCCGACGAATCTACCGCCGATTACTTATTAGAAAATTTCGTTTCTGTAGGTCGAAACTCTGTTAAATGCTCTATATCCGAGCTACCAGAATCCTATAAACGCGCAGCCTTAAAGGAAGCAACGATTCAGGTTGCGTCTCCTCGAGCCGATGCAGTTATTGCAAAGGTTTACAACCTAAGCCGCAAGGATACCATTCCTTACTTCACAGAAAAGAAGGTTTCCGTAAATGGGCACATTGTGGAAAACAATGACAAGCTTCTTGCTGCCGGAGACTCCATCTCAGTCCGAGGCTTTGGAAAGTTCAACATCGTAGAAGAAGGCGGATTATCCCGAAAAGGAAAGCTGAACCTTGTAGTGGAAATATTTGGCAAATAAAAAAGTCCAGTAACTATCAATCTCTGGGTATTGCTCAAGGTTGATAGTGTAACTGGGCTTATTTTAATTAAGTTTATAACGCCCCTATAAGGTGCTGGGCTATTGCTGCAAATCCCTGGTCGTTAGGATGGCCGGCAAGAAAAGAACCTATCGTATATACGGTACCATCAGGTGTGGTGTACTGATCACCTGCCTGAAGCATATAATCCTGCACACCCTGAATATCTGAGAGACTTACATAAGTGAGCCCCTGCTCAGAAGCCACTTCCTTCTTCATGCTGATAATACTCTTATATGCCCAGAAATTATCAAGCATCACAATCCTTGCGTTTGGATTGTAGGTCTTTATGTATGTAATCATATCTGTCAAATCTTCCTTGAAATGACTCTCGTGGCCTTTTACATTTTCACCTAGCTCAATGACGATTGTGCCATACTGATATTTTGTAATGTATGGATCCAAATCATCCAATTCATAATTTCTTGTATTTGAAAATTCCCAAGATCTAAGAGACATATAATCGTAAGAGCTATATCCCTTTGCAGCTACTGTCAGATGAACATAATCGTTCTCTGGTGTGGTGGCACCACAGCCCCAGCCGGAGCCCCACCAATCCTTTGTAGCAGGATAAAGTGTGATGGAATTTCCGATGAATAAAATATCTTTTGTAGCTGATGGAACGGATTTTGAGCTTGATACAGGAATAGGGATTGGGAGATATTCTTCCGAAACATCATCGAAGGAAATATATCCGTAGTCTCCATTTATCTTAATTTTGTAAAAATCGCTCTCCTTACATTTTCCGACTATGCTGACATTGGAATCAAGTGTAAGTGTGCCAATAATCTCTGCTGTATCATAAGGCTCTTCACGAACAGTAGCCTTAGATTGAGCGTAGTAGGTAGCTTCCATATCCGTAAAGGTGTACTCATCTTTTGGTAAATCTTCCTGCTCCTTTTCTTTTTCGGCCTCAGCCTCCTCCTGAGCCTTTCGCTGAGCCTCCTGCTCTTTTTCAATACGAATCTGCTCGGCTCTCTCCTTGGCCTCCTTCTTGTTTTCCAACACAAGCATTGTTGCAAAAACAATGATTAAAATTAATAAAGAAATCCAAAGTATTGCCACTATCTTTTTCTTCAAAATAATTCTCCTATCAAAAAATATTTAATTATTCTATAATTGTCATAGTAAAGAGTATTATATCACTTGCGTTCTAATAAGTCATTTTAGGGGAGATTTATGCAACCAATTCTATCTGCATCCCAAATGAAAGAATGGGACTCAAAAACAATTGAACACTATGGTATTCCATCTCTTGTTTTGATGGAGCGGGCCGCACTACAGGTGTGTGATAAACTCCAGGAGCTTTTTTCCATCTGAAAAAAGTATTGGAATCATTGCTGGTCCCGGAAACAATGGTGGCGATGGCATTGCTATTGCCAGAATCCTTCACAACAAAGGTATGGCCGTCAAAGCTCTCATCCTAGGAGATTCAAAGAAATATTCTCCTCAGCTTCGTCAGGAACTGACCATAGCAGGAAACTACGGAGTAGATATCGTTTATCCTTGGAACATCGATGATATTAGCACTAAAGAGCTTTCCAAAATCTTTAGGGATTGTGATGTTCTCGTTGATGCTATGTTTGGAATAGGACTTACCCGTGGGTTGGCTTCAGAATATACAATGGCAGCGGAGTATATCAATAGCAGTGGAAAGCCTGTTATAGCTGTGGATATCCCATCTGGATATGATACAGATAGTGGAAAACTGTTAGGTGATGTGGGTGTTGTAGCAAATCATACAGTTACCTTTGCCTATATGAAGAAGGCTCTGGTTCTCGGGGATTGCAAAACAGCCGCTGGTGAGATTACTGTTGCTGATGTTGGAATTTATTGCAATGACAATTCCGTATCTCTACTGCTTGATGATGAAATTCTGGAAAGAATTCCAAAAAGAAAAGCCACTGTAAACAAAGGTAGCTGCGGTAAAATACTGGTAATTGCAGGAAGTGAAAGCATCTACGGTGCTTGCTATTTAGCCGCAAATGCATCACTAGTAACCGGTGCTGGTCTTGTAAAAATTTATACCCATCAGAATAATATCGAATCTATTCAGCAAGCATTGCCGGAGACTATGTACAAGGGCTATACCCGTTTTGATAAAGATGAAATAATAGAGCAAATCCGCTGGGCTGATGCAATTATAATCGGGCCTGGACTTGGCACTTCTGATTTGGCAAAGTCGATTCTTGAAACAGTCGCTGAAAATGCCAAGGTACCTGTAGTAATTGATGCAGATGGACTAAATCTGCTGGCAGAAAATATTAATCTTCTTGATAATTTGTCTTCAAGAGTGCCCGTCATTCTTACTCCTCATTTAAAAGAGATGGAAAGACTCTGTGGCACGCCACTTGCTGATATCAATTACAATATGGAAAAGGTAGCCTCTGATTTTTCCATGGCCCACAATTGCATCCTGGTTCTAAAAAATCATACAACAGTGATTACTAACGTAAATACGATATATTATTGTAATAGTGGAAATGAAGGTCTTGCCACTCCTGGTAGCGGGGATGTCTTAGCCGGAATCATTGGCGCTCTTCTTGGTCAGGGAATTGATGCAATTTCCTCGGCTTCAGCAGGTGCCTATATTCACGGACGAGCTGGCACTATCGCCTCCAAGGAAGTAGGTATAAAAGGACTATTAGCAAGAGATATTATTGCAAACATTAATAAGTTGATATAGAATACTTGCAGAACAAAGGGGTTCTGCCGTGGCAGGATCCCTATTTTTTAAATTTTTGTTCTGCCGGTCAGAACTCTAAGATAAAGATGGAAGGTAAATAAAATGAGAGAATTTGATGTAGAAAAACAAACTAAACAGTTAATCCAGTACACAAGAGAATGGTTCAACAAATTTGGCGACAATAGCCGAGCTGTTATCGGTATCTCAGGTGGAAAGGATTCTTCTGTTACAGCTGCTGTTTTAAAGGAGGCTCTTGGAGCTGATAGAGTTGTTGGAATCATTATGCCAAACGGCGAGATGAGTGATTTAGATGACGCAAAGCTTCTTGTGGATTTCCTAGGAATTCCAAATGAAATCGTTCCTATTACAGATTATTACAATGCAGCTATCGCTACATTCGAAAAGGCAGATAAATTTGAAGTTACAAAGGATCTTAAAATCAATCTTGCTCCTCGTCTTCGTATGTCTACACTTTACGCTGTAGCCCAGGGGCAGCCTGTAACTTCATTCGTTGTTAACACCTGCAATGCATCAGAGGATTATGTAGGCTACTCTACAAAGTACGGTGATGCCGCTGGTGATGTTTCACTTCTTCAGGATTTCACAGTTACTGAGGTTCTTCAGATTGGTGAGTACCTTGGTCTTCCACAGCAGTTGGTTCACAAGACTCCTTCTGATGGCCTTTCAGGAATGAGTGACGAGGACAAACTCGGATTCAAATATGCTCAGCTTGATGAATACATTTCTGATGAAAATGCAGATATTCCTGCTGATGTGCGTGCATCCATCGACAGGAAGCACGTGGCAAATCTCCACAAACTCCAGCTCATGCCCGCATACCATAGACATTAATTATTTCATCATATTTATCACACGCTGGATTGTGTGGAATGCTTCGTAGTCGTAGCGTTCTACGGCCTCAATGACAATGATATCAGAGTTTAGGATGTCGCTTTTCACATCACCCATATAGTCACGATGTACAAAGGTACACTTTGTGAAGTCCTTTGAGATGTATGGCATCATATTTACGCGGAAGCTGTCGCCTATTAGGCACAGCTTCTTTTCATTTGCTCCATCACTGGTGGTGTGGCAAATCATCTTATCAACATCAAGTCCCTTTACAGTTACCTCTGGTCGATAATCCACTGCACATTCCACATCATCATGGTCAAAATTAGAATCCGGAATACCCATATAGGTGTATAGCTCGTACTTATCAGCCTCCTGAACTCCTGTAATCCACTGGGCAGGATCAGTCTGCTCCACTCCCATATATGAATAGAGCACATTGGTGCCATAAAGAGCGCCAATATGATTCCAGTGACTGTCGTATTTGTAATAAACCTGATAATGGTTCGATGCCTGCATCTCCTCTAAAAGAGGGAAGGCAACGGGTGCCTTACAATCCTGCTGCATTCTCTGATACAGCTGCTGGATACGTCTATAGCTTTCCACCACTTCCACGGTAGGCATAAAGTTTGGATAAACAGAGGATTTATTAGGAGCGAAATAAATGTACAACTCCTTTCCCCTTGCCTGGCACATATCATAAAGCTGATTGGTTATATTAATGTAATGCTGAGTCTCTTCCTCACTGAGGATATTGGTGCCTGTGTAGCATTCAATTTCATTTTCCCCGTAAAGGAACAGCCATCCTCCTCTACCAATAATTACATCCTGATACACCTTAAGAGGGTAGAAATTAGGAATCTCCGGCTCCACTTCAGCAACTTCCTGAACCTCTTCTCCTGGAACGATTGGTTTATTTGTTTCACCACGCTCCACTACGTGCTCTTCCTTTGCAGTATAGAGCTTCTGTCCCACTACAGCTGCCACCTTTTGATACTGGCCATCTACAGCATCACTGAGAGATTTGTACCAGGAAATCAAAGTATATCTAAAAGGAATTCTATCATCTACAAATCCACTCAGGCTTTCTCCTGTGCTAAGAAGATTTGACCACTCTATCTGCTGCATTTCTCTCTTTTCAGTTTCTACGACTGATACTGACTTATAGGTCTCTGGTGAGATTAGGCGCAAAGCGGCCCCAGCTATCCATGGGAATGTAAGGATGGCTAGAAAAGTGATTATGAATATTTTGTTTTTAGATTAGTAAAGTTCATGTTACACCTCATCCACCGCTAAAGCGGTCCCCCTTCCCCTCAAGGGGAAGGCATATAACATCCACTGCTAAAGCGGTCCCTAGAACTGGTAGTAAATGAATGGATTGTATGTACTGTTCACAAGGAAAAGTAAGCTAAGTAGTAAAAGTACAAGACACACAAAGGCATTTCCTTTTACAGCCTTTACGCTCATATGGGCCTGTACAAAACCGCCAAAAATACTTGCACAGATAAATGCAATCACACTCATACCTGAAAGGTAATTAAGCAGATTAATTGGCTTGAAACCGCCCACAAACATTCGTGAGATAAATGTCCACGCATCTACGATTGTTCCTGCTCTAAATACCACCCAAAGAATTGTTACAACAATAAAAATAATAATTCTGTTTATAAATTTAACTGGATTCTTTTCCAGAATTTTTCCAAGCCAAAGTCTTTCATTTATCAGCAGGATTCCATACACAAGCCCCCACGCTAAGAAGGTCCAGTTGGCCCCGTGCCAAATACCAGTTAGAAGAAAGACTACAAAAATATTCCAGCAGGTTTTCACCATACTGCAACGGCTTCCACCAAGCGGGATATAAACATAATCCCTAAACCAGGTAGACAGAGATATATGCCAACGTCTCCAAAATTCTCTAATGGACTCAGCTCTGTATGGATGATTAAAGTTCTCTTTGAAATCAAATCCAAACATTTTTCCAAGGCCGATTGCCATATCTGAGTAACCGCTGAAATCATAATATATCTGGAAGGTATAGCATATAGCCCCGAGCCAGGCCACAGTGGAATCCAATTTTGAAATATCAGTATTCCATACTTTTTCTGCAACCTCTGCTAACGTATTTGCGATAAGCACTTTTTTGCTAAGTCCAAAACAAAATCTTTTTATACCGTCTGAGAACTCGTGTGAACCAACATTTCTTTCTGTAAGCTGTCCAGCGATGTCCTTGTAATGAACAATAGGACCTGCAATGAGCTGTGGGAAACATGCAATGTAAAGTGCGAAATAAAAAGATTTCCCTGAACCTCAACAGTATTGGTATAAACATCAATTACATAGGACAGCGCCTGGAAAGTAAAAAATGAAATACCAACAGGTAACACTATCTGACCTATTCCAAGGGCACCTGTTCCTGTCCCTGAAACTATTCCTGCCATTCTTTCTGCACCTGACAATTTGCCTGCAAAAAATACGTTTTCAATTGTAGCTATAAATAAATTGAAATATTTGAAAAAGAACAAAAGACCCATGTCACAAAGTACTGCGCCTATAAGTGAAAGGCGCCTTACCGCAGTGCCATGTCTATCCTTTGATACAAGAAATCCTGCGCACCAGTTTATAAAAATAACCGCAGCAATAAGCAGCAAATATTTCACGCCTCCAAAGGCATAAAACACTAAACTGAAGCACAGCAATATGTAATTAGATAAAATGATTTTGCGCTCCTGTCCCTTCCCAAGTACTCTTGGAACCCCATAGTAAACCAAGAGACAAAGTGGAAGGAATATTGTGCAAAATATAAGTGAGCTGAAAACCAATTTACTCTCCCCTAGAATTAAAAATTAACCTACTGAAAGGTTTATTCTTTTTTAACCATCCTATAGTTTTATCACATATAAAAGCACCTAAGAAGGTGACCACCGTGCAGGCAACAGCCTTTACAGGGAAGCTTGCATCATCAAGAAGCTCCTGCACCAATCGGATGGCATAAAACTGATTCAGATAAATAGTAAGACTAATCCTTCCCAGCCAAGCAAATATTGGCTTGTCAAAGAACTCGTTGCAAGGATTAATCTCGGAAAATGAAAGAATTACTGCTACCCACATTACAAATACTACTGGATAACTATAATTTACATCCATTTCGGTACATGCATATTTGAATACAAGAACATAACAAAGAACCTCTAATATTCCAAGTATTCTTCTGCCTGCCTTGGAAAAATCGTATCGATTAAACTGTCTTGTAAGACTGTATGTACAGCATCCAAGTGCCATTTCCGAAGTACCTCTTAGGAAGCACTTATAGAACATTCCAGTCCAGGCATCAACACCTGCGATTCCATCATACTCGTGGGCCATATAACCTAGAATGAACAGTGCTAATAATGGGCAAATAATCTTTACAAATACATCATAATATTTTCTAAGTAATGGATAGAAAATAAATGTAACCATGAACCATACATCAAGATACCAGGTGAGCTTGTTTACCCAGGTACTGTCAAATCCGAATACCTGAAGGAAGAAAATCGAAGCCCAGGAATCAATTACATAATGGTATCTATCTAGTGCAGTATGCTCCAGGAAATACGCATTTACGATAATTGTCAGCAAAGTTGCAAAGAGATGATATGGAAAAACATTCCAGAACTTTTTCTTCATCATCAATGCTGTTTCTGTGCCGATAAATTCTGTAGATTGCTCCCTTTTGGCATAGGCGCTGGCTGCCAGCAGATAGCCTGATACCAAAAAGAAAAACTCTACTCCTATGTAGCCTCTGGCGAAGAAGTTAAGCCCGGTATTACCAAGCTCAATCATCCCCCCATCAGCAAATCTTTTGTGAATGTGAAAGAACAATATTGCCAAAGCAAAAATAAAACGTAAAAACTCCACCCGTCCATTTTCTTTGTCATCATTGCCTCCTTAAATATTTTTAAAATGTGACTTTGTTATTAGAAGCTGTGGCCACCGCCGGAGTGACCTCCACCAGAGAAGCCACCGCCGCCACCGCCGGAGAATCCTCCACCTGAGAAGCCTCCCGAATGGCCTCCACCATTGTCCGACGCTCGTCGTACTCTTTTTGTATCGTATACAGCTGCCGATCCTACAATTGATGCGCCAGCCATGATTACCATAGCATCGGAATTCTTGAAAGCAGCCTTGGCGCTTGCTCGCTGTTCCATTGCTATAAAGAATGTAATTAAAAATCCTATAACTATAGATAAAAGCAGAGCCACTATTACTCTCATTGGGCGTAAGATGAATCCCTTATTAGTTAAAACATCCGCCTGCTCAAAGGCCTTAATTATGCAGGTGTAATAATCCCTATTAGAAGCATATCTATAGATATTATCCGTAATATCCAGTGCATCTGCATCTGAAATGCTCTTCTCATATTTTCCGTAGCCAGAGATGTAAATCTCCCTGTTTTCCATATCGATGAGGAAAGCTACACCGTCATCATAATTTGAAAACGCTGCTGTGTAATAGTGCTCCAATTTGGAATCTGCATCAAAGCCATAATCATCACTATCACTGGTAGCTACTACATAATTTGTTTCAGGATTCAAAGTCTGAAGATATGAATCTATCTTCTGAATCTCCTCCTGGCTTAAAAGAGAAGCATCATCTGTTATAGCAATATTGCTTGCCGCTGCATTAGCTGTCATTGGAAGCATTAGCAGTGCTATAACAAATAGTCCTAATAAATATTTCCTAATCTCTCGCATTTTCTAATCTACCTCCCTTCTTTAAGAATTGAGGTGATGGATGAGTTGCAAAGCGATTGTACTCATCAATTATCGCATTTACGGATATAAGAATGATAATAAATGCAATAATAAGGGCTCCATAATAATAAATGTCGTTAGGTGGATTAATCACTCTGATTCCAACGGAATAAACCCAACCAATCAAACCTAGAAGCATTACCTTTTTATTGCCCTTTTTCACTGCAAAAAGAGACATTATCACAAGCACAAAGCTGGCTGGATAAAGAACTACTGGTAGTATGCTGATAAATTGTCCAGCATCCTGCATAACCCCAACAAAAATAGACAACGCTATCAACACAAATAGTGCTAGTGAAAGAGTTCCATTAAGGCTCATAGACTTTTGTGACTTTATCTTAACCTTTTTCTTTTTACTCTGTTCTTTTACATTTTCTAATGAAACAAAGTAGCCTTTATCATCTAAATGATTGTCAGCGCGATAGGTCTTGTTAGCAAGCACCGCTCCTACATATCCAATGATAGAAGAAATCAAAGCTCCATAACTGCAAAGCTCCTTCACCTTAAAGCTAAAATCAAGAATGAAGCTAGCAAATAGAATCAGCAAAAATAATGCTCCTGAAAACTTTATGGCGAAGCTAAACATCTTGCGCTTTTCAATAGGCATATCAATATATGAATTTCCAGATGCACCATTTACCATGGAGTAAGCTACTCTGTCATTGTACCTGGTTGTTAAGAAATACATTGGTAAATACGCACCGCTAGTTTCATCATATCTTAAATCATTAGTAAGCTTAGTCTGCACATCGTACAAAGCGCCCTGACTAGGTGTGTAGCCATGGCTACGCTGCTGCACCTCAGTCATTAGATGTGACAGGGCCTTATCCAGGCTCTCATCCTTATAAAGGTCATTATCCACTGTGGAATTTTCCACAAAGAACCCTGCAAGATAATTAGGATTAAAGCTTTTTAGTTTGTCCATAGGAAATGGTTCAAGCTTTGCTGCAATACAATCATCCAATGTCTGTGAGGCATCATATGGCACCTTAAGACTATCCACATCTACCTTAACATCCACATTGGCATAATCTGTGATGTAATAATCTGCTGTTGAGCGGGTAGTCTCACCTTTATAGATAATCTCATCGTTTATGCTGTACTCATAAAGATGGTAAGGCACATACATTCCTACCAGCTTATCGATATTTTCATCGTCGCCTAGCCCATCAGGAGCAAATAAAATTTTCTCTGTAAGCTTTCTATATTTTTCTCTCGCCTGTTTCTTATTAATCTGAAATGGAAGTATGAATTTTGGTACACCTTCATCGGAAAAATGCTCCTGCATAGTAGCCTGTGTTCCGCAGAAGGGACAAAACTCCATTCCATCATTATCAATCAGCTGAATTTCTCCTGCGCAGTTTGGACACTGGTAAATCTTCGTATTTACGGAATCCATTCCTACACTATCATCTGGCTTGTAGCTGTCTACATCTGTCAGTTCGCCGCAGGAAACGCATTTCATTTGCTGCTTTTCAGCTGAGAATCTAAGCTGCCCTCCACAATTAGGGCAGGGAAACATTGTTGCCATTAATCAAATCTCCAAATCTTTACTATGGTCGCTTTGTACCACAATTTACACAGAAGTTACCATAGTTCTCATTTCCACAGTTAGGGCAGAACCATCTTCCTGCCTGTGGCTGTCCCATCTGCATACCCTGCTGAGGATTCTGCTGCGACTGTAGAGCACCCTGATTTAACAAATCGTTTGCGTTTGCTCCACCAGCCTGCATAGCCATATTCATTCCGAAGAATCCCATAGCTGCTCCGTTTGCATTTCCAGCTGCTGCCTTCATAGCCTCAGCCTGAGCCTGTACAAGTGTAGCTCCAGCCATTGCCTGATTGCGGAATGCGCCGGTCTTCTGAAGCTCCTTAAGTGTAGCTGCGTCCTCATCTGGGATAACAGTTGCAAGAATCTGAACAGAGGTAATACTAAGGCCGTATTTATCTGTCCATTCATAGTTCAGCTCTTCAGCCATTGCATCAGAGATTTCCTTTGTGTAGTTAGGAATTGCTGATGGTCTGATTCCCATTCCAGAAAGCTTTCCAAGAGCTGGCTGTAATCCCTGTACAAATGTAGCACGAAGCTGATCCTGAATATCTTCTATTGTGTATTCGTCCTTTACATTTCCTGCAAGGTTTGTGTAAAGAGCTGTAGGATCTGATACCTTAAGGCTATAATTTCCGTTGCACTTTAAGGTAGTATCCATATCAAGACCAATGTTTGCATCCAACACTCTGAAAGGAATAGGTGTTGGAGTACCAAACTTAAGTCCTGTAATATCCTTTGTATTTACGAAGTAAACTCTCTGCTGAACTGGCTTCTCTCCTCCGAATGTGAATCTGCGACCAAACTCCTTAAATACTTCTGCGAAATTTCCTGCAAAAATAGAAGCAGAACCATTTTCCTCCCAAGTATATGCACCTGCTTCTGCAGCCACATCAATAATCTTGCCACTGTCTACTAAAAGTGCACACTGGCCTTCATTTACGATTACCACTGAATCTTTTGTGATAACATCCTGATCACCTTTTGTGTTGCTGCTTCTTCCAGAAACCTTGTGAGTAGCTCTCTTTAAAAGAACGTCATTCGACACAGAATCACAGACAAAGAATTCTTTCCACTGATTAGCAAGCTCACCTGAAACTGAGCCTTTAAAAGCCTGAATTAATCCCATTTTTACATTACCTCCCTGGTTCATATACTAATATCAATATTATAATCAATCTTACTCACTAAAACAAATAGGAGGCCTTTTAAGCCTCCTAAAACTAAATATTAAGCTGAGTAATTTACTGGAATCTTTCTAAATGTAAGCCAGTTAACAATCAGTCCAAGCAAATCAAAGACTAATATTGCTGTCCATACAATTCCCTGATTAAAAAATGGATTTATAAAGAAATCCCATAAAACTGCTAATGGTGTTCCAAATGAAGGGATGAAATATCCCAATCTTGGCAATGCAATACATGCAAACAAAAATACAAAATAGTAAACCCAGTATGCAATCTTGCCATATCTAACAACGCTATTACCTGCTATGCCTTCCACCCACATATATATACCATATAGTGTAACTGCAACCTTTAAAATCATTGAAACACCGATAGCTTTAAGAAATGCAAAAGCGACAAGTGTAAAGAATATAATTTCAAGCAGATCCACTATTCTGCAGCCTATGAATAGTTTTCTTCTTGTCATACCAAATGTAAGTCCTCTTGGTACCTCATCTGCAATGAAAAAATCTTAAAAACATACTTGTACCAACGTATCCACCAATGATACCACCAGCAAGCATCATAGATAAGCTATCTGTTTCGAAGGAAGTATCAGTGGAAAAAAATACTATCATTAGCAGCATTGCAGCTACGATTATTGCAACCATAAATATATTGAATAATTCATTATATTTTTTTATATGAAGTATTGCTTTAATATCTCTACTCATAATTCCTCCTCTCTAGTTCACCATACACTTCTGATTCAATTTATATGCCCAAAGCTCAAGTAAAGTGAAAACTACAACAGCTCCAACTCCAATTATTGAAAGCATTATATAACTATTTAAGCTGCTAATTGGAAGTTTTATTCCAGCTGCCAGTACGAATCCCCAAATACCTGCTTGCACACCAACAATTATTAGAAGGATAAATATAACAATCTTTCCATACTTTTTGACTTTGTATCCAATGGCAAGGCCTAATGCCCCTAAAATCATAGCAGCAGCAACGGCCACTATGGTATATCCCATAAAATTTTCATGTTTGAAAACCACGCATAATACAATACTAAGGATTGTTGATAATCCAACATACGTGCACTGCTTGATTAACTGACCCCAGAATACATCTCTTCTTCTGGCGCCCATAGAAAGCACCATGCTGTCGTACCAGTTAGGACCATATATTGCAAACATCATGTTGAAAAGCACCATGAACATCGCATTGAATGTAATGATATTCTGAGAAACATAACCCACAATATCCGCTTCCTCAGCACCAAAAAATATCCACTCAACAACCAAAAGCAACTGCACTGCAGCCACATATCCAAATAGTTTTAACCCTGCAAGAAAATAATATTTTCTTGTT
This sequence comes from Butyrivibrio fibrisolvens 16/4, assembly GCA_000209815.1. GTDB lineage: Bacteria > Bacillota > Clostridia > Lachnospirales > Lachnospiraceae > Pseudobutyrivibrio > Pseudobutyrivibrio fibrisolvens_A. Next base: position 388,011 of record FP929036.1, read on the forward strand.
CTTGCTGATAAACTATTCATGCTATGCCTCCTTTCTGCCATCTACACACATAGCATAGAAAAGATTCTGAAGTGCTACTGGCTCAACCTGAACATCACCATCAAATCCCTCAATAGGTTCATCGGCCAGCACTGTTACCACCTTGTTTCTACCAATACTTTCAGGATGATATACCTTGTAACCTTCAACTGCTGTATCAACTGCCTCTGTCTCACCTGATACACGATAAGCTCTTGATAAAAGCTCCTCTGTATTTTCCTTAAGGACAATCTGCCCCTCATCAAGCATTATAACTTCTTCGAATAAGGAAGCAGCCTCCTCAATAATATGAGTACTGATAATAAATGTACGTCCAGTCTGGGCATACTCATCAATTACAAGCTTGTAGAACTGCTCACGTGCTACAACATCAAGTCCTGCAACTGGCTCATCAAGGATAGTAATATCTGCCTTGCTTGCAAGAGCAATGATGATTGTAAGAGAAGAAAGCATACCTTTTGAAAGCTTGCTTACCTTCTTTTTTGCATCCAGGTTAAAAAGCTTTACTAGCTCTTTAGCATATTCCTCGTCCCAATATTTATAGAAAACCTTTGCTGTTTTTAGATAGTCCTTTACTTTTAATGTATTAGGACCAAACATTGTAACCTGTGGAATCTCTCTTGAATAACAGATGTGAGATAAAGCTTCTTCATTCTCCCATACTGGCTTTCCATCAAGTGTAACTGTCCCCTCTGTAGCAGGATTCTGAGCTGTAAGAATTGAAAGAAGTGTTGTCTTTCCAGCTCCGTTTCTTCCGATAAGTCCGTAAATCTTTCCTGTCTCAATATCAATATCTACATTCTTAAGGACTGTATCCTTGCCATATTTTTTAACTATATTCTTACCAGATAAAGTTCCCATATCTTTTCTCCTTTGCTCCTACTTATTTTTATTCCTCTGTGGCATCAATCATCTTCTTCAGTTCGGCCTTGTCTATTCCTATAAGCTTTGCCTCGCTAATGATTCGTTTAACATAGTTCTCATAGAAGCTTGTCTTTCTAGCTTCTTTTATTCTGTCCTTTGCACCCTCACATACAAACATACCAATACCTCTTTTCTTGTATAATATGCCTTTGTCTACCAAAAGATTAATTCCTTTCGCTGCTGTAGCTGGATTAATCTTGTAAAACTTTGAAAGCTCTGTGGTGCTAGGCACCTGCTCCTCTTCCTTTAAAATGTCCCTTAATATTTCATCCTCAATCATCTCACTGATTTGAAGATATATAGATTTATCTTCCCCAAGATTAGCTAACACATGCTCACCTCCTGTATATATCTGTTGGGCTTTTATTTGCCTCATCTGTTCATCGGTTAATTACTTGTGTAATTAACCATATCACCATTTAAGTTTTCTGTCAACTCTAATATTAAAAAATATAAGGCTTAGCCTTCTCTGGGCTAAGCCTTATCAGTTAACTTATCTCTACTTTTTTACAAATCTATTATCTCAATATCTATTTCTTCTTCCTGACTATAGTCTTCCTCATAATCCGGGAATCTTTCTTGATTATGTGGTCTCCTATTCCTATGGGTTCTTTCTAGTTCCCTATCTTCTCTGGCTCTATGAGTTCTTTCTGTTTCCCTTTCCTCTCTGCGTCTCTTGCGATCAGGAGTTTTAGGTTTATCCAGATTCTTCACCTTCTTCTTTGCCACCAGCCTTGCAGGAATAAAGTGCCAAAGAAAAATAGCTACTATGATATACAAATGTACAAAGAATATATTGGTGATTACTCCATTATGCTTCAGCAAATATTCTGTGGAATAACCGTAGGCACAAAGTATTGCAAGATTTGCAAGGGCCATTATCATAATAGGAATATTAGCTGCTGCATTCTTGATGCAATTAAGAAAATCCTTGAAGCTGGCATCAAAGTAAACGAAACGGCCTATCATAAGAGTAAGGAAATAGGCAATAAGTGTATCGTAGTTGTTACTCTCATAGATAAACTTAAGATAGCATAAAATAAGAATCATATATGCCATTCCCGTAAGTCTGATGGATGCCATATCGTCTCTATCCAGATGCTTTAATCTCACAAGCACATGGTCACAGAATGAATTAAGCAGGATTGAAATAATCATAAAAATCAAAAGCAGGTAATCCTTGTATGAATCCCATATATTTTTTAATTCACCAGGTCCTAAGAACAAATTTATCAAAAAGTAAACTGCCATAAATCCAATGATGCTTCCACCTGAGAAAATCAGCTCATAATATCTTTCTGATAATGAAAAAAATTTCTGCTCAAAAAAATCGTCCTGCTTTGTAGTGTTCTTGGCATATAAATAAAAGATTACATACACTACTGCAAGCAATACACTAGTCAGGAGAAAAAATATTATACACTGTGGCATTTCAAAATAATGTGCCACGTATTCACTATAGCTCATTTCTTATACCTTCTTTACCATAAATAACAAGATTCCCAAATGTAAATACTATATTACATTTGTAAATCCATCCTAAATCAGTTTAATCATCACTTCTCAAACCGTCAACCTAAACAAATTAATAAAACTGAGTATTTTTGCTTGTGAGCCCTATATTATTAGCATATAATCAATCCATACTAGTTTTATATAATTCAAGGGAGGTAGTGATGTTAGAAGATATTTTAGGCAAAAGTAAATCTCTATTTGAGACTGGGGCTCAGTCTGTTCTTCGTGGACAGGAAAACCGTCTCAGATCAGTTGTAATTAATCAGGGTGTTTTAGTGGTCAACACTCGCTCCGAAGAAAGCGGTGTATGTGCCAAGGTTTACAAAAACGGTGTAAACGGCTTTGCTTCTATGGCAGAGTATAGTGAGGCCGCTGCTGAACAGGTTATAAAGGCTGCCACTACAAATGCAAATTATCTTAGAAAGTATGCCCAAACACAAAAAGGTGTGCTTCCTTCTATTTCTTCGCAGATTATTAATTCTAAACGTTTCATAATTGATTTTGAGCAGAAAAGAATTATAGATATTTGTCAGGATATTGATGCTTATATCGTGAAGCACTGTCCTAAAATCACCAGCCGAATGGTGAACTACAGAGAAGATACAATGGAGAAATTCATTTACACTTCTGATGCCTGCGATGGTCACGTAGCTTATCCTCGCTGCAGAATCCTATTCATTTTGAAAATGGAAGCACTGGATGGCAGCACAGTAGAGCTTCATGAAATCGCGGGAGGATTTGGTCATATTGAGGATCACTTCCAGAATCTTGATTATGTTTATAGAAAAGTAGACGAGACATATAAGCGTCTGTGTGATAAGGCAGAAGGTGTGTACGCTGAAGCTGGTGAAAAAACTGTTATCCTTCACCCAGATGTAGCTGGTATGATTGCCCACGAAGCCATCGGACATACTGTAGAGGCCGATCTGGTTTTAGGCGGTTCTGTTGCAGGACAAAACCTTAATAAGAAGGTTGCTTCTGATATTGTTAACATTGTTGACTTCGCAAATACGTATCAGGGTGAACAGGCTCCTCTTCCAGTATACATTGATGATGAAGGTATCCCAGCCAAGGATGCAGTCCTAGTTAAGGATGGCGTACTGACTGGCTTTATGCACAACAGAGAATCTGCTCTTCATTTTGGCGTGGAGCCACTTGGAAATGCCAGAGGTCACGTATTCTCAGATGAACCACTTATCAGAATGCGAAACACAACTGTTCTTCCTGGCAAAGATAAATTGGAAGATATGATTGCTTCCATAGATGATGGCTACTATCTATTAAATACAGGTAACGGAGAGGCTGATTTGACAGGTGAGTTTATGTTTGGTATTACCTGCGGCTACGAAATCAAACACGGAAAGCTTGGTAAGGCTATTCTTGATACTACAGTTTCTGGCATCGCATTTGATTTACTTAAAACAGTAGATATGCTTTCTGATGAAGTGACCTGGTGTCCATCAGGAACCTGCGGCAAAAAACAGCTGATGCCAGTGTCAATGGGTGGCCCTGCTGTAAAATGCAAAATCAACATAGGAGGACGATAACATGAGCGACATGACAAAAATAACAAAAGCAGCTGACTACTTATCTGGATTGCTTAAAGAAAAGCAGAATCTAAAGGCTCAGTTTGAAATTTCCGAAATCACAACAACAGAAATAACTGTAGAAAACGGAGATTTTTCCCTCCTCAGAACTATGTTTGATAAAGATGTAGCTATTAAAGTTCTTGTAGATCAAAAGCCTGGAACTACTTCTATCAATTCTTTTGAAGAGGCAGACATCAAAGATGCTTTGGAAAATGCCATTACATCATCAGCTTCTGCAGTGGCAGATGATTGCTTCAATCTTGCACCTGCTATAAAAGGTGAGGAATTCACAAGAGGTCCTCTTGAGCCAGATATGGATACTCTTATGTCTCGCACCGCCGAGCTTAAGGAAGCCATCGCAAAAGAATATCCTAATATCCTTTTAATGATGGGTATAGTAGAGCACGTTCGTACTGACTCTATGTATCGAAACACTAATGGAACAGAGGATGTAGTTCATAGTGGTGTATATAATATTTATCTGGAATTTGCTGGCAATGATGGAAATAATACAAGTGGTATCAGCGGTTCTAGTATTTCCATTGAAACCCTTGATACACCATTTATTGAACTTGGAAGAATTCGCAAGGACCTTGAAGATGCAGAAAAGTCTGTGGCACCAACCTCTGTAGATGGAAAATTTGAAGGTAAAATAATTTTCACTCCAGAATGCTTTAAAAATGCCTTAAATACTTATATGCAGATAGCTTTATCAGATATTGTAATAGTTGATAATTCCAGCTTATGGCGCAACAAGATTGGTCAGAAGGTAGCTGCCGATTCATTTACATTCTCAGTTAAGCCTTGGGATAAGAGAATCATAGACCATGAATACCATACAGCAGATGGATTTAGAAGTGAGGACTATACCATCATTGAAAATGGTGTACTAAAGTCTTTTGCCACATCTCTTTACGGAGCTAATAAAGCGAAGGTAGAGCGAGCTGGAAATACCAGTGCTGCCTACGTGGTTGAACCAGGTACTACCTCACTTGATGATATGATTAAGAATATTGATAGAGGCTTGATTGTAGGCGCTATTTCTGCTGGTGCTCCTGGAGTAAATGGAGAAATTGCCGGAGTAGCCAAGAACGCATTCTACATCGAAAATGGAAAAATCGTAAATGCGGTAACTGAAACCATGATTAGTTTCAATGTTGTTAATGTTTTAAATAACATAGTAGATATTTCAAAAGAAGTGCTTTGCAATGGAGATTTTGTAATCCCATACATTTGCGTCGATGGTATAACAATTTCCGGAAAATAAAAACTGGAGGCGAATCTATTTTAGACTCGCCTCCATATTTTTAATGCATTTCATCATCGTCATCAAAATCTACATCGCCGCCCATGTACTCACGGCCCACAACTCTCTTTGATTCGCGTTGCTGTTCTACCTGAACAGAAAGCATTTCCTTTACATTAGCTGAGTGCTTAATGTTTCTGATTTCAAATGTACCTAAATTTTTATCAGATGAGCTAACGAAAATCGAACCTACCCCAAAAATTCTCTGGCCAAGGCTCCTCTTAAGCTGAAGATCAAGGATTCTATATAGTCTGACCTCGTTTTGTGTAAGATTTAAAAAACCTGTCTCTACAAATAATCTGTCTTCACTCATGCTATATTTGGTAAAGCTGAGCGGAAGTCCAAAATGTCTTTTTCTATCGTGCCATAAAATGTCTGCCATAATCTCCTCCTAATAGATATCTATATTTTATCTAAGATATTTTCTATTTATACATTTGTATCTTCGATAATTCATCTTCTAGTTCTATTCTTGCATTTCTAAGATTAATATCGTCTTGCATTTTTAGGAAATAATTATCACTTACTCCAAAAAATTTTCCTAATCTTAAGGATGTATCTACAGTTATCTGTCTGCGACCATGAATTATATCCTGAATTCTTGAGACTGGCACAAAAATTTCATGTGCCAATCTGTATGCTGAAATGCCTAAAGGATCCATAAATTCTTCCTTTAAAATTTCACCAATGGTAGGTGTCTGTATTGTAACTGCCATTTCTTTTCCTCCTAACATATACTGCATCAATGATAATCTGTAATCTCAACATCAAAAAAATCACCATTTTCTTCTTTAAAACATATTCTAAATTGGTCATTTATTCTGATGCTATACTGCCCCTCCCTATCACCTGAAAGTTTTTCCAATCTATTTCCAGGAGGAACCCTCAAATCATTAATACAATTAGCATTATCAATCATAATCAATTTTCTTAATGCTATCCTTGCAACATTATTAGGAATTGATTTAACAAAATGCTGTTCATATACTCTTTGTGTTGCTATATTTTTAAATTCCGAAATCATAATTTACCTCAAGATTATTATACACGCTCCCCGTGTACATTTCAAGAATACATATTATTTCTTGCTTCTTGCGTTAAGTATAATTCTTTCATTCATAACTAAATCATTCTCTTCTACTGTTACAGGATGATTCTCTAAATCCCCGTACTCTACACGATAAAAAACATCAAACACCTTTTGTAAGACTTCTTTCTTTTCCTCCGGTACCAGCTTTAAGTAGTCCGAGATTAAGCCTCTATCTGATATTTTACCCTCTGCTCTCTTGCATAGCTGTTCCTTAATCAAGCCTACATCTATTCTGATTTTCTCTTCAGGAGATGCCAGCTTATAGTGGATTCTTCTATACATTTCCGCAAACACCATAATCAGTATAATTAACAGAGCAATGCTAAGCACCACTACTCCAATTATCTTAAGTAACTGGTAACTAGCTGTCCTATATGTTGTTTCAATCTGCGTTTCTTCTGCCTCTGGAATCTCTGGCACATCCTGATTCTCTAATTCCTGTTTTAGAATCTCAGCCTCTAGCTCTTTCTCTCCTTTTCTGTGCCAGGTGTATTCTGCCGCTGTAGTGTATGCACTTGTTGGTTCAAATGGAACCCAACCTACATTTTCAATAAAGGCCTCTGGCCACACATGGGCGCAATTAGCCTCTACCACATAATTTTCCTGAACATCAAATGGGAAAGAATATCTATAGCCATTAGCTACCCTTGCTGGAATTCCTGCCAATCTTAACAGCATAACCATTGATGATGTGTAGTGAACACAGTAGCCCTGTTCTGTCTCAAACAAGAATCTATCTGCTATGTCTGCCATTCCCTCTGCTGTACTCATATCGGAGTCAGGATTGTGTCCTCCTGCAGCATAGATAGAATATTCGTATTTACGAAGATATTTTTCTATGAGCTTAGCCTTATCATAGTCGTTATCTACCCCTGCTGTGATTTTCTCTGCAAGCTCCCGCATCCTCTCAGATGCGCCCGTTGTTTCGCTATATAATTCATTAATAATACTGTTATCGCAATATCCTATATACTCCTTTTCATTCATCACATCAAAAAGATCCTGATTGTATAGCTCCTTGAAATAGTCTGATGTCTCAGCATAAGTCATTCTATCTCTATCAACCAGTGCTCCTGCAGGATGCTCATAAAGAGCTTGAAGATAAGGGCTTCCATAGTCTATGTCCAGATATTTAACCTTTAGCTTGTAACCTTTTTTATGTTTACTGTCTCCTTTACCTTCAGTTACATATCCCTCATCATTTTTTATAACAAGTGCCCCTGCAGGTGCAATTTCATCCGCTGTACTTAGATAAACATATTCAAGCTCCAACTTTGAAATCTGAGAAAAAACATTAGCCTCTTCTTTATCTACACCATTATCTTTTAGAAATTGAAGCCACTCTACCAGGGCTTTCCCATCTACTCCCCGGCCACCAGACAGATAAAGGGTACGACGCATTTTCATTTTTTTGCCTGTTTCTGAATCCGTATATACGAAGTATGGCTTCTCCACAGATTCAAGAACCAACTGTAATTTATCCGAACGTGATATGGTTCCACCTGTTACATTTAGAGATCCATAACCTGTGGTATATTCGCTACCGCTAAATACCGAACTAAAATAATATCCAGTAGCATCTGCTGCATTTCCAAAATATTCCTCTAGCCTAGTCCAATCCAAAGGCTCCTGCTTTATAGGGATGACAATCAATAGAACTCCTAGAAGAGCAAAATATTCAAAGGGAAATCCCCCATCTTTCCTTCCCCAAATAATCTGCTGCAATGAAGAAAAAACCAGCACTGCAAGTGCTATAAAAACAAGCTTATCTAAAATAGAATCTCCCCAAAAGGAATTCCAATATATACACATAAAGACAGCAATACATGCCAAAATAAAACTGCCATACCTTATTATGATTTCACGTGATGGAAGATAAACGAAAATAATCCTTAAAACTACGGCTAATAGCACAGCCCAGGCAAAATCACTTAACTTGTCATTTATCCTCAACATTAAAAATGAAATGCCAGCTGGTATAAGTGAAAAAAATGGAACCGCCTTACTTTCCATAAAACTGTAAAAACGTATTCCAATGCTGTAAATAAAAAGAAGAAAATAATAGACACAAAAACAAAGCTACCCCTATTCAGGTCATAGCCTTCTCCCTTGATTTGCAAAAATATCTCCAAACATATGGCAATTAACGCAAATACGAATATATGAAGTTTTTTCTCAGTCGCAAATAAGGCAGTTACTCTCTCCCTCCATTGGAGATTCTTTGATGATAATCCAGGTTTCGTTGTCATAACTACTCATCCTCCGCTCTGACGAAAGCCTTTGTATCTCCTTAAAAGTCTTTTCAGAACCGTAAAAAATATCATCTGCTACTACACTATAAAAATCCAAAAAGCTTTCACCAGAATCCACTATTGATTCTTTCACATCACCTGATGGATAAATCAGTCTGACAGGGACACCCTGTTGGCCAAAATGCCATGCTGCGGAAACAACAAATTCCAAGAAAATATCTCGCTGCTTTAGGAATTCCAAATCCTCCTGATTATCAGGCTGTTTTGCTGCCTCCATTAGGATAGTTACAGTTCTCTTTTCCATCCTATCAGGAGTACGGACCACCAAATCCCCCAGCCTTGCAGAGACTTTCCAGTTGATTGTATTGATGGAATCCCCCTTTTGATATGCTCTAATATCACTTCCTGGGATTTCCTCAAAAAGTCTGTTACTTTTCAAGCCTGTATTGTTAATAAGGTTTTCTATATCAAGAAACTTTGTTGCCACATCTGTAATCTGAGGCCTTACTATCGCCCTAAAAGAATATGGAACATCAAGCTCAATTGTATAAATGTAAAATGGATCTGATAAAGCTATTCTGTCTATTCCAATATTATATGCCCCTGCATACCTGCAGCTGATTCCAGAGAATATTTCCTGCTTTTCATGTCCAGCCAGCGATATTTCCTGACCATCTTCTATCTCATAGAGATTGCATCTATCACTGAGAGTGAATATCCCCATCCTATGTATAGGTAGAATGCCCGCATTTTCAAAAAGCACCCTGTATCTATGCTCTTCGCCACGTGTCACTTTATGCACTTCAATTTCCTGGAAAATATTTAGAAATTTATAATTTAAAAGAGTGTAAAAACAAGAAAAAGGAATGATAAGCAGCATTCCATAGAGCCAAACGTAAGAAACTGGCCCTCCATAGAAACTGGCAAATATCACACTACACACCAGCCCCATCAAATATGCAATTATCCCCCTTTTATGAATTTTCAGCTTCATTTTTCCACAAGATATCTCAGTCTTTGTTAATTAGTAGCCTGTCCACATTTTACCTGTTGAAGAATGCTCGTAATTAGAAATTCTTTTGTTGTTCTGCTAAGCTTTGCCTCACTGGTAAGAATAATTCGATGAGGAAGGGTAAGCTTTGCAGCCTCTGCAATATCCTCTGGAATGCAATAATCTCTATCAGCCATAAAAGCAATAGCCTGGGCGCAACGAAGCAATGATAAAAGTGCTCTAGGGGATGCACCGCATGCAACCTCTGAATTGTTTCTGGTTGCCTCCACAATATTTACAGCATAATCTCTCAGATTATCTTTTATGGTTACAGCCTTCACCTGTGTTCGCATTTCATTAATATCATCCCCAGAAAGAACCGGCTTTGTCTCCTGATGAAGTTGCCCCTCAAGGAATCTACTAACCATATCATTAGAAGCATCTGCATTTGGGTAGCCCACAGAAAGTTTCATCATAAATCTATCCAGCTGCGCTTCTGGAAGTGGATAGGTTCCTGCCATTTCCATAGGATTCTGTGTACCTATAACCATAAAAGGATTAGGAACGGAAATCTCTTTTCCATCTATTGTAACCTGATTCTCCTCCATAACCTGAAGAAGGGCCGATTGTGTTTTTGGGGAAGTACGATTGAGTTCATCTACGAGAACGATATTATTAACCACAGGACCTGGAACCACCTGAAAGCTTTGGTCCTTAGAATTGAAAATAGAAACACCGGTTATATCCGATGGCATAGTATCTGGAGTACACTGAATACGGGCAAATGACAATGCTACAGAATCCGCTAGAGATTTTGCCAGTGATGTTTTTCCTACCCCAGGAACATCCTCCAAAAGTACATGTCCCTCAGCCAGAAATGCAGCAATCAGCTTATCTATCACATCACCTTTTCCCACAATGCGCTGTTCAATAGCAGCCTTAAGCCTAACAACCTTCTCGTTCATAATATCCCCCCATAATTGAATTCTTATTTGCCCCTATGGTCTTATCATACTCATTTATAAGGAAGTGTTCAATATCTTTTATCATACCAATGTCACATAAGGAAATTTACATTATCGAACAGTTTACATAGATGTGTATGATATGTCGTGGACACTTTCTTTCGTTTTGTTTAATAAGTCTTCCGGTCACTAGTATTGCCATTTCAAATATGATAGCTTTCTTTAAAACAAAAATTATGGAGATGAAGTTATGAAAAAATACCCACTTACCCCAGCGCAGAAAATACACTACAACTGGATTCGTAAATACGGTACGCAGCAGGTTTCTGGCCTAAGCATTGTTGCATCCTTACAGGCTAATCTGGATTTTGATTTGCTGAAAAAATGTATTCAGCTGGAGATTAAACGCTACGGTTGTATGCGAGTGCGATTTACAAAGCCTGATAAAAATGGTGATATTCTTCAATATCTTTCTGAGGATGAGAATTACGATATCCCACTGAAGGATTTATCTGAGATGACCATGGATAAGGCAGATGAGACAATGCAGTCCTGGGCCTACAACACCTTTGATGGTGATGATATTCCCATGTTTGAAATCTTTCTTATGAAGCTTCCCGATGGCTACAATGGATTTTTCCTACACATGGATCACAGGCTTATCGATTCCTGCGGGGTAACAGTTCTTACAAACGACATTATGTCTCTCTACACACATTTCAGATTCGATGCCCCAATGCCTGCAGATTTAGCAGATTATGAAACAGTTCTTCAAAACGATTTAAAAAAGATTTCGAATGAGAAACGTTTTTTGAAGGATAAAAAGTTTTGGGATGATTTACTGGATAAATGGGGCGAGCCTATCTACAGTGATATTGCAGGGCCTGCTGCTTTGGAGAACTCAAGGCTTACCCATAATAACTCCGCTCTCAATTGCGCAGATATTGAGCTTAAAAATCTTTTCGTTGAGGTGAAGAATTATAAGCTGGAAGAAGCTGGTGCAAAGCAGCTATTTGATTTTTGCCAAAACCATCTACTTTCCATGACAAATCTTCTATTGCTTGGCATCCGCACATATCTTTCAAAGGTAAACAATGGGCAAAAGGATATTTCCATACAGAATTTCATTTCCCGAAGGTCTACACATGATGAGTGGACCTCTGGTGGAAGCCGAACCATAATGTTCCCTTGCCGAACAGTGATTGAGGATGACACAGATTTTCTGGAGGCTGCTTATCAGATTCAAAATATGCAAAATCAAATCTACATGCATTCCAACTATGATCCGGATTTGATTTATGAGGAGATTGAAAAAAGATATGGCACACCACAGAACACCACCTACGAAAGCTGCTATCTCACCTATCAGCCTCTTCCGGTGAAAATGGAAAATCCATATCTAAAGGACATTCCTATGTATTGCAAATGGTTTGCCAATGGTGCTGCCACCAAAAAGATGTACCTGACTGTGTCTCACACAGAAGATGGGGGAATGAATTTTTCATATCATTATCAGGTGGCAGACCTTACAGAAAAACAGGTGGAGCTTTTCAACTATTATCTAATGCGCATTATTTTTAGAGGGGTGGAACAACCAAACCTTACTATAGGAGAAATAATTAATATCGTATAAACGAAGTGGAGGGATTAGTTATGTCAATGGAAAAACAGTTTAAGGAATTAGTTTCACAGTACTGCCAGGTTTCACCTGATAATCTGAAGGGAGACAGCCGATTCAGAGAAGATTTGGATTTTAGTTCTCTTGATTTCATGTCCTTTTTAGGAGAATTGGAGGACGAATTTGATATTGAGCTTCAGCAGGAGCGTATCGTAAACATCCGCACTATCGACGAGGCTCTTTCAGTGATTCAGGATTTACAGGAGGCATCATAATGGATAATTTGCGTACACTTTGGGAAAATGCTGCCAAATCTTACAAGCCGCTGACAGCAATTAGATATTTAGATAAAAAGGAAATCAAGGAGGTTACCTACGACAGCCTTGATAAAATGATTCGCTTAATTCGTGGCGGTCTGGCTAAAACTGGCATATCATCTGACCATGTAGCACTGATTGGTGAAACCAGCGTCCAGTGGGTTGCCAGCTATCTAGCCATTGTAACTGGCGATAATGTGGCAGTACCTCTTGATGCGCTTTTGCCAGCAGAGGATTTGATTGATTTATTAAACCGCTCTCATACCAAGGTTTTATTTTTAAGTCCTAAGTTAATAGGATTAGCCAATCAGATCCTTAAGCAATGTCCTAATCTTAAACAGATTTGGCTTTTGAACGACTCCTACGATCAATTTGTTCAAAATGGACAGATTGGTGCATTGGCAGAGCTTATGAACCTGGGCAATACCTCTGTTGATGTTAAGGCGTCAGCGCCAAATGACCTTACCACAATCATCTTCACCTCCGGCACCACTGGAAAAAGCAAGGGCGTAATGCTCACCCAGAAAAATCTTTTCGACAATGTGGCAAACGTTCATTACCAGGTGGACCCTGGCTGCGTAATGATGAGCGTACTTCCAATCCACCACGCCTACTGCCTTGTTATGGACTGGCTAAAAGGATTTTCATTAGGCGCAATCGTATGCATAAACGATTCCTTCATGCATATGATTAGGAATATGAGCATTTTCCGGCCGGAAGTTATCCTTATGGTGCCACTGATGATTGAATCAATTTATAAAAGGTTGTCCGCTAATCCTGATGTGCCTGTGGAGGCTGTTAAAGAAAATGTATTTGGCGGAAACCTGCGAATCGTCTTCACCGGCGGGGCCCATCTTGATCCGTTTTATATAGAGGAATTTAAAAATATGATATTGATATATTAGAGGGCTATGGTATGTCGGAATGTTCTCCTGTAATCACCACCAACACTCCTGAATTCCACAAACCTGGTTCTATTGGAAAGCCACTTGATAATGTTGAAATCAAAATCGAAAACGATGAAATTATGGTGCGTGGCACAAGCGTTATGAAAGGCTATTTTGAAATGCCATCTGAAACCCGTGCTGTATTTACCGATGGATGGCTGCACACTGGTGACAAGGGTTACATAGATGAGGATGGCTATCTATTTATCAACGGACGTGTAAAAAATCTTATCATTATGTCAAATGGAGAAAATATTTCTCCTGAAGAGATAGAAAATAAAATCGCTTTGAACCCTTTGGTGTCTGAGGTTATCATATCAGGCAACAATACAGGGCTTACGGCACACATATATCCGGATATGGATTATGCACAAAGACAGCTTTTGAACTCTGTAGATATCAACAATGAACTACAGGATTTCATTGATAAATATAATAAAGCCCAGCCTAGCTACCGACATATCACTAGTCTGGTAATCAGGACTGAGCCATTCATTAGAAACACTACCGGTAAAATTAAACGAAAAGACCCATCAATTCTCTATGAAGGGCAGAACGCCGTTTAAAAATACTGTAGTCAAAATATCAGCTATTTCTTCAGCGGGGGACTCACAGTCCTCCGCTGTCCATTTGTGAAGAACACCAAGAGTGGAACCAATTGTGGCAGCTATAAGATATGAAAACTGCTGTTTATTTTTCCTAGTCATTGTATCACTTTGACTGATGGTAGATACATATTTGTGGAACATCATCATAGCTTTTTCCAGAAACCTGTCCCCCCGAGGACTATGAAGAACACTTGCTAGAAATTGGTTTTCTTTTGTATAGTTACAGATAGCAAGAAAGTATGACTTGCAAAGTTGATGATCATCCTTTGGATGAAAGCTTTCCATCAGCTGAAAAATATCTTCGATAGTCTTGTCCTCAGCAGCAGACAAAAGTGCTGGCACATTTTCATAGTGATTGTAAAAGGTACTGCGAACAACACCTGATTTTTTTCACCACATCAGAAACGGTAATTTTTTCAAATTCCTTCTCACTGCTGAGAATAAAAAATGAATCAATTATAGCCTCCTCAGAGGTTGTGTATCTCTCGTCTAATTCATTCATAACTTTCTCCCTTACGTGCAATTGCTGATACTAAAAAACCACCCAGTAGGCTTGTTACCGTAACTGGGTGGTCATTTTTTATTTGAATATAGGCTTTAATGCATCAGCAAGCTTATCCTTCATTGCCTCAGCCTCAGCAAGATCCTTACCCTTTGTAGTGAAGTAAGTCTTAATCTTTGGCTCTGTACCTGAAGGACGAACTACTACTGTGCATCCATTCTCAAGACCGTAGATAAGAACATTTGCTGATGGAAGTCCTGTCTCAGCTGTGTTCTTGTAGTCTGTAACCTTTGTTACCTTGATACCTGCAAATTCTGCTGGAGCATTCTCACGAAGTGAGCTCATGATACCAGCCATTGTATCCATACCTGAAAGGCCTGGGAACTCGAATGAGTCTACCTTGTTAAGGTAACGACCGTACTCAGCATAAATCTCCTCAAGACGCTGCTTAAGTGAGCTTCCAATGCTGCGGTAGTAAGCAGCCATCTCGCAGATAAGCATAGAACCGATAACAGCATCCTTATCACGAACATAAGGACCAGCAAGGTATCCGTAAGACTCCTCAAAACCGAAGATGAATCTATCTACCTCACCATCAGCCTCAAGACCGGCAATCTGATCACCAATCCACTTGAAGCCTGTAAGAACTGAACGAAGCTCTACGCCATAATTCTCTGCAACTGCATCAGCAAGTGGTGTAGAAACGATAGACTTAACTGCTACAGGGTTCTTTGGCATTGTGCCCTTTTCGATACGACCTGCTGCAATATAGTCAAGAAGAAGTACACCCACCTCGTTACCAGAAACAAGCTCGTAGCTTCCGTCTGGACACTTCATAGCGATACCTACACGGTCTGCATCTGGATCTGTAGCAAGCATAAGATCTGCACCCTCTGCCTTTGCAAGCTCAAGACCAAGCTTAAGCGCATCAAAGATCTCTGGGTTTGGATAACTACATGTTGTGAAGTAGCCGTTTGGATATTCCTGCTCTGGAACGATAGTGATATCTGTGATACCGATATCGTTGAGAACACGTGTAACTGGTACTAAGCCAGAACCATTAAGTGGGCTATATACAAGCTTGAGACCAGCTGTCTTGCAAAGACCTGGACGAACCTGACGCTCCTCGATTGCTGCATAGAAAGCATCCTTGCAATCATCTCCAACGAACTTGATAAGTCCCTTCTCAACGCCCTCTGCAAATGACATAACCTTTGCACCTGTAAGTACATCAGTCTTCTGTATCTCCGCATATACGATAGCTGCAGCATCATCTGTCATCTGACAGCCGTCTGGACCATAAGCCTTGTAACCATTGTACTTAGCTGGGTTGTGGCTGGCAGTAACCATGATACCTGCGTTACATTTATAATATCTTGTAGCAAATGAAAGTGCTGGAACTGGCATAAGAGCATCGTAAATACGAACATTAATGCCGTTTGCTGCAAGTACACCAGCTGCTGTCTTAGCGAAAACATCACTCTTAAGACGAGAGTCATAGCTGATTGCAACTGTCTGATTGCCACCCTGAGTCTTAACCCAGTTTGCAAGTCCCTGTGTAGCCTGACGAACAACATAGATGTTCATTCTGTTAGTACCTGCACCAAGAACCCCACGAAGACCAGCTGTACCAAAAGCAAGTGCTACAGCAAATCTGTCTTTGATTTCTTCTTCATTTCCATTGATTTTTGTAAGCTCAGGCTTAAGATCGCAATCCTCAAGGTCTGCGGCAAGCCAACGCTCATAATCTTTCATATACATAATCTTCATCTCCTCGTTTTCATCTACTTAAAAACTTCTTTAATTTTAAGTTTTCCAGTTAGGCATGTCAACCTAAGTGTAGAAAAAAGCCCATTACCTAATAGGTAATGAGCTTTTTATTATTTATGGAATAATTTTATTTAAGTCCTGTCCACTTCCACTCTGCGATTTCTGGCATATCTACACCGATATCGTGAATGTATGTCTTGTGCTCAACAAGCTTGTCTCTCATCTTCTGCTTAAGGAATGCGCCCTTGTTTTCCATCTCAGGCATATTATTAAGCATAGCGATTACAAGGTTGAAACGGTCAATCTTGTTCTGAACTCTCATATCGAATGGAGTTGTGATTGTACCTTCCTCATGATAACCATATACGTGGATGTTTCTATTGTGACGTGTATATGTAAGCTCATGAATAAGTGTTGGATATCCATGGAATGCAAAGATTATTGGCTTATCCTTTGTAAAGATTGAATCGTACTCTACATCTGAAAGACCGTGTGGATGCTTGTTGCTTGGCTCCATCTTCATAAGGTCAACTACGTTTACGAAACGAACCTTAATGTCTGGCATTTCCTTGTGAAGAATATCAACTGCTGCAAGAGCCTCAAGTGTAGGTGTGTCACCACAGCAAGCAAGTACGATATCTGGCTCCTGGCCCTTATCTGTAGAAGCCCAATCCCAGATACCAATACCCTGAGTACAGTGCTTAACAGCCTGCTCCATTGTGAGCCACTGTGGTCTAGGATGCTTTGATGCAACAATTGCATTTACATAGTTCTTGCTCTTTAAACAATGATCCATTGTAGAGAGCAAGCAGTTTGCATCTGGTGGAAGGTAAAGTCTAACCACGTCTGCCTTCTTGTTAGCGATGTGATCAAGGAAACCTGGATCCTGATGTGTAAATCCGTTGTGATCCTGCTGCCATACATTTGATGTAAGAAGGAGGTTAAGTGATGCAATTGGACGTCTCCATGGGAGGCTGTTGCAAACCTTAAGCCACTTAGCATGCTGAGCTGCCATAGAATCGATGATTCTGATGAAAGCTTCGTAGCTTGCGAAGAAGCCGTGACGACCTGTAAGAAGGTAACCTTCTAACCAGCCTTCACACATGTGCTCAGAAAGCATTGAATCCATTACACGACCATCCTTTGCAAGGAACTGATCTGTGCCTTCTTCAATTGGTGAGTTCCAATCTCTATTTGTAACCTCGAATACCTTGTTAAGACGGTTAGACATTGTCTCGTCTGGTCCAAAGATACGGAAGTTCTTCTGCTCTTCGTTAAGCTTGAATACGTCACGGATGTATCCGCCAAGCTCAATCATATCCTGCTTTTCAACAGCACCAGGTGCTGGTACATCGATAGCGTAATCACGGAAATCTGGAAGTCTAAGATCGTGAAGAAGCTTACCACCATTAGCATGTGGATTAGCACCCATACGTCTGTCTCCCTTTGGAGCAAGCTCCTCAAGCTCTGGAATAAGGCGTCCGTTCTCATCGAAAAGTTCCTCTGGATGATAGCTCTTTAACCACTTCTCAAGGATTTCCATGTGCTCTGGCTTGTCCATCATAACTGGAACCTGATGAGCTGCAAATGAACCTTCAATCTTGTTTCCATCTACAACCTTTGGACCTGTCCATCCCTTTGGTGTACGAAGAATGATCATTGGCCATACTGGTCTTGTTGCATCGCCTGTTTCTCTAGCGTGCTTCTGATTTGCCTTAATCTTATCCATACATACATCAAGAGTTTCAGCCATCTTCTTGTGCATTTCCTTAGGATCGTCACCCTCTACAAAGTGTGGCTCCCATCCCATACCTGTGAAGAAGCTTACGAGCTCTTCGTGTGACATACGAGCAAGGATTGTAGGGTTAGAAATCTTAAATCCGTTAAGGTGAAGGATTGGAAGAACCGCACCATCTGTAATAGGATTTAAGAATTTGTTTGACTGCCATGATGTAGCAAGTGGGCCTGTCTCAGCCTCGCCATCACCAACAACGCAAGCAGCGATAAGGTCTGGATTATCAAATACTGCACCAAATGAATGAGCGATAGAATATCCAAGCTCACCACCCTCATGGATTGAACCAGGGTTTTCTGGAGCAACGTGGCTTGAGATACCGCCTGGGAATGAGAACTGCTTGCAAAGCTTCTGCATACCAGCAACATCGCGGCTTACATTTGGATATACCTCACTGTAAGAACCCTCAAGGTATGTGTTAGCTACAAAGAAGTTTCCACCGTGACCTGGACCAGAAATAAGGATCATATCCTGATCATATTTGTTAATTACACGATTGAGGTGTACATAGATAAAGTTCTGTCCTGGTACTGTTCCCCAATGTCCTACGATTTTTTCTTTACCTGTTCTCTCTTGAGTGGCTCACGAAGAAGTGGGTTATCAAGAAGATACAACTGAGCTGCTGCGAGGTAGTTAGTTGCACGCCAGTAGGCGTCCATTTTAGCTAAATACTCTTCAGTAATTTCATTGTGATTCATTTTTAGCTCTCCTTTAATCTTTTCATGTTCATTGTTAAATTTTTATCCAATTCGGATATATTATCCATTTTTTTATCTTTTTAGGGATGGTCTTTTTTACCTCATACTAGTTCTTTTTTGCGTTTAAGCAATAAAAAAAGGATAATGCTACATTAAAACTGGTAACATTATCCTTCCTCATCCTGTAAAAAATCCACTTGATTACAGAAATTCTGCTTTATTTTAATCTCTTAATAACATCTAAAACGATGCTGATTGACTGCTCTGCAGCCTTTCCTGCAAATGTGTTGTAGTCCATTGCACTACCATCTCCATCTGAGATAGAACGGATAAGTGTAAATGGAACATTGTTGATATAGCAAACGTGAGCAATGCTTCCGCCTTCCATCTCACAAGCTATAGCATTAAAGCTCTGGCGGATTCTATCACGCTGCTTATCTGTATCTACAAACATATCTCCTGAAGCAATAACACCTGTCTGGTAATTGATGCCCTTATCCTTAAGAACATCACAAACAATCTGTGTAAGCTTTTTATCAGATTCAAAATTTACAACATTGATTCCTGAAATAAGACCAATTGGATCCCCAAGTGCAGATGTGTTCATATCATGCTGAACTGCTGATTCTGCAACAGCTACATCAAGAACCTTTAAATCTTTTACGAGAGTGCCTGCCACACCAATATTGATAATATGGTCTACTCCAAAATGAAGAACCATAATCTCAGTACATACTGCTGCAAAAACCTTGCCAACTCCGCTGACTGCTGCAACCACATCGATACCATTAATCTGGCCTTTGATGAATGTAGCGCCACTAATTGTCTCTAAAACTGGGTTCTTAATAGATGGCTTGAGGTTCTCAATTTCCATCTGCATAGCACCAATAATTCCAAGTGTCATAATCTACTCCTTTTCTCGCCAGTCACACAGACAAGCCATATATTACTACGCTCATCTAACACGATTCGCTTTAGTAACATATGAGCTTGTCTACTACTGGCTATTTAAACTCTTTATTATCATTGTAATTATTTATTTTACGCTATTCTGGATATGTGAATTCCATGTTTGTCCACGAATTTAGTACCTCTAAGTAACGCTGGCACTCTTTTTTCGCTAAGGAAATATCCAGATTTTCGTAGTGACCACACTCGATGGCGCTCTTTCCGAATACTTCTCCATCGTGGTTTACAGTCTGTTCAAACACCTTCTTAACCACTTCAAATGTCTTCTTAGAGTCCACGCCCTTTACAACGAGATAGAAGCCTGTTTGGCATCCCATAGGTCCAAAGTAAATAACGTGGTCTGCGATTTCTGAATTACGTATATACGTAGCAATCATATGCTCCACAGAATGCATTGTTGCATTGTCCATGTAATCCCCTGCATTTGGCTTGCGTGTACGTAAATCATAAGTGATGATATCTCCATCATCTACTCTTGAAATATAAAATCCTGGAGTAAGAATGTTGTGATTAATTGTAAAACTCTTAATTCTTTCCATATAATCCTTCCTTTATATAAAAATACAATAACTCTTATTTGCCTTTTTATAATAACACAAAAGGAAGGCATATACACACCTTCCTTCTGAATATTATGCCTCAATAGCTTCCTGAGGCTCATTATCATCTTCTGACTGAATTGATTCTGTAAACTGTTCTGACTGTTCTTCGCTTTTCTCATCAAAGAGGTAAAGGAACTTGCTTAATGCAACATCTGCAACTAAAACAACAATACCACTTACAATAAATACTGTCTGTACTGATACAAATGTAACAACACCACTTACAATAAACGAAACTACTGGCATAGACATAACGCTCACTGATGTAGCAATAGCCGCTGCACGAGCAATATACTCCTTATTTACATTTCTCATGAAGATAACAGATATCATACTATTTCCGATTGAGACACCCATTCCCAACAAAATAGATAATACGGATACTATCACATAAGTAAATATCTTACTGCTGTATAATGGCTCTGCTACTACTATGCCAACGTAGAATGCAAATATAGCCACCATCTCTCCCCAATACAGTATCTTCGTTGTAATCCTTTGGGCTATGAATGGATAAACAAATGACCCTAAAAGCATTCCCACTGTTATTGTGATAGAGAAAATAGAAAGCACCTCTACACCACTGTGAAGTAGCTGCTCTGCCATAGGTGCCTGTAATCCGTTGATAGGAACCAACACTGCATTAAGGCATACTGTGTAGAGCAGGAAAAATACAATTATTGCTTCCTTTGAAACGTATTTTACTCCATCAATAAAATCCTTTGTATACTCACTAAATTTAAAGACAACCTTCTCTTTCTTAGTCTCATGTGAATTTACAAAAAGAATAATTGCCGCAGACATAATGAATGTAGCCATATCAATATATAAAGCACCTGAAATACCTACAAGAGCAATGATTCCTGCAGCGCATCCTAAACCAATCAGCTGAACAATCTGAGACAACGAACTACTAAGTGACATTCCGAATTCATATAACTCATCAGCTAAAACCATTGGTGTTAATGAAGTACTAGCTGGACCTCTGAATGCTTCAACAGTTGAAATAATAAGAGTTGAAATAACTAGCATCCATGGCTGTAGCAAATCAACTAAAAACAATGATGCTACCGCAGCAACAACAATAGCACGAATAATATCTGTAACAATCATTATTCGCTTTTTGTTTTTCCCTCTACCCATGGACCAGCCAATGGTGTGACAACAACAGTTGGTAAATTGTTAATACCAAATATCAAAGCAGACCAGGCTGCTGAACCTGTAATCTGATATACAATCCAAGTGCTTGCGATTGCGTCGATAGAATCTCCGAATCGATTGATAAGTGCCGCAAACATTATTTTCACATACTCAGTTTGTGAAAATACGTCTTTGTACGAGTGCTTTTTGTCCATACATTTTCTCCCAGTATTAATTTTTATTGATAATTCTACTATAATGCACTCTTGTATACAATTGCTTTTGATAATCTATCTGCAGCTCCATCCCCTTGGAAAGTTCTAACTATCTCCAGCGCAAATGGAATAGCTGTTCCAAGCCCACGGCTGGTGATGATATTTCCATCGTGGCATACCTCATCCGTTGAGAATTTAGCTCCATCCAAATCGCCTTCCATACCTGGGTAGCAGGTAGCTTTCTTGCCCTTTAAAAGTCCTGCTTTTCCAAATACAGTTGGGGCTGCACATATAGCAGCAATGTTCTTTCCTGCATTATTAAATTTGTGAACCTGCTCCATAAGAGGCTGACAAAGCTCCAGATTAAGAGTGCCTGGCATTCCACCTGGAAGTACTAGCATATCTGCGCTATTAAAATCTACCTCCTCGATAAGCTGATCACAGACAGTTACTATTCCGTGACTTCCCGGAACCATCCTGTTGCTGGTAATTGAAACTGTCTCTATTTCTATTCCTGCTCGTCTAAGTAAATCTACTACTGTGAGGGCTTCGATTTCCTCATGTCCCTCTGCCATAAATATTAATACTTTGCTCATTTCTACCTCCCGTTTTTCGATTTATAAATCAAAGTACACTTATAATAGATAATAGCATAGCAGGATTCTTGCTGACAATTTCATAGTTGCTTTAAAAAATCATTTCCTTTGCCTGAATAGCCTCTAGTATCTCCACATTCTTGATAACTATCTTGCCATCCACAAGCTCTACATCATCCTTTGAAATCTTGATTTTTCCAACTCCTATTCCATCCCCATTGAAAAAATCCAATTTTTTTCTTCCAAGCCCTTATGCTCCTCTCCCCTATTGTATTTGCAGTCATATTCAGATATAGCCCCTATAAGAGTATAGTTTCTAAGATCTTTTATGTTATTTTCTCTGAGGGACTGGGCCTCCAGCTCCTCCATTAATCGATGAAGCTCTTCATACTTTTCCACCAGTAGCTTTGCTCTCTTTTCGTCTAGCAAAGCCAATGTTGCTTTTTTATTATTTATTGTGTCGTCTCTTATAGCAGAAACTGTATGCTCCATCATTTCCCCAAACTGCTTTGCTTGAGCCTCAATGGTACAAATATCTTTCATTCACACTGCCTCCATTACACAAACAATAGATTTGCTTATTTTAATATTCATCAATATATTTTTATCAAAGCATAAAAACGTAAACAAGGGACAGAGGAGTCAAACTAATTTGACCACTCTGTCCCTTGTCGGCTTTACATTTTTTTATAATAATATAAGTGGAAGTTCATACTAAGGAGAAGTTGTTATGAAGAAAATCAATACTTTTTTACTCATTTTTGGGGTAATCCTCTCAACAGTAGTAATGCCTGCTGTACAGGTTACTACTGGTACCCAGGCTCAGGGTCAGTTTATCACTGCCGAGCCAAACTCTAACCTTGAGGTAGAATACGTGCTTTAATTAATCCATCCAGTTTTTTCTTTCTTGAATGTTATTAATTATATGTTGCATAAATTCTACACTCTTATTATCTTTAATAAACTCAGACAGGACATAGCACACAAATATTTTATGGCAAACGTCATCACTGAACATGTCTTTTTCATTACTTGATTTTACAGAATTCCAAACTATATCATACAGACATTTGTGTGCAGTCCTGAGTTTATTATTTTCCAAATCCACCTGTAATGACATTCTAGCATATCTATCAGAAAGTAAAAATCTCCAATCTTTTCATATCTATCTGACATCCATCTAAGTAATATTGCTCTTGATTCTTTTCCTAGATTATTGCAATTATTCTTATCAAATAGTTCTTTAAAGAAGTCCAACAAAACTATATTTTTGTATGTGTCTGTGACCATAGTCATATAAAAAGACATTGAACCTCCATCCCTGTAAAATAACCTTCTCCTATATTGGTATTCTCATTTAATTGTACAGTAATAGAGAGAGCCTCATCTAGTTGTTCTAAATACACCTCTTGAGAAATATTTCCCATAGTGTAGTTCAAATATGCTTTATCCATTTTTAGCATCTGTTCGTTCTGAGGATTTTTTTCTGCATATTGTTCTAAGTACGACAAAAGGTAATTTGCTTGAATATACTTTCTATCTCTAAGTGCCATACGTAATTCATGGGCTGTTCTCAAAACCTCCCAATCATCAGTAATATAATTATCATACTGAGTCTCCCCTGGCAGATTTAGTCTCTGCATCAATGGCTCAATAACCGCATACTGACTATTCACTATCCCCTGCTCGATTCTGCGCAAGGTCTTTACACTACATATTCCATCTGCAAGCTGGCTTTGAGTAAGCCCCAACAATGAGCGACGTTTTCTAATCATATCAGAAATATCTATAGATACTTCATCGTACAAAAAGTAAACACCACATTCGGTGTTGTTCTTTACCTCTGCTATCTTGTAGATTTCTTCTAACGCCTTGATTCGATTATCATAGGCTTCCTTTTCTTTGTCTGCGCCAGCCATTCCATCAAAAATAAAGGCCTTTATCTTTAAAAGGTCCATAAGATTAAATGAACGATTGGATTTTATAAGCATCTCAAGAGCTCTATCCACCCTATTGTTTAGCAATAAGATATTGAAATACTCTGAGTCTTTAACCAGCTCGTAATATTGTTCCAAAGCAAAAGAATATATTCCGCACTTCTTGGTCTCTACAATATCACTTCGCTCGATTTTATCTAAAATAGCTAACAGGCAATCTGTGTTTTCCTCTAATTTTGAGACATCCGCTTTTGCCTTACTATAACAGCGCATAACAAGATAATAATATTCTATAGGTGCCAAAAGATATTGATTAAGGCTTGCCCTATCAATTCCTGCCATAGTACACTCCACAGCTTTTTCATAGGCAGAGTTTGCCCCCTGATAGTCTCTTTCAGAAAAACATATCAATCCTAAAACATCATAATAAAACTGTTTTGATATAGCATCTGACTCAACAATTCTCTCCTCTATAACAGACTTTTGAGCCTTTAGTGCATCCCAGTCTTCCTCCTTAATCATTTTTACAAACTGGTTCTTTTCTCTCTGATCAAAGTATTCCTTCCCTTTAAATACATTCACATAGCTCTGGAAGGAACCTCCCAGTCTATCTAAAAGTCTTTGGCGAAGCTCAACACTAGGGATTTTTTCTCCCTTTTCAATATAAGAAAGCAGACTGACACTACACAGCCCGTGAGCAAGCTGCTTCTGACTTACCTTTTTTCAAGTCGCATAGACTTTATCATTTTAAAATAATACTCGCTCAATTCTTATCATCCCCTGTGCCAAAAAAATTATTCTATTGGTATTATAGTCTGCACCTGCAAAAACTCCCCATCTGCCTCATGACTAACACAAAGTCTTTTCTGCCATACTACTCCCTTGTTTTTTAAACCATGTTCTTTGAGAATCCTAAGTGGCTCAGATAAATCCCACACCTTATCACTTAGTTTTCCCTCTTCATCATAATCTGTTGGAATAGCATACTCATAAACAAAACACTTTGCTCCACCAATTACAGTTATTCCATTATTAGGATTACTAATGGCCTCTTTATATATTATGTTAGAAAATGGCTGTACGGCTCCCCAATAACGTTCAAAATTTCCTGCTTCAAGTCTATCACAATTTCGATCCTTCAATTTAACATACTGAGTAATATTCATACTGAAATTGTCTTTCCAAACAGGATTTTTTAGTGATTCACTATTATCAAAAGATTTTGGATAAACAAAATAGGCAATTGGAACTTCGGCTATTCGCCAACCTCTTTTATTTATAATATTTTCCATAGCAAATGATGTATCCTCTATTTGCTTTAGGAACAATTCCATCTGTTCCAATTCCTGTCTCTTCTCATCACAAGCCTTTTTATAAATCTCAAGTCGGTCTTTAAGATTGGCATGCTCTTTGATTTCCTTGGCATCATCCAAGGATACACCCATTCGACTTAGCTGTTGATATTCTAAAAAATGGGTCACCTGATAATCCCCATAATATCTATAGGAACGGTCATCCTTCCAAGCCGGAGATACTAATCCTTTCTTTTCATAAAACTTAAGAAATTCAGGAGAGACTCCAACTTTTTTAGAATAATCTCCTATTGATAAGAATCTTTTTTTCATTACATTTCCCCTAAAACGATGATTTTAAATTATATAGGCAATTTTACTAAAATTCAATTAATTGATTTTAATTGCATGGTAGTTACTACCACCCCCTATACTCATTACGTATTAAACTTTTGGGATGAAAAGGAGAAGAAAAAAATGAAGAAGAGGTTATCAAAGATTATGGCATTATCACTTGCCATCGCAATGGTTAGCAGTTCGAGCTTAACAGTACTTGCAGCTCCAGAAGCAACTACAAATGTTAGCGTGGAAAATAACGTCGCTGCTACATCATTAGTAAAACAAACACAATATGGTGCTGTTAAGGGAACCAGTACTGACACTTGTAATGTATGGTACTCAATTCCATATGCTGCTGCACCTACCGGTGATTTAAGATGGGCAGCTCCTACTGCTCCTGCAAGCTGGGCTACACCATTAGACTGTTCAAAACTTGGAAACAAAGCCATTCAGAGTGGAACTGATTATGCCACAGGCAAGACTGTTGTTTCTGGTTCTGAAGACTGTCTAAACCTTGATGTTTACGCACCAGCCAATGCAAATAATCTTCCTGTAATGGTTTATATCCACGGTGGAAACAACCAGACTGGAAGCTCGACAGAAATTGATGGTACACAGATTACAGTTGACGAAAATTGTATCTATGTTTCTCTCAACTATCGACTTGGAATTCTTGGATTCAATGCGCTTCCAGCATTCCACACAACAGAAGATTCGACTGGTAACTATGCTATGTTAGATATTGCTATGGCCCTTGACTGGGTTAGAAATAACATCGCACAGTTCGGTGGAAATCCTAACAACATCACTGTATCTGGATTCTCTGCAGGTGGACGAGATGTAATGACTATGCTTATCAGCCCACTTTTCGAAGGCAAATTTGATAAAGCTGTAGTTTATTCTGGTGGTATGACAGTGGCTGACGAAGAGGAAAGTGCTGAGATTATGGCAAAAGCTGTTGCTCCTTTAGTTGTTGAGGATGGCCTATTTGCTGATACAGAAACAGCAAAGAGCTGGTTGTTATCTAATGATCCTGCTGTTGTTAAGTATATGAAAGGCATAGATGCTGATCGTCTTTGTCAGCTTATGTCAAATGCAGGTATTAGAATGAGTGTCTTCCCTCATTTATATGCAGATGATGTTGTCATTCCATCAGAGGGCTTTAAGACAACTAAATTCAACAATGTACCTGTGTTAATGCTTACTGGTGAAACAGAGTTCAGCTTGTTCTCAGCTTATGACGGATACTTCTCAGGCGCAGATATGAAGGCACTTGATGCAAAAACTCAAAACCTGGCTAAGTCATATGCCATCGAATATGGTTCAGAAATGTATAGAATCTTTAATGCACAGTGTTCTGCAGAAGAAATGTACGGCAAGTATAAAAACAATATGTACCTTTGCCAGGTAAGATATGGTAGCAATGATAGTGCTACAAGAATACCATTAATGGGCTCATTCCATGGCATATTTGTTCCAATGCTTACCAATAATCATTCTTACGGAAGTTTTGCTGATTTCAGTAATGCAGGCTATCAGAATATGGCCCACGTATTTGATCAGTACCTTACAAATTTTATGGTTACAGGCAATCCTAATGGTGAAGGTTTGAATAAGTGGAGTAACTGGACAAGTGCAAATCCTGTTTCTCTTGTTCTTGATGCTGATTCAGAAAAAGCTATTGTTTCTCTTGAAAACGTTTCTTCATCATATGGAAAAATTATAGGTCAGATGAGCTCTGATGATATTGTTTCTGAAAATGTAAAAGACCTTATGGGTAAGAACGTTCTTAATGGAAGATGGTTCTCATCAACATTAGATAACTACTACAAAAACAAATAATCTATTTTAAAGAGGCGGCACATTGTGCCGCCTGGCACATTGTGCCGCCTCCTCTTTATCTATCCGCTAAACTATGCGTGATGATGTAAATGGAAATGCTTAAAGAACTCGTGATGCTCAACAGTTGCGTGGAAGAACAAACCTAAGAATATCAGTGCTGCTATAAGTCCTATTGGATAAGCTATTGTTGTTGATAAGTGCAAGCACTCTGGTGCGCAGAAGAAATAGGTTACTGATACTGCTGACATAAAGGTTGCTGGTACAACTGTAATCCAATAATTCTTAGCATTCTTATATAGATACATTGAAGCTGTCCAAAGAGCTATCATTGCAAGAGTCTGATTTGACCAGCTGAAATATCTCCAAATTACACCGTAATTTAACTGGCTGATTAATGCACCTGCTGCAAGAAGTGGTACACAGATATATAAACGATTACGATAATGCTTCTGCTCAATCTTGAACCAGTCTGCAATAACAAGTCTAGCTGAACGGAATGCTGTATCACCTGAGGTAATAGGACATGCAATAACACCAAGCATTGCAAGAATGATACCTACACCACCCATTGTCTTTGTGCAAATATCGTATACACATGTTGCCTGACCATTTGCAAGCATCTCTGTTAATCCTACTGTCAATCCACCAGTTCTGGCATATACTGCACTACCTGCTGCCGCCCAAATAAGAGCGATTACACCTTCGCATACCATAGCGCCGTAGAATACCATATGACTTTCCTTCTCTGTCTTACAGCAACGAGCCATAAGTGGAGACTGTGTAGCATGAAAACCTGAAATAGCACCACAGGCAACAGATACAAACATCATTGGCCATATAGGTGTATTTGCTGGATGAAGATTTGATAACTGAATCTCAGGAATTGTATATCCATGAGTAACGATACCAATTCCAACACCAACAGCCATAACTAAAAGGCAAATACCAAATACTGGATAAAGCTTTCCAATAATCTTATCGATTGGAATAAATGTTGCTATGAAGTAATAAATCAATATAATTGCAAGCCAGAAATATGTATTAGTAAGAAGACCAGAGCCTCCGTGATTACCAATCAAAAGTGAAATCAAACCAGCTGGTCCAACTGCAAATACTGTACCAACCATTACAAGAAGAACTACACTAAAAATTCTCATGATAGTCTTCATGATGTTTCCAAGATAAATACCTGTAAGTTCCGATACACTTGCGCCGTCGTGACGCATGCTCATAAATCCTACTGAAAAATCATGAACACCACCTGCAAGGATTGTACCAAGTGTAATCCAAAGGAATACTGATGTACCCCACTGAGCACCTGCTAATGCTCCGTAGATAGGTCCAAGTCCAGCTATATTTAAAAGCTGAATAAGGAACAACTTCCATTTTGGCATTACTACGAAATCAACACCATCATTGATTCGTACCGCAGGAGTTTCTCTGTCGTCTGGACCATAGATGCCCTCGACAATTCTGCCATAAACAAAGTAGCCACCAATGAGTACTGCTAAACAAACTAGAAAGCTAATCATAAAATAATTCACCCCCATTCATTTAAACGTCCCAATCGGACCCTTTTCAGCTTGATTATAGTTCTCGTAAATAGACAGTTCAATAATGTTGGTAAAAATTTCACAGTAAAACATAAAAAGGCAAGGGCCTTTATCTGTGCCCTTGCCTCTATATTTTTACTTATTAATCCACATTAAACTGATTAATAGCAACCTTCAAATCGTTAGCATTATTCTTTGTTTCCTTAGCCAGATTCTCGATACCCTGAGACAGCTCATCAGTCTGAGTGTTCTTTCCTAAGATACTTGCAACGCCTTCTGTATTTTCTACAGATGCATCATTTACAGATTCAATCTGCTTTGCAATCTCATCAACTGATGCTGATAGATTATTCATCACATCGCCTATATCTGCCACCGCCTGCTTTATAGTAGATATACCCTCATCATAGTGTTCGCTCTGAGCTGAGAATACTTCAAAGCTGGCAATAACGTCATTCTTAATGAAGTCGATAAGATTAGAAACCTGATTTCTTACATTAACAACAGATTCATTGCTGGCGGCTACGATCTCCGTAATGTTCATAGCTGTTTCCTTTGACTGGTCTGCCAATGCACCGATTTCTCCAGCAACAACTGCAAAGCCACGTCCTGCTTCTCCAGCTCTTGCAGCCTCAATTGAAGCATTTAATGATAGCAGGTTAGTCTGTGAGGTAATGGACATGATATCTTCTGCCAGTTCATTAATCTGCTCAACAGCCTTCAGGCTTTCCAATGCCTCCTGCATTGAAGCCATTGTCTCCTGAAGTGTAGCCATATTCTTCTGAATTTCATCATTAATCTTTTCGTTAATTTCAGAAGCAGATTTAATTAAGTCCTCGGAATCAGACTGGCCCTCCTCAACCTTTGTGGAAACCTCGGCTACCAATGAAACAATGTTTTCAATCTCTGCATGAACTGTTTCGATAGCATCATTTGTCTCATTAATCTTTACTGCAAGATTATCTGCTATGCTCTTATTTTCTGAGGTGATATCAGCCAGAACTTTTGATGCATCATCCAAATCACCAGCACTTCCATCCATCACATTACTATATTCTTTGAATACACTTACTGCACCTCTCAAGCTAAAAATAACTCGTTTGGTATCTGCAGCAAGTTTTCCTATTTCATCTGCTCGTTTTTCAAATCCTACAATCTCATTACTATCACTCAAGTCTAATGCTGCAACCTTTGACAATGCCTCCTGTATCTTTGAAATTGGCTTAATCATATGGCCTATTATCAAAACAAGTAATAATCCAATTAGAATAATAATTATAAGACCATTTATTACCATCTTGTTTGTGGCGGCATATGCCTGACCATAAAACTCATTTGTGTCTGTTCCTACAAACAGCAGCCAGTCATTCTCAGGCAGGTACTCATAGTATCCATACATAGGTCGGCCTGTTCCAACCTGATCATAGCGAACAACACCTTCTATTGTTTCATCAGTACCTGTGGATATTTTCTCCATAACTGACAAAACAGCAGGATTTTCTGGTGCTAAGGTAATTTCATCTGGATTGCTTGAATAGTAAACCGTAGGGTTTCTAACACCTGTTAGTATTACATCCTGATTTTCCGCAAGATGAATTCCTTTTTCAAGTATCTCATAAAACTCCGTTGTGTCTATCTCGACAGAACAGTAACCTGCAGGCTGCCCGTTGTTTTTATATGATGAGCGGGCGAAAATAATACTAATTTCATTCGTAGCCGGTGATACTGCGGTAACACTGTTGTAAACAGTTTTTCCTTCATCATTATAATATAGCCCCTGAATCATCTTAATTCTATCAGGATCATTCTGATAGCCTATCATATCAGAATTGGTGTGAGTAAGAACCTTTCCATTGTATTCTACGTAAAATAAACTTTTACTATTTGGAATGGCTTTCATATATTCTTTTGTATATATCTCAGCAGTTTCCTGGATTGCAGAATCTTCCGGATACTCTTTCAAAGATGCCATTTCTTTTGAAATCATAAAGCCGTCCAGATATGCATATTGCTTCTGAGTGTATGCATCAAGACGTGCAGTAATTTGCTCAACAAATCCAGTAAGAGTCTTTTCTGCATTATCCCGCATCATATTATACATGCTAAATGATGCTATCAGATTCTGCACAATAATACCGATTGCTGTGGCTATAATAATATAAAAGGTAATTCTTACAGAAAGTTTCTTGAATCGCATAAAAACCTCCCTACAAAGTTTTATGTAGACAATGCCCCATTACATCACTCCTACTATAACAAACAAATCCAAACAAATTGTTTTCTATTTGTGTTTTTTATTTAAAAAAAGGCAAGGACAATAGTCCCTGCCTAAAAAATCTTATGATATTTTTCTATGCAAAAGCATCAAATCTATTTCCTGCCATACCATAGGAATTTCCGATTCCTGCTTTGCTGTAGCCTGTGTTGGCTGTCTTAAACTGAGAAGCAATTTCATTGAAAGCATTAGCAGTTTTTCTACGTTGCTCCAACATAGCTGTTGGGTCAATGAGCTGTTCCTTTTCAATAGACTCTGTCTTTACATTGGCATTAGGATACTGCTGAACACTTGCTACCTGACTATATGAATTTATTCCATTGATAGGTGCTAAAGCCATATAAAAACCCTCCATAGGTGAGTAAACTCATACTAACACCTTTGGAGGGTTGAAAACTAAAATACACAAAGAATAGATATTAAATTCTTTGTTTTTTCACTAAAGGACAGGGTGAGGTTTTTACCCCTCATCAGTCATCTTCGGTGACATCCTAATTATCTAAGGAAGCCTGCTACAATCTGCTCCTCAGCTTCTTCCTCTGTAAGGCCAAGAGACATAAGCTTTATAAGCTGATCTCCAGCAATCTTTCCGATGGCTGCCTCGTGGATAAGTGCAGCATCTACATTCTTAGCATCAAGCTTTGGAATAGCAACAACGTGTGCATTACCCATGATGATAGCATCGCAGGCAGCGTGTCCATTGCAGGCTGTGTTTCCTTCAATAGAAACCTCAAAAATCTGCTCTGAATCATCCTTTGCAACAGAACGAGAAACTACATCTGCACTTGAGCCCTCACCATTAAGTGCTACCTTGTAATCTGAAGTAGCTGTCTGAGAACCGTGAGTCATAAGTGCCTCGTGGATGAGAAGTGTAGCACCTTCCTTAAGCTCTGCAAGATTAGTACGAACTGTAGAGTCAACGCCCTTAATCTGCACCATCTCCATCTCTACATAGCTGCCTTCCTCCTGATAAACCTCTGTAACAGGATTAAGGATACGGGCTCCCTTTCCGTCGCCCTCGCCATAGTGCTTCTCAACGTATTTAACCTTGGCATTCTTTCCTACGTGGAATGTATGAATACCATCGTGCTGTGAATCCTGATCTCCACAATTGTGAATACCACAACCTGCAACGATAGTAACATCGGCATCCTCACCGATGTAGAAATCGTTGTATACCATATCCTTAAGGCCGCTCTCTGAAAGGACTACTGGGATATGAACACTTTCCCCCTTTGTGCCAGCCTTAACAATAATATCAATACCTGGCTTGTCTTCCTTTGAAACAATATCGATGTTTGCAGTAGTGTTGCGACCAGCGCTTGCTCCATTGGCACGAATGTTGTACGCACCCTGTGGAATACTATCTAAATCTGCAACCTCGTGCAGAATGTTCTTTTGAATTGCATCAAGAGCCATTACTCGTCACCTCCTAATTTCTCGCAGGCAATGCTTGCTGCGGAATCTGTACCAAGGAGTCCTGGAAGGATTTCATCCTTTGGGCCCTGCTTCTTAACCTTGCCGTTTTCAATAACTACAATTTCATCGGCGATGTTAAGAATACGCTCCTGGTGAGAGATAACGATAATTGTACCATTAATAGTCTTTCTCATATTTTCAAAAACCTTGATAAGGTTCTGGAAACTCCAAAGATCGATACCAGCCTCTGGCTCGTCAAAAATAGAAAGCTTTGTGCCACGAGCAAGAACTGTAGCGATTTCGATACGCTTGAGCTCTCCACCTGAAAGTGATGAATTTACCTCACGCTCTACATAATCCTTTGCGCAAAGGCCTACCTTTGAAAGGTACTCACAAGCTGCTGCAACAGAAATATTCTCTCCTGCTGCAAGACGAAGTAAATCAATTACTCTAATTCCCTTGAAATGAACAGGTGCCTGGAAAGCAAAGCTGATGCCCATTTTTGCACGCTCAGTAATATTTTTATCAGAGATATCCACACCATCCAGAATAATCTGACCTGATGTGAGCTGATTAACACCCATGATGAGCTTTGCAAGTGTAGACTTACCGCCACCATTTGGGCCTGTAATAACAATGAATTTTCCATCATCTACTGTAAGGTTGAGACCGTCGATGATTTCCTTTGTAGTATCACCTTCATCATCAACCCTATAGGTAAGGTTTTTGATTTCTAACATTTTAGTACTCCTCTAACTATGTAACTAATATATCTTCTGTAATTATCCTGCCAGGGACAATTACCCTACAACTTTTAGGTCAATTAATTATGCCAAAATATAATAACACAGAAGTCCTAATTGTCTAAGCTTTTTTTCAAAATAAAAAGCCTACTGATAAATGTTATCAGTAGACCTTTCTCATTAGCAAAGTTCTGCCATCTTTTCTGTTACCTTGTCGTTTATTATACCCTGATTTATAAGAGTATAGATGGTCTGATATGTGGTTTTATTATAATGAATACCATCCTTAGACTGGACATTTCCAAGCATGGTGGAGTATGTATCAATGTACTTAACATTCTCGCTAAGCCCCTGCTGCATACGAGTGTTCCAGCTCTCAATAAGGTCGTTTGTAATTCCTGGATATGCCTTTGTCTCAAATGCCATTGGATTTACTGAAACGTAATATACATTCGCTCCAAGAGCTGTCCAGGCGGCTGCCTTTTCATTAATATACTCTGTATACTTTCCAGTGTATGATAGACTTCTCACATCATTTACACCCATCAGAATTACTACATCTGTATTAGCGTTAATTGCTGATTCTACAGCAGGTACACCAGTCTTTTTCATCCAGGAAAGACCCATACCAACCTTTGCAGACCAGACATTTGCATTCTTTCCAACTGCACTCTTCATTCCAACTGTTCTGGAGTCTCCTATGATAACTAGCTGACGTGTTGCCTGCTCGGCTGTCACCTGTGCAATCTGCTGCTGCAAAACAATATCATCCTGCTGCTCTACTGTCTCTATTGTTTCTACACTCTCCTGAGCCTCAGCATTTTGAAGAGGAACAAGACATAAAACAAAAAGCATTATAACAGTTACTGTTCTTAAAAATTTCTTCTTATTACTCATAACTTTCTTTCTTAAAACTTAACAAAAAAACTTTCTGCATTATAATACCTGATTGTGTCTAAATTATGTCCAATATTTTTAACATAATTCTCATAATCTGTCAAATAACACAGAATTTTAATAATATATTTAAGGGTATATAAATACTATTTTAGGTTGTTTCATACCCATAATTTTCTGCTATAATCAATTTGTTCACGTTGTATCTAAAGGTTTTAACGAGTTTTCATACTCATTTTTAAGGGAGGGTATCCTTGGAAGTATTAGGCGTAGACAAAGTAAAATATGTGGATATGACCAAATCCAACGACTTCTTCTTATTTGAAGTAGGACGATATAAATCCTATCCGGGCTACAGCTTTGGCCCTGTTATCCGCACCAGAACCATATTTCACTATGTTATTTCTGGCAAAGGTCATCTTATAATGAATGACAATAAATACGAGCTAAAGGCAGGCCAAGGTTTTCTTATTCCAGCCCAGTGCAAGGCTTTTTATCAGGCTGATATGGAGGACCCTTGGGAATATACCTGGATTCACATAGACGGTCCCCGTGCCTCAGAGCTATTTCACGCTGCCGGGCTTTCAAAGGACAGTCCTATTTTCATTCCTACAGAAGATGCCAGCGAGATTCTAGATTATATCGAAGCTATCTACGATAATGATGACAAAGAATGCATCTGCTATTCAAAGGTCTATGAATTTTTCCAATGCCTTCTTTCAAAATCATCTACCAAGCCTGAGGTTGAAAAGGCAGACCCACGTCTTGCATATGTAAAAAGTGCCATCAGCTATATTCAGCTTAAATATTCCGAGCCGATTAATGTTGATGATCTGGCAAATGCCTGCGGTTTGAACAGAAGCTATCTAACACGAGTTTTTAAGCATGCAACAGGCTATACACCTCAATCCTATCTTGCTTTTTATCGCATGAAAAAGGCTTCTAAAATGTTGGAAGAAACCAATGAATCCGTAAGCAATATTGCATTTATGGTTGGATATTCTGATTCATTTACCTTTTCAAAAGCTTTCAAGCGATATAGCAGTATGTCACCTCGTGAATACAGAATCACACATCAATAAAGATTATTGGAGAAAATAATGCTAGCTAACTATCACACACATACAGTGCGCTGCAACCATGCCATTGGTACAGAGCGAGAATATATAGAAGAGGCCATCAAAAACGGCTTCAAAATACTTGGCTTTTCGGACCACACTCCTCAGCCTTATCCTGAGGATTTTTATTCCCGTATACGAATGAAAATGAGTGAAGTGGAAGATTACACAAGTACTCTTGTAAAGCTCCGTGAAGAATATAAAAATGATATTCAGATTCTTATAGGATATGAGGTGGAGTACACCCACGAATATTTTGATAAGCTTATTGAATATCTTCGTCAATATCCTTTGGATTATATTATTCAGGGACAGCATTTTGCCCCAAATGAAATAGATGGATTCTATTCCGGGTCGGAAACCACCGACGAAGCCAAGGTGAAAGAATATGTTGACCTTACTATAGAAGGAATGCAGACTGGATTATTCAGCTATCTTGCTCATCCAGATTTAATGAACTATGTTGGACCTGATAAAGTATATCAGCATCATATGAAGAGAATCGTGCAGGCTTCTATTGATTTGGATATTCCACTTGAAATAAATATGCAGGGATTCTTTTTAAATAGAAATTATCCTAGTGACCGATTCTTCTCTATAGCATCAGCTATGGGTGCTCGCTTTGTAATTGGATGTGATGCCCATCATCCTGAGGATGTGATGCAGCCTTGGCAAATGGACGGGCTGATGGAGTTTTTGGAGAGAAATAATATAGAGTTTGGGGATAATGTAATAGAGCTAAGGCCTGTAAAATAGGCCTTAGCTCTTCTTAGTTCTTTAGATAAAATATTGCCAGTTGGGTGCGATCGCGAAGCTCCAGCTTTTCCAAGATGGTAGAGAGATAGTTTCGAACAGTTCCCTCTGATAAAAATAGCTTCTGTGCGATTTCTTTATTGGAAAATCCTTCCGCTACAAGCTGGATAACCTCGTATTCCTTTTCTGAAATATCCTTAGACTGATAATCAAATCCGCTGTCTTCTTCTGTGGCACTATTCATAAGAGCTGGAAGCTTATCTACTATGGCTCCACCAAATACGCTCTGACCATCCATAGCTGCATGTAAGGCTGCAGGTAGTGACTTATAATCCTGCTTTAAAAGATAGCCACGTACACCAAGCTTTAACGCCTTTACGATATATTCATCATCAGAAAAAGTGGTAAGGAAAAGAATGATTGCATCCTTATGCTTTGCCAGGATTTCCTCTGCCGCTTCTAATCCATTCATATCTGCCATACGAATGTCCATTAGGAGCAGGTCTGGCTGTAGCTCGTCATAAAGCTTTACGCCTTCTCTTCCGCTATTCCCCTTTCCTATTACTTCAAAGCCTTCTTCGGCGTTTATGATCATTTCCAGCGACATTGTAATTAGTTCGTCGTCATCGATTAGTAAAATTCGTTTCATAGAGGTAACCTCGCAAATACTGTAAATCCATTATCTGTGTAGAAGTATGCATCTCCCCCAAGGGAAGCCGCCCTGTTTTTTATATTGGAAAGACCGATGCCTTCGTAATTTTCTGTAGTAAGCTTTTCCCTTATATCATCTGATATTATTCCGTTATCTGTTATGGATAACGTGCAGAAGCTGTAGTTTTTCTGCATGATAATTGAAACTGAATCCCCATTGGAGTGCTTCAAAATGTTGGTGACAGCTTCTTTTAGAATTCCTATCAGTGACAACTTCACATTAGTCGGAATAGCTTCGTCCAAATCTAAATCCGTATTTACGGTATAAGTTTTCAGCTCGCCAATTATATCATCAAAATTCTTCTTCAAATCAATAGAGTCATCATGCAAATCATGAACGGAAGCTCGCATCTTTGCCATGGATTCATCCAAAGTATCTGCTAGCATTCTAAGCTGAGGCTCCAGCTTTTCATCCTTATTTACTGTGTTTATTGCGCCTAAAAGCAAGATTGCTCGTGAAAGAAGATGTCCTACATTATCATGAATCTCTCTGGCAATTCTATTTCGCTCTGCAAGAGTGGCTAGATGCACCTGCTGATCCTGCTCCGCCATAAGTCTGCGGTTCTTATCCTGCAAGATTTCTTCCAGCTCCTTGCTATCATCACGGGTTCTATGAAGAAGATTTTTATATTGCATCATCTGCTCATAGAGAATGGTTGAAATCAAAGTAAATCCTGCCAAAACCAGAAGTGAGAATATACGGAGCGCTATCCTGTCCTGCTGCAACACATAGCCTGTGGTTATAACAAACGGGATTACAGATAACGTGCCATACACCCACTTATTATCAAAAAGCAGACTAATTTCAAGAATCAAAAAACGCAAATAGACATTACAACCGAAAGAGTTGTAATGCCACTTGCGTTAATAAGTACTGTTAATCCTAATGCTGCTAAAACTCTAATGATTACATCAAATAGCATATTGTTCCTTTTTCCTTGAAATTATCATCCCTGCCATAAAGAACGCTGCTGCAAAGAGGATTTCAATCATTAAGTATGTGCCAAACTGTCGACTCCAAATATTGTTAATCGGAGTATCATTTATAAATTTAATTGTTGTGGTGTACCAGTATAGTGGCATAAAATGTGCTGCCTTAACTATGGATTCTGATAGGTATTCAGTATCAACAAACACGCCACATAAGAAGCTCATTGAAAGTACAAACATGTTTGCAACCATGTTTATCAGGTTTTCATTTGAAGTAATTGAACAGATGAAATATGCCATTCCCAGTCCTACAAACATAAGAGTGTAGGTATCAATTGCATAGTAGAGAAGCTTATCATTTGCATATTCCAGTCCCATCAATTGTATTACTATAATTACAACTGTTGTAATCACAAAGCCAATAAAGAATACTGCTGCAATCGTTGCAAGGTTTCTAGTGAAGAAATGCATTCCACTTACGGAAATACGATTGCTCACATCTCTGTCCTTCATGAAAGTCAGTGTGCAAGCTCCACAGATGCAAAGGAGCATCATCATTGTGTATCCATTAAAGGTGAACATTCCTGTGAAGAATGAACGATGATTTTCCTCCTGCTCATCAATTACTGTAGCCTGTGTTTTGCTAAGCTCTACCATCTGTTCATGAGTAAGATCAATTGCTTCTTCCTCTGAATAACCACTATTTAAATATATCACAATATCCTGCATATAGTCATTAAGCTTCTGAGTTAATAAGTACTGTGACATTGTTGTTCCAGGTACAATGTAAGTAAGTGCATCCTCCGCATTTCCCGACTTAATCTGCTCCTCAAATCCCTCTGGAATAATAAGTGCATAATCGTAAATTAAGAAGCGCACATTATCATTCATTACCTGTGGATCATCTGTCTTAGGATCAACTACTTCCTGTGTTTCTGCTAGATAATCAACAACAGCCTTACTAAGCTGTGATTTATCATTATCCGTTACAGCCACCCTTATTATCGCTTCCTCAAAGGTAGTTTCCTGAGTCGAAACTGTAGCCTTTGCCTGCATATTTCCAAATACTGTGAAAATCGCTAAGTAAACTATGATTGTTGTAATATTTGCTTTTAATGATTTTATTATTGCATTAAAGACTGACATATTTTCTCCTCCTTAAAAGGAATGCACTAATAATGAGGCATCCTATAACCATACAGCTCATGGTGATAATATCCTGATAATACATAGATGTTTTGCCGTAAGTGGCTCTAGTGTACAGACAGTCAACTAAAAGTGATGCCGGGTTAATTCTGTTAAAGATTGGTACTCTGCTTTCTATGTACTGTCTAATCTGATGCCACATAAGGCCGCTGAAGAATGAGCATGTCATTGTAAAACAAAGTGGAACTACTATTAATAGTTTTTCATTCTTAATCAATGAGCCTATAAGTACACCAGATGAAACTCCAACTGCACTTCCAAGTGTTGTGATAAGTATTATGTTCCAAAGTGGAGCACCTAAACTAATCTTCAAAATCTCCTGAACGTATATAACAACTACAGCGTTTGAAACTGACTGCATTACCATTGCTGCACAGATACCTGCCAGTATCGTCATAAGCTTGCTTGTTGGTGAGCATTCAAATCTCTTTCCACGCTCGGTCATGTTTGCACAAATACCTTCAAGAATTGCTGTGCTAATCCACGAACTGAATAATGATGACATAGCGATTAGTGCAAAAAAGTACTGCACGTAAGGTGATGTGTTATTTCCAAAATCATGTTCCTTCATTATGGTGATATTATCAGTTACCATATCCATAGCTGCCTGAATTTTTTCTGGATGATCCTTAGCTATGGTTTCGACCACATTCTTTTTGTTATCATACTCTCTGACAATCTGATTCATTATTGTTGCATGGTATCCGTTCTTAGGAACTATGGTTTCGATTTCATCTCCATCCTCAACATAGAATCCAAAAACCTCATCTGAATTCATGGCATCCATTGCAGCTTGCCTTGTATCGTATTTACGAAGCGAAAGGATTGGAACATTACCATCGGTTTCCTCTTCCAAATCTTCCAGCACCTTCTCAAAATTTGATTCTTCCTGATTCGTATTTACGTATCCAGCCTCTATAGTATGAAAATTGTCTGGGTCATCCTTTATAAGATTTCCGAAGCCCATATAAAAGACTGTGGCAAGTACGATTGGGAATAAGAAATTCCAGCCCACCATGTAGCGGTTTCGGATAATCTCTTTAAATTTATATACAAAAATTCGTCCGAACATTAGTCTCTGAGCTCCTTTCCTGTGATTTCAAGGAATACATCATTAAGTGTAGGAAGTTCTGTTGATACGTGTCCAAATGGAATGTTGTTATCAGTCAAATAACTAAGTACATGTACCAGGTTATGATCTCCACCATCGCATTTAATAACCAAATCATCTCCATCCTCCTTAATCTTATAAACGTGATTGATTTCCTTTAATCCTTTGATTACCTCATCGTTTTTATTAGGAAGATTTACTCTGATAGTCTCGCGGTTCATAAGTGATGATTTGAGCTCACTCGTTGTACCATTTGCAATGTTCTTGCCGTGATCCATGATTACCACTCTTGAGCATAGCTCTTCAACCTCTTCCATGTAGTGACTGGTGTAGATTATTGTTGCTCCATCCTTGTTCATCTTTTTGATTCCCTCAAGGATTGCATTTCGGCTCTGTGGATCAACTGCAACTGTAGGCTCATCAAAGATAATTAACTTTGGCTTGTGAGCTATTCCGCAGGCGATGTTAAGTCGTCTAAGGAGACCACCTGAAAGCTTCTTTGGCTTGTATTTTTTGTACTCGGTAAGACCTGTAAATTCCAGCGCTTCTTCAACATACTGTTTTCTTGTTGCCTTATCTCTGATGTAGAGACCGCAGAAGAAATCTACGTTTTCATAAACATTAAGTGTGTCGATAACCGCTACGTTCTGCATCACCACACCAATCTGTGATTTTATGTCGTAGGCCTCTGGCTTCATCTCCTTATCAAAGATTGTTACTGTTCCCTTGTCATACTGAAGTAGTGAAAGCAGGCAATTAATTGTTGTGGTCTTTCCAGAACCATTTGGTCCGAGGAGTCCTAAGATTTCTCCTTCATTTACATTTAATGAAAAGTGGTCAACTGCCACCTTGTCTCCATATCTTTTTACTAAGTTTTCTATTTCTACTACACACTGGCTCATATCCTTCTCCTTTTTGTGTTTGTGTTTTCTGTTTCTGATAATAATATATGAAAAAAAGACAGCCCTCTGTAGTGAAGGCTGTCATTATGTTAAGTGACATTTGTCATTATGTGGTGTGAAAAATCTATATTGTCTTAGTTGTCCATTTACTGCAATCCCATACATCCGTCGCGAGTCCTTCATAGAATTCAGGCTCATG
The DNA here is from genome assembly GCA_000209815.1 of Butyrivibrio fibrisolvens 16/4. Taxonomy (GTDB): domain Bacteria; phylum Bacillota; class Clostridia; order Lachnospirales; family Lachnospiraceae; genus Pseudobutyrivibrio; species Pseudobutyrivibrio fibrisolvens_A. Next base: position 429,686 of record FP929036.1, read on the forward strand.
GCATACCATAAGGATGCTTCCATTGTATTCCTTGAGGGCACGCTTCAATTCATCCTTGGCATCTACGTCTAAGTGGTTTGTAGGCTCATCTAAAAGAAGAAGGTTTGTCTCGCGGTTCAAAAGCTTGCAAAGACGAACCTTTGCCTGCTCACCACCGGAAAGAACTCGGCATAAGCTTTCAATATGCTTTGTTGTCAGTCCGCACTTTGCAAGGGCGGCACGTACCTCATTCTGATTATATGAAGGGAACTCGTTCCAGATTTCCTCGATACAGGTAGTGGAAATGTGCTGGTCCATCTCCTGCTCGAAGTATCCAATCTCAAGGAACTCTCCCTGATATACTGTACCTGAAAGTGGTGGAATAAGACCTAAGATACTCTTTAAAAGAGTAGTCTTTCCGATACCGTTGGCACCTGTAAGTACAATCTTCTGCTTGCGCTGCATCTCCAGATTCAAAGGAATTGAAAGTGGCTCGTTCTTGTCGTAGCCGATAACAAGCTCCTTTGTAGAGAAGATTACACGGCTAGGAGTACGTGCCTCCTTGAAGTAAAACTCTGGCTTTGGCTTTTCTGCTGCAAGCTCAATCATATCCATCTTATCAAGCTTCTTCTGACGTGACATGGCCATGTTTCTTGTGGCAACATTTGCCTTGTTGCGGGCAACGAAATCCTTAAGCTCTGCAATTTCCTTCTGCTGTCTGTTATATGCAGCCTGAAGCTGACTCTGCTTCATTGCATATACTTCCTGGAACTTGTCATAATCTCCCACATAGCGGTTAAGCTGCTTGTTATCCATGTGGTAAATGAGATTGATAACTGAATTCAGGAATGGAACGTCATGGGAAATAAGGATAAATGCATTCTCATAATCGTTCAGATATCTCTTAAGCCACTCAATGTGCTCCACATCAAGGTAGTTTGTAGGCTCGTCCAATAAAAGAATGTCTGGCTTTTCAAGCAAAAGCTTTGCCATAAGGACCTTAGTACGCTGGCCACCGGATAGCTCAGTAACATCCTTATCAAGACCAAGGTCTAATACACCAAGTGCACGGGCAACTTCCTCCACCTTTGCATCTATCATATAAAAATCGTGCATAGTCAGGAGGTCTGCGATGGTGCCTGCCTCCTCCATGCGCTTGTTCATCTCATCATCGTCAGTGACATCTCCCAGACTGGCATAGATGTCATTCATCTCCTGCTCCATGTCATAAAGGAAATCGAAAGCAGAGTGAAGAACGCTACCAATTGTCATTCCCTTCTCAAGAACTGTGTGCTGGTCCAAATAACCTACACGAACCTTCTTTGACCATTCGATTTTTCCCTCATCAGGCTGAAGCTTGCCTGTGATGATATTCATAAAAGTAGACTTGCCTTCGCCGTTTGCTCCGACAAGCCCGATATGCTCTCCCTTTAAAAGTCTAAATGACACGTCTTCAAAAATAGCACGGTCACCAAAACCATGGGATAAATGTTCTACGTTTAAAATACTCATTCTTAAAACCTTTCAAAACTACACACAGGCAAATTACGCCTGTGCTAAATACTGCTTTAATCCCTCAAGGGATCTGATTGCCTCTGCTCGGCCCATTTCGTATACACGCTGAAGCTCCTCAGGATTTTTCTCTGTAGGATGAATGTTTGGTGCTACCGATGGCCTAATAACAAAGACCTCACCTGCCTGCTCCTTTTCTCTGATGTAAGCCTTCTCCTGATTGTACATGATATATCTGTCCTTCATGACCTTTATCATGTTTGGATATTTGCCAAGCATCAGCTTTACAAGCCCCATGTACTTTTGAGGCTTCTTAACATAATCTGCAGGCTGGGTTTCGATTACAAGGATTCTATCACATTTTTGGTCTTCCATAAACCTTAAAGGTATGGAATCTGACATTCCACCGTCTAAATATAATCCACCATCTATTTCCACTGGACGTGAAAACATAGGCATGGATGCAGATGCTCGTATCCATTTAATATCTATTCCATCACGGCTCTCATCCCTGTTATTGCAATTATGATAGACAGCCTTTCCTGTGTTAATGTCTGTCGCAACACAGAAGAAATCCATAGGGTTATTGTAAAAGGTGTCCACATCCCAAACATCTAATTCATATGGAAGTGTGCCGTAGCAAAATGGCACATTGTAAAGGTCGCCAGTCTTAAAAAGTGAGCGAACACTACAGTACCTCTTATCGTTACAGTAAATCTTATTGTATCTAAGAGGTCTGCCTATCTGCTTTGATTTAAAATTAAGCCCAAATGTGGCTCCTGCTGATACTCCTACCGCACTATCAAACTCAATACCATTCTCCATTAATACATCAATTACACCGCAGGTGAAGATTCCGCGCATTGCTCCACCTTCCATAACAAGTCCCTTTTTCATTATGCCTAAACCTCCAAAAAGAGGGACCTGCTCTGGTCCCTCTGTGTTATGTCATATTAAACCTTTACTCGAAGTAAAAATCAATAGTTCCCATTCCATTATCTACATTTGCCTTGATAAGTGGCTGAGACATATCCTGTGAGCACTCACCGTGCATATTGATTTTGCCCATTCCATTATCGCAATTGAAGGATACTCTAAAGTCTCTTGGGAAATAGATTGAAAGACTTCCCATACCATTGTCGATATCAAGGATTGCACCATTTTGATCAACTGTTGTTCCATTGAAATATACAGTCAGCTGGCCAAGAGCATTGTCGATGCTTCCCTTTTTCATATCATTAATCTTGATGTACTGTGTTCTAGAGCCAAGACTATTATCAAGGTCGAAATTACCCTCATCTTCCCAGTACTCTGCCTTTCCACTTACATCAACTGTATGGCTATCCCCATTACTTACGATGTTTATATGATGTGACTTTTTCCCAAAAATCAGCGAAAGACCTGCGCCAATGAGTACAAAAGCAAGCATTATGATAGCAAAATGAATATCACCAAGTCCAAGCTCTGACTGGAATAAGCAAGTCATAACACCCAAAGGAATAGACATTCCTAAGAAGCTTCTCTCAACAAGCTGCTCTACAAATACTACAACCATAATGATACATACTGCCATTTTTACCATTGGAAACTCTGTGAAATAGTTTGATCTGCTAAGTAATAAACATACCGCAAATGCGATAAGTGCCAGACCTCTAATAATGTTTCTAATCTTTGATTTTGTCATCTCTTTATCCTCTTTTCATCCATTATTTCTATAAGTGCTTTAATGTAGTTGCGCGATGCATAAGCCTTCTTAGTGGAATTTCTAAATGAAATCTCACTTGCTCCAGTGATGTTCTTTTTGATTGATGAAATCAAATCCGTATTTACGATACTTGATTTCGATACTCGTGTGAACTCACGTGGGAGTATTTCTTCTAGCTCATAAAGTTTTTGTCTTACCCTGTAGATGGATTTCCCCGTGTGGATTGATATGTAATTTCCATCAGCCTCAACAAATATTATTGATTTGACTTCCACGTAGTACTCCGTGTCATCAATATAGGCCGATATCTTTTGTGCCCCCATCTGCCTGCTGGACAACAGTCGCTGCAGCTCCAATATCTCCTCTGTTATCTCTTTGCAGTGGATGGTTATCATATCCTGCTGTAAAGAATCATCTACGTCAATATTTATCTTCATAACTATTGGCGCCTCCTTGATTATCATTTTACATATCTATAAAACATATACAACAATTTGGGACAAGAGGTAATTATTTTAACGTCAAAGGTAAATAATCTATTTACAAAAGGAACAGCCAGCTATGTGACTGTTCCTTTATTGCCTGTCTTATTTCACCTTAATCAGGTAGTTATGATAGCCTCCATAAACGCTTGATTCCAACTGTAGCTCCACATCTCCAAGCTGTAATAGCTTGTAAAGATTAATAGGTGTTCCAGCAAAATCATACTTCTCATATTCAAATGCACCAATGTAGATGTACTGAATATTATATTTCTTTAGAAGCTCTTTTGTGGTTTCTACATCATATCCAGTATAGATTTCTCTAATATCTGTAGCCCTCTCCTCTACGGCCTCCTGACTAAACCGCCATAGCCATTCGTGTGCATACCAGCCTAGCACTGTTGGACATCCGGAAGCAACAGACATTCTGCCTGCATCTGAATATGCATCACCGTAATTCTCCAAGACCACTGGTGGTTTCTCATAGTCCAGATTATTGAGATAATCTACCACTTCTTTATCCTCAAAAAACTGAGGGTTATTATCCATAAATGCCAGCGCATTTAATGTTCTAGGACGGGTGGTATCTGCTATATTTCCAAACCAACTATGACAACTTACAAAGAAGTAAGACATGCATACAAGGGTAGGTACAAGAATAACCCATCCCCATATCCTCTTTGACTTTTTAGGCTTGTAGCAGAAAAGGGAAATTAACGCATATCCAGTAATTATTCCAAGCATTATGCAAGACTGATAGGTAAGCTTAAAGGTGGTGTTGGCTCTTGCATAATCGATGTTGTAAATATCCTTTACATAAATGATTTCTGGAATAATTATCAAACCAATAGAGCAGCAGGCAAATAGCATTACCATAAGGTCTGCAATATTAGCATTAAGAATTATTCTTCCTAGGACATTTATATTTTTATTGGTATTCCGATCTTCATCCTTCAGATAATCTTTTATCGCATATACGATACATACTATTGCTGTGGCAACTGGCAAAAGCCAAAGCACTAGTAGCTGATGGAACAATGTATGATTTTCGCAAAGGAAAATACCGCCCTCCATTTTTGTAAAGTTTAGCTTAAATGGCAAGATAACCACATTGGCAATTACCATTGTAAAGATAATCTGAATTGCCGAAAACAGCGTACTATTTTTGTAAATCCATATACCTTGTAATCCACAAATAAAATAGTAAGCCCGGAAATCATCATATAAATCGCATAATCCCAGTAATTGTTACCCTGGAAGAATCCTGTGAAGAAACCACAGAGAAGCACTGTAGGATTAAGAGCCTTGGGGATGAAATCCTTTGGTGCAAAATCCAGAGGAAGCTTTTGGCTGGTTCCCTTCTTATCTGACAACTGTGTAGCGAATGCAATAATGATTCCAATTATAGTAAGCACGAACATTATATTAATAACATGTGCGTGTAAATCTCCAATTACAAAGGAGTATGATGGTGTTTCTGTTATGGTTTTATCTAGTCTTTCTGGAACATAGCCTACATATCGGGTACTCTCTGGGAACCAATAAGAGTATTCCGTATTTCCGATAATTTTGTTGTAAAGCTTTAGTACAATTCCAAATACGATAAAATGAGCACTTCCTTCAAAGCACACACCTGCTCCGCCGAGAATACCGCCGATAATTCCCTGCACCATTTTAAACTGTGTGCCAAACTTCACCTGGATAAGCTTAAATGTGCAAGAAAACGCCTCGATGAATGCCATAGCACAAACTGTGTAGAACATAATATTGTAGCTAAATCTTACATCATTAAAAGAAAGCTGATTTAGAAAAGCTGCAAAATACTGCCCCAGGTAATAGTAATTCAAATTCTTATTGGCAAACCAAATATCCTCTACCGGGAAATATGTAAGCTTTGTCATGGTATTCATAAAGCCAAAATCCATGAACTTCTCAGTACCATAGGCATCTGCCTTAAAGGATTTCATATAAAGGAAAACTGTCAAAAGAGCTAGGAATAACAGCTCTTCTGCAATTATAAATTTCAGATTGTCCTTATCAATAGAAACACAATCCTTGCTCTTCTTGTCCCATAATACTGAAATAACAGTGGTAGCAACAGCAAGAAGAACTGTCACTAAAAGGCACCCAACTGATGTAAACTTTAATATTTTCAAGTTTGATAGCCAGAATACTGCCATTCCTGATATGGAAATACCTATAATTTTCGAGAATATATAACCTCTATCACTAAAATTTCTAAAGATTTTTTTAGTCAAAGAAAAAAAGCCTATACCTACTAATAAAAGGGTAAAATACCACTTATAGATGTATACGCTTTCTTCCTTAAACAGGAGACCTACCAATCCAATAAGAATAAAGAAAATAAGCCCTGATGGTAGAATCTCCCTATAGTTTATTTTTTTGTTCACCGTTATTCCCCCAATCACATGATGTCATACTCATAATCCCCGCATTGGTAAATTATATCGTAAAATCATTGTGATTCATAGGGAAAACCGAAAAATATTACAATTTTGTTACTTTTTATTGATTGGCTTTATCGTCCCAAACACTTACGTCAATGCCTACTACCTTTGAAGTAAATGGTGTGCCATCTTCCAATTCGTAGTGCATTTGTGCTTTCTTTACATATTTGAAGCCGATGTATAAAAGTGGAATATTGCAGTATGCAATAAGGATATTGGCGAAATCTGAAAGATCCCAAAGTGCGCCCAAATCCATACCAACAATAGATGTAAGCATACCGAAGCAAATAACAATAATATCTAATACTCTAACTACATTAATGAATGCCTTACTACGATTGATTCTGTTTGCGCAGATTTCTGAGAAAGACATAAAGCCAAGCAGACAAGTAAATGCAAATAATCCAAAGCACAAAGAAATCAAAAGTGTTACCACATTATTGAATGCTGTACCTGGTGTAAGCTCTGCTGCAGATGCAAGATACTTTGGAAGCTTTCCTAGCTCAAACCATGCTGCGCCATTATCTGTAAGCCATACGCGGCCCATTATTACAACGAAACCTGTAAGAGTACAAATTACGATTGTATCAAGGAATACACCGATTGCCTGTACACAACCTTGATCACAAGGATGATCTGCATCTGATGCAGCTGCTGGCATTGTGATAGTACCTTGACCTGCCTCATTAGACATAAGTCCTCGCTTAACGCCCTGCATCAAAGCAATACCGAATGCTCCACCGAATACTGCCTCTGGCTTGAATGCCTCAGTAAATACAGCATAGAAAAACCAAGGGATTCTTGTGATGTTGATAACGATAAGAACGAGTACAGTAAGTACATATACAATTGCCATAACCGGTACAAGTATATCTGTTACGTGAGAAATCTTCTTTGTACCTCCAAATGAAACGGCAACTGTAGCAATGATAACGATAACAAAGCCAATCCAGTAAACTGCATGTGTTGTAGGAAGCTCTGTACCGCTGATAATGCTGGCAATCTGTCCCATAGCAGATACTGTGTTAAATCCCTGAGCTGGGAAACAAAGTAATGCATAGATGATATACATAAGTGAAAGTACAACACCTACGATTGCAGAATTCTTAAGTAATCTTCTGCCATAAAATGCCATACCACCAATGTATTCATCATCTTTTTTCTCTTTGAATATCTGTGATAATGTAGACTCCACGAATGCTGTAGACATTCCAAAGAATGCTGAAATCCACATCCAAAGAAGTGCCCCAGGGCCACCTACTGATACGGCACCTGTAACACCTAAAATATTTCCAGGTCCTACTCGCATGGCTGTAGATAAGAAGAATGAGGCCAGTGGTGAAATACCTGTTTTTGCTTTACTGTTCTTCAGTACCTCTATACCACGCTTGAACTTACGAACCTGAATAAATCTAAGTCTGATTGAAAAATAAATACCTGATCCAATCAGCAAAATAATAGCAAGTGAGAAATTTCCAAGGATTGGAATGTTTGCATACCAATCAAAGTTTGTAGGAAAATCCCAGAACAAATCTGAAACAACTTGAATCTTACCGCAGACTGCAGTAATAACGCTTAATAGTGTTTCCATATAATTCTCCCTTCGAAAAATTGATTCCAATTACAGTATAACCTATTAAACCTCAAGTTCTATAAAAAATTTTTTTGTAGATATAGCAAATGATAAGTTGTTCTAGGGTGCTTTCTTTTTAGCATTCTATAGATACCAAATCCGCTAGCTTTCCATTTGAAACTTTTAGCAGATCTTCAGGTGATAATTCTATCTGTGCTCCCACTTTTCCTGCACTGACAAACATCATTTCATAGCTTCCTGCTGTTTCATGAATGAATGTAGGAAACTGTTTTTTCATACCAATAGGAGAGCATCCTCCATGCACATAGCCAGTCAGGCCTAGCAAATCCTTTTGCTTTATCATACTAATGGATTTTTCACCTGCAGCCTTAGCTGCCTTCTTTAAATCAAGCTCTGCTTCTACTGGAACTACAAACACATAGTATCCACCACTTTTCCCCTGAGTCACAAGTGTCTTGAAAACTTTTTTTGCATCCTCTCCAAGGATTCCCGCAATCTGTTCTCCTGTAAGGGTTGAGTCTGCTTCGTAAGTATGACTTTCATACTTTATTTTCTTCGAGTCTAGGACTCGCATTACATTTGTTTTGTCTTTACTTTTCATTTTATAGACTCCTTTATTGTATTAGCAAGGATTCATGACTTTCAAGGTCTCTATTATAGTCTGATGCCTAATCTCCGTGGCATTAAACTTCACAGTAAAGAATGCGAACTGCATAATAGGTCCCATTCCAAAAGCACAAATAATTGTACCTATTCCAACAGGTCCACCAAGTAGCCATCCTACTACAGTAGCTGTGGCAAGTAACATAATGCTTACTAAACCGATAGATACATGCTTAGTTCTTCTTGTTAATCCAATAAGTAGAGTGTCACGTGGACCACATCCTAAGGATGCACTCATGTATGTGAACTGTGTATAACCCATTATGAATAACCCTAAAATCATCATTGGAATTGCCAAGAAAATTGAATCACACTTTTCAACTAAATTTATTCTATTAAAAAGATCTACAGTTTTACCTACTACAATAGAATCTATTATCATAGCGATTCCGATAGGCTCTTTCATCAAAATATCTATTCCTAGAATTGAAAAAGACACTATAATCGCAGCCGTACCATAAAGGATTCCAAATGTATTTGATAAGCCAAGATTAAGCACATCCCAAGGTGATGCGCCGATATTCGCCTGAATAGTAAGATATACACCAAATCCGTTTACAAAAAGGCTAACTGCTGCCATAAGCATGTTTAATACTATCTTTTTGGTGTATCATTGTCTTTATTTCTCTGAAACACTATTACTACCTCTGTGTTTATATATTTCTATTATTGGATTTCTACAAAATATCTAGAAACCTAATGTATCATTTACTAAAATTACATGAATTCTATCAGTATGACGAGAATATCTTGTAATTAAAAACTGACAGCAAATAGTATCTGGTGACTTGCAATTCATACATGAACCAGTCTTAGCGCATGGAGTACTTAAACCAAAACGCTGTGCATTAATAGGTGCCGCCACGTTTCTTGCACGCTTCATAGCTCCATCCACATCGTCACAAATTTTATTCATTCCTACGATTACAAGAACATGCTTTGGTCCCTGAGCTATTGCAGACACACGATTGGAATTACCATCGATATTAACCATTACGCCATCCTCAGTCATTGCATTTGCACTGGTAAGGAAATAATCTGCATCATAACCTTCTAGCATAGCAGCCCTTTTGTCTTCAGCAGCATCTCTATCTATAAAATTATAATTGCCATTTTTAAGAGCATCTACCAGTCCAATTTCGTGAGCTGACATAGCTCCACCCATACTGATTGATGAATTTTCAGGGATGAGCTCCAGGGCAATCTTTAATGCCTCTTCCTTATCAGCAGCATAATACCCCTTCATATTTCTTGACTCAAGTCCCTTAATAACCTTCTGTGCCAGCAGTTGGTTTCGTTTTGTAATATTCTCGTTCATAATGACTCCTTTCAATATTATATTTTTTCGCTCATTGGAGTTCCAACTTCAATGAGATTTCCATCCAAATCATAGAAACGTATAACCTTCTGTCCCCAAGAGTGGGTCATCAATCTGTTTACATACTTAATATCAGGATAAAGTCTCTCAAGCTTTTCTACAAATTCTTCTATGTTTCGTTCCTCGAAATATAGCTCAGTGGCATTATTCTGGTATTTGATATCTTTACCAAGGAATTTCTTCCAAATGGCCTCATCCTGTAAAACAAGTCCCTCTGTAAGAATCATATTGCCATCATTGTCTAAAAGCATATCAAGTCCAAATAGGTCATGATAAAACTTCTTTGATTTTTCTATGTCTTTTACAACTATGAGAATGTTTCTGAGCTTCATTATATATTCTCCTCATCTACAAAGTATACTTAATCTTTTTATCTACTCACTTACGCTCTGCTTCCAGCTATTTTCCAATTCCACATAGGACTTTCCGAAAAATTCTTCATAAGACTTATCAGAAGCCATGAAATCAAATAAGCCATCAAGACCCTTCAAATCTATCAAATAAGCAGTAAAACTCATGGCTTCTGTGTATGATAGATCTAAACCATAATATTTTGATTGTTCGTTTGGACCAAAGTTTGTTGCCACCTTTTCCTTTAACTTAGGATAATCCGAAACATCTTTACCTTGATACAGACGATTTACAACATAGTCAAAATACAATCTTACTATATCATTATCATCGTAATTTTTAGATTGTAGGTAACGCTTAAAATCACCATCTTCATATGAATCATCAACCGACATTTTACTTATACCCTCAACCAATTTATTGTCCGGGTATAAAATATATGCTACAAATTCACAAAAGCCTTCTTCAATCCAATACTTATTTAAGTCACTATAATCTACAAAAAAGCCATGCATCAATTCATGTTCTAGCGTGCGTATAGTCAAATTATTTAATGTGATATCTATTTTCCCGTCAGAATCTATGCTTGTATAACTTCTTCCACCTTTATTTTCTATATGATAGGTAATATCATCAACATTTCCACCATACATAGACTGGTCAATATTTATATCTTTTAAAAGCTTTTTCAGATTTTCTTTTGTGATAGATTCGACTTGAATTAGATCTATTATTTTTTCATAGGTACTATCATCTATTAGATTACTATTTATAATAAATTCAGACCCATCAGTTTTAAATATACAATTATTATCACCATTTATGAACAATTCGGTTTCATCTACAGTTTCCAGTTGTTCTTCACTAAATCCTGTAGTCGAAAAAATCACTGGTTGTTCAGCAGATTCCACATTGAAAATATTCTTATACTCATCAAAGGACTCCTTGCATAGTCCTTTTTTCAGCATCAGCTGGACAAACCAATATCTATAATCATATTCATCGAGATATTTCTTCGATAGAAACAGAGCATCATCCTCCACAACTGGTCCTACTATTCTGTCATCAGCCACCACATAAATGTTTAATTTTTCTTGAGTCACCTTATCTGATGAACGTATTATCTGCTTGCGTGATTCGTCAAAATCTTTTACTAATTTTTTTGCTTCCTTTTCTTCAACTATGTTGCTTTCAAAATTATATTTACAACCATTGTAGTCTGCTGTAATAGTGTCAAATACTCCCGAATAGGTATAATTTCTTTTGTATGAGTCCTCGTAAAATGTTATTCTTGATTTTAAAAATATAAGTACTCCAGCAACGCACACTAATAGTATAAGAGGGATTATTATTAAGTATTTTCTACGCACGTAAATATCTCCTTTATCATTTTTAAGTCGATTTTTGAACATTATCTCCCCCGCTTAAAATCAAAATCTTCAGCTTCTATCAAGTTTCCAATTTTTGTCTTAAGAATTGTTTTCCTTAAGCTATTGTTCAAATAATAAATATTTTCCTTTTCTATATTGGGAACAATACAGCTATCATCCCAGCCATACATTTTGCACAGTGCTTTGTTGAAAGCATAATGCGATATAGGCTCATCTTCAGAAATATTAATTATTCCGGTGTAATTATTTGAGATTAATTCGATTATTGCATCAGCTAAATCATTGACATTCACAATGCTAAAAATGATATTTGTGGCTCTTACATATTCTTCATTAGATTCAATATGTTCTTTTAATATAAGGCTCCTGTTATCCATGATTTCTATAGGATTGATACCGTAAATACTTCCTGAGCGAACAATACAATAATTTGGGAGTTTTTTATGTTTTCCTCAGATTTAATCTTTCCGTTGAAATAATGGTGATTATAGCTTGTTTCATCTCTCAATAATGGTTTCACATCTTCGGACATATTTGGCTCATAGGCAACAGATGTAGATATAAATATAAATCTAATGTCACCAATGGCTTCGCAAAGAATGGGCATTACATTTTCTGCAATTTCTTCTTCCTGCTGGTGATTCATTATGGACCAAATTATAACGTCAGGTTTATAGCTATTAACAAGATGTAAAAGGCTATCTACATCAAAAACATCCTGTTCTATAAGATTGGTATTATTTGTATTTTTGTTGCATGTACCTAAAACATCATTCCCTACATTTTTTAGCTTGAAATAAATAGTTCCGCCAAGAAATCCACTGGCCCCTAAAATTAGAATTTTCATTTTGTGCTCCATAATAGTTTCGATATGAGAAAAGGTGATTTGTAATTAGATTATTATATTATACAAATTGTGTGGGGTATACTGGAATCCTTTTTTGTCCTTTATTATTCTTCATTATCTAGTAATAATTTGATAGCTACTCCAATATCGTCTTCAGTAAGTCCTATTTTAGAATCTGGTCTGATTTGGCATCTTCTAATATCCTCATCATTCAGATTAAGATCATCTATCACTATCCAATTATCAACATCCTGATTCTTTATAAGCCAGTTTTTTATTTCATTTGCTTTTACCTTACTGAATTTCTTTGTCTTTCGAATTTCCTCTGTAGATAAATCTGGAGTAACCCCTGAAATTCTTAAATTATTCGTCAAGAATGCTTGCGATAAAATTTCTCCACCTTTCTCTATCGGATTAAATTTTTCATCAAACCAAAATCTCCAAGCTGAATGAAGTACTATCTCTGCATTTGTTTTCTCTACAATTGAAGCTAACATTTTAACTTTGTCAGCATCTATACTGTATTCTTTATTTAATTCTTCCTTGAAGTCATTTGAATTAAGAACACCATCAATATCTAGAAATATAATTTTTCTCTTCATAAATAATTACATACTTTGTTTCTTTATAACATACATTTGAATTGTCTCTTTATACTTATCACTGTAGAATTCGTCCTTGAGTATGCCTCCACATTTCTGAATCACTTTTGCTGAAGCTAGATTACTTTTATCACAAGAAACTAGCACTTCACTGATATCCCTATTGTTACAAATCTCAACTCCGAAATTAAGTATTTCTATGGCATAGCCCTTATTTCTTTCAGTTGGTCTTACAGAATATCCAATATGACCTCCCTCTTTACGAAGCTTGTCATTTAACGCAAGTCTAATATTAATCATACCAATTATCTTGTTATCGTCTTCTCTAACGTAAAAATATGTCATCTTAGGCACGTTTGGTTCTTGGATATTTGGGATATCAATATCACATTGAATTTTTTCTATCCATTTTTCATAATCATATTTCTCTAGATACTCATCAAGTGCTCCTGTTCCATTAATGTCAGAATTGTATTTATCAAATTCATTTATATAATCAATCGCCTTATCTTTGTATTCATGTACTGGAAACACGAATTTGAATCCCACCTTCATTGTTTTTAACCTCTTATATACAAACAACCCTCCGAGGAAATCCTCGAAGGGCCATATATCAATTATTACTTCCAACCAAAATGTTTCTCAACTATGGCTACAGTGTCATTGACACTTCCTAGTGTTTCTCTCTCAAGCCAAAAGAATTCACTATTTTTAATATCAGTGTATGGTTCCATATTTAATTCATACAATGTCTGAGTGCATAATCTTTTAGCCTTCTCATAGTCAGTTGCGCTATGGATGAAATCACTGAAATCTTGATGATCTGCTCTATCACAATATGTCTCAACCAAATCCGATGGATCTGTTATCATGAATGCTACTCTGGATGAATCTGAAAACCGTTTTATCTGGTCCATAGTAAAATGACAATCACAAATAACTTTTCCTGTTTGAGAAAGCTTTATCAAATCTAAGATTATAAAATCTAGCTGCTCTCTTAGATTTCCCATAAGCCAAGCTTTATATTCTTCAACACTTCTTCCAAAAAATTCATCAGCATCTCGAAACTCTTTCAGCATATTAGGCTGATGTGCTTCATCTGCAATACCCTGATGTGTTGGGAACATTTCATCTATATCGTATACAGGTAGTCCATACTTTTTCCCTAATGCCCTTGATACTGTAGTTTTTCCTCCACAGGGTGTACCTGTAATAAAATATACGTTACTTAAATACTCTTTTATTATATTGTCTTGAAATACCATTTTTAGTTATCTCCTTAATGTAAATAGTTAGTTGTTCTTGATAACAAGGCACGAAACTATTTATCTAAGGTTTCATGCCTATTAGATATTTCTTAACTTTAAAAACATTACCATATTCCTATTCCTCCTTTTTTGAAATTTGTAGAGTATTATATCATATACTATTTTTAAAACTAGTTTATACTCAAAATCCTTTAATTCTAGATGCTATATTTATTGAATATCTACCTGTACTCTTTCAACTCCTCCCTTATCATTTGGCCATAGAAGAAGAGATTTAATCTGTGAAATATCAATTACTCTATCAAAGCCTCTACTGCTTACTACAGTAAGCCTTACATCTATATAGACAGGAAATAGAACTATATATTACATAAATTACATATTATTTTTTAAAAATATAACGCATAATTAAAGTATTGTCTATAATTGGATTTTGGGCATAAAAAAACCCTCCGAGGAAATCCTCGAAGGGCATAATTTTATAATTTGGGTTGGGCTGTTCAATTAATATTCTTAATTGATTTTTTCATTTTATCTCCTAAATATAGAAGTATGGCGCTCGTTTGCTCGCAAATTCAGATTGCTTCGCAATCTTCATGTTCGCGTCTGTCGCCGCAAACATTTATGAAATAAAAAATGCTCAGCTCCAAGCAAGCTTGTGCTGAGCATTTTAATTATTTCATTAAGAATTTGCTTCTCGTCACTCGCGACTATTCGATGATTGTAGCAACACGACCAGAACCTACTGTTCTACCACCCTCACGATTCACTCCATAGTTTATCGTGATTATGAATGGCGTATTTTCGGTGTTTCTTTTAATGTGATTATTCATATTCGCATTATTTTTTATAGTTTTTAGAATTTTTGGTACCAAAACAGTACCAAAGTTAATCCTAGTTAAGTAAATTTTGATTAGGTTTGCTCTCGTGCCATTCCTTCACCATTTTTCGATATTCCTCTTGTTTTTCATAATGCTTCTTTAAATCCGCTTTCCTTTTTGCAGCCTTCTGAGCTCTTGCTTTTGCCTCTCTTTGAGCATTATTATTATTTCTCCTGCTTCGGCTCTGATTAGATTTTATGTTATCCAAGACCTGTTCCATTTGTTCTTCTACTGTCAACAATTCATTTTCTCTGCCTTTTATAGCTAAATCGACATGCTGGATGGTACCTGCCTCACCATTTTCTTTCAGGAAAAACCCTGTTCTTCTTAATTTACCATCTAATGCCTCATCGTTTCCTTCCATTGTGAATTCAGTAGATTCAGAACATAAATAAATTGCTCCAACGCCAGCTTCTTTCAGATCTATTAAACGGTCAATCCCATTTTCATCTCGATACCATACCTTTAAATCATTAAAAATCTCATCATCTTCATCAATCCAGCCATTATTATCCTTATCATACTCGGCCAGATCTTTAAAACCATCTCCGCTCTTCACACCAAATAACTCAGTGCCATCATTTATATGTCCATCACCATTTTTATCTAATGCCAGAAATCCGCTCCCTTTGCCTAGACAAGAAATCTCATCATCCTTTCCATCTGCGTCTAAGTCAAATTTAAACTTTGAATCACTTAGGCTTGCAGATTTTGCATCTATATTGATAATTAATGGATCACACAATGCATCCAACGGAGAACTCATCTGAATAAAAGTATCATGCTTTTTGGTTCTTGCCATTTCCATCTTTAAGTCAACATCTATTTCTCTCCCATCCTGAGTTTTAACTTTTCCCTCTGCTCCATAATTAGTTTGCTCCTTTTCAACTCTACTTTCAACAAAGCCTCCAAAGGAAGCGCCTTGTGCCACTCCTCCACCATATGTCTTTGAATATTGTCTGCTTGAATAGCTATTTACATTACTTTCGCCAATTCTCATATGTAACACCTCACAAAACAAAAGCATCTGCACTCTATCCATCCATAGAATGCAGATGCTTTCCTTAACACCTATTGCTTTTAAATTTCTAATCTGTTAAATAAACCAGCTTCCAAAGAACGAAGATAGTCCGTAATTATTCAACGCACTATACTTTCCGTTCATTCCGTAACTGTTATATAATCCTGCCAATCCGTTTTGCTGATACATTGATGACGCCGCTGTGTTTTGAGTCACTACAGCACTAGCTCTTACGTTTTGTCCAAATGAACCATTGGTACCGAACACTCTCTGTAGATCACCTGCATCAGCACTCTTTAGTTTTTCTTCATCCATTGACAACGCACCTGTTTTAAAGTCATAACTAATACCAACTTTTTCGAGATCTGCCTTGTTTGTTAATGCAATTCTCTTCATCACAGATGCCCTGTTACTTATTTGTACTGATGAACTATTTGATGTCCCCTCAACTATCTCATTGTATCCATCAATCAAGTTCTTGGCATTTGAATATAATGAATCTCGGTTTCCATCTTGATAAATTGATTTGTTACTTAGCTGCCGTCCTGCGGTATCTGCTTTACTTGCGCCATTTAGAATTTTATCATTGGTTTTCGATGCCATCTTATAAAGCGAGCCAAACACCTTACTATTATCGATAGTACTAAAGGCTCCATAAGATTTTTGGATTCCGTTCCCCTTTGAATTCTTTCCTACTTTTTGCTTGCCATACTGATTTAAAATAGAGTTTGTACTACTATTAATACCTCCAGTTAACAAGCTGAAATAATCCATTCCAAAATTCATAAGTGCCTCCTTATCTGCTTGGATGATTAACTACTGTTAAATCTAGTATCGTCCATCAAAACATGATAAAGAATAGCTTTGTAACAACTGGGCACCGGGGTGTCATAACTGGTCTAAATTCTGCAACATCACCATTGCGCTATACCATCCGTCCTTATTCTCTATAGTAATACCACCAAGATATTTCTCCGCTATCTGTTTAACACTTTTTAACCCCAATCCATGTTCTCCAGATTTTGTTGTCACAGGGAGCCCATCATCAAATTTAGTTATCGTCCCTGTAAAGGTATTCTTAACTTCCACTATAAAGAAACTATCTTTTTTGATGCCCCTTAATATTATCCTTCTTTCATGATTATATTCCATGCACTCGGTAATCGCATTGTCCAACAAGTTTGTCATAATAACCCCTATGTCATATGGAAGAATACTAATTGCATTAGACCATAAAAAATCACTTTCAAATAATATCCCTTTTTCTTCTGCCAATGCACTCTTTTCGTTAACAATTACATCTATCAACGCATTTCCAGTATTAAACCTATGCATAGTACTATTAAGTTCTATTCCCATTTGAGATAAATATTCTATTACCTCTTCATTACTATGAGACTCTATCAATCCGCGTAATGTCGTAAGTTTGCCAGCCATATCATGTCTAAGTATACGGATTTTAGTATGATAAGAATCTAAATCTTCTATATACTTTTTTGCATAATTTGTACTTGCTATAATTTTCTGATTTTCAAGTTCTTGTTCTTTAACTTTTGGAACTCCTGCCATAACACTACTCCAGAAAGTTGGCCTAAAAAGAGTAATACACCCATCACTGGCAATTTAATTCTTATACTTATGTCCTGCTCACTAAAGATAAAGACTTCTTTATCCAACGGAATAATAGATATTTCACTTAGCATATACATCATCAATAATGCAACTACTGAATATACCGACAACAAGCATGCCTGCTTAACCGTCATAAGGTATTTCTTTCTAACTATTCTTTTCACTATCACCAGCTCGAAGGTCACACAAACCACATAGATAAATGCCATTATTACTATCCAGATTGTAAGCTGATTATACACGCTTTCCATAGCATTGCCTGAGGCATAATCTATGTGCTCTAAAAGAAAATCAGAAATACTATCAGATAAAAACCCTGTAAAAATAAAGCAAATACTAAAAATACTATTCCATAAGAAATAAAGAAATACCAACAATGGCAACATTTCCCTATCTCTCTTATAAAAAACAATAATACTGTCACGGCAGAAATAACCAAAAACACCCCTTTTGTTTCAGCTGTAACAAAACAAATCAGCAAACGCTCTACTGATATAGTTGCTATAAAAAGATTCCTCTTACGTATTGTAATTCCTTCGTTCGGAACAAAAATGAAAAATAAGCTCACAATAATCCCTAATTGAATAAGAATTAATGTAAGCTCATATATCTTCTGTATAATTTGAAATGTTGCCTCTGTCATATCAACTCTCCCTATCTGCAATATAATTCATATAACTTTGGACAAAATCATTATACCTATACTTTGACAGTAATGCCTGTTGACCGCTAGCCATTGTGATGTCTCCTCTGGTAAAATTTTTCACATGCTTCATGTTTACGAGATAGCTTTTATGCACTCTGAAAAATGTATCACCCAAGTTCTGTTCCCATTCGCCAATTTTTCCATAAATTTCAATTTTCCGTCCAAGTGCATGAATAACAACTTTTCTTCCCACACTTTCAATGCAAACTATATTTTCCTCATTCAATGAAAAAGTAGTTCCACCATTTTTTATTGTTATATGGTTTTCTTCTCTGCAAGAATTAGGCAGCAAATCAATTCTTTTATTTCCTCTGCAGCACTCAATACTGTATTTTAAATTTATCTTTGTTTATAGGCTTAACTATGTAATCGAAGGCATTAACATTAAATGCTTCAGCCATTCTATCCTGTATCCCAGTCACAAAAATAATTAAAGGTTTTGTAATTCTCACACTTTGCTCTTTTTCCTTTATTTTAGCCTGAATGGTTTCTGCAACAACCATACCATCCATTTCAGCCATAGCTAAATCTAGAAGCAGAATATCTATTTCAGGTTTATCTGGGCATAAATAATAGTGTAAAATTTCATCTCCAGAGGAAAATTGAACACATTTGGCAGTACCAAGTAATTCAGATACATACTTTTCTAAAGATTCTCTAACTATTATTTCATCATCACATATACCTACAACCATTTTTTCCCCTTTTTCATCTTATTAAAAAGTATACCTTAAATATATCTCAACTAGAATTTATTGTCACAAATGGACTGATAAATGTCATAAATAGAATAAACGCACTACGTTCTACTGTGCTGCTCCATTTCCTGTTCCTGTGAACATCATCATAAAAAATTCAGCTGCTGCACTAATCTCTCCACCCAAATAACTAGTTTCAGAAAAAACATTATCGACCCCCTTAGCTCCGAATAAACTAAAAGTATCCGAAGCAATCATTCTTTCTGCATTTTTCTTCGTAGCTGCTTCTCTTTCCATATGACGTTTTTCATAATATTTTTCCATAAGCTCCATTAACATATCATGACGTTTCTGTCTCTTTTCCCACCAGCTTTCATCATCTTTAGAATCAGCAAACTCTAAAGGATAGCCTTCCCCATGATGTTCTTCTATTGAAGCTCCAAAGTGTTCAGCATGGTAGTGTCCCTGAGCTCCAATAGGAAAATGCACAGCCCTGTCAATTTTAAAATATCCAAGTACCCATGCCTCATATTTAGGATCTGATTTCATCTGTTTATAGCCATATTCCGTAATATTTATATATTCAACATCATTAAGTTGACTGGAATCATAAGGAATCTTAGAAATCACATCATTAATGAGACTCTTATATTCTTCTAATGTCAAATCATCAGGATTGTAATTTTCACCAAGATACTGCTTTATAACATTTTCACCAGCACTAACCATCTTATCAACATCAGCTTTTCTATCCTTATGTTTTGATATGTATTTATCTACTGTACTTTCTTCTGGCTGGATTCTTTTCCTTCCGGAGCTCTTTGCAGAGTCAATCTTTGAAAGTGTTTCTGAGAAACTACTGTTTGAGCTATTAATTTTAGTATATTTCTGCATTCCTTGTATTACAGAACTGGAATAGTTAAATATTGCCTGTTGCACTGACATACCATACATAGTTCTTACACCTCCATTAAAAATGGCATTGCTTCAAATTAGATTTCCTCCTTGAAACAATGCCACCAAAAGCACTCATAACTTCCATGATGTAATATCTATCGACCATTACATCTGCTCATTTATAGAGATGTAATCAATAGCAGTAATAATGTATTGAATAGATATCTATATTTCTTCTGCGACCTGTTCGTCTAATTCATCTTCTTTCTGATGAGTCTCTTTTGCTTTTTCGGCTTCTTCTCTAATAAGCTCAATCATAGCATTAATATCATTATCAACTCGATCAAGAAGCTTTTCCCATTCCTCACCAGACATGCCTCGCCAATCATCCTCTTCATTCTTTGATTCTAGCTTACTGTATGTCTCAATGAGCATCTTTAATACATCCTGTACATCCATAACTTCACCAGTTGATTCTCTTTTAAATGATACGTCAGCCTCAGAAATAGCTTGCACCCAGTTTAATTTCTTAGTTGCTGCTTCTTCAACAGATGAAAATTCTAGTCCACCTAATGGGTCCATAAAACTCTTGAGGGCACTCCAACTACCAAAATGATTTCCAGCTATTCCCGTACCATTTTCATCAGCATACTGACAATAAGCAAACATTTCTATAGCTGTAGCATTTCTTGGATCTACCTCAGAAAGATTTACATCATAAGATGAGCCATTAGAAATATTTACTCTAACAATGACATCATCATTATCTTCATTGATTAGCTGTGTAGCCGTCATTCCATGTCCCATACCAGGCGTAAGAACAAATCCCATGCCTAAATCTTTTTCCTGAACCTTATTATCTTTCGGCTCTGACTCACTTAAATCAACATCATATTCAAGGTTTAGTGAGGAAATAATTCCTGTACTAGATATAATACTTCCTGTTGGTACCACATTAATCCTTGCACCTTCAATATTCCCTATACCTGAATTAATCAAAACTTCCATTAGCCTATTGATATGCGGCATTAATTTTTCAGCAGCTAAATTACTAAGTCCAGCAAATTCAAATTTTCCTACCTCAGCAGAAAATGCTGAAAGATAATTCATTCGCTCAAAAATATCATCAGCTGCTACATTATCCACAAATTTCATAGTTTCATCAGCCAAGTTTTCTGTATCTCGAATATAGGAGCATAATGCTACAAATTCAGTAAAATCGGCATCTGTAGGATCAACATTATAAGGATCAATTTCTTTAGAAAATTCCTTTCCATCCTTATCTGTTCCAGTAGCTGTATACTTTCGCTCGTCACCATTAACATCAATTCTAATTTCAAATTTTTGCATAACTCCCTGATATGAATACGCTGTTCCCCCATCAGAACTGGCTATGGCACTCATCTGACTAGTCATTACACTTACGGAAACTATACGAGTGTAACTTGTCTTCCCCTTTGAATCATCTTCAAAAGATGCATCTACATCATTTAATGTTTCATTTGTTGACGTTTCAATAGCATTTTTGAAATCGTAATTTTTATAATTTTGATTTGTAAAGAAGTAGCTACTACTAAAACTGCTACTCTGATAATACAAACTATTTTCTGTTAAAAAATCTGTCATATAAACCCTTTCTTCAGCCTATCTGTCATTCAAAGCTGATCCACTTTCCCTTGTCAAAAGCTTTTGCTTTCTTTGGGTCCAAGTGGTAAAAAAACATTACTCATAACTACTCATACACAATCAATAAAACCACCCCATTCATCAACCTTTGAAATAATTTGTTTTAATCAAAAAAGGACATCAAAAGATTTTTCAATCCATTGATATCCTTTAAATCCATTTCTTATCATTACTTCCAAAGACTATTTATATTTTCTATATTTATATCGGCACATCATATTACATCGTTAACCATATGTAATGAAAAGCACTTTTATTGTAATGAAACACAAAAAGGATTATGTCACCAACCACAATTTCTCTATTAATAAAATTAAGGAGCCCCATTAGATGGCGACTCCCTATAAAAGCTCATGCTTTTCAATTGTGTAATTAGTCTAGCCTACTTTATTCAAACTGTCAATAATTTTCGTTAAAAATTCATACTGCGACTTAATTAAGTTATTCTTGCTGAAATAATCCTTATTTCTAGTAAAACGATTATCAAACATCTCTTTTATGTCTTCAAATCTGCGCTGCTTCATCACATCATTTTTCACTATATTATTATAAACATATAAAAGGACAACAAAATTATACACAAAACTATGCTTTAAATTATTGCTAATAGACGACTTACCTACCGCATTAAGACTTTTAACAAAATCAATAATTCTTTTATCTGGAGCCCCCTTTATTTCGTCCGATAAACGATTAATCAAACAATTACTATGTGCTGATGCATTTCTTAAATCACGAACTATATTCAGGAACTTTCTATCTTCAATTTCCTCACCATATGTTTTGAAATAGAAATCACAAAGGTAAGTTAAATCACCAAAAGAAATCAATTCTACAAACACCCAAATAGGAAATTTAGGATAATATTTTTCAATTAACCCTCTACAGTACTCACTAGCCCTATGCCCATGAATAACTTTTAAAACCTTATCATTTTGAGCAATAAAATCAGCAACCAGCTTATATCCATCATCTCCCGCATTCTCAACTCCATTCAATAATGCAAGTTTCATATTATGTTCTATATCTAAACACATTTCTATAATTTTATATCTAAGATGCATATCTATTGTCGATAATTCTTTTAAATACGCAAACTCTAAATTAATATATTGTCCCTTAGTATCACAATCTGCTTTTTGCTTCTCATAATTAGTTCTATAGGCCGCGAGCTTCATATAATAATTGTTATTTACTAAAAATATCTTTGCATCAGTCTCATCAACTATAGAAAATTTGATTCCCTTTTTCTTCATATGTTCAATGAGCTGGTCTGGTGATAAAAGTTTCTTCATCTACTATCATCCCTCTTCTTTAGTCTTAGATATATAATACATATATAATTTATATGCTTCAATATTTTTCTCTATAGCTCGATGTCATTTATTCTATGAGTACTTTTAGTTTTATTTGTATTATTTCGCTCACCATATTTTTTCAGCTTGTCCAATACACTTTCTCGTGCTTCTTTTAATACTCTAGGCTTTCTTTCCTGCTCCCACCATACTTTAAATTTTTTAAACGCTGTTGAAACAATTTTTCCAAGCATACTCTTAGGCTCATCTAGCAATGCGTATCTCATAAACTCTTTCTTCATTTCTGAGTCTGCCATTTTTTCAGCTGCTTCATTAACTAGTTTATCAGTTGCATCCATAATCTCTTTTTGATTCTCAATCAAATTACCACGTTCAATTTCGAGTATTGATATTTCCTCAGAAATATCTTCATACTGTTTCTGCTTCATCCTTATATAGAACTCCTTGGACATATCACTATTACGCCCTTTCTCTTTGGGTTTAAGCGTTTCTTCCCCAAAAATCTCTGGATGTTCCAAGATAAGCTTTTCTGCTTTATCATGCAATAAATCCTGAATTTGCTCCATTCTTTCTTTTGTGAATACCTTTGTTTTTGCTACCTGCTTTTTCATTCCTCTCTGATAACCACTTGCTACGGGTACACCTACAACCTGCATATGAGGTGATGATTCATCAAAGTGTATAACAGCAGACGCCACTTTGAATTCAGGAACTGCAGCTTTAAAAGCTTCCAGTTGCTCCTTCAAAAGTGGCGTCATCGCTTTCCATTCTTCTATTGTTTTCTGTCCCCAAAATTCTTTATCACCAATTTGTAGAATTACCTCTGCAGCTACATCATTCTTTTTACTATCAGAGACATAATTCAAATAATCTTTTATTTGTCTATCCGCTCTCTTACCTTCATTGTACTCCTTCAACACTTCTGAAAATTCATCTTTATAGATTTTTTTAGCTCATCAAGTATGCTTGTACCATTGCCCTCATTTATTTAAGTTAACCTATTTTTAAAATAAAAAAGCCCTCCGAGGAAATCCTCGAAGGGCATAATTTTATAATTTGGGTTGGGCTGTTCGCTCGTTATTACTCGATGATTGTAGCAACACGACCAGAACCTACTGTTCTACCACCCTCACGGATAGCGAATGTAAGACCCTGCTCCATAGCGATTGGGTGGATGAGCTCGATTGTCATCTCTACGTTATCGCCAGGCATGCACATCTCTGTACCTGCTGGAAGCTCGCAAACACCTGTAACGTCTGTTGTTCTGAAGTAGAACTGTGGACGATAGTTGTTGAAGAATGGAGTATGACGACCACCTTCATCCTTTGTAAGAACGTAAACCTGAGCTGTAAACTTTGTGTGGCATGTTACAGTACCTGGCTTAGCAAGTACCTGTCCACGCTGGATCTGATCACGGTTAACACCACGAAGAAGTGCACCGATGTTATCACCAGCCTGAGCCTCATCAAGAAGCTTACGGAACATCTCGATACCAGTTACAACAGTCTTCTGTGTATCTTCCTTGATACCGATGATTTCAAGTTCGTCGTTAAGGTGAAGAACACCACGCTCTACTCTACCTGTAGCAACAGTACCACGACCTGTGATTGTGAATACGTCCTCTACTGGCATAAGGAATGGCTTATCTGTCTCACGCTGTGGATCTGGGATGTAAGAATCAACAGTATCCATAAGCTCCATGATCTTGTCGCCCCACTCGCCGTTTGGATCCTCAAGAGCCTTAAGAGCTGATCCCTTAATGATTGGGCAATCATTGAAGTCGTACTCTTCAAGCTGCTCTGTAACTTCCATCTCTACGAGCTCGATAAGCTCCTCATCGTCAACCATATCACACTTGTTAAGGAATACAACGATGTAAGGTACACCTACCTGACGAGAAAGAAGGATGTGCTCCTTTGTCTGAGCCATAACACCGTCAGTTGCAGCAACTACAAGGATAGCGCCGTCCATCTGAGCAGCACCAGTAATCATGTTCTTTACATAGTCAGCATGGCCTGGGCAGTCAACGTGTGCGTAATGTCTCTTCTCTGTCTGATACTCAACGTGAGCTGTAGAAATTGTGATACCTCTTTCACGCTCTTCTGGAGCCTTATCGATGTTCTCGAAATCTACCTTAGCGTTACCAGCTACACGCTCAGCAAGTACCTTTGTGATAGCTGCTGTAAGAGTTGTTTTACCGTGATCTACGTGTCCGATAGTACCGATGTTACAATGTGGTTTGGTTCTGTCAAAATGCTCTTTTGCCATTTTTAAAAATCCTCCTTAAGATAATGCCCTTCAATGGGCTGTTTAGTTCTAAACTCTCGATATTTCCGATTATAATGGAAATATCGAGATTTTTCAACTATCTAGTATTTTTCTATATTATTTAGCGTGGTTAGAGATAATCTGCTCCTGAACGTTCTTTGGAACTGGCTCATACTTCTCGAAGAACATTGAGTAGTTACCACGTCCCTGAGTAGATGAACGAAGCTCTGTAGAGTATCCGAACATCTCTGCAAGTGGAACAAGTGCTCTAACGATCTTGCCGCCGCCAAGATCATCCATTGACTGGATCTGACCTCTCTTAGCGTTAAGAGAACCGATTACATCACCCATGTATTCCTCAGGCATAGTAACTTCAACCTTCATGATAGGCTCAAGAAGTACTGGAGCTGCCTTAGCCATAGCTTCCTTGAAGCACATTGAACCAGCAATGTGGAATGCCATTTCTGATGAATCGACTTCGTGGTATGAACCATCGTAAACGTCTGCTTCAATACCAAGTACAGGGAATCCGCAAAGGATACCAGCCTTAGCTGCTTCCTCGATACCCTCACCAACAGATGGGATGTATTCCTTAGGAATAGCACCACCAACTACTGAAGACTTAAATCTGAATGTCTCTTCAGCGTTAGCATCCATTGGAGTAAATCTAACCTTACAATGACCGTACTGACCACGTCCACCAGACTGCTTAGCATACTTGTATTCCTGATCAACTGCCTTTGTAAATGTCTCTTTGTATGCAACCTGAGGTGCACCAACGTTAGCCTCAACCTTGAACTCTCTAAGAAGACGATCAACAATGATCTCAAGGTGAAGCTCACCCATACCAGCGATGATTGTCTGGCCTGTCTCTGGATCAGTATGCTGACGGAATGTTGGATCCTCTTCAGCAAGCTTAGCAAGAGCTTCGCCCATCTTCTGCTGTCCAGCCTTAGTCTTAGGCTCGATAGCAAGCTCAATAACTGGCTCTGGGAATTCCATAGACTCAAGGATTACTGGATGCTGCTCATCGCAGATTGTATCACCAGTTGTTGTAAACTTAAGACCTACAACAGCTGCGATATCACCAGAGTAAACCTTGTCTAACTCTGTACGCTTGTTAGCGTGCATCTGAAGAATACGACCTACACGCTCCTTCTTATCCTTTGTAGCGTTAAGGCAGTATGAACCTGAGTTCAATGTACCTGAGTATACACGGATAAATGCGAGCTTTCCAACGAATGGATCAGCCATAATCTTGAATGCTAAAGCTGCAAATGGCTCTTCATCAGAAGAGTGCTTAACAACTTCGTTGCCATCCAAATCTACACCCTGGATAGCTGGTACGTCTGTAGGAGCTGGCATGAACTCAAGGATAGCGTCAAGAAGCTTCTGAACGCCCTTGTTTCTGTAAGCTGAACCACAACATACTGGGATAGCCTTACACTCGCAAGTTGCCTTACGAAGTACAGCCTTTAACTCGTCAACTGAAGGCTCTTCACCCTCAAGATAAGCCATCATAAGATCATCATCTAACTCACAGATCTTCTCAACAAGCTCTGTGTGATAAAGCTCAGCATCCTCTGCCATATCAGCTGGGATGTCTGTGATAGAAATATCATCACCCTTATCATCGTTATAGATGTATGCCTTCATCTCGAAAAGATCGATGATTCCCTTGAAATCATCTTCCTTACCGATTGGAAGCTGAAGAACGATAGCGTTCTTCTTAAGTCTGTCACGGATCTGATCAACAGCTCCGTAGAAGTTTGCACCAAGGATATCCATCTTATTGATGAAAGCCATTCTTGGTACGTTATATGTGTCAGCCTGTCTCCAAACATTCTCTGACTGTGGCTCAACGCCACCCTTTGCACAGAAGACACCAACGGCGCCATCAAGTACACGAAGGGAACGCTCAACCTCAACAGTGAAATCTACGTGGCCTGGTGTATCAATGATATTGATACGGTGCTCAAGAGCACCCTTCTTAGGCTTGCAGTTTTCCTGCTCAGTCCAGTGACATGTTGTAGCAGCTGAAGTGATTGTGATACCTCTCTCAGCTTCCTGCTCCATCCAGTCCATGGTTGCAGTACCTTCGTGAGTATCACCAATCTTGTAATTTACGCCAGTATAGTAAAGAATACGCTCTGTAAGTGTAGTCTTTCCGGCATCGATATGAGCCATAATACCGATATTTCTGGTACGCTCAAGTGGATATTCTCTTCCTGCCACTGTTCGTCCCTCCTATTAGAATCTGTAATGAGCAAATGCCTTATTAGCTTCTGCCATTCTATGCATTTCTTCTTTTCTCTTAACAGCTGAACCTGTGTTTCCAGCTGCATCCATGATCTCGTTTGCAAGACGCTCTTCCATTGTCTTCTCTGTACGTGAACGTGAGAACATTGTGAGCCATCTAAGGCCAAGGGCCTGACGACGATCTGGTCTTACTTCGATAGGTACCTGATATGTAGCACCACCGATACGTCTAGCCTTTACTTCAAGTACAGGCATAACGTTGTTCATTGCTTCCTCGAAAACCTCAAGTGCTGGTCTTCCAGTCTTTTCTTCGACTTTGCCAAATGCACCATATACAATCTTCTGAGCTACACCCTTCTTACCATCAAGCATGATGTTGTTGATAAGCTTTGTAACTACCTTGCTGTTGTATATAGGATCTGCCAATACGTCTCTCTTTTGAGTATGTCCTTTTCTTGGCACGATACTTCCCTCCTTAACTAAAATTTGTTAGATCAACGGTACTCACACTTAAAACTATGTGTTCATGCGCTATTTATTCTATAGAGAAAAATAACAACATTAACCAAAATAAATGTGAATTACAACTTTTTGCTAAATATCTTATTTAGCGTCCTTAGGTCTCTTAGCGCCGTACTTTGAACGTCCCTGCTTGCGGTTAGCAACGCCGGCTGTATCAAGTGTACCTCTGATTACGTGATAACGTGTACCTGGTAAATCCTTAACACGACCACCACGAATCAAAACAACGCTATGCTCCTGAAGATTGTGACCCTCGCCTGGAATGTAAGATGTTACTTCGATTCCGTTTGAAAGACGAACTCTGGCAATCTTTCTAAGAGCTGAGTTAGGCTTCTTAGGTGTAGCTGTCTTAACAGCTGTACATACACCACGCTTCTGTGGAGAAGAAGTGTTTGTAGGCTTCTTCTGAAGAGAATTGTAACCTCTCTGAAGTGCTGGTGCTGTAGACTTCTTTACAGATGTCTGACGACCTTTTCTAACTAGCTGGTTGAATGTTGGCATTCTTTTTACCTCCTAATTTATTCTTTATGCGCTTTTAGGCATAGTTATCCTCTTAGCGCATGCTAGAACATTATATTAACTTAAAATCATAATGTCAACCCTAAAAATGTGAAAAAACTAGGGTCATTTCTGACCCTAGTCCATCAATTTGAATATATAATTTATTACTCTTCGATTTCTACTAAATCATCTGAAACCAATCCCTCAGACTCTCCAGCTAAACCTTCGAAATCCTCAGGAATTTCAACGTTTGCTAAATCATTGTCTGTTGAAAGAGGGATATTTGAGTATCTCTTCATACCTGTACCAGCAGGGATTAAGCGACCGATAATAACGTTCTCTTTAAGACCGTTAAGTGGGTCAACCTTACCCTTGATAGCTGCATCAGTAAGAACCTTTGTTGTCTCCTGGAATGAAGCTGCTGAAAGGAATGAGTTTGTAGCAAGTGCTGCCTTTGTGATACCAAGAAGCTCCTGTGTACCTGTAGCAACTTCCTTGCCTTCTGCTTCCATCTGCTCGTTTGCTTCCTCAAAATCAAGCCAATCAACAAGTGAACCTGGCATAAATCCTGTATCACCTGCTTCGTCGATTCTGATTCTCTTAAGCATCTGACGGCAAAGTACTTCGATATGCTTATCGTTGATATCAACACCCTGTAAACGGTAAACACGCTGAACTTCACGGATGAGGTAATCCTGAACGGCTGCCTTACCCTTGATAGCAAGGATATCGTGTGGGTTTACAGAACCTTCTGTAAGCTCATCACCAGCCTCAAGCTCCTGTCCTGAAAGAACCTTGATACGTGATCCGTAAGGGATGAGATATTTCTCAACATCGCCTGTAGAAGAGTTTGTTACAACAACTTCTCTCTTCTTTGTCTTAGAGTCCTCTTCAATAGAAACTGTACCAGCAATCTCTGTGATGATAGCAAGTCCCTTAGGCTTTCTAGCCTCGAAAAGCTCCTCGACACGAGGAAGACCCTGTGTAATATCGTTACCAGCAACACCACCAGTATGGAATGTTCTCATAGTAAGCTGTGTACCTGGCTCACCGATTGACTGTGCAGCGATGATACCGATTGCTTCACCGACCTGAACGGCACGACCTGAAGCCATGTTAGCACCATAACACTTAGCACAAACACCAACGTGTGAACGACAGTTAAGTACGTTTCTAATCTTAACCTTCTTAATTGGCTCACCCTTATCATCAACACCGCGCTCAATGATTGCAGCTGCACGCTTAGGTGTAATCATGTGATTAGCCTTAACAATCATCTCGCCCTTAGCATCGTAGATAGAGTAACAAGAGAATCTACCTGTGATACGATCCTTGAGAGACTCAATCTCTTCACGACCATCCATGAATGCGTATACCCACATACCTGGAATCTCACGGTTTGTTCCAGCAACACAGTCTGACTCGCGGATAATAAGCTCCTGAGCAACGTCAACCATTCGACGTGTCAAGTATCCTGAATCGGCTGTACGAAGCGCTGTATCTGAAAGACCCTTACGAGCACCGTGAGCTGACATGAAGTACTCAAGTACATCAAGACCTTCACGGAAGTTTGACTTAATAGGAAGCTCGATAGTCTTACCTGTTGTATCAGCCATCAAACCACGCATACCAGCAAGCTGCTTGATCTGCTTTTCAGAACCACGGGCACCTGAATCAGCCATCATGAAGATGTTGTTGTACTTATCAAGACCATCAAGAAGGTCTCTAGTAAGCTGATCATCAGTCTCTTTCCAAGTATCAACTACTTCACGATAACGCTCTTCTTCAGTAATAAGACCACGCTTGTACTGACGTGTAATCTTATCAACTGTCTCTTCAGCCTGTGAGATAAGCTCTGGCTTCTGAGGTGGAACTGTCATATCTGAAATTGAAACTGTCATGGCAGCAATTGTTGAGTAGTGATAACCCATAGCCTTGATATCATCAAGAACTTCTGCTGTCTTTGTAGCTCCGTGTGTATTAATAACTTTTTCAAGAATCTGCTTTAACTGCTTCTTACCAACGTGGAAGTCTACTTCTGGAACAAGGTCATTCTCAGGATTTGTACGATCTACATAACCAAGATCCTGTGGAATAATCTCGTTGAAGAGAAGTCTACCAAGTGTTGATGAAACATCACCTGTAACTACAGAACCGTCAGCCATTGTCTTTGACATACGAACTGTAATACGTGCATGCATTGTAAGAGCATTATTCTCGTAAGCAAGTATTGCTTCGTTAAGGTTCTTAAATACCTTACCTTCACCAACTGCTGGTGTCTCATCGCCTACTGTAGTACCACGCTCCTGTGTAAGGTAGTAGATACCAAGTACCATATCCTGTGAAGGAACGGCAACAGGACCACCGTCTGAAGGCTTAAGTAAGTTGTTAGGTGAGAGAAGCATAAATCTACACTCAGCCTGGGCCTCCTGAGTAAGTGGAAGGTGAACAGCCATCTGGTCACCGTCGAAGTCGGCGTTGAAAGCTGTACATACAAGTGGATGAAGCTTGATAGCTCTACCTTCTACAAGGATAGGCTCGAAAGCCTGAATACCAAGTCTATGAAGTGTAGGAGCACGGTTAAGCATAACTGGATGCTCTTTAATGACATCTTCAAGGATGTCCCAAACCTCTGGCTCAAACTTCTCAACCATCTTCTTAGCATATTTAATGTTGTGGGCCATACCGTTACCAACGAGCTCCTTCATAACGAAAGGCTTGAAGAGCTCGAGAGCCATCTCCTTTGGAAGACCACACTGGTAAATCTTAAGCTCTGGTCCAACGACGATAACTGAACGTCCTGAGTAGTCAACACGCTTACCAAGAAGGTTCTGTCTGAATCGTCCTGACTTACCCTTAAGCATATCTGAAAGTGACTTAAGAGGTCTGTTACCAGGACCAGTAACTGGACGACCACGTCTACCGTTATCGATAAGAGCATCAACAGCTTCCTGAAGCATACGCTTTTCGTTACGTACGATGATATCAGGAGCGCCAAGCTCTAATAATCTACGGAGACGGTTATTTCTATTAATGATACGACGATATAAGTCGTTCAAATCAGATGTAGCGAAACGGCCACCATCAAGCTGTACCATAGGACGAAGATCTGGTGGAATAACAGGGATAACTGTCATAATCATCCATTCAGGTCTGTTTCCTGACTCGCGGAATGCCTCAACAACCTCAAGTCTCTTAATGATACGTGAACGCTTCTGGCCTGTAGCGTTATCTAATTCAATCTGAAGCTTTGTAGCCTCTTCATCGAGATCGATATCTCTAAGAAGCTCCTGGATAGCCTCAGCACCCATTCCTACTCTGAAGCCGTTACCATACTGCTCTCTAGCTTCCTGATACTCAGCCTCTGTAAGAACCTGCTTGTACATAAGAGCTGTCTCTCCTGCATCAAGTACGATGTATGATGCAAAGTAGAGAACCTTCTCTAATGTCTTTGGTGAAAGATCAAGAATAAGTCCCATACGTGAAGGAATACCCTTGAAATACCAAATATGTGAAACTGGTGCAGCAAGCTCGATGTGACCCATACGTTCACGACGAACTGATGCCTTTGTAATTTCTACACCACAACGGTCACAAACTACACCCTTATAACGAATCTTCTTGTACTTTCCGCAGTGACATTCCCAGTCCTTGCTAGGTCCAAAAATCTTCTCGCAGAAAAGACCATCCTTTTCAGGCTTCAGTGTACGATAATTGATTGTCTCAGGCTTTTTAACCTCGCCACGAGACCACTGTCTGATCTTCTCAGGTGATGCCAATCCAATCTGTATTGCGTCAAATGCTATTGGTTGATATGTCGCTTCTTTATTCTCTGGCATTTTGTAGCTCCCTTCCTATTTATTCCTCATCAAAATCTGTTGGTATATCAGAAAAATCATCTTCTTCATCTTCGAACTGCTCTTCCTCGTCATCTACGAGCTCGCCCTCAGTATCAAACTTCTTTGTAGAGAAGCCTGCCTGTGCGAATGAGTTGTCATCCTCGAATGCGAAGTTTCTGTCACTACCTGCAATGATTGCGTTGAGGTCTGTATTTCCATATTCACTTGTCTCCATGAGCTCAACTTCTTCGCGGTTCTCATCAAGAACACGAACGTCAAGACCAAGTGACTGTAATTCCTTAAGTAATACCTTGAATGACTCAGGGATACCTGGCTCAGGGATGTTTTCACCCTTGATAATAGCCTCGTATGTCTTAACACGACCGATAACATCATCTGACTTCATTGTAAGGATTTCCTGAAGTGTATATGATGCACCGTAAGCCTCGAGGGCCCAAACTTCCATTTCTCCGAAACGCTGTCCACCGAACTGTGCTTTACCACCGAGTGGCTGCTGTGTAACAAGAGAGTAAGGACCAGTTGAACGTGCGTGAATCTTATCATCTACAAGGTGGTGAAGCTTCAGGTAGTGCATGTGTCCGATTGTAACAGGACCATCGAATGGCTGACCTGTACGTCCGTCACGAAGCTGAACCTTTCCATCTCTAGAGATTGGAACACCCTTCCAAAGTGCACGATGTGCACGGTTTGTTGAGAGATATTCCATAACATCCTCACGAAGAATATCAACATACTTATCGTAGAATGTCTCCTCACCGTTCTCTGCCTCTTCCTTATCAAATGGCATATTTACATAGTCATTTGCAAGCTCAAGAGTATCCTGAATATCAATTTCCTTTGCACCATCGAATACTGGTGTCTCAATGTCAAATCCCAGGGCCTTTGCAGCAAGTGAAAGGTGAATCTCAAGGACCTGACCAATGTTCATACGTGAAGGTACGCCCAATGGGTTAAGTACGATATCAAGTGGACGACCGTTTGGAAGATATGGCATATCTTCTACTGGAAGTACGCGGGAAACTACACCCTTGTTACCGTGACGACCGGCCATCTTATCACCTACACCAATCTTTCTCTTCTGAGCGATGTAGATACGAACTGACTTATTAACACCTGGAGAAAGCTCATCGCCATTCTCGCGAGTAAATACCTTAGCATCAACAACGATACCGTATGCTCCGTGTGGTACACGAAGTGAAGTATCACGAACCTCTCTTGCCTTCTCACCGAAGATTGCAAGAAGAAGTCTCTCTTCTGGAGTACGCTCTGTCTCACCCTTTGGTGTAACCTTACCAACAAGGATATCACCGGCACGAACCTCTGCACCGATACGGATGATACCGCTCTCATCAAGATCCTTAAGAGCATCATCACCAACACCAGCTACATCACGTGTGATTTCTTCTGGTCCGAGCTTTGTATCACGAGCATCAATCTCGTACTCTTCAATATGAATAGATGTATAAACATCATCCTGAACGAGGCGCTCTGAAAGAAGAACGGCATCCTCGTAGTTGTAACCTTCCCAAGTCATGAAACCGATAAGTGGGTTCTTTCCAAGGGCAAGCTCACCATTCTTTGTAGAAGGACCATCAGCGATAACCTCGCCAGCCTCTACATGGTCACCCTTAAATACGATAGGGCGCTGGTTATAGCAGTTAGACTGGTTAGAACGTGTGAACTTGAAGAGTGTGTACTCATCTCTTGTTCCGTCCTCGTCAGCCTTAACGATAATTCTGTTTGTCTCAGACATCTCAACGATACCTGCGCGCTTAGCAACTACGCAGACACCTGAATCGACTGCTGTCTTTGGCTCCATACCTGTACCAACAACTGGTGCTTCTGTAGTAAGAAGTGGAACGGCCTGACGCTGCATGTTTGAACCCATGAGGGCACGAGTAGGGTCATCGTTCTGAAGGAATGGAATAGACGCTGTAGCAACTGAGAATACCATCTTTGGAGATACGTCCATGTAATCAAACATAGTCTTATCGTACTCCTGTGTCTCCTCACGGAAACGACCAGATACGTTCTTTCTCATGAAGTGACCTTCTTCGTCAAGCTTGACGTTAGCCTGTGCTACGTGGTAATTATCCTCTTCATCAGCAGTCATATATACTACCTCGTCAGTTACGCGAGGATTCTGTGGATCTGATTTATCAATACGTCTGTATGGCGCCTCAACAAAACCATACTCATTAATACGAGCATAGCTAGCAAGAGAGTTGATAAGACCGATGTTTGGTCCTTCAGGAGTCTCGATAGGGCACATACGTCCATAGTGTGAATAGTGAACGTCTCGAACCTCGAAACCTGCACGGTCTCTTGAAAGACCACCAGGACCAAGAGCTGAAAGACGTCTCTTATGTGTCAACTCTGAAAGTGGGTTGTTCTGAACCATGAACTGTGACAACTGTGATGAACCAAAGAACTCTTTGATTGCAGCTGTAACAGGCTTAATGTTAATTAAGTTCTGTGGAGAAATGTCCTCAAGGTCACGAGTAGTCATACGCTCACGTACAACCTTCTCAAGACGTGAAAGACCAATTCTATACTGATTCTGTAACAACTCACCAACTGCACGAATACGACGGTTACCAAGGTGATCGATATCATCTTCCTTACCAATGCCGTACTCAAGGTGCATATTGTAATTGATAGATGCAAATATATCCTCTACAGTAATGTGCTTTGGAATAAGATCTGCTACTGAACGAGCAATTGCATCTTCGATATCTTCTTTTGTAGTGTTCTCCTCGAGAATTCTCTCGAGAACTGGATAGTAAACGAGCTCTGTAATACCAAGAGCCTTTGCATCACAATCAACGAACTTAGTGATGTCTACCATCATGTTAGAAAGAACCTTTACATTGCGAGTCTCTGTCTGGATGAATACATGTGTAACAGCTGCGTTCTGGATTTCCTCAGCCATTTCAAGTGTAACCTTATCTCCAGCCTTTGCGATAATCTCGCCTGTTGTTGTATCAATAACATCCTCTGCAAGAACATGTCCTGTGATACGGTTCTTGAGCATAAGCTTCTTATTGAACTTATAACGACCAACCTTTGCAAGATCGTAACGTCTAGGATCGAAGAACATACCATGAATAAGTGACTCAGCACTATCCTTAGCAAGTGGCTCGCCTGGACGAAGTCTACGATAGAGCTCTAAAAGACCTCCTTCGTAGCTACCCTGTGGATTCTTCTCTGTGATAGCTGGATCCTTTGCAAATGTAGCAAGAATCTTTGGCTCCTCACCGAAAACATCGATAATTTCCTGATTAGTACCTAAACCAAGGGCACGAATAAGAACAGTAACAGGTACCTTTCTGTTACGGTCTACACGTACATAGAAAACGTCGTTGGAATCTGTTTCATATTCAAGCCATGCACCACGGTTAGGGATTACAGTACATGAATATAACTCCTTACCGATTTTATCATGGCCAATTGCATAGTAAATGCCTGGTGAACGGACAAGCTGTGATACGATAACACGCTCTGCTCCATTAATTACGAATGTGCCTGTATCTGTCATAAGTGGCAAGTCACCCATGAAGATTTCGTGCTCCTGCATGTCTCCGGACTCTTTGTTTACAAGGCGTACTTTAACCTTTAAAGGTGCTGCGTATGTTGCATCTCTTTCCTTGCACTGTGGAATTGTGTACTTCACCTCATCTTTGCACAGTGTGAAGTCAACAAAATGCAATTCAAGCTGGTTACCCCTGTCTTGAATAGGTGAGATATCTGCGAATGCTTCTTTTAATCCGTCCTTAACGAACCAGTCATAACTGTCTTTCTGGACCTCGATTAAATTAGGCATCTCAAGTACCTCTTTTTGTCTCGAGTAACTCATACGCAAGTTCTTTCCAGCTTTCACTGGACGTATTCTGTTTTTCTCCATTGACGTTCCACCTCTCATTTTATTTTTAATTTGGATATATCTTTTAAAGAAATTGGGCATTATCTTTGCTCATAAAAATAAGCATAGAAATGCACACTGCACCATAATAGTGCAAACTACATTCTATGCCAAAAGCAATAATAAAGTCAAGTATTTATTTGTATTTATTTCAAAGCATTATTATAAATAAAAATTGGCAGGTCTGTAAAGACCTGCCAACAATAAATTTCGAAAGCAATTCTTACTTAAGAGTAACCTTTGCACCGATCTCCTCAAGCTGAGCCTTGATTGACTCTGCTGTAGCCTTATCAGCTGCTTCCTTGATGAGCTTTGGAGCGCCATCAACGAGTTCCTTAGCTTCCTTAAGTCCAAGACCAGTAGCCTCACGAACAACCTTGATAACCTTAACCTTCTCAGAACCTACTTCTGTAAGCTCTACGTCGAACTCATCCTTCTCCTCAGCTGCTGCTGCATCGCCAGCTGCTGCTGCAACTACAACGCCTGCTGCTGCAGAAACGCCGAACTCTTCCTCACATGCCTTTACAAGGTCATTTAACTCTAATACGCTAAGCTCTTTGATAGCTGCGATAAACTCTTCTGTTGTCATCTTTGCCATGATAATTTTCCTCCATTAAAAATTAATAAAATATAAAATATTACGAGTAAACTAGATTACTCAGCTGGAGCCTCAGCTGGCTCTTCTGCTGGTGCCTCTGCCTCTGCTGCTGCAGGAGCTTCTGTAGATGCACCACCCTGCTCTGCGATCTGATTGAGAACACGAGCGAAGTTTGTGATTGGTGACTGTAAGCTTCCAAGTAACTTTGAAAGAAGTTCCTCTCTGCTTGGTACAGCTGCAACTGCTGTCATACCCTTAGCGTCATAGAATGTTCCTTCAACTACACCTGCCTTGATTTCAAGGTTCTGAGCTGTCTTACCAAACTTAGCAAGAATTCTTGCTGGTGCTGTAGCATCATCCTTTGATACAGCGATTGCGCTAGGTCCTTCAAGAACCTCGTCAAGCTGTGCAAAGTCTGTTCCTTCGAAAGCGCGCTTCATAAGAGTGTTCTTGTAAACCTTATATGTAACGCCAGCTTCACGAAGCTGCTTACGTAACTGTGTGTCTTCTGCAACTGTAAGTCCACGAGCATCAACAACTACAACTGAAGCTGCATCTTTAATCTGTGCTGAAATCTCGTCAACGATAGGCTGCTTTAATTCAACTTTTGCCACGAATTTTTCCTCCTTATAATATTTTTGTGTTGCTTATATGAGGATTATTCATCTAAAAAATCCCCTGCATCCAAAGACACAGGGGATAAGTAATCGATAAATACTTAATCGTCCTCGGCTGGTAGAGATAAATCTCTTTACGGCTAACGCCACCTGCTGTCTTCGGCAACAACTTTGTGCATTATATCATTATGTATATTGGATTGTCAACAATTAGTTAGAAACCTTAGCAACATTAAGCTTAACACCAGGTCCCATTGTAGGAGCAAGTGAAATGCTCTTAATGTACTGACCCTTTAAGCTTGCTGGCTTAGCCTTGTTGATTGCATCCATAAGAGTCTGGAAGTTGTCCGCTAACTGCTCCTCTGAGAAAGAAGCCTTTCCGATAGGTACATGGATAATGTTTGTCTTATCAAGTCTATACTCAATCTTACCTGCTTTGATTTCCTCAACAGCCTTAGCAACATCCATAGTTACTGTACCAGCCTTAGGGTTTGGCATAAGTCCTCTAGGTCCAAGTACACGACCAAGACGACCAACAACACCCATCATATCTGGAGTAGCAACTACTGAATCGAAATCACTCCATCCTTCGTTCTGGATCTTTGGAATGAGTTCCTCGCCACCAACGAAATCAGCACCAGCAGCCTGAGCCTCATCAAGCTTAGCACCCTTAGCGAATACTAAAACTCGTACTGTCTTACCTGTTCCGTGTGGAAGTACAACAGCACCACGGATCTGCTGCTCTGCGTGACGTCCGTCACAACCAGTTCTGATATGAGCCTCAATTGTCTCATCAAATTTAGCAGTAGCATTCTTCTTAACCTGAGCGATTGCTTCTGCTGGATCGTATGCAACTGACTTATCGTATGACTGTGCAGCTGCTACGTATTTCTTTCCTCTTTTCATGTTTACCTCCTGTGGTTTATCGAGCCTCAAGCTCTCCCACTCAAATAATTATTAAAGAACGTTGTTTTCGCTAAGCTGTAAATTACTCTACAACCTCAACGCCCATTGATCTACAAGTTCCCTCGATCATGCTCATAGCTGCCTCAAGTGAAGCTGCGTTAAGATCAGGCATCTTTGTCTCTGCGATTTCCTGAACCTGAGCCTTTGTAATCTTTGCAACCTTTGTCTTATTAGGTGTGCCAGATGCCTTATCGATCTTGCAAGCCTTCTTAATAAGAACTGCTGCTGGTGGAGTCTTTGTGATGAAGCTGAAGCTTCTATCTGCATAAACAGTGATGATTGTAGGAACGATTGTGTCTCCCATATCTGCTGTCTTTGCGTTAAACTGCTTTGTAAACTCCACGATATTTACACCGTGCTGACCAAGTGCTGGACCTACAGGTGGGGCTGGTGTAGCCTTGCCTGCTGGAATCTGCAACTTGATATAGCCTTCAATTTTCTTTGCCATGATATCCTATTCCTCCTGCAAAACTGTCCGACACGTTAATTTTTCGATTGTGTCGAATTAATCCATTTTTCGTACGTCCGTGAAATCAATCTCAACTGGTGTCTCACGTCCGAACATCTCAACGCTGATTGTAACAGTCTGCTTCTTAGCATTGATAGACTTAACAACGCCAACAGTATCTTTCCAGGTACCATCGATGACACTAAGAGTATCTCCGACCTCGAAGTCAACCTCAACGTTAACCTTTTCAGTGTTATCACCTAGTAAGTAAGCTTTAACCTCGGCCTCTGACAATGGCACTGGTTTACTTCCTGGTCCTACGAAGCCTGTAACACCTCTGGTATTTCTGACAACGTACCAGGTCTCGTCATTCATAATCATCTCAATAAGAACGTAACCAGGGTACATCTTTTTAGAAACTTGCTTCTTTACGCCATCCTTAGTCTCTGTAACCTCAACCATTGGTACGCGTACATCAAGAATCTGCTCCTCGAGCTTCTGTGTCTCGATAGCCTTTTCAATGTTTGTCTTGACTTTGTTCTCATAGCCTGAGTAAGTATGAACTACATACCACTTTGCCTCTGCCATATTTGATGCCTCCATTATAAATTAACTAGGATATTTACACCTTTGTTGATCACTGCATCTAATACGATGATGATCACTGCTACAACTACTGACACAGCAACAACTGCTGTTGTCTGTTTTGACACGTCCTTAGGGTCAGCCCAAACAATTTTGTTAAACTCGGCCTTGAGCCCTGTAAAACGTCCTGACTTAGTTTTCTTGTCTTCTGCCATTTCGCACCTCCGCTATGACTATTTAGTCTCCTTGTGCATTGTGTGTCTCTTGCAAAATCTACAGTACTTCTTTGTTTCCATTCTGTCAGGGTGTGTCTTCTTGTCTTTTGTCATGTTGTAATTACGCTGCTGGCATTCTGTACATGCCAATGTTATCTTTGTGCGCACAACTTCCACCTCCGTTAAATTTCTACTTTGGTCTACTTATACTCACTCATCATAGCGAACAATTTGATGAGGCGAAAAAAGAGCATAAAAAAAGACCTGCTTTTCTTAGTCGCTAGCTAAATTTATCACACGACGCAAGAACTG
Organism: Butyrivibrio fibrisolvens 16/4; assembly: GCA_000209815.1. Lineage (GTDB taxonomy): Bacteria > Bacillota > Clostridia > Lachnospirales > Lachnospiraceae > Pseudobutyrivibrio > Pseudobutyrivibrio fibrisolvens_A. The sequence goes on from FP929036.1 coordinate 469,836, forward strand.
TCAAGTCTTTTTCTTTATTACATTTTAGCCCTTAACTCCACCAAGTGTTACACCACCAACGATGTGCTTTGAAAGAATAAGGTAAACAATGATTACAGGGAAAATTGAGAATGCAATCATCATATAAACCTGTCCCATATCAAACTTAAGCCAATCAGCAGAACGAAGCTGAGCTATTAATATAGGAAGAGTCTTCTTTGTATCATCGTGGAGCACAAGCGCTGGAGTGAAGTAATTGTTCCAGCTGTTTACGAAGCTGAAGATTGCCTGAACAGCAATAGCTGGCTTCATAAGAGGTACTACAATCTGATTGAATGTTCTAAATTCTCCAGAACCATCGATTCGAGCTGCCTCTACAAGTGAAAGAGGAAGTGTAGAATCCATGTACTGCTTCATATAGAAGAATACAGCTGGAGATGCAATTGCAGGCACAATAAGTGCTGCTGGATTGTTATCAAGTCCCATCTTACCAATTAACTGTAAGAAACCAAGTACAGTAACCTGTGTTGGAATCATCATAATCATAAGAATGAATGTGAACATGAACTTCTTGCCTTTAAAATCATAGGCGTGAATTGCATAAGCAGTCATTGCAGAGAAGTAAGTTGCAAGACCTGCTGTTAAGAATGCAATTACAAGTGAGTTAATCAAACCATTAAGAATAGGAAGTGTTCCATTTTTAAGGTTTGTCCAGTTCTCAACAAAATGAGTACTTGGAACTGCTGAAAATCCTAAGCTAAGCTCAGAATTGCTTCTTGTGGCATTGATAAACAATACATAAAACCAAAACAGACACAAGAATGAAATTAAAATCAATACTACATATGATACTACTCTTCTAGCATGTACAGAGGCACCAGTGTCCTGCTTGCCTGCTATAGTAGTGTTAGCTGCCATATCCATAATATTTTACCTCGTTTCTATTTAAATAACTATAGAATTACTTCACCTTATCAGAATTTGTAAACTTGAATACGATCAAGCTTAAGATACCAGTTATTACAAACAGGAATACTGAAAGTGCACCAGCTAAACCGTAGTTCTTGCTGAACAGGTGCTTGTTCAAATACATAATAAGTGTCATTGATGAACGCATTGGATCTCCAGTTCCGTTTGTTAAAATCTGTGGAACGTCGAACATCTGCAAACCACCAATAAGTGATGTAATCATAACGAAGATTAGAATAGGTCTAAGTAGTGGTAATGTAATTTTATAGAAAATCTGAGTAGATGTAGCTCCATCTACCTGTGCAGCCTCAAAGAGTGATGGGTCAATGCCCAACATTCCGGCCATCAGAAGAATTGTCGTATTTCCAAACCACATAAGGCAGTTCATTGTAGCTACAAGTGTACGAACTGTCCAAACATGACTCATAAACTGATATGCTGACTTAAAAACTCCCATTTGCATAAGCATAGAATTAATAGGACCGCTATCTGAGAATAATGTAAAGAATAACATTGCAAAAGCCGAAGCCATAATCAAGTTTGGTAAGTAAATTACCGTCTTGAAGAATGTCTGGCATTTTAATCTAAGTGATGGATCTGTAAACCATGCTCCTAAGAGAAGCGATAAAAGAATCTGTGGAATGAATCCCATCAACCACATAATCATTGTGTTGATAAAATATGTTGGCAAATCACCATTTGAAATAATTGTGCCATAATTCTGAAGCCCTACGAAGTTAGGGCCAATCTGAGTAAGACCTGAACGGTAATTCTCAAAAAATGAATTGTAAATAGTTGTTGCAAGTGGCACCAACTGGAAAATTAAAAGATTACAGTAAATGGAATTAAGAATATGTAGCCCCATTTGTTGTAGCTTACTACTTTGCTCTTCTTGTTCATAAGTGCTCCCTTTTGAATATCTTTAATATAGGGCGCACAGGACTAACCCATGCGCCCCCATTATTTTATTTCCCGCTAAGTGTAATTGTAAAATTACTCTGCTGTAAGCTCTGGATACTTCTCAACTACAGCCTTCTTGAACATATCAAGTGCCTCTTCCTTTGTAGCATTGCCCTGGAAGTAGTTCTTGATTGCCTTCTGAAGCTCTTCGTTACATCCCTGATCGTATGCAGAAATATTTGAAAGGTCTACCTTCTCAGCACCTTCTGCAAGCTGCTTGTATGGGTTCTGTCCGCCGAGGAGATCAAGGTTACCTGAATCATCAGCTGCAAGCTCTGAAAGAACTGTCTTGCTGTTTACACAGTCAGCATCCTGCTGAGCGATATCCTTAAGGATACCCTTATCTGTTGTCATCTTAAGGATGATATCCTTTACAAGGTTAGCATTGTCTGTACCTGTTGCAGCGCAGATCCATGTACCACCCCAGTAGTAAGACTGTGGTCCTACACAGTATCCCCAGCCGCCCTGGCCAGCGATTGAAGCAGGATCATCTGCGTTAAGGCAGAAGTTGAAGAACCAAGCTGGTCCAAAGTAGCAGAATACCTTTCCTTCTGGGTTCTTACCCTTTGCCCAGTCATCGCCCCAAAGGTCATCTGTATCCTCAGCCTTTGCGTCTACGAGTTCCTTAGAATCATCAATCCACTTATCAATGTTCTTGTCGATAACAACCTTGTTATCCTGTACCCACTTACCTGATACATTGTTTGAATATACACGGAATGTATCATAAGCAGAACACATTGTATAACCAGCCTCAGCAACCTTTGCTGCTGTCTCGTTGTACTTGCCCCAATCAGCTACTGCTGCCTGTACTTCGTCTGGATCATCTGTTCCAAGAACTTCCTTAGCTGCTTCTCTGTTGTAGATAAGACCAGCTGAGCAAGCCTGCCATGAAGAACCCTTTAACTTACCGTTGCTATCTGTAACGATAGACTGTGTATACTTATACTGATCTGCAAGATCTGCATCTGTGATACCAAGATCTGATAATGCCATAGCATAATCTGTATCAACATACTTAAGAGCGTAATCAGCTTCTACTAAGAATAAGTCAACCTTATCATCAGCAGCTGCTGACTCCTGTGCGAGAAGAGCCTCGTCAAGGTTGTTCTGGTATGCATTATCTGTAGATGGAGTAATTGTCCAAACTACATCAACATCACCAATCTTACCGTGTGTAGCATCTACCTCTTCGTATCCAGGATAGTGAGCCTTAAGTCTTGACTGGAACTCATCATTCCAGCACTGGATGTTAAGAACTTTACCTGTATCTGCAGGTAACTCTGCTGCAGCTTCTGTAGCCTCTGTCTCAGTAGCTGCTGTGTCTGTTGCTGGTTCTGCATCATTTGATGCTGCGCCGCCGCAACCAGCGAACATTGTTGCTGTCATTGTTGTTAATGCAAGCAAACTAACAATTCTTCTTTTCATTTTGTGTTCCTCCCAAAATTTTTACGTGTTCCTCACGTATTTTTTTAAGTTACTGCATTTATCTAAAGTTGATACCTCAACTAAATGCCTAATTAAGTTTCTTAAGAGTGTCTCCCTCAAGAACCCAACCTTTAACGGTTATCTGTTGAATCAAAGTGGTTTTGGTTTTTCAATCAGTGCCACAAGACTTTGTGCCGCAAGTATTCCCATCTCTTCTGTATTTTGTCTGTATGTCGTAAGACGTGGTCTAATATGTCTTGCAACCTTGATTCCATCAAATCCTACTACCGAAATATCATCAGGAACCTTTAAGCCTCTTTCAGCTATGGCTCTCATTCCACCGTAAGTAGCATAATCATCTGGGTAAAAAATACAGGTAGGTCTTGTTCTGAGTTTCAAAAGCTCCAAAGTCTTTTCGTAAGCACCGTGTGTATCTCTATAAGGAGATTCCTTAATGTACTCTTCAGGAATTTCTATCCCGTATTCTTCAAGCTTTCTATTAAATGTAACCAGTCTTAAGTTTGTTGTTGCGGATTCAGCTCCGTGTATGTATGCGATTTTTCTATGTCCATTCTGGACTACAAAATCTACAAGATCTGACATTCCGTCAACATTATCAGAAAGGATTGTTGTTGTCTCATTATATATATGATCAATTGTGACTACTGGGATGTTGCTCTTAACCAGTTCAACAACCTCAGGATCGTCAAAATGAACATTTGCAATAATGACACCATCGAATCTTCTATAGCGTGCGTGTTCCAAATAGGATGCCCTACCTGGTCTGCTTCTGTCATTCGATATAAATGTTATATCGTAACCTTCTTTTTCGACTTCCTTCTTAAAACTTTCAAGAACCCCTGCAAAGAAATCATGAGTCAAACCGCTGTTTGCATCGTCCATAAAAAGGACTCCTATATTATGTGTGCGATTTGTTTTCATTGATTTCGCTGCTGCGTTTGGAACATATCCCATATCCTTTGCAGCTTTTCGAATTCTGATTTTCGTATCTGCACCGATATCGCTGTGATCATTCAATGCTTTACTAACTGTAGCTATTGAAACACCACACTCTGATGCAATGTCCTTCAATGAAACCATTGCGCTCTCCCTATATATCAAATCTCCCTTAATCGTTTTCGCAACTTAAATATAGCTCTATTTAAGTATTTAAACAAGTACTTTTCGAAAATTTGTCTTTTCGTGTCAGTTTCGTATCTTGTTTTAGTGCATGTTCTACAAAAAAATATATAGGGATTTCCATTTAACCCCCCGTATGCTATTCTTTATGTGGGATAACCCTGTTTATCTACTTAAACGTTTACGGGTTAAAAATCTTGAAAACGGCTTATGTAAATGCTCTTACTTACTTAATCGTTTTCATTATAAGCTTTTTCGAGGTTAGAAAATATAACTACTACAAAGGGAGGAAAACATGAAATACGGATTTTTCGATGATAACAATAAGGAATATGTTATCACAACTCCAAAGACTCCTTTGCCTTGGATCAACTATCTGGGCTGCAAGGATTTCTTTACATTATTATCAAATACTTGCGGAGGTTATACCTTCTATAAAGATGCAAAGCTTCTTAGAATGACTAGATATCGTTACAACGATACTACTCCAGATACAAACGGTAAGTACTTCTATATTAAGGATGGCGATACTATTTGGAACCCAGGTTGGCAGCCAACAAAGACAGAGCTTGATTCTTACGAATGCCGTCACGGTATTGGCTACAGCAAATTCACAGGTACTAAGAATGATGTAGAGGCAGCTCTTGTTACTTTCGTTCCTGTTAATGATTCAGTAGAGCTTACAAAAGTAACTCTTACAAATAAGGGTACTGCAAAGAAGGATATTCAGCTTTTCTCTTATGTAGAATGGTGTTTATGGAATGCCGATGATGATATGAAGAACTTCCAGCGTAACCTTTCAATAGGTGAAGTTGAAGTTGTTGATTCTACTATTTATCACAAGACAGAGTATAGAGAGCGCCGTAATCACTACGCTGTTTACTCTGTAAACTCAAAGATTGACGGTTTCGAAACAAGCCGTGACGAGTTTAGAGGTGCCTACAACGGACCTGATAAGCCAGCAGCAGTTATTGAAGGAAAGCTTCATAACACAATCGCTTCTGGTTGGTATCCAATCGCTTCTCATCAGATTAATGTATCTCTCAACCCAGGCGAGTCAAAGACATTTGTATTTGCTCTTGGTTATATCGAGAATGCCGAAGATGACAAGTGGGAAGCTCCAAGCGTAATTAATAAGAAGAAAGCAACAGCTCTTCTCTCAAAATATCAGACAGTAGAAGCATTTGATTCAGCTCTTGCCGAGCTTTGTAGCTACTGGGATGGACTTCTTGCTAAGTTCCACATTGAATCTAAGGACGAGCATGTAAACCGTATGGTTAATATCTGGAACCAGTATCAGTGTATGGTTACATTTAATATGTCTCGTTCAGCTTCTTACTACGAGTCAGGTATTGGCCGTGGAATGGGATTCAGAGATTCTTGCCAGGATCTTCTCGGTTTCGTTCACCTTATTCCTGATCGTGCTCGTGAAAGAATTATTGATATTGCATCAACACAGTTCCAGGATGGTTCAGCTTATCATCAGTATCAGCCACTTACAAAGAAAGGCAATTCTGATATCGGTTCTGGATTTAACGACGATCCACTTTGGCTCATTGCAGGAACTTCAGCTTACATCCGTGAGACAGGTGATACATCAATCCTTAACGAGACTGTTCCATATGACAATGATATGTCAGTTGCAACATCTCTTATGGAGCACTTAAAGCGTTCATTTGATTACATCGTAAATCACAAGGGTCCACACGATCTTCCACTTATAGGTCGTGCCGATTGGAATGACTGCTTGAACCTTAACTGCTTCTCAGAGCATCCAGGTGAAAGCTTCCAGTGCTTTGGTCCTTCAGAAGGTCCTGTTGCTGAGTCAGTATTCATCGCTGGTATGTTTGTAAAATATGGTCGCGAGTACGCAGATCTTTGCAAGCTTATGGGAGACAATGCAGAGGCAGACAGAGCTCTTGCTGAGGTTGATAAGATGATTAAGGCCATCGAAAAGGATGGTTGGGACGGCGAGTGGTTCGTACGTGCCTATGATGCTTACAGCCATAAAGTTGGTTCTAAGGAATGTGAAGAGGGACAGATTTACATCGAGCCACAGGGTATGTGTGTAATGGCTGGCGTAGGTATAGATGATGGCAATGCCGTAAAGGCCCTTAATTCAGTTAAAGAAAAGCTTGATACAAAGTATGGTGTTATGATTCTTCAGCCTGCTTACACAAGATATCATCTTGAGCTTGGTGAAATCTCATCATATCCACCAGGATACAAGGAAAATGCTGGTATCTTCTGCCACAATAATCCTTGGATTTCTATTGCAGAGACATGTATCGGTCGTGGTGATAGAGCATTTGAAGTTTACAAGAAAACATGTCCATCATACATCGAGGACATTTCAGAAATTCATAGAACCGAGCCTTATGTATACTCACAGATGGTTGCTGGCGCTGATGCCAAGTTCCACGGTGAGGCAAAGAACAGCTGGCTTACAGGTACAGCTGCTTGGACATTTACAAATATTTCTCAGTACATTTTGGGAATTTATCCTACACTTGAGGGACTTTCTGTTAACCCTTGTACACCAGCAGAGTTTGGCGATTTCAATGTAACACGTGTTTACCGTGGAGTTACATACAACATCGAAATCAAGAACCCTAACAAGGTACAGAAGGGTGTAGCAAGCTTACTTGTTGATGGTAAGGAAGTTGAAGGAAACATCATTCCATTCGACGGCAGCAAGAAGACAGTAAGCGTAGTTGCTACAATGAAGTAGTTTATTTCATTAATCTTCATATACAATTTATTCTCCTTCTAAAAGAGCCAGCGTTTGACACGTCTGGCTCTTTTGCTGTTTAATTATAACTATGAATAGAACACTTACATATATTATTTCAACTGAATATGATGGATTTCAAATAGATAAATTTCTTAAAACCCAAGGTTATTCTTCCGCCAATATCACCGCCATTAAAAAGATGCCTAATAACGTTGTAATTGACGGCGAGTGGGTTCATATGAATAGAAAGCTGTCTGCTGGCGAACTGCTGACAGTGAATATATCTGAAGAGGATTCTTCCGAAAAGATTCCTGCTGTTAAGATGGATTTAGATATTGTTTATGAAGACGAGGATATTATTGTGATTAATAAGCCCGCTGGGCTGCCTATACATCCTAGTCTTAATCACTATGAGGATTCTTTGGCTAACGGGCTGGCATATTACTATGAGCAGCAGGGCAAACCATTTATATTCAGATGTGCTAATAGATTAGATAAGAACACTTCTGGGCTAACGGTTATTTCCAAGCACCTTGTCAGTGCCAATATCCTTTCTACGATGGTTAAGAACAGAGAATTTCACAGAGAATACTATGCCATCGTTCGTGGTACTTTAGAGCAGCCTGAAGGCACTATAGATGCACCAATAGGCCGAGTAGATGATTCTATTATTACAAGACAGGTGGATTTCGAAAATGGTGAAAGAGCTGTCACCCACTACAAAGTTATGGACGAAAAAAATGGGCACAGCCTGGTTTCAATTCATCTTGAAACCGGTCGTACCCATCAGATTCGTGTGCATTTTAAATATATTGGTCATCCATTGATTGGAGACCATCTTTATAATCCTGATTTTGAGTATATGCAGAGACAGGCGCTACATTCCCATAGGATTGAGTTTGTGCATCCCATAACCAAAAAGCAATGGAGTTTGTGGCTCCATTGCCTAATGATATGCAAAGAATATTTTAAGTAGCCTTAATTCATCTGAGCCTTAAGGTCTTCGTATTCTCTATTGATTTCAGCTACCGTAGCTGTATCGCCAGCGTCCCCATCCGGATGATAAATCTTAATAAGGTCCTTGTAACGCTTTTTAAGAGCCTTTTTATCAGAAACACCAGAGAAGAACATCTCACCCTGGACGACATTATCCGTGGTGGTAACGCCGTAGCTGTACTCTTCCTGGACATTGGACTGAACATGCTCGTAGAACTTTTTCTTGCGTTCAAACTGCTTTTTATCATCAGCAAGCTGCTGAGTTTCGCGAATGAGCATTTCCCATTTCATCTCAAACTGCTTTTCCTGCTGCTCAAGTGTGCGAATTCTCGCATCAACTTCTCTTTTTTCTTTTAATAAATCATTCCATGCTTTTTCTAACTCAAGCTGTCTATCTTCAAGTGCCTGCATGTCGATTTTACCTTGACATGTGCGTTCTTTTGCCATACTAACTCTCCCACTAATTAAAACTAAACATTCTGTTGGGGGATGTTCGCCCAACTTTTAATAAATTATATCGTAAATTCAATTAGCTTGTAAATTAGAAGAATGGGCTAATATTTTTATATTCTCTTGTATACTATGCCGGAATATGCTCCAACTGTAGTATGAAGGTTTCCTCCTTCAACAGTTATATCGGTCGGCATGATTGAATACCCAACCTCATTACTTAAAATCAATCTCTCCAGCTGACAATTTAATGGAACTCCAGCTATCCAAACAGGCACATCTACTTCGATTTCATTGCCATTGGAATTTATTATCACAATTATCTGCTCATTTCCAGTAAATCTGCCATAGCTGATAAATCCCTGTCCGCAATTCAGGAATACAAAAGAGCCTTCCTTAATAGCCTGACTCTGCTTGTGAATCATAATAATGTCTCTGGTGTAATCTACAAGATCGTAGTTAGCATTTCCCCAAGGATATGTGCGGCGTGAATCAGGATCTGTGAACCCGCATACACCAGCCTCATCGCCATAATACAGGGTAGGAGCACCTGGCCAGGTGAACTGTACCATCTCGGCCAGCTTCATAACAGGAATGCTAACACCATACTCTGCAGCCTGAGTTCCCTTTGTCTCAATTCGACCAACCATATGATTAGTTCTCGTAAGGAATCTGGAATGGTCGTGATTAGAGAGCTGATTCATGGCGCAATACAACGAAGGTGTTTTTAATCTGGCCATAAAATGAAGCATAGTATTTTTGAAGCGCTCACCATCTCCTAATGCGCTAGGCTGGAATTCATCAGAATGCTTTTCCATACCTGTCAGGAAATATGTAAGAGGCTCCATAAATGCATCGTAATTCATTATGGTATCCCACTGGTCGCCCTTTAGCCACTCTGAAGGGTTTCCATAGTGTTCAGCTAGAATGATAGCATTTGGATTAGCGCTTTTGACAGCCTTTCTGAAATCTGCCCAAAACTTGTGATTAAACTCCTCAGAGTGACCTAAATCTGCCGCCACATCAAGACGCCAGCCATCGCAATTGTATGGCTCACTAACCCATTTTTTTCCTATATTCATAATGTATTGATACAGTTCTGGCGAATCCTCGTAATTAAGCTTTGGAAGCGTATCGTGGCTCCACCAGCCGTCATAGCTCTTGTTATCTGGCCAAGCATCTTCATAAAACTTAAAGAAAGAATTATATGGGCTATCTTTGCTCTCGTAAGCACCAGGAGCATATCCTTCTTCCTTGGAATAAATCTTTTCTCTATTTAGCCATTTATTAAAGGAACCGCAGTGATTAAACACACCATCAATAATAACGCGGATTCCCTTTTGATGAGCCTCATTTACAAAATCAGCAAAGAATTTATTACTGGCCTCAAGATTTTCTTTGTTAGTAACACGAATCTTATACTTGCTAGCGTGAGAATTGTCATAATCGTCTGGATTAAGGCATTCTCCACCATCATTTTTAATAACTGTCAAATGTGGATCGATATAATCGTAATCTGCAGTATCGTATTTATGATTAGATGGGGATACAAATAAAGGATTGAAGTAGATTACCTCTACCCCCAAGCTTCTCAGATAATGAAGCTTCTGACGAACGCCCTCCAAATCTCCACCGTAGAATCTGCCTATATCTAAATTTGCTGGCATAGAACTCCAGTCCTTTACACCCTCAACTGGCCCACAAACATAGTGGTATTCATTTGTCTGTACATCATTTGTAGGATCGCCATTGCAGAATCTATCCACAAGAATCTGGTACATAACCGCACCTTTTGACCAGGCAGGTGTGGAAAAGCCTGGCATAATAGAAAACTCGTAGTGTTCCCTGTAATCTCTCCAAAGACCTACTCTGTCGTAAAAGTAGTGATCAAGGCCTCCTACAAGCTCAAAATGATATCTAAATTCCTTTTTGCCCAACTGCACTGTACAGGAATAAAAGTCAAACTCGCCTCGGGTTCTATCCAAATGCATACGGATATTAAGATTATCGGTTTTGGACATCAAAAAAACCTGTATATCCTCCTGATGATATACACGTATGCTAATAGTAACCAGAGAATTCTCCTCCGGCTCCATAGGATATCTGTATTCAGCTGTTCCATCTGAGTAAATTGCACGGATGTTCATATGAATACCCCTCGCTGATTAGATAATATATTTTTAGATAGTAAAAAGACAGCAACGATCGCTGTCTTTTTAGGAGAAGGTATTTTTACTATGGGGTTAGTAAAAATTATATAATGTATTGGGGGGTTTTTACGATGTTTATTATATGACCCCGCAACACTCAAGTGTGCACAAACATAACAAAAGCTCTACCCATTTTTTGTGCATATTGCACTACTCACCCCAATTAATACCCTCGACAGCGACGCCATCAAGGATTTCTTCGGTGTTCTCCTGCTTTGGAGCATCACCAAATAATGCCTCGAATTCATCCTTACCAATCTTTTCTTTCTCTAATAATAGATTAGCACATTTATGAAGAATTGACTCATTCTCTTTTAAAAGTTTCACAGCTTTTTCATAACATTCATCGATGATTGCCTTAACCTCATCATCAATGGCCTTAGCTGTGGCCTCTGAATATCCCTTTGTATGAGCTAAATCTCTTCCGATGAAGACTTCTTCCTCGTCCTCGCCATAATTGATCATACCGATATTCTTGGAGAATCCGTACTTTGTAACCATATTTCTAGCAGTCTGTGTAGCCTGCTTGATATCCTGAGATGCACCTGTAGTAACATCATCAAAAATAAGCTCCTCCGCTACTCGACCACCCAATGAAACGATAATATCCTGAAGCATCTTGCCCTTTGTATTAAACATTTCATCATTTTCATTTATAGGCATGGTATAGCCTGCTGCACTTGCTCCAGTGGGAATAATGGATACTGAATAAACAGGTCCAACATCAGGAAGCACGTGGAATAAAATAGCATGTCCACTCTCGTGATAAGCAGTGATTTTCTTTTCCTTATCGGAAATAACTCGGCTCTTCTTTTCTTTACCGATACCAACCTTTACAAATGACTTTTTAATATCATCGTGAACAATATACTGTCTGTCCTGGCCTGCTGCAAGAATAGCCGCCTCATTGAGAAGATTCTCCAAATCAGCTCCAGTAAATCCAACAGTTGTCTGAGCAATCTGATGTAAATCTACATCTGAGCCAAGCATTTTATTAGCAGCGTGTACCTTAAGAATTTCTTCACGCCCCTTAACATCTGGACGACCAACATAGACCTTTCTATCGAAACGTCCTGGACGCATAATTGCGTGGTCCAAAATATCTACACGGTTTGTGGCTGCCATAACGATGATGCCTTCATTAACACCGAAACCATCCATCTCTACGAGAAGCTGATTAAGTGTCTGCTCGCGCTCATCGTGGCCACCGCCCATTCCAGTACCACGTCGACGTGCTACGGCATCTATCTCATCAATAAATACGATACAAGGCGCGTTCTGTTTTGCCTCTGCAAAAAGATCACGTACACGGCTGGCACCAACACCAACAAACATCTCTACGAAATCAGAACCTGAAATAGAGAAGAATGGAACGCCTGCCTCACCTGCAATAGCCTTTGCAAGAAGTGTCTTACCTGTGCCCGGAGGGCCTACTAAAATAACACCCTTTGGAATACGGGCACCAAGCTTTGTATATTTCTTAGGGTCTCTGAGGAAATCTACAAGCTCTTCTACTTCTTCTTTTTCTTCATCAAGACCAGCTACATCCTCGAATCTTGTGTGAATATCCTCTTTTGTGCTCATCTTGGCGCGGCTCTTACCAAAGTTCATCATCTTGGCATTAGCACCACCACCTGCACTCTGGGCATTCATCAAAATCATAAAGAGAATGAATACTGCACCCAAAACAATAAGCATAGGTAAAAGATCAGATAACCAGCTATCGTGAGGGATATCGCTAAGAGTATAGGAAATATTACTCTCTGCTAAAGTCTGCTGTAATTCATTTACATCTGATACATATAATGTAACTGTATCGCCGTTTTTAGTTTGATGCTTGCGGCGCCTGTTGGCACCTCTTCGTTCTGTGTAATGTTCACAGAAGTAATCTTTTCATTTTTAATGGCAGTCTTAAGTTCCGCCATAGAATATGTGGCATTTTTGTTGCCCATGCTTGTGTAAAGAATAGCTAAAACCACTGCGACAAAAATACCATAAATAATCATTCCTGAAGCTCTGTTTTTCTTCAAGGCATCCTCCTAGTCTAGCTCTACAACTCCGATGTAAGGAAGGTTACGATACTTCTGGTCATAATCGAGACCATAACCTACAACGAACTGATCTGGAATTGTAAATCCTGTGTAGTCAACGTGAACATCAACCTCTCTACGATCTGGCTTGTCAAGCATTGTAACCATCTTTACAGACTTTGCTCCACGGTCCTTAAAAAGCTGACCAAGGTAATTAAGTGTGTTACCACTATCGATAATATCCTCTACGATGATTACATTCTGTCCTGCTGGATCTAAATCAAGGTCCTTTTTAACCTTTACTACCCCTGATGATACTGTGCCGCCATCATAGCTTGATGTAGCCATGAAATCGATAATAACTGGCACTGTAATTCTCTTAGCAAGCTCACATGCAAAGAAAGAAGCTCCCTTAAGGATGCATACCAAAAATACTGTCTCACCCTCATAGTCCTTACTAATCTGCGCTCCAAGCTCCGCAATACGCGCTGCTAACTCATCCTCTGGTAAAAGGACTCTGATGTTCTCACTCATTTCCATTTCCTCCATAAACTATCTCTAATACGCGAGTGGTATTATTAGAAATTTTATAATATTCGCTGATTCTATATCCAACCACCCACATTACGTGGCTACCATCGCATACCAGCATAATGCTGTCTCTTTTGTGACGAGGTATTTTTTCATCCACAAAATAATCCTGAATAGATTTATGATTTCCTGCAGAATCAATAGTCAGATAATCCCCCTCAGCACGGGTTCTTATAACAATATTATCCGATATTTTATCACAATCAAACCATTTAGTATAGCTTTCAGTAGGGTATTTCATGCCCGGTTCAAGGTCAAATTCACGGTATGAAAATGTACCCTGTGTTTCCTCCTCAGAGGCCTCATCCTGTACATATAAATGCTCATAAGAAATAATCAAGGTCTTTTTATATGGTAGCTGAACCTGACGTTCCCCGTCCTCCTGGAGAAGGCCTAAAATGCTTTCTATATGAACAGCACTAACATCCTTTTGATTTGGCATAAAGCTGCTAAGATATTCCTTTAGCGCCTGACTGGCAATAACCTTTGGTGCAGTAACGAATGCTCTTTTTCTAAGTTTATTGCCATCTTCTCTGGATATTTCTAAAAGCCCGTGGGCCTCTATAGAAATATAATCCGCAACCTCTGTCAGTCTGTTACACATATCGGCAATATGCTCCAAGGCCTTAGAATTAATTTCTGAAAGTTCTGGTAAAATATTGTGTCTTATTCTATTTCTATCGTAGCACACCATTGAGTTGGTCTCATCCACGCAGTATGAAATCTCATTTTCCTGGATAAATTCCATAATCTCTGCCTTTGGAACCTCTAAAAGAGGTCTAATAATTCTACCTCTTGTTGGAGCTATGCCGCACATTCCATCCAGGCCTGTACCTCTAGCCATATGGAATATAACTGTCTCTGCATTATCATCTGCATTATGAGCTATGGCAATCTTTACGTTGTCAGCCTGAGATTCCTTTGATAGCTCATCTGCATAGGCCTCAAAAGCCTCGTAACGAGCCATTCTAGCCTCTTCTTCCTCAGAGCGGCCTGTTTCCTTAACCAAGGCCGGAATATCAACTCTAACAACCTTTAAAGGTACCTGGTAATCCCTACATATGCTCTCTACATATGCCTGATCTTCATCAGCATCTTCGCCTCTAATACAGTGATTTACGTGAAGGGCGTGAATATCAAGATTATATTCCTCCCTAAGACCAAGCAACATAAAAAAAGGCATACAGAATCAGGTCCTCCAGATAAACCCAAGACCACCCTGTCGCCTTTGTTTAACATGCTATTTTTTCTATAAATTCTCTAATCTTCTTTTTGTTTAAAAATGATCCAATTGTCATGTGTCAATCCAAGTTTCTGGGAAGCCTCATTTTCAACATATTCATCACTTCCCACATATTCTTCCTGTTCCTTGAGCTGCTGACTCTTTTCATTAGCTGCATCCAGCTGTGTCTGGAGCGTTTCTTCTTTCTTTTTGAGCTCTTCGTTTTATCGTGAAGGCGCACAATCTGAACGGTCATTACTCCAATCATAAAGAGCATGATAACAGCTACGTATATTCTACCTGTAGAGGTTTTCTTTCGTCTTCCTACTTTTCTTCTCTTATTTCTAACCATAAATTACAAATACTTAAATAAGTCTGCCGCAGCATCCTTTTTTGTAGTGTCCTGAATATCCAGGACCTCAACTTTCACATTTTTGTTTCCAAATGCTATCTCTATTATATCACCAACTTTAACGTCAGTGGAAGCTTTCGCAATTTTTCCATTAATTTGAACACGACCGCTGTCACAAGCTTCATTTGCCACTGTGCGTCGTTTTATCAATCTACTTACTTTTAGATACTTATCTAGTCTCATTGTCGTTAATTCAACCTCATTCTCTCACAACATAAGCTGGTAATTGACAAGCTCTGAGGTTTCTCAAGCGAATCGTGTTAGATGAGCGGAGAAACACTCAGGCTTGTCAATGTAACCAGCGTAGGGTTTAGAATAAATAAAGGGGCTCGGAAACCCGAACCCCATAATGATTCTAAAAAATAATGCTAATTAGTTGATAGAATCCTTAAGAGCCTTACCAGCCTTAAACTTAGGAGCCTTAGATGCAGGAATCTTCATCTCAGCGCCTGTCTGTGGATTTCTACCTGTACGAGCTGCTCTCTTAGAAACTTCGAATGTACCGAAGCCAACGAGCTGGATCTTCTCACCCTTCTTAAGCTCTTCTGCTACTACCTCTGTGAATGCCTTTACAGAAGCTTCTGCGTCCTTCTTTGAAATGTTAGCCTTGCTAGCGATAGCTGCTACTAATTCTGTCTTGTTCATTACTATTCCTCCTCGAGAATTGTTATTTTTATTTTAGGACCGAAATCCTTAATAACTACAATATCTTTTATAAGTCTTTTAAATATGGGTGTCAACCAAAAACCCCAAAAACCCCCGATTTATAAGGGTTTTATGAAATATTACAAATTTCTGACACTATTTTTAACTATAATTACCATTTACAAACCCTTGATTTTCTAGGAAGTTCACAACTTTTTCACACAAATTAGTTCATTAAGTTGCTTATCAGGTCGGAAATCGTTGATAAATAATCAACTTCGTAGTCATAATCATTCTTAATTGAGCTACCTGCAGTCTCCTCCTCAGCACCATTTTCAGACTCATCTGTAACATTTTCGTTAGGAGTTGCATTGTCATAATTTTCTTCTACAGTGGAGGTTGTTCCACTTCCATCCTCCGCCTCCATCTCCAATGTGATTTCTGCTGATTCAGAATTAACTACCAAGATCTTCTTCCAAGCTTTATATCCTGCACATTTAACCACAAGCTGATGAGCGCCATACTGAACCTTCTGTGGCTCCGTTACATCCACAGATTTGCCATCCAGATATACAAAGGTATCCGGCACCGTTACAAGGAATGTAAGCAGACAATAGGAAGGTCCCTCCCCCTTCATAGAATCCAAATTCACCAAAACATTCTCATCCCTGTGAACTGTAATCTCCTGGGAACCGCCCCAACCATTGTTTGCTACAGTTAATAGATATGTTCCTTCCGGCACCTCAATGGTCTCATTTCCATTTACCATTGTTACTATCTTATCTCCGATAAAAGCCATTGAACCGTCAAACACCGCTGTGTTCACAAGACTTATATAGCCGTGTCCTGTGGTGATTGCAATGGATATAATTTCCTTATCCTTACCGATTACAGTAATTGCATCGTCCTCGCCGATTGAATCCACCAATATTTTCATATGATCTGAATAGACCTTGGTCTTATCCGTAATCTTGTACTTGTGGCCATCTATAACCATTAAATTGTGAGATGTATCTATGGCATATTTTTAATATCCTCGTACATCCAAACATCTGCTGATTTTTGCACCTGACTCAGTGCCCCAGAAGCTGGCAGCAACTCACCTATAGAAACAACCGAACCCGTAGTGAATTCAGCCCAGGTGTCATTGCCACCGTATTTATTTAAGAATTTTGTAGTCATATTATATGAATAGCGAATCTGCTGATCCTCGCTAAGGGAATACAGCGCAATAGTCTCATCCACCATATCCAGGTTTTCTACTATATATAAATCAACCTGTTCGGTCTCAGCCTCCGCCTGATTATCAGTTTCCTCCACCTCACCAGTCTCCTTTCCTGCGTTTTGAATGGCAGAGCCTGTATAATTGGTGACAGTGGCATTGTTAGCATGGCTACATCCACAAAATGCAGCCACACAGATAACTGACAATAATATTAAATTAGACCATTTTTTTGTAAAATCCCCACTCATAGGTTAATTGTATCACATTTTTAGCAATTAACCATACTTCTTGCCTTGTTTAAAAGGGTTTCCCTATCATTAAGAGAAGGATTCTCTACCACCTCGTCAAAAATGGCATTTAAAATGGCACCAATCTGCTGACCCTGTGGAACACCCATAGCGATCAAATCCTTGCCATTTATCTTTAAATCCTTGATTCTGAGGCAGTCGCCTGCTGCAACTATCTCATTATATACACGCTGAAGCTCATCAATGTACGCAAGCTTTTCTTCGCGGTGATACATTGACTGGGCAAGGGTGTCTGCGCGCTTTACAGCAAGTAAATCATCAAAATTCTCCTGCCCTACTCTGATAATCATTCTGCGAACGTTACGCTGTGATATTTCAGGTCTGTCATCGTGATTCTTTACCAGATTACACACCTTAGCTACAGTATCGTTATCGAATTTTAGTCTTCGAAGAATCTCGCGGGCCAAATCGGCGCCCTTAACAGGATGCATCTTGAAATGATTCTGACCGTTTTCATCTGTAGTCTTGCAAACTGGCTTTGCCACATCGTGAAGCATCATAGCAAGACGAAGCACCTTATCCTCAGGAATAAGACCCATAGCCACAATGGTGTGTTCTCCCACAGTGTACATATGATGTTTGTTTACCTGGTCGCACTCCATCATAGTATCGAATTCTGGGAAAAATATCTTTGTAAGACCAGTCTCGTATACATCACGAATGCGCTCTGGATGTGGGGATGTTACCAGCTTTACCATCTCCACCTGAATACGCTCTGCACTGATACGCTCCAAAGTAGGCGCCAATTCCTTAATAGCCTGATAGGTAGCAGGCTCTATCTCAAAGCCAAGCTGAGCAGAAAAACGAAGAGCACGTAACATACGAAGAGCATCCTCTGTGAAACGCTCCGTAGGATTACCAACAGCCTTTATAATTCCTGCCTGCAAATCGGCCTCTCCACCAAACAAATCCACCAGGCCCTTGCTCTCATTGTAGGCCATAGCGTTGATGGTGAAATCCCTACGTTTAAGGTCTTCTTCTAGGGAAGCAGTAAATGTTACCTCCTTAGGATGACGACCATCCTCATACTTTCCATCAACACGATATGTGGTAACCTCGTAACCAACGCCATGCATGAGTACAGTGACAGTACCATGCTCAATTCCGGTATCAAAAGTCCTATCAAAAAGAGACTTTACCGTTTCAGGCAAAGCCGATGTGGTTATATCCCAATCGTGAGGATTTTTCCCTAGAATGCAGTCACGGACACAGCCGCCTACTGCATAGGCTTCGTGTCCGTTAGATTCTAAAATATTTATTATTTTTGAAACGTCTGCTGGTAAATTCATATTAATAAGCTTTACCCCAATATACTAATTTCTTAGCTGGCTTACCACAGCATGCACATACGTCAGAAATGTGTTCCTGATCATTGAATGGCATACAACGTGAAGTTACAGCTAAATCCTCTTTAATCTTGTTCTCGCAAGCTACATCGCCGCACCACATAGCGCGAATGAAGCCTGGCTTGTTGTTAGCGATTTCTGTGAACTCAGCGTAGTTGTGAGCATCCCAGATATGGCTATCACGGTGAGCCTTTGCTCTTTCAAACATATCCTTCTGGATAGTCTCAAGAAGCTCTGCTACCTTTGTCTCTACCTGATCAAGTGGGCACTCGATTTTCTCACGTGTATCACGGCGAACAAGTACGCACTTGCCTGCCTCGATATCCTTTGGTCCAAGCTCTACACGAACAGGGATACCGCGCATCTCTGCCTCAGAGAACTTCCAGCCTGGTGACTTATCAGAATCATCAAGCTTAGCACGCATAGTCTTACCAAGCTTCTCACAAACCTCGCCTGCCTTTTCAAGTACGCCTTCCTTCTTCTGCTGAATAGGAATAACAACTACCTGTGTAGGTGCGATACGTGGTGGAAGTACAAGACCACTGTCATCACCATGTACCATAATGATAGCACCAATAAGACGTGTAGTCATGCCCCATGATGTCTGGTGTACATACTGAAGCTGATTGTTCTTATCTGTGTACTGAATACCAAATGGCTTAGAGAAGTTCTGGCCAAAGTTGTGAGATGTACCAGACTGTAAAGCCTTACCATCGTGCATAAGAGCCTCGATTGTATATGTAGCTTCTGCTCCGGCGAACTTTTCCTTATCTGTCTTCTGTCCACGAACTACAGGCATAGCAAGTACTTCCTCACAGAAATCAGCATAAAGATTAAGCATCTGAACTGTACGCTCCTCTGCCTCCTCTGCTGTAGCATGAGCTGTGTGGCCTTCCTGCCATAAGAACTCACGCGAGCGAAGGAATGGACGTGTCTCCTTTTCCCAACGAACTACTGAGCACCACTGGTTATAAACCTTTGGTAAATCTCTGTGAGAATGAATAATATCTTTATAGAAATCACAGAAAAGAGTCTCAGATGTAGGACGAACGCAAAGGCGCTCCTGAAGCGGGTTAAGACCACCATGTGTAACCCATGCTACTTCTGGTGCAAATCCCTCAACGTGATCCTTCTCAACCTGAAGAAGACTCTCAGGAATGAACATCGGCATGTACACATTCTGTACTCCTGTTTCTTTGAATCTTCTGTCTAACTCGTGCTGGATGTTTTCCCAAATAGCATACCCATCGGGCTTGATAATCATGCATCCCTTTACTGATGAATATGCAATCAAATCAGCCTTAACAACAACATCGGTATACCATTGTGCGAAATCCTCTGACATTGAGGTAATCGCTTCTACCAGCTTTTTTTCCTGTGCCATTTTAATCTCCTTTTTTTATTTATTAATATTTATAAGCTTTCCCATTTTATAACAAAACATAAAACAAGTCCACCCCTTTAGAGAGGTGGACCTAGGTATTTTCCTTATAGATATAACTCCTCGAACTTCTTCACCGGAAGCGGTTTATTGAAATAGTATCCCTGAAGATAATCAGCACCGGTACCCTTCAGATAATTCAGCTGATCTTCGTTTTCTACTCCCTCAATTACAACCATCATTCCAAGTGCCTTTGCAAGAGTAATGATTGTATTTACAATCTTTCGACCTCTATTGATATTCTTGTCCATAGTAAGGAATGCCATATCCATCTTCAAAATGTCTGCTGGAACTTCCTTTAACATATTAAGAGATGAATAACCACTTCCAAAATCGTCAATCTCGATAAGGAAGCCATACTCCTTTAAGGAACTAAGTATATCTATCTGACGCTCTTTTTCCGTCATAAAGATTGATTCTGTAATCTCCAGCTTTAATCTGGCTGGATCTACATGATATTTTCCACGTAAGAAACCAGTGTCTCGTATATATCAATATAATAGAAATCCTTAACTGATATGTTTACTGAAATAGATAGCTCCTCGTGGTCCAGGGTAGACCAATAAGCAAGTCTTCTAACAGCCTGTTCCCAGATGTATTGATCCAGTTTATATATATAGCCCGTCTTTTCCAGCAAAGGGATAAATGACGGTGGAGCTATAATTCCCTTGTCTGGATGAATCCAGCGGACCAAAGCCTCGCAAAGAGTAGTTCTTCCATCAACAGTAACAACCGGCTGCAGGAACATAGCAAACTGACCGGTCTGAAGAGCAGTCTCGAACTCTGCCAAAATCTTTTGCTCGCTCATATACTCTCTGCGGAGCATATCTCCATAGTAAGCAATAGAATTTTTGAAGCTGTCCTTGATAGAATCAATGGCGAGGAATGCTCCATCACACATTCCTACAATAGGTACATCTCTATCGAAAATATCATAAACACCTGCCAGAATAACCATACGATACTGGCTATTATCCAGAGAATGACTTATCTGATTCATCCCCGTCATAAACAGCTCCTCGCTGTAGCGACTCTTAGGTAAAAGAACAGCAAAACGATCTGCCTCAAGTCGGGCAAACGCTGCTCCATTTGTAATCTTATCCCTGATAGTGTCTGCACATCTAACTAAAAGCTCATCGCCCTTATCTACACCAAACACATCATTTATCAGCTTAAATCCCTTGATGTTACAGCAAACCATTACATAATCGATTTCTGGATTTTCATCAAGGATACGTCTGGCCTCTTCATAGAAGCTGTCTCTATTAAGAGCGCCTGTAAGAGCATCATGTGTAGAGCGATATTTCTCCTCCTCGTATGCCAAGAAATCCCCTGTTACATCATAGAATGAGAAATAACATCCACAATAAAAGCCCCTCTTGTCGTAAACCTTATTAAAGTGAACATCAAAGCGATATTCTTCACCATTGAAATTATAAATTTCACTCCAGTTTGTATTGGAAATGGAATTTGTCTCTCGCCCTTCTCTCCACATTTTAAAGCGATTTTCAATCATCTTTTTATCGCCACTAGGAGAAAAGATTCTATTGGCCTGCTGATTTGAATATATGCAGTTATCATTCTCATCAAATGAAATTAGAGCACATTCCATTCTCTCGGTAATAGTGGTAAGCATATATTCCACGAAGGTTTTTGGATTGTAAAGCAACGTATAGTAGCTTACAAATAATGCTGCGATGGAATAGAGACAAATGGAAATATCTACTGGATATCCAAAGAACAAATAGGCAATATCCAAAAGAATGATTCCTACAAAAATAACCAAAATTGATAAATATCTATTTCTGTGGAAGCCGCTTGTAAGATATGATTTCTGGATAAAAATCATAATTATCATAGCCACCAGTATGTAGCAAAAAACCAGGTGGACTACATAATAATCATTGATTATAAATCCATAGAAATGATCCCCATCAAGACTGTTATCAACAAGGTAAAATCCGTGATGCCACTTGTAATTGAAAAACAGACTCACATTATCCAGCACTGCAATAGTTGTGGTGATTACCGTGGATGCATATTGCTCTGCCCAAATCTTTGTATACTGTCTGGCATAAAACATGAAGGTAATCAGAATCCAGTCTATGGCCATGAAATAAAATGCATAAGCAAACTCTGCTTCCCTGGTATTATTGGCTGAAATTGCACGGCTGTAAGAAAGGCAGGCAAATATACCAACTGTAAGCAGTTGCATAATGGAGATATTTAGTTTGTTTTGTTTTATCGTGTGCTTCGTTGCAATGTAGACCCCACATACCAGCATAATAAACGCTGTCAGCACGAAGACCGATACATAAAGCTTAATCAATTGAACCCCCTGATTTTACAATTAACCTGCTATTTTACTATCGTGAAAATCCTCTCCCTTTGGCTTCACCTGGAATGTGACCGGCTTGCCGGAAGTAGGATGAGTAAATCCGATTGAATAAGAACACAATGCCAAATTATGTCCAGTAGAAACTCCACCGTATTTTACATCTCCTAAAATAGGTGCTGTTCTGCTGGCCAGCTGTATTCTAATCTGATGATGACGTCCTGTGAAAAGCTCTATATCAAGAAGCTTTCTATCGTCCCATTCATCAACAGTATGATATTTTAACGATGCCTTTTTGGCTCTTGGGTCGCTTTCCTTAACAACCTTTGAAAGATTAGTACGATTGTCCTTCACCAGATAATCTACCAAATCTCCCTCTTCTGGAAATGACTCTCTTGTAATAATGGCATAATAATGTTTCTTAAAGCTGTGGTCTGCAATCTGTCTTGTAAGATTATTTGCAGCCTCCTTTGTCTTTGCGAAAACCATAACGCCTTCAACAGGCTGATCCAACCTGTGAACCACATGTATCTCAGGGCTTTCTCCCTTTGATTTAAGATAATTAGAAAGCTCGCTTTCCATATCCTTTTCGCCGATATTTCTTGTCTGAGTAGCAAGCCCCGCAGGCTTGTACACTACTACAATGCTGTCATCTTCATATAAAACTTCCATACATTACACCCCCTCAAGTGATAATTATATTTTATCAGACTTTGAAGCGATAACCAACACCCCAGATAGTCTCGATATACTGAGGCTTTGATGTGTTAAGCTCGATTTTCTCGCGGATTTTATTTACGTGAACAGTTACTGTGGAAATATCTCCGATGGATTCCTCTCCCCAGAGTGTTTCAAACAGCTGCTCTTTTGAATAAATTACGTTTGGATTTTCTGCTAAAAATGTGAGTAAATCGAACTCCTTAGCAGTAAATGTTTTCTCTTCGCCATTAATCCAAACTCTACGGCTGGCCTTGTCTATTCTAAGACCGCGGATGCTAATTTCATCCTTTTGGATATTAGGAGACTGCACCAGTCTTTCGTATCTGGCCAAATGTGCCTTTACACGGGCAACAAGCTCGCTTGGTGAGAAAGGCTTAGTGATGTAATCATCTGCTCCTAATCCCAGGCCACGGATTTTGTCAATCTCCTCTTTTTTAGCTGTAACCATAAGAATTGGTACATTCTTGACCTCACGAATTCTCTTGCAAAGCTCGAATCCATCTATTCCTGGAAGCATTAAATCCAAAATGTACATATCATAATTTCCAGCAAGCGCCTTCTGCAGGCCCTTTTCTCCGTCAGCCTCTATATCTACTTCAAAGTTTGAAAGCTCTAAGTAATCCTTTTCAAGCTCAGCAATCGCTTCCTCATCTTCGATGATTAATATTCTACTCATTGATGACCTCCTCGTTCTCGATGAATTTTCTAATTACGAAATACATGGTTGTACCTTGATTTTCCTTGCTGGTAACCCAGATTTTTCCACCGTGGTCTTCCACAATTTTTTTGACGATGGAAAGACCTATACCGCTACCGCCAGCTGCGGAATTTCTAGATGTATCAGCTCGATAAAATCTATCAAAAACATATGGCAAATCCTGAGTGGCAATACCCTTGCCATTATCAGAAATCTCTATCTGCACAAAATCCCCCACATCCTTAACTATAATTCCTATGCGAGATGGAACGTCAGCTCGCATATATTTAACAGAATTGCTAACGATGTTGTGAATGATACGTCCAAGCTGCTCTGGATCTGCAATAATCAACACCTCTGGATCCACAAAATTAGAGTAATCCAATCTGATATGCTGATTTTCCAAATCCATTCCAAGCTCCTCGATACAATCAGTAAAATATGAGCTGAGGTTCAGCTTTTGGAAGTTGTAAGGAATCTTGTTAGTATCAATATTTGAATACAATGTAAGCTCGTTGATGAGAGTGTTCATCTCGTTTGCTTTATTGTAGATTGTTCGTATATATTTCTCCTGCTTTTCAGGTGTGTCTGCCACGCCATCGAGCATACCTTCTGCGTATCCCTTTATAGCAGTGATTGGTGTCTTTAGGTCGTGGGCGATATTTGAAATAAGAGCCCTTTGTTCCGCTTCATCCTCTAATCTATCCTTGGCATTATTTTTAAGGCGGACCCTCATATCCTCGAAGGAATTGCACAGGTCACTCATTTCATCTGTACCAGTGCTCTCAATGCTGAAATCCAGATTGCCTTCTTTAATGTTATTTGCGGCCACTTTTAATATCTTTAATTGTGGAGCAATGCCCCTATAAATCCAGGCAATCATAATAACTGCTGTTAGGAGCAATATTACAAATTCTGCTATGCAAAAATTTATTACAAGCTGATCGAATTTACCGGAATCATCCATGTAGTTTTTTACAGAATGGATGATTTCATTGGTGAGAATTTGTTCCTCTGTGGCCTCTTTTACAATTCCCTTCAGGCCTAGCATAAGGGAACTAAAGATAGCTACCGGGACGATTGTGATTATTAAGAATGAAATTATAAGTCGGTTTTTAAGTTTCATGATATACCCTCATCAGTCAGCTGCGCTGACAGCTTCCCCCAAAGGGGGAAGCCTATTAAAAAAAGCAGCCACATCATGTGACTGCTTTTATTATAGCATATTTGACAATTTTAAAGATATTTCTTTAATGCCTCAGCTTTATCTGTCTGCTCCCAAGGAAGCTTGACATCTGTACGGCCGAAGTGACCATATGCTGCTGTTGGACGGTAGATTGGACGACGAAGGTCGAGCATCTTGATAATTCCAGCTGGACGAAGATCGAAGTTCTCGCGAACGATTTCGATAATCTTTTCATCTGAAAGCTTTCCTGTGCCGAATGTGTCTACCATAACTGATGTAGGCTCTGCAACGCCGATAGCGTATGAAAGCTGAATCTCGCACTTTTCAGCAAGACCTGCTGCAACGATATTCTTTGCAACGTAACGTGCTGCATAAGCACCTGAACGGTCTACCTTTGTGCAATCCTTACCTGAGAATGCACCGCCACCGTGACGAGCATATCCACCGTAAGTATCAACGATAATCTTGCGGCCTGTAAGACCTGCATCACCGTGTGGTCCACCGATAACAAATCGGCCTGTTGGATTGATGTAGAACTTTGTCTTGGCATCAATCATGTCCTTTGGAAGGACTGGGTCGAAGACATATTTCTTGATGTCTTCGTGAATCTGTTCCTGAGTAACATCTTCATCATGCTGAGTAGATAAAACTACAGCTTCAAGTCTAACTGGCTTGCCAGCCTCGTCATACTCTACAGATACCTGTGTTTTTCCGTCTGGACGGAGGTACGATAATGTACCGTCTTTGCGGACATTTGCAAGCTGTAGAGCAAGTCTATGAGCAAGAGAAATAGGATAAGGCATGAGCTCTTCTGTTTCGTTAGTAGCGTAACCGAACATCATACCCTGGTCACCGGCGCCTGTATCCAGGTCGTCTGTAAGTGAGCCTTCCTTTGCCTCAAGAGCCTTGTCAACACCCATTGCAATGTCTGCGGATTGTTGATCAAGAGCGACCATAACAGCGCAAGAATTTCCATCAATGCCTTTCTTTCCATCGTCATAACCGATTTCAAGAAGAGTCTTGCGAACAATAGCTGGAACATCGAGCTGAGCCTTTGTTGTGATTTCTCCAGTAACAAGTACGAAACCTGTACATGAAGCAGTCTCACAAGCTACTCTACTCATAGGATCTTCAGCTAAGCAAGCATCGAGGATGGCATCAGATACGGCATCACATACCTTATCTGGATGGCCTTCTGTTACTGACTCTGAAGTAAAAAGTAACTTTTCCATTTTCGACTCTCTTTCTATGAAATTTTTAAAAAATGAAACTAACCTAAGCACATACTTAGGTAAAGATAGTATACTCCCCAAATCAACCTTTAACAACAACTATATTGCTGTTTTTGTCTTATTTCACGGACAATTCACAAGTTTTAATTTTGTAACTACTGTGAAAAATATTGAGTTTAGATTTTTCAATAATTATAATTAAATTGTATATACAATAGTGAGGTTATTATATGATTACATTAACCGTAGACAAACTAGAACCTAATATGATTGTTGCAGAGCCGGTTGTCACAAAAAGAGGGCAAACCCTTATTAAGGCACAGGAAAAGCTCTCTCCTCAAATGATAGCAAAGCTTTCATTCTACAAGATTGAATCTGTCACTGTTGAAGATATCGCTGAAGAGGCACCTGAAGAAGCCCCAATCGAAGAGGCACCTGCGCCTGCTGCAGAACCAGAAAAACCTAAAAAGACTCTAAAAGAGAAAAAGAAAGAGGCAAGTGAAGCCAAAGAAAAGCAGGATAGGGCTAGTCAGCAGATTCCTTATACTCAACGCCTAAAGGCGTCTCCTACTTTCCAGAAATTCCAATCTGACTACGCAATCAACATCGCATTCCTTCAAAAGAATTTTGATGACATTTTAGCTGGTGCAGATGCTTCCTGTACAGATGAGATGCTAAAAAACTGCGAGTCACTTTTTAAGTCAAAAACGACTATCGAGCTTTTAAATATGCTTAGCAATATGAGAAATCTAGAGGACCCTTTATATTCTCACTCTTTAAATGTTGGTCTTATTTCCAGAGCCATCGGAAAATGGCTTAAGATGCCGTTAGAGGATGTGAACGTGTTAACACTAGCTGGTTTATTGCACGATATTGGAAAAACACAAATTCCAAAGGAGATTCTAAACAAGCCTGGCAAATATACTGAAGCCGAGTTTGAAATAATGAAGACTCACCCTGTACAGGGAAAGAAGATTTTAAATGACAAGGGTTTTGACCCTCGTATTTTATATGCGGCACTCCAGCACCATGAGAGAGCTGACGGCAGTGGTTATCCTAGAGGATTAGAGGAAGATGAAATAGATGATTTCGCCAGCATTGTAGCTATTGCCGATGTTTATGATGCAATGACCACAGCCAGAGCCCACAGAGATCCTCTCTGTTCCTTCCAGGTAATCAGCGAGTTCGAAAAAGAAGGACTACATACCTTTAATACAAAATTTATCCTTACCTTCTTGGAAAGAATCGCAAACACATATAACAACAGTCGTGTAATGCTAAATAACGCAAAAACAGGCCGCGTGGTTTATATAAATAAATCCAGTCTTTCGCGACCTGTAATTCAGCTTGATAATGGCGAAATCATCAATCTTGCTGACAACGCCTTTAGCGATATTTATATTAAATCGATTCTCTAAAGACCTCTTCGATTCTGGCACATAAACCAGAGTATCGTTTAGCCTGAGAAACATTATCTATCATTGAATAAAAACATCTGCGTCGCCTACCATGGTGACGCATTTTTTTGCTCTGGTAATAGCCGTATATAAAATGTTTCGGTTCATCAACATTTTAGGGCCGTCCATAATCGGCATCACCACAGCTGGGTACTCGGACCCCTGTGATTTATGAATAGTGATTGCGTATGCCAGCTCCAATTCATCCAGACTGGCAAAAGGATAAACCACCTGTCTGCCTTCTTCAAACTCAACAGTAACTGACTTTGACCAATCATTAATCTCTTTTATGATGCCCACATCACCATTGAATACGCCTAAGCCCTTTTCGATAGTGATATTGTAGTTTCCTTTCACTTCCCACTCTAGCTGATAATCATTGCGAATCTGCATAACCTTGTCGCCTTCGCGGAAAAGACGGGTATCGCCTTTCCATTCATTCTTGCCCGGTGCTTCTGGGTTTAGGAAACGCTGGAGAATAGTGTTAAGACGCTCCACTCCAATCAATCCTTTTCTAGTAGGAGTAAGTACCTGAATCTCACTGATGCCAGCATCAACATACTTTGGCATCTTATCTCGTACCAATGTGAGCATAACATTAATTATAGTATCAGCATCATCTCTCTTCAGGAAAAAGAAGTCCTTTGATTTGTTATCTAGTACCACATGCTCTCCCTGATGAATCTTATGAGCATTCATGACAATATCACTTTCCTGAGCCTGACGGAAAATCTTTTCAAGGGTTACAGATGGGAATTTCCCTGATGCTAAAATATCCTTTAATACATTTCCTGGGCCGACACTAGGAAGCTGGTGCTCGTCACCAACTAAAATCAATCTCGTTCCTGGGGCAATTGCCTTTAGCAAAGCATACATTAAAGAAACATCCACCATAGACATCTCATCAATAATAATGACATCACACTCTAGTGGATTGTCCTCGTTTCGCTCGAACTTGGCAAAGCTGGTAACATCATCGTCATCATCTCCCATTCGGCCGTTAACTTCAAGCATTCTGTGTATAGTGCGAGCCTCATAGCCTGTAGCTTCACTCATACGCTTGGCCGCGCGGCCTGTAGGTGCTCCAAGGAAAATGCTGTAACCTTCCTCCTCGAAAATGTGAATCATAGTGGTGATGGTAGTCGTCTTTCCTGTACCAGGTCCACCTGTAAGAACAAATAATCCCTTCTCCATAGCAGCTATTACAGCATCTTTTTGGAGCTCATCCAGCTGAAAATCTCCGTCCTTTTCTATACGTCGAATAACCTTTTCAAGATCTGCTTTGTCCACCTTGTAGGTAAGATTCAGCTCTTTAAGCATCCCCGCTATAGCCTCTTCCATACGATAAAAGGTTCTGGAATAAATCTGTCGATTTCCATCAACGTCACGCTTAATTATCAGCTTTTTCTCCATCGCCAGATTCATTATCTGAGCTTCCACTGATTCCTGATCCACCTTAAGCAAATCCACAGACATTTCCACAAGCTTTTCTATCGGAAGATAGGTGTGACCATAGCTTGCCCCTTGAGTAAGGACATACATAATACCACCCTTGATTCTAAACTCCGAATCAACCTTTATTCCCACCTGACTGGCAATCTCATCAGCTGTTTTAAAACCGATGCCTGCCACCTCATCAGCAAGCTTGTAAGGATTGCTTTGGATTACATTGTAAATATCGTTTCCAAATCGATTATAGATTTTGATTGCCTTATTTCCATGTAGACCAAATCTATCTAGGAAAATCATAGCGTTTCTAATATCCTTGGCACCAACAATCTGGTCTGATATCTCCATGGCCTTGTTTAAGGAAATTCCCTTTACCTCAGCAAGACGCTCCGGCTCTTCCTCTATTATGCGGAAGGTATCATCTCCAAACAGCTTTACAACTCTGGCTGCAAGCTTAGGGCCAATTCCTCGGATAGCTCCTGAACCTAAGTATCTTTCCATAGAGGCAGCATCTGTAGGAGCTACAGCTTCATAGCTTACCGCCTTAAACTGTTTTCCATATGTAGGATGATCCACATAATCGCCTCTCAGTAGGAGATTCTCTCCCTCTCCCACTGTAGGAAACAACCCTGTGCAGGTAATCAGAAATTCATCTACCACAAAATCCAGCACTGTATAGCCATTATCCGCGTTTCTATATATTATATTTTCTACGTATCCTGTTATTTCTTCCATGGGTTCAATCATAGCACAAAATTAATGAAGGCACCATGTTACGCTTTATAGCTACATAGTGCCTTCTAATGTCTATCATAAAAATTTTATACCTTATGCCTGAACTCCAGTGACAGTGGTTCCGTTTTGTTTTGCAATATCATCAGATACCCGCTCTGGGTCAAGA
Source organism: Butyrivibrio fibrisolvens 16/4 (assembly GCA_000209815.1). GTDB lineage: Bacteria > Bacillota > Clostridia > Lachnospirales > Lachnospiraceae > Pseudobutyrivibrio > Pseudobutyrivibrio fibrisolvens_A. The sequence continues at coordinate 499,899 of FP929036.1, forward strand.
CCTCCATTTTCCTGCATCTGGCTGGAGGTTCCTGTAATTCCATAGTTTCTCATAATCTGGTCTACGAAATCATCTGTTACCGAGCCTCCCAAATCATCAACAAGCTGTGAAGCAATTTCAGTGATTGCCTGGTCAAGGTAAAGATCCTTGTACATTCCCATGGTGTTGTCTTCTTCCTGTTCCATGGTCATGGTCTTTTTCATCTCTTTCATTACCTTTTCCAACATATAGGTTTCGAAATCCTTTACCGCCTTTGTGATTTCCTCTCGAGATGAGTCCTTGGAGATTGCTCCTACGGATTTTGTAGTAGATTCCGCCGCCGCTCTACCCTGATTTGCGTATTGAGTTTGTAAATACGTACTCATTCCTGTTACATCCATTTTTTCGTCCCCTTTCGTGACAAACAACTACTATCCCTTTTTAGTTACTTTTTATTTAATAATGCTACTATTCAGTATCATTATCTCTTCAGGTTATTTGCCTGCTCCAGCATAGTATCTGAAGTGGTAATAGCCTTTGAATTCATTTCGTATGCACGCTGTGCAATGATAAGATTAACCATTTCATCAGCTACATTTACATTTGAGCCTTCCAGATACCCCTGTGCAATCTGGCTTCGAGTAACCCCTGCTGTGTTCCACTCGCTAATAGGTTCACCTGATGCATCGCTTTCGTCGTAAAGATTCTCGCCAATCTTATTAAGACCAACTCTATTAGTGAACTGATATAAAGCAATGGACTGTCCTGTTCTGATAATATTTCCTGCCTGATCCTTGTACGAGCATGAGCCATCATCAATATTTACTGCAAAACCAAGCTCGCCAGCTGTTCTAGGAAGTGTGATTGGTCTTCCAGCCTGGTCTAATACCTGGTAGCCATCAGATGTGGTAAGGACCTTATCACCTGTAGGACCAATAGCCCAAGTAAAGTTTCCGTTTCTGGTGTAATGTGTTTCTTCTCCATCCTGCACTGCAAAAAAACCTTCGCCGATGATACACATTGCAGTCTTGCTATCGTTAGCCATCTGTGGACCCTGAGTGAAATTAGCATTTAATGATGCTACTCTGGTTCCAAGGCCAACCTGTGCGCTAGTAGGCTTTGTCTCGCCCTGAGCATTTGTACTTTCAGCCTCCAGTGTCTGGTAAAGCAAGGTTTTAAACTGAGCTGACTGGCTCTTATATGCCATGGTATTTACATTTGCAAGGTTGTTTGCAATTGTATCAACCTGAACCTGCTGCCCCTTCATACCTGAAGCGCCTGACCATAAAGATCTTACCATGCTAAATTCCTCCTAGATTTACACTCTTCCAATTTGATTAGCAGTCTTCTCTAACGTTGAGTCTTCAGCCTGAATCATTTTCTGTCCGGCTTCGTATGCTCTGGCGATTGTAATCATACTAACCATCTCATCAATTACATTTACATTTGAAGCTTCCAGCATTCCCTGCTGAACAACAGCCTCACTCTCAACGATGTTTCCTCCCGGTATTAAATCGTAGAGGTTCTCACCATATTTGTTGATATAATCGTAATTATCAATATCTATGACACCGATTGTGGTGACTTCCTCCCCATTCTGACGAATGGAACCATCTGTAGCTATAACATATTTAAGATTTGGATCAATCTGAACGTAATTATCTTCGCCACCCTGGGAATTCATTGCTCCTTCCTGAGTAAGAACATAATCCCCATCCACTGTTCTTAAATATCCATCTCTATCAACTACAAAAGCACCGTCTCTGGTATATTTGATAGAAGTTTCTCCTGCCTTATTAGTAAATTCGATTGCGAAAAATCCTCTACCAGCAAGAGCCACATCAGAATCCTTATCCGTAATCTGGAATGCACCCTGGTCCCAATTTGTATAGGTTTCTCCCACCTTCGCTCCAAGAGATATATAACCGATTCCCTCAGGTGCATTGTGCCAAGATGAAGTATCCTTGATTTTAATTGCAAGCCTTTCATCAAATGCCTGGGCTATCATTGCTTCCTTCTTATAACCTGTGGTCGCAGAATTTGCCAGGTTGTTGGTCATAACGTCCATTCTTTTCTGTTCATTGACCATACCTGTGTAGGCTGTATAGAGTCCTTTTACCATATGAGCCCCCTACTAAAAAGCAATCTTTACAATATTCTACATCTAGGTTATCGGAGACTTTAAAATAAAAATAACCCCAATCGTTAAAAAAATAAACGATTGGGGTTATAGGAATTCTAAATTTATTAATCTGAAAGAAGCTCTACATAACGACCTGTTCCGATAGCTACGCAAGTCATAGCCTCGTCAGCTGTCATTGTATTGATGCCTGTGCGATCCTCGATAAGCTCCTCAAGACCACGAAGAAGTGCACCACCACCTGTAAGAACGATACCTCTGTCTGCAACATCGGCTGCAAGCTCTGGTGGAGTACGCTCGAGTACTGAGTGGATAGCCTCAACAATCTGCATAGTAGCTTCCTTGAGGGCTTCCTCTGTCTCCTCTGAAGAAACTGTAATAGTCTTTGGAAGACCTGAAACAAGGTTACGACCTCTAACATCCATAGTCTCTGCCTCGCCAAGTGGGAAGCAACGACCAATCTTAATCTTAATATCCTCGGCTGTACGCTCACCAATAAGAAGATTGTGCTTCTTTCTCATGTAACGAACGATAGCCTCGTCGAAATCATCACCTGCAACCTTGATAGATGTGCTGACAACTGAGCTACCAAGAGAGATAACAGCGATATCTGCTGTACCACCACCGATATCTACAATCATATTTCCCATAGGAAGTGAAATATCAATACCGGCACCGATAGCTGCTGCGATAGGCTCCTCGATGATAGAAACCTCACGAGCACCTGCTGCAAAAGCAGCATCCTCTACGGCACGCTTCTCTACCTCTGTAGCACCAGAAGGTACGCAAACTGCAATACGAGGCTTACGATAGCTCTTCTTGCCCATAGCCTTCTGAACGAAGTACTTAATCATCTTCTCTGTAACTGTGTAATCAGAGATAACACCCTGACGAAGTGGACGAACTGCCACAATATTTCCAGGAGTACGTCCAATCATAAGACGTGCCTCCTCACCAATTTCCTTGATTTTGTTTGTATCTCTATCAAAAGCCACAACTGAAGGCTCTTTTAAAACAACGCCCTTGCCCTTTGCATATACAAGAACGCTAGCTGTACCTAAATCGATTCCGATATCTGATCCTGCCATGATAAATTCCTTTCTTTTACTGATTATAGAATATGTAATGCCTTAATAGGCAAATTTGCATAATTTTACGTTTCTATTATATACGAAAACTCCCAACTTTCAAGAGAAAAAAAGCACCAACGAATCCCTCGCTGGCGCCTCTTTTCATGGTTACTTGCTATAAATATTCTTTTAGGTAGTGACCTGTGTAGCTCTTCTTGACCTTTACAATTTCTTCTGGTGTACCCTTGGCAATAACTGTTCCACCTCTGTCACCACCGTCTGGTCCCATATCGATTATATAGTCCGCACACTTGATTACATCCAGATTGTGCTCAATTACAACTACTGTATTTCCTGAATCGGAAAGCTTTCTCATGATTTCCACAAGCTTATTAACGTCATCAAAATGAAGACCCGTAGTAGGCTCGTCTAAGATGTATATAGTCTTTCCAGTGGCACGACGTGAAAGCTCTGTAGCCAGCTTGATTCGCTGAGCCTCTCCACCTGAAAGTGTGGTAGATGGCTGGCCAAGCTTGATGTATCCAAGGCCTACATCATACAGGCACTGTATCTTATTGTAGATGCTTGGTACGTTCTTGAAGAACTCGCAAGCCTCCTCAACAGTCATATCTAAAACATCATAGATAGTCTTTCCCTTATAGTGAACCTCCAGAGTCTCTCGGTTGTATCTCTTTCCGCCGCAAACCTCGCAAGGTACATAAACATCAGGAAGGAAGTGCATCTCGATTTTGATAATACCATCACCTGAGCAAGCCTCGCATCGACCCCCCTTTACATTAAATGAGAATCGACCTTTGTTGTAGCCGCGCTCCTTTGCCTCGGTAGTACCTGCAAACAAATCTCGAATCAAATCAAATACACCTGTATAGGTAGCAGGGTTTGAACGAGGTGTACGACCGATTGGAGACTGGTCGATATCAATAACCTTATCAAGTGCCTCTGTACCGATGATATCATCATGCTTTCCGGAAATCTTTCTTGCACGATTAAGACGCTTAGCCAAATCCTTGTAAAGAATCTCATTGATAAGAGAGCTCTTTCCAGAGCCAGATACACCTGTAACTACTGTCATTATTCCAAGTGGAATATCCACATCGATATTTTTCAGATTGTGTTCTCTAGCACCTTTGATTGTAAGCCATCCCTTTGGCTCTCTACGCTCTGATGGGACTGGAATGCATAGCTTTCCGCTAAGATACTGGCCTGTGATGGAATCAGGATTTGCCATGATTTCCGCAGGAGTTCCTGCTGCAACTACTTGTCCACCATCCTTGCCGGCGCGGGGTCCGATATCCACAAGATAATCCGCAGCCTTCATGGTATCTGCATCGTGTTCTACAACAATCAGTGTATTTCCAAGGTCTCTAAGTCCCTTTAAGGATGCTAATAACTTGTCATTATCCTTCTGGTGCAAACCAATAGATGGCTCGTCCAAAATATAAGCAACGCCAACAAGACCTGAACCAATCTGTGTAGCAAGACGGATTCGCTGAGCCTCTCCACCTGAAAGTGTGGCGGTAGCACGGGCAAGAGTAAGATAGTCTAATCCTACATCCACCATAAATTTCAATCTATTTCTAATCTCTTTTAATACTACAGCACCAATCTTCTTCTGCTGCTCAGTAAGCTCCAGATTATCAATAAAATCGTATAGCTCGTGAACAGGGTACTGGGTCATCTCGAAGATGTTTTTATCTGAAATTGTAACAGCAAGGCTCTCCTTCTTAAGACGCTGACCGTGACAGCAAGGACACTCGCTATAGAACATATACTCTTCGTATTCACGTTTTTGATTTTCAGAGAAGGTCTCCTTGTACCTGCGATTAATATTCTCAATCAAGCCCTCGAAAACTGTAGGATATACACCTCTGCCTCTCTGTCCCTCATAGTGAACATCCACTGAACGGTCAAAGCCATGGATGAACATATGACGAATATTCTCTGGAAGCTCCTTATATGGAGTATCGAGTGAGAAATCGTACTCTGCTGCCAGTGCCTCCAGCAAAGCATGGGCAAAGCTTCCTTTTTATTTGAAGACTGCCAACCCATAACCTGAACAGCACCGCCATTAAACGAAAGGCTCTTGTCAGGAATCATAAGGTCCTCGTCAAATTCCATCTTATAGCCAAGGCCAAAGCACTCTGGGCAGGCACCAAATGGATTGTTGAAGGAAAAGCTACGTGGCTCCACCTCGTCGATACTGATTCCACAATCAGGGCAGGAGAAGCCCTCAGAAAATCTGATAGGTTCACCATCGATTACATCCACAATCATCAGTCCATCAGCAAGCTTTAAAACTGCCTCAATAGAATCTGTAAGACGCTTCTCAATGCCTTCCTTTATAACAAGTCGATCAACTACTATTTCGATATTGTGCTTTATGTTTTTATCAAGGCTGATTTCCTCGGATAAATCGTACACACTGCCATCCACGTTTACACGTACATAGCCTGATTTCTTAGCCTTTTCAAAAAGCTTTTCGTGAGTACCCTTTCTGCCTCTTACAACTGGTGCAAGAAGCTGAATCTTAGTACGCTCTGGAAGAGCCATAACAGCATCCACCATCTGGTCTACAGTCTGCTTGCTGATAGGCTTGCCACAGTTTGGACAGTGTGGAATACCGCATCTGGCATATAGAAGACGCATGTAATCATAAATCTCTGTAACTGTACCAACTGTAGAACGAGGGTTATGATTTGTGCTCTTCTGATCAATAGAAATGGCCGGTGGCATTCCCTCCATGTGCTCTACATTTGGCTTCTCCATCTGGCCTAAGAACTGACGGGCATAGGAAGAAAGTGACTCCATATAGCGACGCTGACCTTCGGCAAAAATTGTATCAAAGGCTAAGGATGATTTTCCTGAGCCCGAAAGACCTGTAAGCACCACGAATTCATCGCGGGGTATGTCTATGCTAATGTTTTTAAGGTTGTGCTCATTGGCACCTTTGATTTTTATGTATTTTCGCTCTTTCATAATTCCCTCAACATGTTTTTAAGTTCAACCATCTTGTCACGATATTCTGCGGCGGCTTCGAAATTAAGCTCTGAAGCAGCCTTCTTCATCTTCTTTTGAATATCCTCAATTAGCTTTTCAAGCTCCTGCTTGTTCATTTCTTCAGGATCCTTCTTGAACTGCATTTCCTTCTTTGCAATATCCTTAGAAATAGAAATAAGCTCGCGAACTGATTTCTGGATTGTCTTTGGAGTGATACCATGGGCCTCATTGTATGCCATCTGAATCTCACGACGACGCTCCGTCTCGGAGATAGCCTTCTCCATAGACTCTGTCATAGTATCGGCATACATAATAACGTGTCCCTCGCTATTTCTAGCAGCACGACCGATGGTCTGAATAAGGGAGCGCTCGCTGCGAAGGAAGCCTTCCTTATCTGCATCCAAAATAGCAACCAGAGTGATTTCTGGAATATCAAGACCTTCTCGAAGAAGATTGATTCCAACAAGTACATCAAAAACATCCAAACGCAAGTCACGGATGATTTCTGCGCGCTCCATTGTATCGATATCCGAATGCATATATTTTACCCTGACGCCAAGCTCTGCCAGATAATCTGTTAAATCCTCTGCCATACGCTTGGTAAGGGTGGTTATCATAACCTTATTTTTCTTTGCAGTCTCTTTCTTTATCTCGTTGAACAAATCATCAATCTGGCCTTCTACAGGACGAACCTCCACCTCTGGATCAAGCAAGCCTGTAGGGCGGATAACCTGCTCTGTGCGAAGCATTTCGTGCTCTTCCTCATAGTCTCCAGGAGTAGCAGATACAAACATAATCTGGTCGATTTTCGATTCGAACTCGCCGAAATTTAGTGGACGGTTATCCAAAGCCGAAGGCAATCTAAAGCCATACTCCACAAGAGTGCGCTTTCTAGCCTGGTCACCTGCAAACATACCCCTAATCTGAGGAAGAGTGATATGACTCTCGTCTATGATAATAAGGAAATCATCATCAAAATAATCGATCAGGCATTTTGGCGGCTCCCCTGGCTGCTGATTAGTCATGTGCCTACTATAATTTTCTATGCCGGAGCAGAAGCCTGTTTCTCGCAGCATCTCTATATCAAAGTTAGTGCGCTCTGCTATACGCTGAGCCTCTATAAGCTTGTCCTCTGATTTGAAGAACTTTACCCTCTCCTCCAGCTCTGCCTCGATACTGGCACAGGCTGAGTTAATCTTGTCCTGAGGGATAACGTAATGGCTGGCAGGGAAAATGGCAACATGCTCCAACTCTCGCTTTACCTGTCCCGTCATAATATCAGTTTCGCATATACGGTCTATCTCGTCTCCGAAAAACTCTATGCGTATTCCATAATCGCTGACATTGGCAGGAATAACCTCCAGCACATCTCCACGGACACGGAAGGTACCTCTGTCAAAATCCATATCATTACGCATGTACTGGATATTAATGAGTTCGTGAATAACATCATCTCTGTCCTTAAAATCTCCTGGACGAAGGGAAACCATCATATTCTGGAAATCATCCGGCTCACCAATACCATAGATGCAGGAAACAGATGAGACGATGATAACATCCCTGCGCTCTGACAATGATGCTGTGGCCGAAAGACGCAGCTTATCAATCTCGTCATTAATAGAAGAATCCTTAGCGATGTAGGTATCAGTGCTAGGCACGTATGCCTCAGGTTGATAATAATCGTAGTAGGATACAAAATATTCAACTGCATTCTCTGGGAAAAATTCCTTGAACTCGGAATAAAGCTGACCTGCCAGCGTCTTATTATGGGCAATAATAAGTGTAGGCTTGTTCAGCTTTTCAATGACATTGGCCATGGTGAAGGTCTTTCCAGAGCCCGTAACACCAAGAAGCGTCTGCATCTGATTTCCTTCTTTGAAACCTCTGACCAAATCCTCTATTGCCTGGGGCTGATCCCCAGTTGGTTTGTATTCTGAATGTAATTTAAAATCCATATCAACACCTGAATTCATTGCGTACAATCGTATGTGTTGATTATATCACAGTGGTATAATATGTCAAACATTTGTTCTAACAAAAATACCTGCGGCGAACCGCAGGCATCCTTATTTTTCTTTTATACTTTGTTCTGGCTTGCTCGGCTAATCTTCAAAATATCGTGAAGAATTTCCTCAGTGGCCTTCATATCAGTCTCACATTCTTCGCTGATTGTGATGCTGGATTCTGCTGATGCAGCAACCTCTTCTGAAGTAGCTGATAGATTACTGATTGCATCCATAACCTTTGTGTTAGCATCTACGCAGGATTCAACATTATCAGTGATATCGCCTGCTCTATGAGTAAGCTCTGAAACTTTTTCCATAATGACTGTAAACTTTTCACCAGTTTCCACAATCATCTCGCCCTGCTGATTTGCAGAATCAACTGAGCGCTTCATATTTTCTGAAGCTACATTTACCTTTCCAATCAAATCATCGATTGTGCTGGAAATCTCTTCTGCGGATTCTTTGGTATGTTCTGATAAGGCTCTGATTTCATCAGCAACAACCGCAAAACCTTTACCTGCTTCGCCGGCTCTGGCTGCCTCTATTGAAGCATTAAGCGCTAACAGATTAGTCTGTCCTGAAATATCCAAAATCGTACCAACAATATCCTTAACTAAATCTGCTGATTTCTGAAGCTCTGCTGTCATCTCTGCTGTCTCTGCATTAATCTGCGATGCTTCTTCAGACTTTTGTCTTAGTTCTTTTACAAGAGAATTACCATCTGTAATATTCTCTGTAACTTCATCTGCATTTTTACGCATTGCTCTGGATTGATGAGCAATATTATCAAGTGACTCCGTAATGTTGGCATTCATCTCTGTCTGAGTCTGAATAGCCTCAGCAGTAAGTGTAACTGATTCTGAAATCTGCTGAGCGCTTTCTGCGGAAGATGTAACCTTTCCTGCAAGGCCTTCCATCGCTTCATTGGCATCCTCTAGCTTTGATGCAATCTGAATTCCAATTTCCTGAACAACCTTTGCTGCCTCTTCCTGTTTTTTTGCACCCTCTTCCAGTTCCTCTACAGTCTCATTATTATGACGGCTGTGAAGATGAACATAACAGATAGCCATTAATCCAAGCAAAAGCGCAAATATTACATCAGTAATAACAGCCCAATGTCTATCCTTTACCTCAACTGAATACTTATAAAACAGTGGGACATAAAGGAGATTGATAGCCATTACAGCTATTGATGTGGCATAGGTCAATATAGGGTCTGCAAACAAAAGAACAAGTATCAGCAGGCCGGGACCAAATGCCCACATATAAGTGATGTGAACAGAGCCTAGCATAACTACCAGGTAACTAGACAATCCCGACATCATCATCAAATATTTGCCACGATTTCTGTGACTGTATTTCAAATAACTATACACAAATAAGCATGCACAGATAATCTGAAGAACTACCATTATTGTGGTATTCATAAAACCAACTCGCTGATCTGCGTATGCAACAGTAGCAATCAACTGAAAGAACTGTATGATACTTCCTAATTTAAAAGCTAGTTTATTTCTTTCGTAAATGTGTCTGTCTTTAAGTTCCATATTGCCTCCTAATAAAACAAACACTATGCTCCCACTTAAGAATATATTGAAATTTTTTATAGTACAATCGCTTTCACAAAATATTCGTGATTACTCCATAAAATCTACTAGTTTTTCTACAGTAATTTCTGTCTGCTCCTCCACGGTAATTGTTGGCTGACCATCCCCTCGCTGAGGACCGTAATCTCCAAAATATGCGTGACACCCACCAGGGATAACAACCTCTTCATATCCCTCTGGAAGATTCTTTATGCATTCATTATATTTTTTCATATTCATAACGCCATCCTGATCTCCTCGAATCAAAATAGCATCAATATCATCGCTACTCATATCGTCTGTTGTATAAGAAGCTAAGAATACTACACCTTCGTATTCATCACTATGTCTGGCAGCGTACAGTGATACCATTGCCCCACCCAGGCTATGACCGCCTAAATACCAATTATCAATCTCTGGATACTTAGCCTTGATTCCACGGGCTCCGTTTGCATCTAAAAATGCCATGTAATGTGGCATTCTGACAATAAAGCATTTTACGCCATGCTCTGCAAGCCTTTCCATTAATGGAGCATAGGCATCAGGCTCAACCAATCCACCTGGATAAAAAATAAAGCCGGCTTTGGGATTCTCTGGAGTGAATTCTATATATCTTGTTTTATCAACAACAGTAACACCTTCTGCTGGATGATTTATATACTCCAGGGCCCTGTCAGTAGCCTTATATGCTGTCTGAAAAACCAAAGTTATCTTTACTATTAAAACAATCCATAAGAGTATTACTATAAATGCTTTTCTAATTATTGCCCAATTAAAAAACTTCCTCATTAATTATCTTTCCGCCAATCTATTAATCTGTGTTGCAATGTAGCCTGCCCCATAACCATTGTCGATATTAACAACCGAAATCCCATTTGCGCAGGAATTAATCATGGTAAGAAGTGCTGAAAGTCCACCGAAGCTGGCACCATATCCTACGCTTGTTGGAACTGCAATAACAGGAACCTTTACAAGTCCCCCAACTACCGAGGCCAAAGCTCCTTCCATACCTGCAACAGCCACAACGCAATTTGCTTCATTTAATACGTCTACACTGGATAAAACCCTGTGAATTCCGCTAACTCCCACATCATACACACGATTTACTTTGCCGCCGAAATACTCCGCTGTCTGTGCTGCTTCCTCAGCCACAGGAATGTCCGCTGTGCCGGCAGTAACTACAGCGATATTTCCAATCAATTCCTCTTTAGGCGCCACCTTAGGATTTACTTTTAAAATCTTACTGATTTTGTCATAAGTAACATTCTCTAATACCGCATTTACGATATCGTATTGATGCTCAGTGGCTCTTGTTCCAAAAACCCTGCCATCTCTTTCGTACATTTGCTTATATATATCTACCAGATAATCATCTGGCTTGCCCTGGCAAAATATTACTTCTGGAAATCCTGTTCTATTTTTTCTGTCAAAATCCAAATTCGCAAAATCCATGTAAGCCTCCTCCTAGGTGCTTTTGTGGTCATATTATAACATAAAACGGGGAGACGCACCTATTTAAATGCGCTGCGCGCCAGGTGCGTCGTAGATAACAAAAAGAACTAGCTTTCGCTAGTCCTTTTGTCATCTTATCAAATCATTTCCATATATGCTTCTGCCACTCTATTGTAGTCAATTTGGTTTGTGATTTTTTCTACCTTGAAATCTTCCTCTCCAACCTTAACACGATAGATGAAACAACCCTCATCGCTAACGGTGTCCCCATCGACAAGTGCTGCTGCAACATAACCTTTGTTTTCAAACTCGAACTGGTCAATGACTGCCATTTCAACTTCATTGCCATCTTTGGTCTTTACGACAAAAGTAATATACTCTTTAAATTCATTGTTCATTGCGGGTGCCCTCCTTAAAAGTACTAGGATTTCAAATCCCCCCGTTGTATGTCAGTATATTACAACATAATTGTGTAAAGAGTAAGCAAAAAATATGAAATATATAAGAATAGCGCCCACACTTGGGGCGCAATTCACAGTACTAACATATAATTATTCTCAAAGTCGACGGGAAAGCGCACCATTATAATTGCCTGCGGCAAAGTGGGTGCGCTGTGGGAAACATTTTGTCATCGCAAGCTCGACAAAAAATTTCCTTATCCCTTTACAGCTCCTCCAGTTACACCTTCTACGTAGAACTTCTGCATAATGATGAAGAGGATAGAGATTGGTACTGCAATCATCAAGCCACCGCAACAGAAGTATGCGAAGTACTGGTTAACAAGGGCACGCTGTAACAAATTGAAAAGTCCAAGGGCCATTGTCCAGTCAGCTGCGTTCTTTGACTTAATCATAAGACGAACCATTACGAAGTCCATCCAAGGATTAAGGAAGGAATTGATTACTGTGTAAACAATCATAGGCTTTGAAAGTGGTACAACAATCTTTGCGAAGATTGTTGCCTCTGAAGCACCCTCAAGCTTTGCAGCTTCGTGAAGTGATGTAGGGATTGTATCAAAGAATCCCTTCAAAATCAGGTAGCCAAGACCAGATGCACCTGAATAAAGGATAATAAGTCCTACAACACTATCAGTAAGTCCAAGCATCTTCAAAATGAAATACATTGCAATCATTGAAAGAACGCCTGGGAACATACCAAGGATTAATGAAAAGCTCATAAGCTTCTTTCTACCCTTGAATTCAATAAATGAAAATGCATAAGCTGTCATAATTACAAATATTGATGAAATAAGACAGCTAAAAACACCAATAATCATAGAATTCTTGAACCAAGCAGGGAAATTTGCTGCTGCATCTGGCTCAAAGAAAAGCTGATGATAATTTGCAAGTGTCCAGTGTGCTGGGAAGAAGTGATTTGTATTAATTCCCTTTTCCACACCAAATGTTGTTACCACAAGCCAAAATACTGGTATCAACCAAATAAATGCAAGTACTGCAAGAAAGACATGTCTTCCGACTATTTTCCATGTTTTTTTCATTATCTGTATACCCCCTCTTTATCTCCACCTATCATTCTTGAGAAAGTAAGAAGTGAAAGGGCTGCACAAACTACGAATGTTACAATACCAATTACTGATGCCATCTTGAAGTTACTGTACTCATTAGTCAATCTGAATAACCAGGTAATAAGTAAATCAACCTCATTGGCATGTGAATTGGCCATAGCCATATTTGTTGTCTTGTAATTGTATGTCAGCAAATAAATAACGTTGAAGTTATTAATATTAGCGATAACTGACTGAATAAGTGATGGGCCTGTAATAAACATTACATAAGGCATTGTTATCTTCCAGAATATCTGGAACTTATTAGCACCATCAATCTTTGCAGATTCAATCTGATCAGATGGAATATTCATAAGGATACCTGTTGCAACAAGCATCTGATAAGGAATACCTACCCAAATATTAACAAGAATAATTGTTGCATGTGCCCAGCCTGGACGTGATAAAAATGGGATAAATGAATCTCCCGCATTAAGTAATCCAATATTCTTGAAGAAATCAAGGATTCCTACATTTGAACAAAACGTATTTACGATACCATTATCACCAAACATCTTACTGATAAGAAGAAGTGTAACGAACTGTGGAATACCGATTGTGATTACAAAAAGTGTTCTCCACATTCCCTTGAATTTAGTATCCTCATGGTTGATAAACTGAGCAAGAAGAATACCACCAAGGAAGGTTGTTGCTGTTGCAAGAACAGCCCAAATCAATGTCCAAATTAATACTCTTACAAATGCATAGCCAAATGTGATTGTCTGGCTTGTTGTAAAAAGATTTACGAAGTTTTTAATACCAACCCATGTAAACAAATATGTAGGTGGCTGATGATTTTCATCATAATTCGTAAATGCGATACATACCATAAATAAAATAGGTATGATGTTGATAAGAATTACGCCTAAGCTTGGAAGTGTAAGGAGGGTAATGTGGAATCTTTCATTTTTGAATGAAACAATATCATCCATAAATGTATTTAACTTTTCACCATTCTCCTGCATCTTCTGAAGGCGATATGTTGCTTTAATATTACCAATATATAATGCGATAAATGCAATAATTACAAGAATTCCGATGATTCCATAAAGCAGAATCAAAAGTGAGTTATCATAATTATTTACAGTTTTTTTCATAGTAACAATATCAAAGATCTCTTCTCTTTGAACTGTTCCAAGAGTATTGAGCTTTGACATATAAGGTGCGAAAACACCAAAAATTGATGCCAGCACTCCTACCTGGAGTAATGTCATCAGAATACCACGCATAAGCTGCTTTCTTCCAAAGTAGCCTGCGCCCATTATGATAAGTGAAAGCTTTACCCAGATGTCGCCGTGTGCTATTGCATGCCCAAAGTCTTTAAAGTAATTACCGATTTTCTTCATACATAGTCCTCTTCATATAAAAGGCTTCCCCCTCTGGGGGAAGCTGTCACGCAGTGACTGATGAGGGCTGTATCTTGATTTTTTTAATATCTACCCTCATCCGTCAGCTCCGCTGCCACCTTCCCCCAAAGGGGGAAGGCTTCCTTAATTATTCAACAGGCTGTGTAATACCTGCTACAGCATCATCAAGTACCTGCTGGCTTACCTTGCCCTCAAGGATGTTCTTTCCAAGTGACTCTGCTGGTGTCCAGTAGTTGCCACCAACTCTCTGAAGCTCTGCGAACTCAGACTGTGCTGCAAGTGCATCAAGTGCTGGAGAAGAAGCCTTTGCAAGTGCCTCTGTGTTTGAAGGACCCTCACCTGTTGCTTCGTAAACAGCTTCCTGAGAAGTTGCATTTGTAAGGTACTCAGCAAGAAGCATTGACCAACCTGTGTTCTCTGCGTATGCGTTAACACCTACGAACTTGTATCCTGAGTAAGAAGCCATCTGCTTAGCCTCGCCATTTACTTCGAATGTAGGAAGCTTTGTAGCTGCATAGCCATCACCATAAGCTTCTGAGAATGCATTTACATTCCATGTACCAGAAACATAAGCTACAACCTTGCCATCGTTAAGGTTTGCAAGAAGGTCATCGTTTCCGTAGCTCTTGTATGCCTTTGAAGATGCAATCTTCTGAAGTGACTCAGCTGCTGCAAGACCTGTCTCATTGTTCCAATCACAGTTGTTTGACTGATCTTCGTTCTCTGTAAGGTTGCAACCAGCACCCTTGAAGAATCCGTATAAGTACCAGCCGTTTGCTGTCTCACAACCAACTTCCTTACCAAGCTCCTCAGCCTTTGCTGTAAGTGCTTCCCAAGAAGCTACATCTTCGTCTGAAAGCTGATTCTTATCATAGTATAAGAAATATCCGTTAGAAGCTGTGAATGGATAGCCATACTGCTTTCCATCATACTGAGCAGCCTCAACAGTTGCAGGTGTATCTGTCTCATTCATATCGTATGTGTACTGAGCTGCCACTTCGTTAAGAGCTCCGGCCTTAACAAGTGCCTCAAGCTGATCATCTGGGAATACGAATACATCAGCTGCTGCCTCAACATCCTCTAACACTCTATCTTTCATATCAGCTTCTGAAACAGCACCAAGTGTGATGTTGAAATCTACATCTGGATACTGAGCTGCAAAATCATCGCAAAGCTTCTTCATAACTGTCTGATATTCTTCTGTCTCTGAGCACCAAAGGTCAATATTTACTGTTCCCTCTGTTGCTGCAATAAGGTTTGCAATTGCATCATCTGTAGATGCCTCTGCTGTTTCCTCTGTAGCCTCTGTTGCAGGCTCTGTTGTCTCCTCAGCTGCTGCCCCACATCCTACAAAAGCTGAAACTGCCATTGTAGAAACAAGAAGTGCTGAAACTAACTTTCTCTTCATGATTATTCCTCCATTTTTACATAGATATTTATACTCCCTGGCCGCAATTGTGCAACCGGTTGTTCTACATACATAATCCTATCCCTTGTAGCTTTGTTCGTCAACTAAGCAATTTTAACGACTATTTTGAGATTATTTTGTGAAAATATACTAAGTTGTGCTGTCGCGCATCTGAATATTAAAGTCTGTCACAATTACATTTGTGACACTTTCTCCATCTAAGTTGCGCATAAGCATCTCAAGACATTCTGCTCCTAGCTTTTTTGCATCAAAATAAAGACTAGTGATAGCAGGCTTTGATGTGGATAGTAAATTAGAATCATAAAACGAGCACAGTTTAACATCCTCAGGTACAGATATACCATCATTGTGAAGGCAATTTAGGGCAGAATTACAAAGCATATCGTCCATACAAACGATACACTCCGCCCCTTCCGAAATCACCTGGCGCAATACAGAATCCATTCTGGCACTTTTATGCATGTTTAAGAAAATTAGACTTTCGTCCACTTTTAGACCTTTATTTTTGAATCCATCTCTGAATCCCTGTAATCTGCTGTGGGTAACATTAATATTTTCACCACCACCGATTAGAGCCATACGATGAATACCTCTATCTATGAGGGTCTCAATCATTCTGGCTGCTGCGCCACGGTTGTCGTGATCTACATATAATACGTCATCATCCATAGGATTTCCCACAACAATATAAGGAATGTTTGATTCCTTTAGAAAATTGATAACCTTGGAATCTCTCTCACAACGGCTGACAATAACCGCATCAATCTTGCGGTTTTGAACTGCGTGTTTTAATGGGCTGATTCCATCGTTATCTGCAAGAAGAATAAGGACATCATAATCATAATCCATAGCTCTTTCGCAAACACCTGTCATAAGTGTCTGGAAGTATGGCATTTCACCAAGGGCTGAATCCGCAGGCACTACCAAACCTACGTTGAAAGTGCGATTGGCCGCAAGAGAGCGAGCCACAGCACTAGGTCTGTAGTTTATCTTCTTGATATAATCATTAACTTTTTGTCTTGTTTCCTCGGAAATTCTGCCTTTGCCTGAAATTGCACGACTAACTGTGGTCTTTGAGAGACCAAGTTCCTTGGCTATTGAATCTAAAGTATGTCCCATTTATACACCTCATCTGCCCTTCGGGCACCTCCCAATAGGAAGGCTTTTATCAAGAAAAAGCTATCACATAATGCCATCCATTGCAATCGGTTGCGCAATTTTTGTAAAAAAATACAAAAAGAGCCTCTGATTTTCGTCAGAGACTCTAAATATATTTATTGTGATATTAATTTCTAAAAATCATCTCGATAGTCGTCTAAACCACTATCTTCACTAACATTATTAGTGTAATCAACAGGCTTTGGACCACCTGGCATAGTGATAAATCTGGAGGTCTTTTCCATCAGCGCATTTGCTTCTGCGGAAAGCTCCTCGAAAATCATCTTCATTTCATCCATATCAGTAGTTTCATTAATTCCCATAGCATAGCTTTGAAGATTAATAGCCGAGAACTGAATGTCTGAAATAATATCATTAAAGGTATCCTTAATAGAATTAACAGATGTTGCAATCTGATTTAATTCTCCAGGGAAATTCTCAATATCTTCTACTACAAGATTTCCCTTTTCCATCTCAGAAAGCACATAATTCTGCTTATTGATAACCTTTGATAAGGACGACAATACAACAGCCAATTCATTTTGCAAATCACCAATTTCATCATTTGCCTCTGCAAAGTTTAGATTGGTAGAGAAATCGCCCTCTACTATTCTTTGCATTGCTGGATTAATTTTATCCAAAGGCTTAAGTACTCGTCTAACTGTAACAGCTATATCTCCTACAGCTAAAAAGGCACAGACAAGTGCTACAAATATGCTGATCCTGATTCCTCTATCAACGTGTGAGAGGAAATTTGATTCTGGGTAAGCCACCGCAATAGTCCACTTACTACCTGCTAATCTCTTAGCCGAATAAACCATTCTGGTGCCTGTGTAATCCTTAGCTGTTACATACTCATCCTGTGTGGATGTTGATAAAATATCATCGAGCTCAGGCATAACATCCATTGCAGAAGTAATATCACCATTCTTTGGACTAAAATCTGCATTTGGATGGGCAATTATATTATTATTGCTATCCAATAAAAATCCATAAGAGCCTTCTTCAAAATCAATGGAATTAATAAAATCCTGAACAGATGCTATATCTGCATCAACCGCTACTACACCAACTAGCATTGTTCCCCAATAGACAGGGGTAGCTACTGTAACCATCATAATATCTGGTCGGGAAGCACTGACATATGGATCTATAACAACAGTATGACCTAGGGCCTCGGCAGTCTTATACCATACACGTTCTCTAGGATCTACACCCTCTGCAAACTGAACTCCTCTAGCCATTGTTGCATTGCCAAGCTTATCAGAGAAATATACATAATAAAACTCTGGATGATTTAGGGCTACCCTATCTACAACCGCACGTACAGTGGTTTCGTTTAAATCACCTAGCGCTGTAAGGGTGCTGGCCATGTCTTCCGTAACGGTGGCCATATCATCAATCCAACTCTCCACCTCTCCAGCACACATTTGGGTGGCTAGTTCCAGTTTCATCTCCTGCTGCTCTATAATTCTTCGAGACAAATACACAAGATTTACAATGGTCATAACAGTAATAGTTATGGCAATTGCAATCACAACATGCCTCGTTATTCTACTTTTTACGGTTGTACGCTTATTCTTTTTCATCTTTGCCCTCTTCTTCTAAAAAATACGCATACTACTTTTGTTATATACCATAGATTTTAGTATAAAAATAAGGGTTTTCCGTGAACAAAAAATGTCATTTGATGAATTATACACAAGGATTTTTTATCTTGCGTAAACCATGCAATCGTATCTTATGGCTTTACCTTCTAGACTATAGCTAGGTTTTCTGTCTGCAAGATATGGTCCCTTAAGCGGACGTTTGATTACTATTCGCTTTGGTTCTGCTGCCTCAGCTGCATTAAGCAATTCTATTTCTGTGCTACAAGGACTTTCCAGTCGCTGTATAAGCTGGAATTTCTTCTTTATCAAAGCGCTTTTTTGTCTGGCCGGAAACATAGGGTCAAGCAGTACAATATCTGGCTTGTAATCAAGATTCTTCATTCCTGCAACACTATCTCCACATACAAGCTCCATACGGCCAACAGCATCCTTTAGCTCTGGAATTTCTGCAGCCCTTTCCATACAATCCTGTAAAAGCACAGCTATTATTTCATCAAATTCGTAAAGACGAACCTTGAAACCTGCTGCAGCTAAAATAAGAGAATCCTCACCAAAGCCTGCCGTGGCATCCACTAAAAGCTGAGGCATTTCCTGCCCCTTTATTCTGGCAGCCTTCACCAGCATCTCCCTTTGAAGATTACTTTGCTTTAGTCGAGGAAGCATCTCTCTAAAATCTGCCATGATAGAAAGCTCGCCATCGGTGAGCTTTAGCCCCTCAGCAGTATGCTCAAGGGCCAAGCCGATACCGGCGAGCTTATTATTATATTCCTGTAGTTTCTCTTTTGATATCAATCTTATTTATCCTCTTTGCGTAAGAGTTCCATCTTCATATTGTAGTAATCTGGGGTCATGTCCAGATAATGCTTGTGAGGATTCTCGAATCGCTGCTCCTCAGGCCATACACTAGTCTGCAGCTGTGTTTGTACACGAGCTCTGATAGTCTGCATGTCTTCATCCTCACAGGCTGCCTTTCCGCCTCTGATTAGTGGCTTCTGTAGAAGCTCTGCTGTGCAGTTTTCAAAAACATGAGTGCTCTTCCAAGGCTGTTCTGGATCCACAAATCGGTAGCCTCCTGGCACATTCATATCTACCTTTTCGCCCTTTATGGCAAGCATATCTGCAACTGCTCTGCCGTGCTCATCCTTAATACGGTAAACATCCTTAAGACCTGGATTTGTAATCTTCTCAACAGTCTCTGAAATCTTAATCTTAGGAATAGTCTCACCTGTCTTTGCATCAGTAACAGCGCAAAGCTTATAAACTGCACCAAAAACTGGCTCTGATTTGGCAGTGATGAGACGCTCGCCTACACCAAAGGAATTAACCTGTCCACCCTGCTGAAGGATAGATGTGATAGTATACTCGTCTAGTGAATTACTTACGATAATTTTTGCATCTGGGAATCCTGCATCATCAAGCATCTTTCTTGACTTCTTTGTAAGATAAGCCAAATCACCAGAATCTATTCTGATACCAAAGCTCTTTGATTGAATTCCAGCATCCTTCATTTCCTGGAACACCTTTATGGCATTAGGAACACCAGACTTTAAAACATTGTAAGTATCAACAAGCAAAATGCAGTTATTTGGATAGCTCTTTGCGAAGCTTCTAAATGCTGCAAGCTCTGATGTACGATAATCATTATCATCGCTTGTAAAATACATAACGTAGCTGTGAGCCATTGTTCCGCCGATTGGAATGTTGAAATACTGACCGGCTGATACTGTAGCTGTACCTGCTGCACCACCAATATATGCTGCTCTTGCGCCGTAGATAGCAGCGTCATTATTATGGGCACGTCTTGCACCAAAATCTGATACTGCACGACCTGCTGCAGCCCTTACAATACGGCTGGCCTTTGTAGCTATAAGTGACTGATGATTTACCTGAGCAAGAATCTCTGTCTCCACAAGCTGAGCCTCGATAATAGGAGCTGTAACTGTGATGATAGGCTCGTTTGGATACATAATAGTTCCCTCTGGGAAAGCATCCACATCACCTGTAAATTTAAAGTTCTTAAGGTACTCTAAGAAATCCTCTGTGAAATGACCTACACTTCTAAGATATGCAATATCCTCATCAGTAAAATGCATATTTAAAAGGTAATCCTTTATCTGCTGAAGGCCTGCAAATATTGCAAAACCGCCTCCATCTGGATTTACTCTGTAAAATACATCAAAGCTAACTTTTGTGTTTGGGTCGATAGTAGGATCATTAAAGTACGCATTGGCCATAGTCAGCTCGTACTCATCCATCATCATTGTTAAATTTCGTTCTTTATCTTGTGTCTGTTTCATAAAACCTCCTGGTCTGACTATGCTATTTTTAATCAGTTACGTCTACGTCAGCCGCAATCTGTATATCATAGTCTGGGTACTCTGAAAGCACCTCTTTATATATGATTTCAGTTCCTTCAGTATGATTAATTTCAAAACTGAGTACAACATCAAATCTCATTTCTTTTGTGCTTGTATTTACATAAAAGCCGTGAAGCTGTAAAGCCCAATCGTGCTGTTTAACAATTTCTAATGCTCTATTTCGTATGCGGGCAGCCTCGTCGTCTTTGGTGTTGTAAGAATACACACCTACGCCCGTAAGAACCACGCCTGTTTCATTGTATACCTTTTCCTGTATACGTCTTGTAAGATTATCTACGTCTTCAACAGTCATTACATCTGGAAGCTCTACGTGAACTGAGCCAAGGAATTTGTTAGGGCCATAGTTGTTAAGGACTAAATCATATGCTCCGCGAACCTCTGGCTCTTCGCAAATTAATCTTTTGATTCCAACTGTAAGTTCTCTGTCAGGGCGACGACCTAAAATATCATCCAGGGTATCTGACATCATTTCCCAACCTGCTTTTACGATGATTACTGAAATGAGCACACCAACCCAGGCCTCCAAAGATAATCCAAAGGCAAGATAGATAATAGCCGAAGCCAAAACAGATGCTGAAATAATAGCATCAAAACTTGCATCAGCACCTGATGCTATAAGCGCGCTGGAATTTACCTTTTCGCCAGTGGCCTTCACATATCTGCCAAGGAAGAACTTTACAATAATAGCTGCTACAAGAACAACAAGTGTAAGTGTCTCGTACTCTACCTCTGTAGGATGAATAATCTTTAGGATTGATTCATTCAAGGATGTAAGACCGGCATATATAATGATTGCCGCTACCAATAAGGCGCTAAGATATTCTGCTCTGCCATGGCCTAAAGGATGCTCCTTATCTGGCATCTTTGCACCAAGCTTGGTACCTATTATTGTAACTACAGATGACAAAGCATCTGATAGATTGTTTACTGCATCAAGAATAATCGCTATAGAGCCTGATAAGAAACCTACCAGTGCTTTGAACCCAGCTAAAAGCAGGTTTGCCACTATTCCAATAATGCTGGTTCTTACTATTACTTGGTTTCTGTTGTCTACGGCTTTTGCAACGTTCATATTAGTATTTTTCATATAACACCTCATCCACCACTTTATTTATAAAAAAGAACCTTAGACTTTTTATCGTCTAAGGTTCATTATATCATTTCTTGATTTAATTCACATTATTTTGCTGAAGCCTTAAGAAGAGCAACAACCTCAGCCTCTGTTGTAAGGCTAAGTACCTTCTCAGCTAAAGCATCTGCCTCAGCCTTTGACCACTTAGAAATAATGCTACGTGCTGTGAGTACGAGAACTGGGTTCACTGAGTACTCATCAAGTCCGAATGACATAAGAAGTGGAATCATGAGTGGATCTGCTGCTGCCTCACCACACATACCAACTGGAATACCAGCTTCATTACCTGCCTTGATAATGTTCTTGATTGAACGAAGAACAGCTGGCTGGAATGCTGAGTAAAGGTATGCAACATTAGCATTTCCTCTATCAACACTCATTGTGTACTGTGTTAAGTCGTTAGTACCGATTGAGAAGAAGTCTGCTTCCTTTGCAAGAAGATCTGCAATAAGAGAAGCTGCAGCTGTCTCTACCATGCAACCAACTTCGATGTTCTCATCGTACTTGATTCCCTCTGCCTTGAGCTCATTCTTGCACTCTTCAACGAGAGCCTTAACAGCACGAACTTCGTCAACACAAGTAACAAGTGGTACCATGATCTTAACTTTACCGTATGCACTAGCTCTGAGAAGACCTCTGAGCTGTGTCTTGTAAATATCCTTATTAGCTAAGCAGTAACGAACTGCTCTGTAGCCTAAGAATGGATTCTCTTCCTTCTCGAGACCGAGATAAGGAATATCCTTATCACCACCGATATCAAGAGTACGGATGATAACTGTCTTTCCAGCCATAGTCTCAACAGCCTCTTTGTAAGCCTCGAACTGCTCATCCTCTGTTGGAAGATGTGGCTTGTCCATGAATAAGAATTCTGAACGGAAAAGACCGATACCCTCGCCGTCACATTCAACAGCTTTCTTTGCATCCTTAGGTGTTCCAATGTTGCAGAAGAGCTCTACTCTGTCGCCATCAGCTGTAACTGTCTCCTTACCGAAGAAGTTCTTAAGCTCGGCCTGTGCACGAATAAACTCCTCACGCTTGATAACGTACTTCGAAACTACGTCACCATCTGGATTAATATATACATCACCCTCTGTACCGTCGACAATAGCAGTATCCTTGTCCTTAACAAGTTCTGTAATACCAGGAACTGAAAGAACAGCAGGTATCTCTAATGCTCTAGCAAGAATAGCAGAATGCGAAGTCTTACCTCCAACCTCTGTGATAATACCAACAACATTCTCTTTTACAATCTGTGAAGTCATAGATGGTGTAAGATCGTGAGCAACTAAAACTGTGCCTGGTGCAACCTTACTAATATCTACATCCTCTACCCCAAGTAAAATTTTAAGCAAGCTAATTTTAATATCAGAAATATCTGATGCACGCTGACGCATCATATCATCTTCCATCTTAGAGAACATGCCAATGAACATGTCGCAAACAGCTGTAACTGCTGCTTCTGCACACTGACCAGCCTCAATCATCTTTGTCATTTCACCAGCCATTGTTGGATCATTGATCATAGCTAAGTGACCTTCCATGATTTCAGCCTCTTTTGGACCGATATTCTTTCTGATATTCTCTGCCATTTCAGCAGTCTCAGCCTTGAACTTGTCGATAGCTGAGTTAAATCTTGCTTTTTCTGCATCTGTATCATCGATGTGCTTTGACTCGAAAGATAAGTCACGCTCTACGATAAGGCAAATGCTACCAATACCTATACCCCTAGATGCTTCTATGCCTTTGTACATAGATGTTCCTCCTTAACAGTTTAAGTAAAGAGAGTTTAAATAAATGGATTAGTCTCCAAGTCCACTCTCAACGAGCTCTACTGCCTTAGCAAGTGCTGCTTCTTCATCAGAACCATTGCAGATGATCTCGATCTCGGCACCACACTTAATGCAAGCTGCCATAAGCATCATAACGCTCTTTCCATCGTACTGCATACCATTGTAACCAATCTTAACATCTGACTCGAATGGTGTAACAGCTGCGCTGAAAACTGTAGCTGGACGCATATGCATACCCTGCTCGTTTGTAACCTTAACTACTTTTGAAACCATAATATACTCCTTTCGTTTCAACGTACAATTCATCCCTAAAAAAAGTACCTATATACTTTATAGAAAAACAAATCATTTGTCTATTATTGTTTCTCTAAAAAAAATACAAGTTTTCGTGAATTACTAATAAAAATAAACAAAAACCCATTCCGAGAGGAAATTCCCCTCGGAATGGTAAATTATCTTATAAATTAATTGATGAATTAATCCTCAACTGTCTTCTTTAATAAACCAAGAAGTAAGCAGCTAACTGCTGAACCAATAGCAAGTGCTACAAGGTAAAGTACAGCATTACCAACTACTGGGAATACGAAGATTCCACCGTGTGGAGCCATAAGTGTGCACTTGAATGCCATTGAAAGGGCACCAGCAACACCTGAACCAACCATAAGTGATGGGATTACGTGAAGTGGATCTGCTGCTGCGTAAGGGATAGCACCCTCAGTGATGAAGCAGAAGCCCATGATAAAGTTAACAGGACCAGCCTTTCTCTCAGCTACTGTGAACTTCTTAGGGAAGATAAGTGTAGCAAGTGCGATTGCGATAGGAGGAACCATACCACCAACCATAACTGCTGCCATAATCATCCAACCTACTTCGTTCTGCTCTGCAAGAGCTGCTGTACCAAATACGTATGCTGCCTTGTTAAGTGGGCCACCCATATCTGTAGCCATCATAGCGCCAAGGATAATTCCAAGTGGAATAAGTGATGTTGTTCCCATTCCTGTAAGAACACCAGAAATCCAAGCGTTAAGGGCACCAACGATTGGGTTGATTGCGCACATAACAATACCGATTACTGTAATACCGCAAAGTGGGTAAATAAGTACTGGCTTGATACCTTCAAGAGACTGAGGAAGCTTGTCGCAAACCTTCTCGAGCCACTTCATAAAGTAACCAGCAGCGAAACCTGCTACTAATGCGCCAAGGAAAGCTGATGGAATAGCTCCACCTGGGTTAGCAAATGTAGCACCACTTGCTGCAAGAGCACCACCTACGAAACCAACTGCAAGACCTGGTCTGTCAGCGATTGACTGAGCAATAAATCCTGCGAGGATTGGAAGCATAAATCCGAATGCTGCACCACCGATTGTCTTGAACCAAGCAGCTACAGGTGTGTTTGTACCAAAGTTGCTAGGATCGATTGAATAATCATCAAGTAAGAATGCGATAGCGATAAGGATACCACCACCAATAACGAATGGAAGCATGTGAGATACACCATTCATAAGGTGCTTGTAAAGCTGACGTCCAAGTGTTTCATTAGAATCATCAGATCTCTTTGTAACAGCTCCTGTGTGATGATATACAGCTGCTGTCTCAGCCTTCTCGAAAAGCTTTTCAGGTGTGTGAATAGCATCCTTTGTAGATGCAAGTACTACCTTCTTGCCATCGAATACACTCATATCAATATTTTTATCGCAAGCTACAATAACTGCATCTGCCTCTGCGATTTCGCTAGAAGTAAGAGGATCCTTAGCTCCTGCTGAACCATCCTTCTCTACTCTAAATGCAATGCCAAGCTCCTTAGCCTTCTGCTCGAGAGCCTCAGCTGCCATAAATGTATGAGCAATACCTGTTGGGCAAGCTGTAACAGCAACGATTTTCTTATTGCCTGTAGCTGCCTTCTCTGCAGGAGTTCCTGCATATCTCTCTTCTTCCTTCTTATCGATAAGACCGATAAACTCTTCAACAGTCTTAGCCTGAACAAGAGACTTGCAGAATGCTGCATCCATAAGGATAGTCATGAGCTTAGAAAGTACTTCGAGATGTGTATCTGCTGCACCTTCTGGAGCTGCAATCATGAATAAAAGATTTGTTGGGTTACCATCGAGAGCCTTGTAATCAACGCCTGCTGGGCATGTGATTGCTGTAACTCCTGCCTTTGAAACTGCAGAAGACTTTCCGTGAGGAACAGCAATACCGTTTCCGATTGCTGTTGAACCCTTTGCCTCGCGGGCAAGAATAGCCTCCTTAAAACCTGCTTCATCATTCAAGTTTCCTACAGAACTATGAAGTGAAATGAGCTGGTCGATTGCTTCATTCTGGTCAGCACATGCTACCTGAAGCTTGATCCCTTTTGGATCGATGAACTCTGAAATTTTCATATTCCCTCCTACATTAAAAACTAAAAATTATATAAAACATTGATTTACAATGTTTTGAACAATGTATCGATGTCAGCAGCCTTAGCTAATCCGTCTGAGAATGCTGTAGCGGAACCTGCTGCTGTACCCATCTTAAGTGCTGTATCGTAATTCTGTGTTTTCATATATCCGGCAACAAAGCCTGCTACCATTGAATCACCAGCACCTACTGAATTTCTAACCTGTCCCTTTGGCACGCCGATACGATATCTCTCGCCGTTTTCATCAACAAGCATCGCACCTGCGCCTGCCATAGAAATAAGAACATTTCTTGCTCCCATTTCCTGAAGCTTTAAAGCTCCCTCATATATCTCATCATCTGTTTTAAGTACCTTACCAACGATTTCACCAAGCTCGAAATTGTTTGGCTTGATAAGGAATGGATGATACTTAAGAACGTTTGTAAGCAAATCCTTTGTTGCATCAACAACAAATTTGATTCCCTTTCCATCCAGCATTGAAAGGATCTTTTCATATACATCATCTGGAAGAGAATTTGGAATTGAACCTGCAAGAATAAGAACATCTCCTTCAACCAGCTTAGAAAGCTTATCGAAAAGTTCCTTCTGTGACTGTTCATCAATCTTTGGTCCCTGAGCATTAATCTCAGTTTCCTCTGTTCCTTTAAGCTTCACATTGATTCGTGAAATGCCATCCTTAAGATGGATAAAATCTGTATCGATGCCAGCTTCCTGAACGCCATCCTCGATAGCTCTACCTGTGAATCCTGCAACAAATCCTAATGCTGTGCTCTTTACACCAAGCTCAGCCAATACCATGGATACATTGATACCCTTTCCACCAAAATAATATTCCTCGCTAGCAGAACGGTTTGTCATACCTGGGAGTAAATCTCCGTCCATTCGTACTACATAATCAAGTGCAGGGTTAAATGTAACCGTATAAACCATTGCTTTACCTCCGTTTTCTAATCATCACATACTTTTACCGTAGTGTTGCTCACATATTCTTTTGATGGAGTTTTATCTGTGATAATGATGCAGTCATTAATATCTGCAAAGGTCACAGAATTAATCTCATCAAACTTTGTATGGTCAGCCAAGATGTATGATTTGTATGCATGTCTAATGGCTGCCGTTTTAATCATCGCCTCATCGGCGTCAGGTGTAGTAAAGCCTGCGTGGACTGAAATACCATTTGTACCCATAAAGGCCTTTGTGAAATGGTACTTGCGAATAAAATCTATGCAATCCGGACCAACCACCGCCTCGGTAGAAGCCTTTAGTCTGCCGCCAATCATAATAACCTCCAGACCCTTGTCCATAAGAATCTTGGCGTGAACAACACCATTAGTGATGTATTTTGCCTTGTGATTATTAATGTATTCAAGCATGGCTAGTGTAGTTGTACCTGCATCAATGTAAACAAAATCGCTGTCCTGAATAAGACCTGCTGCATAGCGGCTGATGTTAACCTTTTCGTTGACATTCTTCTGAGCCTTTTGCTTTACTGCATCTTCTTTAGTGATAACATCTCTTCCTGAAATGGATGTTGCCCCTCCGAAAACTTTAATGAGCTTTTTTGCTCGATTAAGCTCGGTAATATCACGACGGATTGTAGCAGCTGATGTGTCCAAAAGCTCTACCAGCTCATTGACAGAAACCGCCTTTTTTTCGTTTACTATTTCAATTATTCGTGCCCTTCTCTCTTCTGTTAGCATTTACCCACCCCTGAGCATTTCTGCTCGAATATGATTATTATAATCAGAATATAACATTAGTTTTATTCAATATCAATCACATCTAATCATATTCAATCACGAATAATCAAATTCTGTCACTTTACACATTTTTGGGGTATGTTTTTTGTTAACTATTGCTCCTTTTTATGCTGTTCTTTCTCCGCATACATTCCCTTATCCGCTGCATCCAAACAGTCTCTTAAGTTCCCATAGTCAGAGTAAATTGCCATTCCGATAGAAAGCTGTACCGTAATAGAAACCCTGGCCATCTGATTAGCGCGATTTAATTCAGCTAGTATTTCAAATTTTATGCTTTCCAGTTCAGCTTCGTTTTTGTGTTGATGAAGAATAACAAATTCATCACCGCCTAAACGAAATACTACGCTATTTTCAGATGCAACCTGCTTCAGGATATGACTTATTTTCGTCAGTACTATATCTCCATAGTCGTGGCCATATAAATCATTGATCTGCTTGAATTTATCAATGTCAATCATCAGTAATGCAAAATCAGTTTTGTCTGTTTTATACTGATTCATGAATTTTTCTACTATCTCTGAAAAAGCACGGCGATTGTATAATCCTGTAAGAGCATCTGTCATAGTAAGCAATTCTAGCTTCTCTTGTTCCTTTAGCTCATCTGTGACATCCTTGAAATAACCCACCAATCCTACTATTTTTCTATCTACTACATATGGCTGTTTGCTGGCAGCTATCTTTCTTACCTTACCTTTTACAATGCACTCACCGCGCACATTTTCTATGGTTTTTCCGTTATTTATGACGTCTAGCTCATCTTTTTAAAGGCATCCGGATTAATATGCCATCCCATATCCTCATCAGTTTTTCCTATTATTTCCTGTACTGACTGGAAGCCATAATAGTCAAGAAACATTTGGTTTGCACCAAGGAATCTTCTCTCTTTATCCTTCCAGAAAACGCCTACCGGAATCAGCTGTAAGATGTTTTCAAATGTAGGATTAATTCTTTTAGCAATCTCAGTGTTTGTATTATCTGTGCTTCTACGCCTCTGGGTCTGGCTATTTGACATACGTCTGGCTATTTCAGTAGGAGCCTCGTTTACACAGCAAAGAAGACAATCATTATTTTCAAAATGCATTATAGAAAGGGTTACCATCTTCCAGACATAATTGTGTCTCGAGTCTAGAATCCTGTAAAATCCAACTGTTGCGCCGCAAGGTTCTTCTGCAATTCTTTGTTCTATGGTGTCCATATCGAACATCTGCCTGAAATATACCCTGTCATCTTCATGAACCAGTTTCTCGCATATTCCGTTTATAATATCCGATGATTTTCTTTTTCCTTCATCAAACTCCTTGTAAATACGGCTGTCACTCAAATATATATTTTCATAGAAATCATCATGTATTCCAAATAAATCCACGCTCTCATATATAGAAAACAGGGAGCGGCTAATCGCTGTAATTCTATTATCATAATTTGAATTTCTAAAGCGTGACAACAGTCTGAATGAAATCATATAGGCATCTCGGACATCGCCTTTAGATCCACCCATGTGACGAACTCTCATATTTACAATTCGTCCATTGTTTATGTAGTCCATACTCTCTGATTTGTGCTCTTCTTTACTATGGGCACATATATCTAAAAAGTGATGATATTGTAGCCATCGAGTATGTTCCCTATTTAGCATAAGCTCAACATCAGCCTCACCCTTATACCCAAAGAGACTTATGGTATTCAAAAATTCTTCGTTAGTATATTTAAAACTCCAAACACCAGCTTCGTGCACCACTACCGCAAGAGGAAGCGCACTGTCATCATCTGGATGTTCAACATTTTGCAGAGGATTCTGTCTTAAAATATCAATCTTTCCGATTTCATCATTAAAAAGACGTTCCTCATAGGTCTCCAATGTTCTTCCGTTCTTTTTAATACTATCCAGACCTTCCAAATATGGCATTGGCTTTGCAATTAGGTATCCCTGTATCATTTCGCACCCAATGCTCTTCATAAAATCAAACTGCTCCTGAGTCTCCACGCCTTCGATTAATGTGTGGGCGCCAAGGTTTTTTATCAGGGAAACCATATGCTTAAGAATGATTTTGCTATTTTCAGATACCTCAAAATCTTTTAGAAAATCCATATCGATTTTTACCAGGTCAAACTGGTATGTCTTTAAAAGATTAAGCGAAGAATAACCGCTGCCGAAATCATCCATCCATACTTCATAGCCATTCTGACGAAGCTTGGTAACCTGATGCATAATATTTTCCGTATTTTCCATCAGAGCGCTTTCCGTAATCTCTAAATGGAATAAGTTTTTAGGGCATCTATACTGGCGAATCTTTTCCTCAAAAAACTCTGGTAGATTCATAACCTCAAAATCAATTCTTGATAGGTTTATAGAAACGGGAACAGCCGGCATCTTCCCCTCAACCTCGTTATGATATCGAGAAAATACTTCATCGATTACAAACATATCTATCTTATGAATCAGTCTGTATTCCTCCAGAACTGGAATAAATTCATTTGGGTACACAACGCCCTTTATTGGATCCTGCCAGCGTACCAATGCCTCCCAGGCGCAAACCTCCCCTGTAAAGGAGCGTACTATCGGCTGATAATAGACCTTGATATATCGCTTCGCAATGGCCTCATCCAATCTATCCAGTATATCCTGCTTACGCTGAAGACTTCCTCCCAATTCCTTATCGTAAACACGATAACCAACATCGTATTTTTCTTAATGCTAATACAGGCCATACGAGCTTTATCGCAGCATTTAATTACATCCTTCTCCTCACCGTCATAGATGTAAATGCCAGCCTTCAGCTCGATACTGGCGCTTTTTCTTATTAATTTAATTCTCTCGCGAACAGATTTTATTGTTTGAATAACCTGAATTGTATTGACACAGGCCACAAAATGGTCACCTGTGAAATGGGCGAGCAACTGGCCTTCAAATTCGTCTTTTAGAATATATGCAATGGATACTAATAGTTCGTCACCTATCTCATATCCATAGTTTGCATTAAAGATTTTAAAATTTTCTACATCAAAGAAAATAAATGCATACTCCTGCCCATAATGAGCAGTATCTATCAAATTTTGGGCGCAAACAAAGAAGGTCTGCTTGTCCAACAAACCGGTCAGTTCATCTGTAGACATTCTGACTTCTCGAAAGTCCCCCATAAGTTTTATCCCCTAATACTTCCATTCTGAGTCATTTCATTTTATCATTCAAAAGTGAACGTTCTATCAAGTAATTGTGAATTAGTTTGGGCTTGGACGTAAAATGAGCTGCCTCCCGATTCCGGTTTGTAATCGAAAAGCAGCTCCTAAGCGAAAACTGTAGCAATCATTATTTAGTTCCTTTCTGCTGAATCATCATTCAAAGTTACATTCCCTTCGCATCACCCGATAAGACCTTTGCCAAACCTGATAACGGAGAATTGGTCCGCTTGCTTTGATGGACAATTCTGTTTTTGTTTTGTTACTTTTATTATCGGATGATGAGGTGGAAAGTTTATATGTAACGGAAATATTTTTTATTACTTACTTTTCTCCTAACAAAAACTTAGCATAGGACAATAGATGTTTTTGTTTTCTTTATCTGCAGCACGGAATAATTCAACAACCTGACTTTCCTCTTCTGAAAGGTAATATCTATATTTACCTTCACCTTTTTCTGTTTCGTCTAGCTCAAACAATTCTGAAGATGAAATATTTAATACTCTGCAAATCGCGGGAATTTTGTCTGCACCCGGGTTAAATTTTTTATGCTTCCAATCACTAATGGTGCTCTCAGAAATGCCTGTAAGAGCAGAAAATTCCTTCTGAGTCATTCCCTTCGCCTGCAATAATTCAAATATTTTTCATAAACCTGTTTTTGCATATAGGATTCCTTCTGATATCTCTTTTTAATGATTCCTATTATAGCGTAAAAACACATTATATTACCAATTAACTGACAAGTTTTTATTTAATTGATACCAATTTTTAGAACCGCCAAGTGCAAGCCATAACCTTCCATCTTCATTAAGGAGAATGTTTTTATCATCTATGATTGTTTGTCCTAGCAATACACTAAGAGACTCAAGAAGTATTAAAAGCTCCTGCGAATTACTGTATTTGAACTTTTTTGCAAATAAATCGATATCAGAAGCCATCCCATTTTTCTCACAATATTCTGCCAGTTCTTTTACAGTCCTAACGTTTTTATCGCTAATATATTTTAAATAAAAGCTAACCTCTTCATCGGCAGGCAAAAAGAAGTACTAAATATTCCTCCAGTCAACTCATAATGATCAATATCAAGGAATTTATCGAATTTAACCAAATAGATTTACCTGATTTACGTGGGCCACATAGGTTAACGTTTCTACAATATAATGATTGCAGATATTCTTCACTAAATACACTTTTCATAATCATTCCTGGTTTACTCATTTCTCCTATATAATTTTCTATATCCGATATATCGGATTGTTTTTAAAAATAAAAACACCTTCCTATAGGTGCACCATCCCACTACATTTCATTTGCAATCATATCTATCATTTGTCTAGGAGTTAAGACATATCTCTTTTCCGGAAAATGTTTTATATTACCAGTTACAAGCTTTGCATCAAACTCCTCTCGCGCTTTCATTGTTACTTCATAAAAAACTATATCTTTAGGATCAACAAAATAATCATCTACCGGCTTTCCTGATAGCTCAATTCCATAATCCTTTATACCTTTTACAATATTCTCAATTTCATACTCGTAAATACCAAACTTTGGTCGCCTCAAAACCTCCTCATACTCAGTTATAATCTGATTATTATATATTGGAACAATTTTACCAGTAAAAACCAATTCCACCATTGTCCCTGGAATTGAATTCATTTTTAGTAATGCAGATACAACCACATTGGTATCTATAACAGCGTAGTACTTATTCATTTATTCCGACGTACCTCCTGAATCTCAGCATTAATCTCTTCCAATGACATATCTGCAATTCCATTTTCTTCCGCGCGTCTACTAATGTCTCGCATTGTTCGAAGTGCCTTATTTTCTTCAATTTCATCAACATTCATACTAAATGGTATTCCATTCTCAGAAATAAGACGAGACAAACACATTCTTAAATATGCTTGCAAATTAATTCCAAGCTTTTCACATATCTTTATTGCCTCTATCTTTTCAATATCATCAGCGCGAAATTGAATTAATGTACTAGCCATAATTGATCTCCTTTCATTTATTTCTATATAATCACTATATCACCATTTGAAATCATCTGCAATCATTTGATTACACTTCCGCAAAACATTTTGCCCCAAAATCTTCAAATTGCACCCAGTAATTATCCAGATGATTATTCCCATTATTCTTTCTAATATAAAGATCGAAGTCCATCTTGTCCATTCCTAGCGCACGAAGATGCTCGCGGTAAAACATGCAACCTTCCCGCATGGTTCGACGCTGAAAAAACTGATTGAAGCTGCCATAGGATACACCAAGCTTTGCCAATTCCCAAGGATACAGTTGTCCCTTGCTTAGGTCCTCAGCTTTAATAAGCTCTCGCTCTTTTATTTCAAAATCTATCAGTGGAGTGTCTATGTAATATAAGATTCCTTTAAGATTATTGATTAATCTAACTTCTGCCATAGCTGCTTCGAAAGTACGATAGTTATCACGATAATAATCGTGCTCAAACAATCCCATACCGTTATCGAAAATTAAAGGTATCTGATATTCTCCGTTGAGCGAATTATAGAATAATCCAAAGTTTCTAGTATGCCTATCCACATTACCAATCAAGCAGTCTAATACCGCTAGATTCAGCATATATCGCTCAGCTTCCCCATGGGACTTTACGCAAAAGGAATTAGATAAACAAATCATCTAAAGTAATCACAGCCTGTATATTTCCTGAATAGCTGTTATTTACCATTCCATAGGTAGTTACCAATGTAGGATAAATTGCATATTTAGTCTTTGTCGCCTTTTGAAAATCTTGGATTTTCTCCCTAATATCAGAATCCACTTCTGCTGTTACAGTGTAATCAGTATTTGAATACTTCATTTCGCAAAGATTTATTACCTGATCCTTTCTTACAATCAGCAAATCAATCTGCGCACCTTTTATTCCTTTATCTGCGTCTGCCTTGCAATACCAAGAATTTACTTCTGTCTGGACACCAGAAATCCCAAGCTTTTGCTTCATCTGATTTACATGCTCCAAACAAACTCTTTCAAAAGCTAAACCCTGCCAAGTATTTATTGAAGGCGTATTTATTTGATTTGTCCAAAAATGCTCATCTGTTGGTTTACTAGAAAGAAACTGATAATAAAATAATGTGTAATTATCAATGAGCTGATAGACAGCATTTTTCTTTTTCATACCATACGCATCATATTTTCTTATGAATCCACAGCTTTCCAACTCTTCGAGTCTGGTGGTCAGTTCCCCCGAATTAGCAAGACCAGAATTCTTTATAATTTCCTCACGGGTCATACCAACCTTTTTAGTGGCCAGCGCGCTAATGATTTTGATGTAGTTTTCTGGATTTTTAAAAATAGAGGCATATAAATATTTGAATTCATCGACCAATGGTGCATTTTTTGCAAATAAAATCTGATCAATATTCTGCTGTATGCTTAACCCCTTCTCAAGAAATCCCCAATAAAAAGGTATTCCTCCAAAGACCATGTAATAATGCAAAATCTGGTTTCTTGTGAAAGCCATACCTTTTGATTTCACATATTCTTCGCACTCAGCCAAAGAAAAGCTTTCCAGATGTATCTGCTCTGTCAATCTGTTATAAAGCCCACCTTTGTTGTGCACTACCTTTGATAACATCCAAGAAGTAGCGGATGCGCATACAATAAGAACAACATCTCTTCGTGCTGAAGCCCACCCATTCCAGAAATTCTCCAAAGCCACCATCAAATCACTATTCTGTGTATCCATCCATGATAGCTCATCAATAAAAATAATCTTCTTTTTCTCGGATGACGAACGAATTACATCCTTTAAATCTTCAAAAGCTTCAAGCCAATTCTTACGTTTTTTGTTGGATTTCCTCCAGCATCCCTTATTGAAGCCTCAAATGCAAAGAGCTGTTCCTTCAATCCCCCCTCTGACAGTCCAGAATGCTGAAATGTAAACCTATAATTAAAGACTTCTCTTATAAGGAAAGTCTTTCCTATTCTTCTACGTCCGTAAATGGCTACAAAATGAGAATAATCATCCTGAATTGTGCTGTTTAGAATATCGATTTCTTGTTTTCTTCCAATTATCATATCGTTCAACTCCGCTTAATCTCATTATTTTAATGTCTTTAAGCTAATTCTAACACCGTTTTTTATCCATTTCAACCGTAAATGCGCTTCAACTCCGCTTAATCTCGTTTTACGTGGAGATTAAGCGGAGTTGAATGGTTTGAAATTTTGTTTTTTTATAAACGCCTTTTGAGGACCAGTCAATATGTACATCTTCGACATCAATAAACTATAGCACATCCTTAATATCTGTCATCCTTCCAAAAAATGTGTCTTCGATAACAAGTCTTTTAAAATCTTCATCATCTATTTGTATTTTTCCTATGAGAGATAATAATCCTTCATCTAATTGCTTATTAATTATACGCAACTCTTTTGGTACAATTTCAAGATAATCTTCTACATATTCTATTATGCCCTGCTGCATTTTCTGGGCACATTTAATATTCTCAGGGCTTCTAGTTTCTTTTGCATATACAGGATTACCACACTCGTCAAATTCATCCACCGATGGCATTGGTGATGTGAGTATTGTTTCTAAGATGTAATAATTATCAAATATTACACTCCTATCTCGCTCCTCCTCCGTATAAAATGACTCAATTTCCACGCCTTTATCAGCCATAAATTCCGGCTCTAGCTGTAGGAAATATAGCCCCTTAAGTTGTTGTTTCATTATCTTTTGGAGGAATAGTTGAGTTGTTCCTTTTGCGACAAAGTCAAACACAGCAGTTGTGCCATCGCTAAGATTTAGCTTTGATATATATTTTTGATAATTCAATCTTTGGAATTTTGCCTTATTAATAATTGCTGCATTTCTATCCTCACCTTCATTTAAACTTATGCCAAATCGTGCAAGTAAGCTTTCTTCCTGGCTTCCAAAAAACTTCATGCTGTCGACATAAGCTATGTCATCCTCGTTTTCGATACCTGCACGTATTGCAGATGTGCGGGAAGTTAGGAAATATACCGAATGCACTTCCGAATCGATTCGCTCAAATATTTTCTTTAGCAAATATCCATCTCTAGCGCATAACAAAGCATTTTCAGCACCAATTTGTTTTATCTTATCTTCAAACCAAAAGGCAAAATCTAAAACCATTGGCCCACAGATGAAATATCCTATGTCTTTTGCGTTATTTATTGATATCTTTTTGTTTAATGTTTCAAACTGGAATGGATTAGAAAAAAATTTTGATAACGCTAATCCCACCTTCACATTATCGGAGTAGGAATTAATATTCGATGATAATCCAAAGGCATCTACTTCATCAAATATATCTTTCACTCCGTATATACGATAGTTATTAAGACCATACTCTGAAGCCTTCTCTACATCTACATATTCATCATCGCCTATATGAAGAATACTTTTGTCCCTATTGTCATTTGTAACTATTTCAAATAATTCATTAGCTTTAGAAACATTATATTCGCTGGATACATACACTTTATCAATGTGTTCATATCCCATCAGCGATAACAATTCCTCAATCTGCTGTTTGCTATAATATGTATCTGTGGTTACTACAATCCTCTTTCCTAAAGTAGCTATTTCAGATAATAAATCCTTCATACCATCGCGAGTATACATGATAGACTTATCAATTTGCCACTCTATTTCGGCTAATTCATTGGAAGAAAGATTACATTCTGGATGCTGACTAATCACCCAATCATAAATATTACTGAGTTTTGGAGCTGCAGTCTTTGACAGCTCTTTTTCCGCAGCAAGTCTTAGCTTTGAGAATTCAGGTATATAAATTTTTTGCTCGCGCAATTTAGCATCAATTAGCTCGAATATATCTGTATAATAAAGCACTTTTCTAGCTACTAATGTATCAAATAAATCAAAGCTAATTACATCCGACTCTTCCACTTTCGCCAATAAATCAGACTTCGTATATACGTTAATATTTCTAAAATCATATGATACTTTTGTCTCAGCTAACAAATTATTTCCACGAACATCATAAACAAGTATACCGTTAGCTTGGCATACTTCTTTTATTCTTTTTGCTATTACTTTGCACGAGCCTGGGCGAGCTACAACTATAATAGCTTCCACCTTGGAGTCCACAGCCTGCTGCATGGTAATGATAGGATATCCAAAGGCATCACCAGATTTCTTAAAACCATCTAAAAGTCCAACTATTTTAGGCCCACTTCTCCACTGGGAAATGAGCCTTTCTGTTTCGGTGCCAAGACCGTAGAGTGCTATGGTTTTATATTCATTAATTTTTTTTCCATGCAGATTAATCTTTATGTTTATTTCTTATATCTGATATGACATTGCTCCATTTTTTATTACAATCTATAAGTATTCCCCTAACAGGAGCCTCTTTACATATCGCTATATCTCTCTCTTTATCACCTATAGCAATACTTTTTGACATATCAATATCAAAATCTTTTTGTGCCTGCCAGAATAGTCCGGTGTTAGGTTTACGACAGTTACACTCACATCGATATTTTTTCACTAAAGCCTTTGGATGATGAGGGCAATAGTACGATGCTGTAATATTTACTCCTCTAGACTTCAAATCATCCTTCATCCATCGGTCTATTATTAGATAATCATCTTCTGAATAGAATCCTCTCGCGATTCCTGATTGATTTGAAATTACAATCAATAAATACCCCATATCTTGTAATTGCTTTAGGGCCTCGACAACGCCTGATATATATTCAAAGTCCTCAATTTTATATAGGTAGTCTTTGTCTATATTTATTGTGCCATCTCGGTCTAGAAAAATAGCCTTATTCATAATCTTCCTCTGCTATTTCACAGATAATATGACCAATCATGATATGAGATTCTTGTATTCTCGCTGTATTATTTCCAGGAACCACAATAGCTATATCTGCCACTTCGTTAATCTTTCCACCATCCTTACCGAGCAACCCAATAGTAGTAGCACCATGTCGTTTTGCCTCCACAAAAGCTCGATAGACATTCTCAGAATTGCCACTAGTGCTTATACCAATCAAAGCATCTCGTTCATGAACAATTCCACTAAGAATCCTTTCAAAGACTTGCTCATAACTATAATCATTGGAAATCGCAGTTAAGGCAGCTATATCTGCATTTAGAGATAGCGCTGGTAATGATTTACGTTCCTTTTGAAAACGTCCTGATAGCTCCGCCGCAATATGAATAGAATCCGAAGCAGATCCGCCATTTCCGCATAGAAATACATTTCCACCATTTTCAAAGGTTTTCTTCACTTTTTGGCCCGCTTTATTAATTAATTCAATCAAAGTTGTATCATTGAGAATGTTTTCTTTTACTTTAATACTTTCTATTATTCTATCCTCTACAATCCCCATGGCTAGCTCCTTTTCATTTTCTCAACGATTCTTGTTGTAGACTTTCCTTCAACGAAATCTATGATTTTAACTTCGCCTCCATTTGCTATTACATAATCAGCACCAGCTATTTCTTCTGGTTTATAATCTCCACCCTTTGCTATTATATCAGGTTTGATTTTCTCTATAAGACTAGCCGGCGTATCTTCTTTAAATTCCACTACATAATCCACAAAATCCAATGCAGCAAGTACAGCCATTCTATCTTCGCAACTATTAATTGGCCTAGATTTACCCTTTAATCTTCTAACAGAATCATCGCTGTTAACTCCAACAATAAGTATATCTCCAAGTTTTTTTGCATTCCTCAAATATGTAATATGGCCAACATGAAGGATATCAAAACAACCATTGGTAAAAACTATTTTCCGACCATTCATTTTTGCTCTTTCGATTGGAGACAATCCACCTTCGTTATAGTAATCTAACACTCTAGCCTCATTTGAGCGTCCTGCTTCATGCATAGCTGCAAATACTTCTTCTGGATAAACAATGCTGGTTCCAACTTTAGATACCTGAACTCCAGCTGCATAATTTGCAACAATCATAGCTTGCTCTATATCTGTGCCTTTTACTATTTCAGCTGCTAAATATGCTATTGATGTATCTCCTGCACCAGTTACATCAAACACTTCTCGTGCCATACTTTTGACCGAACTAATCATATTATTCTCATCTACAAGAATCATTCCATCAGCACCAAGTGTCGCTAGCACATATTTGCATTCCGCATCTTTACAAAGCTTTTTTGCTGCTTCAATAGCTTTTTCTACTGTGTCTGTTGGTTTGCTAGAAAGTTCAGAAAGTTCTTTACGATTTGGTTTTAGTATTGTAGCTCCTCTATACTTTTTAATATTCTTATCTTTAACGTCAATAATAATTGGAATCTTATTATCGTTTGCAAATTTAATAATTCTCTGTGTTGACTCTTCGGTAAGAAATCCTTTTAAATAATCAGATAATACTACTAATCCAACTTCTTCAATTACAGTTGAAAGATTATTTAATAATAAGTTTATACTCCCTATATCAACACCAACTATATCTTCAGTATCTACTCGCAAAATCTGCTGGTTGCCAGGTCCTATATATCTTAGTTTTGATATTGTCCTATAATCACTTTTGTAAATTATATAATCAATTTCAACATCTGATTTCAAAAGCTCATTTGTTAGTAATCGACCATAGTCATCTTCACCAATAAGTCCTGAGAAAATAGTTTCCACACCAATAGCAGCGACATTTACAGCAACATTTGCCGCTCCTCCTGGTGAATATTTACGTTTCCCCTTTTCCAAAAAACAGGCACCGGTGCTTCTGGCGATATTCTATTAACATCACCAAAATGATATGAATCTATCATTGCATCGCCAATTACTAGTATTTTTTTCATTCCTTCTCCTTAATTGCCTATTCTTTAACTATTTTTTCTATTTCAGTCATTACCATATCTATTGTAATTTTATCCATACATCTTGGATTAATTTCGCCCTTAGGACAAACAGATAGCCAATCAGCTGTTGTCCATTCACAAGACTCACACGCAGAAGAATTGATATATATATTTTCAGGGTATTCATGATTCTCTGAAGACGTAGGCCCCATTAAAACTATGCTTTTCCCACCAACCATATGATTTACATGAATTAATCCACCATCATAGTCAATATGTATCAGTGCATGTTTTAAAACAGTTGCTATTTGCTCTAGATTTGTTTTTCCATTTAAGTGTACGTCAGCAGGAATATCATCTTTTTCACTTACCTTCAATCCCACTTGCACTATTTTGATTTCAGGATATTCTGATTTAATATATTTAGCTAATTCTTCCCACTTTCCAAATGACCACTCTCTAGTATTTGATTTATTCATATACTCATTATTCAGTCCAGTATTTAGCGTAATATATGTTTTAGCATCTAACCCAATACTATTAATGAACTCTTCCTCATTATGTCTCTCTATACAAATTTTAGTTTTATCTGAATCTGATGCACCCAAATCACCAAGTACGTCATATGCCGTATGATATAATGTTCTTTCTTTTTGAATAAAAAATTTTTGGAGAGTTTTATGATAATCTCGCGCAGTATAAAATCCCCTATTATAATTCTTTTGGCATAATTCTTTTAGTCTGAAGAAATAATCCCTTAGTCCTTCGTTTAAGCATGATAAACCATCTTCTGACACTGCTAATATTTCTGGAATAATACAAAATCGTAGAATAACCGTATAATTATTGAATAAGACCTTTTTGCTAAAATCGTCTATTGATAATATACTTACGAAATCATTATATTCCCTAAATATCAAAGCTGCGTCCACCATATTTGATTCAGAAAAATAGAGATCCACTTTAGATTTGTTTAATTCGTATTTACGAATTAACTTATCGATCCACATCTTCGCGACTAATAAGTCACCAATGCCCCCATATATAATGATTGCAATAGAATCTGATGATAGTTCTGACAAAAACTGAAGCTTCTTTTTCTCAATCCACTCTTCGTCTGAGATAATGTCAAACGCATCCTGCAAATCTATGATTTTTTCTCTGCAAAAACCATTGCTTACCAACCTTTCTATAATCCCCGAAATATTTGATGGTGTCAGAACTATATAATCAAAATCATAATCATTAAAGTTTCTTATATCACGGATTTCTTCACCTAATACTCTTTTTCCAATTTTTTTGACATCTCCATCCGCAACTCCAATCACTTCATAGCACTGATGAATCTCATATGAAGAAAATATGTAGTTATTTCCTGCACCATATACCACTATCTTTTTTTCATTCTATACAGTCTTTTGCACCACTATTTCGATTTGATACTCACCATCACTTTGCTTTAATGGTTCCGTAATTGTATGTCCCTCTTTACATTCCTTAGCATAGATTATTTTATAGCTAGCTATACTATTTTCTATTTCTTCGAGAATATCTAGTGTATCAGGCTCCTCTGCTTTTCCTAGCAAGAAAAAATGCTTATGATCACCATTCCATCTCGATGGTAATGTCTTCTTCTTTTCAAACAAGTCTCTATCGGGCACACAAATAATTAAAAACCCGCCTGGCCTAACTACTCTGAACCAATTGCATAAAGCCACACGTACATCACGCATATGTTCAAGGCAATGTGAGGAATATACAAAATCAAATGTTTCGTCTTCTATACCTCTTAAATACTGCGCGTCCCCATTCAGGATATCCCATCCTGATACTCCAGATACAACAGGATCCCCACCGCACCCAATATCTAAACCATCACCTTGACAAAAATTTTCAAAAAAGCCTTCTCGCTCTCTTCTATCCCTAGCTTTAGATGTTTCACCTTTACATTCAAGTCGAGGTGTAACAGCATTCTTTTTGAAAGGAATATCATACTCCACTTTAGGAATAATAAAAAACTCATCAAGCGCTGTTTCGCAATAACGAAATGTTGCTGGGTCATATGAATAAACAATTTTCGACTCAGGTACTCCCATTTTGTCAAGTTGTTCTACTATTTCGTTTAATGCCCATCCATTACAAATAGCTATAATTATTCTATCAAAATACACATCATTTATAACAGACGGTGGCATTATTTTATAATTTAGAACTGTTGTATTCCAAAGTGATTTATTATTGTCGCAAAAAATAATAATTCAATATTAGGTTTTATTGTATAATCAAGAATCTTTTTTGATACTTTTCCGACACCAAAAACAATAATTTTCATCGTTAATCATTCCTGTATTCGCAACGGACATGTACTTCTTTTATAGAGCTTTTCCAATAGCGCATTTTCCAATGCAGCAACAACATCGTCTACTGTTATCTGATTTATGCAATGTGGAACAGGCATACTGCAATAACATCCACAGCCAGGAAGAGGTTTTTCTGCTTTTAGAATTTGAAATTTTGTTTTCCATGGGCCTGTACGTTCTGGAGAACTCCCCCAGTAACTTGGTGTCTCTTCAGACGCAGCGGATAATTCAATTACATATTTTTTGAACGCAGCAGCAACATGCATAAGTCCAGTATCAGATCCTAAGTAAATATCACACATGTTCACAACAGAAATCGCTCGACTTAAGGACGTTTTATTTACAAGATTTATCAAATTAATGTCTATATTTTCTAATATTATTTTTGATGCATCTATAGCATCATCTCCTCCCATTAGAACAAATTTGATATCTTTATCTTTGTATTTATCATTTATTCTTTTTATTACCTCGGTATATCTACAAGGAGACCAGCATCTATTTGGATTACTTCCAACTAATCCAACGGCAACTTTAATACCATTCGGTTCTATTATTTTATTTGCATATTCTTTGTCGACATTAGATAGCCATAATTCCATTTTTTCATCTAATACAATTCCCCTATTATCTGTTATTAAATCCAATTTACTTCGGACTTCCGATTGACCAAACAAATGCTTGCTTATATTCGTAAAATAACACTCAACTGAATCAACAATTGCGCAATCTCTATCCGACACATAATAGGAATGCGCATATCTTATTTTAGCGCCACTTTCCAGCGCGAGAATTACATTTTCCCAAGCATCTGCTAACCCTGACGGCAATAGTCTAGGCAAAAAAACCGCATCATACTTTATTTTTATTCTATTGTTATAATACTCCTTTGCTTTAATTAAAACTTTTTCGTCTACCGGCTTATCTAAGTCATTACAT
Organism: Butyrivibrio fibrisolvens 16/4; assembly: GCA_000209815.1. Classification (GTDB taxonomy): domain Bacteria; phylum Bacillota; class Clostridia; order Lachnospirales; family Lachnospiraceae; genus Pseudobutyrivibrio; species Pseudobutyrivibrio fibrisolvens_A. Next base: position 543,021 of record FP929036.1, read on the forward strand.
TCATATCCAAATACAGTATCAACATATGAACACTCTTTAAATAGCTCTTTATGATTATTGTTTATAATTATATCTATTTTAGTATTAGGTATATTTCTTCGTAATTCTCTTATAAACGCTGTACTCCACACCATATCCCCAAAAGTCTTTTCACATTGTACTATTAGAACTCTATCCCAATCTTTATTAATACACTTCCTTTTTTTGCAACATTTTCGTTGAAAATTTTTAATCTATTAAATATATGGCTTTGCTCCAATAATGCGTATTCTAAATCTGCCAATTGAAGATATTTGCAAACTATTTTTACTGTACGTAATATCTCAGAACAATATTTTTCATTGACTGCTAAAATCACCCCATCTTTGGGATATAAATTAATATTTTTAATTGAAAAAACTGGATACTTATCCAGTGTATCCATGCCTGTTGATGTTATAAAACCAGCTATAGCTATTCCTTCCATTTCAAGAAATAACTGCACTGTTTTTGCATACAGACCAGTTCCATATACATATATATTATTTTTATTACTACAAAAATCTCTTATTTTATCTTCAACCATTTGTCCTTAATTAATGTTATCCAAAATATCTATTATTCTTTCGCACACATATTCAGGATTTATTGATTCCATACAAATTGCTTTATCATAGCCTTTAGGACATTCAAATAACCATTTATCCGTTAGCCACTCACAATCTTCTGGACAATCTGACGTCCTTATACCTATGTTTTCCTTATAAGAATGTCTAAAGACATTAGTCGGCCCGAACAATATAACGCTTGGCCCTCCATTTAAGATATGCCTCACATGTACTAACCCTCCATCATAATCAACGTGGATTAATGCTTTTTTCATTAGTATTCTAGCCTCATCGATGCTCGTTTTACCATTTAGATTTATGTCAGCTTTAATCACACAATCATCTTGCATCTTTTCACCCACTTGAACAATTTGTATATCTGACCTTTTAGCTTTTAGCAATTGTGCCAATCTGTCCCAGTTTGCTATAGACCAAGCTCTAGTGCTCGAGACCGCATTATAGTCTCTATTTAATCCTGTATTAATAGTTATAAAACTATTATTTAATAACCCTAAAGAACTCAAATATTCATTTTCATCTTTTTCTATGGATAAAGAAAAGCTATATTCATCCTGAATTCCTAAATTACCAAACAAATCACATAAATTGTGATATTTACGCTCGGGAAACTTTTCCATCAATTTTCTAATTGTAGAATAGAATTTTGGATTCCTGCAAAATCCCATACAATAATTCTCAAATCCAAAATCCATAAGTCTTAGAATATATTTTCCAAATTCTATATTGTTGTAATATACTATTTCTCCTGCAAAATACTGTATATAAGGGACTATGCAAAAATGAATAATTACATCATATTGATTTGTGTCATCTAATAGTTCATACCCACAATTTACACTGTCGACATAAGTAGAAATCTCAAATATGTCTTTACCACGGTTATAAGCAACTTTATCTATGAATACTTCCCACGTATCATTAATTAGATTAAACTCATTAATTAAGTGATACATCCAATTCTTTCCAATTAAAAAATCACCCATACCGCCATAGAAAGCTATTGCAATTCGTAATTGTTTTTGCCTATAGCTTTCATCATATATCTCTTTGATTGTTATTATTTTTCTTCACTTACATTATTATCACGCAATTTCATTAATATATCGCTGTTTTGTGTTGGCGTGACTATTATCAAATCATAATCTCTTCTCTCTAGCATTACATCTGGTTTTTGTACAACATATCCATTTATCTGGTTTCCTTCTTTATTCTTGTCACCATCAATCAATCCAACAATTATGAATCTAGAAGATATTATACTGTAATTGTTTATAAAATTTTGACCTGCGCCATAAATAAGAACTTTTCTTTTCAAATTACAATCCTCGCTTTATTCTTCTAGAAAACATATGTTGACCGTCACAATAATAGCACCCATTTAAATAGTCTTTCTCAAATAAATATTTATGTAATTCTTGTTTAAGATTTTCATCGTTTCTATCGACATCACAATAATCTTCTTTTGAGAATGGTATAATATTATACTCATTTAAAATTGGTACTCTACCACATGCATATACTCTTCCATTAATGAGTTGTACACACGAATGCGATTCACATACAGCATATAAATGCTTTATTTCCTCTGCTGTGTAATTCCGTTTATAATTCACAGCTCCTAAATGAAGCCAATCTTCCGTTTCTGGACAAATATAGGTTTTTATTCCATATTCTGCGCATTTTTCTACTATTTCACTTAGCTTGTTAGATTTTTTCCCATAATTGCTTATATAAACATAGGCATTTGAAACATCTTTGTATTCTATAAAAAAATCATCAGAAGGAACAACAGTTCCATTAGTAATCACACGTGTAAATCCTATATTATTTAAATTTTTCATTTTTTTATATTCTCTAAAAAATTCAGCTAACTTGGGATATACAAATGGTTCTCCTCCCATTATGCCTATGCAAGCCACATAACTTACTTCCAAAAGTTTATCCAAACTTTTAATAATGTTTTTCGATTCATAATGTTTAGGCGGATTAGCATATGGTATACAATGAGAACAACACTCACAACTTAACGAACAATATGTCGTTAACACTACATCTAGATTGGGTATTAAATTATACACATTTGGCAATTCCGTAGCGAAAGATGAATCTATTTCTTTCATCTCTTGCAAGCGCTTCACTGCTATCTCCTCAAATTTTGTTTTAATATCTTTATCATGATATATATCCATAAAATCCTGCATTCGTTCACAGGCTTTCGCAGAATAATCTCCAAAATCTAATCCCTTTTTTAGTCCATTCCTCAAATACTCATCAACAATATCATTGTATATTTTGTCATCATCCACAGCGATTACTATAAATTTATCGTTCTCTTTTTTTTCAAATGCAACGTCAGGTGATAAAACAGGAATTCCGTTTATTTCTTGTATTTCCGCATACTTATTATCAAGAAATGCATTCACTTTGACTCCCATATCTTGTAATGAAGAACATGCTTGCTTACCAAACATTCCTCCACATCGTATGTATATTTCTCCACCATTATTTGAAACTGCGTCTATCCGCCGGAACATTTGAAATAATTTTTTCATCAACTAACCCCTCTCGTCATGCGCATGCACTAAATTAATCATATCTTTTCTAACAAAAAGTATGTTCTCTCTATACCATAAGTAAGGAAAGTACCCTTTTTTATCCAAAAGTTCCACAAATAAATCCCCATTAAAGTTTACTTCTACTGCCATAAGTTTTGGACCATTTGTCAAATCACATATTTCTAGGCTTTCATATTCCATTCCCTCGATATCTATACTTAGAAAATCTGGCCACTCTCCATTGCAATATTCATCAATTATATCTGGCAATTTTCGTATTCTAATGTTTTGTACTTTTCGTATTTCGTATTTTTCTTGCTTTCCAGTATCACGTTCTACTAGTTGTTCGTTGTATGTAATATTGTCTCTTTTAAATGAGTTCAATCCGGGTACATCGGTCATATAAAATGGAAACTCCCCCTCTTTTGCACCAATTCCAACACAAAGATTTATATCTTCAGGTCTCTCCTCATCAAAGGCTTTTATTAATTCAGGATTAGCCTCTATATTGATACCATGACATCCTTTTTATGAAACAAAGCCGTATTGCTAATATTGTATGGATGATGCGCACCAATATCGATATATGTTGGAAGCTTCCCGTCTCTAAAATATCCCATGTGAGTAAATGCCGTATATATAATCATATCTTCACCATGTTGTGAATAGCTATTAGACTCATGAAATACTTTGTGAATATCTGAAACAATCTTTTCATTAGGTACACCCCAATTCCTTAGATTATATTTCATTTCGTCTCTAAATTTAGGCATTATTGTTGCGAGAACCACATAATCATAATCTTCATAATTTTTAAGTGATTCAGGATTCACTATATTCCAATGTTTTTTGTTTTTGGGATTCTCCTTATAATCAGAAGCAGCTATATACATTATCTCGCAATAGTTATTTTCAGTTATTTGTATCATATAATCGTCTGCTATCATTCCAGCCCCATACAATACAACTTTGCTTCCCGCTTTAACACTTCCATATGGAAATAAAAATAATTCACTCATATTTTCTCCTTTTATCTCATGCGATATCATAATTATTACTATGTATAAAACTCTGTTTCTATACCTTCATCATATAAATCAACTATTTCAAATTGGTTCTTATATTTATCCACATCTAAGTGCATATCATCTCGATAAATATAAGATGATATAAATATAACATCTGCATCAATTGAAGATAAATCCTGTTTTTCGCCTATAATTGGATAATCTTTTATTTCTTGATTGACCTTATCCCCAATTATTGCTACTATTTCAACTGGTAAGTCCTTTATAAGTTTTAAAAACTCAACAGTATGAACACCTGCTCCTTTAATTATTACTCTTTTACCTGTTAGCTTTTCAGATGCAATAGAATGAGTTACCTTATATTTTATTCTTCTTTTTTTTTCTAAATTTTCTTTTGCTCTAATTAACTCATTATTTTTTTGTTATAAAATTTTTCTATTTCTGCATCGCTATACATTCCATCAGAAGTAATCCAATTTGCAACCAAAATTGTAGCTGTCTTATCTATACAATAAATACATGAAGCTCTATGACACCCATCAATTATTATTCTCCCATTATCCATGACAACTATATATGTACCAAATACTGTTGGGTTATATCCATTTTTTTAATAGAATCATATAACGATCGAACCCTTGATCTATTACTATCGCCATAATAATTAGTTTGATTCCACGAATCTATTTCATTATAATCACCATTTAAGCCTTGTACTATTCTTGTATCTTTTATCCGTATTTGCTCCCATTGGCCATTATCCAAAATCTTATAAGACCTCAACTCATCAACGCAAACTTCTTTATACTCTATTTTTTTAGCTTAATCAATATATTTCCAATTTCCTTGAGCCATATTGCATCATATTTATCAAATGAAAAACCTGTAACGTTAATCATTTTTTCGGCTATGCTTTTCAAACCATCAACTAACAATATAAAATCACGAACTGTGAAATCAATTCTTATATTATTGATATGTAGGTGTATTGCCTCACCTATATTGTCTTCTACACGTAACATTTGATTTCCAATCTGTGCTTCACATAATAAAATCACACCTGGGTTACTCATAAAGTATCTCCTTTTATACGCTTCAGATTTTCGCTAGCTAGATTAAGTGCAGTTACCATTTGATAAAACTCCAACTGACTCATATCAAAACGAATATCATCGTAATGTATATGCACTATGCCACCACTCTCAGAGTCTATGGGTGCATTTAATTCTACGCAGCATTGCTTAGGTCCTACATTAATTGTTCCATATTTTTTTAGTAATTCGCCCATCTATCTCTCCTAATTTTAATACTCATTAAAACTCAAGTAATCCGATCTAATAAAATCGAATTTTTTTGCCTCTAATAGTTCAAATAATCTATCAGTATACTTAAAAAAAACCTCTCTCATTAGCGAATAAACTATATCTTTATCTATTAACACTTGAAGACTAGTAATTCTTTCTTTGTACAGCTTTGTAAACTCGCCTTTATCAAATATACTTCTTACTATTAAATAAACATATTCTGTATCAATATCCAAAGTCCACCATTTATTCTTTTTATCCCAAACCCTGTTTTCCCACATTCTTTCTTGAATCTCAATACTAAGCGGTATCCATGTTCGTTCAATTAAGCTATGGCATGACAGCACAAAAAAACATCAATGTATACCACTCCATTAATTGTCTTTTTTGACCAAAAATCAGGTGGTTGCATTCCATATAAAAAACTCCATCCACTCTCTACTCCACATGGATGTCTTTCAATTATATATGTTTCCATCATTATCTTCTCAAGTAGCATCTTATCGTCGGGATGTACTATTAAATCAATATCTTTCCCACATTTAAGCCTATCTGGTAATTCCTCACCTATGTTTTTTGGTAATACATATCGTATTTTCGCGCTATTTAGCATCTTAATTAGCGCATATATTTCTTCTCGCCGTATATATTTTTCCATTTTTCTTTATTATTCCTTGTTTTTC
>FP929036.1:551884-744101 GCA_000209815.1 Butyrivibrio fibrisolvens 16/4
GTTTTTTCTAATAATCCTCTCGATAACATCCCCTTCTAAACTCCTAATTGAATATATTCAATCAGATCATTTTTGTGTGTTTCATAAAAGCAAAGGTTCTTATTATCGTTCCAGATTATATGTAATAATTCGCCATTAAACTTAATATTGTATGGACTGAATTTGTCATCATATTCCCATATAATCTTATTACTATTACTAAAAAAAGTATTTTTTCATCTAGAATTCTTGTAAATGTATATCTTCGATGATTATCTATTTTATCACTCTCACTTCTATTTATTATTTGAAAGCTATTATCTATACAACTAAAAACATATAAACCATTATCTCTTTGTTGCCATAAAAGAATATTTCCATTTAATAACTGTCCTTCCAAAAGACATAAATTAGGATATGTACAGCTACAATTACTTAATTGTATTATTTCTTTATTCTCACTTTGCAAATCAATTGAAATCATTCTTGGCGTAAGCAAACATGAAAGAAACATTTTACATTTATATATATATATACCTGAAAAAGCATCTTTCCCTTCTATTTCAATATTTCTAATTGTTATTTCCAAATTTTTAAGATTAATAATTAATATTTTTGCAGTAAGTGTAGACGCAACATATAACAAATTATCCTTAATGCTATTGCTTTTTCTAAAATAGCAAAAATTTGTATCTATTCCGTCTTTTTCAAGCTCCTCAACCCAATCATCTATTATTGACATCGTCCGAGTAGATAAATCTAATATTAATATCCCAGGATATTTTGCTGGAATAAAAACAACTTTATCCTCATATTTCTGAGCATAAAAAAATTTTTCTCCGCCATTATAAAAGCGAGATGTCATCTTTTTCGGAGTTGGTACCTTTATATACTCAATTTCATTACTTTGTTTGTTTACCAATACAATATTCTCAGCCAATAATGGAACGCATAAGATTATTTCCCCCATATCTAACAAATAAGAAAATAACCTATAAGACGTTTTCTCAGCATCAAACTCAACCAATCTTTTGATACTCTTTCTTTCACTATCTAAAGCATATATACCTTTAAGACAACTTGATAGAAAAATATAATTCTCATTCATCTTTATCATATCTTCTATATAAAATAATTCTTTAAACACTTTTATCTCCTTTTTGCAACAATGCTCACGTCATATTAGCTTTTACTCTACTATTACTTATAGTTCATATGAAAATTTTTCTACATCTATACTTCTATTATCGGCGACTTTATGCTTTTTATTATTCTTGTTCGGGAACTTTGGGGGCCTCAGAATAGAACTTCTAATTTCATGTGCCTGACCCCATTACGAAATTATTACAGAGTCAAATACCTTCGTATTCCCTCTTCCTTTTCAAGAAATCTATACATTTCCTCCGGCCTATAACCATAACTCCCAGTCGGATGTGCAATGCCATATACAGTTAAATCGTTTTCCAGTTCCACAAAGCAATTCGCATGTAATACCTGTTTACTATATTTGTACTTGTTTATCGTACGAATTCTCCGACCTTGCCACCCATTTATTCTTTCAGCCCCATAATCTATATCTCTCGCGTTTGCCCCAGGCAAATTCCAATAGACGCGTTTACTGAAGCAAAATAGCATTTTTATATTATTCGTATTTACGAATTCAAAAAGTCGATTATTATACATTACCTTTTCTTTAGCTATTAACTCATTAGCAGCTGCTCCATGTCTCTTCTCGCAGAAACGAGTTATGTAATTTCCGAAACACAAGTTATTATAGAAATCCAGCACTTCTTCACGTATAGAATAACCGAAACTAGCAGCAATTTTATCGAAAAATGGATACTCGTCCACCTGATTGAAATATCTATCCATTACTCCACACGTATAGCAATCCGGAACTTCCTTTCCAACATCACCCTCGTCGTTATAATGTGATTCTCCCAAAATTAGTATTCCATTACTTAATCCATTCTTGCCAATCCAAAATTTCAACATATTTGCACCTCCATTTTCCTGTAGTTTTTACTCACTTCACTACGAGAATATAAACGTGCTTCTATATATAAAAACTCCGCATACCTATAAAAAACCAAACAAAAACGCTCCACACCATTACGATGTGAAGCGCACTTCATTCAATATTACCTTTTCGACTCCCCATCAACCATTTTATTCACGTAAACCCCTTTTTATCCACGGAAAGTGATAATTCCACGAATATATTTTATGTGTTTATTATAATTAAATGGTCGCTTATTATCAATAAATTAGGGCGTTGGACACGAAATTGTCACACATTTTGTCACTATTCTTTTACAGCTATATATCTCTGGTTTCTACTTTTAGGTTTGTCTGGTATTGTATATTTCACTTTACCCGCTTCTATCAATGGATTAACGTACTTTTGAAATAGGTTCTGCAAGTCCCGCCTGTTTAATAGCGTTCTTTATAGTAGGAATCCCTGAATATCTATTTTCAGTAACATTCAGCATTTCTTGTTGATTTACCAATACAGGATTTCTTGTATCTGGCTGAACCTTACCAAGCTGATCTCTGTTCCAGGAACTGAAATGGCATGGATTGCTAACCTTGCATTTAGCGATTTACATCATACCTTGTAGCTCTCCCCTGACCTTCAACTTGAATAAGCCCCTGATTCTTCAGTGTATTCAGTGTATCTATCGCCTTATTTCTCTCGATTCCCAATTCAGACACAACCTGCCCACTAGAAACTGGTCCATTTTCTTTTATATATTTGAGAATAATGGCTTCATTATCCGTTAAATTAACACTATCTATGGTTGACAAAACTACAGTAATAGAGCCTTCATTTACTATAAAATTGGGTTGAGCTACATAATCCGCATATAAAGATTTTATTCTTATTATTCCTGTACCAAATTTTTCAATAAGATTTAATCTTAAAAACACATCTGCCAATATAGGATTTCTTAGAAGAGAATACCTGCCATTAATGTAATCATCCATTGTTATGCCACTTGGCAAACCTCCTGGTGAAACTATCTCTATTCGATTGTCAAACATTGAGATTTGCACGTTCGCGTTTACATTCCACTTCCTATGCACCAAATATTAGTACCTGGCACCCATTACAAAAATGTTACAACAAAAAGCTCCACACCATCACTGATGTAGAGCATACTTATCCTATGGTTTAATCCATCTTTCTTCTATATATGGTCTTATTGTATTGATTATTTTTCCGCTTTGGTAATCTGTTCTTCTGCTTGTTCTTATGATACCACATAGAAATCCTGATAATCAGCCTTTTCTCTAAGTCTATATGCTGTGTCAATAAGCTTAGAGATTTCCTTGTCAAATATACCTTCTTTAACATAAGTTTTGTTAAAAAAACAATTATTCCAGAATGCTTGCTAGAGTCAAAATCCTCCAAAGCAGTTACGGCTCTTAATGTGTGAAAAATAGCATAGTAAGAACGGTTAACCGATGCCTTATATTTCTGTGATTTCAACAGCTCTTTTGAAGTATCTAACTCATCAACTGCTGTATCAAATCTATACTTTGAGAGATCAATCATGCTGCCTTCCATAACACAATCCCCTCTTTTCTAACGTTCTGATAAAATGGAACAACATTTTCCCATTTTTTGATTGTCTCATCTTCGATGTCAATTACTGAAAAGACTTTATCATACTTGAGATTCATATCTACAACTACATCTGATAAAGCATCTTCTGTTTGAAAATCCAAAGCGCCATTTACTATTACTGCTATATCTATATCTGAGTCTTCACTAGCTGTTCCTCTTGCAGTAGAACCATATAAAATAATACTAACAGTTTTTATTCCTACTGCATTCAATATTCCCATTACTAGCTCGTTGTACATCTGTGTATTCATAGGAAACCAGCTCCTTTCTATATTCATAATATACATTTTTGAAGACTACTGGTCAAATGGTATGATAGGGGTCTCCAAAACCATTATTAGTTATTCATCTTTATTGCATCAATCATACTCAAACATTCCCTGAACAGCATCTGCCACATTCATTATGTCTGGTAATGCATTCTATCTCTTTTTGTAAAAGCTCTTTCACTAATATCAATTAGTTTTATTTGCTCACAAATGACCGTGCCAATAGTTCACTTCCTTTAGGCTCACCCCAATCCAAATTATAGACTGAAATCTCACCATTATATTCACTCATCCTTTCTTTAAAGGTTTTGTGTTGAAAAGCCTTCTTTAGAATGATTCTATATACATCTATTTTCACTCCCCCCTAGTTATCTCCCCTTTCAAAAACACATTCTCCCTCCAGCCCTCTTTCAGTGGATGTAACACATCTGTCTTGATAAGATGAGCCAAATTCTGCCTAGAGCATCCCAGTATCGAGCAAGCTTCCGTTGTATTGACAACACAATGGCTAGCAAAATCCATAAACGCCTGTGCATAAATAGGAATAATGACTCCGTACTTTTTGATGATTCTTTTTTCTATAGATATTGAATCATTTATAGAAAAACCATATCCTCCAGCATCCACCTTCAATGTAGACAATAGACGCTCATTACCTAAAACTGTATAGAGCTTAGGCACTTCATCAATACATTTCTTTAAATCTAATTCCATTACAGTATCGTCATCCATTAAGCATATCACACGATTGTCCATAATAGGAAAACACTCAAAAACATTATCTCTTTGTCTATCAGCAACCCACGATGGAAGTTCTTCTTTTTTATTTCTTCTAAGTAACATGAATCCTGGGATGAACGTCCTTTGCTCAGTGCTAAAAGCTTAGCCTCATTATATTTCATGAGTTTTGCATTTCTTAAAATAATTCCAATGTTTTGTCTTCCGCTTGGAATCACTCTTTCCTCTACCCACAGCCTAGCTATATTCTTAGGAATAGTATATATTCCTTTTTTCACCAAGCCAGCAAATAACAATGGTGCATTCCATTCGTTCAGTGTTTCAATTAATTCTATTACATAGGAATCATCTCTTTCAAAATACAGGACGTACCCTATACCATTCACTTTATCTATTTCATCATCACGAATTGTAAAGACTCTCATAGTAATGCCACCTTTTAAAAATCATCATCCATATTTTTTCCAAATGTTCCCTTGAAATAATATCTTCCAATCCATCCAATAGTACATCTCTGCTATTTTCATTTAGTCCACTGCTAAATATTGTATCCTTGTTTTTATCAGTGAAAGATTCTCCAAAGTGGACCTAGTGCCTATAAAATTCTGACAAGGTCTATCTTCGTCTATATCAAACTCCTCTATCTCCTTTTGATTAAAACAAGAGCATAAAAGGGACAAACCGTGATCAAACAAAGGAGCTATTCTCAATGTTTTATTTCTTGCGTTCCTAAGTACCTCTATATTTGCTCCATGCCTATCTCGATTTAAAATCAAATAATCGACAGCAAGCATTGTGTCTATATAATTCACCCAACCATTCTCCTTGCAAAACTCGTAACGAGTTTTTCCTGAAACATTATTTATCTGATAATAGTTCTCCAGTGTGGCCTTAGTCTCTCCAGGTTGCTTAAAATCTTCCGATGCACACACCCACGTCTCATACTCTTTGCCATCAATTTCCACATCAGCATGTATGAGCTCATAATGTAGATGCTCAATACCTAAAATTGTTAATAATCTATCTACCACAATTTCATTTATACACTCGTGACCAATTATCCCTTTTTCGCTGTCAAATCGAGATAGCTTATAATATATCTTCCTTCCATCTATCGTTTCCTGAGATTTAAGAAATGTTCCTGCTGTACCACTAGAATTTCTTGTATGGGACCAGTTCAAATATCTCATATCCTGCTTTTCTGAAATAATACGAGTTTCCATGGATATTTCCTCCTACCGTAATTATATATTCTAATTTGACGCACGTCAAATAGTCCCTCTATTTCCATCTCATCCACCCCTTCACACCTATTTCATAAACCTATGCTATATTACAACCATGAGCGAACTAATTAATAAGGTTGCAAACCTTCAATTCGATAACTACATAATCGCAGCAATCCTATTTTTCATTTCTATGTTTGTATGTTTTCATGGATATTCTGTCTATCGCATTATTCTGGCTATTCTCGGGTTCTGGGTAGGTTTTTCCAATGTGCACAAATTAATAGAGTTTTTTGATCTAAAGGTAAACGATAATCAGATGCTCTTCCTGCAGATTCTGTTTGCCGCAGCTTTTATGCTCATTGCCTGGTTTATCAGAAAGCTCGGCATCTTCATCGTCGTTTTCGATTTTGTTTACATATATCTTTCCTCAATAATTGTGGAATTTTTAGCAAAAAAATTGGATATATCCGAAGAGATATATCCATACTATTCCGTACTCAGCGCATTCCTTATTGCACTGATAGTTGCTTTGCTTACAATAAAATTTGAGTACTCCATCGCAGTAATCGTTATGGCTTGGGTTGGCGGTTTCGCTGCCATTCACTACCTGCAAATCTTTCTTACCACAGGCCCTATTCACATTGGATTCATATCTAAGATTCCATTCTGGGGTTGGTATTTCCTGCAGTCATTTACATCATTATTGGGCATGCTGCGCCAGGGCGTAGGCAATGACAATTAGATTATGCCCATCACCTTCACATATTCTTCCCTTTTATCCCGCATAATTTCAAATCCTTTTACTATCTCATCCATGCCAAATTTGTGTGTGATAAATCTCTCAGGATGAATTGTTCCCCTCTGCAATCTTGAAATCACATAGTTCCAATCATCAGCTATGTCGTGCATAAATGAAGAATTCCAGGTACCTGTAACAGTCAGCTGATTTCTTAGTATCTTCCAATACTCATCTCTTGTCAGCTCCATATCTGATTGCGGATTTCCTACTGTACATATTTTTCCAGATGGCGCTGCTGCATTGATTCCCACCTTCAGTGATTCATTTTTTCCTATACATTCAAAAAAAGTATCTGTTCCCAGATAATTCGTATTTGCGATAATCCATTCAGCAGGATTATCTTTACTACCATCAAAATAATGTCCCTCTGGGATTCCCAAATCCATAACAAAATTCTTCTGCGATGCCTTGTTGCCAATGGTAAATACGTTATTAATACCCATATCCAGCAGCATCATTGTGATTAAAAGACCTATGGTCCCAAGCCCCATTACTACCACAGAATCTTCAGCTGTAGGGCTAATTCTTCTGATTGCATGCACTGCCACTGCCATTGGCTCCAGCATTGCTGCCTGTTCAAAGCTCACAGATTCAGGCAACTCTATCAAATTCCACTCTGGCACTGTCACAAATTCTGCAAAGCCACCATTAGTTCTCGAGCCCAAATAAGAATAGTTCTTGCACATTTCGTATTTACGATTTTTACAGCAATCACATTCGCCGCAAGGGATCAGTGGAAATACACCTACTGGCTTTCCAGCCCATTTAGCATCTACTCCAGATCCCAGTTTTTCCACTATTCCTGCAAATTCATGTCCTATCACAAGTGGCATGTTATGGGCACCATCTTTGTAGGCTCTAGGAACATCCGAACCGCAAATCCCACATGCTTTTACAGCCACTAAAACCTCCCCCTCTAAAGGGGAAGGTTTCTTAATATCTTCTATCCCGATTTTTCCAATCTCATTTAAGACCAAAGCCTTCATACTAATCCCTCAAAATACCTTCTAAATTCCGTTATCTATCGGGCTTTACAATCTCGTTAAATCTCTCCAAATCTGCCCTAGTAGTTATCTTAAAGTTTCTCTCATCTCCCGGAATCATATGCATTTTCATCCCAGCTATAACAGCCGGTTCCGTTGATCCATTTATTTCTTCTAGCCTTTCCGCGTCAAAAAGCTTCTTATTTGCCCTGCAATATTTTCCATACAAGAATGTCTCAGGAGCCTGCCCAGCAAAAATCTCACTTCGATTCAAAAGCGATGAAATACTCTTTCCATCCTTGCTTAAATAAACTGTGTCTTTCATTGGCAATACCGGAATCACTCCATCATATCCATTCATTTCTTCCACGCATTTTTCAATCATTTCCTCAGACAAAAATGGTCTTGCTGCATCGCATACAAATACATAATCCTCATCCTCAGCCAAATCACATATATCCTGCAAAGCATTATAAATAGACCCCTGGCGACTCTTTCCCGGCAAAGAAAATCCCAGCAGCTTGTCGCTCAATCCAAAATCCTCAAGCCATCCCTTAATCCTGTCCTGCCAGTCAGCTTCTGCCACGATTTGAATCTTATCTATATGTTCACTTTTATGGAGTGTCTCCAAGCAGTACAGTATCACCGGCTTCCCCGAAACCTCTATATATTGTTTCGGAATCTCGCCTCCCGCTCTACTGCCTGTTCCACCAGAAAGAACTATCGCCACAATCATAGTCTTAGATTCCTAACATCTTCCAAAATATCTTTATAGGTTCTTCCTCTTCCAAACAACAATGTTGTACCAAGGATAAATCCGTCCACACCTTTTGGTGCATACTCTAAAATCTTATTTCCAGAGCATGCTCCGTCCCAGTATATCTTGAAGCCATATCTCTCTTTCAGTTTCAACAATTTCTCGATCTTTTCGCCTACATAAGGCAGATACATCTGGCCCGCATTTCCCGGATTTACCGACATTACCAATACCTTATCTACAATCTTTAACATCTCTTTTACCGTTTCGATGCTAGTTCCCGGATTGATTGCAATCCCCGGAATCATTCCTGCATCTATTACCTTCTGCAGTGTTGTAGATGGATGATACTCTGCCTCCGGATGAATATAAACAGTATCGCCTTTACGAAGATTACTAAGAAAAAGTTCTATTGTGTTGCTGGGATGCTCCACCATCAAATGCACATCCAGTGGCTTAAATGTCACCGATGCAATATATCGCATATCATTTAATGACATGGCAAAATTAGGAACGAATCGACCATCCATAATATCTATATGGAAAGAATCGATTCCTCCCTCTTCTAGTTCATTTACTTCCCTTGATAAATGACCATAGTCGGCACACATCATAGATGCATTTAATTCAAACTCCATAACCCCTCTCCTATCAAGCCTCCCCAGGCTTACTCAGCACATATTACATCAGGATTCTGAATCATAATCGGCTTTTCTAGTTTCTCGTATAGTTGCACGATACTGCTGCCATCCCCATAGTAAGCATCACTTATTATTATTGCTCTGTCCATATCAGGGGTATCATCATATATCCCCCACCCCTCTTCCTTATAGTTTTTAACAATCTGTCTATAATCTTCCAAAACCTCAGGAACCATGCTCTCTAGTGACGCTTCAATAAGTGGATGTGGTCGCCAAAGTAATGCCACATCATCTGCATTTTCCTTAAACACCTGCAGGACATCCCGTATTTTGTCAATCATTTGAGCGCCCTTATTAATCATTGCCACAACACTTGTATTGTAAAAGACTATTTTCTTTTTACTTCCGTCTGGCTTGGTAATTATCTTTTTCCATTCCTCTGGAATCTCTTGCTCTTCATCCTTCATTCTTAGAATCTTGTCAAATTTTGGAGATCCTGTTCCTTTAATTTTTCTCTCCCAGTATTCTCGTGTATCCTCCCCGAATCGGCCAACTAATGTCATCACATAGGCCTTCTTCATATTTTCCGACTGAACTATTACCTCATCTGCATTTATAACTCCTTTTGTAAGAGCATAAGGCAAAACATTTGCGCTCAAATTCACGTCATCAAGATTTGGCTCAGCCAAGACAAAATAAGGTATATAAATCAATTTATCTGTGAATTTCTTCAAATTCTCCGAATAGAAAAATGGATGAACACTGGTGACATAGTTTGAATCATCATATGGATTATGTATGTATATTTCATCAGGACTCGCACCTTCAAAATCAAACTTCTGAAAATCTACCACTGGTACATAATCGGGATAATCCTGTCCCTCGTAATGATATTCCTTCACGCTTCCATCTGGATTTTTCTCATAATATGGAATAGGTATTACATATGCTTCACAATCCTCATCATCCCTTGCCTTCATCCATACCGATTCCAGTGAATCCCACATGGATGCTTTGTATGGCAGAAAGACTACCACCTTTGTCAGCTTTATATCTTCCTTTGCACTCTTTTCGATTACATTTATACAGTGGTCTAGTCTTCCTTTTGCCGAAGACGCAGAAAGTCCTCTCTCAGATTGAATTTCTTCATGTATCTGAAAGAGAACTTCACAATATTCTTCCAGATGAGATACCGTTTTATGCCCCTCACCTTCAGTTTCTTCTATTAAATTTCCTAAATCTATGGCCTTCTGCTGGGCCATTTCCAGGTATTGGCAGGCCTTATCAATACCAGGCTCCTTGTTATTTAGCTCTTGGTATACACCTTCACATATCTTCCGGAACAACGCTATGTAGTTTTCTACCTGCTTGAACCTGTTCTTCCTCATAACTCCCCACCAAATAAGCTTTTCCTATATCAGGATAATTTCTGTTTCACTCCGAAAACAAAATATTAGCCTTTTATGTATAAATACACAAATTATATTATATGAATATTATAGGTTTAACTTTCTTCATATTCAACGATTTGCCGTGATTACACGGAATTATCACAATTAAAGGCACTCGGTTCATTCTTATTAAACTTTTATCACCACAACAAAAAAGGACCCTTGCACTAGCAAGGGTCCTAAATCAATTATTTAACTATTTCATCCAGGATAGCCTGAGCCACATCGTCCTTAGACATTATCGGAAGCTCCCTGGCGTTCTCGGCTGTGATAAGTGTAACCACATTTGTGTCTGTGCCAAACCCCGCACCCGCTGTACGCAAATTATTGGCTACAATCATATCTACATTCTTCTTTTTAAGCTTAGCCTTTGAATTCTCTAGCATGTTTTCCGTCTCCATAGAGAATCCACAGATAAACTGTCCAGGCTTTTTATTTGCCCCAAGAAAAGACAGTATGTCCTCTGTACGCTCCAGCTCAATAGCTGCTGCCTCGCCATCCTTTTTCTTAATCTTTTCAGCCGCCACATTCGCTGGACGATAGTCCGCTACTGCAGCGCTTTTTATTATTATGTCCATCTCCCCGGCTTTTGATTTCACCACATCAGCCATTTCTGCAGCGCTCTTTATATTTACTACATCTACAAACATTGGTGGTTCGATTGCCACTGGACCGCTTACAAGTGTAACCTCAGCTCCCCTAAGCATTGCCGCTCTGGCGATAGCATAGCCCATCTTTCCTGTGCTGTGATTGCTAATGTATCTAACTGGGTCTATTGCCTCCTGAGTAGGCCCTGCTGTTATCATAACCTTCTTCCCATTAAGGTCGTGCTCGAAAGCGATTTCTTTCAATATGTATTGTAATAAAACTTCTGGCTCAGGCATTTTTCCTGCTCCAGTGTCGCCACAAGCCAAATATCCGCTGGCTGGCTGAATAATCTCAAAGCCATATTTCTTTAATGTCTCTAAATTATCCTGAACTATAGGATTAGTGAACATATTTGTATTCATAGCTGGGCTCACCAGCTTCTTGCACTTTGCAGCAAGAATAGTGGTAGTGAGCATATCGTCAGCGATTCCATGTGCCATCTTACCTATTACATTAGCGCTGGCTGGTGCCACCATAAAAATATCAGCTCGCTTTGCAAGAGCTACATGCTCCACGTTAAACTGAAAATCCCTGTCAAATGTGTCCACGAGACATTTATTACTTGTTAAAGTTTCAAAGGTAATTGGATTGATAAAATTTGTGGCATTCTTAGTCATTATGACATTAACATCCGCTCCCAATTTCACTAGAGCTGATGCAAGATTTGCAATCTTATATGCTGCAATGGAACCTGTTACTCCAAGTACCACACATTTACCTTTTAACATAATTACCTCCGGACTATCTTATTGCTGTTTTAATATCTTAGCTTACTTTTAGGTGATGAGACGTCCTATGCCATCTGCTTTACAGCATCAGCATCTGATACAGCCTTCACCTTTCCATTCTTCTTTCCTGAATATACACCTGCTGGCTTAATCTTATCAAGTACGATACCAACAAGATATACGATAACTGCGCCAACGATTGCTTCGATTACACCGTTGAAGCTGATGATACCGCCAATTACTCCCATAAGAGCGCTTGGTTCAATCTGAAGAACTTCTGAGTATGGGATTCTATAGAATGCATAAATGCTACCCATAACAAGAAGTGTATTTGTCATTGCACCAGAAATTCCTGCTGTGATAAATCCAAGTGCCTTTGCATCTTTATTCATAAATAAATACTCGATAGCTGCAAAAACTACGATTCCAATAACTGCTCCGATAACCTGAGCAACTGTAACTGAAAATCCAACCTTGCCTTCAGAAATCATCTTGTTGAAGAAAGCGAATACACCAAAGCCCATAATGAATGAAATGATTACGTTGATAATTGATCCGTAAACAAGTTTCTTCTCTGAGCTGATTGCCTTCTTGATTCCTACATAAACAAAATAAGGAACTACACCAATAAGAATTCTAGGAACAATAGCGATGAATGTGCTCTTGAATACAAGGGCGATAGCCTGTCCTATAGTATCGTGTGGAAGCATAGTAAGTGCTGCCACTGGTGAGAAAGCGAATGCTGATGGAGTTGGTGTAAGTGAGCTTTTTACAAAGCTTGTGATACCAAATACTCCGCCAAGGCACGCTCCCTTCTTTGGTCCTAAGAATAATGAACCAATGATAACTGGAATATGAAGTGTTGTTGCATTAATAACTACGAGTGGAATGTATCCGAGTGGTGTTGAAGCCATAACTACAATAATGGCTACGAATAACGCTGTGAGCACGAGCTCATAGGTCTTAGAATTGTTGCTTTGCATATGTTTCCTCCTTCTGGTAGAAGCCTTTTATAGGTCTCCTCCTGTTAAAACAGTAATTTGCAAGCTAATTAAATTGATAAAATTTTAACAGCACACAGATTCTATCATATAGATTCTTATGTGTCAAAAGCCCGGTACAAGTCCATTGGATCTTGTCTGGACTTCTGACACATATCATAAATAGAATCATCAGCTACTCTGATAGTCCCTCAGTGTAGTAGCTGTTACCATATATATCGGTAAAAACATAGGAAATCAATATATCCTTATCCTCTATAACAAGATTTGATATCTTCAGCTCGTCCATTGATTTAGTCACAGTCAGACCATCCTCCAGCAGATGACTATCATAATACTCCCCATTGTAGCTATAGTAATCACAGATAAATTCAAGAGTGTCCCCAGGCTGAAGCTCAGTCAGATTCTTTGCAATAACCTCAGTCTCCCCATCCTTATAATCATAGGTAGCTCCAGCTACATAGCCATCCTCGTGCTCACTATCAAACACAAGAATAAGGTCTGCTCTCTCGCCATTAAGAAGCACTGGCACACGGCCGGTGATTGTGTAGTTAGAGGCATCTCCAGTTGTATCAATGTGATGATAAGCTACTATCTTCCCCTCTATTCCAATCCAGCTTCTGTCGGTATTTGCAATTAGATTATTATCCTCGTCCCATTCGAATGTGGTATCTAGGCCTAAATCTATATATCCGCTTCCATCATCCACAAATGTAGAAAACTCGATTTGCTGAACATTCTCCCACTGAGCCTCTGATAGGGCGATTACATTATCCCCATTAGCATTCATCTGCCACTTTAAATCAGAAGCATCAAATTTATTTTCTGCAATGTATTCAGCCGCTTCTTCCAAGGATGGACCCTTATTTAAGAAGGCATCGGTAGTAGATTTCTGGGTCATTACTGCATTTAAAATCTGCATAATAGTCTGAGCACTGTCCATACTGCCTGATGAGGCATTTCCACTTCCTAACAAAATGCTTGCTGGATTTGTATTTCCTGTGCTCTGACCAGCCGCCTGGCCGTAATATGCCATTGATGCAAACTTCTGAATACAATTGCTATAACTTTCATCCATTCCTATTTCGTCATAGGTGCTGACCATATTGTCCACCTTGTTGGTCTGACGATATGGGAAATAGATTGATAGACCATAGGCATTTGTCATATTGCTTGAAGTCTGATTGTATTTAACAGCCCCCTTCAATGACTTTGATAGCTCTGTACCTGCTTCATTATCCATCTTGATTGCAAAATCGATTAAATCAATCTGGTCAATCCTTGATGATGTGGCAAACTCTCTTGTTGCAGATCTGGCATTTGATACTACCTTGTATTCTTTTTATCTATAAGATTCGCTGTTGTGTCTGCAAATCCCTTCAAATCCTCTGGCACAGTAGCAGTAAGCTCTGCCAAATCAACCACTGATAGTGTAGTCTTCTGTCCCGCACACTGTTTTCCACATTGAGCCACAAAATCATCTACTATGATTTTTCCTGTAGCTAGTGCTGTCATAGAAGGATTTTTGCTAAGCTCTGTAAGCCAGTTTGTATAATACCAGCCTATACCAGGCTCTGTTTCTTCTGATGCAATCATATAATCGCTATGAGCATCCAGCATCAGGCCAGTCTCTACTGTTGCCATAAGGCAAGCATCAAATCCTACAAAATCATATTTCAAGCCACCATCTGTTAACGCCTTGTTGATTCCTGCAAGATTCATTGAACCGGCCTCTCTATGCTTCTCGTCATAGCCATAGCCTGTTACAGAACCTCCGCCGTGATCCCAGAATATCAAATCATACCTGTCTGCAGGATAGTTCTGTCCACTCCACTTAATAAAACTTGATAATGTAGTAGGGTCGGTCATAGGAAGGTCCCCGATATTATCCTTAAGCAGATTGACATTACCATTCTTTATCTGATAAATCTGGTTTGTTCTGTTGCTGACAAAATTATTCTTCCATCCGGCGCAGCCACCTGTGTATACAAGCAAGTTGATGTTATCTGCTACAGTGGCATCAAGCATTTCCTGCATATCCTTCGAGGCCATAGCACCTCTTGATTCCAGGTCAGTACCACACATATATACCATGATGGTGGTAGTGTCCTTGCCATCTCCTTTAAGCACCGTATATTTTTCTCTGGCCCCCTCAGCCACAGTTTCATCCAGTACTCCTGTATTTGCCTTACTGCTCCAGCTGGCATTGCCGCTTTGGGCAGTACTTGTGTAGCCACCGCTACCAAGCAGAAGTGACGCAAGCGAACCTACAGTATTTATTGTACTAGTGGTGCTATTACCTGAAATAGAGCCTGTACCCGTACTTCCAGAGCCACCTCCTAGGAATGCACCCAGGCCACCACCTCCGCCTAACAACACAATAAGGGCAATAATAATCAGCTTTCCAAGACCGCCTCCGCCGCCTCCAAAGCCACCATCACGATTACCGCCAAACCCACCAGGGCCGCCTCCTGGAATATGCCCTCCATTGCCGCCGCCCACAGGGCCTGTTCCTAGTCCACTGCCTTTTCTGTTAACAGAAGCCGAACCTGTTACATTCTTTTTTCTGGATACTGGTCTGTCTGCCATACATATTTCCTCCATAAACAAAGAGGTGTAGCATACGCTACACCTCCGCTACTATTTCCCATTATACACTTTTTTTACTTCAGTGCCATCTCTTCCATCTCTCTGGCAATTCTATTTATCACCTCAAGTGTCTCATTCATATTTCTCAGTGCATCCATAGAATCATCACTTACTGCACCTACAGTATCTGCAGCTGCTGCAACCTCTTCAGATGTTGCCGAAAGATTTGTGATGTTATCCATAATCTGTGTGTTAGCGCTAAGTACTTCTTTTACAGAACCCTTAACCTGAACAACGCCACCTCTAAGTTCATCAGAACCTTCCTTGATTGCATCCAGCTTTGTTCCTGTTTCAGCAATAAGATCATTCTGCTTCTGTGCATACTCAGCAGATTTTGACATTGCTGCTGATGCTGAACGAGCATCGCTTGTAAGTCTCTCAATAATCTTAGAAATTTCTTCTGTAGCTTCTCTTGTACTCTCTGAAAGAGCTCTGATTTCATCAGCTACTACTGCGAAGCCCTTACCAGCTTCACCTGCTCTGGCTGCCTCGATAGATGCATTAAGAGCAAGAAGATTTGTCTGACTTGAAATACCAAGGATTGTCTCGGTAATTGCCTGAACATCTTGAATACTTGTATTTAATGCCTGAGTAGTAGATGCTGTCTCAAGATTAATCTTTGCAACTTCTTCAGCCTGATTCTTAAGCTGATTAATAAGATCTACACCTTCATTAACCGAATTTTCAACTCTGCCAGACACATCATCAATCATTGAAGCTTCCTGCTCAACCGCCTGGATGCTTTCCTGTATTACAGCTGTCTTATTTGTCTGATTTTCAATTGCCTCTGCTGTATTTTTGTTCCTTCAACGATTTCATTAACAGATGAATGCGTTGCATCCATTGACTCATTAAGTCTGTCAGAAACCTCATTGGCTTCCTCAAACTTTTTATTCAGCTCTTCAGCCAAATTAACGATTGTCTCCGATGTCTCTTTAATATCCTCAGCGTGCTCCTTGATTGTATCAAGTGTCTCTGTTGTCTGACGACGCTGTTGTTTACATACTACAACGGAAATAGTACATGCAATGATGGAGAAAACTAATTCTGTAACCAATTCTCGTCCTGTAATATTTCCCTTTTTCAATTCTAGGTAACCTGATGTAATCAGACAGAAGTTAGCAATAAAACAACCTATTCTAACTGTTCCTGCCTCGCCATAAATCATTACAATCAGGATGATTGTATACATGAAAATGTACATGTTTTTATCGGTTGGTGCATAAATATTTAAAATAAACTGCACTACCATCGAAAGAGTTATTACATACTTATATCTATACTCTTCACCATATGCTTTGTACAAAATCTGGAATAGTATGATATCAAGAACTGCAACAAACAGTCGTATACCATCTAATACATTCGGTCCGTCCAACCATATAGAACGAACAGTACAGAAAATCAAAGCGATACATGTGATTGTGCCACAGTATCTTGCCAAACGGTTCTTCTCAAGCATTTGCTTGGTTTTCATATCCATAGTATCTTCTCTCTCTGGCATATCTTGTGCCTCCTACTCAAAAAATATAAATAAAAAACCTGCTATACTCTCACCTTAGTAGATTAAGTATAACAAGTTTTTCTGAATTTTTATAAATTTTGGCAGAATTTTCACAAAACTTTCATTACATTTGCTTATTCTCCTGGAGCGCTGTTTATAACCTTTCCAGTGTTCCAAAGCATTGCTGATTTCTCTGCTGCCTCTAAACGACCTTCTTCTGTTTTGAAGCTTACTGTACCTGTGTAACTGCCACAATCCAGACAAGCCACGTAGTATCCGTGATCTTCCTCTTCTAAAAGGCCTGCCCCTCCGCAGATTGGGCAATCATGAATTTCAATGTTTTCTGTAATATCCATTTTAACTTACCTTTAACTTAAATTTCTGCAAATCTCTTTCGGAATCAATCTCTTCCATAACAGCACCAAGCTTATTAAACTTTTCAACGATGCTCTCGTAACCACGCTGAATATATTTAATATCATCGATTACTGTGATTCCATCTGCTGCAAGTCCTGCAATGATAAGTGCTGCACCTGCACGAAGGTCTGGTGCGCAAACCTGAGCACCTGTATATCTTTCAACACCAGTTACAATAGCAACTGTGCTTTCAACCTTGATGTTAGCGCCCATTCTTGCAAGTTCATCTACATACTTGAATCTGTTCTCGAAGATAGACTCTGTAACTGTGCTAGTGCCCTCAGCAATACCAAGTACTGCTGTAATCTCAGGCTGCATATCTGTAGGGAAGCCAGGGTAAGGAAGTGTGGTAACGTGAGTGCTTGTAAGCTTACGTCCCTTTGCGATAACACGAACTGCGTCATCATATTCCTCAATGATACATCCTGCCTCAATAAGCTTTGCAGAAGTAGCCTCTAAATGCTTTGGAATAACGTTCTTAACAAGAACATCACCGTGTGTGGCTGCTGCTGCACACATATATGTACCAGCCTCAATCTGATCTGGAATAACTGCGTATGTAGTACCGTGAAGTGCTGGAACACCGACGATACGAATAACATCTGTACCTGCTCCACGAATATTAGCACCCATAGAGTTAAGGAAAGAAGCAACGTCTACAACGTGTGGCTCCTTAGCTGCATTCTCGATTGTTGTTTTGCCCTCTGCAAGAACTGCAGCAAGCATAATATTGATAGTGGCACCAACAGATACCTTATCAAGGTAAATATGGTTACCAACCAGTCTGTCTGCTCTAGCTGACCAAAGTCCATAGGAAACATCCACATTTGCACCAAGAGCCTTAAGACCCTTAACATGTAAATCAATAGGACGAGCACCGATAAGGCATCCTCCTGGGAGTGCAACCTCAGCGTTCTTATACTTTCCTAAAAGTGCACCCATTAAATAATATGATGCACGAATCTTCTTAATATACTCGTAATCTACTGACAGTCTTGATATGCTTGAACCATTAATCTTAACTGTGTGATCATCTACGCGGTTAATTGAAGCTCCGATATCCTCAAGAGCACCAATAAGTACATTTATATCTTTGACATTTGGCAGATTTTCAATTGTAACAGTTTCGTCTGTCATTATGGCACCTGCAAGTATACCCAGTGCCGCATTCTTAGCGCCACTGATTTCCACTTCACCGGATAGTGGTGTGCCGCCTTTAATTACATACTGTTCCATATTGTCTCCTACAATTTCATTTCTCTCATCCAATTAGCCAAAAAAGGGCATAGTTATCCCTAAGCGATTTGGCTCCGATATAATTTAGCATAAAAGCCGTCTTTCTGCAACAATTCTGAGTGATTACCTTGCTCAACAATTTGTCCGTCTTTGACGAACAAAATTACGTCAGCCTCTCGAATTGTTGACAGTCTGTGGGCTACAACAAATGTAGTTCTGCCTTCCATCATTTTATTAAATGCCGATTGTATCTTTTGCTCTGTACGAGTATCAATTGATGAAGTGGCTTCATCCAAAATCAGCATAGGTGGAATATTAAGCATTACCCTGGTGATACATAATAGCTGCATCTGCCCCTGAGACAGCGATCCATTGTCTGTAGATAAAATCGTATCATAGCCATAAGGCATTCTTTTTATAAAGCTATGGGCGTGGGTAGCCTTTGCTGCAGCTATTATTTCCTCGTCGGTGGCATCTGGATTTGCCATCTTTAGATTTTCTTTAATAGTGGCATTTTTTAGCCAGGTCTCTTGAAGCACCATACCAAAATTGCTTCGAAGATTATTTATATCAATATCTCTAATATCAACACCATCTATTAAAATTTCCCCGGCATCAATATCATAAAATCTCATTAATAGATTAATGATTGTACTTTTTCCTGCTCCGGTTGGTCCTACAATTGCAACCCTCTTACCAGGCTCCACTGTAAGGTTCAGGTGCTCAATAAGCTTTTTATCTTTATCATATGAAAAGCTTACATCCTTAAATTCTATCTTTCCCTTTGCACCATCTATACTCTTATCCCCTTCATTCAGCTCTTCCTTTGCATCAATCATCTCAAATAGACGAGCTGCACAGGCTAATGAATTCTGAAACTCCGTAACCACGCCTGAGATTTCATTAAATGGCTTACCATAACTGCTGGCGTAAGAAAGAAATGATGTAAGACCTCCTACTGTAATGCCTCCAGAAATAGCCATCATTGCACCAAATACACCAACTGCCGCATAAATAAGATTATTAACAAGACGTGTACTAGGGTTAACAGTAGATGAATAGAATGTTGCCTTCATAGATGCATCTGCCAGCTGATCATTCATTATTTCAAATTGCTCTAATGCATCATCCTCATAATCATTATTTCTAACGATATTTTTGTTTACGATGATTTCTTCTATATAGGAAGTTTCTGCACCCCTTAGCTTTGCCTGCTCTCCGAAAAACTTATAGGTTCTTTCAGATATAAATTTTGCTAACAATAATGAAAATGGTGTAGCGATAATGACTATCAGCGCTATCTTCCAGGAAATTCTCATCATAAAATAGATTGTTCCAAATATAGTAAGAACACCTGTAAACAGCTGAGTAAATCCCATTAACAAACCATCAGAAAATGTATCAGCATCAGAAACTATTCTGCTGACAAAATCTCCGTGAGGATGACTGTCAATAACAGAAAGCCTAATATGCTGAAGCTTACTAAAGGCTCTATCCCTCAGACTCTTAGTAATATTATAGGTAATACGATTGTTTACCCTATTCATAATCCACTGGGTAAAGAATGTTGCCACAACAGTAATAGAAATCTCCCTTAAAACGGAAATTAATCTATCATAATCGATAACACCTTTGCCCACTATGCAGTCAACAGCCTGACCTGTAAGGATTGGAATCCTAAGAGTTAATATAACTGTAGCTAAAGCACATAAAATTGAGATGATAATATCAAAATAGTACGCTTTTAACTCTATTAAAACACGTTTTAATATTTTTGATTGAGGCTTATTTTTCATTATTTAGCCTCCTCTCTAGGAAATTGGCAATAATAGATTTCCTGGTATGTTTCACAAGTCTCGATAAGCTCTTCATGGGTTCCAAGTCCCACACATTTGCCGTCATCCAGTACTAGAATCTGGTCTGCGTCCTTAACAGAGGATGCTCTCTGGGATACGATGATTTTAGTTGGGTTCCAACTCAACTCTGATAAGGCCCTACGTAACTTGGCTTCTGTGCCAAGATCAAGAGCTGATGCTGAGTCGTCTAATACAAGTATCTCAGGCTTTCCCATTAGTCCTCTGGCTATAGTCAGTCTCTGTCGCTGACCACCAGAGAAATTGCTTCCTCTACCCATGACCTCACAATCTATACCGCCCTCCTTTGCTTCCACAAAATCAAGCGCCTGAGCAGTCTTTAATGCTGATTTAATTTCATCATCAGATGCCTCATTTTGCTTCATTGTAAGGTTGCTTCTTACTGTGCCATGAAACAGTGAGGCGTGCTGAGGAACTATACCAAACTTCCATGCCAAATGGTCATCCTTCAGCTTTCTAACATCCTGTCCATCCAGTTCTATTATTCCCTTTGTAGCATCATAGGTATGATTTAGAAGCTTTACCAAAGTACTCTTTCCGGAACCTGTTCCTCCAATTATTCCAAGTGTTGAGCCTGCTGGAATCTCAACACTTATATCCTCAAGGTCATATTCGTTTCCGCCGTTGTAGCTAAAGGAAACATTCTTTACAGATATACTTCCAAGCTGATGAGAACCACCAATAATCACATCTCCATCTGGTATCTTTTCCTTACATCTTTCATCTGATTTCATCTCCATAATTTCCTGCACTCGCATTGCAGATGGATATGCCTTCATCAAAAGAACAATAAGATTAGCCAGCTTAATTAATTCAATAAGGATCTGGCCCATATAATTTACAAGTGCTACTACATCACCCTGTAAAATAAACCCAGAATCTACCCTTCTCATAGCAATGTAAATAAGACCAACTATTCCTATATTAACAATTACATAGGTTACTGGATTAAGGAGAGCAGATATTCTACCAGTTCCTATCTGCATTCTTGTCAGTTCATTTGTTTTTCATTAAAGCCGGTCTTTTCGCTTTCCACCTGACAAAAGGCTCTTAGCACTCTGGCACCATCCAGGTTTTCTGAAGTGGCGTGAAGTATTTTCTCAAGCTTTGCAGCTATTGATTTATACCTTGGAAGAGTGTATTTCATAATAAAATACACTGCAGTTGAAAGTAGAATCACCACCAAAATAAAAATTAATGCAGATTTAATATCTACAATAAACGCCATAATAGTGGCGCCTTCAACAATAAACGGAGATCTTAGAAATAGGCGTAGCACCATATTGATTCCGTTTTGAACCTGGTTTATATCATTTGTTATTCTGGTGGTTAGAACCTCTTCGCCTACCTTTTCCTTTGCTCCCTGTGACAGAGAAAGAATTTTTCTAAATAAATCTCTTCTGATTCTAGCGGCTGTATATACTGCCACATAGGCGCTAAAATACTGAGCGGTAATGGAAAATGCCAATCCTACTACAGCAAGGAAAACTAAAACCCCACTCATCTCAATGATGTAGTGGGTATTTGAACTTCCGATTCCCTTGTTAATTATGGAAGCCATAACAAGGGGAACCAAAAGCTCAAATATCGCCTCTAGCATTTTGAATAGTGGGGCTAAAATCGCTCTAATTTTATATTTTTTTAAATAGTTAATTATAAAGCTCATAGATTAATTTGCATCTGAATCATCGCCTGATTCTGCACTAGTATCCTCTGTTTCTTCAGCTGGTTCTTCAGTTGTCTCCTCAGTCTTTTCCTCTGTGCCTTCCTCAGTAGATTCCTTTGTATCTTCTTTTTCTACAGCCTTAAAAAGTGTATCAAACTTTACTTTTTCCCAAACCTTTTCATCAACTGTCCACTCAATCTCCTCTTTCCAAGAAGAAACAAGCTCGTTGAATTTTTCAGTCTGTAATGAAGTTCTCTTGTTATCTGATGCCTCTGTATCGTGATCCTTATCAAGACGGATTACATAGTAGCCTGCATCTGTTACTTCGATAACTGATGAAACCTCACCTTCCTTAAGAGCCTCGGCAGCCTCAATAATGGAAATATCCATTGTGCTGTCTTCTGTCTCACCCTTAAGGTATGAGTATGTAGAAGTAGTAAGTCCCTGAGCTTCAACCTCAGCATCAAAATCCTCAGCTACACTAAGAGCCTTTGCATTTGCCTTAAGGTCTGTGATTTCCTCATCTGTAAGCTCTACTGTTTTACCATCCTCATCAGTGTTGCCTGTTGTCTTAAATAATACGTATGTGAATGAGCGCATCCAGCAATCATCTTCTGTGATATCCTTGTCTGCTTCCTTCTTTGCTGCATCACCTACGAGATTGTAATATGTTCTATACTCAAGGTATTCCTTAACTGTATCCTTTGTAGCTCCCATAATCTTGAGAGACTCTTCATCGTTATCAGCAAGGAACTTATCTACTGCATCATCAATAGCTTTTTCCTGCTCATCTGAAAGGCTGACATTGTAATCACTAGCGTGCTTCTTTGCTACGTACTGATCCTCAAGGTCTGTTAAAACACCGTCCTTAGTCTCTTCCTGAAGTGTAGAGCCTGAACCAGTCATATCAGAATTCCACATTCCCTCTCCATAATATGAAAGGAGGAACTGGTCATACATTGACTGCTGATATCTAGCTGCAAAGTTTGCAAGGCCAAGAGAAATAGTTTCAGTCTTGTCTCCATTCTTTATAGTTACAAGTGTTTCATTTGGATTAATTTTACCGCAGCCTGCCAGTAATACTGTTGCTGAAAGAGCTGCAATACAAGCTGTCTTTACCTGTCTTTTAATCATTATTTCCTTCTTCCTGGGTAAACCCTACCCATTATTTTTTCTAACGTTTCGATTATAGTTAATATTTGCCTAATTATCAACTTTTATAGACTTTAAGTCAGATAGAAAGTCCTGTAAATAATCGTATATTTCGTTAGGCTTTATTCTGGTATTCGCCTTTGTATTAAATATAAATGCCGGAGCCTTCGGATCTGCAGCAAAGGTAATATGTGGATTATTCCGTTCTAACAGGGCAGGAATCTGCGCCACATCAATCTTTGCCTTTTCATACATTACTATCTTTATGATATCGCCCTTTTGCTCTATTGCAGTAACATAGGAATCATGAGCCTTTACACGCAGCATAGCAACCCACAACAGATTCTGTACGCATCTCTTTGGTTCACCAAATCTATCCACAAGCTCATCAAGCATATCATCTCTGGCCTCTTCAGAATCAATGGCTGCGATACGCTTGTAAATATCAATTCGCTGCTCCTCATTTGATACGTAAGTATCAGGAAGGTATGCCTCTATATTAATATCCACAGTAGTATTAAAGCTGTCTTCCTTAACCTCGCCCTTTTCCCTCTTAACGGCTTCGTTAAGCATCTTGCAGTACAAATCGTAACCTACAGCCGTCATATTTCCGTGCTGCTCTATACCAAGAAGATTTCCTGCTCCTCTGATTTCCAAATCTCTCATGGCAATCTTGAAACCAGAACCAAGGTCCGTAAATTCCTTTATAGCCGCAAGTCTCTTTTCAGCCACTTCCTTCAGCATCTTGTCTCTCTTGTACATAAGGAAAGCGTATGCAGTACGATTGCTTCGACCTACACGTCCTCTAAGCTGGTACAGCTGAGAGAGTCCCATATTGTCAGCATCGTGTATGATGATTGTATTTACATTTGAAATATCAAGACCAATTTCTATGATGGTGGTGGCCACAAGAACATCGATTTCATGGTTGATAAACTGCATCATTACATCCTCAACCTTTACCTCTGTCATCTGGCCATGAATGTAGCCAACTGTTGATTCAGGAACCAACCGCTCAATTTCAGCCGCCATGTCCTGTATGCCACGGACGCGGTTAAAGACATAATAAACCTGTCCATCTCGTGCCATTTCGCGCACAATTGCCTCTCTAACCATCTCCTCGTTGTATTCAAATACAAAAGTCTGGATTGGGGTTCTTTCCATAGGTGCTTCATCCAAAACACTCATATCTCGGATACCTACTAAGGACATGTGAAGGGTACGAGGAATAGGTGTAGCAGACAGGGATAATACATCCACCGTCTTCTTCATTTGCTTTATCTGCTCCTTGTGATTTACACCAAATCTTTGCTCTTCATCTATGATTAATAGACCCAAATCTTTAAACTGGACATCCTTTGACAGTAGCCTATGAGTGCCGATAACTATATCGACCATGCCACTTCTTAAATCTTGAATTGTTTTTTCTGCTCGGCTGCAGATCTAAATCTACATAGCAAGCCAACGTTAACTGGATAGCCACCCATACGTTGTACAAAATTATTGTAGTGCTGCTGTGCAAGGATAGTAGTAGGCACCAGATATGCCACCTGCTTTCCTTCCTGAACAGCTTTGAAGGCAGCTCGCATAGCTACCTCTGTCTTGCCAAAGCCTACATCCCCGCAAATCAGTCTATCCATTATTTTTGAGGACTCCATGTCTGATTTTACGGCATCTATTGCAGAAAGCTGCCCCTCAGTCTCCTCATAAGGGAAACTTTCCTCAAATTCCTTCTGCCACACAGTATCCGGTCCATAAATAAACCCATCAGTGTTCTGTCTTAAGGCATATAAATCTACTAATTCCTTTGCAACCACTCCAACAGCTGACTGAACTTTCTGTTTTGTTCGCGTCCATTCCTGGGTTCCTGCGCCCAAAGAGTTTAGTTTAGGCTTCTTTCCATCAGGACCTGAATATTTTTGTATCTGGTCTAGTTGATTCGTGAGTACATATAAATTGCTGCCTTTTGCGTACTCTATTTTGATGTAATCACGTATTACACGGTCCAGCTCCATCTGCTCGGTACCCTTATAGACACCCAGACCGTAATTCTCATGTACTACGTAATCACCTACATGGAGATCTGAGAAGGACGATATACTCTCTCCTTCGTACTTCTTTACCCTCTTTTTCTTCTTTCTGACATGACCGAAGATATCTCCATCTGACAGCATTACAAAGGCTGAATCAGGATAATCAAATCCTCTTTTAATATTTCCGACGCATATCATTGTCTCCCCAGGATTAATCCTGTGATCCAAATCGCTAGTATAATACGCGTTCAATCCTTCGTCTAAAAGATCCTCTGCCAGTCGCTGTCCCTTGGTTGCCGAGCTGGTTACCAAAAGTACCTTATATTTGCGCTTCTTGTACTGTAGCAACTCTTTTGTAAGCAGCTCAAAACTGCCATTATATGCATTTACTCCCTGCACAGTTATGCTATAGTGATTTGCTGATTTCAGAAGCTTATTCTTGGCATCAAGCACCGACATTAGGGTGATAGGATACTTTTCTAGCTTTCCAAACACCTCCGACATACCATACAACATATCCATTTGGCCTTTTAGCATATATCCGGCCTCTACACGGCGTGTCATTGCATCAGCAAATTCAGTCTCTGTAACCTCTGCTTTATTGATTACCTTCTGTATCTCATCAATAAATACATAGGTGCCCTTTGGCATAAAGTCTGCAAATGAGCCCAGCTTATCGCAAAAATATGTCAGATGTGTCTCAAGCTCCTGGCTAAGTCCCCATTCTCTGGTCTCTTCTATAACTCTGTCTGCATAGGTTTTTAGATGAAAAGCTTCTTCCGTTTTCATCTCCTTACGATAGGCTTCGTACCTTTCGTCTCGTTCTTTTTCAATCTTTGACAAACCTGCAGCAACTTCCTCAGCGCTTAATATAAGCTCAACCGCAGGAAAAATTAAAACAGCATTTATATTTTCGATAGACTTTTGATTACTAGGATCATAGGTACGAATACTATCTACTTCATCACCCCACAGCTCAATACGAACTGGTAACTCCGCTGTCAATGGATAAACATCGATGATACCACCTCGCACTGCAAATTCTCCAGGATGCTCACAGGTTCCTACATTTTCGTAGCCCATAGCTACAAGCTTGCGACGAAGTGCCTCAAGCTCTACTGTATCAGTATCAGAAACAGCTACAATACCTTCCTCAAAATATGAAAGTGCTGGTAGCTTATTCATCAAAGCATCAATAGTTGTAATAACTGTACAGCTATTGTTGCTAATAACAGCCTCTATGGCCTTCATACGCTCTCTAGTGAGGGCATTACCCCTGATATCCGACTGATAGAATAAGAAGTCCTTAGCTGGGAAGTACACCACATCATTATCAAAGAATCTGTATTCCTCATATAATTCTCTGGCTTTCAGCTCGTCACTGGTAATAATCAGCTTATATTTTACGTCATAGCCTATACCATAAATAAGGTGCGCCTTATCAGCGCACCCAGTAATATCATATATCTTTCCATGCTTAAGTAGAGCCTCCCTAAGAGACTCTACTGCTGTTAATGATTCAAATGGCTCCAAAAATGCTTTCATATAGTTAAACCTGTATTTAATAATCTAGTAAATTACTTTAACCACAGAAGTGCTTCCGCTCTTTCGATAGCGGCGTCGATATTTGGCTGGAAGTTATCCTCACCTACAATCTTAATGAAATCTGCCTTTTCCATCATATGGCGAGGCTGCTCATTAACATGTGAGAATACAACCGTTACGCCCTTCTTTTCTGCTCTTTCAACTAAATCTCTAAGTGCTCTAAGGGCTGTTACATCAATTGCTGGAACAGAACGCATTCTAATGATAAGGACCTTTGTGAAATCCTTTACATTGATGCTTTCTGCAAGCATATCTGAAACACCAAAGAAAAGTGGTCCTGTAATCTCGAATACACGAATCTCCTTAGCTACTGGACGAAGATCATCTACAAACTCTTCCTCATCACCTAAATATGTCCAGCCACTAACGTGTGTCTCCTCGCTCATTCTCTTGATAAAGAGGATACAAGCTACAATCATACCCCACTCAATTGCAACAACAAGGT
The DNA here is from genome assembly GCA_000209815.1 of Butyrivibrio fibrisolvens 16/4. Lineage (GTDB taxonomy): Bacteria > Bacillota > Clostridia > Lachnospirales > Lachnospiraceae > Pseudobutyrivibrio > Pseudobutyrivibrio fibrisolvens_A. The sequence goes on from FP929036.1 coordinate 579,320, forward strand.
CGAATACAACTGTAAGGACGAATGTAAGTACAAGAACGATAATATCTGATTTTGGTGCATACTTTACAAGTCTTGTGAAAGGTCTCCACTGGCACATATTGTATGCTACCTGGAAAAGAATAGCGGCGATACATGGCATTGGAATAAACTTTGCATAAGGCATAAGTACTACAAGGATAATAAGCAATGTAACTGAGTGAACCATACCAGCGATAGGTGTACGTCCACCATTTTTTATATTAGCAGCTGTACGAGCGATAGCGCCTGTAGCAGGAATACCACCAAAAAGTACTGAACCAATATTACCGATACCCTGTCCAATAAGCTCCTGATTACTTCTGTGCTTGCTATTTACCATACCATCAGCAACTACTGCAGAAAGAAGTGATTCGATAGCTGCAAGAATGGCGATTGTAAACGCATTTGGCATTTCCTTTCTCATTACAGAAAGTGAGAAATGAGGAACTGTTATAGATGGAAGTCCAGCCTTTAAATCTGGGTAAAGAGTTCCGATTGTGTTTACCTTTAATCCAAGTCCCTGTACCATAAGAATTCCTGCAAATACAGCAATGATAGATGCTGGAATCTTTGAGAAAAACTTAGGCCAGATAATAAGAATCGCAAGACATACAACGCCAACTAAAACTGCCTGCCAGTTGATTGTATCAATATTTACAAAGAAAAGCTTAAGCTTGTCCATTGTCTCAATTGGCTTCTCTCCGTGGAAATCCATTCCAAAGAAATCCTTGAACTGGCCGATAAGGATTGTTACAGCGATACCTGCTGTAAATCCTGTGGTGATAGTGTAAGGGATGAATTTAATAAGTGCTCCAGCCTTTACAACACCAAGAATAATAAGAATAATACCTGCCATAATGGTAGCAATGATAAGACCATCCATACCATCTGTAGCGATAATTCCAGCGACGATAGTAGCAAAGGCTGCTGTAGGACCAGCAATCTGTACTGTACTACCACCGAAGAATGAAATAAGGAAACCTGCAACAATGGCAGTGTACAGACCTGGCTCTGGGCCAACACCTGAAGCAAGTGCCAAGGCAATAGAAAGTGGCAATGCGATGATTGCCACGATGATTCCCGAAATTACATCTTTTACGAGCTGTTCCTTACTGTAATCTTTCATACAGGTGAACAGCATAGGTTTAAAATGTTCCATAATTTAATTACACTCCTAATCTTCTTCCTAGCATTTCTGCATTTACTGCATATTCTAACGCAGTATCCTTAGAAATTCTACCATCCTTTACCAACTTGTAAAGACTTGAGTCCATAGAAACCATATCTTCTGTGTCACTAGAATAAATTACTCCCTCAATCTGAGGAACTTTATTCTCTCTTATCATATTTCTAATGGCTGGTGTCACTGTCATTACCTCAAATGCAGGAACCAAAGTTCCATCTAATGCAGGCACAAGTTGTTGTGATACCACAGCCTTAATGACCATAGAAAGCTGAAGAGCAATCTGATGCTGTTGCTCCGACGGAAATACATCTATTATTCTGTCGATTGTATTTGCTGCACCTATGGTATGAAGAGTAGATAGGATAAGATGTCCTGTCTCAGCCGCTGTCATTGCTACAGATATAGTTTCAGCATCACGCATTTCTCCTAGCAAAATTACATCAGGGCTCTGTCTAAGTGATGCGCGAAGAGCTGTGACATAGTTTTCTGTATCAAGATGTATTTCTCTTTGTGACACAATGGATTTTCCGTGCTTGTGCAGATATTCCACAGGATCTTCCAGTGTAATAATGTGCTTATTATAATTCTTATTTATCTTATCAACTATGCAGGATAATGTAGTAGATTTTCCGCTTCCTGCAGGTCCTGTAACAAGTACTAACCCCTTAGATTCATTAGAAAGATTAATTACTGTTTCTGGTATTCCCAGCTGCTTATAATCTGGCAGAGAAAATGTAATTACACGTACTACTGCCGCATAGCTTCCCCTTTGTTTAAAAGCATTTACTCTGAATCTTGATACATTCTTTATAGCAAATGAAAAATCATCATCACCATTTTTCTTGTAAGGCTCTATATCCCTTTTAGCAAGGGCATATATCTGACTTACCAGTTCTTCTGCTTTGTCAGGCATAATAGGCCCGTCATCAGCCTCAGATTTTTCTACAGCACTTTCTTCCAGCTCAGACCTGGTCATCACCTGATCATTTACTCTAAAGGATACCTCTCGGCCTGTAATAATGAACACGTCCGAAGCTTTATATTTATTAACTGCATCAGTTAAATAACTTACGATATCTACAGCCATATGTCCTCCTTAGTTACCCTCATCCAAAGTTATTACTGGCTGAGTACTTTCTGCCTCCCAACTGCCGCTATTTACAATCTTCCATCGAACTATTTCTCCATCTGACACCTTTACACTCAAATCCTGCGAATCGTTTATGCTAACAGTAAATTCCTGGTCCGCCCAATCTGTGGATGCAATCCTTTCCTGTGCTTCATTGCTAGCGGCATAATATTCATTGGTATGTTCCAGCTGCTTCTGACTTAGACTATAGTTATTGTGGCTAGAAGATATAGTCAGCGCCGCAATTACAGCAAAAGAAAGGCCAATGAGAATAACTACCATTAGCGATGTTCCAATATTTATAATTGATCGGGTTTGTTTCTTCTGTGCTTCCATAATAATCCACAATTCCCCATTTACTTCAATGCTTTTTCCACAATCAAAGAATAGATTTCCTGGTCATCCTCTGTAGCCACCACTATGCGTAAGGATTGACAGTTCTTACTATTTTTAGGCTCTGTAATTACCGCCGTAGCTTTATATACTCCATTTTCAGGCACCTGCTGCCAGCTATCATCAAAATACTGGGTATAACCCTCAAAATAAGGATTAGATAAGTATTCCTCTGCAGCATTTGCTGCCACATTTACCGCTCCAGTCATTTCCTTTGCATCCTTGCTTCTGGCAAATGCAGTTGCAAAACACTGTACACACACAGCTGATACGATGATAAAAACAAAATTGAAAACATCAGCTCAGTCATAAATATTCTTGAGCCATTATTTCTAGTCTTCATCTGTCTTCACCTCCTCTTCTAAATTATCCCCAGAATTAGAGGTTTGTTCTGCGTTATTTAATGTTGATTTAATAGATATATCTACTTTTTGATTTACTCCATTTGTTTCTTCTATTGCCACTTCTATTAGTTGACTATTCTTCCAACTAAACGACATATCTTTTACAGCTAAAAGCTTATTTCCAAAATCTGCCGTTACTCCAGCCTCATCCTTTGCTTCTAGTTCTGTTAAATATCCATCTAGATAATAAATATAAAGGTAATATCCATCCTCTTCCTTCATCCTTATGGCATCTATTCCATCAATTGAAGAAAGCTCTATACTTCCTGCCTCGTCATACTGGCGTACCTTCTCTCTAATATAGGCTGTGGCAGCTCTGGTACTTGCGTTGCTTTCATTAGCTACCACAACAGCTTTATAGGAATTTACAGCCATCAAAAGAACACTCACCGCAGAAAAGGTGAATATTATGAATAGAATCATAAGAAACATGATATCGATATTATGTTTTCTAACGCGATTCTTCTTCATTGCCAAAGCTTAATTTCCTCCAATATTTATGATTGTTACATCTGGTTTCATATTGGTTCCATATATTACGTAATCTACCCTGAAAAGCTCATCATCATAAATGATTCCATAGTTTTTCTGTAGATAATCAAAGCTCTGAGGGTATCTTCCCTCTGTGACATAGCATTGCATAATAGCCCTGTCTACGGCTCCTTCCAGGTTCTTTCTTTGCTCATCAACTGACCCCTTAGAGGCCTTTGATACAGCAAACAAAAATCCTATGAATATGAGAATAAACAGCCCAGCTGATATAAGAGTAGTGCTGGCCACATTCTTTTTCCTGATTTGATGAATGCCATCAAGGCTTCCAAATCTTGTTTTAGCCATACTAAATCATCCCTGACATAATGTTTAACAGTGGTAACATAACTGAAAGCAGAATAATTCCAACGATTACTGATAGAATAATAACCAGTGTTGGCTCTACAACTGCTATAAGGTCGTTTATTTCCTCGTCTGCCTCCTCCTGATAGGTACTTGCTACCTTCTCAAGAACTGTCTCCATATTTCCGGTTTTAGCGCCTAAAATGGCCATTCTGCCATATAATCCACCAAAGATTCCGGAATTAGAAAAGGCCTTTCCGATATCCATAGTCTCTGCAAAGGAATCCTTACATTTTTCCACCTTATTTTCAAAATCAGGAGCCTCTACGATTCTTCCACTTACATCTAAGGATTGCATTACATCCATACCGCTAGATAAAGTCATTGCCATAGCTGATGCAAAGCGACTTGTAGCAATCTTTGAATGAATAGACTTGAATCTACGACTCTTGTAAAGGATTCCGTTTCGGTGCTCCTTGCCCCATGAAGTTTTATTTATAACAATGAGGTAAACAACAATGGCAATTAAAAGAATCAAAAATATCACGCCATTGCTCTTTAAGAATTTTCCAATAGTAAGAAAGCCTGCTGAAAGGCCGTCCATAGTACCGCCCAGCTGCTTAAAGACCCTGTCAAAAACAGGCATAATTTCTGTTACTAATACAATAATAATAACAAGCATCATAGCTACCATCATCAGAGGATAGGTAACTGCGCTTCTAATGGCACTGCTAATTGCCATTTCTCTTGAATAATGAGCAGCAAGATTTACAAGAACAGAATCCATCTTACCGGTCTGCTCACCCATCTTTGCCATCTCTACAAAATAATCAGGGAATACTTCTGCGTCCTCAATAGCCTTGGAAAGGGAACCTGTTTGTCCCACAACCTTTTCCATCTCTACAAGAAGCTCTTTTTCTTCCCCGCCTTCGGACTCATCTATCATCATAGCAAGTCCCTGTATTGCTGAAACACCACTGGAAATCATCATTCCCATTTCATCTGAAAATGCATATAACTCTTCTGACGTTAGTTTCTTTCTAGATTTCTCGCTCATAGCCCCACCTTTTAATATTTAAACTTTAATTGGTAATAGGTATCGTCTTCCCGATATCTTTTAACTATACTTGAGCTTGCATAGGATCCGAGAGTCGGGTCCATCAATGTCCATTTCTTACCGTCAAACTGTATCACTTTGTCAATCCAGCCCACATCCTTTATGTATACCGAAATCCATGCGTGATACTCCGTGCCTGCATAGCCAATCTCAAGTCTTGTTGGTATACCCTGTGATCTAAGCATAGCCCCCATTAAAGAGGCATAGTCAAAGCATATTCCCGTACAGGTAGATAATGTGCTATCTACATTTGGGATATAGCCCGACTGAACCGTAGCAGCCTTATCATAATCATAAGAAACGTTCTTTATTATGTAGTGGTAAACATTTTGAACCACTTCAAGGTCGCTGTTAGCTCCTGCTGCAAGCTCCTGCCCCTTCTTTACCGCATTGGAATTCGCATTGAAATCCACATAGGCATTAGGATACAAGAACATGCTAAATTCATCTTTCAGGGTTACATTCACTGACTGAGTAAATGCTGCTGCATACTTGTCGTCGTGTAAATTCTCGTAGACACCGATTTTATATGTCCCGCTACCCTCAGACAATGGATAAACATCATACTGCCCATCCAAAGCCATCAGATAATTGTATGTATTCCCTTTAGGCGTCTCTATTAGCATTCTCACCTTTGAAGCATTTCCCGTATACTTGACCATTACATAGCCTTCAGAGGCATTGCTGGCATCAATAGCAGCATCCGCATTGGAGAATTCGTAAACGCCTGATGCAACAGGCTCCAATACTCTAATACTGTTATCTCTTACCCCTTTTGATCCCTTAGCCTGAGTTCCTCCTGGTAAGGAAGTAGCTGTCTCGCCCTCTGAGGATGTATTGGCAGGTATAGTTACGGTACCCTTAAGGGTACCGCAAGCCACAAAGCTGATACTCAGAACAATCAGTGAAAGCAAATACTTAGCTTTTCTCACTTGCTTCCTCCACTTGCTCCATTTATTTCAGCAATCTTATAAGTTCTACCTCGCTGTTGAAGTTGTATTCAACATCTTTCTTTTTGTCATATAGCTTTCCCTGCCAGGTGACGTTATCTCGGCTTGTAACCATAATTACAAAGCCTGCATCCTCATCTGCAGGAATGAGTTCCTCTGTCTCTAAAACCTTATTTTCAACGTCAATTGGCTTTGGCTGAAAATCTGATTTGGTCTTTTTGAAAGATCTGTGCTTGGTTTTAATAGCAGGAAAGCTCAATGCATCCATAACACTATCAATTATATAAAATAATTCTGTAATATCCGTGAATGTTTGCGGTTCTTTTGAAAAACAATTAAAAATTCTACCGCTAAAGCCGGATTTAGCCTCATCAACGCATACTCCCACGCAATTTGGGGTTCTTTTCATTCTTCCTGAAATTGCCATTTACTCATCTCCCCTTACAATATCCTGAAGCTCGTCTGTATCATTGTCAGTACCTGCACTTGCAAGATTAACTGGAGCAAGATGATACTTGATATATCTCTTTCTAGATTCTTTACTAAGATTCTCGTTAATTCTGGCTTGTACAAGCACACAATCCTCCTGAGTAATATCAAGAAGAAGTACCACATACTGATTATTGCTGTATCTTGCGTACATATCTCCGCCACGGGCTGATGTTCTTATAGCCTCAGAAAGCTCGTCTGAAAGAAGACTAAGTCTGTCTGAATCATTAAGGGCAAATCCCTTACCGTCTGTGATAGTGCAAAGCATAAGCCATGCTGACTGTCCAGAACGACGGATAACTCGCTTAATATATCTGTAGCTTTCTACAAAAATTGGATATGTACAATAGAAGGCACCTTCAATGTCTTCCTTTGATGTATCAAGGTTTTTCTTAACCTCACTGATAACATCGGTATTGTTCTTAACCTGCTCTCCCAGCTTATCAAGCTGCTCAGTCATTGCTGATGATACTGATACACCTAATTCCTGGAACATAAGAGCTTCTGTATCTTCATAGAGCTTTAATGCTTCCTTTGCCTTACCAAGTTCGATAAGAGCCTGCATCTCATATGTCTGCCAATTATCATAAGGATATAATGCATCAGCCTTGTGACTTACCTTATAGAGCTTGTCATACTTCTCCTGAAGTACATACATCTCCATAAGCTGCTTTAAACATCTGTCAAAAAGCTTCTTCAGCTTAACCTGAACTGATACAACCCACTCTACACCGCTAAGGCCTGGCAAAAAGTCTCCATTATATACAGCGACAGCCTTCTCTAAAAGCTTCTGCTGCTCCTTAATATCCTCTGCAGCCAAAGCCTGCTTTGCGAGATTTTCAAACTCGATAGCATCGCATTCAACTGTCACATTTGGACTGATTCGATATGTTCCTCTCTTTACATGAACATAATCTTCATCAGGTAGACCCACCTTTGGAAGAGCCTTTCTAAGTCTGAACACTAACGCTCTCAAGCTGTTTGACTCATCTGCAATATCCTCGTTATGAAACAGATTGTACATAACCTGCTCACGAGCCAATCCGTTAGTGTAGTACAAAAGCATCTGGAAAAGCTGATTTACCTTAGTGGTATTGTTTCGCTCGATTGTGAAAGGTTTACCTTCATATGAAACCTCCACATTTCCTAACATTCTTGCTTTGATAATAATTGTTTGATTCACCATTACACTTCCCTTTTCTATTACAGATAATACTTTGTTGTTACAGTTTTTAGTATAATTTTTTAATTCTCATTGTAAATAATTATGTTACAAAAATGGGCACACTTTAAAGTGTGCCCGTAAGTTCTACCCTATTTCTCTTTAACATTATACTTATTCATTGCAGAATCTAAGTCCCCATCTAAAAACAGTTCCACTGCCCCGATTACCTTCTCCATGGATGCATCAACTCTCTCCCTGTCTTCCTTGTCATAGCGACCAAGAACATGGCTGACCATATCGCCATTTTCACACTCGCCTACCCCAACACGAATTCGAGGGAATTCGTTGCTACCTATAAGCGCGATGATGTTTTTCAAACCATTGTGGCCACCTGCACTTCCCTTCTTTCTAACACGAATATTTCCTGTTGAAAGTAATACATCATCTGAAATAACCACCATCTCTGTTGATGGGTCGATTTCATAATAATCTGTAAGGGGAAGAACACATTCTCCACTAAGGTTCATATAGGTTTGTGGCTTTGCTAGAATCACCTTTTTCCCATTGATGATTCCCTTTCCCACAAGTCCCTTGTGTTCCTTGTGGTTTACCTCGATTCCAAACTTCTTTGAGATGGCATCAATAGCCTCAAATCCTACATTATGTCTGGTTCCATCGTACTTTCTTTCTGGATTACCTAGACCTACAATTAAATACATAAATCTTACTCTGGGAACTCTTCCTTGTACTTATTAAGAATCATTGTCTGCATCTGCTCTCTTGTAGAAGATTTGATTGGATGAGCAATGTCTTTATAGCCACCTTCAGAACCACGTCTTGATGGCATTGCAATAAACAGTCCCTTATCTCCTTCAATAATCTTGATGTCGTGGATTACAAACTCCTCATCGATTGTTACTGAAACAACAGCCTTCATCTTACCTTCTTTTTCGATTTTACGAATTCTGATGTCTGTGATTTGCATTGTGTTATACCTCCCCAACTGGCATATCATATCTGTTCTTGTTACCGGTAACGATGCGGATTCCATTTTTCCCCAATATATGTGGATCCGCTGAGCAACGTCTCATGGCTTTCTACAATGCAATTCTCCACATGCACGTTGTCTCCTATATATGCTCCGTTTAAAATGACGCAGTTCTTAACAACTGAATTGTTGCCCACAAACGCCTTTTTAAACAGTACAGAATTCTCTACAGTACTGTTAATGATACATCCTCCTGCAATCAGCGAATTCTTTACCTTCGAACCTGTATTGTATTTAGCAGGTGGAAGGTCGTGAGTCTTAGAGAAGACTCCCGGTTCACTGTGGAAGAAATTATCTCTAACATCCTTGCGCAAGAAGTCCATGTTTGCCTTGAAGTAGCTTTCTACATCTGCGATGTTTGACCAGTAGCCCTCCATCTTGTAGCCATAGATTTTCTTCATGCTCTTGTATCTTATGAGAATGTCTGTAACAAAGTTGTAACGGCCCTCTCGATTGCACTCCTCCAATAAATCGATAAGAGCTCTTCTTCTAATGATATAGACGCCAGCAGAAACCAAATCGGAAGTTGCCACCATAGGCTTCTCTTCAAACTCAGTGATTCTGCCATCTCTATCCATTGAAACCACACCGTATCTATTGATGTCATCGCCCTCTGGAAGCTTAGCGCAAACCACTGTGATATCAGCCTGCTTCTCAATATGATAATCGAGAACCTTGTTGAAGTCCAGTTTATATACGCCGTCGCCACTGGCAATGATTACGTATGGCTCGTGTCTTTTCTTTAAAAAATCGATGTTCTGCCAAATAGCATCAGCTGTTCCTCTATACCACCAGCTATTGTTTGTAGTAACTGTTGGTGTGAACAGGAACAATCCGCCTTGCTTTCTACCAAAGTTCCACCACTTTGATGAGTTAAGATGCTCATTCAAAGAACGTGCATTGTACTGTGAAAGTACTGCTACAGTCTGGATGTGAGAATTTGTCATATTTGAAAGAACAAAATCAATACATCTGTAGCTACCGCCTATTGGCATTGCAGCAATGGCTCGCTTGTCCGTAAGCTGTTGCATTCTGCTTGAGTTTCCACCTGCTAGTATAATTCCTAATGCTTTCATAATCGATCACCTGCCTTGATAATGTAGCCGCCACTAGCTAACTGTCCGTCAGGATAATCACCTTCGCTAGTCTCGCCCTTGATAGCTGTATTCTTTCCAATAGTTACATTTGCTGGGATAGTAGAATTCTCACCGATTACCGCTAATCCAAATGCATATACGCTGGCATTCAGCTTGCTTTCTGCTTCCTCTCCCTGCCCAATCTTGGCACCCTCACCAATGACTGTGTTCTCGGCAACAATCGATTTGTCTATAATACAGTTCTTTCCGATTTTGACTCCTTCCATAATGATGGAATCTCGGATAACTGTTCCTTCCTCAATAATTACGCCTGCACCCAATACGGAATTGTAAACCTCTCCGTATATCTGGGCTCCCGCACCAACAATCGCCTTTTCCACAACCGCTGTGCTTGCAACAAACTGAGGCTCAATAATATTCTGGTTTGTATATATCTTCCAGAACTCCTCGTAAAGATTAAACTCTGGGATTAAATCTATAAGTTCCATATTGGCTTCCCAATATGAACCAAGTGTTCCAACGTCCTTCCAATAGCTGTTAAACTCGTATGCATACATTGGAGAACCCTTCTCGTGAAGGTATGGCAACACGTGCTTACCAAAATCGCAATTGCTTTGATCCTTAAGTGCTAACAAAGACTCCTTTAATGCTTTCCAAGTAAAAATATAAATACCCATAGAAGCAAGGTTACTTCTAGGCTGAGGTGGCTTTTCCTCAAATTCTCTGATTCTCTTATCATCATCAGCAATAACAACGCCAAATCGCGATGCTTCTTCCCAAGGAACAGGTATTACAGCGATTGTAACATCTGCACCCTTTGCCTTATGAAAATCTAACATGGCTTCATAATCCATTTTGTAAATGTGATCTCCTGAAAGGATAAGCACATACTCAGGATTATAGTTCTCCATGTACTTAAGGTTTTGGAAAATTGCGTTAGCAGTACCAGAATACCACTCACTTGTATCGCTCTTCTCGTATGGAGGAAGAACTGTTACGCCACCATTGTTTCGATCCAAATCCCATGGAATACCAATTCCAATGTGTGAATTCAAAACAAGTGGCTGATACTGAGTTAGTACGCCAACGGTATCAATTCCTGAATTGATACAATTTGATAGAGGAAAGTCGATAATACGATACTTACCCCCAAAAGAGACAGCTGGCTTTGCCACGTCAGACGTTAGCACGCCTAAGCGGCTTCCTTGCCCACCAGCCAAAAGCATTGCGATCATTTCTTTTCTAATCATCCCTTTTCATCTGCCTTTCTCATGGTGTCAGTCAAGGATGTGCCTAAAAAATATACCCATAGCACTCCCCTTTAATAAGTTGTAAAATCTAACGAAATTCACAATCTTATGCATTTAGTATAACAAAGTGCAAATTTTCACGCAATATTATTCTAATTTTTACTATTATCTTGTTAATTTTTTGACAACTCACTGTCATTTTCACGAAAATATGTCACAATATTCACAAACTTGCCCCTTGAAACTCACGTCAATTGGGGGTATCTTTATCATTATGTAGTAAGAAAGGAATACTTATTAATGTATAAAATAGATTTCAACAATAAATGTCACGTCCACTTCATCGGCATCGGTGGCATCAGCATGAGCGGTCTTGCTGAAATACTTTTAGGTGCCGGATTTACCATTTCCGGTTCAGACAGAGATTGCTCTGATCTTACAAAACACTTAGAGGCACTTGGTGCTAAGGTTAATTACCCTCAGGCTGCTTCTAATATTACAGATGATATTGATTTGATTGTTTATACTGCTGCAATCTCTGATGACAACCCAGAGCTTATGGCTGCAAAGGCATCTGGTAAGCCTATGCTTACCCGCGCAGAGCTTCTCGGTGAGATTATGGAAAACTATGCAAACTCAATCACTGTAGCTGGTACTCACGGAAAGACTACCACTACTTCAATGGTTAGCCAGATTCTTCTTGAGACTTCAAAGGAGCCTACCATTACTGTTGGCGCTATCCTTGATGCTATCCACAGCAATGTTCACGTTGGAGACAGCGATATTTTTGTTGCAGAAGCTTGCGAGTACACAAACAGCTTCCATAGCTTCTTCCCAAAGTACAATATTATTCTTAATGTAGAGGCAGACCATCTTGATTTCTTTAAGAATCTTGATAATGTTCGTGCTTCCTTCAGAAAATTTGCAGAGAATACTTCAGATGATGGTGCTCTCATTATCAATAATGAAATTGACAATGTTTCATACTTTACAGAAGGTCTTAAGTGCAAGGTAATCACTTATGCTCTTCATGGCGATGCAGATATTGTTCCTACAGAAATCTCATATAATGAAAAGGGCTTTGCAAGCTTTGTTCCTGTTTACAAGGGACAGGCTCTTGAAAGAATCACTCTTAATGTTCCTGGTGACCACAATATCAGTAACGCTCTTTCAGCTATCGTTCTTTGCCTTGAAATGGGCGTTGATTACAGCTGTATCAAGACAGGCCTTTCAAAATTCGGCGGTGCACATCGTCGCTTCGAGCTAAAGGGAATCTACAAGGGTGCCACTGTTATTGATGATTATGCTCATCACCCAACAGAGATTCGTGCCAGCCTTGCAGCTGCAGCAAACTATCCTCACAATCGTATTATAGTTTGCTTCCAGTCACACACATACACACGTACACTTAGCTTATTAGATGATTTTGCTGAGGCACTTAGTGCTGCTGATATAGTTATACTTCCAGATATCTATGCAGCCCGTGAACCAGACATTTATGGTGTCAGCTCAAAGGACATCGCAGACCGTCTTGAAAAGCTTGGAACAGAGGCCCATTATTTAGGCACATTTGAAGCTTGTGAAAAATTTTTGAAAAAAATGTTTTAAACAATGACCTGTTGATAACTATGGGTGCCGGAAATGTTTATTTAGTAGGCGAAAATCTACTTAGCAAATAGTTATCCACATTATCCACATTTTTTAGAGGGTGTATCCCCAATAAAAAATGTGGATTTTTTTCGCCCTTTTTTGCTATATCTGTGACACTTTTCCACATTATCCACAATGCCCACAAACCCTTTATTTACAAGGGTTGCGGGACTTCATGCCCTTTTCTTTTTGGATTTACTTTGCTATAATTTGCCACATAGTTAAAAGGGAGATGAATAATTTATGGCAGACATCATGTTGCACACAACAACTAACACAGGATTCACCTGTGTTCCTAATACTTTTATAGATGATTTCATGAAAGAAGCCAATGGAGAATATGTTAAGGTTTACCTTTATCTGCTACGTAGTCTTAATAGAGATGGATACGAATTTTCCATCTCGCAGTTGGCGGACTGTTTAGACCACACAGAAAAAGACGTAATGCGAGCTTTTACTTATTGGGAGAAAGTTGGTTTGCTTCGCCTTGAGTACTCTCCAGATAATGAACTTTCTGGAATCTACCTGGTAGATGTGAATGGGAATGGATATGACAAGACCGAGAGTCCTGTCATATCCAACATTACATCTATGCACAGAGCTACCAAGCCTGTTACTACACAAACAGCTTCACAGAAGCCTACCTATACTCCAGACGAGTTAAAGGCATTCAGTGAAGACTCACAGGTTGAGGATCTTATCTTCGCTACTCAGACCTATCTCAAGAAGACACTTTCAGTCAGCGAGACTACTACCCTTCTTTATTGGTACGACAGCCTCCACTTCTCAGTGGACCTTATCCAGTACCTTGTAGAGACTTGCATCGGTAGCGGTCACAGCAGCTTCCACTATATGGATGCTGTTGCCAGAAACTGGGCTGAGGATGGTATCACTACAGTAGACGAAGCTATCAGCACATCTAGTGCCCGCAATAACATGGTTTACTCAATCATGAAGGCTTTTGGTATTTCAGGACGTGTTTTAGTTGAGGCCGAGCTCAACTACGTAAATAAATGGTCATCAATCTACGGTATGGATTTAGAGATAATCTGCGAGGCTTGCAAAAGAACAATCCTCCAGACAAACAATGTATCTTTCCCATACGCAGATTCAATCATAAACAGCTGGCATAAGGCTGGCGTCAAGACAATGGATGACATAGAAAGACTTGACCAGGAACATAATTTAGCCAATGTAGCAAAGATTTCTTCTGCTAGTCGCACAAGAAATTCTGCAGCTAATTCAAATGCAGCTGCAAAGACAAAGGCTACAAGCAAGTTCCACAACTTCTCACAGAGAGATTATAATTTCGATGAATTAGAGAAAAAGATTCTTGGCAATTAAGGGGGAATTCTTATGGCATTAACCAACGAACAATACGATGCACTTATGCGAATTTACAACAACAAGCAGGCACGTAATAATCAGATCGTTGCTTATCGTACAGAGGAAGTTTACTCTGCTATTCCTACCCTCTCTCAGTTAGATGAAGAGGTTTCTAGAGTTTCTGTATCTTCTATCACAGCCATATTCAATGGCAGCGATATTAATGAGGCTGCAGCCCAGTCCAAGCGCAAGCTTTCTGAGCTTAAGGATCGCCGTATAAAGCTTATGGAGTCTGCTGGTTTCCCAGCAGATTATCTTGAGCCACCTTACGACTGTCCAGATTGCAAGGATACTGGCTATATTAATGGCAAACGCTGCCACTGTTTCAAGCAGGCAGCCATTAATCTTGTTTACAAGCAGTCTAATATCAGCAATATTCTTTCAAAAGAAAATTTCGACTATTTTGATCTAAATGTATACGACGAAAATTACTACGAGGGTAATTCTGAGGTAAACGCTCGTGCCACTGCACAAATAGCCCTAGAAAGAGCGCAAAACTTTGTGCAGAATTTTAAAACAAAAGGTGGTAATTTAATGTTGCTTGGACAGACTGGTTGTGGTAAAACCTTTCTTTCCAATTGCATAGCCAAGGCGCTTTTAGACGAAGGCATATCTGTAATTTACTTCACAGCATCAGAGCTATTCAAAGTATTTGAGGATCAGACATTCAAAAGAAACGTTAATGTTGAGGATTTACACGATCAGATTTTTGACTGTGATTTGCTTATCATTGACGATTTAGGCACTGAATTCCCTAATAACTTCACTATTACTAAGCTTTTCCAGTGTTTAAATGAAAGATTGCTCAGAAACAAATCAACTGTTATTTCCACAAATCTGTCTCTTGAAGAGATGAGAGACACCTATAGCGAACGTATTACTTCGCGAGTATTCTCGTATTATGATGCCATTAGGCTCATTGGCGATGATATTCGTATTAAGAAAGTAATGTTGAATAAATAAATATTTTTTCAAGGAGCTAACAATGCCAAATAATGAAATCGTGTTGGAAAACACACCACCTATGGCTGAGCTTGGGTTAATCCCACACAAGAGCTGTACAGCCATCGCGGAGCGAGTTAATGACTACCTTCTTCAGTGGAGACAAGAGCGTAAAAGCGATCAGTCTATCATCACTCTAGCAGGTTACCGTAGTGATTCCTACATTGTTGATGCCGATTGCCCACGTTTCGGTTCTGGCGAAGCAAAGGGTATTATTAAGCAGTCTGTACGTGGACTTGATTTATACATCCTTGTTGATGTTACAAATTACAGCCTTACTTACACTGTTTGTGGTCACGAGAATCACATGAGTCCAGATGACATTTATTGCGACCTTAAGCGTATCATTGCTGCTGCAATGGGCAAAGCTAAGCGCATCACTGTTATCATTCCATTCCTTTACGAAGGACGTCAGCACCGCAGAAGTGCTCGTGAGTCACTTGATTGTGCTATGGCTCTTCAGGAGCTTGTACACATGGGTGTAGATAACATCATCACATTTGATGCTCACGATCCTCGTGTTCAGAATGCGATTCCACTTCACAGCTTTGAGACTGTATCACCTACATACCAGTTCCTTAAGGGTATCTTTAAGAACTGCAAAGACTTAAAGCTTGATAATGACAATCTTATGATTATTTCACCTGATGAAGGTGGTACAAAGCGTGCCGTATATATGGCATCAGTTTTAGGCGTTAATGTTGGTATGTTCTACAAGCGTCGTGATTACAGCCGCATCGTTGATGGACGTAATCCTATCGTCGCTCACGAATTCCTTGGAAATGACGTAGCCGGCAAGGACGTTATCATCGTAGATGATATGATTTCTTCAGGCGAGTCTATGATAGACGTAGCTACAGAGCTTAAAAAGCGTAACGCTAAGCGTATCTTTGTTGTTGCTACATTTGGTCTTTTCACAAATGGTATGGCAAAGTTTGATGAGGCTGTTGAAAAGGGCATCATCTACAGAGTTGTTACAACAAACCTTACATATCTTCCAGAAGAGGTTCAGAACAAGGACTACTTCATCAAGTGTGATATGTCAAAATACATCGCTTACATCATCGATACACTTAATCACGAGTGCTCTATCTCAGAGCTTCTCAATCCATACGGACGTATCGAAAAGCTTATCAACCGCTACAAAAATGGCGAATACTAAGATTTATAAAGGGCTCCACATTATGTGGAGTTCTTTTTTGTCTTAATATATGCATAAAACTAGGCTCCTGATTTCTCAGGAGCCTTTAGTTTAATCAGCTGAATCTGTATCAGCCTCACCGTCTTCTATTGATTCTTCTTCTGTTTCCTCAACGTAATGTGGATCGTAAACCACATATTCATTTGATTCTCTGAAGATTGTATTTGAACTACCTACCTGGCAAACCTTTATCTTGTCGCCATTTTTTACATCACTGGCATTTACTGTAAGTACCTGTCCAGATTCGTATTTGGTTGATACCTGTTCATCATTTATGAATACCTTAGACCACTTAGTAAATTCATCACCGTAAATATGAAGCTTTCCATTAAAGAAGTATGCCCTGTCAATATTTACGTCCTTTACGCCCATAACTATGTCAGAAGGCTTGTATTCCTTGCCATCCTTATATGTATAGCGGTCTCCATACATAATGTCGTATTGGAGCATTTTCAGGTCGCTCATGTAGTCGCTGGTACCATATTTCTTTCCAGCAGCCATTGCTGTCTGGTGATATCCGTTAATGTTTCCATTATGGATGTTAAGTCTGTTTAAATATTCGGAAACAAGCTGATAAGATGTAAGGTCTGCATCCTGCTTTTCCATTCCAAAGTTGTTCCAGGTGAAGTACTTTGTCTTGTATAAATCACCAGTAGCTACTTCGTCACTTGTAAGACCCATTGTAGGAAGATGGTCTCCAAACATAATTACCAGTGTATCCTCGCCACGTTCATCAAATGCCTGAATATAATTTTTGATGAAATCGTCTACGTTGTGAATACGGTTTACGTAGTACTCCCAGGCGTAATTCTGTCCTTCAGTCTTTCCGTTAGCTTTTACCTTGATTTCTGGGTCCTTTTCAACCTCATATTCAGGGTAAGAACCATGTCCTTCAACTGTGATTGTGTAAATAAAATCACTACCCTCTGTAGAATCCATAGCATCCATAGTAGCTGGTAAAAGAATGTCATCTGTAGGCCAGTTACCAAGAGGAGTGTACTCTGTTATATCAAGCATTTCCTTTGATGTGAATGTATCAAATCCCATCTGTGAGAATGCATTCTTTCTAGAGTAGAAATTACCACCATTGTTGTGAACTACGTGAGATGTATAACCAATCTCATTAAGAACATCTGCATAGCTTTCTACATCCACTTCCTTAAGGATAGTCTTCTGTGGATACTCTCCCGGTCCAAAGAAATTACAGCTAAGGCCTGTAAGGACCTCGAACTCTGAGTTACAAGTACCAGCACCTACAACAGGCACTATACAGTGTCCTGTGGAGTAATTCTGCTCCAGAGAGTGGATAAATGGTATTGGGTCCTCGCTTGTCTCAAGGAACTTGCACTCTGATACATCATAGAATGACTCCAAAAGGATTACTACTATATTAGGTCTTGTGCCATCTGCTGTCTGAAGTGTCTGAATGTAAGCATCGTCATTTTCCAGAATAGTATCGATTTTGGCCTCTGAATAACCAAATGGTCTATTCATACCTCTATCTAATACAGAAGTGGAAAAACCGTATAAATAACCGTAATCAAGATATCCCTGAGCAAGATTTCCGAAGTATGATGTCATAATTCCGGAATTTCTAAGAAGGACAGTTGATGGATATAAAGATAAAAACAGTGCAAACACAAGAACTATTCTCTGCCATAAAGGCTTAGCATCTTCTTTTTTAGGACCTTTATGAGCGTAAACACTCATTATAATAATGTAAATAATAAGCGCTGCTACCGATAACATAGCCTGCTGGGCTGAGAAGTAATTGGAATCCTGCATAGTAAGCAGATCTCCAATCATATAAAGGTCTGTATAACCAAAAGGTGATACTCGATTTAAAAGGATGACGCAGTTTATAATACCCAGAATGATAAAAATCATACTGATGAATGTACGCCACCAGCCACGTCTTTTGCTAAGAAATACAATTGATAATGTTACAAATACACAATATGAATTGAATAAATATGGACCAGTGTGGTCTACCACAAATGTCCAGGCTGCTGTAAATGAATGACGTGACATCCACTCCATAATAAAGATAATGATCATTGACAGTGGAATCTGCATCCAAAATGCATATTTATCCCAGAGCATCATCCAACCTTTATGAACCTTACTATTTAAAAATCCCTGGACAGGCTTTGAATTGGCAAGGGCTGTAAATGGAACCTTGATAGCCTTTCCAATCCAACATAGCCCGGATTTTATTTTACTAAGTACTTTCTTCATGAATCCTCCGATATTAAAAATCTCTTCTATCTTAATTTAGCAAGACAGTACTAAAAAAGAATGCTATTATATTTACGTGTTTTAATCTCACGGATTATATCACTTTATTTTTATTAAGCAAGAAAGCGAGTTCTTAATGAAATTACAATTTTATAAAAAGGGAATACCCACCAAAATTCTTAAAAGAATAGCAGTTTTATCCGTCGTATTTATTATATCCCTTATCTTTTTTGAAATTATCACAAATGTTTCTGAGGTATTGGAGATATCTAGTCAATCATCCCCAACACTTCCTATTGTAAAGGTTGATTATTTAAGCGACGCCTCTACAGAACTTCACGGATATGTTTCAGAAATGGATCCAGCCTATATGCGAGATGCCATCATCCCTCTCGATTCCGAAAGAAACATTTCCTTATCTATAGACACAAAGGATTATCAGATTGACGGCCTTTCCTACGAGATTCGCTCTTTGGATACACAGCGTAATATTTCAAAGAACGAACTAAAATATAAGAAGAAAGACGGTATCCTTACCACTAGCTTCCAGGCTGAGAACCTTATCGATGCCAACGAGGAATACCTGCTGGTTATTACGCTTACCAGCCAGTCTAATAAAATCTATTATTACACACGTATTATGCAGCCAGAAGGCTGTAATGAGGAAGAGATTCTCGACTTTGCCCAGTACTTCCATAATACTGCCCTTTCAGAGGATGCCACTGATTTGGCCACCTACATCGAGCCAAAATCATCTATGAATAATACTGATTTGAGCCATGTTACCATCAATTCAAATCTTTCACAGATTTCCTATGGCACTTTCAAGGGCACACAGGTCGGTGATACTAATGTTGCCCTTACCGACATCAGCAACAATTATATCAGCCTTACATTAGGCTACACACTTAGCCTTGATAATAAGGGGAAGACCGAGTACTACACCTGTTCCGAGGACTATCGTATTCGATATACCTCAGACAGAATATATCTTTTAGCCTACGACCGTACAATGGAGCAGATTTTGGATGAGAACTCCATCTCTATCACCGATAATCTTGTGGATATCGGTATTACAGATGCTGATGTTCAGTATCTTTCAAACGAGACAGGTACTATTGTTTCCTTTGTACAAAACGGAAGCCTTTATCAGTACAATCAGACAGACCGACAGGCCAAGGAAATCTTTAGCTTCGTAGATGACCCTACAGACTCTCGCTCTACCTATGGACAGCATCAGGTGCTTATCCTTAATATTGATGAGTCCGGAACTATGGACTACGTTGTTTACGGCTATATGAACTCAGGTAGTCACGAGGGCTTGTGTGGCATCAATCTTTACCATTACGATGCCATCAGCAATATCTCTTCCGAGCAGGTATTCATACCATCTACCAGCTCCTTCCAGATATTGAATGCCAACTTCTCTGATTTATTGTACGAGACTGCAGATAACGAGTTCTACATTATGGTTAACGGAACTCTTCTATATATGAACCTAAACGATTTATCCACAAAGGAGCTCCTTACAGGATTAGACGAAAGACAGTATGCCTCATCTGGTTCCCGTCGTTATCTTGCCTGGATGGATAGCGCCACAGTATCTGAAACCATCCACATTATGGATTTGGAGCGCGGACAGTCCTTTGATATCGAAGCAGGTTCAGGACAGCTTTTACGTCCTCTGGCATTTATGGACGAGGATTTAATCTACGGTACCATCCACCAAAAGGATATTACTACGGACGGAGCCGGCACCAAGATTTATCCTATGTATTCACTTACTATCGCTGATATTACCAGCGGTTCAGAACGCCAGCTTATGAATTATAAAAAGAGCGGCTACTATATCTCTGATGTAAGCCTTCAGTCATACACCATCTATCTGGATCGTATTCAGATTGATGCAGATGGAAATATACTTGCTGCCGACCAGGATACAATCAAAAACAGTGCTGGTGAGCAAAACAAAGCGGTTCCTATCACCACAGCAGAGGATGATGTTAAACAGCAGGTTGTTATACTAAATATGACTCCACTAGCCGAGGATGAAAAGCTTGGCAAAATCAAATACGAAGTTACAAACCTTGTTTTAGCTGACGAAAGCCACAGTATTTCTGTAGCATCAGCTACAAGCTCTACACAGTACTTTGTATATGTAGGTAGCAAGGTCAAGCTTGCCACTGATAATCTAATCGATGCCATATCCTTGGCAGATGAGGAAATGGGTATCGTACTTGATAACGAACCAAAATACATATGGAAGCGCGGACGCAAGGCATACCAGACTTCCATCAGTCCTATAACGGTGGGCTCAAGTGATTTCGAGGCCAGCGGCTCTGCAAGAGCACTTTCAGCTATGCTTGTCCACGAAGGTGAAAATGTACAGGTTCACACGTTATTAGAAAGCGGTGAGACCCCTATCTCCATCCTTACCAAAACCCTTAAGGGCTACAGCATCCTAGATTTAACAGGTGCAAATCTTTCCGAGGCCCTTTACTACGTAAGCAACGGAACTCCTGTATACGCCTATACTGGTGACGATACAGCAGTACTTATCATAGGCTATGATGCTACATCTATTATCTATTTTGATCCTATAAAGGGTACAAACGCAAAAATGTCTATGACCGAAGCCACAGACTATTTTGCATCCTATGGAAATGTATTTGTAAGCTACATAAAATAATCACATGCTCCTAGTTACACTCTCAATCCTAACTATCACTACACACGGCTATAGAATGCCTCGCTTAAGTAATAGTTAGAGATTGATAGTTACTAGGAGCTTTTATATTCTTATAAACTATAAATAAATAATAATATTGCTACATAGTATGTAGCCAGATTTACGTAGTGGACCATCCGCTTGGTATTCTTATCTGTAAAATGATAGAAGTACAAAAACAGAATGGTAAAGTCACTAAGCCAGAAAAGTATGCCTGCTGCTGCAAGCTCTGGCATATTGCTCAGTCCACATTCAATGGCTTTTAAAGTCATAGTGGTTACGAAGTAGCAATAAATCAGGCATGGTACAAATAAACTACCCATATGAAGATGCCACATTTTCTTAATCAATACCATAAATACACATACCACTACAGGTAACATATACACCAGGCTGCTGGTATCATCGGTAATTCTACACATATAGTTTAATAGTCCCAAATGGCCTAGCATAAAGGCTATTATTCCAAGGACCATAAACCGCTTTCGCATATATATATTGTAAAGCCCCATCAGCAAATCACCCACAAAGCAGGCAAGTAACGCCCAAAACATCATCCAGAGCTTATCTGAATAAAACTGTTCTATCCAAAGAATCACTAAAAAGGAGGCACTACATACCACCTTTAAAGGGACATAGTACCTCCTTGATAAACTATTATCACATACTCTAAACAATGCAATTAAGAGTGCTAAATAAACAATAGTTTCAACAATCATTTTTCTCCACCTTAATAGTCTTCTTGCTGTTCTGCAAGCAGAGCCTCAAAGCCTCTGTTTCTTCCCATAAGGAATGCTCCTGCTCCCAGTAGGAATATAGCCATACATAACAGGTATCTTGCATCAAATCCATCTGCAGTCTTTGGAGTGGTATCCTTAGTATGTCCTGCAGAAATAGAACCATCTGCGCTAACCTTATATGTAACTATAGTTGTAGTCTTAGAACCTGTAACCTTAAGACCTGTAATAGCATATCCGTCAGTGTACTGGAACTGTATTGCATGGTCTGCTATTGGAAGGCTTGCTACGTATTCTTTCTTAAGATTAAGAATAGTAGAACCAGATTCAATTGTATAATTTGAAGCAGCTAGTACCTGACCATCCACCATAATGTATGCCAGCTTTTCTACTGGACCATCACAAGTGATTTTTACAGGACCATCATTCTGTCCTACTATCTGTCCAGCGCCCTGGATAATCTTATACTTTGCAGTATTCTTTGCTATATCAGTAACATTTGCACCAGCTGCTGTTGTAGGTGTAGATGCGCCAGATGAGCCAGATGAAGAACCACCTGATGAGTTTCCTCCTGATGAAGAACCTCCTCCACCAGATGATCCGCCTCCGCCGGAGTCGTCGCCACCTGAACCAGATGATGTATATACATATGTTAATGTTGCATCACTTAAAACCGGTGTAATTGTAGGACTGGTCTTTAATGTGTATGTCTTGCCACCTTCTTCTTTATATATTTCAGGTGCATCATAGCTTGGAGTTGTACCTGCTGTTACTCTTAAGGTGGTAATTGTAACGTCTTTATTGTCTAATTTATAAACGATAGTAACATTTACTGGTGTCTCGTCGGCGCTGCTACTTTGGAATGTATAGGTATACTCTGCATCCTGAGTCACTCTATAAAGAACCGGATCAAGACTAGCCACTCTACTATAGCTAACATTATTTATGCTATATAAATATGTGGTGTCACTTCTTCCAGTTGGCATATTACCAGTAGCAATATCCTCTTCTCCAACAGTTAATGTAACTACTTCTGCCCCTGTAGAGTCGATTAATTTATATAGATATGTAATGGTATACTGGCCAACACTATCTGTTCCAAAATGAATCTCTACGTTAATATGCTGCTCTGCATAGCTCTTAAAATGCTCTACAACAACAGGTGCTTCCGATTCCTCATCATTAGGACAAGAAACAACCAAACCATTAGGTGGCCAGTTAGACCCCTGACTTCCTATCTCTGTAATCTTGCTGGCTTTTGCAAAAATAAGATTTGTTACGTTACTTGTAGCAAATGCACCTGTAGCAATCTTTGTTACGTTTGCAGGCACTTCAAAGGTAGAAATACCAGCTGGGACCTTTGTTAATGTCTTTCCATCATCAGAGTATTCTGGCTCTGTCTCGCTGGATGTGGATCTAAGTACAGGCATAGTTGCTGCTTTTAAAAGAGGCACTGTAGCAGGGACCTCTTCTACTATCTCATTTACAGGCTCTTCTTCCTCAGGCTGTTCCCCTATTTCTTCAGTAGGCTCCAGCCCTTCTTCAATATTTAAATCATCTGGCTCTGTCTCTAAAGCCGGATTTTCCTCCGTAATTGCCGGTACATCGCCATCTGCTTCTGAGGTGGTGCTTCCAAAGAACGTGAAGCCCGCAAGAATAATAGATAAGCTAATTAGAATACATCCTGTCTTTTTAAAAATCCTTTTTTCACCATAGCATCCCCACCCTAACTCGAGGTCAATTTTAAGTGTCAACTACTTGACTCTCTTTGCTACGATGAACATTCTACCGTCTTCCTTATAAGTATTACACGTGCTGAGAGTCAATATTTTATCAGTACTTGAAATATCGATAGTCTCATCAAATGCAGATAAACGCTGGATGTTATCTAAAAACTCCTGAAGCTCGGCGCCTGTTACAGCGTGAATGAAATTATAGTATTTGTAGCTATCATCATCGTCATAACCAACTTCTGATAAACCTACTCCTACAACCTCATATTCCTGCTCCTCGTAAAGAGTTTTAAATATTATCTTCTTGTGTGCCTGATAATAATCGTGATTCAGGTACCTTTTTAATCCACCAAACATGGTTCCTGAACGCATATTGTGTCCATAGATAATGGTATTGGTGGTTGGATTTACTATGTCGCATCGATAGTCCACAAATAAAGTACCCGCCGTGCTATCTTTGCCATAGAAATCTCTGCGAAGATAATATTCTGGGTCATTTGGTGTCTGAACAACCGGATAGTTGATATCAGTATCTACTACCTCTAAAACACCTACTAAATCAGGATTTGTCGAATATAGTTCTGTAAGCTCTGGAAGGATTTCCCTGTCATCTGCACTATAATCAGTGTCCCAAGGACTGACAATTAAGTCGTCCTCTATCACTTTGGCAGGTGTGTTATTATCCTCACCTTGACCCGCATTTGAATCCTCTACAGTACCTATATCGTCAATTTCATTATTAATATTAACTTTATTTTGTGAATTATTAGTGTTCGTTGCTTTTTGGACACTTTCCTGTAACTTAGCTATTTTTCTGGTCTCAGCAATCTCCTTGATTTCGATTCCAGCAAAGATAACCACAAGCACTGCTGCAATAGACACAAAAATAAGGCCAAAGAGCCTAGAACTCTTAGCCTTTCCTGCTGCTTCCTCTATGATTTCCCTGTCGTCAAGCATACCTGCAGACTTGTTTGCCACAATATCAGCTATGTGATCTGCATACTGCTTTCCTATAGGGCTGTTAAATGTGATAATGCCATCCCTAATGTCATTATAAAGGCGCAAAGCAACCTCTGGATCTTGTATATCAAGCTCCTCATTGATGCACTCTATTTTCTTTACATCTTCCTGCGCTGCTCTGTACTCATAGTAGGTTTCAAACTCGTAGCCACCTATGATGAACCTTCTGTTTTCCGCCATACAAACCCCATTACATTACGTGCCTTATATTATGTTATATGTTTAGTCTATCACTCATAAAAGCTTTTTTCACTATAAAAATTGGCGCAGAAAAACCAGGGGCTATACTCTCACGCCCCTGGCATTTAATATTATCTTGTATTACTTGATAGTAACTGGTACGTGCTCTGATGAATTAACTGGGTCCTTACTTAATACTCCGTCAATCAGTGCATATCCATCAATATGATAGTAATATGTAGTACCACTGGTCAGCTTAGAATTTGTGTAAGAGCCTGAGCTAGCAGGAATAATAGCTACTACCTTACCTTCGCTTACTGGGTCATCAGCTCTATATACATAGTAGAGTACTATGTCTCCTGAAGGTACCCAGGATACCTTAGCCTTACCAGCCTTAGTGCTCTCTACCTTGATATCGTTAGATGCCACCTCTGTTACCACATCTATGTACTTATCATCGCTATAGATTGTAGTTCCATCTGCAAGCTTAGCATATGCTGTTGCCACTACTCTATAGTTTGTACTACTCTTTAGGTTCTCGAATAAATATGCTCCTCTTGATCCAGCAATTCTTGTTGTAATATAGGTCTTATATGTACCGTTATTTGCTGTCTGTAGCTTCAGGTCTGTTCCATTAGAATATACGTCACTTACCCATTCGGCCCTCATAGACTCGCCTATATTATCCTTAACTTCCAGATTTGCAGGACTCTGAAGCTTAATACCATACTCATATCCCTTTGTAGAGCTGCGGGTAATCTCATCACTGTTACCAGTTAATACAAACATACCCTTACCGGCTCTGCTCAAGGTCATATCTTCACCCTTGTAGTTGATAGTCTGGCTTTCTGCATAATCATTGCAGATATAATTACCGTAATTAACATTGTAATCAGTTTCTTCAACTACATATGGTTCGTTAGGTTTTTCTGTCTGCAAATCTGTAGATTCAATAACTACAGTAAATGCTGGCTTAACAGCTCTTCCTGTGTATCTCTGCTCTGCTGCATAGATAACAGTACACTCAGAAATAGGTCTAGGAACAATCTGGTAAATGGCAGTAACCTCACCAGGATATTCTCCTACCTTATATGGGATTGTAGCTCTGATGTAACCTAAGCTCTTGAAATCTGTTGTTTCATTATTTTCAGTTACATTTCCATTACTATCTAATGCTACTCTCTCATATAAGATGTTATCCCTATCAATCTTTGCTGTAGAGATATTTACATTAAACTTAGGCTTAATGTCTCTACCAGTGTACTTATAGGTTCCTTCATTGTTGGTAACCCTTACACTGGATTCATCATATTCAATGTCATATATTACTGTCTTCGAACCTGTCCAGCAGCTGCTAGGTATAGCTCTATAGTATACCTCTCCAGACCTTACATAGCTGTCTTCTGAGTAATGATCTGAAGGGCTAGGTGCAGAATAATCTGTTCCATATTCCAGTTTAATATCTTCGTGATTATTGTTAGCCTCCAGTACTAGGTAAATCTCTGGTTCACCTTTATAAATCCAGGTTCCGCTATATAGCTGTGTAGGACCATAAGGATCTGGACACTTTGTAAAGACATTATCCTCATTGTAGTAATAAATAGATGTCTTATCTAAATCACAGGTAATTGTAAATGAAAGGGTCTGTTCTCCGCGGTATTTATCAATACCCTTTACAGTTACTGTAGCTGGCTTTCTGTAGCTTGGTGCAAAATTATTATCATATACCAATTCATAATCTACACCTTCTTCCAGAACCTGTAAGCCCTTCTTTACCTCTACTGGTGCAGGGATTGCTTTGCCTTCATTATATGGCACATTATTATTATCAAATCCGTTAACGAAGCTTACTGTAAAGTCATCCGTAATATCATGTCTAAGGATAAAGTAGTTGATACTATATTTTACAGAAGTCTCACCTACGTAGTAATTGCCACCTGCGCTAAAGTCTCCAGCACCATCTTCCTTCTTATTAGCAAATCCTATTACTACCTGGCTGGTTGTATAGTTCAATGTGCTTCCAGAATACTCAAATGTAGATACCGTATCTGCCTTAGGATAAGAATCGGTAGAATTCTTATCTACATCTAAGTCTGTGCTACTAATAACACCCTTTCTGTTCCTCTCTGGTCCTAATGTATTATCTCTTACTGTTACATCAGGCTTTACTGGTTCGCCATCATAGATTGCATAATAGTATCCTACAAATTTCTTAGCATCCTCTTCTGTAACGCCTTCTGGTACCAGATATTTAATGGCTGTAGCCTCATCTGTAAATCTGTAGAGACCTGTTCCACTAAGGTTAAATGTAAGCTCGCCCTGTGTAGTCTCCATAGGATTTTCGTTTGTAAATGCCTTATTATCCTGTGTTACTGCAGTAATCTTCTTTTTGTTAATACCATAAGTCTGAGATTTTGTACCGCAGTAATCACCTATACCTGTGATAACTACATTCTTCCAGCCGGCATTAATAGAATCATCACGATTTCCATTTATATCTGTATAAGATACCTCGTAATTCGTACGTTCTCTAAGCGTTGTCTTAGTACCATCTGCATTGATTAATCTAACTGTTACAGTAGGTGTCTGTGGGTATCCATTATATTCGTATCTTTCCCAGCTTCCTATTCCTGTTTCAAGAGTAGTAGCAGTTGGATTATCCCATATTGGGTTATAAGGCTTATTTACTCCGTTAACCTTATAGGTAATCTCCAGGTTGAGATTCTTAATATTCTTACCAATGTTAAATGGCAAGGTTATGCTGTCGTCCTTGTAACGGTCACCTTTACCTGTAATTTTTACTGCAGGAGATGTTGAAGCTACTGGTGCATGGAAAGGATCCGTTGGTGGTATTTCTCTAGCCCAGGCTGCAGTACCTGCTTCACTGGCGTTAGTTACTGAAATAGTAAAATCATCCGTGCTTAATTCTGTTGCATTACCATTAGAATCCTTTACGCCATAATCCCAAATATGAACCTTAGGCTTGTTCTCTCCGCCCTTTGATACAGAAGTAACATCTTCAATCCAAATTAAGAGTGAATCTGCCGCTCCAGTCTCTGGATTAATACCTCTGGTTACAAATCCTGGCACCTCTACGTGTCCTTCTTCGTTTTCGTAAAGATTAGGCTTATACTCCCAGATTGTATACTTGAAACCTTCTCCTGTCTTGTAATAATAGTGATAATTATCTGCAAGAGAGCGCTTATTAACTGTAAAGTCTCTACTAACCTCACCTGTACAATTGAGCTGGCCTGTTATTACAAGCTTGTATGTACCCATTTCTTTGATGTTAGAAACTTCATTACCTGCAGAGTCTCTTACACTGATTGTGTAATCACCAATAAACTTGCCTGGGTCATCTGTCTTTTCTCTATATTTCTCTAGTGTAGATGTAGTATCCCCGTATGGTACCTTCACCTTGATAATTTCATATGGATCAAGTATTTCACCGGTGTATTCTGTAGAATCCGGTGTAATTTGTACCAGGTTAGAGTTTGAAATATCAAGCTTTTCAATGATAAATTGCTCATTTCTGCTTCCAGTGAAATTTCTGGATGTAGACTTGGTCTTTATCATAATCTTTGGTTTTGCTGTAGTTATAAGCTCTGTTGCAATTGAAGAATTATTCTCATATCCTTCACCATCAAGCTCAAAATCTTTTCCCTCTACCAAGGTAATGTTGCCGTATTTTACAGTAAATCCTGGCTTAAGATAGATTGTGTTGCCATTATCGTCCTTAGAGCCTACATAATGGCAATCCTCTGTCTCTATTGTTATCTTGCTATAGCCTTCATATCCTGACTTATATTCACCATTAGAATCTAAAATATCAGAATCGTCCAGTTTCTTCTTTGCAATATTAAAGGTCTTTTCAACTGTACCAGAGTAGTTGTTCTTTCCGGTAACGATTATTTTTGCTGTACCAGCCTCGGCATTATCCTCATATTTTACTGTATAATCGATATTTACCTTTAGGGTCTGTCCTGCAGATTTAACCTCTACTGCTGGCGTATATTCAGTACCTGTGTATATCAAATTGCTGACATCATCTTTTATTGTTACATCAGAATCCTTTAAAGCTACACCCGTAACCTTAAATGGTTTAGTAAGTCCAACTCCATTATTATCTACAACAAGTTCATTATTTGATGTTGCAACGATATTATATGTACCCATTCCAGGTACTGTAGTACGGTTTACCTTTATATACTTTTCTCTTGTAGTATCAGGTGTATCACTCCAATTATATAGAGTTACTGCTCCATCTTTGGTTTTAATAATAGGCTTAACTTCAACAGCTGTGCCTTCGTATCCTACTGTGGCTCCACCATCAAATGTAAAGTCTACATATGTATCCTCAAGGTAATACTTGATGTAGAAGGCGTACTTTTCCCTTGCTGCATCAGTATCGCTGCTACTTGGATATTTGAAATATCTGCTATCCTGCTGAGCCTTTATTATTGCATACCATTTTCCTGCAGTTGTATGGTCTCCCTGAACATTCTCAGCAGCGTTTGCTGTTTTCTTGTAGATGATAGTATAATCTCCGTCGGTGTAATTATTTATATTCTCTTCGTAAACAGCCTTATCTGCCTCTATTGTGATTCCATCATCGATTCCAGTAAAGTTTACATTCACTGGATTTCCTGTATATGGATAAATAGTTCCACCAGAGATAGATATACCTTTATAAGTTCCAAGGCTTACAAGGAATGCAGGGTATTCACTATCATTTTCCTTCTTTATACCAGTAGCTGTTCCAGTACATGTGCCCTTACCTACTACCTTAATAGTTCTATCAGGGCCTGGAAGGCCTTCTCTACCTCTTGTAAGAGTATAGTTTGAATCCTTGGTATAATCCGCATCTGTCTCCTGATCTAAAACAGTAGTAATATTGCCCTGTCCAATGGCTCTATACTTGATAATTGCCTTGAGACCATCAGTACCGTCCACTACTGTTGGGTTTTCTCCATTTTCATCAAGGTTGTATCTAGATGCGTTTGTATATACTCGTGCAATATTGTCATCGCTGATATTTAATAATATCTTTACAGGAACCTTCTTATAGCCACTATAGGCATTTATACCCTTAATCCATATATAGTTGACAGTATCATCAACTGATGGCGAGTTGTTAGTACCTGTGTAGTTTGAAGTTATCTGATTTTGCGTCTTCCAGGTAATAAAGTCCGCTTCCTCGCTTGTTAGAATTACATAATCGCCGTTGGCATCATCTTCGGTTGCAGCATAATTAAGCACCTGATTTCCGCGCTTAACTACAAGGAATTCACTATCTCCTCTTATCTTGTCCTTAACCTTGGCAGGGTTTAATGTGGTCTGAGCATCGTAGATGAAATCCTTCATTACTGCTGTGTAACCATCATTTTCCTCACCAATATCATTTGTTGAAATAGTGTAGGTTACAGTAACAGTTCTAGGCTTATAATTTCCGCCATCTTTTACTGTTAATACTGCTGTTGCCTTTACTCCATTTTTACTTGGAACATCATAATTTGTATATACTGGACCTTCACACTCATCAGCAGTAAGTGTGTTAGTTCCACTTGCATCCTTCAGATACAGATTAGGCTTAAATTCCTGGCCCTTCTGATAGAAGTAGCTTTCCTGATCTGTTATTTCAAAGGTCTGATTATCACTAGTAGAGTCTGGTTTTACTAGTGGTGTAAGCGCTATAGGGTTTCCACCTGCCTTTGGCTGCAGCCACAGTGTTACATCGCCTTTAGAAATTTCAAATACGACAGTTGTTTCACCTCTGAAATTTCCATGTCCTAGTATCTTTCTTTGAATTGTACTTTCTGTAGATGCAGGGCCAATTGTATCAATATTTAATTTGAAATCAGCTGTAGTAGCAACTTCCTGGCCGCCCTCAATCTTTGTATTAAGCTTATATGTGTTGGCAGAATCTGTTCCATACTTGTACTGTAACTTTACTATAGGTGTAATAAGCGCACCTGTATAAGGATATTCACGAATAGTGCCTGCTCTGGTAATAATGTCACCAGACGCACCAATATCCATAGGCTGAATTTCATATGTAATTGTTCTTGTTCCATAAAATTGTGTGTTTGCTTTTGGGGTTACCGTTACAGTAATGGTATTGTATGTGTTTGCTTCATTTCCAGCTGGTCTGGAATCATACTTATTAGGAAGTGTTGTCATACTTTGGGCGTCTGCAAAATCTACCTCACTTCCAGATTTTGTCTCATTTGCAGAGCCGTTAAACCACTCCTCTACGGCCTCATTTTTTCGTTTTTCCATACCAAATGAACTATAGGTGAATAGCCATTTATCCATCTTACCCTATAGCCTGTTCCTGTTGTTTCATAGAAGCCTTCCTCAGTTCCTGCTGCTGTATAGAAAGGATTTGTAAATGATATCTGAGTCTGGGCATCATCAATATTTATACCTACTGTATAATCCAGTGGATATCCGTCTGTATTATCAGAATCCTTGTAGGCATAACTGCCAGTAAACCTAATCTTGGCAGTCTTTTTACCTGCAGATGACTTATCATCTGGATACTCGATAGTATAATCCTCTGGAGTAGTCAAAGGATTTCCTTTGTAGGTTATGGTTCTAATAGTAAGTTCTACATCTCTTCCGTTGTCGTAATCGTATTTCTTAGTCCATTCCACATTCAAATCAGGGTCGTTTTCTGCGATTACAACTGGAGAAATGTTATAGAGGACTATAGCATTAGTTCCAGCATAATTTCCACGGCCTGCAATCTTAATATATGGAGATGCAGTAGGATTACTTGTGCTGTAGTTACGTACACTAGGGTCTGGAGAGTAGCTTACATAGTAATTTGCGCTATCTATCTTTCCATCTGCTGTATATACAGCTGGGTTTCCCTTATATACATTTCCTGTATATGAAACATTCAAACCGTCGCATGTCCAGATTTGCGGATTTGCTTCACTGTTAACACATGTTGCTGATATACCATTATCTCCACCTATCTTAATACCTGTTATCTGGGCATTTCGTGGACTTATTGTAAATTCTTTTACTATACTCTTTTCAAGGTTCTTGCCATCATTTCCATTTGTTCCTGCAGTAATAGTTACTGTTGCACGATTTGTGCTTGTTGAGGCATTTACATTGTTGCTATAGCTGACAGTATAGTTTCTAATAGTCTTTGCTTCATCAGCAAACTCGCCTATAGTATTACCATCAATCTTTACTGTCATTACAGGTTCTTTTGCTGTTCCATCATATGTGTAATATGTGTCTGGTATATCACTAGGCCACTCAATAGTCACATTAGAATCCTGTAGGGATGCTTTTCCTATAGTAAATTGGTAGGCAGGGCCACTTACTGTACCTGTAAAGTTACCTTTACCCGTTATAGTAAGCTTAGCTGTTCCAGCATTTATATTTGTATCGTTATAAGTAACATCATAGTCCTCTGGACCAAGGGTGTATCCCTTAGCTGTATAGTAAAGCTCCAGGTTGGCAGACTCGTCATGGCTAGATGCACGTGTAATTACTATAGGTTTACCAGTATATTTCTTGCCAGTTGGCTTAGTAAAGTTCTTACTAATTGCACTGTTAGCAATAGTTCTAGGACTAATATCAAACGAAGCAATTACTTCACCAGAATCTGTTATTCCAAACTCTGTCTTAATATCTGCGCTAGGTGTAATCTTTACTATCTTTTTGTTTTAACATCTGCTGTTAATGTTGTACTACCTTCATCGTAAACCTGTATTGTGTAATCTGTGCCTTGTGTTAATGTACTTCCTGCTGCTCTATTTCCAGGTACCTGCACACTAAATAAACTGTAAACATTGTTCAGGTTTGCAGTAGTTTCCCCATTAAATGTAGGGTCATAATATCTTGTATATCCAGCTGTTGTAAAGTTAAAATCATTGGCCTCTGTTGCTCGGTATTCTGTTCCATCATTGATAATGACTACTACATCATTGGCAAAGTTTGCAACTATATTAAAGGTATCTGTTTTTTCACCAGTAAAGTTGCCATTACCTGTTAATATAACCCTGGCATTAGAGGTTATTGCTGTATTATTGCTGTAGCTAACAGTAAAGTTTCTTATTGTCTTATCATCATCAGCAAATTCATGTACTACGTTTCCACCAAACTTAACTACAAAGTCAATATCTGGTTGTGGCTGTACTTCTGCATCCCCCACTTTATGTTTAAAGTTTCTTGATGTGTCTGTCCATTCTATTGTGGCAGCTGATATGTTGGCTGGATAAATTCTAAAGTTCACACTAAGGTCGCCTTCATAACCACTATTTTGCTTCATTGTAAATGTTATTTTCTTTAGTCCAGCTGATGCTGCATCACTGGCACCTGTTGTAAGATCAGTTATGGTGACATCTGCGGTCTCTTTAGTTACTATTTCATCTACAGCGACTTCATCGTTGCCCACAAATTCTACTTCGTTCCATCCTAGTAATGTGGTACTGTCATATCTGTCTGTAAGGGCAAAATCATTTCCTGTGTAAGTTTTTCCGCTTAGTCCAGTTCCTCTTGCCTGAGCCTTTAATATAGAGCTAATTTTAGTTAAACCTGTTCCATTTGTTAATGTAACCTCAAAATCTCCTGTAAAATTGCCAATACCAGAAATTGCGATAGTATATTTCAGTCCTCCTGAACTTGGGACTGTGTTTGTGATAATTGCAGAGAAATCCTGATTATTCTGATTATAAACAAGACTTACCTGTGTAGCATTTGGTTTACCTGTATTGGCTGCGATTGTTCCCATACCAGTCATAGACTGTATCTCGCCTGCAGCTACTGTAAATTCTACATTTCTATCGTTCTTACCATCACTGTTTGTATCTATGTAAAATACATCTGAAGTGATTTCAAGAGGTGTTATCTTAAATGATTTTGTCCAGGTCTTCTTATATGAAGAATCTCCTGGTGAGGTATAAGTAAGATATACCTTTGCATCATCATTTACATTACTATACAGTTCATTATCGTCATCATAGGTTACTGCCAGATTGCTTTCTGCTGCACCGGTAATATATCCCTTTACATCAGGATGAATTACAGTACCTGTGTACTGTACTGAATAATCCTCAAAGCTGTCCGTTCCAACCTTAAATTCCAATACATTAATGTTAATGGTCTTGGTGCTGCTTCCGTAGGATGCAGTAATTTTTGCACTACCAGCTCCCACCGCCTTGATAGATGCCGTGGTTGAAGTAGTAGATACGATTTGAACTACGTTGGAGCTTGTTGTGGTTCCATAGCCCCAGGTTATTGTTCTATCTACATTTGCCTCATTAAATGTAGCTGTAAATGTATCTGTATCGTTCTTTCCATAGTAATAAATGTAGCTTTCGTTTTTCTCTAATAGGTCCTTTCCATCCTGATCCTTTATATGATCTATTGTGAGGCTACTATCTGTAGGTGCTGTATTGTTGCTTACAATATGGAATATTCCTTCGTAATTGCTATTATCTACCCATTCATCACTAGTGGTATAGATGTATGACTTGATTTGTTCTTGTCCAACTACTACGTTGCAGGTTTCATCTGCAGATACAACTACAGAATAATATTTATTTGCTGTAATATAGGAGCTTGCTGTATGTGTAAAATTAGCTCCTACCTTTTTATACTCGCCTTTGGCACCAGTTACAGTCACTGTTTCACTTGCATACAGCTGAGTTCCTCTTGTAGGATTAGTTGCTGACGTTAAGTTCTTATAGGTATCTATTGTAAAGCTAATTGTACCTGCTGTAGGGAAGTATACATAGAAATATGCCTCCTCAAGGGTTGTATACTCGTTACTTCCCGTAGACCCTATCATGGCAAAATGCTCGTAAGACTCTAACATTTGTGTTGATGGATTTGAAAGACCAGTTGCAGCCGCTGCATAGATAGTAAAGTGATCTGCCTTAAATGAAACGTTCTCACCATCAAGCTGACAGTCAATCTTTGTTACTGTGTCGTTATCTTCTATTCTATATACACTAACTTCCTCAGGAGCCAGCTCTTCTACCTCGTCTACTCCTGCAAAACGTACATTAACAGAACCGCCATCCTCCTGTGGTTGATACTTCTCTCCACCACGACGGTATATATTAATATCAAATGCTACCAGGGCAGTAACATTCTTTTCTTCTGTATTCTCATTGATTATATCTTCTACTGGTTTTGTTCCAGCATAGTAAATCTCTACATAAGAGCCTCTAGGCATCTTACCTGATACAGTTACAACTGTTCCAAATATCTTCTTAGTGGTGCTCTGGTAAACCAGGCGCTCATCCTCATATCCGCAAAGATGACATACACCATTATCATCAAGGAGACAATCCTCCTCTACTTCCTCATCACAAAGCTTGCACTTCTTAATATGTGTGCCATTGTTATTTGATGTGTAAGACCATTCGTGCTCACACTCTTCTTCCTCGTCCTCCTCTAGCTCCTCTTCTTCTGCCAGTTCTTCATCTGTTAATTCATCTTCGTCTAATTCGTCTTCAGGGGTTGTCTCTATATCTGTTTCATCTGTAGGGGTTTCATCAGAATTCTCAGGCTTATCAATTTCAGTTTCAGCCGCAGTATCTCCTGTGGCTCCGCCTTCTGGCTCCTCTGCTGCAGGTTCTGGATTTGCTACCTCTGGATTAGTAGCTTCTGGATTTTGTACTTCACCTTCTGCTTCTGTTTCAGGCGCAGCTTCATCCACAGCTGCCGTTTCCTCTGCTGGTTCTGATGCAGGTTCTTCGTGAACGTGTGCCTGCACTACCTGTCCGCAGTGGTCACAGTAGCCATCTCCTTCTCCCACTGGCTGAAGTACGTTAGCCGCATAGGTTTGCTCATCTACATACTCACTGCAGTGATTTTCTTCTGTGGCGATTACGAATACGTCATTCCATACAGTTGTTGCAAATAAGAACACTGTAAGGAAGAACGCCACTAATCTTTTGATTGCATTCAAGTTCTCTCTCATAAGTCTTTACCCCTTTTCTGATAACCCTATTTTGCTTATTTTTGCACGCAAAAATAAACGCAGATATAGTACTACAATTTCAATATCGGCTTAAAATGTTATTAATTTTATAACGGGAAGTGGCCAGAACTATGAAATTACTGTGAATTAATTATTATGGATTCTCAGGCTAAGACGTATATTTCAATTTGTGTTATAATGTATAACATCAAGGTGGTTTTTACATTGTAATCGGGGAGCAGAGTTCAGAATTATGATATTTTCGACGATAACTAAGGAGAGACTAATGTCTACAGACGAGAAGATAGCTAGTGTTCAGGCATCATTTGCCATGGAAGACATGATTCTCACTGCCGAAGAACTTGAGCGTGGGAGAATGATAATTGAAAATAAAATCGATGTAGAAGATGTAGTTCGAGAGATTACATCCAGATATGTTTCTGTAGGATAAGCCTATGATGGATGAATATTACCGTTATGAGTACGAGGATAACGGCCAGTACTGTTATCCACATACCCATATTCTCAAGAACAAACTTGATATTCACGACAAGGACGAGCTCTTCAAGGTGGAGCAGGAGCTTAGCTCTGCCAGATATTTTGAACTGGTCAAACGTCCTATCCCAGGAGATTTTTCTTTAGACCATCTTTGTGCAATTCACAGGTATCTGTTCCAGGATATATACGAATGGGCGGGCAAGATTCGCACCGTAGATATTTCAAAGGGCACCATATTCTGCCTTACTCAGTTTATAGAAATAGAATTTAAAAGAGTTCAGGATTGGCTGGTTGCCAATAATTATTTGATTGATGTTACAGACAAAAACGAAATGGCTAAAAAGCTTGCCTTTCTCATAGGTGAAATCAATATGATTCATCCTTTCCGCGAAGGAAACGGCAGAGCACAGCGAGTTTACATTGAATATGTATGTAAAAACAGCAAAACCTTCGATATTGATTTTTCTAAGACTACTAAGAACGATATGATTTTAGCCAGCAAGGAATCTTCCGTTCTAAACTATGAACCTTTCGAAGAACTGCTTTTCAAATGTCTGGTTGATATCTAATAATATGACGCATTTTTAAAGGAGCACCCCTCATATGAGAGATGCTCCTTTTTGTATCTTTAAGCGTTTTGAATTTTTCCTGTGTAAAGCTGGTAGTATTTACCGCCTTCACCAATAAGCTCCTCGTGGCTTCCTCGCTCTATTATACGTCCCTGATCAAGTACCATAATACAGTCAGAGTTTCTGATAGTAGAAAGTCTGTGGGCGATTACAAATGTTGTACGTCCATGCATCAGCTTATCCATACCGTCCTGTACAATCTTTTCTGTACGTGTATCGATAGATGATGTAGCCTCATCCAGGATAAGTACTGGTGGATCTGCAATAGCTGCTCTGGCAATAGCAAGAAGCTGTCGCTGACCCTGTGAAAGGTTGCCACCGTCACCAGTGATAACTGTATCGTATCCCTGTGGTAATCTATGAATGAAGCTATCTGCATTGGCAAGCTTTGCTGCTGCAACAACCTCTTCATCTGTAGCATCCAGCTTTCCATAGCGGATATTATCAGCAATTGTACCTGTAAAAAGGTGTGTATCCTGAAGAACGATACCCAGTGATCTACGTAAATCGGCCTTCTTAATCTTATTAATATTGATACCATCATATCGAATCTTACCATCAGCAATATCGTAGAATCGATTAATAAGATTTGTGATAGTAGTTTTACCTGCACCAGTAGCACCTACAAAGGCTATCTTCTGGCCTGGGGTAGCAAAAAGCTTGATATTGTGAAGTACTGGCTTGTCTGGGTTGTAACTAAAGTCAACATCGTCAAACACTATATCTCCAGTAAGCTTCACATATGTTGTAGTGCCCTCTGCCTTGTGGTAATGCTTCCAAGCCCACATTCCTGTATGCTCTTCACATTCTACGATTTCACCATTTACTTCCCTGGCATTTACAAGCATTACATAGCCATCGTCCACCTCTGGCTCTTCATCAATAAGATCAAATACTCGCTCTGCACCTGCCATAGCAAGTACAATAGACTGGAACTGCTGTGAAATCTGGTTTACAGGCATGTTAAATGCACGGTTGAATGATAAGAATGCTGCAAGTCCACCAAGTGTAAGACCTGTCCATCCATTTATGGCAAGTACGCCACCTACAACTGCACAGGCAAGGTAACTGATATTACCCATCTGCATATTTACAGGACCGATACAGTTTGCAAGGCGGTTAGCCTTATAAGCATTGTTGTAAAGCTCTTCATTAAGCTCATTGAACTTCTCCATTACTTCTTCTTCATGGCAGAATACCTTTACAACCTTCTGGCCCTTCATAATCTCTTCGATATTACCATTTACCGCACCAAGGGCCTTCTGCTGCTTTCTAAAATAGCTGCCTGAACGTCCTGCAACTGCTGCAGTAGTAAATGTGATAAGCACAATCATAAGGATTGTTACGATTGTAAGAGGCCAAGAAGTAAGTACCATATAGGTAAACACTGTTACGATAGTAATTGCACTATTGAGAATCTGTGGGAAACTCTGTGAAATCATCTGACGCATAGTGTCAATATCGTTAGTGTAGATAGACATCACATCGCCGTGAGCGTGTGTATCGAAGTAGCGGATTGGCAAATCCTCCATCTTCTCAAACATATCATCTCTAAGATTTCGAAGTGTGCCCTGACCTACAAAAATCATAGTGTAGTTGTAAACAAATGTAGCAATAGCACCAAGTGCATAATAGAATATAAGGTCTTTAATGGCTGCTGCAAGTGGTCCAAAATCAGTGCTTCCTGACTGTAACATTGGCACAATGTAGGAATCGATAAGGGTCTGCATAAAGGCTGTTCCCTTTGCATTACAGATAACTGCTGTAAAGATACCTACAACTACAACGATAAGGTGAAGCCAATAATTAGCTCCGATGTATTTGAACAGGCGGCCAAGGACTCCGCGTCTTTTTGCCTTCTGCTCTGCTGTCAATTTAGGAACTGATCCAGGTTGTGGTCCTCTAGGCATTGTCCTTACCTCCTTCCTCGTCTACTTTATCAAAATCACCGCTTCCGGCACCTGTCTGCTGCTCGAAAATCTCACGATAAATCTGATTTCTAGCTAACAATTCATCATGTGTACCGAAATCGTTAAGCTTTCCATCATCCATAACGATGATTCTGTCTGCATCCATAACAGATGAAATACGCTGTGCAATAATAAGCTTTGTTGTGTTTGGTATCTCCTCACGGAAAGCCTTTCTAATCTTTGCATCTGTAGCTGTATCAACTGCTGATGTAGAATCATCAAGAATAAGAATCTTTGGCTTCTTAAGAAGAGCTCTTGCAATACATAGTCTCTGGCGCTGACCACCTGAAACGTTGCTTCCGCCCTGCTCGATGTATGTGTCGTATCCATCTGGGAAGCGCTCGATAAACTCATCTGCGCAAGCAAGATGTGCTGCGTGTCTTACCTCTTCGTCTGTTGCATTCTTATCGCCCCAGCGAAGGTTCTCTGCAATAGTTCCTGAGAAAAGAACATTATTCTGAAGTACTACTGAAACCTCATTTCTGATTGTTTCTACATCATAATTCTTAACGTTCTCTCCGCCTACAAGAACCTCGCCCTCATTTACATCATAAAGACGTGAAATCATTGATACCAGTGTAGACTTAGCAGAACCTGTTCCACCAAGTACACCGATGGTCTCTCCCAAATTAATCTTAAGGCTGATGTGGTCAAGTACTGGACGGTCTGCTGTCTTGTTATAACCAAACACTACATCCTTAAACTGGATTGAACCATCCTTAACCTCGTAGATTGGATGCTCAGGATTTGTAATTGTACTCTTCTCCTCAAGAACCTCATAAATACGCTGCATGCTGGCGATTGACATTGTAATCATAATGAAAATCATAGCAAAGAACATAAGTGAGAAAAGGATGTTCATACAGTAGCTGAAAAGTGAAAGTAACTCACCTGTAGTAAGTGTTCCATCTAATACGATGAACTTTGCACCAAACCAGCTGATAAGAATAATACATGTGTAAACGACCACATTCATAAATGGCATTGTAAATGCCACCATCTTTTCTGCTGATGTTGCTGCCTTGTAGATACCGTGGCTACCATCTGTAAACTTCTTCTTTTCAAACTGCTCACGTACATAAGCCTTAACAACACGCATTCCAGTAATGTTTTCCTGAACTGAAGCATTTAAAGCATCGTACTTTTTGAATAATGTATCAAATAATGGACGCGCCTTTGCCATTACGAAGCCCATAACTGTAAGTAAAACAATCATAGCTACAAGGTAAATAGAAGCTAGACGTGCATTTATTTTGAATGAAAGAATCATAGCAACTGCAACTGTAACAGGTGCTCTAAATCCCATTCTAAGTATCATAATGAAAGCATTCTGTACATTTGTTACGTCTGTTGTAAGTCTTGTAACAAGTCCCGCTGTGGAAAACTTATCTATATTCTCAAATGAGAAGGTCTGAATGTTCTCAAACATCTTCTTACGAAGATTCTTTGCCAAACCTGCGGAAGATTTACTTCCTAAGATAGCTCCCATAATACCGCCAAAAAGACCAATAACTGCACATATAAGCATCTGGCCACCTATACGGTAAATTGATGTAAGGTCTCCATTTTCAACGCCCTTATCCACAAGGTCTGCAATAAGAAGTGGTATAAGCATTTCCATGGCAACCTCAAGAATCATAAATACAGGAGTCATAATCGCTGCAAGTTTGTATTCTTTAATTTCCTGCAATATTCTCTTGACCAAAATCTAATCCTCCTTACAAATTTCTACATAGGATTTGTATTCCTCTGCATTTTTCTTAGTTTTTCAAGAATTTCTACTACCTTGTCCATTTCCTCTGTAGAAATATCCTTTACTATATAATCATCTACTGCCAGAATCTGAGATTCCGTCATATTAACGTATTTCTCACCTTCTTCAGTAACGACTATCTGTTTTTTCCTTCCATCTCCGTCAACTGGGGCCTTTGCTATATATCCAGACTTCTCCAACATTTGAATCATATCAGCAAGTGTGGATTTAGGAAGATGAAATAGCTTTTCCAGGTCTTTTTGGAAAACTGGCTCTGTCTGACGCTCCAAAAAACCTAACAACCAGCCGTTCTTTACGTTGCAAGTATCTGCATTTATCTCACAAACTCCACGGCCTACGGCCTTTTTTATTTCTCTGGATACGCAATCACACAAAAATCCTAAGTGTATTCTGCTATCAAAATCTTCTAACATTTATTCACTCCTTTCTTCCAAAAATTTAGTTCGCTTCCGTATTGTTCGATTCCGAACTAAATCGTATTATACACTCTAAAATGTGTTCATTCAACAAACAAATTATAAAAAATCTATTAAAATTTCCCGTGGAACCTTTTTCCGTGGTATAGTAGACAATGAACTAAGCAATATTAAGAAGTAAATAGTTCATTTATTATGGGTTTTAGACGACATCATGTGCATACTTCAAATATAAATGTTAGAGGGGAAAAATATTAGAAGGAGTACAAATATGAGAGAAAGAAGTAAGGATCTAAGAGTTAGAAGAACTATTAATTCTATTAGGAGGGCATTCTTCGAACTCGTACTAGAAAAGAATTACAATGAGATTTCTATTACTGAACTTACTGAAAGAGCTGGCATCAATAGAAAGACTTTCTATTTACATTTTTCATCATTAGACGATTTTGTAGCAGAAATTGAAGAAGAAATTGTCGCTGATATTCTCGATCACATTGGCGAAAATGCTGAAGCATT
Organism: Butyrivibrio fibrisolvens 16/4; assembly: GCA_000209815.1. GTDB lineage: Bacteria > Bacillota > Clostridia > Lachnospirales > Lachnospiraceae > Pseudobutyrivibrio > Pseudobutyrivibrio fibrisolvens_A. The sequence continues at coordinate 621,032 of FP929036.1, forward strand.
TGATTTAGCTGGATGTATCACAAACTTCTACCTATATCTTGAATCTTGTAATGAGGTTCAGCAGAAGCTTCTTTGTGACGAGCATTACTCATTCTTCTATGAGTCAGTTACTGAAGGTGTTTTACGTAGCGTTCCATTCTCTAAATTCTTTGAGCGCACAGAATATCCTTCAATCGTTCGTTCTTACACAATTTCTATTACATTTATTTATAGAGATTGGCTTAAGAGCGGCAAGCAGATTCCATTTGATGTTCTCACAGCCCAGGCTAGTAAGATTGTTGAAAATGGATATGCTGGAATAATCAAAAAGAAATAGCTTAACAAGCATAAAAAATGGTCCCGATTTGGGACCATTTTTTATTAGGCTATATATTAAAGAATCAATTTCATTGCTCCAAAGATTCCTGCATCATTTCCAAGTGTTGCAAGAGTAATCTTTGTATTCTTACATCCGTGGAAGGCGATTTCGTTGAATCTGTATTCAACTTCATCGATAAGATACTGTCCAGCCCTAGAAACTCCGCCGCCGATAACAAATGCTTCAGGGTTTACTACGCAAGAAATAACCTGTAATCCCTGTGCAAGATACTCACAAGCACGTTTTACGATTTCCTTTGCTACAACATCACCCTTCTTAGCCTCATCGAATACTGCCTTAGCATCAAGAGACTCAACCTCTCTAAGTGTGCTGGCATCATCATTTTCTGCAAGACGAATTCTTGCAAGACGAGCTATACCTGTTGCTGAACAATACTGCTCAAGACATCCACGATTTCCGCAACCGCAAGTATTCTCCTCAGTGTAGTTTACTCTAATGTGGCCAATCTCTCCTGCTGCACCTGCTGCACCACTAACGATATCATCATTGATGATTACACCACCACCAACGCCTGTACCAAGTGTTACCATAACTGAGCTGGAATATTCCTTAGCTGCACCCATCCAAGCCTCACCAAGAGCTGCAACGTTAGCATCGTTTCCAGCCTTTACCTTGAGACCACCAAGGCACTCTGAAAACTCTTTTTCTACATTGAACACGCCCCAACCAAGGTTTACACAACGGTTTACAACACCATCCTTTGAAATAGGGCCAGGAATTCCGATACCTACACCTGAAACATCATCAGTACTAATTCCCTTTTCTTCCATCTTCTTGATAACTGCCTGTGCAAGGTTCTTTAAAATGTTTACACCGCCATTAGATGTATCTGTAGGAACTTCCCACTTCTCAACTAATTCTCCCTCTGTTGTAAACAAACCGCACTTACATGTTGTACCGCCCAAATCAAGGCCAAATCCATACTTTGCCATTTTAAAAATATCTCCCTTTCAATAAATATCTTTACTCGACTACAGTCGTAATCTCAATATCAGTAGCACCCTCAGGTATTGCCCCCGCTGGGATGTCCGTTCCTTCAAAAGTCTGTGTGACAATCCTGTAAGTCTGCTTTGGTTCTTCCTGCACTTCTCCCTCAGGATTCTCCTCATCAAAGACACCAAATGGCTCCTCGCCATCTTCGCCTTCTACGTAATCCTCTGGAAATTCGATCTCATCCGTCTGCTCTTCTGTGCCAATATACTCCACAGGTTTCTTAAATGGAACAGGCGTAAGCCCCTCATGTAACTGAGCCATAAACTCGTTCCATATCTTAGCCGGATATGTAGAACCCTTTAAACCAGGAACTTCTTTTGGTATATCGTATCCCACCCAAACACTGGTTGTATAGTAGCTGGTATATCCAACAAACCAACCATCTCTATTGCTATTTGTGGTACCGGTTTTACCTGCAACTGGTATCTCCCCTAGGTCAATACCCTTCGCCGTTCCGTCAGTCACTACAGATTGTAGCATATCTGTCATTGTTCGTGCAGCATTTTCTTTATAAACTTCAATTTCTTCCTCGTCTGATTCGTAAATAACATTTCCCTTGGCATCAGTTATCTTACTAATGCAGGTTGGGTTTCTCATATAACCATCATTGCAGATTGTTCCATATGCCTTCGCCATCTCCAGTGGGCTTACACCTACTGTCAATCCACCGAGGCATGCAGCCATTCCATAATCATCCTTTTCTATATGGCTAAATCCTAACTTCTTGAGGTATGCAATACCATTTTGTGGCGTTAATTCCTCGTATAGCTTCCAGGCTATAGTGTTCTTTGACCAGGCCACAGCCTCCCTAAGTGTAATCTCTCCTGCATAGCTATTTCCTGCGTTCTTAGGACCATCCTCTATCTCTTCGTCTACAACTAATGTATCTGCCCGATAGCCTCTTTCCAGGGCTGGAGTGTACACAATTATAGGCTTTATTGCACTGCCTGGCTGTCTAAAGCTCTGATAGGCTCTATTTAATGTGTATCCATTTACCTCCTGGCTTCTTCCACCTACTATAGCCTTTGTTCTACCGGTCTTGTTGTCTATACATACTGCTGCACCCTGCAGGGCATAGATACCTTCATCATTTAAATCTGTGAATTCCTTTAGATTTTCATCTATAACCTGCTGCAGCTGCTCCTGAATATTTAAATCTATTGTGGTATAAATCCTATATCCTGATGTAAATAAACTCTTATTCCACTGATTATAGGCCTCCTCATAGGTCTTATCATATGCCTGCTGGCCTTCCTTTGTAGTAAAATCAGTTTTAAATTCAAAGCCATTCTTTTCCATCAATGCCCTTGTAGCGCAGTAATAGATATATGTTTCTACATAATTATTCTTTGTACTGCTTGTCCTGTTTAGTATAATCTCCTCTGCTACTGCACTATCATAGGTATTCTGGCCAATTACCCCATCATTTAGCATAGCTTTTAGTATCAGGTTTCTTCTGGTTAATGTATTCTCCGGGTTCACTACCGGGTCATAATATGTTGGGCTGTTTGGTATAGCTAGCAGATAGCAAATCTCAGATAATGTGAGCTCACTTATATCCTTGCTAAAATAGCCTTTTGCAGCCGCCTGGATTCCATAATATCCATTTGCGAAATATACGTTATTTAAATAGAATTCCAAAATCTGATCCTTGGAATACTTTTTCTCCATTTCTGAGGCAATATAAATCTCTTCAACCTTTCTCTGCCAGGTTTTTTCGCTAGTCAGAAAGATTGTCCTAGCCAGCTGTTGAGTAATAGTGCTTCCGCCCTGAGTAATCTCCTTGTCTCGCATTACAGCAATAAGGGCTCTGGCAATAGCCTTATAATCAACGCCATCATGCTGATAGAACTTTTTATCCTCTATTGATATTATGGCCTGTGTGACATAAGTTGGAATTTGGCTAAAGGTAATGTAATAAACATCCTTCTCGCCCTTAAGAACTGATATTGTGGCTCCATTATCTGCATACACCTCGCTGGTCTCTGTCTGCCTAAAGGTTTCTGGGCTAGAATGCCGCACGATAGCTACAGCCTCCTTTTTTAGATTGGAGACTATAGATGCATAGCCACTCACATAGTAGAATGTAACCCCCGCTACAACTATGAGTAGTAATACGATTTGAAATTTCAGCAACCGTATAATCTTTCGATCAACAGTCTTTATTTTCTGCGCAGTTCCACTCATACCTTTATTTTATGCATTTGTCATTTTACCTACAATACACCTCACTTATTCCTCACAAAAAATTCAAATGTCCTTTGTTTTTGATTCGCTTCTTAAAATCATACAAGAAGTCAAATCTTTTACTTCTTTGATAATAAAGATTGCTTAAATCTTCCTTAAACCTTGTTTTCGTATGGCTAGACCATTATCATATTTATTGTCTAATATTGCCCATTATATCTATATGGGTATAAATCATTTCATATAATCTAGGGAGGTTTATCGTAGAAAAGGAAAAATTGGTGTAACCAAAAATAATGAAGACATTATTGCCTACACTCTCGTTAATAAAAACGGTATGCAGGCTAAAATTATGAATTTTGGATGTAATCTTTTAGAGCTTTGGGTTCCTGATAAGGAAGGAATTCTTTCAGATGTAGTTCTTGGATATGAAAATATCGAGGATTATTTTGTAAATGGCCCTGGTTTCGGTTGCTGCATCTGCCCTAACGGCAACCGTATTGGTGATTCTAAATTCACATTAAACGGAGTTGAATACAAGCTTGATGCAAATGATGGCAAGAACAATCTTCACTCAGGCTTCAATCCAATGCACAAGCGTATTTGGGATGTTGAATCTGTTGATGATGGACATATCACATTTACTTGTCATAAGGCTGATATGGAATGTGGTTTCCCAGGAGAAATGGATATCACTATCACATATACTCTTTCAGATGACAATGCCTTAAAGCTTGAGTATTCAGGTATTTCAGATGTTGATACTATTTTCAACCCAACTAACCATAGCTATTTTAATTTGAATGGACACGACTCTGGCAGCGTTATGAATCATATTGTTTGGATTGATGCTGATCGCTATACTCACACAGATTCAGAATCTATTCCTCACGGAGAATGCCGTGAAGTAAAGGGCACACCTATGGATTTCACTACTCCAAAGGCACTTATTAAGGATACTGATGCTGATTATGATCAGCTTAACTGGGCAGGTGGTTTTGACCACAATTACTGCTTAAATAACCCATCTTTAACTAAGCCAAGTTGTACACTTGAAGATCCTGAGAGCGGCAGAAAGATGGAAGTTTATACTGATTTACCTGGCGTTCAGCTATATGCTGGTAACTATCTTGATAACTCACACCTTGGTAAGGGAGAATTCCCATACGACAAGAGATACGGAGTATGCTTCGAGTCTCAGTACTTCCCAAATGCTATCAACGTACCTTCATTTGCTCAGCCAATCGCAAAAGCAGGCGTAAAAGCTCACTCAACTACAATTTACAAATTCGTATAACAAAGTAGGCAGCCCCATTAAAGGGACTGCCTTTTTTAATGCGCTTGAGAGTGTAACCAGCGGACTATATAAATGCTTTAATCTGCTTGTAGATACCTTCAGCATCAAGCTCATACTTAGCAAGAAGCTTAACGGCTGGGCCTGACTCGCCGAATGTATCCTTTACACCGATGCGAAGCATCTTTGTAGGGCACTTCTCTGAAAGAACTTCTGCTACTGCTCCACCAAGACCACCGATAATTGAATGCTCCTCAACAGTAACAACCTTGCCTGTCTTTGATGCGCTTTTTACGATAAGGTCTGCATCGATAGGCTTGATTGTATGGATGTTGATAACCTCTGCATCAATTCCATCCTCAGCAAGCTTCTTAGCAGCCTCAAGAGACTCGTTAACCTCAAGACCTGTAGCGATAATTGTAAGGTTCTTACCTTCCTTAAGAACAACGCCCTTTCCAATCTCAAACTTATAATCTGGTCTGTCGTTGATTACAGGTACTGCAAGACGTCCAAATCTAAGGTAAACTGGACCATCCATCTTGTAAGCAGCCTCTACTGCAGCCTTTGCTTCTACATCATCAGAAGGGTTGATGATTGTCATTCCTGGGATTGTACGCATAAGAGCGATATCCTCGTTACACTGATGTGAAGCACCATCCTCACCTACTGAAATACCAGCGTGTGTAGCACCAATCTTTACATTAAGGTGTGGGTAACCAACTGAGTTACGTACCTGCTCAAAAGCACGTCCTGCTGCAAACATAGCAAATGAAGAGCAGAATGGAACCTTTCCTGTAGATGCGATACCAGCAGCGATACCAACCATGTTTGACTCAGCAATACCACAGTCAATGTGACGCTCTGGGAAAGCCTTCTTAAAAATACCTGTCTTAGTAGCTTCTGCAAGGTCTGCATCTAAAACTACTAAATTGTCATATTTCTCACCTAAAGCAACAAGAGCATTACCGTAGCTCTCACGAGTTGCGATTTTCTTAACGTCTGCCATTACTACTCACCAGCCTTTCTTAATTCTTCCATAGCGATAGCGTACTCCTCATCATTTGGAGCCTTTCCATGCCATCCTACCTGGTTCTCCATAAATGAGATGCCCTTGCCTTTTACAGTCTTCATAACGATAGCTGTTGGCTGGCCCTTTGTCTCTCTAGCCTCTTTGAATGCAGCTCTGAGCTGATCAAAATCGTTACCATCAGCAACCTCTACTACGTGGAAGTTGAAAGCTCTAAACTTGTCAGGGATTGGATATGGGCTGTTTACATCCTCGATACGTCCATCAATCTGAAGACCATTGTTATCAACGATTACACAAAGATTATCAAGCTTCTTAGCAGCTGCAAACATAGCAGCCTCCCATACCTGACCTTCCTGGATTTCACCATCACCAAGAAGTGTATATACTCTATAGCTCTCGTTAGAAAGCTTAGCTGAAAGAGCCATACCAGTTGCAACAGAGATTCCCTGTCCAAGCGAACCAGAAGATGCATCAATACCTGGTGTATGCTGTACACATGGATGTCCCTGAAGGTGTGATCCAATACTACGGAGAGTCTTTAAATCCTCTACTGGGAAGAATCCTCTCTGTGCAAGTGCTGAATAAAGTCCTGGTGCTGTGTGACCCTTTGAAAGTACAAATCTGTCTCTATCTGCCTTCTTAGGATTCTTAGGATCGATATTCATCTCCTCGAAATAAAGGTATGTAAATACCTCTGTTGCTGATAAAGATCCGCCTGGATGTCCAGCCTTAGCTGCATGAACACCTTCAATGATACCTTTGCGGACCTCAATCGCTGTTGTTTTAAGCTCTTGATTTGTCATTTTTCTCCTCCTAATTTCTTATCTTTATCGCATTTCATCTAACGTTATAAGCATAATATTTTTAATAGCTGATGAAATGGTAATAGCATTTTCGTGGAAGCCTGCATTCGAGAATACTAAATAGAATGCGTCTCCCTGTCTGTGAAGCTGCTTTGTTTTTCTATAAGAAGCTTCAGCTGTGCAACCTCTATTGGCTCGTGATTGTAATAGCATTGAGCAAATATAGTCGCAGACTTGCCATCACACTTTCCAAGAGATACTAAATCAAAGCCGTCTGTAGTGCCAGCTTCATCATCATTAACCCACCAATTACCAATCTCCTCAACAGTGAATGGAAGCATATTTTTATTACTTCTATCAACAAGATATTCACCACAAATCTTAATGAATACTGTCTCCATATATTCATCCATAGATGCCTCTACAGCATCCCACAGCTTATCAACTTCACCTGAAATATACGCATCGTAATTTGGAACTACGAACTTGTACCAGAAAAGTGTGCTTGGATTTACAATTGAATATCTTGTTTTTTGCGATTTGTAAGCTCTGTAATTGCAGTATCTTTTCTACACACTCCTATAGCCATAAGAGAATTAAGATATGGTACAACTACATCCTTTGGCTTTTCTACTTCAGCAGAAATCTGATTTACTCTGTTGAGCCCCTTAGCCAATGTAGCCAGCATATAATTATAATATGCAAGCTCTCTAAGCTCTGTGGCCATTACCTTTTCAGGATTAAGGCCTAAGCTAATATTTTTATCTAAAAACAGTTTGGTTGCAATTTCTTTAATTTTGTTTTCTCCTGTAATAGGAGTAAGCCCGTAGCTATCAAATCCCTCTAGACCTAAAAGGGCAGCTACCCTAACCAGATTATGAGGTATACCTCCTGTGATACCATATAAGAATGCCGCCTCACTAGGACTAGCATCTCCAAAAAACTGGCAGGAATCATAAAATCCTAAAGGCTTAACCTCTAAATCTAATGAAATATCTTTTTTCCAGATTGCCCTATTTCCTTTTACATATTTATCAATGAGAACAAAGGCATCTGAACACAGTATTAATTTGATTGGCAAATCCTTCCAAATACCATTTACAGCTTCGTGTAGAAGCTTATCAAACTCTGGATCCGCCTTAACAAAGTTAGGATATTGATCGATAATAATGAGCTGCTTAGTACTAGACGCACGTTTTGCAATCTCATCGCAGAAATTAGAAGCATCTAAAGATTTTTACCCATTAATTTGGCTAATCTTTCTAGCTGATGCTTTCCTGTAGTTTCGTAGGCCTCAAAAAATAAAGCCTGCTTGTCCTTGGAAAATTCCTGTAAAAGTGCTGTTTTGCCAATACCGATAGAACCTGATACAACGGCAACAGAAACAGTATTTCCCTCGAAAAAACCATTTAATTGCTGAATTTCATTCGTTCTTCCTTTAAACATAACACCTCTCCTTTGCAGCACTTATTAGCGCGTGCAAATCTATGGTATCACGTTTCAACTATTACTGCAATATTATCGAATTCTTCCTATTTAGTTTTATATATTTTAAACTATTTTAGTTTATTCTATAAACATCCTCTTTACTTTAGCATTATCCCTCAATTAATACAATAATGTATTCCTATTTTTTACCTTTTAATGGTCAAAAAAAGACCTGAGGCATTCCTACCTCAGGCCTTATTAAAAGGAAACTTGTATGAATGTATTATATGTTACTCAACTTTGTAGGCATAACCTTTTTCTTTGGCGTCCGCATAGTTGATATAACCTTTTTGTCTGTATGGATGTGCCATCCAAAGTCTGTCAGCTGTCTCTTTCCAGTTAGCCGCATATTCAGCACATTTACCGCAAAGATGCTCTACAGGCTCTGCCTCCTGAACATCAGTAGAATGTGCACCAGAACGCTTTACCATTTCCTGTAAAAGCTCTGGATTTTCAAGCATTGGACAAGGGCGAAGCATATTATCATTAAATGGCTGGCCCTTTCTATATTCCATAAACAGTGGCTGCTGTAAGCACTCAAGCAATGTCTTTTCTCTAATGTTTGCTCCTGAATAATGTATAAATACGCAAGGCTCCACATCACCCTTTGGATTAATATGGCAGTAATTTCTTCCGCCAGCAATACAACCTCCCACAAACTCGCCATCGTTCTGGAAGTCCATTACATAGATTTCTTTTCCGCCTCTTCTTGCTCTTACTTCACGAATTCTATGATAAATGTACTCTCTCTGCTCTGGAGTAGGCATAAGCTCTGGTGTTGCACTCATTCCTACTGGCATCAAATGGAAATACCAAGCGAAGCGTGAACCATGCTCAATTAACAAATCAAAGAACTCATCTGATGTAACTGAATCCATATTCTTTGTTGTATAGCATACAGAGTTACCAAAGATAAGGCCGTTTTCATGCAGTAAATCCATAGCCTTTAATACCTTTGCGTATACACCGTCTCCACGTCTAAAGTCATTGGCATCCTCAAATCCCTCTAATGAAATAGAAAGTGTAAGGTTTCCTACACGCTTCATTTCATCACAGAAGGCCTGGTCTACAAGAGTACCGTTTGTGTAACTGTGAAATGCACAATCATTATGCTTCTCACAAAGCTTTATAATATCATCTTTTCTTACAAGTGGTTCTCCACCTGTAAGCATATAGAAAAATATGCCCAGCTTCTTACCCTGAGTTACAATGCTGTCTAACTCTTCAAATGTAAGGTTAAGCTTATGACCATACTCTGCAGCCCAACAGCCCTTACATCTTAGGTTGCAAGCACTTGTAGGGTCCATAAGTATCAGCCAAGGAATGTTGCAGTTATACTTTTCTCTGTTTTCTCGAATCATCTTTGTACCCTTAAAGGCTGCCTGATATCCAAGATTAAGAGCTGTCATCTTAGCAACATGAGGATCTGTTTCAGTAAGTAGTCTTGTAACATAGTTCATCCACTTACCATTTTCCTCGTTAATTAAATCGCGAGCTCCAGCAAAAGCAGCTGTACGGAAACCCTTACTAGAGTCTCCCATCATTTTTTCTGTTAAATCTACTATTTTTAGTAAGTTATTTTTAGGGTCTTTTTAATATTCTTTAATACACCATCAATCGCTACCGCAAAGGCTGCGCGTTCAACATTATCCTTTACTTCCATTTTAAGACCTCCATATCTTTTAGTTCCTAATATTAGTATAGATACTGTTTTTTTTAATTGTATATACATTGATTTTTTATGTTATCATTGTTTATACATAATTTTTTGCTGTTATAGATATTTATACAATTTTTTCTTTTGTATAGATTTCTAGGATAGGAGAGGTAATGCCGGGGTTTATTACACATCTTTCATTTGGAGAACAATCATTATCATTTATTGAATCAAGCTATACAACAGATCTTTTAGAAAAACATATGCATTCCTACGGGCTAGGGCTTCAAGGTCCTGATATTTTCTTTTATCATATTCCTGCATACCTTTTTATAAGAAAAATATCGGAAACGTAATGCATCGCCAAAGGGTCATGCTTTTCTTCGAGTCCTTATTTAACGCTAGAAATGTCTTTGAAGACACACATTCTCGTTGTATTTGTGATGCTTATATACTTGGCTTTATTGGTCATTATTCTTTGGATATTGTCTGTCACCCTTATATTTATTATAAAAGTGATCATTTCAACAATCTTAAAAGAGGTGGCGTTTACGACTTTGGAAGACATGTTTCTTTAGAAACAGATATTGATCATGAAGTACTTATGCATTATAAAAAGCTTTTACCTAGTCAGTTTGATTATGCAAAGGCTATATGCCCATCAGATAATGAAAAACGTGTAATAGCAACTTTATTATTTAATACTATTTCTCAAACATTTCCTGAGTATCATATTCGCTTTGGTACTATTCTCCATGCAATTGATTCAATTATCAGGCTCAACCATGCAATGAATGACCCAAAGGGTAGAAAGAAAAAGCACATCCGAAGAATAGAGCAAGTATTCTTCAAATGTGCCGTAATATCATCAATGATACCTAGCGATACCATTATTAAATACCAGGACCCTTGTAATAATGAGCATGCAAAATGGTATAACCCATGGGACCCTGAAAAAATCCGCGAAGATAGCATTTTTGATTTAATAAATAAAACCATGCCTAAATATATAGAACGAATCAATCTCTATATGAACTGCGTCAATGAAACAACAGAAGACACAGACCAGATTTTGCACTATAGAAATAGGCTTTTATCAAGCTTAAGTGACCTTAGCTATTTGAGTGGCCTACCATTATTAATATAAAAAATACCCTCTAGATTATTCTCTAGAGGGTAAAATAATAGTGCCCAGAGTCGGAATCGAACCAACGACACGAGGATTTTCAGTCCTCTGCTCTACCAACTGAGCTATCTGGGCACAGAGTTGCGGGAGATGGATTTGAACCACCGACCTCCGGGTTATGAGCCCGGCGAGCTTCCAGACTGCTCCATCCCGCGATATTAAAAAAGATGGGCGGTGGTGGATTCGAACCACCGAAGCAATTTGCAGCAGATTTACAGTCTGTCCCCTTTGGCCACTCGGGAAACCGCCCATATTATTAACAATATTCAATTAAATGGGACCTACAGGGCTCGAACCTGTGACCCCCTGCTTGTAAGGCAGATGCTCTCCCAGCTGAGCTAAGATCCCATAATAAATATAAAACTGGAAACGACCCCAGAGGGACTTGAACCCTCGACCTCCGCCGTGACAGGGCGGCGCTCTAACCAACTGAGCCATGAGGCCATATTTAAGTAAATAGTAATCTATAATCCTCGATAGCTCAATGGTAGAGCACTGCGGCGAGTTCCCTGTTTTACTGTTGGTTTGATGGAAATACTACTAATCCTCGATAGCTCAATGGTAGAGCACTCGGCTGTTAACCGAGTTGTTGTAGGTTCGAGCCCTACTCGGGGAGTTTATACAAGTTGATTATTTTTGATTTGTATGTTATTATTAGCAAGTCGCTGAAGCACAGGCGTTGTGAGTTCAGCCAGTTTGGCTCCGTGGTCAAGCGGTTAAGACATCGCCCTTTCACGGCGGTAACACGGGTTCGATTCCCGTCGGAGTCATTTGTTTTGTAAATTTATTAGTAAGCCGATGTGGCTCAATTGGCAGAGCAGCTGATTTGTAATCAGCAGGTTATCGGTTCGAGTCCGATCATCGGCTTTTTTCTATTAAATAGAAAGAGGCCAATTTTTTTTATAAAGGTCTTGCTTGTATATACACAATATGGACCTTTAGCTCAGTTGGTTAGAGCAACCGGCTCATAACCGGTCGGTCCAGGGTTCGAGTCCCTGAGGGTCCACTTTCTTATATTTTAATATGGCCTCATGGCTCAGTTGGTTAGAGCGCCGCCCTGTCACGGCGGAGGTCGAGGGTTCAAGTCCCTCTGGGGTCGTTTCCAGTTCTTTATTATTATGGGATCTTAGCTCAGCTGGGAGAGCATCTGCCTTACAAGCAGGGGGTCACAGGTTCGAGCCCTGTAGGTCCCATTTGATGTAAATCGCAAGCGATTTACTAGCATACTTTTTTCTTTCATTTCATTCAGAAAAAAGCATGCGTTTGCCGTAGTGGCGGAACTGGCAGACGCGCGGGACTTAAAATCCCGTGGTGGCGACATCGTACCGGTTCGATTCCGGTCTACGGCATTACTCTTAGGAGTAAATTTAATAATGTGTGTGCGTAGCTCAGCTGGATAGAGCACTTGGCTACGGACCAAGGTGTCGGGGGTTCGAATCCTCTCGCGCACGCTTATTAGAGAAGAGATAGGAAATTTCCTATCTCTTTTTTTCGTTGAACATTAATATTTGTTTCTTAAGAAGTCTAAAATTAGGTTGAAGAGAGATAGGAAAGATTTATAATACTATAGTAAGATTTGTATGATAGGAGTGTATTTTAGCAATTATGAAAAGAAGAAATAAAAGAATAATATCAATTATTACAATAGCAGTGGCATTGGTTTTAGTAGTTGCATGTGGTGCATGGTTTGTGCTTAAAAACAATACGTTAGATAATAGTGAAAATGAAATCAGTACTGTTGAAAATAATGAAAATGAATCAGCAAAGACTGAAGATGTAGCTAATTCAGAATCTGAAAATACTGTAAATAAGGATGAGCAAAAAGACACAAATGATATGACACCAGAGGAATTATTCCAGGCATTCTGTGATGGAAAGATTACTGCAGAGGCTCGTTCATATTATGATGATACAACCTGGACTATGGACAATACTAGTTTTCAATTAGAGGAGACTACTCCAGAAGAAGATTTAGATCCTACTATAGCAGTTAAAAAGCTTGAGCCTGTAGATTTAGACAATGATGGAGAAGTTGAATTCATACTTGAAAGCGCATTTTATGGAGACATGTGCTTCGATTGCAAAGATGGCAAGGTAGTTTGCTTTGCTCAGGGCGAAGGTACTGCAGCAATGTGTTCTTACACTCAGTATGATGGAGCATATTGGATAGTTCATAGTGATACAACTCATGCTGGAAGATGTACATACGAATTAACCAAGTTTAATGGTGATTTACAGGTTGTAGACTCATTCAAATTTGGATGGGAAGATTGGGAAGATACAGGAGTAAAGACTTATTATCAGGATGATAATGAAATAACTGAAGCAGATTATGAAGCCTTATATGATAAGGTATTTTAAACATCCTTCAAATTAAATTTATGCAAATATTTCAGCAAGAAAAGGACACTTCGGTGTCTTTTTTTGTTCACAGAAAATAAACAAACTAAGCGCTGTAGATTGTTATAATTTACATACACTTAATTTGGGTTTAATTCTTATCAAAGGTAATACAGTCAAGCAGGAGTAATTGTAAATATATGAAACAGGGTGAAGCAATGAAAAAAACACAAGGTTTTCTATCATATATTTTTATAATTATAGGCGCAATAATGGCCAGCTTTTCTGTTGCATTAATATTATTACCAAATGATGCAATCGATTATGGTACAGCAGGTGTGGCTATCATATTAAGCAAGCTTACAAGAATCGATTTGTCAGTTTGTGTAATAATAGTTTTCCTGCCATTTATTCTTGCAGGCTTTATATTTCTTGGCAAGAAGTTTACATTAAAAGCAGCTATCGGTTCTATTTTTTATACGTTAGGATTAGATTTCTTCGAAAAAAATTCCCTTTGAGCTTAATACAGAACATTTCTTGGCTGTAGCATTTGGTGGAGCAATTCTTGGAGCTGGATTATCGCTTATATTAAGAAACGGAGGCTGTATTGATGGGTCAGAAATACTTGCGAATATAATAGTAAAAAAGTTATCTGATAAGACAGGACGAAACTATAGCATGACGCCTGTACTTCTGGCATTTAATGCACTTGTTTATGCTACTGTATTTATTGTAATTGATGTTAATGCAGCGCTTCTTAGTTTGCTGGTTTATGTAGTAGCCACTGCCATAATTGATCACTATACAGATCACTTTGAATCTATAAAACAGGTAACAATTATTACCCAAGATCCAGATGGTATAATAGCTGATATAAAAAGGCAGTTAAACAAAACAGTTACTATTATGGATTCTAGAGGTGCCATAGCAGGAGAAAATAATACGCTTATATGCTATATTAGTTATTTTGAGCTTCCAGTCATGAAGGATATAATTTCTACTCATACAGGAAGTTTTAGCACTGTATCTACCATTGATGAAATATTAAGATAAGGAGTTTTTATGGCAGAAATTTGGGATGCCTATAATAAAGACTTTACAAGAATTGAAGGAATGTCACTTGTAAGAGGTCAGCATATTCCCGACAATATCTATCATTTGGTTTGCGATATTATCGTAAGGCATGTAGATGGAAGTTACCTGATAATGCAAAGAGACCTTGAGAAAACTCATGGTGGTCTGTGGGAGCTTTCAGCTGGGGGATCTGCGCTACAGGGGGAGGACCCTGAAGAAGCTGCAATTAGAGAACTTAAGGAAGAAACAGGAATAATAGGAAATCTTGTAGAAGTGGGTAGAACGGTTCAGGATAAAAATCATTCCATATATGTAATATATTTGTGTCAGACTGAATGCGCTAAGGATTCAATTAGGCTGCAAGAAGGCGAGACTATTAATTACAAATGGATTTCAAGGAATGAGCTTCTCGAAATGACAGATGAAACACTTATAACTCACAGGGCACTTAAAATATTAAAGGAACAGAATTTATAAAATCAACAGTTTGTATTGACTGATGATTATATAACATATATACTAAGCAAGACTATTTTGATTGAAAGGAGCACAAGAATGACCTGGAAAACAACTAACATTCATCTTATGAAAGGTTCGATTTTAGCTGTTTACGGGGATAGTGCGCTCTTTTTGCATCAATTCAGGGAAAAATAAAAAATAAGGTCTGAATTGATAAATATAAATAAAGTACACTATCTCCTTAATTTTGTTAAAACAAATGATTAAGGAGATTTTTTTATGGAATTATTTATAGATAAAAATAAAGCAAGAAAGCAAATTAGAAAATTATATTTAATAGATAGCCTAGGCGGATTGATGATAGGTGGTGCAGCCTGGGTGGCGCTTTTGGCAGCCAGAGGATTTAGCACAGTAGAGATAGGTTTTGCAGAAAGCATTTTCCATGTGGCAAGCATGATTTTTGAAATCCCATCAGGGGCATTGGCAGATGTGTTCGGAAGAAAAAGATAATGATACTAAGCAGTATTATGACCATTATTTCTTCTACATTTATGATATTATCAAGGTCTTTTGTTGGCATAGCGGTCACTATGATTTTTAGTGCACTTAGCTACAATCTGGCCTCTGGAACAAGGGAAGCCTTAGCCTACGACAGCCTAAAGGATGCTGGGATAGAGGACGAATATCAGAAATTTGCATCAAACGATTTGATGATTTATCAGATTTTCAGCTCTACTGGAACCCTACTAATAGGTGTAGCACTAATGCTAGGGTATAAGAAGGCAAATTTGGTGGATATCATACTTGCTATTATTTGCGTAGGAATTGCCGGTACCTTTTTTGAAATCAAAACAAATTTAAATCAAAAGAAAAGTGTAATTGGTAGATTTAAAGAAGTTGCAGTGGAGAGCACCAGATTTATAAAGAACAATAGAAAAGCCAGATTTATAATCTTTTTCAATGCTCTTACAGGTGCTATATCCATCCTTATATTGTTCTTTTTGCAGGCGAAGCTTCCTGAATTTGGTCTACCTAAAATATGGCTTGGACCAGCCCTCTTCATCATGGGATTAGGAGCAGCACTTGGTGCAAAGGTGATTCAGTATTTCTCAAAGCTTAGATATATGATTATCGGAAGTGTGAGTATCATGGGCGTACTTTTAGCCTTTGCTTCTATATTTACAGGAAATGTATGGTTAATTATCATCGGTGGATTCATTGGCGCATTCTTCGATAATTTTTTAGAGGTACGTACGGATGTGTTATTAAATGATATGGTGCCATCTGATCAAAGAACTACATTGATGTCCATTAATTCATTTACATTTTCAGTTATTATGATTGTGCTTTCACCGATATTTGGATGGATTTTCTCAGCGATATAAGAGATATGAAAGATACTCATTTATATATTTCTTAATCAAATCTTAAAGATTTACATACTTGGAACTTAAAATAATAACCATTACAATGAATTTGTGATTAATCATAAAGAAAATCGAGTTGACAAGATACTTTGACAAACTCAGTTCCAAAAGGAATCGGGAGAAAAATGAACAATATTCTAATATGTGATGATGAAAAAGATATTATTTCTGCCCTTCGCATTTACCTTGAAAGTGAAGGTATGAATGTCACTGCAGCTTCAAACGGAAGAGAGGCCGTGGACATTATGGCAGGGCCAAATGGAAAAGATATGCAGCTTATCCTTATGGATGTGATGATGCCAGAGATGGATGGAATAGCTGCTATGGCAGAAATCAGAAAGACTTCCAATGTACCTATCATAATGCTCACAGCAAAAAGCGAGGATGCTGATAAGGTGATTGGCCTTACTGTGGGAGCTGATGATTATGTGACAAAGCCATTTAATCCTGTAGAGTTAATGGCAAGAGTGAAGTCTCAGCTTCGCAGATACACTATGCTTGGCTCACAGAACAATGATAATATCGTAAATACGAACACTATTTCCATAGGCGGCATTGAGTTAAACGACAAGTCAAAAGAAGTAACATTGGATGGAAATCCGGTATCCCTCACCCCATTAGAGTATGACATTTTAAAGCTACTTATGACCCACAAGGGTGAAGTTCTCTCCCCACGCGATATTTATGAGAGTGTCTGGAATGAGACAGGACTTGGAGCAGAAAGTACCGTAGCAGTTCATATCCGACATCTCAGAGAAAAATTGGAATATGACAGTGCCAACCCTAGACATCTTAAGGCTGTTTGGGGACACGGTTACAAATTTGAAGGCTAATGCCTTTGGAGGATGATATGAAAATATTTTATAAAAGTTCCAGGAGATTAATTCTTGCCATATGTAGTTCTGTGTTTGCAGTACTTTTTGTGATTAGTGCAGTGCTTGGTCTCATATTAGGCGAGCTGGGATTGTACGATAGTGATACAGACAGATTTAAGGATGAAATATATCAATATGCAGGGGATAGCTATGCTCCTATGATTTTTTTCATCTAAGGATTTTAAGCCCCAGGGAATAGAGACAACCAACTGCTACTATGGGGTGATTGAAGGAAGCAGGGAAACCTATCTTAATAAGGAACAAAATTACATTTATAAAAACTTCAATAATGTGGAAGTTCCTAAAAATGCATATGTTGGCCATTACTCTATAAGTGATGATACAACTTTTATTACAAGTCCAAAGCTTTTCGATTTGTTTTCAACAAATAGCATGGACACTAGAAACGAGCCAATGTACAAGGAATTTAGCATAGATGGCATTGGTTATGATTTAGTAGATCAGACAGCATACATATATGCAAATGATCATTTTTATACATTAAATGAAGGAAATTATAATTATTCAAGCGGATCTGATGATTCAGGAACTTACAATACAAATTTAATTTATGAAAAAATCTGGGCGAATAACAAACCTGATATAGAATCTAATAAAAAGTTACTTGAAGATACAGTACAGGATGAAGAATTAATGGAGTCTGCTGATTCAGCAGAAACATTTATTCCAAACGCATCCGGTGATAACGTTGATAAGTTGTTGTATATAAACGATGTAGGATTTATGCCATTATCAAATACTGTGGATAAGTATTCGCTAACCCTGCAGACTCCTGGTGGATCATATGGAGTTCTAAATTTGAAAAATGTAGCAGATTTATCTCCAATACATAATAAGCTTACTAGCGATAAGAGTATGGATGTAGCATACCTGGAAGAGATTTCCAAGGTTGGAATATATCTGCCTGATATAAGTGCAAAGCAATATACACTTGTATGCTTTCCTAATGAAGAGAAACTTTCTTCAAATACCTACACAAATGATTTCTATGGCCAGGCAAAAGCATTTATAGCAGTGGCTAATACATTGAAAATCATTATTCCGTTTGTTGCTATATTTTCCTTTGTTCTGTTTTGGGTTACTCTGATACTTTTTATTCGTGCAGCAGGACATAGGAAAGGCGAGGCAGAAATTACAGCTTCATTAACGGATAAGATTCCTACAGATTTAGCCTTCGTATTGATGTTTACAATCGTAACACTTTCATTGTCAGGCTTTGTGTTATTTATATATAAGATTAGGGAGTATTCGCCAATAATCACAATCACTGGAATGGTTAGCATGATGATAATAGGATTTGCAGCAGGTTTCATCTGGCTATCAAACATTTCAGTAAATGTAAAGCTTCACCAGGTATGGAAAAATAGCTTACTACATAAATTAATTGGGTTATTAAAAAAATGGCTAAACATTTTAAGTAGAGAAACAAAATATATACGCTCCACAATAAAGTGGACTTATAGAATCTGGGCTATATTTGCAATCCTTGTATTCATAGAGTGGTTTGGAATTATGGCTTTTAATGCGGAGGATATTTTATTCCTTTGGTTTATAGAAAAAGTTCTTTTTGGAATTGCTTTGTATATTCTTTTAAAAAACTATGCAAAAGTAAAAGGAGCAGCCATTGCATTAGCTAAAGGAAATACTGATGTTCACGTGGATGTAAAGGGAATGCCGCTTTTCCTTGAAGAACATGCAAAAGCTATGAATGATATTCAGTCAGGTATCTCAGTGGCGTTGGAAGAGCGTACAAAGAGTGAGCGAATGAAGACAGAGCTTATCACAAATGTTTCTCATGATATTAAGACTCCTCTTACTTCTATAATTAGTTACGTAGATTTGCTTGAAAAAGAAGAAATTGAAAATGCAAAAGCTAAAGAATATCTAGAGGTGCTTGATAGACAGTCTAAGAGATTGAAAAAGCTTATTGAAGATTTGATTGAGGCTTCAAAGGTTTCAAGTGGCAATATTAATTTCAATATTGAAACTGTAAATGCTGTGGTCCTTTTGAATCAGTCTCTAGGAGAGTTTTCAGATAGACTTGATGCAAATAATATAAGCGTTGTAGCAAACCTTCCCGAAAAAGATGTTTATCTTAAGGCTGACAACAGATATTTATGGAGAGTTTTCGATAATCTTATGAGCAATATTGTAAAGTATGCTCAGCCAGGCACTAGGGCTTATGTTGATTTAGATCAGGATGAGAATAAGCTTCGCTTTGTTTTCAGAAACACATCAAAAGAAGAGCTTAATATCTCTGCTGATGAATTAATGGAAAGGTTTGTCCGTGGGGATAAATCCCGCTATACAGAAGGTAATGGCCTTGGACTTTCCATTGCTCGTAGTCTTACAGAGGCAATGGGAGGCACATTAAAGCTTTCTATTGATGGAGATTTGTTTAAGGCTATTGTGGAATTTAATAAAATTGCTGAATAAAAATCGGCCTGTGGCTATTTTGCATAGCCACAGGTCTTTATTTTTGTGAAAAATGCTTTGAATGGATTTGATAAAAAATGTTGTTTTTCGATATAAATCTGACAATCATTTTCCTAATCTATATGTATAGTTCAGGAGGCCTATGGCCTACGAAAGGAGAAATAATATGAAAAAGGGAAAATGGTTCAACGCCCTGGCTATGGCAATGACAGCCTCACTTGCGGTTACAAGTGTGCCTGCTATTGTACAGGCCAAGAGTAGTGAGGGCTTCGCGAATAAGTATTCCGACGAAGGTTATAGTCTTGTTTGGAATGACGAGTTCGACGGGGAATCACTTAACACATCAGATTGGAACGTGGAGCAGCACGAGCCAGGATGGGTTAATTCAGAGTTACAACGCTACACGAGTCTTGATGAGGGGAATATTCAGGTAAAAGATGGCAAGCTATCTCTAAAGCCACACGTTACAGAGACAGAATCAACAGATGACAATGATGCACAAGTAGAGGAGAAGGTAACAAATGTTTCGTTTGATTTTAGTTTTGATGCAGAAGATTCAGACACTATTGCTGTTCAGTTAAACTTTGGTAAAATCGATTCTTTAGGAGATGCTGGTGTTGCACAGGCAACTGTTAAGCTCTCTAACTTATCTCTTGTAGATACAGAAGATGATACACAGATTTTTACAGATAGAAATTTTGAAAACGGTGGTTGGAGCTGTGGCATTAGTGCTCCAGGAAAAGGTTCATACTCATTTGAGGATGGAAAGGCCGTTATTAATATTGAAGATTCAGGTGATGCAAACTGGAATATTCAGTTGCAGCAGACAGGCATTAAATTGCAGCAGGGACATCATTATAAGTTCTCAGCAGATGCTGTAGCCAATGCTGACAGAGGTATTGAGGTAAGTGTACTTGATCCAGAAAAAGGATGGGCATGGTATGGCGGAGCAACAGCCACTATCGAAGGTTCCGCTATTTCAGGAGGCTCTTCTTCATCAGGTAAGAGAGAAATCACATCAGGTCGTATCACAACACAAAACAAGCACGACTTTACATATGGTAGATTTGAGGCCAGAGCAAAGGTTCCAGCAGGAAAAGGATACCTTCCAGCTTTCTGGCTTATGGCAACAGATGAGGGACTTTATGGCCAGTGGCCAAAATGTGGCGAGATCGACATTATGGAAGTAATGGGTCAGGACACATCAAAGTCTTATCATACAATTCATTATGGCTACAGTGCGGGAAGTGGTCATAAGGAGAATCAGGGCAGCAAGACATTGAGGGAGAATGACTTCGCTGACGAATATCATGTTTTCAGAATGGATTGGGAGCCAGGAAAGATTACATGGTTCGTGGATGATGAGCAGGTTTACACTACAAGCGATTGGTACACAGGCGCAGATGATGCAAGCCAGCTCACATATCCAGCCCCATTTGATCAGAATTTCTACGTTATCTTAAACCTTGCTGTAGGTGGTAGCTGGGTAGGATATCCAGATGATGACGTATATGGACATATGAATGATGACAGCTATGATGTAGATTATGTTCGTGTATATCAGAAGTCTGAGGAAGAGTACGAAAAGGAAGAGGCAAAAGCTAAGCGTCCTGAAAAGGAACCAGTAAAGTTTAGAGAGCCAGATGAAGATGGAAATTTCGTAATCAACGGAGACTTTGCAAAGAACATCGCTATTGATGGGGCAGAGGATGCTGATAAGGACAATTGGGTTCTTCACCTTGAAAGCGATGCTAAGGAAACTACATACAAAGTAGCAGATAACAAAATCAAGATTGAGCCATCAGCGGTAGGTTCACAGAATCACAGTGTACAGCTTAAGCAAGCTGGAATTCCAATGTACAAAGGCTGGGAGTACGAGCTTACTTTCGATGCAGTAGCTGATGAGGAAAGAGACATTATCGTAGATGTTGAAGGTCCAGACAGAGGATGGACCAGATATATGCAGGATACATCAGTAAGGGTTGGTACAGAAAAGAAGTCTTATACATATACATTTACAATGAATGATAAGACAGATCCTAACACAGCTCTTGAGTTTAATCTTGGAAAGCAGAAGTCAACAGCAGCTGTTACTATCTCAAATGTAAAGCTTGTACATAAGTCAGGTGAGACAGTAGCTGATGAGAATTTAAAGGAAATCCGTCCTGATGGAAACTATGTCTACAATGGTGGATTTGACCAAGGCGAAGGAAGACTTGGCTACTGGGATATTGATGACAAGGATAAGTCAGCCGTTTCAGTTACTAATAAGAAGAATTCACGTGTTCTTAAGGTGGTAGCACCAAAGGGCACATCAGCAAAGAAGCCAGTTAAGGTAAGCCAGGGAGAGCTTTCTCCACTTGTAGCTGGCCAGTATGAAATTAGTTTTGATGCATATACAGAAGAGGGTTCTAAGGATGGAATCACAGTAAATGCAGCAGGTCATACATTTACACCAGAGCTTACAGAGAATTCAAAGCATTTTGCTAAAAAGATTGTTGTAGAAAAGAACTTAAGCCGTGAGGAGTCAAATGTAGAGCTTCTCTTTACAAAGCCAGGAACATATTATGTTGATAATGTATTTTTAACAGAGGCAGCACTTATTAAGAATGGTTCATTTAATGCAGGCCTTACAGGCTTTAATCCATACATTTATGATTCCGTAAATGCGAATTACGTAATCGATAATATGAATGGCAATGACAATACATTTGCAATCACTATTGATGATACAGTGGCAGATACAGATGATAACTGTTGGTATATTCAGCTTAATCAGGATGGTGTAACACTTGAAAAGGGAAAAACCTATACCGTATCATTTAAGGCTAAATCATCTATAGATAGAGTTATCAAGTACTCTTTACAGGAGTTTGAAGGAAACTGGACAAACTACAGTGATACAGGCTCAGTAGAAATCGGTCCAGAGTGGAAGATATTTACAAACACATTCACTATGGAAAGTGATACAGATACAAACACAAGATTTAACATCACTATGGGTTCAGTTGATGGAATCAGAATCACAGAAAAACATGACGTATTTATTGATGATATTGAGTTAATCGAAGTAGGAGCAGATGAGCCAACACATACAGATGAGCCTGCACAGCCTGAGGTTAAGCCAGCACCAAAGCCTAGTCAGGGAGGAGCGCCATCAGGAAGCTCTTCAAGCCGTCCATCAAGTAGCTCATCAAGTAGCTCATCAAGTAGCTCATCAAGCCGTCCATCAAGCACAACAGTTTCTCCAACCCAAACACCAAATGTTGTAATAGCTGATGCTCAGGTTCCTACAACAGGAAAGACTGAGGCTAAGCCACAGGCAAAGAAGATTGATTCAGGAAAGACAAAGAGCAACACAAAGGTAGCTCAGGCAGCTGAATCTGATGAGGAGTCAGAAGAGGCAGAAGCTGAAGATGCTGAAACAGAAATCGAAGATGAAGAAGCTCCAAAGGCAGCTGAAGAGGCAGTTGAGGAGCCAGCCACAGAAGAAGAGACAGAGGAAGCAGAGCAGCCAGAAGAGAAGACTGGCTTCTGGGCAGCTATTGTAAACTTCTTTAAGGCTATTGCAGATTTCTTCCGTAGTCTATTTTCCTAATGCTATAAAACCATATAAAAGTCTAATATAGTAGGTTCGTACCCCATACTCCCTACTATATTTGGACGCCCTAAAGACTATTGGTATTCCATACAGGAATACCAATAGTCTTTTTTTGAATGAATCATAGGAGCCGGATGGCTTGATTGCAAGGAAACTGAAATGTAAAATTAAGTTTTGTAAGAAGGAAAATAGAGAGGTATTCTTTTGAGATATAGCATAAAACGTATTTTACAGTTAATCCCAATACTGTTTGCCATAACGTTTCTTTCATATGCAATGATGAGACTGGCTGGTTCGGACGTAGTGGAGCAGAAAATGCTTAATACAGGCCAGGTAGTTTCTGAAGCTCAGCTTCAGGCGGCTAAGGCGGAATTGGGATTGGATAAACCATTTTTAGTTCAATATTTTGTATGGTTAGGCAATCTTTTACAGGGGGACATGGGCATAAGTTATGTCTCTGGAAAAGATGTATTTGAAACCTTTATTTCAAAGTTGCCTGCCACTTTGTTTCTAACAGTTACATCTATTTTACTTACAATCATAATATCCATACCTCTTGGAATAATTTCAGCGGTTTATAAAAACAAAATTTGGGATTACCTTATTAGATTTGTAAGCTTTGTTGGAAATAGTATGCCTAATTTTTTGTCTCTTTGGTATTGATGTATCTTCTTGGAATACGACTAGGATTATTTCCTATTATTTCAAAAGATGTAAGCATCACAAGTGTTGCAATGCCTACCTTGACACTTGCAATCGCTATGAGTGCAAAGTACCTAAGACAGGTTCGTGCTACTGTTTTGGACGAGCTTAGCAAGGATTATATTGTGGGAGCCAAAGCCAGAGGTGTGAAATTCTCTGTAGTTCTTTGGCAAAGTGTAATGCGAGAATGTCTTGTAACAATCATCACATTATTGGCCCTTTCAATAGGAAGTCTTCTAGGTGGTACAGCAATAGTTGAATCTATATTTATGTGGGATGGAGTAGGAAAGATGGCAGTTGATGCTATCAACTTGCGCGACTATCCAATCATCCAGGCATATGTTATGTGGATGGCTATTATTTATGTTACCGTCAATTTGATTACAGATTTGTCTTATAGATTATTAGACCCAAGAATCAGATTGGAGGGTAACATCAATGAATAGGAAACCTAGCAAAAAGCTTATCGTATTTACGGTATTAGCTGCCTCACTGATTCTTGCTTCAATATTTGCAGACTGGCTATGTCCATATGATCCTTATGAACAGGATTTATCTCTTAGCTACAACGCACCAAGTCTTGCCCATATTATGGGAACAGATACATATGGCCGAGATATGTTTTCTCGTGTAATCATTGGTGCAAGAGCCAGCATTTTATCTACACTGGCACTTGTAGGAGTTATTACTGTTTTGGGCACCATTGTAGGCGTTATTTGCGGTTATTTTGGAGGCAAAGTAGATTTAGTGGTAATGCGTATATCAGATTTCTTTTTGGCATTTCCAGGGCTGGTTTTCGCCCTTGCTGTGGCTGCTCTTTTAGGAGGCGGAATATCAAATGCTGTAATAGCCCTTGCTGTTATCAGCTGGCCTAAATATTCCAGAGTAGCAAGAAGTCAGACCTTATCTGTGAAGGCACAATCATTTATTCAGGCTGCTAAACTGGCAGGAGATAATCCAGGTCAGATTATCATTCGCCACATATTGCCAAATATATTTGGACCAATATTAGTTACATCTATGCTAGACATAGGGACTATGATGATGGAGCTTGCAGGTCTTTCATTTTTAGGACTTGGAGCACAGCCACCTATAGCAGAGTGGGGAAGCATGATGAGTAATGGTAGAAGTATGCTTCAGACATATCCTTGGGTAGTATTATCCCCTGGAATAGCTATTTTTATTTCGGTGGTTATTTTTAATTTGTTGGGCGATACGGTTAGGGATTATCTAGATCCTAAATAACCGAGCTATATATATTTGAAAGGAGTATTAAAAATTATGAAGGGAATAAAAAAGTCGATTGCTTTTGTTATGGCTATGGCACTTACTTTAAGTGTATTTACAGGCTGTGGAGCAAAGAATTCAGATTCTGAATCTGCTTCTACTGAGACAAATAAATCAGTAGACGGTAAAAAGACATTTACATTTGGTGATACAACCTTTAATGCTGAAAACGAGGAGGCAAACATTGATCCACACGATACATATTGTGGATGGGCTTGTATTCGTTACGGTATTGGTGAGACACTTTTTAAGTTTAATGACAATATGGAACTGGAGCCTTGGGTTGCAGAGAGCTATGAAAACGTAGATGAGCTTACCTGGAAGGTTGTTCTTAAGGATGGAGTAACATTCTCAAATGGTAAGGCTTGTGATGCAGCAGCAGTTAAGGCTTGCATTGAAGATCTTGTAGCTGTTCATGAGCGTGCAGCAGGTGATTTAGCTATCGATTCTATAGAGGCTGATGGTAACACTCTTACTATTAAGACCCAGACACCAAAGCCTACTCTTATAAATTATCTTTGCGATCCATATGGATGTATTATCGATGTAGAGTCAGGTAATGCTGATGGTATTGTTGTAGGCACAGGCCCATTTGTATGTACAGAGCTCGTTACAAGTGATCATCTAAATCTTGTAAAAAACGAGAACTACTGGAATGGTGATGTAAAGATTGATGAAGCTACAGTACTTACAATCTCCGATGGTGATACACTTGCTCTTGCACTTCAGAATGGTGATATAGATGCAGCTTATGGTATGGCATATGCTAATTACCCATTATTTGAAAATGATCAATACACATTTACTGGAACACCTACAAGCCGTGCTTTCTATTGCCAGATGAATTACAATTCACCTATTATCAAGGATGATGCAGTACGTAAGGCACTTGCTCTTGGAATAGATAAAGAGGGATTCGTAAATACATTATTAAATGGCTACGGCTATATTGGTGTAGGTGCGTTCCCAGACAATTTTGCATTTGGTGGCGATGTAGTTAAGACAGAAAGCTATGATCCAGAGGCTGCAAAGAGCCTTTTAGAGGAAGCAGGCTGGGTTGATAGTGATGGAGATGGAATCAGAGAAAAAGATGGAAAGACTCTTACAATCAGATGGATTAGCTATCCAAGCCGTCAGGAGCTTCCACTTCTTGCTGAAAGTGCACAGGCTACATTAAAGGATATTGGCTTTGACGTTCAGCTTAATGTAACAGCAGACCACGGTACAATCGTAGCAGAGAAGGATACTTGGGATGTATATGCAGCAGCATTCGTTACTTGCGGTATCGGCGACCCAATGTACTTCTTCACAACACATTGTTTAGATGATTCATCTAAGAACCGAGGTGGATATCATAACGATAATATTCAGGCTCTTGCAGAGGAAATGAATAATACTTTTGATTCAGCAGAAAGAGGCGATATTGCTGTAAAGATGCAGCAACAGATTCTTGATGATAATGCATTTATATTCTGCTCATTCCTTCGTATGAGCATGATTGCAAAATCAAATGTAACAGGACTTGTGGCACACCCAAGTGATTACTACGAGTTCACAGCAGATTTAGATATTCAGTAATAATGATTTATGTGAGTTATTTTATGGAATAGCCACAAGAAGTTTTTAGGAGATTAATTAGTAGGAGAAGCTTTTGTTTTATGAGCCAGGAAATTTTAAAATATGATTCAGTAGAGATTTCATTTGAGAAGTGTCCTGTAGTTCAAGACATTAGCTTCTCTTTACATGAGGGGGAAATATTAGCCCTGGTTGGAGAATCAGGCAGTGGAAAGAGCTCTCTTATTCGCTCTGCCCTAGGGATTTTAAATGATGATGGTAAGGTTACAAAGGGAGAAATACTATATAGGGGTACGAATCTCTTACAACTAAAGGAAAGAGAAATGCGCCAGATTCGTGGAGCAAAGATAGGTATGATTTTCCAGGACGCTAAAAGTTCTTTATGTCCAATCAGAACAATTGGTGACCAAATATTGGAAAGTCTTTCGGCTCACGGGAAAACAAACAAGGCTGAAGCAAAGAAAAATCCCTGGAGCTTTTTGATAAGCTTGGTTTTAAGGATGGAGAAAAAATTTGGAATAGCTATCCATTTGAATTATCAGGGGGTATGAACCAGCGTGCAAGCATAGCTATTACAATGCTTTTAAATCCTTCGATTCTATTGGCTGATGAGCCTACAAGTGCATTAGATGTAGCTGTTCAGAAGCAGGTTGTTGATGAAATGCTAAAGCTTCGTGAGATTTTTGGAGCAGCAATAATAATTGTTACTCATGATATTAGTGTGGCAGCTGCAATGGCAGATACAGTACTAGTATTGAAAGAAGGCCGTATGATGGAATATGGACCTGCCAAAAAGATTTTCGAATCACCAGAGAGCGAATATACCAAGCTTCTTCTTTCAGCAGTTCCAAAGCTAAAAAGGAAATAGGAGATAACCTTTGGAAGAGATAATAAAAGTTGATAATTTAAGTAAAAATTTCATAAGTCGTGGAAAGAGTGAAACTGCGGCGGTTCAAAATGTTTCTTTTTCGCTAAAAAAGGAGAAACTCTTGGAATTGTTGGGGAGTCTGGTAGTGGAAAAAGTACAGTTGCAAAACTGATTACCGGACTTATTTCTCCTACAGATGGCAATATTCGTATATACGATAATGAGATTAACGAATTGCTTAAAAAAAGCCCGCTTGAATTCTACAATAAGATTCAGATGGTATTTCAAAATCCAAATGAGTCTTTTAATCCAAGAAAAACATTAGGCTATGCAATTGGAGAACCCCTTAGAAACAGAGGATTATCTTCTGCTGATGTTGATGCAAAAGTTGTAGAACTTTTGGAAAAAGTGGGACTTACCTCAGATTTTGCGCAAAAGTATCCTCATCAGGTTAGTGGAGGTCAGTGTCAGAGAGCAGCTATTGCAAGAGCTCTTGCAGTGGAACCTAGTATTCTGGTTTGCGACGAGGCAACAAGTGCACTTGATGTTACAGTGCAAAAGCAGATTATTGAATTACTTGATAGCCTTCGCCAATCAAAAGATTTAAGTATTGTTTTCATATGTCACAATCTTGCCCTGGTACAGTCATTTTGTGATAGGGTTATTGTGCTATACGATGGGCAAATAGTTGAAGAGGGAGAACCAGATAATATCATAATGAATCCAAAGGCTGAATATACAAGGCTTTTAGTAGACTCAATCCTTTAACTGTGGTTTGGATTAGTGGGTTATTATGATATACTTTACCGGTATGGATAACAGTTTAATTAAAGAAAACAGGGCCTACTGGCTCCAGAGAGCCGCAGGCTATTCGGAAGTTAATAAAGAAGAATTGTCAGGCGTCCAAAGAAGTAATTGGACGTCTTTTTTGACTAATGAGATTTCAAAGGCATTTCCAGAGAAAGAACCTTCTGAAATCAGCATTATAGATATTGGGGCAGGGCCAGGCTTTATTTCTATTATTCTGGCCGAGGCTGGATACAAGGTCACTGCTTTTGATTTCGCAGATACTATGCTTGAGGAAGCAAAGGCTAATGCAAAAGAATTAGCAGACCGTATTCAGTTTATTCAGGGCGATGCCATGGACACATCACTAGCACCAGAAAGCTATGATGTTGTTATCTCACGAAATCTTACCTGGAACCTTCCAAGACCTGATAATGCATACAGAGAATGGCTTAGAATCCTTAAAAAGAATGGTCTTATGATGGTATTTGATGCCAATTGGTACAGATATCTTGTTGATGAAGATAAGAAGGCAGCCTACGAGGCAGACAGACAAAATGTGGTCCAGGAAGGCTACGGCGATTACAACATAGGAGAAAACTTCGACCAGATGGAAATTATCGCAAGCCAGATGCCTCTTACCAAAATGATTAGACCTGAGTGGGACAAACAATTCCTTACAGAAAACCATGCAGGGCAGGTTTTTGTGCAGGAGGATGTGGGAAGTATTCTCTATTCACAAAAGGAATTAATAAATTATAAATCTACACCTATGTTTATGGTGAAGGTAATAAAGGAATAGTATAAATCTCCACATAGAAGTGGAGTTAGATAGGAAATAATTAATAATGGGTGAACTACATCACATTGCCTTCGAGGATGAGGCTGACAATATTAAAGAGAAGGTGGAGAGCTACTGGACAAAACGTGCCCAGGGCTTTTTCGAGCTTCGTCACGATGAAATAGAAAGCAATAAGGCTGCTCGCTGGACTAAAGCATTAAACGAGCTTCTTCCAAAGAAGGAGTGCCTAAATATATTAGATGTTGGTTGTGGAACAGGGTATTTTGAGGTCCTACTTGGAAAGCTGGGACATAGAGTAACTGGCGTTGATCTGACAGAAGAGATGATTGTTAAAGCCAATGAAATGATTCAAATGTACGGATTAGATACAGAAAATATAAAAGCAATCATTGGAGATGCAGAAAAACTGGATTTTGATGACAATACATTTGATGCTGTTATTACCCGCAATCTTACCTGGACATTGCCACATCCAATCGAGGCCTATAAAGAATGGAACCGAGTACTAAAGAAGGGCGGTATTCTTATTAATTTTGATGCAGAATATGCTAAGGGAGCTCATAATCTGAAAAGCCCTGAAAATTTAGCTCACAGTAAAATATCAGACAGCTTAAAGGATGAATGTCATGATATTTATCACATGCTTACCATTAGTACACTTGATAGACCAGAGTGGGACAAGGCTGTTTTATTACGAAACAATTACGAAAATATTACGGTAAATTTGGATTTTGGAAGCCACATTTTTATCGAACATGATGAATTTTACACACCTGAGAAAATGTTTTGTTTAACTGCCTTTAAGCCTTGATTATGCGGAATTGTAAACATTTATACACACCTGTGTATTAGGTTAGGATATATGAACTTAAAAACAAGAAAAATACAATTTTGTGAAAAAAATATGAAAAAATATCTTGCGGAAACGTTTTTCACATGGTATAGTACTTAACGTACTAGCGAAAAGCTAATACCAAATTTTTCATAACTCAGCGACCAAGGGCAACTTTGGTCGCACTCCCCGAACTTTCAGCCAGCGTTTCGACGCTGGCTTTTTAATTCTCACGCACATTTTCGGTGCCACTATCCACACATCCACGAGTCTTATCAACAGGCCCTCTGCCCACCTAGTTATTTGACATTGCCGCCCCGCCAGCCCTGGCCCAGCCCCTGCCACTGCTTGGGAAACATCGCAAGAATATTATGTTTTCCATATATGCAAAGACTCGCATTCTTATTAGCAAGTGTCTTTTGTAAGCCTTTACAATTTTGAGAAATGTAGTCAATGGGCGGACAATATTTGAACTTAGTAGGATTTTCAAGTTTAATGAGCAACTTGTGTGAGTTTGAAATGAACTTAGAAAAATAAAGAGCAGGTTTTGTAATGTATAGGCAGCAGCCGCTAGGACGGCGGCTGCAGTGGTCACTTGAAACACGATGTTGAATGTGCCACGGTGACTATACATACAAAACCTGCTCTTTTAATTTTTCTTAGTGAATGGAGCAGGAACACAAGTGCTCATTGAACTGGAAAATCCTAATATAATTAACCTAGATTGTCCGCCCCTTGTTCTACATTTCTCAAAATAGTTCATTCTTCAAAAGACA
This sequence comes from Butyrivibrio fibrisolvens 16/4, assembly GCA_000209815.1. Lineage (GTDB taxonomy): Bacteria > Bacillota > Clostridia > Lachnospirales > Lachnospiraceae > Pseudobutyrivibrio > Pseudobutyrivibrio fibrisolvens_A. Next base: position 651,910 of record FP929036.1, read on the forward strand.
CTTGCGAATGCTCGCTTTTTGCATATTGGAAAACTATAATATTCGCGAAATCATTTCCTAAGCAGCGGCAGGGGCTGGGCCAGGGCTGGCGGGGCGGCAGGGGAAGGAGTGCAAGGTGGGCAGAGGGCCTTTTGCCCTAATGTTTAAAATGTGTGGATAGTGACGCCGGGGACTTGTGGGGGCGCGGAACTGTATGTATAATTAGAAGCTGTAAAGGAGTATAAATAGATGGGTGAAGTTAAGGTAATTGAAATAGGAGAGAGTGTATTTGCTGAGAATGATGCAGCAGCTGAGGCTATTCGTCAGCAGATGAAAAAACAGGGTACATTTTTTGTTAATGTAATGTCAGGCCCTGGTTCAGGTAAGACTACTACACTTTCAGCTATTATTAACAGGATGAAGGATAAATATAAGATTGGCGAGATGGATGTGGATATTGAGACTAGTATCGATGCCCAGCGTGTAGCTGATGCCACTGGTGTTCAGTCTATCCAGATTCATAATATGGGCTTGTGCCATATTGATGCTGATATGACTAGCCGTGCTCTTATGGAGTATGATACAAATGATTTCGATCTTCTTATATTAGAGAATATTGGTAATCTTGTTTGCCCTGCAGAGTTTGATGTGGGTGCAAATAAAAATCTTATGCTTTTGTCTGTCCCAGAGGGGGACGACAAGCCTCTTAAGTATCCTCTTATGTTTGAGATCAGTGATGTTGTTCTTATTAATAAGATAGATACATTGGATTATTTTGATTTTAGTAAAGAAAAGGTTACAGAAAGAATTCTTAAGCTTAATCCTAATGCAAAGATTTTCTTTGTAAGTGGAAAGACAGGCGAGGGCTTAGATGATGTAGTTGCCTGGTTAGAGGAAGAAATTGCAAAAGCAAAGGCCTAGTGCAGTAAATATCTAGGTTTGGGCGTATATAATAAACAGAAAATGATTTTTTAGGTTCAAGGTATTTTCCTTGGACCTATTTTATTATTGATATATTTCTGTGTTATATTTTGAGAGTTCAAATAAATTTCACACATTTTTCTATAATTATATTGTATAGTGATTACACTCCCCTTTTGTGGGGAGTGAGAATGTGTATATCCGTGAAAGGAGTTTTGGTTTATGAAATTGTTTAAGAAAATTACAACCATCGCAATGGCATTGGCAGTTATGATTACAGCCATCGCAGGTACATCAGGTCTTAGCATTAAGGCTGAGGCAGCCGGTGGCGTAGCCATTGGTGGAGTTGTTATTAGTGGAGGCAATGTTGTTGTTGCAGCATCTGGTCAGACTGCATCAGATGATGGTGTTTATCATCTTATTGCTTCTGATGCTAATCAGGCAGGAAATACAGGTGTAGAGGTAGCTCAGGCACCAGTTTCTGCAGCAGCTAATTTTACATTCCCTCTTAATAAAAATACAGCTGATTCTGTTCTTTTTAAGAAGTTTACAGTATGCGTTATGAAGGGCGGAGCTCTTACAGCTGCATCAAATAGTATGTATATTACAAATCCAGAGGCTTGTGCTACACGTACAACACCTCGTATGGATAATGGTAAGAAGGGTCTTCTTACAGATGCCAGCTCAGCAAACCTTGGTATGCGTACACTTGCAGATTTAGGTGTAAAGCAGGCAACTGTATCACTTCCACTTTCAAAGATTTCAGATGGAAATGGTGTTCCATATGTATATAATGGAAAGACTTATAACTTTAACACAAAGATAATTGCTAATTTTGATAACTATCTTGGAAGACTTAATGCTCAGGGTGTTCAGGTTACAATGATTCTTCTTGTAGACCAGGGCGCAAAGAGAGAGTTTATCAGCCCATATTCATATGATGGATTAGGCGCACATAATTATTATGGATTAAATGCTACAACAACAGAGGGTATTGAATTACTTGCAGCAGCAGGTTCATTTATTGCCAGCCGTTGGAGCAGCTACTCATACTTTGGTATGAATGCAAAGGTAGATAACTTTGTAATTGGTAACGAGGTTAATGCTTGGAACGAGTGGAACTACATGAATTGTGGTCCTAATTTCGAAGTATATACACAGGAATATGCAAAGGCATTCCGTATTCTTTACAATGCTATTAAGTCTGAGAATGCTAACTGCAACGTATATACTTGTACAGATCATCACTGGGCATTAAATGAAAGAACAGTTTACGGTTCAAAGAAATTCCTTACACAGTTTAATAATATAATTAGAAGCCAGGGAAATATCGACTGGAGATTAGCATTACATGCTTACGATTATCCATTAACAAATGTACAGTCTTGGGCACCTACAGCAAATATTCAGCGTAACCAGAATACAAAGTTCATTTCTGTATATAATATTGATGTAGTAACAGATTTCCTATGCCAGAAAGAGTTCCTTTCACCATCAGGTGCTGTTCGTACAGTTAAGCTTTCAGAGCAGGGTTATACTTCATCACAGGGTGAAGAAGTACAGTGCGTAGCAATTACATATGCTATGCTTGTTGTTAATAACAATAGCCATATTGATGGATTCATTCTTTCACGTGAGAAGGACGATCCACATATTGAGATGCCACAGGGATTAGCTAACGGACTTCTTCGTTATGATAATACTGCAAAGCCATCTTATGAGTTCTATAAGCACGCTGGAGAGCCTGAGTATACAGCTAAGGCTGGTGCATTAATTGGTATTGATTTAAATACTCTTCTTGCACCTAGATAAGAAATAAGGTTGTTAAAATTGTACGACACCAGTATATTAAATTTGTTATAAAAAGCGAAATATACATAGCCTATTGACTGAGTGAGGTCGATAGGCTATGATTTTTATATGAACTGGAAACGTTACCAGAAACGTTTCCAAAAATAACATGGATTAGGCCCCATGTAAAAAAGTATTTATATGACTTTTGTGAGCTACAAAATGAGTTTGCAAAGTCATTGGGATATGGAAGGAAAACAAATGACAATCAAAGACATAGCTAAACTGGCGGGAGTCAGCGTTAGCACGGTTTCACGCGTGCTCAATGATCATCCAGATGTTAGTGAAAAAGCAAAGGAAAAGGTCCTTGCTGTAGTAAATGAATACAACTATATACCTAATACCAGTGCAAGAGACTTGGGAAAGTCTTCTTCGGATAACATTGGTTTGATAGTAAGAGGTATTTCAAACCCTTTCTATACAAAGATTATTACTGAAATCGGAGACAAAATCGAAAAAGCTGGATACACAATGGTTATGCAGCAGATTGGTACTTCCGATGATGAGATTTTGACAGCAGCCAGAATGGAAAGAGATAAGCGACTCCTTGGGGTGATTTTCCTTGGAGGAAGGTTGGATTATACAAAGGAGCAGGTTTCAGCTATAAATGTTCCATTTGTATGCTGTACTTTTAACAATCAGTACGGAACATTGGATAAATCAGATTACTCCAGTGTTTGCATAGATGATAATCAGGCTGCTTACGAAGCAGTTGAGTATCTTTATAAAGAGGGACATAGAAGAATTGCAGTTCTTCTATCGGGCCCGGATGATGGCTCTGTCAGCCAGGTAAGATTTGCTGGCTATGTACGAGCACTCAATGATTTTGGAATACAACTTGATGATGAACTCATCATTCCTATAGATAGCTATAACATTGCTGATGCCTATGAAGGCATGAAGGCTTGGCTAAAACAGAATAAAGACTTTTCGGCGGTATTTGCCATCTCGGATAATATGGCTATGGGCGCAATGAAGGCCCTTAGAGAGGCTAAAAAATCTATACCAAAGGATGTAGCAGTAATTGCAATTGATGGTATCGAGGCTTCTGAGTATATGAATCCGGTTTTGAGCACACTCTGTCAGCCTATGGAAAAAATGGGAGAAGAGGCAGTGAAGCTTGTGGTTGATATTATTAATGGAAAGAAGAATCATAAGCACATTTTATTGCCTACCATTTTACGAGAAGGTGAATCCTTAAGAGAAGTTTAAAAATTCGGTTTTAACATTCTGGCAATCATTGTTGGAATGAAAAACATAAATTTTTAACTTCAAAAAAGGAGAGTGTAAGAAATGAAGAGAAAGAAAGTATTGGCACTGGGGTTAATCGCAATGATGTCTGCAATGACATTTGCAGGTTGCGGTTCAAGCGCATCTAAGGATGGCGCAGGGGATTCAGCATCAGCAGATGGTGCTTCAGGAAAGGTTTACTACCTTAACTTCAAGCCAGAGGCAGATGAGGCTTGGCAGAAGATTGCAAAGCAGTACACAGAAGAGACAGGTGTTCCTGTAACAGTTATAACAGCAGCTTCTGGTACTTACGAGGAGACTCTTTCATCAGAAATTGTAAAGGATGAGGCTCCTACTTTATTCCAGGTGAATGGTCCTGTAGGTTTGGCAAACTGGGCAGATTACTGCTATGACCTCAAGGATTCATCACTTTACAACGAGCTTACAAGTGATTCCTTTGCTCTTTATAACGATGATGCAGTAGCAGGTATTGCATATGTTATTGAGTCATACGGTATCATTACAAACACAAAGCTTCTTGAGGAGGCTGGTTACACAACAGACGATATTCAAAGCTTTGATGATTTAAAGAAGGTAGCTGAGGATATTACAGCAAGAAGCAGTGAGCTTGGCTTCTCAGCATTTACATCAGCAGGTATGGATGGTTCTTCTGACTGGAGATTTAAGACACACCTTGCAAACCTTCCAATCTATTTCGAGTATCAGGATAAGGGCATCGATTCTACAGATGCAATCGAGGGCAAGTACCTTGATAACTACAAGGCAATTTGGGATCTCTACATCAACAACTCAACTTGCAAGCCAGCAGACTTAGCAGGAAAGACAGGCGATGATGCTGAGAACGAATTTGTAGAGGGCAAGGCAGTATTCTTCCAGAATGGTTCTTGGGAGTACGCAAACCTTACAGATAAGGGTATGACAGATGATGAGCTTGCTATGATTCCAATTTATATTGGTGCAGGCGATGAGAAGAATCAGGGACTTTGCACAGGTACTGAGAACTTCTGGTGTGTAAACTCAGAGGCTTCTGAGGAAGATATTCAGGCAACAATTGACTTCCTTACATGGATGGTTACATCTGAGGCAGGCACAAAGATGCTTTCAGAGCAGATTGGCGTAATTCCATTCAAGAAGGCAGCAGATACAACAAATCTTTTTGTTCTTAATGATAGAGCTTATACAGAGGCAGGAAAGACTCCAGTTTCTTGGAACTTTACAACAATGCCTTCTGAGGAGTGGAAGAACGGTGTAGGTTCTGCACTTACAGCTTATGCAGCAGGTACAGGTTCTTGGGACGATGTAGTTTCAGCTTTCGTAGATGGCTGGGCTTCAGAGTACGCTGCAAGTCACTAATTTTATAAAGATGTTAACTACTCTAAACTCATATGAGAAGGGTGGTTTACATAGAAGAGTTTTTCTTCCCGAATTCGTGGTTCTTGCTTTTAAGCATAACGCGGATGCTATCTTTGGAGGGCGAGGCCTAACGCCCTCCATAATTTTGGAAAAATAATCATAGCCAAGTAATTTTTAGTAAAAATATTTGCTGGCAAAAATTTTTTACTAAAAATTATTTGGTGGGTAAACCCACATGAACAAAAGTAAAGCAGTGAAACTGCGATTTTGTGAATGGGGTATGATTATTTTTAGAGAGGATCATTTTATGGAAAAAGCAATAAGAAGGTATTGGCCAATTTTTGTGTTGCCTACGTTGGCTGCATTTTCAGTTGGATTTATTTATCCCTTTGTTCAGGGGTTATATTTATCATTTTGTAAATTTACTACTATAAAGAAATCAACTTTTATTGGATTTGGAAATTACGCCTATGCTATTACTGATGCAGATTTTTGGCATTCGTTCTGGTTTACAGCGCTTTTTACTGTAGTTTCTACAGTACTTATAAATGTAATAGCATTTGCTATTGCTCTTGCACTTACAAAGGAGATTAAAGGCTCCAATTTCTTTAGAACAGTATTCTTTATGCCAAACCTTATTGGTGGTATTGTGCTTGGTTATATTTGGCAGATTCTAATCAACTGTGTGCTTTCAATAGCTGAGAAGCCACTACTTGCATTAGATGCCACTTATGGTTTTATAGGTTTGACAATACTTATGTGTTGGCAGCAGATAGGATATATGATGATTATCTACATCGCTGGATTGCAATCAATTCCAGATGATTATATAGAGGCTGCCAAAATTGATGGAGCAACATCAGGACAGATTCTTTTCAGAATCAAGATTCCTAATGTTATGCCTTCAATTACAATTTGTTCATTCTTAACTATTACAAACGGATTCAAGCTTTTCGACCAGAACCTGGCACTGACAGGTGGTGAGCCAGCACATGCATCAGAAATGCTTGCTCTAAATATTTATAATACTTTCTACAGCCGTACAGGCCCACAGTGGAAGGGCTACGGTCAGGCTAAGGCAGTTATCTTTTGTATTATGGTTATTTTGATCTCCATGATTCAGTTAAAATTCACTAAATCAAAGGAGGTGCAGCAGTAATGAAGACAAAAGAAAAAGTTGCTAGAGTTGTAGTTTTTATTGTATTGTGTCTTTTAGCAATTTTCTGGATTTATCCAGTGTTTATGATTTTGATAAATTCCCTTAAGGGAGATACATTTATCAGCACAAATACAGTATTTCAGCTTCCAAATGTAAAAAGCTTTGCAGGTGTAGAAAATTACGTTAATGCTCTTACAGCAAAGGGCTTTGCAGCAGCATTTGGATACAGCTTTGTTATTACAGTATCATCTGCAGTATTAATACTGCTTTGTACATCAATGTGTGCCTGGTACATTACCAGAGTTCACGGAATACTCTCAAAGGTATGTTATGCTTTATTTGTATTTTCAATGGTAGTACCATTCCAGATGCTTATGTTTACACTGGCATCTACGGCGGATAGAATGGATCTTGATACTCCATTTAATATCTGTATTATTTACCTTGGATTTGGTGCGGGACTTGCAGTATTTATGTTTACCGGATTTATGAAATCCATACCTCTTGAGATAGAAGAGGCAGCTATGATAGATGGCTGCAATCCTATACAGACATTTTTTAGAATAGTTCTTCCAATTTTAAAGCCAACACTTATTTCAGTTGCTATATTGGAAACAATGTGGTTATGGAACGATTATCTTCTTCCATATCTTGTACTAGATAGAAAGAAATATATGACCATCCCAATTCTTATTCAGTATTTCCGTGGAAGTTACGGACATGTTGAAATGGGACCAATGATGGCTTGTATTATGATGACAGTATTACCTATCATCATTATGTATATTTGCCTGCAGAAATACATCATCAAAGGTGTAATAGCAGGTGCGGTTAAAGGATAAGGAGGATAATTTCAAAACTTGATTTTGAAATTATTCTCCCACGGAACACCCCATTGCCGAAGGCAATTATTTATGGGTGTTCCTTCCCGAAAAAATTTATAGGAGATTAAATCATGAAAAGAAGTAGCGGAATATTGCTCCCTATATCTTCATTACCATCCCCATATGGTATTGGTACCTTTGGAAAGGCTGCTTATGATTTTGCAGATTTTTTAAAGGCATCTGGCCAGAAGTATTGGCAGGTACTTCCACTGGGGCCTACTAGTTACGGAGATAGTCCATATCAGAGTTTTTCAACTTTTGCAGGAAATCCATATTTCATTGATCTGGAAACTCTTATAGAAGAAGGTCTTCTTACAAAGAAGGAAGTAGAGGCTGAAAACTGGGGCACCAATCCTCGTTATGTTGACTATGGTCAAATCTATGAAAGTCGTTTCAAAATTTTAGAAAAGGCTAAGGAAAGAGGATGCAAGGATTCTTTAGGCGATATTGCCTTATTCAGAAAGCAAAATGCGTGGGTTGAGAATTATGCTTTGTTTATGTCTATAAAAAAGCATTTTGGACAGCTGAGCTGGCAGGAATGGCCAGAGGAAGATATTCGTCTTCACGAGAAAAAGGCTGTTGAAAAATATACTAAAGAGCTGGCTGAGGATATTGAATTTTATATTTACATTCAGTATCTGTTCTTCAAACAGTGGGCAAAGCTAAAGACCTATATTAATAGCCTTGGCATAGAGGTAATTGGAGATTTACCTATATATGTTGCCCTTGATTCCTGTGATGTTTGGGCCGAGCCAGAGTTTTTCAGTTTAGATGATGAAAACTACCCTGTAGAGGTAGCTGGTGTTCCACCAGATTATTTCAGTGAAACAGGCCAGCTTTGGGGCAATCCTTGCTACGATTGGAAGGCTATGAAAAAAGACAACTATCGTTGGTGGATTCGCAGAATCGATGGAGCTTCAAAGCTCTATGATGTTCTTAGAATTGATCACTTTAGAGGTTTTGATGAGTACTGGGCTGTTCCAGCAAAGGAAAAGACAGCTAAAAGAGGAAAGTGGAAGAAGGGACCAGGAATGGATTTGGTGGGCCTTCTTTCAAAGACCTTCCCTAACATAGAGTTTATTGCAGAGGATTTAGGTGAGCCTTCTCCTACAGTTGTAAAGCTGCTTCAGGATAGTGGCTGGCCAGGAATGAAGGTCCTTGAATTTGCGTTTGACTCAGGTGAGGCAAATAATTATCAGCCTCATAGCTATGATAAAAACTGTGTCTGCTACACTGGTACCCATGATAATGCAACAGTTATGGAGTGGTATGAGGATGCAGACAAAAAGGACAGGGATTACGCCTCCAAGTATTTAGGAATCTCAAAATCAGAGGGATTCAACTGGGGACTTATAAGAGGTGGAATGTCATCTGTAGCCGTTTTATTTGTGGCACAGATGCAGGATTTCTTAGGCCTTGGCAAGTACAATCGTATTAATGTGCCTGGTACAGATAGTGGTAACTGGCAGTGGAGATTACTTGCAAAGGAGCCAACTACAGAGCTGGCTAAGAAAATTTTTGATATGTCTCTTCTTTACGAGAGAACAACAAAACCACCAAAGCCAAAGAAACCGGAAAAACCACAAAAACCACAAAAGAAACAAGCAAAGAAAGCTTCTTCAAAAAAATAATTTTTTCTTCTTCTTAAGAGCTTGCAAGAGTAAATCTCTCGCAAGCTCTTTTAATGTTTATCAAAAAAATACCACTATAGAAAAATAAAAATACTTTAAAACTATTTTGATTAAGTTATTATTGAAGAAGTAGATTTTATTCAGGAGGTGTGTTATGCAAAAATGGTCCAGATTATTATATCAGCCAGCTTTACCTTTATATGGCGATAGAAGGGTGACTGGCTGCGAGGAACATATAAAGCTTTCAAGAAAAGCAGCTAGTGAGGGAATGGTTCTCCTTGAAAATGATGGGGTGCTGCCACTTTCAAAGAAACAGCCACTTGCACTTTTTGGTAAAGGCAGCGTTGATTATGTAAAAGGTGGCGGTGGCTCAGGAGATGTATATTGCAAATATGTACATAGCTTATATGATGGCCTGAAGGCTAAAGGGGTGTCAGTATACGAGCCACTTATCAGCTATTATAAAGAGGATTTAAAGGAACAATATGGTAAGGGAAGAGTTCCTGGAATGACCTCTGAGCCAGAAGTATCTGAAGAGCTATTAAAGGGGGCTATCGCATATACGGATACAGCTGTTATTGTAATCTCCAGATTTTCAGGAGAGGGCTGGGATAGAAGCGATGTTGAATGCAACAACGAATATAATCCTTGGGAATCAGAGACCTCTATGCCAAAGATTTCAGGAGAGATTTTCCCTAATGGAGATTTCTATCTTACAGACGAAGAAAAAAAGCTTGTAGATATCGTAAAAGCGAATTTCAAAAAGTAATTGCGGTAGTAAATATTGGCGGAATCATCGATTTGAGATGGATCAAGGAATATGGTATTAACGGTGCGCTTTATATGGGACAAGGTGGAATGGAAGGCGGCGATGCAGCAGCTGATATTCTTCTTGGAGATGTGAATCCATCCGGAAGACTTGTAGATACTTTTGCAGGTACCTTGGAGGATTATCCATCTACAGAAGGATTCCATGAGTCCTTTGATTATGTAAATTATAATGAGGACATTTATGTAGGTTACAGATATTTCCTCACTATTCCTGAAGCTGAAAAGAAGATTGTTTATCCATTTGGATATGGAAAAAGCTACACAAGCTTTGAAAGCAATATAGTGGCAATGTCACTTTGTGATGATACATTTTACTTTACTGTAAAGGTTACAAACACTGGCAGCATTCCAGGAAAGAATGTTGTACAGCTATACTATAGTGCGCCACAGGGCAAGCTTGGAAAGCCAGCCAGAGAGCTGGGAGCTTTTGCAAAGACCAGAGTTTTGGGCCCAAATGAGAGCCAGGTTATAACACTATCCGTTAGCAAATATCAGATTTCATCTTATGATGATTTGGGCAAGGTTAAGGAAGCTTGCTATGTATTAGAAAAAGGCGAGTACAAATTCTTCCTTGGAAATGATTCTTTGGATGTGGCAGCTACAAACCTGGTATGGAACAACGAGGAAGATGAGGTTGTGGCAACACTTTCTCATAAATTAGCTCCAGTTGAGCTGGAAAAAGAATGCTTGCAGATGGTAGCTATGAGGAATTACCACAGGGGCAGCATAAGGATATAAATGAAAGCATCATTAAGAAAATGGAGCCAGGAACAGAGGAGGGACTAACACCTTCTGTTAGGGCAAGGGATAGCTATTGCTTGATTTACCCATACAAGGAAGGGGCCCATCCACTATCCGATGTGGCAGAGGGAAAGATTACTCTTGATGAATTTATGGAGCAGTTATCTACAGAAGATTTGATGAATCTTGTAGGTGGTCAGCCAAATACTGGTGTTGCCAATACTTTCGGTTTTGGTAATCTCCCAGAATATGGCGTGCCTAGTGCTATGACAGCTGATGGACCTGCCGGAGTAAGAATTGCCCCAGAAACGGGAATCCTCACCACAGCCTTCCCTTGTGCTACACTTTTAGCTTGCACTTGGAACACGCATCTTATTGCTCAGGTAGGTAAAGCCGGTGGCGAAGAGATAAAGGAAAATAATCTTGCAGTTTGGCTTACCCCTGCAATCAATATTCATCGTAGTCCACTTTGCGGAAGAAACTTTGAGTATTATTCTGAGGATCCGCTTTTGGCAGGAAAGCTTGGAGCAGCTCTTGTAGATGGTATTCAGTGCAATCATGTAGGTGCTTCTGTAAAGCATTTTGCTTGTAATAATAAGGAGACAAATAGAAAGCACAGCGATTCAAGAGTATCTGAGAGAGCCTTGAGAGAAATCTATTTGAAGGCCTTCGAGATTGTTGTAAAGGAAGCACAGCCATACACTATTATGAGCGCTTATAATGCTGTAAATGGCGAGAGAGCTTCTGAAAGTCACGATTTACTTACAGGAATTCTCCGAGAAGAGTGGGGCTATGAAGGAATGGTTACATCAGATTGGTGGACCAGAGGAGAGCAGTACAAGGAAGTAAATGCAGGAAATGACCTGAAGATGGGAAATGGCTTTGTTGATAGGTTGAAGCTGGCGGATGAAAAAGGTGCATTAGACCATGACCAGTTAAAACTTAATGCAAAGAGAATTCTTAATACTATCCTGAAGTTCGATTAATTGAAAATAAGAAGAAATATAAAAAGGACACCATCCTAAAAAAGGTGTCCTTTTTTTAGTGTCTTGCCTTTTCTAAGATTAAATGAAGTAAGTTACAGGAATATGAAATTTGCAGAAGAAAATTTAGAAGAGGTAAATATGAGCAAGATAAATTACGTGGACAAAAATGGAACCTTTGAACTAAAGAATCCAGAGCACACTAGTGGATTATATTTGCCGATGGCAAGTAAAAAGGATTAAAAAGTGCAGTTACGCCTGATTTTGGTGGTGATGCAAAAACAGACCAAAATCATTTTATGATTGCACCTAAAAGCATATTAAATCTAAGCAATGACAGAGATACCAGAAATTTCTTTCTAGTGATGGATGGGAAATTATGGTCCGTAACAGGTGTTTCTGCTGAACAGGAAGCTAATAGATTTACAGATAAAGAGGACAGTACAAAGCTTACAGCAGGAAGAATGTGGCAGAGGGTAGAGAGAAATCACACTTCAGGTAGGCTGAAAAGCTCTACAACTATTTTTGATACCCTCGACCATAATGCGGAGATAATGCTTGTAACTATTGAAAATCTTTCTGATGAGGATTTGTTTTTTGAGCCTGTGGCAGCCATACCGCTATATGGCAGAAGTGCTGACAATCTAAGGGATCATAGACATGTTACATCCCTGCTAAATCGTGCAGTGATTACTGATGATGGCGTGGTTATGCATCCAACTCTTTCTTTTGATGAGAGAGGACATCAGAAAAATGACATGTCTTATTTCGTGTTTGGAAGAGATGAAAATGGCAATAAACCAAATAGATTTATTGCGGATGTTGAGGATTATCTTGGAGCAGGTGGTACATTCCTCAGACCTCGTAGCCTGTTAGATAAGAAAAGTAAGGATACTATCTGGAAAAAGCCCACAGAGGCTATTGATGGCAAAGAGATTGTAGCTGTTCTTCGATTCCCTAAGTGCACCTTGAAAAAGAGTGAAAGCTGTAGCTTTCAGATAGTTACAGGAATGGTTGACGATGAAAATATCGCAGAAATGGATATTATCAGAAGATTAATTTATTCCAAAACTCAGGTGGAAAATCTTTTTGAAACCACAAAAATTACTGGAATAGTGTTGCTGATATTATTTTTGAAACTGGCAATGAAAGATTCGATGGATTTATGAAATGGGTGTCTTTTCAGCCAGAGCTTAGACGCATATTTGGCTGTTCATTCCTGCCTCATCACGATTATGGAAGAGGTGGAAGAGGTTGGAGAGATTTATGGCAGGACTGTCTGGCACTTCTTCTTACAGACCCTACCCAGGTTAGGGATATGCTTGTTAACAATTTCAAGGGAGTGAGACTGGATGGAACCAATGCCACAATAATTGGAGATAAAAAAGGCGAATTCAAGGCAGATAGAAACGGAATTCCTAGAGTTTGGATGGACCACGGCTTTTGGCCATTTTTGACGGTAAAGCTATATATGGACCAGACCGGTGATTTGGATATCTTAAATGAAAAGGTGTCATACTTTAAGGATGCACTTATAAATCGAGTGACAAAAAGAGATGAAGAGCATTCTAAAGAATATGGATTAGAACAGAAGAATGCAAAGGGTGAGGTATACAAGGGAACAATACTGGAACATATTCTGCTGGAAAATCTATGCGCCTTTTATGATGTTGGGGCACACAACGAAATAAGGATACTTAATGCAGATTGGAATGATGCTTTGGATATGGCACCAGATAAGGGGGAGAGTGTCGCTTTCACCTGTGGTTATGCTGGAAATCTAAAGGAGCTTGCTACGTATTTACGAATTTATAAAGCAAAGACTGGCCGTAGCAAGGTTTCAATTTTGAAAGAACTATTAATTCTTTTGGAGGAGGATTCTATTTTAGTATATGGAAATCCTGCCAAGAGAAGGAAAGTGCTGGAGAAATATGTTCAGGCGGTGTCAGACGAAATCCTAGGGGAGACCGTCCTGGTAGAAATAGAGAAAATATCTGTTTTGTTAGAGCACAAGGCGGACTTTATGATGAAGCAAATCCGCGAAGAGGAATGGGTGACAGATAAGGAAGGAAATGGCTGGTTCAACGGCTACTACGACAATAATGGTATCAGGGTAGAAGGAGATTTTGAGAATGGCGTCAGAATGATGCTGACAGGTCAGGTTTTCTCCATTATGAGTGGAACAGCTAAAAAAGAGTCTGTGGCATCCATTGTAAAATCCTGCGATAAGTATTTGTACAAAAAGGGTCTTGGAGGCTATGCCTTAAATACCGATTTTAAGGATCTTCGCCTGGATTTAGGAAGAATGTTTGGTTTTGCATATGGTGAAAAAGAGAACGGAGCGGTGTTCTCTCATATGGCTGTTATGTATGCTAACGCACTCTATAAAAGAGGTTTTGTAAAAGAGGGATATAAAGCTATAAATGAGCTTTTTATGGCATCGGATAATTTTGAAATCAGCAATATCTATCCTGGAGTTCCTGAATATTTTAACGAAAAGGGGAAGGGCCTTTACAGCTATCTTACAGGAGCTGCCAGCTGGTACCTGCTTACTATGGTGACAGAAGCTTTTGGTGTACGTGGAAATGCAGGAGATTTGTATATAGAGCCAAAGCTTTTAAAAGAGCAATTTGATGAGGAAGGAATAGCTGCTATTCAGGTGCCATTTAGAGGACATCGATTTAAGGTTGTTTTCAAAAATACGAAGCACAAGGATTATGGAGATTATTCAATTTCAAATGTAATTATTGACTCCACAAGCAAGGTGAAGCCTCAGAAAAATCAGGTGATAATTCCAGAAAAACTGTTGATAGATTGGAATGAAAAAGATCATATTGTGGAAATCGAATTGAAATAGGGAGGATTAATTAAATGCAGATAAATACTGAAGTTAAGGATGAGATATTTGACTATGGAAGAAAGACTCCTTTTGCCAGCTTCCTTCCAGGCATATCTGGTGTGGAAGGTATACCAATGTGGTGCTATTACGTGAATAGAGGGCAGGCAGTTGTATCCTTCGGTGTTCAGGACAAGGACCATAGCATTATGGAATTTTATCCAGCCCATACAGCATATCAAAATGTGAAGCGCACAGGTTTTAGAACCTTTATAAAGGTAGATGGAGAGATTATAGAGCCTTTTTCGAAGGAAAACGACTCTAATAAAATGAGCATTTATATGAATGTTTTAGGTTTGGAGGATGTGGTTCACGAAAAAGGTATAAAGGTGAATGTAAACTACGGAACACTGCCAGGGGAAAAGATTGGGGCATTGATGCGTGTAGTTGAAATAACAAATGAGAGCGATGGAGACAGAGAACTTGAAATAATAGATGGTATGCCTTGCCTTATTCCATACGGTGTAAATCAGGAAAGCATGAAAATGATGGCCCAGACCACAAAGGCCTGGATGCAGGTAGAGGATGTTGAAAACAAGCATCCATATTACAGAGTCAGGGTAAGCATGGAGGACTCCGCAGAGGTATCGAGGGTTGAGGGCGGAAATTTTGCAGTAGGATTTTTGGCTGATGGCACTCCTCTTGATGTAATCGTGGATCCTGGTGTGGTATTTGATTATGACCTTTCTTTAGAAAATCCAATGGGCTTTGTAAGAAAGAGCATAGATGCGTTGTTTGAAAAAAAGCAAAACACATCAAACGAGTTGCCTTGTGCCTTTTTTGGAACAAAAAAGCTTCTAAAGAAAAATGAAATTATCACTTTGTATGAGCTTATAGGTCAGGTTAGAAATAAGGATATTCTAGGCAGATTCCTAGGACAGAAAATCGACAGAGAGTATTTCCAAAAGAAGTTTTTTGAAGCAGCTGAACTTACTGAAAAGCTAACAGCTGTTGTAAATACAAAAACAGCAAATAGGGTTTTTGACAACTACTGCAGATATAACTACATGGATAATGTTCTTCGTGGGGGTACTCCTATCAGATTGACAGATAATCATACATTTTATGTGTACTCTAGAAAGCATGGAGATTTAGAGCGAGATTACAATTATTTTGCCATGTCACCTGAGTTTTATTCACAGGGAAATGGTAATTTCAGAGATGTTAATCAGAACAGAAGATGCGATACCTTTTTCAGTCCAGAGGTTATGGAAGACAACATTAAGATGTTTTACAGCCTTATTCAGCTAGACGGATACAATCCTTTATCTATTGAGCAAATGAGATATCAGGTCTCTGAGGATTCATTAGATGGACTTTGTCTCAAGCAACCTTTTACGCCAGGTGAGCTTGCAGCAGCATTAATGGATACAGGTGATGACAAGTTTGACAAGGAGCAAAAGGACAGATTTGTTCAAATAATGAGTGCGGCTGAAAAGACAGCAAATGCCAGATTTGGAGAGGGATATTGGAGTGATCATTGGACCTATAATCTGGATTTAATAGAAGAATATTTGGAAATATATCCAGATAAGACTGAGGACCTTTTATATAACACATCAGTAAAATCCTTCAATGCAAATAAAAAGGTATTGCCAAGATTTGAAAGATATACAAAAACAGAAAATGGCATCAGACAATACAATTATCTAGTAAATAGAACTGAAGTGGAAAATGCTTCTAGCTTTGAGTGCTACAAAAATGGCAGGGAAATAGATATGAGCCTTATGGCTAAATTGATTTTGATGTGCGCTGTAAAGTTTGCCACATTGGATGCCTACGGCCTTGGTGTAGAGATGGAAGGTGGTAAACCAGGCTGGTATGATGCCTTAAATGGTCTTCCAGGTCTTATGGGTTCATCTATGAACGAAACCTATGAGCTTGCCAGAATGGTTGAATTTACAAAGGATATGCTTGGCAAATTTGATAACAATATCGTATTTCCGAAGGCGGTTTTAGAATTCGTTTCGGAGGTAAAGGATGTCACTCTTAAAGCTACTTCTGAGTTTGAATGCTGGAATCGCAAAAACGATATTAAGGAACAGTATCGAGCAAAAGTATATTCAGGTCTTGATGAAGAAAATAAGGAAATCAATTCAGATGATTTAAAGCAGATTTTGGAGGTCTTTAGCAATAAGTTAAATGATTCAATCCAAAAAGCCGTAGAGCTTTCAGATGGTATTGCCCCTGCATATTTTACATATGAAATCCATGACTATGAATGCAAGAAAAACGGAATTATTCCAAAGCATTTCAGTATGGTTAAGGTTCCATACTTCCTTGAGGGACCAGTGCGTTACTTTAAGCTTGGAAATGATGTAGAAGCTAAAAGAAATATGTATTCAAAAATCAAAAATAGTGATTTATATGATGAAAAGCTATCTATGTACAAGGTTAATGCATCACTTCAGGATGCCAGCTTTGAAATCGGTCGATGTAGAGCTTTTACACCAGGCTGGCTAGAGAATGAATCTATCTGGCTACATATGGAATATAAGTATCTGCTGGAGCTTATTAGAAGTGGATTATATGAAGAGTTCTTTTTAGATTTCAAAAAGGCTGCCATACCATTTCTTGATAGGGAAGAGTACGGAAGAAGTACTCTTGAAAATTCATCCTTTATTGTAAGCTCTAAAAATCCAAACGAGAGTATTCACGGCAAGGGCTTTGTAGCCAGACTTAGTGGTTCTACTATAGAGTTTATCAGTATGTGGAAGCTCATTTTCTTTGGAAAAGACATATTTAAATATGATGAAGAAAATGGATTGATTTTTGCTTTATCTCCAGCTATTCCAGAGTATTTGATTTCAAGTGGAGATTTAAAACACACTGTAAGCACTACATTACTTGGAAAGACAGAGCTGGTTTATGAAATGACAACACATTGCGATTACATTCCAGGTGAATACGTAATTACGGATATAGAAGTTGAGCTTTTTGACGGGACTATTTATAGATTTAATAGGGAATACGTTACTGGAGAGGTAGCAAAGAAAATTAGGGATAGATTAGCTAAAAAAGTAACTGTAAAAATGACACCAAAATAAAAAAGTATCATTTTTTCAGAAATCCTCCCAACCTATAATTTACATATAACAAATCAACTACAAATGTTGGGAGGATTGAAGAATGAAGCTAAAAAAATTATTAGCAACAATTCTCGTAGGCGCTTGTGCTTTATCACTTGTTGCTTGCGGAAGCGATGGCAATGATGCCGTATTAGAAGGCGAGAACGTAGATTCAGCAACAGTAGGTAGCGAGGACGGAGAGAAACTTGTTATCTGGACACTTGCAAAGGATCTTCAGACCTTCGCAGAGAAATATGCTGAGGAGAATCCTGATGTTCAAATTGAAACAGTAGTAATCGAACCAGCAGATTATGTAACAAAGGTGCAGACAGCTCTTAACGGCGGTCAGACAACACCAGATATCATCGTAGGTGAGCCACAGATGCTTGAGGATTTCTACGATGCAAACTACTTTGAAGATTTAAATCAGGCACCATACAATGCACAGGATTATGCAGATCAGATTGTTGATTATGTATGGAAGGTTGGTCAGGATTCAGAAGGAATTCAGCGTGCAATTTCTTACCAGATTACACCAGCAGGTATCTACTATCGTAGAGACATAGCTGAGAAGGTATTTGGAACAGAAGATCCTGAAGAAATCGGAAAGCTTTTTGCTGATTATGACACAGTTCTTAATACAGCAAAGACACTTAAGGATGCAGGCTATAGAATCTTTGCTTCAGATGCTGAGATTAATTATTTTTCGGGGGATAGTGCGTGGGTCGTTGATGGAAAGCTTAACGTAAATCAGGCAAGACTTGACTATATGGACCTTGTAATTGATCTTTATCAGAATGACTATACTGCATATGCCAACCAGTGGTCTACACCATGGTATCAGGCTATGGCTGGCGAGGTACCTATCCTTACAGCTGACATCCAGAACTATGCAGATGATTCTGTAAACGTTTGGGATGCAGAACAGTTCGAGGAAGCTACAAAGGACCTTGACAAGACAGAGGTATTTGCATTTGGTCTTCCTAGCTGGGGCGTTCTTACACTTAGAGACAATGTAGGCGAGACATCAGGTAAGTGGGGCGTTTGCTCAGGACCTGCATCAGGCTTTGGTGGTGGTACATTCATCGGTATCTCATCTCAGTCAGAGCACAAGGATCTTGCTTGGGATTTCTTAAAGTGGGTAACACTTGATGAAAAGACAGCTGAGTGGTGGATTGAGAAGTCTGAAGGTGACACAGTTTCACTTGTATCAGTTCTCGAGAAGCACAAGGATGATGAGAATTCAGTATATGGAAATCAGCATATGTACTCATTCTGGCAGGCACAGGCTGAGAATATCGACTACTCTAAGGTAACTCGTTATGACAAGGTTATCAACGATGCTTGGGGTGCTGCTATTACAGCTATCAAGACTGGCGAGAAGAGCAAGGATGATGCAATCGCAGAGTTCTACGATGTAGTTGAATCTACATATCCAGATATTACTGTTGAAAGATAATATTTGATGATGAAATGGGGCTGGCTTTGCTAGCCCCTATATTAAAAGGGAGGAAAGGATGAAAGCGTTTTCTTTTAAGAATTTGATGAAGAATAGGAATAATGCAGCATATCTATTTGTGCTCCCATTCGTCATCGTTTTTTTGATTTTTAGTGTTTATCCTGTTTTTAGAACACTTTACCTAAGTTTTACAGAGTACAAGGGCTATGGTGACCCTACTCTCGTTGGATTAGATAATTACAAGCGTGTTATAGGAGATAAATTCTTCTGGCGTTCGCTTTACAACACAGTAAAAATGTGGGGCTTAAACATTGTTTTACAGCTTGGTCTAGCTTTTTACTTACTATCGTATTTTCGGATATTAAATACAAGATTTCTGGGCTTCCAGTTTTCAGAGCAGTTTACTATCTTCCAAATCTTATTGCAGCCACATCGGTAGCATTTCTTTTCAAAACACTATTAGATTGGAAATATGGTACCTTCAACCAGATTCTCCTTGCAGCAGGCATTATTGACCAGCAGGTAAACTGGCTTGGACAGCGCTCTACAGCCTGGGCAGTAGTAGCCGTAATTCAGGCTTGGATGTGGTTTGGAAATTCATTCATTATGCTTATGGCTGGCGTTCAGGGTATTCCACAGGATTACTTTGAGGCAGCAGCAATCGACGGAGCCGGCAGATGGAAAACATTTGGAAAAATAACTCTACCACTGCTTCGACCAATTCTTTTATATGTAGCAGTTACATCACTTATCGGTGGTTTACAGCTCTTTGATTTGCCATTCCTTATCAATGGTGTGGCAGGTGCATCTACAGCAGGTGAGCCAGGTGGAACACTTCAGACTGTAGTTATGTACATGTACAAATTTGGTTTTGAAACTCATCAGGTTGGATTTGCATCAGCAATTGCATACACCCTGTTTATCATAATTCTTATTGTATCTGTACTTGAATTTAAATTTATCGGTGGAAAGGAGGACTAAGCAATGGCTACAAAAATCAAAAAAGTAATTCTTTATATAGCACTAATTGTGTTAGCCCTTGGATGTCTTCTTCCATTTTGGCTTATGATTGTAAATTCCACCCGTTCCGGTGTGGAAATCACACATTCATTTTCATTTTTGCCAGGCCACAGCCTAAAGGACAACTGGGTAGTACTCTTCGATTATGTAAATCTATTCAGAGGTTTTGGAAACAGTATAAAAGTGGCTGTTCCTGCCACACTTCTTACAGCATATTTTTCAGCCATCACAGCATACGCTATGGCTATGTATGAGTGGAAAGGAAACAACCTTTTATTCAAGGTAATCGTGGTATTTATGATGATACCAGCACAGCTTTCTCTTATCGGATTCTATAATCTTTGCCAAAAACTTAGATTGATAGATTCATACATTCCTCTTATTGTTCCTGCCATAGCGGCGCCTGGAATCGTATTCTTCCTTCGTCAATACGTGAAATCAACCTTATCAAAGGCGCTGCTGGAAGCAGCAAGAATCGACGGGGCATCGGAAATACATACTTTCCACAAGATTGTACTTCCAATTATGGCACCTGGTATTGCTACCATGTCAATCGGAGCTTTCATTGGAAACTGGAATTCATACCTGACACCATTAATTCTCTTAAATACTCCTAAAAAGATGACTTTACCGGTTATGATTTCCACACTTAATGCTGCTACCGACTTACAAAAGAATCAGGGCGCAATCTACCTTGGCGTTGCCATATCCGTAGTGCCAATCATGATTGTATTCGCATTCTGCTCTAAGTACATCATCAGCAGTATTTCCGCTGGAAGCGTAAAAGAATAAACCACCTGGGCTGGCGCCGTTTGGCGTCAGTCCTTGTTTGCTATCGGCCCTAGACTACAAAGGCAGGATGGGACGGGCGGCGGCAGAGGAAGAGGGGGCAAACAAGGATTGATTGAAAGACAGGTGGGTAATTAGTATAATGGGAAAATGGAAACTAAATTGAGTACAATTAAAAGAATAATAGCAGCAAGTCTAGTAATGACAACGTTTGTGGGCTGCGGAAAGGAAACTGTAGATAATACACCAGCATCAGAGGATTCGATTACTTTGGACTGGTATATTAATTATTCCTGGTTTAATACAGGCTGGGGAAGCAGTGTGGTTTCCAGGGCTATTACAGAGAACACTGGGGTCAATATTAATTTCATAACGCCACAGGGTAATGAAGAGGAAAAGCTTAATGCTTTGATAGAGTCGGGATCTCTGCCTGATTTGATTACTTTGGGATGGTGGGAGCCTCAGGTCAACGAGATGATACAGAAGGATATGGTGTATGCCATAAATCAGTTGGCAGATGAGTATGACCCATATTTTTATCAGGTGTGCGATAAGCAGGCTGTTAGCTGGTATACCCAAAGTGATGGAAATATCTATGGTTATCCTTGTTCTAGTGTCACTCCTCAGGACGTGGAGAGCAACGATAACATAGGCTCGAATCAGACTTTTTTGGTAAGGAAGGATATTTACGAGGCTATCGGAAGTCCGGATATGACCACCATTGCAGGTTTTGAGAGAGCTGTTAGAAAGGCAAAGCAGATGTTTCCTGAAGTGGATGGAAAGCCTCTTATCCCAATAGGTGCACATCTTTTTGATGATTCGGGAAATGTATCCTTTGATCAGTATATACAGAATTTTTTTGGCTGTGCCATACGAAAAGGATGGCAAGCTCTATGATAGAAATACAGACCCTGAGTACATCGAGTGGCTAAAGATGTTTAGACAGCTAAACGAGGAAGGGTATCTTGCTACAGATATTTTTATCGACCAGAGAATCCAGATGGAAGAAAAGCTGGCTGAGGGAAGGTATTTTTGCATGCTATATCAGTATACGGATATGGCAGCCCAGCAGAAGCTACTTTACTCCAGAGACCCTAATAGCATTTATATAGCTGTGGATGGTCCGAAGAATAAAAATGGGGATGACCCTGTGCTTCCTACAAACACAGTCAGTGGATGGACTGTTACTATGATTTCTAAAAACTGCAAAAATCCGGATAGGGCTATTCAGTTTATGGATTACCTGATTTCGGAGGAGGGGCAGAAGTTAGTGTATCTGGGAGTGGAAGGAATCACCTACGAAATGGTGGATGGCAAGCCAGTGATAAAACCAGAGGTGCTGTCATTGCTTAATTCTGATAGGGTCACCTACGACAAGATTTATGGGGCAGATGATGCATATTGGATGCTGCAGGATAACGTAATGCAGCTAAAGTGGCGGCCAGAGAATACTTCCCCTACTACTCAACTGGAGGAGTGGACCTATGATTATGCCAGCTATACAGGTCAGTATGATGTTATTTTGCCAGCGGATACTGAGGATGCTTATATAGATAGTCAGATAAAGGCACTGTGGGCGCAGACTTTACAGGAGTTGCTTATTTCTGAAAGTGAAGAAGAGTTTGATGATATTTTAGAAAGATATAAAGAAGAGCGTAACGCGTTAGGCTACGAACAGCTTCAGGAGAAACGATATCAATATGTTGCAAAAGCAAAAGAAAAATTGGGAATCGATTAAAGGCGTAAAACTGAATATTAAATTGACCGCCATTATCCTGGTTTTTGTTATGGTGCCTATTGCTATCCTAAGCGGAATAATGTTTTTCAATATTGAGCAGTCTACCATCAATGAAAATGTTTCATATCTTTCTTCCACAATGGCTAGAAGGCAGGATAGTATTAGAAATAACGTGGATTCAATCAATATGACTACACAGTTTTTTCTGTCAGATGAAACCATGAACAAGGTACTTCTTAATGCGAAAAACGGTGGAGAATATACTACAAAAGAGTGGATAAAAATATATCGCAATGACGTGGCAGCTCTTGAAAGACTTATCAATACAAACCCGGTACTTGGAGGAGCAAGATATTATGCCTCCACAGATAATGTGCAGGAGATGATGCCGGTAATGTATTCTGCCAGCCGTCTTCAAAAACAGGCATGGACTCCTATGCTAGAAGAGGGTGGATGGATTTTTGATTATAAAGATAATCTGTTTTCCGGTGGAGATAATACTCCAATGATGGCACTGATTACACCTGTTAAAAATCGTAAATACGGAGAGCTTGGTGTGATTGAGGCCAATATGAAAATGGAGACAATGTTCCCATCTTTGTATGAAAATGTTGCCGGTGAAATCAGCTGCTTTGTTACAGCTGAGGGTAGAGTTATTTTCGGAAAGAACACTAATGAGGCTGTTAGAAAGATTGCTATTTCTCTGGCAAGGCAGATGCAGGAAATTGCAAAAAAAGGCGAGACCCCGGATATTAAAACCTATTACAGCAAGAATGATAAAAGTGTTATTTCGGGAATGTACATTAATGAGCTTTCAGGAACGCTTGTCTCTGTAAAAAATATTTCAGAAAATATTGATGAGGTTCATAGTCAGCGAAATGCATTTGTATTTTGGATGATTTGCATTCTGGTTGTTTTGTACTTCTTGGTTAATCGCGTAGTGCTTAATCTTTTAAAGAACTTCTATGATGTTTTGCGTACAATCAGACAGGTACGTGCAGGAAATCTGTATGTAAGAGCTACTGATGTGGGCAGAGAAGATGAAATGGGTGAGCTGGCTCACCAGGTTAATCGAATGCTTGACAACATTCAGACTCTTATGCAGCAGAATATCGACAGAGAAATTCTGGCAAAGGATAGCCAGATTAAGGCTTTACAGAATCAGATAAATGCCCATTTTATTTACAACGTTTTGGAATCCATAAAGATGATGGCGGAGATGCAGGAGGAGTATCAGATTTCTGATTCCATAACAAGTCTAGGAAAGCTCCTGAGATATAGTATGAAGTGGAGCTCTAATACGGTGCTTGTGGCAGATGAGCTGGAATATATAAAAAATTATATGGCACTTATAAATCTTAGATTTGATTATGTCATATATCTGTCTTTGAATATTCCGGAAGAAATTTTAAGTCAGAAAATACCTAAGATGTCCCTTCAGCCAATCATTGAAAATGCCATAATTCATGGTGTGGAGGAGATTGCAGAGGACACAACTATTTATATCAAAGGTATTGTCATTGATTCCGACTGTATCATAGAGATTACAGATAATGGCCGTGGCATGAATGAAGAAGAACTGGAGATGCTCAGAAAAAAGATAGCAGGTGAAATAGAAACCAGCGGTAGTTCAAGTAACGGTATTGGATTAAAGAATGTTGAGGATAGATTAAAAATGGCCTATGGCCCAGGCTACGGAATAGAAGTGGCTGCTATGGAAGGATGCTATACGAAGGTAAGCATCAAAATTCCTATGATTGAGATAGATGTAAACGAGGGTAATTCATGAATAAAATTCTAGTTGTTGAAGATGAAAAGCTAATAAGACAGGGAATCTCTGCAATGATCAAAAGAAGTGGGGTCCCATATGAAGAGGTAATAGAGTGCAGTAATGGCTTGCAAGCCTTGGATATACTGAAGACTACCAGGATTGACGTGATGCTGACGGATATTAGAATGCCAAAGATGAATGGCATTGAATTGGTTCAGGCGGTGCAGGAGCTGGATAATCCTCCTCTTTCAGTGGCAGTCAGCGGCTATGATGATTTTTCCTACGCAGTAGAAATGATGAGACAGGGAGTGAGGGAGTATATCTTAAAGCCTGTTGAAAGAGATAAGCTGAAGGAAGTTCTTACAAAGCTTGATGAGGAACTGAATAATCGAAGACTAGACGAGGAAAAGACAGAGCTTACTGATACAAAGCTTTTGAAGTATTTTCTTCAGGATAGTGGAACAACCTCTGATGACATCAAGCTTATAGCAAAAAAATAAAGGATGAGGTTGGGCAGCAGTTTAATGTGTATGTTGCTCCTATTGGCAGTCTTCCAGAAGAAAAGTGTGGAATTCTTCTAAAAAACGTTTTGGGGTCCAATGTTATGATAGTTTCATCAGAGAGAACTATTCATAATGTTAGATATGTTGGTGTCAGTGATTCCTATTCAGATGCATCGGATTTAAAAAAGGCATACACTCAGGCAAGGGATAGAAGAATGGAAGCTTTTTTGCAGAATATGAGTGTAGTAGATGAGGACTTACCTGAAATTCCGGAAATGCTATTGCAATCAGCTCAGAAATACACAGATAAAAAATCCATATCTGCCCGAGTGCAGTTGATGGGTACAGATAGAGCAAAAGACCTTAAAAAGGAGTGGGATGGCTTTTTTATTGCTGCAATAAGAGGACAGATTCCAGCTTCTGATTTTTTAGATTCGATTGAATTTTTTATTACTGAGTTCACGGGAACTTTTAGAGAAGAAGTACCTGTAGAGCTTAAAAATGTAATGGAGATTGATTGCCTTGATATTTACCGTGAGAAATTTATGAGCTTTATTTTGGAGAGACAATCAGAGTTTATGCTAAAAAATGATTCTGATAATACCTCTTCAAAAATGCAGGAAGCCATTAAATACATAAAGGAAAATTATTCAACAGATTTGAATATGGCAGTTGTAAGCAACCATATATCAATGAACTATTCATTGTTTTCCACTGAGTTTAAAAACTTTACAGGCACTAATTTTGTCACCTATGTAAAGGATCTTAGAATGGCAGAGGCAAAGGAACTTTTGGCCAATACAGACTTAAAGGTAAATGAGATTTCTGCCCAGGTCGGATATGACAATGAAAAACATTTTATGAAAAGCTTCAAATCCTATGTGGGGGTGTCACCAACCGAATATAGAAAGAATGCAAGTGCTTTGCGATAAGGTTTATAATGTGTTAAACTAAGGCAGACTTTTGAGGAGGGATTTTAAGAAATGAAAAAAAGATTATTAGCATTAGTTTTAATATGCACAATGGCCTTTTCTCTTTCTGCCTGTGGAAAGAAAGAAGACAAAGCTGAAACTAAGACAGAGAAGACAGATAAAACCAGCAAAAAGAAGGTTGCTGATATCGAATATGATGTAGACGAATTTGTTAAGCTTGGAGAGTATAAGAATCTCGAAATCACATTGGATGGAGAGTACGAGTACTCAGATGAGGGCTTTGATAAATACGTTCAGACAACCATCGAAGATGCAGCAATCTATGTAGAGGATTCAGAGGCAAAAGAAATCAAAGAAGATTCTATTGTTAATGTGGATTATGTAGGTTCACAGGATGGAGTGGCATTTGATGGCGGTTCAGCTGAGGATCAGCTTATCGATGTTGGAAATAACAGCTCCGCAACAGGCGGCGGTTACATTGAAGGCTTCACAGCAGGTCTTGTTGGTCACACTGTTGGCGAAGAGGTTGCCTATGAGGTTACTTTCCCAGCAGATTATGGCAATGCTGATTTAGCTGGCCAGACAGTTGTTTTTACATTCCAGGTAAATTATATTGCAAAGAGCATTAATTCAAAGAAGGACCTTACAGATGAAATCGTTTCAGATAAGTTTGGTTATGACACAGTCGATGCTTATATGGATTTCTTAAAGACTCAGTATGAATCAAGTCTTGAGAGCAATCTTAAAAATGACAAGCAGACAGCAGTTTTAAATGCTGTAATCAATGGTAGCAAGGTATCTTCTATTCCAGAGGATCTTAGCCAGGCCAGATTAGATATGTACCTTAATGTATATAACAAGCAGTACGAATCATACGGAACTACTGCAAAGGAATACTTCGAGTCTATGGGACAGGATTATGATGCTTATGTAGAAAGCATGAAGACAAGCATTCAGGAATCTACAGAGACAGAACTTATTCTTGAGGCTATTGCTAAGGCCGAGGGAATCGAAATCGACGAGGATGGCTACAAAACATTCATCCAGGGTATTCTTTCATCATCAGGAGCTACAGATGAGACAAGCTTCTATGAGGTATATGATGTAGATGGATACTCAGGCGAGAGATACTTCCGTCAGGCATATCTTACACAGAAGGCTTTGGATTTCTGTATTGACAATGCTAGTTATACAGGCGCACCTGCTGTTGCAGAATAGGAAAATACTTTATATTTTACCTGACCTGTAGTATAATTTATTAATCTTAGGGTTACTATGAGTAGTAGCTGTTTATAGAAAAGGAGATTTAATTATGGAACACATCAAAACATTAAATACTGCAAGATTACAGAACACTGTTAAAGAAGGCGGATGTGGCGAGTGCCAGACATCATGTCAGTCAGCTTGCAAGACTTCTTGTACAGTTGGTAACCAGAGCTGTGAGCACTCTAAGTAATTGCTCATTTTTTAAGAAGTAATATTTTGCACAGACCGGTCCTCACCTGTTTTGGTGGGGAACGGTCTATTGTGCGTTTATGAAAGGACATTTTTTTAGTGATTCACCAGTTTAAAAACAACGGTTACAATATCGTAATCGACATTAATAGTGGTGCCATCCATGTTGTAGACGAAATTACATACGATTTCTTAGCTTTCTGGCAGGAGCAGGGAAAGGATCAGGCACTCATTCAGATGAAGAACAGCCATCCAGAGGTTTCTGAGACAGAGCTTTCAGAAATCCAGTCAGAAATTGAACAGCTCATTTCAGAGGGAGCACTTTTTACAGAGGACAATTACGAGCCAAGGATTGCTGATTTTACAGCACGTCCTACAGTTGTTAAGGCTCTTTGTTTACATATAACCCACGATTGCAATCTTGCTTGCAAGTATTGCTTCGCAGAAGAGGGTGAATACCACACAGGAAAGCGCGAGCTTATGACTTACGAGGTAGGTAAGCAGGCACTTGATTTCCTTGTTGCTAATTCAGGCAGCAGAAGAAATCTTGAGGTTGATTTCTTTGGTGGGGAACCTCTTATGAACTGGCAGGTAGTTAAGGATTTAGTTGCCTACGGTCGCTCTATTGAAAAAGAGCATAATAAAAACTTTAGATTTACACTCACCACAAACGGTGTGTTGTTAAATGATGAGATTCAGGAATTTGCTAATAAGGAAATGGCTAATGTGGTTCTTAGCTGCGATGGTCGTCCAGAAATTCACAATCTCATGCGCCCATTCAAAAAGGGTGCCCCAAGCTATGAACTTGTTATGCCTAAGTTCAAAAAGCTTGCTGATTCTCGTAATCAGGACAGATATTATATTCGTGGTACTTTCACCCGCAACAATCTTGATTTCTCAAAGGATGTTATCCATCTTGCAAATGAAGGCTTCAAGCAGATTTCAGTTGAGCCAGTAGTTGCACAGGAGACAGATGATTATGCACTTCGTGAAGAGGATTTACCAAAGCTTTTCGAAGAGTACGATTCACTTTGTGCTGAGATGATGCGTCGTCAGGGAACAGATAAGGACTTCAATTTCTTCCACTTTATGATTGATTTGGAAGGTGGCCCTTGTGTTTACAAACGTCTTTCAGGATGCGGTTCAGGAACAGAATATATGGCAGTTACACCTACTGGTGAGCTTTATCCTTGTCACCAGTTTGTTGGAAACACAGATTTCTGTCTCGGAGACGTTTGGAACGGAGTTCAGAAAAAGGATGTTGTAAATCAGTTTAAGCACTGCAATGTATACGCAAAAGAAGAGTGTAGAAACTGTTTCGCAAGATTCTATTGCAGCGGGGGATGTGCAGCAAATGCATATAATTTCACAGGAAGCATTCTTGGAAATTATCACGTAGGCTGCGAGCTTCAGAAGAAGCGTGTGGAGTGTGCTATTGCTTTAAAGGTACACAACGCAGAGGTAAACGAAACAAAAGAGGCTTAATGCTTCTTTAGACTGCTAAGCAGTTATATTTTACAGATAGGAGAATAAATAATGAAACGTTTAAAAAAGGACAGGGGATTGCCTGGCTGGTTGCGTTTGTAGCTATTCTTGGTTTACTTGGATATTACGCATTCACAGTTATTACAGGCACAATTAAAGAGAATGATGACAGCCTAAAGCTTGGTCTTGACCTTGATGGCGGTGTCAGCATTACATACGAGGCAGTTGGAGACAAGCCTACAGATGAGCAGATGGCAGATACAATTCTCAAGCTCCAGCAGCGTATCGAAAATGACCTTGGCGAGGAAAGCGCAACTACAGAAGCAAATGTTTATCGCGTAGGCGATGACAGAATCACAGTTGAGATTCCTGGCGTTTCAGATGCTAACGCATTATTGGAGGAGTTAGGTACTCCAGGTACACTTTATTTCATTGCACAGAAGGACAATGAAGGAAATGAGAACTACAGCTATGGCACAACAGAAGATGGCAAGCCAGGATATGTTCTCAATTATGACATCCAGACACTTATGGACAATGGTTCAGTTATCTGTACTGGTAAGGAAGTAACAGCAGCTCAGGGCAGAGCTCAGCAGGATCAGACTACTAGCGCTACAAAGTACGTTGTTACATTACAGTTCAATGATGAAGGAACAAAGGCATTTGGCGATGCTACAACAGTAGCAGCAGTTGCTGGTGAGACAATCGGTATCTACTATGATGGTCAGTTTGTTTCAGTTCCAAAGGTAAACGAAGCTATCACATCTGGAAATTGTGAGATTTCTGGTATGTCTTCAATGGAAGAAGCTGAAAAGCTTGCTTCATATATTCGTATCGGTGGTCTTGATATCGAGCTTAAGGAATTAGAGTCACAGGTTGTAGGTGCTCAGCTTGGTGCTGATGCTCTTAGAACATCACTTATTGCAGCAGGTGTAGGTCTTGCACTTGTAATGGTATTCCTTATCATTATGTATCTTGTTCCTGGTGTAACAGCTTCACTTGCTCTTGCACTTTATACAGCAATGCTTGTTAGCATTCTTAAGGCTTTCGATATTACACTTACACTTCCAGGTATCGCAGGTATGATTCTTTCAATCGGTATGGCAGTAGATGCTAACGTAATCGTATTTGCACGTGTCCGTGAAGAGATTAAGAGTGGACGTCCAGTTGTTTCAGCTATTGAGACTGGTTTCTCAAAGGCTCTTTCAGCTATCCTTGATGGAAACATCACAACACTTATTGCAGCAGCAGTACTTGGTATCCTTGGATCTGGTACAGTAAAGGGATTCGCAATTACTCTTGCACTTGGTGTTGTTTTATCAATGTTTACAGCACTTGTTATTACAAGAATTCTTATTAATTCTTTCTATGCACTTGGTATTCGTTCACCAAAGGCATACGGAGAGGCAAAGGAGCCATCTAAGTTCGACTTTGTTGGCAAGAAGGCAGTATTTATTGGTATTTCAGTTGCTATTATCGCAGCAGGCTTTATTACAATGGGTGTATTCAAGGCAAAGAGTGGTTCAGGTCTTAATTACTCACTTGAGTTCCTTGGTGGTACATCAACAACAGTTGATTTCAACGAGACATATTCACTTGCAGACTTAGATGCAAAGGTTGTTCCAGAAATCGCTAAGACACTTGGTATCAGCGAAGGAAGCATCCAGACAACAACAGTAGATGGAAGCAATCAGGCTATCTTCAAGACACGTACACTTTCACTTGAAGAGAGAACATCACTTAATGAGATGTTTGAGAATAATTACAACGTTAAGGATGAGTCAATTACATCTCAGAGTATTGGTTCTACTATCTCAGGCGAGATGCGTAGCCAGTCTACAATTGCTGTAATCGTTGCAGTACTTTGCATGCTTGTATATATTTGGTTCAGATTCAAGGACATCAGATTTGCTTCTTCAGCAATCATTGCACTTGTACACGATGTTCTTATCGTACTTGCACTTTACTCATTCGCAAGAATTTCTGTAGGTGCTGCATTTATCGCATGTATGCTTACAGTTATCGGTTACTCAGTCAACGATACAATCGTTGTATTCGACCGTATCCGTGAAAACCACAAGGCTATTAGAATTGAAAATGCTGAGACACTTAAGACACTTTGTAACGAGTCACTTGCTCAGACACTTTCACGTTCTATTTCAACATCAATCACAACAGCTATTATGGTACTTATGCTTCTCATCCTTGGTGTTTCATCAATCAGAGAGTTTGCATTACCACTTCTTGCTGGTGTAATTGCTGGTACATATTCATCAATCTTTATTGCAACACAGCTTTGGTATATCTTAAAGCTTAAGTTCGCTTCAAAGAACTAAGATTAGAACTAGGAGAAAAACATGATAGACATTAAGTTTTTACGTGAGAATCCAGACGCAGTTAAGGAAAATATCAAAAAGAAATTTCAGGAGCACAAGCTTGGCCTTGTAGATGAGGTCATTGAGCTTGATGACAAGAGACGTGCTACTCAGCAGCAGGCTGACGATATGCGTGCTGAGATGAATAAGGCATCTAAGCAGATTGGTGCACTTATGGCTCAGGGCAAGAAGGAAGAGGCTGAGGCTGCAAAGGCTGAGGTTGCTGAGCTCAAGCAGAAAATCAAGGATTTAGAGCCAGTTGAGAAGGAGCTTGCTGATAAGGTAGAGGAAATCATGATGAAGATTCCTAACATTATCGATCCTTCAGTTCCAATTGGTCCAGACGATTCTTGCAACGTTGAAATCGAAAAGTTTGGTGAGCCAGTGGTTCCTGATTTTGAGATTCCTTATCATACAGATATCATGGAAAGATTCAATGGTATCGATTTAGATGCAGCTGGCAAGGTTGCAGGTAATGGTTTCTATTACCTTATGGGAGATATTGCTCGTCTTCATTCAGCAGTTATCTCTTATGCACGTGATTTCATGATTGATAGAGGATTTACATATTGTATTCCACCTTTCATGATTCGTTCAAACGTAGTTACTGGTGTTATGTCATTCGAAGAAATGGATGCAATGATGTACAAGATTGAGGGCGAGGATCTTTACCTCATCGGTACTTCAGAGCATTCTATGATTGGTAAGTTCATTGATACACTCAATGACGAAGCTAATCTTCCATACACACTTACAAGCTACAGCCCTTGCTTCAGAAAGGAAAAGGGTGCACACGGTATTGAAGAGCGTGGTGTATATCGTATCCACCAGTTCGAAAAGCAGGAGATGATCGTTGTATGTAAGCCAGAGGATTCAAAGATGTACTATGACAAGCTTTGGCAGAATACAGTAGATTTATTCCGTAGCTTAGACATTCCAGTACGTACACTTGAGTGTTGTTCAGGAGATTTAGCAGACCTTAAGGTTAAGTCTTGTGACGTAGAGGCTTGGTCACCACGTCAGAAGAAGTACTTTGAGGTAGGTAGCTGCTCAAATCTTGGTGATGCTCAGGCACGTCGTCTTAAGATTCGTGTTAAGGGCGAGGATGGAAGCAAGTACTTTGCTCATACACTTAACAACACAGTTGTTGCTCCACCACGTATGCTCATCGCATTCCTAGAGAACAACTTACGTGCAGATGGTAGCGTAGCTATTCCAAAGGCTCTTCAGCCATATATGGGTGGAAAGACTGAGTTGACACCTTTGAAATAACGTTTTATAATCAAGCAGTTCTCATTATGAGAACTGCTTGATATTTAGGGGTAGGTTTTTACAATGTAGTTTATTGTAAGAATTAAGAAAGAGAAGTTTATGTCAGTTCAAAGTAGAGAAGATATTAGAAATATTGCCATTATCGCACACGTAGATCATGGTAAAACTACACTTGTAGATGAGCTTTTAAAGCAGTCTGGTGTATTTAGAGAGAATCAAGAAGTTGCAGAACGTGTTATGGATTCGAATGATATCGAGCGTGAGCGTGGTATCACTATCCTTTCAAAGAACACAGCTGTATATTACAAAGATACAAAGATTAATATCATCGACACACCAGGTCATGCTGATTTTGGTGGTGAGGTAGAGCGTGTACTTAAGATGGTAAACGGTGTTGTTCTTGTAGTAGATGCATTTGAAGGTGCAATGCCACAGACAAAGTTCGTTCTTATGAAGGCACTTGACCTTGATTTACCAGTTATTGTTTGTATTAACAAAATCGATAGACCAGAGGCTCGTCCAGATGAGGTTATCGACGAAGTATTAGAGCTTTTCATGGACCTTGATGCTTCTGATGAGCAGCTTGATTGTCCATTTATTTATGCATCAGCAAAGGAAGGTTTTGCAATCAGAGATCTTAATGAAGAGCACAAGGATATGACAGCTCTCTTTGAGACAATCGTTGATTATATTCCAGCTCCTACAGGTGATCCAGAGGCACCTACACAGGTACTTATTTCTACTATCGATTACAATGAGTATGTTGGACGTATCGGTATCGGTAAGGTAGAAAACGGTTCTATTAAGGTAAATCAGGATGCTATCGTTGTTAATGCACACGATCCTGAAAAGAGTAATAAGGTTCGTATTTCAAAGCTTTTTGAGTATGATGGACTTAATAAAGTAGATGTTACAGAGGCTAATATTGGTTCGATTGTAGCAATCTCAGGTATTTCAGATATTCACATTGGTGATACAATCTGTTCTGTAGATGCACCAAATCCTATTCCTTTCCAGAAGATTTCTGAGCCTACTATTTCAATGAATTTCATTGTAAATGATAGCCCACTTGCTGGTCAGGAAGGAAAGTATGTTACATCACGTCACATTCGTGAGCGTCTTATGAAGGAGCTTAATACTGACGTTTCACTCCGTGTAGAGGATACAGATTCGCCAGATTCACTTAAGGTTTCTGGACGTGGTGAGCTTCACTTATCAGTTCTTATAGAGAACATGCGTCGTGAAGGCTTCGAGTTTGCTGTATCAAAGGCAGAGGTTCTTTATAAGGAAGACGAAAAGGGCCACAAGCTTGAGCCAATGGAGCGTGCATATGTTGATGTTCCAGATGAGTTTACTGGAGCAGTTATCGAGAAGCTTTCTCAGAGAAAGGGTGAGCTTCAGAATATGACACCTATCGCAGGTGGATATACTCGTATCGAGTTTAAGATTCCTTCACGTGGTCTTATTGGATATCGTGGAGAATTCATGACAGATACAAAAGGAAATGGTATAATTAATACAATTTTCGACGGTTATGAGCTTTACAAGGGAGATATTTCTTATCGTAAGTTAGGAAGCCTTATTGCTTTCGAGACTGGAGAGTCAGTTACTTACGGTCTTTTCTCAGCTCAGGATCGTGGTACTCT
Organism: Butyrivibrio fibrisolvens 16/4; assembly: GCA_000209815.1. Classification (GTDB taxonomy): domain Bacteria; phylum Bacillota; class Clostridia; order Lachnospirales; family Lachnospiraceae; genus Pseudobutyrivibrio; species Pseudobutyrivibrio fibrisolvens_A. Next base: position 685,903 of record FP929036.1, read on the forward strand.
TTTCATCGGACCAGGTGAAAAGGTTTACTCAGGTATGGTTATTGGTCAGTGCTCACGTGCAGAGGATGTGGAGCTTAATGTATGTAAGAAGAAGCATCTTACAAATACTCGTTCTTCATCAGCTGATGAGGCGCTTACACTTGTTCCACCTAGAGTACTTAGCCTTGAGCAGGCATTAGATTTCATCGATGTTGATGAGTTATTGGAGGTTACTCCAGAATCTCTTCGTATCAGAAAGAGAATTCTTGATCCAACACTTAGAAAGAGAGCTAGCTTTAAGAAATAAGGAGACTTATGGAAAAGGGAATTGTTCAAGTATACTATGGAACTGGGCAAGGAAAGTCAGCAGCGGCTTTGGGACAGGCTATTCGCTATGCCTCAGAGGGCCGAAGCACTACTATCATTCAGTTCCTTAAATCCGAAACAAATACTGATTACTTAAGTAAGCTTGAGCCAGAAATTAAGCTTTTTAGATTTGAGCGCTCAAAAGATAGTTTTGCAGATCTTACAGAGGATCAAAAGCACGAGGAAGTTTTAAATATTCAAAACGGCTTAAATTATGCAAAAAAGGTTTTGGGAACAGGCGAAAGTGATTTAGTTATTCTTGATGAAGTTCTTGGTGTAGTAGATGAGGGAATCGTTTCAGAGCAGGATATTTTGAGTGCTCTTGAGGGTCGTTCATATTCTACTAATGTCATAATGACAGGATTAAATATTACAAAAGGAATATTCGAAATTGCTGACAGTGTTTTAAATTTAAAACCTGAAAAGTAATTTCATAGAACTGCCATGGGCATTCTGCCCGTATACATGGCAGTTCTTTGTTTATAAATAAAGATTGAGGTGAATAATATGACAAAAGTGGTTATGCATGGATGCAATGGACACATGGGAAGAGTAATTACTGATATTTGCAAGTCTGACTCAGATGTAACAATCGTTGCAGGAGTTGATAAGTTTAAGGGAATAGACAATGAATATCCAGTATTCGATTCTTTGAATCAGGTTGATGTAGACTATGATGTAGTAATTGATTTTTCTACAGCATCAGCAGTGGATGGTCTTTTAGATGTTTGTGAGAAAAACAATAAACCAGTAGTTCTTTGTACTACAGGATTAGATGAGAATATGTTGGCACATGTAGATTCGGCAAGTAAAAAGATAGCAATCCTTCGTTCTGCTAACATGTCATTAGGAATTAACACTTTGTTTGATTTATGTAAAAAGGCCACTCAGATTTTTGCAGATGCTGGTTTTGATATTGAAATAGTAGAAAAACACCACAATCAAAAGTTGGATGCACCAAGTGGTACTGCGCTAGCTCTTGCAGATGCTTGTAATGATGCTTTGGAAGAAAAGTATGAGTATTGCTACGGCCGTGCAGATAGAAGAGAGAAACGTCCAAAGAATGAAATAGGAATTTCAGCTGTACGAGGTGGAAATATTGTTGGTGAGCATGAAGTGATTTTTGCTGGCCTAGATGAGGTTATCACTATTAAACATACTGCATATTCAAAGAGTGTTTTCGCAAAGGGTGCAGTAGAGGCAGCTAAATTCCTTGCTGGAAAGTCAGCAGGACTTTACGATATGAAGGAAGTAATAGCAGAAAAATAAGAGGTGCATATGTACATTCAACTAAATTCACAAATTATATGCTATGAAAAGACCGGGGAAGGTTCCCCGGTTATTCTGTTGCATGGAAATAGAGAAGATCATCACATCTTTGACAAGCTGACAGAGCGCCTTGAAAGAGAACACACTGTATATGCTATGGATACAAGAGGTCATGGTGAGAGCGCTACTCCAAAAGAGTACCATTATGGTGATATGGCCAATGATGTTATTAATCTGATAGATGCGTTAGATATCCAGAAACCATATATTTTAGGATATTCTGATGGAGGAATAATTGCTCTTTTAGTTGCAATGAAAGCAGGGGGATTATTATCTGGTATTATTTGTTGTGGAGCCAATCTTTCACCAGCTGGTTTACATCACAAAGATATCAGAGAAATAAAAAAGGAATATAAAAGAGATAACGATCCTAGGACGTTGCTGATGCTACAGGAGCCTAATATTGAGCCTTCAGATCTTAGAAATATCAGAGTTCCAGCTATGATAATTGCAGGAGAAAAGGATTGCGTTAGACAAAAGGAAACAGAAAAGATAGCTGATAGTATCCCAGGGGCTATACTTAAAATACTTCCTGGTGAGACTCACGATAGTTATATTATTCAAAAAGATACATTATACCCAATTATTAATAATTTTATTAGCAAATATTAATGGTTGTATATTTTCCAATCTGATAGTATAATTGTTATAAATTTGTGAATATTTTGTGGCTAGCTACATGAATATAACGGATTTGAGAATGATGGAAAAATGTTTTTGATTGGAAATTTATTATGACTAATGAAATTAAAGCCTTTTACAATATTGGCAGGTTTTTAAACAACATAATGTTAGTATGCTGCGCCTTAGCTTTGATTATTTGCTTTTTTACTACCTATGACAAATCAGAGGTTGATACACCTACGGTAGAAATAAAGCCATATTCAGTAGCTAATCTTGAAGATGGCTCTAAAGAATATTTCTTTGATTTATCTGAATTTGACAGTAGATATTCAGGCGTTATGTTCTTTACAGCTCATCAAACTGTTCTGGCATATAATTCTGGGAAACAGGTTTACTCATTTACTAAATTGGGAGGCTTTTGGGGTTCTACTCCAGGTGCTTGCTATAATTTTATTTCAGTAAATGAAAAAATGACTAATGTAGCAATTATCATTAAGCCAATGTATGATGTAATTGCTAATAAGGTTCCAGTTTTTACGTTGGCTCATCATATCAGATGTATGATGAATTGGTCAGCAATTCTCTTGCTAGATTTTGCACCAGTCTTTTTATAATCATTTTTAGTATTATACTTTTTGTATACTATTCAATTATGAATAAAAGGCTAAATCTCGGTAAAGAGCTTATTTATCTTGCATATTTTACATTTTTCATAGGTGTGTGGACCTTAAATGAGACAGATGTGGCTGTTCTTCTTTTTCAAAATAGAATCGTTGATTCATTAGTACCATATATGTGTCTGATGCTTGGAGTGCCTCCATTTGTATTGTTCTTTGATTCATATTTGGGAATTAACGATAGATGGATAAAGAGAATAGTTATTATAGGCTCTATGATAGAGTTTGTTACCTGTACAACCTTACATTTTACAAAAATAGCAGAATTTAGAGAAACCTTACTATATATTCAGATTATGATTCTGGTAGCAGTTGCTTACGTTACTGGTGCTGTAATCTTTCAATTTATACGTCGAGATTTCTCTCGTCAGGTTAAAATCTGTGGAATAGGATTAGTACTTTTCCTTTTTGCATCAGTAGTTGATATGGGAAATTATTACACTTCTGTTGGTGATGCAGATCAGGTTGGAAGATATATGATTCTTATCTTTGTATCACTTCTTGCCTGGGATTTGATTTCTGGTACAAATGAAATTATTGAAAAAGGCCATCATGCAAAACAGCTTGAGATATTTGCTCTTACTGATAGAATGACAGGATTATACAATAGAAATGCATTTGAGAGTCATATTGATTCAGTAAATAATCTTGAGGGGGCAATTGCAGTAGTTGTCGATGCTAACGGTCTTAAAATCTGTAACGATACCTTCGGACACGACGCAGGTGATGAGTACATAACAATTGTTGCCGAGATATTTAACAACGTGTTTGGAAGATATGGTAACTGTTATCGTACTGGTGGAGATGAGTTTTGCTGTATTATTCCAGCGGGACGAGGCGCAAATATGGAGCGTCTTAAGAAATTATTTGTCACTAAAGTATACACTGCAAATCTTGAGGAAGATCATCAGTATGAAATTGGAGCAGCTATAGGCTCTGCCCAATATGATGAAAATGTAGATACAGATTTCCGCTCTCTTATAAAGAGAGCAGATGAGTCTATGTATGAAAATAAAAAGCGCACCAAATGCCTATAAACTTGTTAGCTACAAGTTTATTCCATTCATCCACTCTACAAGAGACTGCAACCCATCTTCACTAAATTCTGCTGTACGGGATTGCTTTGATTCTTCTGGGGTGTTTTCTGAACTGAAAGGTCCAGGCCAAATAGTAGCTTTGAACTGATCTTCTTCAGAGTCCTCATCACGGAATCGTTCAATTTTATAACATTTATTTTTATCGCTCCCTGTAAAAGAGGGAGCTTTTTTATAATATCCCAAAGAAAGGAGTCGTCCTCTATCTATCATAAATCAATCCTCCGATAAAATTTCATTTTCTATTCAATAGTAGCGATTTTAAAAGACTTTGTCATTAAAGAATGGTAAAATATTTATATAATTATTAATAAAGCCTTTATTACGGGGGATTTGCTTATGGATAAGGGACGGCTTTTTAGAATTATTTGTGGTGTTATGATTGCATTAATAGCAGGCATTCTTGTTGTGATGTTTGTTAGTGACGACGCTGTTACTGCAGAGTACAGCACCGATTTATCAAAGGATTATGCTGATACATCCAGCTGGATGGAGCATTTATCTGATGATATTTATGTTTCTCAGATTACCCTTCCTGGAACCCATGGAAGTGGGGCTAGAAACGTAGTTTTAGGCTATTCAAAGAGATGCCAGAACACATCTATTTCAGAGCAGCTGGAGGATGGCTATAGATTCCTTGATTTAAGAGTTGCTATTGAAGAAACTGAGGATGGGGACAAGCTTAGATTAGTTAATGATTCTGTGGATTGTCATGCTTCTGGAGGTATTTTTTCAAACTATCTATATTTTGATGATACAGTTGAAGATATCTATAAATTCCTTCAGCAGCATCCTACAGAGACTATCATATTAAGTGTTAATATTGAGGATTCAGATTATCCTATCAAAGATATTCAAAAGCTCTTATTGACTCAGATAAAGTCAAACAAGGACTATTGGTATACAGATAATCAGATTCCTACTCTAGGGGATGTTAGAGGCAGAATCATTCTTGCTACAAGATTTAATGATGAGGCTGCATCAGAAATAACAGGACTTAATCTGATTTGGAATCAGCAGGACAACAGAGTGGCTGTGGACATTCCTTACGAATTATATGTAAATAGTGATTACAGATTCTGGGTGCAGGATAGATACAACTATTCAGTTGAGGATAAATACGAAGCGGTTGTAGATGGTCTGGAAAATTGCGAAGCTGATGAAAATACCTTATTCATAAACTTTGTCAGCACTAGTGGCGATGGTAAAATCGGCCATCCATACGGATATGCACAGGTTCTTAACGGATTTTTGATGGAGTACGAATTAAAATCTGAAACCAGCTATGGCATAGTGGTGGTAGATTTTGGTACGGCTGATTTGGCCAGACATATATATTATTCGAATTTTTAAGATAGGAGTTTTTAGTTTTATGGAAAAGAATTATGAAGAGGGCGAAGTAAATCCAATACTTTTAGAGTTTTTGGATACGGATTCCTTTGAAGAAAAATATAAAATATTGGTAGCTACACCTATTATGGATTTTGACAATCTTTTAATTGACAACATGGCTTCATCAATAGATGTAGTTGTAGAGGATGGAGATATCGAGTCCAGAGTTCAGGATTTAAAGAATTGTGTTCGAACTCGATCAAAATACGAGACATTACGATTTAGACGTTAATGTTAAATATGTATGAAGATTTAGCGAAAAACAACAAATAATGTGCTTTTGGTATTAAAATGAACTTGATGTAGTGTGTAAAGGATACATTTTTCTTAGTTAAGGAGAATACCATGGCCAATACAAAATCTTCAGAAAAGCACGCAAAAATCAAGAATAAGCTGATTGCGTTATTGATGCCAGTAGTATTACTTCAGGTGATACTACTGGTTGTTATTTCTGGTTATATATCCAGCCAGAGTCTGAAAAAAATGGCAACAGCTCAGCTTGATTCTTCTATTTCAAATCAGGGAGATAATATAGAATCCTGGTTACAGAGAAATCTAGAGAATTTCGCAACAGCCAAGCAGGTTATCGAGACGCAGAAGCCAGATGATGAAGCTCTGCAGTCTCTTTTAGATGCATTCTATGGCTATAATACCTATTGTACAGATGGCTTTTATATCGCCAGCGAATCAGGTAAATTTATGAAAGCTAGTGAGTCCTCTAAGACCGTTTCTAATCCAAAGGATGAGGAATGGTACAAGCAGGGCATTACTCGAGTACGCCTAAATTATGGTGGGGCGTATAAAAATGAAAAAGGTGAGTCGGTTATAAGTGCATCAGGTATTCTTAATGATGGAAGCGATGAGTTAAAGGTTTTTGCAGCTGATGTGACACTAGATCAAATCAGTATTATCGTTAACTCAGGTGTAAAAATGGATCAGGCAACATCTTTCCTTATTGATTCATTTGATAATACTATTTTAGCTCACAGAGATGCCTCTAGAATATTCACAGTTCTTGGTGAAGATGATTCAGATAAGCTTATGGCAGGTATAGCAAAAAAGTTTGCTGAACGTGATTATACAACCACCGAAATAGAAGGCTATCAGGTAGCATTTAGAAATATTGCTGGAACAGAATGGTATCTTGTTTCATATATAAGCAATAGTGTGATTTTGCAGGACGTAAATAAATTGATACAGCTTTTGGCAATAATAGGTGTAGTAGCTATTATTATCATTGTCATTCTAATTAATGTGCTTGTAAGCAGAGTAATCGCACCTATAGGAAATATTACAAAGCATATTTCAGATATGTCTGCTGGAGACTTTACAATTAAGGTTAAGCAGGAGAGCAATGACGAAATTGGACTTATGGGACGCAAGGTAAGTGAGTTCGTTCAGTCAATGCGAGGAATGCTTTCTGAAATTAATAACGAATCTGAAAGATTAAAAGAGCAGTCTAATAACTCTGATAGGGTATCAAAGGATATGTTTGATGCATCACGTTCACAGGCGGATGCTATGCAGAATCTGAATGCTACAGTAGATCAGCTTGCAATAGCAGTAAATGAGATTGCTGAAAATGCAACTACACTTGCTATGGTTGTAGCAGATACCAGAGATAATTCAAATGAAGCTAATGTCAGCATGAAAGAGACTGTAGAGATAAGTAAGAAAGGCAAGGCTGATATGGAACAGCTTTCAGCTGCCATGGAAGAAATCAAGAATAGTAATGATCAGCTGGTAGAATCAATTAATGAGGTTGGAAAGGTTTCTGAGGAAATTACAAAGATTGTCAGCCTGATTAAGGATATTGCTGATGAAACTAATCTTCTTTCTCTTAATGCTTCCATCGAAGCTGCAAGAGCTGGTGAAGCAGGAAAGGGATTTGCAGTTGTTGCAACAGAAATCGGAAAGCTCGCTCAGAATTCAGCTTCTAGTGCCGAGAATATTTCGAACCTTATCAATGAGGTTAGTAGAGCAATAGATAGTGTTGTAGAGCAGGCTCAGACAAGTGCAGAGGAAATTGAACAAAACTCTGAGCGAATTGGTACAGCACTTGAAACCTTTGATCAGATTTATCTTAACATAGAAAAATCTAATGAACTGATTGAATTGATGCTTGATAATATTCAGAAGGTTGATGATGTTGCAAACAATGTTGCTGCAATATCTGAGGAGCAGGCAGCTAGTGCTGATGAGATTCTTGAAACATCACAGAATATGGTTGAACAGGCCAATAGCATTAGTCAGAGCAGTCAGGATGTAGCAGACAATTCTCACGAGTTGGCAAATACATCTCAGAAGCTTACAGATTATGTTCAGAAATTCAAGATTGATGAGGAGGTAAGTGATTATGAAGGTTAACAGACAATGTAGAAACCTTACGGTACTTCTTCTTACAATTATAATGTCCTTAGGATTGGTCTTGACAGGCTGTGGAAGCTCTGGAGGTTCTAGTAGCTCTGGAGGTTCTGGAGGACTCAAGGCTTTCTACTCAGGGCCTCCATCTGATACTTTTAAGCAGATGCTTATGGATAAGCTTGCAGAGTATGCTCCAACTGAAGGTATAGACCTAACTATTGGGGAGGCTTGCGCTTCTACAAATGATCAGGTGGAGCAGATTAAAAAAGCGGTAGCGGATGGATATGATGCTATCATTTGCTTGCCTGTTGATAGAGCAACTGCATTGCAGCTTGAAATTGCAGCTGGTGATAAACCAATTATTTACGTTAATGCTTGTCCTGATGAGCAGTTCCTAAAGCCAAATAAATATATGGCTGTTAGTAGCTACGAGATGAATGCCGGTGAATATCAGGCTGAGTATGTTTATAACAAACTGGGCAAGCCAAGCTCGATGAACATTATTATTTTCCGCGGAGAGGCTACTCATAATGCAGCAGTAGCTCGTTCAGTATCAGTAAAGAACTGGCTGAGAAGCCAAGGGGTTGAAGTTAATGTAGTATTTGATGATACGGCCAATTGGAGTACTGATCAGGCAAAGGATTTGTTCCGTATTTTCCAGAAAACGAATCAAAGCTTTGATGCAATTTTCTGTAATAATGATGATATGGCACTTGGCGCCGTAGAAGCTCTAAAAGAAGCTGGTTATGACTTGGATAAATACCCTGTAGTAGGTGTAGATGCAACTGTTGCAGGATGCGAATCTATTGCAAAGGGCGAGATGCAGTTTACAGTTTATCAGTCAGCAGATGGCCAAGCTCAAAAGGCTATTCAGTTAACAAAGGCATTGGCAAGCGGTGGTACAGCAGATGGAATAGAAGGATTATCAGAAAATGGATTTTACATTTGGGTACCATTTGAAAGAGTTGATGCAAGTAATGTAAAAGATTATATGAAATAAATTTGAGAGCCCCTCGGGGCTCTCTTAATTTTTAAATCATATTAGAATTGTGATAGTTTTTATCGTTGGTAACGTCTTCACCGAACCATTCTGGAGGAACAAAGCTGTTTGCTTCTTCAATGGTAGGGAATTCTACCTCAGCCATTATGAGACCGGATTTATGTCCTTCAAAAACATCCAGCTCAATTGTGTATGGTTCAAAAGGAATTAGATAGCGACGCTTTGTAATAGGGTGGCCATCGATTTTTTCTCGTAGATGTTCGTAGGCTTCTTTTGTTAATTCAGCCTCTATTTCTTCCCTTGCTATCAGGCCGCTACCTTTATAGGTAAGAATAAATTTGTCATTCTTTTTCTAATGCGGACAACAGGGTGAGTACAAAGGTATCCCTGCTCTATGTCTACGTAATCATATTTTGATAAATCAGGTAGTTCTTTGATTAAAAATTTTCTTTCAATTTCCATTTTTATACTCCTTCAACCACATAGTAGCATAGGTGTGAAATATATAAATGTCTTGAAATTATTATGTTTCTGAGTTAAAATACTGTATACGAGTGTGGCTTAATGCCAATTGATTTAGTATTAAATGTGCGAACGGTTCTTGTTTCGCACCTGTTAAGGAGGATTTTATAATGATTACAGCCGGTGATTTTAGAAACGGTATGACAATCGAGATGGACAATAAGGTTTATCAGGTTATCGAGTTCCAGCACGTAAAGCCAGGTAAGGGCGCAGCTTTCGTTCGTACAAAGCTTAAGGATATCAAGGGTGGTGGTGTTACAGAAACATCTTTCCGTCCTACAGAGAAGTTCCCAGCTGCACGTATCGATCGTAAGGATATGCAGTACCTTTACAATGATGGCGAGCTTTACAACTTCATGGATGTTGAGACATACGATCAGGTTGCTCTTACAGCAGATCAGATTGGTGATGCTCTTAAGTTCGTTAAGGAAAATGAAATCGTAAAGATGCTTTCACACAATGGTTCTATCTTCTCAGTTGAGCCACCTATGTTCGTAGAGCTTCAGATTACAGATACAGAGCCAGGTTTCAAGGGTGATACAGCTACAGGTGCTACAAAGCCAGCTACAGTTGAGACAGGTGCAGTTGTATACGTTCCACTTTTCGTTGAGAACGGCGAGACAATCAAGATTGACACAAGAACAGGTGAGTACTTATCACGTGTTTAATCTATTAGAGATGAGATAAGATATGGATTATAGAGAATATCCGCTTTCAAAGCTTTTGCAGAATCGAAAAATATATAATGTATTTGACGAAGAGTTTCAAAAGGGTACTTGGCTAGATGCCACAGCACTACTTGGAAGCGACAGTACGATTAATCAGCTTTATCGTGATGGCACAGTTCCTCGCGAAACCCTTGATAGAATCGTCCAGAGACTCTCAAAATAATTTTAATTATCACAGCCCCAGACATTAGTTGTCTGGGGCTTTTTTGTGTGCCTTATATTTGATATGATAATAGCTATAAGGAGGTTTATTATCATGTATATTTCAGATTCTATAAAGTATATTGGCTGCAACGATAAGACTATCGATTTATTTGAAAGCCAGTATCCAGTTCCAAATGGGGTTTCATATAACTCATATATAATATTAGATGAAAAGGTAGCTGTTATGGATACAGCAGATCCTAGGGTTACTGATGAGTGGCTTGCTAATCTTGAAAGAGAATTAGCTGGTCGCAAGCCAGATTATTTAGTTGTATCTCATATGGAGCCAGATCACGCAGGTTCTATAAAGGTATTCTTGGAGAAGTATCCAGAGACTACAGTCGTTGGAAATGCAAAGACTTTCCCTATGATGGGACAGTTTATGGATGCCACCCTTTTTGAAAATAGAAAGCAGGTTGTTGCGGAGGGAGATACACTTTCTCTTGGAAGCCATGAGCTTACATTTGTGATGGCACCTATGGTTCACTGGCCAGAGGTTATGGTAGAGTACGAGTCTAGTGAAAAGATTCTTTTCTCTGCAGACGGCTTTGGAAAATTTGGAGCATTAGATATAGACGAGCCATGGATTGATGAGGCTCGTAGATATTATCTTAATATTGTTGGTAAGTATGGAGTTCAGGTGCAGGCATTGTTGAAAAAGGCAGCTGCCCTTGATATCAAAACTATCTGTCCACTTCACGGACCTATTCTTACAGAGAATTTAGGATATTATATTGATCTTTATGATAAATGGAGCAGCTATAAACCAGAGGAAGATGGTGTTCTTATTGTTAGTGCATCTATCCACGGCAATACAAAAAGAGCTGCACTAAAGCTTCAGGAAAATTAGAGGCAGCAGGCAAAAAGACAATGTTTATTGATGTTACAAGAGAACCTATGTCAGAGGCTGTAGCAAGAGCATTCAGCTATAGCAAGATGGTATGCTGTGCCTGCACTTATGATGGTGGTCTTTTCCTTCCTATGGAAGATTTCCTTCACCACCTTCGTGCAAAGTCTTACCAGGGACGTACAGTAGGTCTTGTGGAAAATGGTACTTGGGCACCACAGGCTGCAAAACAGATGCGCGCAATCTTTGAGGGAATGAAAAACATCGAAATTGTAGAGCCTGTTGTTTCTATCAAGTCTACATTAAATGCAGCCTCAGAAGCTCAGATGGACGAGCTTGTTAGCAGCTTATAAAACAGTTAGGGAGAATTTTTTTAATGAATTATATTGGCTCGAAATATTCGTTGTTGGATTTTTTGCAGACAACGATAGAGGAAGTGACTGGTTATAAGCGAGGCGATGAATGTGTATTCGCAGACTTATTTGCTGGAACAGGTGTAGTTGGCCAGACTTATAAGGAAAGAGGCTGCACCGTAATAGCTAATGACATTCAGTATTATAGCTACATATTAAACAAGCACCTTATAGAAAATGTACCTGAGCTTGATAAGGGGCTTCTAAAGGAACTAAATACACTACCACCAGTAGAAGGCTTCATTTATAAGAACTACTGTGAAGGCTCTGGCTCAGGAAGAAATTATTTTACAAATGCTAATGGAATGAAATGTGATGCCATTCGAATTGAATTGGAAAGACTTCACGAATCTGGCGAGATAAACGATAATATGTATTTCTATTATCTGGCTAGCCTGGTAAATTCCATTGATAAATATGCCAATACAGCTTCTGTGTACGGGGCATTTTTAAAGCATGTAAAAAAGACTGCCCAGAGAGAATTTCAAATGGATCTTCTTCCTGTAGTGGATGGACCTGTGGGCAAGGTGTACAACGAGGATATAAATCAGCTTGTTAGAAAAATAAGTGGAGATATTCTTTATCTTGATCCTCCATATAATGCCAGACAGTACTGTACCAATTATCATGTTTTGGAGACTATTGCAAAGTATGATGAACCAAAACTAAATGGTGTTACAGGCCTTCGTGATTACGCTGACCAAAAGAGTAAGTTCTGCTCAAAACGTACAGTAGCAGAAACCTTCGAAGACTTAATTAAGAATGCCGATTTCAAGTACATTTTCCTTAGCTACAATAATGAGGGATTGATGTCACTGGAAACAATCGAAGAGATTATGTCAAAGTATGGAACCTATAGCTTCTATACAAAGGACTATCGAAGATTTAAGGCAGATACAGAACAGCATAGAAATATAGCCGCTCATAAGACAGTAGAATATCTACATTGTCTGGTAAAATAAAATGAATCAAAAAAGGTGAAGTAGCCAAGTGGTTACTTCACCTTTTTATTAATCTAATATAATAATGTCGCTCTTAAGATTGTAATCGGTATTGTTTTCCGTAATGGTGATTTCATTAAAGCCGTGCTTTTCTACATGACGCATATACGATGCAATTCGTTCGGACATAAGTGAAAAATTACTCTTCATAGAGAGCTTTTCCTCGGTGGTAGGAGCATCACAAATAACGTATATACGATTTAGGATTTGCTTGCGGCTTTCCTGAGATTGATTAGCATAAAGCCATCGTATAAGCTCGTTCTTTCCTTCCTGAGTGGACAAATCAAATGGTCTGTCTGAAAGCTTGGAAGGATATACAGTAAGCTTAACATCAAAAGGAATACCTTTAATGTAAATATCCACATCGTGATTAAAACGATTGGATTCGTGGATTGCACCATAGTTGCAGAAGATATACTCACATTTTACGGAAGTCTTGTAATTATACCAACGATGAAGAGTATATAGCTTGTCTACGTTATGTTTTTCAATTTCATTTAGGCATTCATCTAGAGACTTAACCCTATAAATAAAATTAGTCTTGGAATCATTTTTATTGCTTTGCATGTTCCAGTCGACTTTGATTAATTCCAGAGCCTTTTTCAAATCTTCTTGTAAAGTGCTCATTTTAACTCCTATTAAAAATTCAAACAAGTGAAAAATTAATAAAGTACCTTAAATTTAATTATACAAGCATATTCGTGAAATGTCTACAAACTAGATTAGGTCACATTATGACATTAAAGGAGTCAATAAAACCATCCCAAAACTTTTTAAAATTATATAATTCTTTCTGTCGCAAGAAAATTCAATATTTAATGGGAGGCATTATGGCTGTTAAAATTTTTGAAAAAGAAAACAATTTCATTTATATAATTCGAAGGTAAGCTATGTAATTGGCGAATGCCGTGACGGAGAAATCGGTCAGCTTTACTTTGGAAAAAGAATAAACGAAGAACAGATTATTTATGGGTATCAGACATTGGCAGGAAGACCACTTTGCTGTCCAGTAACTGATGATGAAAACTATACAAAGGAGCTGGCAAGTCTTGAATATCCAGCATTTGGAAATGGTGATTTTAGAGGACCAGCTTATGAAATCAGACAGGCAAATGGTTCAAGGGTTACAAATCTTGTTTACGATAGATATGAAGTATATGAAGGTAAGAAGCCGATACCAGGTCTTCCAGCTAGCTACGTAAATACGGGTTCAGAAGCAACAACTCTTGAGATTGTTTGCAAGGATGAATTAATAAATTTAGAGGTAACTCTCTATTACACAATTTATGAAAACTACAATATTATTACTCGTCATACAAGCTTTAGAAATCTTGGTAATGAGGAAGTGAAGCTTACAAAGGCGTACAGTGTTTGTCTTGATTTACCTGATTATGAATATGACTGGATGCAGTTTGAGGGCGCCTGGGGAAGAGAGCGTTATCCACATGTTCGTTCAGTAGAAAAGGGAATACTTTCTATTGAAAGCATGCGTGGACATTCCAGTGCAAACTTCAACCCATTCGTTATTTTAAAGAGAAAGAATACAGATGAATTCCAGGGTGAGGCAATCGGAGTAAATCTTGTCTACAGTGGTAACTTTAGAGCAGCAGCTGAGGTGGATAACTTTGGTAAACTTCGCTTCACAATGGGTATAAATCCAAACTGGTTTGTATGGCCACTTAGTTCAGGGGAAGTATTTGATACACCTGAGGTTATCATTTCATATACCAAGGAAGGTCTAAACGACCTTAGCCAGAACATTCATAAATTTATGAACAACAATCTTGTTCGTTCACCATACAAGAACAAGCCAAGACCAATTCTTCTCAATAACTGGGAAGCTACAGAAATGGAATTTGATGAGGAGAAGATTCTCAAGATTGCCAAGAAGGGGCAGGAAGCAGGTGTAGAGCTTTTTGTACTGGATGATGGATGGTTTGGAAAGCGTAATGATGATTACGCCGGTCTTGGAGATTGGTTCGTAAATACGAATAAACTTCCAGATGGAATTACAGGACTCGCTAAAAAGTAAACGAGCTTGGACTTGATTTTGGTCTTTGGATTGAGCCAGAGATGGTAAATCCAGATTCTGATTTATATCGTGCACACCCTGATTGGGTACTTGCTGCTCCAGATAGAAGAAGAACTCTTGGCCGTCATCAAATGGTACTTGATTACTCAAAGCCAGAGGTGGTAGATAACATTTATCATCAGCTTTACGATGTTATTTCAAAAGCAAATATCAGCTACATTAAGTGGGATATGAACCGTTCAATTACAGAGTGCTTTAGCCAGGGTATTGAGCCTGAAAAACAGGGAATGGTATATCACAAATACATCCTTGGAGTGTACTCACTTTATGAGAGACTCATAAAGGATTTCCCACATATCTTATTTGAGTCATGCGCTAGTGGCGGTGGAAGATTTGATGCAGGTTTACTTTACTACGCACCTCAGGCATGGACATCAGATGATACAGATGGTCACGAGCGTGTAAAGATTCAGTATGGCACAAGCTACGGATATCCAATTGCATCAATGGGCGCACACGTATCTAAATCGCCTAACAATCAGACCGGACGTATTATGCACGTGGATGACAGAGCAAATATTGCCTGCTTTGGAACATTTGGATATGAGCTGGATCTTAACGATGTGGATGATGAAGAGTTTGAAGCAGTTAAGCGCCAAATTGTATTTATGAAGGAATACAGAGGACTTTTCCAGTACGGAACACTTTACAGATTGCAGTCTCCATTTGAGAAGAATATTGCAAGCTGGATGGTAGTATCTGATGACAAGAAAAAGGCTGTAGTAGTTATGTATAAAACACATAAGACTCCTAATATTGGTATGGAAACTATCAAGCTGCAGGGTCTTGATGAGTCAATGATTTACACAATAAATGGAAATGAAAAAATCTACGGAGATTTCCTTATGGAGCGAGGTCTTGGCACAATGGGAGCAGATGAGCCTTGGTATTTATCAGACAAAGATTTTACATCAAGAATGTTTATTTTGGAGGCTGAATAAGAGCATTGTAATTACAAGTCACATTCTGACATTTTTAGTAAGTATTATACCATCCCCATTAAGCTACAATTCAGGTAGTTGGCTGGGATGATTACTGGACACTTCTTGAGGCAGGCGTATATGGGATTACCTAAAGAGCTGGAATATTTACCGCTGTATTTGCCTATAAGGATTTGATGTGGCCTATGATTGTAATCTATGTGATTTTCCAGAAGCAGTTCATCGAAGGAATTGCTACCTCTGGTGGAAAGCTCTAATCAAGATATGTATCTCTGATTACGCATATCTGATTGTAGCATTCAATAAATGCATCTACTACGCGAGGAGAGAATTGCTCTCCTCGCTGTTTTATTATTTCATCATAAGCTTCCTGATTAGACCAGGCCCTTTTATATGAACGTTTACTTGTGAGAGCATCAAAAACATCGGCCACTGCAACGATTTGTGCGTAGATTGAGATGCCATTACCACTTAATCCCAGGGGATAGCCCTGTCCATTCCAATACTCGTGATGCTGCACAGCAATAACACGAGCCATCTTCATTAAATCCCCTTCTGATTTAGAAAGAATATCCCAACCGTATTGAGTGTGCTGTTTTACGATGTCATATTCTTCCGGCGTAAGCTTTGCAGGTTTTTCAATAATATCCTTGCTTATCATAAGCTTACCTAAATCGTGCATCATAGCTGCTATTTTGATGTTTTCACATTCTTCAGGACTTAGTCTAAGTTTATAGGCTAAAATCCGGCTATATTCAGCTACACGGCGTACATGCTGGCCAGTTTCACCGGATTTTACCTCGGACATTTCAGCGAGAGTCGTAATGATGTCCTCCTGGGATTTCTGAAGCTGCTGAAAATACTCTATTTTTTCATCATGCTCCTTAGATTCAGAAATAGAAACCTTTATGTATCCAGAAACGAAGGAGCAGGCAATTAGTGCCATGGAGTCCAACCATAATACGTTTTGCCAGTTTAATACATTTGTACCTAACTCTGGGAAGATAAGATAAGCTGCGTACAAAAGATCTAATATATAAAAGAGTCCAACCAGGTAGGTAAAGATTCTTTTCCATTTAAGTGAGGTGGCTTTAAATAAATATCCCAGATTTTTCCTCATTATTACAAAAAGAGCAAACTGGAAGAATATATATAGCAAAACATAATTTGTGTAGTTTGTTGCAACAACCAGGCATAGTCGTTCCAAGCAAACATATTCCATGTAGATGCTTGCTCCTACGAAGTTCTTCAAGCCGGTAAAATTAGTGAATAGCATTCCTCCTAAGAAGATAAAAAGGGCATCACTTAAAATACATACTATTATATAAATCAGGTTATAGTTATCACTTATATTATAGCTGCCTATGAAAAAAGAATATAAACGTACAGTCAGCTGTTCCCCTATTATTGAGATAAAAGAGCTGGAAACAAAAAATCCTGTTAGGAATCTTTCAGGTATATATTTTTTTTCATTTAAGTAAACCCAAACCAGTATCAGATTAAAAATTGAAAACCAAGCGGCAAATAATAGCTTAGGCCAGTATCCCGCCAGTAGTTCTAAAAATGACATAATTATTCCTCGTTATAACATAAAATCCCATAGTATTTACATTATAAAGGAATAATAGCATTGAATTATGTCTAAATTATGTAACGGAGGCGTAGAAAGAGAAATTTGGTTAAATAGTTAAAAAAGTATAAATAAATTCCAAAAAAATGTGAAAACCCACAATTAAATTGTGCTTCTATCATATAATGAGTCTGTAGTATTTTGTGTATTATGACACGAGGGAACTGGAAATGGAGGTATTAGTAGCATGAGACCAAAACATGACAAAAGAACGATTGATGGTGCGCTTAAATACTTTTCTGGATTTTCTATTCAGATGTTTTTAACTAGTGCCATTGTAATGGGTATCTTCCTGGCGGTTATTTTTGTAAACTTTTACAGTTTCTACAATGTTCAGTTTGTAACTGAAAAATACCAGATGGAAATTCGTAAAGACGTACAGACAATTAACAAGCGTCTTTTATTTGCTGTGGCATCTAATGATGCTGCTGTAACAGCAGATCAAAAGGCTGATTTGGAAAAACGATTCCCTAAGATTGAAGGGTATTTTGGTGTAATTTCAAAGAATCTTGATAATGAAGAATTGGGAAGTCGACTCACTACAAACTGGAAGGCCTTTGAAAATGCTTCATTTGAAATGCTTGCAATGGTGGAGGCAGGGCAAAATCAAGAAGCGGTAGAGTATTTTAATTCTACTCTTAATGCAACTGCGGAAACTCTTGCGGATTCTTTGGATGAAACAGGAGAGTTGGCTGAGGCTGCAGCAGCGGGAAAGTATCGCATAATTTCAATTGTGGTTTTAGTTGCGATAGCTATGCTTTTTATAGCTCTTGTAATTATCATTACAAGAAGTAAAAAGACTACAAAGGATTTAACAACACAGATAAATGCTGATTTGGAAGTACTAGAGAATGCTGCTAGTGAACTTGCAAAAGGAAATGTTCATGTAGATATTGATTTTGATGTTGATAATGAAATTGGTCGAGTTATTAATCAGCTAAAGAGTGCAATTGATTCCCTCGCTTATTGTATAGATGAAATTGATGAAAAGATGTCTACAATGGCTTCAGGTAACTTTAATATAAATTTTGATAAAGATTTCCGTGGTGATTTTAAGGCAATTCAGGATGCCATCGATAGCTTCTCAAGACAGATTTCTGATTCTATGACAGAAATTATGGAAGTATCTGAAATGGTATCAGATGGTGCAAACCAGATTGCAGGAGCAGGTGAGAACCTGGCAGATACAGTTACATCACAGGCAAATATTGTAGATGATTTGTCAGTTACCGTTGCTGAAATCACAGATCAGATTTCAAACAATTCTACTGATGCAACTTCTATTTCTAAGGAGGTAGAGGTTGTAGCAGAAAACATTGTTGAAGGTAATAAGAGAATGCAGGATGTTGTACATGCTATGGACGCAATCTCATCTTCTTCTCAGGAAATTTCAAAGATTATTGATACCATTAATGCTATTGCAGATCAGACCAATCTGCTTTCACTTAATGCATCTATCGAGGCAGCCCGTGCCGGTGAAGCTGGTAAGGGATTTGCAGTCGTTGCTACAGAGGTATCACAGCTGGCAGGTCAGACTGTTGAGGCTGCACAAAATACTGCAGGACTTATTAATGCCTCTCTTAAGAGTGTAGAAGAAGGTATTGCCATAGCAAATGACACAGCAGAGAAGCTTAATGGAATGGTTTCTCAGGTTCAGGGTATTGCTGAAAAGGTTAAGACTATTGCAGAAGCATCTAATTCTCAGGCTGTTTCTGTAAAGGAAATGTCTGCAAATATTGGAGAGATTTCTTCTGTAGGACAGAACAATGCAGCTACATCTGAGGAGTCACTTGCACTCAGCCACGAGATGAACGAGCATGCTAATTCTTTGAAGGAACTTGTAGAGAAGTTTGAATTAAAGCGTTAAACGCACTGTAATATTTATATTTTTTAAAAGGCACCTGTTACACTAACAAGCATTAGCATTCCCCGCTTAACTAAATGTTTCGCTAAGGAATGCTAATAGCTTGTTAGTTACAGGTGCCTATGTAATGTATTAAATCCTTCTTAGAATGTTACAGTACGAGGCGCATCGGTAAATGATGAGAATGTAGCTTTGGCATTCTTGAAGTAAAGTACCTCTGTATTGTCATCCTCTGCAGAGTACATATTCTGAAGTGAAGGGTATGCATCAAGCATACTCTTTTTGCTTCGATTCTGTCGTCGCGAACAAGTTCTCCGGCAACGCGAACCCACTTGCCTTCTGCGAATCCACAAATCTCAACCTTAGGATTCTTCTGAATCTGCTTTGAAACATCCTTTGACTTTCCAGTCTGAATGTAAAGCTTGTCCTCAAAAATATGAATTGTACCGAAAGGACGAACCCTAGGCTGGTCTCCATCAACGGTAGCTAAATAATATGTTCCGCATTTCTTAAGAAATTCACATACTTCTTGCATAATTATCCTCCTATAAAATTAGAATTAAATTGCACACAATCTATTATATAACTCATTTGGGAATAATACAACACCTGGTGAATATCTAAAAAATTTTAACTAAAACCTTGACAAGTGTAAAAAGATGGGTATTATATTGCTTAATTAGTTAAAACATTTTAACTAAAAACTTTTAAACAATGAGAATGATTATCAACAAAGAAGGAGAACAATTATGGTAGAAGTAGCAATGTTTGATGTTGTAAAGGAAGTTATTATTGACACACTTAGCTGTGCAGCAGAGAAGGTAACAATGGAGGCAAATCTTTTTGACGATCTTGGTGCAGACTCACTTGATGCTGTTGAGCTTTCACTTGCTGTTGAGGAGAAGACAGGCATCACTATCGATGAAGATGCTATGGCAGAGATTAAGACAGTAGCTGATATCGTTAATTATCTTGAGGCACACAAATAATTATGGATACAAAAGAAATAAAGGAGCTGCTTAAGGCTTTCGATGAAAGCGGCAGCTCATATTTTCAAATTAAACAGGATGGCATAGAAATCAAGTTTAAAAAGCCAGCTGAGAAACAGACATTTATGGTATCTTCCGATGTGGCTCTTCCCAATAATGTAATCGAAATGCCACAGCCTAAGGTGCAAACACAAGAGACAAAGCAAGAAGAGGAACAGCCTGATGGAGAACTGGTTCTTGCTCCGCTTGTTGGAGTATTTTACTCAGCACCTTCCCCAGAGGATTCACCTTATGTTCAGGTGGGAGACAGGGTCAAGGAAGGCCAGGTCCTCTGTTTAATCGAGGCCATGAAAATGATGAGTGAAATTACTGCTCCAAAGGATGGGCTAATTAAAGCTATCTATGCAAAGAACCAGGATGTTGTGGAATTTGAAGAGCAGCTGTTTCTTATAGGAGATTAGTTATGTTTAAAAGAATATTGGTAGCTAATCGTGGCGAAATAGCTATTCGAATCATTAGAGCCTGTATGGAAATGAACATCGAAAGCGTGGCTGTATATTCTACAGCTGATAAGGAATCCCTTCACGTAAAGCTTGCCACTAAAAGTATTTGCATAGGTGGAGGCAGAGCAGCAGAAAGTTACCTGAATATGGACGCTATCATTACAGCAGCCCAGGTGACAGGCTGCGATGCACTACATCCAGGGTTTGGATTTCTTTCAGAGAATTCTCAGTTTGTTCGTAAATGCAAAGAGGCAGGTATCACATTTATAGGACCTACAGCTGATGCTATGGATGCTCTAGGTAATAAGGCCACAGCCAGAAAGATAATGATGAAAGCTGGGGTGCCTGTAGTTCCAGGCAGTGAGGGCCCTGTGGAGGATTACAAAAAGCTGGAGAAGATAGCAAAGAAAATTGGCTATCCGGTTCTTATAAAGGCCAGTGCTGGCGGTGGTGGCAGAGGAATGCGCCGTGTATTTAAGCCAGAGGATTTACAGAAGCTCTATGAAGAGGCAAAGGCTGAAACAAGAGCCTGCTTTAATGATGATGAAATGTATGTGGAAAAGTTGATTTTAAATCCACGACATATTGAATTTCAGATTCTTGCGGATGAGTTTGGAAACGTAGTTCATTTGGGTGAGCGAGATTGTTCAATCCAAAGAAAGAATCAAAAGCTCATAGAAGAAAGTCCTTGTATGTTTATTAACGACGATCTTCGCAAGTCCATGGGAAAGGCAGCGGTTACAGCAGCAAAGGCCGCAGGCTATACAAATGCTGGAACTGTAGAATTTGTTTTGGATGAAAGAAATCATTTTTATTTTATAGAAATGAACACTCGAATCCAGGTGGAGCATGGAGTTACCGAGGCTGTCACAGGAATCGATTTGATAAAGTGGCAAATTAGAATAGCTTTTCATGAACCATTAAATATTAAACAGAAGGATGTGAGACTTAAAGGACATGCCATAGAGTGCAGAATAAATGCAGAGGACCCTGCAAAGGGATTTATGGCAAACACCGGAAAAATCACATTTTTAAATATACCAGGTGGTCCTGGAGTGCGAGTAGACACTCTTTTGTATAACGGCTATGAGACCAGCCCATTTTACGATTCTATGATGGCGAAAATTATCGTACATGCGGAAACCAGACTGGAGGCCATTCGACGTATGCGTCGCGCATTACTGGAATTGGTAACAGATGGAATCACTACAAATGGAGATTTCGATTATTTGCTTTTACATCATCCTGATTTCGTAAAGGGAAATTATAACGTAGGTTTCATAGAGGAGCATATTGATGAAATTTTGGCATGGGATAGGGCGGTAGATGAATGAACATAGTCGATGAGAGAAAAGAAAATTTAATCGCTATAAGACACTTCGCGAGAATCCTGAGGAAGTGATGGCTCCTGCTATAAAACCTGTTGAGGAATACACTATTAAAAATCGTATAGACGATATTGCAGATGATGGAACCTTCGAAGAGTTTAGTTTTGATTTTCCAGAAACTAATCCCCTGGAATTTGAGGGATATGTTGAAAAGAAGGAAGAACTTAGAGTAGAGTGTGGACATCATGATGGAATAATAGCAGGGAAATGCAAGATAGGTGGATATCCAGTAGTTTTGGCTGTTATGAATAAAAATTTATGATGGCATCAATGGGACTAGAATTGGGAGAAACAGTTTGCCGCAGTACTGAATATGCTATGAAACGCAAGCTGCCACTAATTATATTCACAGCTAGCGGTGGGGCCAGAATGCAGGAAGGTATTCTCAGTCTGATGCAGATGGCAAAGACCAGTGCAGTTATAGAAAAGTTTAAAAATCAAGGTGGATTGTATATAGCAGTGCTTACCCATCCTACCACAGGAGGTGTCAGTGCCAGTTTTGCTACATTAGGTGACATTACGTTGGCAGAGCCAGGTGCATTGGTGGGATTTGCTGGCCCAAGGGTTATAGAGCAGACTATAGGACAGACATTACCAGAAGGCTTCCAAAGAGCAGAGTTTCTAGAGGAACACGGTTTTGTGGATGGTGTAGTAAAAAGGGAAGATATGAAAGTGACGCTCACAAAGATATTGATGTTGCATCAAGGGAGGTCAATATGAAAGCCATAGACAGAGTGCTTGCAGCAAGAGATAAGGATCGTCCTAAAATTACAGATTACATTGATAACGTATTTACGGATTTTTTTGAGCAGAAGGGAGATTTGCTCGGAAAAGAAGATGCTAGTATTTATGGAGGCATCGCGCTGTTTCAGGGAAGACCAGTAACAGTTATTGGTCACAGAAAAGGCAAGGATGTAAATGAAAATGTAACTTGTAATTTTGGAATGCCAGGGCCGGAAGGATATAGAAAGGCTCTTAGGATTATGAAGCAGGCGGAAAAGTTTGGTCGTCCAATTATCACATTTGTTGATACACCAGGAGCATATCCTGGACTGGAGGCGGAAGCTTTTGGTATTTCTCAGGCAATATCAGGAAATCTTGCAGCAATGAGTTCATTAAAGGTTCCTATTATTACAATCGTAACAGGTGAGGGAAGTAGTGGCGGTGCCCTTGGAATTGCAGTAGCAAACAGGGTTTATATGTTGGAAAACGCAGTTTATTCTGTCCTTTCGCCAGAAGGCTTTGCATCTATTTTGTGGAATGATAGCAACAGAAGAGATGAGGCTGCAGAGGTTATGAAACTTACAGCTAATGATCTTCTAGGCTTTGGAGTAATTGATGGAATTATTCCTGAAAGAGGTTTATATATTAGAGTTTCAAATATTATTGCAGGGGCCCTTAAGGAACTAGATGGAATGTCAGGTGAGGACCTGGCCCATGAGAGGTTTGAAAAGTTTAGAAGCTTCGACGAGGAGTTCTTCAAGAATGATTCGTCGGCTAGAATGGAAAAAGTGTAAATGACTGGAATAAAAATTTTAGCGACAGGAGCTAAGACTCCAAGTAAAGTAGTTTCAAATGATGATTTGGCAAAGATTGTTGAGACTAGTGATGAGTGGATAAGTCAACGTACAGGTATGTCAGAGAGACATTATGTTTCTGGAGATGAGAACCATACCGAGCTTGCTGAGATGGCAGCTCGTCAGGCAATTGAGCGTGCTAATATTCCAAAGGAAAAATAGGAGTGGTACTTGTATGTACTGTTTCAGCAGATTATTTTTCGCCATCCTGTGCCTGCATTATTCAGGGCAGATTGGGGCTTGGAAATGATGTTATCGCTATGGACATCAGCGCAGGCTGTTCAGGATTTATATTTGGACTGGAAACAATCAGGGCATTGATGATGGTTAGAAATGCTCAGTATGGATTGATAGTTGGTGCCGAGGTTCTTTCAAAGAAAATGGATATGACTGACAGAAGCACCTGTGTACTTTTTGGTGATGGGGCAGCAGCTGCAGTTGTTGAGCTATCTGATAATGATTATTACTCCGTTATTGGCGTAGATGGTGATGAGGAAATGATAAACATCAAATCACCAGACGGATTTATACATATGGATGGACAGGCTACCTACAAATTTGCTGTGGCTACCGTACCAAAGGTAATTGAGCAGGTGGTTACTAAAGCCGGGCTTAACTATGATGATATAGATCATTTTGTATTACATCAGGCTAACCTTCGTATCATAGAATCCATTGCAAAAAAACTCAAACAGCCAATGGGAAAATTTGTAGTAAATATAGAAAAGTACGGCAATACATCGGCTGCCAGCGTAGGCTTAGCCTTGGATGAGGCAATTAGCGCCGGGCGAATTCGTAAAGGCGATAAGGTTCTCATGTGTGCCTTTGGGGCTGGACGTACCTGGGGTGCAATCGTATTAGAGATGTAAAAACAATTAGATGAGCATAAAGATATAGATAATAAGAAAACTTATTATCTATATCAAAATGCGGACTAGGGGACTATATATGAAATTAAATGATTTGACAGGAACTAAATATCCTATTATTCAGGGCGGCATGGCCAACATCGCCACAGGCGAATTTGCAGCAGCTGTTTCAAATGCTGGCGCCCTTGGGCTTGTTGCCTCAGGTGGTATGAATGCAGAGGCTCTTAGAGAGCAGATAAGAATTTGCAAATCACTTACAGACAAGCCATTTGGTGTAAATCTGATGCTTATGAACCCTGATGTAGATAATATTGCAAATATGCTTATCGAGGAAAAGGTTCAGTTCATTACAACTGGAGCTGGTAATCCTGGAAAGTATATGGAGGGCTGGAAATCTATGGGAGCAAAGGTGTTTCCAGTTGTTGCATCTGTGGCTCTTGCAAAGATGATGGTTAGAGCAGGAGCAGATGCAATCATTGCCGAGGGTGGCGAGTCTGGAGGGCACGTTGGAGATATGACTACAATGACACTTTTACCTCAGGTGGTTGCAGCAGTAGATGTACCTGTAATTGCTGCAGGTGGAATTGCAAATGGAAAACAGATGGCAGCAGCACTTTTAATGGGAGCATGCGGCGTGCAGATTGGAACCTGCCTTTTGGTTTCTGAAGAGTGTCCAATTCATGATAATTACAAGCAGGCATTAATCAAGGCGAAGGATAATTCCACAACTGTAACAGGACGGAGCCAGGGAGCACCAGTGCGTGTAATCAAAAATGAGATGGCACGTGAATATCTAAAGCTTGAGGCCGAAGGTGCAAACCGTGAAGACTTAGAGCGCATGACACTTGGAAGTCTTCGCCGAGCAGTAGTAGATGGGGACACAGTACACGGCTCTCTTATGGCAGGCCAGACCTGCGGACAGCTCACAGCCATCCGTCCAGCCGTAGAGATTCTCGATGAGATGTACGTAAATGCGAAGCACGTACTTCATAATGCAAGTTCAATAGCGATATAACAATTACAAATTTAGAAAACTTAAAGCTTGAAATATTTTAAGACTTTTCAAGCCTGAATAATTTAGGAGATTATATGAAATTAGGAATTGTGTATGCCGGCCAGGGTTCCCAAAGAGTGGGGATGGGTCAGGATTTTTACGAGAAATATCAGGAGTTTAGAGACACTATAGATAATGCTACAGATGTAGTAAGCCAGGTCACTGAAATGAACGTGGCAGACCTTTCATTTAATGGCCCAATAGAGCAACTTTCCAATACCAGATATACTCAGCCTGCTATGGTTGCATTTGCAATCGGTGTTACAAAGCTTCTTCATAAGAAGGGAATCAAGGCAGACTACACTTGTGGTCTCAGTCTTGGAGAATATTCAGCCCTCTATGAGGCAGGAGTTTTAGATGAGGCTACCATACTGGAGCTCATTTCAAAAAGAGGCAAGTTTATGGAAGAGGCATCAGGGGATAGACTGGTAAAGATGTGTGCAGTTTTAGGTGCTGATAGGGAGACAGTAAAGGAAGCCTGTGATTATGCTAATGATTATTTCTGCGGTGAGCGTATTGTACAGGCTGCAAATTTCAATTGCCCAGGACAGATTGTGATTTCTGGAGATGCTGCAGCAGTGGACAGAGCCAGCGTGTTTTTGAAAGAGGCTGGTGTTAAAAGAATCTTGCCATTAAAGGTGAGTGGTCCATTCCACACAAAACTTATGAAACCAGCAGGAGACAAACTGGCAGCTGAATTTGAAAAAGTAGATTTTAAGGAAGGAAACTCAAAGGTAATTTTCAACTGCATAGGCAGAGAAAGGACAGGTGAGGAGAAGATTCCAAAGCTTTTAGAAAATCAGGTTCAGTCATCTGTATATCTTGAGGATTCTATTAAATATATGGCTGATGCAGGTGTTGATACAATCATAGAAATTGGCCCAGGAAAGGCTATCAGCAAATTTATTTCAAAGACTGTAGATAATATAAAAGTCTATTCAATTGATACTGTAGAAGATTTTGAAAACACATTGGAGGAGTTGGCATGAGCGTAGCATTAGTTACAGGTGGTAGCCGCGGAATAGGAAGGGTGATTTCTGAAAAGCTGGCCAGAGAAGGATATAACATCGCTATTTGTTATTCAGGCAATGAATCCGCTGCACAGGAGACAATAGCCGAGTGCAAGAAGCATGGTGTACAGGCTATGTTTATTAAGGCTGATGTTAGTCGCGAGGAAGACGTAAAAAATATGTTTGACGAAGTGAAGGAGCTTATGGGGCCTGTGGATGTGCTTGTTAACAATGCAGGTATCACAAAGGATGGACTTTTACTTCGTATGACAGAAGAGGACTATGATTCTGTATTAGATACAAATTTAAAGGGAACTTTCCTTTGCACAAAGGCTGCAATCAAAGACATGATGAAGGCTAGAAAAGGAAAGATTGTTAACATCACATCTATTGTAGGTGTAAATGGAAATGCTGGACAGTCAAATTATGCTGCCAGCAAGGCAGGAATTATCGGATTTACGAAGTCTGTAGCAAGAGAGTATGGCAGTAAGGGAATTACCGTAAATGCGGTAGCCCCTGGATTTATCCAGACAGCTATGACAGATAAGCTCCCAGAAAATGTTAAGGCAGATTATCTTAAACAGATTCCTGTAGGACGATTTGGCAACCCTGATGATGTGGCAAATGTTGTAGAGTTTTTGGCCTCTCCTAAATCAGATTATGTTACAGGACAGGTTATAGAAGTTACTGGAGGTATGTGATGAGAAGAGTTGTTATTACAGGAATGGGTACGGTAAACCCTATTGGAAACAATGTGGAAGATACCTGGGAAGCAGTAAAAGCAGGCAAATGTGGAATTGGTCCGATTACTCATTTTGATACCTCAGATTTTAAGGTAAAGCTAGCTGGAGAGGTAAAAAATTTTGATGCTGCCGAGGTGCTTGGAGCGAAAGAAACCAGACGTATGGATGTGTACACACAGTACGCCTGTGCAGCTGCCAAAGAGGCTATGGAGGATGCTGCCTTTGATATGGAAAAGGAAGACCATGACAGAATGGGATGCATTATGTCATCAGGAATCGGCGGTCTTTCCACAATAGCAGAGGAGCATGGCAAAGGTGAGACAAAGGGCTATAGTAAGATTTCACCTTATTTCATTCCAATGTCTATCAGCAACATGGCTGCCGGTCAGATTGCAATCACTTACGGATTAAAGGGAATGTGCACATCGGTAGTTACAGCTTGTGCCAGCTCAAACAACGCCATTGGAGATTCCTTTCACAGAATTCGTGATGGCTATGAGGATGTTATGGTTTGCGGTGGTGCAGAAGGCACTGTTATTCCGCTTGGAATCGGCGGCTTTCAGGCTATGAAGGCTCTTTGTACCAGCGAGGATCCTAATCGTGCATCAATCCCATTTGACAAGGAGCGTCACGGCTTTGTAATGGGAGAGGGAGCTGGAATTTTAGTATTGGAAGAGCTAGAACATGCCAAGGCTCGTGGAGCAAAGATTTATGGTGAGATTGTAGGGTATGGTTCAAACTGTGATGCTTATCATGTTACTGCACCAAACCCTGAGGGAGAGGGCGGAGCAAAGTGTATGGCACTTGCAGTAAAAGACGCCGGTCTTGAAATGGATGATGTGGATTACATTAATGCTCATGGAACAAGCACAAGCCTTAATGATGCAGGGGAGACGCTTGCTATCAAGAAGGCATTCGGTGACCACGCATATAAATTAAAGGTAAGCTCCACAAAGTCTATGACAGGTCATCTTCTAGGTGCAGCAGGAGCAGTGGAGGCAATCCTTACAACACTTGCACTACGAGATGGATTTGTGCCTGCCACAATTAATTACCGTGAGAAGGACGAAGCATGCGATCTTGATATTGTGCCAAACATTGGCCGCAACGAAAAAATTAACGTGGCACTTTCAAATGCATTAGGCTTTGGTGGACACAACGCATCCCTTGTCTTTAGGAGGTACGCATGAAGTTAAATTCATCACAGATTCAGGAAATATTACCCCATCGCTATCCATTTCTTTTGGTGGATAGAATTGAGGAGTGCGAGCCTGGTAATTATGCCAAGGGAATTAAGTGCGTAACAGCCAATGAAATGCATTTTCTTGGACATTTTCCAGGACATCCTGTTATGCCAGGAGTCCTTATTATAGAAGCACTGGCACAGGTAGGTGCTGTGGCACTTTTAACAGAAGAGGAAAACAAAGGGAAACTGGCATTTTTCGGTGGAATCAAAAATGCCAGATTCAAAAAACAGGTAGAACCTGGAGATGTTTTGGAATTGGAGTGTAAGCTTACATCAAGAAAGGGACCAGTAGGTTTTGGTGAGGCAGTGGCATATGTTGATGGCCAGATTGCAGCCAAGGCTGAAATTTCCTTTGCCATAGGAGAGTAATTTGAGTATCATGTTTCTTGGAATGGATATTTTATATGGGAATAATATTTCGAGGGGACGAAATAATAAAAAGGAACAGGTACTAAAAATGTTAGAACAGACACTTTCCGAGGTGTACACCAAATTTAAAATTCACTTTTATCAGGAGATGTTCAAGAAGCTCAATTCAAGAGAAACATCTCTTACTACTGTGGAGCTTTTCTGCGTTGAAATCATTCACGCTCTTAAAAATCCTACAGTTGCCGAGTTTGCAAATTTTATAAATGTATCTTCGCCAAATGCTGCCTACAAGGTAAACAGCCTTATTCAAAAAGGCTATATTGAGAAGGTTCAGTCTGCTACAGACAGAAGAGAATATCATCTTCACGTAACAGATAAATACTACAACTACTTTAATCTTTCACAGAAGTATGTCAGCACTGTTGTAGAAAGAGCCCAAGAGCATTTTTCTGCTGAACAGATAGAAATATTGGATGGCATTTTACGTGATATGTCTCATGAACTCATGCAGGAAGTTAATATTCCTCCTGTAGATGTTGTACAATAAAGCAAAAATGTGTTATAAAGTTTAGGTTTGAGAATTAAAGCTCAAACCTTTTTTTGTGAACATTTTACATGCGTTATATTATATAATGTTTTCAGATAAATAATTTGAGGTCAAAGATGAAATTATCACAATTACTAAATTTCAATAATATAATAGTACAATGTCATAACACACCTGATGCAGATGCTATTGCATCGGGAATGGCTCTTACAAAATACCTAAAGGATAATGGCAAAAATGTCTTCTTCGTATACGGTGGCAATTTTGAAATCACCAAGAGCAATCTTAAGCTTATGATTGCAGACCTTGGTGTAGATATCCATTATGTTCGTCATCAGGTTCAGCTTTCCCACCTTCTAGGGCTTATGGAGCAGGAGCTTCCAGATTTGTTGGTTACCATAGATAGCCAGTACGAAGAGGGAAATATTCGCAAGTTCAAGGCTAAAAATATCGCTATCATCGATCATCATCAGGTGGCAAAGCCTCTTCCAGAAATGTCGGAGGTACGTTCCTATCTTGCCAGTTGTTCCACACTGATTTGGGATATGCTTAGGGAAGAGGGATTATCTGTACAGGATGATATTAATCTTTCTACAGCCCTATACTACGGTCTTATGACAGACAGTAATAATTTTACTGAGATTAATCATCCCCTGGATATGGATATGCGAGACGATTTAAAATACAGCTCTGCAGAGATTACCAAATTCAGAAATTCTAACATCTCTCAGGAGGAGCTTCGTATTGCAGGAATCGCCCTTCTTGGTTCTGAATATTATAGAGATAATCACTATTCCATCGTTAAGACAGATCCTTGTGATCCTAATATTTTAGGTATTATTTCTGATATGCTTTTAGAGGTTGAGGATGTGGATTGTTGCCTTGTGTACAGTATTCATGAAGGCGGAATAAAAGTTTCCATCCGTAGCTGCGTGAAGGAAGTAAAGGCAGATGAGCTGGCTCAGTTTATCTGTGAAGGTGTAGGTAATGGCGGTGGACATACCATAAAGGCCGGTGGTTCCATTATCCGCTCACTTTTAGAGCAGCAGGAGCTTGATTATAATGCATCATCTATCCAGCAGTTCTTCAGAGAAAGAATGAAGGATTACTTTGTTAATAACGAAATTATTTACGCTGATGATTATGTTGCTGATACTTCTGATATGGCATTATACAAGAATAAAGAAATCATTCTTGGTTATGTAAAGGCTACTGATATTCTTCCGGTAGGGAAAAAGATGATTATACGTACCCTTGCAGGTGACGTGGATGTTACAGTAGCTGAGGACACTTACATTGTAGTAGGGTTACGTGGAGAGATTTATGCTACTACGGAGAAGTTATTCTTCCAGTATTACAAGATTACTGATGGCCAGTATAAATACCCGGCGGATTACGAGCCTACAGTTCGTAATCATAAAAACCAGGATAGTAAGAGCCTGCTTCCATATGTGAAAACATGTCTTTATGTTGGAAATGGAAATATTTATGCCAGAGAAATTAAGGCTCGTACAAAGGTATTTACCAGACTTAGTCCGGATAGTTATTCTCTGGGACGTCCGGGAGATTTCTTCATTGCATCTGGAAGTGATCTTTCAAATGTATACATCCTAGATAGAGAGATGTTCCTTAGTACATACGAAAAAGTTGTTGATTAATTGCGTACAATGTAGTATATTTTTCATAGTTAAATAAATAGGAAATCTTCAGGGCAAGGTGCGAAAGCGTTAGCTTTCAATTCCTGACCGGCGGTATAGTCCGCGAGTCTTATTTTTAAATAGGACCGAACTGGTGTGATTCCAGTACCGACAGTATAGTCTGGATGGAAGAAGATGTGCAGAAGTTTTATTTGTGTACGTGCAGCCCTGAGAATATTTTCTCAGGGCTTTTCTGATTTTATGCCTTCCCCTTTTAGGGGAAGGGGGACCGCGTTAGCGGTGGATGAGGTATTTTTTTAGAAGACTTCCTATTTTAAAAATTTTAAAATTAGGAGGTCCAATATGGATACAACAAATTTTTCAGGAACAAATCTGGAGACAAAGACAGTGAAAAAAGTAAATGTAAGAAATATGACAGTTACCGCAATGCTTTCGGCAATTGCATTTGTGCTTATGTTTTTAGACACAGCAGTACCTATTATGCCTAGCTTCATCAAGCTTGATGTTTCAGAGCTTCCAGCCCTTATTGCATCATTTGCACTTGGCCCTGTATATGGCGTGGTAGTTTGTTTGATTAAAAATCTTCTTCACCTGCTTATCACTCAGACAGGTGGTATTGGAGAACTTTCAAATTTCATCCTTGGTGTAGCATTCGTTCTTCCAGCAGGACTTATTTATCATCATAAAAAGACAAAGACCAGCGCAATCGTAGGCGCAGTTGTAGGTGCTTTTATTATGGCAGCAATCAGCTTCCCATCAAACCTTTATGTGGTTTACCCTGTATATTACAATTTCATGCCAAAGGAAGTTATTGTAGAGGCATATCAGGCTATAGCACCTTTTGCAAATATCGATTCAATCGAGAAGTGCCTGCTTATGTTTAATGTACCATTTACATTTGTGAAGGGTCTGATTTCAGTTGTAATTACAATGTTTATTTATCAGCCACTTCGTCCACTCTTAAAAGGTAACAATTAAGAATGTAAAACATCTTTGAAACTCCCCGAAATGGGGAGTTTTTTTGTACTATTTTATTTATTTTCATGCTGTAATCATGTACAATAAAAAAGGTCGTCACCCTTAGTAAATTGGGGTAAAAAGGACATGTAAAAAGCTTTTTACATCCCTATTTTAGGGGAATGTAAAAGCCTTTTGATGGAAGAAGCATCGCCCTTTGGGTAGTATTAGGACAACAAGGAGAAAGCAAATGGAACTTGGAAAAAGAATAAAGGATTTAAGAAGCTTACACAATTGGAATCAGGATGAGCTTGCAGAGAAGATGTTTGTATCGAGACAAACAATTTCTAATTGGGAAAATGAGAAAAGCTATCCTGATATACAAAGCATTCTTTTACTAAGTAATCTTTTTGAGATTTCTCTAGATCAACTAGTCAAAGGAGATGTAGAACAAATGCAAGAGATTATTAATGATCAAGATGTAAAACAAATGAAGTTTTACGGAAAAATGATGCTAGCATGCATAGGAATCTTGATTGTAACGTTTGGTCCGCTATATCTTCTTATTGGTATGTGGTCATTAATCCCAGAGGGTATTCTAGCTATGTTGGAGTTATATTTTTCAAAAAAGCTGAATATCATTGAAAAAGAAAATGACCTGGTTACCTATAAGGAAATAGTGACATTTATGAATGGAAACAGTCTGGATGAGAAAAGCAAGCAGCAGGAAATCGGAAAACGTCCATATCAGACTGTATTAGTTATGATAACGGCTGGATTAATTTCCGGGATATTAAGTTTTACAGTGGTTTATATTTGTAAACACGTAATTGGTTTATAAGATAATTTTAAATTTAGGAGGATAATGATTATGTTAAGTCAGAATTTTTTAGCAGTAATGGGTGTTGTAGCAGGAGTTTTAGTTTTAGCATGGGCAATTTGGATGATATATATCGGAGTAAAATATAAAGCTAATCAGGATGCCGAAACCAAATTAATAATCACAAAGGCAAAGGCTTGTTCAGCGAATGTTTTGTGGTTTATGGTTGTTGTGTGGGGATTAGTGTCTTCATATATAGGGGCACAAACTACCCTTACTGTAGGACAGGTTCAGTTTTTCATTATGCTTTTATTAGGTATTCAGTGCGTTATAGAAATGTTTGCATTCGTTTACTACAAAGACGAATTGAAGAAAAAGACAGATGCATTAACAGAGTAATTATTAAAGCCTTATCTTTATGATAGTTGCAGGTCTTAAATAATCTAAAGGAGCAATTTCTGTGTAGAAATATGCTCCTTATTTTATTATACTAATAAGCAAATGAGAGTAATTATTCTCAACCAAAAAGGAGGTTTTGTTATGCCAGTTTTAATCTTTATACTAGTAGTAATTTTAGTGGCTATTGCCTTTGGAATTCGTATCGTTCCTCAGGGATATGTATATGTTATCGAGTTCCTTGGTAAGTACCATGCAACTTGGCAGGCAGGTATCCATGTGATGATTCCATTCCTTCAGAGAGTTTCAAAGAAGGTTTCTTTGAAGGAGCAGGTGGCAGATTTTCCACCACAGGACGTTATCACAAAGGATAATGTTATTATGAAAATTGACACAGTAGTTTATTTCAAGGTACAGGATCCAAAGCTTTACGCTTATGGTGCAGAGCGTCCAATCCTTGCTCTTGAAAATCTTACAGCTACAACTTTGCGTAACCTTGTTGGTGAGCTGGAGCTTGACCAGACACTTACATCAAGAGATAACATCAACTCAAAGATGCGTGTGATCCTTGATGAGGCTACTGATCCTTGGGGTATCAAGGTAGGCCGTGTAGAGCTTAAGAACATCATCCCACCAGAAGAGATTCAGCGTTCAATGGAGAAGCAGATGAAGGCTGAGCGTGATCGTCGAGAGACTCTTCTTGAGGCAGAAGGTCACAAGCAGGCATCTATCACCAGAGCAGAAGGTGATAAGCAGGCCCTGGTTCTTAAGGCTGAGGCTGAGAGAGATGCAGCTATCGCAAGAGCAACAGGTCAGGCTGAGTCTATCCGCCTTGTATATGAGGCTGAGGCTCGCGGTATTGAAATGCTCAAGGCTGCAAATATGGATGAGAGAGTTCTCCTTATCAAAAAGCTTGAGGCACTTGAGAAGATGGGCGATGGCAGAGCAACAAAGATTGTAGTTCCTACAGATCTTGCATCAGCAGCAGCTGACCTTACATTCAAGACAGAAATGCTTGGATTTGGCGAGAGCACACCAATCGATAAGACAGCTCCAAAGAAAGCTGCACCAAAGAAGGAAGATCCTTGCTGCAGCGATGACGATAAAGGAGCAACAACTCGTCACTTCGTAGAAAACCACGGAGATTTCGAAGGAGTATAAACGGAATATAGGTATAGAAATAGCCCCTGGGTTTCCATCTAAACTGGATGGTCCAGGGGCTTTTATTATATCAGCGCACATAGTGCGCAGTTTACAATCTATGGAATTAGAAAGCTACAATACAATATCCGTCTTTTAGTCCTGGAACCTGAAGGTAGGACTTAACATCTGTAACTCTTTTGGTCAGCTTATGACCTGTCTGTGTGAATCCATCAGCTTCTACTTCATTGAAGATAATATCATTTCCATCTTCAATACCGCGGCGGTCAGTAACATGATATTTCACAACACCGCTGGCAATTCTTGCAAATTCTGCTTTGGAAACGAGAACACTTACCTCCACATTTCCGCCTGCAGCGCCTGTTCTAAGAGTATTAGTGTCTGCAAAAAACTGGCGTCCAAGCTCATCTTCCTTGTTACCACTCATTGCATCACTAAGACCTTTAATTAAATCCGCTCTACTATCTGCCATAAAAGACTCCTTTTTTCAAACGACACTACTGACCTTATGAATAGGATACAATGTATTTTTGAAAAAATAGTGATTAAATTTTGAAATATGTTAAAATGGCTCATAGAAAATCACTTTAGGAGAGTAAATTATGGCAAAGGAATTAGTAAGTCGTGATCAGGTCCGCGTAGAGGATACTTGGGACCTTACCGCAATGTATGAAAACAAATCTGCGTGGGAAGCAGATATTAAAATTATTGAAGGAAAGCTTGATGAGATAGCAAAATATCAGGGCAAGGTTTGCGAGAGTGCAGATAACCTTCTTGCAGTTCTTGAAATCAATGCTATTGCAGAAGAAAAGCTAGAGCTTGCATTTAATTATGCAGAGCGTCTTTTCGACCAGGATCAGGGAAACACAGAGCATCAGTCAATGTCTCAGAAGATGTTTGGCCTAATTGCAAAATTTGAAGCTGCTATGTCTTTTGTTTCACCAGAAATCCTTGCTTGTGATACAGCAGTACTTGATGGATTTATCGCTTCAAAGCCAGAGCTTGAGCTTTACAGAATCGAGATTAAGGAAATCCAGAGATTAAAAGACCACACACTTTCAGCTGAGATGGAAAAGGTAGTTGCTATGACATCAGAAATGGGCAACACACCATCAGAGGTTTACAGTGCTTTCAAAAATGTTGATATGACATTTCCTGCAATCAAGGACGAAAATGGAGAGGAAGTTACACTTACAGATGGCCGTTTCGTTCCAATGCTTATGTCTGCAGATAGAAGAGTCCGCGAGGATGCATTTAAGGCATATTATGGTGTTTACAAGAAGTACCTTAACACAATGGCTGCTATCTACAATGGCGAGGTAAAGCAGCACATCTTCAATTCACGTGTACGCAACTACAGCTCAAACCTCGAGGCAGCTGTTGATGCAAACAACGTATCACCACAGGTTTACGACAACCTTGTTAAGACAGTAAATGCAAACCTTGATAAATTACACGCATACGTTTCACTTCGAAAGAAGTGTCTTGGCGTGGATGAGCTTCACATGTACGATATCTACACATCGATGATTCCAGATGCAGCAAAGACTGTTAAGTATGAGGAAGCACAGAAGACAATCTGCGAGGCTCTTGCAGTACTCGGCGATGATTATGTTGCACTTCTTAAGGAAGGCTTCGCAAATCGTTGGATTGATGTTTACGAGAATAAGGGAAAGCGCGGCGGCGCTTATTCTGCTACAGCTTACGGCGTTCACCCATACATGCTCCTTAATTACACAGATACATTTGATGATATGTTTACAACAGCTCATGAAATGGGTCACTCTATGCACAGCTATTTTTCAAACAAGACTCAGCCATATATCTACAGCAATTACAAGATTTTCGTTGCTGAGGTAGCTTCTACATGTAACGAGATTCTTCTCTTAGAGTATCTTCTTAAGAATTGCACAGATAAGAAGGAGAAGGCATATCTTCTCAATCATTATCTTGATAGCTTTAAGGGCACAGTATTCCGTCAGACACAGTTTGCTGAGTTCGAGAAGACTACAAACGAGATGGTAGAGGCTGGCGAGAATCTTAACGCTGAGAACCTTTGCAAGCTTTACAAGGAAATCAACGAGAAGTATTACGGCCCAGACATGATTTCTGATGATGAAATCGCTTACGAGTGGGCACGTATTCCTCACTTCTACTACAACTTCTACGTATATCAGTATGCTACAAGCTTCTGCGCAGCAGTTGCCATTGCTGATATGATTTTAAAGGAAGGCGCACCAGCAGTTGAACGTTATAAGAAATTCTTATCTTCAGGTTGTACAGATGCACCAGTTGAGCTTCTTAAGATTGCCGGCGTAGACCTTACTACACCAGCTCCAATCGAGGCAGCACTTGCTAAGATGGGAGAAATCGTAGAAGAATTAAAGACATTAGTATAAGAAGAACCCCAGTTACACTCTCAAGCCTTAGTTTGCTCCGCTCAACTAACACGTTTCGCTAAAGCAACCTAAGAGCTTGATAGCTACTGGGGTTCTATTTATATCTGCTCTCCATTTAAGAAAAGCACTTCGTCGGGTTCAATAGGAACACATACGCATTTTTTGCCGTCTACGTAAGCTGTAGTTACTGAAGCGGCCTTTGCATCTGAAACCTTCACTACAATGTCAGCAGGCTTGCCATCTTCTGTGACACCTGTTGCTTCCTTGAGCTGCTTTGTAAGATCTACAACACGCTCCTTAAGAACATTCTTTTCTACACGAAGCTCGTTATTCTTGAGAGCTTTCTCATCAAGGATTTCCTCTGCAAGTGGAAGCTGCTCCTCGAAGTAGTTTTCAAACTTGGCCTGAATCTTTTCAACCTTCATATCAGAAAGACCAGAATCAGTGAGGATGTTTGCAACATCCTGTGGCTCTAGGATGATAGGCTCATCCTGACCAAGACGCTCAGTCTCTACAGTGATGAAATCAGAAAGATTCTGCTGAATATCAAGCTTTGTCTCGATAGTTTCATCTGTCTCTTCTCCAAGAGCCTGATCAAGAATATTGTTGAAGGCATTCTTCTTCTGAGTAGAAGTCTTCTTTGTACCACAGCCAATGCAGTTCTCCCAGAACTCCACGTGAGGCTCCTTAGTATTTTTAGTGTAAGCTAAGCATGAATGTAAATCAGTGGTACGTTCTGAAAAGCAAGGGAATGTGAAGGCTGTATCTACAGGACCTACAACCCAATCACGGATACGGGCACCGATTCTGTTTTCATCCTCGCGATAGCCTAATCCTGGCTTAGAAAGGGCAACAGGGCAGATAGCGCAGATGATGTAATCGTATACTTCCTCTGATTCATCAAGCATTAAATCGTCAGTAGTTTTAACTGGAATATCGTATGTATCGTGATAAAGAAGAATCAGATAGTTACCAACGAAATCATATGACTCGATAATTCTGTTGTAATATTCGATAAGAAGCTTCTCATCCTGAAGACGGGTTTCACGAAGTCTCATTAAAAGGTCGTGACCGCTTCCTTCAATTTCAGATTCTGGGGCAAATGGAAGTTCTAGCAGGTTGTTACCTACTGTTCCTGAAAGGGACTTATTTGCAATCTCAAGATATTTATGGAACTCCTCATCATCTAAATTAAGGAAGGTTTCCTTGAATGTAAGAACCATTTCCTTATTTGCATCTACATAGCAACCTACCATCTTGTCAAAGTTGCAGGAATCCTTTTTAAAGCGGCGTTTTATTTCATTTATTTCTTTTTATTCATAAACTTATACTCCTAAATACTAATTAGTTACATCTTTTTCAACATGCTTTATAATTATAATTGCGTCAAAATTTGATATCAAGAGTTTTTCGTTTGGAAGGAAATTGAGGGATTTTTATGGAACATTTACTAGATTTTACAAAAGCAAGAAAACAGGAGATTTATCCATTATCGGAAAAGTTTTTTGGAAAGAATCCTGATGGGAGGGAGATTGGATTTACCAATTATTATATGACCATAGATGGTGAGCCCTTCTTTGCTATCAGTGGCGAGTGTCATTTTTCCAGAGTGTTTGAAAATCAGTGGGAAGACACCATCTTAAAGATGAAGGCTGGCGGATTAAATATCGTATCTACGTATGTCTTCTGGAATCACCATGAGGAGATAGAGGGGCAGTTTGATTTTTCTGGCAGAAGAAATCTGAGAAAGTTTGTAGAGCTATGCGCCAAGCATGATATGTTTGTAATCCTTAGAATAGGTCCATTCTGCCACGGTGAGTGCAGAAATGGTGGGCTACCAGATTGGCTTTATGGAAAGCCATATGATGTAAGGAGTAACAGTCCTGCATTTCTAGAGCAGGTGAGACTATTCTACAGAGAAATCGGTAGGCAGATAGAAGGGCTGTGCTTCAAGGATGGCGGTCCTATCATTGCTGCCCAATTGGATAATGAGTATATGCATTCTGCCGCACCTTGGGAGATGACCACAGGAATCTCAAATGAATGGGCAGAGGGCGGAAGTGATGGAAATGACTATCTTATCGCACTGAAAAAAATAGCAATAGAAGAGGGGATAATCACTCCTTTTTACACCTGCACAGGTTGGGGTGGAGCAGCTACGCCTACAGATGAGCTGCTTCCACTTTGGGGAGGCTATGCATTCTGGCCATGGATGTTTTATGGAAACAAGGATTATAAGCATCCAGCTACGCCAGAATATATCTACCGTGATAATCACAATAATGCGGTCAAGAAGACATACAATTTTGAGCCATTTTATGAGCCGGAATCAATGCCATATTCCTGCTGTGAAATGGGTGGTGGAATGATTCCTTTTTATAATTACAGATTCCAGTTCCCATATGAATCAGTGGATGCAATGGCAAATGTAAAGCTGGCCAGTGGCTGTAATTTTCTGGGATATTATATGTACAGAGGCGGCACCAATCCACATGGCTTCAAATCAGAATATCTGAATGAACATCAGGTGCCAAAGCTGGGATATGATTACAACGCGCCGATAGGAGAATTTGGTCAGCTCAGACCAAGTTATTATAGATTGAGATGTATCCACACTTTTGTAAAGCATTTTGGACATTTGCTTTGTCCTATGACGACACTGCTTGCAGAGGATAATGAAGGAAGAGAACCTGAGGATACTTCGTATTTACGATATGCTGCAAGAACAGATGGTGAGAGTGGATTTCTTTTTATAAATAATTATCAGGACCATGCAAAGCTTAGTGACAAGTCTGGTGAATCAATTACCATAAAATTGCCAGGTAAAGAAATCACCATAAAAGACTTATCTATTGCAGCAGGTGAAGAGGCGATTCTTCCTATTAATATTGATTTGGATGGACTACGATTAGAGTATGCCACAGTGCAGCCTCTTGCAAGGGTGGAATCACCAAATTCCATCAGCTATATTTTCTTCAAGCCTAATGGAATGAAGCCAGTATACAAATTTGAAGGCGAAGAGCCAATTGTGCCAGTGGACAGTCCATCTTACAGTTTTTCAAAACAGATTAATGGAAAGCTTATTTCTATTGTTACTTTATCGAGAGAGCTTAGCTTTGAGTTTGCAGAAATAAAGCCACCGGCAGAGCTTACAAATCAGAATAAGAGAGTGCTTACGCCAATTCAGTGTGGTAAGTCGAGATTCACAATAGTAATTCCAAAGCTAAATCAAAATGCCAATGACACATTACTTCAGATAAATTACAGCGGTGACATAGGTCAGCTTTTTGATGCCAAAGGAAAGTTGCTACATGATGATTTCTGCTGTGAAAAGGCATGGGAAATCGGCCTAAATGAGCTTGGAATAAAGGAAGGGGATGTGCTTACCATTTACATCACTCCTAAAAAGGATGATGTGGTGGTAGATGTTTCTTCCACTATGGCAGGCAGATTGGAAAAGGCCGAGGGATTGCACTTTGCCCTTGGAGAAGTGGCATTGGTGGAAACATTGGAAGACAAGCTATAAAAAGGCACTTGACTTTAAAAGTCTAAATAACTATACTTTACTCAAATAAAGAAGGGGAACAGTCATGGCATTTACATCTATGCTTAATAATCTCAATAATAACAATAACAATTCCGTGAATAATAATCAGGGGATTTAATTTTATTGTGTTGATGAGATTTGAAGATTGTTCAAATATGTAAGAATTAGAAAGCCTCATCAAGCGCAAGTTTGATGGGGCTATTTTTAAGCCATTTTTGATAAGGAGAAAAGACAATGAGTGTTAAAACAACAGATGTAAGAACACTATCTAGAAACTTCAAAGACTATGCAGATAAGGAAATCACTGTAGCTGGCTGGGTACGCAATATGCGTGATTCAAAGACATTCGGTTTCCTGGTACTTGCTGATGGTACATTTTTCAATCCTGTTCAGGTTGTATTCAATCAGGACAAGATTGACAACTTCGATGAGGTTTGCCACTTAAACGTAGGTGCAGCAGTATATGTAACAGGTATTGTTACACTTACTCCAGAGGCAAAGCAGCCATTCGAGATTCAGGCTACAAAGGTTGTAGTTGAAGGAAAGTCTACACCAGATTATCCAATCCAGCCAAAGAGACATACAATGGAATACCTTCGTACACAGACACATCTTCGTCCACGTACAAACACATTCCAGGCAGTATTCAGAGTTCGTTCTCTTTGTGCTTACGCTATTCACAAGTTCTTCCAGGAGCGTGATTTCGTATATGTTCATACACCACTTATCACAGGAAGTGACTGCGAGGGTGCTGGCGAGATGTTCCAGGTTACAACAATGGACCTTAACAACATCCCTAAGACAGATGATGGCAAGGTAGATTTCTCACAGGATTTCTTTGGCCACGCTACAAATCTTACAGTTTCAGGTCAGTTAAATGGTGAGACATATGCTCAGGCATTCAAGAACATCTACACATTTGGACCAACATTCCGTGCAGAAAACTCTAACACTACTCGTCATGCAGCAGAGTTCTGGATGATTGAGCCAGAGATTTCTTTTGCTGATCTTGAGGATGATATGATTCTTGCAGAGGATATGTTAAAGTACGTTATCAACTATGTACTTGAGCATGCTCCAGAGGAAATGCAGTTCTTTAACAGCTTTGTTGATAAGGGACTTTTAGAAAGATTACAGCATGTTGCAAACTCAGACTTTGGTCGCATCACATATACAGATGCTATCGCAGAGCTTGAGAAGCACAATGATGAGTTTGATTACAAGGTATCTTGGGGATGCGATCTTCAGACAGAGCACGAGAGATATCTTACAGAGAAGATTTTCAAAAAGCCTGTATTTGTTACAGATTATCCAAAGGAAATCAAGGCTTTTTATATGAAGCTCAACGAGGATGGAAAGACTGTAGCAGCTATGGACTGCCTCGTTCCTGGTATCGGAGAAATCATTGGTGGTTCACAGCGTGAGGACGATTACGATGTACTTCTTAAGAGAATGCAGGAATGCGGTCTTAAGGAAGAGGATTACCAGTTCTACCTTGACCTTCGTAAATACGGTAGCTCTCGTCATGCAGGATTCGGACTTGGATTTGAGCGTTGCGTAATGTACCTTACAGGAATGGGTAACATCCGTGACGTAATTCCTTTCCCACGTACTGTAGGTAACTGTGACTTATAATCCGTCGGTTACACTCTCAAGCCTGAGATATTGCTCCGCTTCGCATAGAAAGCTCCGCTTGAGCAACACTCAGAGCTTGATAGCTACCGACTCATCTAAATTGGAGGACAACTAGTTATGAGTAAGATTTACATCCCAGATGGTTACGCGTCGGCGCTTGACCTTAAAGAAACACAGATTGCGATTAAGAAGGTTAAGGATTTTTCAGGCACAGCTTACAGC
The DNA here is from genome assembly GCA_000209815.1 of Butyrivibrio fibrisolvens 16/4. Lineage (GTDB taxonomy): Bacteria > Bacillota > Clostridia > Lachnospirales > Lachnospiraceae > Pseudobutyrivibrio > Pseudobutyrivibrio fibrisolvens_A. Next base: position 728,060 of record FP929036.1, read on the forward strand.
CGAGCTTAATCTTCACCGTGTTACAGCACCACTTTTTGTTAGACCTGAGTCAGGTTTGAACGACAACTTAAATGGTGTTGAGCGTCCTGTAGCTTTCGGAGTAAAGGAACAGAATGATAAGGAGGTTGAGGTTGTTCACTCTCTTGCAAAGTGGAAGAGAATGGCACTTGGTCGTTACGGATTTAATGTTGGCGAAGGTCTTTATACCGATATGAATGCTATCCGCCGCGACGAGGATACCGACAATATTCATTCTATCTATGTTGACCAGTGGGATTGGGAATGTATCATCGAAAAATCTGCTCGTAACGAAGAGACTCTTAAAAAGTATGTAAAGAGCGTTTATGCAGCTCTTCGAGTTACAGAAAAATATATCGCAAATTCATATGATTATGTTCAGTGCATTCTTCCTGAGGAGATTCACTTTATCACTACTCAGGAGCTTGAGGACAGATGGCCAGATCTTGATGCTCATCAGCGTGAGTATGAGGCAGCCAAGGAATATGGCGCAATCTTCCTTATGAAGATAGGTGATTTGCTTAAGTCTGGTGAAAAGCACGACGGACGTGCACCTGACTATGATGATTGGCAGCTTAATGGTGATATTATTGTTTACTATCCAGTAGACGATATTTCACTGGAGCTTTCATCTATGGGTATCCGTGTTGATGAGGATAGCCTTGCAGCTCAGCTTAAGAAGGCTGGTTGTGAGGATAGAGCAGAGCTCCCATTCCAAAAGGCCATTCTTGATAGAAAGCTTCCTTACACAATCGGCGGTGGTATCGGCCAGAGCCGTATTTGTATGTTCTTCCTTAGAAAATGTCATATTGGCGAGGTTCAGTGTTCTATCTGGCCTGAAGAGGATGTAAAGACTGCAAATGAAAAGGGCGTAGTTATCCTGTAGGCGGAATATTTCACGATAGTGTCTTTCTGAGAAAAACAAAATCCTTTACAAATCAATAATTTTATCGTACAATATCCTTCGGCTCTCTTTTAGAGGGCCGATTTTTTTGCGATTAGAACTATTACTATAATAAAATTTTTTATTTTGGACATAATTTTTATTATGATTCTTTACTTTAAAACTTTAGTGTGATAAACTGTACTTACGCTGAGGATTGATTATGGGAATTGGCCTTTGCGTAGGGAAAGTTTAGGAATTAAAGGGCAGTAAAGTATTATAGGGATTTTACAGGAGTATTTGAGATAATGAATAAGAAACTTGAAACAGCAGAAATGGATGAGCTTTTAAGAGCCATTCTTAGCCTCGAGACAGTCGAGGAAGCATACGAATTTTTTGAAGATCTTTGTACAGTAAATGAGATGGTAGCTATGAAGCAGCGCTTTGAGGTTGCTAAGATGCTTCGTGAGGAGCGTACATATCAGGATATTGCAGATGAGACAGGTGCCAGCTCAGCTACTATCAGCCGTGTAAATCGTGCACTTAATTACGGTAATGATGGCTATGATATGGTTCTTAAGAGAATCAGTAAATAAATGTCATTCATTTAATTCACGTATTATTTATGTTAAAATGTGAGATGTAGTTTCTGAAACTACATCTCATTTTTTATGTTAACAATGTTACTATTCACAGTTATAAATAATTAATAATGATTCTTGTTAAGCTTGCTTATAAAAGATTCATTATTAATTATTTATAAACTGGAATCAGTGACTCCACCCATATGACTAATGTTAAGTGCTTTAGCACTGGGAAAGAACTCTGGAAGAGTTCCATTAGGAATGTGGGTGGGGTTACTGTGAATAGTAACATAAAAAGGAATCATAAGGGGAAAAATATGGATAATTCATCAAAAAAAGAACTGAACGAGATACTTCATCAACTGGCTGAGATAGATTACGTTCATCCAGAGGATATTCCAAATATTGATTTATACATGGATCAGGTGCTGACATTCTTGGACCAGGAGCTTGGTACTGTTCGCGAGGTAAACGAGGACAAGGCTATGACTAAGACCATGATAAATAATTACACTAAGAATCAGCTGCTACCTCCCCCTGAAAAGAAAAAGTATTCCAGAGATCACATGCTGAATCTGATTTTCATATATTACTTCAAAAATTTCTTAGGCTTAAAAGATATAAAAAGTATCCTAGACCCTATTAATGAAAAGTATTACGGGGATAGTGAGGGACTGAGCTTTTTTGATATTTATTCTGATATGGTCGGCTTTGAACACAAGGTAGCAAAAGAAGTCACAAAGGATATTATCAAAAAGTACAATATGAGCCGCGAGGCATATGCTGATCAGGATGAGGAAAGCAAAGCTGTATTACAGGACTTCACATTTATATGTCTCCTTTCCTTTGATGTTTTCGTGAAAAAAATGATGATTGAGCAGTATATTTCTAATCACCGTGAGGATGAGGCTAAATCATCAGAAGCACAAGGAAAAAGTACCAAAGAAAAGTCAAAGGAATAAGAAAAATTCAGATGGCTAGATTAGTCCTGGTATGATAAAATTAATCAGAACAAATTTTCGAAAATAGATAAAGGGAATTAGTAATGAATTTAGATTTTTTGAATGACAGGCAACGAGAGGGCGTAGTCACTACAGAGGGACCAGTGCTTATTTTAGCTGGTGCAGGCTCCGGAAAGACTAGAGTGCTCACCCATCGCGTTGCTTATTTAATAGAGCAGGGAGTTATGCCATACAATATTATGGCCATCACCTTCACCAATAAGGCTGCCAGAGAGATGAGGGAGCGTATTGATAATATAGTAGGCTTTGGTTCGGATGGCGTATGGGTAGCCACATTCCATGCCAGCTGTGTACGTATCTTGCGCAGATTCTGTGAGAATCTTGGTCAGGGCTACAGCAGCAATTTCACCATTTACGATACAGACGATTGCAAGACTCTTATGAAGGAGGTTTGCAAATATCTTCAGATAGACACAAAGCAGTTTAAAGAGCGTACATTTTTAAACGTTATTTCTGATGCAAAGAATAAACTCATCGGTCCAGAGGAATTCACTAATCGTGCCATGGGTGATTTTAATATGTCCCGTCAGGCCACTGTTTATCGTGAATATCAGGCTCGCCTTCGTCAGAATAATGCTTTTGATTTTGATGATTTGATTATGAAGACTGTAGAGCTTCTTCGTTTGGATGGAGATGTTCGTGCCTATTACAATGATAAATTTAAATACATCATGGTGGACGAGTATCAGGATACCAATGCAGCTCAGTTTGAGCTGGTTCGTTTGCTTACAGGTGGGGCACAGAACCTTTGCGTAGTAGGTGATGACGATCAGTCTATCTACAAGTTCCGTGGTGCAGATATTTATAACATTTTGAATTTTGAGCAGCATTTCCCAGCAGCCCATGTTATAAAGCTGGAGCAGAATTATCGTAGCACAGGGAACATTCTGGAGGCTGCTAATGCAGTCATCGCAAACAATGAAGGACGTAAGGAAAAGGCCCTTTGGACAGAGGCTGAGGATGGAGACAAAATCCAGTTCCAGCAGTTTGATAGTGCCTACGAGGAAGCCAGCTTTATCGCCAGCAATATTGGCGCACTTGTTCGTAAAGGCGAGGCAGATTATAAGGACTGCGCGGTGCTTTATCGTACCAATGCCCAGTCACGTCTTATAGAAGAAAAAATGATTTACGAGGGCATCCCTTACAAGATTGTGGGCGGTGTTAATTTCTACAGCCGCAAGGAAATCAAGGATGTACTTGCTTATTTAAAGACTGTTGATAATGGCAGTGATGACATAGCCGTTCAGCGTATCATCAATATTCCAAAGCGCGGAATAGGTGCTACTACTATCACAAAGGTTTCTGATTTTGCCAGAGAAAATGGACTGAATTTCTACGAGGCCCTGCTTCACTGTGAGGATGTTCCTTCAATTGGAAAGGCTGCCACAAAGATTCAGGGATTTACCAGCCTTATTGAAAAGCTACGCAAGATTGCAAAGGAAGAATCAGTATCAGCTCTTGTAGAGGAGATTTTAGAACAGACAGATTACGTGGCAGAGCTTAGGGCAGAGGGCACAGATGAGGCCAAAGCCCGTATTGAAAATATCGACGAGTTACTTACTAAGGCAGTTGCTTACGAAAAGGATGCCAGGGATGATGGCGAGGAGCCTACTCTTTCAGGATTCTTGGAAGATGTGGCACTTGTAGCAGATATAGATAGCTATGAGGAAAGTGATAATTACGTGGTGCTTATGACACTTCACGGAGCTAAGGGTCTGGAGTTCCCACGTGTTTATATGGCAGGTATGGAGGATGGACTCTTCCCAGGACAGGCCGCTATTTTTGATGGTGGCGGAGCCGATTCTGAGCTGGAAGAGGAGCGACGTCTTGCGTATGTAGGAATTACTCGTGCCAGGGAGCATCTTACAATGACTGCTGCCAGAATGCGTATGGTTCGCGGAGAGACAGCTTTCCACAAGATTTCTCGATTTGTAAAGGAGATTCCTGAGGAACTTGTAAAGGGCAATCTTTGGGAGCCAAAGCCAATGGATGATTACAGCAGCACACCTATTGGAGAATATTCTGTCTATCAGAAGCCATCAGGCTTTGGAAAGCCATTTGCTGCATCTACCAGCTATGGCACAGCTGGCTCTACAGCAGGTTCTGGAAAGGGTAGCTATAGTGCCAGCAGATATTCTGTGGGCAGCTCTACCACAGCAGTTGCTAATAAAAATGGCACAAAGATAGAAAAAGGTGAATTAGATTATGGCATTGGCGACCGTGTCAGCCATATCAAATTTAAAGAAGGAACAGTAAAGGATATCATTGACGAGGGCCGCGATTATGAGGTTACGGTGGAGTTTGATGGTGTCGGTGTGAAGAAGATGTTTGCATCCTTTGCGAAGTTAAAAAGATATAGAAAGCCTTCCCCTTTTAGGGGAAGGGGGACCGCTTTAGCGGTGGATGAGGTATTATATGAAACGTGGTGAAATAGTTCAGGGAAAAGTAGTAAAGGTTAGCTTCCCTAACAAAGGTATTATAGAGACAGCCGAAGGCGACCGCCTTCGCGTTAAGGGCGTCCTTCCAGGTCAGACTGTGTCTGTCCGTGTAAAGAAGGCTTCTAAGGAAAAGGCCCAGGGAAATCTACTTTCAGTGGATTCTCCTTCAGAGCTGGAGATGGACTGCCCTGCTTGTGTACATTTCGGAAAGTGCGGTGGATGTACATATCAGTCCCTTCCTTATGACAAGCAGCTAGACATCAAAGAAGGCATGATTCATGATTTGATGGCTCCTGTAATTGGAGAGGATGTTTGGAATGCTACTTACGAGGGCATCAAATCCAGCCCAAAGCAGTTTGAGTACAGAAATAAAATGGAGTTTTCTTTTGGCGATGAGGTAAAAGATGGTCCACTTACACTTGGTATGCATAAAAAGGGTAGCTTCTATGATGTTGTTACAGTAGATGGTTGCCAGATAATCGATGCTGATATGCGTCGTGTTCTTGCCATCACATTGGAGTACTTCGCAAATGCGAAGCAGCCATATTATCGAAAGAATACTCACGAAGGATATCTTCGTCATCTACTGGTACGTAAGGCAGCCAAGACTGGTGAGATTCTTGTGGACTTAGTTACAAGTACACAGATTTCATCAATATATGAGATTGCTTTATTAGCAGGCTGGAAGCAGGCGCTTTTAGATTGCCCAGATTGGGAAGGAAAGCTCACTGGTATTCTTCATACAAAGAATGATAGAGCGGCCGACGTAGTTGCAGATGAGGGCACAGAGATTCTCTATGGCCAGGATTGGTTCAAGGAAGAATTGCTTGGTCTTTCATTTACTATCAGTCCATTCTCATTCTTCCAGACTAATTCACTTGGCGCAGAAGTACTTTATAGCACAGCCCGTGATTTTATATCAACAGGTGCTGATGGAGCAGAGGTATACGACCTTTACTCTGGCACAGGCACCATCGCTCAGGTCATTGCACCTGCAGCAAAGCACGTTACTGGCGTGGAAATCATCGCTGAGGCAGTAGAGGCAGCAAAGGAGAATGCAAAGCTTAATGGATTGGATAACTGCGATTTCATCGCAGGGGATGTGCTAAAGGTTCTCGACGACATCACAGAAAAACCAGACTACATCATCCTTGATCCACCACGTGATGGCATTCATCCAAAGGCACTTGATAAAATTATCGACTATGGCGTAGATTCACTCGTCTACATCTCGTGCAAGCCTACCAGCTTAGCCGCGACCTAGAGGTATTCCTCGCCCGCGGCTACAAGGTCACACGCCTTGCCTGTGTAGATATGTTCCCAGGTACTTACCATGTGGAGACGGTAGCGAAAATTGATAAAATATAATAATTAAGCATTTAAAAAAGCTTCCGAACTTGAAAAAGTTTGGAAGCTTTTTTATCTGCTTCCAAGGTGTGGGAGCAGATTTTTAAGGAGCATATCATTTGCATTCCCCGTGTACTATAATGATAAAGAGTTTACTACTATTGCTTTTGGAATGCGTGAGCAAATGAAAATCGGATTCTTATGTGAAACTCAATGTGAAGATGGAAGATTACTATCGGATCAAAGATGCAGAGGGCGGTGAAGTGTATGGCTTTGAGAAAAATTGATAAAAGTAAATATACAGAATACCTTAAATATGCCAGAGGGTGTACAGCGAACCGTGTTTATCCGGTGTCAATTGCAACCGGGTCTCAGGATGGAGATATTTATTTTGATGGCAAAGGCTGTGTACTGTTTTGGCATTATTGTGGTTTTGTGTATATCTCCGGGGATGTGAGCGAAGATGTTATTGAAGAAGTATATCGAAGTTTTTTGGTGCCTGATACGGAGCGAAGATTTTTGCTAATTACAGATTCGAAGTTTGTTTCCGACTATTATTCAGGCATAGACATGCTACGAGTTGATAAAAGGATTGAATACACTCATAGCGGAATCCTTGAAAAGCAACCGGAACTTGATGACGGCTTTGTCATTGAACGTATAACTTCAGACAATATACGTGTCATTCAGGGGAGAATTACGCCATCTTTTTCATGGAAAGACAGAGATGTGTTTTTGCAGGATGGATTCGGGTTTATGGCAAGAAGTAAGGAAGATGGCAGCTTCGCTGCGGTGGCGTTTTCAAGTGCGGTCAGTCCGGAGGAAGTGGATATTGGTGTTGAGACTGCTGAAACATACAGACACCATGGTCTGGCATCCTATCTGGCATACAAGATGTGTGAGGAAATCATACGCCAGGGCAGAAGACCTGTATGGGCCCATGCAGAAACAAATACAGGTTCTCAGAAAACGGCTCTCAGCGTCGGATTTAAACCAATAGGAATAAATACGGTAATCCAAAAGAAGTAATATATTTAAGTCTCGCAACCAAATTTAACAAATAATAGCAAAATATGTGAGCTTCGCTTGGTAGACAGGTGGAGCTTACTTTTTATGATTAAGATAAATGTTAAAATATTTGGCAAAGGTGGTAGAAATATGAGGAAGGTGTACTTGGATAATATTCGCTGGATAACAGTAGTGCTGGTTGTCATCTATCATGTAATTTACATATTCAACGGTGTAACACAACATGGCATCATCGGACCTTTCAGTAAACATCAGCCCCAGGATACATATCAGTACATTGTATATCCTTGGTTCATGTTACTTCTGTTTGTGGTATCCGGCATGTCAGCCCGCTATGAACTAATTAAACGAACAGAAAAGGAATTTATCAGCGTAAGGACGAGAAAGTATCTTGTACCATCAACAATCGGCCTTCTGGTTTTCGGCTGGATTCTTGGCTATTACAACATGCTGATGTCTGGTGCATTTAATTCCATGAACAACGTACCGGGGCCAATCCTTTTCCTGATAATGGCAGTCAGCGGCTCAGGCCCTCTGTGGTACGTTCAGATGCTTTGGCTCTTCAGCCTGATACTGGTACTGATCAGAAGGATTGAAAAAGACAGATTCTATAATATCTGTGGCAAAGCAAATCTTTTGATACTTATACTTCTTGTTATACCCGTATATGGAGCGGCGCAGATACTTAACACACCGATAATTGTGGTATACAGATTCGGTATCTACGGACTGGGCTTTATGATCGGCTATTTTGTATTGTCCCATGACGAGGTGATGGATCGACTTGGTAAAAACTGGCTGTTATTAAGCATCCTTGCCCTCGCATCCTGCATAGCTTTCGTGATTTTATATAAAGGTCAGCCTTATCCGGAACACGTAGTTCTGGACACAATCATGTGCAATGTATACGCTTGGTTTGGAACTCTCGGTATACTTGCCTTCATGAAAAAATGGGGAAATTTCACGAATGCTTTCTCAAAGTGGATGTGCCGAAAATCATGGGGCCTATACGTATTCCATTATCTGATGATAGCGGTCAGCGGATGGTATCTGCATACATTATGTCCGTTCCTTGCCCCTGTCATCGTATACCTGTTGGTTGCAATAGCAGCATTCGCAGGCTCTTACCTTCTGTATGAAATCATGAGCCGCATACCTTTCATAAGGTGGTGTGTTCTGGGAATAAAAAAGGAGAGGAAAGAATGTAGGTGAAAGATGATGGAAATAAGAGTTGCTACAAAAAATGATATAGATTGCTTGATGAGTATTCGCCTTGAGATGCTTAAGGTTGTGAATAATCTACCAGAAGATTATGAGTTTTCAGATGAAGTTATAAAAGAGAGTCGCGATTACTTTTGTAATGGAGATCATATAAATGTTATTGCGGTGGATGATGACATGGTTATTGGTTGTGCATCGATGTGCTTTTTCAGGATAATGCCAACGTTTAGTCATCCAACTGGGAAACGAGCTCATCTTATGAATGTTTACACCAAAAGTGAATACCGTCGTCAGGGAATAGCTCGAAAAATGGTTGAATCGCTAATCGAGAAAACCTGGGAAAAAGGTGCAACGGAGATCAGTCTTGATGCAACCGCATTAGGAAGACCGCTCTATGAAAGTATTGGATTTACCAACTCAACAGAATGTATGGTTCTGACGAATCAGTAGAAAGAATATGAGAGAAATGTTTATATCGGGGCTTTATATGCCGGTGGAGTTATGGGGATGAAAAAGACATTCAAGAACATGAAAGGATAGACGGCGGAAAAACAATGAATACAAATGACTACATCATTCGTTTAGAAAGAACCGAAGACTATAGAGAAGTTGAAACTTCCGGGACAGATTTTCTAAACGAGACCAAGGCTCCTTGGCAAAAATCGATAGGATATAGGCGCTAAATATAGTATAAAATCAGCTTCCGAACTTGAAAAAGTTTGGGAGCTTTTTTGATTGAAGAAGGGGAGTTTTAATGATAATATATACGCGATAGCGAATGGAAAAATACGGTTTAACGGATTTGATTCAAACTTTAATTATGCATAAAAAAGAAATGAGTAAGTCCTGTCAGGCTGAAGCCCTACCCGGTAATAAACCCATTTCCTGATTTTTATATTAAAGCCAGATTTGATGTGTGTCAATTGATTTATTAAGTATTTTAAAAGGAGACTAGCAGAAATATGACTATTTATAGAAAGGATTATTTTAGGTGGAGAGTAAGAGAAATGTGTCTGTAATTCAAGATGCAGATGGAAATAATATTGTAATGATTAATGATATTGCTTTTAAGGGAAAGCGATCGATGAATTGGGATGATGTAAAGGAGTATTTAAAAGAATTTGTTGGAAATAATTACACTATAGTTGGCTCTAATGAAGTTGTTTATATTGGAACTGATTTACCCGATGAATATACTGGTTCAGATTATACCTACAGCTTGAAAGGTGCAGTTGCTAAGGCAAAAGCTAACGCAGCTCAAGGATTAGGAGAATTAATTGAGATAGCAACAAATGGAAAGCATACAGAGAACAAAAAGAAAAACATAATATTGATGGAGCTAATGGTTGGTATTGTTATGATTCTTGTTTTGCTTTGCCTGTATATGGAGTTGATAATAAAGTGGAAAGGTATAACGTCTTTAATGTAAATTTGATAATTAGACATGATTTAGATGGCAGGAAGTATTTATACGACATAATAAACATAAAAAAAGAAACGAGCAACCCGCTTGGCTGTTAGTTCCTAACACGTACGGTAAAAAACCCATTTCTTGACTTTTATATTAATGTCGGAATGTGTTTGTGTCAATAGATTTTTAAGTATTTTTGCGAGGAGAATTATGATGAGAAAAGAATATTTATTTAAAAACAGAGTAATAGTCGAAAATAAAGTGTTTTTGTTAGCGGAGGACGTAGCTAAAAAATTTGGGTATGATAGTCTCGAAATTTTTGCAAATGCGAGGCCAGAGCTGATTGTTGAAAAGAATGGACTTCCCAAACTTGTAGAAGAAACTAAATATAACAATATTATATTAGGTGATGTAGAGCTTTCAGATAGGATAAAGCATCTGGAATATACTAGAGTTGACACTTTGAGAAGTAGAGCGGAAACTCTTAGAAGTTTTTATCCACTAAAGTTTATGCTAGCAGGCGGAACCTTGGAACGTAAAGCATATGACGCAGGTTATGAATCAGTTGAAAAATATATAAATGATGTGGATTATCCAAAAGAACTTGAGGAAGAAAAAGAGAGTATGGTTCGTAAGGCTGATTTAATCAGTTCTATGGAGGATACTAAAAAGAAGATAAATGATTTGGTCGATTATGATATTCTGAAAAATACAATATTAGGTTGACTCAATATATTCATATAAATGAATATGGAGTACACATAGAATCATTTTTGGCAGGAAAGGGAATCTTTTTTGCGTTATATGATTCCGACTATGCTTTTGACGAGCTCAAAGTTATCGATGGAGATTTAATTATTCCTACTTATGACGAATACGAAGACTCATTTATTGAAAAAAATTATGGACATGATATTTCCGATAGAGATTATAGTCAATATAGCTGTATTGAAAATCTACTGTATCTTATTTTGCATAAAGAGTTTGAAGATGCAGGGGGTGATTTGATGTATTGTCAGTGCCCGGGAATTGATTTTTATATATCACAAAAAGAAATGATAAAAATGCTTTCACCAAGTCAATATAGTAATATAATATTGGTAGATGGTGTTGAGGATTTTGATTTTGCAAAATATATTACACCGATTGAGGATTAGTCAATTTAAGATTAATCGATGGAAATTTGGAGCAGAATATGACTATTACAGAAAGAATCTTTTATTTAATAAAGGCTAGAGGCATGAGCCAAAACTCATTTGGAAAAGCAGCGGGTATAGCTCCCAGCACAATAAGTGATTGGAAGACAAAAGGGCATACTCCTTCTGCTGATAAGATAATGGACATATGCAGAGTTTTAGAAGTAACACCAGAAGTCCTTCTTACCGGAAAAGGAATTGATGAACCTGATGTAACAGTACCTAAGATTGATTACAAGGGGAAGCAGCTTCTGCTAGAATATGAAAGCTTAAATGAAGATGATAAGAAGAGGCTACTTGTCTACGCGAAGAAGTTGGGGGAGTTGACGAAGCTAGAGGATATTTAATGTTTGAGGTCACAATTTGTGAACTCAAAAAATTAAGCTACCTGTGAGGCAAATCTTGTTGACATAAACAAACAATATGATTATACTCATAAATAAAATTTTATGGAAAGAAAAGAAGAGAAGATATGAAATATATATTCCTCAATAATTTCAATACATCAGATTCGAATCCCGTGAATAATAATCAGGGGATTATTGGTGTTACGAATGATGAGGAAAGACAGTATATTTGTTGATACTGTTGATTTATATTAGAGATAGTAAAGCCTCATCAGACTTTTATAGTTTGATGGGGCTTTCTTTATATTTTTTTACACGGAGGATTTGTTATGGAACTAGTAAGAGTACAGGATTCTGATTATCGAAAGACATATGAGCTTTATATGACCTTTCCAGAAAATGAGAATGGATTTATGAATAGTGTATATGGTTATAGCTATGATCAGTTTCTTGAGTGGATTGAACAAAAGCGAAATTGGTCATTAGGGAAGGAATTACCTGAGGGATTTGTACCTGATACTTCATATGTATTGGTTGATGAAGGTGTTTATGTTGGAATTTTTAATTTAAGACATTGCCTGAATGATTTCTTAAGAGAAGGAGCTGGCCATATCGGCTATGGTATCTCACCAAAATATCGCGGGAAGGGATATGCAACTAAAGGACTTGAGCTCACACTTACAAAGGCTAGACAGATGTGCATTCATGAAGTGTATATGTCTGTTAATAAAGATAATCCAGCAAGCCTTCGTGTTCAGACGAAAAATGGTGCATACATTCATCATGAAAACGATAAGAAGTATTTTACAAGGATAAACCAGATTGATGAAAGGGCTTCAAGGGAAGAAATCATCAGTGGATTTTACTCACAGTATGAGGAAGAAGGGCGACTTGAAAGAACTGTACATGGTCGCCTGGAATTTACCACAACCATGAATTATATCCATAGATTTGCTGACAAAAACACAAAGGTTCTTGAAATCGGAGCAGGAACAGGAAGATACTCCATAGCACTTGCAAAAGAAGGAATGAATGTAACTGCAGCTGAACTTGTGGATAAAAATCTGGAAATACTTAGAGAGAAAAGCAAAGGTATCAGTAATCTTAGAGCGCTCCAAGCTGATGCCACAAACTTAAGTATGTTTGAAGATAATCAATTTGATGTTACCCTTGTATTTGGACCACTATATCATTTGTACGAGAAAGAAGAAGTGAATAAGGCCATTGATGAAGCCATAAGAGTCACCAAAACTGGAGGGGTTATAATGTTTGCATTTATATCTGTATATGCAATCATGTATTCAAATTACTTCTATGGAAACTGGTCTTTTGGACAGTTAGAGAATTTTACAGATGATAATAAGGTAAGACATTTCAAAGAACAGCTTTTCACCGGTTATGATATCGCCGAATTTGAGGATTTGTTTAAGAACAAAGGCGTAGCCCACATTACAACAACAGGCGTGGATGGTCTTATTGAACCAATTGAGCGTAGGGCAGATTTTGCAATCTCTGATGAGGACTTTAAGAAACTATCAGACTGGTATATGGCCCATTGCGAAAAAAGAGAATTGCTAGGGAATACAAATCATCTTTTGTACATATGTAAAAAGGACTGATTCTAAAACAGGACGAACTGAGCAAAAAGGCAAGTCACTAATCACGGGGAAATGTCTGGTAATTTCTTTTAAATTGTGATATTGTAAGTATATTCATAAAAGAAAGGACACATTTTGTGTAGGTGAAGAAATGGAGATTAGATAGTTTGATTTGGTAATTACAGACTAATTAGTATGGCCCAAAGGGGTCTGTTTGTGTATGCCGAATTAGATTATCGTATTCATTTTGAAGCCATCAGTGATTGATACTTTATTTTCGGCGTGTGTCTTGTCTTCATTTGTACGTATAATCTGCTTCGGTATGGAGCAGATTTTTTTGCGCCATAAAAGCAATAAATAGATGGAGAGGAGTGATGTGTATGGCACAGATACAAGTGACAGATTTAACATTTTCATATGATGGAAGTGCTGATGATATTTTTCAAGATACTACATTTTGCATTGATACCGATTGGAAATTGGGGTTGATAGGAAGAAACGGCAAGGGCAAAACTACCCTGCTAAATCTTTTTATGGGAAGACACGAATATAGAGGTAACATTAAAACAAGCATCTGTTTTGATTATTTCCCTTATCAGGTATCTGCTTTAGATCTGAAAAAGAGTGCCTCAGATCTCATAGAAAAGTGGAAGCCTCAAATAGAACTGTGGCAGGTAATGATTCAGATGAATGAGCTAAAGATGGATTCAGAATGTCTATACCGCCCCTTTGAGACTCTCAGCTTTGGGGAGCGTACCAGAGTGATGCTGGCGGTTTTATTTGCAGAGGAAAATGAGTTTCTTCTGATAGACGAGCCCACTAATCATTTAGATACTGAGGCTCGCGACATCGTTAAAGATTATCTTGCCTCCAAAAAAGGATTTATTCTGGTTTCCCATGACAGAGACCTGTTGGACAAGGTCTGTGACCATGTTCTTGTTTTGAATAGGGCTTCAATAGAGGTTCAGTCTGGCAATTTTTCAACCTGGTGGGAAAATAAAGAAAGGAAAGATGCATTCCATCAGGCTGAGAATGAGAAGCACCTTAAGGAAATAGGAAAACTAAAGGCAGCTGCAGATAGGAGCGGTAGATGGGCTGATAAAAATGAGAATTCCAAGATAGGATTTGATCCTGTTAAAGAGCATGATAGGAGTATTGCTACCAGGTCTTTTATAGGAGCGAAAACAAAAAGATGCAGGCTCGTGTCAAATCCTATGAGCAGCGTATTGATAGGGAAATTAGCGAAAAAGAGGGACTTTTAAATGATATCGAAAGAGTAAACGATTTAAAAATAGAACCCTTGGAATTCCATAAGGAAATTCTGATAAATGCCAATGATCTTTCTCTAGGGTATGAAGGAGCCGATAGAGCATTAATTAATGGTCTGCGATTCCAGGTGAAACGTGGCGACCGTATTATTCTTTCTGGTGAAAATGGCTGCGGAAAATCAACTATTTTGAAAGCCATTCTGCAAAAGAATGATTATCGTAAATACGATACTGATTCTCAAATACATATATCAGGAACTTTGGATGTGTCAGCTGGAATGCAGATATCTTATGTGAACCAGGATACTTCATTTTTAAAAGGCTCATTACGCAAGTATTGCGAGACCAATGGTCTAAATGAAAGTCTTTTCCTTGCAGTTCTAAGACAGCTTGATTTGGGAAGAGAGCAATTTGCCAAGAATATGGAGGATTTTTCTGAAGGTCAGAAGAAAAAAGTTTTGATAGCGGCAAGCTTGATTACACCGGCACATTTGTACATTTGGGACGAGCCATTGAACTTTATCGATGTGTTTTCTCGAATGCAGATTGAAAAACTGATTCTTCAATACAAACCAACTATGCTACTGGTGGAGCACGATGTGAGATTTCAGGAACGAGTTGCTTCATCTATAATAAAGATTTAAACAAGCTTATGTTGAAATATATGCTAAAATAAAAACAAGAGAAAAGAATGCACTTAACCCGGAGAAAATCTTATGAAGCTAACTATCAATCAAATAAAAGGTGCTGAGCCCCAGGTGTCTGTCACCTATGATGAAATGACGCCAGAGGTGGAACGCGTAATAGATTTACTAAAGGGCAATCATCTACGCCTCACCGGTAAATCTGGGGATGAGACAGTGGTGATAAGTGCCGCTACCATTCTCTACATCGAATCAGTAGATGATAAAACCTTTGCTTATACTTCTGATAAGGTAGTACAGCTAAAGTATTCCCTGGCAGCTCTTACAGAAATGCTTAATGACATCCGTTTTTTCAGATGCAGCAAATCTATGATTTTAAATATCGATAAGATAGAAAGACTAAAGAGTCTGCCTTCAAATCGTATTGATGCCACAATGAAGGGCGGGGAGCATATTCTGATAACAAGAACCTACGCTACCGAATTACGAAGAAGATTACAAGGAGGAAGAGGTCATGAATAAGAAAGTTTCACTTTGGGAACGTTATCTTACTAGAGAAATCGGCATAGAGTTTAAATCCTGCCTGTATTTCTTTGCCATCCTTTTCTACTACTGTATGTATCGCCTGGTGAATCATACTTACACTGCAGATATTCTACACATGACAGAGATGATTCTTCTTTGCTACGTTATAGGCTATGCTCAGGTTTATCTATTTCATAATTTTGATGAAGCCTGGCGATTTGGTACCGCAGAAATCCTTGGATTTATCGTATGTACGGCAGTATACACCGTAGCATCTTATCTCTTTGGTTGGCTAGACCACAGCATAGGCTGGACCATTGGATTATTAGTTTATATAGTGCTGCTTTATATATGTGTCATCTTTATTTATGACACAAAACGCAAAATAGATGACAAGGAACTAAACAAGAATTTGGAACTGTTTCAGGCTAGGCGAGAAGCAGATGAGGATGAGATTTAGTGCAACTTACAGGTGAATAAGTGTATCTTACGGGAGCTGATATTGCTCCCG
>FP929036.1:745657-975286 GCA_000209815.1 Butyrivibrio fibrisolvens 16/4
TGCCTTTATAGTGAAGATAAAGAAAGGGGAAACACTTATGACTGAAAAAATAATTGAAATTAAAAATTTGACTAAATCCTATGGAAAGCATCGAGGTGTGGAAAAGGTATCTTTTGAGGTGGAGAGGGGAGACATCTTTGGATTCCTAGGACCTAATGGTGCAGGTAAATCCACAACCATACGCTCCATGTTAGGTTTTTTGGATTACGAAGGCGAAATAAATATATTGGGGAAGGATACAAAAGCACAGAAGGAATTGATTCTACAGGATATTGGATATATGCCATCAGAGGCAATGTTTTATCCCAATATGAGGGTCAGAGATGTTATTAAGTTTGCCGCAGATGTCAGGAAAAAGGATTGTGATGATGAGGCAAACAAATTGTGCGAAAGACTAAAGGTGGATGTAAATAAACGAATCAATGAGCTTTCATTGGGGAACCGCAAAAAAGTCAGCATCGTATGCGCTATGCAGCATAAGCCAAAGCTATTTATATTTGATGAACCTACCAGCGGCCTGGATCCACTTATGCAGAATATATTTTTTGAGCTGATAAACGAGTATGTGAAAACAGGAACAACCTGCTTCTTGTCCACTCACGTTTTACCAGAGGTAAAAAGATATTGTAAACATGTAGCCATTATGAAAGAAGGGCATTTGATTAGCCAGGGAAGCGTAGCAGAGCTTACCAATACCAGCTCAAAGAGGGTGGTTGCTACAGTAAATGGAGAGAGTGTCGATTACCTATTTACTGGTGATATTAATACATTGCTCGGTGAGTTAAGTGGGAAAAATGTTGAAGATTTGAATATTTCTGATCCATCAATTGATGAGATTTTTATGAGTTTTTACAGTGATAAATAAGGAGGAGACAAATGTTAATTTTATTGAAGCACGAATTAAAACAAAACTATAAAAGCTTGATAATCTGGAGCTTGTCCGTGGGGATTATGGGGATGTTTTGTATATGCTTATATTCAAGTATGACAGAGGATATGGCGGCTCTTTCAGAAAGCTTTTCAAATATGGGCGCGTTTTCTGATGCATTTGGAATGAGCACATTAGGTATTGGAACTATAGCAGGATATTTTGCAACAGAAGTAGGCGTGGTCCATAGCTTAGGAAGTTCAATGTTTGCAGCAGTTACTGCCACTACAATTCTTTCCAAGGAGGAAGATGGTCATACGGGAGAGTTTTTGTATTCACTTCCTATATCAAGAGGGAAAGTAGTAGTGGCTAAAATTTGTTCAATGTTAATTATGATTATCGTATTTACGATAATTACAGTTGCCTGCTACATTCCAGGATTCGTATATATTGATGCGCATCCAGAATGGGAGTTGTTTGTAATATTTATGCTATCTCAACTTTTGATGAATGTGGAGATTATGTTTATCTGTACTATGATTTCTGCATTTGTAAAACGAAATATGCCAGGAACAGGACTTGGAATAGCCCTTTTATTATACGCCTATGATTTGATAGGCCGCGTTGCCTCAGAGATGGAGGATGCAATTACCATAGGACCATTCAGCTATTGCAACGCCACAGAGATATTTGCAAAGGAAACCATCCCTGGCACAGCGTACATTTTTGGAACGATAATTATCGTATTTACGGTAATCCTAACTTTTATAAAATACACAAAGAAAGATTTTGCTTCATATTGAGATAGAATTACTCTATATGTTCCAGTATTCTTTCTGTTATAACTTCATAAGCCAAGTCATTTGGATGGGCAGTTACAGGTGGGAAATCTACTTTGTGGATGTTCCCATCTTCGCCATATACTTCTGCTCCTAAATAAGAGCGATACTTTGCTTTATCGCGAATATCAGAAAGATCAATATATGGACAGTTCTGTTCCGCTGCTACGGTCTTTTTATTGCATCATGGCCTGGGCGAGACCAAAAATCACCAACTAATAGCATTTTTGATTCAGGATACTTATCTTTGAAATATCCAACTAGTGTTTCGTAGTCTGATTTATAATGAGCCACGTGATGTACATTGTCGCCCACCTGAACAATTACCAGATCGTAATCCTTTACTAAAACTTTATCTAACTTGCTGATTGCTATTTGACGAGTATTGTCTCTTTCCCATAGGGAAAATGAGATAACATCATAATCTACAGTTTTATCTGTATTATTAAGCTCAGCCACAACTCTATGTACATAATCATATTCAGGTTTAGATGCAGCCATTCCCCAGTAGCCCCACCAGTAATCGCAGGCGGGATGCATAGTGATGCTGTTTCCAACAAAAAGTATGCTATAATCTGCATCTTCTACTTCTTGCTCTTTTAATAAAAAGAATTCATGCTCCTGGTCAGGTGCGTAGATAGAAGCTTCTGCTTCAATAGAAGACATACCTATTGTTGCAACAATTGCAGCGGCCATAACAAGACTTAATACTGATTTTTTCATTGATAACGCCTTTCCCAAAAAATAAAAGTTATAAATAATGCACTATAAACAATATAATGGATTAAATATAACTTTGCCCTAGGCGTTATCATACACCTATACAATACAAAAATACAAGATTATATAACGTGAATATTTTATGATTTCTTTAAAAATGTGAGGATTATCATCATGTTTTTTACTTGGTACTCAATATATTATGAGTATAATCTTGTATAAAAAATAGGAAGATGTGAAAAGCAGCAGGGACACATTAAGTGTCACTGCTGCCTTTGGGTTAATCCTAACAAATAATTATTTTAAGTCCTATAAGTCCTAAATGTAGTTCTACAGCGTCTCTTCAACGGTGAGGGCAATAGAAAAGAGTTTTCTATGATGTTTGCAAATATTGATGAGGCAATTGAAGAAAAACATAGAACACCTTCATCTTTATTTATTTTAAAATAGACTACAGCGATGGCCACCAGAATAAGGGCAACCACAATAGTTATAATAGAAATTATTCTTTTTTGTCGTCTTCTTTTTCTCCGCTTGTTCATTAGTTATCTCCCTCATATGTAAATTAATACGCTAAATATTTTAAATGCGCAATTTCTATTATAGTAGTTTAACATTAGTAATCAAGAATTATGAGCGGGGATAAATCTAGTTCTTATAAATGTGGAATGTATTTAAATTTCATAAATTCATTTAAATAATGTACTAGCCAATTTAATTACAATCAATTAAACCATGTAAGATAAAAAGAAATAAAAGAAAGAATTAAGGAAAGATACTATGAAACTAATTAAAAGATTTATTCCATACTATAAGCCTTATATTGGTGTATTTATTTTGGACTTGGTTTGTGCCACCATTTTGTCTGTAATTGATCTGGCATTTCCACAGCTCCTTAGATTTTTAAGGGGAACATTATATTTGGAGGCTCCGGAAACCATTCTTAAGAATTTAGGTTGGATTGCCATACTTATGATTGTCATGTATCTAATAAGGACAGCCTGCAAATATTATGTCACTTATCAAGGACATATGATGGGTGCGAAAATCGAATCTGGGATGCGCCGAGAGTTATTTGAGCGTTTTGAAGCATTCTCATTTTCCTATTATGATACCCATAATACTGGAGAGATGATGAGCAAGCTGGTCTCGGATTTGTTTGATATTTCAGAGCTTGCACACCATGGTCCTGAGAACATTTTCATCTCAGTGGTAAAGATAGTAGGTTCTTTTATACTTTTAATGAGAATCAATGTTCCTATGACACTTTGTCTGGCTTTAGTTGTGGTGCTTATGGGAATTTTTGCTGTAAATCAGAACCAAAAATGCGTCGAACATTTTCTGATAATCGAAAGAAGATTGCAGGAATCAATTCTTCCTTACAGGATACTTTAGGCGGTATTAGGGTAGTAAAGTCATTTACAGGAGAGGATATCGAACAGAAGAAATTTGATAAGAGTAACCTTGCATTTTTAGATTCTAAAAAAGCAAACTATAAGCAAATGGGAACATTCCACTCTGGAAACAGTATGTTTGAAGGTCTGATGTTTATGACCGTGTTGGTATCTGGCGGCTACTGTATTGCAAAGGGGCAGATATCAGTTGATGATTTGGCGATTTATGCTCTGTACATAAATATCTTTATAAACCCGGTTAACGTACTTGTGGAATTTACCGAGCAGCTTCAAAAGGGAATGGCTGGTTTTGAGCGATTCACAGAAGTAATGGATACCATGCCTGATATTGTTGATAGTAAAGATGCAACAGAGCTAAATAATGTAAGTGGAGTAATTGATTTTGAAAATGTGTCATTCTCTTATGAAGAGGAGGAGACAGTATTAATTAGATGCTGGAAAATCTGTTGCTATAGTAGGACCTTCCGGTGGTGGAAAGACCACGCTTTGTGCACTTATTCCTAGATTTTATGATGTAACTGGAGGCAGTGTGCGAATAGATGGTGTTGATGTCAGAAATGTGACTCAGAAATCTCTGCGTTCATATATTGGAATAGTTCAACAGGATGTTTATCTGTTTAACGGAACAATAAAAGAAAATATAGCCTATGGAAAGCAGGATGCTACCATGGAAGAAATAGTAGAGGCTGCAAGAAATGCAGATTTATTGGATTTTATCGAAAGTCTTCCTGATGGATTTGATACAGAGGTGGGTGAGCGAGGTACTAGATTATCCGGAGGTCAGAAGTAACGTATAGCTATTTCAAGAGTATTCCTTAAGAATCCACCTATCTTAATTTTGGACGAGGCAACCAGTGCCCTGGATAATGAAAGTGAGCGATATATTCAGGAAAGCTTAGATAAGCTTGCCGTGGGCAGAACAACAATTACAATTGCTCATCGTTTGTCTACTATACTTGGTGCTGATGAAATAATTGTTTTGGATGGAGATGGAATTAGAGAAAAGGGTACCCACAAGGAATTAATTAAAGAAGGCGGTATCTATGAGAAATACTATAAGATGCAGCTAGGTGCAATTTAAGACTCATTTCTCATTGAATGCTATACTGTGGCACAAAACATACTCAAACAAAACACAATTACGCCAAATTTATATGCTAACATTACCCTTGTCAATATAATGTCTAAACCGGTTACTGTATTTCTGAGGAAAAACAAAGATTTAAATAATCATACGTATTTATTTGATAATGGCAATATTTTGATTGAAGATTGTGATGATAATGGGAAGATAAGTGCAAGACTACTTATGCCGAAGGACGCTTTGATTGAGTGGATGAGAATAGTGATAAGCGGCAATTAAGAGTTCAAAAATAATATCAGCGAATGATAATCAACGGTTTAATATTAATGAGGAATTAAAACATTGATTAGTTTCATAAATCCATGCATAATTCAAATGTAAAGTGAAGTTATTACATTTGGCGAAGCATGTAATTTGAAATGAATGAAATGAATTATCATATGTAACAAGCTGTGTTGAAGTAAAGGAGCTTCCTGTATAGTTTAAATCGTGGTGGACGTTGAAAAGAAAAATACCTCAGAGTAGAATAAGATTTACTGACTGGCGGTTGGTAAAAATCTTATTAAACAGAGAGGTATTTCAAATGAAGTCTAACACGCAGAACGCAAAAATTGAAGCAGTAACAGAAAATACTTTGGTTGTAGGTATCGATGTCGGAAGCGAATTCCATTATGCCAGAGCTTTTGACTGGCGGGGGATCGAGTTCTCCAAGAAGCCATTTAAGTTCAGCAATACAGAACCGGGCTTCACAGAGTTTAAGGCATGGATCCTTCATATACAGACAGAGCATGATAAGAATGCAGTACTACCGGGGATGTAGCCGACAGGCCATTACTGGTTCAACCTGGGGAAGTTCCTTCAGGACAACGGCATGAAGCCGGTACTGGTGAATCCGCATCATGTGAAGAAGTCAAAGGAATTGGACGACAATAATCCGACAAAGAACGATCGTAAGGATCCAAAAGTCATTGCAGGATTGATCAAGGATGGACGATACTCGTACCCCTACCTGCCGGACGGTGTGTATGCGGATCTGAGGACAGCATCAAATCTTCGGTTCCAGATGCAGTCGGAACTTACGAGAATACAGAACCGGATCAGTCGTTGGTTCAGCATCTACTTTCCTGAATACAAGGATGTTTATGGGAATCCGGATGCAAAGAGCGGAATGATGATACTGAAAGTTGCCCCGCTCCCGGAAGACATCGTGACGTTGGGTGTCGAAGGGGTAAACAGGATATGGCGGGAAGCCAAGCTCAAGGCGGTAGGACTTAAGAGGGCGAAGACCTTGTATGAAGCCGCAGAGCACAGTATCGGAAACCGGGAAGGAGAAACAGCCGCAAGGCTGGAAATCCGGATGCTGCTGGAGGATTATGAATCCAGAGCGGCAAGGCTTCAGGAGATTATGACGCTGATCGAAACACTGGTAAAACAGATCCCGATGGCTGAAAAGCTGATGGAGATCAAGGGTGTCGGTATAAAGACGGTATCCGGATTTCTGGCGGAGGTCGGTGATATCAGCCGGTTCGATAATCCCAAGCAGCTTCAGAAGCTGGCAGGCCTGGCGATCAAGGAGAACAGTTCAGGGAAACACAAGGGTGAGACAACGATAACAAAACGTGGCCGGAAAAGGCTGAGATATTTACTGTTTGAGGTTGCGATGTCCCTTGTGAGTAAGAATACAGAGTTTTCCCAGCTGCACCAGTATTACACGACCAGGCGGATCAATCCGCTGAAGAAGATGCAGTCACTGATGGCAGCATAATAGAGACAGTAACTCGATGGCGGCTGTATCCTGAACAGCCACTGAATAAAGGCAGACTGTCACAGATAACGTCCACCGCAAGGTGCTGTAACAGGAAGCGAGTCAGTAATCAAACATACAAAGAATGAGCCGGCAGTCAGCAGGAGTGTTTTCCATAGGGCATGATCCTGCAAAGGAGCTAAGCTGACGCCCTGGTTATGGATAGGCGGTACGAAGGAAGTTGGGACCCTTGGGGACAAGGGAGAACCCGTTGGATACAGGAGGTTCGCTGCCATAGAGGGAAGGGGTTCGCACAAAGGCCATGTAGAGCGAAATCAATGACGTTCTATTTCGTGCACCCATCTACCACTATTTCAGCACCTGATGCATTGAAATATCCATGAAACTGACTCTTCTTACTGAGATATACCAAGGGAAAAACCTTGGATTTTCAACAAAAACTACTTGATTATATGGAGGGAAGGTATTTATGAAGGCAATGAAAAACTTGAATATTAGGATGAAAATAATGGTTCCAATGTTTATGCTGGTACTATTATTAGTTTTTACGTTTTTATCATCGATTTCTAGTTTGACGCAGATGAAAAACGCAGATGAGAGGATTTCTGGTTATTATGCAGAAAGTATGTCGTTGCTGGGGGATATTTCGACTGATGTTGAGGCTTTACAGAAATTAGCCTATTCTCACTGTACAGCTACTGATGTAGAAATGAAAAAGTCAGTAGAGGCAGAAATTGAAACTGTTACAGCGCGTTTGGCTGAAACATGTTCGAAATATGAAACAGTATTAAAAGCAAATAATGGAGATGCTGCTTTATATGAGCAGTATAAGCAGAAATATGATACTTTTATGGACACCTTTAATACAGTAATTACTTGTAGTTCATCGTATCAATATACAACAGCTCAGGGAATGGCAAACGTTGAGTTAAAGGCTCAGGGAAGTGATGTAAATACAATGGCTAACCAGATGCGTGAAGCAAACAAGCAGGAAATGGGTGAAGCCGTTCGCAAGAATAGAGGAGTGTACAGTGCTTCAATTAATATAAGCTTGATTATTTTATTACTTGCTGTTATTTTAACAGTACTTTGCTTTATCGTTTGCAAGAGAACAGTTATTAAGCCATTAGAGAAAACACATGAGACATTGCAGCACATTGTAGATGAAATCTCGGATAATAGAGGAGATTTGACAAGAAGAATTGAAGTTAAGGGTACAGATGAAGTTGGTCAGATGGGTAAAGGTATCAATGAGTTTATTGAAGCTTTACAGAGAACGATGAAGAGTATTATTTCAAATTCATCTGAGCTTGACAAGATCGTTGGAAATGTTGCTCACAATGTGACTACAGCAAATGAAGATGCTTGTGATATTTCATCTGTTATGGAGGAGTTATCTGCTTCTATGGAAGAGATATCAGCTACTACAACTGGTGTAAATGAGAATGCAGCAAATGTTGACGCACATGTTGCTGATTTGGCGAGTGTATCAGAAGACTTATCTGGATACGTTCAGGAAATGAGAAATAGAGCCGATGAGCTTCAGAGAACGGCTGAAGAAAATAAGAAAAATACAAATATAATTATGGGAGATATATTAAGCGCTCTCCAGGAAGCGATTGAAGAATCAAAGAGTGTAGAGAAGGTTAATGGTTTGACAGATGAGATTTTAAGTATTTCATCTCAGACAAACTTACTTGCATTAAATGCTTCCATCGAGGCTGCTCGTGCAGGAGAAGCAGGAAAAGGTTTTGCAGTTGTTGCAGATGAAATTAGACAGTTGGCTGATTCAAGTAGAGAGACAGCAAGTAATATTCAGAATATCAATGATATGGTAACAGTTGCAGTTAAAGAATTAATTAAGAGCTCAGACCAGATTATTACGTACGTTAATGAAACAATCTTGCCTGATTACGACGGTTTCGTATCAAGTGGACAAAAATATAGAGAAGATGCAGCTTACGTAGATAGTGTTGTACATAAATTTAATAAAATGTCTATTGATTTGAAGGATTTGGTAGGAGGTATCAAAGAGGCAATTGAAGGAATTACATCAGCAGTTGATGAAGGTGCAGAAGCAATTTCGAATGCAGCGGATAATACATCTGATTTGGTAAGAAAGATGGAAAATATCGATGAACAGATGCACGGAAATAATGAAGTAGCAAGACAATTAAAAGTTGAAACTGATAGATTTGTTAAATTTTAACTGGAGATGTAATATGAAGAGAAAAATTATATCATGTATATTGGCAACGGGCTGCGTTATATCGCTTTGTTCGTGTGGAACTGACAATGCCGCTCCTAAAACAGAAGCTGGTATAGAAGAGAGTTCACAGCAGCCAGAGCAAACTGAACAGTCTGAGACTGTTAGTGCAAGAGATGTTTATATTTTACCACAGCATTTAGATAATCCGAATTTGGTGATTGTTTGGGATATGTCAGAAGAAGAGTGGGAGAATTTTAAAGCAAATGATTCCAATGCATTTAACCTTGTATGGTCAACAAAAGAAGCCTTTGAGCAAATGTATGGTGGTACTGTAACTGTATATGGCGTAGGCTGGGGTGAAATGATCAACAAAACAACTGAAATGGTTGAAAAGGGTGAGGTCTGTGATTTGGTTCAGGCAAATGATCAGAATTTCCCACGATATGCAAACGATGGAATTGTACAGGATGTGTCTAAGTATGTAAATTTGGACGATGATTTCTGGTATGATAATGTAACAACAGCTTTCACTTTTGGAGGAACTCCATATGCGATGGGGGCAGATGCTAATCCTGTAGTAATTAGTTACAATAAGACCCTTTTTGAACAAAAAGGTGTGAAAACACCTTCGGAATATTTTGAGGAGGGGAATTGGAACTGGGATACCTTTAAAGAGGTTGGAACTAAAATGGCAGAAGACACCGATGGTGATGGAGAAAATGATATTTATGGCTTTGGTTGGTGGGATTCATTTTATGTTCAAGTGCTAAATGCAGATGGCACTACTGCTTTAGTTTACGACGATGAGGGTAAAGTTTATAGCAATTATGCGAGTAGTGAAGCTAAGGAAACTTTCGAATTTCTTCAGGATGGATATTGTAAAAGCAAGTATATACAGCAGCCAGGAGTAGATTTTGTAGAAGCATTTAAGAGTGGAAAGCTTGCGATGACATGTGAGTATGGTTTTGGTGCAAAATCGGTTTATGAGTGCGATTATGAAGTGGGATGGGCACCACTTCCGACTGGACCATCTGGAGAGGCATATAGCAGCGGAGGAAGTATTGCAGGCTTTGCAATTCCTGTAACGAGTGCAAATCCAGAGGGGGCAGCAGCTTTTGCAAGAATGGCATACGAGATGCAGCTGGATTATAATAGACGTCAGAGAGTTGAACAGAATGGATTGCAGGAAGTTGAATTAATGAATGAACTTTCAAAGCACATTTACTTTGCACCAATCGGTGTAAATAATTATGGGGATGCTCAGTGGATTGTTGCTAATGGTATAGTGACAGGTCAACCAATTCCAGAATTTACAAAAGAAGCAGATGATAAATTGAGAGAAGGAAATAAATAAGATAACATAAAAAGGGGCTGTGAAAAAACGGCCTCTTTTTCTAGTGCTTCTTTTACTTGTTCTTCTTTTGCCTCCTCGGTTTCCTCTTTGACACGTTCTACCATATCATCAATATCAGCATCAATTCTTTCCAAGAGCTTTTTCCACTCTTCATCAGTCATATTTCGCCAATCTACTTCTTCATCTCCATTAACATCGATTCGGGTTTCAAACTGTTGCATTACGCCTTGATAAGAAAATGATGTAATGCCGTCTGCAAGTTCCGTAGTATTCAATTGTTCATCTGTTGATGTTTTCAAAGCATTTCCAAAGTCGTTATCTTTATTCGCAAAATTAGAGAAATAAAGATAACTACTTGAAAAGTTACCCTGAAATAGATAATTGTTTTCTGCTAAATAATCTGCCATAAAACTCCTTTCTGCAGCTCATCTGTCAGTCAAAGCTGCTCCGCTCTCCAGAAAGGTCCGAGCGGGTGTTGCTGACTAAAAAAAGCGCCTATCTCAACTTCATTCCGTTGAAATAAGCACTTCCTTAGCCGTATAAAAATTCATATACTTTTATATCGAGATTAATAGACAAATTATTAATGAACAATTTTAACAAATATGCAGGATGCTTGTTGTAGATTACATCAAAGCCATTTCCTTTTAATGCGGAAGGCGGGACTTGAACCGACATATATGTCGGGAACACCAGTAAAATCAAGGAGGAAAAGCGTGTCGGCATTGCTCGTTGTCCTTTTTGTTTGTCTTTATAGATATTGTAGTTCTGTTAGCTTTCATATATAATGTGCAAAGCAAGTGATATCTAGTATGTTTTGAAGATTTTAAGCATATTGACTATTTTTAAAGACTTGCTATAATAAACATAGGCAAAGAAATGATAACTTAATGTCTTAACAAGACAGCAAAAAAAGCTAGGAGCTGCAACTCCTAGCTTTTTTTATGCCATTTTGGAACAAGGCGGCTTAATCCTTAGGCTCATTGCCATTTTCATCGCTGTCGAACCATTTGCAAATATAATAGGCCGTTATACTTGCCATGACAGAGATTAGAAATGATAAAATAATGTCCAAGACTGCACCCCTCCTTTCTGCGCCAGTCTAGAGGGTGGCAACGTTCATTATTATAGCATCCTGTAAATAGTATTTCTATCCAAACTTACATCCATTATTACTATTTAAAAAATATGAAATTAAGTTTTTTCCCTATATTAGATTTGATGTATCAAAAATAAAACCTAAGAAAGGAAAAAGATATGAGAAATAAAACTACAGCCCAACACAAAATGTTATTCACAATATTTTCATTGAAAAAATGGAAGCTCCGTGATATACTCGTGAAGCTTTTTAACGTAAATATTATTTATAACATTTTGACGAGATCGCGTAATGCGATATGAATAGGTATTTCCAAAATGTTATCCTATCTACAGTTGAAAAGTAAGAACCTTTTTAAAAGGTCTTTCCATAATAAAATAGAACATCGCTCATTTGAGAAAATAAAAAAATAAGGAGGTAGAAATCAATGAGAAGATTGATCAACTCCATGGTTATATTTACATTTGTTATGATTGCAGGACTTGCAATGAGTACAGTAGAGGCTAGAGCTGAAGAAGGTGGTAATGCTGTTCATATTGAAAGCGGTCTTACTGAAGAAGAAAGACTTTCTGCGCAAGATGCTTATTTAGCAGAATTGGCTGCGCAAGATGAGGCTATGTATGGTCCATCTTCAAATTCTTCATCTTCTGAAACTCAGTCAACATCTAAGACAAATAATTCAAGTTCGACATCTCAGAAGGCTTCATCTGCTCCTAAGTATACAGAGGCAGAAATTGAGGCCGCTTGGTCTGAGACTGGAAGAACTGATGCAACTTGTTCTAAGGATGGCGTTATTACATATAAGAACTTACTTACAGGTAAGACAAAGACTGAAGTTATTCCAGCTACAGGTGAGCATTCATACGAGTTATCTGAACACGTAGATTCTACATGTATCAATAATGGATATGATACTTATACTTGCACTGTATGTGGTGATTCATATAAAGATGAGATTGCCACAACAGGTCACACTGAAGGAGAACCACAAATTACTAAATATGCTAGTTCTTTCTCGACAGGAGAAAGCAAAACATATTGTACAACTTGTGGTGAATTAGTTTCTACTAATACTATCCCTCAAACATTCCCTCTTCCACTATCAATCGTCGGTGCCTTTGGTGCAGGCGCGGTAGTATTCCTTATAGGATTACTTTCATTATTAGGGAAGAAAAATAAAGGGGAAACAAAACATAATATAGAATTCAAAAATAGGTCTGAAGATATTCAGATCTATTTTTTTGAAAAAATACACAGAATGTGTAGCGCTTTTTCTTCTCCATAAAAATACACTTATTCCAAAAGGAATACTTGTTGCGGATAGAGCAAGACTACTCGGACATAGTGTTGAGACAAATCTGCGAAACTATTCGTATGCGCGTATTGGAGTGGATGAAGAAATTAGAGATTTACTAAATGCGTAGGTTGTCCCTAGGTTGTCAGAATTTTTAACGATTATATACGAAGATAAAAAGAAAAAGTCCTATGAAGCTTTATTTCATAGGACGTTCAAAACTAAATTTTAAGAGCGCGAGGCGGGACTTGAACAGTTCTGTCAGTCCAGAAACCCGCTAAGAAAGGAGGTTCTGACACCGTCTACCACACCTGTCTCTATAAAACCTATATTTCGATACAATGCCAGTGCAGTATTGTTATCTTAAAAGCTCACCTTCAAAGTATTGTTCCTGAAACTCAATTGCAGACAAAATGTCTTCATCCGAATAATCGGTACCATCCAATGAAACAATCCATTTGTCCTCATTATCATTAGTTCTATGATATACAGCAATAACCTTTCCTTCAAAGGTTTCTAAAGGCTCGTTTGTGCCAAACACATAAACATCCTGCTCCTCGCCATCAGCTGCAAAAACATCATCCACATAACCATAGTTAATTGGATAAATCATGTCCGGATAATCTGGGTGAGCCGAGCCTAATGGACGATCGATATGGCCTTTTACAATAGTGCCTATTATTTTATCCATCTCAAGCCTTTCCTTCAATTTGGAAAATAATTTTCATTTTAATATCTTCCAGTAATCTTTATATAAATAGTGATCCATTGTGCCCTCAAGCATAGACTCACTCTTTTTAAATCCATACTTTGAGAAAGCATCCATACGCTCTATAGCATAGACTGGAACCTTAGAGATTATTTCTGTGCAATCAAACAAAACAAATGCAGGTGATATGATAATTGATAACAATTCATTTATTATTTCAGATTTTTCATAATCACTTCTTACATCTAATCTAAGTACTCCAACGTGATTAAAATCATCTTCAGCAATTCTATGGAACAACTCTATTGTTCCAACAGCTTCTTCTGTCTGCTTATCTATTATAGCCCAACGTACAAAGAATTTTTGATTGTAAGAATAGATCCAAAAATCTATAGCCTTATCCATTCTTTCTTTAGTTGGATAGTAAAAATTGTCTCCGTGACAGTTATCACTATTGAAAAATGGCAAGGCGTTTTTATCACTATAAACTTTTAGTAAATCATCCGAATCTTCTTTAGTCACAAACCGCAATAAAAACCTATCATTTTCAATAATTGGACATTCGTCATATACATTATTCACAGCTAGTTCCCCCATATTTTCATTATTCTACAATATCTTATAAATGGTAATTGTGCAATTGAGAATTTATTTAGTGTGGCATATCTTTTTCGCATATGCATCCCAAACCAACAAAAACTAATTTGGGGATGTAAGGAATTTACATTTTCAGTGCACAAATCGCAGATTTAAGTATTTAGTATCATTCAAACATTTGTAAAAGCATATTTTAAGAAACACCTTTATATAATCTGAGAATTAATTTATGGACACTGAAAGAAAAAATACATCCCATTTTCAATAAAGTTGGTGTTGGGATGCATATTGCACTTTGCACCCACTAATTGAAAAAAATTCAACCAGTTGATTAAGCTTTTCTATCCAAATGCGGAAGGCGGGGTGAGGTGGATAAAGAAAAAGGTCCGGTGGACCTTTTTCCCACCGAACCGACCGACGAAGGCACTTGTGCCGAGGAGACCTTGAATCCCGGATTCAAGGGACTCTTCGGCACATAAAAAAATAACCAGAGCTTTATGCTCTGGTTATCTTTTTTAGGATGCGGAAGGCGGGACTTGAACCCGCACGCTCGCAATGAGCACAAGATCCTTAGTCTTGCTCGTCTGCCAGTTCCGACACTTCCGCGTGTCGCAAAAACAACTCACAACGACGTTTATAGTAGCATTCAACTCAGGATTAGTCAATGGTTTATAAAAAGAAGTTATATTTGTTAACATAATATATAATTGTCGCAAACATTGGTATTTATGATTTAAGGTTGTGAAAAAAAGATTTGAGGAAAAACTAGTCTTACAAACGGCCCACAGTAGAATAACTGATAAAGCAGGCCATTTGGAAGTTTTTAATTATTTGCTTCTATTAAATAATAGTATTCCGAACCAGAATAAATGCATTTACCTTTAATCTCTTTAGGTAGCTTATCTGCGTGTTCTCCATATATTGCCCAAACATATCCAAGCTTATTATATTCATCAACTAAATTCAGTGTATCGCTATTTAAAAATACGTAGGATTTTGCATGCTGGACTGGCTCGAAGAAGCTAGGTACAACCCAATCCTCATCTATGTATATTACACAAGTCTTGCCTTCAAGCTCTTCGAATAACTGAGCTTTTGCTTCGCTATAGAAGTCCATTTCAACATAGAATTTTGAAGCAGCAATTCCTGCAAAGTTTGCAACTAGGCAAAGTCCAACTAAAATGGCTACAGCCTTTTTAAAGCCAAAGCGTTCCTTTAATAAATTGGATGTAATAACAATTCCAGCATATACAAATACGAAGGCAACCGGTGAATAATATCTAAAATGCTGGTAAGGAGCCACCTTTCCAACTGCAATCAAATAGAAAATGGCTGAATAAACCAGTGCATATTCATAAGAAAAACAATGGACTTAGCTCTTAGCTTCTTAACGAATACCACAATCAATACAATGGAGATTATGAAATATAGTCCACAGAAAAGATAGATATTTAGGGATACTATCATCAAAAGTACATTTTTTATGGTTGAAAGAGAAAATGCAGAGGCCATTGCTTCTTCGCCTCTGTACCCAAAAAATACATGCTTGATGGCGTGCCTCCAAACTACCAAATAGATTAAAGCATCCACACCTGAAACTATCAATGAGGTAACTATTTCTTTTGTACGTTTTTCGAAATGTAGATGTAATGCAAATAGGAAGCAAAGAGAAAAAGCGAAAAACATGTAATAATATTGAGTCAGCATTCCTGATAATAATAATACTGAGAAGAAGAAATAAAACTTTTTATCAAGCTGTTTATCCCAATATATTTTTATCAGATAAGCTAAAGCTAGTGCCACAAATGTGAGCTGGGCATACATTCTGATGAATAGTATTAGATTAATGAAAAGTGGTGTGGTGCAGAATGCCAAAAGGATTCCCATAGATAGGTAAGTATTTTGCGTCATGAGCATTAATAGCCTGTACAACACAAATACTATACACCACATCCAAAAAATATTAAGTCCTATTCCGTACCAGACACTAAATGAATTTGGGAAAAAAGAACATACAGTGTGAAAGATGCAGTAGTAAAGAGGTGGATGTACATCCTCCCATTGATTATGATATACATTTCTGTAGTTAAATCTTTGGGTAGCATCAACTTCTACGAAATCTTCGAAGGGTCCAAGACCTGTGTAAACTTTTCCGTAGTCGATGTGGGCATCTTTGCCTACCACATGATTAGATAAGCCATAATTAGCAATTTCATCCATGTGAAAATCCAGCTTTCGCTGGCCAAAAAGATGATAATTGCTGTAAGAAATAATAGAAACACAACTAGTTTCAGTCGTTCTGTCAAATTCATATTAATAACACACTCCCCTTAAAAAGAATTACTTAGCGTTTGATTATCTCAAAACGTCACAGGACAATAACATATCAGAGATTATCAAAAATTGCAAAAAATCTTCTTAACAGTGGGTATTGCCTTTGATAAGATAAAGCTATGATTAAAGCGAAAAATGAATTGATAATTAAAGATATAAAGAAAGCCATTAATTCTGGAAAATACGAACCGGGGCAGAAGATTCCATCAGAAAATCAGTTGGCCAAGGAATATGCTGTTACCAGACAGACAGTTCGAAAGGCACTGGGGAAGCTGATTGATGAAGGGTATCTTTATGCAAAACATGGCAGTGGAACTTATGTGTCAAAACGTCTTCAGAAAAGAGGTAAAAGCAAGAATATCGCAGTGGTTTCTACCTATATGTCTGATTATATTTTCCCTAGAGTCATTCAGGGAATCAATCAGGTCCTTTCAGAAAATGGCTATAGCATACTTTTGAAAACCACCAACAATTCCCGTAAAGGGGAGGCCTGGTGTATGGAGGAGCTTCTTTCAAAGAACATTGATGGAATGATTATAGAGCCTAGTCAGAGCGCCATCAGTTGCCAGCATCAGGTATTGTATGATCAGATGGATGCTATGGGGATTCCGTATGTATTTATCCAGGGATGCTACGAGTCTATGATGGACAGACCTCACGTTATGCTTGATGATGTAGAGGGGGGCAGGCTTATTACCGAGCATCTGATAAAGCTGGGACATAAGCACATCGCTGGAATATTCAAGGCGGATGATACTCAGGGGATTCTTCGACACAAGGGTTATGTTAAAGCACTGCAGGAGGCAAAGATTGCATACGACCCGGACTTAGTAATCTGGTATCACACAAAGGATAGAACCATGAAGCCTATGGAAGGTGTCCTGGGACTTATTGAAAAAGGCATATCATTTCAGGCAGTGGTTTGCTACAACGATGAGATTGCAGCTGATGTTATAAAGGGACTTACAAACATTGGCCGCAGTGTACCTCATGATATTTCAGTTACAGGATTTGATAATTCACTGCTGTCACAAAGTAGAGGCATCACTACAATATCTCATCCACAGCAGGAGTTTGGTCACAAGGCTGCCCAGACATTAATAGGTCTTATAGAGGGCAGCATTAGCAGAAAAGATGCACACATACTTTTGACCCCGGAGCTGGTGGAGAGAAAGAGTACATTGTAACTTGTACACCATAGATGCCGCTTGTCCACCATCTAAATTTATTGATTTTATAATGAATTTGAACTAAAAGAATACAACTTGTGCATAAAACTGTACAAGTTGTATTCTTTTTTTAGGACATATATTAAGGAGGGGCCCTTTAGGGAAGATGCCTTAATATCCAGAACTGCCCATTGCCTTTAGGCAATCTTAATGGCAGTTCTTCCATCGGTATAATAAGTATTGGAGGGTAATTTTATGAAAACACAGCTTAACTACAAATTTTGGTTCTGCACAGGTTCGCAGGATCTCTACGGTGATGAATGTTTAGCACACGTAGCAGCACACTCAAAGGAGATAGTAGAGTGCCTCAACAAATCAGGCGTTCTTCCATTCGAAGTAGTTTGGAAGCCAACAATGATTACAAACGAAGTAATCAGACGTACTTTCAATGAGGCAAACAATGATGAGACTTGTGCTGGCGTAATCACTTGGATGCACACATTCTCACCTGCAAAATCTTGGATTCTTGGCCATCAGGAGCTTAGAAAGCCTCTTTGCCATCTTCACACACAGTACAATCGTGAGATTCCTTACGAGACAATGGATATGGATTTCATGAATGAAAATCAGGCTGCTCACGGCGACAGAGAGTACGCTCATATTCTTTCAAGAATGGGTATCGAGAGAAAGACTATCGTTGGCTATTGGCAGGACAAAGAAGTACAGGAGAAGCTTGCTTCTTGGATGCGCACAGCAATCGGTATTGTGGAATCTAGCCATATCCGTGTAATGAGAATTGCTGATAATATGCGTAATGTTGCTGTTACAGAAGGTGATAAGGTAGAGGCTCAGCTTAAGTTTGGCTGGGAGGTAGATGCTTATCCAGTAAATGAGATTGCTGAGGCAGTTGCTGCAGTATCTCAGTCAGATATAAATGCACTTGTAGATGAATATTATGGTAAATACGATATTTGCCTTGAGGGACGTAATCCAGAGGAGTTCAGAAGACATGTAGCTGTTCAGGCTCAGATTGAGCTTGGCTTTGAGAGATTCCTTGAGGAGAAGAACTATCAGGCAATCGTAACACACTTCGGTGACCTTGGCGCATTACAGCAGCTCCCAGGTCTTGCTATTCAGCGTCTTATGGAAAAGGGCTATGGCTTTGGCGCAGAAGGTGACTGGAAGGTAGCAGCTATGATTCGCCTTATGAAAATTATGACCACAGGTATGAAGGATGCTAAGGGTACTTCAATGCTCGAGGACTACACATACAATCTTGTAAAGGGCAAGGAAGGCATTATTCAGGCACATATGCTTGAGATTTGCCCAACAATTTCAGATGGCCCAATCCAGATTAAGTGCCAGCCACTTTCAATGGGAGACAGAGAGGATCCAGCTCGTCTTGTATTCCAGTCTAAGGAGGGACGTGGTATAGCTACATCACTTATCGATTTAGGAAATCGCTTCCGTCTCATTATTCAGGATGTGGATTGCAAGAAGGTAGAGAAGCCTCTTCCAAAGCTTCCTACAGCTATCAATTTCTGGACACCACAGCCTGATTTCTATACAGGTACAGAGGCGTGGCTTCTTGCAGGTGGCGCACATCATACAGCATTTACTTATGATCTTACTGCTGAGCAGATGGGAGATTGGGCTGCAGCTATGGGAATTGAGGCAGTTTACATTGATGCCGATACAAAGATTCGCGACTTTAAGCGTGATCTTGCACTTGGAAGTCTGGTATATGGAAAGTAAAAATCTTGCCATTAGTTAGACATTAATTTGATTGTGGTTATATGAACCTAGTACTAGAATTGATAACATAAACACAATTGATTAAAATAATGGCTCAAGTATTTGAGCATGTAGAAAGAAGGAGAAAAAGAAATGAAGTTATTCGTTGATACTGGAAAAATTGAGGACATTAAGAAGGCAAATGATCTTGGAGTAATCTGTGGTGTTACTACAAATCCATCACTTATCGCAAAAGAGGGTGGACGTTCACAGGAAGAAATCCTTAAGGAAATTGCTTCAATCGTAGATGGACCTATCTCAGGCGAGGTTAAGGCTACTACTGTCGATGCTGAGGGTATGATTAAGGAAGGCCGTGAGATTGCTGCTATGCATCCAAACATGGTTGTAAAGATTCCTATGACTGCAGAGGGACTTAAGGCTGTAAAGGTTCTCTCATCAGAGGGCATCAAGACAAATGTTACACTTATCTTCTCAGCAAACCAGGCTATCCTTGCTGCAAATGCTGGGGCTACTTATGTATCACCATTCCTTGGCAGACTTGATGATATCAACATGGCAGGTATTGATCTTATCCGCGATATCGCTGAAATCTTTGATATCTATGGATATGAGACAGAAATCATTGCTGCATCAGTTCGTAACCCAATTCACGTTACAGACTGCGCACTTGCAGGTGCTCACATTGCAACAGTACCATACTCTGTAATCGAGACAATGATTAATCATCCACTTACAACTGCAGGTATCGAGAAATTCCAGAAGGATTACATCGCAGTATTCGGAGAGTAATAAAATAACTAAGGGGGAATTTACGGTATGAATATTAACGAAATAATTGCGGAGGGTAAACGCACTGCCCTCGGTATTGAGTTTGGTTCTACACGAATCAAGGCCGTTCTTGTAGACGAGGACAACAAGGTTCTCGCCCAAGGAGACCACGAGTGGGAGAACCATCTTGATAATGGCATCTGGACATACCCACTTGAAGAGGTATGGGCAGGTGTACAGGATTGCTACGCAAAGCTTAAAAAGATGTAAATGACAAGTACGATGTTAAGCTTACAAAGCTCGGAGCAATCGGCTTTTCAGCTATGATGCATGGTTATCTTGCATTTGATAAAGATGATAATCTTTTGGTTCCATTTAGAACCTGGAGAAATACTATTACTGGAGAGGCAGCTGCCGAGCTTTCTAAAGAGCTTAACTTCAATATGCCACAGCGCTGGAGCATTTCACATTACTACCAGTGCATCCTTAATAAGGAGCCACATGTACCAAATGTTGCTTACTTTATGACACTTGCAGTGTACGTTCACTACAAGATGACAGGCAAGAAGGTAGCAGGCGTTGGCGAAGCATCTGGAATGTTCCCAATCGACTCAAAGACATGCCAGTATGACAAAGCTATGCTTGAGAAATTCAACAAGCTTGCAGCAGCACATGGCGTAAATACAAAGGTAGAGGATCTTCTTCCACAGGTACTTGTAGCAGGTGATGATGCTGGTACACTTACAGAGGAAGGTGCAAAGCTTCTTGACCCATCTGGAGATTTACAGCCAGGATGCCCACTTGCTCCACCAGAAGGTGATGCAGGTACAGGTATGGTTGCTACAAATGCAGTATCGGTAGGTACAGGTAATGTATCAGCTGGTACATCAGTATTCTCTATGGTTGTTTTGGAGAAGGCACTTTCAAAGCCATACGAGGAAATTGATATGGTAACAACACCTACAGGCGAGGCAGTTGCAATGGTTCACTGCAACAACTGTACATCAGATCTTAACTCTTGGATTGGTATTTTCAAGGAGTTTGCAGATGCCTTTGGTGTAGATATTTCAATGAATGATATTTACGGAACACTTTATCGCAAGGCTCTTACAGAAGATGCAAACTGCGGTGGTGTACTCTCATACAACTACTTTGGTGGTGAGCCAGTAGTTGGTGTAAACGAAGGACGTCCAATGGTTGTTCGTCAGCCAGATGCAAAGTTTACACTTGCAAACTTTATGCGTTCAAATCTTTACGGAGCACTTGGTGTTCTTAAGATTGGTAACGATATTCTCTTAAAGCAGGAGAAGGTTAATATCAAATCAATCACAGGCCATGGCGGATTCTTTAAGACAAAGGGTGTAGGTCAGTCTGTACTTGCAGCAGCTCTTAATGCACCTATCACTGTAATGGCAACTGCTGGTGAAGGTGGTGCCTGGGGTATGGCTGTACTTGCAAACTACTGCATCCGTGACGACAAATCACAGAAGCTTCAGAGCTATCTTGATGAAAAGGTATTTGCGGGACAGGAATCTACTACTATGGAGCCAGACCCAGAGATGGTTAAGGGCTACGATGAGTGGATAGCAGAATATCGTAAAGGTTTGAAGGCTGAGGCTGCTGCCGTAGATAATTGGAGATAATGATATGTTAGAAGAACTTAAGAAACAGGTTTATGAAGCAAATATGGAGCTTCCTAAGAGAGGTCTTGTTACTTATACATGGGGAAATGTTTCAGGAATCGACAGAGCTTCCGGAATCTTTGCTATCAAGCCATCTGGCGTGGAGTACGAGGATTTAAAGCCAGAGGATATGGTGCTTGTAAATCTTGATGGCGAGGTTGTAGAAGGTAAGTATCGTCCTAGCTCAGACACAGCTACACACTGCGAGCTTTACAAGAAATACGAGAATATTGGTGGCGTTGTTCACACACATTCTACTTATGCTGTAGCTTGGGCTCAGGCTGGAAGAGATATTCCTCTTTATGGTACAACCCACGCAGATTATTTCTGCGGAACAATCCCTTGCACAAGAAATCTTACTGAGAAAGAAATTGATGAGGCTTATGAGGTTAACACAGGAAAGGTCATCATCGAGACTTTCGAGGATAGAGGCATTAATACAAAGTATGTGCCAGGTGTTATCTGCAAGAACCACGGCCCATTCACTTGGGGCAAGGATGCAGATCAGGCAGTATATAATGCAGTAGTACTTGAAGAGGTTGCAAAGATGGCTCTCTTCACAGAGCAGGTTAATCCACAGGTTCAGCCAGCTCCAGACTGCATTAGAGACAAGCATTTCAACCGTAAGCATGGCGCTAATGCTTATTACGGACAGAACTAAATCAAAATAATAAAAGCGACTGACGTTTTGCCAGTCGCTTTTTGTGTCCTATAAAATTACTTTTGAGCAAAGTAGCTATCGATTCCTGATACGATACCATCAGATACTTTCTGTAGGTACTCTGTATCATTCAAAAGTTGCTCATCTGCTTCATTATTTAAATTTCCAATTACAACTACTGCATTAGGAATAGTGCACCAGTTGATTCCCATTAATTCATCTGTTTCTTTAACTTTATATTTTTTATTAGAAGTTTTCTCTGCCATACTTCCTAAAAGAGTATCTGCTAATAATCTGGAATTTCTATAAGATTTATAGTTATAAGGATTGTCCTCAGTTTCACATAATACCAGGATGCCTTCGTCCTCACTCTTTTGGCTGCTGGCGTGAATGCTGATATATAAATCTGCTTCAAGAGTATTGGCGAACATTGCTCTATCCACGTTTGACATATCAACATCATTTGTACTTCTGGTGAGCTCTACCTTATATCCGCTGTCCTTGAGTAATTGCTGAACTTTCAGAGCTACACGCAAATTAAGGGTACACTCATCAATTCCTGTAGTAGCACCCGTAGCTCCTGTCATATTCTCCGTAATTCTAGTCCAGTCTCCAGGGCCGATAGATTCCTTCTTTGCAGATTCGATACTCTGGCAACCTGGGTCAATTACTATTAAGTGAGAAGCCTTGTCAGAGACTGTGTTGCCTTCCTTAGCCTGAACATTCACTGAACTGCACACTAAGGCGAAAAACAGGAGAATTACCATTGCCGTTGCATTTAATTTTTTAGTCTAATAATCATGGAAAACACTCCCTTCTAAAGAATTCTAACCCTAGTATTATTATCGGCGTTTTATGTGAAAAATATATGTTATTTTAAGGAGAAAAATAATGTTAAACGATTAAGTTTTCTCAGGTTTTACAAATAATAGTTGGTAAAGCCCATATCGATTAATCTATTTGTTTCATAGTAACGCATTGAGATGGTATTTCCGTCAAACATCTTTCTATTTTTGGCTCCAAGAACAACCGATATAACAGTCTTTTCGTTTTGCTTTGCGACACATACCAGACACTGACCAGCGCGGTTTGCTGTACCAGTCTTGCCTCCTATTACATAAGGGTTATAGTAGCCACTTGTTGGATTAATGATAGCATCTGTGTTTTCTAGCACCCTAGGGGTAGCACAAAGATTGGTAGCAGGAAGAACTGCATTACTCACATTAAAGTATTTATTAAACAAAGGATGCTTGATGGCGTTTGCGGTAATTAGATATAGACTATAAGCGTTTGTATACATATTTTTATCAGGGTAGCCAGATGGGTTTGTAAAGTTAGTGTTAGTACATCCGAGAGCAGCAGCCTTCACGTTCATCATTGAAACAAAATCAGGTACAGAACCAGCCACCACTTCTGCAAGCACATTGCAGGAATGACAATCAGAACTAACCATCATTGCCGTGAGAAGCTGGTCAATGTTGAAAACTTCTCCAGCCTGAATCCTAGGCGATACGTGACTGGCATCCAGTGGCATACCAGCGATTGCTGTAGGAGATACAATGACCGGTGTTTCAAGTGAAATCTGCCCGGCCTCGATAGCTTCTATAGTAAGTAATGCAGTCATAATCTTGGTTGTGCTGGCTGGCTCTAAAATATCAGTAGCACCCTGAGAATATAAAGCCTTACCAGTTGTTGCATTCATAACCAGGGCTGCCCTTGCATCCAAGGATGTTATTTTATAAGCAGTTGTATTTGCCTGCATAGAAAGTGCTTTTTGTGATACGAAGTATGGCACTCCCTTTATGTCGATTCTCCAATATCCGTTGTCAGTTTTTCCTGTAACCAATACAGGAGTATTAACTGGAAGTGTAGTAACAAAAGTTGCAGGATCTGCATCTGAAAATACCTCTGTACCATTGCAGGATAATAGAGAGCCGTTTCCTTCTGTTATAGTATAAGAAGCAGCTCTTGCACACATTTTGTTTTCTGGCATAAATGCCATCAAAAGTGAGATAATAAAGAATGATACAATAAATTTAGAGATAATCTTTTTAATAGAAATAAGATTTCGCATAACATAACCCTCCCCATTTAATTAGCTACTATAATTGTAGCAGATAGGCCTGTTTTACCTCAATGGAGAATAATTCACAAAAAAAGTGTTGACAAACAAAATTAAATTGCGTACAATCGAAACATAAAATCGATTGCGCACAATTTATACTAAATCAGAACCAAAAAGTGATTATAAAGAAAACGGAGGTTTACACAATGGGATTCTATGATTTATCAGTTGAAAAGACTAATGGTGAGATGCTTTCAATGAAGGAATTCGAAGGCAAGGTTGTAATGGTAGTTAACACAGCTACAGGCTGTGGTTTTACACCACACTACAAGGATATCGAGCGTATCTACGAGACATATCACGATAAGGGATTTGAGGTAGTAGATGTTCCTTGTAATCAGTTTGCAGGCCAGACACCAGGAAACGATGAAGAAATCCATGAATTTTGCCAGCTCAACTACAATACTCAGTTCCCACAGATGAAGAAGACAGATGTTAACGGTGAGAACGCTACTGAGTTATTCAAGTATCTTAAGTCTCAGAAGGGCTTCGAAGGCTTTGGAAAGGGACCAGCTGCTCTTGCTATGGGCGTAATGCTTAAGAAGATTGATAAGGATTACAAGAACAACCCAGAAATCAAGTGGAACTTTACAAAGTTCATCATTGACCGTCAGGGTAATGTTGTAGCTCGTTTCGAGCCAACAGCTGATATGAAGAAGGTTGAGGAGTGTGTAGCATCTCTTATCTAATATAGGACTAGTCAATTAGACTCAAAATAGTTACAATTAAATCCGTGGGGAAAAGAATGGAGATTTGTAATGAAATTTGAGTATATTTTTGATAAGTTAAATAATTATAAGTCTAATCTCAGCAGAGAGTGGCTTTTGACAAATGGCCTTGGTGGATACGCTGGCAGTACTGTAATTGGTGCACACATGCGTACTCATCAGGGCTATTTGATTGCCAGCCTTCATCCACCGGTTGATAGATATCTTGTTTTTTCAAAGACAAATGAACGACTGGTGTGTGGAAGCAGAATATATGACCTTACTACTGCACAGCACAAAGGCCCATAT
Source organism: Butyrivibrio fibrisolvens 16/4 (assembly GCA_000209815.1). GTDB lineage: Bacteria > Bacillota > Clostridia > Lachnospirales > Lachnospiraceae > Pseudobutyrivibrio > Pseudobutyrivibrio fibrisolvens_A. Next base: position 771,121 of record FP929036.1, read on the forward strand.
ACAAGCGAATTCAATCAGGGCAATATGCACCTAAAGCTTTTTAAATATGATGGTGCCATTACCTATATATATGAGGCTGGTGGAATGCGTCTTACCAAAACTATCTCATTAGTATATGGTAAGAATCAGTGCGTTATCGCATATACGTTAGAAAATAATGGTCCAGCAGCAGGTGTTGTTATCACCCCTCTTATGAATTTCAGAGAACACGGTGAACATATGACCGTTGATGATTTACGATGGGAGCTTCCAGAGGAAGTGTTCCAGGAGATTCGTGATGAAGCCAGTGGCAATGTGGGCTTTTCTTACAAGCCGGTAGGACATTCTAATGTTCGTATCTCATTGGTAAGTGCTGGTTGCGAAATGGTAAAGCGCAACAATATCTACGATGAAAATATGGAGCTTCAGTTTGAGCTGGATAATGAAGCAGATGGACTGGATTGCCATCTGAAACCATACGACTTTGTTATGGAGGTAGATGCAGGTGGAGTATCAAAGGCTTCATTTGTTTGTACTGTAGATGTTCGTGAGAGCGTAGGCAGAAAGAAGGGGGCATTTGATGCCATCCCTGTCATCGAAAAGGATACTGCATTTATTCAGGTGGAAAAGGCGAAGCAGAGAGTAGCAGACCTTATTGAGAAGGCAGATTTTGATGAGGAGGATGAATTGGCTCAGCTTCTTACAGTTGCTGCAGACCAGTTTATAGTTTCCCGTCGTTCTACAGGTGAGAAAACTGTTATGGCAGGCTATCCTTGGTTTACAGACTGGGGAAGAGATACCATGATTGCATTTACAGGTCTTTGTCTGGAAACAGGCAGATTTGATGATGCTAAATCTATCCTTATATCCTTCTCAAAATACATTAAAAATGGACTGGTTCCTAATATGTTTCCAGATAATGGCAAGGAGCCACTTTACAATACTGCAGATGCATCTCTTTGGTACTTCTATGCAGTTTATAATTATTTGAAATACGTAAATACGGATGAAGCATGGAAGTTTGTAGAGGATGAAATTTTCCCAGGCCTTCAGGAAATAATGGGTGCATATAGAAAGGGGACACTGTTCTCTATTGGAATGGATGATGATGCTCTTATGAGAGCAGGCTCAGGTCTCGATCAGGTTACCTGGATGGATGTACGTATTGGCGATGAGGTTGTTACACCTCGCCACGGCAAGCCAGTAGAGATTAATGCTCTTTGGTACAATGCCCTTATGACAATGGAAGAAATCTCACGAGGAATTGCCAGACGAACACACAACAAGCCAGAGAATTATCTTGCTTATGCTGGTGGATGTTCACAGCTTGCCATGTGGGTGAAGGAAGCATTTAACGAGGAATTCTGGTACGAAGAGGGTGGCTATCTCTACGATGTAGTAGGAGATGATTTTAAGGATGCATCCCTTCGTCCAAACCAGATATTTGCAGTAAGCCTTCCATTTACAATGTTAGACCCTGCCAAGGAAAAATCTGTTGTAAGGGTGCTTAAGGATAGATTATATGTAGGTGTAGGCCTGCGCTCCCTGGATGTGGACGACCCACAGTATGTAGGAGTATATCAGGGGGCACTTGAAAAGCGTGACCACGCATATCATCAGGGAACAGCCTGGGGATTTTTGCTTGGGGCTTTCATTGAAAGTTACCTTAAGGTTGGTGGCGGCAGCCCTCAGTCTATAGAGGAGGCCAAGGCATTCTTTGAGCCAGTAGAAAAACATCTTCTTCAAAATTGCATAGGTTCTATATCAGAAATCTTCGATGGAAACGAACCACATTATGGCAGAGGCTGCTATGCACAGGCTTGGTCAGTTGGAGAAGTTCTCAGGGCTTACGCACTTTTAAAATCAAAATAAATATCAGTTAGACAACACTGACTACCTTTTTTTGAGAATTTATGGTAAATTATCTTTGATAAATATATAGCTAACTATGGAGGATTTAAATATGTTACCAGAGCAGACAATTGAATTTAGATATGATACTCAGCTTCTTATTGAGGGAGAGGACCTTGATGAGGATGCTATCAATGATTACATCACAGAGAACTTCAAGGGAGATTGTCTTCTTGCAGTAGGTGATGAAGAGCTTATCAAGATTCACTATCACACAAACGAGCCATGGAAGGTATTAGAGTATTGCCGTTCACTTGGCGAAATCTACGATATCGTAGTTGAGGATATGGATAGACAGGCTAGAGGGTTACAGGGTTAGCAGATAGGGGGAACCCGAAGGGGAGAACCTGTCTGCCACAGCAGGCCCATTGCCGAAGGCAATTTGCATGGGCCTTGCTTTCCCGAAAGGAGTTTGAATGACTGATAGCTTTATATTACGAGGAGGCATTGCCTTCTCGGACAGCAAAAACAACATAACCACATATTATAGAGGCTATCTGGTATGCATAGATGGCATATGTATGGGAGCCTTTCCTTCTCTCCCAGAGGAATATAAGGATTTAAAACTGTACGATTACGGAGAGAGACTTATCATTCCTGGAATGACAGATTTGCATGTGCATGCACCTCAGTATACATTCCGCGGAATAGGTATGGATGAGGAGCTGTTAGAATGGCTTTCTACATACACATTCCCAGAGGAAGCAAAGTATGCTGATATGGAGTATGCAAAAAAGGCCTACAGCTATTTCTCTGAGGACTTGCGCCGTTGCTTTTCTACAAGGGCAGTTGTGTTTGGCACACTTCATAATGATGCTACAATCGAGCTTATGGATCAGCTTGACGAAACAGGTGTCATTACCTATGTAGGAAAGGTCAACATGGATAGAAATGGTGGAGTAGATTTGCAGGAGGCAGATGCTGATGCATCTCTTGCAGCTACAAAGGAATGGCTGGAAAAGATAAAGGGCAGATACACTAATACTTTCCCAATCCTCACACCAAGATTTATCCCATCCTGCTCAGACGAGCTTATGAAGGGACTTGGAGAATTATCTAAGGAGACCGGTCTTAGAATTCAGTCTCATCTTTCAGAGAATAAATCTGAGATAGCCTGGGTAAAGGAGCTGGTACCTTCCTCTACTAGCTACGCAAATGCTTATGAGCTGTTTGATACAATGGGTACACCAGAGTGTCCTACAATTATGGCTCATTGTGTTCATTCAGATGATGAGGAAATGAACATTCTTAAAAAGCATGGTGCATATATTGCACATTGCGCAGATTCAAATATGAATCTTACATCCGGTATTGCCCCTATCCGCAAGTTTTTGGATGCTGGTGTAAATATCGGTCTTGGTACTGATGTGGCGGCAGGTTCATCTATGAATATGGTTAAGACTATGCTTATCACACTTCAGGCATCAAAGATGTATTATCGCCTTGTGGACCAAAATGTTAAACCACTTACATTTGAAGAGGTTTTCTATCTTGCCACAGAGGGAGGCGGAAGCTACTTTGGAAAGGTAGGTTCATTTAAGCCAGGGTATGATTTTGATGCAGTTGTAGTTGACGACAGCAAGATGTATTCAATGAGAGATATGTCTATTCGCGAGCGAATTGAGCGAATGTGTTATAACGATGCAGATGCAATAATTAAGGATAAATACGTCAAAGGACGCAAGGTCTATACAAGAACAGAGTAGCTTTTAGCTACTCTTTTTTTGTGGGAAAAGATAACATTTAAAACACAGTTCTAACAAAATCTAGGATTATAATTCAAAAGAGTGGAATTAGTAGCTGACAGCTATACAAATTCCATAATCTGTATCTTATATTTTTGTTTAAAAAGACTAAAATAGGGGATATGTTTGGGCAGGGGCCACTCTTGTCTAACAGGATATTTTAATAAGGAGGTGTTTTCTTGAGTTTAGCAGAGAAGCTTGTAGAAGAGCTAAATTGCGAGACCGTCTTCACTATCCACGCTGGCAGCTTGGAAATTCCAATTATGGAATCAGTTGTTGTTACTTGGATTGTAATGGCAGTGCTTATCCTGTTGGCTGTGTTTTTGACATCGGGATTAAAGACACAAAACATCAGTAAGAAGCAGGCATTCGCAGAGCTAATTTACGAGAAGCTGAACGCCATTGTCGGTGCTACTCTTGGAGAAGAAGGAAAAGCTTATACAGGCTACCTTGTAACAGTTCTTCTGTACATCGGTTTATCAAACATCATTGGCTTGTTCGGTTTCAAATCACCAACAAAGGATGTAAATGTCACAGCAGCGTTGGCACTCATGAGTATTGTACTAGTTGAGGCCGCTGGCATTTATCACAGAGGCGTTAAGAAATGGCTTCATTCATTTGTAGAGCCAGTTCCTATCGTAACACCATTCAACATTTTGGATGTATTCACAAGACCATTGTCACTGTGTATGCGACTTTTCGGAAATGTTCTTGGTGCATTTGTAATTATGGAGCTACTTAAAATAGTATGCCCACCAGTTATTCCTGCAGTATTCAGTTTGTATTTTGATTTATTCGACGGATTACTTCAGGCGTACGTATTTGTATTTTTAACGTCGTTATATTTAAAAGAAGCTATTGAGTAAATTCTAGGAGGAAAAATTATGAACACATTAATCGCAGTTGGAGCAGGTATTGCAGTTGTAACAGGTCTTGGAGCAGGTATTGGTATCGGTATTGCAACAGGTAAGGCTTGCGAAGGTATCGCACGTCAGCCAGAGGCAGAGAGCAAGATTCAGAAGAACCTTATCTTAGGATGTGCCCTTGCAGAGGCAACAGCTATTTACGGTTTCGTTATCGCCCTTATGATTATGTTCGTATTATAAAATTCTTCGATTAAAGGATAGGTATAAGATATGATTAACGTTTCTTTTTGGAATATATTTTTACAGTTCTAAATCTTCTTATCCTATTTGTTGCTTTTAGAATCGCATTCTTCAAGCCTATTGCAAAGATTATTGCAAAGCGCCAGGAAGAAGCTAATGAGATTTATGATAAGGCGGCAACAAAGGAGAATGAGGCCAAAGAGCTTGTAAAGCAGTACGAGGATAAGCTTGCTTCAGCAGAGACAGAAAAGAAGCAAATCATTTCCGAGGCAAGAAAATCTGCAGATGGACAGTATCAGAAGATTCTTGAGGATGCAAAGGCAGACGCAAAGAACATTCATGATGCAGCTATTGCAGAGGCAAATAATGAGAAAAACAAGATTATTGCCAGTGCTAAGAAAGAGATTGCAGATATCGTAGTTGATGCAACTACAAAGGTTGTTGGTAGCAAGACAGGAGCTGATGTTGACAGCAAACTGTTTGACGAATTTTTAGGTAAAGCAGGTGAATAAAAGTGACAGAGAAATCTTTAAATTATGCCCGTGACCTACATAGCATAGGAAATGCCGAGGCTTATTTGCAGACTGCCGCTTCTATTATTGAGGCTGTACCTGCAGTAGGCGAGGAGTTATCAGATCCTACAGTTGCCATCGCTAAAAAGCATGTGGTAATTGATAGCATCTTCCCTCACGAGATTCGCAATTTCTTAAAGCTACTGTGTGATAACGGAGACTTCCAATTATTTAATGATATTAGAGCTGCATACAAGGATTCAATTGAAACTACTGACGAGAAGGTAAACAAGGCAAAGCTTCGCTATGTTACTGCACCTTCAGATGAGCAGCTTGCAGGCATCAAGAGATTCTTAGCAAAAGAATACTCAAATGATGATATTGAAATTGATTTAGTACAGGATTCTTCCCTTAAGAGTGGATTCATTCTTTCAGTGGGTACAAAGGAGTATGACTGGAGTCAGCAGGGACGTTTGGAGCAGTTTGCTACAAAAATCAACAAGGCTGTTGGTGTTTCTGCAGTTGATGAGAGCATCCTTTCAATCTTAAAGGCTAATGTTGAGGACTTTAAGCTTCAGGCCCAGGAAAAGGAAGTAGGTATTGTAAAATGGGTAGGTGACGGTATCGCCAATATCGATGGTATTGACCATGCATTCTATGGCGAGATTGTTATCTTTGATTGTGGTGTTAAAGGTATGGTTCAGGATGTACGCCGTGACGAAATCGGTGTTATCCTCTTCGGCCGTGATACAGAAATCAAAGAAGGTTCTAAGGTAGTTCGTACAGGAAAGATGGCAGGTCTTCCTGTAGGTGATGGCTTCCTTGGAAGAATCGTCGATGCCCTTGGTGCACCTTTGGATGGACTTGGAGAAATCCCAGCTAGTGGATTCCGTCCAGTAGAGTGTCCAGCACCTTCTATCGTAGATAGAAAATCAGTTAGCCAGCCAATGGAGACAGGTCTTCTTTCAATCGATTCAATGTTCCCAATCGGTCGTGGTCAGCGTGAGCTTATCATCGGTGACAGACAGACTGGTAAGACATCAATTGCCACTGATACAATTATCAACCAGAAGGGCAAGGATGTTATCTGTGTATACGTTGCAATCGGCCAGAAGGCTTCTACTATTGCAAAGCTTGTTAATACACTTAAGGAGCATGGAGCTATGGACTACACAATTATCGTTAGTGCCACAGCATCAGATCCAGCTCCACTTCAGTACATCGCACCTTATGCTGGTACTGCACTTGCAGAGTACTTTATGTATTCAGGCAAAGATGTACTTATTGTTTATGATGATTTATCAAAGCACGCTGTTGCATACCGTGCTATTTCACTTTTGCTTGAGCGTTCACCAGGACGTGAGGCATACCCAGGTGATGTATTCTACTTACATTCTAGATTGTTAGAGCGTTCAGCTAGAATCACACCAGAGGCAGGAGGCGGCTCAATCACAGCTCTTCCTATTATTGAGACACAGGCAGGAGATCTTTCAGCTTATATTCCTACCAACGTTATCTCAATTACTGATGGTCAGATTTTCCTTGAGTCACAGCTGTTCAATTCAGGACAGAGACCAGCGGTTAACGTAGGTCTTTCTGTATCCCGTGTAGGTGGTGCAGCTCAGACTAAGGCAATGAAAAAAGCAGCAGGTTCTATTCGTATCGATCTTGCTCAGTACCGAGAGATGGAAGTCTTCACACAGTTCTCATCAGATCTTGATGATGCAACAAAGAGACAGTTGGCTCACGGACGTGCTCTTATGGAGTTACTTAAGCAGCCACTTAACAGACCATTCTCAATGGCAGAGCAGGTTATTATTCTTGTGTCTGCAAATGCACATATCTTCAGTGATTTGGACATTGCATCACTTAAGAAATTCAGAACCGATATGCTTGATTATTTTGCTGCAGAGCATAGTGATATTATCAGCCAGCTTCAGTCATCAAAGGATTTATCAGATGATTTGAAGACAGCTATTATTGAGGCAGCAACTGAGTTCAAGAAGAATCAGGAGTAAGCTATGGCAAGTACAAAGGAAATCCAGAATAGAATAAATAGTATTCAGGATACCATGAAGATTACAAATGCCATGTATATGATGTCCTCAATGAAGCTTAGAAAAGCTAAGCAGAAGCTGGCGGACACTGAACCATTCTTCGAAGCAGTACAGAGAGGTATCGCAGAGAATCTTGTGCGTTTCCCAGATATGCGTCATATCTACTTTGATAATCGAGTAGAGGATGAGCAGGAGGAAATCAAGCACCGTGGATTCGTAGTATTCACAGGCGATAAAGGTATGGCAGGTGCATACAATCACAATGCCATCAAAATGACTCTCGACCGTATTGCAAATCTGAACAAAGATGAGTATATGTTGTTCGTCGTTGGTGAAGTTGGTCGTGCTTTCTTTATCAATAATGGTTACAACGTGGATGAAAACTTTAGATTTTCATCTAACAACCCATCAATGCACAGAGCCCGCGTCATATCAGAATATATGATTGAAAAATACAACCAGGGTGAGCTTGATAGAATCGATGTCATCTATACAAAGATGCTCAATTCAGTTACTGAGGAAACTTGCGTAGAGCGATTACTTCCTCTGAAGACACACAAGTTCATCAAGGAGCAGGCGAAGGAGATTCAGGAAGACGTTGATGGAACAGGAAAGGCTGCATCAGAGTTAAAGTCTGGTGTAAAGCACGTTCACTCTATTAACAGCTATGAATTGGAAGCTGTCACTAAGGGCGGAGATTCCTGGTATCCATTCTATCCATCACTTTCGGTAGTTTTGGAACATCTGGTACACAACAATTTTACAGGCTTCATTTATGGAGCATTGGTAGAATGTTCAGCCAGTGAGGAAAATGCCAGAATGATGGCTATGCAGTCGGCAACAGATAATGCAGAGGCAATTCTTCGTGAATTATCTATAGAATACAACCGAGTGCGTCAGGCGGCCATTACACAGGAAATTACTGAGGTAATCGGCGGAGCCAAGGCGCTTAAGAAGAAAAAGGCAAAGAGGTAAAATATGTCAGAATTAAAAGGAAGAATCGTACAGGTTTCAGGACCTGTAGTCGATGTAGAATTTACAGAAAATGACTTACCTGCCATTAGAGATGCCCTTTACGTAAAGGTAGGGGAAGAGAAGAGAGTAATGGAGGTTTCTCAGCACATTGGACTGGGCGTAGTAAGATGTATTATGCTTGCTCCATCTGAGGGACTGTGCCGTGATATGGAGGTTATCGCAACAGGCGAGAGCATTTCAGTTCCTGTTGGTGAGAAAACTCTTGGTAGATTGTTCAATGTTCTTGGTGACACCCTTGATGGTGGCGAGAATCTTGATTCAGCAGAACATTGGAGCATTCACCGTGAGCCTCCAACATTTGAAGAGCAGAGCCCAGTAGTCGAGATGTTAGAGACTGGTATCAAGGTTATCGATCTTCTTGCTCCTTATGCTAAGGGTGGTAAGGTCGGACTTTTCGGTGGTGCCGGTGTAGGTAAGACTGTACTTATTCAGGAGCTTATCCACAACATCGCAACAGAGAGCGGCGGTTACTCCATCTTTACTGGTGTTGGTGAGCGTTCACGTGAAGGTAACGACCTTTGGACAGAAATGGCAGAATCAGGAGTTCTTGATAAGACTGCCTTAGTCTTTGGTCAGATGAACGAGCCACCTGGAGCACGTATGCGTGTTGCTGAGACAGGACTTACAATGGCTGAGTACTTCCGTGATGTTAAGAATCAGGATGTGCTTTTATTCATTGATAATATTTTCCGTTTCGTACAGGCAGGTTCAGAGGTTTCAGCCCTCCTCGGTCGTATGCCATCAGCTGTAGGTTACCAGCCTACACTTGCTAATGACCTTGGTGAGCTTCAGGAGAGAATCGCTTCTACAAAGAACGGTTCTATCACATCAGTTCAGGCTGTATACGTCCCTGCTGATGACTTAACTGACCCAGCTCCAGCTACAACATTCTCTCACTTGGATGCTACAACAGTTCTTTCTCGTAAGATTGTTGAGCAGGGTATTTATCCAGCTGTTGATCCACTTGAGTCAACATCACGTATCCTTGAGCCAGATGTTGTTGGTGAAGAACACTACAATACAGCTCGTGGAGTACAGGAAATTCTTCAGAAGTACAAGGAACTTCAGGATATCATTGCTATTCTTGGTATGGAAGAGCTTTCAGATGAAGATAAGCTTACTGTATATCGTGCACGTAAGGTTCAGCGTTTCCTTTCACAGCCATTCTCAGTTGCTGAGAACTTCACAGGCGTAAAGGGACAGTTCGTTTCTGTTCACGATACTGTTAACGGATTTAAGGCTATCTTAAATGGTGAGATGGACGAGTATCCAGAGGCAGCATTCTTCAACGTAGGTACTTTGGAGGATGTTAAGCGTAAGGCTGCAGCCCTTGCAAAGGAGTAATTTATGGCATCATTATTTGATTTGAAAATTGTTGCCTGCGATGGAGTCTTCTACGATGGTAAATGCGAGATATTAGTCTTCCCAGGTGCAGACGGAGAAATGGCAATTATGAATCATCACGAGGTCTTTACAGGTATCGTGGAGATTGGAAATATCCGCTTCAAAACAGAAGATGGTGAAATGAGAAATGCCATCATTTCAGATGGACTTGTCTCTGTTTATCCAGATGGTTCTGTTAAGGTAGTGGCATATTCTTGCGAACGTCCAGAGGATATTGATACCTTCCGTGCTCAGGAGGCCCTTGAGCGTGCTCAAGAGCAGCTTCAGCAGACTCAGAGCCGTATTGAGTACCAGATTTCTACAAATAACATGGCCCGTGCTATGGCTCGACTTAAGGGCGCAGGCGCGAAGAACCTTTATAAAATTTAAGTATACTGATAGCCCCTTGATAGTGTAACCAAGGGGCTAGTTTTTTAGTTGAATAACAAGGAGAAATACAATAAAATAAGTAGTACTTAAGGGTAGAATTGGAGGATGTGTTATGGTTACACAGCAGGAGTATACATTTAATTCAGCCGATGGTCATTCGGTTATTCACTGTAGAAAGTGGATTCCAGAGGGGGAACCAGTTGCAGTATTGCAGTTGGTGCATGGAATGCTCGAATACATAGAAAGATACAATGAATTTGCTACATTTTTAGCAGAGAAGGGCTTCGTGGTAGTAGGACACGATCACATTGGCCACGGACATTCAGTAGCTAGCGATGATGAGCTCGGTGTTATGACAGGTGTTCATCCATCTGATGATATGGTGGAGGATATTTATACACACTATTCACTTACCAGAAAGGCTTATCCATCTTTAAAATATTTCATCTTAGGACATTCCATGGGTTCATACATGGTTAGAAAGTTCCTTTCAGTAAAGTCAGCATATATTGAGGCTATGAGCGGTGCTATCATTATGGGTACTGGTCAGGAATCTGCTGCTACATGTAATGGCGGTCTTGCAGTCATAAAGCTGCTCTCGTTATTCAAGGGAAAGAATTTCAGAAGCGCACTTGTACGAGATATGAGCTATAGTGCGCCTTACAAGCAGTTCGATTGCTATGGTCAGGATTATGCAAATTCTTGGCTTACAAAAAATGTAGAAGAGGTGGAGCGCTATTTCCACGACAAATACTGTACATTTATGTTTACAGTCAATGCTTATAAGGGCTTGGTTGAAGCAGTTAAATATGACGGCACTGCAGAGTGTGTTTCAAAGATGCGCCAAAGTATGCCTATATTTGTTGTATCAGGTGATTCTGATCCAGTAGGAAATCTTGGTCAAGGCCCTAAGGCTGTTGCAGAGTCATTTAAGAACGCTGGAATTAAGGATGTTACCTTAAAGCTTTATACAGGGGATAGACACGAGATTCTTCACGAGATAGACAAAGAACAGGTATTTACAGACCTTTATCATTGGTTAGAGACACATAGATAAGTTTTCTGGAGTATATATGGATTCACTGGAGCATTTAATTACAAGGTCAATAAAATCATATTACAAAAATAGGCTTTATGCTCCTATCATATTTTTGGTTATTCTTCTGGTACTGGCAGTGATATTCCCGGTGGGACACATGCTTTTTCCAAAGACCTATTCCGAGGAAAATGTGAGCCTTTATCAGTTGTACAACAGGAAAGAGAGCTTCGCAAAATTCAGCCTCAATAACCTGTATTTTACAGGCTACACTAGCAAATGGCTGGATAGAAATAGAGGATACTATTATTACACCATGGTCAATTCAGAATGTGTGATAGTTCTTTTGGATCCTATCACCTGTGATCAGGGTACTCCTGTTATTGATTCGCTTACAGTTAAGGGACAGATAATATACGATTCCGAGGCAGCCCGTTCACTACTTTCTAATCTTGCAAGAGATTTAAACTGGAGTGAAGAAGGCATCCTTTCTACAGTATCCAGCTATACTATTTCAGAGCCGGATGCTACAGGACTTGTTTCTACAGCCTTTGAATTGTTCTATGTAGTATTTGGAATTTACAGCATTTTATGTGTTGTAATATGTGGATTATTTATCGCATTTCCGGTATTATCAGTTCCTGTTCAAAAGACCAGAGCCTATGGTAAGCCAGCGGAGATTTTGGCAGAGGCCGAGGAAGAGCTTGCAACACTTCCACAGTTGGCTACAGAGGATATGTTTATTACGGAGCATTATTTTATAGAAACCAGTAGCTATGGTGTGGCTATTGTTCCTATTGATGCCATTATATGGATATACAAATATTCTACTATGCACAAGTTCCTATGGCATCATTTTTCTATTACATACACTCTTCATATTACTGCAGGAAAGCGTCACTATATTAAGTGTCCTAAGAATATTAAGAGTGATATTGACGGTATCATGGACTACCTTTCTGAGGCAAATCATGATATCCTTGTTGGGTTCTCGGAAGAGAATCGATTAAAAGTTGAAGAGATACAGGATGATTTTGAAATCATCAAAAAGATTACCAGCTTTTTATCTAAGAGGGTTTAACAGATGGAAGCTTATACAGGTTTTGCCAGTGTTTACGACAGGTACATGGATAATGTGCCATACGACACCTGGGCAGAAAATATAAAGACATTATTTCAAAAATATAATATGCCAATGGAAATCGTGTGTGACCTTGGCTGTGGTACAGGCCAGATTACCAGACGTCTAAAGGCGGCTGGCTACGATATGATTGGCATTGATGTTTCCTATGATATGCTTATGGAGGCAATGGCTAACGAGGATTCCGATGGAATCCTTTATCTATGTCAGGATATGCGTCAGTTCGAGCTATATGGCACTGTAGGTGCTGTGGTCAGTCTGTGCGATAGCATTAATTATCTTAGAGACACAGACGAATTGCTCACTGTTTGCAAGCTGGCAAATAATTACCTTGATCCTAAGGGACTGTTTATTTTCGATATAAAGACAGAGCACTTTTATCAGCAGCTAGGTAGTAGCACAATTGCAGAGAATCGTGAGGAAGGTAGCTTTATCTGGGAGAATGATTACGATCCTGATTCCAGGGACAATGCCTATTATCTCACTATCTACGAGGAGAATGAGGAAGGCACCTTCGATAGATACGAGGAAGAGCACCTTCAGCACGCCTTCACAGTTGATGAAATCAAAGCCGCCATTAAAGATAGTGGACTAGAGCTTTTAGATATTATAGATGTAGCCACTATGTCTGCACCTGCAGAGGATAGTGACAGGTTGTATTTTATAGCAAGAGAGGTAACAAAATGAGTGATTATATAGTTAGAGCAACAGCAGCAAATGATGCAATTCGCGCATTTGCAATCACAAGCAAGGACATAGTAGAAGAGGCACGTGTGCGCCATAATACTTCTCCTATTGTTACAGCTGCACTTGGCCGTATGCTTTCAGCTGGTTCTATGATGGGGGTGATGCTTAAGGGTGAGGATGATTTAGTTACTCTTCAGATTCAGGGCTCTGGCCCTCTTAAGGGAATCACAGTTACTGCAAACAGCAAGGGAGAGGTAAAGGGCTTTCCTAATGTTTCAGTTGTTGATCTTCCACCAAAGAACGGCAAGCTTGATGTGGGCGGTGCTATCGACCTTGGTATCATGCGTGTAATCAAGGATATGGGTCTTAAGGAGCCATATGTTGGTACAGTAGAGCTTCAGACAGGTGAAATCGCAGAAGATCTTACATATTACTATGCAGTATCAGAGCAGATTCCTTCATCAGTAGGTCTAGGTGTTCTTATGAACAAGGATAATACTGTAAATTGCGCAGGCGGTTTTATTATTCAGCTTATGCCATTTACTTCTGAGGAGGTTATTGCACAGCTTGAAGAGAATTTAAAGACTCTTCCTTCAGTTACAGATATGCTTTCAAGCGGCAAGACACCAGAGCAGATGCTTGAGACAGTTTTAGCTGGTCTTGATGTTGATTTCAAAGAGACTTATCCAGCAGCTTACAAGTGTGATTGTTCTAGAGAAAGAGTCATCAAGAGTCTTGCTTCACTTGGCAAAGAGGATATGGATGATATTATCGCTGATGGCAAGCCTGTAGAGGTAAAATGTCAGTTCTGTAACGAGGCTTACGAGTTCACTATTGATGAAATTAAAAGCTTTAGGAAAAATTAATGATAACCGCCTGTTTACAGGCGAAACTTTAGTTGATTTTACATTTAAAAATCCTGTAAACTATCACACGGAACAGTTTTACATTTTTTTAGAGGATTATTGTAATGAGTGCGGGAAAGAGGAAAGTAAAAGCACATAAAAAATCTAATAGATTTTATAATAAAAAACAATGCTTCGCTGGGAAATTATTGGAGGCATTGTTTTATTTGTGTATTTAGCAGGCAGTATTTTCTTTAGCAGCCACTTCTATATCAGAAGCAAGGTAAATGGTGTAGGTGCTTCATTCTTAGGAGCAGAGAATACCTACAATAAGATAGTAGAGAATGCAGATAAATACACTATCACATTTGTTAATGCTGATGGAGATGTTGTAAACGAAGTAAGTGCAGCAGATCTTGGCGTTGGCGTTAACTACCCTGAAGAACAGGTTCAGGAATTACTGGATTCCCAGACAGGCTTCAATTGGATTTTACGTCTTATCGTTCCGGCAGAATATTATACATCTACTGGTAATTCATTCGACAAGACAAAGGTAAAGGCTGTTGCATCTTCTTTGGATTTTAGTCACCAGAAGGCTACAAAGGAATCAGAGGATGCTTACATCGAGTTCGATGGCAATAAATTTGTTATTAAGGACGAGGTATACGGAGATAGAATTGATGCTGAGGGCGTAGAGGAAGCTATCATCTATGCAGTTGAGAATCTTCAGACAAAGATTAATCTTACTGATGGCACCTGCTACAACAAGCCAAATGTTAAGGCTGATGACAAGAACATTCAGGCAGCTTGCGATAAGCTTAATAGCTATTTGGATATAGATATTCACTATGATCTTGGTGAGGGTATTTCCGAGGATATTCCACTGGAGACAAAGGCTTCATTCTTTAATTGGGATGATAAATACAAGGTTTTCTTTGATAGAGATGCCATTGGTGAATATGTAAATGCAATGGGTGAAAAATATAACACCTACGGCAAGAAAAAGCATTTCGTTACTACTGAGGGTGAAGAAATCGAAGTTCCTGCAGGCTCCTTTGGCTGGAGAATAGCATACGATGGCGAGATTGATGCTATTATCGCAGACTTTGAGGGCGGCAAGGACGTTACCAGAGATTTCACATACCTTTATCGCGGCACCAGCCACGGTGAAAATGATTATGGCAATTCATACGTGGAGGTAAATCTTACCACACAGCACGTATACGTCTATAAAGATGGTGAAATGGTCCTTGATAGTAGCTGTGTATCAGGAAATGTATCAAAGGGTCATGGCACACATACAGGTGTTTATCCAATCGCTTACAAGCAAAAGGATGCTACACTTAGAGGTGATAATTACGAATCACATGTTAAGTTCTGGATGCCATTTAATATGGGCGAGGGACTTCATGATGCCACTTGGCGTGCAAAGTTTGGCGGCACTATTTACAAGACTAGTGGTAGCCACGGTTGCGTTAATCTTCCACTTAAAAAGGCCGAAGAAATCTTTGGTATTGTGGAAGCAGGATGGCCTGTTTTCGTATTTTATACAGGAGATACTGAGGAGGAAAACTTCCGTCTTCAGAATCCACAGATTGATGCTATGAATCTTATAGCAGATATTGAATCAGTTACTTTAGAGTCAGAGCCAAAGATTGTTGCGGCTAGACAGAAGTTTGATTCACTTACAGAGGAACAAAAGGCACTCGTTACTAATTACGAGGATCTTGTTAATGCCGAGCTTGCACTTCAGGCGCTTAAGGCTCAGGCAGCTGCAGATGCAGCCGCACAGGGCGAGGCTGTTGATGGTCAGGCACCAGTTGCTCCAGAGGCTCCAGTTGTTCCTTAGAATTTTATGTAGTTATAGGTAGCTTTATTTACGAGGTATTTAAAATGACAGCATGGACTAAGAACGTTCGTAAAGTGGTTCCTTATACACCTGGCGAACAGCCAAAAGTAAAAATATTATTAAGCTTAATACAAATGAGAATCCATACCCACCAAGTCCTTTGGTGGGTAAAGCTATTTCTAAAGTTAGTCTTGATTCCTTAAGAAAATATCCAGACCCTGCCTGCGATATTCTTATTAAGGCACTTGCTGCTTACCACAATCAGGATTCTTCAAAGGTGTTTGTGGGAGTTGGTTCTGATGATGTTTTGGCTATGAGCTTTCTTACATTTTTCAATTCAGAAAGGCCAGTTTTATTCCCTGATATCACTTATTCATTTTATGATGTATGGGCAGATTTATTCAGGATTCCACACGAGCAAATGCCGCTTGATGAGGATTTTAAGATTAAGGCATCCGATTATGAAAAGCCTTGCGGCGGAATAGTTATTCCAAATCCAAACGCACCAACAGGTGTTGCCGAGCCGGTAGAGTTTTTTGAAAAGATAGTTGCGGCACATCCAGAGTGTGTAGTTATCATTGACGAGGCCTATGTGGATTTTGGCTCTCAGTCTTGTATTGGACTTACTGATAAATATGATAATGTTCTTGTAGTTAGGACCTTTTCAAAATCCAGAGCTATGGCAGGAAACCGTATTGGCTATGCCATAGGTTCGCCTGAATTGATAAAGTATTTGTCTGATTGCAAATTCTCTTTCAATTCATATACTATGGATACTATTACCTTGGCAGCTGGCGTTGCTTCTGTTGAGGATGATGATTATTTCAAAGAAAAATAGCTGCAGTTATTTCCACCAGAGAGTGGACCAAAACACAGCTTAACGCATTGGGATTTTCATTCCCGGATTCAAAGAGTAATTTTATTTTTGCAAAGCACGAATCCGTAAATGCGATATATATTTTTGAGGAGCTTAAAAAGAGAGGCATTTATGTCCGCCATTTCTCAAAGCCAGAGCGAATTGCAGATTATCTACGTATCAGCATAGGTACGGATGAAGAGATGCAGACGCTAATTAAAAATTTAAAAGAAATATTAGGAGTTGAATAATGATTAGATATTTAATAGTTTTTTTGTTTCAATGGTACCACTTGTAGAGCTTAGAGGAGCTATTCCATGGGCATACGGCTATAAGGCAGCAGATCCTACTTTCAATCTTTTAGCTGCATATATTATAATAGCCATAGGAAATATGATTCCTATGCCAATAATATATTTCTTTGCCCGCAAGGTATTAGAGTGGGGTAAGGACAAGCCTGTAATCGGTGGTTTCTTTACATTCTGCCTTGAGAAGGGTGAGAAGGGTGGAAAGAAGCTTCAGGAAAAGGCAGGAAAAGGTCTTTTCGTAGCACTTCTTCTCTTTGTAGGTATTCCAGTTCCTGGTACAGGTGCATGGACAGGTACACTTGCAGCATCTATCCTTGATATGGATTTCAAATCTACAATTCTTGCAGTTATTGGAGGCATCGCACTTGCAGGATGTATTATTGGTTTGGTTTGTACATTAGGTTTGGGCGCTTATATAGGAGTGACAGCTTAAAATGGATACAGCTAATATGCTTATAAATGTGGCCGCAATTCTAGCCGGCCTTGTATTGTACATATTCGTTACAAATACCAAATGGGGCAAGGACCACGAACAGTATCAGTACATGATTATGCTTGGTACGATTCTGGTTGCTGTTATTGTAGGAGGACTGCTGAGATGGCTAATGTAGCATGTGAGTACTGCAATAATTTTGTTTGGGATGAAGAGGACGAGCAGTATTATTGCGAAATTGATATGGATGAAGACGATTATGTCAGACTTGTATCAGGTCATTATAAGGAGTGTCCTTACTTTGTAGATGGTGACGAATATAAAGTTGTTAGACACCAGAATTAAAAATTATGATAAAATTATATAAAAATAATCGAGGAGGATTTTGTTGTGAAATTTAAAGGTTTAGTAAAATCTTTAGCTGCATTTGCAATGGCAGCAGTGATGACCCTTTCAGTGCCACTTACAGCTAGTGCTGCTGGTATTCAGGGTATCGATGTTTCAAAGTATCAGGGAAATATTAATTGGGCGGCAGTTGCTCAATCTGGAATATCATATACATTCATTAAGGCAGGAAGCACAAATAAAGGAATAGATCCTTATTTTGCTGCAAACGTTCAGGGTGCACAGGCTGCTGGTGTTCGTACTGGTGTATATATTTATTCATATGCTACATCGGTAGAGGCAGCTATTCAGGAGGCTCAGCTTCTTCTTCAGTGGATTGAGCCATACAATATCAATTTCCCAGTTGCATTTGATTTTGAGGACAAATCACAGAAGGGATTAGATGCTAATACATGTACAGCTATGGCTAATGCATTTGCTACAGTTATTTCCCGTGCAGGTTATACACCTATCCTTTACACATACACTAATTTCTACAAGACACATTTTACATCAGCACTTGCTTGCGATAAATGGATTGCTCAGTATGCAGACCACAATGATATCGCTGGCTGGCAGATTTGGCAGTACTCTTCAGGTGGAGCAGTACCAGGTGTTAATGGTCGTTGCGATATGAATGTTGCTGTTAAGGATTACACAGCATTTATTCCACAGGTTGGTTTACTTGATTTAGGTCAGGGCAATGTATATTTCTACAATAACTTCCGTAGACAGTTCGGATGGGTAGATTTAGCAGGAGTTAAATATCACACAGACCCAACAACAGGTCTTCTTACAACTGGTTGGTTTGCTGATGAGACTGGTGCATATTACTTCCTTCCAGGTGCAGGAAATGCAGTTACTGGTCTTAATACAATCGACAAAGGTATTTACTACTTCAATGAAGCTGCTCAGCTTCAGACAGGTTGGATTGATTTAGGAGAGAACAGATTCCTCTTTAATCCAGCTGAAAACGGAAAGCTTTATACAGGATGGTGGGCAGATGCCGAAGGCGTTCGTTATCTTGATGCCAAGGATGGACATATGGTAAAGGGACTTCAGGCTATCGATAAGGATGTATATTACTTCAATGAAAATGGTTTACGTCAGGCCGGCTGGGTTGAGATTAATAAGCTTACATTTATGTTCAATCCAAATGACGAAGGCAAGCTTTACAAAGGCTGGTGGAATGACGCTACAGGAGTTTACTATTTAGATGCTAAGGATGCTCACAGAGTATCAGGTCTTAATGCTATCGATGGTTCTGTATACTACTTCAATGAGGCAGGCCAGATGCAGGTAGGTGTTGTAAAGGTTAACGGCGTTACCTTCTACTTCGGAGCTGATGGCAAGATGCAGACAGGTATGCAGAGAATCGGCGATGCTATCTATTACTTCGATACAAATGGTGCTATGGCTACAGGCGTGATTCGCACAGCTGATGGAATCTACTATGCAGGAAATGATGGTAAAATAGTTCTTGGACAGCCTGTTACTATAAATGGTGTTCAGTTCCTCTTTGGAGCTGATGGTAAGCTTGTAATTAATCAGGTAATCCAGCTTGGAAATATGTATTATCGCACTGATGAAAAGGGTGTAATCGTACAGACTGCACCTGCTCCAACAAAATAAAAAATAAGGACTGGCTTTAAAAGCCAGCCCATTTTTTATTTTTACCTGTATATTTCTCTTCGCAATACTTGCAACGATATACTTCATTTTCCTCATCGGTAAGTATGAATACCTGATCAAGCTCCTGTTCAACAGTGCTGATACAACGAGGATTCTTGCAAGATATTACATTTTTAATTTCCTTTGGAAGTGTAAGCTTACGCTTTTCTACAATAGCATCATCCTTAATAATATTGCACGTGATGTTGTGATCTATAAATCCAAGGATATCTAAATCAACTCTCTCAATAGGACACTCTATTTTTATGATGTCCTTTCGACCCATCTTATTTGACTTTGCATTCATAATCATAGCAACTGTGCAGTCACAGCCTAGATTTGCAAGATGAAGGTCGTTATAAATAGTCATTGATTCGCCTGCTTTGATATGATCAAGTACGAATCCCTGATGGATACCACTTATGTTAAGCATTGTATTTCCCTCCCTATACTAATTCCAAAAGTGTAAGTATTAGAGCCATTCTAATGAATACGCCATATTTAGCTTGGGTAAAGTACATAGCTCTTGGATCATCGTCCACATCAACAGAGATTTCGTTAACTCTTGGAAGTGGATGGAGAACCATCATATCTTTTTAGCGAGACGCATCTTTTCTGGTGTGAGAATGAAGAAATCCTTCAAGCGGATGTAATCCTCTTCGTTGAAGAATCTTTCTCTCTGAACACGTGTCATATAGAGGATGTCAAGCTCGCCCATAACATCATCTAAAGAATCAACTTCTTTGTATTCATATCCGTTTTTCTCCAGTACATCCTCGCGAATATACTCAGGAACTTTTAGTTCTTCTGGTGAGATAAGTACGAATTTAATTCCCGGATAACGAACAAGTGCATTGATAAGAGAGTGCACCGTACGGCCGAATTTCAAATCACCACAAAGTCCGATAGTAAGGTCTTTGATTTCGCCTCGTAAAGAGCGAATGGTAAATAAATCTGTAAGTGTTTGTGTGGGATGTTGATGACCACCATCACCGGCATTAATAACGGGAATAAGAGATCGCTGAGAAGCGACTAATGGAGCGCCTTCCTTTGGATGACGCATAGCGCAGATGTCTGCGTAAGAAGAAATAACACGAATAGTATCAGAAACACTTTCGCCTTTGGCTGCTGAAGAAGAATCAGCTGAAGAAAAACCAAGTACAGAACCACCAAGATTAAGCATGGCAGCCTCAAAAGAAAGTCTTGTTCGAGTGCTTGGTTCATAGAAACAAGTAGCTAGCTTTTTGCCGTGGCATTTCTCGGAGTACGAGTCTGGATGAGCTTTAATATCATCCGCCAGGTCCATAAGCTGCTCTAGTTCCTCTCTGGTAAAGTCCAGAGGGCTCATTAGATGACGCATATGTATCCTCCCTGAAAATGAATGATTGTTTTCAAATCAATTTATTCTACCATATTGAATTCAAAATAAAACCCTTTTATGCTAAAATATTTTTATGAAATATGCAGACGTCATTATTGACATATCTCACGAGAGATTGGATAAAACATTTGAATATATAGTTCCAGATGATTTGGAAGAGCAGGTTGTAGAAGGGGTTCAGGTAGTTATTCCCTTCGGTCAGGGGAACCGTGCCATCACAGGATATGTGGTAGGGCTTCACGACAAACCGGGTTTCGATGTTACTAAGCTGAAGCCTATTGCGAGAGTTGTAAAGGACAGTATCGCCATAGAGTCTCAGCTTATTTCTTTGGCTGCCTTTCTAAAACGTAATTACGGTAGCACTATGAATCAGGCTCTAAAGACAGTTATTCCTATTAAGAAAAAGGAAAGCGAGAAGCTAAAAAAGAAATCACTTTGGCTATTTCAATTGAGCAGGCAAAAATCGAGCTTAATGAGCTTCTTGTTAACAAACGTCACGCCCTTGGAAAAGAGCGTCTGTTGAGAGAGCTTTTAGAGGTGGATACCCTTGATTGGGATCTTGCTACAAAACAGCTTCAGGTACCTTCAGCTAATATTCGTGATTTGGAAAAAAGGGGATTATCCACGTTGAGTCTGTCAGAACCTTCCGTAATCCACATCTTAATAAAGAAGCTAACAAAAAGCATATCACTTTAAATGAGGAACAGGAGGCTGCGGCAGAGCGTATAAAGGCAGATATTGATACTGGCCGCAGGAAGACCTATCTTATCCACGGTGTTACAGGCTCTGGCAAAACAGAGGTTTATATGGATGTTATGGAGCACGTGATAAATATGGGACAGCAGGTTATTGTGCTGATTCCAGAAATAGCTCTTACCTATCAGACGGTTATGCGATTTTACACACGCTTTGGTGATAAGGTCAGCATTCTAAATAGCCGTATGTCACCAGGAGAACGCTTTGATCAGTTCGAACGTGCCAAATCTGGAGAGATTAGCATTATGGTGGGCCCTCGTTCGGCATTGTTCACACCTTTTGCAAATCTTGGTCTTATAATCATTGACGAAGAACACGAGCCTAGCTACAAATCTGAGGTTATTCCTAGATACCACGCCAGGGAGACAGCAGTATATCGAGCAAAGCTTTCTGGTGCAACAGTCATCTTAGGTTCTGCCACCCCTAGTCTGGAGGCGTATACCAGGGCCACAGAGGGGGAGTATCAGCTTATCACTCTTCACAACAGGGCTATGGGACATGATATGGCCAGCTGTGAGATAGTTGATTTGCGCACAGAGCTCCAGGAGGGCAATCGCTCTATGCTTAGCCGCAGGCTAAAGGAGCTGATGGCAGATAGACTTGCAAAAAAACAGCAGATAATGCTGTTTTTAAATAGAAGAGGCCTTATGGGCTTCGTTTCTTGTAGGGCATGTGGTCATGTGTTAAAATGTCCACATTGCGATGTTGCCTTGCATCTTCACAGTGGTGGTATCATGAAATGTCATTACTGTGGATTCACTACTAAGACTACGAAAACCTGTCCTAGCTGTGGCAGCAAATACATTGGCAGCTTCAAGGCTGGTACACAGCGCTTAGAGGAGATTGTGAAGGAGTCATTCCCTCAGGCCAGAGTCCTTCGTATGGATGCTGATACCACTTCTGGTAAAAATGGTCACGAGGAAATCCTATCAGCATTTGCCGCTCACGAAGCAGATGTACTTATAGGTACACAGATGATTGTGAAGGGGCACGATTTTGCCAATGTGACACTGGTAGGAATCATAGCTGCGGATATCTCTCTTAACGAGTCGGATTTCCATAGTGGGGAGCGTACCTTCCAGCTACTTACTCAGGCAGTTGGTAGAGCAGGTAGAGGTGTGGAGCCTGGCATTGCAGTGATTCAGACCTATCAGCCTGAAAACTATGCAGTTGTTTCTTCGGCTAATCAGGATTATGATAGCTTTTACGCCCAGGAGATAGCCTACAGAAGGCTGTTGTCTTATCCACCTTGTGGGCATATACTTGGAATCCAGGTAAGCTGCGACAAACAAAAGGATGCCATCGCTCAGGCAGACATATTAGCAGCTCTCATTAGACGAATGGACCCAGAAATTGTTATAATGGGACCTGAGGATGCCTACATAGGAAAGCTAAAGGATGTATACCGCAGGGTAATATATCTTAGGGCTGATGATTATGACAGGCTGGTTAACATCAAAGACGCAATCGATAAATTTTTATTGGAGCAAAAGCAATACAGAAATACCAGCACTTGGTTTGATTTTGATCCAATCAATACATTATAGGTAAAAATAGAAAGAGGTTAGAAAATGGCAGTTTTAGAAATTAGAGAATATGGTAAAGATGATGTGCTTTTAAAGACTTGCAAGCCAGTAAAGGAGCTTACACCAAAGCTTAGAACATTAATCGACGATATGTACGACACAATGTACGATGCAGATGGTGTTGGCCTTGCAGCACCACAGGTTGGCGTTCTTCGTCGTATCTGCGTTATCGACATAGGTGAGGGCCCTGTTACTCTCATCAATCCAGTGGTACTTGAAACATCTGGTGAGCAGACAGGAAACGAAGGTTGTCTTTCAGTTCCTGGCAAGACAGGTATAGTTACTCGTCCAAATTACGCAAAGGTAAAAGCTCTCAATGAAGATATGGAAGAGTTCATTGTAGAAGGTGAGGAGCTTATGGCTCGCGCATTACTTCACGAGATTGATCATCTTGATGGCCACATCTACACAGAAAAGGTAGAGGGTGAGCTCTACAACGTAGAAGATTTAGTTGAAGAAATCGAGGACGAGGAAGAGTAAATGAAAGTAGTTTTTATGGGAACACCGGATTTTGCGGTGGAGACATTAAAGGCCATATATGAGGCTGGACACGAGGTTATTCTTGTAGTATCTCAGCCAGACAAACCAAAGGGACGTAGCGGCAAGCTGGCACCTACACCTGTAAAGGAATTTGCAGTAGAGCATGATATTCCTGTATATCAGCCAGTTAAAATCAGAGCAGAGGAGTCTGTGGAGTATCTTCGTAAATACGAAGCGGATGTTTTTGTAGTAGCAGCTTTTGGACAGATTTTACCAAAGGTAATACTTGATATGCCTCGCATTGGTTGTGTCAATGTTCACGGCTCGCTTCTTCCAAAATACAGAGGCGCAGCACCTATCCAGTGGGCTGTTATTAACGGTGAAAAAGTCTCTGGTAATACTACTATGCTTATGGGACCAGGCCTCGATGATGGAGATATGCTTCTTAAATCAGAAGTGGTTCTTTCAGAGGATGAAACAGGTGGCAGCCTATTTGATAAGCTTGCTATCGATGGCGGAAAGCTTGCAGTAAAGACCATAGAGGCTCTTGAAAGAGGTGAGATTACACCTATTCCTCAGGACGAATCTCAGGCTACCCACGTAGGTATGATTAAAAAGGAAATGGGTCTTGTGGATTGGACAAAGCCTGCAGCAGAGATTGAGCGACTTATCAGGGGACTTAATCCTTGGCCTTCAGCATTTACATTTATTGATGGCAAGCAGCTAAAGCTTTGGAAGGGTACAGTAGTAGAAAAGTCTGGTGAGCCAGGCACTATTATAGATGTAGATAAAAACGGATTTACCGTAGCCTGCGGCAAGGGCTCACTTGTAATTAATGAGCTTCAGCTAGAGGGCAAAAAGCGTATGGCAGCTGGGGATTTCCTTAGAGGCTATAGCATTGAAACAGGTAAGAGGTTTGTAAATGGCAGGGATTAATTTAAGAGAAATCGCCATGGAGACTGTCATAGAGATTCTGGAGAATGGTCAGTTTTCCCACATATATCTAAAAGCAGTTTTGGATAAGTATGGATATCTGGAGAAAAACGAGAGAGCATTTTTGAATCGTCTTGTTAATGGAACAGTAGAGCGCAAGCTTCAGCTGGATTACATTATCGACAGTTTCTCAAAAACAAAAGTTAAAAAGATGAAGCCTCTCATTCGTACTGTAATGCGATTGGGAGTTTATGAGATTTATTATATGGATGCGGTTCCTGATTCTGCTACCTGCAATGAATATGTAAAGCTTGCAAAAAAGCGAGGCTTTGCTGGTTTGTCAGGTTTTGTAAATGGCGTCCTTAGAAATATTTCCCGTGAAAAAGGAAAGCTTGAATTCAAAGATTTAAGCGTTAAATATTCAATGCCTCAGTGGATTGTAGATAAATGGTCTGCTGACTATGGTGTAGAAAAGACAGAAGAAATTCTTGCAGGATTTCTTTCATCAGAGGATCTTTGCATCAGAGTTAATCTTGGTAAAATCTCCAGGGAAGATTTATCAGAGCGTTTAAAGAAGCAGGGAATATCAGTTCGTATATGCGATACTGTTGTTAGCGCTTGCTACATATCAGATTACGATTCTTTGGCATCAATACCTGAATTTAATGAAGGATTGTTCTATGTGCAGGATTACTCCTCACAGCTGGTTCCTTATGCAGCTAAAATCAGCAGAAGTCAGAATATTCTGGACGTGTGTGCAGCACCTGGAGGAAAGGCACTTCACTGTGGAGAGCTAGCCTATAAGGGACAGGTTGTAGCCCGTGATTTAACAGAGCAAAAGGTTTCCTTGATTCAGGAAAACATCAACAGAACCGGGGCTTTAAATGTTACAGCCCAGCAGTGGGATGCCACGGTTTTGGATGAAGATTCAATTCGTAAATACGATACCGTAATTGCGGATTTACCTTGCTCAGGATTAGGCATCATTAGAAAGAAGCCTGATATTAAATACAATCAAACCGAGGAATCTCTTTCAGAGCTTACACAGCTTCAGAAAAAGATTCTTGATACAGTGTGCCAGTATGTAAAGGATGGAGGAGTTCTTTCCTACAGCACCTGCACTATAAATAAAAGTGAAAATGAAAATCAGATAGAAGACTTCTTATCATCACATAAGGAGTTTAAGGTAGAAAGTATGACGCAGCTCTTCCCAAACGAAGAGCACGATGGATTTTTTATATGTGTAATGAAAAAGAATTAACCGATATTCGGTCACTAAATTTAACAGAGCTCACTGATTTTGTCACAACGGATTTAGGAGAACCAAAATTCAGAGCAAAGCAGCTTTATGAGTGGATGCATCAGCATCTGGCTTTGGATTATGATGAGATGAAAAACATCCCAAAATCTCTTAAGGAGAAGCTTGTGGCAAACTGCAATTATCATCCTCTTAAAAAGGTAGATTTGCAGATATCCAAAATCGATGGCACTCGTAAATATCTTTTCGAGCTTTACGATGGTCAGATGGTGGAAAGCGTATGGATGAGCTATAAGCATGGCAATTCTGTTTGTATCAGTTCACAGGTTGGCTGTAAAATGGGATGCCGTTTTTGCGCTTCTACATTGGATGGATGGGTTAGAAATCTTACTCCATCAGAGATGTTAGGACAGATATATGCAATTCAGCGTGACACAGGTGAGCGAGTATCAAATCTTGTGGTAATGGGTACCGGAGAGCCTATGGACAACTACGATAATATAGTAAAATTTGTCAGATTGCTCTCAGATGAAAATGGTCTAAATATTTCTCAGAGAAATATTACAGTCAGCACCTGCGGTATCGTTCCACGTATAAAGCAGCTTGCTGAGGAGGATTTGACAATCACACTTGCCATTTCTCTTCATGCTCCTAATCAACAAAAGCGAGCAGAGCTTATGCCTGTTGCTAATAAATATGAAATTCACGAGTTAATAGACGCCTGCGAGTACTATTTTAACAAGACAGGTCGTCGCATTACTTTTGAGTATTCACTTGTGGGAGGAGTAAATGATAGAGATGAGGATGCAGCGGAATTAGGTCAGCTTATTGGTCATCTAAACTGTCACGTAAACCTCATTCCAGTCAATCCTATTAAGGAGCGAGATTTCGTTAGTCCTAGTATGGACAGAGCCTACGCTTTTCAAAAAAGATTGAAAAATATGTTAATAATGCTACTATTAGAAGGGAAATGGGCAGAGATATTGACGGTGCCTGTGGACAACTTAGAAAGCGTAAAATGGACGCTTCGAAAGGGATTAATTAATGATAAGTTATGGAATTACTGATGTTGGCATAAAGCGAAAAGTCAATCAAGACACCGTATATGCCAGCGACAGTGGAGTTGGTAATTTACCGAATCTATATATAGTTGCAGACGGAATGGGCGGAGAGCTCGCAGGTGATTATGCTTCTGCAAAATGCGTCGAGATAGTTATAGATGGTATTACTTCTTCTAAGGAAACAGAGCCTGTAAAAATTTTAGAAAAGGCTATTCAATCAGCAAATCAAATAATTTTCAATGAGTCTAAAAATGATCCGGATAAGGCGGGTATGGGTACTACACTTGTTTTGGCCACTGTTAGTGATGGCCATCTTTATGTTGCAAATGTAGGTGATAGCCGTCTTTATGTTGCTACAGGGACAAAGCTTCTTCAGATTACAAAGGATCACTCTGTAGTTGCGGAGCTTGTTAGAACCGGAGAGCTTGATGAGGATGATGCCCGCACTGACAAACGCAAGAATATGATTACTAGAGCTATTGGTGCAGAGGGTAAGATTACCCCAGATTACTTTGATGTAATTCTAAAGGGCAAAGAAAAGATATTACTTTGTTCTGATGGTCTTACAAATATGGTAGAGGATAAGGATATTTATTCTGTCATTACATCATCAGAGCCACTGGAATCAAGAGCTAAAAAATTGATTCAACTGGCAAATGGTAATGGTGGTAAGGATAATATTTCCGCAATTGTTATAGAATAAATATCTTAGATAAAGGAGAGTTCATGATTACACAAGGCATGTTTATAGCAGATAGATATGAAATAATAGATAAGGTTGGTTCAGGCGGAATGTCTGACGTTTATCGCGCAAAGGATCACATCCTTGGCCGAGAGGTCGCTATCAAAATCTTAAAGCAGGAGTTTTCTGAGGACGCAACATTTGTTGCAAAATTTAGAACAGAGGCTCAGTCAGCTGCAGGCTTAGAGCATCCAAACATTGTTAATATTTACGACGTAGGTTCAGAGAATGGTATGTATTTCATCGTTATGGAATACGTAGAAGGCATTACTCTTAAGACATATATTGAAAAGAAGGGCCAGCTGAATTTCAAAGAGGCTATCTCTATTGCAATTCAGGTAGGTCGTGGTATCGAGGCTGCTCACCAGAAGGGCATCATTCACCGAGATATCAAGCCACAGAATATTATCATTTCTACTGAAGGAAAGGTTAAGGTTACAGACTTTGGTATTGCAAGGGCTGCCAGCTCTAATACAATCCACGCTGATGTAATGGGTTCTGTACATTATTCTTCACCAGAGCAGGCTAGAAATGGTTTTGTTGATGGAAAGAGCGATATCTATTCACTTGGTATCGTTATGTACGAAATGGTTACAGGCCGTGTTCCTTTCGATGGGGATAATACTGTAGCTATTGCTATCCAGCATCTTCAGGAGGAGATGGTTGCACCTAGCGCTTACGCTCCAGATCTTCCTATTTCATTAGAGAAAATTATCCTTAAGGCAACAATGAAAAAGGCAGACAGACGTTATGCCACTATTTCAGATTTACTTATGGATTTAAAGAAGGCACTTGTTAGCCCTAATGACGATTTTGTTACTATTGTAGAACCTGATTTGGGACATACTCGTGTTATGCACAAGGTTACTCCAGAGCAGGAGGAGAATCTTACAAAGAGAGCCGCAGAGGTTCTCATTGAGGATGATTACGACGACGAGTACTATGATGATGAGTACTACGACGATGAATATTATGATGACGACTACGATGATGAGGACGAGGAAGAAGATTCCAAGATGGACAAGGTTCTTACAATCGCAGGCGTTGTAGCTGCTTTTGCAATCGTTGCAATTGTTGTAGCAATCCTTGGAAATATTTCAGGATTGTTTAGCTTTGGTTCAAAGAAGGTCACAATGATTAATGTTGTTGGAACTCAGTATGAAGAGGCACTTCAGCAGCTTGAGGAGCTTGGCCTTACAGAAAAGAATGTTGTAGTTTCTTATGAAGATGGTGACGAAGTAGAGGATGGAATTGTTACTCAGCAGTCTGTTCCAGCTGACAAGGAATTCTCACTTAATGATACACTTCGTCTTACAGTAGAGGGTTCTGATGGTTCTGGTAGCTCAGATAAATCTGAATCTAAGGAATCTAAATCAGAAAAGTCAGGTTCAGAGGGCACAGTTTCTGTTCCTAGCGTAGTAGGTCTTTCACAGGCAGAGGCTACTCAGACTCTCAGCAACGCACAGATTGTTGTTACAAGTACAACTCAGGAATTCTCTGATGAAGTTCCATCAGGTTCTGTTATAAGCCAGTCTATTGAGGCAGGCGAGATGGTTTCTCCAAACTCTAGCATTACACTTGTAATCAGCAAGGGCAAGGAAGAGGTTACTTACAGCTATAGTATTTCAAATCCATACGATGGTGAGTGTACATACGAAATTGCCGAGCTTGGCAAGTCAGGTACAATTCCAAAGAATGGAGCAATCAATATTTCAGAGGTAAAGGTAGATACACTTACAGTTACTCTTACCTACACTCCTCTATATCTTTCAGGTGATGGTACAATGAAGCCTAATCCAAATGCGACAGAGACTTCTACTCAGGCTGTGAAGGGAAAACCAAACAATTAATTTATGGTTGGAAAAATTATTAAAGGTATCGCAGGATTCTACTACGTTCAGGTAGCAGATTCCTGCGTATATGAATGCAAGGCCAAAGGTGCCTTCAGAAAAGATAAAATAAAGCCTCTTGTAGGGGACGACGTGGAAATCGACGTTATTTCAGAAGAGGAAATGACGGGCAATGTTATTAGAATCCTGCCACGCAAGTCTGAGCTTATCAGACCAGCTGTGGCTAATGTGGATCAGGCATTGCTCATTTTTGCTACTAAAAGCCCGGAGCCTAATCTTAATCTTCTAGACAGATTTTTGTGTATGATGGAGGAGCAGGAATTGCCTATTACCATCTGCTTCAATAAAGATGATTTGGCAGATGAAGGCTTTCAGCAGCAAATGAGAGATACTTACGAGCCAGCAGGCTATAAGGTTATTTTTACATCTGCCAAGGAAGAGGCAGGTATCGAGATTATTAAGGATGTATTAAAAGGCAAGACATCCACGGTGGCAGGGCCATCGGGAGTTGGTAAGAGCTCCATAGTCAATCTTCTTACCCAGGGACAGGTTATGGAAACTGGAGAGGTATCAGAAAAGATTGGCCGTGGAAAGCATACCACAAGACATTCAGAGCTTTTATATCTAGGGGACGACACCTACATTATGGATACACCAGGATTTTCTTCCTTGTTTGTACCAAAGGTGGAGCCTACGGATTTATATAGGCTTTTTCCAGAGTTTGTTGGACCTGCAGAAAACTGCAGATTTACAGGATGTGCTCATCATAAAGAGCCGGATTGTGGGGTTAAGGCTGCTGTTGAATCTGGGGAGATTGCAGCTAGCCGTTACGAGAACTATTTACAGATATATTCAGAAATGGTTCAGGAACAAAATAACAAGTATCGATAGGAGAAGAATATGGAAAAATGTCTGGCGCCTTCAATTTTATCAGCTGATTTTGGAATACTTAAAGAGCAGCTGCAGCTTATTGATCAGGCAGGAGCTCAGTATGTTCACTTTGATGTAATGGATGGTGTGTTCGTACCTAGTATTAGCTTTGGACTTCCAGTACTTCGCACTATTCGCAAGTATACAGACAGACTATTTGACGTACATCTGATGATAGTGGACCCTGAACGTTATGTTAAGGAGTTTGCTGAGGCAGGAGCAGATATTATTACTGTTCATGCAGAGGCCTGCAAGCATCTGGATGCAACAATTGATTTGATAAAGAGTAGTGGAGTAATGGCAGGTGTTGCTATCAATCCTGCTACACCGCTTTCAGATATTATGCACGTACTTGAAAAGGTTGATATGGTTCTCATTATGACTGTAAATCCAGGATTTGGCGGTCAGAGTATGATTCCTTACACATTAGATAAGGTTCGAGAGCTTTCAGTGATGGCACGTCAGAAAAAGCTCAAAATAGATATTGAGGTAGACGGCGGCGTCAATGAAAATACCATTGAGGATGTTTTAGAGGCAGGTGCCAATATAATAGTGGCAGGTTCTGCAGTGTTCAATGGGGATGCTAAGCTTAATGCCGAAAGATTGTTGGAGAAGATGCAATGATAGTGGTAATAATCGCAGGTGGCGATATTGATGAAGAATTTACAGGAGGATTCATTGCGGATTTGGATGAATCCTCTTTATTTTTGATTGCTTGTGACAAGGGCTATGAGGCCTGTGAAAGAATGGGAATAAAGCCGGATGTTCTGATTGGAGATTTTGATTCTGCAGTTGGTAATGTGAGCGATAGGGCAAGGGCTGCAGGGGTCAATGTCATTAAGCTTAATCCTATAAAGGACGATACTGATGCTGAGGCGGCAATTGATTTGGCTATTGCTAAAACCACAGAAGATGATGAAATATATTTACTTGGCGCTAATGGAACAAGGCTGGATCACGTATTAGGAAATATCAATCTGGTGGCCAAAGGGCTAAAGGCTCATCGAGAGGTCACAATGATGGACCCTCACAATTCAATCCAAATGATAGAGCCTGGGGAAACCTACATTGTAGAAGCTGATTATCAGTTTGGTAAATACATCTCTGTATTTCCATATATGGGAAAGGTATCAGGCCTTAATATGGATGGTTTTAAATATCCAGTCAAAAATGGCGTTATTGAAGGATATAATACCCTGACTGTAAGCAACGAGCTGGCGGAGGATGAGGGTACCATAACAATAGAAGAAGGAGTCCTTATTGTAATCGAGTCGATGGATTAGATTTATGTTGGGATATAGGAAGTCGATATGGACTTAAGAAAAATAGTAAGAGGATTATTTGAAAGAAAGATGGTAGTGTTACTTGTTGCTATAGTGTTGCTTTTTGCAGTGCTGTTTAACTCAGGTATGTTCGGTGGAACAGATTCACGAATTCATATTAGCTGCGTGGGAGACAGTCTTACCTACGGAAGTGGAGTATTAAAAACAAGAGAGATAGATAGTTATCCAGCCCAGCTTCAGGCTAGACTTGGAACCTCGTACCTCGTTTCAAATTTCGGTCTTAGAAATGCTACTGCATCTACAAGTGGCGATTTGCCATATATAGAATCCGAGCAGTACAAAGAATCTTTAAAATCTAATCCGGATATAGTGATTCTTATGCTTGGTACTAACGATACAAAGACACAGAATTGGAATGCTTCAGAATATCGTAAGGGGCTTACCGATTTGGTGGAAACCTATAAAAAGCTGGATTCTAATCCAAAGGTATTTCTTATGCGTAGCCCATATTGCTTTCCTATCGAAGGGAATGATGATGCAGAATACAATGTACAGGCTTCAGTAGTAAACGGGGAGCTTGGAGACATTATAGGTGAGGTAGCTGAGGAAACAGACGTCAGCTTGATTGATTTACATAAGGTAACAGAAGGCAAAGAATATTTATACACAGATGGTATTCATTTCTTGGCTAAGGGCTATACACTTATAGCTGATACAGTATATGATTCCATAAAAAATGCTATTGAAAAATAAGATCAATAAACCCGTTGACAAAATTGTGTAACGGGTTTATATTTATATCAACATATGAACAATTATTCAAATGTTCAAATCAGGAGGAAGGAAATATGAAGAAAACATATAAGATTGATGTTGATTGCGCAAACTGCGCTAATAAAATGGAGCAGGCAGCTAAAAACACTGCAGGTGTTGCAGATGCTACAGTAAACTTTATGGCACTCAAAATGAGCGTAGAGTTTGAAGAGGGGGCTGATGTTAAGGCTGTTATGGATGAAGTTCTTAAGAATTGCAAAAAGGTCGAAGACGACTGTGAGATATTTTTATAAAAACTAGCCTGTAGCTCACAATCTCCTAGAACTCTGAAGAAGCACATCTAGTGCTCGAAAGAGTTACTAGAGATTTTGAGTGTAACAGGCGGAATGGTTAGAATAGGTGTGGACATGAATAAAAAGCAGAAAAATGTTTTGTATAGAATAATAATCGCCGCAGTGCTTATGATAGCGCTGGTGCTTCTCCCACTGCAGGAGGGCAGCATCATTAGATTTGTGCTGTTTTTAGTACCATATTTTGTCATTGGTTACGACATTTTGAAAAAGGCATTCAAAGGTATTAAGAATAAGCAGGTCTTTGATGAAAACTTTCTGATGGCTGTTGCCACTATTGGTGCTATGGCTTTGGGTGAATACACAGAGGGCGTAGCTGTTATGCTTTTCTATCAGATTGGAGAGCTTTTCCAGTCCTACGCTGTCGGAAAGAGTCGTAGAAACATTTCTGCTTTAATGGACATAAGGCCTGATTATGCAAATCTCATAGTTAATGGTGAGGTTTCTCAGGTTGATCCTGATGAGGTAGAAATCGGCAGTGAAATTCTAGTACAGCCAGGAGAGAAGATTCCTATCGATGGAATAGTTATTGATGGTAGCGCTAATCTGGATACAGCAGCCCTTACAGGCGAGAGTGTACCTAGAAGCGTCTCTGTAGGTGATGAAGTAATATCAGGCTGTATCAATATGTCTGGCGTGCTTACGGTACGTACAACAAAGGAATTTGGCGAATCTACCGCATCTAAGATTTTAGACTTGGTGGAGAATGCATCATCAAAGAAATCAAAGCCAGAAAATTTCATTTCGAAATTTGCTATGGTGTACACACCGGTTGTGTGCTACTCAGCGCTAGCGCTGGCAGTTTTACTACCTATTGTCAGGTTGATTATTGGTATTGATCCTCAGTGGACACAGTGGATATACAGAGCTCTTACATTCCTTGTAATCAGCTGTCCTTGTGCACTTGTTATCAGTATACCTCTTACTTTCTTTGCCGGCATCGGAGGTGCCAGCAAGGAGGGCGTTCTTGTTAAGGGTTCTAATTATTTAGAGGCTCTTTCCAGAGCAAGCATCGCTGTAATGGATAAAACAGGTACACTTACAGTGGGTGTGTTCAAGGTTACAAAGATTTGTCCTAAGGGCATTTCAGAAGCAGAGCTTTTGGAAAAGACTGCTATGGCAGAGGTATATTCTAATCATCCTATTTCTAAGAGCCTGAAAGAGGCCTATGGTAAGCCTATTGATACAAACAAGGTATCAGATGTAGAGGAAATCAGCGGCCAGGGTATAAAGGCTAATGTAAATGGTTTCTTAGTAAATGCCGGAAACGAGAAATTGATGACAGCCATCGGGCTGAATATTGATTCGGCTAGTGAGCCTGGCACAGTTATCCATGTGGCAATAGACGGTGTATATGCAGGATATATCCTTATTTCAGACCAGATAAAGCCAACATCTAAAAATGCTATCAGCTCTATGAAAAAGGCTGGAATTTCTAATACAGTAATGCTTACAGGCGATAGCAAAAAGGTTGCAGATATAGTAGCCTCTGATTTAGGATTAGATTCAGTTTACTCAGAGCTTTTACCAGCAGATAAGGTTACAAAGGTTGAGGAGCTTCTTTCTACTAAAAAGGAAAAGGAGCAGCTTATTTTTGTAGGTGATGGTATAAATGATGCCCCTGTTCTTTCAATAGCAGATATCGGAATCGCCATGGGGGCTCTTGGTAGTGACGCAGCTATAGAGGCTGCAGATGTAGTCCTAATGGACGACGACCCAATGAAGATTTCTAAGGCTATTAAAATCGCAAAGAAATGTATGAGAATCGTATATGAAAATATTTACTTTGCAATTGGTATCAAGGTAGCTTGTCTTCTTCTTGGTGCAGTTGGTATAGCAAATATGTGGTTTGCGATATTTGCAGATGTTGGTGTAATGGTTATTGCCGTCATCAATGCAATTCGCGCATTACGAGTTAAGAATTTGTAGTTCTTGTTATAACTTGAACCAGGAATCTATGATAGGAGTAAAACATGGGAAAACACGCAGAATGCTGTGATGAACAGTGTGTACATAAAGATTTAGTTAATAAGGTTATGCTAGAGCAGCCTGATGAGGATTCATTGTATGATTTGGCAGAGCTTTTTAAGGTATTTGGCGATAGCACCAGGGTTCGTATTCTTTATGCTTTATATCGTTCAGAGCTTTGTGTATGCGACCTTTCAGATGCTTTGGATATGACACAGTCGGCCATATCTCATCAGCTTCAGATACTTAGAACTAATAAACTGGTTAAGAGCCGTAGAGAAGGCAAGCAAATATACTATAGCCTTGCGGATGAGCATGTAGTCACCATTATGGCTCAGGGCCTGGATCATATATTAGAATAAGCCTAAATGGCAGGGCTTTTCAGGGAGTCTG
The DNA here is from genome assembly GCA_000209815.1 of Butyrivibrio fibrisolvens 16/4. Lineage (GTDB taxonomy): Bacteria > Bacillota > Clostridia > Lachnospirales > Lachnospiraceae > Pseudobutyrivibrio > Pseudobutyrivibrio fibrisolvens_A. The sequence continues at coordinate 806,194 of FP929036.1, forward strand.
GGAGTTGTCGGAAAATCAGAAACTTTACACTAAATTCTAACAATTAAATTTAAAAAAAGTTGTTGACATTAGGGGGTTTCTCATATATACTTCTTTTTGTTCGCGAGAGAAAAACATTGAACGAACGAAAGAAATCGGGGTGTGGCTCAGTTTGGCTAGAGCACCTGGTTTGGGACCAGGGGGTCGCAGGTTCGAATCCTGTCACCCCGACTTAGAAATAAATATTAATCTGCGGGTGTGGTTCAATGGTAGAACATCAGCCTTCCAAGCTGAATACGTGGGTTCGATTCCCATCACCCGCTTTTTATTTTCTAAGTAATTGAATATGTGTCAGTAGCTCAGCTGGATAGAGCAACGGCCTTCTAAGCCGTGGGTCGGGGGTTCGAATCCCTTCTGGCACATTTATGGTGGGTGTGGCACAGCTGGTTAGCGCGTCGGATTGTGGTTCCGAAGGTCGAGGGTTCGAACCCCTCTACCCACCCTGTTGCGATAGCAACATTATGAATAAGGGCAAGCAAGTCCTTTGTTGGGCTATCGCCAAGCGGTAAGGCACCAGATTTTGATTCTGGCATTCGCTGGTTCGAATCCAGCTAGCCCAGTTTCGAGTCTTATGCCTTTTTATTTTGGCAGTGCTCACTATAATAATTTAATATGGGGTTGTAGCTCAGTTGGTAGAGCACCTGACTTTTAATCAGGTTGTCGGGAGTTCGAGCCTCCTCAGCCTCAGCAAAGGAAAGCACGTAAGCATTGGCTTACGTGCTTTTTTTATTTTTGAACTATTAAGAATATCTTAACGGTTCAAATGGTGACAAAGTGACACCAGTTGGTTACAGCCTGTAACCAACTGTAAAATACCCTAAAAGCTTGAAATGACAAGCATAGTTAATAATGCTATAATTCACTTAGATTAGTGTTAATCATGGGAGGAGAGAGATGGACCAGATTATGGTTTTTCATGGTAGTAATGTAGAGGTTTCAAAACCTAAGATTCTTCAAAACGGTTTTTATAAAGATTTTGGATACGGCTTTTATTGCACTAAGTTAGAGAAGCAGGCAAAAAGATGGGCATTAACTCGAAAAGGTAATTCTATCGTTAATAAGTATAGTTATAATGAAAATCCTAATTTGAAAATCAAATCTTTTTCAGATATGACTGATGAATGGCTAGATTTTGTTGTTGAATGTAGACGAGGAACACTTCATGATTATGATATAGTAGAAGGCCCTATGGCAGATGATCAAATTTGGAATTTCGTTGAAGGATTTATAGAAGGTAGAATTACAAGAACTGCTTTTTGGGAGCTTGTAAAATTTAATTATCCTACTCACCAAATAGTTTTTTGTACCGAAGAAGCTTTAAATACTCTTGAGTTTGAAGGGAGTGACAGTTTATGAAGAATAAATACTTCCCAGATGAAGAAATAGAGCTTAATGATTTGTACTTTATTTGTTATATGATCGAGCGTGTTGCTCGTCACATACATCAGAAGAATAAGTATGTTGTAAATATGATTGGTAAAGAGGGACTTTATCATTTAATTAGTCTTGCAAATGTATTACATTGTGAAAATCCAGATAAAGTAGAAGATGATTGGATTAATGATTATAAATTACAAAATAGTGATTTTGATATCACTGATGTCGATAAGGAACTGGCAGAAAAAATACCTTCTCCACTCGAGATGGGAGAAGTCTATCAAAGATTAATTAATGATACACTTGATTCTAAAGAAGATTATGTAGATGGAATCATCCGAGTTTACAACAATGAAATCTGTGATACGATTGACAATTATAATTGTAGTGCATTTTATGAGCCATCCTATGTAATAGCCAGAGCATATCAGTCTGGTGGTTTTTAAAACCGAATAGTTTTGGACTGGGCGAGAGCTCTTTGGTCCACCGTAGACGGGAAGAATTTCCCGTCTTTTTTGTTATATATTTTTAGAATGAATAATTTAAGACTGCCATAGTAAAAACACAATTGAATGATGGAATTTCTATAGATTTTAAAAATAAAGGGATTGTTAACTTTATTGGAGGAAACAAGATGAAATGTCCACATTGTAATGCAGATATTGCACCTAATACAAATTATTGCGAATTCTGTGGGTCTCAAATCTCATATGACATGAAGAGAGAACAAGAACAACTAAATAAGGCTGGATGTCCAAAATGCGGAAGTTCAAATGTTACTTTTAATCGTGAGAAGCAAGGAGAGGTTAAAGGGAAGAATGCTAGTGCAGTTGTTAGACGTACTGTAGGTGTTTGTAAGGATTGTGGTTATACTTGGTTTACCGATGATACAGGTGAAAACAAGAAAAAGGCTCCTATTTGGCTGTGGGTATTAGGATGGATTTGTATCTTCCCAGTACCTCTAACGATACAAATGTTACGTAATAAGGAGATGAAACCAGCTGTTAAATATGGAATTATCGCAGCAGCGTGGATTTTCTATTTATGTATAGGAATTTTGGTAGTCCTACTGATGATACAAAAGTTGAAGATGCTACTACTGTTACTGAGACAACTGTGGCAGATACAACAGATGAATCTGATAACCAAGACGATGTTCAGAGTCCTATAAAGGAAGGTAGTATTGTTATTAATGCTGTAGATAAAGGTGAATATGGACAGGATTTAGTCCTAAATGAAGATACAGATATGCCGGACAATATAATTGGTCATTTTGTACCGGCGGGAACATATGAAGTTACCAACTTGAGAGACAAACCTACACAGGTTAATGTTTATAAGAATGAAAAACATGTAACAGAAGAAGGATGGGAAGAATGGGCTGATGGACATGTAATTTTGCTACAGCCAGATGAGACAGAAGAAATAACAGTTGAAGACGGTTATTTTGTAAATGTTGATGGTACAGCCGAAGTTGTATTGAATTCAAAAAATTAGATATAATATTAATTAGAAATACAGAAATGAATCTAAATAACTAGGTAAGTGTTGGGTTTAACCAGAGGTTTAACTTGAAAGCGCAGAGGCAACAAATGCCTTTCTTTTAATATTTTTTGAGGCCGGAATCTATTCGAGCCTCTTCAGCCCCAGCAATGAAAAGACCTTGAAGTTTTGCTTCAAGGTCTTTTGTCGTATAATCATATTATGAAATATAAACACATAGAAAAAGCAAAATTCATATCACGGCCAAATCGGTTTATTGCAAAGGTAGAAATAAACGGGCAGGAGGAGACTGTGCATGTTAAAAACACTGGTAGGTGCAAGGAGCTACTAATACCGGGTTGTACAGTCTATTTGGAAAAATCCGACAATCCTAATCGAAAGACACTGTATGATCTGGTGGCGGTGGAGGCAGAGATAGGCCTTGTTAATATAGATTCTCAGGCTCCTAATGCAGTGGTGAAGGAATGGCTTGCTACTAAGGATTATGATGTGGTAATTCCGGAATACAAATATGGTAACTCTAGAATCGATTTTTATATGGAGCGAGAAGAAGAGAAGTTTTTGATGGAGGTCAAGGGCTGCACTCTAATCAAAGACGGGATAGGCTATTTCCCAGATGCTCCAACGGAAAGAGGTGTAAAGCATCTTAGAGAATTGACAGCAGCTACCACAAAGGGCTATAAGGCTATTATCGCCTTTGTAATCCAGGTAGAGGGAATAACAGAGGTTAGGCCTAATATAGACACTCATCCAGAGTTTGGGGTGGCACTGGCGGAGGCAAAGGCTGCAGGGGTAGAGGTTTGGTTTTTATGTTGCAAAGTTACTAAAGATGAGCTTGCAATTATCATGTAATAGTTATATTGACAAAAAGCTGATAGCAGCTATAATAGATTACGTGCAATTTAATCAATTAAAATCGGTAAAAGGAATTATTAGTAATGAAAGAAACAAGTTTTGATATTCAAGGGTATATGACAAAAGGCGTAGAGCGTATTGTGAAGGACGCTTTGAGAGCTACTTTTAAAGACCCTGCTGAAAGTATCTTTATGGCTAGCTTTGCAAAGGCATCAAAAAAGGCATCAGCTACCAGATTAAAATTCAAGGAGGAAGGGTTACATGTTCCTCCATTTTTAATTACATCAATTACTAGCAATTGTAATCTTCACTGTGCAGGCTGCTATTCTAGACAGAATGAAGCAACAAAGGATTGTGCTCCAGTAGATCAGATGACAGGTGAAGAGTGGGGCAAGGTTTTTGAGGAAGCAAGAGAGCTTGGTATCAGCTTTATTTTACTTGCAGGTGGCGAGCCACTACTTCGTAAAGACGTTATTCAATCTGCTGCATCATATAAGGATATTCTTTTCCCTATATTCACAAATGGCGTATTCATAAGTGATGAGTATTTTACATTATTTGATAAGAATCGCAATCTCGTTCCTATTATGAGTATTGAAGGCCACAAAGAGGCAACTGATGCAAGACGTGGTGAGGGCATCTACGACAAGCTAATTTCCAATATGGAAAAGTTCAAGGAAAAGCATCTTATATTTGGAAATTCAATTACTGTTACAACAGAGAATTTTGATGATGTTTTATCAGATGAATTTGTATCTATGCTAGGTGGTTATGGATGCAAATCCATGATTTATGTAGAGTATGTTCCTGTATCAGACGAGAGTAAGCATTTGGCCCTTTCAGAGGAGCAGGAGGAAAAGCTTCGTGCTAGGATTGATGAACTGAGACAGAAGTACGAGGAAATAGTATTTATTTCTTTCCCAGGAGATGAGAAATCTTCAGGTGGATGTGTTGCGGCAGGACGTGGTTTCTTCCATATTAATTCACATGGTGGAGCAGAGCCTTGTCCATTCTCTCCATTCTCTGATACAAATGTAAGAGAGTCTTCACTTAGGGGCGCAATATCATCTCGTCTGTTCAAGGTGTTACAGGATACGGACATATTGCTGGATGACCATGTTGGTGGATGCGTTTTATTTGAAAAGCGTGACCAGGTTCAGGCGATTTTACAGCAGTAAAAAATACTGGTAAAGTAATAATTACTATGGCATAATACTTCTTAAAATATTTATAGAAGAGGTGCTATATGAACAACATTGTTTTAATCGGAATGCCTGGAGTAGGAAAGAGCACACTTGGAGTAGTGCTTGCCAAGGAATTAGGATATGAATTTGTGGACGCAGATTTGCTTATTCAGAAGCGCGAAAAACGCCTTTTAAAGGAAATAATAGCTGATGAGGGTGTTGATGGTTTCCTAAAGATTGAAAACGATGTTAATGCGGAAATTCAGGCGGATAAGACAGTTATCGCAACTGGCGGTAGCGTAATATATGGCGCCAAAGCCATGGAGCACCTAAAAGAAATTGGAACCGTCGTTTATCTAAAGCTTGATTATGAAACACTTGATAGCAGATTAGGAAGCTTAAAGGGTAGAGGCGTAGTCCTGAAAGATGGTCAGAATCTTAAATCCCTTTATGACGAGCGTATTCCTCTGTATGAAAAGTATGCAGATATTGTGGTTGATGAACAGGGATTAGATTTAGAAGAAACACTAGATAGTATATTAAAAAAGTTGCAGAACGCTTAGCGTTCTGCAACTTTTTTATAACCTGTTTTTACCAACCATTTCTGATCGATTATCTTTACCTCGTCTCCAAAGGCGATGTGAAGTCTTACTGATGCTGGCTGCTGTTCGATTTCCTGAACAGTTCCTTCACCAAATTTAGGGTGAGTAACTGTATCACCAACCTCGTATTTAATCTTTGCATTTTCCATATTAGCGTACATTTTTTGTGTACGATATGTATCAAGCATCTGTACCTGCTTGTGGTCTACGTTAGGACGTGTGAGCACTGAATCGTAGTCTACCTTCTGGATGTTCTGGCCATCGATGTAATAATCTGATGGGATAGCTCCGATAAGTGAGCAGCAATATTTCCAAGCGCTACCGTGTACACCTGGCTGCCAATTATATTTCTCTGGGATGTTGATATGTCTGGTCATATAATGAGCATATTCGTGCTTGTATAGATTGACTCTGTCATTCTTTGTAAGCTGCTCATTCATACAGAATCCGATGAAAAACAGTGAAAATTCAAAACGTTCTTCGTTATCGTAAGATGGTGGGAGATAAGAGCCTAAAGCCTTTTCATCCATTCCGAAAGTAATAGGTACCTCGGCGCCATGTAATCCCAGCTTATGATCTAAAACTGAGTAAAGAGCGGTGATTTCTGCACGCAAAACTGGTTCTTCATTGTGCAACAATTTTAGCATTTCTTTTTTGTCATTTCATACTCCTTAACTTATAGAAAAACTGCATTTCAGTATATCAACTGAGGGGGTGATTTACAATTACCAAACTTTCAAAATAGGGACTTAAAAAGTCTCATTTCAGGTATAAAGTTTGACACGAAAATTACCGATAATGTTTATTGAAGTGTAGATAAAAATAAATCAAAATTAGTATAAATGGGGTTGAGTATGAAAAATCAAAAATTCTTTAAAAGGATTATGGCTTTAGCCACAGCGGTAATTATTTTAGGGGCATTTGTAGCAGAGCCAATAACAGCTGAGGCAGCTAAAAAGAAGGGGTCCGGCAGAGCAACATATGCTGTTGGAGATGATGTTGCATTTGGTGCATTAGATGGACAGATTTTGACCTGGACAATTCTGACCTACGATGATACAACCAAGATAGCTTTTGTAACTACAAGAAGACCTCTTAATTCCAAGACAATTACTTCTTATAGAATGGCTATAGACCAGATTTACAAAAATAAGGGAACCACTGCAGGCTATGTGCGCTGGTCGGAAAATTACTGGAGAGGCTGGTGCAATCAGGTATTTTACAAGCAGTGTTTCAATGCAGCAGAGCGTGCAATGATTCAAAAGACCACCTTATCTGAAGAGGCGGCGCAGGATTCCATAATGAATTACTATCACGATACATCAATGGACGCGGCTTTCGTAGGTGGTAAAGCAAAAAATGCTGTTAATATGGCTATCTACAATTCCCAGACCACTACATCAGATTACATTTTTTTCCTATCTACAGATGAATATACTGCCTACAAGGATACAATGAAAAATGAGACAAAGCTTATGTTTCCTCTGAGAACAAATGCATATGATGATCCTGTACAGGGCTTGTTTGGAAATGATACAGATAAGCTGATTTACAGAATGTATTATTACGCAGGAGATTCTATTCGCCCTGCAATGTACGTGCAGCTGGGAACTCCTGAGCCACAGGAAGATTCAAGCAAAACAAGCTCTACTGACAAGAACACATCAAATACCAAAACAACAGATACTACAAAAACTACTACAACGGCGAAAACTACAGCAGCTGCCACTACAACAAACACCGCAGCAACCACAGATACTAAGAAAAAAGCAGGTAGCACAAAAAATATGCAAATAACGGAACTAATATAGGAGACATCCTTTTGCCAGACGATGCAGATTATTCTATGAGTCGAGGCTCAACTGCTCAGGTTGCCATTGATATGGAATATCTAAACAGCACCGACAAGCAGTACAATGTTAGCTATACATCATCCGATGGAAATGTTCTTACCATCGATTCAAATGGCCTGATTACTGCCAGTGCAAAAGGTTCTTCAACTGTCACAGTCAGGATGAAAAAATCTAATGGAAAGATTTATACAATGTCCTGCAGAGTAGATGTTAATTAGATAAAATCACAGGCCTCTGACCTAAATGGTCAGAGGTTTTTTAATAATTCTTTAAGATTTTTTTATTAGTATTCTTTGGCTATAAGATTTATACTAGTAAGAAATAAGAAGTCAATAATTGGAGGATAATTATGTATTACGGATATGGTTATGGATATGGCTACGATTGGACTATCATATTAGTGATTATCGGTGCAATAATCAGTGGTATTGCTTCATTAAATGTCAGAAGAACTTATGCAAAATACAGCAAGTTTAGAAATTACAGAGGAATCACTTCTAATCAGGTGGCAGAGCATATTTTACACGCAGCTGGAATTTATGATGTGAGAATTGAGAGAATAAGAGGTAATCTTACTGATCACTACTCTCCAAATGAAAAGGTACTTCGCCTGTCTGATGCAGTTTATGGACAGACCAGCGTTGCAGCTCTTGGTGTCGCAGCTCACGAGTGTGGTCACGCAATTCAGCATCAGGAGGGCTATGCTCCACTAAAGTTGCGCTCAGCATCAGTACCTCTTGCAAATATTGGTTCCTGGGTTTCTTGGCCAGTTATTTTAATTGGCTTATTAGTTGGTTCCACACCACTTGCCCAGGTAGGAATTTTCCTATTCACTTTTGTAGTTGCATTCCAGCTCATCACTCTTCCTGTAGAGTTTGATGCCAGCGCCAGAGCTCTTAGAATTCTTGATCAGGATCACATCCTTGAAGGAGAGGAGCACAAGGGTGCAACAAAGGTGTTAAAAGCAGCAGCTCTTACATACGTGGCAGCTTTATTTACTACAATTCTTCAGTTGCTCAGACTTGTTCTTATTGTTAACGGCAGAAGCAGAAGGGACTAGTGGTGAATTACTTACAAAGCTTGATAAAAGTTAATAATCTAGCTGATTTACAGCCTGACTATCCAGTGGGGACACTTGTGCTCACGGACAGCCAGGCTGTTGTTGATGAATGCAAGCTTAGGAATATTCCGGTGGCGGCATACGAGCATGATGATGTGACGGGGCTTAAATGCCAGCACATTCTTTTGGATGTTGATGATGTGGATGATGAAGAGTTTGAAAACATCTATCGCAGATACAAGGATATTCCCTGGGATATTGCCACTACAGATAGGACAATCATCAGAGAATTTGCTATGACAGATTTGGATGATTTGGTGGCATTATATGAAAAGCCTGGTATGACAGAATATATGGAGCCGCTTTTTGAGTACGAAGAAGAAAAGGCCTACGAAGAAAATTATATTGAGTATATCTATAAACTCTATGGTTTCGGAATGTGGTTGATTTATGATAGAATGACAAAGGAGCTTATTGGTAGGGCAGGCATCGAAGTCCGTGATACTTGCACTGTTGATAAACAGGCAGAAATGGGTTTTTGCATTACCTCTGATAGATGGAGGCAGGGACTTGCCTACGAGGTTTGCTCCAAGATAGTTCAGGTGGCCAGAGATGATTATGGCCTTACCAGTCTGATTGCCAGGTGTGATCCTGACAATATTGCCAGCAGAAAGCTTTTGGAAAAACTAGGCTTTAAATTTCTGTATTATCAGGAAGATGGCGATTGTAGATATTTTATGGAGATATGTTAGATGGATTTAAAAGATTATCAGCACGAAGTAGTAGTCACTGATGCGGGGCTTCCTTTCAAGCTATTTTCATTTGAGGGAGCTAGTGGCAATTATATTCGCGACAAGCATTGGCACCGCTCAATAGAGATTTTTGCAGTATGGGAGGGCAAGCTTGATTTCACTCTTCACAACAAGAAGTTTCCTCTTAGTAATGGAGAGTTTGTTATTGTTAACAGTAACGAGGTTCACAGCATTGTAGCACCAAATCCTAATAAAACTGTAGTACTTCAGATTCCACAGGATACTTTTGCAGAATATTTTACAGATGACCAGTTTATTTGGTTTTCGCATGGAGATAGAGAGTCTGATCATCGTGTGTTTACACTCCTTCAGGAAATGTATCTGATTTATACAAATGGAGAGGAAGGAAATAAGCTTCAGGTTCTCAGCCTTTACTACGAGCTTTTGTATCTTCTCGTTACAAAGTATCGAAAATTCAATGTTAATGAGGAGCTGGTAAAGAGCAATAAACAGCTGAAGAAGCTTTCCAGCATTACCAGATACATGAAGGACCATTATTCAGAGCCACTTTCTTTAGAGATGATGGCAGAGCAGTTTAATTACTCGCCATCATATTTGTCACGTATGTTCCAAAAGCATGCCGGTATCAATTTCAAGGATTACCTTTTAGGCATTCGCCTAGAGCATGCTGTACGTGAATTAGAAGAAACAGGCGGCCAGATTGTTGATATAGCCCTTGGCAATGGCTTCCCAAATTCAAAGGCATTCTCAAATGCTTTTAGAGACAAATACGGGGTATTGCCAAGCGAATACAGAAAGAACAATTAAGCCTTATCGTGAGAGCTAATTGGAATAATCATTGGGCTGTTGGATACTGGGTCAGTAATGACCACGCTATCCAGGCCATATATTTCTTTTATAGTCTCTGGAGTTATGATATCTTCTGGTTTACCTTCTTTTAGAAGATGACCATCCTTCATAGCAAAAATATAATCAGCATATTTGCTGGATAAATTTATATCATGTAAGACCATCACTATGGTGGTCTTTTTCTTTTTGTTTAATTCCTTTAAAAGGTCTAGTATTTCAATTTGGTACGCAATGTCCAAATAAGTGGTAGGCTCATCTAAAAACAGAATATCAGTCTGCTGAGCAAGAGCCAGTGCGATAAATACACGTTGGCGCTGACCACCAGACAGTTCATCCACAGATTTGTCAGCTAGTTTGCAAATGTTCATAGCCTCTAAGGCTTCCTCGATAGCTTCGTAATCTTCCTTTGATAGAGGCGCCATAAATTTCCTGTAAGGGAAACGACCTCTGGTAACTAATTCTGCAACTGATATGCCTGCAGGAGCGATTGAATCCTGAGGAAGCAGACCAATGGCTTTTGCTATATCTTTGCTTCGGATGCAATGAAGTGGCTTGTCATTTAATGCGATTTCCCCGGATTTAGGAGCCAGTAATCTGCAAAATGTTTTCAACATAGTGGATTTACCGCTTCCGTTTGAACCCAGAATAACACTTATTTTATTTTCAGGAATAGCCATATTCACAGAGTTCAATATTATATTATTACCGTAGCCGGTAGTTATATTTTTAGCTTTAAGGGAATTCTGGTTCATTAAATTAAGCCTCCTTTATTTTGGCGAATTAAAAGATATACAAGGTATGGGGCACCCAAAAGTCCTGTTACTATTCCAACTGGATAGCGTGTGGCAAGTAGGTTTTGTCCGATAAAGTCTCCTGCTACCACAAGGATGGCACCTATTAATGCAGAGGATACAAAGTTAGTCTGATTGTTTGAGCATATGCGGGATGCAATTGGTCCAGATAAAAATGCGATAGAAGCAATTGGTCCCGAAATTGATGTGGCAAATGCAATAAGAATTACTGAGCAAAAATAAGCAGTGTTCTTATTACACCAACATTAACTCCAAGTATTTTTGCATATCGATCCCCAAGCTCCAGGGAGCGGATGCTCTGGTTGCAGTACATCATAATTATGAATGAAAGAACTACAACGGATATTAAAAGTGGGAGAGTATCTGTGGTGATTCCGTTGAGATTTCCTGCCATCCAACGCATAGCTGTTGGAACATCGTACTCCGCTGCCCTCATTACCATCCAATTAATTAGTGCTGTAAAGAAGGCCTGTGCACCGATACCTGTAAGAATCAGTCGATTTGTGGAAAAACCGTTTTTGCAGGAGAGCTTGTAGATTAAAAATGCTGAAAGTAAACCGGTCACTACAGATATTGCAGAAACAAGTCCTCTGTTTAAATTTAAGAATAAAATGCAATACACAGCTGCTACAGTTGAGCCTGAGGATACTCCGATAATATCTGGGCTTGCCAAAGGATTGCCAAGAAGTGTTTGAAAAGTATTTCCTGCAATGGCAAAGGCAACACCACAGAATATTCCAGCGATAGTTCGGGGAATACGAAGCTTCATAATGATGTAGTTATTTTCTCCGTTGATGATTATTTTTGCCACATCGGATAGAGAATAATTTTTCTCACCTATTGTTATATTGAGACACACAAGCACCATCAACAAAATAAACATTAGGGTGATGGCTATACCATAGCGCTTTTGTCTCTTTTTGATTCCTTGAAAAATAGTAGGGTTTTTTATCATAAGCTTTGAAGCTTTGCCTTTCTAATAATATAAACAAAAACAGGAGCGCCTATTAGTGCTGTCATAATTCCGGATTCCAATTCGCCAGGAGCACCAAGGATTCTTCCTAGTACATCAGAGATTAGTAAAATTCCTCCACCATAAATACCGCTTAAAATAATAAGTGGTTTGTGTGTAGAGCCGATTGATGAGCGTATCAGGTGGGGAATCATTAGTCCAATAAAGCTGATTGGCCCTGCCAGAGCAGTTGTGCAGGCGCATAAAAGCACTCCGCATAGGGCAGCAAGAATTCTTGTTCCAGCAATGTTAAGACCAAGGGATTTTGCAGTTTCTTCTGAAAGAAGCATAGTATCAAGATTACCTGATAAAAGGAAGCTCACAATAATGGCTAAGATAGTAAATGGCAAAAGCAACATGATGTCATCCATAGATGTTCCGCCTATGCTTCCTATCTGCCAAAATCTGTAGGTGGTCATTACGCTTGAATCAGGCATAACTATAATGCTGATAAGACTGGATAAAGCGGTACTAATAGCTGCTCCGGAAATGGCAAGTTTTATTGGAGTCGCTCCACTATAGCCCATGCTAGCAAGACGATAAACAAAAAGGGAGGTTAGTAAGGCTCCTATAAATGCCAGGCCCATATATGATAGTTTTGATTGGATATTAAAAAATGAAATTCCAAATACTATAAACAGAGATGCACCTGTGTTAACACCTAGTATACTTGGGTCTGCTATGGGATTTCTGGTAATTGACTGCATCAATACACCAGAGATACTAAGGGAAGCTCCAGCGATTATGCCAAAGAAGGTTCTTGGTAGACGAGCCTGTACGACATTCACATTGTAGCTGTCAGGATTTTTCCCAAGGATTGCATTCCAAACATCAGATAAACCTACGGATTTTGCTCCATAGGTTATAGATAAGAAAACTGATATTAACAGTAATGTAATTCCTATTATTGTTATTGCTTTGATTTTATTACTTTGCTTCAATTTTGTTTGCTGCCTCATTTAATACGTTTAAATAGTCCTCAAGTGCGTATGGGATAGAAAGGATTGATGGAGTAGTAGCTGCAGCAAGTGCTGTTGTCTGATCGATTAAAACAACCGCACCATTTTTAACAGCTGGAATCTGGCTCATCAATGGGTCTGCCTGAAGTGCCTCTAATAACCCTTCATCGCCATATACAACCATAATATCTACGTCATTTAATAAATCTGTATTTTCTCTTGAAATAGTAACTGAGAAATCCTCTGAAGTCTCAGCAAGTGAAAGGATGCTATCCGGAGTTGCAAGGCCTAAATCATTGAGATAAGAGGCTCTTGGATCATTTGGAAGATAAGCATAAAATGTGCTCATATCATCCTGAGAAATCCAGAAGTATCCGGCAGTCTTGCCTTCAAGAGCAGGATATTCAGCTAACTTATCAGCGATTAATGTATCAGTCTTTTCTACAAGCTGTTCTCCTTCTTCCTTCATACCCATTGCTGTGGCGTTTGTAATTGTCTGCTGGCGCCAATTTGTTTTCCAGGCAACTTCAAGGAATGGTACCACAGGGGCAATTTCTGAAAGAAGATTATATTCCTCTTCGGTAAAACCAGAATAAGATGCGATAATTATATCCGGCTCACTTGCTGCTATGGCTTCATAATCCCAGCCTGTTTCGTCATTAAAAACATTTGGCTTAGATTCGCCCAATGCTTTGAAGGCATCATCTGACCAAGGATGAAGTCTGTTTTCAGTCATAAGACCGTAATTTGCAGCAGATACACCTACTGGAACTACACCAAGAGCAAGTGTTGTATCCTGATTAGCCCAACCAAGATTAACGATTCTTTCTGGTTTGCTTTCTATTACAGTTTCGCCAAAGGCGTGTTTTATAGTTATTGGAAACTGAGAGTCAGTTTCTGTTTCTATTGTAGATGTAGTTGCTGATTCTTTTGAATCCTGTGCTGTAGAACCGCATCCTACAAACAATGTTAAAATTGTTGTTGCTAAAAGCAATGTAAGTAGTCTCTTTTTCATTAAATAATCCTCCATATAAAACTTTGAGTTAGAGATTGCTAACAGTGGGTAGTAATATATCATGGTGAGTTAGGAATGTCAAACATAAATGAGAAATGTAAAACTACTGTTTCTAAATCAGTACAATAATATAGAAATATAAAATATCTTGACGACATATTTAAGTTATTGTAGAATCATTTCAATTAAATAACATCTTCAGGGCAGGGTGTAATTCCCTACCGGTGGTATAGCCCACGAGCCTTATGGCATGATTCGGTGAGATTCCGAAGCCGACAGTATAGTCTGGATGAAAGAAGATTAAAGGTGTGTTAACACATTAGGTTTATTTGTAGAATTATTTAGGCTCTGAGATTTTGTATCTCAGAGCTTGTTTTAGTTTTAGGGATGAACTGTATTTTGCCTTGGAGTGTATTCCAAGGCATTTTTTATTATGGAGGCATTATGGAGGATAAAACTTATATGCTAAGAGCCTTAGAGCTTGCAAAGCTTGGGGCAGGATTCGTAAATCCGAATCCTATGGTGGGAGCCGTAATAGTTAAAGATGGTGTTATCATCGGTGAAGGCTATCACGAAAAGTACGGTCAGCTCCACGCTGAAAGAAATGCGCTAAAGGATTGTAGAGAAAGGGGCAATGATCCTGCTGGGGCGACAATGTATGTAACATTAGAGCCTTGCTGCCACTATGGCAAGACTCCACCTTGTACAGAGGCTATAGTTGAAAGCAGAATCAACAGGGTGGTTATAGGCACCCTCGATGTAAATCCTGTTGTGGCTGGAAAGGGAGCTGACATATTGAGAGAGCATGGGATAAGAGTAGAGGTAGGCCTGCTTGAAAAAGAGTGTAAGAAGCTAAACCGTGTTTTCAATAAATATATGCTTTCGAAACGTCCGTATGTTGTTATGAAATATGCAATGACAGCAGATGGAAAAATAGCAACTGTAACTGGAGAATCCAAGTGGATAACATCAGATGAGGCAAGGGAAAATGTTCACAGACTAAGGAAAAATCTGTCGGGGATAATGGTAGGTGTTACTACCGTAATTACGGATAATCCTAGTCTGGATTGCAGATTAGATGAGCCTGCTGTAAATCCTGTGAGAATCATTTGTGATTCCCATTTGCGAACTCCTCTTGATTCTAAAGTGGTTGAGACAGCAGGGGGTATTAAAACAATTATAGCTACATCTTCGGATGATGAAAAAAAGGGCCGCTGAGTATGAAAAAAAATGGTTGTGTAGTAGTTCGTGTTTCCCAGGATAAGAACGGGATTGATTTGAACGAATTGATGGGGAAATTGGGAAGTCTAGGAATAGACAGCGTTCTATTAGAAGGTGGAGGAACATTAAATTACAGTGCATTAGAAAGCAAAATAGTGGATGAAATACACATTCACATAGCTCCAAAGATTTTTGGAGGCAGCAGCAAATCACCGGTGGAAGGTCTTGGAATATCAGATATTAACAAGGCTATCAAATTAAATCCTATCAGTACAAGTTGGGCAGGAAATGATTTGATTATAGAAAATGAGGTGATTTATTAATGTTTACAGGGATTATAGAAGAGCTTGGCAAGGTGCAAAGAATCACCAGAGGAAGTAAAGAACAAAGGCTTGTGATCAACTGCAAAAAGATTCTGGAGGATATGCATATAGGGGATAGCATTGCTGTAAATGGTGTATGCCTGACGGTAGTTGAATTTAATATCAACAGCTTTTCTGCGGACGTTATGAATGAAACTTTCTCCCGTTCTGGCCTAGGAGAGCTTACACTAGGAAGTGTAGTGAATCTGGAAAGGGCTATGGCTGCTAATGGTAGGTTTGGAGGCCATATAGTAAGTGGCCATATAGATGGTACAGGGAAAATCAAAAGCGTGAGACAGGATGGAAATGCAGTCTGGTTTGAAATAAGTGTCGACTCAAAAATCCTAAGGGGCATTGTGGAAAAAGGCTCTATTGCCATTGATGGAATCAGTCTTACTGTTGCAGCAGTAGGACGTGACAGCTTTAAGGTCAGCATCATACCTCATACATTAAAGGTGACTGTCCTTGGCAGTAAACGTGTAGGTGATAGGGTGAATCTGGAAAATGATGTAATCGGTAAATATATAAGTAAGTTTTTAGGAAGGGAAGAAAAATGCGAAGAGAGTCGATTGAAAGAGCTATTGATGATTTGAAAAACGGCAAAGTCATTCTGGTGATGGATGACGAAGGTCGTGAAAATGAAGGTGACTTCATATGTGCAGCAGAGTATGCAACTACAGAAAATGTAAATCTGATGGCATCGGTAGGCAAAGGACTAATTTGTATGCCTATGAGCGAGGAACTGTCATACAAACTGGCCCTGCCACCTATGGTAAGGCATAACACTGATAATCACGAAACTGCATTTACCATATCAATTGATTATGTAGGTACTACTACAGGAATCTCAGCCGCAGAGCGAGGCCTTACAGCCAGAAGCTGTGTCAGTGATAATGTAACTCCAATGGACTTTAGAAGACCAGGTCATATGTTTCCACTGGTGGCAAAGGCAGGGGGCGTCATTGAACGCCCAGGGCATACAGAGGCCACCGTAGATTTAATGAAGCTGGCGGGCTTAAAGGAATGTGGACTGTGCTGTGAGATTATGGCAGAGGATGGCACTATGATGAGAGGCGAAGCCTTGAGGAAACTTGCGAAGGATTTGGGGATAACCTTTATCACAATTCCTGAGCTTGTGGAATACCGTAAGGTATATGACAAGCTGGTGGAGTGCGTATCTATTGCCAAAATGCCAACCCGATATGGAGAGTTTATGGCTCACTGCTATATAAATAAGCTCAATGGGGAGCACCATATAGCACTTGTCAAAGGTGATATTAGTAGTGGCGAAAATGTACTTTGCCGCGCTCATTCGGAATGTCTTACAGGAGATGTGTTTGGCTCTATGAGATGTGATTGTGGGCAGCAGTTTGATGCAGCCATGAAAAAAATATCTGCAGAAGGTCGCGGAGTTCTTTTGTATATGAGACAAGAGGGCAGAGGTATTGGCCTTGTAAACAAGTTAAAGGCATACAAGCTTCAGGATGAAGGAATGGACACTCTTGATGCAAATATAGCACTTGGTTTCCCAGGGGATATGAGAGAATACTACACCGGAGCCCAGATTCTTAGGGACCTTGGAATTCATTCTCTACAGCTTCTTACAAACAATCCAGACAAGGTATATCAGCTGAGTGATTATGGAATGGAGATTGCAAAGAGAGTTCCTATAGAAATAGAAGCAAATAAATATGATGTGTTCTATTTAAAAACAAAGAAAGCACGCATGGGGCATATATTGGAAGTCTAAAAGGAGGATAAAAAATGAAAGTTTATGAAGGAAAATTAGTATCAGAAGGTGTAAAAGTAGGCATTGCAGTAGCCCGCTTTAATGAATTCATCACATCAAAATTATTAGGCGGAGCCATAGATGGTCTCAAACGCGAAAATGTAAAAGAGGAAGACATTGAGGTTGCCTGGGTTCCAGGAGCATTTGAAATCCCACTTATTGCAAAGAAGATGGCAGACAGTAAAAAATATGACGCTGTGATTTGCCTTGGTGCAGTTATCCGTGGCGCAACCTCTCATTATGATTATGTGTGTGCCGAAGTATCAAAGGGCGTAGCTCAGGTGAGTCTTGGCGCAGAAATACCAGTAATGTTTGGAGTGCTTACAACAGATACCATCGAGCAGGCTGTGGAGCGTGCGGGTACCAAAGCTGGTAACAAGGGATTTGAGTGTGCCCAGGGAGCCATCGAAATGGTAAACCTTATTCGTGAAATGAAATAAGATATGGGTAGCCTGATAGCAATTCCTTGACATTTTCCACAAAAGAAAGTCAAAAAAATTCCATCACGTAGTAAATTTTTGAGAGTCTCTAAAACTTTTTGTTTGCTATTATCTTAGCATAACAAAGAAAACGTTTTAGGGGCTTTTCCTTTTTGAATAGGAATGCCAAGTATCAAGGAGGGTAATAACAATGACAAACATGCCAAATGTAAAAATTGGTGTAGTAGCAGTTTCTCGTGACTGCTTTCCAGAAAGCTTATCAGTAGACAGAAGAAAGGCACTTATCGCTGCATATACAAAGAAGTACGGCGCAGAGCACATTTATGAGTGTCCAGTATGTATCGTTGAGAGTGAGATTCACATGGTACAGGCTCTTGAGGATATCAAGAAGGCTGGATGTAACGCACTTTGCGTATACCTTGGAAACTTCGGTCCAGAAATTTCTGAGACACTTCTTGCAAAGCACTTTGACGGACCTAAGATGTTCTGTGCAGCAGCTGAGGAGTCAGGCAATAGCCTTCTCGATGGTAGAGGAGATGCTTACTGCGGTATGCTTAACGCTTCTTACAACCTTCAGCTTCGCAATGTAAAGGCTTATATCCCAGAGTATCCAGTAGGTGATGCTGAGGATTGCGCAGATATGATTCACGAGTTCGAGCCTATCGCTCGTGCAGTAATCGCACTTTCAGACCTTAAGATTATCAGCTTTGGTCCAAGACCAATGAACTTCCTTGCTTGTAATGCACCAATCAAGCAGCTTTATAACCTTGGTGTTGAAATCGAGGAGAACTCAGAGCTTGATCTTTTCGAAGCATTCAACAAGCACGCTGGTGATAGCCGTATCCCAGAAGTTGTTGCAGATATGGAGAAGGAGCTTGGCGCTGGTAACAAGAAGCCAGAGGTTCTTGAGAAGCTTGCTCAGTACGAGCTTACACTTAAGGATTGGGTTCGTGATCACAAGGGATATCGTAAATACGTAGCAATCGCTGGCAAGTGCTGGCCTGCATTCCAGACACAGTTTGGTTTCGTTCCTTGCTATGTAAACTCTCGCCTTACAGGTGAAGGAATTCCTGTATCTTGCGAGGTAGATATCTACGGATGTCTTTCAGAGTTCATCGGTACAGTTGTATCAGAGGATGTTGTAACACTTCTTGATATCAACAACTCAGTACCAAAGGATATGTACAACGAGGAAATCAAGGGTAAGACAGATTACACACTTGAGGATACATTCATGGGATTCCACTGCGGAAATACATGCTCTAGAAAGCTTGCATTCTGCGAGATGAGAAACCAGAAGATCATGGCTAGAGCACTTCCTGTAGAGGTTACAAACGGAACACTTGAAGGTGATATCGCTCCAGGTGAAATCACATTCTACAGACTTCAGTCTACAGCTGACAACAAGCTTCGTGCTTACATTGCACAGGGTGAAGTTCTTGATGTTCGTACAAAGTCATTCGGTTCAATCGGTGTATTTGCTATTCCAGAAATGGGACGCTTCTATCGTCACTGGTTAATCGAGAAGGGATTCCCACATCACGGAGCTGTTGCATTCGGTCACTACGGAAAGGCACTCTTCGAGGTATTCAAGTACATCGGAGTTGATGTTGACGAAATCGGATACAACCAGCCTGCAGGCGTAAGATATCCTACAGAGAATCCATGGAAATAATTTAAACTGAGATGTGACTGACTTGAAGGTTAGCATGCTCCCGCAGGCCACCTTCCATACTCGGTCAAGGGAACCCTCCCGCCCGGTGTAGGTCCCTCCCTTGACCGGTATGGAGCCTTCCTGCTCGCGCTGCTTAGTCTATGAGTCAGTCACTTTTTATTTATATGAATAGGAGATTATAGTTATGTATTATATCGGAGTTGATTTAGGAACTTCTGCAGTTAAGCTACTCCTGATGTCAGGGGATGGCACGATTGCAAAAATTGTTTCAAAAGAATATGACCTCAGCTTCCCACATCCAGGTTGGTCTGAGCAGAAGCCAGAGGACTGGTGGACTCAGGTAATCGCTGGTATTAAGGAGCTTACTTCAGAGGTTGATAAGACTTTAGTGGCAGGTATTTCATTCGGTGGTCAGATGCACGGTCTTGTAACACTTGATGCTGATGACAATGTTATTCGACCAGCAATCCTTTGGAATGATGGTCGTACAGGAAAAGAGACAGAGTACCTTAACAACGTAATCGGAAAGGACAAGCTTTCTCAGTACACTGCAAACATTGCATTCGCTGGTTTCACAGCTCCAAAGATTCTTTGGATGCAGGAAAACGAGCCAGAACTTTGGAAGCAGGTTTCCAAGATTATGCTTCCTAAGGATTACATCGCTTACAAGCTTTCAGGTAGCTTCTGTACAGATTATTCAGATGCCAGTGGTATGCTTCTTTTAGATGTTAAGAACCGTTGCTGGAGCAAAGAGATGATGGATATCTGCAAGGTATCAGAGTCTCAGCTTCCAAAGCTTTATGAGAGCTACGAGGTAGTAGGTACAATCAAGCCTGAGGTAGCTGCAGAGCTTGGCTTTACAAATGATGTTAAGATTATCGCAGGTGCTGGCGACAATGCTGCAGCAGCTGTTGGTACAGGTACAGTTGGAGAGGGCAAGTGCAACCTTTCAATTGGTACATCTGGTACAATCTTCATCTCTAGCAAGAACTTTACAGTTGACCCTGCAAACGCACTTCACTCATTTGATCACGCTGATGGTGGCTATCATCTTATGGGATGTATGCTTTCAGCTGCTTCTTGCAACAAGTGGTGGATGGATGAAATCCTTAAGACAAAGGATTATCCAGCAGAGCAGGCAGGCATCAAGAATCTTGGTGAGAACCGTGTATTCTATCTTCCATACCTTATGGGAGAGCGTAGCCCACACAACAACCCAGACGCACGCGCTATGTTCATCGGCATGTCTATGGATACAACACGTGAGGATATGACCCAGGCTGTTCTTGAAGGCGTTGCTTTTGGCCTTCGTGATTCTCTAGAGGTTGCACGTTCACAGGGCATCGTAATTGAGCGTTCTAAGATTTGCGGTGGTGGAGCTAAGTCGCCATTATGGCAGCAGATTATCGCTTCAGTTATGAATCTTAAGCTTGATATCCTTGAAAACGAGGAAGGACCAGGACTTGGTGGTGCTATCCTTGCAGCAGTAGGCTGTGGCGAGTACGCATCAGTTGAAGAGGCTTGCGACAAGCTCGTAAAGGTTAAGACTACTGTTGAGCCTGATCCAGAATTAATTCGTAAATACGAAGAGAGATATCAGGAGTTCAAGAAGCTTTATCCAACAGTAAAGACATTATTCTAATTTTAAAGTGTAAATCAAAATAGAATTCTAATATATAAAAAGATTCTGTAACCTAAAATAATTGGGTGCAGAATCTTTTTTTATATATTTTCTACAAGAAGTTATACAGAAAAAATCTAACCTAAAAACTTCCTCACTTGAGTATTAAATAGAAAATCTAGTAATTTGAATGGAAAAGTCAATAGCACAATTTTGCTATCGCAATAGCAAAATAATACTAATTGAGCATTTTGTTGATTATCTTTGATTAAACGCTCAAATAACCACCTGCTAAAACCCTCAAAATCCCCTAAATGATGATTAGGTTGACTGAAAATACTCACTTAATGTCGCAAAACATTGAAAGTTGTGTGCTTTTTACAAAATATTCAACAGAAAAATCACTAAGATTTACAAAAATCAAATAATTTCGTCAATTATATTGACCAGAGTACACTTATGAATTAATGTGTTAACAACGTTAAGTAATTAACTCTTGAAACACAATTTCTGGAGAGAAGGTATGGATAAAATAAAAGAGGTAGCGGGGAACAATACAAACGATTTAGTGGAGATGAATCGTTCAGCTATTGTTAGAATACTCCAGCAGACTGATGGTTGCTCCAGGGCAGATATAGCAAAAATGACCGGCCTGACACAAGCATCCGTTACAAAAATAGTTGCAGTTCTCATTGAAATGGGAATTGTTTCTGAAGTGGGATTTGTCAGGGGCAGTGGCAATCGTCGGTCCATTGGGCTTAGATTAAATGCAGAAGAGAATCTGGTTATTGGGGTAAAGTTTTCAAGGCACGTTTTTTCAATCGGGGTTTTTGATATTTGTGGAAAAAATTACACGAAGCAGGAAACAGAATTTGGTTTAGATGAATTTGCAGAAGATGTTTTAGCTGAAATGAAAAACAAATTCATGAACTGCTTAATAAATACAAAAACATTGTTGCAATTGGAATGGCAGTACCTGGGCCTTATTTAAGAAAAGAAGGTCGAATAGCCATGGTAACAAGGATGCCAAGCTGGCATGATGTAAATTTTATAGATGAGTTCCAAAACGAATTTGATAAGCCATTTTTTATCGAGCAGGATGCTAATGCGGGTGCACTTGCTGAATGGTGGTTTGGAAATCATGGAAGACCATTAAATTCACTTACCTACTTCCTTGTGGGAGAGGGAGTTGGTTCAGGGATAGTTGATCACGACAGATTGTTGCTTGGAAATTTAGGCATAGCAAGTGAGATAGGACACATCAGCATAGATGTAAATGGACCAGCTTGTGAGTGCGGAAACAGAGGCTGCTTGGAGCTGTATTGCTCAGCTACAGCAATGCTGAAGAAAGCAAAAAAGCTTCTTCCTGAAATCTTTCAGGAAGAAATCACAAATAGATGGGAAGCATGCAATAAAGTTTTTATTGCTGCAAAGGAGGGTAATGAGAAAGCTCTCAAATTGGTAGATGAAATAGCGGAGTACATAGGCTATGGCTGCGTAACATTAATTAATGGTTATGATCCAGAAATCATAGTAATTGGCGACAGCATTTCTCAGGGAGGAAATCTTTTGCTTCCAACAATAAACAGGATTGTGAAGGAGCGGATTTTACCAGAAATCAGCAGTAGGGTGCAGATAAAAATATCTGAGCTTACAATCGACCCTACACTTTACGGTGCAGCTGCGATAGCAACTGACAAAATGCTTAGGAAACCAAGCGAGTATCTAGTTAGAAAATAGAGCTTGTTTTAGGTAATAAAAGGGAGGAAATATTATACTATGGAGCGCAATTCTTATATCCTTCAGATGCAAGGGATTACGAAAGAATTTCCAGGTGTACGAGCGTTGGATGATGTAAATCTCAATGTTCACACCGGTTCCATTCACGCAATTTGTGGTGAAAACGGAGCAGGAAAATCCACGCTGATGAAGGTTCTATCAGGTGTTTACCCATATGGTACCTACGATGGGAAAATCATATATATGGGCCAGGAAATGAAATTCAAAAACATCAAAGAATCCGAACATGCAGGCATTGCAATTATTCATCAGGAATTGACAATGATTCCTGAGCTTTCAATCACAGAGAATATTTTCATGGGAAATGAAATTACTCATAAGGGATTGATAAATTGGACAGAGGAGAGGGCCAAAACAAGTGAAATTCTAAAAAAAGTAGGACTAACAATTAACCCAGACACATTAATAAAGCACTTGGGTGTTGGTCAGCAGCAGCTGGTAGAAATTGCAAAGGCCTTATCAAAAAATGTAAAGCTTTTGATTTTGGATGAGCCAACTTCAGCATTGAATGAAGCAGATTCAGCAAATCTTTTAGAGTTGATGAAGGGGCTTAGAGATAAGGGAATCACTTGTATTATGATTTCCCACAAATTAAACGAAATAGCAGAGGTATCTGATGCTGTAACTGTTATCCGTGATGGACATACAGTAGAAAGCTATGATGTGGAGGCTGGAAAGGTGGATGAGGACCAAATCATCAAATCAATGGTTGGCCGTTCAATCGAAAACAGATATCCAGAGCATGAGCCAAAGATTGGGGATGTTATTTTCGAGGTAAGAAATTGGTGCATCGAAGATCCAGAGGTTGCAGGCAGAATGGTTTGCAAGAACTCAAGCTTCAATGTAAGGGCTGGTGAAATTGTTGGATTCGCAGGCCTTATGGGTGCAGGCAGAACAGAGCTGATGCGTTCTATATTTGGTAAAAATTATGGTATCTACAGGAGTGGAACCATAAAGATTAAAGGCAGGGAGGTAAGGCTAAATTCAGTTGAACAGGCAATCAAAAATGGAATTGCCTATGTGCCAGAGGATAGAAAAACTTAGGTCTGAATCTCCTTGATTCAATCAGAAAAACAGTCGTTTCAGCAGACCTTGATAAGATTACAAAGGGTGGACTTTTAAGTCCTGATATGGAGCAGTCAGCTGCCGAGGAATACAGAAAGTCTTTAAAGATTAAAACATCAAGTATTGATGTTGGAGTTACAACTCTTTCAGGTGGAAATCAGCAGAAGGTTGTCCTTTCAAAATGGATGTTTACTGAGCCTGATATTTTGATTTTGGATGAGCCTACTCGAGGAATAGACGTAGGCGCCAAATATGAAATCTACAAGCTGATTCATCAATTAGCGGATCAGGGAAAAGCAGTAATTCTTGTTTCTTCAGAGCTTCCAGAGCTTCTTGGAATGGCAGATAGAATTTACACAATTTTCGAGGGCACAATCACTGGTGAGATGATGAGCTATGAAGCAAATCAGGAAAGCTTAATGAAGAAGATGACAATCACATCAAACTCTTAAATAAAAGATGTTTGATATTTTGAAAGGAAGGATAAATTTATGAAATATATAAAACAGGTATTGGGGGGGGATCTTCGCCAATACACAATGGTAGTTGCGTTAGGTTTATTGATACTTATTTTTAATGTTATTTCAGATGGAAGAATGCTTACATCATCAAACTTTCAGAATCTGTTATCTGGTAATGCATATGTCCTTGTGCTTGCACTTGGAATGCTTATGGTAATAGTAATTGGACAGATTGATTTGTCGGTTGGTTCTGTAGCGGGCTTCGCCGGAATGGTAATGGCACTGGTGGCCAAGAACTACAATTTGCCTTGGTGGGTAGCGGTTCTAATTGCTCTTGCTATTGGTATTCTAGCCGGTGCTTGGCACGGCTTCTTCCTGTCACAGCTTGGAATTCCAGGCTTCATCACAACACTTGGTGGCATGATGATTTTCCGTGGTGGTGTAATTTGGATTTCTCGTTCAATCTCAGTTCCAGCTCCAGAAGAGCTCAAGTGGTTCGGCGCTGGCTACTTACCTGAATGGGGACCTTCATTTACAGGAATGAACAATTCTACACTCGTTCTTGGACTTATTGGAATTGTATGTTTTGCAGTTGGTCAGATTCGTAAATACAATCGCTCAAAGAACTCCCCGGTTGGTGTAACCCCACTTTGGGCTGTAGTAGTAAGAATCATTCTTATGACTGCACTTATTGGATATTTCACATACCTTTTCGGTTCAGGACGAGTTGGAACATCATTCCCTGTACCAGGACTTATACTTTTGCTTTTAACAATTATCTACCACATCATTACACAGTGCACAAAGTTTGGTCGCCACGTATATGCTGTTGGTGGTAACAAGGCGGCAGCAGCTTTATCTGGTGTAAATGTAAAGAGAACTTATTTCCTTACAATGATGAACATGTCTTTCCTTGCTGCAGTTGCAGGTATCCTTTTCGTAGGACGTTCAACAGCGGCAGGCCCAGCAGATGGTACTTCATGGGAGATGGATGCTATCGCTTCTGTATTCATCGGTGGTGCGGCAGTATCAGGTGGTGTTGGTACAATCCTTGCCACTATCGTTGGTGGTATGGTAATGGCAGTACTTAACAATGGACTTATGCTTATGGGTGTTGGTGCCGATAAGACACAGGTTATCAAGGGCTTCGTACTTCTTGCAGCAGTAGCCTTTGATGTATATAACAAAAAGAACGGAAAGAGTTCTATCATCGGTAGAATTTTTTCAAAATAAAAACTAGGAGGATGTATTTATGAAAAGAAGAACACTTTTATCTATGGCGATGGTAGCAACAATGGCGCTTGCTACATTCACCGGATGTGGGGGAAGTAGAGAGGGGGCTGCTCCAACAGAAACAGCTGCCGAGACTACAGAAACAACTGAGACAACTGACACAACAGAGGCAACATCAGAGGAGTCATTCCCAGGCTTTGAAGATGGAGCAACAATTGGTGTTTCTCTCCCATGGCTTGGAACTCAGAACTGGAAAGAGGCTGAGGAAATGTTTACAGCACAGCTTGAGGAGGCAGGCTACAAGCCAATCGTTCAGGCAGCAGACCAGAAGGTTACTCAGCAGCAACAGCAGATTGAGTCTATGATTGAGAACGGTGCAAAGGTTATCGTTGTAGGACCTGTTGATGGTTCACAGCTTGGTGCTGTGCTTGAGCAGGCTAAGGAAGCTGGCGTATATGTAATCGGCTATGACCGTCTTCTTGAAAACACATCAGGTGTTGATGGTGTAGTACAGTTTGGATCTGTAAAGACTGGTGAGCTTCAGGCTCAGGCTCTTTTACAGGGACTTGAGGAGAAGAAGGGTGAGGCTCCATACAACATCGAGCTTTTCGGTGGTGGCCCTGCTGATCCTAACGCTCCAAACTTCTTCACAGGTGCTATGTCAGTTTTACAGCCAAAGATTGATGACGGAACACTTGTAGTTGTTTCTGGTCAGACAGATTTCACACAGTGTGCAACTGTTGATTGGGACAATGCTAAGGCACAGTCAAGAATGGATTCACTTCTTGCAGGTAACTACTCAGACAAGGAAATCGATGGTGTTCTTTCACCTAACGATGGTATCGCTCGTGCAATCATCACATCATGCGAGAACGCTGGCCAGGATATTCCTGTAGTATCTGGTCTTGATGCTGAGAACGAGTCAGTTGAGTGGGTATGGTCAGGACGTCAGTACTCTACAGTTGCAAAGCCAACTCAGGACCTTGTAGCTAAGACAATCGAAATCATCGATTCTCTTAAGGCTGGCAATGGTATGCCTGCAACAGATGTAGAAGTAGATAACGGTGTAAAGAATGTTCGTGTATACGAATTACCACCTGTAGTTGTTACAAAAGACAACGCAAAGGAAGTATTTGCAAACGACCCTTCAAGATTAGAGCTTTTGAAATAATATATTTTAGGTTATCATTTATGGGCAGGATTTCTATAGTCCTGCCCCTTTTATAATTGGGGCCAGATTAGACTTCTTGTAGAACTTTTAATTTACTAGATAAGGGAGACAGCATGAATTACAAAATAGTGTTTAGTGACATTGATGGAACGCTTTTAAACAGCAATCATAGAATGTCAGAAAATACCGAAAATGCCATTAAGAATTTGAAGCGTCAGGGCATTCCATTTGTCATAGTGACAGCCAGAGGACCATCTGGAGTTTATCCTATTTTTCGAAGATATAATTTTGTGGCTCCTATCATTTGCTACAGTGGGGCATTGATTTTGGGAGAGGATGGAGAAATTATTTTTTCGAAAGGTATCAGCAAGTCTACTGTTTCAAGTCTGATAAAGGTCATAACAGAAGAAGGCTGGGATTGTACTTGGAATGTGTATACTTTGGATGATTGGATTGTAAATGACAAATCAGATGAGAGAGTCATCATAGAGGAAAACATAGTAGAGGTTCAGTCTACGAAGGGAAGTGTTGATGATATTCCAAATGGCATGGAAATTGGTAAATTCCTTTGTATGTGCAACCCTAATGAGATTGATGAAATCGAAGGGGTTCTCAAGACAAAATATCCATCCCTTTCTATTGTTAAGTCATCAGATATCCTCCTTGAGGTGATGGAAAAGGGAGTAAACAAGGGAATTGCAGTAGAAATGTTCTGCGATAAATTAAATATTAATAAAAATGATGCAGTCGCCTTCGGAGACCATTATAATGATAGTGAGATGTTAAAAACTGTTGGCACACCATTTTTGATGGAAAATGCTCCAGAAGATATGAAAGCAGATTTTAACATCACTTCAAGCAACGATGAAGAAGGTGTTTTTAAAGCATTAAAAAAGATAGGGTTACTAGATTAATTCAACACTAGTAGATAGGGGGAATCTGCTATGGGTAAATACGAACTAGACACACCTGAAAACAAAGCCTTTGTCAGAGAAATGAGGAATAGTCTGTTGTCCTTTGGACATCAGTTCCCTTCTCCTGGCGGAGGCTCTTATTATTTAGGGGATGATGGCACTCCTTGGAAGGATAGACCTAGAGAGACCTGGATAACAAGTAGAATGGCGCATGTATATTCTCTTGGGGTAATGCTAGGTCATGAGGGCAGTGAGGCATTGGCGGATGCTGCTATAAAAGGACTCTTGGGAGAATTGTATGACGATGATCACGGAGGATGGTATGCAGGAATAACCTCTGATGGAGAGTATCTGCCAAACAAGCAATGCTATGCACACGCTTTTGTGATACTGGCGGCTACCTCTGCCTATCTTGCAAAGCGACCAAAGGCAAAAGAGCTTTTAAAAGCTGCTATAGCTGCATATGATGCTCATTTCTGGGAGGGGGACAAAGGACTATCTGTTGATACCTGGAATACAGAATTTACAAAGCTTGATGATTATCGTGGGATGAATGCCAATATGCACTCGGTTGAGGCTTTTCTTGCAGTGGCTGATGCACTTGAGGATGAAAATTATCGAATCCGAGCTGGCAGAATTATCACATTTATGATTGGTTGGGCCAAGGACAATGACTATAGGATTCCGGAGCATTTTACCAGCGATTGGATACCAGATTTGGAATGCAATAAGGATAAGCCTGATGATAATTTCAAGCCTTATGGTGCTACACCAGGTCATGGAATAGAGTGGGCTAGGCTGATTGTACAGTGGGCGATTTCCACCTATGGTACTGATAATGAAAATGTGGCGGATTATATTAGAATCGCTGAGAAGCTATATAATCGGGCTATAGAAGATGGTTGGAATGTGGACGGCGCACCTGGAATATGCTATACCACAGACTGGAATGGCAAACCTATAGTTCACGATAGAATGCATTGGACATTGGCTGAGGCAATTAATACTTCCGCAGTACTCTTTAGAGTGACAGGAAATGAAAAATACAAGGAAGATTACGCGGCATTTATGGAATATCTAGATACCTGTGTATACGATCATGAGACTGGTTCATGGTTCCATCAGTTGGATGAAAACAATCAGCTTCTTACTACTGTATGGCCTGGTAAATCAGATATTTATCATGCTCTGCAGGCGACAATGATTCCATATAATGAAATGGTGGGAGTATCTATTGCGACGGCAATAAGTAGAAATATGTAGGCACAAAAAAAGCATCGCTATTTGCGATGCTTTTAGCAGTTCCTAGCGGAATCGAACCGCTGTTTTCGCCGTGAGAGGGCGACGTCTTAACCGCTTGACCAAGGAACCATATTTGCTGTCGTTTAAGTGTTTGCCTCAGCGACAAGACATATATTACTATGCTTTTATTCATTCGTCAATAGAAAAACACTATTTTTTATATTCAGAATTATTTGAAAAGTATGACAATAACTATCAATACCTAAGCCTAAAATCTACAGTAAATTTTCACAACGAATATATAATTTTCGTTGATAGTTTTGTGCAAAACTATTAGAATAATAAGTAAGAGAATGTAATGTTATTTTTTGATGAGGGAGGAATAATATATGGCTCAGACCAGTATGCTTGCTATGATTTTGGCAGGTGGCCGCGGCAGTCGTCTACATGACTTGACCAATAAAGTGGCAAAGCCTGCAGTTTCTTACGGCGGTAAATACCGCATCATTGATTTTCCACTTAGTAATTGCGCCAATTCAGGCGTGGATATTGTAGGTGTTCTGACACAGTACGAATCTGTCCTTTTGAACAGCTATGTTGCAGCTGGAGGAAGATGGGGACTTGATACAAAGGACAGTGGTGTATTTGTTTTGACACCTCGTGAGAAGGCTGATTGTGGCCTGGATGTATACCGAGGAACAGCTGATGCTATTTCTCAAAACATCGATTTCGTAGATGCCTATGATCCAGAGTATATTCTTATTCTTTCTGGTGACCACATTTACAAGATGAACTACGACAAGATGCTTTCATATCACAAGGAACAGGGAGCTGATGCCACAATTGCTGTGCGTGGTGTACCTATGAAGGAAGCAAGCAGATTCGGTATTATGAATACTGATGGAAATGGCCGTATTATCGAGTTTGAGGAAAAGCCTGCCAAGCCAAAGAGTAATCTGGCATCTATGGGTATCTACATATTTACATGGAAGACACTTAGAAAGCTTCTTGTGGAAGATATGAAAAATCCAGATTCTGATCATGATTTTGGAAAGGATATTATTCCTATTATGCTTGATGGTGGCAAGAAGCTTTGCGCGTATGAGTTCTCTGGCTACTGGAAGGATGTTGGAACTATTGATTCCCTTTGGGAAGCAAATATGGATCTTTTAGATAGTGATAACGAGCTGGATCTCGACGATACCTCTTGGAAGATTTACACTGAGGATTCCGGAATAACACCACAGTATATTGCAAGCTCAGCAAAGATTGACGGCGCATATATTAATCAGGGTGCAGCAGTTGGTGGAACTGTACAGCGCTCAGTTATCTTTACCAATTGCAAAATCGCTCCGGGAGCAAAGGTTATTGATTCTGTATTGATGCCAGGTGCAATCGTAGAAGAGGGAGCTGTTGTTACACGTGCCCTTGTGGCAGAGAATGTTCGTATCGGAAAGAATGCCAAGGTAGGAGAGAAGAAGAGTGAAGAAATCCTTCTTGTTGCAAAAAATGTAAAGGGGGAGGACTAAGCTATGGCAAATAAAGCATTTGGTGTAATCAATTCGGCACCTAATTATATTAGAGTAGAAGGCCTTCACGAGTATCGTCCTATAGGAGCCTTCACATTTATTGGTAGATTTCGTGTTATTGATTTTCCACTTTCTAATATGAGTAACAGTGGTATAAATCGTATACACGTATATTTGAATAGTAGACCACGTTCACTTGTGGAGCATATTGGTTCAGGTCGTCACTACAATATCAATTCAAAGCGCGGTAATTTGCAGCTATTGTTTACACAGCAGAATGGAGCAAATTCCATTTATAATACAGATATTACTGCGTATATGGAAAATCTGGAGCAGATTGAACGTATGCCTCAGGATTATGTGATAGTAGCTCCTAGCTATATGGTTTACAAGCAGGATTATCAGCAGCTGTTGGACGACCATGTTGCGGCAGGAAACGATATTACTCTTCTTTATCACAAGGTTGATCAGGCCAAGGAGTACTATAGAGCCTGCAATGTGGTAGAGCTAAACAAGCAAAAGGGTGTTGAAA
This sequence comes from Butyrivibrio fibrisolvens 16/4, assembly GCA_000209815.1. Classification (GTDB taxonomy): domain Bacteria; phylum Bacillota; class Clostridia; order Lachnospirales; family Lachnospiraceae; genus Pseudobutyrivibrio; species Pseudobutyrivibrio fibrisolvens_A. The sequence goes on from FP929036.1 coordinate 837,142, forward strand.
GCCTTGCTAGAAATATGGGCACAGCCAAAGAAAAAATATCAGCATGGATACCTATGTTATGAAAAAGGATTTATTCATTGCTTTGATTAAGAAGGCTAAGAGAGAATCCAGCGCATATTCATTTGCAGATATCGTAGGCTTGTCCTGCGACACATTAGATATCCGAGGCTATCAGCACAAAGGATATTTTGCAGCAATTACCAGTTTGGATGATTTCTATAGAGCTAACATGGAGCTTTTGGATTATGGTACAGCAATGGATTTCTTCAAGCAGGATTGGCCATTCTACACAAAGACCACAGATGCCTGCCCTACACATTATCATCCAGGAGGAAAGGTTACCAATTCCCTGGTATGTAATGCAGCTTCTATAGAAGGTATAGTTGAAAATTCAATCATCGGCCGTCACGTTCATATAGGAAAGGGAGCAATAGTAAAGAATTCAATTATTCTTTCTTATGCAGACATCAGCGATGGAACCTATATCGAAAATGCGGTAATTGATAAGTGGGTGAAGGTAAAGAATGTAAAGAAGATTGTATCTGATTCCGTAACCCCGGCGTATATCAAGCGAAATGATGTACTGTAACAAGCAAGAGATAAAGTGGAAAAATTTTAGATATTATATCTAAAATTTTTCCACTTTTTATTTTCAAGTCTAAATATTTACGAAATCCGTGACGAAACTGTGAAAGAAATTCTATTTACCCATTACAGGTCTGAGGATATTATGATACTACAAGGCACTTTAGGAGAGGGTGCTAAAAAAATAATGGGGGAATAAGAATGAAGCATGAGAAAAAGTTGAAACGCGCTACGGCGCTTCTTCTGGCACTTGCTTTGGCCTGGTCGGGATCAATTCCTGATGCAGGTCTTTCTTTGGTTCGTGCGACAGAAGCAACCGACGCGGCTGTAGATGATGTTGATTCTACAGATGAAACAACTGCTGATGCTACAGTAGACGAAGAGTCTGAAAGTACAGACGAAGCTACTGAAGATCAGAAGGAACCGGAAGACGAAGAGACAGAAGAGAATAATGTTAATGAAGATGTTGAAGACTCTGATGAACAGTCAGAGGACGAGCTCCTTTCAGAAGAGCTTTTAGACGAAGAAATTCTAAAGGATGAAGAAGAGGAAGAAAAGGAGAAGACAGAGCTTAAGCTTATTGCAGACTTTGATTTTGAAGGTCTAAGTGCTGGGGAGACTATGACAGGAGCCGCTGCTAAGGCATCCGGTTCTTATAGCCTTACAACAAGCTATGATGGCTCTCAGGCACTTTCTTTGAATGGCTCAAATCAGTATCTGAAGGTAACTACTAAGGATGGAGATTCACTTCTTGGTGGATATGATTCAGTATCTATCTCGGCTGATGTGCAGTTCCTAAGAACAGATGCAAACTGGCTGTTCTATGCAGCACCAGATTCAAATGCACAGAGCTATCCTTACGAGCACTATATCGGTGCATTCCTTGAAAAGGGAAGTGATTTCAAAGCAGAGCAGTACAATAACAATGGTTCAAGACCGGGCTGTGCTGCCACATCTCTTTCACTAAACACCTGGAATCATATCGAGGCAGTTTATTCAAAGGATGTAACAACTATCTATGTTGATGGTGAAAAGAAGGCTACTTTTGAATCAGGCTTTGCACTTGAGGACATCTTAAAAGATTCACCTATAGCGCTTATCGGTAGAGCAAATTGGGGAAGTGGTGAGTACTGTAAGGCATATGTAGATAACTTTAAAATCTATAGCGGCAGTCTTTCAGATGGCGATGTAAAGGATTTATATCAGGCATATCTTGATAGAAAAGTTGGGGAAAAGACAGAGGTTGATTTCTCACTTAACGCAGGATATGTAACAGATGATATTAATCTTCCAGCTGAGTATGACGGCAAGAAGATTTCTTGGGAGACAAGTGACGACAAAGCTATCACAGCTGACGGTAAGGTGACACGTTCTAATAAGAACAAAGAGGTTACTCTTACAGCTAATATCGATGGAGATAAAAAAGACTTTAAGGTTGTTGTATTAAAGGAAGGCAAGGATGTTATTACCTATACTAATAGCAAACCAGCCGTAGGTCAGGATGGTGGTATGATGATTGCCGCTGAAGAGAACGGCGGATTTAGTCCACTTCACAAGAATCAGCCTATTCTTTACACAGCACTTGGAAATAAATCTTATTCTAGCCCAGTTATTTTAAGAGAAGCAGATGGAGAGGGATTCTTCATGGTTGCCACCAGTGGTGGACAGCTCCTCACCTACAAATCAGAGGATTTGATTACATATACAGATGAAAATGGAGTTGCATTAGGTAATGTTTCTTCTGTAAGAAAAGCAGCAGCTGTATATGATATGACTGATGAAAGATATGAGATTTATCTTAAAACAGATGATGGATTATATCTTGTAGCATCTAAGGATATGAAGAAATTTGATACACCACTTCTTATCAACGATGATGCATTTGAATTTGATACTGTTAAAAACTCTCCTAACACAGCAATCAGTCCATCAGCAATTGGTCTTACAAATGAAGAATACGAAAAGGTTGTAGAGAAATTTACAAATCCTTACAATACATCACTCAGTGATCTTCCTACAGATGAAATCAAAGTTGATGCACTTACATCAAAGGAAGAATTCAGAGAGGTACTTCAGAAATACATAAAGAAGAATACAGTAAAAGCTGAGTATTCTGATGGTACAAAGAATACTTATTCACTGAGATTTACAGAGGAAAGCATTGATAATGTAGATTTAGAACTTCCTGGAACCTATACACTTGACGGTGTTATTGGTGGTTCTGGAAACTTTACAGATGCAGCAGATCCTCTTATTCCAGAAAGAGCAGATCCTTACGTTGTTTACAATGAGGATGACGGATATTACTACTTTACAGCATCTTACCCAATGGTAGGAAATGGCGATAAGGATGGATATGACAGAGTCATTCTCAGACGTGCAAAGACAATTGAAGGTCTTGCTACAGCAGAAGAGGTAAGCATCTGGGATGAGAATACATCTAAGGAGCTTGGCAGATTTATCTGGGCACCTGAGATGCACAAGATTGGAGACAGCTGGTATTTAGTTGCAACAGCAGGTCTCAATACAGGCAGCGGAACCACATTTAATATCCGCCCATTTATGATTAAGTTCCAGGGCAATGCAAAGAAGGATGACCTTTACGATTTAGATAAGTGGGGAGATCCAGTGCTTGTTAAGCCAGTAAAGGGCGACAATGTATTAAATGCCATGTCACTTGATATGACATATTTTGAGGCAGGTGGAAATCACTACCTTATCTGGGCTGATGAGACAAAGAATAGCCAGAACCCTGATGGACTCAGCTATTTGTTTATTGCAACAATCGATCCAGAAAATCCAACTCAGCTTACAAGTAAGGCACAGCTTCTTACAAAGCCAGAGTTCAACTGGGAATTAGTCAGATATAAAGTAAATGAAGGCCCAGGAGTGTTCCATAAGGATGGAAAGGTTTATATGACCTTCTCAGCATCAGGAACAGGTTCAGAGTACTGCGTAGGTCTTATGTATGCAGATGAGAAGGCTGATTTAACAGACATCAGCAATTGGACAAAGCTTCCTTATCCAATTCTTACAAGCTCAGATTTTGATGATGAGGTTTCTGGTCCAGGTCACAACTCGTTTACATATGATGAGAACGGAAATCTTGTAATTGTTTACCATGCAAGAGAGTCTAAGAGCCACGCTACTCATAGCGGCGACCCACTTTACGATCCTTGCAGAAATGCCTACGTAAAGACAGTATTATTTGATGAGGATGGGCTTCCAATCTTCAATCTCAGCTCAGAGGATTTCATTAAGGGCGGAGATACCTTCAAGGTAAATGTTGTTGTAGAAGGTGAAGAGATTAAGGCAGAGCCAGTACTTGAATACAACTTTAACGAAACTCTTTCAAAGGGTGTTGTAAAGGATGTTTCAGGAAATGGAAACGATGGATATGCCCACAAGGGTGAGTATGTATCGGATGATGACTACGGAAAAGTTCTTTACCTTAGTGGTGATGACTCTGTAGGTGGAAATAATTCTTACCTTGAGTTCCCTAAGGGATTCTTTGATGGCAGAAACAAGATGACAATTTCCTTTGATGTGAAGGAAGTAACAAGAACAGGAAATTATTTCACATTCACATTTGGACAGGATAACAGCAAGTACTTATTCTACAAGGCTATGCCAACAGCAGAGAAGCTTGCTATTACACAAAATGGTGGTGGTGCAGAAAGCAAGGTTGAAGCTTCGGCTAAATATCCTAATACTGCAAGCACCTGGATTAACATCACAATTGTTGTTGATGGAACAAAGATGTCTCTTTACAGAGATGGAAAGCTTATTGGAACAAACAAGAATACTGGAGTAAAGGTTTCTGATTTGGGAGAGGATTTACTTGGATACCTTGGTAAGTCATTCTACTCAGCAGATGAGTATTTCAGAGGATACTTTGATAACGTAAAGGTTTATAACAGAGCTTACAAGAAGGATGATGTTGCAAGACTTTACACAGCAGGACGTGTTGCAAGAGCAGAGGAAGTAGGCGATGTAAACTACGTTGCAAACAATTATGTAATTCCAAATATGAACAAGATTAAGGGAAATATTTCACTTCCTTCAGAGGTTAATGGTGTAAACATTTCTTGGACATCTTCAAATGAAAAGGTAATCAGCACAAAGACAAAGTCAAATACAGGTTATGATTCAACACCAGCAGGTGTGGTTACCCGTCAGGATGCAGATGTAAACGTAACACTTACAGCTACATTCTCTAAGGGAGATGAAAAGGTTACTAAGACATATGACTGCAAGGTAATCAAGGCTCCAAAGGCTGTTGATGAGTACGTTGGATACTTATTCGTTCACTTTACTGGTACAGAAGGTGCAGCAAGTGACGAGCAGGTATACTTCTCAGTTTCGAAGGATGGATTCAACTGGGAAGACCTTAATAACAACAACCCAATCATTACAAGTACTATTGGTGAGAGTGGTCTTCGAGATATGTACATTGCTCGCACTCCAGAAGGTGACAAGTTCTATATGATTTCAACTGACCTTAGCATTTACCACAACAAGTCAAATGCTTGGCCAGCAGCAGGAAGCAACGGAAGCCACAGCATCGTGGTTTGGGAATCTAGTGATTTAGTTCACTGGTCTAAGCCATGGCTTGCTGAAATCGCACCTGAAAATGCAGGCTGTACCTGGGCACCAGAATTTGTTTACGATGATGTAACAGGCGAGTATGTGGTTTACTGGTCTGCAACAAGACTTGAGGTAGATGAGAACGAGAAGATTACTCAGGATTATGAGAATCACGCCATCTACTATGCAAAGACACGTGATTTCGTTCACTTCACTGAGCCTAAGCTCTACCACGAAGGTGGACGTAACAGCAACGGTGTAATAATTAAGGTTATTGATTCTACAATGATTAAGGGTAACGATGGCAAATACTATCGCTACACAAAGAACGAGTCTAACGGTTCAATCAAGATTGACGTAGCAGACAGAGTTCTTGGAAACTTTACAGATATTGATTCTAAGTTCCTTGATAAGACACTTCCTAATAAGGTTGGCGCAGTAGAGGGACCAATCATCTTCAAGCTTAATGAGAAGAATGAAGCTGGTGAAGATCAGTGGTGCTTGCTTATCGATAGATTTGCAAGAGGTCAGGGCTACTATCCTGTAGTTACTACTGATTTGGCTTCAGGAGATTTCCAGTTTGTTGAAGATAGCAAGCTTGGTTCTTACAACAAGATTAAGTATCGTCACGGTTATGTAATGCCAATCACAGCTGATGAGTATGCAGCACTTACAGATTCTGATTGGAACGACTTTGATGATGAGGCTGAGGAAATCGTTCTTGAAAAGAGTAATTCAGGAAACCCAATGCTTGGATTTGATGAGAATAGCGACATCCTTTACGGTGGAGATCCTTCTATCCTTGTAGATGGAGATACCGTATATGCGTATGTTGGACACGATACATCAACAAATGAAAGTTATAAGATGCCAGACTGGAGATGCTATTCATCACAGGATATGAAGAACTGGAAGTACGAAGGAGAGTTCCTGAACGATTCAGATATATCTTGGGTACAGGATAAGAATAGTGCATGGGCTGGACAGGTTGTTAAGCACGACGGCAAGTATTACTTCTACTATTGTTCTGAGGCTAAGAGCAGCTACGGTGGTGGAAAGTGCATCGGCGTTGCAGTTTCTGATTCACCTACAGGTGGATTTAAGGATATCGGACATCCGCTTGTAAGAAATGTTGATACTTACAATGGAGTTTCAACTTGGGAAGATATTGATCCTACATTCTGGATTGAAAAGGATGAGGATGGAAAAGAGCACAGAATCCTTGGATGGGGCAATGTTCGTTTCTTCAACTGTGAACTTAACGAAGATATGATTTCTATCGTTGATAAGGATGGAGATGAGGACAAGCTTTCAGTAGAAAAGGCAGCAGATCAGAAGGATGCTGACATCAAGGTCGGCGTGATTAAAGGAATGCCAAGTGGACATCAGTATACAGAGGCTCCTTACTACTACAAGCATAAGCTTGCAAATGGCAAGGAAAGATACTATATGTTCTTTGCTTATGACTGGAGAGAGCAGATGGCATACGCATATTGCGACAGCCTCGAAGACTTCCTTAACAATCAGTGGACCTTCGGAGATGTTGTGATGGAGCCAAGTGCTACATCAAATACAAACCATATGGCAGTATTTGATTTCAAGGGTCATACATATTTCGTATATCACGATGGTAGCCTTCCTCACGGAAGTGGATTTAGAAGAGTTGCTTGCTGTGAAGAGTTCAAGGTAAATGCTGATGGAACAATTCCATACATCAAGAAGACAGCAGTTGGTCTTACTGGAACAGTTAGCAAAATTTATGATTCTAAGAAGAACACAATCTTCGTTAAGGAATTTAAAAATACTCTTGTTGATGCAGATTACCCAATGACAGGAAAGGCAGTTGGATGTGACTTCGTATATGACGGCGAGAATGCTGAATGGGAAATTAACCCAGGAAAGCTCAACAAGAATAACGAAGCATTAGTATCAATCGAGTCTAACTACAAGCCAGGTATGTATCTGACAGTTGGAAAGGCTGACAAGGACGGAAATTACACAGTAGTTCTTTCACAGGATGTAAATGGCACAAAGGATGAGGCAAAGGCTATGACCTTTAGAACAATCAAGGGTCTTTCAGGCAAGGGCGTAACATTCGAAAGTGCATTACATCACGGATATTATCTTGCATCAGTTAATGGCAAGCTTATCCTTACAGAGGAGCCAGAGGCAGATGAGGCTACATTCTTTACAGAAAAGGTTGCTGAAGGAACAGTGAAGGCATCTGAGGTTATCAAGTCTTCAAGAGTTCAGAAGTCAGTAAGAATGTATGTTGTTGGTGAAACAGTTAAGACTGATGACATTAGAATCAGAGCAACTCTTGAAAACGGCAAGAGAGTAACTATAAAGGATAATCTTAATATTACTGTTCCTGAGGATATTACTGCTGAGACTGGAAAGAAGACTATCACAGTTTCTTACGAGTTCTGCGGAACAGAATACGAAGGCCAGGTTACTATAAATGTTGTTGACAAGGATTACAGAAAGTAGAAGCAAGGAGAATGATGATGAGAAAAAATAAGAAATATTATGGCTTGATAGCATGCGTCTCAGCACTTGCTTTGGCAACACCTTTCGTTGGCTACAATATAGCTAAGGCAGATAAATTATATGATGATGTAGTTGCCTGGTACGATTTTGATGGCAGCGCCCTTACAAATGTTAAGGGCGGCAGCCAGGCTGTAGCAATCGTTTCTGGGCTTGGTGATTACTCAGGGGAAGTAAAATACGATGCAAACAGAGATGCTACTAAGGAAGGAAAATCTCTCAAACTGGATGGCAGCTATGGTTTGAAGCTCAATCAGCAAAATCTTGGTGAGAATTTCTCAGTGTCCCTTTGGGTAAAGCCAGAGACAAAGCTTGCAGAGAATCAGTCGGTGCTGTTTTTAGGATATCACGATCCAGAGAAGTGGTATGCGGTGTCTGGCGATAGAAACAACACTCTTATGAAGTTCTGGTATGACGCTAAGCCAGAGTTCTCTTGGGTTACAAAGACATTTGCAACTTACGCTCCAAATGAGTGGCATCACATCGTAATCACTGGTGATGGAAATACTATCAAATCATATTATGATGGTGCAAGAATTTCAGAAGGAAACGAGGCAGTTTTACCTGTAATGTCTGGTGAGAATCAGGATGTTTACATAGGTGCCAATAACTGGGATAGATGCTTTAATGGTCTTGTAGATGATGTTATGGTTTATGACCGTACAATCTCTGAGACAGACATCGAAAGACTTTATACAGGAAAGTCTTTAAAGGAAATTGAAGAGGAAACAGGAGTTGTTGATTATGACAATTACCTTGTTGATTCTTATAGCTTTGAAAATAGCATCGGTGATGCAAAGCCTATCGTTAAGGGACTTGGTGCATACGATGGCGAGCTTAAATTTGTAAAAGGCGCAAACGGAAAGGCTCTTCTTACAGATGGCTATGGTCTTGATCTTGGAAATAAGGTTCAGGGAACAGACTTCACAATTTCTTTCCTTGCAAAGCCAAATGATACACAGGCTGAGAATCAGGTTATGATGCTTATGGGTTATCACAATCCAGAGCATTGGACAGCAATCTCAGGTGATGGCGGAAACCAGTCCTATAAGCTTTGGGGTAGAACAGATGGGGCAAAGACAGTTGGAAATGCAGCACCTATGAGCTGGACAACAATTGGAAACCCAACTATCTCAAACAATGTATGGTCACTTGTTACTCTCGTTGGTACAGACGGACACCTTGATATGTATGTAAACGGCGAGAAGGCTGCCAGCGGTGCTTTCAACAATCCACTTTGTGGTGAGAACGAGTCTATTTTATTTGGTGCAAACTTCTGGGATCCTTGCTTCAATGGAGCAATCGATGAAATCAGAATTTACAACAGAGCAATGGATGAAGCTGCAATTAAGGCAAGTGCTGAGGACTTCCTGGATAACAGACTTCAGACTAGTCTTGATGCCGCTTGTGACTTTGAGGCAATCAAGGGATTAAATACTGACAAGAATCACATCAGATACAATCTCGAGCTTCCAACGAGCGTTGTTGATACAGCTATCAACTGGACATCTTCTAATCCAGAAGTAATATCTGAAAAGGGCGTAGTTACTGTATCTGACAAGTCTGCAGAGGTTAAGCTTACAGCAGAAGCTTCCCTTGCTGGCAAGAAGGCTATAGTTGAGATTGATCTTGTGGTTGATGCTCTTGATAAGACAGAGCTTAATGCACTTATTGATAGAGCAAAGGCATTCGACCTGACATATATGTCAATAGAATCAGCAGAACGCTTGAATCAGATTATTGCAGAGGCTGAGGCAGCTGCTACATTTGATGAGATTGATTCTGCTACAGTAAGACTTACAAAGGCTATTGAGACATTAGAGCTTGCTGATGAATATGTTGATCCATTCGATGTTATTCCAGAGGCAGAGGTTACTGTTTCAATAGAGGCTGGCAGCAACAAGGATTTATTTGTTCTTCCAGAAACGATCCTTGATAAGGTTACAGTAGAATATGCTTCTGAGGATACAGATGTTGCTACATACCAGGATGGAAAGCTTGCAGCAAACAAGGCTGGTAAGACAATCGTTACAGCTACTGTAAAGGCTCTGTCAGATGGATTCGAGATGGAGTATGCAACAGCTGTAGATGTTAAAGAAAAAGCTCCTGCACCAGCACCACAGCCTGGAACATCAGGTGGTGGTTCTTCATCTGGATCACAGAGCGGTGGTTCATCTTCTGGCTCAGGTTCATCGTCTGGAAGTTCTGCTTCTGCAGGTTCTCAGACACCACAGCCTACACCAGCAGAGACTACAATCACAGATCCACAGGCCCCTGCAGCAGGACAGCAGCCATCTGCTGGCGCTAGCACAAAAACAGGTCAGACAACAAAGCCTGAAACAACAGAGCCTGCTGAGGAAGAAGAGACAACTATTGAAGATGAGCAGACACCTACTACAGGAGAGGCTACTGAGGAAAATACAGAGTCTACAGAAACAGTAGAGGACAACACAGAGGATGAGGTGGTTGAGTTAATTGACCCACCTGCACCAGAAGCAGCATCAGGAATTGGCGCTGGGGTTGTGGCAATTATTGTTGCAGCAGCTGTAGTTTTGCTTGGATTATTAGCATATCTCTTAAAGATTTTTGGAGTTTTTAAAAAGTAATTAGATAAATAAGAAACGATTGACTGGTTGAAGATTTTCTTCGGCCAGTCAATTTTTTTGTGTAATTTTTTTGATAAACCCATTTCTTTTGTTTACCTTATGTTAAAATAGTGTTACTATAGAACGGATTTCGTTTTTTTATAATAAATCATATTTTATATATATTATAAATAGTTGTAATCATGAAGGAGTAGTTAAATGAGAAAAACAAAGATTATTTGCACAATTGGACCAGCCAGCATGAACGAGGAAACCCTCACAGCTATGGCTAAAGCCGGCATGAATGTTGCCAGAATGAATTTCTCTCACGGAGATCACGAAGAGCAGGGAATGAAGATGGATTTAGTTAAGAAGGTTCGTAAGAAGCTTAATCTTCCTATCGCTATTCTTCTTGATACAAAGGGACCAGAGTATCGTATCAAGACATTCAAGGATGGTTCTGTTACTGTAAAAGAAGGTGACACATTCATCTTCACTACAGATGACGTAGAAGGCGATCAGACACGCGTTTCTGTTACTCACAAGAACCTTCACAACGATCTTAAGGTTGGTGATACACTTTCAGTTTGCAACGGTATCGTATTCTTCGAAGTTACAGATATCAAGGGACACGATGTTATTACAAAGTGTACTGCAGGCGGAACAATGAGCAATAAGAAGTCTATGAGCTTCCCTAACAAGGTTATGTCAGGCCCATACCTTTCAGAGCAGGACAAGAAGGATATCCTTTTCGGTATCGAGAATGATATTGATTTCGTAGCAGCTTCTTTCGTATCTACAAAGCAGGATATGGTAGAGCTTAGAACATTCCTTGATGAGAACGGTGGTAAGGATGTAGTTGTTATCGCTAAGATCGAGAATCAGCCAGGTGTTGACAATGTTGAGGAGATTCTCGAGGTTGCTAACGGTATCATGGTTGCTCGTGGTGACCTTGGTGTTGAAATCCCATTCGTTAAGCTTCCAGCTGTTCAGAAGGAGCTTATCTCTAAGGCACGTGCTCTTGGTAAGAGTGTTGTTACAGCTACAGAGATGCTTGAGTCTATGATTTCTAATCCACGTCCTACACGTGCTGAGATTTCAGACGTTGCTAACGCTGTATATGATGGAACTTCAGCAATCATGCTTTCTGGTGAGTCTGCTCAGGGTAAGTTCCCAGTTCAGGCAGTTGCTACTATGGCAGAAATCGCTGAGACTACAGAGAACGATATCAACTACGAAGGACGTTTCCGCAAGGAAGACATCGGAGTTGTCAACACAGCAGATGCTGTTTGCCACTCAACATGCTCTATGGCTATTGATGTTAATGCAAAGGCAATCGTTGCTTGTACAATGTCAGGTTACACAGCAAAGCGCGTTAGCCGCTTCCGTTGCCCAGTAGATGTTATCGCTATGACAACAGATAAGAAGGTATGGAGAAGACTTGCACTTAGCTGGGGTGTTACACCAGTACTCGTAGATAAGTACAAGGCTCTTGATGTTATGTTCGCACGTGCTGTTGAGCGTACAAAGGAAATGTTAGGTCTTAATAAGGGCGACTTAGTAGTTCTTACAGGTGGTCCAATCGATGGTTCTGTAGGAAATACAAACACAATCAAGGTTGAGACTATTCAGTAATAAAATTTTCCCTTTGGGGGATAAAGGTGAATATTGGGAGAGCTGTCGTGAAAATATCAGATAGTTTATACTATTCACAGACAATTCACACTTCTTACACGAGTTGAACATATATTTCAGTTAATATATACTCATCTCGAGAGAGATACAATTTTTTTCATAACATTATTCTCCCTTTTGAAAGAGACGCTCCGCTGGCGTCTCTTTCGTATTGTAAGGGATTAAAAAAGTGGCAAGCGTTTTGTGCTTGCCACTTAATTTTTATATATTATTCAAGAACATATCCGATTGTTGTTCCGATTGAACCAGAACCCTGAATTCCGAAGAATGCGCCATCATTAGCGTTGATTGTAGAGTTCCAATCCATTGGAGTGATTACATAATAGTCACCAGCTTCTTTTACATTTACGCACCAGCTAGAGTCAATCTTGCAATCGCTCTTCTTAATCTTTAATGTCCAGCCCTTAACCTGCTGACCAGAGTTGTTAGCTACCTTGAAGTTTACAGTGTAGCCTGTTCCCCAGCTGTTAATCTGATACTCAAGTGCAAGATCCTTCTCAACTACAGGAGTAGGTGTTGGTACTGGAGTAGGAGTAGGTGTTGGCACTGGTGTAGGAGTAGGTGTTGGTACCGGTGTAGGAGTAGGTGTTGGTACTGGTGTAGGGGTTGGAGTTGGTACTGGTGTTGGTGTAGGTGTAACTACTGGAGTAGGTGTTGGCTTTGTAGGAGCAGCCTTAGCTACGATAGAATCAATAGTTACGTTTGAGTTTGCAAATGTGTTTACTAAGTAAACATCATGAACACCAGTGATATCCTTCTTAACCTGGATAGTCTTAGCTCCCTCGTTTGACTTAGAGAACTTAGCATTACCTATAGAGTTAGCAGCATCGTTGCCATCTACTCTGATATCAAGGATAGATAAGTCACTTGTTGTCTTGCCGTTAACAGTGATAATAGCAGCGCCATCAACGAAGTTTACATTCTTGATGAGAGCATAGCCATTGTACTTAATCATAACAGCAGTCTTGTTAGGAGTAACCATAGCGTCCTTGAGCTCTGCAACCTTCTCAACCTCAACTGTCTCATAAGGATTTACAGATTCTACAACAACAGGAGTAGGTGTAGGAGTAACTACAGGTGTTGGAGTAGGAGTTGGTACAGGAGTAGGAGTTGGAGTAGGTACTGGTGTTGGTGTAGGTGTAACTACTGGAGTAGGTGTTGGCTTTGTAGGAGCAGCCTTAGCTACGATAGAATCAATAGTTACGTTTGAATCCTTAAATGCGTTTACTAAGTAAACATCATGTACACCAGTGATATCCTTCTTAACCTGGATAGTCTTAGCTCCCTCGTTTGACTTAGAGAACTTAGCATTACCGATAGAGTTAGCAGCATCGTTGCCATCAACTCTGATATCAAGGATAGATAAGTCACTTGTTGTCTTGCCATTAACTGTAATAATAGCGGCACCATCAACGAAGTTTACGTTCTTGATGAGAGCATAGCCATTGTATTTGATCATAACAGCGCTCTTGTTAGGAGTAACCATAGCATCCTTGAGCTCTGCAACCTTTTCAACTTCAACTGTAGAGTATGGATTTACTTCACCTGTTACTACAGGAGTAGGTGTAACAACTGGTGTAGGTGTAGGAGTTGGAGCAACCTCACCTGTAGCTGTTGCATTAAAGAAATCAACATCAACATCACCTAATTTACCTACAAAGTAAAGTGTGTGCTGACCTGAAATGTTCTGTGTAGCTTTTGTTGTGAAGCTCTTGAATGCACCATTTGTATTGCTAATTTTGAATGAACCAAGAGACTCACCATCTTCTTTATCAAGTCTAACTTCAACTAAACCAACGCCAGCTGATCTAAATGAAGCTTCGAAGCCTGTTAATCCATTTGTGAAATTCAATGGTGTTGTGCTAAATGAATCACCTTTCTCAAGGCTTGTAATATATACATTTGTTCCGTCTGTAGCAACGTCGACACCATTCTTTGTGATGGCTCTTTCAGCCTGTACAGTGTTGTATGGGTTGATGCTAGGTGCAGCCATAATTGTTGCACTGCTTGATAAGAATAATCCAGCAGCTAAGCTTGCACTTAAAAAGCCTGCGATTTTTCTTTTCATGTACAATACCCCCTTTTTGGTTTGTGCTATAAAATCTTAATCGTTTTCGTAACCCGGACAACATTATTGTAACAAAACTGTAACAAATGTTCCGTCTAATTATTGCTCTACAGATATTAAAAGTTGCCATATATTAACCGCTTAACATACATTTGAGGAATAATAGACAATGATGAAAAAAGGCTTTGTGTACATATTACTTAACGATAACTTAATAAAAAGAAGGTCATTGTGACCTTCTTGAAGATAATATAAGTATGAAATTTTATAGCATAGAAGCTAACTTGCTTTTGGCTCGCCATTATCCCATAATTCTTCGCAGGATAAATCAAGTTCATTATTCCAGATAATTCCGTAACCACCAGCATCTATTTTAACTGAATTAAATAGTTGTTCATCATCAATAAGCTCTTTGAAAATAGATTCTTGCTCGGCTAGTCTTTTGATATCATATATTTTTCTTTGACCTTCCATAAAAGATATATTTAATTTGTAGTCAGGTAAGGTTTGAATTTCTTTTATTATATGAAACATAATAACCTCCAGATTTATAGCTCGTATCATCACTCTTTGATTATAGCACTGTATCTGAATGTTATGGGGAATATTAATGATATATTTTAGCCTTTTGTAGACAATAGGGGTGCCACCTAGGTAGCACCCCTGTTGATATGATATTATGAGATTATTTTTTGTTGATTATGGGGTTGTGGCTGTTACTGTGACTGCACAAGTGTCAGTATAGTCTGAGCCATCCACAGTGATTGTTGCAGTGATAGTAGCTGTACCTGCAGCAACTCCTGTTACTACACCACCAGAAACAGTTGCTATATCAGTATCATCTGAAGTCCAAGTAATTTCTTCGTCGGCTGGAATAGTTGTAGCTGATAATGTGATAGTATTTCCCACAATAACTGTTTCTGTATTTTTGCTTAGTTTTACCTCTGGAGTAGGTTCAACAGTAACTTCGCAAGAATCTGTATATGTCTTACCATTTACTGTAATTGATGCTGTAATTGTTGCTTTTCCTACAGTCTTACCAGTTACTACACCAGCAGAGTCTACAGTTGCAACAGATGAGCTGCTAGATGACCAAGTTATTAATAAGCCACTAGCTGGTACGGTTGTTTTATCTTGACCAAGATCAACATTTTCGCCGACCTTAAGAGTTGCTTTATCCTTTGCAAGCTCAATCTTTGGTGTAGGAGCTTGTACTGTTACATTGCATCTGGCTTCATATTTACCACTTTGAATTGAGGCAATAATAGTAGCTGTACCTGCAGCAACACCTGTCACCTTACCGCTAGCTACTGTTACAATATTTGTATTATCTGACTTCCAAGCTACTGTTTCACTTGTAGGTAATGTTATAGCGTGTATATCGGTATCTTTTCCTACTTCTACTGTAAGTGATGTCTTATCTAATTTAATAGAAGGTGCTGTTACTGTTACAGCACAAGTATCAGTATATTCAATACCATCAGCTGATACATATCTAGCAGTAATAGTTGCTGTACCTGCTTTGATTCCTTGAACAGAACCGGAAGAAATTTTGGCTACAGATGGATCGTTTGTTGTTAAAATGATATCTGAAGTAATGTTTGAACCAACAAATCCAGTTGCTGTTAATGACTCATTTCCACCAACTGCAACGGTTAATGTATTTGTGCTTAATTTAACATATCCTTCATTAACTGTGACTGTACAAGAACATTTAGTACTGTCTTCATCATCAAATGTTACAGTTATTGTTGCAGTACCTGCCTTCTTACCGACTAATTTATCATCAGAATCAAAATCTGCAATTTCTGTATCACTTGATTCATAAGCTGCTGTAGCACCAGCAGGTGGATTATTAATAGATAATGTAGCTTTTTCACCTACAGCAATGGTTAAATCTGATAAAGTTGTTTTATCAGGATCAACAGCTGGTGTAGGTGTTGGCTTGCTTGAAGAACCTCCTGATGAAGAAGATGATGAGCTGCCAGATGTCTTAGCTGCACTAGCAGTTGCTACAGCAGTCTTGCCTGATGGTAAAATATTCTCAGAAGGGAAGCCACCTAATGTTCTGTGTTCCTTCTGTCCATAAGCTACAAAATGCTTATAGTATAATTCCATATTATCGCCAAACTTCTCTGATAAGTCTGGATAAGCTGCTTTGTAAGCCTTTACATCGAAATACTGGTTGATTTGTCTGCCTTCCTTAATACCGAAGATTAAGAAGTGCTGGAATAATGCATCCTCATTATTTCCAAAAGCAGCAACTACATCTGGGTTTTGTTTTGCATAGAAAGAAGCATCAAATAACTGGCGAAGAGGAGAATTTTTTAGATCCTCTGAACTGCCTGCGCGTCCTTCATTCTTGCCAAACAAATTATAATGGTTCTCGAGAGCTTTGGCTGATGAGCCAAAAGCAGCAACTACATCCGGATTCTGCTTTGCATAGTAATCAGCATCAAATGCTGCATATGCAGGTGCGGATGTGGAAAGGGTTGTTGCGGCAACCGCAATTGCCATGAATCGCACTAGTGTCTTGTTTCTAGCCATGGTTTTGATTCCTCCTAATTAAAATATTTCTCCCATTGTGCCAATTATTAATGCAACCAATTGGTAGCAACGAAGAGTTAAATTTAACACAGCCTATGCTGTGCACTTAAAAAATGTTATGCCACCGTTTGGTAGCATCTTTACGACTAATATACCACCATTTGGTAGCATTGTCTCAGAAGAAATGAGAGTTTCACATACTTTTCACACAATAAGCTGCTTTGTTGCGTTATTGCGCGACTATTAGTTTCGTTTATGTGGAATAGTTATGAAAACGATAAGTTTTGTTAGATACACATTTTGAGGAGACAATATGTACCTAAAGAGGCTAGAAGATCTTAGAATTGATCACGATTTATCGCAACAGGCTGTTGCGGATATTTTGTTCTGCCAAAGAGAGGTATATCGCCGTTATGAAAAGGGAGAACGTGAACTACCTCTTTCTTATGCTGTAAAGCTTGCCGAATTCTATCGAGTTTCTTTAGATTATCTGGTGGGGCGTTCCGATAAGCGATAGAAAAGTGTATATATTGATTGCGAAGAGTGCTCTTGGAGCACTCTAATTTTTTACCCATTTGACAAATCCGTAAAATAGGATATAATGCAAATGATGAATATAATCCTAATATACGGATATACTAATTTAACATAAGACAGTAATAAAAGATATGGAGTAATAATGGGTAAGTCAGATGTTTTAAGCTGCAATGTTATGGATAATCCTGCATACTTTGCGGATACAATAAATAATGGTTTGTTTGGTGGAAAGGAGATAGTGAAGCCTGAGAATCTTAAAGAATTAGATTCAAAAGAAAACGTAGTTTTATATAATGCATTTAAAAAATAATCACTTTGAAAAAGGAAAGAGATAACATAAAAATTGCCAAGTTTTTTAAGGATGATAATGTTACTTACGTTATCATAGGAATTGAAAATCAAACTGAAATTAATTATGCTATGCCTGTTAGGACTTTATTATATGATGCAATGAGATATGACAAGCAGATTGAAGCTATTTCGGGTTCGTATAAGAAAAAGAATTCTTATAAAGGATTAAATGATTCTGAATTTTTGTCTGGAATGAAAAAAGATGATAAAATAGAGCCAGTAATAACACTTACAGTATATTATGGAACTAAGGAATGGGACGGACCATTGTCATTACATGATATGTTTTCTGAGGATGTTAGCCCTGAGGTTTTGGCGTTGGTTTCAGATTATCATATTAATCTATTAGAACCTAATAAGATTTCATGTTGGAAAAATTTTAAGACAGATGTAGGAATTCTATTTGAGATGATAGCTGCTTCGGATAAGAAGAATGGAATTAGTGAGCTTATAAAAATATCCAGATAGATTTTCTAAAGTAAACAATGATATAGTCAGAGCTATAAATTTTTATACAAAGTGTGCCATTCCAGTAAATGAGTCGGAGGAGAATACAAATATGTGCTATGCATGGGAAAGTTCAATGGATGAAGCTAAGGTAGAAGGTGAGTCTAATCTTATCGATTTGTATAGCTGGTTAAAAACTGCTGGTAGGAATGATGAGGCAGAGGCTATTATGAAAAAAGAAAATGAGAAACTTAGAAAAATTATTTGAAGAGTATAATTCTACCTTTATAAAATAGATATAACAAGGGGATATCATGACTATTAGTGACAGGATATTTGAAAAACTTCAAGAAACAGGTATGACCCAAAAAGAATTTGCAGCGCAGACGGGCATACCTGAGAGTACAGTAAGTGATTGGAGGAAGAAAAAACAAATCCAGCCTCCGAGAAGATTCTTATTATATGTAAAGTATTAAAGGTAACACCGGAATGGCTATTATCAGCTATAGATGCAGATGGAACCAGAAGTAATCAAGTAGATTATTATATAGTTGATAAGAACTCTGATCAGGGAAGATTGATAGAGGCATTTAATGATATGTCTGGAAGAGATAAAACATATTTGCTTGGATATATAGAAGCTTTTAAAAATATGAAGAAGAACAAAGATAAATAACTAAGGCGCATCCTAAGGATGCGCCTTAAATATTAAATATTAATCATCTGCAAGTTCATCAGATGAAAGCTCGAGTATTGTACGCTTACGAGCCATTTCATCAGACTCAAGATATTCATCATATGTAGTCATCTTATCAATCATCTGTCCGTTAGGAAGAATCTCGATGATACGGTTTGCAGTAGTCTGTACAATTTCGTGGTCACGAGAAGAGAAGAGGATTACACCTGAGAACTTCTGAAGACCAGTGTTGAGTGCTGTAATACTTTCCATATCTAAGTGGTCAGTAGGCTCATCTAACATAAGGACGTTAGAGTTTTCAATCATCATACGTGAAAGAAGAACTCGAACCTTTTCACCACCGGATAATACCTTCATTTTCTTAGCGCCGTCATCACCAGCGAAGAGCATACGGCCAAGGAATCCACGAACATAAGTAGCATCCTTAATTTCAGAGAACTGTGTAAGCCAGTCTACAATGAGAAGGTCTGTAGCAAAAATCTCTGTATTGTCCTTAGGGAAGTAAGACTGTGAAGTAGTAACACCCCACTTGTAGCTTCCTTCGTCAGGCTCCATCTCACCAGCGAGAATCTGGAAGAGAACTGTCTTGGCCTTTTCGTTTGAACCAACCAAAGCAATCTTGTCCTCACGGCCAACATTAAATGTAAGGTGGTCAAGGATAAGCTCACCATCAATAGTCTTTGTAAGATTCTCAACTGAAAGAACCTCATTACCAATCTCACGAGCTGGGCGGAAATCGATGTATGGGTACTTACGGCTAGATGGACGGATGTCATCAAGTTGAATCTTCTCTAATGCACGCTTACGAGATGTAGCCTGCTTAGACTTAGAAGCGTTAGCAGAGAATCTTTGAATGAATTCCTGTAATTCTTTAATCTGCTCTTCCTTCTTTTTATTAGCTTCCTTACGCTGCTGAATAATAAGCTGTGAAGACTGATACCAGAAATCGTAGTTACCAGCGTAAAGCTGAATCTTGCCATAATCAATATCAGCTGTGTGAGTACATACCTTATTAAGGAAGTATCTGTCGTGGGAAACAACGATGACAGTGTTTTCAAAGTTAATAAGGAACTCTTCAAGCCAGCCGATAGCATCTAAATCAAGGTGGTTAGTAGGCTCATCCAGAAGAAGAACATCAGGTGAACCGAAAAGCGCACGTGCAAGAAGAATCTTGACCTTTAATGCACCAGGAAGCTCAGACATAAGTGTGTAATGGAACTCTGTATCTACGCCAAGTCCATTAAGGAGCTGAGCTGCATCTGACTCTGCGTTCCAACCATCCATCTCAGCGAACTCTGTCTCGAGCTCTGCTGCACGGATACCATCCTCGTCAGAGAAATCTTCCTTCATATAAATAGCGTCCTTTTCCTTCATGATATCGTAAAGACGCTGATTGCCCATGATAACTGTATCAAGAGCTGTAAACTCATCATATTTGAAGTGATCCTGCTCTAAGAATGAAAGACGGTTTCCAGGGCTCATTGTGATTTCACCGCTGGTAGGCTCAAGCTGGCCAGATAAAATCTTAAGGAATGTAGACTTACCTGCACCATTGGCACCGATGATACCGTAGCAGTTTCCTTCAGTAAATTTGATATTAACCTCTTCGAAAAGGGCCTTCTTGCCAAAGCGAAGAGTGACATTATTTGCTTGAATCATGTATTTTCCTTTCTATATACAAAAAAACAAGTTGGAAACCAAGGCACGCCAAAGTAAGTCCAACTTAAAATTCAAAAACCGGTGTTATGATACCAAAAAAATAGCAGATTTGTACAGATGGGTCAAAATTTTGGATGAGTGGGTATATTTATGGACACATAAAAGCTATACAATTATTATTGTATTAAGCGTTAGATTACAACTAATTGATTCTTGAACGCATTGATGCTATCATATTTACAAAGAAACGAGGATATATTATGTTTCGAATTGACTTTTATCGCACGGTGCGAGGAGATTGTGATGTAGAGGATTTTTTGGAGGATTTAGAAAAAAGAGCTGATACAAATAAAGATGCAAGAATACAGTATAAGCAAGCTATTCAGTACATCCAGTTTCTGGAAGATTATGGAACTCAGTTGGGTGAAAATGTTACCAAGCATCTAGAGGAAGATATTTGGGAACTGAGGCCAGGGAATAATCGAGTATTATTTTTCTTTTTTAAGGACAGCACCTTTGTTTTATTGCATCACTTTAGGAAAAACACAGAAAACTCCTCGTCGAGAGATAGAAAAGGCAAGAGCAGAACGTGATGATTGGATTTCAAGAAAGGGGTAATCAGCATGAGTGATTGGACCAAGTATAAAGAAAAAGTTAGAAATACAAACCCAAAGCTGGGTCGTGATATCGATGAGGCGGAAGAAATATCAGCTATTGTAGGGGCAATGATTCAGCAGAGGCATAATCTTCATTTATCACAGAGAGAGTTAGCTTCTTTGTGCGGAATACCTCATTCTTCTGTGGCAAGAATAGAATCAGGAGTAAGCATACCTAATTTAGCCACAATGCTAAAAATTTTTAAGCAGTTGGAATTGTCATTCACTGTCCAGCCAGTGAGAAAATAACATATTTTTATCTTCATATATCACCCTAGAATTATTGATTTTTAAGGCGTTAAATAATATAATATTTAATAAAAATTTTTTACGAAAGGTGGTGATACTATGTCTACTCAGAACAAAAATGATGAAGAGAAATTCAGTCAGAATGAGTCATTTGAGAGCCATGGTGTCATCGCAACAGAAGATTTTGTTAACCCTGATGAGCTCTACAAAGAGCTTATAGAGCGTGTTCGTAAGTATCATCCTAATACAGATATTTCCATGATTGAAAAGGGCTATTTGATTGCCAGAAATGCCCACGAGGGACAGTGTCGTAAATCTGGCGAGCCTTATATCATTCATCCTCTTTGTGTTGCCATTATTTTGGCAGACCTAGAGCTTGATAAGGAAACAATCGTGGCAGGTCTTCTCCACGATGTAGTGGAGGATACCATCTGTACTAAGGAAGAGATTGCCCAGGAGTTCTCAGAAGAAGTAGCGGAGCTTGTTGATGGCGTCACCAAATTAGGTCAGTTAAATTACGATGCGGATAAGGTGGAGATTCAGGCAGAGAATCTTCGAAAGATGTTCCTTGCTATGGCAAAGGATATTCGTGTCATCCTTATTAAGCTTGCCGATAGATTACACAATATGCGTACTCTAAAGTACATGACTCCTGAAAAACAAAAGGAGAAGGCCCGTGAGACTATGGAGATTTATGCTCCATTGGCACAGCGTCTTGGTATTAGCAAGGTTAAGATTGAGCTTGATGATTTATCACTGAAATATCTAGAACCAGATGCTTACTATGATTTGGTGGAGAAAATCGCCCTCAGAAAGAGTCAGCGTACAGACTACATCAATTCACTTGTTGATGATGTTAGAAAGCACATCGATGCTGCAGAAATCCAGGCGGAGGTATATGGTCGCGCAAAGCATTTCTTCAGTATTTATAAAAAGATGGTTAATCAGCACAAGACCATCGATCAGATATATGATTTATTCGCAGTTCGTATTATCGTTGATTCTATCAAGGATTGTTATGCTGCTCTTGGTGTTATCCACGAGATGTACACACCTATTCCAGGTCGTTTCAAGGACTACATAGCTATGCCAAAGCCTAATATGTATCAGTCTTTGCATACTACAGTTATTGGTCCTAATGGTGCACCTTTCGAGATTCAGATTCGTACTTACGATATGCATCGTACATCAGAATATGGTATCGCTGCTCACTGGAAATACAAGGAAAGCGGTGAGGGCTCTTCAGTTGTAGGTGAGGAGGAGAAACTTTCTTGGCTTAGAGAAATTCTTGAGTGGCAGCAGGAAATTTCCGACAATAAGGAATTTTCTTCACTCCTTAAATCAGATTTGAATCTGTTTTCAGATACAGTTTTTTGTTTCACACCATCAGGTGATGTTAAGAATCTTCCAAATGGTTCCACACCTATCGATTTTGCCTACTCTATTCATTCGGCAGTAGGTAATCGTATGATTGGTGCAAAGGTAAATGGAAAGCTGGTACCTATCGATTACGTTATACAAAATGGTGACAGAATAGAAATCGTCACCTCTCAGAATACAAACGGACCTAGCCGTGATTGGCTCAGTATTGTAAAGTCATCACAGGCTAAAAATAAAATTAATCAGTGGTTCCGCACCCAGTCCAAGGACGAAAACATTGCCAAAGGCAAGGAGCTCCTTTTGAATTCTGCTAAGCAGAAGGGTGTTGATATGGGCGAGATTAACAAGCCTAAATATCAGGAGCTTATCAAGAATAAATACGGCTTCCATAGTTGGGAAGATACTTTGGCTGCAGTCGGTCAGGGTGCCATCAAGGAAGGTGCCGTTATTAATAGAATGTTCACTGCATGGCAGAAGGATCATCCAGTGAAGATGACTGACGAGGAGGTTCTTGCAGAACATTCTGGCTCAGCAGAAAAGATTCGTCCAAAATCAAAGAATGGTATTACAGTTAGCGGATTATACGATGTTTCTGTTCGTTTCTCTAAGTGCTGTAATCCAGTTCCAGGCGATGAAATCGTTGGTTTCGTTACCAGAGGACGTGGAGTTTCCATCCATCGTACAGATTGCATCAATATGATTAACCTTCCAGATTTTGAGAAGGAACGTCTTATTGAGGCTGAGTGGGCAGCAGGCGCAGAGGCAGAAGGCAGAAGCGGTGGCGTTTATCTTACCGAGATTAATATCTATGGTAACAATCGTACAGGACTCCTTGTTGATATCACTCGTATCTTTACAGAGCGTGAGATTGATATCGATTCTATCCATTCTAAGACCAGCAAGCAGGGCGTTGCTACAATAACAATAAAGTTTGGTACACAGAGCAAAGAGCAGCTTAGAGCCCTTGTTGAAAAGATTAAGCAGGTAGAATCTATCATAGATGTAGAAAGACCTAGAGGATAAATGAAAGTAGGAAAAGTTTTACTTCCAGCAGCAATGGAAAATTGCTATCTGGCTATAAATGACAAGACAAATGAATCAATCATCATAGACCCAGGCTCAGCCTTTGATCGCATTAAATCAGCTGTTGAGCAGACTGGCACTACACCAGTAGCAATCCTTTTGACACATGGTCATTTTGATCACGCCGGTGAGGCTGCTTCTACAGCCAAGGAATATGGCATCAAGGTATATGCTTCAGCTTCTCAGGAACGAGAGCTTAAGGATCCTAATTTGAATCTTTCAGGTGATATGTTTGGTAATTCAGAATCTTACAGTGCAGATGTTTATTTGCAGGACGATGAAGAGCTCGATTTGGCAGGACTTCATATTAAATGCCTTTATACACCTGGGCACACACCTGGTGGATGCTGCTTTTATTTTCTAATGAAGAGATAGTTTTTACAGGAGATACTCTTTTTAGTGGTTCCGTTGGCAGGACAGATTTTCCGGAAGGTTCTATGAGCCAGCTTGTTAATTCAATCAAATCAAAGCTTATGACGCTTTCAGATGATACCATCTGCTATCCAGGTCACAACGAGCCTACCACTATTGGCAATGAAAGGTTATACAATCCATTTTTATGATATACGTTAAGTTAAATGAAGATAATTTTGAATATGATATATATTCCCTTGTAAAGGCTTTTTATCCTAAAGAGGATGTACGAATTGGTACATCCCCAGCACCGGAGGATGAAGAGCTTTTGTTTTGCATGGAGGTAAAGTACGAGGATAATGTGCTTACCCTGGATGGCCGAAAGATTGAAATCGATTATTCAAATCGTCCAGATACAAAGAATCGCCTAAAGCTGGCTATCTACGAAAGCTTACACGCCCGTACAGGCAAGGATTTGCCTTGGGGTACTCTAACAGGCATTCGTCCTACCAAGATTAGTTTAGGAATGATAGAAGAGGGAGCCAGTGATGAGGATGTTACTGCATATATGCGTAGCACCTACCTTACTTCACAGGAGAAAATCAATCTTAGCCTTCAGGTATCTCACAAGGAGCACCAGCTTTTATCAAAGATTGATTATGATAATGGATATTCAGTGTATATCGGCATTCCATTTTGCCCTAGTACCTGTCTTTATTGTTCATTTACTTCTTACCCTATAGGTCTTTGGACAAAGAAGCTAGATGATTATATCGATGCTCTGGAAAAAGAGATGGCATTTACTGCTGAGGCTTGCAAGGGAAAGAGCCTTACTACAATATACATCGGTGGTGGTACACCTACATCCCTTGATGCAGAACATTTAGAAAGGCTATTAACCCTTGTTGATAGATATTTCAACACCAGTGATTTGCTTGAATATACCATCGAGGCAGGCAGACCTGATTCAATCACACTTGAAAAGCTTCAGGTTATGAAAAATCATCCTGTCACTCGTATCTCCATCAATCCACAGACTATGAATCAAAAGACTTTGGATTTGATTGGACGTTTCCATAAGGTGGAGGACATACACAGAGTATTTGGATGGGCACGTGAGCTTGGCTTTAAGAATATCAATATGGACCTGATTTTAGGCTTGCCAGGTGAGACAATAGAGGATGTGGCCTACACATTATCAGAAGTGGAAAAGCTTGCACCTGATAATCTTACAGTCCATTCACTGGCACTAAAGCACTCAGCTCGCCTTAATTATGATAAGGAAGCATACGAGGATTATCTTATTGATAACTCTCAGAAGCATATGGACATCTGCCTAGAGGCAGCAAAGCGCATGGGAATGGCTCCATATTATTTATACAGACAGAAAAATATGGCGGCCAATCTAGAGAATATTGGTTATTCTACTCCTGGAAATGAGGGATTATATAATATCTTGATAATGGAGGAGAAACAAACTATAATGGCACTTGGTTGCGGCACGGCCTGCAAATTCGTTACAGACCATGGCAAAACCGTTACAAGATGTGAAAATGTCAAGGATGTCCAGCTTTATATGGATAGAATTGATGAAATGATAGAAAGAAAACGTGAAAGACTTAGAGAGGATTTGAAATGGCTTTAAACAAGAAACCAGTTAACGGAATGAAGGACATTCTTCCATACGAGATGGAAGTTCGCGATTATGTTACATCTATTATAAAAGATACATATCGTTCATTTGGATTTACACCAATCGAGACACCAGCTATGGAGTCCATTGGAAATCTTTCTAACAAGCAGGGCGGCGAAAACGAAAAGCTTATCTTCAAGGTAATGAAGAGAGGCGAAAAACTCAATATCCCTGAGGCACAGTCAGAAGAGGATGTGGTTGATTTTGGTATGAGATACGACCTTACAGTTCCACTTTGCCGTTTCTATTCAAATCACGCTAATGAGCTTTCATCACCATTCAAGGCTCTTCAGATTGGCTCTGTATGGAGAGCTGACAGACCACAGCGTGGACGCTACAGACAGTTTACTCAGTGCGATATCGATATCCTTGGTGAGCCTAGCAACCTTGCAGAAATTGAGTTGATTCTTGCAACAACAACTACTCTTGGCCGCATCGGATTCAAGAATTTCGAAATTCGTATCAACGAGCGTCGTATCTTAAAGGCGATGGCAGCTTATGCTGGTTTTTCTGAGGAGGATTACGATTCAATCTTTATCACACTTGATAAGATGGACAAGATCGGACTTGACGGAGTTTCAGCAGAGCTTCTTGAGGCTGGATATTCTAAAGAGTCTATTGATAAATATGTAGAGCTTTTTGCTCTCCTTGATGATGTTAAGGATGTTGCAGCGGGTATGGATGTACTTCTTAATAAGCTTGGAGAGTTCCTTGATACAGAGGTTGCAGACTGGATGAGAGAGATTGCAGCAGCTGTTAATGCTACAAAGGAAGCTCAGTTTGAGCTTGTATTTGATCCTACACTTGTACGTGGTATGAGCTACTACACAGGTACAATCTTCGAGATTGCTATTCCTGAGTTTGGCGGAAGCTGCGGTGGTGGCGGACGTTACGACAAGATGATTGGAAACTTCACAGGCCAGAATACACCAGCTTGTGGATTCTCTATCGGCTTCGAGCGTATCATCCTTCTTCTTATGGAACAGGGATTTAAGGTGCCAGGTGCTAGCAAGAAGGTTGCTTACCTTGTGGAAAAGGGCTACCCAGCAGAGAAGCTTGCAGAGGTTATGTCTCAGGCTAAGGCTGCCCGTGCAGATGGACAGACAGTACTTGTTGTTCGTATGAATAAAAATAAAAAGTTCCAGAAGGAACAGCTCACAAACGATGGATATGAAGAGTTTGTAGAGTTCTTCAATCGTTAAAACGGGAAGACTCACATTGAAGATTGCCTTCGGCAATGGGTGCGTCGTGGCATATTAAAAAGGACTGTAAACAGTCCTTTTTAATATGCTTATCTAGCTCTAATATCCAATATCTCTCCTATGTACATAGTGTGGAAATCATCCAAATGTCGCTCGGAGTATTGTTCATTCAAAATCTTAGAATCTAAGATTGTATTTTCTGTCATAGGCACTGCCGCAATCTTACGGGCCAAAATAATGAAATTGGCTCCATCAATGTATGGGCAATTCATAGCGTGTTCAACTTCTACACGGCAGGCGGCAAGCTTATCTTCATTGCGACCACTGAGCTGATCAAGAACTTTCATAAGCTGTACATTGTTCTTTTCACTCATATCAAAGAAGCAGGCGCTGAAATACTCGCTGTCATCCAAAAGCTGCTTGGTATACCTGGTGTTTCTCAGGAATGCATACACCACATTCTTTCCCCAAATATGCCCGACACCACCATTGTGGGAGGAGGTAGCATTGACTTTTCCGTCATATTCAGCCACGATGGCAATACCATCCTCAGCTAATTTTTAATTGGATTCCACTCCAGCATATCAATTGGATAAGGTTGAAATGTGTGCATAAAATTCCCTCGCTTTCCTTATTTATAAGTTGTTTTTTTGCATAAATTTCAAAAATTCGTGTTCAGGTAATGGCTTTGAGAAATAGAATCCCTGGATATAATCAACGCCAAGGGCTTTCATAGCTTCAAATTGCGCTTCTGTTTCGATTCCTTCTGCAACAATCTTAATATCCATGGAGTGAGCCATTTCTATAACTGCATTTACAATAGCCTGTGCTTTTGAGTTCTTTAAATATTCTTCGGACAGGAGTCGGTCTAACTTTACTTTTGTGAAAGGCATATCAATGATGTAATTTAGATTAGAACTGCCTGAACCAAAATCATCAAGAGAGAAGGATAAGCCGTGCTCCTGAAGCAGCTTCATATTTGTATAAAGACTTTCTTTGCTACGCAAAGAGTTTGTCTCAGTGATTTCCAGATTGATAATGTTTGGGTCTAACTGGAATTCCTCCAGCATCTGTAAAATCTTTGAGGTGAAGGTAGGACTTTCACCTTGTTTTACAGAGAGGTTCAGTTCTATATGATTTACACCAATTCGCTCTATATGATAGGATTTTATGAAAGATAAAGCCTTTCTATAAATAGCATCTGAAAGAGGAATGATTCGTCCTGTTATTTCAGCAACAGGAATAAATTCATTTGGCTGTAGATAGGTTCCATCTATTAATTTGATACGAACCAATGCCTCGGCAGATGAAAAGGTTTCTGTGCTAACATCATAAATTGGTTGATAATGAACCTCGATACGGTTATTTTCAATGGCATCAACCAAAAGCTTTTCGATGTCCTTCTTGCGGCGAACATCTGCCATAACATCCAAATCTACTATTACCTCGTTTTTAGCAGTAATACCGTGATTGCTTGGAACGTAGTTTGCCAAAAGCATCATAAGTTCATCTGCATTTTCCGATATAGTACAGTCAGGGATTATGGTGTAGTAAGGTCTAAGTAAAGTTATGGCTTTATCTACATCAGAATTATTTTCAATGGCCTGAAAGTAGGTAGATATCTGGTATTTTGTGCTTTCCATAAAATCCGTATTTTCGAATATTAATAGGAAGTAACCCTCAGCGGTATCGAAAACCTTGGCAGAATCTATGGTAAATAAAAAATCGGAAAGCATCTCTATAGTTTTTCTTAAAAGCTTGTTTTCATCAGAGGTTTCTCCAACAGTTTTAAAAGAAATACGCATTACGGAAAAATGTTGTTTACTCTGATAGAGATAATCCAAATATTCGTGGATAACTGCCGAACTGAAATGACCAGTTTTTCTTGAAATCGAGCTTTGAGGATTTTCCAGCTCAAAATACATAATCAATGCACCTATGCAGGAAGCAAAGCTGACAATCAAGAGCTTTGGATTCAAAAACTGGATAATAGCAGATATAGACCATATGGCCATCCACACAAGTAGTGCATAAACCTTCTTTTCCTTAAGGTGATGCTTCAATATAAAAGCTGAAACAATTATTGAAAGTATATATATGGCTACTAAAACATAAGTCAATATTGCGGCAGGACCATAGGAGTATAAAAGCATTCCATCATAGTAATAGTTAAGCGGCAAATACATGGTTACTATTAGTCCACAAACACAGAATGCCTGGAAGCATACAGCTAGGAACTTCTCCTGCTTTGAACCTATGAACTCGAATATATCAGAGACTGAATATCCAAGGGCTGAAAAAGCCACGCATTGAAGGGATAATAAATATAATTTGCAGATAACATTTATTACGTCAGGTGAGTATCTACGGTTATAAACAATAAAATAGCAGGATGCTATATCTAAAAGGACGCACCCTAGGATAATAAGTAGCGTAATTTTGAATTTTCTTTCGGAACTCAAGCCCATGGTTGGCTGTTTTCCGTAAAAAAATAGGAGCATAGTAATGATAACTAGCCCGCAAACTTGAGTATAAATATTCATATTTTGAAACCTGCTTATAATAATCTAAATGAATTATAGCATTAAAGGGATAGCCTATTTGCGGTAAAAGTATGAAAAAAATGTAAAAAGAAAGGGGCAATTTAGCACACTAAAGTGTTGACGTATGGGAAGAAAAGTACGATAATAAATTTCAAGTTTAATATATAGCATTTGTACGGAGGCTTAAGATGGAAATTAGATTTGAAAAAGGGAGAAATTAAAGGACAAGCCAGATTGGAATAACCTTGGTTTTGGCAAGTACATGACAGATTATATGTTTATCTGTGATTGGGATAGAGAGATAGGATGGCACGATGCACGCATTGTCCCAGAGGGACCAATCGAGATGGATCCAGCCTGTATGACTTTACACTATGCACAGGAAACATTCGAAGGAATGAAGGCATATCGTAGAGAGGATGGAAAGATTCAGATTTTCAGACCTGAAATGAATGCCAAGAGAATGATTAATTCTAATGAGAGACTTTGCATGCCAGCATTCCCTGTAGAGGATTTTGTTGCAGCAGTAAAGGCACTTGTAAAAACAGAAGAAGCTTGGGTACCTTCTGAGAAGGATACATCACTTTATATCAGACCATTTATGTTTGCAACAGAGGCAGCTCTCGGCGTTCATATGGCTAAATCATACAAGTTTATGATTCTTTGCTGCCCAGTTGGAGCTTATTATGCTACAGGTCTTGACCCAGTTAAGATTTTGGTAGAAAATGAACTTGTACGTGCAGTTGCAGGCGGTACAGGCTTCACAAAATGTGGTGGAAACTACGCTGGTTCTATTGCAGGACAGGTTAAGGCAGAGAAGCTTGGATATTCTCAGGTACTTTGGCTCGATGGTAACGAGAGAAAGTACGTTGAGGAAGTTGGAACAATGAATATCATGTTCAAGATTGATGGTGAAATCTGGACAGCTCCTACAGTAGGTACTGTACTTCCAGGTGTTACCAGAGATTCTATGATTCACCTTCTTAGAGATTGGGGATACACAGTCAGAGAAGAACGCCTCGCAATTGACGACCTTATGAAGGCTGGCCACGATGGCAAGCTTGAGGAGGTCTTTGGTACAGGAACAGCAGCAGTCATTTCTCCAGTTGGAGAGCTTCGTTATAACGATGATGTTGTTGTAATAAATGGAGGTAAAACCGGAGAGCTTACACAGAAGCTTTATGATACTTTAACAGGCATTCAGTGGGGAAGATTACCGGACAATTACGGATGGACTCAACTAGTAGAATAATGTATGAATTAGAAGTAAATAATGATGAATTGCAGTCTCTACAGGACTCATTCTGTAAAGCTAACGATCTTTATATGATTTGCGTTAGTAGAAAACATGGACAGCTTACATCCTTCTCAGGTTCCAAGCCTGAGGAGGATTTTGTTGACTCGAATTTTCCAGAGAGTCTCAAGAAAGAGATAATAGATTCCTTTGTGGATGGTGCTCCAGAAAATATTGTGGAGCCAGCTTCTGCAGAGGATTATTTTTATACAGAGGTGTTGCCTTCAGAGGTGACAAGGATGAGGTAGTAGGAATGTGGCTGTGCTTTGCCATTGATAAGGAGAAAACTCCTTCCACAATGATGCTTCCATCATCCCTTAGAACTACAAGCAGTGCCCAGTTTGATAAGGCTATAGCCCTTATCGAGACACTGTCAAAACACTTTGTTGTGGAGAAACTTCGTAATCAAAAATTATTAAAGCAGCTTTCTCAGACGCAGAGCGAAGAAAAAGAAGTTGAAAATAAGCTGATTAAGAACGAATTAATGACATCAATACTGCGACTTATGGAATCAGAGGAATCCTTCACCAGAGTGGCAGAGGAGATTCTTTCTTTCTCAGGAAAATATATAGAGTGCACTAATACCGCTTTGGTGCAGATGTCTGTGGATGGACTTAGTGCAGACATGATTATAGAGTGGACAAATGGAGATAATAAGATTTCTCCGGAATTTCAAAACATTCCGATAAAGGAACTTCCATTTATGAATGGCAAGCCATATACCATTTCAAGCGATGCATCCTTACCAGAGGCGTTCGTGGAATTCTTTGAAAAATATTCTATAAATAGCGGTATCTTCCTTCCATTAAATGTAGATGATTCGGCAGCAATGTATCTTTGCTTCCTTTCAATAAATGAGGATAGACAGTGGAGTGTTGATGAGATTCGTTTTACAAACGATGTTAAAAACGTTCTTCACACTATATTAATCAAGAAAATTACAGCTAATTCTCTGGCTGGTTCCTATTCAGCCCTGGAGTCCATATTGCAGAATTCTGGCTATGGAGTAGTTGTAGTAGATGCTGATAAGAGACAGATTCTATATAGAAATGACACCTTTGAGGCTATGTTTGAAAATCAGATAGATAAGGTGGCTGTAGAGGAGCTTATTTTTGGCAAGGAATACAATCTGTCCGAGCTTAATGGCTATTCTGCTAATGGCTCTGGCAAATGGTTTGACCTTTCTACTGCAAACATTAAATGGGTGGATTCTAGAGAGGTTAAGCTGATTACCTTCTACGATACTACGGATATACGAAACTATCAGAAGAAGGCAGAAAAGCAGGCTCAGCGGGACAGCCTCACAGGTCTTTTCAACAGACAGGCCTGTGAAAAGGATATAGCAATGGAATTTCACATTGCTAAAAAGCTGGACAAAGAATTTGCTGTGCTGATGTTTGATATTGATGATTTCACTAATATGAATGAGGGATTAGGCTTTAGAATCGGAGATGATTTGCTGGAGTTTGTTGCCCACAGTATCAATGAGATTTCATCTATAAAGGGCAAATGCTACAGAATAGGTGGCGATGAATTTGCCGTTCTTGTTGACCACGAGAATATCAAAAACCTGGATTTGATAATAAAGAGAATTATGAACCTTTTCGAGAATCCATGGGCTTTGGGCGACAAGGAATACAACTGCACAATAAGTATGGGGGGGACTCAAGGCACCTGCGGGTATTTCAGATGCCACAGCCATTTTGCCTAGTCTTACAATTTCGCTTCACAGTGCCAGGGAAAAGGGCAAAAACAGCTTCCAGTTCTTCAATGAACAGGCAGCCGAGGTTGTAGTTGCTAAAAAGCAGGAGCTTGAAGAAGAATTAAAGAACGCGGTAGAACACGGTTGCAGAGAATTCATAGTTTACTATCAGCCTATTATGGAGTTTGTGGGTGGAGTGCCTAATTGCTGCGGCGCAGAAGCCTTAGTTAGATGGGATTCTCCAAAGAAAGGTCTTGTTTTGCCAGAGCAATTTATCAAGGCAGCAGAAGAGCAAAATCTTATTGGAGACATCGGCCAGTACGTACTTTTAGAGGCAGCCAGATCCTGCAAGCATTGGAATGATTTTGGTCATCCAAACTACAAGGTTAATGTTAATGTTTCACCAGTTCAGTTGGTTCAGAAGGACTTTTTAGAGAGATTGGACGATGTTCTAAAGAAAACTGCTGTAAATCCTAAGAACATCACACTTGAGATAAACGATAGTTTTGCACCAGGTGCTATTCCTAAGGTGGCAAAGGCTCTTGATGCGGCAAGAGCGCTAGGATGTCGAGTAGCCTTAGACAATTTCGGGGCAGATAATTCAGCCCTAAACGACATCAAAAATCTACCTATCGATACAGTTAAAATTGACAAAGCTTTGGCAGGCAAAATTGGAGGCGATATTTACGCCAAATCATTCGTAAAAACAGTTTCCGAGCTTGCTAATGCAGTTAATGTAGATGTTTGTGTTGAGGGAGTGGAGGACGACAATCAGGTTACTATGATTGGAGATTATCCTGTAAATCTTGCACAGGGCTTCTATTTCGATAAGCCACTTTCCAAGGAAGAATTTGGAAAGAAATACATTTAGTGATTACCGAGAATTCGGTTCACATAGAACTATTGAAAGAAGTTATAGAAAGGGAAAGTAATGTACACATTAAAGGACATCAAAAACACAGATCCAGAAATCGCGGAGGCTATTGTTAAGGAATTCAATCGCCAGTCAGAACACATCGAGCTTATTGCATCAGAAAACTGGGTATCACCAGCAGTTATGTCAGCTATGGGCTCTGTTCTTACTAACAAATACGCAGAGGGCTATCCAGGAAAGCGTTACTACGGCGGCTGCGGCGAAGTAGATGTTGTGGAAGAATTAGCTCGTGAGCGTGCAAAGGAATTATTTGGATGCGATTATGTTAACGTTCAGCCTCATTCAGGTGCCCAGGCAAATATGGCAGTACAGTTCGCTGTGTTAAAGCCAGGAGATACGGTAATGGGAATGAATCTTGATCACGGCGGACATCTCACACATGGTTCTCCTGCAAACTTCTCAGGAGTTTATTTCAACATCGTTCCTTATGGAGTTAATGATGAGGGTGTTATCGATTATGATGATGTTGAGCGAATCGCTTTGGAGTGCAAGCCAAAGATGATTATTGCAGGTGCTTCTGCATACTGTCGCAAGATTGATTTCAAGCGTTTTAGAGAGATTTGTGACAAGGTCGGCGCAGTTCTTTTTGTTGATATGGCTCACATTGCAGGTCTTGTTGCAGCAGGTGTACACGAAAGCCCTATTCCATACGCAGATATTGTAACAACTACTACTCACAAGACTCTTCGTGGTCCAAGAGGTGGTATGATTATGGCTACTGCTGAGGCTAATGAGAAATACAACTTCAACAAGGCCGTATTCCCAGGAATTCAGGGTGGTCCTCTTATGCACGTGCTTGCTGGTAAGGCAGTATGCTTTAAGGAGGCTCTTGATCCTTCATTCAAGGAGTATGGACAGCAGATTGTAAAGAATGCTCAGGCTCTTTGCAAGGGATTGCAGAACCGTGGCATCAAAATCGTTTCTGATGGAACAGACAATCACCTTATGCTTATTGATCTTACTCCATTCGAGCTTACAGGAAAGGTTGTAGAGAAGCTTCTTGATGAGGCTCATATCACAGCTAATAAGAATACTATTCCTAACGATCCTAAGTCACCATTTGTTACATCTGGTATTCGTCTTGGAACTCCAGCAGCTACAACACGTGGACTTAAGGAAGATGATTTCGATAAGGTGGCAGAGGCTATCTCAATCGTTATCAAGGAGCAGGAAACAGGTGTAGAGAAAGCTCGCGCAATTATCAAGGAGCTTACAGATAAATATCCACTTCCAGGTGAGGCAGAGTTTAGAGCAGAACAGTAGATTTATCTGACTATAATACACTTAATTTAATATATTGGGTCAAAGTTATTGACAATAACTAAAATGTATACTAACTTTTTTATATAGCTAGCCCGCCATAGGACTTGCTTGGGGAGAAGAGACAGAAAGGGAATAGTGTATGAAAAAGTGTGTATTTGGCCTTTTGTTAGGGGTGATTGTGATGTTTAACGCAATCAGCCCTAATTTTATTGTTCAGGCTGCGGAAACTGACAATGAGGCAACAGAAACTTATTTAAAGAGCGTTTCTTTCACATCTAAAGGAAAGGAGATTTCAGAGGGCGACACCATCTCTTTGGAGGATGGGTTCAAGGTAGAGTACAAGCTCAAATCTCCGCTTTATATGAATTACGAAGAAGATGAGAAGGAAGAAGACCAGCTTTATTTATCAAAGGGAGACGAGCTCTATCTTCCTGCAATAATCGATACAGCATTTGATTTATCCCAGGTGGAATCATTTGATGTAAAGCTGGATGATGATACAGAGTTTGGAAAGGCATCCATTACCCCTGATCGACAGGTAAAGGTAGATGTAACTTACGAAGATTATGCCAAGGTTTATGATGTCGTTGTAGGGCTGGAATTTGGCCTGGATGAAGAGGCGATAGGTGAAAAGGAAGAGTATACATTTACTATTCCTGGAATGGAGCCAAAGACACTCACCTTAAAGATTAAGGAGAATAATCCAGAGGAGCCAAAGCCTGTAGTGCCTACAGATGTTACTACACTTACAAAGGATGGTGGCGAGTTTGATGCCGAAGGAAAGGCAAATTGGAACATCTCTTTGGGAAACAATGGTGTAGAGCTTACAGATGTTGTTTTATATGATGCCTTTGTAGTTGATAACAATACTGATATGGACTTTCTAAAGAACAGTCTTGTTATTACAGATGAATCTGGCGAAAAGCTGAAGGCTGACAAAGACTATGAGCTTATTTATAAAAAGGGCGAGTCTGGCGTATCAGAAGGCGGAAAGAAATATACCTGGGCAATTAAATTTGGCAAGATTTCGGGAGAAAAGAACTATCAGATTAGCTATGATACACAGCTTGGTTCTTACGATAAATATCTTTTTGAAAATCACAGTGTACCTGCCAATAAGGCTTGGGTAGAGTACAACTACATTCCCGAGGAGGGAGCGGATCCAGCTTTTATAGTGGGTGTAGGTGTTTATAAGAAGGCTACCGGCGAGGGAATTGTTGGTAAGTCCGCTATTGATAAGGCTTTATATTCTGCAGAACCAGCTCTTCATCAGCTCACCTGGAGAATTGTTGTAAATAGAAACTATCGTCCTCTTACAAATGCTTCTGTAACTGAAAAACTTGGGGATGGCCAAAAGCTTGTGTCTATCAGTGATGTTACTATCACAAATACTGATGGCGAGAATCAGGTGGTGACAATGACTCCTTCAAAAAATGAGGAAGGTTCACTGGTTTTTGATTTTGGCGATAGCCTTAATAATAGTAGAGCGGTATTTTATGTGGTTACAGAGCTTACAGATGAGGAGATTCCAGTCTGGGAAGCTGACAGTACCAAGAAATACAAAAATTTCATTACTCTTCAATCTGATCAGCAGGAACCAATATTAGATACTGCTTCAGGAAGACTCAGATGGAAGGATGATGCATTAGAAAAGACAGCTTCTGTAGATAAGAAGACAAAGAAGGTTTCATATACTGTAAACATAAATAAAGGAAAGCAGCTATTGCCATCAAAGCTTCAAATCAAGGATACATTAGGAAAGAATCTTGTGCTTTATCCTGAATCGGTAAAGCTTTTTATTGGAACGGTAGATGCATCAGGCAAGGTCACTGCCACAGAAGAGCTTGAGACAGGCTATAAGACAGCTGTTTCTATGGAAGGGGATAATGAGGTTCTTGCAATCACTCTTCCTGAAAAAGCAGATAATAGAAATGTTTACGTTTTAAAATATGAGGCCATTCCAGATGAAATCATTGAGGATGGAGATTATACCAATAGAATCCAGCTTTTGGGATATGGTTATGACTATTCCAACAGGGATAAGATAGCTATTTCATACAAGGCATTTGGTGGTGGATGGATTGAAAAGCATGATAGACCAAAGCGTCCAGGGGAGAAAGCTCCTACACCAAAGCCTTCATCAAACAATAAGCCATCAGGAAATAATTCCGGGTCATCTTCAAATCCATCTGCCAAGCCAGCATCTAGCGATGTGGTAGGATTTGGAGAGGTTGTTATTTCTGTGGGGGCAAATACAGGCGCAAATCCTGATATGACAGAAGAGAATATCACAGCAGCATCTAATGGCGCAAACACACTTGCAAAAACAGGCGGATTCATTGGCACTGTAATTGGCTATATGGTTGGGGCAGTATTTGTTATTGCTGGACTGTTTATGGTTTTTGGAAAAAGGAAAAGAATTGTTAAATGAGAAATAGAGTGATTTTAAAAAAAATCATAGGGCTTGTATTTATTGGGTTTGGCCTGTCGATTTTATTCGCATCTATTCTTGTAAACATCAGACAGCAGGTTTCTCAGAAGCAGTTAATTGAGCAGTTTAATGAAATGGTTCAAAAGACTGCTTCGTCGGAAACGGAGGAGGAATATTCTACTTTAAATCCAGCTGATGAGGGGGAATTGATTTATAATCTTCGCATCCCTTCTATAGACTCTGAGAATCCAGTGTGTGAGGGCACTAGCAGAGAAGTGCTTAGAGATTCTTTGGGACACCAAACTGGAACAGCTTATATTGGGGAAAATGGAAACTGTGTGATTGCAGGACATCGCAATTACACCTTTGGAAAGTTTTTTAATAGACTTGATGAGGTTCGGGTAGGTGATATAATCTACGTGGACACAAAAAACGATACAAGGGAGTATAGGGTTAAGGAAATAAAAGTTGTTGAGCCTACTGATACTTCGGTATTGGACGATACAGAAAATGAGCAATTGACACTTTATACCTGTACTCCAATTTATGTTGCCACACATCGACTTGTAATTATTTCTGAACCTCTTTAGCATATTCCACAGTTTATACATATTATTATTGTATAATATTCCAATATAGAATAGATGTATGCAAGAAGATAATACACACCTGAGTATTATTGACTCTTTGTACTAGAATTTATACGGACTTGAATCACTAAACCTAATTGACATTTTTTATCAATTAGGTTATATTTATATTGCAAGGAAACTCGAATTAATACTTCGAGTTTACAAAAGCGTGGATTATTGCACACAATTTTCCTTGCGTGGAGGAGAAAATGGAAGACTATAAAGTTATAGAAGTTAAGCAAAGTATCTTTGAAGATAACGATGCTGATGCTGAAAAGCTTAGGGGCGAGATAAAAGCTCAAAAGACATTTTTAGTTAATCTCATGTCTGCTCCGGGCTCAGGCAAAACCACCACATTATGCCAGACTATCGCCCGTCTAAAGGACGAGCTGAGAATTGGTGTTATGGAGGCTGATATTGATTCTGATGTGGATGCTGCCACCATTCAAAAGGCAGGCGCACGCGCAATTCAGATACATACAGGAGGCATGTGTCATCTTGATGCTGATATGACCCGCCAGGGGCTTAAGGAGTTCGGTACCGAGGATTTAGACATTGTATTCCTGGAGAATGTTGGTAATTTGGTTTGCCCTGCGGAATTCGATACCGGTTCATCGAAGAATGCAATGATTCTCTCAGTACCTGAGGGAGACGACAAACCACTTAAGTACCCACTTAT
The DNA here is from genome assembly GCA_000209815.1 of Butyrivibrio fibrisolvens 16/4. GTDB lineage: Bacteria > Bacillota > Clostridia > Lachnospirales > Lachnospiraceae > Pseudobutyrivibrio > Pseudobutyrivibrio fibrisolvens_A. Next base: position 875,542 of record FP929036.1, read on the forward strand.
GTTTTCAGTATGTGATGTGGTACTTATCAACAAGTGTGACACCCTTCCGGTGTTTACGGAGTTCTCAAAAGAGGCTGTAAAGGAGAGAATCCACAAGTTAAATCCAAATGCACACATCATTTTTGTTTCGGCAAAAACAGGTGAAGGCTTCGATGAATGGGTTGACTGGTTGAGGGGCCAAGTGGATTCTTGGAACAACGATTAATGGCTTTTTGAGGGTTAATAATTAATAAGGTTTTATTAAAAGGAGGAAATAACTAATATGGGAATTGGACCTGATAACTTAGGCGATTTTTATCCAGATTGGGTAAACGATCTTAAGGACGAGGATCTTCGTCCGGAAATTCTTAAGCTTGGAAAGGTAATCACAGACCGTGCAAAGATTAAGCTTGGTCTCCAGAAGATTACAAAGTACGACCCAGAGTACTGGGCAGTTGCAAATCTTGCACCTACAAAGGAAATTGCAGAGCTTGCACTTTCTATGGGCGGCATTAGAAAGCCAAAGACTTTCAAGCAGCTTCTTGAAATCACAGGCCTTGATGAGAAGACTCTTGAAGAGAGATTAGAGAAGGCTAGCTGGACTGGTCTTTTAGAGTGGAACTACGAGAACGAAGCTCACGAGAAGCAGTGGGTTCTTCCTATGTTCGTTCCAGGTTCTGCAGAGTTTTCTAACATGAATCAGGATTTCCTTGCTGAGCATCCTGAGATGGGACGTTTCTTTGAGCGTATGAGCCGTCTTCCACTTGAGGGACTTACACACATGGTACCACCAGGAGGCGCTGGTATCGGTATGCACGTTATCCCTGTAGAGGACGCTATTTCAATGGAGCAGGAAGCAATCGGACTTGAGAAGATTTCTTACTGGCTCGATAAATACGAAGGAAAGTATGCTAAGTCACCTTGTTCATGCCGTCTTTCTAGAAAGACATATGACGAAGGCTGCGCTGACGATCCAGAGGGTTGGTGTATCGCAGTTGGTGATATGGCAGACTACGTTGTTGAGACAAACAAGGGTGGTGTTTACATCACTCGCGAAGAGGCTCTTGAGATTTTCAAGCAGGCTGAGGACAACGGCTTCGTTCACCAGATCACAAATATCGATGGCGAGAACAAGATTTTCGCTATCTGTAACTGTAATGTAAATGTATGTTACGCACTTCGTACATCACAGCTTTTCAACACTCCTAACATGTCACGTTCAGCTTATGTGGCTCACGTTACAGCTGAGGACTGTGTTGCTTGTGGTAAGTGTGTTGAGAACTGTCCAGCAGGTGCTGTTAAGCTTGGTCAGAAGCTTTGCACAGCTGATGGTAAGCAGGTTGAGTATCCAAAGCAGGTACTTCCTACAGAGCGCAAGTGGTCTACTGACGAGTGGAACGACAACTACCGTGACACTAACAGAATCAACTGCTATGACACAGGTACAGCTCCATGTAAGACAGCTTGTCCAGCGCACATTGCTATCCAGGGTTACCTTCGTATGGCAGCTCAGGGCCGTTACAAAGAGGCTCTTGCTCTTATCAAGCAGGACAATCCACTTCCAGCTATCTGTGGTCGTGTATGTAACAGACGTTGCGAGGCTGCTTGTACAAGAGGTACAGTTGATGAGGCTATCGCAATTGATGAGGTTAAGCGTTTCTTAGCAGAGATGGATCTCAAGGCTGAGACACGTTACATCCCTAAGAAAATCGTTCCTTCACAGAAGGGTGAATTTACAGAGAAGGTTGCTATCGTTGGTGCAGGTCCTGCAGGTCTTTCATGTGCTTACTACTTAGCACTTAAGGGTTACAAGCCTACAATCTTCGAAAAGAGCAATCATCCAGGTGGAATGCTTCGTTATGGTATTCCTTCATTCGTGCTTGAGAACAACGTTATCGACGCTGAAATCGAAATCATCAAAGAGCTTGGTGTAGAGATTAAGTGTGGCGTTGAGGTTGGTAAGGACATTACTCTTGACGAGTTACGTAGCCAGGGTTACAAGGCATTCTACGTAGCAATCGGTTGCCAGGGTGGTAACCTTCCAAACGTACCAGGTGACAAGGCTATCGGTACAGCAACAGCTGTTGATTTCCTTCACGAGTGCTCAGAGAACGAAGCTTACGATATCAAGGGTGACCTTGTTGTTATCGGTGGTGGTAACGTTGCTATCGACGTTGCTCGTTCAGCAAGACGTGTTGGTAATGAAAAGGTTTCTATGTTCTGTCTTGAATCTAGAGATATCATGCCAGCTTCTCCAGAGGAAATCGAAATCGTAGAGGCTGAAGGCGTTGAGCTTAACTGCGGTTGGGGTCCTAAGGAAGTTCTTGTTGATGAGGCAGGCGCTGTAAAGGGTATCGTTCTTAAGAAGTGTACACGTGTTAAGGACGAAACAGGACGTTTCAATCCACAGTACGATGAGAACGATACAATCACTGTAGAGTGCAAGCACGTTATCTTCTCAGTAGGACAGCGTAGCGTTTACGGAGATCTCTTCAAGGGTTCTAAGGTTGTTATCGAGAGAGGCCCTAAGGCTGATGCTCTTACATACCAGACAGACGAGCCAGACATCTTCGTTGGTGGTGATATGTACACAGGCCCACGTTTTGCTATCGATGCTATCGCAGCAGGTCGTGAGGGTGCTATCTCTATCCACCGTTTCGTACAGCCACACAGCTCACTTACAATCGGACGTAACCGTCGTGACTTCATCGAGCTTGATAAGGAAAACCTTGCTATCGGTGATTACGATCACAGCCCACGTCAGATTCCTGGTGTTTCTAAGACAACAGTTGACGGCGAGCTTACATTCCGCGACAAGACTGTAGAGCTTACAGAGGAGCAGATTAAGATTGAGACAGCTAGATGTCTTAAGTGCGGTGCTTCAGTTGTTGATGAGAATAAGTGTATCGGTTGTGGTGTATGTACAACTAAGTGCGAATTCGACGCAATCAAGCTTTACCGCGAGCATCCAGAGTGCTCTAAGATGACTCCATCTGAGGACAAGCTTAAGTACGTTCTTCCAAACGGCTTAAAGCAGCGTGTAAAGGTTGCTTTCAAGCATAGATAAAAATGCTATAATAAAGGTGCTACTTATTAAGGTAGCACCTTTTTTTGGCTTCCCCTTTGGGGGAAGCTGTCAGCGAAGCTGACTGATGAGGGGAAAATATAAGTAGGAGAATAACATGAAGGACATATACTTATTTGCAAACGGTTTAGCCGAAACCATTCGCACATTTATAATTGCATACCTTATTCTTACATTCGTATTTACGGTATATTCAATCGCCAGAATGTATTACATTGAGCATCGCTCAAATGATGTAAAATCTGGCCTTGCCAGAGTAAAATCACTACGGTCTGTGGGACGTTTTATGCAGTTTCCTGTATATTCCATGGAGGAAATGGCAGCAAATAAACACAAGCGCGATGTTAAACTAATGTATTTTCCTGCGGATAATCCAAAGAGCAAACGCTTTATGGTAGTTTTACCTGGTGGAGGATATGCCCATCTGTGTACAAAGCAGGAGGGATATCCTGTGGCAGCAGCTCTTAATCGAAAGGGAGTAAATGCATTTGTATTAGAATACAGAACAGGTTGTGATTGTGAGCCATTTGCTCCAATGGAGGATTTGGGAGTAGCTCTTAGATTCATTCAGGATAATTTAGATAGATTTAATGTAGAGATGGAAGGGTATGGCCTTATTGGTTTTTCAGCAGGTGGTAATTTAGCAGGAATCTTTGCCAGTCATAAGTTCGGCTATCTGGATTATCAGCTTCCAAAGCCAGGAACTGTTATTTTAGGCTATCCTTGGACCTGCGTTAATGACTGGCTACATCATCCATATTGGAATATCTGGATTGGTTTATTAGGAATTTGGCTCAGCAACAGAGGCAGCTTTTATATGTTTGGCCTTCGCCATATCAGAAAAGGTCGCACAATGCTTGATGTTCAAAAATACATCGAGGCAGATTATCCACCTACCTTTATGTATTCTGGCTCCTGGGACGTGCTAGTGCCTGCTAGCCGCCACGCAGATGTATTTGATGCTGCACTTACTGAAAACGGTGTAAAGCACCTTTATGAGAAGTATTTCGGCGTTCCACACGGCATAGGTCTTGGCCTTCATACTAAGGCAGAAGGCTGGTTAGACAGGGCAGTAGAGTTTTGGGAAGAAAATTAAGCCTTCCCCCTCTAGGGGGAAGGTGTCGACGAAGTCGACGGATGAGGGGAATACAAATTCTATTTTTCATAGATTCTGATTCTACCCGGATTCTAGCATACATAGGTACATTTCTTACGTTTTTAATATAACCTTAAGGTGTAACAGTTAGAACGTCAGGAGGTCACATGTTAGATTTAACAAAGACTGGTTCATTTATTTCTGAAATGAGAAAGGAAAAGGGGCTCACTCAAAAGCAGCTTGCAGATTTGGTAGGTGTTAGTGATAAAGCAGTTTCCAGATGGGAAACAGGCAAAGGCCTGCCGGATACTAGCATAATGCCTGAACTATGTAAGGCTCTTGATATTAATATAAATGAACTATTGTCTGGTGAACGCTTGAACCCTGAGGCTTATCGTGGAAAGGCGGAAGAGATTATGGTTGATTTAGTAAAGGATGTACAGAATAATAGTAAAGCCAGAAAGGCAGAACTATTGGGTTTGATTTTTGGCGTGCTGCTTCTGCTAATAGGTTTATTTGGAATTATGATAGTGGGTGGCAGCCAGATAGTATACTTTATTGATGCTCCATCTTTTGTTATGGTGCTGGCAATTCAGTTAATTATACTTGCAGCTGGCGGCCAGATTGGAAGTTTTGTTAAGGCATTTAAGCTTGTTTTTAGAAGTAAAAGTCTTGCTGAAAGTGAGCTTATGGAAAATGTGGCTAAATGTGAGTATGCAATAAAAATTGCACAAAAGGCTGCAATACTGGGTGGAGTAATCTCTAGCATCATTGGATTTGTTACAGTGTTTGCCATCGTATGGCGCAAGGCTTATGATGTCCTTGGCCCAAACATGGCAGTAGCTGTATTGTCACTTTTCTATGGCGTGCTATTCGCACTACTTCTGATACCAATTCAGGGCAGGTTGCATAATATGAAGTAAAATAGGGGTTTAGACGAGGAACTTAGTTTATTGCTAAGTTCCTTTTTTCTTCATCTAGCTTGTTACATTGTATATGGCTTTGCCACCAGTCAAGAGCAAGCCCTGCGGGAGCTTCGCTCTCTTGACTAGGCGCCTGCAGCCATATAAAAAGTAATCAAGCCAGCTGAAGAAATGGGGTTGTGGCGCCCGACACATGTGGCAAGCAGGTTGAAGCAAAAAAGAGGCATCGCCAACAAATGACGATGCCTCTTCAGCTAATCCTCTATTTATTCTGGAAATGCTTCTGCAAGCTCACAGATTGTCTTTACACACGTCTCTTCTCCAAGTGAACCACTGTCTAGGATGACGTCATATTCTCTAAAGTCTCCCCAGTTTTTATCAGTGTAATACTTGTAGTATGTTTTACGCTGCTTGTCTTTTTTAGCTAGGCGCTTTTCAATACTGACATTCTCAATATTTTCGTAGCGCTCTAATACACGTTTCTTGCGGTGTTCCATATCTGCATGAATCATTACGTTCATGCATCTGATACCTTCTTTGCGGAGGATATAATCGGCACAGCGTCCTACGATAACGCAAGGTCCTTTCTTGGCACACTCTAAAATAACTTTCTTCTGTGCAATGAATATCTCATCCTGTGGGCTTTGGAAATACATCGTTCCAGCTGCTGATATATCAAACCACATTGCTGTTGAGGAAGTATATTCGCCTTGAGTTTCAATAAGCTCTTTTGCATAGCCGCTTTCTATAGCAACTCTATTAACAATCTCTCCATCATAGAAAGGGATGTTTAATTTATTTGCTACAGCTTCCCCAATGCTATGACCACCGCTGCCAAATTCTCTTGAAATAGTAATTACTGGATACATAGTGGTTCCCTCCAATCCAATTATTCTTATCTATATTTTAATAATTTTCGGATAAAAAGTCAAAAAGAGTTGCATTTGTCAGATTATTAATTTCGGCACCACTTGAGGCGTTTTCTCCGCTATCACCACATATGTCTACACCGATTATTTTTCTATTAACAGATAATTGAGACAACATATCAAGCATAGTAGTAAGGGACATATTACCCTGATCCCAATCTGTGATGGCATCATCTGTAGAAAGAACATCCTTATCTATGGAAATATATAGCGGAAGATCAGTAGGAATATCATTGATAGGCACTTCTTCACCAACACCATAGGTGTAGACATTCTTTAAGTGAGGAAGAGTCTCCGTTGCCTCTAGAACCCACCCGCCACAGGAGGTAATCATACCAAAACTAGGGGGCTGATTATCAGGATGATGATCAAAAAGAACAAGGTTGAAATCTGTATCAACTTTCATAAGCCATAGCAAAGAAAGATAATGATAGTTGCCAGAATCTATAAAATGTATTCCTTCAGCGCTAAAAGGCACAAGCTGGCTAATAATGGTTTCCTTGGCTAGGTCATCCAAATAGCAGCGTGTGCCTTCTATTGATCTACAATCTAATATGTGACAATTATTTATTGATTTATAGAATGACTGAAGCTCGTAAGCTTCAGTCATTTTCATAATTACAGTATTCATAAATTAGAAATCTTCGTTTAAAACCTTTCCAGCGTGTTTTAATTCCTTTAAACGACGCTTTGCAAACAAATCCTGCCAAATATTTGGATGGAAGAGCATCAGTATTGGGAAAAGCTCAAGTCTTCCTGCTAACATATCAATTATCAATATAATCTTTGATAAGTCAGTAAAGAACAGGAAGTTTTTAGTAGGACCAACCATGCTAAGACCAGGTCCAATGTTACTCATACAAGCAATTACTGCAGTAAAAATTGTTGAGAAATCTAAATTCTCGAAAGATAAAATAAAAGCACTTACAAAGAATACAAGCATAAATGTTCCAAAGAAAACATTGTTTGAACGAACTGTATCATGTGTTACAGGCTTACCATCCATAAGTGTCTTGCGAACACTACGAGGATGGATGTAGCTGATAAGCTCTTTGTGTACAGCCTTTCCCATAAGAATAAAGCGGGAAACTTTGATACCACCACCAGTTGAGCCAGCGCAAGCACCGATGAACATAAGCAGTACTAAAACACATCGGCTTGTTTGTGGCCAGGCAGCGAAATCGGCTGTAGAAAATCCTGTTGAGGACTGGATTGATGTAACCTGAAAGGCTGCCTTTGTAAGGGCATCAAAAAGTCCAGCGCTACAACTAAGAGTATTTACAGTAATAATTCCAATAGAGATGAGTGTTAGAAGAGAATACATTCTAACTTCTTCCATACGGAAAGCATCTCTTGCATGATGGAATAGCACGTAGTAGTAAAAGTTAAAGTTTACACCAAAGATAAACATAAATATTGCAACTATCCACTGACAGGCTACATTAAATCCACCAATACTGCTTGAGTAGATACCAAAGCCTCCGGTACCTGCTGTTGCGATACCAGTGTTTATAGCCTCGAAAGGTGTCATACCTGCTAAAAGAAGAAGGATGATTTCTAAGGCACATAAACCAAGATAAATTAGATAAAGCATCTGAGCTGTATTTTTAACTTTGGAACAAGCTTTCCTACTGAAGGACCTGGTGATTCAGCCTTCATAAGATTGAAGGAACCATCACCTCCGGCAAGTGGTATTACTGAAAGAAGGAATACCAAAACACCCATACCACCAACAAGGTGGGTGAAGCTTCGCCAGAACAGTGAAGCGTGTGATAGTGCCTCAACATTTTCAAGTATTGATGCTCCGGTGGTTGTAAAACCAGAAACTGTTTCAAATAATGCGTCGATGTAGTGTGGAATCTCATTTGAAAGCCAAAGTGGAATGGCACCTAAAGCTGACAAAATAACCCAGGCTGCACCGGTGCAGAAGAAACCTTCCTTTAAATAAAAGGAGCTTTCCTTCGGTTTAAGGTAGCTGTTAATGATTCCTGCGATGATACAAGGGATAGCAACCACGAGATAATTTGACCAAACATTTTCGTGATAAATAAGAGCTACGATAACCGGCAATAATAAAAATAATCCTATAAATCCTACTACATATAATAGGATGAAACGAATTATGGAAGTGTTCATTTCCTATTACCTCAATGTATCTAATATTGTGCCAAATCCAGTATGAGTGGTAACAACCATAACAGTATCACCGACCTCAATGGTATCAGAACCACTTGGAATGATGATAGTACCATTTCTATTAATAAAGGCAATTAAAACATTGTCCTTGAACTGTAAAACTGAGAATGGTACGCCAGTTGCATTTGACTTTTCTTTGATGTTGAACTCGATAGCCTCAACCTTTCTATCGAAGAGATGATAGAGTGTGAGAATATCATTTCCATCACCAGAAGCACTCTTAGCACGTACATATGCAATGATTGATTCGGCTGTGATATGACGAGGATATACAACAGAGCCAAGATTAAGCTGTGACAAAACGTTATCAAAATTAATACGGTTGACCTTTGTTACAACCTTGGCATTACTAACCTGATTTGCATAGAGTGTAAGCAGGATGTTTTCCTCATCAATTCCTGTAAGAGGTACAAAGCTTTCTACGTACTCAATGCCTTCCTCGTGAAGAAGTGACTCATCACCACCATCACCATTTATGATAGTTGCCTTTGGAAGGGCGATAGAAAGTTCCTCACAGCGCTCCTTGTTTCTTTCGATTATGCGAACGTTAATACGGGCCTGAAGAAGAAGCTTTGCTAAATAGAAAGAAGCCTTTCCACCACCAACAATAAGACAATCCTTAACCTGGCGTGTCTTGAATCCTATTTCATTCAAGAAGGTGCGGGCAAAACGACGGGCACCTACTGCACATACAATGTCATTTGTCTGTAATACGAAATCACCTGTAGGAATGATAACCTCTGAACCTCGTTTTACAGCTGTAATTAAAACCTTTCCAGAAGTGTTAGAATTAAGATTTTTGATGGCGAGTCCATTAAGAATATTGCCTTCTTCAATCTTAAATTCAACCATTTCGGCCTGACCGTGAGCGAATGAAGAAACCTCTAATGTAGAAGGAAGTGAGAGAATAGAAGAAATCTCTCTGGCTGCCTCAAACTCAGGGTTAATAATCATTACAAGACCAAGTTTTTCTTGAAGGTATGAAATTTCTTTTGAATAATCTGGATTTCGAACTCTGGCGATAGATGCACAATCACCTACCTGCTTCGCAATAGTGCAGCAAAGTAGATTAAGCTCATCAGAGTTTGTAACTGCGATGATAAGATCGGCATCCTTAATACCTGCTTCAAGCTGAATGCTGTAGCTGGCGCCATTTCCCTGAATGCCCATAATATCATAGAGATTTGTAAGATTATCAATTCTGTCCTGGTTTTGATCAATGACAACTATATCGTGACCTTCATTAGACAGTCTATCAACAAGGGTGCGACCAACTTTACCGCATCCTACGATAATAATCTTAAGCCCTCTTTTTTGGGACGAATTAAAAAGCATGATATTGCCTCCAAAAAAATTTTAGGAGATAACATAATCTCCCATATGATAATTTAATCCATATGGGGTAAAAGTTCAAGTTAAATCCGTACATCGACGCGCCTTGTAATCCTTTGAGCGGCGCTATAGAGGGAGTTTTAGATATTTAGAATCTTTATCGAAGAAATTATCGAATTTTTCCTTGCTGTAATTTTTGCTGGCAGATTCATAGACAGAAAGAGAGCCATCTTTTGTTACGGTGATTCCTATCTTTTGGAGTTGGCTTGCGTATTCCTTATTAAGGCTTTTAATCTTAGAGACAGCATTCTTAACAGATGTGCTGTTGCTTGCATATTTTGCGCCGGAAGATATTGTGTTATTAACTGCATCAGCAAATGCAGTTAGCTTTTCCTGAACATGCTCATCTGTGGCATCTGAAAAAGAATAATCCTGTAGCTTTCTAACAGCATTACGAAGAGCACTTGCATCGGCAAAGGAAAGGGTGCCCTTTGTGGCATCATTTCTCTGAGAGCCTTTTACAAGTGGAGAGTATCTTCCATAATATAGTCTTAATGATAATGAATTGGTGACACTAATGCTCATGGATAACTCCTGTAAATGCTACATAGTTACAATTATCTATAGAGGATATCGGACAAAGATGATAAATTATTAATAATAACTGTTGAAGATTTGGACGAAAGCATATATTATATAGGAAATTTAAATATAAATTCTATTTAGAAGGAGCAGCTAATGAATCAGGAAAAAGTCATTGTTATTGACTTTGGTGGCCAGTACAATCAGTTAGTGGCACGCCGCGTCAGAGAATGTAACGTCTATTGTGAAATCTATTCTTATCGTACCCCGCTTGAACAAATCAAAGAAATGAATCCCGCAGGTATTATTTTAACTGGTGGACCAAATTCTTGCTATGAGGAAGGTGCACCTACATACACTAAGGAGCTTTTTGAGCTTGGTATTCCAGTGCTTGGTCTTTGCTATGGTGCTCAGCTTATGATGCACGTACTTGGTGGAAAGGTTGAAAAGGCCCCAGTTAGAGAATATGGCAAGACAGAGACTTTCATCGATGGTGCAGAGGATACACTTTTTGCAGGCGTTGATAAATCTACAATCGTTTGGATGAGTCACTTCGACTACATCTCAAAGGTTGCTCCTGGTTTTGAGATAATTGCTCACACAGCAGACTGCCCTGTTGCAGCATCAGCATGTGAGGAGAAAAAGCTTTATGCTATCCAGTTCCACCCAGAGGTACTTCATACTGTTCAGGGTAAGGACATTTTATTTAATTTTGTACGTAATATTTGTGGCACTGCAGGTGAGTGGCGTATGGATTCCTTCGTAGAGCATACTATTGAGGAGATTCGTCAGCGTGTAGGCGACGGCAAGGTTTTACTTGCTCTTTCTGGTGGTGTTGATTCATCAGTACTTGCAGCTCTTCTTGCAAAGGCTATTGGAAAGCAGCTTACTTGCGTATTTGTAGATCACGGCCTTCTTCGTAAAAACGAAGGCGACGAGGTTGAAAGCGTATTTGGTGAGGCAGGTTCCTTCGATATTAATTTTGTTCGTGTAAATGCTGCAGAGCGTTATTACGCAAAGCTTGCTGGAGTTACTGAACCAGAGCAGAAGCGTAAGATTATAGGTGAGGAATTCATCCGTGTATTCGAGGAAGAGGCTAAAAAGATTGGCACTGTAGACTTCCTCGCACAGGGAACAATTTATCCTGACGTTGTAGAGTCAGGACTTGGCGGTGAGTCAGTAGTTATCAAGTCTCACCACAATGTAGGTGGTCTTCCAGATTATGTTGATTTCAAGGAAATCATTGAGCCACTTAGAAACCTTTTTAAGGATGAGGTTCGTAAGGTTGGTCTTGAGCTTGGCTTGCCAGAATACCTTGTATTCCGTCAGCCATTCCCAGGCCCAGGCCTTGGCATTCGTATCATCGGCGAGGTTACAGCAGAAAAGGTTCGCATCGTTCAGGATGCTGATTATATTTATCGTACTGAGCTTGCTGAGGCTGGTCTTAAGAAGCTTCCAGATCAGTATTTTGCAGCTCTTTCAAACATGCGCTCAGTAGGCGTTATGGGTGATGAGCGTACTTACGATTACGCAGTAGTCCTTCGTGCAGTTGAGACTATCGACTTTATGACAGCAGAAGCTTCTGAGATTCCATTCGAAGTACTACAGCGTGTTATGAGCCGCATCATCAACGAGGTTAAGGGCGTTAACCGCGTAATGTATGATTTGACATCGAAGCCACCAGGAACTGTGGAACTGGAGTAGGTTTTAGGCCCCGAGAACATTGGATTTTCAATGTTCTCGGGGCTTTTTTGTTTTTGCTTTGATATTCTCTTTTTAGTCTGCTTGACAAATCACGCAGGAAGCGTTATATTATTACTCTAGCAATGAATAATATTCTATTTTTATCACTTTTGTGGCAGCTCGCCACAGTTTTCCTTTTTAAAATATTATTTTAAGGGAGTTTATTAAGAAAAAATTGGAGAGTACTCTTGATTTACGGAACATAGAAAGTGCTTTGGTCGTTATTCCGTAGGTTAACTATTTTGTTTTCTGTAAAGCATTAAGATTACGTAAGATATTGCGTTGGATATTAGTTATTCCGTAGTTCAAATGCAAATAAGATGTATTTGATTGAATGGTAAAAGAGGTTGATCTTATAAACTACGGAATAATCCTTTAGAATCAGAGGATTTACCGTAATTAAGCAATCTGGTAATAAGCAATTACGGAATATGAACGTGAATAAGGTGAGTATTCCGTAAAAAGAAGTACATGTTAAATAGGAGGTAATGAAGATACAAGATTATAGAAAAGATATAGAAAAGCAATTACAAGAAGTGCAGGGGCTACTCAAAAAATCCAATAGAAATTTATTAAGATACAAGGATTTGCCTAATGCTCATGTTTATATTTCTAATAGTAATGGATGCCCACAGTATTATTTAAAAAATGAATTTGAAGCTAGAAAGTACGTCAGAAAGAAGGATATTAAGAATATTTCAAAGTTTGCGCAAAGGGATTATGAAGTAAGTATGAACTTAAAATTAAAAGCCTTTGAACGAAAGCTAAGAGTGTTCCTTGAAGATTATGATCTTGGTAGTTTAACCGATTATGATAGTTATTCAGATGCAAAGAAGGCATTAATTAAACCGCTGATTATGCCTGATGTAGATTTTATTGAAAAATGGAAGGAACAATATGCTGGAGGTCGCAACACATTTCCAGAAGAAGGTCTATATCAGACAAACCGTGGTGAGATGGTACGTTCAAAGTCAGAGAAGATTATTGCAGACGCCTTGGAAAAGTACAATGTACCCTATCAATATGAGCCTATGCTAGAGCTTGGATATAACACTATTTATCCTGATTTTGTGGCGCTTAACCTAAGGACGCGAAAGACTATTTATTGGGAGCACTTAGGCATAGTTTCTGATATAGAGTATGCAACAAAGAATTTCAAGAAGATACAAGGCTATGAGAAAAATGGTTATCTGTTAGGTAGAGATTTGATTACAACTATGGAGTCCGCGGAGGCTCCAATTGATGTGAAGCTTGTTGAGAAAAAATAAAAGAATTTTTGCTGTAGTTTTGATGCTACAGCTTTTTTATTTTCAATCGGAGGAAGCATAATATTGGTGGACAACATAATACTTTTGTTGTTTAGATATGTGCTATTTGTTAGAATGATTTGATAGAAAACAAAATGATTATAAAAACGGATGGGCAAGGATATTTAATCAAAAAAAGGGCTAGAGAACCTAGGAGTATACACAGTGAAGATAATAGTTGTTGATGTACAAAAGGGAATTACCGATGAAAGGCTGTACAATTTTAAGGGATTTATAGAAAATGTATCGAGAATTATTGATACAGCAAGGAGAAATAATGTTGAAGTAATCTATGTTCAGCATGACGATGGACCAGGAACAGGATTTTCTGTTGGCGATAAGGATTTTGAGATTGCTGATCAGGTCGCTCCTATGGCTGGGGAGAAGATTTTTATAAAAGAGATAAACAGCTGCTTCGGAAATAAAGAACTGGCTGAGTACCTGGAGAAAAGTGCTGACAAGGAATTAATGATTGTAGGTCTTCAGACAAACTTTTGCATAGATGCATCTGTTAAATCAGCCTTTGAAAGGGGATACAGGGTGGTTATACCTGAAGGTACCAATTCTACTTTTGATAATGATTACATGGATGCAGAAACAACCTACAGGTACTATAACGAGATGGTGTGGCCAGAGAGGTTTGCCGAGTGCGTTTCATTGGAAGATGCAATTGGAATGTTGGAGAAATGACTGTATGAGGACAAAACACGTAGTGGTGCTTCCGTATAATGAAAAATGGAAGCAGGACTTTACCACAATAAAAGAAGAACTTAGTGCTGCCCTTGGAGACATTGCAATTGCTATTGAGCATGTTGGTAGCACATCTGTTGAAGGTATGGCTGCCAAGCCAATTATAGATATTGATGTCGCTGTGAAAAGAGAACGGATTGGTGATGCTATTTTAGCATTATCAGAGATTGGATATGTTCACGAAGGCAATCTCGGAATACCAGATAGAGAGGCATTTGCATATGAAGGGAAAGAGCACTTGCAGAGGCATCATTTATATGTATGTCCAGAGGATTCTGCGGAATTAAAAAGACATATGACATTCAGAGATTACTTGAGAAAGCATGCTAACGCTGTCTCAGAGTATAGTAGGATTAAAATAGAGGCTGCAAATCTATATTCTGACGATATTGATAAGTATATTGAACATAAATCCCCAGTTATTGAGAAAATCTATGAGGAAATGAATTTAAAGGATAAGAAGCATACTGATGAGATAAATTTGTAGGAGATTAAAAATGACAGCAGAACAATTATGGAAACAATCAGGATTAACAGGAGAATATGAAGCGTGGGCATTTTCTGATGCCCCAGATAAAATAGCAGCACTTGTGTGCGAAGGGGCAAAAACAGCAACATGCTCATCTTACGATATGTATGCAGTAGAAAATGAACCAATTCCTAAGGTTGGAGAGTACAGCGTTATTCTTGATTCTAAGGACAATGCAGTTTGTATTATCCGCACAACTAAGATTACTATTTGTCCTTTTAAGGATGTAACTGCAGAGCATGCATATAAAGAGGGAGAAGGCGATAGAAGCCTTGATTATTGGCGTCAGGTTCATAAGGAATTCTTGGAGAGCGAACTTGAATCAATAGATTTGGCTTTTAGCGAAGATGCAAAAGTTATTTGTGAAGAGTTTGAATTGATAAAATAATGCTTATATTCTCAGAAGGAGTATTCCCATGAGCTGCTGGAGGAATATAAGCATATTTTAGGATGATGTAAAGGAAATAGTTGAATGGTCATGCGAGTAATAGAAAAAGCAACAGCAAAAGACAAAGACGAAATTCTTAAACTATATAAATCCCAGCTGGGTAGAAAATATTGCCCATGGAATGAAGACTATCCTTCAATGGAAACAATCGATTTTGATTTATCTAGAGATGCGTTACTTGTAATGCGAGAAGGGGGCAAGATAATAGCCGCTATATCTGTTGATGACGATGAAGAGGTTAACAATTTAAAGTGTTGGACATCTGAATTACAACCCGGTGGAGAACTATCACGTCTTGCAGTTAGCCCTGATTGTCAAAGTAAAGGCTTAGCAAAAGAAATGATAGAAACAGGCTTGGAAGAGCTAAGAGTTAGAAGCTACAAAAGCCTGCATTTCTTGGTAAACAGACATAATTTAAAAGCACTTAAATGTTATTCTGCCTTTCCATTTAACAAGGTTGGCGAGTGCGAGATATATGAGCAGCCAATGCTTTGCTATGAGATGGAATTGTAATGGATATCAGGGATAGTGGGATTATTAAAGCGCAAGTACAAGGGAGAAGATAGATGTTACCAACAGCTGATGAGGCAATTGAAGAGTTAGAAATAGCAGGCAGACTTAATCCAGGTCCTTGGGTTAAGCATTCTATGAATACAGGAGCAGCAGCCAAATATATTGCAGAAAAAGTGCCGGGGTTAGATTCTGAAAAAGCCTATATTTGTGGGCTTTTGCATGATATAGGCAGAAGAGCTGGAATAACCGATATTCCAACCCATGTTTATGATGGATATAAATATTGTATGGAAAAAGGCTGGGATGAGGTGGCCAGAATCTGCATGACCCATTCTTATCTTCGAATGCAGGATGAGTTTGACTATGAGCCTGAAACTGAACATGAGAAGGCCATAAAGGATTACATAATGAATTACGGAGAGCCAGATGATTATGATAAGTTAATTCAATTATGCGATTCTCTTGCAACAGATTATGGCTTTGTAATTTTAGAAAAGCGATTTGTTGATGTTACAAGAAGATATGGGATTATGGAAGGCTATATCAAAGGGTGGGAAGTAGCATTTAGTATAAAAGAGTATTTTGAAAAGAAGATGGGCTGTTCAATTTACGATGTGCTTCCAGATATCGGAAGGACTACACTTTTAACGCCAAAGCCTTGGAAACCACATAGCGCATCTAGTAATAAGATTAGTGTGGGTGATGGGGATTGTATGCAACAGAATGGATATCGTATATTATGAAAATGACTAAAGGTAATATCGCAGATATTTCAAAAAATATAAGGTCAGATTAGTAGAAGAAAAGGATATATCGATAGTTTATAGCTTATGCAGAAAAATAAGTTGTACTACGAGTTTTGTCCACCATTTGTGACTCCTGAAAGTATAAAGGCTGATATGACAGCACTACCACCGGGAAAGAGAAGGGAAGATAAATTCTATTTAGGATATTTTGATAATGACAATTTGACTGCTGTTATGGATTTGATATTGGGATATCCAGATGAAGAAACTGCTTATGTTGGATTTTTTATGACTGATGTTTCTGTACAAGGAAAGGGCGTTGGAAGTGCAATCATTAGTGAAATGAGCCAGTTTATTTGCAGCCAAGGATACTCAGATATTCAGTTAGGATGGGTAAAAAATAATCCTCAGGCAGAACATTTCTGGCATAAGAATGGATTTAAAGAGACTGGAAAGATGCATGACATGGATGATTACACAGTTGTTGAGGCGCGAAGAAGCATAGTAGTTCCTGTAACGGAAGAAAACATAGCTGATGCTGCAAGGATTCATTCTATATCATGGCAGGAATCACATCGTTCTTTTTGCAATGAGGACTTCATACAGAAGCATATGGTTGAACATCAGAAGGAATATATCAGAGAAAAAATGAAAAACGGAAGCAAGTTTTTCATACTTTATGATAAAGAGCCAGTTGCTGTCGTGTCGGTAAATGAGGGGCTTATAGAAGACTTATATGTTTTGCCAGAGCAGCAGAACAGAGGGTATGGAACTCAACTGCTTAACTACGCTGTGGCTAAGATTAAGGCACAAGGGCTAATCCCATCTCTATGGATATTAGAGAACAATCATGATGCGGAGCGCCTGTATTTGCGACAGGGATTTGTTCCTACCGGAAATAGAAATCATATTACAGGCAAGCTTGATGAGGTTGAATTCAGATATGAACCATGATTTTATAGAAGCGCTGGAAAAAGGGGATTTAGAAACAATTCGTAAAATTCCAAAGGCTGACTTGCATAATCATTTTGTGCTTGGAGGAAGTAGGGAGTTTATTAAAGATAAAACCGGATATGAAATTTACCCGATTACATCACCATTAAACTCAATGAGAGAAATGGATGCCTGGAGTAGTAATTATATCGGTAATCGCTTTAATACTCCTGAGGGCAGAAGGCTATTGATTGAGGCTACATTTGTTCAGGCTAAACTTGATGGAGTGAAAGTCCTTGAAATAGGTGAAGATGTATGGGGACTTGGTGAGTTTTTCCAAAATGATATTAAAGAACTGATTAATGCTTTTCAGGAAGCAAATAATAGAGTAGCTCCAGAGATAGAATTACGATTGCAAATAGGTTTATCAAGGCATTGTTCAATTGATTATTTGATGGAGTGTCTGTCTCATTTTTGGGGCCATAAGGAGTTTTATTCTATTGATTTATATGGTGATGAGTTAGCACAGCCTATTGAAAATTTCGTGCCAATATATGAAAAAGCCGCAGAAAACGGACTTGTTTTGAAGGCTCATGTTGGCGAATGGGGGAATGCTCAGGATATTATCACAGCTATAGAGGTACTTCACCTTGATGAGATACAGCACGGAATTGCTGCAATACAGGATCGAAAAGCGATAGATTATCTTGTGGAAAACAATATAAGGCTAAACATTACACCTTCAAGCAATTTTCTACTGGGTAGAGTGAAGGATTTAAAGACTCATCCAATTGCAACCCTTTATCGTAGTGGTGTTGATGTAACAATAGGCTCTGATGATATTTTGATTTTTGATTCAGATGTTTCTAAGGAATATCTAAGGCTGTACCAGTGCGGATGTTTAACGGCTGTGGAATTGGATGACATACGAAAGAATGGATTAAGGACAACATGGAAGAACTGAAACTGCAACGAATGACAAGAGAACTGTGCCATGTGATTTCTTATGGATATAAAAATTAAGTGGGAAAATACAAGGATATTTAATTAGATAGGGTTTAATAGGAAAGAATATGATACGATTAGAAGCAGTGAACGGAAAAAATGTATGGGAGTTATTGAAGCTTTCAGTGGAGGATTCTCAGAGGGAGTTTGTGGCTAGTAATGATACAAGTATTATAGAGGCATACACAACCATTACCGCCCACGGATATGCATATCCATTTGGGATATATGATGGTGATATTCCTGTGGGATTTTTAATGATTGGTTTTGATAAAGATGATTATTGGGATGATGCGCCAGCCATTGCAACTGGAAATTACAATCTTTGGCGTTTAATGATAGACAAGAAATATCAGCATAAAGGATATGGCGCGCAGGCTGTAAAGCTGGCACTGGATTTTATCAAGTCATTTCCATGTGGAAGGGCAGAATATTGTTGGCTGTCTTATGAACCAGAGAATGAAACTGCCAAGACATTATATGCAAAATATGGTTTTGTCGAAAATGGCGATATGGATGGAGAAGAAATCATAGCAGTTTTAAAACTCTAATGTTGTCTTGCACAACTTATAAAATCTGTGTATAATCCATTTTGTAAGCAAATCTAAGAAAGAGGAGGTGTTCAATTATGATGAATAGAAAAAATATTATTTCTGAATATCTGTTGAAGGCCTCGGTTGTTTTATAAAAAGAATTCTATTTGCCGTGGCTAGGTGCCACGGTTTTTTTGTATAATAAGGGCAGTTCTTTAACATTTCACAAGCCTTCATAGATGTTCATACAAGACTTTAGGAACTAGCATTAACATTTTATGGAGGATTCACATGATTAATCTTAGAAAAATAACAGAAGAAAACTTTATCGATGCATTTAATTTGAAGCTAGATGAAGGACAGGAAAAATACGTTTCTCATCCAGTACGCAGCTTGGCGCAGGCCTATGTATATCGTGACCAATGTCAGCCATTTGGAATTTATAATGATGATAAGATGGTTGGCTATGTGATGGTGATTTACGACTATGACATTCCAGAATATAACATCTGGCATATGATGATTGACGAAAAGCATCAAGGCAAAGGCTATGGAAAAGCTGCTTTAAAGCGGGTCATAGCCTACATTAAGAAAAAGCCTTTTGGAGATTCAAATAGGGTGACACTAACATGTAATCTAGAGAATAATAAAGCAATGGAACTATATCATGGTCTTGGATTTAAAGAGACTGGGGTAGTGGATGAGGATGAGATAGAATTATTAATAATGATGGAGGAGTAGAATGCATTTCGTAAATGCGAAGGGGATATTAACTGCAAATAATGGCCGATGCGGTATGAACATATATCGTGGCTGCACTCATGGCTGTATTTATTGTGATAGCAGAAGCAAATGCTATCAGTTTACCCATGCCTTCGAAGATATTGAGGTGAAGCAGAATGCCCCGGAGCTTTTAGAGTCGGCTCTTAAATCAAAAAGAAAGAAATGCATGATTGGAACAGGTGCTATGTCAGATCCATATATGCACTGTGAGGAGCAGTTGAAGCTTACAAGACAGTGCCTGGAAATCATTTCTAAATACGAATTTGGCATAGCGATTCAGACAAAGTCAGACAGGATTCTTAGGGATATTGATCTTTTGGATGAAATTAATCAGAAGGCAAAGACTGTGGTGCAGATGACATTGACTACTTATGACGATGACCTGTGCGCTATTATAGAACCCAATGTCTGCAATACAAAACGCAGAATACAGGTGTTAGAGGAGATGCAAAAGCGTGGCATTCCAACAGTGGTTTGGCTTACACCAATTCTTCCTTTTATAAACGATACAGAAGAAAACGTAAATGCGATACTTGAGGAATGCATCCGAGTGGGTGTGAAGGGCATTATTTGCTTTGATATGGGCGTGACCCTGAGGGAAGGTGACAGGGAATATTTTTATGAGGCATTGGATAAAAATTTTCCGGGATTGAAAGAAAAATACATTAGAACCTATGGCAATTCCTATAATGTACCAAGTCCTAACAATGCAAAGCTTATGAGACTTTTTGAGGATACCTGTAAAGCTCATAACATCCTTTATAAGCCTAATGATTGCTTCAGATTTATGAATGATTTGCCGGAGAGATATGAACAGCTGACGCTAGATTTGATATAATCAATTGCAAGGCAGGCCCAAGAGTTTGCATATGGAAGAGGAGATTTTACTAGATGAAACTTACACCAAGTTGTGCAAAATGCATGTATGATAGACAACAGCTAAAGACTGATGACAAGGAATATTTAAAAGAGGTTAAAAATATACTTGATAATCGTGATGAAAATGTATGTAGTGCAGAGATGAATTTTGCATTTAATAAGGCATATGAAAAATATATTGGACCAATGCC
The DNA here is from genome assembly GCA_000209815.1 of Butyrivibrio fibrisolvens 16/4. Classification (GTDB taxonomy): domain Bacteria; phylum Bacillota; class Clostridia; order Lachnospirales; family Lachnospiraceae; genus Pseudobutyrivibrio; species Pseudobutyrivibrio fibrisolvens_A. The sequence continues at coordinate 896,024 of FP929036.1, forward strand.
TAGTTTTAGAGACATCAATAAAAAATATAATGATTTAGTACTTTCCATGGAACAGGGCTTAGAAGAGAAAATTGAAGCAAGCGATAATCCGCTTGCTACTGCTCTTGTGATGGCTCGAATTGGAAACTACATCGATTTTGGTGTGATGCAGGATGTAGATGAAACTACATTTTTAGAGTTATTCAACGACACGGATATGAGAGCTGATGAACAGGAAACATTTGATTCTTTTTGCAATCAGTGCAGCAGTGGAAAATCATTTTTACTTCTTACAGATAATTGTGGAGAGATTGTGCTGGATAAACTTTTCCTTCGCCAGCTAAAAAACATTTTCCCAATCTGGACATAACAGTTATGGTTCGAGGTGGCGAAGCTTATAATGATGCCACAATGGAAGATGCAAAATATGTTGGTTTGACAGATGAATTTACCGTAATTACGAATGGAGAAAAAATAGCTGGTACGGTTTATAGAAGATTGCAAGGGATTGCTAAAGATGCAGTTGATAATGCAGATGTTATCCTGTCAAAAGGACAGGCAAATTATGAATCATTTGCAGGTGAAGGACATCACGCCTTTTTCACATTTTTATGCAAATGCGATTTGTTTGTAAGCCGATTTAATGTGCCAAGACTTACCGGAATGTTTGTGGAGGAAGCATAAGCACGTCGGAAAAATATGACTAGTAAGGAGATTTTTAATGATATATATAGGCTGTCACTTATCGGTGACAAATGGATATGAAGCTATGGGACGTCAGATGGTGGATTTTGGCGGAAACACGTTTGCCTGGTTTACAAGAAATCCACGTGGTGGAAAAGCAAAGGATATTGAGCTAGCAGATGTTGAAAAACTTCAGGAGATTCTTAGAAAAGGAAAGTTTGGTACCCTTGTGGCTCATGCCAGCTACACCATGAATCTTTGCTCTGCAAAGCCAGAGACCAGAGCAAATGCACTTGATATGCTCAAGCAGGATTTGCAGAGAATGGAGCAGGTTCCAAATCAATATTACAATTTTCACCCAGGCTCACACACAGGTCAGGGCGCAGAAACAGGGATTCAGCAGATCGCAGATGGACTGAATGAGGCACTGTTTGAAGATATGCACACCACAGTACTCTTAGAGACTATGGCAGGTAAAGGCTCGGAGGTAGGCAAAACCTTTGAGGAATTAAAAGAGATTATTGACCGCACCACACTTAGTGATAAGCTGGGTGTTTGCCTTGATACCTGCCATGTTTGGGATGGTGGCTACGATATTGTAAATGACCTTGACGGGGTACTTACACAGTTTGATAAAATCATCGGCCTGGATAGATTAAAGGCGATACATTTCAATGACAGTAAAAATGAATGTGGTGCTGCAAAAGACCGTCATGAAAAGCTAGGACAGGGCTGCATTGGAATGGATGCAATGAAGCGAATCGCAACACATCCGGTTCTGCAGAATCTTCCATTTATTTTGGAAACACCAAATGATGATGCGGGATATAAAGAAGAAATAGCAATTGTAAATAGTTGGATGTAGTTAAAAGCAGATTGGGGGGCGAGTTATGACAAAAAAATTGTTGATTTCAGCACTGATTAAATTTTTTTCAGGCGTGCTCTTAGTGGGATTATTGCTTTTTCCAGCGGCAGGAAGCTTTGCCTTTTGGCAGGCGTGGCTTTTTATGGCAGTGCTTTTTATCCCTATGTTTGTAGCGGGTTTGATTCTAATGAAGAAAAATCCATCGCTTTTGCGAAAGAGACTTAATGCAAAGGAAGAACAGTTAGAGCAAAAAGAAGTGGTTTTGTTCAGCGGTTTGATGTTTTTATCGTCATTCATAATTGCAGGTTTAAATTTCAGATTTTCGTGGCTAGTGCTGCCAGCATGGGTGACGATTTTAGGCACTGTGCTGTTTCTTTTAGCCTATGCGCTGTATGCCGAAGTACTTAGGGAAAATGAATATCTTTCAAGAACTATTGAGGTTCAGGAAGGCCAAAAGGTGGTAGATACAGGCCTTTATGGAATCGTCCGTCATCCTATGTATATGGCAACAGTTCTGCTATTCTTATCTATGCCAATCATTCTAGGCTCAATTTTTTCATTTGTTATAATGCTTGTATATCTTCCAATCATTGCAAAGCGCATTCGAAACGAGGAACAGGTACTTGAAGAAGGACTCGCTGGATACAAGCAGTACAAAGAGCGGGTAAAATATAGGATTATTCCATTTGTGTGGTAAAAGGGGGATTAATGAAAACCAGAGAAGAAGCGTTAAGCTACGGTCTTACATTTCCATATACATATCAGGAGGCGCCATTTCACGACCCAAATTGGCAGCTAGTCAGAGTGAAGCCTAGTAAAAAGGCTTTTCTATGGTCCTATGAAAAAGATGGGCAGATTTGCTTGAATCTAAAATGTGACCCTGAGTGGCGTGATTTCTGGAGACGCACCTACGAAGCCGTAATTCCTGGTTATCACCAGAACAAGGAGCATTGGAACACAGTAATCTTGGATGGAAGCATCCCAGATGATGATGTTAAACGTATGATTGCTGAAAGCTATGACCTTGTGACGGATTCTCCTACAAAACGTATATACGAAGCAGTTAAACGCATTCCTCAGGGAAAGGTTGCTACCTATGGACAGGTGGCCGCCATGGCAGGCAACCCTAAAATGAGCCGAGCTGTAGGAAATGCTCTGCACAAGAATCCGGATTTTGAAAACATTCCATGCTATCGAGTAGTAAATTCCAAAGGCGAGCTTGCTGGAGAGTACGTGTTTGGCGGCGCCTGGGCCCAGAAGGAGCTGTTGGAAGCTGACGGAATCGTTGTTGAAAACGGGAAGGTAGATTTAGACAAATATGGAATCGAAATCGAATAAGGAAAAATTATTACACATATAAAAATATTATCGGGATTATCATAAAGTATTTAAAATACTCCATCATCGATGGCATCATCATTGGAGCTGTAAACTATCTCTTTATGCTCTATATGGAAATGCCATGGAAGATAGGAATTTCTATTTTAATGGGCATCACAAATCTGGTACCAAGTGTAGGACCAGTAGCTGGGGCAATAGTTGGTGGCGTGGTCTTGGCATTTTATGATATCAAACAGGCACTATGGTTTTTAGCATTTACTGCTATTCTTCAAACAATTGATGGCCTTATTATAAAGCCAAAACTATTTGGAGACAGCTTTGGAATCTCAGGTGTATGGGTGCTGATTGCTATGCTCATTGGTGGTGGTGTTTTTGGCGTTTTAGGAATCATTTTTGTGGTACCTGTAGTTGCCATAGGAAAATATTTGATAAAAAATGTTTATCTGCCAAATAAGCATAAGGACGATTTCAAAAAAGATTAAAAAAGGTGTTGACCTTGCCCTTGGGGCAGCCCTTAACATATGACCTAACAAGAAAACACCTAAGAAATGGAGGGCATTATGAAAGAAAAAATGACATCAGGGGAAATCGCAAAGCAGGCAGGGGTATCACCTAAGGCACTTCGTATATACGATGAAAAAGGACTTCTAAAGCCTGTTGATATTTCCGAAGGAAATTACAAGCTTTATGACAAGAGCTCACTTATTATTTTAGAAAAAATCATAGCACTCAAGCACATTGGATTTAGTTTGGAAGAAATCAAGACTAATCTTGAAAATGATGATTTGAGTTCCATCAAGGAGATACTTGAGAATCAGCTTGAAATGATGAATCAGAAAATATATGAGCTTGAAAAATCAGCTGGGTGTATCAAATCAGCACTTGCCAGATTCGACGAGAATCCTGACTGGGATGATATCGCGGACATTATCAAGAAGATGGAAATGAGTCAGGGGGCTGATGAGCGAAGATGGTATGCCGCAGATCACGCAGCTGACGGAATAGAGTGGTACGAGAAAATTTTCAATTCTATGTCTTTCAAGGAATCGGATACGGTCCTTGACCTTGGCTGTAGCTATGGTCTTTTGTGGAGAAAGAATTGGAAGCGCATCCCAGAAAATTTCAATGTGGAAGGCTATGATATACATGGCAACTGGGCTGATGATTTATATGAATATCTTAATGAAAATCGAGCTTCACTTCCAAAAGGGTCTGATATTCAGGTGATTTTTAGTAATCTTGAAAACCAGGAAACATGGAAAAAGATTAAGGAAAAGAAATACTCTAAGATAATTGCACATTATCTTTTATCATATCTAAATGATGAAAAGACTTTTATAGCAAACGTGGCTCAGGTTCTTGCAAAAGGTGGGATGTTTTCGGTTAATCACTATGGCGAGGCTGCAAAAGAATACGACTACTGGGAAAAGGCATTAGATGAAGCGGGGTTAGATAAGCAGTTTGCTTTGAAGAAGCGAGCAGAGAGAAGACAAATGGATACTGATTTTGAAGCCCTTCTCTCAGAGCATTTTGAGAGATTTGAAAAAATATCATTGCCAGGTCCACTCATATTTGAAAGCGCTGAGGCACTCTTCGATAGAATGCTCAAAAAATATCCGGAAGGGAAAAAGTTTCTGGAAGATAATAGGAATAAAATCGAGGAATACTTTGACAGTGTAGTTCTCAAGGATGGACCAGTTACAGTGGATATGGATAGTGTGTTTTATCATTGTTTCAAGTAGCTGGAGGATGATTATGTTGGATAGAAAGACTCACAAGATTTTTGCTTGTGAGTCTTTTGCTTATATTAAAGAGATATAAACGCCGCCAGGCTTCCTCTGTTAGCTCCCATAATTCTATGAGAATAGAAAAGCTTAGGATTGCAGCGGGTGCAGTAATCCGTAATTTCGATATGCTCCTCTGGGATTCCAGCTTCAAGGAATACTAATCGACAGGCTGCCCATAAATCCAGCATATATTTGTCTTTGTCATCTGGATTAAAGATGGATGGGCGAAGCAACTCTGACTTATGAGATTCGCCAAAGGATTTTATAAATTCTTCAGCCACATCAGCACTAATTTCATAGCAATCCTTGCAGATACTAGGTGCAATTCCACATAAAATATCAGAAGGTTCACAGCCGAAGGTATCGTGCATTTTTTCGATTGTCACTTTTCCAATTTTGCCAACAGTTCCGCGCCAGCCTGAATGAGACAAGGCAACCACTTCCTTTACAGGATCATAGAAGAATAGCGGAACGCAGTCAGCATAAAAGGTAACTAGTGGCATGTCTTTTACATTTGTGATTAATCCGTCCACATCATCGTATGGTAAAGGTTTTGTTAATCCATTTCCCGCATCCTTTTCATCCACAATGATTACGTTTGTAGTGTGAGTCTGCTTTGACAGACACATGCGCTCATAATTCATATCAAGGGCAGAAGCGATTCTGTGATAGTTTTCACGTACATTCTCATCTGAATCGCCGCGATTAAAGCCAAGATTTAGCGAATCAAACACGCCTTCACTAACACCGCCGATTCTAGTGGAAAAGCCGTGCTTAACGCCAGCAGTCTTAAATGAATCAAATGTTAAAAAAGATACGTTGTTTCGGGTTTCAATGTTCATAGTTCATTAAGCTCCTTAATTTTGCTGGCTAAGAAGTGCTTCTAATCCAGCCAAAGCTACATCATGGTTTCTATCCTTGGCATGTACTGCGTAGAGGCCGCATTCTCTAGCACCGATGACATTGCGTTCGGAATCATCGATAAATACACATTCATCAGCTTTTAGATTGTACTTTTCTAAAATGCGCTGGTAGATGGCATGGTCAGGCTTAATAAGCTTTTCCTCACAAGAAAAACACCACCATCTAATAATGGCAAGAAATCCAGCTGCTTTGCCGCCTGCTCCTTAAGATGATATGACCAGTTTGAAAGGAATAGCACCTGATAGCCACGAGACTTAAGCTCTTTAATCCAGTCCTTTGTGAAATCAAACTGCCATAAAGCATTGCCGCAGGTCTCCCAGAAATGAGTTATCTCCGCTGCGATGTCAGGAGCATCCTTTGTGAAGGATGCAAGCAATTCATCGTTAGTTAGAACGCCTCGGTCGACCTCGTCCCACTTGTGATTTCCAAATACGTTTTCCTTTATTCTTTCAACAAGCTCTTCATCGCCATTGAACTCCTTCATCATATAGGCAGTCCAGTCATAGCCAATGAGAACTCCACCAATATCAAAAATAATTGTTTTAATCATATTTATACCTCTCTAACCATTAAATTCTAGATGTTAGTCTAGCAAAATCATATGGGAAAAACAAATGTGAAAAGCCTTGCTTGAGCTATGCAACAATTATAAGTTTTAGTATACTTAAGCTATTAGGAGGGCTAGGATTATGATTAAAGTTTATTGTTACGAAAGATGCACAACCTGCAAAAAGGCACTGAAGTGGCTTGATGATAATAAAATCAAATATGAGCTCATAGATATTAAGGGGAGCAACCCTGACAAAGCTACTATAAAATCAGCTTATGAAAAGAGTGGACAGCCTCTTAAGAAATTCTTTAACACCAGCGGTCAGCTTTACAGAGGGATGGAGCTTTCAAAGAAGCTTCCTGATATGAGCGAGGACGACCAGCTGAATCTTTTAGCTTCAGACGGAATGCTTGTAAAGCGCCCACTAGTCATAGGAGACAGCTTTGTATTGTTGGGCTTTAAGGAAGCTGAATGGAAGGAAAATCTTAAATAATTAGTATTGCTTATAGCTATAGTTTTGGTTATAATCATTAAAACTCAAAATCTAATAAGTGAGGCAATGATGAGAAAACGAGACAATTACTCGGTGCAGTTATAATGCTGACAGCAGGTTGTACCGAGGTTAATTAGGATTTTAATTGCTGTCACATAGCTGCACCTACAAATATTTAATGACTAATTTCAGGCAAGAAATTAGTACTAAAAACAAAAAGATATTTGAAAAGGAGCAGATATGAACACAAATAGAATAAATGAATTAAGAAAAGAATGGGAAGCTGAGGAGAAAATTGCTCATATTCATGGATGGGATTTTTTCACATATCCACGGTAGATATGAGGAGGAAGATGATTTGCCTTGGGACTATGAGACCATTATCAAATCATATTTGACTGACAATATGCAGCTTATGGATTTTGACACAGGTGGTGGTGAGTTCCTGCTTTCACTTAAGCACCCATACGAAAAAACAGCAGCAACAGAAGGATATCCACCAAATGTCGAGCTCTGCAAGGCGAGATTACTTCCTCTTGGGATAGATTTTAGGGCTTGCGATGATGCTAAAAACGTTCCATTTGAAGATGAATCTTTTGATATGCTTATCAATCGACATGGTGATTTTGATGCCAAAGAAGCAGGCCGATTGTTACGCTCCGGTGGCTTATTTATCACTGAGCAGGTGGGAGCTAATAATGACAGAGACCTGGTGGAGATGGTACTTCCAGATTTTCCAAAGCCATTTCCAGAATTAGAGCTTGCTATCCAGCAGAAGAAATTCCAGGATGAAGGCTTTGAAATTCTTAGAGCAGAAGAGGTTTACAGACCAATTCGTTTTTACGATATAGGAGCTTTTGTCTGGTTCGCCCACATCATTGAGTGGGAGTTCCCAGAGTTCTCTGTAGAAAAATGCTTTGATAAGCTTTTAAAAATGCAGGAAATAATTGACAGAGACGGCTTTGTAGAAGGAACCATTCACAGATATCTTATTGTTGCAAAGAAAAGGTGATTATTGGGGATAGATTAGGAATAAAACCCAAGACCAAAGAATAATTCTTAAAGATGATTGTAATAGGGCAGGTGTACACAAGCACCTGCCTATTGTTTAACATATTTACGAGCAGGAGGAAAATGGCATGAGAACAAACACTGAATATTTATTTGAGACAGAAAGATTGGGCTTTCGCCATTGGAACGAGGACGATGCAGAGGTTTTATTTAGTATGGCAAAAGAAAAAGAGGTTGGAAGCCCTTGCGGATGGCCTGCTCATACGACAATCGAAGACAGCATAAATGTGATTAAAAACGTATTTACGAATCCTGAAAATTATGCCATCTGCCTAAAGGAGTCAGGAGAGCCAATCGGCACTGCTGATCTGATGTTTCATTATGAAAACAAGGATGAGTGTGAGCTAGGCTATTGGCTTGGAAAGCCATATTGGGGTCAGGGTATTATGCCTGAGGCCTGCACACTTCTCTTAAAAAGAGCCTTTGTGGATTTGAATGTTTCAAAGGTTTGGTGCGGATATTATCAAGGAAATGAAAAATCAAAACGTGTTCAAGAAAAGCTTGGATTCAAGTATAATAGAACAGATGAAAATGTTAAGGTGTCACTTTTAAATGAGGTTAGGACAAATATTGTTAATCTCATGACTAAAGAAGAGTGGAAACAGTTGTATACCTAGTATAAAAAGTAAAGGTGGAGGATTATAAGTAAACTAGTTGCTGCTAGGGCAGCAGATTGGAGGGAACTATGAAGTACAGATGTGACGTATGTGGATACATTTATGATGAGGATTTGGGAGAGCCTGATTGGGACATCGAGCCAGGTACAAAATTCGAAGATTTACCGGACGACTTTGTATGTCCGGTCTGCATAGTTGAAAAGGAACATTTCAAACCAGTAGAAGAGGATTAAAAGGAGAATAGATATGGTAAAACACATTATTTTATGGACACTTAAGGATGAACTCTCAGCAGAGGAAAAAGAGCAGGTAAAGCGCGGCATTAAGGAAGGCTTAGAAGGACTTGCTGGTAAGATTCCAGGTATGGTTGATATCAAAGTCAACATCAATGGACTTGCCAGCTCTAATGCAGATTTGATGCTCGATTCTACTTTTGAAAGCGAAGAAGCGTTAAAGGGCTACGCAGTTCATCCAGAGCATGTTGCAGTGGCAGATGGAAAGGTTAGGCCTTACACAAAAATTAGAAGCTGCCTTGATTTTGAAGAATAGAAGGCACGGAGGAAACTATGAGCAAGAAATTAGCAGTTATCTTTCCAGGAGTGGGCTATCACACAGACAAGCCACTTCTTTATTATTCGAAGAAGCTTGCAAAGAATAAGGATTACGAGATCATTGATATAAAATATGATTTGCCAGAGGCAGGTACAGTGATAAAGGCTGACGCTGAAAAGCGCCAGCAGGCCTTTGATACAGCATTTGAGCAGGTGACAGAGCAGTTAAAGAATATCGTATTTACGGATTATGAAAAAGTGGTTTTAATTGGTAAAAGCATCGGTACAGCTTTGGCTGCCAGATATAATATGACCTATGAGCTGGAGGCAGATCTGATTATCTTCACCCCAATAGAAACAACCTTTGCTTTTGTAAATCCATGCGAAGGTTTTGTTTTCCATGGTGATGCAGATCCACTCTGCGACACTGATATGTGTACACAGTTAAGCGATGAATTGTCACTGACATACGTGGTAATTCCAGAGGCAAATCACTCCCTTGAAACTGGAGATGTAGCAGTAGATATTGCAAATCTTCAGAGGGTTATGGAGATGGTTGATAAGTTATTATAAGATATACAGCCGCAATAAATGCGGCATTAAGATTTAGTTATAAGGTTAGGAATTAGAAATGAGACTTTTATTTGTTAGACACGGAGATCCAGATTATATAAACGATACACTTACGGCAAAAGGACATCGAGAAGCGAAGCTTTTGGCAGACATTATTGAACAATATCGTATAGACGAAGTGTATCAGTCACCTCTTGGCAGAGCAAAAGACACAGCAAGCTATAGCTGCAAGAAGTTAGGAATTGAGCCAGTTACTTTAGATTGGCTAAAGGAATTTCCTGCACAGGCAAATCCTAATATTTCAGAGGATGTGCGTAAGGCCTATGCTAATGAGCTTCAGAAAGATGAGGTGACTGGAGAGTATAAGTCTCATATCTTATGGGATATTTTGCCATCTTATTATATTGATCATCCAGAGCTTTTTGATAGAAATGGCTGGAGGGAATCAACTCTTGTTAAGGCCAGCAATATGCCTGCTTTGTATGATGAAGTGACTGGTGAATTTGAAAAGTTTTTGAAAGAAAATGGCTATGAAAAAGATGGAATGGCATACAGGGTATCAGAGAATAACGACAAGACCATCGCCTTTTATTGTCACTATGGATTGACTTCATTGTTATTGTCATATTTGTGGAATGTATCCCCTTTTGTGGTCTGGCAGTTTACTGCGTTAGCACCAACATCTGTTACTGAGGTGGTAACAGAGGAGAGAGAAAAGGAATAGCTACCTTTAGAACCCTCCGTGCTGGTGAAATAACGCATTTACGAATTGGCAATGAAGAACCATCTTTTTCAGCAAGATTTTGCGAAAGATATGAAAATATGGATGAAAGACATTAGAGAGGAATTTTTCAAGGGATAAGAGTTTTATTTTGAATTGGAGGAGTGTATGAAAAAGAAGGTAGGCGTGGTTGTAGACATTGTTATGTATGTGATTCTGCTGGTTCAGATGATGTACGTGTTTATTGGAAACAATTTACATGAATTACTTGGAATAGGATTTTTTGTATGTCTCATTATCCACCTTTTATCAAGAACTGGTGGGCCAAGACAATCCTGATTAAGGACAAACCTGCCTCTCGGAGATTTTTTTGATATCATTACTATACTGCTGGCTATGACAATCATAATTCTGATGCTCAGCAGTATGGGTGTATCAAGATTTTTGTTTACCTGGTTCCATTTCATGGGTAGTGCAGATTTGCACCGTTATCTTGCTACAGCTGTGCTTACACTTGGTGTTATCCACGGTGGGATGCACGGTTTCTGGCACGCCAAAAGAAAGAAACTTGCTGTTGTGGGAATTGTTATTGCAAGTATAATTGCGTTTGCGCTTGGTATCTTTGGAGTACCTTTTTTGAATCGTCAAAAGAGAAGTGTGGAGATTTCATATGCAGAAAAGCAGCCAGAAGCAATCGTAGAATGGCAAGGAAATAAGCCGCTGGTAGTTTATTTTACAAGAATGGGAAATAGTAATTTTGAGCCAGATGTTGATGCTGTTTCCGGTGCATCTCTCCTTATATCAGATGGAGAAATGATGGGAAATAACCAGCTCTTGGCGAAAATGATTTGTGACATTACTGGATTTGAGTCTGAAGCAATTACGCTTACTGGTGAAAAGTATCCATCGTCTTACAGCGATACGATAGTAGTGGCAGGCGATGAACTTAAAGAACAGGCTAGACCTGGTGTGGAGCCGATAGATGTTTCAGAATACGATTCAATAATCCTTGTGTATCCATTATGGTGGGGGTCAATTCCAATGCCTGTAGCCACTTTCTTAGAAGATAATGACTTTGATGGAAAGACAATTTATTTAATCATAACTCAGGGAAGCAGTGGATACGGAAATACGATATCTGAGATTGAGGAGCTCTGTCCTAATGCAAAGGTAGTTCCAGGGGCTAGCATCTATTGTGAGGATATCCCAGATGCTGGTAATCAGCTTGTCAACTTGATTAGTAGTTGGAACACAGGACAAATGTAAACGATGTTTTGGAGAGTCGGTTTGAACCGGCTCTCTTTTTTAGTCATTGAACAGTTTTTGGGTTGCTTTTTTTGAAAATCATGATATTATTATGAATCTGTGCGTAAAAATTATATTTTAGAGGAATGGTAATATTATGATAATTTTAATAACAATTATAATGCTTATTTACCTTGTGCTCTGTGCGATATTTGCAAGATCAATGGGACTTGTTAAGTGCATAGATCCAAACAAGGCATATCAAAAAGAAAACCGCAGACATTTTCTTGATGGTTATAAGAATTGGGAAAGCGAAGAATATATTGTCAAATCTTTTGACGGTTATGAACTTCATACAACTTATATTCCTGCAGCTGTTCCATCTAAGAAATTTGTCATATTGATTCATTCTTCAACTTACTGCAGAATCGGAGGAATCAAGTACTTTAATATATTTAGAAAGATGGGATATAACGGTGTCCTCTTTGATCTTCGTGGTCATGGTGATAATAAAAAGTCTCCATCAACATGGGGTATCAAGGAAAGCAAGGACCTTCTCAGTGTAATTGACGATACTGTTAATCGTTTTGGTGATGATATCAAAATTGGTGTTCACGGCGAGTGTCTTGGAGGCGTAACTGCTCTTACCGCTCTTAAGTATCATCCAAATATTTCTTTTGTTGTGGCTGACAGCTGTTACAATTCGCTGTATGCACTTCTTTGCAAGCTTGCTCAGCAGATGGCACATGTATCACCTGTACTTTTTGATCCAGCTGTAATCTTTTTCAAGCTGATGTTTGGATTTTCTTATAAAAAGATTTTTACAAAAGATAGTCTTAGAGGAAATATGGTTCCGATTTGCTTCATCCAGGGTGATAGTGATTGCGTAGTACCTTTAAATGATACAAAGGAACTTGAAAACGCTACTAATGGCTTCACTGAAATACACATTTTTGAAGGTGCAGATCATACCCGCAATATCCTTGCTGACACAGATCGCTATGAGGAAATAGTTAAGAACTTTTTGTATAGAGTGAATTTCTTAGAGCTTTCAGCATAAATCTTCTTAAAAAAACTCTATTTAATTTAGCCTCTTTATTAGGATAACCTAATAAGGAGGCTATAATTATGACTTTTAAAAGCCATAGCAGATTTGCTATGGCTTATTTTTTGCATCGAAAATTAGGCAATCCTTATAACCTCAATATCAGTATTTCTGTTGCATTTACCACCTTGAAATAATTATAATATACGAATACAAGTCACTGTTTATCTCGCCTTGTAATGAACTTCGGTACAGCTGAGGTAGACCAGGTTGGTACAGTAGAAGAACATAGTTGAAAAAATTTGCGGGGGTTAATACAAATGGAAAACATTAAAATCAGATTAGAAACAGAGTTAGATTACAGAGCAGTCGAAGAGCTGACTCGTAATGCATTTTGGAATGTATATAAGCCTGGTGCAGATGAGCACTATTTTGTACATACAATGAGAAATCATCCTGACTTCATCCCTGATCTTGCATTTGTGCTTGAAAAGGATGGGGAGATTATCGGAAATATCATGTACACCAAGGCTTGGTTGGAGGACGAAAACGGTAATAAGAAAGAAATCGTTTCCTTTGGTCCTTTATGCCTCGCACCTGAGTATCAGAGATTGAAGCTTGGCAAAAAATTGATAGAGCACTCATTCGAAGTGGCTCGAAAAATGGGATATGACGTAAATATCAATTTTGGAAATCCAGGCAACTATGTAGGTAGAGGATTTGTTAGCTGTAGAAAGAAAAATGTCAGCTGTTTTCAGAAAGGAAATTATCCAACAGCCCTTCTGGTGTGCGAGCTGGTACCAGGTGTCTTGGATGGCCACGAGTGGATGTTTATTCCAAGCACTGCAGCTGATTGTTGCGATGACATTGAAGCTGTAGAGGAATTTGACAAAACATTTCCTGCTAAAGAAAAGAAATGGATGCCAAGCCAAGAGGAGTTTTATATTTACAGTCATTCATCAGTTGTGAGGGAGTAAAAGTAACATATGAAAATAGAACACATCGCAATGTATGTAAACAATCTTGAGGTCGCCAGAGATTTTTTTGTGAAGTATCTCGATGGCAAATCTAATGATGGCTACCACAATAAGAATACAGACTTCCGCTCTTTCTTTATTTCTTTTGAGGATGGTGCAAGGCTTGAAATAATGAATAAGCCAGGTATGGTTGATATGGATAAGCCATTGAATAGAACTGGATTGATTCATATCGCATTTTCGGTAGGAAGCAAAGAAAAGGTGGATGAGCTGACTGCCCGATTAAAAGAAGATGGCTTTGAAGTTGTCAGCGGGCCGCGCACTACCGGCGATGGATATTATGAAAGCTGTATTGTGGCAATCGAAGGAAATCAAATCGAAATAACAGTTTAAGTTAAAAAAGGGGGATAATAATGGCATTAATACAAGTAAATTATTTATCAAAAGCTTTATTCAGAGAGGTACCTGTGAATGTGATACTTCCAGTGGATCGTTTTGATGCAGACACTAATAGATATCTAAATGGAAAAGATTGTAAGTATAAAACACTTTATCTCCTGCATGGCCTTTTAGGTAATTATACCGATTGGATTAGTCAAACCAGAATTCAAAAGTGGGCTGAGGAAAAGAATCTGGCGGTAGTAATGCCATCTGGTGATAATGCTTTTTATTTCAATTCCAGAACACCTTGGAATGATTATGGAACATTCATAGGAGAAGAACTGGTGGATGTAACCAGAAGAATGTTTCCGCTCTCTGAAAAGCGTGAGGATACATTTATCGCAGGCCTTTCTATGGGCGGATTTGGTGCACTAAGAAATGGTATCGTATATTCGAAGAATTTTAGTCATGTTGCAGGACTATCTTCCGCAGTGCATATTTTTGAGGATACCTCAGAGGAAGCAAATATTGGGCTGTTTGATAACATAGAAGATGCTTCAAAGACAAACAAGAACCCTTGGGTGGCTGTAGAAGAAATGATTTCTGAAAAGCGTCCTATTCCAAAGTTTTACATGGCCTGTGGAACAAAGGATGACTTAATGCCTGCAAATATTTCTTTCAGAAATTACTTACAGGAGAAAGGTATTGAGGTAACCTGGGATGAAGATGATTATGGTCATGATTGGGATTTTTGGGATAGTCAGATTAAGAAGGTTCTAGATTGGTTGCCATTGGAATAAAAATATAAAATAGAGAAGGGCAGAATAATGAATAATACTTACAAAGAAGCACTAGAATTTTGGAATAATGCATTTGAAATGGATGAGGATGCAAAGAATGAATATAAGCAGGAGTATGATCCTGTGGATGGTTGGAAAGACTTATGTACATCAGCTAAACTGCAAAAAGTTATTATTGAGCAGCTTGCCAGCAAGAATAGAGTTTTAGATTATGGATGTGGCGAAGGCTGGGCTGGAATAACCTTAAATAAGTCAGGCTGCAAGGATGTAACCTGTGTCGATGTTGGTGAAAATGCAATTGAGCTTTGTAAATGTTTCAAGAATCATTTCAACATAGAAAACGGCCTTAGAGCAGAATGTGTTTCAACTGATTGGTTAAAGAATGAATCAGATGAATCATATGATGGCATCTTTTGCAGTAATGTTGTAGATGTTTTGCCAGCTGATGTAGCTTTGGATATCATAAAGAATTTTGCAAGAATAACTACCAAGGATGCGAAAATTGTTATTGCTATGAATTTTTATGCTGAGCCTGTCAGTAAGCCAGAGAAAAAATAGAATTCAAAAATGGGAATGAAATGTATGTAAATGGAATTCTCAGAATGACCTCAAGAACAGATGAGGAATGGTCGGAGATTTTTAGTCAGTTCTTTAATGTTGAAGAAGTAACATATTTCGCTTGGGATGGGGAAGACGAGGAAACACGAAGAATATTTGTTATGAGTAAGAAATAAGGATGACACCATTAGCAGAGACACAAAGAATTAGTAGAATTTCTAATCAAAGCTAAGCAGGCTACCTATGCAGGTAAGTGGGGCAGAAACATATAGTATGGAGGATGAAATGACACTTGATGAATTAAGACTAGACATAGCAAAAGAACAGAAAAAGGGAATTCCTTTTATAGCAGCATCTATTATTCTTTGGGGACTGATTGCGATAGTTACTATACTTCAGATTCCTATTAAATCTAAGAATATTTTAGTATTTTGTTGTTCGTGCCCATTGATGCCGCTAGCCATGATATTTGGAAAAATAGTCAAGGTGGATTTGTTTTCAAAAAAGAATCCACTTAGCAATGCGGGGCTATTGTTTACAATGAATCAAATGCTATATATCTTAATTGTTATGTGGGTATTTAGCGCTGTTCCAGAAAAAATGGTTATGGTATTTGCAATGGTATTTGGTGCACATTTGTTGCCATATTCATGGCTCTATCTTTCTAAGGCTTACATTATTTTTGCAGTTGCAATACCTGCGATTTCACTTATATTTGGTGTCATATTTAATGCTACAGTAGTGGCATTATCAGTATGCTTATGTGAAGTGGTATTTCTATTGATTTTAGTTTATGAAGTGAAAAACTATAAGACATATTCAATATAGATAAGTACTTTATGTGATAGAAATAATGAGGAGAATAGGACACATGAAAAAGTTAAAACTAATCAATGAGGACTACCAGGGTCATGTGGATATAATGAGACATGCCGGCAGAGGTATTGTGATAAAGGATGGCAAAATTCTTTTAAGTTATGTAGAGAAATGTGATAACTATATGCTTCCAGGTGGAGGAGTTGAAGGGGATGAATCACTAGAAGAATGTTGTGCCCGGGAATTACTTGAAGAAACAGGAATTGTTGTAAAACCTAAAGATTACTACTTAGAAATAGAAGAATTATTTGATGTTTGGCAGCATTTTAATCACTACTTTATCTGCGAGTTTGTAGAGGATACAGGAGTGCTTAATCTTACAGAAGCTGAAAAGAATGCAAATTATATGCATGTATGGCTTCCAGTTGAGGAGGCTAAAGAGATTTTTGGTGAGTATGAGAAGTACCACCATACTGATATTGCACTTTATGGCCTTTACCGCAGGGAGTATGAAGCTTTAAAAGCGTTAGATTTGTAGAAAATGGTAAAGACGAATATGACATGCAGCTTTTTATAAAGCGGTAGGAGTATTAATGGTTATAATAATTACAGGTGCATCTCATGTGGGGAAAACTGTCTTGGCACAGAGGATGCTTGAAAAGTATAAATATCCATATGTATCAATCGATCACTTGAAAATGGGATTGATTAGAAGCGGGAACACAGAGCTAACACCAGAGGATGATGAACAGCTTGTAGGATATCTATGGCCTATTGTCAGGGAGATGATTAAGACTGCTATAGAGAACAAGCAGAATCTTATCATTGAAGGATGCTATGTACCTTTTCATTGGAGGAAGGATTTTGATGAGCAGTATTTGCAGGAGATTGCATTTATATGCCTAGCCATGACAGAGGAGTACATTGATTCTCATTTTGCTGAGATAAAATCACATGCTTCTGATATAGAAAACAGGCTGGATGATAGTGATTGCACAGCTGAAAGGATTAAAGCTGATAATAGACAGGTGATTTTGGGATATCAGAACGCTGGGGAGAAAGTAAATTTAATTGAAAAAAATTATGAGGATGTAATAGAACATTTACTTCAGTAAAGATATTTAATTATGCCAGAATATAGGAACAGGGTGATTACGGAAAAATTAAGTAATATATAAGATTATTACGTAGATTTTTAGGAGAGAAAAGAGTTTTTATGAGTTTAATTACGGAAGAATTATTGGTTATTATGAATTGTTCCGTAGGTAACCTATAAGAATTGCATCTAAAACTAGAATAGTCTACGGTAAAAATATGGAAGAAATGTATTTATTCCGTAAATAGAGTATAAGCAAGAATAATCACTACGGTATTTATAGTAGATTACTAGGATTTACCGTAAATGATGAATAAATATCATAATAATTCCTATAGGAGAAAAAATATGAACCAAAAAGAAAGAATGCTTGCGAATCTTCCATATAAGGCATGGCTTGATGGACTCAGTGAAGAGCGCATGGAAAATAAAAAGAAGATATATAAGTATAATAACCTGGAGCCTGATAAGCAGGAGGAGAAGGATAAGCTTATAAAGGAAATTCTGGGTAAGACAGGCGAATCTATCAATATAGAGACACCTTTTCACTGTGATTATGGCTACAACATCGAGGTTGGAGAGAACTTCTTTGCCAATTATAATCTGGTGATTCTTGATGTGGGAAAAGTGAAGATTGGAGACAACGCGCAGATTGCTCCAAACGTTGCCATCTATACAGCAGGGCACCCTATTCACCCTGACTCTAGAAATTCGGGCTATGAGTATGGCATAGATATTACTATTGGAGATAATGTGTGGATTGGTGGTAATACCTGCATTATGCCAGGAGTGACCATAGGTAATAATGTGGTTATTGGTGGTGGAAGTGTTGTAAATAAAGATCTTCCAGACAATGTTATAGCAGTGGGAAATCCTTGCAAGGTAGTGAGGGAAATCACAGAAGCTGACAGGGATTACTATTATAAAGATAGAAAGTTTGATGTAGACGACTATATCGTATAAACGAAGTAGGCGCTGGTTAGCCTTGGAATATTTATTGTTAATATGTCGAATTGAATTAGGAGAATTAGAATATGAAAGTTGGTTTAGCAGCTTGCTCAAATGGACACAGTAATGAGTGGGCATATCAAATAGATGAGTTAGAAGAAGTCCTTGATAGTATGGGGATAGAAACAGTTAGAGCCCCTCACATTATGTCAAAGGTTGATGAATTTAGTGGCTCAGATAAAGAGAGGGCTGCTGACCTAATGAGTTTTTATAAGGATGATTCTATAGAAGCTGTTTATGATATTTCAGGCGGAGATTTAGCAAATGGTGTGTTGAAATATCTCGATTTTGATGTGATTGCTAAGTCCAATAAGATATTTTGGGGCTATAGTGATTTAACTACTATCGTAAATGCGATATATACAATGACAGGAAAAACTTCTGTATTGTACCAGGTGAAAAACATGGTTTATTCAGACGAACCATTGTTGAAAGATAGATTTCAGGCATATATAGATGGAGATAAAGCCAAGCTATTCAACATAAACTATACCTTTCTCCAGAACAATGTCATGGAGGGCATTGTGGTTGGCGGAAACATAAGATGCTTCGCTAAGCTTGCGGGCACAAAGTATTGGCCTGATATGAAAGGAAAAATATTGCTACTAGAATCCTATGGAGGTGGTTCAGGCCAGATAGCAACACTCTTAGCACAGCTTGAGCAAATTGGAGTATTTGATGAAGTGGCAGGAGTGTTACTTGGCACATTTACAAATTATGAAAAAGAAAATCTTCAATTGACAGTTTATGATTTATTAAAAATGCATATTAGAGAAGATTTACCAGTTGCCTCAACAAGAGAAATTGGTCATGGATTTGATTCTAAGGCAATTTTTATCGGTGAAAATGTAAAACTATTACATTAATCAAAATAATAAAGCAATTGTTGAAGGAATAATATTATGAATTACACACTAGAAAATGAAAACATAAAATTAACTGTAGCAGACCATGGGGCAGAAATCAGATCTCTCATCAGAAAATCTGATGGGAAGGAGCTTATGTGGCAGGCCGACCCAGAATATTGGGGTCGTACAGCACCAGTGCTTTTTCCACTTGTAGGAAACTATTACCAGAAAAAGTCTGTATATAATGGTAAGACTTACGAGATGGGACAGCACGGATTTGCCAGAGATATGGATTTTAAATTAGCTAGACAGACTGATGACGAGCTGGTTTTCCTATTAAAAATAATGAGGAGACCCTCAGTAAATATCCATTTCTATTTTTACTTGTTATCACATATAGAATTTCAGGCAACAATGTGAATGTGGAGTGGAAGGTTGAAAATCCAAATGAAACCACAATGTATTTTTCAATTGGAGGACATCCAGCATTTAATTGCGATTTAGATACATATACACTGAGATTTGAAAAAGAAGGAAAGCTTAATTCTGAAATCACAGCAAATATCATTGCGGATGACGGTAGCGGATGTCTCAGCCAGGACAAAGAAACACACAAGCTTGATAATGGAATCCTCAAAATGTCAGATGAGTTATTCAGCAAGGATGCTCTTATTATAGAAGATAGACAATCAGATAGGGTGACCCTTGTTGATGACAATGGCAATGATGTGCTTGCAGTAAAGTTTGATGCACCGCTTTTTGGCGTTTGGTCTCCAGTAGGCAAGCACGCACCATTTGTATGCATCGAGCCTTGGTATGGAAGATGCGATAGGGTGGGATTCAATCAGAAGCTGGAAGAACGTGAATACGGAAATGTTCTTGAGAATGGTACATTCCAGGTAGGTTTTGACATTCAGGTTCTGTAGCGTATTTTCATAAATCAAATATTCTTTAGTAAATAAAAATACCGCTTTACTTTAACAAGGTAAAGCGGTAAAATATTACCCATAAATGTCCTACATACAGCGACATATGTCCGCGTGAGACAAATAACCGGCTGTAAATCACCACAATAATAAACAGGGAGACAAGACTATGGCTAATATTTTATCAACAGTTGAAAACGTAAACAACGCAATTAATGGATTCGTTTGGGGTCTGCCAATGCTAATTCTTCTGGTAGGAACAGGAATTTTGATGACCTGCCTTACAAAGTTTTTCCAGATTACCCACATTAGGCATTGGATAAAAAACACCATCGGTGGCATTTTCAAAGACTCACACGTTACAGCGCATACCGATAAGGGAGATACACAGATATCTCAGTTCCAGAGCCTTTGTACAGCTCTTGCAGCTACAATCGGTACAGGTAATATTGCAGGTGTTGCAGCAGCCATAGCCTCAGGTGGTCCTGGTGCCATATTTTGGATGTGGATTGTTGCATTCTTTGGAATGATGACAAATTTCTCAGAAAATGTTCTTGGTATATATTATAGAAGACGTAATGAGAGAAATGAATGGTGCGGCGGCGCCATGTATTATCTTAGAGATGGCCTGGGCTCTAAGAAAGGATATAGACATATTGGTTCGGCCCTTGCAGTTGTATTTAGTGTATTCTGCATTGGTGCTTCATTTGGTATCGGAAATATGGGACAGGTCAATTCTATTGCAGTAAATGTTAACTCTGCATTTGGCATCCCAGCCATAGCAACAGGTATTTTCCTTATGCTTCTTGGAGGACTGGTAATAGTTGGTGGGCTAAAAAGAATCGCATCCGTTACAGAAAAACTGGTGCCTTTTATGGCTGTAATCTATATGATTTGTGCAATCATAGTTTGTATAGTTCACATTGATCAGGCTGGAGCAGTTTTCACAGCTATTATTAAGGGTGCGTTCGGTATGAAGGCTGTTGGTGGCGGTATCGTTGGAAGCGGTGTTGCAATGGCTGTTCAATGGGGAATGAAGAGAGGAGTTTTCTCAAACGAAGCTGGTCTTGGTTCCTCAGTAATGGTTCATTCCAGTTCAAATGTAAGAGAGCCTGTAATCCAAGGTATGTGGGGAATCTTCGAGGTATTTGCAGACACAATCATCGTATGCTCAATCACTGCATTTGTAGTACTTTCAAGTGGCGTGGTGGATTTAGAAACTGGAGCTGTTATTTCTAACCAGGTATCTACAGCACTTGTTGCGGAGGCTTTTTCGACTGTATTTGGCCAATTCGGATATGCGTTTATCGCTATTGCGATATTGCTTTTTGCTTTTTCAACTACACTTGGTTGGAGTCAGTATGGCTCAAAGGCTTTCGAGTATCTTTTCGGTAGAGGAAAGGTAAAGTTTTACCAGATTATATTCGTAGCCTTTATCGTAGTTGGTGCAACAATGGATTTGTCTTTGGCTTGGGATATTTCAGATACGCTTAACGGAATGATGGCAATTCCAAACCTTATTGGTGTTATAGCACTTAGCGGTACTGTTATGAAAATAACACGTAATTACGTACAGCGTAATATTCTTCATCAGGATATAAAGCCTATGCTTTCTGCTCTCGAGGATATTCAGGAGCTTCACGAAATGGAACTTCGTGAAAAGGAGCTTCTACAGAAAGCCGGAGATGATATAGCTTAGGACACAATTTCGAAAAAATATGGTGGTAAAATCAAGGAACGATGGAAGTATGTGCATTATAGGTGGAGCAAAGGATGATTGAGCTTTCAGGTTGGATTGTACTTAACTTTTTCACATCGTTCCTTTTGATTCTTCTTTTGATTTTTCAGAAGCGAACTTCTAGGTTGCAGAAGGCTAGAAAATATTCTGCAATTCTGATTTGTACGCTCATTTTATTAGCGTCAGAGACTATAGGAAGAATTGGTGAGTATCACCCAGAGCATTTCCTTTTCCTTGGTAAAATAGGATATTTTCTTATTTTCCTTTTGGATCCCATTGATCTTTTGTTTGCTGTTAGTTATATAGACTGCTGGATGGAGAGAGAATCCAACCCTGCAAGAGTATGCTTCAAGTTCGCATTTCAGGTATTTGCAGTAGTCAATGGCATCATGGTTACAGCTTCGGCTTTGTTTAGATTAAATTGGTTCTATTTCTTCTATGATAATGTATATTACAGAGGACTGTTTTTCTACGAGCGAGCCATGACATTAATGTTCTTTATTGTGATGCTGATGGTGTACGCAATCGTATTCAGAAAAGATTTTATGAGTGAATATAAGAATACGGTTTTGTGTCTGCCTTTGTTTTCATTTATAGGTGCGCTTCTTCAGGTGTTTATTTCAAATATTGATTGTACTTATGCAGGCATTTCACTTGGTTGCCTTGTTCTTTTCTTCTACTTCCAGAGCAATGACATAAATGTGGACTATCTGACAGGCGTTTTAAATAGACGTGGTTTGGACATAAGAATGGAATATAGAATAAAAAACAGCCAGAGCGGAGGCAAGGATTTTACGGCCATTATGATGGACCTGGATAATTTCAAAACTATTAATGATACCTTCGGCCACGAAGAAGGTGATAAGGCCATAAAGATTATGGCCGAAATATTGGATGAGACATTTGGTGAAGATGTAACTATAGGAAGATTTGGCGGAGATGAGTTTTGTGTAATAACGGATATTACCTCGCGTGATGAGATAGATAAAAAGATTGATGAAATTCATACCAGGCTGGAGGCTGTTAGGGAAAAGCGCGGTTGGAATAAAAATGTTAATTTAAGCTGCGGCTATGAGGTTTATGATCATAGTAGCAACATGACTAGAGAGAAGTTTGCCAACACCATTGATAGCCTGATGTATAGAGAAAAACAGATTCATCATGGAGAAAAGACAGAAAATACAGCGATTTCGCAATAATTTCACAGAATACTTATTGTGTGGCTTTCATGTTATGTGTATAATTACCGTATAAGCGATAATTATGGAGGTGGGGGCAATATGATTATTAGCGAAAGAATTTTCAAACTAATGGAAGAAAAGGGAATGACACAGCTTGAGTTTTCAGCAGGAACGGGCATAGCCCAAAGTACTATCAGCGATTGGAAGAGAAAGAAAACAAATCCATCGGCTGATAAGATTATGGTTATTAGTGATGTTTTAGATGTTTCGCCTTTTGAGCTTTTACAGGATACCATACCAGGCAAGGGGGCAGGCGATGTAGATTTTATTATCGCAAGTAAAGGAACACCTGAGTATGAGGTTGTAAAGAAGCTTGAGAAGCTTAACAAGAAAACAAAAGCTGAAGTAGTTGATTACGTAAAAAAGGTAAAGAACAAAAAATAAACTTTAGAGGTGAAAAACTAAAGTTAATCGGTGTTAATCCTCCCGAAATTCTAGTATAGTTATCATAACATACTAGTTTCTAGGGAGGTTTTTTCATGAAAAGTGAAGTAATAAAGCTTATTGAGGGCAGGGATGATGTGACCCTCACTACTTATATTTTAGATGATTCAACAGAAATGACTCAGGGAAAGGCACGTCCTGCAGTTTTGATTTGTCCTGGTGGTGCATACCTTTGCTGCAGCGACAGAGAGGGAGAGCCTATTGCCATGGCATTTCTTCGTCAGGGCTACAATGCTTTTGTTCTCAGATATTCAATTGCTTATGATGGCACAAAGGATTATTGGGAGACAGATTTTGCTCATCAGGCAATCAATCCAGACAAGCTTCATCCACAGCCAATGCGCGAAATAGGTCTGGCCTTTGCCTACATTAACAAGCACAGCAAGGAATGGCTTGTAGACGCAAAGAGAATTGCTATCTGTGGATTCTCAGCAGGTGCCCACAACTGCGCTATGTATTCTACTCACTGGTCAAAGCCGGTTATTAAGGATTTTGTTGGAGTTGATAAAGAAGTTCTTCGTCCAGCAGCATGTATTCTTGGCTATCCACTTACTGATTATTTATATATGTATGAAGCTACTAAAAAGGATACAAATGGAGCCTTTGAATTTTTCTCAGTTTCAAATCGACTAATGCTAGGAGAAGATTGGGAGGATAAGGAAAAGCTTCTTGATATGAGTCCTGCACGCCTTGTTAATGAGGATGTTCCTCCAACATTTATCTGGTCTACATCAAAGGACGAGCTTGTTCCAGTTGCTCATTCTACGCTTTATGCAACAGCCCTTGCCGAGGCAGGTATTCCATTTGAAATTCATATCTTCCAGGATGGTGGACACGGAATGGCACTTTGTGATCAGAGTACCTCTTGCCAGGATGCATATGATATTCAGACCAACAGAGAGGCGAAGGTATGGATTGATCTTGCAGCAGCTTGGCTTGAAAAGTATTTTGCGATTTATAAGTAAAACAGAATAATTTACAATTTTAGTAAACGTTAACCTAACATTTTTAACAAAAAGGATTTGGCTTGTATACAAGTCGAATCCTTTTTGTTAGAATAATAACAAACTTTCATTCTAACCTTACAATGAGGAGAACTATGAAAAAAATCGAGAGAATGAGCTCAGAGACTGCCAGGGAATATGCCCTTAGAGCAATCACTGAGAATATAAAGTCTGCTGACTTAGAACCAGGTCAGGCAATTAGTGAAAATGAAATATCTGCATTCTTAGGTGTTAGTCGTACTCCTGTCAGAGAATCCATTCAGGAATTACATAAGGCAGCCCTTATAGAGATATACCCTCAAAAGGGAAGCTACGTTTCTCTTATTAATTCACAGTATGTGGAGGAAGCTGTATTTCTTAGAAAGGTACTGGATATTGCTGTTATTGAGGAGGCTTGTGATATGGCCACCGAGGAGGACATAAAGATTCTCGAGGAAAACGTAGCACTGCAGGAGTTCTATCTTGAAAAAGACAATACTGAAAAGATATTTGAGCTAGATAATGAGTTTCACAGAATGATATATGTGGCAGCAAAGAAAGAAACCATTCATCATATGAGTCAGATGATTATGATTCATTTTGACAGAGTAAGAACTCTTTCAATGCTTACTGTAAAGGATAAAAAATCGTGAATGACCATAGAGTGATGCTTGATGCCATCACTACAAAGGACAAGGAGAAGGCTAAGGAGATTGTAGAAAAGCATTTGAATCGATATAGACTGGATCAGGAGGAGCTTATCAAAGCCTTTCCGCAATATTTCGAAACAACACAGCAATAATTCGCAACAATTTTATAAATTAGTGTAAAACAACCAAAATGAGCTAATCATTTTGGTTGTTTTTTTAATATAGACTTATGGAAACTAAAACACTAATATACTTGTATACAAGTTATTAAAAAAGAAGTGGAGGATAGAAATGAAAGTTATGACAGCGGGAAACTCAGCAGTAGCAGTGGCTGAGAAAACAAACTGGAAAGCCTATCTAAAGAGATATTGGCAGCTATATGTTTTATTACTTTTGCCAATGCTTTATTTACTGGTTTTCAAGTATGTTCCTATGAAGTACGTATTAATTGCTTTTAAGAAGTACAGTATCGTACAAAAAGTTGGGGAAATGCCTTGGGCAGATAATCACGGATTTCAGTATTTTATTCAGGCTTTTCACAACAGAGATTTCTTAAATGCTTTGAGAAATACAGTTGGACTTAATTTACTTGATCTTGTAATTGGTTTTCCTATTCCAATTATTTTTGCTCTTATTCTTAACGAGCTTAACATCAAGTGGTTTAAGAAGACTGTTCAGACAATTGCATATATGCCACATTTCCTTTCTTGGGTAATCATTTATGGTTTGGCAATTCAGCTTTTTGCTCCAAGTAATGGTCTTGTAAATATGTTCCTTACAAACCTTGGTGGCGAGGCAGTTCCATTCTTGAATGATCCACACAAATGGGTAGGAACATATATATTCCTTGGAATCTGGCAGAGCTTTGGTTGGAACTCAATCATTTATCTTGCAGCTATCGCAGGAATTTCACCAGAGTTATATGAGGCAGCATCAGTTGATGGCGCAGGAAGATTTCGTAAGATGTGGCACATTACATTGCCAGGTATCAAGAGCACTATCGTAGTTCTTTTGATTATGGCACTTGGTAATATCTTAGGTTCAGCCTTTGATAGACCATTCGCTTTACAGAACAATTTGGTTATGCAGAATGCAGAAGTTATTTCCACCTTCGTATACAAGAATGGTATTAAGGGACTTCAGTTCTCCCTTACAACCGCAGTTGGCTTGTTCCAGTCTGTAGTAGGAGTTATCTTCCTTCTGTTTGCAAACTGGCTTTCACGTAAGCTTGGCGAGCGCGGTATTTGGTAGGAGGTGTAAAGTATGGCAAAAGAATTAGTTATGACAGGAAAAATTAATACAAAAGGCTTTGCACGTTCAAAAAGAAGAGATAAAGATGATGAGACAGAAACCAGCCGTATGGTTAAATCTGATAGCACAAAAGCAGGCGACATTGTATTTGTTACTATCTGCGTGATTATCAGTTTGATTTGTATCATTCCGATGATTAACCTTTTGGCTCGTTCACTTTCAGCAACAGATTTTCTTGTTAAAAGAGAAGTTTATCTGATTCCAAAGGGATTAAACCTTTCGGCTTATACAACAGTTTTAGGAGATCCAAAATACATCAAGTCATTTGTTTGGACAGTAATTCTTACAGTTATTTGTACATTCATTTCCTTAACAATGACAGTACTTTGTGCTTATCCGCTTATTTTCAATAAGCTTAAGGGACGTTCATTTTTCAATATCGTAATTACGATAACAATGTTTTTCAATGCTGGTACAATTCCTAACTACTTACTTATGAAGGAATTAAACCTTTTGGATAATCCACTGGTACTTATTGTTCCAGGATGCTTAAGTGTTTACAACATGATTATCATGCGAAGCTTCTTCTATGGAATTCCAGATTCCCTTAGAGAGTCGGCAGAGATTGATGGCGCTAGCTTCTTTAGAATTCTCTGGAGCATATATTTACCACTTTCAAAGCCGGTTATTGCAACACTTGCACTTTTCTATGCAGTAGGTCGTTGGAATGGTTATTCAGATGCTTTGATGTATATGAAGAACAAGGATTTCTATCCACTTCAGCTTCTTCTTTACAATATTTTGAACAATATGAACTCTGTAGAGGTAGCTACACAGGAAGGCTTCTCAACACCTGGTCTTTCTGAATCGCTTAAGGCTGCAATCGTAATGTTCTCTACGATTCCAATCCTTTGCATCTACCCATTCTTACAGAAGTATTTCATCCACGGTGTAACACTGGGAGCGGTTAAAGAATAGGTTTTTGATTTTCATCAGAAAATCAGAAACCGTACATGGCAGTAATTTTGAATGAATTTATTCATTTAAAATTGCTGTCTGACCAAAGGGAAGATTAAAATGCAGCTTTCCTTGGCTGCATTTTAACCTAGATAAATATTAATGAATAAAAACTATATTGGGAGGATTACGATGAAAAGAAAAATCG
This sequence comes from Butyrivibrio fibrisolvens 16/4, assembly GCA_000209815.1. Lineage (GTDB taxonomy): Bacteria > Bacillota > Clostridia > Lachnospirales > Lachnospiraceae > Pseudobutyrivibrio > Pseudobutyrivibrio fibrisolvens_A. Next base: position 923,352 of record FP929036.1, read on the forward strand.
TAGCATTTGTGCTTGCATGCACAATGGGACTTAGCATGGTAGCATGCGGTAGCTCAAGCGATAGCGCTTCAAAGTCTTCTGATACTTCTTCATCAGAGAGCACAGGCGCATCAGAGCTTGTTGATGGCAAGTTTGCTGAGACAAAACACATCACAGTTGAGGTTTACGACAGAGGAAACGATGGCGGTACAGACCCAACAAACAATATGTACACAGAGTACATCAAGAAGGGAATGCTTGAGGATCACAACGTAGAGGTTGAATTCGTAGCAGTTCCACGTTGGACAGAGACAGAAGAAATCAACAACCTTCTTGCTTCAGGTGGAGCACCAGATATCTGCCTTACATACTCATATCCAACAATTCAGACATACGCTAACATGGGCGGTGTTACAGATTTAAAGCCACTTATGGATCAGTATGGCAGTGAGCTTACAAACCTTCAGGATTGGCTTGGCGATACAAACATCTACTGGGATTTAGATGATGAGAAGGGCACACTTTGGGCAATCGAAGGAAAGCGTGCTAACAACAGACGTATCAATACATTCATCAGAAAAGATTGGCTTGATAAGCTTGGTCTTGAAGAGCCAACAACAAAGGAAGAGTTCTACAATTGCATCTGTGCATTCCGTGATAATGCTAAGGAGCTTCTCGGAAGCGATGCTGATAAGATGGTTCCTTTCTCAGTTTCATTTGATGTAGGCTGGAGAGCAGCTCTTCTTATTGAATCAGAGATGGATCCAAAGATTACTGATAAGGAATTCTACATCAATGGATTTGATGATAGAAAGCTTACACAGAATGGTACAAAGGCTGCTATGAAGACACTTAACAAGTGGTACAACGAAGGTCTTCTTTGGAAGGATTTCGCTCTTTACACAGCTGGTGATTCTACAGAAGATGATATGATGAAGGCTGGTTATGTTGGTGCATTCCAGCACAACTGGGATTATCCTTTCAGAAGTGGTGAGGATTCAATCCAGGCAAACCTTCAGAGAATCGTTGGACCTGAAGCTAAGTATGTAGCTGTAGATTGCTTCGAAAACTCAGAGGGCAAGCACCTTAAGTATGTTGACTCAACAGCAGGTGATAGAAAGATCTTCTTCCCATCAACAAATGATGAGCCACTTGCATCACTTCTTTACCTTGATTGGATTTCAGCTCCAGAGCACATCAAGTACTTACAGATTGGTGATGAGGGCGTTACACATAACGTTCTTGAGGATGGCGCTATCGAGTGCATCGCTGCAACAGGTGACCCAATCATGAACTCAGGTAATAACATTGACTACACAATTACTTGCAACGGACTTCACCTTGGAGATGAGGATCTTACACTTCTTTCAATGGCACACAGCTACCCATCATGTGACCCAGCTGATGTTCAGAAGGCACTTGATATCGCAGCTACAGATAACAAGATTGCAAAGAATGTAAAGGTTCCAGAAATCCTTGCTGAAAACGGTATGGGTGAGGCACTTTCATCTAAGAGAGATGTTGTTTATGATACAGCTCTTGCTGCTAAGGAAGCTGATTTTGATAAGGTTTGGGATGATGCAGTAGCTGATTACCTTGCTTCAGGCGGACAGGCTATCATGGATGAAAGAACACAGAAATTCGAAGCTAAGTATGGTACATCTACATCAGTAGAATAGAAATGCAGTTTACCTTGGCTGTATTATAACCCTTGAATTTTAAGACTATATTTTTCCCCACTAACATCTGTACTTTGTCAGTAGATGCTGGTGGGGATTTTTTGTAGACTATTACTATCCAAGATAGTATCCGGAGGTATTAATGTTATGCAAATATTTAGTCCAGACAGCGAAGTAATGGAGTTTCTTAGCAAGGTAACAGATTTTATTATCTTAAATCTTCTAACAGTTCTATGCTCTATTCCCATTATTACAATAGGTGCAGCACATACTGCAAAATTTTATACATCAATGAAAATAGTTAGAGGCGAGGAGCCAAGCGTCACTAAAAGCTATTTCAAATCATTTAAGGAGAATTTTGCTCAGGTGACAGGCGCATGGTTGATTCTTTTGGTGATTGGACTTGTTCTTGCTTTTGATTGGTACAACGTTTTATACGGAATAGGAGCAGGAATGCCATTTATATTAAAGGCAATACTTGGTCTGCTTAGCTTTGTTGTGTGGGCTGTTGCTTACTGTATGTTCCCATTTGAGGCAAGATACAAGGTGACATTAAAGGAGCTTTTTAAGGCTTCCATGGTAATGGCACTTCTTAATCTCCCAAGAATGGTTCTTATATTTATAGTGACTTTTTTACCATACGTAATCTGTGCATGGTACATCCAGTGGGGGCTTGCGATTTGGCTTCTTTGTACCACAGTCACACTTTATTACATAAGTAAAGAATTCAATAAACAGCTAGAAATGTTAAACAAGGAGGAATCTACTGATGAATCAGGAGACTATGAAGCGTGCTAAGGAATTAGTATCGCAGATGACTATAGAGGAGAAGTGCTCGCAGATGTTACATCACGCTGAGGCTATCGATAGACTTGGTATTCCAAAGTACTGTTGGTGGAACGAGGCACTTCATGGTGTAGCAAGAGCTGGAGATGCCACAGTTTTCCCACAGGCAATCGGCCTTGGCGCAACCTTTGATGAGGAGCTTGTTGAAAAGGTTGCTGATGTTACATCAACAGAAGGACGTGCAAAATACAATGAATTTACAAAGCATGGCGACAGAGATATTTATAAGGGACTTACTTACTGGGCTCCAAACGTAAATATTTTCCGTGATCCTAGATGGGGAAGAGGCCATGAGACATACGGAGAGGATCCATATCTTACAGGCCAGCTTGGTATGGCTTATGTACGTGGACTTCAGGGCGATGATTTGGACAATCCAAAATCAGCAGCCTGCGCAAAGCACTTTGCTGTACACTCTGGTCCAGAAGCAGAAAGACATCATTTTGATGCGAAGGTAAATGACCAGGATTTATATGATACATATCTTTATGCTTTCAAGCGTCTTGTAAAGGATGCGAAGGTTGAGGCAGTAATGGGAGCCTATAACCGTGTAAACGGTGAGCCAGCCTGTGGTAGCAAGAGACTTCTAAAGGATATCTTAAGAGGCGACTGGGGATTTGAAGGTCACGTTGTTTCAGACTGCTGGGCAATCAGAGATTTCCACGAAAATCACAAGGTAACAGGCTGTGAGGTGGAATCAGCTGCACTTGCTGTTAATAACGGCTGTGATTTGAACTGCGGCTGTGTATATGAGAAGCTTCTTTACGCTTACAAGGCTAATCTTGTTACAGAGGAGACTATTACAGAATCTGTAGAGAGACTTATCGAGCTTCGTCTTCGTCTTGGAACACTTCCAGAAAGAAGAAGCAAATATGATGATATTCCATACGAAGTAGTAGAGTGCAAGGAGCACAAGGAGCTTGCAATTGAGGCTGCAAAGCGCAGTATGGTACTTCTCAAAAATGATGGATTACTTCCACTTAAGAAGGATGAGATAAAGACAATTGGTGTCATCGGACCAAACTCAAATTCAAGAATGGCACTTGTAGGAAACTATGAGGGTATTTCATCTGAATATATTACTGTTCTTGAAGGAATTCAGCAGTACGTTGGAGATGATGTGAGAGTATTCCACTCAGATGGAACTCCACTTTGGAAGGATAGAATGCATGTGCTTTCAGAGGCTAGAGATACATTTGCAGAGGCTATGGCAGTTGCAGAACATTCTGATGTTGTGGTACTTGCTATGGGTCTTGATTCTACAATCGAAGGCGAGGAAGGCGATGCAGGAAACGAGTTCGGCTCAGGTGATAAGAAGGGTCTTAAGCTTCCAGGCCTTCAGCAGGAGCTTTTAGAGAAGATCACAGCTATCGGTAAGCCAGTTGTTCTTCTTGTTCTTGCAGGTTCTGCTATGGATTTAAGCTGGGCTAATGAAAACGTAAATGCGATAATGCATTGCTGGTATCCAGGTGCAAGAGGTGGAAAGGCAATTGCACAGGTGCTTTTCGGTGAGGATAGCCCATCAGGAAAGCTTCCGCTTACCTTCTATAAATCAGATGCAGATCTTCCACCATTTGAGGACTACTCAATGGAGGGACGTACATATAGATACTTTAAGGGCACACCACTTTATCCATTTGGATATGGTCTTAGTTACTCAGATATTCAGTATTCTAATGCTGGTATCGACAAGACTGAGGGTGCTATCGGAGATAAATTTACTGTAAAGGTAACAGTTAAGAATGCCGGAGATTATAAGGCACACGAAACTGTTCAGGTATATGTAAAGGATGTTGAGGCATCCACAAGAGTTGCAAACTGTTCTCTTAGAAAGATTGCAAAGGTAGAGCTTCTTCCAGGGGAATCAAAGGAGGTAAGCCTTGAGCTTTCAGCTCGTGATTTTGCAATCATCGATGAGAAGGGACACTGCATTGTAGAGCCTGGCAAGTTCAAGGTATTTGTAGGCGGCCAGCAGCCAGATGCAAGAAGTGCGGAGCTGACAGGAAAGACAGTAGATATTTTTGATGTGGTGTTAAAGGGAGAAGTAACTGAAGTAGAGTATTAGGAGGATAATGTAATGGAAATTGTAAAAGCACCAACAGACCCAGAAAAGAACAGACCATATTTTTACATAATCAAGGATAAGGAAATCTTTACACAATCTGATGAGGAAGGAAAGGGTGTATCCTTCCTGTATCAGAGCGATGGTCGTCTTATCAGTAGCGCTACCTTCACAGGAAACGTTACAGACGAAAAGATTTTAAAGCTTATGGAGACAGTTGATGGCTTCAAAAAGCTTGTTCATTCTGTTGGTGTTTCAGTAGAAATGGAAGACAAGGATAAACAGGCAGAATTCGTATTCCAGATGTATGGAAAGAAGGATTTATATGGCGGTGGAGCAAATCTCATTGCTAACGTAAATACGAATTCTCAGGAAGAAAGAATTTACATGGATGACATCGACTGGACAGAGGATGATGATGTTCCAGGACAGATTCGTATTCACACAGATGCCCCAGAGCAGAAGGCATTTCTTTCAGTAAGATTCTTCCTTAATGATGGTTTTGAGGCTCCACCTCAGCTGGAGGAAAAGCCTGTAGATACAGCTTCACCAGAATACAAGAAAATGATTGATCGTTCACTTGTAAACCTTGGAAATACAAAGCGTCTTGTGGATGCTGTAAACAAGGCAAAGGCAGGAGAGGATGTTAACATCTGCTACATTGGTGGTTCTATTACTCAGGGCGCAGGTGCTACACCAATCAACACAGAATGCTATGCTTACAAGTCATTCCTGGGCTTCAAAAAGCTTATGGGAAATGGAGACAATGTTCATTTCGTTAAGGCTGGAGTAGGCGGAACACCTTCTGAGCTTGGAATGATTCGATTTGACAGAGATGTGCTTAGAGATGGCACTGTAGAGCCTGATATTTTAGTTGTTGAATTTGCAGTCAACGACGAGGGAGACGAGACAAAGGGTAATTGCTTCGAGAGTCTTGTAAGACGTGCCCTTGCTCTTCCTAGCCAGCCAGCAGTAATGTTGATGTTCTCGGTATTTGCGGATGATTATAATCTTCAGGATAGATTATCACCTGTAGGATTCAGATATGACCTTCCAATGGCTAGTGTTAAGGATGCAGTTGTACCTCAGTTCTACGATAGAGATAAGAGAATACTTACAAAGCATCAGTATTTCTATGACATGTTCCATCCTACAAATTTGGGACATACTATTATGGCTGATTCACTTATCAACATTATGGAAAAGGCCCTTAGCAGCCCTGTTCCAACAGAGTACGACCCACGCCTTGATGAGGCACCAGCTATTGGTAATACATTTGATAACGTTGTTCTTGTGGATAAGAAGGACAATACAGACCTTATCAGTGTACAACCTGGTGGATTCGTATATACGGATGATGTTCTTCAGTCAGTTGAGATGGATTTAGATTTAAATCTCACAGGAGAGCTTCCATACAACTGGATGTATGATGGTGGCAAGGGAAGCAGCGAACCATTCGAAATGGATGTAGAGTGCAAAGCACTTGTAATTGTAATGAAGGATTCAGGAGAGGTTGACGCAGCCACAGCAAAGGTTTACGTGGATGGCAAATTTGTCCGTGACCTTGACCCATACGTAAACCGTTGGTGCCACTGCAATCCACTCATCGTAATCGACGAGCCTGTAACAGGTAAGCACCACGTAGAGGTTCGCGTCGACAAAGACGACGTAAGAAATAAATTCACTATATTAGGATTTGGATTAGTTAGATAAGGAGATTTTATCATGACAATTGCACATAACCCAATACTTAAGGGCTTTTACCCTGACCCTTCGGCTTGCCGAGTGGGCGACGACTACTATATTGTTTGTTCCAGCTTTGTTTACGCCCCAGGCGTTCCAATCTTCCACAGCAAGGATTTGGCACACTGGGAGCAGATAGGACATGTACTTGATAGAGAAAGCCAGCTTCCAGTAAGCGGTGAGATTTCACGTGGTATCTTCGCTCCTACAATCAGAGAGCACAAAGGCACATTCTATATGATTACTACAAATGTAAGCCACGGTGGCAACTTTGTAGTAACAGCTAAGAATCCAGCTGGTCCTTGGAGCGAGCCATACTACTTAGGTGAAGCTGCACCTGGAATCGACCCTTCACTTTTCTTTGATGATGATGACAGATGCTACTATGTTGGTACTCGCCCAAATCCAGAAGGAGTTCGCTACAACGGCGATTGGGAAATCTGGGTACAGGAATTAGACCTTAACACAATGCAGCTTGTAGGAGAGTCTATGGCAATCTGGAAGGGTGCTGTTAAGGATGTTATCTGGCCAGAGGGACCACATCTTTACAAGAAGGATGGCTATTATTATCTTCTTCACGCAGAAGGTGGTACAGGCCCAGAGCACGCTATTTCAGTGGCTCGTTCAAAGGAATTATTTGCCTGGTTTGAGGGTTGCCCAAGAAATCCTATTTTTTCCCATAGAAATTTAGGTAAGGATTATCCTATAATATATGCTGGTCACGGTGATTTAATCGATGATAAAAATGGCAATTGGTACATTGTTATGCTTGCTTCACGTCCTTGTGAAAAGCACTGCAGTATCGGTCGTGAGACTTTCCTTGCAAAGGTAGTTTGGGAAGAGGGATGGCCAGTAATTAATCCAGGTGTTGGCAAATTAACAGATGACGTAGAGCTTCCATTTGAGGAGCATCCTTTCCCAGCTGAGAATGAATGGAGCGATGAGCTTCACTTCTGGACAAAGGAACTGGATCAGCGTCTTGTTGGTATCGAAAAGAGAAATGAGGAAATTTATTCTCTTACAGAGCGTCCAGGCTTCCTTCGTTTATTTACTCGTCCAGAGCGTGCAGAGGAAATGTGCTATCCATCATTTTTAGGATTGCGTCAGAAGGATTATTCATTTAAGGTAAATACTGGAGTTGATTTTACTCCTGCAAATGAAAATGAATGTGGTGGTCTTGTTCTTTTCCAGAATCATGCTAATCATCTTACACTTGAGATAGTATTAAAGGGTGGCAAGAAGGTTCTTCAGGTTCGTAAAACCGTTAAGGGTGAGGAGACAGTTTCTGCATCAGTAGATGTTAATGCTGAGGTTGTTACCATCGAGCTTCAGGCTAAGGCACAAAAGGCAGATGCTTATCTTGTGGAAAATGGAAAGCATACTCTTATTGAGGCTGGCATCGATTTATTACCATATACCACAGAAGAGGCAGGAGGATTTGTTGGATGTACAGTGGGAATGTACACTTCATCAAATGGCAAGCCTTCTGACAACCACTGCGATTTTGCATGGCTTACCTTAGAAAAAATGTAATTATTGGGTGATTTTTAATGACGAAGTTTGATTCTTTTTTTGACAGATATATTCTGAAGACAGCATCAAAGAGAAGATTGATAGCATTCTATATAGTGTTTGTTATTATCCCTATCATCATTGTTGATGGTATTGTTATTTCTGGCGCATTTCGTTCTGAACGTGCAGCTAGAGAGCATACCATGGAGAATCAGGCTAACGCCATTAATTACACCTTTACAAATCAGATAGATCAGGCTGCTAAGCTGGGCAATGCCCTTTATAGCAGCCTCTATGTTGATAGATTTTTAAATACAAAATTCTCTTCAAACCTAGACTACTATAATGCATATCACGATTGCTTTGATGATACACTGCTCAAATTAGTAGAGGGGCAGTCAGGTCTTAATTTCTATATCTACCTTGATAATGATACCGTTACGAACGGTTCGGAATTTCAGAGACTGGACCAGGCATATGGTACAGATTGGTATACCTATGTGGAGGAATCAGGCCTTAATAAGGGCTTGTACTTTGGCAGAAGAAAAACTGCTGATGGTCAGACTCAAAAGACTATCTATTATTTCCAAAGATTGAATTACTATAACAATGTTTCCAACAATATTCTTGTGGTTATAGTTGATTATGGTAAGCTCTCAGAAACTATTTCAAATTTAAATTACGAAAATCGTGCTTATATCTGCGATAGCAACAGGGTGCTTATGTCCAACAGTAGATATAGCAATATAAATAAAGATTACGATTTAAAGCTTAATCATAATAATATCGCTTATTCTCAGGATTTTGAGATTTACAATCAAATCCTTACTATAGATGTTGTGGCAGGAAACGATTCATTTATCAATGCTTTTAAGAGTCGTTGGTATCAGTTTATTGTGCTGATTATTGTGAATTTGATGTTGCCTATTTATGTAAGTAATATTTTGAATACTGTATATCAGAACAAGCTGAAGGAACAGGAATCCTTAATGGCTCGTAAGAATGCAGAGCTTTTGGCTTTACACAGCCAGATTAATCCACATTTCCTTTTCAATGCTTTAGAGAGCATCAGAATGCATTCGTTATTAAAGCAGGAGACAGAAACCTCTAAAATGGTGGAGCATTTGGCGAAGCTTCAGCGTCAGTATACAGAGTGGAATGATGATAATGTCACTATCGAGAAAGAAATTGAATTCGTAAATGCGTATTTAGAGTTGCAAAAATATCGTTTTGGTGACAGACTATCATTTGAAATTGATGTTGCTGAAGAATGCTTGAAATTATTAATTCCAAAGCTTACTATAGTAACGTTCGTTGAAAATGCATGCGTACATGGAATCGAAAGCAAGATTACACCAGGATGGATTTTTGTACGAATATCTTCCGATGGAGAATTTATGACTCTGGAGATTGAAGATACCGGAAACGGTATGGATGAAGACGAGGGGAAGTCGCTTCTTAGAAGAATGCGTTTCGCTAACATCGAAATGCTTAAGGAAAAGGGTAGAGTAGGCATTGTAAATGCATGCCTTAGATTAAAAATGATGTCAGAGGACGAGGTTTCCTTTGATCTAGATTCAGAGCTGGGCACTGGCACACTTGTGCAGATAGTTGTTCCAGTTAAGTATTTAAAGGGGTTATTGTAATAATGTTAGAAGTTTTATTGGTTGATGATGAGCCATTCATCTTGCAGGGCTTACAGCTTTTAGTAGATTGGGAAAAGGAAGGCTGCCATATTAGCACTGCTTCAAATGGCAAAGAGGCACTTGATTATGTTGAATCTAACCCGGTAGATTTGATTATTTCAGATATTAAGATGCCTGTTATGTCCGGAGTGGATTTGTTGAAAAATCTTAGGACTCAGCTTAATCAGGATACATATTTTGTTATTGTAAGTGGTTATGCAGAATTTGGCTATGCACAGGAAGCTCTTCGTTACGATTGTACAGATTATATTTTAAAGCCAGTGGAGCAGGAACAGCTGGTTGGAATTATAAATAAGGTTTCTGCATTAAATCAAGCCAAAACATCACGTACACAGGATGGCATAAAAAGGAAAAGGCATATATGGAGCGTGTCCTTATGCGTCTTCTCAGTGGAAAATATGATATAAATGATTTGGAATACATTTCCAAAAAGACAGATATAGATGAGGAAAAATGCTATGTGGAGATTCAGCTGGACGAGCAGAATCCTACAGAGGAGTTTTCCGATGATGATAAAAAGCAATGCTTGCAAAGATATATTCTGCAGCAACAGATTATCTAAAGGATGATGCGGATTTTTGCATCAGAGATATATCCGATAGCGAGCAGGTATATGATATAGGTTTTGTATATAGTGATAGTATGGGTCAGCGCCTGCAGCTTACTACCAGGGAGTATCTGGTGGGGCTTTTGGAATATCTGGAGGCCAATACTAATCTTTCCATTACAGTGCTTGTAGGAAAATCAGTTACAGGCATAAAAAACATTTCAAAATCCTACGGAACAGCTAATATGCTCCATTCCCTTCAGGGCTTCCGTGAAAAGAAAAACATTTATTTCTATGAGGAAGAGTACAAGGTTGGGGAATCTGGCATCATTATCTGTAAAAAGGAGCTTGATGCTTTGATTGCTGCCATAGAGCGCGGTGAGCATGTAGAAATTCGTAAATGCGTAGATGATTTCTACGGTGAAATGCAAAAGACAGGTGTTACAGGTTCTACCATGAATCTTAATATTAATTACCTGTTATTCCAGCTGATACATCTTGCCAGCGAGCTTGATAGCGAGGTTAACCAGGAGGAGATTCTTCGTATCATTTCAGAAACCACTTCTGAAGAGGGAATCAGCCGTGGAGGTAAAACTCACCTTTGCCGTATGGCCTATGCATATGGAGAGTATATTGCTCAGCTTCGTAAAAACGTATCAAGAGGTGTTCTTGGTGATGTGGAAGAGGAAATCAAAAAGAACTTCGCATCAAACCTTACACTGAAGGATCTCAGCGAAAAGTACTTTGTTAATTCTGCTTATTTAGGTCAGTTGTTTAGAAAAAATACGGCTGCTCATTTAAGGATTATCTTAACAAAAAGAGAATAGAGGAGGCTGCTCGGTTACTTCGTAAAACGGATATGAAAATTTATGAGGTGGCAGAGGCAGTAGGCTATAAGGATGCAGACTACTTTGTAAACAAGTTTATTGAGGCAATGGGCTGCACCCCTACAAAATACAAGAAGAATTTCTAATCCAAGCCTTCCCCTTGAGGGGAAGGTGGCCTGAAAGGCCGGATGAGGTGTTAAATTATAGGGGGGAGAAATTTTTAAAATTTCTCCCCCCTTTTTCTATACTTTCTCCGATGTTTTGTTCACAGAAAAGACATAGAATACTATCATACGAAAGGGACAAAAGTCCCGGAGAATAATAGGAGGGTTATTTATGAAAAAGAAAATTGTAAGCGCTGTACTTTGCGCTGCAATGCTCTCAAGCATGTTTGCTGGATGTGGTAAGCAGGCAGCAAGCGGCGGAGCAGTCAATGAAGATGGTATCAAGGAATTTACAGCATTCTTTGCAGTACCTGGTTCAGAAATCAATGATGACAATGAGATTCAGCAGATCATCGCTGAAAAGACAGGCTGCAAGGTTAAGGAGACTTGGCTTACAGGTCAGACAGCTGAAGAGGCAGTTGGTACTCTTATTGCTGGTGGCGAGTATCCAGATTTCATCGAAGGTGGAAATGGTTCAAAGCAGCTTTATGAGGCAGGCGCTCTTGTAGCACTTGATGATTACATTGATAAGTATCCAAACATTAAGGAATACTTCACAGAGCAGGAATGGGATCAGCTTCGTCAGAGCGACGGACATATCTACTGGATTCCACAGTTCTCTAACATCTATGGTCAGGAACGTGCTTGTACACACAACGATGAGGCATTCTGGATTCAGGCAAGAGTTCTTGAGTGGGCTGGATATCCAAAGATTGAGACAATGGATGAGTACTTCGATCTTATCGAAAAGTACAACGAAGCAAACCCAACAATGGCTGATGGTACAACAAAGAATATCCCTTACACAATCCTTTGCGATGACTGGAGATACTTCTGCTTAGAGAATGCACCAGAGTTCCTTGATGGTTATCCAAACGATGGATCAGTTATCGTAGATCCAGAGAAGCTTCAGGTTATCGATTACAACACAACAGATACAGCTGTTAAGTACTTCAAGAAGCTTAACGAAGAGTATCACAAGGGTATCGTAGATCCTGAGTCATTCACACAGACATATGATGAGTACATCGCTAAGATTTCTTCTGGCCGTGTACTTGGTATGATTGATCAGTGGTGGGATTTCGCTTACACAGGCGAGGACGCAATCAAGTCAGCAGGTCTTGATGAGCAGGGTTGCCAGTACGTTCCACTTCCAATCACAATTGAGAAGGGTATGAAGAACCAGTGGCACAACTCAGGCGGAGTTCTTAACGTATCTTCAGGTCTTGCAATCACAACATCTTGTAAAGATGTAGATGCAGCACTTCAGTTCGTAAACGATCTTCTTGATCAGGAGATTCACGATCTCAGATTCTGGGGTGTTAAGGATGTAGATTACAAGGTTGGCGATGACGGATTATACTACAGAACACCAGAGATGAGAAAGCAGGCAGCTGATACAGCTTACAAGGCAGCTCATACATGTTCTTACTCATACTTCCCACAGTATTCTGGAACAAGCCGCGATGGCAAGAATGCTATGAAGTCTGATGGACAGGAGCAGGAATTCTTCGATGGTCTTTCAGAGCCAATCAAGAAGTGCTTCGAAGCTTATGGCGCTAAGACATATGTAGAAATGCTTGGCACATCAGAGAAGCCAGGTGACTGGTATCCAATGTACACATATTCAAACACATTAACAACTGACACACCAGGTGGTACAGCTTGGACAAAGATGGGTGAGATTAAGCACCAGTATCTTCCAAAGGTTGTTATGGCTGACGACTTCGATAAGGGTTGGGCTGAGTATATGAAGGCATACGAAGAGTGCAAGCCAGAAGATTTCATCTCAGAGATGCAGACAGAGCTCGAGAGAAGAATGACAGAAGCAGCTAAGTACAAATAAGATTTAATTTGGTAAAAAGATAAACCCTTGGCGGGCATTATCATAGTGCCCGCCATCTTTATACCTATTTTTTAGAGATTTTGCAGTAATTTGGGAGGTAATTATGACAAAGAAAACATTCAATATGGCCGATTTTAAGCGCCAGAGAATTCTTATTATCTGGGCAGCTGCAATCGTAATTTATGGAATCGTATTCCATTATGCACCACTTGTTGGATGGCTTATGGCATTTCAGAATTATAAGCCAGTAACAGGTCTTTTACATTCACAGTTCGTAGGATTAGATAAGTTCAAGGTATTATTTTCAGATGTATCATTCCTTAGAGTTATTCGTAACACTTTGGCAATGGGTGTTATAAACCTTGCAGCTACATTTGTTATGGCTATTTTATTCGCAATTCTTTTGAATGAAATGGCATTCAAGGGTGGCAAGAAGGTCGTTCAGACTATTTCTTACTTACCTCACTTCCTTTCTTGGATCATCGTTACAGGTATTCTTCACGATGCACTTTCAGGAACAGGTATCATCAACACAGTAATGTTACACTTTGGTTGGATTACACAGCCAATCAACTTTTTTGCACACGAAAAATACTTCTGGCCAATCGTAGCCTTCGCTAATGTTTGGAAGGAGACAGGCTGGAATGCAATTATATATTTAGCAGCTATTACATCTATTGACCCATCACTTTATGAAGCAGCAGCTATCGATGGTGCTGGTAGATGGGCAAAGATCAAGCACGTAACACTTCCTGGTATCAAGCCAACAATTATGATTCTTCTTCTTATGAATGTTGGTAACGTACTTAATGCCGGATTCGAAATTCAGTACTTACTTGGAAATGGTCTTGTACAGAACGTATCACAGACAATTGATATCTACGTTTTGAAATGGGGTATCAGCCAGGGCGATTACTCAATCGGTACTGCAGCAGGTATCTTTAAGAGTTTGGTTTCAATTATTCTTATTGTATTCTTCAACCATATTGCTAAGAAGCACGGTGAAGAAAGATTATTCTAGGAGGTGTGCAGCATGGATCAGACATTAGATTTAACAAGCACCGCCGGAAAAACCAAGGAGGTCGCTATGGGAAAAGCTAGAAAACGCAAGAAGATTTCAGGCGCTGATTTAGCATTTAGAATTTGCAATGGCATTTTTATGATTTGCTTTGTAATTATTACACTTTATCCAGTTTTAAATACACTTGCAGTATCATTAAACGATGGTACTGACGCTCTTAGAGGTGGCATTTATCTTTGGCCAAGAGTATTTACCTGGAAGAACTATGAGACAGTATTATCTAAGGACAACCTTGTTACTGGTGCTGTTGTCACTGTAGCAAGAACACTCATTGGTACAGTTCTTGCTCTTGTAACAAACGCTATACTTGCTTTTATCGTAAGCCGTAAGAACTTTATGTTCGCTAAGCAGGTATCACTATTTTGGGTTATCACTATGTATGTTAACGGTGGATTGATTCCTACATTCCTCCTTTTTAAATCCCTAGGACTAACAAACAGCTTTGCTGTTTACGTAATACCTGGAATGTTATCTGCCTTTAACATGCTTGTTATCAGAACCTACATGAGAGGTATTCCTGACAGTTTAGAGGAGTCAGCACAGTTAGATGGAGCTGGTTACACAACTATTTTCCTAAAGATTATTTCTCCATTATGTAAACCAGTTTATGCAACTGTTGCTCTCTTCGTTGCTGTAGGACAGTGGAACTCTTGGTTCGATGCAATGCTTTATAACAGAATGGCTTCACAGTATACAACATTGCAGTATGAGCTTATGAAACTCCTTTCTTCAGTATCAAACCAAAGCTCATCTGCAGAAGCTATGAAGAATGCTGGTGAAGGTTCAGTAACACCTACATCAGTAAGAGCTGCAGCTACAATTATTACAATGCTTCCAATTATTTGTATTTATCCATTCTTACAGAAGTACTTCGTAACTGGCTTGACATTAGGTGGAGTTAAGGAATAATGAGAAACGTTTTTTTAGAAATAGGTAAGACCCCTGAAGAAATAGAACGCAGGGTAAATGACACATTTGACGAGATATTCTATGGCGTAAACAAGTTTTACGAGACCACAGAAGATGGTTCTATGGGATATCTCGTAGATACAGGAAATATTGACACTCGTACCGAGGGAATTTCATATGGTATGATGATGGCTGTTCAAATGGATAAGAAAAAGGAATTTGATCAGCTTTGGAACTGGGCAATGACAAATATGTACCTGAAAGATGGTGAAAACAAAGGGTACTTTGCCTGGTCAGTAGACCCTAGTGGTCGAAAAAATGCTAACGGACCAGCTCCAGATGGCGAAGAGTTTTTTGCAATGGCTCTTATTTTTGCAAGTCATCGTTGGGGAGATGGTGAAGGCATCTATAACTATAGTTTAAAAGCTAAAGAGCTTTTAAAAGTGGTTCTTCATCACGAAGAAATGTATGGAGGCCACAATATGTGGAATGAGGATGGTCTCATTAAGTTCGTACCAGGACTTGAGTTTACAGATCCTTCTTATCACCTTCCACACTTTTATGATTTATTTGCGGAGAACTGCTTTGCTGAAGACAAAGAGCTTTGGAAAAAAATGCGCTAAAGCTTCCCGTGAATATTTAAAAACAGCTTGCCATCCAGTAACAGGACTCTCTCCAGAGTACAGCTACTACGATGGAAAACCTTATCCCGACCATGAACATTTCGGTGGACGTCACGACTGGTTCTACAGTGATGCTTACAGAACTATCGCCAATATCGGCCTCGACTACGAATGGGCCGATAAAGACACCGAATTTGGAAAATGGTGCAGACAAACCGCTAACAATTTACAGAAGTTCTTCGGAAACCTCCCAACCGAAGACAAAAGAGGCATTTATGAAATAGACGGTACAGTGCTTGAGGGAAAAGCACTTCATCCAGTAGGCTTGACTGCAACGATTGCTCAGGCATCACTTGCAGCGGATGGAGAGTATGCCCTTAAGGCAGTAGAGGAATTCTGGAATACTCCTCTTCGTACAGGCGAAAGACGCTACTATGACAATTGTCTATATCTTTTTGCTATGTTAGCACTTAGCGGAAAATATCGTATTTGGTAATTACTTCTTCTTCATTTAATTTTATGTTAAAATGCTATTAGGCTTATTAAAGCCTGATAGCATTTTTTGATTATATATGGAGGAATTAGTATGGATTACAATTCAAGATATAATGAGTGGCTTGAGAAGCTTGCAGATTCAGACCCATTAAAGGCTGAGCTTCAGGCTATCGCAGGCGACGAAAAAGAAAAGGAAGATCGCTTCTATCAGGACCTTTCATTTGGTACTGCAGGTCTTCGTGGTAAAGTTGGTGCAGGAACCAACCGCATGAATTTCTTTACAGTTGGTAAGGCTACACAGGGTGTTGCTGATTTCATCGTTTCTAAGGGACAGGAAGCTATGGATAAGGGTGTTGTTATTGCACACGATCCACGTCATTTCTCTAAGGAGTTTTCACAGCTTGCTGCTGGAATTTTTGCGGCTAATGGAATCAAAGTATACTGTTTCCCTGATTTAAGACCAACTCCAGAGCTTGCTTACATGATTAGAAGACTTGGCACAGTTTCTGGTATCAACATCACAGCTAGCCACAACCCAAAGGAATACAATGGCTACAAGGCATATTGGGATGACGGATGTCAGGTTTCATCTGAGATTGCAGATGGTATGACAGAGTGCATCAATGCAGTTGATATGTGGAATGGCGTAAAGAAGTCTGATTTTGAGCAGGGTGTTAAGGACGGCAAAATCACAGTTCTTGGAGCAGAGTACGATAGAGAGTACCTTGACAAGATTGAATCACTTGCAATTCATGAGGGAGATGAGCTTGACCTTACAATCCCTCTTGTATACACACCACTTAATGGTTGCGGTTCAATCCCATTCCGTCAGATGCTTAATGACAGAGGCTTCTCTAACTGGACAATCGTTCCTGAGCAGGAGAATCCAGACCCAGATTTCAAGACAGTAGGATATCCAAATCCAGAAGATACAAAGGCATTTAGATTATCTGAGGAGTACGGTCGCAAGTTTGGTGCCGAGCTTCTTATGGCTACAGACCCTGATGCAGATAGATTTGCCATTGAGATTCGCGATAGCGAGGGCAACTATGTACCACTTAATGGTAACCAGACAGGATACCTTCTTGTAAATTATGTTCTTGAAGGACATAAGGATGCAGGTACACTTCCTGCAAAGGGCGCAATGGTTAAGTCTATCGTTACATCTACATTATCAACAATCATGGCTAAGGCTTATGGTGTGGAAATGTTTGAAACTCTTACTGGTTTCAAGAACATTTGTGGAAAAATCCCTTATCTTCACGATAATGGATATACATATTTATTCGGTTATGAGGAGTCTGTTGGATATGCTATCTGCGAGGATATCCGTGATAAGGACGGTATTTCAGCAGGTATGATGGTTGCTGAGGCAGCAGCTTACTATCGTAAGCAGGGCAAGACTCTTTGGGATGTTCTTCAGGAAATCTACGCAAAGTACGGTTTCTTTGCAGAGGACGAGCCAAACATCATCCTTGAGGGTATTCCTGGTGCACAGCGTATCCAGCGTATGATGAAGTGGTTCCGTGAGAATATGCCAACAGAGGTTGCTGGTGCAAAGGTTGAAAAGGTAATCGATTACATTAATGGTTACGAGGATATTCCAGCACAGAATGCTATTCGTCTCTTCTTAGACAATGGTTCTTGGTTTGCTATCAGACCATCAGGTACAGAGCCAAAGATTAAGTTCTACTTCTATTCTAACCAGGATTCAAGAGAGAACGCTCTGAAGGTTAACGCAGCAATCAAGGAAGAAATCTTCGCATTAATTAATTCAGTTGAATAGTACTAATATGATAAAAAATACGGGTTTTTGATATAATTGACCCGTATTTTTTATTATCCTTTTACGGTATTATGAAACGAGTGTGGAGGTATATATGAGTTCTAAAGTATTTGATATAGAAAGATTTGCCAAACTGGCCAGACGCGCTGTGGCTGAGGGCGTTGTTCTATTAAAGAATGATGATGTTTTGCCACTTCAGGCTGGAGAAAATATAGCACTTTTTGGCCGTAGTCAGTTCAACTATTACAAGAGTGGTACTGGCTCTGGTGGTATGGTAAATACAAAGTATGTAATCGGTGTTCGAGAGGCATTCGAAGAAGACAATCGTTTCACTCTTAATGAAAATCTGAAGGCTACTTATGACCAGTGGATTAAGGATAATCCTTTTGATGCAGGTGTGGGCTGGGCTTCTGAGCCATGGTTCCAAAAGGAAATGCCGGTCACAGAGCAGCTTGCTAAAAAACAGCTGAGGAGTCTGATATAGCCGTTGTATTAATCGGACGTACAGCAGGAGAAGACCAGGATAATAGCGTTTCGCAGGGTAGTTATCTTCTTACAGATGATGAGCATGAGATGCTTAAAAATGTTACTGCTGCCTTTGAAAAGACTGTTGTTCTTTTAAATGTAGGAAATATCATTGATATGAGCTGGGTGGAAAAATATAATCCATCTGCAGTTTTATATATTTGGCAGGGGGGCCAGGAAGGTGGCTATGGAGCTATTGATGTGCTTTCTGGTGATGTAAATCCATCTGGTCGTCTTACAGATACTATTGCAAAGGACATTAAGGATTATTCTTCTACAGCTAATTTTGGTGGTAAGGAATGTAATATTCAGCAGGAAGATATCTACATAGGCTACAGATATTTTGAGACTTTTGCACAGGATAAGGTGCTTTATCCATTTGGATTTGGCTTGTCATATACTACTTTTGATATAAAGACAAACAAATGCACATACGATGGAAGCAATGTAACAATCAAAGCAACAGTTACTAACACTGGAGACTTAGCAGGCCAGCAGGTTGTACAGGTTTATGTTTCAAAGTCACAGGGAGTTCTTGGCAATCCAGCACGTGAGCTTGTGGCATTTGGCAAAACAAAAGAATTGGAGCCACAGGAGAGCCAGGAGATGGAATTCGTAATTACGAATTATCAGCTTTCTAGCTTCGATGACAGTGGTGTAACCAGTCACAAGAATGCTTATGTTATGCAGGCTGGTATATACGAATTTTACGTTGGTGATAATGTACGTTCTGCACTGGAGTCAGGAATCGTCAAGGTCGAGGAGCTAAAGGTAGTGGAGCAGCTCTCAGAGGCTATGGCTCCTGTAGTGAAGTTTGACAGATTAAAGGCAGTGCAGCTGGCAGATGGAAGCTACAAAAAGCTATATGAGCAGGCGCCAGTGGCTACTGTAGATTCAGAAAAGATTAGAAAAGAGACCCTTCCTTCAGAGATGAAGGCAAAGGAAAACAAGGAATACAAGCTTGTTGATGTTTTAGATAAGAAATGTACCATGAACGATTTTATTGCGCAGCTTTCTGATGAGGAGCTTTGCCAGATAGTTCGTGGCGAGGGTATGAGCTCACCTAAGGTAACACCTGGCTGTGGTGGCGCATTTGGTGGAGTGACAGATTCACTTTTAGAAAAGGGTATTCCAATTGCATGCTGTTCTGATGGTCCTTCAGGTATTCGTATGGATTCAGGTAAGAGAGCATTTGCTATGCCTAATGGTACTTGCCTTGCCTGCGGCTGGAACATGGAGCTTACAGAGGAGCTTTACAATTGGGAAGGCTTGGAGCTTCGCAAAAACAAAATCGATTGCCTTCTTGGACCTGGTATGAATATTCATAGAAATCCTCTTAATGGGCGTAACTTTGAATATTTCAGCGAGGACCCATATGTAACAGGAAAGAATGCTGCTGCCCAGTTAAAGGGAATGCATAAATACGGAGTTACAGGCACAATCAAGCATTTTGCCCTTAATACTCAGGAGACCGGCAGACACACAGTAGAGCATGTGGCCTCTGCCCGCGCCATCAGAGAAATTTATCTAAAGGGTTACGAGATTGCTGTTAAGGAAGCTGGTGCCCATGCAGTTATGACCACCTATGGCTCTGTTAATGGCTACTATACTTCATCAAGCTACGATTTGGTTACAAGAATCCTTAGAGATGAGTGGGGATTTGATGGAATCATTATGACTGACTGGTGGGCTAAGGGTGGACGTTCATATCATGGAAATAATTCTGATATGGCATCAATCGTTCGCGCTCAGAATGATTTATATATGGTTACCAGCAGTTCTGAAGATAATACAAACAAGGATAATACAGCTCAGGCACTTGCCGATGGCACTCTTACACGAGCAGAGCTTCAGAGATGTGCTGCAAATATTTGCAAGTGGATTATGGAAAAGCCGGTTATGAATCGTTTCCTTGAAAGAGATAATGAGCTGGATTTACAGCTTGCCGAGGAAGTGGATGATGATGAGCTTGCATTCGATAAGATGATTGATCTTCGTATTGATGAAAGCGGAGTTGCAGAAATTAATCCTGCTGATATCAAAACAGGCCGAAATAGCAACAATATGGTTACTGTATCCTTTAAGGAACGAGGTGATTACAAGCTTGTGATGACAGTGCGTGCAGCTGCCGGTCTTAGTGAACTTGCCCAGATTCCACTTAGCGTTTTCAAGGATAAAGAGCTTGTTAAGATGGTGACTCTCACAGGTGAAGATAAGGAGTGGCAGACTATTGAGGTGCCATTTGTAGGATGTGCAATGACATTCTTCTTAAAGCTTTACTTTGCTCAGGATGGTATGGAAATAAAGGATATTCACTTCGAGCTTGTTAAATCAAGAGAAGAGGAGTTCCGTCTTATGTTTGCACGTATGGGCGAAGAATAATAAAGAATCAAAAAATGGCCAGTCTGTGTAAAAACAGACTGGCCATCATTATGTTTGAAATATTAGCCCTCTACTGAGTAGTTAGGAGCTTCCTTTGTGATGTGAATATCGTGTGGATGTGACTCCTTAAGAGAAGCAGCGGAAATCTTAACGAACTGACCGCGCTCCTGAAGCTCTGGGATAGTAGGGCAACCACAGTAACCCATACCTGAGCGGATACCACCGATAAGCTGGAAGATAACGTCCTCAAGGCTACCCTTGTAAGCAACACGTCCTTCAACACCTTCTGGAACAAGCTTCTTAGCACCTTCCTGGAAGTAGCGGTCCTTAGAACCGTTCTCCATAGCAGCAAGAGATCCCATACCACGGTATACCTTGTATTTACGACCCTGGAAAAGCTCGAATGAACCAGGAGCTTCGTCACAACCTGCGAACATTGAACCCATCATACATACTGAACCACCAGCTGCAAGAGCCTTTGTCATATCGCCAGAGTACTTGATACCACCATCAGCGATGATTGGAATACCATATTCCTTAGCTACAGCGTAGCATTCCATGATAGCTGAAATCTGAGGAACACCGATACCTGCAACAACACGTGTTGTACAGATAGAACCAGGTCCGATACCAACCTTAACTGCATCTGCGCCAGCCTCAATAAGAGCCTTTGTAGCAGCGCCTGTAGCAATGTTACCAGCGATAACCTGAAGATCTGGATATGCAGCCTTAACCTTCTTAACTGCCTCGATGATGTTCTTTGAGTGGCCGTGTGCTGAGTCCATAACGATAACGTCTACCTGAGCATCAACAAGAGCCTGAACTCTTTCCATCATATTTCCTGTGATACCTACACCGGCACCGCAGAGAAGACGACCCTGGTCATCCTTTGCTGCGTTAGGGTATTTAATCTGCTTTTCAATATCCTTGATAGTGATAAGACCCTTGAGCTTGAAGTTGTCATCTACAATAGGAAGTTTCTCTTTGCGTGACTTGCCGAGAATTTCTTTTGCTTCCTCTAATGAGATGCCTTCCTTAGCTGTAACAAGGCCCTCAGAAGTCATAGACTCACTGATCTTTTTGCTGAAATCTGTTTCGAATTTGAGGTCACGATTAGTGATGATACCAATAAGTGTGCCATCTTCCTTTGTAATAGGTACACCAGAGATTCTGAACTTGCCCATAAGCTCATTTGCCTCTGCAAGTGTGTTATCTGGTCCAAGGAAGAATGGGTCAGTGATAACGCCGTTTTCTGAACGCTTTACTTTGTCAACTTCTTCTGCCTGCTGTTCAATTGACATGTTCTTGTGGATGATACCAATACCACCCTGACGAGCCATAGCGATAGCCATACGTGATTCTGTAACTGTATCCATAGCTGCGCTCATCATAGGAATGTTAAGTTCAATTTTCTTAGTAAGATGTGTGTGAAGATTGATAAGATTAGGTGTTACTTCCGAATACTGTGGAACCAGTAAGACGTCGTCGAAAGTAATGCCTTCACCGATAATGGATGCCATAAGGGGGGGACCTCTCTTTCTTTAAATGCGAATTAAATTTTTATAGATTATAGGTTAGAAAACTGACAGTGTCAATGCAAGTTTTTGATTTATTTTGATTATTTTATTGATGTTAGGCAACAGTTAATGATAATAAACGACACTTAATTGAAAAACCAAAGATATTTAACAATTTTGTACTCCAAAATAAACAGAAAAACGATTTTGTCTTATTGAATAATTTTATCAATAGTTCTATCATATAATCACGACATTATGGGGGTGGGCTCCGGTTTGTTTTTTGTCACTCGTTCGATACAGAAATTTAGCTCATTCCAGTAACTATAAATGTCTCTATATAATAAGGAGGAATTAGAAATGCCAAGAGCAAAACAGTCTATGGATGGTAACCAGGCTGCAGCACACGTTGCTTATGCGTTTACAGATGTTGCTGCTATTTACCCTATTACACCATCCAGCCCAATGGCCGATTTCGTTGACCAGTGGTCAGCAGCAGGCCTTGAGAATATTTTTGGAAATCAGGTAAAGGTTGTAGAGATGGAGTCTGAGGCAGGTGCTGCAGGTGCCGTTCACGGTTCACTTGGTGCAGGTGCACTCACAACTACATTCACAGCTTCACAGGGTCTTCTTCTTATGATCCCTAATATGTACAAGATCGCTGCTGAGCAGCTTCCTTGTGTATTCGATGTATCAGCTCGTACAGTTGCTACACAGTCACTTAACATCTTTGGTGATCACTCAGATGTTTACGCTTGTCGTCAGACAGGTTTCGCTATGTTATGCGAGACAAATCCACAGGAAGTTATGGATCTTGCTCCAGTAGCTCACCTTGCAGCTATCGAGGGTAAGGTACCTGTACTTAACTTCTTCGATGGTTTCCGTACATCACACGAAATCCAGAAGATCGAGAAGTGGGATTATGCAGATCTTAAAGAGATGGTTAACATGGATGCTATCAACGAGTTCCGTGCTCGTGCACTTAATCCAGAGCATCCTACAATGCGTGGTTCTCATGAGAACGGTGACGTTTTCTTCCAGCACAGAGAAGCATGCAATACATACTATGATAACTTCCCAGCAGTTGTTCAGAAGTACATGGACAAGGTAAATGCTAAGCTTGGTACAGATTACAAGCTTTTCAACTACTATGGTGCTGCTGATGCTGATAGAATCATCATCGCTATGGGTTCTATCAACGACGTTGCAGAAGAGGTTATTGATTACCTCAACGCACACGGCGAGAAGGTTGGTGTACTTAAGGTACGTCTTTACAGACCTTGGTCTTCAGAGGCATTCCTTGCTGCACTTCCTAAGACAGTTAAGAAGATTGCTATCCTTGATAGAACAAAGGAGCCAGGTGCTCTTGCAGATCCTCTTTACCTTGATGTTGCTACAACACTTCGTGAGGCAGGTCTCAATGACATCACTATCTGCGGTGGTAGATACGGTCTTGGTTCTAAGGATACTCCTCCTTCATCAGTATTCGCTGTATACAAGGAACTTGAGAAGGATGCTCCAAAGGCTAGATTCACAATCGGTATCGTTGATGATGTTACTAACCTTTCACTTCCAGAGGTTAAGCCAGCTCCTATCACTTCAGCTCCTGGTACTAAGGAGTGCAAGTTCTGGGGTCTCGGCGGTGATGGTACTGTAGGTGCTAACAAGAACTCTACAAAGATCATCGGTGACCACACAGATAAGTACATCCAGGCATACTTCCAGTATGATTCAAAGAAGACTGGTGGTGTTACTATTTCTCACCTTAGATTTGGTGACAACCCAATCAAGTCTCCATACTATATTAATCAGGCAGACTTCGTAGCTTGCCACAACCCAGCTTACGTTACACAGGGCATGAAGATGGTTCAGGACGTTAAGCCAGGCGGTGTATTCATGATTAACTGCCAGTGGTCAGACGAAGAGCTCGAAGAGAAGCTCAACGCTGAGGCTAAGAAGTATATTGCTGATAACAACATCCAGCTCTACACAATCAATGCTATCGATAAGGCTATCGAGATTGGTATGGGTAAGAGAACAAACACAATCCTTCAGTCAGCATTCTTCAAGCTCGCTGATGTAATGCCTATCGATGAGGCTGTTGATTACATGAAGCAGGCTGCTAAGAAGTCATACGGCAAGAAGGGTGACGATGTTGTAAACATGAACTACAACGCTATCGACGCTGGTGTTGATGCTGTACATAAGGTAAACGTTCCAGATTCATGGAAGAACCCAACTCCAGATGCTGCTAAGCCAGCACTTGAGGGTCGTCCAGAGGTTGTTAAGATGGTTAAGAACCTCCTTGAGCCTATCTCTAAGATGGATGGAGATTCACTTCCAGTTTCTGCATTCTCAGAGAATCCAAACGGACAGTTCGAGCTTGGTGCTGCTGCTTACGAGAAGCGTGGTACAGCTGTAACAGTTCCTACATGGGATCCAGAGAAGTGTATCCAGTGTAACCAGTGTGCATTCGTATGTTCACACGCTACAATCCGTCCTTACATGCTTTCAGAGGATGAGGTTAAGGCAGCTCCAGCAAACATCAAGCTTGCTGATACAAAGCCAAAGGCTTCTGAGTACAAGTACACAATGTCTGTATCTCCACTTGACTGTATGGGATGTGGTGAGTGTACAACTGTATGTCCAGTTGGTGCTATCACAATGGTTCCACAGGCAGACGAAGCAGACGAGCAGCCAGTATTCAACTACTTAGTAGCTAATGTTGGACGTAAGGAAGCAGCAGGTTCTGACCTTACAGTTAAGGGTTCTCAGTTCAATCAGCCACTCCTTGAGTTCTCAGGATCATGTGCAGGTTGTGCAGAGACTTCATACGCAAGACTTATTACACAGCTCTTCGGTGAGCATATGTATATTTCAAACGCTACAGGATGTTCTTCAATTTGGGGTGGTCCTGCAGCTACATCACCATTCACAGTTAACAAGGATTCTAAGAAGGGTCCAGCTTGGTGTAACTCACTCTTCGAGGACAACGCACAGCACGGTTTAGGTATGGAAGTTGGTCAGAAGTACCTCCGCGAGCGCGCTATCGAGTCTGCTAAGAAGGCAGCTGAGGCTGGTTCTGCAGAGCTTAAGGCAGCATTTGCTAAGTTCGAAGAGACAATCAACTCAACACGTGAGAACAGTGCAGCAACAGACGTACTCGTAGCTGAGCTTGAGAAGAACGGTTCTGAGGATGCTAAGGCAGCACTTGCTCTTAAGGATTACCTCGCTAAGAAGTCTGTATGGATCTTCGGTGGTGACGGTTGGGCATACGATATCGGATTCGGCGGTCTTGATCACGTACTTGCTTCTGGTGAGAACGTTAACGTTATGGTATTCGATACAGAGATGTACTCTAACACTGGTGGACAGGCTTCTAAGGCTTCTAACATCGGTGAGGTTTGCCAGTTCGCTGCTTCAGGTAAGGAGATGTCTAAGAAGTCTCTTTCTGAGATCGCTATGTCATACGGTTATGTATATGTAGCTCAGATCGCACTTGGTGCAAACATGGCACAGGCTGTTAAGGTTCTTGCTGAGGCAGAAGCTTACAACGGACCTTCACTTATCATCGGATACGCTCCATGTGAGCTTCACGGTGTTAAGGGTGGTATGAACCACTGCCAGGATGAGATGAAGAAGGCTGTAGAGGCTGGTTACTGGAACCTCTTCTCATTCAACCCAGACCTTAAGAAGGAAGGAAAGAATCCATTCACTCTTACTTCTAAGGAAGGTGACTACAGCAAGTATCAGGACTTCCTCAAGAACGAGACACGTTATGCTCGTCTTACAAAGGCATTCCCAGAGCGTGCTGATAGACTCTTCGCACTCAACGAGGAGACAGCTAAGGAGCGTTACGCACACCTTAAGAAGTTAGTTGATCTTTATTCATAAGATTTACATAGCTTAATCCAAGCCCCACGTCTAAATGGCGTGGGGCTTTTTAGTTGCTCGATTGTGTATAATCTGCTAGAATGGTACTAGATATAGTGGTTCGTAAAATAAATTTTGGAGGAAGATATGAAGTGTCCATTTTGTGGTAGCCAAGATACTAGCGTAATTGATTCAAGACCTGCGGATGACAACACAAGCATTAGACGTCGTCGTTCTTGCCCAGAGTGTGGAAAGAGATTCACTACATACGAAAAGGTGGAGACAATACCTTTGATTGTTATCAAGAAGGATAACAATCGTGAACCATACGATAGAACAAAGATTGAAAAGGGCGTTCTTATCGCTTGCAGAAAACGTCCAGTATCAGCTGCTCAGATTTCAAAGGTAGTTGATGAAATCGAGACAGAGATTTTCTCTCTTGAGGAAAAGGAGATTCCTAGTACTCGTATCGGTGAAATCGTTATGGAGCATCTTGAGAATGTGGATCCAGTTGCATATGTTAGATTTGCATCTGTTTACCGAGAATTCAAGGATGTTAATACATTCATGGACGAGTTAAAGCGTGTATTGGACAAATAGCGGTAGGCCATACACAGGTTATAAAGGGAGTAAAGTATTTATCTTTTTGTACGATATATAATCTGTAAAGATAAATACGGAGAATGTTATATGAATATTTCAGGAATTCGCCCATCAAACGGGTTTTACGAAAAGAATAGCAGAAAGATTGGTGGCCCAGAATCTTCATCACCTGTTGAGGAGACAAAGCCTGTAGAAGATATCGCCCCAGTCATAAATAACGATAGAGATGTTGCGGCTTCCCTTACTATTAGTGATGCTGGAAAGGCAGCAGCAAAAAATATCAAAAACGCTGTTATAAATATGGAAAAGGATACATCCATTCATCGTTATCAGTATTTTGTTAAGGATAGACAAAATATTGCTTCATCAGATGATAAGGGATTGGAGAACTTCTCATTATAGAGGGCTTTGGGTGGGCCCAATAAGCGACGCTCAAGATTACCAATTATTTAGATTTTAAGACTCAGGATTTCCTGGGTCTTTATTTTTGCACTTTTTTGGTCGTTTTTAATAGTCGAAAATGTCAAGTGGGAAATATTTTAGAGATTTGTGATGAAACTGTGAAAGATATTCTATTTACTTAAATCCTAATAGAATTTAACATTTTTCTTGAGAATAAATTAGCGGAATTGAATTCGTAATTCCGTATTATGAAGAGAATGGAGGAAAGGTATGAAAGGGGTTAAAAACAGAGTAATGTCTGTGGCTCTCTGTTCAGCTATGGCTATGACCACCATTGGCAGTGATGTAAGTATGATTGCTAATGCAGAAGGATTAGTGTCTGAAGCCGGTGAAGCTTCGGAAGAAGTAGCTGAAGAGAAAACTGAGCCTAAATCCGAGGAAGAATCCGAAACACCTGAGGATTCTAATGCTTCAGAAGAGACTGAAGAATCAGAGGAAACTGGTGAAACAGAGGATGCCCTAGAAGAGGCTTCAGATGAAGATGATGAAGCTGAGGAGTCTGCATTATTAAAATCAAATGAGGAAGAAGAGGAAGAAGACGAAAACGAAGTAAAGCTTATAGCTTCCTTTGATTTTGATGATGAAGAGTCTGGCTTTAAGGGCGCAGGCGCAAAGGCAATCAACCATGGGGTTAAGGTTGAGGATACTGATTTAATCAAAAATGTAGCACATTTTGATGGAAAGGATGATTATCTTTCTGTAGAAAAGGAGAATGGGGATAGCCTCCTTTCAGGTGAGGAAGAGTTTACCATTTCTTATCTGCGCCAGATAGATGGAGGTACAGGCTGGACATTCTATGCTGCGCCAAACACTGACAGACAAACATATAGATCAGAGAAGTACATTGGCGTGCTTGATTCAGGCTCTAGCAAATTAGTAGAAAGATATAATTCTGACAATCAGGACAGACCATCTCAGCTCACCGCAAAGGGCGGAACCAAAAAGTGGGAGATGGTTACAGTTGTAGTAGGAAAGAATGGCACATCAGTATTTGTAAATGGGGATAATATCGGCTCAAAGGCAGATTATACTCATGATATTGATGTTAAAAAGCTTTTGGGAGATTCAAGCATTCTACAGATTGGTAAGGCCAATTGGAATTCAGGGGAATTTTTCGAAGGATATATTGATGACTACAACATCTACAGCGGTGCTATGACAACTGAGCAGGTTAAGGAGCTTTACGAGCTTAAGAAGGGCAAGCTTGTAGAAAAGGTTGAGGTAATCGATGACGAGCTTCAGGCAGATTACGATGCTCTTGAGATTTATAATTCATCAGATATCCGTGGTAATATCACACTTCCTAGTGAAGGGAAGTACGGTTCAAAGATTACATGGAAATCTGACAACACAGATGTAATTACTGACAAGGCTTCATCTAATGATGGATATGCTGACACACCTGCAGGTGTTGTAAAGCGTGGCACATCTGATGAAAAGGTTAAACTTACTGCTACATTAAGCTTCGATGGAAAGGAAAAGACAAAGGAGTTTGAGGTTACAGTAAAGGCTTTGAAGAAGCAGGAAAAGACTACAGATTATCTTTTTGCTTACTTTACAGGTAACACAGTTAGTGGCGAGAATATTTATTTTGCCACATCTCAGGATGGCTTTAACTATGATGAGTTAAACGGTGGCGAGTATGTGCTTACATCTGAAAAAGGTGAGAAGGGCTTAAGAGACCCATATATCATGCGCAGTCATGAAGGCGACAAGTTCTACATGATAGCAACAGACCTTAGCATCGGCAGAAACGGTGACTGGGGACGAGCACAGAATTCCGGCAGCCAGGCTATTATGGTTTGGGAATCAACAGATTTGATAAACTGGAGCAAGCAGAGAATGGTAACAATTACAGACAGTATTGATGCTGGATGTACTTGGGCGCCAGAGGCATATTATGATGAAATTACTGGAGAATATGTAGTGTTCTGGGCATCAAAGATTGCTGATGACAACTACAGCTTGCAGAGAATTTACTACAGCAAAACAAGAGACTTTAACACATTTACAAAGCCTCAGGTTTGGATTGACAGAAAGACAGCATCTACTATCGATACAACAGTAATTGCTGGAAATGATGGATATCTTTACAGAATTTCAAAGAACGAGGGTAACGCAACACTTGAGGATGGCACAAAGGTTACAGGCTCTACAGTTTATATGGAGCGTGCCAAGAGCTTATTTGGAACATGGACAAAGGTTGAGGCTCCATCCTTAGAAAAAATCGGTGGAGTTGAAGGTCCTACATCCTTCAAGCTAAATACAGATGATGCTGATGAGGATACCTGGTGCGTTCTTCTTGATCACTTTGGTGGAAAGGGCTATGCACCAGTTGTAACTACAGACCTTGCAAAGGGTGAGTTTAAGGCGCCAGCAAAATACAGCCTTCCAAAGGCACCAAGACATGGTACTGTTTTGAACATCACTTCAGATGAATACAAAGCACTTGTAGACCACTATGGAATCAAGGAGCCTGAAGAGGACCCTACAGAAATCAAGGTTCCAGAGGATGTGCTTTACTTCATCGATTCAGGCGCAGATTCAAGCTCTAAGTACGATGAGATTAACAAAAAGCACAAGCTTTTAAATGATGCTCCAGACCAAATCTATGAAGAGGGCACATGGGGTATCGTAAACGAAGGCGAAACAAACGATGGCAGATACAATTCTGATGCAGATGATGTGTATTCAGATGGCTGGTGGGCAAGAGGTGGCAAGAACTGCGAATACATCGTACCTCTTGCAAATGGCGAATACAAAGCAACTGCTATCTACAATGAATGGTGGAGCGTAACAAGACCTATGAAGTTCTATGTTACCTACACAAATGATGAAGGTAAGCAGGTTAAGACAGAGGCAAAGAAGGTTACAGTTTCAGGCACCACTCCTAGAACAATGGTAACTCTCAGCTTCAAGGTAGAGGATGTTGCAAAATCTACAGAGGTTCATTTCATCACTGAAAAGGATGGAAGCTCAGACCCAGTTATTTCAGGTCTTATGATTTCTGGAACAGCTCAGCCTGAAAGCACAAAAGAGGTAGATTACGACACAACTATCAAGCTTACACCATCTACCAACACAAGATTTAACGACACTGATGGAGACAGCTTTGGTGAGTTCCAGGGCTGGGGCACATCGCTTTGCTGGTGGGCAAACAGACTTGGATATAGCGAAAAACTTACAAAGGAGGCTGCTAAGGCATTCTTCAGCGATGAGGGACTTAACCTTAACATCGGCAGATACAACGTAGGTGGTGGCGATGATCCAGATGAAAAGAATCATCCTAGCCATATCATCCGCTCTGATTCAGGTGTTCCTGGATATTGTGTGGATGTGACAAAGATGGATTTGGACAAGCATAACCTTAGCTACTACAAAGAGAAATTTGACAGGGCAGATAAAACCAGCGGATATGCATGGAATTACGATTGGTCGGCAGATCAAAATCAGCTGAATATTTTGATTGCAGCTGCAAAGGCATCAGGTGATGACTTCATTGCAGAGGCCTTCTCTAATTCACCACCATATTTCATGACAGTCAGTGGATGCTCTTCAGGAAACACAGATGCAAACAAGGACAACCTGAGAGAGGATTGTGTAGAGGCATTTGCTTGCTACATGGCAGATGTAATCGAGCACATTAATAATGAAGAAAACGGTGTGAAGTTCCAGAGCACAACACCTATGAATGAGCCATACACCAACTACTGGCAGGCTAATTCTAACAAGCAGGAGGGTTGTCATTTCGACCTTGGAGAATCTCAGTCAAGAATCCTTGTGGCTCTTAACAAAGAACTTAAGAATAAGGGAATCGACATGATTATCTCTGCTTCTGACGAGACCTCTATCGACACTGCTATTGATTCTTACAAGGCACTTTCCGACGAGGCAAAGGATGTTGTTACTCGTATTGACACACATACCTACAGCGGCTCAAAGAGATCAGAGCTGGCAAAGACAGCAGCTGCAGGCAAGGAAAACCTTTGGATGTCAGAGGTTGACGGAGCATTCACTGGCGGACAAAGCGCAGGTGAAATGTCAGCAGCCATCGGTATGGGCGGAAGAATTGCCACAGATATTAAGGGCTTGGATTGCACAGCCTGGATTATGTGGAATGCAGTAGATATGCACGTTGACAGCTCTAAGGCAGGTCAGGTTTGGGTAAAGAAGGGCTCTGACAACGATTACCTTTCAGCTTCTGATATGGAAAAGGCTTGGAAGTCTAGAACAGCAAATGGTTATTGGGGCGTTGCAGCAGCAGACCATGACAATGAAAAGCTGATTCTTTCTAAGAAGTATTACGGCTTCGGCCAGTACACAAGATACATCAGACCAGGCATGACAATCATCGGAGCCAATGGCAGCACACTTGCAGCTTACGACCCTAAGGAAGATAAGCTTGTAGTAGTTGCTATCAATTCAAACAAGAATGACAAAATGGCAAAGATTGATATGTCAGGCTTTGATACTCTTACAAAGCAGACAAAAGTTACTGCAATTAGAACTAGCGGAAGTCTTGCTGATGGGGAAAACTGGGCAGATGTTTCTACTGAGGATTCAATCACAGTAAGCAGTGAGGATGCAGCAGTTTACGCAAATCTTCTTGCTAATTCAATCACTACCTACATCATTGAGGGTGTTCATTACTCTGGAAAGGGCAGTGGTGAAGCTGGTGAGGATAAGCCAGTTATTGACCGTGATATGTCTAAGCTTGAGGAGATTGAGCTTACAAAGGATATGCTTTCTGGTTCTACACCATGGAACAATGATAAGAATGCAGATGTAGATAAGACTATCGACGGAAACCTAAGCACATTCTTCGATGGATTAGAGGGTGGATATCTTACAGTTGATTTAGGTGAAGCTACTGAAATCAAGGCCTTCTCATTTGCTCCTAGAAAGGGCTATACATCAAGAATGCTTGGTGGCGCCTTCTACGGCTCTGTTGACGGCGAAAAGTATGTGATGCTTCATGAGATATCTTCAACAGAGGCGCCAGAGGCAGATGTACTTACTACAGTATTTGCAGAGGAATTCGAAAAAACTGGCGGAAAGTACAGATACTTCAAATACGAGCCAGCAGATGGACAGTGCGCAAACATCGCTGAAATCAAGCTTTACAGAGCAAAGACTGAAAAAGAAATTACAACCTATTCATCATTTAGCGGTGCTAAGGGTGCAGTGTACACAGATACAAATGGCAACGTAATCCAGGCACATGGTGGCCAAATCCAGAAGCTTACAGTAGATGGCGTTACAAAATACTACTGGATAGGTGAGGACAAGACAAATGATTACAGACCTTGCCCAGGTGTTCACCTCTACAGCTCAGAAGATTTATACAATTGGACAGACGAAGGATTAGTACTTCGTACAATGACTTCTGAAAGCGATTTCGACGATGAATACTTCAAGGCACTTTACGGTAGCAGAAATAACGGCGAGCTTTCAGAAAAGCAGAAGGCTATTTACACAGACCTTTGGGCAGGAAGTTCTAATGCAGGCTGCGTAATCGAGCGTCCAAAGATGCTTTACAACGAAAAGACTGGCAAGTATGTGTTGTTCTTCCACGCAGATGGAAACAGCCCATACTCTAGCGATTCATCATCTGATTATGCAAAGGCAAAGCTTGGCATTGCTGTTTCTGATACAGTAAATGGTCCATACAAGCTTCTTGGAACATATCTGCTTCATACAAACACAGGCTATGACAGCAGCTGGGATAATGAGAATGGTCATGTCCGTGATATGAACGTATTCAAGGACGATGATGGAACAGCTTACGTTATGTACTCATCAGATGGAAATGCAAATATGTACATTGCAAAGCTCAATGATGATTACACAGGACTTGCTATGAGCGGTAAGGATGACAATGGCAATCCAGTAGGCGTAGAGGGAGTTGATTATACAGTCAACTTCGTAGGTGAAAGCCGTGAAGCACCTGCAATGTTCAAGAAGAACGACAAGTACTATATGATTACATCTGGATGTACAGGATGGGCTCCTAATGCAGCTAAGTACGCAGTATCTGATTCAGTATTGGGTCCTTGGACATTAAAGGGCAATCCTTGCACGGATGAGGGAGCCGGAACAACCTACGATACACAAAGCACTTGTGTGGTGGATTTAGGTCAAGGCAGGTTTATGTATATGGGAGATCGTTGGGCAAATCCTGACAAGGGCTATCTCCTTCGAGATTCCAGATATGTATGGCTTCCAATCGAATTTACTTCCGACGGAGGAATTAAGATTGAGAAATATAGTAACTGGGATTTATCGATTTTTGATTCGCTTAAGGCGTATGATGTAGTGACAAAACTTCCTCAGGAGGCAGCTAGTGTTATAGAATTAAAGGAAGCACTTCCTAAGCAGATTGAAATCAGATATGAAGGCAGTGAGACTACAGAGCTTGTAGATGTAGTTTGGGAAGAGATTACAGCAGATGATTATGCCGTAGGAGGTGTGACTGTAAAGGGCACACTTGCTAATGGAAGAAGCATTACATTTACTGCTCAGGTTATAAATGACAAGCTTATCTACTTCTTTGATTGTGCAGCTACACAGGATGGTGTTAATGATGTGGATGACAGCTTCTACAAGGCTATCAAGAATAAGGTGGGCAAGCAGCTTCTTAACGGTGAGCTTGACCAGGCTTATAGTAGTGATAACCACGCAGGATACGCAGGCAGTCTTACAGATGACATGGGTGTAAAGAATTCAAGCAATGATATCTGGGGACATGGCTTCTGGGCACGCGGCAACAAGAATGTTGATTACAGCTTTGACCTCGAAGCAGGAAAATATGCAGCAGACCTTGGTTTTGCTGAGTGGTGGAACACAACACGTCAGCTTAGAATCACAGTATATGCAGATGGAGAGGAAATCAGTGTTAAGGACTTTACACTAAAGTCTAGCGACACTGCTAATCAGCAGACAGTACTCTTTGAGCTTGAAAAAGCTGCCACAGTTACAGTATCTGTTTCAAAGACTGGTTCTAGTGATGGCGTACTAAGCTGGATTGCTCTTATTAAGACAGATTTAACAAAGGCTGAGCCAACACCAACTCCTGCACCTGCACCAAGACCATCAGCAGGTGGCCAGAGTGGCTCAGGTTCTTCATCAGGCGGCTCATCATCTGGAAGCTCTTCAGCTGGCACAGCTTCACAGGTAAGACCAACACCTACACCTACTCCAGAGGTTGTAGTAGCAGATGAACAGGTACCATTGGCAGGAGAAACAAAGCCAGCTACAAAGCCTTCTGCTGGAAACAAGCCAAAGAATAATGAGGCAACAGAGGAGGTTGTAGCAGAAGATGAGGTAGCTGAGGAGACAGAGGCTACTGAGACAGTAGAAGATACAGAGGCTACTGAAACAGAGCAGGCAGATTCAGACACACAGGAGATTGAAGACACTGAAACACCTACAACAGCAGTAGATGGAGGCTCTTCAAACCTTGGAAAGATTGTTGCAGCAGTTCTTGCTGGAATCGCAGTTCTTGCAGCAGCTGTATACTCAATCTTCTTTAGAAAAAGAAAGCTCTAATTAGAGAGAAAATGCTATTTTAGGAGGGACAGTTTTATTGTCCCTCCTTTTGTGTTAAAATCGAGCCTATGAGTAAAAGAAATTTATATCCAAAGGACTATGTAGATAGCACATACGCTATCGATTTTAAAAAATTATATGAGCAGGGCTACAGAGGTGTAATCTTTGATGTAGATAATACGCTTGTGCCACACAATGCCCCAGCAGATGACAGAGCAAAGGCTCTTTTTAAGGAACTGCACGAAATAGGATTTCAGGCCCTTCTTTTATCAAACAATAAGGAGCCACGTGTGAAGACCTTTAAGGAGGCTGTGGAGTACTGCACCTATATTTACAAGGCTAATAAGCCATCTGCAGCAGGCTACAAAAAGGCCATGGCACAGATGGGCACAGATGAGACCAACACCATCTTCGTAGGCGACCAGATTCTCACAGATGTGTGGGGCGCCAATCGCGCAGGCATCCGCTCAGTTATGGTAAAGCCTGTATTAAAATGGAAGGAAGAACCACAAATCATTCTAAAGCGATTCTTGGAGGCTATCATTCTTCTTGGCTATAGGATTTACAAGAATTATGGAAAGGATATTAATAAAGTACCACTGAAATAAAACAATATTTATGGAGGACATATAAAATGAAAATCGTAATTGCAAATGATCATGCAGCAACAGATTTAAAGTTTGAGATTAAGGAGTATATTGAGAGCCTTGGACATGAGGTGATTAATATAGGTACAGATTCAAATGAAAGCTGTCATTATCCAGAGTACGGTGAGAAGGCTGCCAGAATGGTTGCAGCAGGAGAGGTCGATCTTGGTGTGCTTATCTGCGGAACAGGTGTAGGTATTTCACTTGCAGCAAATAAGGTAAAGGGAATCAGATGTGGAGTGTGCTCAGATACAGCCACAGCTCGTCTTATTCGTCAGCACAACAACGCTAATATGATTGCTTTTGGAGCAAGAATTGTTGGAAACGAACTTGCAAAGGATATTGTAAAAAGCTTCCTAGAAGCAGAGTTTGAGGGTGGCGGACGTCATCAGACAAGAATCGACATGATTTCGGCTATTGAAAATAAAAATTAGTTCTGCTATAATTTTTTGGTCTATGTGAGATTCACGTAAATAATTGGCCCGGTTCAAGGGCGTACCTGATATATATGTTAGAGGAGGAATATTAGTAAATGAACGTACAGGTAGAAAATCTTGAGAAGAACATGGCAAAGCTTACAGTCACAGTTGACGCAGCTGAGCTCGAAAAGGCTATTACAAAGGCATATAACAAGCAGAAGAACAGCATTTCTGTTCCTGGCTTTAGAAAGGGCAAGGTTCCTCAGCACATGGTCGAGAAGATGTATGGTGCAGAGATTTTCTATGAGGACGCTGCTAATATCATTATGCAGGAGACATATCCACAGGCTTATGACGAGTCTAAGCTTGATATTGTTTCACAGCCACAGGTTGACATCACACAGCTCGAGAAGGGCAAGGACTTCATCTACACAGCTACAGTTGCTGTTAAGCCAGAAGTTAAGCTTGGTAAGTACAAGGGCGTTTCTGTAACAAAGATTGATTCTAAGGTTACAGCTACAGAGGTTAACGAGTCTATCAAGGCTGAGCTCGAGAGAGATGCTCGTATGGTTACAAAGAAGGGTAAGGCTGCTAACGGAGATACAGCTGTTATCGATTTCGAAGGTTTCATCGATGATGTTGCATTCGAAGGTGGAAAGGGTGAGAACTACGACCTCGTTCTTGGTTCTGGTTCATTCATTCCTGGTTTCGAGGATCAGCTCGTTGGTCACAAGGCAGGCGAGGATGTAGACGTTGAGGTTACATTCCCAGAGACATACCAGGCAGAGGATCTTGCTGGTAAGGCTGCAGTATTCAAGTGCCACATCCACGAAGTAAAGAAGAAGGATGTTCCAAAGCTTGATGATGAGTATGTTTCAGATCACACAGAGTTCGAGACAGTAGACGAATACAAGGCTTCAGTTAAGGAGCGTCTTGAGAATAATAAGAAGACAGAAGGACGTCGTGCACAGGAAGACGAAGCTATCGCAAAGATCGTTGAGGATTCAGAGATGGAAATCCCAGACGCTATGCTTGATTACCAGGTAGAGAACATGATCAACGATTTCGCTAACAACATGGCACAGCAGGGTCTTTCACTTCAGCAGTACATGCAGTTCACAGGTATGACAATGGATGCATTCCGTGAGCAGGTTCGTCCAGATGCACTTTCACGTACACAGTCATCTCTCGTTCTTGAGGCTATTGCAAAGGCTGAGAAGATTGAGGCTACAGATGCTGATGTTGACGCTAAGCTTGAAGAGATGTCAAAGCAGTACGGTATGGAGCTTGAGCAGATTAAGAACCTCGTTGGTGAGAACGAGAAGGAGTCTATGAAGAAGGATATCGCTATCGAAAAGGCTATCGAGCTTATCATGGACAACGTTAAGGAAGCTGCAAAGAAGAAAGCTACAAAGAAGGCAGATGCTGAGACAGCAGACGCTGAGTAATAGTATATTTTGTAAAGATTTTATTAACTTTTTGTAAAATCCGAGACAGAGGGTTTAAAAACCACTATAATTAAAAACGTAATTTAGCACTGGCCTGGGCGTATGCTCGGGCTAGGTGTGTATTTGAAGGAGGTAAAAATGGCAACAATTCCTTATGTCATTGAACAGAATTCTCGTGGTGAGCGTTCGTATGATATTTACTCTAGACTTTTGAAGGACCGCATTGTGTTCCTTGGCGAGGAGGTAAACGAGACTACAGCATCCCTTACTGTTGCACAGCTTCTTTTCCTTGAGTCAGAGGATCCTAGCAAAGATATTCATCTTTACATTAACAGCCCAGGCGGTAGCGTTACTGCTGGTATGGCTATATACGATACAATGCAGTACATTAAGTGCGATGTTTCTACTATCTGTATTGGTATGGCAGCTTCTATGGGAGCTTTCCTTCTTGCAGGTGGTCAGAAGGGCAAGAGATTTGCTCTTCCAAACGCAGAGGTTATGATTCACCAGCCACTTGGCGGTGCAAAGGGTCAGGCTACTGAAATCGAAATCGCTGCAAAGAACATCTTAAAGACTAGAGAAAAGCTCAATCGTATGCTTGCTGCAAACACAGGCAAGGATTACGAGCAGGTTTGCCTTGATACAGAGCGTGATCATTGGCTTGATGCACAGGAAGCTCTTGATTATGGTCTTATTGATGAAATTATTACAAAGAAGAACTAGTAAGAAATTTATGAGGTAGTTATGTCTAGAAACGATGATAGAATCCGCTGCTCTTTCTGCGGCAAGACACAAAATCAGGTTCGCAAGCTTATCGCTGGTCCTAATGGGGCATTTATTTGTGATGAGTGTGTAGATATCTGCCAGGAGATTATTGTTGAGGAGTTAGAGGATTTTGCACCAGCAGCAGAGACTGATTCCATTGAAATCAATCTTCAGAAGCCAGAAGATATGAAGGCTTTTCTTGATCAGTATGTTATTGGTCAGGACGAGGCAAAGAAGGTTCTCTCGGTTGCAGTTTACAATCATTACAAGCGCATTATGGCAAACCCTGATGACATTGATGTTGAGCTTCAGAAGAGTAATGTTCTTATGCTTGGACCTACAGGTTCAGGTAAGACACTTCTTGCACAGACACTTGCCAGAGTACTTGGTGTTCCATTTGCAATCGCAGATGCCACCACTCTTACAGAGGCAGGCTATGTAGGTGAGGATGTTGAGAACATCTTGCTCAAGCTTATTCAGGCAGCAGAGTTTGATATTAAAAAGGCAGAAATCGGAATCGTTTATATCGACGAGATAGATAAGATTACAAAGAAGTCTGAGAACGTATCTATCACTAGAGATGTATCTGGTGAAGGTGTTCAGCAGGCACTTCTTAAGATTATCGAGGGTACAGTTGCAAACGTTCCACCACAGGGCGGACGTAAGCATCCTCAGCAGGAGACTATCGCCATCGACACAAAGAACATCCTTTTCATTTGCGGTGGTGCATTCGAGGGTCTCGAGAAGATTATCTCTCAGCGTACTAACGTCAGCGCTATTGGTTTTGGTGCAGATGTTAAGGATAAAAACAATCAGAAGATTGACGAGCTTTTACAGCAGGCTCTTCCACAGGACTTCATTAAGTACGGACTTATTCCAGAGTTCATCGGTCGTGTGCCAATCAACGTATCACTTAATGAGCTTACAGAGGATGATATGATTCGCATCCTTAAGGAGCCTAAGAATTCTCTTACAAAGCAGTATCAGGCTTTGTTTAAGATGGATGGAGTAAAGCTTTTCTTCGAGGATGATGCTCTTCGCGAAATCGCAAAGAAGTCTATCGAAAGAAAGACTGGCGCTCGTGGTCTTCGTGCCATCGTAGAGTCTGTTATGATGGATTATATGTATCACGTACCATCTGACGAGACTATTACAGAAATCACAGTTACAAAAGAAATGGT
This sequence comes from Butyrivibrio fibrisolvens 16/4, assembly GCA_000209815.1. Classification (GTDB taxonomy): domain Bacteria; phylum Bacillota; class Clostridia; order Lachnospirales; family Lachnospiraceae; genus Pseudobutyrivibrio; species Pseudobutyrivibrio fibrisolvens_A. The sequence continues at coordinate 962,527 of FP929036.1, forward strand.
AGACAACAATCTTCTTCTTATCGACAAGGATTCAGATGAGGGGAGCGTTGTTTCCATAGAAGATAAAAAGGAAAAGAGTGCGTAATGGTTATCCGTTCGTGTAATCTTGAAACAGTGTGCGGGCCTACATCCACACTTCCTAAGAATGACCTTCCAGAGGTAGCATTTGCAGGCAAGTCAAATGTAGGCAAGTCATCACTCATAAACGCGGTTATGAACCGCAAAGCATTAGCTAGAGTATCAGCACAGCCGGGCAAGACCCAGACCATAAATTTCTACAATATCAATGATGAGATTTATGTTGTGGATTTGCCGGGCTACGGCTTTGCTAAGGCATCTGAAAAAGAGCGTGAGCGCTGGGGCAAAATGATAGAGACCTATCTTAATACCTCAGATATGATTCGCGCTGTTTTTCTGCTTGTAGATATTCGTCATACTCCATCTGCCAACGATAAGCAGATGTTTGAGTGGATGGACTACGTAGGCTACGACCCAATCGTCATCGCCACAAAGGCAGACAAGATTAAGCGCAGCCAGTTAGACAAGCAGATAAAGATGGTGAGAGAGGGGCTTGGTGCTGGAAAGGAAACAATCATTGTACCTTTCTCATCTCAGACAAAGCAGGGGCTTGATACTATTCAGGACTTCTTAGATCAGGTTATTGAAAACGAAGCTAGTCTTACTGATGTGGACGATTTAGATTAATATGAAAAAAATAAATATGTTTTTGTGCTGCTACTGCTCATCTCCATCACCGTGGTCTGCAGTGTCAGCACATTTTTTTATGTAAAACTTAATAATGACAGCAAGACAGAAGATGAGCAGATTCTGGTTATGACCAGCTGCAATCCTGTTTATATTGCAGCACTTAATGTGCTGGATGGCGTAGAGGGGTATACAGTACAGAATCTTTCTCAGCCTACTACAGGTTGTCTCCACGACTATACCCTTACCACAGAGGATATGAAGAATCTTTCAAAGGCTGACGTGCTGGTAGTAAATGGAGGAGGCATGGAAGGGTATCTTGATGATGTTAGAGCAGCCTATCCTAAGCTTACTATTATAGATACTTACGAATATATCGAGCATTCCGCTGGTGGCAGTGCAGATTTACTCATTGAAGAAGAGGAACATGAAGATAGCCTTCCCCTTGAGGGGAAGGGGGACCACGAAGTGGTGGATGAGGTGCAAGAAGACTCTTCTGGTTACTTCCATGAGGCAGAAGAACACCACCACGACCACGGCACTAACAGTCACATTTGGATGGATGAGAGACTATTCGAAATGCAGACAGCCGCTATTGCAAATGAGCTAATGGGTGAAAATCCTAATAGAGAAGAAACTCCTATTTCAGATAATTTCTTTGCTTATAGCAAGGCTCTTAATGAGCAAATTGATAAGCAGGGATTGGATAAGTCCTTAGCAGGAGAGGATGTTGCTGTTCTTCACGAAGCATTTGCATACACAGCTCAGAGCCTGGGGGCTAATGTAGTTGCTACCATGGATTTGGATGAGGAACGTCAGGTAAGTGCGGGAGAGGTTAGTGCATTCCTTGATGAAATCAAAGAACATAATGTAAAGCTTGTTCTTGCAGAATATGACTATGGCAATGCCATGGGCAAGCTTATAGAAGAGCAGACTGATGCTAAGGTAGTGTATCTAGAGACGCTGGTGCATGGTAATTATAATGAATCTTCATATATTACTGTTCAAAACGAAAACTATAAAAGAATAAAGTTGGCTTTATAAAACTTGAAAAACCTTTAAAATGATGGTAGTATTATAAATACAAACATTCATTTTGAGGGTTTTTCTATGGAAAATTATATTACATCAGAAGAATTAAAGAGACTTCGAGCTAAATTAGGGGTAACTCAGGTAGAGTTTGCGGAGCTTATAAATAGCTCCAAGTCTACGGTAGAACGATGGGAAAGAGATAAGGAAGGCAGAATAACTGGGACCATTGTTCCATTGGTACGTATATTAGAAAATAGACCGTTTCTTGCAGATATATATTTAAGAGTTCCCCCAAAAGAGATGCCTGTGAGAATTTGGTATATGTACAAAAATAAGAAATGCTCTTTAATCGATGTAGATGATGCAAAGCAGATAGTCAAGGTTAAGAATTATACTGATGATATTATGTTTAGAGCGTTTGGTATTAATGAGCAGCCTACCTATTTAGAATATTTGGAATTCTTGGAGAGCAGATGTTTTCCAAAAACAAGGGACAAAATTAAAATCATATTAGATGAATTAGAGTTGCCATTCTATGATCCATTTATGATAATCAAAAAGACGGAGGGAAGAATGGCTGAGGATGATTTTTGGATGATAATTGAGGACTGATTATGGTTGAGTTATATGAGAATCAGCTGAAAAGTTTTGATAGACAATCTTCTAAAGGTAATCAGCTTAAATGGAAGGATGGAATGTTTTGGTACAAAGCGGATTATTCTGGCTATGAAGGATTGGTAGAATATGTGGTATCAGGTTTACTAGCAAAATCTAGCTTAAGGCCTGATGAATATGTAAAATATGATTTAGAACAGATAAAATATAAACGTAATTTTTTTAATGGTGTAAGAAGTCAAAACTTTTTGGAGGAAGATTGGCAGCTTATCACTCTCGAAAGATTATATAAGACTAAAAAAGGAATCAGTCTTCTTAAGGCCGTATGGAAATATCAATCTGTTGATGACAGAATTAATTTTTAGTTGATGAAGTTACCAAAATGACAGGTATTGAGGACTTTGGTATATATTTAAGCAAGATGCTAACCATAGATGCATTTTTTTAAATGAAGATAGGCATATGCATAATATTGCAGTTTTAATGAATGGTAGTGGGGAGTACAAGCTTTGTCCTATTTTCGATAATGGTGCGGCTCTTTTGTCTGATGTTACATTGGATTATCCAATGAATAGTGATATATATGATATGATGGATGAGGTGAAATCAAAGACAATATGTTCAGATTTTGATACTCAGTTGGATGCAGTGGAAAATGCATTTGGGTATAATATAACCTTTAATTTTGATAAAAAGGATGTTGATGCTTTGCTAGATAGTCAGGATTTATATTCTAATGACGTAAAAGAGCGAGTAAGAACCATTCTATTCCAAAGGATTAGAAAGTTCCAATATTTATTTAAAAACTGAGTGTTTTATAAGGATACAATATGAAAAAAATTATTCCATGTGGTTTTCACTGCATAAAATTTAATAATTTAGGGGTGTCCTTTGGCGATCAGAAGGTGCTGGAGAATATTAATCTTCACGTGCACTGTGGCCAGATGACTGCTGTAATAGGTAGAAATGGTGCAGGTAAGTCTACACTTGTAAGGGCTATTTTAGGAGAGGTTCCTTATACTGGAGAGATTCAGTTTAAGAACAAGATGAACAATAATATGCCTAGCCTAAAGATTGGTTATGTGCCTCAATCTATTAATATAGATAGGACTACTCCGCTTTCCGTGTATGATTTGTTCCAGTCCTTCACTGGTAAGCTTCCTATATTATTTAACAGCAAAAAGGAGCACGACCATGTTCGTGAGGCTCTTGCAGAGTTTGATGTGGCAGAGCTTATAGACCAGCCTGTAGGCACACTTTCAGGTGGACAGCTACAGAGGGTGCTTCTGGCAATGGCGGTTCACGACACTCCAAATCTTCTATTATTAGATGAGCCAGTATCAGGCATAGATAAAAATGGTATGGATGCCTTCTATGAAAAGATGAAATATCTAAAGGAGACTCACGACCTGGCTATTATCTTAGTTAGCCATGATTTGGATTATGTATATAAGTATGCAGACAATGTTATCCTGATTGATAAGACTGTGGCAGCCGCTGGCCGTCCAAAGCTAGTGTACGAGACAGATGCATTCAAGAACGTATTTGGCAAGGGCGCAACAGGAGAAGTGGAGGTGAAGGCAAATGTTTAATGAAATGTTTAGCTACTCCTTCATGATTAGAGCTACAATAGCCATACTGCTTATTTCACCACTTTTCGGAATGGTGGGAACCATGATTGTACAAAAGCGTATGGCATATTTCAGTGATGCACTGGGACATTCTGCTCTTACTGGTATTGCAGCCGGTGTAATAATGGGCATTGCCAATACCACAGTATCTATGATTATATTTGGTGTGTGCTTCGCACTTCTTCTTAATTATATAAGTAGAAAGGGCCTCACATCATCAGATACACTTATTTCTGTGTTTGCTAGCTGTGCCACAGCTCTTGGTCTAGCCATATTATCAAGAGGCGGCAGCTTTAGCAATTACTCAGCCATATTGGTAGGAGATATTCTTTCTATCACGGTTACTGAGATTATTCAGCTGGTTGTGCTCTTTGCGGTGATTTTGATATTCTGGTGCATCAGCATCAATAGGCTGACTGCCATCAGTATTCATTCTACCTTAGCAAAGAGCCGTAGCATCCAGGTGCGAGTAATGGAGGATGCCTTTGCAGTGCTTATAGCACTTCTTGTTATGCTTTCTATTAAGTGGGTTGGAATCCTTCTTATTAATGCACTGCTTATTTTGCCTGCAGCCAGCAGTAGAAACATCTCCGAGAACTTTAGAGAGTACACATACTTTTCTATGATATTCAGTATCTTCTCTGGAATAGCTGGGCTGTTTGTTTCATATTTTACAGATATGGCCACAGGACCTATGATTGTAATTGTGGCTTCTGTGATTTACTTTGCTACATACATATATGGAAAAGATAGATAATCAATGGGCTTCCCTACGGGGAAGCCTTTTATATAAGACGCACGTTCGCGCATATTAAAACGTAATATACAATTTAAAACGTGCGAACTTGCGTGTTAATTACAAAGACTGTATAATATGTTATGAGGTGAGGAATCTATGGATTATATTTTTCTAATCAAATAATAGAAGAGTTATCTAATAGAGCAAAGCTTTATAGAATATCTTATCCATTGACTCAAAGTGAGTTAGCAGACAAAGCAGGAGTATCTCTTAGGTCTGTTCAAAAATTTGAGAGTGGAAAGGATGTTCAAATGGATATCTTTATTAAAATATTTATAGCATTAGGCCTTGGCAAAAATTTCAATATGCTGATACCGGATATGGAAAATAGACCATCGACAGCCGTAGCAAGAGCTAAAGGTGCAGAACGCAAAAGAGTTAGAAAGAAAAAGATAATAATGCTAATCGTACATTTAAGTGGGGTGATGAGATAGATGAATAATATTGCAGAAGTATACATGTGGGGAACCAGAATTGGAACACTACAACTTAGAGGCAATCTGCCTTTTGCTGAATTTGAATATGATAAAGATTTTTTAGAAAATGCAAGAGGAACAGATATACAACTATCTCCTTTACAAATGCCACTTTCCGATAGAGTATATGCATTTCCAGATTTGGCGGCTTCCTTTCATGGCGTACCTGGAATGATAGCTGATTCTTTGCCTGATAAATTTGGTAATGCAGTAATTAATCAGTGGTTGGCTAGTCAAGGTAAAACAGAGGTAGATTTTAATGTTATAGACAGATTATGTTACACAGGCAGCAGAGGAATGGGGGCGCTAGAATACAGACCGGCTATTAGTGATTCAGCTACTGTGACAGAAAAAGTAAATGTAAATGAAATGGTTAAGTTTGCTTCTGATGTTTTGAATCAACGAAAGCTTGTGGATATGGATATGAAGAGTGTTACTTATTCACAACTATTGAAGCTTGGTACATCTGCAGGCGGAGCAAGAGCAAAAGCTGTTATTGCCTGGAATGAAAAAACTAATGAGGTAAAATCCGGTCAAATTAATCCAGAAAAAGGTTTTGACTTTTGGCTAATGAAATTCGATGGCGTGAGTAAGAATGGTGATCATAATTTAGAAGATGAGCCTGAGTATACTTTAATTGAATATGCATATTATCTTATGGCTTTGAAAGCTGGACTACAAATGAATGAGTGTAGGATTTTTAAAGAAGGCAATCATAATCATTTTATGACCAAAAGATTTGATAGAGTAGAGGGAAAGAAAATTCATATGCAGACTTTGGCAGCACTGGCGCATATAGATTACAACACACCAAGGCTTTGTAGTTATGAACTGGCGACTACATATATGTATCAAATGGGGCTGGGACATAGTCAAATAGAACAGTTTTTTAGACGCATGGTATTTAATGTTATAGCGGTTAATAGGGATGATCATGTGAAGAATGTATCATTTCTTATGGATAGAAATGGGACATGGAGCCTTTCTCCTGCATATGATATTACATTTTCATACAATCCAACAAATAAATGGTTACAAAAACACCAGATGATGATTAACAATAAAAGCGAAAAGATTATGCTTGATGATTTAATACAGGCTGGGGCGAATATGGGAATATCAAAAGTAAAAGCAAAGAGCATTATCGAGGAAGTTAGGTTGGCGGTGGAGCAGTGGCCAGAGATTGCGGAGAGTCTTGGAATAAGAGCCCAGACTATCGAGGTGATTAACAATATGATGGACGAATTAGTAATGCTTTAAAACAAATTATGTAAAGATTGTGAAAAACGGTCACAACTGAAAACAGGTGTTATAATAGGTGCTACAGACGGATGAAAAACTGTTTGTAGCGCCTTTTTAGTAACTGAATTATTAATTTAAAAATTTTTCTAAAAAGGGGTTAAGTTTATAACAGAACATCCGATATAGTAATTGTCAGGAAGAAAATGAGTCTTCTTGAAGCCTTTATACTAAAGGCAGGATGAGATGTTTTAGATACCCTAAAAATAATTTAAAAAATTTTAGAAAAAGGGGTTAAGTTTTAAAACGAATCATCCGATAAAGCAAATGTAGGATAAGAAAAGGATTTCTTTACCTCGAAAAGTAATACTCCAAATTCAAATGACTTCGAAACAGGACACGGATGTTATGAATCGAAAGTAATCAAATTATTTTCCCAAACTACAACTACAATTTTATAGATATCTAAGCAGTATGTCGCGCGAGTACTGTTGGATATAAAGGTATTTTATTAACAATTATGTGTGAAAACACATCTTCCAGGAAAGGAATCCAGGAAGTATCTACAAGGAGGTAGAAATTTATGGTAGTACAACATAACATGCAGGCTGCTAATGCTTCAAGAATGCTTAACATCACAACTGGTAATCAGTCAAAGTCAACTGAGAAACTTTCTTCAGGTTACAAGATCAACCGTGCAGCAGATGATGCAGCTGGTCTTTCAATTTCAGAGAAGATGCGTAAGCAGATCAGAGGTCTTGATCAGGCTTCTACAAACGCACAGGATGGTGTATCTGCAGTGCAGACAGCTGAAGGTGCTTTAACAGAAGTTCACTCAATGCTTCAGAGAATGAACGAGCTTGCAGTACAGGCTTCAAACGGAACAAACAGTGAGTCTGATAGATCATCTATCCAGGATGAAATTAATCAGCTTACAACAGAAATCGACCGTGTCGCCGAGACAACAAAGTTCAACGAGACATATCTTCTTAAGGGCGACTATGGTAAGAAGACAATCCAGATAGCTGCTCATGATGCAGGTCTTGAGGGAACTCTTACACAGAACACAACAAAGGCTACATTTACAATTACAGCTTTAGCAATGGGCGATAACGTTACTATTGGTGGTACAAAGTATACTATCGGTGTAAATGGAGCAGATACAGCAACAATGCTTAATAATGCTAAAACTGTATTAGGTGCTGGTACAGCAATTAATCCAAGTGCAGGTGAAGTTCTTAAGATTGATGGAAAGTCATTTACAATTACTACTGGTGATACAAATGTAGCAACATCAGAACTTAAAATGACTGATCTTGGTAAGTTCGCAGGTTTAGGTTCTACTATTGAGTATAATGGCAAATCTGTAACATTATTTAACGAAGAGAATGTAACAGGTGCACATGCAGATTCTAAGGTTGCTACAGTTATTACTCAGGAACAGGCTTATAACCTTATGGCTAATGAGCTTAGAGCTGCTTCTTCTATAGGTGCAGATTCGGTTATTGGTACAATCACACCTAAGGATGGTGCTGGTCAGGCTCTTACCTCTGCAACAATTAATGGCTACACGACTCAGAATACTGCTAATAAGATTACATTTACAATGACAAAGGGAACAGCTTCTGTTCAGAAAGACCTTTCATTCAATCTTCATGTTGGTTCTGATGCTGATATGACAAACAAGATTGGTGTTACAATCTCTGATATGAGCTCTGCTTCACTTGGTATCCAGGGTCTTAACGTAGCTGATGCAACAGGTAAGGCTGCTACATATGCAATCGATGCAATCGCTGACGCTGTTTCTAAGGTATCTGCACAGAGATCTTCACTCGGTGCTATCCAGAACAGATTAGAGCATACAATCGCTAACGTAGACAACGTAGTTGAGAATACTAACGCTGCTGAGTCTCGTATCCGTGATACAGATATGGCTGATGAAATGGTTAACTACAGCAAGAACAACATTCTTGCACAGGCAGGACAGTCAATGCTTGCTCAGGCTAATCAGTCAACACAGGGTGTATTATCAATCCTTGGATAATCATAATCCAATTAGTATTGGGGTGGCTTAAAAGCCGATTTATCCAATTAAGTTGTTTCGCGCAGACTAGTTAAATACTAGTAAATTAGGAGGCTTCCTAAGGGAGGCCTCCTTTTTTGTGTATTTGGACTAAAGTTTTTTTCGCCTCTTCCGATAAAAAAAGTAGATGATAAAAAATCATCACAAAATAGTAGCTTTACAATTGAATAAAGCAGTTATACTACTGACGCTATTTGGGATACCACATAGATTCCTTAAATAGTGTGATTTCTAACCTTGGTAGCATGTGGAGGTTGGTCACTCCCTTGTTATATAGATACTCGTGTAAGCCTAAAGTATGTAGCACGATGTCATTCGAAAACAGTAAATTAACTAATGTTATGCAATATGCATCTTTCACGAAGGGAATCGTGAGAGTATCTACAAGGAGGTAGAAATTATGGTAGTACAACACAATATGCAGGCAGCTAATGCTTCAAGAATGTTAGGAATAACAACAAATGCTCAGGGAAAGTCTACTGAGAAACTTTCAAGTGGTTTTAAAATTAACCGTGCAGCAGATGATGCAGCTGGTCTTTCAATTTCAGAAAAAATGCGTAAACAGATAAGAGGTTTGGATCAGGCATCAACAAATGCATCTGATGGTATCTCAGCAGTTCAGACCGCCGAGGGTGCCCTCACTGAAGTGCACTCAATGCTTCAGAGAATGAATGAGTTGGCAGTTCAGGCAGCAAACGGTACAAACTCTGAATCTGATCGTTCATCTATTCAGGATGAAATCCTTCAGCTTACAACAGAAATCGACCGTGTAGCAGAGACAACAAAGTTCAACGAGACCTATCTTCTCAAGGGGGACTACGGCACCAAGTCGCAGGTAATCGCAGCTCATGATGCTGGTCTAGCAGGCACACTTACACAGAATACAACAACAGCCACATTTACTGTAAATGCCCTTGCAATGGGTGATACAGTTACAATCGGTGGCGTTAAGTACACAATTGGTATTCAGGGTACTAGTGTTACTGATCAGTTGGATAAGGCATTATCAGTTCTTGGCACATCTTCTGGTGCCTTGAAACCAGGTGAAGTTGTAAAGATTGATGGCAAGTCATTTACAATTGCAGCAGCTACAAATGCTGATACTTCAGAGGTAGCAGCAACTGAGCTAAGCAAGTTTGCAAGTCAGGGTTCAACAATCGAGTACAATGGAAAGGTTGCAAAGCTTTTCAGTACAGATAATGGTGGAGACCCAGCAGATGGTGTAGATGCAAAAGATGCTACACTGATTACAGCAGCAAAGGCATATCAGCTTATGTCTAACGAGCTTAGGGCAGCTTCTTCTATAGGATGTGATGCTATCGTAGACCTTCCAACAGTTAAAATTGGTGGAAATACAGAGGTATACACTAAAGACACCACAGATCCTACAATTGCAGCAGCAAAAACAGCTGTAAATGGAAAGTTACCTACTGATGTTAATACTAACCCACCTCTTAAGGTTGAGTTTATTTTAACAAAGGGTACTGCAGTTGTTCAGAAGAGCTTAGCATTCAATCTTCATGTTGGTTCTGATGCTGATATGACAAACAAGATTGGTGTTACAATCGAATCTATGACAGCTACAGCTCTTGGTCTTCAGGGACTTAACGTAGGTGATGCAACTGGTAAGGCAGCAACTTATGCAATCGATTGCATTGCAGATGCACTTGCAAAGGTATCTGCACAGAGATCTGGTCTTGGTGCTATTCAAAACAGACTCGAGCATTCTATCGCAAATCTTGATAATGTAGTAGAGAACACAGAGGCCTCTGAATCACGTATCCGTGATACAGATATGGCAGCAGAGATGGTTACATACAGCAAGAACAATATTCTTGCTCAGGCAGGCCAGTCAATGCTCGCTCAGGCAAATCAGGCAACTCAGGGTGTAATGTCACTACTTCAGTAATTAGCGTGGCCAAACGCAGTAAGTACTTTAATGGTACTATCCAGAAATTGGGGTCCTCCGGGATCCCTTTTGTATGGAGATTTTTTCTTGCATTTTAATGCAAGAAAATGTCTCCCACAACACAGCCCATTGCCGAAGGCAATCTATAATGGCTGTGTTTTCCCGCTCACTTGAATTCTTTTCAATAAACTTATATAATTGATAAGGATAATATCTTTATCCGACTGTGTATTTATCATTCCAGAGGAAAAATTAGGGTAATTGCACTAGAAGGAGTTTTTAAATGAAGAAAGTAGAAGATTACGTAAGAACTATTCCAGATTTTCCAGAACCAGGCATTATGTTTAGAGATGTCACTTCAGTTCTTCAGGATGCTGAAGGCTTCAAGCTCGCTATCGACGAGATGAAGAAGCTTCTTGATGGAGTAGATTTTGATGTTATAGCAGGCGCAGAGAGCCGTGGTTTCATCTTTGGTGCACCACTTGCTTACGCACTTGGAAAGCCATTCGTGCTTATCCGCAAGAAAGGAAAGCTTCCTTGTGAGACTATCGAAAAGTCATACGAGTTAGAGTACGGCACAGCTACAATCGAGATGCACAAGGACGCTATTAAGCCAGGTCAGAAGGTAGTAGTTGTTGATGATCTTATCGCTACAGGCGGTACTATCGAGGCAGCTTGCGAGCTTATCGAGGAGCTTGGCGGCGAGGTTGCAAAGGTTGTATTCCTTATGGAGCTTGCAGGTCTTAAGGGACGTGAGAAACTTGCAAAATATGACGTTGCATCAGTAGTTACATACGAAGGAAAGTAAAAACGTAAGTAGGACAGAATTTTTGGGTAGTACATGTGTTGATGTGCTACCCTTTTTAAATTATTTAAGTGAGCCAGTAGCAGACAAGCTCTTGGTATTACTCAAGGAGCCAATCTCGCGACGGAGTGATACCAAGGCTTGTATGTGTAACTGGCGGAGTATTTCATGAATTTAAAAGAGATAGCACATATAAACACAGGATTTACACAAAAATTTGGTATACCTAGACAAAGTGGACTGGTTAGTGAAATAGGACACATAATCTTTACTCCAGAGTTTAGAAATCCTACATTTATTGATGGCATAACGGATTATGATTATCTGTGGCTGCTGTGGGGATTTTCGAAAAACAAGGCTTTGGAGGGAGGTACGGTTCGTCCACCACGTCTGGGAGGGCAAAAGCACATGGGGGTTTTCGCCACCCGTGCACCCTACAGACCAAACAATATAGGACTTTCATCAGTTAGGCTTTTAGAGGTTCAGGAAACAGTGGAGTACGGTCCGGTATTGGTGGTAAGTGGTGTGGATATGCTAGATGGCACACCAATATATGATATAAAGCCATATATTCCCTATGCGGATGCACATCCAGATGCCCGAGGCGGCTTCACCGACGAGCTTTCTAAGGGTGCGCAGGTAAGTGTGGATTTTCCAAATGATTTACTGGAGAAATTACCAGAGGAATTAAGAGAATCAGCAATAGAGGTTCTTTCACAGGATCCAAGAGCAGGCTATGACCGTGGGAAAACAAGAGATTTTAGACTTGCATACCATGGATATGATATAGTATTTTTAGGTAAAGATGGAGAGATAACGGTAACTGATGTATTGAAAATTTAATTCAAATCAAGGAGGGGCTTCATTATGTATGACTATATTGCCATTGAACGTACCTACGGTAGCGGCGGACACAAGATTGCCGAGCAGCTTGCAAAGCGACTTAATTATCGCTTATACGACCGTGGCGTTGTAGTTGAAACCTGCAAACGTTTGGGACTTGATTATGATGTGGTTTCTACAATGGACGAAAAGAATCCTGTAAAAACATTCTTTAATGCTCCAGGTGAGAACATCACTATGGAGGAGAAGATTTATAATACAGAGGTTAAAATTATTCAGGAAGCCATTGCAGAGCCTGGATGTATTTTCGTGGGTCGTTGCGCCAGCGAGCTTCTTAAGGACAAAAAGTGCCTGAAGGTATTCATCACTGCCAGTGAGGAATACCGCAAAGAGCGTGCTAAGAATGTCGAAAAAATCGAAGGTAGCAAGGTGGAAGAGGTTATGCGCAAGTTTGATAAAAAGCGTGAGAAATTCTTTACCACACATTCAGGTGCAAAATGGGGCTCTATCGAATACTTTGATTTGATTATTGATTCTGAGGCTGTTTCTGAGGAAGAGTGCGTAGCACTTTTGGAGGCAGTTGCAAAAGCATAATAGACATTAAATTACCCTCCCTGGCATCA
>FP929036.1:976939-979783 GCA_000209815.1 Butyrivibrio fibrisolvens 16/4
CTGGCATCAGGGAGGGTTTTCTTATCTAAATTCCTATTTTAAAAGTCCTGCCATTACGAACACTAAAGGAGAATTCCAGTAGATAGTAATTTCATTTAATGAGTAGCAATCTACATGGTCTAAATAGCATTTCATAGGAGCGGTATCCTTAGGAAGCTTCTGTGCTTGTTCATCCTGAAGCCCGGTGTTTGGGCCGCCGGATACAAGTCCTGGCCAAGGCTCATCAATATCATCAACAGCTGTTGGACGAAGATGGGGATTCTTGTAGGCCTTTTCGCCATTTCCTGTAACGTAGCTTACGTCATTGGAATTGCAGCCTAAGAGATAATCCAAACCAGATGTTATCGTATTTACGAATTCTGTAGATGGCTTTAATTCATTTGCAACGGTAAGTACCATAAGGTATTTCAACAATTCCATGTTACTTCCCCAAATGAAGTTTTCCTTTAACATACAAAGTCCAAAGCCGTTAGTAGTAGCGTTTTTACATAATCTATCAGCTTCCTTTAAGATTCTTTCTCGGGCAAAGCATACTAATTCGCTGTCGTCAGCTTTTAGAAGAAGTGAAAGTAATCCAAGTCCTGCAACATCTCCCCAACCAAGACAAGTGAAGATATCTCCAGTGTATTCCTTGAAAGCATCGCCTTTATCGTAAGTTTCGATAAGTGGCTTTTGCTTTAAAGCTTCATCATAATATTTTTTTATCACCTGTTACCTCATACAAAGCTGCTGCTGCCCAGAATCTGTTGGAGTTGTCTTCGTTTTCAGGGTACTCACCAGTGTTAGAACCTTCTGCATTCTTAAAGAGAACAGGGGCGGGATTTGCCTCCAGCCAGCTGTAAGCCTTTAGAGCTCTTTCTAAAAGTAAATCAGCATATGCCTTGTCGTAATCCTTGTAAATGGAATGAGCAAGTGCAAAGACAGCTGCAATATCTGCAGTAGCAAGAGATGACACGCTAAATAAGAACAGCTCTTCCATGTCATACTCAGGCATAATAAATGGTGCGTGGCTAAATGTGGTAACCTTGTGCCATACGCTGCCGTTTTCACGCTGCATTTTCATAAGGAAATCCAGCTCTACCTTTACCTCAGCAAGTATGTTAGGCAAAGTGCCCTTATCACATTTTTCCTCAGGAATCTCAAATTTTACATCTAAAAGATTAGGGAAAAAGCGTACACCGTAAAGAAGATGAGCCACGGCAACAGCACCAGCAGTAGAGTAGCGACCGTAATCTCCGGCATCGTGCCATCCACCACTAACATCAACAGGCTCAGTATCCTCTCCGTAAACTGTGGCCTTTGTGAGATGGCAAGGCTCGTGGTAGTAATCACCAGCAAATTCCTTCTCTAATCCATGACCGCATCTAAGATAATAGAAGCATTTGCAGATGTCGTGCATCAGCTTGTCATAGGCGTTTTCTTTTACGCTAAAGCTGGCGCTTTTAACATCATTTGCCACAACCTTGAAGGTGCCAGCCTCCTTAAGGGCACTAAAGTCTGCTACATAAGTGTCTTCTCCAGAAATCTCATCGGTACCAAAGTGACTGGTCTTTCCTTTGAATACAACATTTTCTGCTGAATCTACAATTGCAAATTCAGGACAATCAAAATTCAGCACGGCTTTTTTTGCGGCTTCTGGCAGGAAGCCAACCTGATTAACATAGATCTTGTTCATTATTATCATTATCCCCCTCTACGTGGTTTATTTATCAAATACCTTCCTAAGTATAGCAATTACTGACTTGGCTGTCGATAAATGATATAATTTATAATGAGTATTGAAAAATGGGGGTATTTTGCTAGTGAATAAAGAGATATTTAAGGACAAATACAGTCTTCTTATCAGAGGGCTGTTGGTTTTTGCCGCAGCTCTTATAAGTAGTGCAAAGGATACAATCGTTCCTATTTCAGAAAAGTATGGATTGGCATATCAGCTTGAGGATGAGGATTCTGTATAATTGAAGACAGTTAAATCAACAAATCAGGATTTTTAGGGGGGACAATGAAAACACTTATTATTTATACATCACAGACGGGATTTACCAAGAAATATGCGCAGTGGCTTGCTGACAGAGTGAACGGAGATCTTATTGAACTTAAGGAAGCCCAGAAAAAAGGATTGGATTATTTTGATGGCTATGATGCAATTTGCTATGGCGGATGGGCTATGGCTGAAAAAATCGTGAAGTCCAAGTGGTTCCTTGAGAAGGCTGAAAGCTGGAAGAACAAGAGACTTGCCATGTTCTGTGTTGGTGGAACTCCAAATGGAGAGGCTCAGGTGGAAGCACTTCTTAAGAATGCACTCACAGACACCCAAAGAGAGTACATTAAGGTGTTTTACTGTCAGGGTGGAATGAGCTACGAAAAAATGAGTGCCCCTGCCAGAATCACTATGAAGATGTTTGTTTCCGCACTTAGAAATAAAAAGATGCAACAGAAGAACAAAAAGTAATGTTTGACAGGATGGCTTCATCCTATGACATATCTGATATCAAGTATATAGAGCCTATTGCATCTTATCTTATGGAAGAATAATCATGGAAAAAGGCAAGTTTAAAGATTAAAGAAGAATGGTACAGGGCTTGGATTACTAAAGGAAATAAGAAGGGCATGAAGAATCAACTGCCAAAAGAAGTATATGATAAAGCTTCTATTTTCCATTTGAGAGGTGGAATAGATTATTCAAAGCTAGGATTTAATCACGATAGAGCCAATTGTCAAAGCAGGTTTTGAAATATAATTCCAGTTTCGTCGACATCTTTCTAATTGAATACTGAACGTTACATAGCAGTTATCTCAAATTGAGATAGCTGCTCTTTTTGTGAAGAGTTTTGTGGGGGCAGG
>FP929036.1:979823-1012874 GCA_000209815.1 Butyrivibrio fibrisolvens 16/4
TGGGCAGTGCTAGAAGCAAAAATGAATGTAGCACTGCCCAAAAGAAGAGAAGCGGGCAGTGCAAAAGAAAAAAATGCTGCCAGTACTGCCCGAAACAAAAAAACACCCAGGGTAGAGAAATAAATAGAAATGTGGTAATATACATTAGATTTAGACTAATTTTTTAATACATAAGAATATTTATATATAGAAGGAGATAAATTACCATGAAGTTGGGCATAGTCGGACTTCCAAACGTCGGAAAGTCAACACTTTTTAATTCACTTACAAAAGCAGGAGCACTTGCTGCAAACTACCCATTTGCTACAATCGACCCTAATGTGGGCGTTGTTTCTGTTCCAGATAAGCGTCTTGATGCACTTACAAAGATGTACAATTCTAAGAAGACAGTTCCTGCAACTATCGAGTTCGTTGATATTGCAGGTCTTGTAAAGGGTGCTTCAAAGGGTGAGGGACTTGGAAATCAGTTCCTTGCAAACATCCGTGAGGTAGATGCAATCGTTCACGTTGTACGTTGCTTCGAGGATGCTAATGTTGTTCACGTGGATGGTAGCATCGATTCACTCCGTGATATCGAAACAATCAACCTTGAGCTTCTTTTCTCAGATATGGAAGTTATGGAGCGTCGTTACTCTAAGACAGAGCGTTCAGCAAGAATGGACAAGACACTTCAGAAGGAAGCTGCTATGCAAAAGCGTCTTTTAGATCACATGGAAGCTGGCAACATGGCTAAGACTTTCGAGCTTAACGATGAGGATGAGGAAGCTTACTTCAAGGAGTACAATCTTCTTACAGCAAAGCCAGTTATCTATGCTGCAAACGTAGAGGATGAGGATCTTGCAGATGATGGCGCTAATAATAAGAATGTACAGGCTGTTCGTGAGTACGCTGCAAAGGAAGGCTCAGAGGTATTCGTTATCTCAGCTCAGATCGAGCAGGAGATTTCAGAGCTTGAATCAGAGGAAGAAAAGCAGGAGTTCTTAGAGGCTATGGGCCTTGAGGAATCAGGTCTTGATAAGCTTATCACTGCTTCATATAGATTACTTGGTCTTATTTCTTATCTTACATCAGGTGAGGACGAGACACGTGCTTGGACAATCAAGAAGGGCACAAAGGCTCCACAGGCTGCTGGTAAGATTCACACTGATTTCGAGCGTGGATTCATCAAGGCAGAGGTTGTTAGCTACGATGACCTTATGGCAAACGGTTCTATGACAGCTGCTAAGGAAAAGGGGCTTGTTCGTATGGAAGGTAAGGAATACGTTGTTGCTGACGGCGATGTAATCACATTCAGATTTAATGTATAAACCTTACGGTTTCACACTTTTTTTGAATATTATGTATTATTATAAGGAACGTAAGCAGAGGGTTTTTTTGATATTCCTTAAAGGAGGTACATATGAAACTTACAAATATTAAAGACACAGAAGCATTTTTCAAGGTTATCGATAATTGCACTGGAACAGTAGAACTTGTTACAGGCGAGGGTGATAGATTAAATCTCAAATCAAAGTTGTCACAGTTTGTTTCACTTGCAAATATCTTCAAGGCAGAGGAAAGCATTCCTGAGCTTGAGATTATTGCATACGAGCCAGAGGACGCAAAGAAATTATTAGAGTTTATGATTAATCAGTAAATGGGAGGGGGCCACGGTTTATTAGTGGCCCCTTCTTTATGAATAAAATCAACTAAGGAGCGACCGAAATGTTAGATAATCTTATTTTTGTTTAAATGCAACTGTACCAATTTTTCTTCTAATGGTTTTAGGAGGTGTGTTTAGAGCCACTGGGATTTTCAATGAAAGTCTCACAAAAGGACTAAATAATTTCGTCTTCAAAATAGCTCTTCCGGTTCTTGTTTATAAGGAACTGGCAACATCAGATGTAGAAGAGCTGTGGGACACTGGCTTTATCATATTCTGCTTTGTAGCCACACTAATCTCCATACTGATTGGCTGGGCATTTTCATTTCTTGCCCACGACAAGCGAACCAGAACAGAGTTTATTCAGGGAACCTACAGAAGCAGCGCCGCACTTTTAGGAGTGGGCATTGCTGTAAACCTTTACGGTACAGCAGGTATGACACCTCTTATGATTATTGGAGCAGTTCCACTTTACAATGTGGCTGCAGTAATCATTCTTACACTTGGTACAAACGAAGGAAAGCTCACACTGGAACTTTTAAAGAAAACAGCCATCGGCGTTTTAAAGAATCCTATTATTATTGGTATTACACTTGGAATTATCCGTTCCTTAATTCCAGTGCAAATCTTACTGCCAAAGACACTTGATTATGTTAGTGCACTTGCTACACCTCTTGGACTTATGGCCCTTGGTGCCAGCTTCCAGATGGGCGAAGCCATCAAAAAATACAAGCCTACAGTTGTGGCTACATTCTTTAAGTTAATTGGTTTTTGTGCACTATGGCTCCCAGTTGCCATTTCATTAGGCTATAGTCATGACAAGCTTGTTGCTGTACTTATTATGACCGGTTCACCAACAACAGTTTCATCATTTGTAATGGCTAAAAGCATGGGTTATAATGGAAACGTTTCAGCAGGTATTGTTATGCTGACCACCATATTGTCTGCATTTACACTTACGATATGGTTATATATATTAAGAACAATGGGGTTGATTTAAGCACCTCACTGAAAGGAATTAAGATTTATGAAAGCATACGAGAGATTACTAAATTATGTAAAAATATACACCACCAGCGATGAAGACAGCACCACTGTTCCTTCTACAGCTCGCCAGTTTGATTTGGCAAAGCTTTTGGTGGAAGAGCTTAAGGGACTTGGTGTAGCTGATGCTCACGTAGACGACAAGTGCTATGTTTACGGTACTATCCCAGCTACAGCAGGCTACGAGGACAAAAAGGCAGTTGGATTTATTGCTCACATGGATACAGCTCCAGATTTTACTGGTGAAAACGTAAATCCGATAATTGAGGAAAACTATAATGGCGAGGATGTGGTTCTTGGAACATCAGGACGTGTTATTAAGGTTTCTGATTTCCCACATCTTAAGACATTAAAGGGACGCACACTTATCCACACAGACGGCACTACACTTCTTGGTGCAGATGACAAATCTGGTATTGCAGAAATCATGACATTTGTAGAGGAGCTTCTTGCTAGTGATAAGCCTCACGGCAAGATTTGCATTGGCTTCACACCTGATGAGGAGATTGGTGCTGGCGCAGACCATTTTAATGTAGAAGGCTTTGGTGCCGATTTCGCATATACGGTAGACGGCGGCGAGGAAAATGCTGTTGAATACGAAAACTTTAATGCAGCTTCTGCAGAGGTAAAGTTTAATGGTGTAAACATCCATCCAGGTGATGCAAAGGACATTATGGTAAATGCAGCACTTGTTGCAATGGAGTTTAATGCGCTTCTTCCACCATCAGAGGTGCCTTCACAGACTGAAGGTTACCAGGGATTCTTCCATCTTACAGATATGTCTGGAGATGTGGCTGAGGCTACACTTTCGTACATTATTCGTGACCACGATGAGGAGAAGTTTGAATACAAGAAAAAGATTATGGAGCACGCTTCTAACATCATTAATCAGAAGTATGGAGAGGGCACATGTGAGCTGGCTATCAAGGATCAGTATCAGAACATGCTTGAGATGATCAAGCCTCACATGTTCCTTATCGATTATGCATTTGATGCATTAAAGGACGCTGGAGAGAATCCAAAGGCTGTTGCTATCAGAGGCGGTACAGATGGCGCACGTCTTTCATTTATGGGTCTTCCTTGTCCAAACCTTGGTACAGGTGGCTACAACTTCCACGGCCCAATGGAGCACATTACAGCAGAGGGTATGGACACAGTCGTTAAGGTGCTTCATGGCATCGTACAGCGATTTGCGGAAAATTAAAAAGCATTTAGATGAGCCACATAGGAATAGATAATAAGTGTTACAAAGAAGCCCTTGATGAGCCATCCCTACTTAGATGGTGCTTTAGCAGCATCTTATGTAGGGTAATGAGCGAATAAGAGCGAAAGCGTGGCGAGTTGTAATACTTATTATCTATGAGTAGTGGCGGAGTAAATTACTTAGGGGGAATATATGTCATCAGAAAAAGAAAAGAGCTGTTAATTGATGTTTTAATGGATGCTTTGTCAGGCTTGTGCATCGGTATCGCTTTGTACAATTTTGCAGCAGATGCCAAATTTCCATTGACAGGACTTACTGGTATCGCTATGATTTTCTATCAGTACTGGGGTTGGAAAATCGGTATTGCCACAATTATTATGAACATTCCACTTATTATTTGGGCCTACAAGGTTCTTGGCAAAAAGTTCCTGCTTAAGTCATTCAAGACTATGGCCATTGGTACAGTGATGATGGATTTTGTGGCACCTCATTTGCCAAAGATTGCCATCGACAATTTACTGCTAAATGCCTTAGTGGTTGGTGTGTTCACTGGACTTGGTTATGCCCTGGTATACATGAGAAATTCATCAACTGGTGGAGCTGATTTCATCATGATGATTATCAAGGCTAAGCATCCTCATATGTCACTTGGAAGAATTTTCTTCATCGTAGACGTTGTTATTATTGTTATCGATACCATTGCATACGCTCATTCATTTGAGGCGCTTTGTTATGGTTTTGTTATTAGCTATATTGGCTCTCTTGTAGTAGATAAGGTAATGATTTCTGCTGATGCAGGTATGATGTGTATGATTGTTACCAACAAGGCTGAGGCCATTGCAGATGCTATCGATAAAGCTGTGGAGCGTGGTACCACAATTTTTACCGCTAAGGGCGGTTACAAGGGAGATGAGAGACAGGTGCTTATGTGTGCCTGCTCAGACAAGCAGATGTACCAGGTTAATCGTGTGGCAAAGAAGATTGACGTGGATGCATTTATTGTCATTATGGAATCAAAGGCCGTTTACGGCGAAGGATTCAAACGTTTTAAGGGTTAATAGTAATTAAGGAGTATTTATGTCAGAGAAAATTTGCGTACTTGGTGTAGCAGGAGGTTCTGCTTCAGGCAAGACTACAATTATCAACAAATTACAGGACTTTTTCGGAGAGGATATTGCAGTAATCAGTCACGATTCATACTACAAGGCTCATCCAGATATGACTTACGAGGAGCGTAGCCAGCTCAACTACGACCATCCAGATTCTTTCGAGTCAGATAGAATGGCAGAGGACGTTAGAAAGCTTATTAAGGGTCACGCTATCGATATGCCTGTTTACGATTATGTTAATCACAATCGTTCTAATGAAACAGTTAGAATCGAGCCAAAGACAGTTATCGTAATGGAAGGTATTCTTATCCTCGAAAATAAAGAGCTTCGTGATTTGATGGATATTAAGATTTTCGTTGATACAGATGCTGATGAGCGTCTTATGAGACGTATTCAGCGTGATATGATTGAGCGAGGACGTAGCATCGATTCAATCATCGACCAGTATTCAAAGACTGTAAAGCCAATGCACGAGGAATTTGTAGAGCCTTCTAAGAAGTATGCAGATATCATCATCCCTCGCGGAGGAGAGAATGCAGCAGGTCTTGATATGCTCATTACATATATGACTAAGAAGCTTCACGAGGAAGAGGCTTAGTTTACTCAAAAAATAAAACAGAGGCTATTTACTCATCTTGTTTGTTTAATACGATGTTTGCGCCACAGGGGTTTTTGTTACTTCTCAACAAAAAAGCCTGTGGCGTCTTTTTTGCCTTTGTTTACCAATCTTGCTGTGATATTATAGTAGTGCTATTCATTATAGGAATAGAAGGATAGCATTTTGTAATACGTTATATTAAAGGGAGAGATAATTAAATGGGAAATAAGCCTATAGTGTTGGCTGTTGCTGGTAAAGGCGGAGTTGGTAAAACTTCACTTGCATCGGTGATGGTCAAGTTGTTAGTGGAAGCTTATCCAGACAAAAAGATTCTAGCAATCGATGCAGACCCTGCTGTTGGTTTATCTACAGCACTTGGTGTTGAGCCAGAGCTTACTCTTGATGATATCAGGAAAGAGGCTGTGGAAGCTGCTGAGAACGGGGATGCCAAGGCTACTGTTGAGGTACTTGGCGAGGCAAGATACCGCATTTTTGATGCTATGGTCGAGATGGATGGCTTCTCTTTTATTGCAATTGGACGTCCAGAGGCTGCTGGATGTTACTGCAAGATTAACACATATCTTAAAGAGGTCATCGCACAGGTGGCTGATAATTTCGATTACATCGTTATCGATGGCGAAGCTGGTATCGAACAGATTAATCGTCGTGTTATGGAAAAGGTTACACACCTTGTTCTTATTACAGACTCCAGCAAGAAAGGCTGCGGAGTGGTAAAGACTATCAAGGATGTGGCTGACAACCTTGTTATGTACGACAAGATTGGTGTGGTTGTAAACCGTGTTCCATCTGAAGATGTACTTCAGTATATGGATTTAGGTGACATTCCACTTTTAGGATGGATTCCAGCCGATGCCAATCTTACAGAACGCGATCTCAAAGGAGAATCCGTATTCTACATTCCAAACGAAGCGCCAATCGTGGAGGGACTACGCAATGCCCTACGTAATTTAGGCGTGCTATAAATAAAAGATTTTAAATGAGCTGGGCGAAAGCTAGATATATGTATTCGAAAAGACCATAAGGACCCATCCCTACTTAGATGGCAGTTTACTGGCATCTTATGTAGGGCAATGAGGGCCGCAAGAGCGCAAGCGTGTCTTGAGAATATATATAACTAGCTTGAAGCCGTAATATATAGGGAGAATTTAATATATGAAGGACTTAAAGCATCTTTATTACTTTGAGAATCTTCTTATGGATGCAGACAATGACCTTGTTAGACAGGCCCAGGCTGATGGCCGCGTCTGCGTTGGGTCCGTATGCTACCAGATTCCAGAAGTACTAATGAACCTTGGTAATGCTTTTACAGTAAGACTTCGCGCACCACGTACAGGTTCCATGGAAATGGGAACCTATTATCTGACCAGTTTTTTATGCGAATATTCCAGAGCATTACTTGAACGCGCCATCGAGGGTGGCTATCAATTTTTAGATTGTCTAATAGCACCAGATGGATGTACCATGATCAACCGTTGCGTTGAGAACATGGAACTTTTAAAAATCAATGATAAGGAGAATTTCTTCTATAAGTACCTTGAGGTACCTATGAAGGCTGATGATAACGGATTAAATCTTTACATTGGTCAGTGTAAGGAAAAGATTCTTGAGCCATTACACGAAAAGTTTGGCATAGACATCAGTGATGATGCTCTTAGAAAAGCAGTAGAGGATCACAATAAAATCTGCCGAATCATTACAGAGCTTGGAAACTTCCGAAAGGAGGAAAAGCCTCGCATCACAGGCTACGAGTTCCATATTATCTGTATGTGCACTTATGTGTGTCCTCAGGATTTACTTATCGAGAAACTAGAGGAGACTCTGGAGGAAGTTAAGAATCGTCAGCCAGACGAGAAGTGGCCATTCAGAGCACGTGTGGCAGTTGTTGGTTCCGAGATTGATGATATCGATATGATTAAGCTTGTTGAGGAATCAGGAGCTTATGTATGTGCAGATAGATTCTGCTTCGGTTCATTACCAGGTCGCGAGGAAATCATCCTTAATGATGAGGAGGATGTGCTCACACAGATTTGTCGCCACTATATGATGAGCTGTATGTGCCCACGTCACATGGATACTCCTAAGATGAATCGCAGACGTGAATACGTTGATCAAATTGCTAAGGAATACAAAGCAGATGGTATCATCTATGAGCAGATGAAGTTCTGTGACCCATGGGCTTATGAAAGAATGGTAGGAAGCCACGTACTTAGAGAAGAGTATGGTTATCCAGTACTTACAATCGATAGACCTTACGCTGTTGGTAGCTCGGGACAGATTCGTACCCGTGTCCAGGCCTTCGTGGAGAGTATCGAAATCAAGAAAATCCAGGGAGGTAAGCACTAATGGGAAAAGCAGTTGGTAGCTCAAAGTTAGGCGAGCTTTATAGCGGTGATAAAAAAGTATTTAAGCATCGTGAGTGGAGAGGTGTAAGGGATACATTTTACGATTACACCAGATGGCTTGGCATCATAGCAATGCTTGGCAAGTTCATGCTTCACCCAAAGAATGTAAAGGGATTTTTCAGATATCGTTGGATGCTCAATTATTTAGCAGTGCCAATGATGATAGATAAGCATTCAATGGGCCTTCGTGGTCCACAGCTTCGTATCTGCCGTGAGGAATACGATTTAGTTGCATCGGACGTTGCAAAGCTTCTTACTAAGATTTTTTCAATGGATCAGAATCTAGGAGCAAGCCCAGAAAAGTCAAAGCATGTTGTCCTAATGGACGAAAATGAAATGACAAATATTATGTGCGGTTTCCCAAATCTTGAGGGACTCAGCTGGGAGACAGCAAGCTGTTATGTATGTGTTCTTCTTCAGGGAGACGCTATGACACATTACCTTGATGTTGTTCAGGAATGTGGTATGCCAGGTGATGTTTGCCCTATGCCAGCATCAGAGGCAGGCATATGTATCGATGGAGATATGCCAATCTTTGGTAAGTGTGCCGTTCAGTGTAACACTACCTGTGATGGTTCCCTTATGGGAAATGGTGTTATTTCCAGAGCTCTTGAGAGAAATGGTATTCCAGTTCATCAGCTGGCTACACCACTTCGTCACACAGAGCCAGGCGTTCAGGAGTATGCAGCTCAGGAGGTTAGAAATGCCATTGCTTTCATCGAGGAGCAGACTGGTGAAAAGTTCGATTGGGATTACTACTTCGAGTGCGCAAAGCGCATCAACATAGGTGCTCGCGAGTGTACAGAGTGGCTGGAGCTTTCAAAAACAGATTATCCACAGGTAATCGGAAATAACATCCTGCTTTATCGTGAGACAGAGTATATGGCAATCGCTGGTAAGGTTCCAGCCTTCGCCGAGCTTGATAAAAAGATTACTAAGATGGCTACAGAGGCCTACAGAAAAAGACAATGCTTGCTAAGGAATACCGTCATCGTGCTGTAATCTGGGGCGTTCAGTCTCAGTTCTATACCGATTTCGTGGCATGGCTTTTGAACTGTTGGGGAATTCTTCCACTTTTCGATATGCTTACAATGGTTTCCCTTGATCCTATTTCAGAGGACGACAAGGAGCAGGCATATTACGATATGGCTCACCAGTACGAGAACATGATTATGAGAAACCGTACTCACGGTGGCTACGAGGTTCTTCTTGATGCTCTTTGGAGATATTGCGAGGAGTTCAATGCAGATATGGTTATCCTTTGGGAGCACATTGCCTGCAAGGCTCTTGATGGTATGCACGGAATGTTTGAGGAGCAGGCCAGAGCCCACGGCATCAAGCTTGTTTGGGTAAACCACGACCTTTACGACCCACGTGTCATCCCACGTAAGAACCTTCGCCAGGATGTAAACCGCTATATGCGAAGCGTATTACGTGAAGAACCGTTAGATCCTACATTAGAGGACTACGATGATACTAACCTATGGTAATAAGGAGAATAGAAAGATGAAATATTTTGGTGGATGTGATTCCGGTTCTACATACACAAAGTGTGTGATTATAGATGAAAATGGCAAGATGGTAGCAGATGTTACTCTTAAGAGTCGCATTAATGCAGTTCTTTCTTGCCAGGATGCTTTGGACCAGGCAGTGGCACAGGTTCCAGATTTAAATAGTGCAAAGGACCTTACATATCTTGTAGGTACAGGTTATGGCCGTAACAAGGTTCCTTTCGCAGATGAGAACATTTCAGAGATTAGCTGTCACGCTATGGGCGTACACGTAGCTGATCCAGAGGTAAAAGCAATCATCGATATCGGTGGACAGGACGTAAAGGGTATCGCTGTTGATGTTGATGGAACAGTTCTTAACTTTGCTATGAATGATAAATGTGCTGCTGGTACAGGACGTTTCTTCGAGGCAATGGCTAGAGCCTTCGAGATGGATTTGGATGAATTCTCAAATCTTTCACTTAAGGCAAAGAATGTGATTCCAATTACTGCTCAGTGCACAGTTTTCGCAGAGTCAGAGGTTATCTCTCTTGTAGGTGAGGGCAAGCCTATGGACGAAATCGCAGCAGGTATCGAGCTTTCAGTTGCAAAGCGTTGCTTCGTAATGTCAAAGAAGGCTGGTGCAGTTGATAAGATTACACTTACAGGTGGTTGTGCAAAGAATGCAGGACTTAAGGCTGCCATCGAGCAGGTACTTAAGCTCAAGGTTATCGACCTTCCAATCGACCCACAGCTTATGGGAGCTCTCGGTGCCGCAGAATTTGCAAGACAGAAAGGAAATAGATAATGTTAAAAGTATTATTAATTATCGCAATCGTATTTGTGTGCTTGTTTGTACTTTCATTTATTGTGTATTTCTTCAATCTCGATATGAAGCTTACCAGCGCTATTCAGCCTTTACTTGCTAAGCACTATGATAAGATTAAGAGAAATAGAAAGATTTAATAAATGAAGCTATATGATGAAAGCATTAAGGAGTTGCTAGCAGGGATTGATATGACCTCAGCCAAGAAGCTTGATATCGTAAATGCGGATTGGGAAGATGTGGGTGACCACAATCTTATTCTTCGAGCAGATATGGCCTATGAGCTTGGTGGAGGAACATTTCCTGCAGTAAGTGGTATGGCTGTCACCTGCAATGATGAATTCGTAAATACGGATGAGGTACTATTGATTGGACCAGACCTTGATGAAATAAAGGCTGATGCGCCTTACGCTAGAATCGCTATTGTAAAGGTGGCAGAGGATAGTCTTGGGGACGGCAACACACTCTACAATGCTATTAGAAAAATCGAATATGTAAGGTATCACATAAATCCAGAGGGCTATATGACACGCGTCTCTGCATCTAACAACAGAGAACCGGTTCGCGTTGGCAAGGCTGCTCTTGATAAAGGACTTAATTTTGCTAAGGTCGGCAAATTGTTTTTGGATACCTACCACGAAAACAGAAATATTGAAGCTGTAAAGCTCATATTTATAACTGCGCCGGATTTTGACTACAAGTCATTATCTGATCAGGCAAAGCATCTTGAAGATATCACTGGCACGATAGATCATATCTTCAAGAATGTGATGATGGATTGCGGAAGTTGCTCGCTGCAGAAAATCTGCGACGAAGTCGAAGGTTTACGTGAGCTACATTTCCAGGAATTAAAGAAAGGGAGTATTAATAATGCCAGAAATGAGTAAAGCAATTATCCCACCACATATGGGGGATAAGGAGCCAAGCAAGAAGATTATCGAGCTTGGAAGAAAGATTACAGACGTTATGCCACACAAGATGTTTGGCGTAAAGGTAGAGGACCCAGAGTACTGGGGTCTTGCAGAAATCGTAACAGAGGAGATGGCTGAAGTTGGTCTTACAATGAAGGTTCGTCACCACTATACATTTGAGGATCTCTGCAAAATGAACCCTGAGAAGGCAAAAGATAAAGAGGCTTTTCAGAAGTTACTTGATGATATGAGCTATATCGGACTTTTAGAGTACGACTATGGCAATCACTACGATCACAACGGACGTACAGCTCCACAGTCAGAGAGAAGATACACACTTCCTATCTTCGTTCCAGGTTCTGCAGAGCTTTTCAACATGGAAGAGTCAGTTCCAGGTGAGCGTTCAAACAATAGATTAAAGCAGCATCCAGCTGTTGCATCATTCTTTGAGAGAATGACATTTATGCCACTTGATGGATTAACACACCTTATCCCACCAGGAGGTGCTGGCGTAGGTATGCACGTTATTCCTGTAGAGAAGGCTATCGAGTTTGAAAATGAGAAGCTTGACCTCGAGCAGATTTCATACTGGCTCAAGAAATACGAAGGACACATCGGTGTAGGCCAGTGTTCATGCCGTGTATCACGTGCCTGCCTTGAAGAAGGTTGCGGTGATGACGAGATGAACTGGTGTATTGGTCTTGGTGATTTCGCTGATTACTGCCGTGAGACTGGTAAGGGTCACGATATCACATACGAAGAGGCTATGCGTATCGTTGAGCGTGCTGAGACACTTGGTTACGTTCACCAGATCACAAACATTGACGGCGAAAACAAGATTTTTGGTCTTTGCAACTGTAACGTAAATATTTGTAACGCACTTCGTACATCACAGCTTTTCAACACACCTAACATGTCACGTTCAGCTTACACAGCTCACGTAGAAGCTGAAAAGTGCGTAGCTTGTGGTAAGTGCGTAGAATACTGCCCAGCTGGTGCAGTTAAGCTTGGTCAGAAGCTTTGCAAGAAGGACGGCTCACAGGTAGAGTATCCAAAGGTAGTTCTTCCAGACAGAGTTCACTGGGGCAAGGATAAATATGACGAGGATTATCGTGATAACAACCGTAAGAACTGCTACGAAACAGGTACAGCTCCATGTAAGGTAGCTTGTCCTGCACACGTTTCTGTTCAGGGTTATGTAAACATGGCTAAGGAAGGCAGATACGAGGATGCTCTTGCTCTTATCAAGAAGGACAACCCATTCCCAGCTATCTGCGGCCGTGTATGTAACAAGAGATGTGAGGCTGCTTGTACACGTGGTACTATCGATGCACCAGTTGCTATCGACGATATCAAGAAGTTTATTGCTGAGCGCGATCTTCACGCTGAGACAAGATACATCCCACCAATCGATATCCCTTCAAACCGTTTAACACAGTGGGATGACAAGATTGCAATCATCGGTTCAGGTCCTGCAGGTCTTTCTTGTGCTTACTATCTTGCAACAAAGGGCTACAAGCCAACAGTATTTGAAAAGAACAGCCGTCCAGGTGGTATGCTCACATGGGGTATCCCAACATGGAAGCTTGAGAAGGATGTTGTTGAGGCTGAAATCGATGTTATCCGTCAGCTTGGCGTAGAGATTAAGTGCAACGTTGAAGTTGGTAAGGACATCACTCTTGATGAGCTTCGTGCACAGGGTTTCAAGGCATTCTATGTTGCAATCGGATGCCAGGGCGGAAAGATTCCACCAATCCCTGGAACAGATGCAAAGGACGGTATCGACATCGCTGTTACATTCCTTCACAAGGCACTTGAGGATCAGAGCCAGAAGATGGATGGAAACGTAGTAGTTGTTGGTGGTGGTAACGTTGCTATCGACTGCGTACGTACAGCTGCTAGATTTGGCGCAGGCAACCCTCAGATGTTCTGCCTTGAGGCAAGAGATGAGATGCCAGCTAACAATATCGAAATCACAGAGACACTTGAAGAAGATATCGCAATCAACAATGGTTGGGGTCCAAAGGAAATCCTTAAGGATGCTGAGGGTAACGTATCTGGTATTGTATTCAAGAAGTGTACATCTGTTAAGGATGCTGAAGGCAAGTTCAATCCACAGTACGATGAGAACGAGACAATGACTGTAGAGTGCAAGCACATCATCTTCGCTATCGGTCAGGGTATCGAGTGGGGCGGACTCCTCGGTGATGGTAAGGAAAAGTAGAGTTCTGGCATGGCAACTACCCAGTAGCTGACAAGCTTACATACCAGACAGCACAGCCAGATATCTTCGTTGGTGGTGATGTTTATTCTGGTCCTAAGTTCGCTATTGACGCTATCGAGGCAGGTAAGTGCGCTGCAGATTCTCTCCACAGATTCGTACAGCCAGGCTGCTCTATGACAATCGGTAAGAATCGTCGTGATTTTATTGAGCTTGACAAAGACAACATTCATGTGGAAGAATATGACACAGCAGGACGTAATGAGCCAGCTATTGATACAAGCATTGATATGAAGCATTCATTCCGTGATGCTCACCTTACACTTACAGAGGAGCAGGTTAAGGCAGAGGCTAGCCGTTGCCTTAAGTGTGGTGCATCTGTAGTAGATGAGAATAAGTGTATTGGATGTGGTGTCTGCACAACTAAGTGTGCCTTCGACGCTATCCACCTTCACAGAACTCATCCAGAGTGCACACACATGGTACCTTCTGAAGATAAGTTCAAGCATATCGGTGCTTATGCTATTAAACGTGCCGCTAAGATCGCCTTCTCAAAGAAGAGCGAAGCAGAAAAGGCAGCAGAAAAGGCACACAAGGAGTATAAGCGTAGCCAGAAATAATACTTGGTTACGGTAGTGAGCTGTACGTATACGAAACAACACAACCTAGGCAAGCGCGAGCAGGGGATACCGTGCCGAGCGAGGGAGGATCTACGCCGGCGGGAGGACCATCGCGAGAGTGCGGAGGGTGCCCTGCGGGAGCATGAAAAACTTAGAAGTTTCGTATACATAACACAGCGGGCTTATTTAGAAAGGGTAGTATAAATAATGCATGAATTAGGTATTGTGTTTCATGTAGCGAAACAGGTAGAGGAAGTTGCTATTGAGAACAACGCAGAGCACATCAATGAGGTAGTGCTCTCAATCGGTGAGGTTTCCACAGTCATTCCAGATTATTTGATTGACTGCTGGGCTTGGAATGCGAAAAAGTATCCAAGACTTGATGGCAGCAAGCTCACTTGCGAAATAATTAAGGCTGTGACCTTCTGCGAGGATTGCAAGCAGGAGTACGAGACAGTTGCCTATGGAAAGACTTGTCCACATTGTGGAAGCGGCAACACATATCTTGTCACAGGAAATGAAGTTATACTTAAAGAAGTTATAGCGGACTAATCAAAGAGCCACGGATTTCCCGTGGCTCTTATTTTGTCATCTTGAATATAAATCCATTGCGCACAATCAAATATTATTATATACTTAGAAAAAATGATTATGAGGTGCAAAATGAGTATAGTATCAGTTTTTATAGAAGGCTTGCTTAGCTTTTTCTCCCCATGTGTATTGCCGCTGATTCCCGTGTACATTGGTTATTTGTCTGGTGGCACATTAAAGACTACAGGGGATGGTCACATGGTTTATGATAGGAAAAAGGTCGTCATTAATACTATTTTCTTCGTCATTGGAATTAGTATGGCATTCTTTGTGCTGGGATTTGGTATCAGTGCAGTAGGTCGTTTCTTTAGTGGTTATCAGATGATTTTTGCCAGAGCAGGTGGCATTATCATTGTTTTATTTGGTTTGTATCAGCTAGGGTTCCTAGGGACAAATAGAATCCTCAGTGGAGATTACAGACTTCCTGTTCAGTTTGAAAAGATGACAATGTCACCAATCACTGCTATATTGATGGGATTTGTAATCAGCTTCGCCTGGACCCCTTGCATTGGTCCTGTGCTTTCATCAGTGCTTATTATGGCAGCCACAGCAGGCTCTTCGGCAAATGGATTCGGGCTTATCGCAGTATATACATTAGGCTATATTATTCCATTTATTTTAGTAGGATTCTTTACTAACACACTGCTTAATTTCTTTTCAAAGCATAAGGGTGTTGTTAAATACACTGTAAAAATCGGTGGTGTTATACTTATCGTAATGGGTCTAATGATGTTCACAGGAAAGATGAATAGCATTACTAGCTATCTGTCTTCTGTATCAGGAAGCAATATTGCCTCAGAACCTACCGTGGAGGAAAAATCTGACGTAGTGGAAATCCCAGATGAAACCGTGGAAGAGGATGCTGTAGTGGAAGAGGAGCCTGATGCTGACGAAGCTGCTACTGAAAAGATTGCAGCCCCAGATTTCACATTGACAGACCAGTATGGAAATACTCATAGTCTTTCAGATTATAAAGGCAAAATCATTTTTCTTAATTTCTGGGCTACATGGTGCCCTCCTTGTAGAGCAGAGATGCCAGATATTCAGGCTCTTTATGAAGAATACCAGAAGATGGATGACCCTGATGTTGTAATCCTCGGCGTGGCTTTTCCAAACTACGGTAAGGAACAGAGCGTGGAGGGCATTACACAGTTTTTAGATGAGAATGGCTACACTTATCCAGTGCTTATGGATACAGAAGCGTCACTTGTTTTGCCATACTACATCACAGCATATCCAACCACCTTTATGATAGACCCTGATGGAAATGTGCTAGGCTACCTACCAGGTGGAATGACAAGAGACATTATGGAAAATGTAATAGAGCAGGCTAGAGAGGCTAGCTATAAATAACTGTCTTATAGAAGTTTTTTACTTATACAGCTTTTTTACAACAGAATCTGGCACTTCAAAATGTTGATAATCTTTGGAATTTTTCCAAGCTCCACCCCACTGAAAACCGTGGGCAATAAAGAGCTGATATGCCAAATCATTTTCATCTATTTTGTATGGGAAATCCTGGCTGCGGTCTACGTAATCGGCTGCATTGGCTGGCTCAATGGAAAGCTTTCCATTAACAGTTTTTACATATGGATTGTACAAGGTGTTAATATCCATTGCCAGACCATAGCCGTGCTTTGAAATCTTGGTTGTGTGGCTGATAAATCTAAAATTGAAGCTTGATGAGTTATTGTCTGCCATCGAACGTTCATCATCAGCATAATACTCATCTACAAGCTTTATTTTCTCTATAGGATATTTAGCTTCGTATAGTGCCTGGAAAATTTCCAGCAAATCATCTGCAATATATTTGTTGCAGATAATTTCACCTTCATGGGACTCTCCATCAAAGCCTACGTGTAGTACATGAAGATATCGTAAATCCGACACAGGCACAGTGCAGTCGTCCTTATAGGACTTTCCTTTTATTCTAGCGAAGATCTCACTATTCTTGTCAAATTCAATAGAGTAGAAATCCTTATTCTCTTTTGATTCTTCCTGGTTCATATTATTTTCCTTTGATGATACTTTTTTGAAGTTTGATTAACTATAGTGTTATTATCCTTTGAAGTTTTTGCTTTTGAATTCTGCATACCGCCGCAGGTTGTGAAAATCAGGCATCCTGCAAACAATAAGGCAATTATTTTTTTCCTCATATTCCCACATCTTTCAATCACATTTATATAGGCCGTTGATTTCCTAGGAAGACAAGCTCCTTTTCTGTATTGATTCTATCATTATTCAAGGTCTAGGGGCAGAGTATCTTTTGTTTTTTGAAATTTATCACAGAGAACCTTAGTGAAGCTCAATATCTCATTTTGAGATTGATAAAAACTATTGATATCATCGAAATTTATCACAGAGAACCTTAATGAAGCCCAATATCTCATTTTGAGATTGATAAAAACTATTGATATCATCAATATTTATCACAGAGAACCTCAGGAAAGCTTAATCTTTCGTTTTTGATTTGATAAAAAACAGCATTAATTGGAGAAATTTATCAATGGAAAAATGCAAAAAGCGGCTTACAGGATTTTATAGTGATAAAATACAACCGACAGCAAGAAGATTTATCAAAAGAGAAACGGGAAATGTACTCTCCAGAAGTTTCCAGTGATAAAATGAACCAGAAAACTAAATAAAGTAAAAAAAGACCCTTGGGTGGCTGAAGCCCAAGGGTCCTTTTTCTTGCATATCCTATAAAATGAACATGCAGATATAGGGAGAAAATATATGATCGGTCCGAATGACCTTGTAATAATCAAAAATAATATATGCCATAGCCTAAAAGGCTGGTCATATTCAAAAATGTAAATTTAAAAGAAACAACACAGGTTGCAAAGCAAATTTAAAATAATCATGCTGGCGCACCAGCGAACAACACCGGTGTAAGGTCTGGTATATCCATAGGATGTGCCACGATATTCATACCAGCTGCTGTTCCAATCGATGCTTTGCTGAAACTGTCTGTATCTAAGATTGCCAGGCTCTAGGGCAATGGCACGTGAGATGAATTCTCTGGCGTCATTGATATTGCCTAGGCCCTGGGATGCTACTGCTGCGAAGAAGTACCACTGACCATTTCGATTTTCATCAGGGATGGAATAGAGCACATTCATTGCCGCAGCAAACTGTCTGGCGTTTATATAATTTGCAGCTGCCTGCATTTCCATAGAAGCCTGAGTGTAAGAGTAGTCCTGCTGGTATCCGCCAGAATAGCCATAGGTGCTGCCTCCGTAGCTTCCAAAAGATGGGCCGCCATTTTGGCGTTCATCCATTATGCGATTGTATGCCTGCTGAATCTCTTTGAATTTTTCTTCAGCTGCAGCTTTATTAGGATTGTTTATATTTGCATCTGGGTGATATTTTCTGCTGAGATTTCTATAGGCCTTTTTGATTTCATCATCAGAGGCATCTCTGGAAACACCCAAAACCCTGTAGGGATCTGTCATTACTATTTCTCCTTACAAGTAGTATCTTTTTCTTTCCTTTAAGCTGTAGATATTCGTATCTGGTCCAAACACCTGAGTAAATAATATTTCTAAGAATATCAACATTTTCTACTATAGGAAGTCTCTCGAAAGATTTGGCACATTCTGCCATAAGTGAAGTAAGATTAATCTTAACAAAGCACTCAAATTCCTTTGGAGATTCTTTTTTTAGAAATATGAGAGGATTGTAGCTTCCTCTTTTTTCATCTTTTTTTATATCATCATAGGCATCGATTATATAAATGAATTTGCCCATGTAATATCCCATACAATGTAAGGTCTGCCCCCAGGAGTCCTGCTTCCAATTAAATAATTCACCAAGCATTTCTCCAGTATAGCTGGAAACGACATCAATATTTGTTTCTCGATTTTTCTCGGCAATAGAAAGCTTTTTGATATATTTTTCAACAGCTAATGTTTGCCTAGGGTATAAATCTTTTATTTTATCGTAATCTTTTTTAATGAATGGGCTGCCATTCCTGAAAGTTTGGAGCCATCATCTGCATAGTTATCCAAAAGGCTGTGATAGGACAAAATGATATCCATAGCAGCTGCGTATTCGATTGCTTTGCTGGAGAAGCCATGCTTTTTCTTGGCAGGATGAATCATACATCTGAAATCTTCCTGGTTGATTTCTGGTTCGTAAAGACTTTGAAGCAGAATAGCTAAAAAACATAAATCAAAATTCAAAAGCATTTGTCCTTTGAAACCCGCTACTTTGCCAAGCTGACGACACAGGCCACAGTAGAAGCTTTGATATATTCGCTTGTCCTCAGAGGACAGCTGGCTTCGATTTGCATTGATATATCCAAACAATTGCTACACCTTCTTAATAAACTGAGTGTGACATTTACTACAAGTAACCTGAATCTTGCCTCTGCCACGTGGGGCACGAAGCTTTTGCTTACAGCTGGGACACTTAAATATCGCGTAGGTTTTCTTTGGTTCCAGTTGTATTTCACTCTGGCAGTGCGATTCTTTATATTAGGAATGAGTCTTGAAAAGAAGGCTCTAATCTTAACAGTTTTAGAAAGAAATAGCTGATTCTCTGTGTAGCGCTTTTGATAATTTTTGGAAAACATTCTCCAAACGCTATACAAAAGACAAGCCATAGCAAGCAAATATGCTATATTGGAATGAGTAATCATAGTGACTAGCATCAGTATTAATGCTATCCATGTAAAGGTACGTCCCAGGGCATCGACACCTGTACGTCCTACAAAAACTGAGCTAATTTATATCTAAAATTGTTCATTGAGCATCCTCCTCAACAACTAGCTTATCTGCACTTTAAAGGTTTAGACATTTACCGTCAACAGTTTCAGATACTATTTAATAAAAGTTTAATAAATGCTTTAGAAAGCTTGAATAAAGTATGATGTTAGTGTAAACTAACCTTAGTTAAGTTAGTTGCACAGAAGTTGAAAGTGTGGTACTCTAGTTAGGAGTGGATTGCGCACAATCAATTCACAAGGTTCCAGATAAGTAGGAGGTTTAGTTTTGAGAACATTTGTAAATGAATCTTCAGAGAACTATTTAGAGACAATTCTTGTACTTAGTAAGAAATTACCAGTTGTTCGTTCTGTAGATATTGCTAACGAATTGAATTTTAAAAAGTCATCAGTTAGTATTGCTATGAAAAATCTTCGTGAGAAGAATCAGATTACAGTTACTGATGCAGGATATATTTACCTTACAGATGAGGGAAAGGAAATCGCTGAAATGATTTACGAGCGTCACGAGCTCATCACTGACTTATTAGTGAAGCTTGGTGTTGATGAGGAGATTGCTTCAGAGGATGCCTGCCGTATCGAGCATGTTATCAGTAAGGAAAGCTTCAAGGCCGTTAGAGATTACGCCAAGGACAAGATTCTTAAGTAAAACTAATAGTTACCAGCCCAGCAACATCGGGCTGGCTTTTTATGAATGTAGGTGCATAATGGATATTTCAGTAAACAGCGTAGAGCAAAGAGATTTAATAGTTCAGCAGCTTCGAGAGGCAGGCTGCCGCATTACAAAGCAGCGTCTGGTGGTATTGGATATTATTCTTAATTCAGATCCATCCTGTGTAAAGGAAATCTACCGAGAGGCTATAAAAATTGATAAAAACATAGGTACAGCTACAGTTTACAGAATGGTAAATACTCTTGAGGAGATAGGCGTACTTAATCGTAAGAATATGTATCAGGTAGATTGTACTGTCTGTGAGCAGCACTGTAAGGATGAGGACTGCGATCCAAACTGTCCAGGAGGTAGCTGTGTTGCATGTGAAACTAATGTGGTGGTTACTCTGGATGATGATACAAAGATAGTTTTAAATAGAGTGGATTTACAGGACATTTTGTATGAAGGACTAAAGGCTAAGGGTCGAATTTCTGACCAGAAGATATCTAG
This sequence comes from Butyrivibrio fibrisolvens 16/4, assembly GCA_000209815.1. GTDB lineage: Bacteria > Bacillota > Clostridia > Lachnospirales > Lachnospiraceae > Pseudobutyrivibrio > Pseudobutyrivibrio fibrisolvens_A. The sequence continues at coordinate 1,000,391 of FP929036.1, forward strand.
ACTTGCATATTAAAAAGGTGTACAATGTAAGGGCTGTCAAACCGTTGACAGCCCTATGTTTTTATTTAGAAGAGGAGATATAAAATGACTCAGTCACGTACACACAACTGTAACGAGCTTCGTCTTTCAGATGCAGGCAAGCAGGTTACTTTAGTTGGTTGGTTCGAAAACATTAGAAAGGTGTCTAAGAATCTTGGATTTGTTATTCTCCGTGATTTTTATGGCACTACACAGATAGTTATTGAAACAGAAGAGATGATGGCTGTTATCGATTCTGTAAATAAGGAGTCTACTATCCAGGTTACTGGTGAGGTTCGTGAGCGTTCATCTAAGAACACTGAGCTTCCTACTGGTGAAATCGAAGTAGTTCCTACATCAATTGAGATTCTTGGAAAGTGTACTCACAACGAGCTTCCATTCGAGATTAATCGTTCAAAGGAAGCAGATGAGAACACTCGTCTTAAATATCGTTATCTTGATCTTCGTAACCCAGAGGTTAAGAGCAAGATTATCCTTCGTAGCAAAATCGTAGCAGAGCTTCGTGCTTCTATGATTGCTCACGATTTCATGGAGATTACAACTCCTATCCTTACATGCTCATCACCTGAGGGCGCACGTGATTACCTTGTACCAGCACGTAATCACCCTGGAAAGTTCTATGCACTTCCACAGGCTCCACAGCAGTTCAAGCAGATTCTTATGGCATCTGGTTTCGACAGATATTTCCAGATTGCTCCTTGCTTCCGTGATGAGGATGCTCGTGCAGACCGTTCTCCAGGAGAGTTCTATCAGCTTGATATGGAGATGGCATTTGCTTCTCAGGAAGATATCTTCGCAGTAGTAGAGGATGTACTTCCACCAATCTTTGCAAAATACGGCGTTTACAATACAGCTTCTACAGCTCCATTTGTACGCATTCCTTATCTTGAGTCTATGGACAAATACGGAAGCGATAAACCAGATCTTCGTATCGACCTTGTACTTCAGGATGCTACAGATGTTATGGCTGATTGCGGCTTTGGTCCATTCGAGGGCAATGTTGTTAAGGCTATCGTTGTTGACAATCTTACAGCTACACGTAAGCAGATTGATGCTATGATTGCTGAGGTAGAGGTTGCTACAGCTCAGAAGACATACTGGTTCAAGCTTGATGAAAACGGAGAGCTTGTTGGTGGTATCGCTAAGTTCCTTCAGGAGCGTAAGCAGGCTGTTATCGATGCACTTTCACTTAAGCCTGGCGATTTCGTTGGTCTTGCAGCAGGTCCACTTCTTGTTGCTCAAAAGACTGCTGGTGTATTCAGAAAGCTTCTTGGTGCAGCAGCAGAAGGCCACATGAAGAAGGATACATACGAGTTCTGTTGGATTGTTGATTTCCCAATGTACGAAATTGGCGAGGAGTCTGGCGAGCTTGAGTTCTGCCACAATCCATTCTCTATGCCACAGGGCGGTATGGATGCACTTAAGAATAAAGAGCCACTGGATATTCTTGCATACCAGTACGATTTAGTATGTAACGGTGTTGAGCTTTCATCTGGTGCTATCAGAAACCACGATCCTGAAATTATGATTGAGGCATTCAAGCTTGTTGGTCTTGGTGAGGATGATGTTAAGGCTAAGTTCCCAGCTATGTACAATGCATTCACATATGGTGCACCACCACACGGCGGTATCGCTCCTGGTGTAGACCGTATGATTATGCTTATTGCTGGCGAGGAATCAATCCGTGAGATTATTCCATTCCCAATGAATAAGAATGCACAGGATATTATGATGGATGCACCTGCAACTGTAGATCAGAAGCAGCTTGATGATGTTCACATCGCTATCGTAATGCCTAAAGAAGATTAATATAAGTTGAATACTATTGAGGGTCTAGTTACGCTATCAAGCCTTAGTATTGCTCAGCCTATAGATTGGCTTACTGAGCAATAATAAGAACTTGGTAGTTACTAGGCTCTTTTTATATATACATATGTAATTACTTTATTTACACAAAGAATTTAATGTGATAAAGTGATAAAGAACTAAAGTTATAAGAAACTACCAAACTAATACGTACAGAAGGGAGCAAAAATGAACACAGTTTGTATAGTAATTGCAATACTGGTATATTTGGCAGCGCTGCTGTTAATGGGCGTGTCATTTGCCAAGGAAAACAACACTATTGACGATTATTACCTTGGAGGCAGAAAGCTGGGCCCCTTTGTTACAGCTATGAGTGCCGAGGCTTCAGATATGTCTTCCTGGCTTTTGATGGGACTTCCTGGTGTTGCCTATATGACAGGTATATGCGATGTATTTTGGACAGCACTTGGCCTTGGAATTGGAACTTATCTTAACTGGTTGCTTGTGGCAAAGAGACTTCGCAAATACTCAGAACTTAATAATTCTGTTACAGTGCCAGATTTCTTCGAGCATAGATTCAAAGATAAAAGCCACATTTTAATGTTGATTTCATCAATTATTATTGTTGTGTTCTTTATCCCTTATGTAGGTTCTGGCTTTGCAGCCTGTGGAAAGCTTTTCTCTTCACTATTTGGCCTGGATTATACAATTGCAATGCTTACTTCAGCTGCAGTAATTGTAGGATATACAGCTACAGGAGGCTTCCTTGCTGCATCTACCACAGATTTTGTTCAATCAATCATTATGACTATCGCTTTGATAGCTGTTGTTGGATTTGGACTTCATACTGTTGGTGGAGTGGAGGCAGTTAGCACTTACAGTATGTCACTGGATGGCTATATCAGTCTGCTTGGAATGCACGATTTTGCCTCAGGAAGCTATGTTTCCTATGGTGGATTGATTACTATTGTTTCTACTATGGCCTGGGGTTTGGGATATTTCGGAATGCCACATATTTTGCTTAGATTTATGGCTATTGAGAATCCTGAAAAGATTAAGCTGAGTAGACGTATTTCCACAATTTGGGTATTTATTGCTATGGGGGTAGCTATTTTCATAGGAGTTATGACACGTACAATGGTAAACGCTGGTGTAATAGGAGAGTTGGCAGATTCTGAACGTGGAATTATCGCTATTGCACAGAAGCTTTCAGAGACAGGTATTCCACAGGCACTTCTTGCAGGTGTAATCTTAGCAGGTATTTTGGCTTGCACAATGTCTACCTGTGATTCTCAGATGCTTGCAGCTTCATCATCGGTGTCAGAAAACATCATCCACGAAACTCTTGGAGTACAGCTTTCAGAGCATATGCAGATGGTTTTGGCCAGAGTAGTGCTTATAGTGATTTCTGCCATAGGTATATTTATCGCTCGTGATCCAAATAGCTCGGTATTTGGAATCGTATCCTTTGCCTGGGCTGGCTTTGGCGCTGCTTTTGGTCCAATTATGCTGCTTGCACTTTTCTGGAAGAGAGCAAACAAATATGGTGCCATTGTAGGTATGCTTGGTGGTGGTATTATGATATTTGTATGGAAATTCTTAATTAAGCCAATGGGAGGTATCTGGGGAATATACGAGCTGCTTCCTGGATTTATCGTTGGATTAGTGCTTTGCGTGATAGTAAGTCTTGCTACACCAGCTCCAGAAAAAGAAATAATAGATGAATTTGAATCAGTAAAATAAAAGAATTTGGCTTCCCGAAAATGGGAAGCCATTTTTTATCTAACAGAAGATAGTCTCTTTAGAAGTGGATATAAAACTGTAGAGATGATAACACCAAATATACCCTGAATAATATTTGGAAGTATGCCTGCTAATGAGGCGATTACTCCAGCTGAAAGTGATGAATTATTTACAACTGAAAGCATAAATATTTCAAACAGGAAATATCCAAGCACCATGACAGCCTCACCTGCAATTCCAGAAATAATTAGGGTAGGTAACTCAGTTTTTGTACTGAGGATTTTGGAAATTGCTTTGAAAACAAAGTATCCGGTAATGGCTGTCAGTGCTTTGATAACAAAGGTAGCAGGTACGTATATGAAATAACCACCTATCAAATCTGATAGGGCAGAACCAATTCCAGCGGCCAAGCCTCCCCATAATGGTCCTAGAAGTAATCCTGATAGCAAAACAAATCCGTCGCCTGGGTGAATATATCCATTTGTTGGTGTAGGAATTTTAATAATCATTGTACCTACGCAAGTAAGCGCTGCCATTAGTGCAGCTAAAATAACAGTTCTTGTTTGAATTTGAGATTCTTTATAATGAGTAGCTTGAGTATCCATAACCTTCCTCCTTGTGTTTAACCTTGATGTCATTTAAAAAAGTACTTTTTCTTTCTTTATGTTGGAGCTATAATAACACCAAACTGATACCTAAAAAATAGACAAAAATAAAAATAAAATAGGGGACAGATATGAAGGTATATGAGAAAGTCTACAATTATTACATTGAAAAGATGAAGGAGGGCACCTTAAAAAATGGGGATAAAATGCCATCCTTAAGAGAAACTGAAAAGATTTTGGGGGTCAGCAGGACCTCGGTAGAAAGCGGCTATATGCAGTTGGCAGCCGATGGATATATATATTCTGTTGAAAAGGTGGGGTTTTTTGTAGCAGAGCTTGCCTTAAGAATTTCAGCTGAGGGAGATGTAAAAAAATCAAAGACTGTTAAAGACCAAAACACCAATAAAAAATCCCAAAAAGAAAATATAGAATATGATCTTTTTACTATAGGTGAAGACAAGCGATGCTCCTGCCTGGAGCTGTGGCGAAGATATATGAAATCAGCACTTAGACAGGAAGAGAGGCTTCTGTCCTATGCAAAAAATCAGGGAGAGGATGACCTGAGGCATGAGATTGCAAGCTATGTTAGAAAAAGCAGAAATATTATTTGTTCTCCAGAGGATATTGTTATAGGTGCAGGCTTTCAGAACTTACTTATAATTTTGATGGTACTGATTGATGGTCAAAAGAGTATATCTTTTCCTACAAAGAATTTTCAGGACGGAGCAGCGGTGTTTGAAAGTGGAGGCTTTCAGGTAAGCTACAGAAATAAAGACAGCCACGTAATCTACGTGACTCCTTCCTATATGACTAAATGGGGAGATGTTATGACTATGAAACGTCGTCTGGAGCTGATAGAGCATGCCCAGAAAAATGATCATTTAATAATAGAGGATGATTATCAAAATGAGTATGTATTTTCCAGCAAGCCAACCCCTAGTCTGTATGCTATGACTGGCGGAGAGCGTGTGGCCTTCCTAGGTTCATTTTCAAGAGTTCTTCTTCCTAGCGTGCGAATCAGTTATCTCATATTGCCTAGAGGCTATAGGGAAAAATACCAGAAGATTCAAGGCCTTTACAACCAAACATCATCAAAGGCAGAGCAGATTGCCCTGGCACAATTTCTGAGAGATGGACATCTGAATCGACATATAAAAAAGACGGTACGCCTGTATGAAGAAAAGCGAAAGGAGTTTTGCGACCTACTAAAAAAATATTTTAAAAATGATGCTGAAATCCTTATGGGAAGTAGCGGAATGGAACTGGGTCTTATAGTAAATAAGCCATATTTAGGGGAAAGAATAAAAAAATCACGGGTAGCTGTGCATATAGTAGAGGAGAATGAAAATAGGACTACAATGCTGTTATCCTGCGGAATAATAGATGAAAAAGAAATGGAGCCTGCAATAAAAAAATTATATTTAAGTTTACAAAAATAATTTAGTATGGTAGAGTGATAAAGTAATAAAGCAATGGAACTAAAAGTGAGGAGAGTATAAATATGATGAGGAAGATTATTGCATTACTTTTATCAGCTACTATGATGACAGCTGCATTTGTTGCCTGTGGCAGTAGTGCGGCACAGCCAGCATCTGACACTGCAAGCACAGAGGCTCCATCAGCAGATTCAGAAAGTGATTTAGCATATATTCAGCAAAAAGGCACACTTATAGTAGGTATCACTGATTTTGCACCGATGGACTATAAGGATGATAACGGGGAATGGATTGGCTTTGATGCAGATTTAGCAAAAAAGGTCGCTGAGAATTTAGGAGTAGAGGTAGAGTTTGTTGAGATAGATTGGGACAATAAAATTTTAGAGCTTCAGAACAAATCAATCGACGTAGTTTGGAATGGTATGACACTTACTCCAGAGGTTACAAGCTCAATGGAATGTTCCAAGGCATATCTTAACAATGCTCAGGTAGTTGTAGTTGCTGCAGATAAGGCAGATTCTATTAAGACATCAGAGGATGCAGCAGCACTTAGCTTTGCAGTAGAGTCTGGCTCTGCTGGAGAGGCAGCGGCAGAGGAGAATAGCTACAATTATGTAGCTGTAAAGTCCCAGGCCGATGCAGTTATGGAGGTTGCAGCTGGCACTTCAGATGCCTGCATCATTGACCTTCTTATGGCAGGAGCAATGATTGGCGAGGGCACAAGCTACCCTGATTTGGAGCATACAATTGAGCTTACAACAGAAGAGTATGGAATTGGATGCCGCAAGGGCTCTGATTTAGCAAATTATATTAATGAGCAGCTTAAAGCACTTTATGATGACGGCACAATAACAAGTATTGCTACTGAATATGGCGTACAGGAAGCTATAGTAGCTCAGTAGTTTAAAGGAAAAATATGTTTACAACAGTTACGATTTCATTATTTGAGGGTTTCTTAGGAACCCTCAAATTATTTAGTTTAACACTATTATTTTCACTGCCATTAGGACTTGTCATCAGCTTTGGCTCTATGAGCAAAAGTGTGATTGTTCGACTTCCTATCAGGTTTATTATCTGGGTTGTAAGAGGTACGCCTCTTATGTTGCAGCTTCTTATAATCTTTTACGGACCAGGTATTTTCTTTGGGACAAATCTCTGGGGTTCCGGAGATGGTGGAAGATTCACAGCAGCGTTAGTTGCATTTGTATTTAACTATGCCTGCTATTTCAGTGAAATTTTCAGAGGCGGCATTCAGTCTATACCTAAGGGACAGTACGAGGCAGCAGCAGTCTTAGGTCTTACAAAGACACAGACCTTCTTTAAAATAGTGCTTCTACAGGTGGTAAAGAGAATAGTTCCACCTATTTCAAATGAAGTAATCACTCTTGTTAAGGATACCTCTCTTGCCAGAGTTATAGCATTCTATGAAATCATTTGGGAAGGTGAGAGATTTATTAAGAGCGCTGGTATTATTTGGCCACTGTTTTATACAGGAGCCTTCTATCTGATTTTCAGTGGATTGCTTACCCTGCTATTTGGATATATTGAAAAAAGGCTTGATTACTTTAAATAATTAAGGGGAAGTAGAACCACTTTAGTGGTGGATGAGGTGTAAATGTCTATATTAGAAGTTAATAATATAAAGAAAAAATTTGATAATACAGAGATTCTCAAGGGCATTTCTTTCAGTATGGAAAAGGGGGAGACTCTTTCTATTCTTGGAAGTTCTGGCTCTGGAAAGACCACATTGCTTCGATGCCTTAACTTTTTGGAGACACCTGATGAAGGGACTATCACAGTTAAGGGAAAGTGCCTTTTTGACGCACAATACGGTCCTCTTAAAGATGGGGATTTAAGAGAAAAGCGACTTCACTTTGGAATGGTCTTTCAGCAGTTTAATCTTTTTCCTCAGTATACAGCCCTGGAAAATGTTACACTAGCTCCAAAGCTGGAGGGTAGGGGAAAATCTCAGGAGGAGATTATAGAAAACGGTAAGGAGCTCCTTATAAAAATGGGGTTAGCTGATAGGATGAACAACTATCCACATCAGCTTTCGGGAGGACAGCAACAGCGTGTTGCAATTGCTCGCGCATTGGCACTCCAGCCGGATATTCTTTGCTTTGACGAGCCTACCAGTGCCCTTGATCCAGAGCTTACAGGAGAGGTGCTAAAGGTAATAAAAGAATTGGCAGAGGGCCATACCACTATGATTATTGTTACTCACGAAATTGGGTTTGCAAAAGATGTTTCCGATAAGATTATTTTTATGGATGAAGGTGTTATTGCTGATGAGGGGACACCGGAACAGGTTATTGATAATCCTTCCAATGAAAGGACCAGACAGTTCTTAGCCAATTATTTAAAATAACTCCTTGTGGGACATTTGGGGGAATGATCCACACAAAAATAAGAGTCGACCAAGCTTTTTTTGGAGCTTTGAGACTCTTATTTTTGTTCTTTACATTTTTCTATAAATTCTTCAAAAGGAACTGGCTTTGAATAATAGTAGCCTTGCAAATAGGTGCAGCCAATATCTCGCATTGTTTTTGCCATCTGGGCTGTTTCGATTCCTTCGGCGGTAATTTCAAATCCGCATTTTTAAAAGCTTCGATTTCGGTTGGTAGTAAAGCACCAGAATTTTTACAGTAATCCCATACCAAACTCATATCCAGCTTGATGTTGATAAATGGAGCATTTCGTATACGAACTATATTCGAATATCCCACTCCATAATCATCCAATACAAACCTAAAGCCTAGTTCAGTGAGGGATGATATTTGTCGTTGCATTTGGTAATCATCTATCATTGCTTCTTCAGTAATTTCTAAATGAATGAAATCTGAGCCTATACCACTTTCATGGATGAAGGAACTAAGGCTTTGCTCCAAATCGTTTCTCAAAAACTGAATAGGAGATAAGTTTATATTAATAAATGATAGTCCCAATTCTTTAAAGGAAGATGAACTTACCAAATCACAACATTTTTTGAACATCTGCTTTCCAAGCTGATTGATTTTACCATTTTTTTCAGCAATAGGTATGAAGGCTGATGGTGATAGGATTTTACCTTCAGAATTCTTTATACGTGCTAATGCTTCGGCTCCTACATATTTTCCGGTTTGACTATCAACTATTGGCTGGAAAAATACTTCGACTGTGTTGTTTTCTATAGCATAATCAAGAGAACGCTTAATATCTGTTTCTTCGGTAAAGAATGCAATGTCTGCTTTATCAATGGTAAGCAACTCAGTATCAAGAGAATCATTAGCATTTAAAAAGCTTTATTGAAGGCACGCAAAACTACATCTGACGGTATTTTCTTTTCAGGAAAATTAATATGGGTTCCGCATATATCCCAGTAAATTTCTGTATCTTTTGAAATCCAAGGCTGTTTAAAACGATAAAGCAGTTTTGCATATACTTCTCCCCAGTCAGTCTTGTCTTTGCTAAACATTATAAAACAGCCGGCATCATTATAAAAAATAAGACACTTTGGAAATTCTTTTTTAAATAGTTTTGAACAAGATAAATTCCCTGATTGGCTTGCTGGATACCATAAAGCACTAGTTTGTCTGAAAAATTTTTATACCAAAAACCAGAGCGTTAATTGGACTAATTTGATTTTGCTCAAGGACATATTCCCTAAGAGCCAATTTATTGAAAACGAAGGTTCTTTCAATTAAGTGCAAATCAGGATTCTCAAAGCCCAGAAATAAAACGGTATACGCTGCTAGAGTAAATAAATTCTCTAGCATAAGCTTTGGTAAAGAGTAGCGTAAAACAAGCCCTATTGAAAGGACAATATTACAACCTAATAGAATTTCCCATTCTCTTTTGCGTATAAGATATTTACTTCTTTTGACAATAATGGCAAAAGAAAACAGAATATATGTTGAATAGAATAAATAGAGCAAATTATACAATGGACCACTGTGATAGCCTGTTTCATCTATATAGTAAAGCCATTTGGTCCAAGGGGTGATTAAAACGAAAATTATAGCTAAATTAACAGGTAGTTCTACCAGATAACGCCTTTTTAGATTGTTGGTTAAATCTACGTTCAAGATGTTAGCCGCAAAAATGTGGAATGAAAGTGCTCCTGCAAAAAAGAAAATAAAATAAGCACTGTTAAGGAAGTATAATAACCAGTCTGGAAAGTTCGTATAATCCATATCTGCCCAACTGGAAAGCACATCAAAAGCCATTGTAGAACTGATTACAATGGTTAGATATATAAATATTTTATTTTTCTTACTGGCAATCTTGGAAGCGAAATGTAATGACCAATCATTACGGCCAATATCGCTAAGCTAGGTGCCGCATAGCTTAAATCCCACATAAAAAACCTTTCTGTTTGTGAAAACTACCATGTTGATAATACTCCTATATTGTGAAGATTTAGTAGAATAATTGGCATTTAATTGAGAAATAATCTATAAATTGTTTAAAGTAAAGTTGAACACAATTTAAATCTAGATTAAAAAATACTTTATTTTTGAGCGCTTTCTTGATATACTACTTATTACGTGTTTAGCCGGTTAAAGTGTTAAACTGTTAAATTGTTAGTGGAGGAATATAGATTTTGAAACAAAAGAATCGCGGTAGCTTTTCAGGTAAGATTGGTTTTGTGCTCTCAGCCGCGGGGGCGTCAGTAGGTTTAGGAAATATTTGGAGATTTCCTTATTTGTGTGCAAAATACGGTGGAGGTATCTTCCTTATTGTATATGTACTTTTAGCTTTGACTTTTGGTTATACAATGATTGTGGCTGAAACAGCCATTGGTCGAGCTACTAATAAGAGCCCAGTTGGTGCATATAGGGAGCTTAGTCATAACAAATTTATGGGAATAGGTGGATGGATTAATGCAATCATCCCTATCTTAATTGTTCCTTATTATTCTGTAATTGGTGGCTGGGTATGCAAATATCTCTATGAATACATTGTTAATGATGTTAATACAATCGCAGGAGATTCTTTTTCGTAGATTTTATCTCCAATGGAGCAGAGTCGGAAATCTGGTTTTTAGTATTTGCATTTATAGTATTGCTAATTATTTATATGGGGGTTGAAAATGGTATTGAGCGAGTATCAAAGCTTGTTATGCCGATTCTTGTAATTCTTGCTGTTATTATTTGCGGCTATTCAGTTACAAGACCTGGGGCACTTGGTGGTGTTAAGTTTTTATTTATCCCAGATTTCAAACACTTTTCAATTATGACCTTAGTTACAGCAATGGGACAGATGTTTTATTCTCTTTCTATTGCTATGGGTATCCTTATTACTTTTGGTTCTTATGTTAAAAAGGAGGTTAGTATTGAGGAATCCACAAAGCAGGTTGAGATCTTCGATACAGCCATAGCTGTTTTAGCCAGCCTTATGATCATTCCAGCTGTATTTGCATTTACAGGTGGAGATGAAAGTATGCTTAAGGCGGGACCATCATTGATGTTCATTACTATGCCAAAGATTTTTGCCAGCATGGGATTTGGTAAGGTTATAGGAATCACTTTCTTTGCACTTGTTCTTTTTGCAGCAGCTACAAGCGCTATTGCATTAACAGAAAGTGCAGTATCTACGTTCTCGGATGAGTTTGGATGGGACAGAAGAAGGGGCGTAAACATTATGGCAGCAGTTATGTTCATTCTTGGAAGTCTTTCTTCATTGGGGAACGGTCCACTTTCAGAGGTACGTATCTTTGGAATGCAGTTTTTGGATTTCTTTGATTTCCTTACAAACTCTGTAATGATGCCAATAGCAGCCCTTGCTACCTGTATACTTATTACAAAGTTTATGACTGTAGAAAAATTAGAGGCTGAAGTGGAGCAGGAAAATCATCCATTTAAGCGCAAGGCTGTATTTGGATTTATGATAAAGTTCCTTTGTCCTTTATTCGTAGTTATTATTTTAGTAAGTGCTATATTAAATGTACTTGGAATAATTAGTATGTAATTTCAATCATCATCCCTTTTGGGGTGATGATTTTTTTACTTCAATTTCTTATGTTTCTTTTTAATTTTTTGTTGTGACACTTCTGTGACAATTGCTTTGATAGTATTAATGTGTCGAAGGGAAAATTACACAGAATCTTCAAATTTTCCAAGAGTTAAAAAGGGTATAATAACAATTAGAAAAAGAAAGTGAGGACTTGAAAATGAAAAAGAGTTTGGTGGCGATGTTTATTACATCAGGAGTTTTAGCAGTATCAATGGTCGCTTGCGGTAGTGCAGCAGTCGACACCGAAGAAAAACAGCTGAGACACAGATTGAAGATGCAAAGGAGCCAGCAGCGGCATTGCTTGACTCTTCTATGGCATATAAAATCCAGGAGATGAAAGACTCAGCTGACGAAGTCGTTCCTACAATCGATATCAATGGATGCGATACTTTCACACAGATTGTAGATCGTAAACTGACAACAGGTATGGGTTACACAAACACAACAATTGGCGATGAGGATGTTTTAATCGTAAGCTCTGGTACATACGATAATATGGACGGAAATATGGCTAGTATCGATGGATCAGTTTTCGTATACAACGATGGAGTACCTTTTGAAGTAGGCAAAGTATTCAGCGGTGGAACATCATATCCTTTATCTGTTAAGGATGGATATCTTTACACAGGAAGCAACGCTTGGGTTTGCAAATATACATTTAATGGCGACAAGATTGAAATCGCTGAGTTGGCTCAGGTAGCTTATGACACTGATGGAAATTCATATTACTTCTATTCATCAGAGGATGGCGGCGATTTCATCACTATGGATCAGGATGAAGCAAAGTCAAAATTAGATGGACTATATGCTGAGATGGAAGAGGCTGAGGTTCTTAATTTTGATACTATTCAGTAAAATGTA
>FP929036.1:1013109-1268353 GCA_000209815.1 Butyrivibrio fibrisolvens 16/4
TCCCCCTAATATTAGGGGGAGTTTTTTTATTTAGTGGGCTTTTTTGAACAAGGGTTAAAGTAAATAACAATTTTTGACCATAAACAAATCAATTTATAAATAGAATTAATATCTTTTGTGGAATAACATATTTTGAGAAATTTAAGGTATTGAGAGGGCATAATGAAAAGTACATCAGTTTCAAAAAAGCAGACTATTGATTTTACAGAAGGGAAGCCAGCTAGTCTGATTCTACAGTTTTTCTGGCCATTACTTATGACCAGTATGTGTCAGCAGTTATACAACTTTGTTGACTCAGTAATTGTTGGAAGAGGTATCAGTGATAACGCTCTTGCAGCAGTAGGTAATATGGGGTCACTATTCTTTTTGATAGTTGGATTCTCCTTTGGATTGGCAAATGGATTTGGTATCCTGATAGCTCAAAGCTTTGGAGCCAAGGATTTTGATGAATTACATCACAGATTGGCAGGAACAATACAGCTGGGTGTAGTTCTTGCAGTAGTGCTTACTATTTTTAGCGTATTATTCTTACCAAATGCATTAACGTATTTACGAACCGATCCAATCATCTTTCAGGATAGCTTAAAGTATGGCTACATTCTTTTTGGAGGATTGTTTGTAGGAATTTCTTACAATATTTCAGCATCAATATTGCGTTCCCTTGGGGATAGTCAGACACCACTTGTTTCTATTATAGTATCTTCCGTTACTAACCTTTGCTTAGATAGCTTATTTATCTTTGTATTCAAGATGGGTGTAGAGGGTGCTGCTATTGCAACAATTATCGCTCAGATAGTTTCTGTAGGAATATGCTTAAGAAAGCTGTTTTCTATAGAAATGATTAGATTATCAAGAACAGACTTTGAGAACAACCAAAGAGTATGGTTACTTCTTATTTCAAATGGACTTCCTATGGCTCTGATGAATTCAATCACCGCCATCGGATGTATGGTTGTGCAGTATTTTGTAAATGGATACGGAGTAGTATACACAGCGGCCTATGCGGCCTGCAGCAAGTATCTTAATCTGTTTATGAATCCTGCGGCTACAATGTCTAATGCGGTTAGTGCATTTACAAGCCAGAATTACGGAGCTAAGAAATACGATAGAATTGTGGATGGAATTAAATTTGGTCTTAAATGCGTATCTGTTTTCTATGTGGTCCTCGGTGGAATAATGATATTCTTGCCAGAGCAATTGGCAAAGGTATTGCTTACAGGACAAGAACAGATAAAGCTGGTGTGTATATTTATGCCAGCCTGTGGAATAATGCTTATATTCCTTAATATATTGTTTATTGTTAGGGCTGCAGTTCAGGGAATGGGCAAACCAATGCTTCCTATGGTATCTGGAATCTTGGAAATGGTTCTTCGTACACTTGTTATTTCTATATTAATGAGCAGAATAGGATTTAGAGCTACAGCCTATGCAGAGATAAGTGCATGGATAGGTGCTCTTCTTGTAAATGCTTATGCATTATATATAACACTGTATCCTTTATTTAAACCATACAGACAAGTTAATATTGGGTAAAAAAACAAGGTGGTGAAAGCTTTCGGGTTTTCACCACTTTTTTTATTTTTAAGCAAATAATTTCTTGACAAGTTAGAGCTTGCTAACTATACTTAGTAAAGGATAGTGGAAGTTTACATTAACTAATTGCGATTAGACGCTTTTGGTAAATGTTAACAATAACTAACTTTTATTTAGGGCATATGGTTAGTTAAATCTAATCAAATTAATATAAAGTGAGGAAATATATGATGCCATTGATTTATGCAGAACCCGGAGAAACTCAGATTATTAAAAAATCGGCGGTAGTCCTGATGTGAAGAAGCATTTGGAGCATTTGGGATTTAACGTTGGTGGAGAAGTCAGTGTAGTTAGTACACTTGGCGACAATCTGATAGTAAAGGTTAAAGAGAGCAGGGTGGCAGTCAGCGACGAACTGGCGCGAAAAATCATGATTTAGTAAGAGGAGGAATAATCATTGAAAACATTGAGAGACGTAAAAATCGGAGAGACAGCTACTGTCGTAAAGTTACACGGCGAGGGAGCTGTTAAGCGCAGACTTATGGACATGGGTATTACAAAGCATACTGATGTATTCGTGCGCAAGGTAGCACCACTTGGTGATCCAATTGAGGTTACAGTTAGAAATTATGAATTATCACTTCGCAAGGCTGATGCGGAAATGATAGAAGTGGAGGAGAATTAATTATGAGTATTACTATTGCGCTTGCAGGTAACCCTAACAGTGGAAAGACTACTTTGTTTAACGCACTTACAGGTTCAAATCAGTTCGTAGGAAACTGGCCTGGTGTTACAGTTGAGAAAAAGGAAGGAAAGCTTAAAGGTCACGATGATGTAGTTATCACAGACCTTCCTGGTATTTATTCCCTTTCACCTTATACATTGGAAGAGGTTGTTGCTAGAAATTATCTTATTAATGAACGTCCAGATGCAATCCTAAACATCATCGATGGAACAAATCTTGAGAGAAATCTTTATCTTACAACTCAGCTTACAGAACTTGGAATTCCAGTAGTAGTTGCAGTTAATATGATGGATATTGTTAGAAAGAACGGTGATCAGATTCACATTGATGAATTATCACGTCAGTTAGGCTGCAAGGTAGTAGATATTTCTGCTCTTAAGGGAGACAAGACAGCCGAGGCTGCAGAAGAAGCTATCAAGGCTGCAAAGAATGGCAAAACAGTTCCTCTTCATACATTCTCAGGTCCAGTTGAGCATGCAATTGCTCATATCGAAGAGGCAGTTGTTCACAATCTTCCAGATGAGCAGCAGAGATGGTACG
Organism: Butyrivibrio fibrisolvens 16/4; assembly: GCA_000209815.1. GTDB lineage: Bacteria > Bacillota > Clostridia > Lachnospirales > Lachnospiraceae > Pseudobutyrivibrio > Pseudobutyrivibrio fibrisolvens_A. Next base: position 1,015,928 of record FP929036.1, read on the forward strand.
CTATCAAAGTATTTGAGCGTGATGATAAGGTTCTCGAGCAGTTAAATATTCCTGCTGACAAGCTTCAGCATATCGAAAAGGATATTAACGCTGCTGAAACAGAAATGGATGATGACTCTGAGAGTATCATCACAAATGAGCGTTATATTTACATTGCACAGGTAATCAAGTCTTGCTACAAGAAGCAGAACGAAGGCGCTCTTTCAGTATCAGATAAGATTGATAAGATCGTAACTAACAGATGGCTTGGTCTTCCTATTTTTGCGGCAGTAATGTTTATAGTTTACTGGGTAGCAATGGTAGGCGTAGGTGCACCAGCTACTGACTTTACAAATGATTGTATCTTTGGCGATGGCTTCCATCTCTTCGGTATGGATGGCGGATATGGCGATATTTCTGAGAACTATGCAGAAGCTTCTGCCATTGTAGATGGCTATGATGTTTATGTAGAAGAAAACGGAAGTGCTCCTGTAGATGAGTTTACATACGAGGTTGAGGACGAGGAGACACTTGAGATTTCTGAAGAGACAGCAAGCATTGCTGATTATGAGGCAGCTGTTAAGACACTTGAGGAAATCGGTGATGAGCCAGATCCAGCAGAGTATGGTACTTGGGTTCCTGGTATTCCAGCACTTGTAGAATCAGGTCTTGAAGCTATCGGTACAGCTGATTGGCTTAACGGACTTATCCTTGATGGTATTGTAGCTGGTGTTGGTGCAGTACTTGGTTTCGTTCCACAGATGCTTGTTCTTTTCCTTATGCTTGCATTCCTTGAGGCTTGTGGCTATATGGCAAGAATTGCATTCGTACTTGATAGAGTATTTAGAAAGTTCGGTCTTTCTGGAAAGTCATTTATTCCTATGCTTGTAGGTGTAGGTTGCGGTGTTCCTGGTGTTATGGCCAGCCGTACAATCGAAAACGAGCGTGACAGAAGAATGACAATTATGACTACAACATTTATCCCTTGCGGAGCTAAGGTTCCATTCATCGCTATGATTGCTGGTGCAATCTTCGGTGGTTCAGCATGGGTTTCAACATCTGCTTACTTTATTGGTATGGCAGCAATCGTAATTTCAGGTATCATGCTTAAGAAGACAAAGATGTTTGCCGGAGATCCAGCACCATTCGTTATGGAGCTTCCAGCATATCATATGCCAACACTTGGCAACGTGTTACGTTCAATGTGGGAACGTGGATGGTCATTCATCAAGAAGGCCGGTACAATCATCCTTCTTTCAACTATTATTGTATGGTTTACAAGCTACTTTGGATTTACAGCTGATGGTTTCCGTATGCTTGCAGAAGACGAGCTTGAGCTTTCTATTCTTGCAAAGATTGGAAATGCTATCGCTTGGATCTTTATTCCACTTGGATGGGGTAACTGGCAGGCAGCTGTTGCTTCTATTACAGGTCTCGTAGCTAAGGAGAACATTGTAGGTACAATGGGTATCCTTTATGGTGGCGGAGAGATGACAGCTTGGCAAGCACTTTCTATGGCATTTACAGGTATTACAGGATTCTCATTCCTCGTATTCAACCTCCTTTGTGCACCTTGCTTCGCAGCAATTGGTGCTATCAAGAGAGAGATGAACAACGCAAAGTGGACTTGGTTTGCAATTGCATATCAGTGTGGATTTGCTTATGTTATCGCTCTTATGATTACACAGTTTGGTAATGCACTTACAGGAAACGTAAATGTAGTTGGACTTGTTGTTGCCATTGCATTATTATTAGGTATCATTTATATGCTCTTCTTCAAGAAGTATGAAGAGGCATCTAAGCTTGAAATTGCTTAGGATTTAGAAAAGAAGGTTTTATATGATTACATGGATTTTAGCAAATTTAGGAACAATTGTAGTTTCAGCAATTCTTCTTCTAATCGTAGTAGCCGTTATTGGCTCTATGATTAGAAAGAAAAAGCAGGGTGGCTCTACCTGTGGATGTGGCTGTTCTGGTTGTGATGGATGTTCTTCTTGTCAAAAATAGTAAACTTATTGTATTTAGTATGCTACAATGTCAAAAAAGGATAAGGAGTGTAGCATGGATTATAGCCAGTACGAAGTCTATGATTTTGACAATACAAGTGCGTTTAATCTTTTAAAGGGGGCACATGGAAGAAGCTATAAAAGACACTGGCATTCTTATGGCGAGATAGTGTTAGTTGGTGAAGGTCACCCAAATGTATTTATGGTTAATCAGAATACATACAATTTGGCACCGGGTGACTTTGTACTGATTTGGCCTAGAGAAATGCATGAGGCGATAGATACTAATTTAGAGGATAACACAATCATCCAGTTTAGTAACGCTTTTATGAATTCTTTGTTTGACCTTCAGAGAATAATGCACTTTTACAGAAATCTGCATGTAATCTGTAAAAATAACCATCCAGAATTAGTAGCAAAGCTTAAAGCTATTACTCACAGGATGGAAAAGTATTTTTATTCTGATACGCCAAATAAAGAGCTTAAGTGCTGTATGGTTCTTATGCACTTTATGATGAAGTTGGATGAATATAAAAGCGAGTTTGTATCTGAGCTGAATTCTATGGAGAATAACGGCTTTAGCGAGGATATTACGCGTAGAATGATATCGGTTACGGACTACATCAAACATAATCTTACTGCTGATGATTTGTCTCAGGCTAAAATGGCTCAGATGGCCGGCATTAGTAAGGATTACTTCTCCAGAATATTTAAAAGTATGGTGGGGATGAATTACAGTAAATGGCTTAATATGATAAGAATGGAAAAGGCCACAGAGCTATTGGCAGTAGATGACAGACCACTTACAGAGATTGCTATGCTTTCAGGTTTTCAGAGCATTCCTAGTTTTAATAGAGTATTTCGTGCAGAAAAGGGAATGTCTCCAGGGGAGTATAGAGGACTGTTTGTAAAAGACTAAAACTTAACTTATTAATAATTGCTTTAGAACTTCTCATTTTTTGACATGACAAAAAATGAGAAGTTTTTTGCGTATATTAATAAGTATATACGAAAAGATGAAACTATAATTACACTATAAGTCGATATTAATGCGACGTTAAATTGATTACATCGAAGGTGTAATTCCCTACACAAATATTAGTTTTTAGTAAAAGAAGTTTGGTTGCCCCCCAAGCTTCTTTTGCTGTTTAGGCGCAAAAAATAAGAATTCGTAGGTTTTTCAAAAATCGGTAGCAGGAATCAAATTGTGAACATTTTGTGAATAGTGTACAAAATGGATAAACTTAAATTAACGAAAAAGTCGAATTTGTCTATAAGGTCTTTACAACCCCTAGGATAACTTGTAAAGTATACACATAAACAAACAAGTTCGGATTGTTACTGTAAGGCAGGCAAGACTGAATCGCCCAAGATATTTATCCAGGTGGATGAATATGTTATTATACATGGGTTGATTCGGTCATTTTTTATTTTAAATTTTGTGAAGTGAAACAATTATAGTATGAAGATTAAAAAGATTTTAAATAATAATGCAGCCTTGGCAATAGATGACAAGGGGAACGAAATAGTTTGTACTGGTTGTGGCCTTTGTTTTCAAAAGAAAACGGAGACGACATGGATGAAAGCAAGATTGAGAAGACTTTCGTTATGGAAAAGCCCAGCGAACAGTTTAAACAATTGGTTGCCGAAATGCCTTATGAACAGATTCAGGTGGCAGATGAAATTATTTCCTATGCAGGTAATGTTTTAAATAAACGTCTTTGCAACAATATTTACATCACTCTTACAGATTACTTAGGATATGCAATAGAGCGTGCAAAGACAGGAACATTTCTTAGGAATAAGCTACTTTGGGAAATCAAGAATTTCTACAAAGTGGAGTACAGCATTGGATGCCACGCACTTACAATCATTAAGGAAAAACTTGGAACGCAGCTTCCTGAAGATGAGGCAGGGTTCTTTGCACTTCATATCGTAAATGCGGAACTAGACGGCAATATGCATCACACCTTAGAAACCTCAGAGGTTATTAGTGATATTGTCAGCATTGTAAAGTTTACTTTCAATTCAGAGCTTGATGAAAACACTCTTTCCTACGAAAGATTCATCACTCATTTAAAATACTTTTTACAACGTGCCGAAAAACAGGAGTATTATCCATCAGATAATACAGAAATGTTTGGTATGATGAAAAACAAATTTCCAGATGCTTACAAATGTGCTACACGCATTAAAAGCTATATGGAATCAAAATATCCAGATAATGAAATTACCGACGAGGAGATGCTCTATTTGGTAGTGCATATTTCTCGAATTACAGATAGAAAAAGAAGTAGCTATAGGATAGTTACGGCGTTAGAGTCGGCTAAACCTGTACACTAATCTTAGAGTCCTATTGTGGCTCTAGGTGTGTGTGCAGGTTTTTTTATTAGAATTTTGCAGGTCAGTGCGCAGGACCTGGAGAAGATATATATATTTATAGGGATAAAAGAGAGGAATAAAAAATGGCAAGCAAATATGATGGCTTAGCTCGCATCATCATTCAGAATGTGGGCGGAAAGAGCAACATTAAGAGCATTACACACTGTATTACACGTCTTCGTTTTAAGCTTAAGGATGAGAGCAAGGCAAATACAGATATTTTAAAGAACACAGACGGTATCGTAACAGTTATACAGTCTGGTGGTCAGTATCAGGTAGTAATTGGTAACCACGTACCTGATGTATATGATGTAGTATGTGAGCACGCAGGTATTTCTGGTGTTGCTACTTCAGAGGATGATGGTCCAAAGGAAAAGATGAGCGTTGGGGCTGCTCTTATCGATATTATTTCTGGTGTATTCCAGCCACTTCTTTCAGTATTATGTGCAGCTGGTATCATCAAAGGTTTACTTGCAGTATGGTCATTTGTGGCTAGCAGCGCATTTGGAATTGATGTAACAACCAGCGGTGCTTATGAGATCTGGAATGCAGTAGGTGATGGATTCTTCTATTTCCTTCCAATCGTTTTAGGTTATACATCAGCTAAGAAATTTAAATGTAACGAATTCATTGGTATTGCACTTGGTGTAGGTCTTACATATCCAAACATGGTTGCTCTTAAGAGCGCTGAGGTTCTTGGAACAGTATTTGCAGGTACATCATTTGCTATGGACTATATGACAGACTTCTTCGGAATTCCTGTAATTATGCCAGCTTCTGGTTACACACAGTCAGTAGTTCCTGTAGTTTTAGCTGTTTACATTGCAGCAAAGCTTGAGAAGTTCTTCAAGAAGCACATTCCAGATGTAATCAAGACCTTCATCGTTCCACTTTGCGTTCTTGGAATTATGATGCCACTTACATACCTTGTAATTGGACCAGTTGCTACAGTAGTATGTAACGTTCTTACACTTATCTTTGGCGGATTATACAACATCCCAGTTGTTGGTGGTATTATCGCTGGTGCACTTATTGGTGCTATGTGGCAGGTACTTGTTATCTTCGGTTTACATTGGGGACTTGTTCCACTTGCTATGATCAACTATGGAACACTTGGATATGACTTTATCCTTTCTCCATACTTCTGTGTATCATTCGCACAGTCAGCAGTAGTTCTTGCTATGATTCTTAAGACAAAGGATAAGAAGCTTAAGGACATCGCAGTTCCAGCATTTATTTCAGGTTTGTTTGGTGTAACTGAGCCATGTATCTATGGTATTACACTTCCAAAGAAGAAGCCATTCGTTATCTCTTGTATCGGTGGCGCTGCAGGTGGTATCATCACAGCATTAGCAGGTGTTAAGTCTTACACAATGGGTGGTCTTGGTTTATTCGGACTTCCATGCTACATTGATCCAAATACAAACAGCCTTTACAGCATGATTTGGGTAATCATCTCAATTCTTGTTGCAGTAGCAGTTTCATTCACACTTACAATGATTATCTACAAGGACGATGCTCCAGCAGCAAAGAAAGAAGTGTCAAACAGCGCTTCAGCAAACGGAGAAATCCTTGTTGCTCCTATCAAGGGCGAGGTTAAGGCTTTAACAGCTGTAGCAGATAAGGTATTCTCATCAGAGGCAATGGGTAAGGGCGTTGCAATCGTTCCAGAAGAAGGTAAGGTATACGCTCCAGCAGACGGAACAATTTCAGCATTCTTCAATACAGGTCACGCAATCGGCATCACAACAGCTAATGGTGCAGAGGTTATCATCCACGTTGGTATGGATACAGTTCAGCTTGAGGGCAAGGGATTCTCACCAAAGGTAAAGCAGGGTGATACAGTTAAGAGAGGAGATCTTCTTCTTGAATTCGATATCGATTACATCAAGGAAGCAGGCTACTCAGTAGAGACTCCTGTAGTAATCACAAACTCAGACAAGTACGTTGATATCATTCCTACAGATGCTAAGAAGGTTGTTAACGGAAACGAATTAATCACATTACTTTAATACCCGTGGGGTCTTAGGACCCCACAAATAACTAAGATATAAGCAATGAAAGAGAGGCAATAATAATGGGAACATTTAGAGAAGATTTCTTATGGGGAGGCGCAGTTGCTGCAAATCAGTTTGAAGGTGCATGGAACGTTGATGGAAAGGGGCCATCGGTGTCAGATATGTGCACAAATGGTAGTCATACAACGCCAAAGAGAATAACAACTACTATTGAGCCTGATACACTTTATCCTTCACACGAGGCAATTGATTTCTATCATCACTATGAAGAAGATATAGCTCTTTTTGCCGAGATGGGATTTAAGGTATTCCGTACATCTATCAACTGGACAAGAATCTTCCCTACAGGAATGGAGACAGAGCCAAACGAGGCTGGTCTTGCTTTCTACGATAAGGTCTTCGATTGCTGCAAGAAACACGGTATCGAGCCACTTGTTACTATTTCTCATTATGAGCTGCCTTATGCACTTGTAGAAAAGTATAATGGTTGGGAAGGCCGTGAACTTATTGAGTATTTTATGAATTACTGCAAGGCAATCTTTGCAAGATATCAGGGAAAAGTAAAATATTGGCTCACATTCAACGAAATCAACGCTGGTACAATGCCACTTGGCGCAGTGCTTTCAACAGGTACAGTAAAGGGATATTCTGGTCCTGTTAATCAGGTTCCAGACAAGCCACAGGAGAGATTCCAGGCTCTTCATCATCAGTTTGTTGCTTCGGCACTTGCTGTAAAATATGCTCACGATAATTATCCAGAGTACAAGCTTGGAAATATGATTTGCTTTGTAACATCATATCCTGCAACTTGCAATCCTGCAGATATTATCGCAAATCAGGAGCACATGCGTGAGGTTAACTGGTATTGTTCAGATGTTCAGGTTCGTGGTGAATATCCATCATATGCAAAGAGCATCTGGGATAGACTTGGTATTACCATCAAGATGGAGCCAGGGGATGAGGAGATTTTTAAGACAGGGAACTGTTGACTTCTATACTTTCAGCTACTATATGTCAAATACAATTAGTGGGGACCCAATCGCTAATAAGGGCGAGGGCAACCTCATCATGGGTGGAAAGAACCCATATCTTGAGTCATCTGATTGGGGATGGCAGATTGATCCACAGGGACTTAGATTTGTTCTTAACGAAATCTATGACAGATATCGTATTCCACTTATGGTTGTTGAAAATGGCCTTGGAGCACGTGATGAAATCGAAGAGGATGGCTCAATCAATGACGATTACAGAATCGATTATTTGAGAAAGCACATCGCTGAGATGAGAGAGGCTGTAAAGGACGGTGTAGATCTTATGGGTTACACACCTTGGGGATGTATCGATCTTGTAAGTGCATCAACAGGAGAGATGGCAAAGCGTTACGGATTCATTTATGTAGAAAAGTACGATGATGGAACAGGTACACTTGCCAGAAGAAAGAAGAAGTCTTTTGATTGGTATAAGCAGGTTATCGCTACAAACGGTGAAAATTTAGATTAAAAATTAAGGCCGCGACTGAATGTCGCGGCTTTTTTAATATATAGGGAATTTTAATTCTATAGTGAATTTGTCCTTTGATGTGACAGTCTTGCTGGCTCCGGCTTGTCTTTTCATAAGACTTGATATACTGATAAGGCCTATCTTGGCACTTTCGTTTTTACGGGGTTCTTTTCTAATCTTGTTTGATATAGATAAAACTGCATTTTCGTTGTCATGGTAAATACGAATTTTAACAGGCTCAGATTCATCAGCGTATTTGTCTATATTCGTAAATACGTTGTTAAAGACTCTTAGTATGTCATTCATATTTACGTGAATTAAAAAGCTGTCCATAGGGTCTTCGATTTCAAAGCTAAGACCTTTTGATTCTAATGGAAGAGAGAGCTCTGAAATAAGCTGTATAAAAAGCTCTACACCATCAAATTCTTCTAAGGCTTCCGCTGGTCGCTCTGGATGAGGGTCAAATGCAAGGAAGTATTCAAATAGCCTATCAGACATTTCCTTTATCTGATGGCAGGTATCCAAAGCTGTGTTTATATACTTATCCATTTCCTCAGGAGAGTTGTAGTGATGCTCTTTTAGGATTTCCAAATATCCCATCTGTGTAGTAAGAGGGGTACGTAAATCGTGGGACAAAGCAGTTACAAGGCTGTTGTTGGCCTGTATGGCTTTTGTCTCATTTTTCATCTGCTGGTCCAAAGCCACTCGCATGGAATTAAGACTGGTGGCTACCTGGGTCAGCTCGTCATTGCCTTTTACGGGAATTTGATAATTGAGATTACCTCCCTCTAAGATGTTGATTCCATAGGTTACATCCTTAATATAGTGTATTTTACGGCGCACGAAGGCTATTAGGATAAGTATGGTAATTAAACCGGAAATGGCAATACTTATATCGTGCAAGGTGTTGTATATGCCGTATTGAAAATCTGCCAGAATATAGATTTTGGCCTTTGTGTCTATCAGTCTTATGTCGTGGGCCCGCCTTTTAGGAAAGAATGCCTGAAAGTCGTTTAGTGCATCGGTAAATTCGCTGTCATCTGCATCGAATTTTGGAATTTCCCCATTTTTATCTGGGTTCATAAAGGAATTGTAAAGTATGGTATCTCCATCTGTGATATAAAAGAATACGTTTTTATCCTTTTCCCACCAGTCTGTAAGTGGAGCAGTGTTAGTAGTGCTTATCTGTTCTTTGTATATGTAGGTTTGAAGATTATCCAAATAGACAGATATTTTGTAGTCGGTGTAGGAGGTGTAGGCCCATTTAGAGTAGGCTATAGATTCCGCTCCCATACTAAGCAAAAAATAAAAAGCAGAGCCTACCAAAAAGAAAAATTACCGAGACAGTAAGCTCTATATAAAGGGATTGAAAAATAGTGTTAATTATTTTTTTCATTGAAGCTTATAACCCTTTCCCCATACGGTAAGAAGATGTCTTGGATTTGATGGATCTTCCTCAATTTTAGTGCGAAGATTACGGATATGAACCATTATTGTGGCATTTGAGCTGTAAAAATATGGTTCGTTCCAAATACTTTCATATATAAGCTGAGCAGGGAAAATCCGACCTGGAGAGCTAATAAGAAGCTTGAAAATCTGATATTCAAGCTCGGATAAATCTAATGGGCATTCTTCACCGGTGGATGAGGTAGAGTAGACCTCGTTTCTATCCTTTGCTACCTTAAATACATCGTAGGTGATGAAATTGTCGTCGGCAGGAGCTTCCTTCCCTTTATATACATAGTAGCGTCTAAGGAGGGATTTTACCCTTGCAGTAAGCTCTGCATGTGAAAAAGGCTTTGAAAGATAATCATCTCCACCAATTAAAAGTCCTAAAGATTTGTCGGAATCGGTACCCTTTGCAGTGAGGAACAGGATTGGCATCTGATATTTTTCTCTTATTATTTTACAAACATCAAGTCCAGATTTGCCTGGCATCATAATGTCCAAAATAATAAGGTCTATAGAGTCGTCAACCATTGAAAGGGCAGCTTCACCATCGCAGGCTTCTAACACTTCGTAGCCTTCACTTTCCAATAATATCTTTATAATATTTCGGATTTCCTCGTTATCATCTACTGTTAAAATCTTTTGTTTACTCATAATTCATTCCTGTTTTTAAACTTATCAACATAAATCTAACTGTATAGTAGCATAAAAAAAGTGTTTAATCTTTGAAATGCCCATATTTTAGATTTCTTAAGGTTTACTTTAGGGTTTTCTTAAGAATCTAAATGTATCATCGTCTTTGTAAGTAAAAAATGCTTCGGAGGACATCATAAATGAAGTTGAAAGATATGAAATTAATTAAGAAATTAAATAAAAAGGTGGTAGCAGCAATGGTTGTTGCCGCTATCCTTATTTCTTCAGTTGTCGGGTTCGTCAGTTATAAAAAGTAAGTGCAAAAACAAATGAGGAAGTAGAGACAATCACTATTCCAGCTGCAAAGCAGGATATTGAAAAACATTGTCAGCTACAGGAACTATTATTTCTGCAGAGGAAAGCACAGAGTTTGCCACAACAGGTGGTTCATATCCAGTTGAGGAAGTGTATGTAAAGGTTGGGGATGTTGTAAAGAAGGGGGATCCTCTTTACAAGCTTGATATGACATCTATGGAACAGCAGTTAAGCTATCAGCAGCAGGCTCTCAGCATCCAGAATCAGCAGAATCAGCTAGCAGCACAGACTGCAGAGGCAGCTTTAAAAAATGCTCAGGATACAGGAGCAGTCAGTGTGAACGATGCAAATAGAAGTCTTGAAGAGGCAAAGCAGGGAAAGACAACAGCAGACCGAAATGTAAAAAGTGCAGATGATGCTTTAGGGGATGCAAGAAGAGCAGAGGACAGTGCACAAAGAGAATACAATGATGCAAGGAATGCACTGGCTAAGTTAGAAAAAGACCCTGAAAGCACTGCAGAGGAAAAGGAAGCGGCAGCAGCTAAGGTAAGCTCTGCGAAGAGTAATTACGATGGGGCTGTTGCAAACAGAAAGTCAGCAGAGACATCTCTTGCAGCAGCTAAGGATGCAGCAATTACTGCTGGTAGATCACTTGATGGGGCATCACAGGCAGCAGGCAAGGCTCAGACAGATGCAAATGCTTCTATTATTAATCAGGCTCAGTCTGTTAAATCTGGAGAGCTTTCAGCAAAGGCCAGTGTTATTTCAAGCCAGCAGGAAATTGCAAAATCCAAAGAAGAGCTTGGAAAAGCTACAGTTTATGCTTCTCAGGATGGAACTGTAACCAATGTAAATATAAAGGCTGGCCAGACCTACAGCGGAACAGATGCTATTGTTATCGATAATGTTACAAGCCTTAAGGCTACAGCAGATATTGATGAGGCTCAGATTCCAAACATCGAGCTTGGACAGAAGGTTCAGATAAAGACAGACGCTACAGGAGATGATGTACTAGAAGGTACAGTTACTTTCGTATCACCCACAGCGACAAAAACAGTACAAAATCTACAGATAGCGAATCGTCAACAGCCTCTGTTTCTAAGAGCCGTGCAACATATCGTGTAGACGTAACTCTTAATGGTACAAATGAGCGTCTTAGACTTGGCATGACAGCAAAGATGACATTTATTATCGCAAATGCGAAGAATGCTCTGGCTGTCCCATCAGCTGATATTCAGACAGATTTTGACGGAAGCAAATATGTAGTAGTACTGAAGAAGGATGGTACTACAGAAAATGTTACTGTAACAACTGGTATTTCTGATGATTTCTACACAGAGATTAAGGATGGAAAGCTTAAAGAAGGCGCAGAAATCGTTGAGAATTCATCTGAAGGCGGAATAGATGCAACTTTAGATGATATGGGAGCTGATGGAGGTATTTATTTTGAGTAACAATGAAGAGATCCTGTTGAAGGCTCGCAACATTAGAAAAAGCTACTACATAGGTACACCAAACGAGCTGGAAATTTTACATGGAATAGATTTGGATATTCGTAAAGGCGAATTTGTTTCAATAGTAGGTCAGTCGGGCTCTGGAAAAAGTACTTTGATGAATATTCTTGGCATCTTGGATAGACAAACAGTGGGAGAATATTCACTTAATGGAATCGATATTTCAAATGCTCCAGCAAAGGAGCTGGCAAAGCTTAGAAACAGACATATCGGATTTGTATTTCAAACCTACAATCTTATTGCAAGAACTGATGCTTTATCAAATGTAGAAATGCCTATGCTTTATGCTGGTCTTTCACCAAAGGAGCGAAGAGCAAGAGCGGAGGAGCTTCTTGAAATGGTAGGCATGACTGAGCGTATGCACCACACACCTGATGAGCTTTCAGGTGGACAAAAGCAAAGAGTGGCCATCGCAAGAGCTATGGCAAATAATCCTGATATTATACTTGCTGACGAGCCTACAGGAGCCCTTGATTCTGGTACAGGAAGAATGGTTATGGACATTTTCCACGACCTTCATGAAAAGCAGGGCAAGACAATAGTGCTCATCACTCATTCAAATGAGCTTGCAGCAGAGACTCCTAGAATCATCACAATAAGTGATGGAAACATAATCTCAGAAAAGACTCAGGAGATAAAAATAATCAGACCAGCAACAGAGGAGAGGAAGGAAATATGTTAGTAGAAAATTGTAAGCTTGCCATTATAAGCATAAAGGCTAACAAAATGCGTGCCTTTCTTACTATGCTTGGTATCATCATAGGTGTTGCGGCAGTTATTGCCATTATGACTGTGGGTAACTCTATGACAAAGGGGATACAAAAGCAGTTAGAAAGTTATGGTGTGCAAAACATTGATGTATATATTACACCAATAGATTATGACGCAGAGCTTTCTGATGCTGATATAGAAAATATGGAGTTAAAGCCAGAGGTGCTTCATAAATTTAGTGATAATTTCAAGGACAAGGTTAGTGCAATTTCTGTGGAATCAGGTGTTGGAAATGGTGTAATTCTTAAAAATGACAAGAAGGCTACGGTAGATGTGACTGGCGTTAGCGCAGGATATTTCAAGGCTAACAATCTTAAGCTTAAGGAAGGAATCTACTTTGATTCTTCTGCATACGAGCTTGGCACAAATGTAGCTATAGTTTCAGATTTATTTGCAAAGCAGTTATTTGGAGAAAACTACAGTGCTGAGACAATCCTTGGAAATGATTTCGAGGTGAATATCAATGATGAGTATATAAATATTACTCCTGTTGGTATATACGAATTCAAGGTACAGGGTGGTGGCAAACAAAAACATCACCAATGTATATGCCCCTCAAATCGGCTTGGAATTTAAATCACGATCAGTCTATTTATTATATGACAGTGGTTGCATCGGAAGGACAGGATGCTGTTAAGGTTTCAGAGGATATAAAAAAATATTTCATAGATTCTCTTGCTAACCAGCTTGGAGACAAGTTTACAGTAGAGGTATACAGCAACCAGTCTATGATTAAAGAAAATACAGATATGATGAGTAAAATCACCATGGCTATTTCACTTATTGCAGCAATCGCCCTGATTGTAGGTGGAATAGGTGTTATGAATATTATGACTGTATCAATTACTGAGCGTACTCGTGAGATAGGAACCAGAAAGGCTCTTGGCGCAGAAGATTCAATGATTATGCTCCAGTTTATAAGCGAGGCTATTATACTTTGCCTCATTGGCGGACTCATAGGAATGATAATAGGTGTGACTATCGGAGATGTTGCATCAAAGCTTATGGGCTACGCCCCTACAATTTCATTTGCTAGTATCTATATTTCCGTAGGATTCTCAATGGCTATAGGCGTGTTTTTCGGCTACTCCCCTGCAAAACACGCAGCCAAGATGAATCCAATAGATGCCTTGAGATATGAATAATATAGAAAGACTCGCCTCATGATTGGAGGCGAGTTTTTTATATACATAGATTATGATTTTCAATATGGATGCGCTCAGCAGCTTGTTCGTATGCCTTATATAATAATTCAAGCTTGTCAGCGGTTATGTCTGGTTCGTAGCATACATTGTATTTATCAGGGATGAAATCCAGTAAAATTTCGTTGGAAATAAGAAGGTTTTCAATGGATACCTTTTCCAGATCGGAAGGTTTATCCACATAAAGTACGCTGTCGAAGGTGTTATTGGTGAACTCCTTTTTTTCGGTGTTAGCTGTGTCCAACATCACATATTGATACGATTTCCCATTAAATTTCTTTTCTGCCGCAGCCTTAAGGCGTTCCAAGTTTGTATTAATCTGGAAAAACAGAGAGTCGTTAATGTAGCAATCCAATGCTAAAAGTGGAGCAAAGTTACAATCGCCTAAGGAAGCAAAGGTCTTTTTATCAAGATCGTAGCAGATAAGGGCATCGGCCTGACCATAGTTTTCGAAACGTGATGGAGGAATTAAGAATACATCATAGTTTTTATCTCCCATAAATTGGGCTACAGTTTTCATGACATGCATCTGGTCTGCTGTTTTTAAAACAGATTTGGTTTCAGATATGGCAAAGCCTACCTGATTTTTCTTTTTGATGCAAGAGCCTTTGCAGCCTGATTAGGAGAGTAATTTAGAAGATTGATTACCTGTAAAACCCTTTTCCTGGTCTCATCAGATATCTTTAAATCGGTTCTTCCGTTGACCACATATGAAACTGTTGCTACTGATACACCAGCCTCTCTTGCAACGTCTTTTATGGTGACTTTTTTGCCTGCCATTTTTCTCCTCCGAAATATTTTTTATTCTCTATTGACATCGAAAAATAAAAATTATACTATGAAGATAGTTTAAACGATTAAACAAGCGATATCAAGGGCTTGTTTATATTTTTAAAAATTAATTTAAACGGTTAAATAGGATGGAGGGTTTTGCTATGAAAAAAAGAATTGTTATGAGCTTATTACTTGGTTGCTTAGTGGTTAATTCTGTTTGTCTGACAGGCTGTGGAAGCAGTAAGGAAATGTCTACAACAGAAATTACTGCATCTACTCAGGTAGATAATAATGAGCACACTGTGACATTTTATGATTCGGATGGTTCTACAGTGCTTAAGACTGAGACAGTAGGCCATAAGGAAAATGTGGAAAGCTATGTGCCACAAAAAGAGGGATATACTTTCGTTGGTTGGTTTGCCACACCAAAGCTTACAAGAGAGTTTGATTTTGACAGAGCTATTACTGAGGATACTCCTTTGTATGCAGGTTTTGTCAGCTATACTGAGGACACCAGAGAGTTTTATATTGTAGGCTCAGGTACTTCAGATGTGTTATCAGAGTCTGACTGGGGAAAGGTTGTTAGTGACAACCAGAAGTTCACAAAAGAAGATGTGGAAAATGAAAACGTATATACGATAACTCTTGAGCTTAACGAGGGAGATCAGTTCCAGTTTGCAACTGATTCTAATTGGTCTGATCAGAGAGGCTATGGTTATCTTGAGTCAAATCAGGCGGATGGTAAAACATGTTTTAAAAATGCAGGTGGACTTGGTGATACTCCAGCTGAGAAATCAAATATTGAGGTTGCAGTAGCAGGTACATATAAATTCACACTTACAACTTATCCTGGCGAAGATGTATATGATGAAAAGGACCCATATTACACAGAGGAGACAAGAGAGAATTTTAATTCAAACCCATACGATAGAATCACATGGGAGATTGTAGAATAAGGAGATTTTAATGAATAAGCACGCACTATTACATATACCAGAATCGAGATTTTGCTTTCCATTATCAAAGGAGGAGGTAGTCATCAGACTCAGAACTGCGCGAGAAGATGCAGAGGCTGGTCTGAAGGTAAAAATTATTTACGGCGTTAAATATGACTATCAACAGGAGCGATTTACAGCAGAGGTTCCACTTAAGTATGAGGATGAGCTTTACGCATTTTATGAAGTGAAGCTACATATTAGTGATGTTCGACTGGTATATATCTTTGAGCTTGAAGAAAAAGGAAAGAAATATTATTTCAGCGAGGACGGTCTCACAAAGGACTACAACTATGAAGAATGCTTCTACAATTTCTTCCAGCTTCCATACATCAATGAAAATGATGTTATGCCTATGGTGGACTGGATGCCGGGCACAGTGTTCTATCAGATATTTGTGGATAGATTCTGCATTGGAGATGAGAACAAGGACATGTCCTACATTGATATGAAATGGGGAGATAAGCCTACCCCTAAGAACCATGCTGGTGGAGACTTAAAGGGCATTATAAAGCGTCTGGATTATCTTAAGGATTTGGGCATTTCAGGAATATACCTTACACCGATTTTTGAATCTGAATCAAATCATAAATATAACATTGTAGATTACAAGAAAATTGACCCACAGTTTGGTACTACAGAGGATTTGGTAAAGCTTGTAGATGAGGCTCACAAGCGAGGAATTAAGATTGTTTTAGATGCAGTATTTAACCATTGCAGTGACAAGATGGCAGAGTTTAAGGATGTGGTAAAGAAGGGAAAGGACTCTGAGTTTTATGACTGGTTTATCGTAGATGGAGATAAGCTGGACATGAAAAAGAGAAATTATGAATGCTTTGCACATTGTGAGTACATGCCTAAGCTTAATACAGCAAATGCAGGGGTACAGAAATTTTTGCTTGATATCGCTACTTATTGGATTGATGTTGCTGATATTGATGGCTGGAGACTTGATGTGGCAGATGAGGTTTCACATGATTTTTGGCGTATGTTTAGAAAGGCTGTTAAGGCTAAAAAGAGTGATGCGGTAATTATCGGTGAAAACTGGCATGATGCATATCCATCGCTTATGGGAGAGCAGCAGGATAGCATTATGAATTACGCATATACGAAGGTGTGCCTTGATTATTTTGCAAAAGAAAGATGTGATGAGAAAAAGACAGTATGGCATCTGAATTCTATCTTAATGCGTAATATGGAGCAGGTAAATTATATGATGCTTAATTTGCTTGATAGCCATGATACACTTCGCTTTTTCACTGAGATAGGTAAGGATAAGAAAAAACTTGAGACAGCTATAGCTCTTACCATGTTTTTCCCTGGCGCACCATGTATGTACTATGGCACTGAAATCGCTATGGAAGGGGCATATGATCCTGATTGCAGACGTTGCTTTGACTGGGATAAGAGCAATTGGGATATGGCTCTTATGGATCAAATCAAGGAGCTTTTGGCTCTTAAGAAGAACCCAGTTTTACAGTGGGGAGATGTATCAATAAAAGAAGTAAACGGTGCAATCAGAATTGTTAGAAGCTATGAAGGAAAAATGCGGTTCTTACAATTAATAGTCCTACCGCATATACGATAGAGATGGATGCATAGGGAGAATAAAAATGAAACGAAAAATAGCAATGCTGCTTGTAGCAGCTATGACCCTTGGTTTGTTAAATGGTTGTGGAAATGATGCTAAAAAAGCTGACTCAGCCAGTGAAGGTTCAACGGCAAACGGTATTTTCAGCGGAGAACTTGAAGAAAATGTTACTATTCAGGTTTTGGAAAATGACACTGCCATTTCAAAGGGATATTTTAGTCAGCTTATAGAGGCTTTTAACAAGGAATATGAGCAGTATGGAATAACAGCTGTTGATGCCAATATGGATCAGTATTTGGATTTGGCAAATGATGGCCCTTATGGTTATGGCCCAGATGTTTTGTATCAGGCAAATGACGTGATTATGCAGTATGCGCAAGGCAAACATATTTTGCCACTTCCAGTGGAGGAGTTGGATTGTTATTCTCAGATTCCAGAAACAGCATGGCAGGCATATAAAGTTTCTGTTGATGGAAACACATATACCTGCGGAGTTCCTGTAAATGTTCAGGCACCAATGCTTTATTACCGAAAGGATTTGCTTCCTGAGAATTGGAAAGACGACTGGGATTCTAATTCAAATGATGTTCCAGATATGATTGAGGACTGGAATGATATGTATGATTTTTCGGTTCAGCGTCATCAGGAAAATCCTAATAAGTATGGATACATGAAATCCTTATATGATGTGTATTTCTCCAGTGGTTTTCTGTTTTCATATGGTGGATATATCTTTGGAGAGAACAATACAAATCCAGAGGACATCGGTTTTGCTGCAGGAGATTCTGCAAAAGGTGCTATGGTGCTCAGCCAGCTTGCCAGCACAATGAATGAAGATTGTATTGATGATACTATAACTACTAACGCTTACAGCAAGCTTGCTGATGGTACATATTTTGCAACACTTTCTACTCCTGATACATACTCAACCTTTTATGATGAATTGGTAAATGAATATGTAGGTCAGGGATTAGCTCAGGCAGAAGCAGAGGAGAAGGCTAAGGAGAATCTTGTTATGACAGGGCTTCCTAAGCTTCCTGAAAGTGGAAATCTTACAGAGGAAAACCCTAAGCTTGTGGATAGTAAAACAATGGGAGGCGTTAATGGATATGCCATTAGCTCTTATACAAAGTATCCAAATGCATGCCTTGCTTTCGTAAATTTTGCCACCAGCTATGAGATGATTATGCTAAGAAACGAGACTCTTGGAATAGCTCCAGCAAGAGAGGACGCAGCTACCGATTTAGGTGGTCTTTCAAATACAATGTTTGAGGAGCTTGATAAAGGAAATATTGTGCTTATGCCATCAATTAAAGAGGTGAGCCAGATTTGGACACCAGGGCAGACCTTCTTTACTGACTTGGCTAAGGATGCATTCAGAAGTGAATCTGAAAAGAAGTACAAAGACTTAGATTCTATGAAGACTGGTCTGGAAGATATGTGCAGCCAGATTCATGATGCAATTTACACCTTGGAATAGAGGAAGAGATAATGTTAGAAGGACTTAAAAATCACATAGGAGTTTTTAAAAGCAGCTCATGGCGAGTGAAGTTATCGGCGCTGGTGATGGGTAGCGGTCAGATTTTTTATGGATGCATTGCCAAAGGTATTATTTTCCTGCTTTTGGAAATTGGATTTATATCATATATGGTTTCAAGAGGCTGTGAGGATATAGAGGGATTTTTTACTTTGGGAACTCAAAAGGCTGACGCCTGGCTTGGTATAGCAGGAGATAATTCTGTTGTTATGCTTCTGATGGGTATCTTTGCCTGGATAATAGTGGCTCTTTTTATTGGAATATATATCACAAATATTAAGGACGTCATTAATATCGAAAATACGATAATTTCAGGAAAGCGTCCAAAGGGATTTATTGATGAGCTAAAGGGATTAGTAGATAGAAAATTCTATGTGACTGTATTGGTTTTACCTGTGATTGGAGTATGCATTTTTAATATTCTTCCAATTATATTTATGATACTTATATCATTTACTAATTATGGTGGAAGCGTAGTTCCGCCCGAGCTGGTAGACTGGGTTGGGGTGGACAATTTTAAAAAGATACTTACACTCTCAAAGTTTGCGCCCACCTTTATTAGAATACTGGGCTGGAATATTTTATGGGCAGTGGTTTCTACAACACTTAATTATTTTGCAGGAATAGGTCTGGCCCTTTTATTAAATAAAGACTGTGTAAAAGGAAAAGCATTTTTTAGAGCTTTCCCAATTCTGGCTTATGCCATCCCTGGATTTATCACACTTTTGGCCTTTAAGTTTATGTTTTCATATGGTGGACCTATAAATCATATGATCAAAGGTGCAGGCGGTGTGCCAATTGGATTTTTAGATTTGGATGCCAAGTGGATAGCAAGACTGATAGGTCTTTTGGTTAATTGTTGGATAAGTGTTCCATCCATTATGCTGTTGGCCACAGGCCATTTATCAAACAGAGATATGTCTTTATACGAGGCGGCAAAAATAGATGGTGCCACGCCTTTTGAGCAGTTTAAAAAGCTGACTTTACCATTTATGCTTTTTGCTACCATGCCAGTATTGCTGGGACAGTTCATTGGAAATTTCAATAATTTTGGAATCTTCTATTTCCTTAGAGGCGGATTATATCTGGATGGATATTTCCTGGCAAGTGATACAGACTTGTTAATAAACTGGCTTTATAATCTTTCAATTGATAACAACTATTACTGCATAGGTGCAGCAATAAGCTTGATAATTTTCATTATCACTTCTGTGATTTCACTTTTGGTTTATGTGAATTCACCATCATTTAAAGAGGAGGATACGTTCCAATGATAAAAAAGCATAACGTTGCCAAAGTGGTAGATGCAGTATGGACATATGCTCTTCTTATAGTTGTGGGATTTTTATTTTTCTTCCCATGCCTTTGGATTGTATTAGCGTCATTTTCTAAATCAGGAAGTATCTACTCCTTTGAAGGGTTCTTTCCAAGAACCTACAGCATAGATACTTTCAAAAAATTATTTACCGACACTACAATGTACAATTACCCAAGATGGTTTTTTAATACCTTGTTTGTGGCAGCAGGAAGTTGTATTCTGGGAACATTTCTCACAATTCTTACAGCATATACCATGTCGAGATTTGAGTTTAAAGCAAGAAAACCAATGATGAAAACTACCATGGTTCTTGGTATGTTTCCATCCTTTATGGGAATGACAGCAGTGTATATTTTGATGACACAGTTTGGTTTGATTAATCAGATTTGGGGGCTTATCTTAATCTATGCAGCTGGCGCACCTATGGGATATCTGACACAAAAAGGATTCTTTGACACCATCCCAAAGGCCATAGATGAGGCGGCAAAAATAGATGGAGCAAATTCTGCTCAGATATTTTGGAAGATTAATCTACCATTGTCAAAACCGATTATCGTATATACGGCATTAACTTCCTTTACCTGGCCATGGTCGGATTTTATCTTGCCTAAGCTTTTACTTAAAGAAAAGGATTTATACACCGTTGCCGTTGGTTTAATGAGTCTTGACGAAACAGAGTTTGCCAGGTTTGCAGCAGGCAGTGTGTTTATTGCTGTTCCTATCGTAATTTTGTATTTTGCCCTAGTGAAAAACATGGTTAATGGCATAGCTGAAGGAGCTGTAAAAGGCTAAGGCATATTAACTGACTTTGGAACGTCTAGTAAAACGTTTTATCTCCCTTGAATATTTACAATTGCTAACTTTATGTTAGAATCATAAATAAAAAGGTAAAGTTTTACTTAGGGGGAAGTATAAAATGCCTAGAAAAGCTACAGAGAGTTCTATAACCATTAAGGATATAGCTGCCCTTTGCGGTGTATCTATATCTACTGTATCTAATGTGTTGAACGGAAGAACTAATAAGGTTAGCACGGAAGTATACGAAAAAGTAATGAAAGTGGTGAGGGAGACAGGCTACAAGCCTAATTACCTTGCCAAGAATCTTAGAGCCACATCTACAAAAACAATTGGTGTTATTGTGGAGGATTTGATTATCTTTTCTACTGCACCTATTGTGGAAGGCCTCATGAAAAAGGCTGAGGAGCTGGGATACAGTGTTGTCATTGAAAACATGAGACTGTTTGGCAGATGGAACGACGGCTGGATGAATGACAAAGCTATGCTTCAGGCATCACTGGCACCAGCCATTAGTAAAATGGAAGCCATAAACGTAGATGGAATAGTCTATATAGCAGGATATGAGCATGTGGTGGACATTGACAGAAGACCAGACAATATACCATTTGTTATTGTTTATGCAAATTCCTCAGATGCCAGCATTCCTTCCTTTAAACTGGACGATGAAAAAGGCGGCTATATATCCTATAAATACCTGTATTCTATGGGACACAGAAAGATAGGTATAATTGCGGGAGAACCATCCAGTTCTCATACCGTCAATAGATTGCGTGGTATTCAGCATGCTATGTTTGAGGTAGGGGAGCTTTTTAATCCGGCTATGGTTATGTACCAGACCTGGAATAAGGAGGGTGGGTACAACGGAATGAAACAGCTGGAGGGCTTGGATATTACCGCTGTGCTGTGCTTGTCAGATCTGATTGCATCAGGGGTTTACCAATATCTACAGGAGAGAAACAAGAAACCTGGAAAGGATTTGTCTGTTATTGGTTATGATAATCATGAGGTTTCATGGCTTTTATATCCAACTCTTACAACAGTTCCTCTGGCACTACCGGAGCTTGGGGATGCTGCCACCACCTGGATTATTAATAAGTGTGAGAATAAAGAGGAAGACAGCAAGGATATACCTTTTAGCATTGCTGGAGAATTGATAGAACGAGAATCAGTTCAAAGAATTTAATAACCAATTATAATCTAAGGAGTTTGCCTAAGACAAAGGGCAAGCTCTTTTTTATGTTTTTAGTGAAACGTTTTTACTAATTTGCGAATATTTTGTGAAAACAATACAAATTATTGTTCAACTTAACGGTAAAATACACAATTGACTATAATGATTTCGAAAAATATAATAATTTACATAAGGTAAAACGATACACCTAATTAAAAAGAGTGTATCTTGGGGGGATATAATCTTAATAAAATTCAGACACGAATGGAGGAGAAGGTAATGGGATTAAAAAAACGCTTTATGTCTGCGATGCTTGCAGCATCCATGACAGCAACACTTTTTGGCTGTGGAAGTTCAGGGGACAGTGATTCAGCTACAGAAAGTGCACAGGTTGCAGAGGAGGCTAAGGCAAATGGTGCAGATGTTGCACAGGCAGTCATTGATGCCAGAAAAGCTAAGGCAGAGGAAACAGGAGAGTATCAGAAGGTTGTAGTTTCTTTCTTTGATTGGACTGGGGCTCCTGCTGGTATCGACAGAATTAATGAGGCGATTAGTGAACATACTCGCGAGACACTTGGACTTGATGTGGAATTATTAATCATTGATTCCGCTGCTTATAGCGATGATATTAAGCTGATGCTTTCATCAGGAGAGCAGGTTGATCTTTTTCAACTTGTGGACCAGGATATATGACCTGTGTTAACAATGGTTATACACTTGATCTTGAGGAAGATGATTTACTTGCTACCTACGGTTCGGAGCTTAACAATCTAATCAGAGCAGATTATTTAGATGCCTGCCGTGTAGGTGGTGTTTTATATGGTGTTCCACCTATCAAGGATTATGCTATTCAGACAGCAACAATTCTCGTTGGAACAGAGTATCTTGAGGGGGCTGGATATGATGTTTCAAAATTTGAAAAGGATGAGCTGGGATATTACAAAGCAACCTGGGATGATGTAGATGAAATTTTTGCAGCTATCCACAAAGCATTCCCAGATAAAACAGTTTTTTCTACACAGGATAATCTCTTAACTCAGGGAAGCTGTGTTGATAATGTAGCTGGTGATTATTATGGAACACTTCTTGATCCAGCTAATAGCCTTAAGATTGAAAACGTATACGAGTCAGATTTATTTAAAGAGTGGGCAAAGAGAGCTTATGCTTGGAATCAGGCTGGTTACATTTCAGGTGATGCAATGAGTGATAAGACTGGTGCGTCAGCAAGAATTAAATCAGGCTCATTCATGGCTATGATGTCGCAGAGCAAACCTGCATATCAGAACCAGATTAATGGTGAGTGCGGCAGAGATATGACAATCTTTGATGTTGGTGAAGCATTTATGTCATCTTCAGCAGTTTCATCATTCCCATGGTGCATCAATCAGTCTACTGAGGATCCAATTGCCGCAATGCAGGTATTAACAGCTCTTTATACTGATCCAGTAGTTGCTAACCTTGTTTGCTGGGGCCAGGAAGGTGTTGAGTATAAGGTAAATTCTGACACAACAATCAACTGGGCAGATGGAGTTAACGCAGACAACTCTGAGTATTATCCAAACGTACTTTGGATGATGCCAAACCAGTATGCAGCACATGTTTGGGAGGGAGATCCAATTGATGTAGGTCAGCAGACAGCAGACTTTAATGATAATTGCGCTGTTAAGTCTAAGGCTCTTGGATTTACCTGGGATAACACAGAATATTCTGCTGAGTTCACTGCACTTAAGAATGCATATGAAGAGTTCAGCGGACAGGTTGTATATGGATTTGTTGATCCAGAGACTGGATTAAAGGAACTTAATGATGCCTTATATGCTGCAGGACTTCAGGATTATATGGATGCTAAGCAGGCAGCACTTGATAAATGGGCAGAGGAGAACGGTATTAAATAAAGATATTTCGAGCCGGCTGAATTTAGCCGGCTCTGTTATTAGAAAAGATGGTGAGTGCATGAGTACGAAGACAAAAATGAAACAGAAAAGAAGAGTTTAAAGAGGCGCATAAAAAGTATTTACCTATATATATTATGGCGCTTCCAGGATTAGTTTATCTATTTATAAATAACTATATGCCATTACCGGGATTGGTTTTGGCCTTTAAGAAATATAATGCCAGAAAGGGCATATTTGGTTCGGACTTTGTAGGCTTTAAAAATTTTAAATATTTATTTGCAACAAGAGATGCCTTTGTAATTACAAGAAATACAATATGCTATAATCTGGCATTTATCATCGTAAATACGATACTTGCAGTGTTTGTTGCTATATTAATTGCAGAGATGACATCAAAATGGAAGAAGGTATATCAGTGCCTTATTCTTCTTCCATATATGGTTTCAATGGTTATCGTAAGCTATTTGGTATATGGATTTTTATCTAATGATAATGGATTTATTAATAACACAGTACTGCCACTGTTTGGAGCAGATCCAGTTCAGTGGTATATGGAAAAGAAATACTGGCCATTCTTCCTTACATTTGTAAATGCCTGGAAGGTAATTGGATACAATTCAATCATTTATATTTCTACAATACTTGGAATAGATAGAGGAATATACGAATCTGCTGCTATAGATGGTGCCAGTAAATGGATGCAGATAAAGAAGATTACAATTCCTTTGCTCAAGCCTACAGTAATAATGATGACACTGCTTGCTGTTGGAAGAATTTTCTATTCAGACTTTGGACTATTTTACCAGGTTCCACAGAATCAAGGCTCCCTATTTGCCGTAACAAATACTATAGATACCTACGTCTATAGAGGTTTGTTGGAGCTTGGTGATATGTCCATGTCAGCAGCAGCTGGTTTATATCAGTCCATTGTTGGTTTTATTTTAATTTTAGCGGCCAATTATTCAGTTAGAAGAATTGATCCGGACAGTGCATTATTCTAAGGGAGGAGAGAAGACAAATGAAAGACGAGAAGAAATTTCAGATTTTTGCCCACGTGATTCTTATCATATTATCGTTACTTGCTATACTCCCTATGATTTTAATGCTTATGAGTTCTTTTACAGATAACGATATTTTGATAGCAGAAGGATACAAGTTTATACCAAGTAAATTTTCAACATATGCCTATGAGTACATTTTTAACACAGGTAATTCTGTAATACATGCCTATGGAGTATCGGTGGTACTTACCGCTGTTGGAACAACTCTTTCTTTGGCAATTACAACAATGCTAGCCTATGCAATCTCCATAAAGGATTTGCCTGGAAAGAAGTGGATTACATTTGCCATTGTGTTTTCTATGTTATTTAATGGCGGTCTTGTTCCAACATATATGGTATATACGAATATTTTTAACTTGAAAAATACTTTTTTTGCCTTGCTGTTCCCGGGGCTAATGATGAATGCTTTTAATATTATGCTTATGAAATCCTATTTTGTATCAAGCATTCCATCGGAGATTATAGATGCTGCGTATATTGATGGGGCATCTCAGACCATGACATTTTTCAAAATAGTGGTTCCTTTGTCAAAACCTATTATGGCTACAGTGGCATTGTTTGCAGGTATTGGTTATTGGAATGACTGGATGAATGGCTATATTTACATAACCAAAAGAACAGAACTATATTCTGTACAGAATCTTCTTAATAGAATGATGCAAAATATTCAGTTCTTGTCTCAGTCCAGCTCAAATGTGCAAAATGCAAATGCGGGTTTGTCGGCTATTCCACTTGCTTCCGTAAGAATGGCAATGGCTACAGTGGGGATTTTACCTATTATCATAATGTATCCTTTTGTCCAGAAGCATTTTGTAAAGGGAATAACCCTTGGAGGTGTAAAGGGCTAAGACGAGAAGATTTTAATGGTATGCTGAAAAATATAAAAGCATCAGGTAGATAGCAGATTTTTTATTAGTAGCGCAACCGGGGGTTGCGCTATTTTTGCGTTTAAGATAGTAGAATTTGCAAGAAATAAAATGGGAACTATGCGGTTTGGAAAACAGCCTTTGCTAAAATAAAAATAGATGACAAATAAATAACAGGAGGTAAGGGAGTAAAACTATGGGAAGATTGAAAAAAGGGTTTTTTGCAAAGCCTGCAAGTGTAGGACTTGCAGCAGCAACTGTCTTGTGCCAGGTTGGTGTGGCTATTCCTGCAAAAGCTGAGGAAGAGAAAAGCTGGAAAGAGACAAGCCTTATTGAAAATGGCGATTTTGAAACAGGTGATTTATCGGGATGGACTGTTGAAATGCCAGAAGATGATGGAGACAGTGCAGGCTGTAAAATCAAAGTTGATCAGTGGGCAAGCAACAACAAAACAAACATATTTAACTACTGGAACAACAAGGAAGAAGCTGTTTCACTTGAGCTTTCGCAGACTGTAGATGCAGTTCCAGCAGGTACCTACAAGCTTTCTTTTGAAGCAGATGGTGCTGAAAGTGAAGCAGGTGTCTCAGTATCTATTAATGGTGAGAGTGTTTCAATTAAGACTACCGGCTGGGATAGCTGGTCTACTTTTACAACAGAAGAGTTTACTTTGGAAGAAGAGGAGGATTTAACTGTTGCTCTAAGTGGAGATGTAGCTTCAGGTTATTGGGGAGATGTTGATAACTTCGTACTCTATTCCTTCAAGGAATCATCAGATGACGACGAAAAGGATGATGATAATAAAGATGAGGAAGAGGATAACAAGATAGAAGCTGATATTAACGTAGAGAAGGTACCAGGCTGTGATGCAAACTTTATCACAGGTGTCGATGTGAGCTCATATCTTTCTGAGAAAAACAGTGGTGTTAAATTCTACGATTTCGATGGAAATGAGCTTAGTAATCAAGGGTTCTTTGAGTTTTTAAAGGATTGCGGAGTTAACTACGTCAGACTCAGAGTATGGAACGATCCAACAGATGAAAATGGTAATGGTTATGGCGGTGGAAACTGCGATATCGATTCAGCGGTAAAAATGGGAAGATGGATTTCTAATGCTGGAATGAAGGTACTCATTGATTTCCATTATTCGGATTTCTGGGCTGATCCAGGAAAACAGACTGCACCAAAGTCATGGGCTGGAATGACTGTAGAGGAGAAGGCTAAGGCTTGTCAGAAATTCACATCAGAAAGTCTGCAGAAGCTTCTGGACGCAGGTGTTGATGTAGGAATGGTTCAGGTTGGTAATGAAACCAATAATGGAGTGGCAGGAGAAAAGTCATGGGCTAATATGGCTAAAATCTTTTCTGCAGGAAGTAAAGCTGTTAGAACTGTAGCAGAGAAGAATGATAAGGATATCTTAGTAGCCGTTCACTTTACAAACCCAGAGACAAGCGGCAGATATGAAGGCTATGCAGCCAATCTTGAAAAATATGAAGTAGATTATGATGTTTTCGCATCTTCATATTATCCATATTGGCATGGAACACTTGCAAATCTGAAAAATGTTCTTTCTAATATAGCAGATAAATACAATAAGAAGGTAATGGTTGCAGAAACTTCTTATGTACATACCTTAGAGGATGGCGATGGTCATACCAATACTGAATATGAGGGAAAAAGCGGAGATGCTTTAAATTATGACATCTCAGTTCAGGGACAGGCAGATTCTGTTCGCAGTGTCATTAGCACTGTAGCTTCAATTGATAATGGCATTGGTGTTTTCTACTGGGAGCCAGCATGGATTCCAGTAAATGTATATGACAAGGATGCGGAAAATGCTGAGGAAATACTTGCATCAAACAAGGAAGCTTGGGAGAAATATGGCTCAGGCTGGGCATCATCTTATTCCGGAAAATACGATAAGGATGCCAGAGATTGGTTTGGAGGTTCAGCAGTAGATAACGAAGCATGGTTTGATTTCGAGGGACACGCCCTTCCATCAGCTAAGATTTACAGTTATGTAAGAACAGGTGCATCTGCGCCATTATCGGTTTTACGAATTGATGTTGAGGATGTTACATTCGAACTTGGAGATGAAGTAAAGCTTCCAGAGAATGCCAAGGTAGTATATAACGATGGTTCTGAAATAGAAGTAGCCATTACTTGGGATGCAGAAGCTCTTGCATCAGCAGTAAATAGCGGAGCAGGTGAATATACAATTAAAGGAACAGTAACAGTCCTTGATAAAGAGGAAGAAGTTGCCTGCAAGCTTACAATCAATCCTAGAAATCTTCTTGCTAACCCAGGTTTTGAGGATGGCAACACAGTATGGAACATCAAGGATGATGGAAATACTGATGAAAAAAATGGCGTGGCTATTCAGGCTGATTCATCAAATGTTAGAACTGGAACAATGAGCTTGAAGTTCTGGGATAATGAGAGTATTGATTTCACAGTAGAGCAGGAGGTTACCTTAGATAAAGGAATCTACAAGCTTGGTGCCTATGTAGAAGGTGGAGATTGCGGTGAAAATGCAGACTTTAAGCTTTATGCCAAAGTTGGAGAGCATAGCTTTGAGACTCCAACAGGTGTAACAGGATGGCAGAATTGGGCTAATCCACAGGTAGAGGAAATAAAGGTTAATGCAGATGGAACTACTGTAAAAGTAGGTGTTTCGGTAAAGGCTATAGCTGGAGGCTGGGGCGCATGGGATGATTTTTATCTCTATCGTACAGGTGATGTTTCTGAGGAAGTAGAGCCTGGGAAGGAGGATGACAACGGTGAAGTAGAAAATCCTTCAGAGAATAATGATGAACCAACTCCTACAGTTACACCAACTCCTGAGGATAAACCTAAGGAGGATGAAAAGGTTGACCCTGCTAAAGAGGCTCAGGTGGTAATTGAACAGGTTGTAAAATGTGTTAAGAAAGTAGTTGAGGTAATAAAGCCAGTAATCAAGCCTATCATAAAGGTTGTAACAAACATCCTTAAGAAGCTATTTGGCTGGTGGTAAAAGTATTATTTGGGGCTTCCAGTAAGGGAGCCCCTTTTTTAGAAATGTTTTCAGAAATTTAACCATTTATACATATATTTGTCCTATAATCCCCTTAATAGTAGGTTTTTTCTTCTATTTGTAAAGGAGAGAAGTATGGGAAATAACAGCAAGGTTGCAAAACCTAAAAGCAATCAAGGAATTAATCCTAAGGACAGTGTAAAGACTAAGCTTATATGTATTATGGCTTTACTTGTGGCTGTTCCTTTGCTAGTAGCTATTGTTATTAGTTACAGAACATCTTCTAGCAAAGCTATGAATGATGCCTTGGATTTGCTTAATACCAGAGCTAGATATGTTGAAACTAAGTATTCTGAGATAATCAGTGAAAATGTAGATTGTTTGCAGATGCTTGCGGCGTCACAAAACACAATTGATTATCTAAAGCGCTATGGCACTGATGATCCTGGCAGTGATTCAGATATGCTAGCTTTTATGTCAGAAATTAACACAATCATCAATGATGGGAATAACAGTGTAGTTTTATCTATTCCTTCCGGACAGATGATTCTAAGAACTGATGGTGCAGAGTGCGCTAATATCGGGGAAAGAGATTATTTCCAGGCTGTAGTAAATACTGGAGCACCAGTAGTATCAGGTGTCATAGTTAGTAAATCAACAAATACAAGAATCGCCAATATTTGCGTTCCTATCAAGGATAATGGCGGCGCCTTAATTGGTGTTATTCATAGAAGTATAGATTTAAATAATCTCCATGAATTTATGGCATCTAACGTTAGCGATGGTTATATTCTTGATGCGAATGGAATTATGGCTGCACATGCTCAATTTGAGATAGGCATTGAAGACGAATATGATATGAGCTCCGGTGAATATATGACTTCTTCAGAAAGCAGCGGTCTTTTTGAGCAGAAATTTAGCGGAAATAATACCTTTAACTCGTGGGTTAAGGAGCCTGTAACAGGTTATACTGTAGTAATTGCTGAGCAGGAAAAAGCTATTACTGCAGAGGCTAATAAGGCTGCAACCACAGTAGTAGTTATTGGAATTATTCTTTTGGTAGCTGCTGTAGTTATTTCTCTTTTCATGGCAACCAGCTTTACAAAGCCACTTATTGCAGTTACAGGTACAATCACTGAACTTGCAGATGGTCGTTTTAAGAAGATTGATGGATATACAGGCAGAAAGGATGAATTTGGCGAGATAGTTCGTAGTACAAATTCCGTTATTGATAAGTTAGATAATATTGTTACCGCTATAAAACAGTCTGCTACTACAGTAACTACTTCATCTGAGGATTTAGCAGATATGGCAAACCAGATTGCTGCCACAACAGATACTGTTGCAAATGCGGTACAGGAAATTGCCACAGGTGCTGTTCAGCAGGCTGAGGAAATCCAGCAAGCAGCTGAGAATGTTGGTAAGATTACTGATGCTGTAACAGGCGTTCAGTCATCTACAGATAATATGGAAACTCTTGCAGGAAAGATGAAGGAAGCTTCTCAGAATTCCAGCAAGTCACTGCTTAATCTTCAGGATTCTAGTAGCGATATGACTGCTAAGATTGAGGAAATCGCAAGAACAATATCTGCTACTAAGGATGCTGTTACAAGCATCAATGAAAGTGTAGAAGGTATTTCTGGAATTGCATCACAGACAAATCTTCTTTCACTTAATGCTTCTATAGAGGCTGCTCGTGCTGGTGAGGCAGGTAAGGGCTTCGCAGTAGTTGCTGAGGAAATCAGAAAGCTTGCTGATGATTCAGATAGCATGGCACAGGATATTAGAACCCAGATGGATATTCTGTTAAAGCAGTCTGAGGCAGCAGTTGCAGCAGCTAATCTTGTAAAGCAGGGCAACTTAGAGCAGCAGGAGGCTATTGGTGGAACACTTGAATCTGTAAACGGTATGCTTGAGGATATCAATGGAACAGTTGATGGTGTAAAGGAAATCGCTGGTGGTGCTGAGACTTGTGTATCTTCAAATGATATAGTTTCTGATGCAATGTCATCACTTTCTGCTATTTCAGAAGAGAATGCTGCATCTTCAGAGACAACAGGAGCTTCTGTTCAGGAGCTTTCAGCTACAGTTTCAAGTCTTGCAAATTCTGCAGATGATTTGAAGGAAATCGCTGTTAAGCTTAATGAAGAGATTTCATTCTTCAAAGATGATAATTAAATATATTTAGTAAAAACTTAGGAATTTATCAATCTTTATATACTACAAGGCATAATTATCTGCTACAATGATGCATGGGTATTGATAATTGTAGGGGGTAGTAAGGGCTCTTGGGAAGAAAAGTATTTAAAAAAACAATAGGAATAATTATGGGCTTTGCAATTTTAATATTACAAAGCCCTGTTTTTGTGTCTGCAAATAGCCATGTTCAGAAAACTATTCGCGTGGGCTACTATGAAAACGAAATCTTTCAAGAAGGTGCTGGAGCCGGACAAGTTAAATCAGGATATGCTTATGAATTCTATATGAAGCTTTCTGAGTACACTGGCTGGAGATATGAATATGTTTATGGCTCTTACAATGATTTGTATGAGAAGCTGGTAGCCGGGGACATAGATGTCCTTGCTGGAATTGCCTACAGAGAGGATCGAAAGGAAGAGATAGCTTATCCTGATTTACCTATGGGAACAGAGTCTTATGTTCTGGTAAAACATGATTTTGATGATGATATAACTGCAGATCCAACTACTCTTAAAGGGCATACCATTGGTGTTTTAGATAGTAATATGTCCTTCACACTGGATAAATATTTGAATGAGCACGAAATAGATGCAAATGTGGTTTTATTTGATAATACAGCAAAGCTTCTAGCATCCTTCGATTCTGATGAGATAGATATCCTAGCTGCAGAAAGTGATGGAACTAATATCAGACAGCATGCTGAGGTTCTATTAGCCTATGCTACTACTGATTACTATATATGTGTTGACAAGGAGGATTCTCTTTTATTAAAAGAGTTAAACGAAGCTCTAAACAGTTTATTTATTGACGAACCTTATTATTTAAGCTCATTAAATTCAAAATATTTTTCATCAAGTCTTTCAGTACAGACATTTTCCGACAGGGAAAGAAAATGGCTTGATGCTCACGATTCCTTAGTTATCGGATATCTAAACAATTATTTGCCATACAGCGACACAGACGAAAATGGCAAGGTGACAGGTATAGTTAAGGATATTGTTCCAAAGATAATTAATTCCCTAAAAATCGATAGCCTGAAAATATCCTATGTAGGATTTGATAATTACGATGATATGGTGGCGGCTGTGGATTCAGAGGAGGTAGACATCGCATTCCCTGTAGCTGGTGGATATTATTACTCCGAAGAAAATGGCATTTTCCAGACAAATACAATTTTGTCATCAACCACAGATTTAATTTACAAGGATGTTGTTATTAATCCTGATTTAGCTACAATCGCAGTAAATAGCAACAATAAGATGCAATACTATTATGTGAAATCCAATTATCCAAATGCTAACATAGTTTTCTATGATGGTATTGAAGAGTGCTTAAAAGCTGTATTGGATGGCAAGGCGGATTGCACAACCTTAAATGGTTTGAGGGCAAATACAATATTAAGAAATAGAGAGTACAGAGATTTATCCCTTAGACAGTTGTCCTATACTGATGACAGATGTATGGGCATCAAAATAGGAAATGAGGGGCTACTTAGAATATTCAATCGTGGAATCCACATATTAGGTAGAGAATATGCTGAAAATCAGGCATATAAATATGTGGATGGGCTTTATACAGATGTCAGAAGATTTAATATTTTAGACTATGTCTATATAGTGGCAATTGTTCTGATACTTCTACTATGTACTTTTATTGCATTATTGGTCTTACGAATAAAGAAATACAGTCTTCTTATTGAAAAAGTTAGGAGTGACTATACTTCTAAAACTGAATTTATTGATAATATGGCAGTAAATATCAGGCAGCCAATTGCAGAAATAGCAGAAGAAACCGAAAGTACCACAGCTAACAGATTGCTTTCTACAGTAGATAATATTATAGATCTCAATCTTTTTGAGACTGGTAAGGTCACTTTAAAGGAAGATACTATTAATATTATTAATCTGCTTAAAAACGTTGAAAATAACGTTAGAAACAGCTGCGAAAAGAAGGATATTAACATAGAATTTGGCACTAGCGGAGTTACAAATAAATTAATAATTGCGGACGAGCAAAGGCTGACACAGATTTTAACAGCAATACTTTCAAATGCTGTAAAGTATTCATCAAAGGGTAGTCACGTTAGCTGTGAGATAGAGGAGCTTCGTTGCAATAATCCTAGTATTACAAATATGGTATTTACCATAACTGATAGTGGAAAGGGCTTTAGTCAGGAATTCCAAAAACATATATTTGAAGCATACGCTAAGGAGGATTCACAAGGAAATAGTGGAGCTGGTCTGGGCCTCACCCTAGCTAAACAAATTGTTGATTTGATGGGAGGAGAAATTGACGTTACTTCCGTAAAGGATAAAGGAAGCAAGTTTGTAGTGAAAGTCCCTGTGAAAATATACTTTGGAATAAGATAGAAAATGGGATGGTCATTTGACCATCCCATAGTTTTTATTTATGGATTATGCCATAAGCATACGGAACATCTCGATTACCTGCTCCTTTGTAGCCTCACGTGGGTTACCTGGATAGCATGCATCGTTAAGTGCATCTGTTGCAAGTGTATCAAGGTCTTCTTCTTTAATCTTATCAAGAGTTGTAGGGATTCCTACATCCTCTGAAAGTTTCTTAACTGCAGCGATTGCGGCATCACGATATTCTTCCTGTGTCATGTTATCAACACCTTCTACGCCCATTGCTCTAGCTACTTCGCGAAGTCGCTCTCCTGTATATTCGCGGTTGAATTCCATAGAAATTGGAAGGAACATAGCACAGGCTACACCGTGTGGTGTGTCATAGTGAGCTGAAAGTGTATGAGCCATAGCGTGGTCAATACCAAGACCTACGTTTGAGAATCCCATACCAGCAATGTACTGACCAAGAGCCATTCCTTCACGACCAGACTTTTTATTCTCTACAGCGTCGCGTAAGTTCTGAGAGATAAGACGGATAGCTTCAAGATGGAACATATCTGTCATTTCCCAAGCTGCACGAGTTGTATATCCCTCGATAGCGTGTGTAAGTGCATCCATTCCTGTTGCAGCTGTAAGACCCTTAGGCATTGAAGACATCATTTCAGGATCAACAATAGCAACGATTGGCATATCGTGTGTGTCAACACATACGAACTTTCTTTCCTTCTCAACGTCTGTGATTACGTAGTTGATTGTAACCTCAGCAGCTGTACCAGCTGTAGTTGGAACAGCGATGATAGGTACGCAAGGATTCTTTGTAGGAGCAACGCCCTCAAGTGAACGAACATCTTCAAACTCAGGGTTTGTGATGATGATACCGATAGCCTTTGAGGTATCCATTGAAGAACCGCCACCGATTGCAACGATGCAGTCAGCACCTGATTTCTTGAACGCTTCAACACCATTCTTTACGTTTTCGATTGTTGGGTTTGGCTTGATGTCAGAGTAGATTTCATAAGGAATCTTTGCTGCATCAAGAAGGTCTGTAACCTTTGCTGTAACACCAAACTTAATAAGATCTGGATCTGATGCTACGAATGCTTTTTAAAACCGTTATTGTTAATTTCTGTCACTACCTCGTTGATTGCGCCAGCACCATGGTATGATGTGGCATTGAGTGAAATTCTGTTTGCCATTTCTCTATTCTCCTTTTTAAGTAAAACTTAATTGTGTTAATTTTTTAACACATCCCTTCAATAATAATTCTAGCATTCTGCGGGTGGAGAATATAAGTTACAGATGTTCAGTTGTGTAACATGCTAGAGAATATGAATTTCTTTAAATAGTTCATGCAGCTTCGGTGGCATGGCATCTATCATCAGGTCTGCCAAGGCTTCTTCTGGCTCCTTCATTCCCTTCATCAGCCACTGTACAGTCATGTAAATAGAAGACCAACAGTACATTTCTAGCAGTTTTCTGGTTTTAGTGTCAGGTGGGGTGCCAGTTTTCTCGCGAATGATAGCACAGTAGAATTCATAAATCATAATGAAATCGTGCTCTTTTAGATTATTTTGATTGTCACCCTTGAAACCGGCGGTGAAGAACAGTTTCTCCTGCTTAATGTACTGGAATTTCTTGATGAGGCCTTCTCGAATAGTTTCTCCTTTACCCATTTCCCTGAAGGATTGCTCAAGCAGGCGGTCGAAGTACCAGTTTACCAAATCATATTTATCTATGAAGTTTCTGTAGAAGCTTTGTCTTGAACAGCCTGCTGTTTCTACAATCTGTTTTACTGTTATATTTTCCACTGAGGTGGTGCGCATGCAGGTTTTCATTGCTTCTGCCAATTTATACTTAATATCCATAATTTCATATACCTAATATTTTAGTCTGATGTTGTTGCGGTAGTAATATTGTGATTACATTGGAAAATGAGTGATACCTTAGTTGGCTAATCTATAATCTCTAGGAGACATGCCATAGGCTTCCTTGAATTTGCGGTAGAAGTAACTACTGTTATCGTACCCAATGTAAGTATAAATATCTTCAATGGTAAGAGTGGTGTGGCTGAGAAGATAGGCCGCCTGTTGAAGACGACGTGTCATCAATTGTTCTTTAAAATTTTTACCAGTGTGCTTTTTAAGCAGTCTACTTATGTAATAGGTAGGCTGCTTTGTTTGTTCAGCAATTGCTTCAAGGGTGCCATGCTTATAGTGAGCATCAATATATTTCAAAACAGTAAGTAAAAGGTTTTGTTCATACTGAGATGGTGTACCTTGGTTAACCAAAGAAACATATACTGAAAGGGTCTGTAATAGTAGACCCATTGTGGTCTTATTTATATTATTGATAATTGTTTCTGAATCCTGTTTTAGCATAGTGAAAATCATATTTTCCATAAGATTTTGCACAGGAAGAATATCTGCAGTAGGAAAGTGCAGATAAGTAAGGAAGGATGATTCTGGAGACAGTGTGGAAATCAAAAAGTCTCTAAGTAAGTCTCCTTCTGGAATCATTTGTAATGCTTCATCAAAAAACTCAGGAAGCAGGATAAAGTTAATTGCAACATCACCCTCTGATGCTGGAAGAATTTCCTGAGTAGCATTTTGGTTCAAGAATAAAAGTTCACCGGCTTTTAGTGTGATTTCATCAGTTCCATTTAAAATATGATGAGTTTCCCCTGAAACCATATAAACGAATTCAACATAGTTATGGGTGTGCTTTGGAAAGTGCACAAAACGAGTATGAGGACGTATCTCTATGAGACGTCCTTTTTTTAATAGCTTCTCGCTGTCGATGACAAAACTGTTGCCGCTGGAGTACCTATTTTTGTCAATGACACCGCCCTTTAAAATTTCTTGTTCTTCCTCTGTCAGCTGTGATAGCTGCTGTAATAAACTCTTTTCCATAGATAAATTATAGAATGAATCTAGCTGCAAATAAAGTCCTATTTTTGATTATTTTACGACCTTAAAAGTCAGCTTATCAGGATATATACTCATATCATAAACGAGGTGAAACTATGAGTAACTATTATTTGGCAGTAGACATTGGGGCCTCAAGTGGCCGTCATATGCTATTTACAATTGAAGACGGTAAGATTCAGATGGAAGAAATCTACCGTTTCGAAAATGCCATGACAAATGTAGGGGGAAAGCTTCTTTGGGATACAAAAAAGCTTTTTAACGAAATCAAAAATGGCATGAAGGAATGCAAAAGACTTGGTAAGATTCCATGTTCTATGTCCATTGATACTTGGGGCGTTGATTACGTGCTCCTAAATGAAGAGGGACAGGTTCTTGGTGATACATACGGTTATCGTGATCACAGAACTGATGGAATGGATGAGGAAGTTTATAAAATTATTTCCGAGGAAGAATTGTATAAGAGAGTTGGAATTCAAAAAGCAATTTTCAACACCATATATCAATTGACAGCAGATAAGCTTCAAAGACCAGAGGTATTAAAAGAAGCAAAGACTTTGCTTATGATTCCGGATTATCTAAATTTCCTTCTTACAGGTGTTAGAGCTTCAGAGTATACCAACGCCACAACAACAGGTCTTGTTAATCCTCACACCAAGCAGTGGGATTATCAGTTAATAGAAATGCTTGGTCTTCCAGGAGAAATCTTCTTAGAGCTTAAGCTTCCTGGTAATGAAGTGGGTAATCTAAGAGATGAAATCAAAGAGGAAGTAGGCTTTGATTTAAAGGTGCTTCAGTGTGCAAGTCATGATACAGCTTCTGCTGTAATGGCAATGCCTCATTTAGGCAACGAGGGGCTTTACATCAGCTCTGGCACCTGGTCACTTATGGGTGTGGAAAATACAGAAGCTCTTACCCGCGATTGCGACAGAAAGAGTAATTTCACAAATGAAGGTGGATACGATTATAGATACAGATATTTGAAAAATATCATGGGTCTTTGGATGATTCAGCAGGTTAGACATGAGGCAAACGATGCTCTCAGCTTTGCAGAATATGCAGATTTGGCATCTCGCGCTAAAGGCTTTCCATCACTTGTTGATGCAAATGACGAAAGATTCTTATCACCAAAGAATATGACTGAGGAAATAAAGAAGGCCTGTGAGGAGTCCAGACAGCTAGTTCCAAACACATCCGGTGAGCTTGCAGCAGTTATTTATAAGAGCTTGGCTGTTTGCTACGGAAATACGATAAAAGAGATTTGTGCAAACACAGGAAAAGAATACGAAGCACTTCATGTTATTGGTGGTGGTTGTAAAAACAGGTATTTAAATCAGCTTACAGCAGATGCCACAGGACTTACAGTTCTGGCGGGGCCATCAGAGGCAACAGCCATCGGAAATGCAATGGTGCAGATGATAGAAGCAGGCGAGCTTAAGGATTTGGTAGCAGCTCGTGAGGCGGTACATAGGTCGTTTGAAATAGAAATTTTTAATTGAGAGCATAACATTCGGATTAGGAGGTTAGATTAAATGTTAGTAAATACTAAAGCTAAGGTGGGAGTTTTTTCTATTGCACTTGGAGCATACCTTCCACAGTTTCCAAGCTTAGTTCCAGAGTTTAATAAGCAGTTCGAGGATTTTAAAGCATCAATCCCTGATACTGTAGAAATTATAGATGGTGGTGTAGTTACCACAAAGGAGCAGTCACAGGCTGCAGGAGATTTGTTCAGAGCAGCAGATGTTGATTTAGTATTCATGCAGCTTCTTACTTATGCTACATCCTACAACATGCTTCCCGCAGTAAAGGATTTAGATGTACCAGTTGTACTTGTAAATCTTCAGAAGCTTAAGGCTCTTGATTACGATACAGCAGGCACAGCAGAGTGGCTTGGTGAAGCATATGCATGTGGTGCCGTTGGTGAGATGGTAGCTGACTTAAATCGTTACGGAAAGCGCTCAGCTGTTATCACAGGTGTAGTAGAAGGCGGTGATGCAGCTGTTGCAAAGGAAATTGATCAGTGGTGCCGTGCAGCACAGTGTCGTAGAAGATTTAGAGAGACAAACCTTGCTCAGATTGGTCGTCCATATCCTGGCATGATGGACCTCTACATCGATGAATCAAATCTTTACAGAAGAATGCACGTATATACAAAGCAGTTTGACTGGGAAAAGATTTGGGCTATTGCAGATGATATTACAGATGAGGCTGTTATCAAGGCTAAGGCTGAGGATATCTTAGATACTTTTGAAATCGTTGGCGGTGTTGATGAAGAGAAGCTTCATGAGATGGCTAAGTATGTAGTTGCATTTGAGCAGTGGGTTAAGGATGAAAAGCTTGGCTTTGTAGCATCTCACTATGATGGCTTTGCAAAGGGACAGGCAGGAGTTGTTGATAGTCTTCTCATTCCAGCTTTCTCAATGTTAATAAAGCAAGGTACAGCTTGTGCTGTAGAAGGCGATATCAAGGTTGCCATGGCAATGAGTATCCTTAAGACAATCGCAGGTTCTGGCCAGCTTTCAGAAATGTACACAATCGATTTCAACGATGGAGTAACTCTCATCGGACACAGCGGTTCTGGTGACGCAGATTTCTCTCAGGCTAAGAAGCCTACTATGAAGATTGTAGATGTATTCCACGGCAAGACAGGTGGTGGATATCTTACACAGTTTTATCCACCAGAGGGAGATATTACATATCTTGCAATTACTCAGGATGGTGAAGGTCACTTCAAGTTCGTTTGTGCTGAGGGTGTAAATGTACCAGGAAAGATTCTTCAGAATGGTGACACAATGATGCGTACAGAATTTGCAATTTCACCAGCTGAGTTCGTAACAAAGTGGAGCGAAGCAGGTCCTACGCATCACTTTGCAGCGGCAATCGGTCGTCACATCGATGTAATTGAAAAGGTAGCAAAGATTTTTGATGTACTAGTGGAAATCATCACAAGATAAGGAGATATAGAAATGAAGATAACAGAAGTAAAGTTTGTTGAAGGTTTTATTAGAATGGCAAATGATGGATGGGAGCAGGGCTGGCATGAGCGTAACGGCGGTAACCTCTCATATAGAATGAAGGATGAGGATGTTGCAGCTGTTAAGGAATTCCTTTCAGAAGATGGCCAGTGGAAGGAAATCGGCACAGAGGTTCCAGGTCTTGCAAATGAGTACTTCATGGTAACAGGTAGTGGGAAGTATTTCCGTAACGTTATCATAGATCCAGAGGATTCTATCGGTATCATCAAGGTAGATGAGACTGGTACAAAGTATCAGATTCAGTGGGGCTTCGTAAATGGTGGAAGACCAACATCAGAGCTTCCTTCACACCTTATGAATCTTGAAGTAAAGAAGCGTGTTACAAATGGTAAGTACAGAGTTGTTTACCACGCTCACACTACAAATACAATCGCTCTTACATTTGTACTTCCTCTTAAGGACGAAGTATTTACAAGAGAGCTTTGGGAGATGGCTACAGAGTGTCCTGTAGTATTTCCTTCAGGTATTGGCGTTGTAGACTGGATGGTTCCAGGCGGAAAGGATATTGCAGTTGCAACCTCTAAGCTTATGGAACAATATGATGTAGCTATTTGGGCACATCACGGTATGTTTGCGTCAGGTGAAGATTTTGATCTTACATTTGGTCTTATGCACACTGTAGAAAAGGCTGCAGAGATTCTTGTAAAGGTTCTTTCAATTACACCTAAGAAGCTTCAGACAATCACACCAGATCAGTTTAGACACCTTGCAAATGATTTTAAGGTTGAGCTTCCTGAGAAGTTCTTATATGAGAAGTAGAACTGTCCCGAGTTAGACGTTAATTTTCAGTAATTGATAAAAACTCGCAATAAGCATATTTTTGAGAATCACCTATTGACGCGATAGGTGATTTCTTTTATATTAATCGCAGACTAAAGCACTAGGTAAATAGGCAATATATATAAAGAAAGGTAAAAGGATATGTTCGTATACGCAGATAATGCAGCAACTACAGTTGTCTCACCTAAGGTGGTTGAGGCAATGCTTCCATATTTTACAGAGGTTTATGGAAATCCATCCAGCCTCTATTCAGTAGGACAGAAGGCAAAGGAGGAGCTTGAAGAAGCAAGAGAAAGAATTGCTAAGCTTCTTGGCGCAGCTCCACGTGAAATTTATTTCACTTCTGGCGGTAGCGAGGCAGATAATCAGGCTATCATCTCAGCAGCCAGAATCGGAGAGAAGAAGGGAAAGAAGCACATCATTTCTACAAAGTTCGAGCATCATGCAGTGCTTCATACTTTGCAGGCACTTGAGAAGGAAGGCTTC
Source organism: Butyrivibrio fibrisolvens 16/4 (assembly GCA_000209815.1). Classification (GTDB taxonomy): domain Bacteria; phylum Bacillota; class Clostridia; order Lachnospirales; family Lachnospiraceae; genus Pseudobutyrivibrio; species Pseudobutyrivibrio fibrisolvens_A. The sequence goes on from FP929036.1 coordinate 1,056,506, forward strand.
GAAATAGAGCTTCTTGATGTACATTCAAATGGTGTTGTTACAGCTGAACAGGTAGCTGATGCAATCAGAGAGGATACAGCTCTTGTTACTATTATGTATGCTAATAATGAGATTGGAACAATTCAGCCAATCGCTGAGATAGGTGCAATCTGTAAGGAAAGAGGAGTTCTTTTCCACACAGATGCAGTTCAGGCAGTTAGCCACCTTCATATTAATGTGAAGGAGCAGAATATTGATATGCTTTCTATTTCAGCTCACAAGTTCCACGGACCTAAGGGCGTTGGTGTGCTTTATGCAAGAGGCGGAATCGTGCTTACTAACGTGATCAACGGTGGCGCTCAGGAAAGAGGAAAGCGTGCAGGTACAGAAAATCTTGCAGGTATCGTAGGCATGACAGTTGCACTTGAAGAGGCAGTTGCTCATATTGATGAGAACAATGAAAAGCTTGCTAAGCTTCAGGATAGATTAATTGAAGGTCTTTCTAAGATTCCTTATTCAGAGCTAAACGGAGACAGAGTGCAAAGAGTAAAGTCAAACGTAAACTTCTGCTTCGAAGGAATCGAGGGCGAATCACTTCTATTATTACTTGATGACAAGGGGGTAGCAGTATCATCTGGTTCAGCTTGTACATCAGGTTCGCTTGACCCAAGCCATGTTCTTCTTGCAATTGGTAGACCACACGAGGTGGCGCACGGTTCACTTAGAGTTTCTCTTGGTGAGGATGCAACAGAAGAGCAGGTTGACTATATCGTAAAAGCGGTAACAGAAGTTGTTGAATATCTTCGTGGATTTTCACCTTTCTGGGGCGATTTAGTAAGTGGCAAGCGTCCACACGTATTTGCAGAGCACACAGTGGCTTAATTAATAGACAGAAGTAATTGGAGGAATAAAAAATGGCATTATATAGTGAAAAGGTAATGGATCACTTCAGAAACCCAAGAAATGTAGGAGTGATTGAGAATGCAGATGGTGTAGGCGAAGTTGGTAATCCAGTCTGTGGCGACATTATGAAAATCTATCTTAAGATAAATGATGAGCAGATTATTGAGGATGTAAAGTTTGAGACTTTCGGATGCGGCAGCGCTATTGCTTCATCTTCAATGGCAACAGAGCTTATTATGGGAAAGCCTGTATCTGAGGCACTTCAGCTTACAAACAAGGCTGTTACAGAGGCACTTGATGGACTGCCAGCTCACAAGCTTCACTGTTCAGTTCTTGCAGAGGAGGCAATCAAGTCTGCTGTAAAGAATTACTACGATAATAATGGCATTGAATATGATCCAAAGGATTTCCCAGATCCAGAGGTTGAGTCTTGCCACATGCATTAATAATAGGAAGGAATGTGTTGAGGGGTTAATATTGCATTACTGTGTTTAAATCAGTAAAATATTTCTTATCTTATTTGTTAAATGGAGAAATAATATTTGATGAGTGATTTAAAACAGCATCCAACCCCAAATGCTAAGGCACTTCTTCCTATAGCATTATTTTTGATTTTATATCTTGGTAATGGAATCTATTTCCAATACATTTCACCAATTGAAGGGCAGATGGGATTCTACGTAGTCTCAGTAGTTCTGTCCTTCACTTTTGCGTTAATTCTTGCTTTTTGCCAGAATCGAGGCAAAAGCTTTGAAGAAAAAATACATATATGTGCGGAAGGCATAGGAGATGACAATATTGTCACTATGCTTTTCATTTTTATATTGGCAGGTGCTTTCAGTGGCGTAGCGGGAGAAGCCGGTGGTGCATCATACACTGCAAATCTTCTACTTAGCGTCATCCCTGGTAGATTTGCTATACCAGGGCTTTTTATTATAGCCTGCCTTATTTCTATGGCTATGGGTACCAGTGTAGGAACAATATCAGTTCTAGCACCAATAGCCTGTGCAGTATCAGAAAATGGAAATATTAATCTGGCCTTTTGCGTAGGTGTAGTTGTAGGTGGTGCAATGTTTGGAGATAATCTTTCATTTATCTCAGACACCACTATTGCCGCTACTAAAACTCAGGGAATAGAGATGAAGGAAAAATTTCAGGCGAATTTAAGGCTGGCTCTTCCTTCGGCAATTATCACACTTATCATTCTTATAGTATGTTCATTCAAAACAGGTGTGACTGCAATTGGAACATTTGATTACAATCTTTTGCAGGCATTGCCATATTTTATTGTACTTATACTTTCTGTACTTAGCATAAATGTATTTAAAGTGCTTTTGATTGGATGCTTTATGTTTATAGTTGTGGGAATGTATACAGGCTCACTTACTTATGTTTCAGGACTTTCTTCTATGGGAACCGGAATAGCAGGAATGTTTGAGACCATGATAGTAACTATTCTAGTTGCATCTGTAGCATCCCTTATTAGGGAACACGGTGGTTTTGAGGCTATTTTGGAGCTAATCAGAAGAAAAGCCGGAAACAAAAGGGGGAATGCTTGGAATTGCATTTCTTACCATGTTTATGGATATTGCTACAGCAAACAATACTGTTGCAATTGTAATAGCGGCACCAATAGCAAAGCACATTAGTGACGAGTACGGCGTAGAGCCAAAGAAGACTGCATCACTTCTTGATACCTGCTCTTGTATTATGCAGGGAATCATTCCTTATGGTGCTCAGCTTCTTGTGGCAGCAAATATTGCAAAGATTGCCAGCTTTTCACTGATTCCATGGTTGATTTATCCATTTGTGCTGATAATATTTGTAGGAATTTCAATTATAAAAGAGAAATAATCAAACAACATGAATCTAAAAGAAAAGTATCAAAATCTAATTGAATACATAAAAAAGTTAGATAGAGTGGCTGTGGCTTTTTCTAGCGGTGTTGACTCTACATTTTTGCTTTATGCAGCAAGGCAGGCGTTGGGAGATGATGCTATAGCAATTACTGCTATTTCAGATTTGATTCCAAAGAGAGAACAGGATGAGGCATCCCAGTTTTGTAACGAGCGAGGTATTAAGCAGATAGTTTATAAAGCTAATCCTTTCGAAGAGGATGGTTTTTCGGGGAATCCATCCAACCGCTGTTACATATGCAAGAAGTATTTATATTCTCATATGAAGGCTTTAGCCTTAGGATATGATATTCAACATGTCTTAGAGGGCTCTAATTTGGATGATGAAGGAGACTATCGTCCAGGAATGCAGGCTATAGCTGAGCTCGGCATTCTTAGTCCACTTCGAGTTATCGGTTTTACGAAGCAGGAAATTAGAGATTTATCTGCCCAGTTTGGGCTTCCTACAGCCAACAAGCCATCATTTGCCTGTTTGGCCAGCAGAATTCCTTACGAGGAGACCATTACAGAAAATAAGCTATTTATGGTTGAAAAGGCAGAGGAACTTCTTTTTAATGAGGGCTTCAAACAATTTAGAGTTAGAATTCATGGCGACGATTTAGCCAGAATAGAAGTGCTTCCTGAAGACTATAATAGATTTATGGATGAGGAATTCAGAATTCGCATATACGATATTTTAAAGGTCTATGGTTTTAATTATGTATCACTGGATTTAAAAGGATACAGAACTGGAAGTATGAATGAGGTATTGAAATAATGAATCAATTTTCAAGGACAGAGCTTTTGATAGGAAAAACCTCTGTTGAGAAATTAAATAACAAAAGGGTAGCCATCTTTGGAATAGGCGGTGTTGGTGGCTATGTGTGCGAGGCTTTGGTCAGAAGTGGCGTAGGTCATTTTGATTTAATTGATAATGATGACGTGAGCCTCACAAATATTAATAGACAGATTATCGCTACACATTCTACAGTAGGAAGAGATAAGGTTGAGGTAATGAAGGAGCGTATGCTTGATATTAATCCTCAGGTAGATGTGACAGTTCACAAATGCTTTTTCTTGCCAGATAATGCAGACACCTTTGATTTCAGCTGCTATGATTATGTTGTAGATGCTGTGGACACTGTTACAGCAAAGCTTTCTCTTATAATGAAGTGCAAAGAAAGTGGCACACCAATCATTAGCAGTATGGGTACAGGCAATAAGATGGACCCTAGCAGATTTAGGATAGCTGATATTAATGAAACTACTATGTGTCCTCTAGCAAAAGTAATGAGGAAAGAACTGAAAAACGTGGGGTTGATTCTCTTAAAGTAGTTTTCTCAGACGAAAAACCACTTGAGCCATCCACAGATGTAGAAGATGTAGAGGAACCTGCAGATGGAAGAAGAGCTGTACCAGGTTCATCAGCTTTTTGCCCTCCTGTGGCAGGACTTATAATAGCCAGTGAAGTAGTAAAGGATTTGATTAAGTAATCTATGAGTGATAATACAAATATTGATAATATGGAATTAGATAATGATGCCAGAAGGGCTGAGATAGAAAAAAGTATCAGAAAGAAATTTCACAAGCCACTTTTTCTCCATTTGCCCGAGCTTGCAAGCAGTACGAACTTATAAAAGAAGGAGATCACATTTGTGTGTGCATCTCAGGTGGCAAAGACTCTATGCTTATGGCGAAGCTTTTTCAGGAAATTCAGCGTCACCAGAAGGTTCATTTTGAACTATCCTTTCTGGTAATGGACCCTGGATATAGCAAGGCCAACAGAGAACTTATTGAAAGCAACGCCAAGCTGATGGGTATTCCAATCGAAATATACGAGAGTGATATTTTCGATTCGGTGGATAATATAGAAAAGAATCCTTGCTATCTTTGTGCTAGAATGCGTCGAGGTCATCTCTATGCCAAGGCCAAAGAGATGGGATGTAATAAAATAGCACTTGGTCATCACTATGATGATGTTATAGAGACTATACTTATGGGAATGCTTTACGGGGCTCAGGTACAGACTATGATGCCTAAGCTCCATTCCACAAACTTCGAAGGAATGGAGTTGATTCGTCCTCTTTATTTGATTCGTCAGGATGATATCATCGCTTGGGTAAAATATAATAATCTTAGATTTTTGCAATGTGCATGCCATTTTACAGAAAGAAATGCAAACTATTCACCAGACGATATAGTAGAATCAAAACGAATAGAAACAAGAAGACTTATTGCAGAGTTAAAGAAGGTTAATCCTTACGTAGAATCTAATATTTTCCGTAGCGTAGAAAATGTTAATCTGGCTACAGTTATTGCTTACAAGCAGGATGGGGTAAAGCATCACTTTTTAGATTCCTATGATGAGGCAAAGGGAGAAGAATAATAATGACATTACAACAGGTTTTATACGCACTTACTATTCAGGAATATGGCTCTATGAACAAGGCTGCAGAAAAGCTTTATATTGTTCAGCCTACACTTACAAGCGCCATTCAGGAGCTTGAAAACGAAGTTGGAATCACAATCTTTATGCGTACCAACAAAGGTGTTATTGTTACACCTGAGGGCGAGGAATTCTTAAACGACATTAGAGGCTTTTATCGTCAATACGATATGGTTATGCAGAAGTACAGCGGTGAAGGCACCTACAAAAGAAAGTTTGGTGTTTCTACTCAGCATTATACCTTTGCAGTTCGCGCATTCGTTGATATGGCAAAACAGTACGATATGAACGATTTCGATTTCGCTCTCCGTGAGACTACCACAATGGACATTATCAAGGATGTCAGCTCACTTAAGAGTGAGATAGGTATTCTTTATATTAACGAGCTTAATCGTAAAGGATTAAATCGTCTTTTCACAGAGCACAGTCTGGAGTTTCATTCACTGATTAAGTGTAAAGCCTTTGTATATTTATGGCACGAGCATCCACTTGCAAAGATGGAATCTATCGGCATAGAGGATTTGCAGGATTATCCATGTATGTTTTTCGAGCAGGGTGATAACAGCGAATATCTTGCTGAGGAAATCCTCAGTGAAAACTTCTACCCAAAGATGCTTCGTGTAACAGACCGTTCCACAATGCTTAATCTGGTCCGTGCACTTAACGGATATACGTTATGTTCAGGTATCGTATGGGGCGATCTTAACGGAGATGGCTATATTGTTGTACCATTCCGTGGAGATGAGGAAAACCCAAACAGTGTTATGGATATTGGCTATATCACCAAGAAAAATACTGTTATGTCAAAGATGGGGCAGCAGTTTTTGGAAGAGGTAGATAAGGCCTTAGAGCAGATTGATAAGTCTGTTATTTATGAAGAGGAATAAAATAGTAAAAAAAACTCAGGGCTACATAAACCCTGAGTTTTATTTTATTTATGAATTTACCAAATCACTGAGCTTCTTGCCATAGAAGAAGTCTCTTTCAAGCATATAGAACTCTGTCCACATAGGAAGAGTTTTGCAGATTCCCTCCCTAGGGCATTCCATATTTTCGTCTGCCAGGCAGGCTACAGGAGATAGGCTGCCTTCCATAAGCTCGATGATTTCTCCAACGGAATATTCTTCGGGCTTTCTAGTGAGCTGGTAGCCGCCACCTTTTCCGCTGACGCCCTTTACGAAACCACCGTGAACTAATTCTTTTACTATAATCTCTAAGTATTTCTTTGAAATATCCTGACGCTCTGCAATATCCTTTAATGGAATATATTCCTCGGGATTCTGTTGCGATAAATCTATCATAACACGTAAAGCATATCTGCCTTTTGTACTGAACATATTTATGTCCTCCTTTTCACACTATTATACGATAGGTTAGTAGGCAATACAACAAAAGCAAATAGGTCTGGCTATAAAGGGAATTGATAGCGGTATATAAATTTTGTCGATTGTAAAACCTATTGACTTGGTAGGTAGATAGGTTTATTATATCGCCATAACAACGAGAAAGGAGACCACTTGAAATGAAAAGTGTACTTTGTTTTGGCGATTCAAACACATACGGATTGAAGCCAGATGGTACTGGAAGATACGAGAAGAATGAAAGATGGACAGGTATACTTTCAGATTTGCTCAAAAATAAAGACTACGAAGTAATAGAAGAAGGACTTGTTGGACGCACTACTGTTTTTGAAGACAACACCAGAATAGGCCGAAATGGTTCAAAGCTTCTTCCTGTATTACTAGAGAGTCACGGCCCAGTGGACATAGTGGTTTTGATGCTAGGCACAAATGATTGTAAGACGGTATATAATGCATCACCTACACTTATAGCCAGGGGCACAGAAATCCTTCTTAAGCAAATAAGAGCAAATAATAATCAGGCAAAGATTTTGCTCCTTTCTCCGATTTATCTTGGTGAGCAGGTTTGGAAGCAGGAATATGATCCTGAGTTTGATGAAAAATCTGTTGTTGTTTCCAAAGAGCTTAAGGCAGTATTTGCAAAGCTTGCAGAGGAATTTGACTGTATGTTTTTGGCAGCATCTGATGTGGCGAAGCCTTCAGAAACGGATCAGGAACATATGGATAAAGAAAGTCATAGATTCCTTGCAGAGGCTGTATATAAAAAATTGATAGCAGCTTAGTATTAACATAAAGAAAAGAGGACGAAAAAATGAAAAAGAATTTTATCAACAAAGTAACAGGATTAACTTTAGTGGGAGCACTTGCAGTTTCGGGATTTACAGCTTGCGGAGCTAGCGCTTCTTCTAGTGATGTAGCTGGTACAGATGAGGCAACAGTAGAGTCTGCATCAAGTGCAGCAGGATATAGAACATTAGATGAAATCAAGGAAAGCGGAACAATCAACATCGGTGTATTTTCTGATAAGAGTCCATTTGGTTTCGTTGATGAAAATGGTGAGTACGCTGGATACGATGTATATTTTGCAGAGCGTATCGGTGAAGACCTTGGTGTAAAAATCAATTATGTTTCTACAGAGGCAGCAAATAGAATTGAATATCTTCAGACAGGAAAGGTGGATATTATCTTAGCTAACTTTACAGTTACTGAGGAGCGTGCTCAGGAGGTTGATTTTGCACTTCCTTATATGAACGTAGCACTTGGTGTTGTTTCACCAGATTCAGCAGTTGTAGAAAGCCTTGATGACCTTGGTGCAGATGATCAGATTATTGTAATCTCAGGTACAACAGCAGAGACTTATCTTACAAAGAACTATCCAGATATCAAGCTTCAGAAGTATGATGCTTACGCAGAGGCAAAGACAGCATTTGAAAACGGCACCGGCGTAGCTTGGGCTAATGATAATACAGAAGTTATCGCATTCTCTCTTGAGAACGAAGGCTATACAGTAGGTATTCCATCACTTGGAGATCAGGATACAATCGCACCTGCTGTAACAAAGGGAAATGACACACTTCTCAAGTGGCTCAACGAGGAAATCGAGACACTTGGTACAGAGAACTTCTTCCATGCAGATTATGAGGCAACACTTCTAGATACTTATGGTGCAGATTATGAAGATACACTTGTATTAGAAGGTGGAAAGTAAAATTTTTATAATTCGTGTTTACGATATGAAAGGAACAGTTAACCTGAAGTAATGGATAAGGATATTCTTATTGGATATCTCCCACTATACAAGGAAGCACTCATATTAACACTAAAGATTGGATGGCAGGGCATTTTACTAGCGTTTGTGATAGGACTAATAGGCTCTGCCATCGTACATTTTAGGGTGCGAGTGCTAAAAAGCATATTGGGAGTATATATTGAAATTTTTAGAAACACACCACTTTTGGTGCAGTTATTTTTATTTATTTTGCCTTGCCAAAGGTGGGCATACAAATCACAGCAGAAACCTGTGGTGTACTGGGACTTGGTCTTTTAGGTGGAGCCTACATGATTGAAACTTTTAGAAGTGGTGTAGAGGCTATTCCTAATATTCAGACAGAGAGTGCAGCAAGTCTTGGGATGAGTAAATTTCAGATTTTGTGGCACATAATATTGCCTCAGGCAATCACCATAAGTGTGCCAGGACTTCTTGCAAATGTAATCTTCCTTTTAAAGGAGACCTCAGTATTTTCTACAATCAGCCTTATGGATTTAATGTTTACCGCAAAGGATTTGATTGGTATGTATGCAAAGACTATAGAATGCCTTTTCCTTTTGGTGGTGTTCTACCTGATAATGCTTCTTCCTATTTCTATCATAGGAGCAATAGTAGAAAGGAGGATGCGTTATGGCCAGTTTGGGAATTGATGTTTTGTTTAAAGGTACAAACTTTCTTAGACTTCTCCAGGGATTATGGGTATCTATTGAAATCAGCTTGATATCAGTAGTGCTTAGTATTTTCCTTGGACTGGTGGTAGGAGTTTTGATGACAGTAAATAATAAGATCTTACACGCATTTCTTAAGGTTTATCTTGAAACTGTAAGAATCATGCCACAGATGGTTTTATTGTTTATTGTATATTTTGGAACCACAAGAGTTTTTGGCTGGGACATGTCGGCTGAATCATCAGCGATTTTCGTATTTACGTTTTGGGGAACAGCAGAGATGGGAGATTTGGTTAGAGGTTCTATAAAAAGTATCCCAATCATACAGTTTGAATCAGCTTGGGCGCTAGGAATGGATAAACTACAGACATATTTTTATATTATCCTTCCACAGACAGTTAGACGTTTGATTCCACTATCTATAAATCTTATTACTAGAATGATTAAGACAACATCCCTTGTAATGATGATTGGTATTGTGGAAGTTCTGAAGGTGGCTCAACAGATTATAGAAGCAAATAGAAAGACTTCGCCAAATGCGGCATTTGGAGTTTTTCTGGTGGTGTTTTTACTATATTTCATTGTGTGCTGGCCTATTAGCAGGCTTGCCGCTTACTTGGAAAAAAGGTGGGCATAAATGAGCGAATTATTGAAAGTAACACATTTACATAAAGAGTTTGGACCAAACGTGGTTTTAAAGGATATTAATTTGTCTGTAAAAAAGGGAGAGGTAGTAGTAATTATTGGCCCTTCCGGCTGCGGAAAAAGTACATTCCTTAGATGCTTAAATGGATTAGAGGAAATACAAAGTGGAGTAATAACTGTGGATGGCCTTCCAGTGGAGGCTGGAAAGCGTGATATTACAAAGCTTCGACAGAAGATAGGAATGGTATTCCAGTCTTACGAGCTATTTCCTCACAAGACGGTTTTGGAAAATATTATACTGGCTCCTACAAAGGTGCAGAAAAGAACAAGAGAGGATGCTGTTAAAGAAGCGTTAGAGCTGCTGGATAAGGTGGATTTGGTAGATAAAAAGGATTATTATCCTCGTCAGCTTTCCGGTGGACAAAAGCAGAGAGTGGCAATAGTACGAGCACTTCTTATGCATCCAGAGGTAATATTATTTGATGAGGTTACAGCAGCTCTTGATCCTGAGATGGTTCACGAGGTTTTAGAGACTATGCTGGCATTGGCAAAGGCTGGTTCTACTATGCTTATTGTCACCCATGAAATGGAATTCGCAAAAGCGATAGCGGATAGAATTATTTTTTTAGACAAGGGTGATATCGTAGAGGAAACAGAGGATGTTAAGGGGTTCTTTGCAGAGCCGGAAACAGAGCGAGCTAAGAAGTTTTTAAAGACCTTTGCTTATGAATAAAACATAAATTTTTAAAATCTAATTAACTATTTTTTCATATTTGCAAATTATAATCCAAGTTGGGTGGATACGTATATACGATAGCTATTTTATAAGGAGTTATACTATGGCAAAGGAAAAGAAAGTTAAGAAAACACAGGCACAGGCTGGCAATATCAAGTTAATGGATAGTGTAAAGACAAAGCTTATTCTTATTATGGCTTTGTTGGTAGCTGTGCCTCTTTTAGTTGCGATTATTATCAGTTATCAAAGTTCAACATCAAAGGCTCATGCGGATGCTCTAGAGTTGCTTTCAGCTACAGGTAAGATGGTAGAGACAGAGTTCTCCGAGATTGTTGGGAAAAATACAGCGGCGTTAGCTACATTTGCATCTGCTCCTAGTACAATTAACTATCTGGAGTCCCAGGCTCTTCCTGAAGAAGAGCGGTCAATTCCAGATGATGTTATGATGGCACATTTGGATGCAATCAATGATTATATGGCAGATGGTAACATAAATGTTATTTTATCACTTCCAAATGGTCAGCAGCTTCTTCGTGCAGATAGAAAAGAGCTTGCAAATATTGCTGATAGAGAATATTTCCAGGCTGCTATTAATTCTGGAGAACCAGCAGTATCAAATATCGTAGTTAGTAAATCTGTGGGTAATAGAATTACAATTATCTGCGTGCCTATTTATAGTGAAGATCATTCAAGGATTATCGGTACAGTTCAAAGAAGCTTTGATTTAAATAATATTCATCAGTTCCTTGCAGAGAATATCGCTGATGGATATATCGCTGATAGAACAGGTATGATGGCAGCACATGCCCAATTTGAAATCAGTCCAGAGGAAGAGTACGATCTTAGTGCTTTTGGATTTGTAGATTCAGAAGAGTCAAGTGGAGTTATCGAGGCTACTTTTGATGCAGGTCTTACATATATGTCCTGGACCAGAGAGCCTGCGACTGGATATTATGTAGTAGTTTCTAAAACAAATGCAGAGATTATGTCCTCTGCAATCCGTTCAGCAATGCTAATAGTAATTGTCGGTTTGATCCTTTTGATTGTAGCTATTGTTATTTCATTGATTATGGCAACCAGTTTTACAAAGCCAATCATTGCTGTTACAGGTTCCATCACACAACTTGCTGATGGTAGATTTAAGAGAATCGATGGATATACAAAACGTAAAGACGAATTTGGTGAAATTGTCCGCAGTACAAACTCCGTTATTGATAGGTTAGGTTCAATAGTAGCATCTATTAAACATTCTGCAGCCACTGTTACAACATCCTCTGAGGATTTGGCAGATATGGCTAATCAGATTGCAGCTACCACAGATACCGTAGCAACAGCAGTCCAGGAGATTGCAACAGGTGCTGTTCAGCAGGCGGAAGAAATACAGGAAGCAGCAGAGAATGTAGGTAAGATTACTGATGCTGTATCAGGCGTACAGGCATCTACAGACAATATGGAAGGCCTTGCAGGAAGGATGAAGGAAGCATCTCAGGCATCTAGTAAATCACTTCTTAACCTACAGGATTCTAGTAGTGATATGACAGCTAAGATAGAAGAAATCGCCAGAACGATTTCTGCTACAAAGGATGCTGTTACAAGTATTAATGAAAGCGTAGAGGGTATTTCGGGAATCGCTTCACAGACAAACCTCCTTTCACTGAATGCTTCGATTGAGGCAGCCCGTGCTGGTGAGGCAGGTAAGGGCTTTGCAGTTGTGGCAGAGGAAATCAGAAAACTTGCTGATGATTCAGATAGCATGGCTCAGGATATTAGAACCCAGATGGATGTACTTCTGAAGCAATCTGAGGCAGCTGTTGCAGCAGCTAATCTTGTAAAGCAGGGCAACCTAGAGCAGCAGGAAGCAATCGGTGGAACCCTTGAATCTGTTAATGGTATGCTTGAGGATATCAATGGTACTGTTGATGGCGTAAGAGAGATTGCCGGTGGGGCAGAAACCTGTGTATCTTCAAACGATATAGTTTCCGATACAATGTCATCACTTTCTGCTATTTCAGAAGAGAATGCAGCATCTTCAGAAACTACAGGAGCTTCTGTTCAAGAGCTTTCAGCTACAGTTTCTAGTCTTGCAAACTCTGCAGACGATTTGAAAGATATTGCTGTTAAGCTTAATGAAGAGATTTCATTCTTTAAGGATGATACAGAATAATTGGTAAATTACTAATAGCTAGTTATCAATTTGGTTGATAACTAGCTATTATTTTTGCCTAGAATTGGCCCTATTGAACCTTGGAGCGATAAAGAATATTATAATCATATCTTAAGAGAAAGGAGCAAGATAAATGAAAAAGATGATGCAGACAACTATGATGCACATGTGCATGCGTCGAATGCTTATCTCCCAGGCAGTTAATGATGGCCCTGGCGCGATGGCTTTTTGTCTTGCGCCTATTACGGATTAAATCACCTAGATTTGATTAGCCATTGCCTGGGAGTTAAAAACCTGGCAATGGTTTTTTATTGCCCAAACTGATATGAGGAGATATTTAGAATGCGCGAAATAGAAATAAAAAGTCTTTGTAAAAGCTTCGTAGATAAGGATACAAAGGTAGATGCTCTTAGAGATATTAATCTTACTGTTGATAAGGGAGATATCTTTGGAATCATAGGAATGTCTGGAGCTGGCAAAAGTACACTGATTCGATGTTTGAACTACTTAGAGAAACCAACAAGTGGTCAGGTAATCGTAGAAGGCAAGGAATTAGGACAGCTTAATGAAAAGGAGCTTAGGGAAAAGCGCCAGGATATAGCAATGATATTCCAGCACTTTAATTTGCTTCAGCAGAAGAATGTTATAGATAACATTATTTTCCCACTTAGCCTTCAGGGAGTTAAGAAAAAGGATGCAAGAGCAAAGGCCTTTGAGCTTCTTTCAAAGGTTGGTTTGGAGGATAAAGCTAATTCTTATCCTTCACAGCTTTCAGGAGGACAGCAGCAGAGAGTTGCCATCGCAAGAGCTCTTGCTGCAGATCCAAAGATTCTACTATGCGATGAAGCTACAAGCGCCCTAGATCCACAGACTACAGCATCAATACTTTCATTGCTAAAGGAGATTAATCAGGAATACGGAATTACGATAGTTCTTATCACTCATCAGATGTCAGTTGTAAAGGCTATATGTAATAAGGTGGCAGTCCTTGAGGAAGGACAGCTTGTGGAAAGTGGAAGACTTGAAGAGGTTAATCTTCCAGAGGACAAGTTTTTTTGGCTGAATAAGGAAAATGAGCTAAAGAATAAAGAGTTCGCTAAGAACAATTACAGCAAGGAGGTAAGAAACTATGTGGGATAGCACAACAATTAACATGATATTAGAGGGAATTGTTGGAACAGTATACATGAGTATAGTTTCTACATTCTTTGGATATGTACTGGGACTTCCAATGGGAGTATTACTTACTATTTCAGACAAAGACGGTCTTAGACCAAATCGTGCATTATATAAGGTTTTAGATGCAACATCAAATGTTGTTCGAAGCATTCCGTTTGTTATTTTGCTGATACTTCTTATTCCATTTACAAGACTTGTAGTTGGAAAGAGCTATGGTACATCAGCTACAATCGTTCCACTTGTTATTTGTGCAGCACCATATATTGCTAGAATGGTGGAGTCATCATTAAAGGAAGTGGACGATGGCGTTATCGAAGCGGCAAAGGCAATGGGAGCGTCAAATATTCAGATAGTTTTCAAGGTGCTTCTGGTAGAAGCCAGAACTTCTCTTATCACCAACGCGACAATAGCACTTGGAACAGTTCTTGGATATTCAGCAATGGCTGGTACTGTTGGCGGTGGCGGACTTGGAGATATTGCAGTTCGCTACGGATATTACAGATACCAGCTAGACATAATGATTGTCACAGTAATTTTACTAATTGTACTGTTTCAGATTTTCCAGAATACTGGAATGTTTATAGCAAGAAAGCTTAATCATAAGATATAAAAACTACAAACAAGAAAAATTAAGGACACAATAAAAATTTACACAATAAAGGAGAAAAGAACTATGAAAAAGAAAATTTTAGCAGGATTATTAACAACAACATTTACAGTAGCAGCTCTTACAGGATGTGGCAGCGCAGCAAATACTAACACAGCTGCAACTGAAGAGGCTACAGGGGAAGCAGAGGAGACCGTAGAGGCAGCAAGCGGCGAGCTTACTACAATTAAGGTGGCAGCATCTGCTACACCACACGCAGAAATTTTAGAGTTTGCTGCACCACTTCTTGAGGCAAAGGGCTACAAGCTTGATGTAACAGTATTCGATGATTATGTTCAGCCAAACCTCGTAGTAGAATCTGGTGAGTTTGATGCAAACTATTTCCAGCATGTACCATATCTTGACAGCTTCAATGAGGAGCAGGGCACACACCTTGTAGATGCTGGAGATATTCACTATGAGCCATTTGGAATTTACCCAGGTACAAAGGCATCTCTTGATGAGGTAGCAGATGGTGATGTAATCGCTATTCCTAATGACACAACAAACGAGGCTAGAGCACTCCTTCTTCTTCAGGACAATGGACTTCTTACACTTAAGAAAGGTGCTGGTCTTACAGCTACAATCAATGACATTGTAGAGAATCCAAAGAACATTGAGTTCCAGGAGCTTGAGGCAGCACAGGTTGCTCGCGTAAAAGATGAGGTAGCATTTGTGGTACTTAATGGTAACTATGCTCTTGAGGCAGGTTTTTCAGTAGCAAAGGATTCTATCGCTTATGAGGCTACAGATTCAGAGGCTGCAAAGACATACGTTAATATCATTGCTGTAGAGGAAGGCAACGAGAACAATGAAGCCATCAAAGCATTAGTAGATGTTCTTAAGTCCGATGATGTTAAGAAGTTTATTGCTGATAACTATGATGGCGCTGTAGTAGCATTTGAATAATTATATCTTAGGGGACCGGGTGTCGCAGTTTTGCTGCGGCGCCCTTTTTTAGTGGACAATTGTGGTCTAATTGATAGCATTTCTCAAAAAGAAAAATATGAAAAATAAGTGTTGACTTCATAAAGTGATTAGTATAATATAACCACAGTTAGAGATAACTAATATAAAAGAGAGAGACTGCTGGGATGAGCGAAGAAGTTTTTTACTTATTACAGACTATGGACAGAAAAAGAATTGAATTACAGATTGTCTTACAATGCGCACCAACAATCGCAGGTTTAAAGGCATCAAATTTTTTGATTGTTCCTAAGGATCAAGAAGAAAAGGTGAGACTTGTAATGAGATACACCGGATTGTTTTGTTACCGACTAGTGTACGACAGACATCGTGTTATCTTTTTGGTCTTTAATAAGCAGATGCTTTTAGATTATTTATCTCAGGAAGAGGTCAAAACATTTTTAAGAGATTACGGATACGGAGATGAATCTCTGGGATATTCATTAAAGAATTTCCAGGAAAGATATTCCAGATTCGTAAAGACCAGAGAAGATTTCCCACACGAAGCGGGTATCTTCTTAGGATATCCTCTATGTGATGTAGAGGGCTTCATCTCTAAAGGTGGAGAGGGGTTTAGAGCTTCAGGCTATTGGAAGGTATATGGGGATACTGAGAATACAATGAAGCTTTTTGAAAAATTTGATGATGTTAAAGATGAAATGGTTTGTATGCTTTCAGATGGAAGCTCCTTAAAGGAGATCATTCAATGTCAATGTAATTACAAGAAAGCAGTATGACAAACGATTTCAAAAATTCAAAGAAGGAGAGAATAGGCATGAGTAAAGTTAATGTTGTATTCTGGTCACAGTCAGGCAACACAGAAGCTATGGCAAATGCTGTAGGTGAAGGTGTAAAGGCCGCAGGTGGCGAGGCAAATGTTGTTTATGTCAGCGACGCCTCTTTAGATGAATTAAAGAGTGCGAAAGCTTTTGCTCTCGGTTGTCCAGCAATGGGCGCTGAGGTTTTAGAAGAAGGTGAGATGGAGCCTTTTGTAACAGATTTAGAGGGCTTTGTTTCAGGTAAGACTATCGGTCTTTTCGGCTCATATGGCTGGGGCGATGGTCAGTGGATGCGCGATTGGGTTGATCGTATGACAGCCGCAGGCGCAACAGTTGTAGATGGCGAAGGTGTTATCTGTCAGGATGCTCCTGATGGTGCAGCTACAGAAGCTTGTAAAGAGCTTGGCAAAGCACTTGCAGCTATCTAAAAATTAAATTTTGGTTATTTCTTATTTTCCCAAGTTTCGAACCGGGTTTCTTGGGAAGTTATTAGACTCCTTTTACAGCCTCCAGGTATGCCAGTGCCTGGGGGTATTTTTTATGCATTTGCTTATATTTTTTTAGTAATCCCAGGATGGGCGGCGGGGCCTGCAGGGCATGCAAGAAAATAAACACTATAGGCTGTGAATGAATTGACAAGTATAACGGAATTCCGTTATACTTGTTTTAGATTGGAGGGATAATTATGCTTAGCAATCTTTTGGAAAATAAGAATATTACTGCATATGCTCTTTCTAAAAAGTCTGGTGTTCCATATTCTACTATTGCTGATATTGTTAATGGAAAAACTGACATAGCAAATGTTTCAGCTAGGGTGCTTTATAACATATCAAAAGCGCTTAATATAACAATGGAGCAACTGTATTTGGCAAATGAAATGTTTAATACCATATATTTGTACAACAAGGGTAGGGATGTATTTCTTGTGTTAAATAATCATAAATACAGGTATATGGGACCTAAGAATCTTGTGGGATTTAGGAATATTAATGCAGTTAAGTCGAATACGATATATGTGGATACTTTTTTTAAAGATAAAGAAAAGAAAATCTATGTAGAAGAAGATTATATAGATTTAGCAGATGTTTTCGAGGACGATAGGGATTTATTAAACAACGTTTATACGGTTCAGTTGGGGCAACCTAATGAAAGCAAATCAAAGCATCTATTAGATAATGCCTTATTGGTATCAGACAATATGTGCATTTTAGAAAGTGACTTACAGGTAGAAGATTTGACTATTGAAGTCACAAATATAAAAAGAAATAAATCTAAGGCAGTTGTTCGACTCATGGACTATGCAATTCTTTATTCAAATATGTCAAAGAAAATGCAGGAACGTGCGATTGATGCTGTTAAAAGAAATGAAGAACAAATAAAGGAAGAAATCGAGGAAAGAAAACATGCCAAAGTACACAAATGATATGGTTGCGGGCTACATTTTATATTTCACATCAAAATGTACTATTGAGGCAATGCATGTTCATGCAAGTGATAAGGATCTCACTGAGATTGGTTCAGCGAAGCTCTTTGTATATGATAATGGTGACACAAAGATTGAGCGTTGGGGAACTGTTAATGAGAGTGATATGAAAAAGATTCAAAAATATGTAAAGAATAATTATATGCAGATGTATGAGAAATGGTCTAACTATAGTGATAATGGATTCTATAGTAAAAGATAATGAGGAAAAGACATATATTATGAACTATCTTAAAGATTTAAGAAAAGTACTAGGTCAAGAGATGCTCATGACTGTAGGCTGTGGTTGCTTATTAGAAAATGAAAATCGAGTGATTCATTACCCTAATGGAGATATTGTGTATTTTTTATGAAAGCTTACTATCACCTTCCAGGTTTATTTGAGTTTTATGAATTGTATAAAGTGTTTTTACCGCTTTACTGCCACCATAGAGAATATTTTTACGATTGGTGTGAAATAGGTTCCATCTATGGAGCACCTGCAGATTGTATTTGGGGTGGAGGTCGTGTTGGCTTTGGTGATGAGTCACCTGAGGGTGTAGCTGATTTGATGAAGGAATATGGAATTTCTGCGCGTCTCACTTTCAGTAATTCACTGCTTCGGGAAGAGCATCTCACGGACAAACGCTGTAATCATCTGTGTGAACTTTTTGAAAAAGGTTTCAAAGTGGATAATGGAATAATTGTTCACTCGGACTTGTTATTAAATTATTTAAAAGAGCACTATCCAAATTATTATTTTGTATCTTCCACCACCAAGGTCATGACGGATTTTGATGAGCTTGAGAAAGAGCTAAATCGTGATGACTTTCGATTTGTAGTTCCAGATTTCAGATTGAATAAGGAATTTGAAAAGCTTACTGCTCTAACATCACAGCAGAAGGAAAAGGTGGAATTCTTATGTAATGAATGCTGTTGGTATGATTGCTATGATAGAAAACGCTGCTATGAAAATGTCAGCAGAAAAACCTAGGAGAAGATTGCCCTGACCACCAGTGTGTTTCACCTAATGCAAGCATTGGATACAGATTTTCTGAGGCTATGAATAATCCAGGGTTCATAGGGCTTGATGATATTCAAAAGGTGTATATTCCTGCTGGATTTTCAAATTTTAAAATAGAGGGACGAAGTTTGGGAAGTGCGATAATCTTAGAATTTCTACTGTATTACATGACAAAGCCAGAATACCAGTTAAAAGTTCGCGAGGAAATTTATTTAGATAGTATGTTAGATTTGTTTTAATGGCTAATACAAATGATGTGGTGGTAGAAGATGGTGAGACAGAGGATACAACAATTGCAGATCTTGCTGTAGCTCTTAATACTTGCCAGATTAAGACAGGTGCACCTTCTAGAACTGAGTATGTTTTCGTAATAGAATATTCACAAAGGAAGGATATAATACCCCTATATGGTTGGGAGACAGTGTAGGGGGATTTTTGTTATGAATTTTAAGAAAACTCTTTTGACTTCAATTCTTGCAGGTTTTTCTATTGGATTAGGTGGATTCATTTTCCTCTCAGTTGATAATAAAATAATTGGCTCAGCCCTGTTTAGTATAGGGTTGTTCCTTGTGCTGACTATGGGATTTAGTCTATTTACAGGGAAAGTCTGTTATGTATTAGAAGGAAAGCTAAAAATAATCTTATTAATATAGCTCTTATCTGGTGTGGTAATTTTATAGGCTCCTTTATTCTTTCATTTATTATCAGAAACACCAGGCAAGGAGCTGGGATTATCGAAAAGGCGAATTTGCTTTGCCAGACTAAAAATCAGGATTCGTTTATAAGCTTATTTTTGCTTGGAATTATATGTAATATTTTATTTTCATCGGCGTGGATGAGTACAAGAAAAATGAGCATATTTTAGGGAAATATCTGGCCATTATTTTATGTGTTATGGGCTTTATACTGGTGGGGTCGGAGCACTGTGTAGCAGATATGTTTTACTATAATATGGCAGGTGTTTATTCGCTGGATATTTTTGTGAGACTATTAGTAATTACAGCAGGAAATGCTGTGGGTGGTATATTATCTAATCATTTTGTTAGTAAGTGTTAAAACAATGGAGCGAGCTTGAGTTATGGTAGCAAGTGTATTTCAGGGAATAATGATACCGTTTTTAGGAACCAGCCTGGGGGCGGCAATGGTATTTCTTCTAAACGGTCAAATATCAGAAAAACTTCAGAAGATACTTACAGGTTTTGCAGCAGGTGTTATGGTGGCAGCTTCATTTTGGAGTTTACTTCAACCAGCCCTGGATAGTTCATCTGATTTGGGAAAGCTTTCATTTATTCCTGCTGCTGTAGGATTTTTAATAGGTATAGGTTTTTTGCTCTGCCTGGATATGGTTACTCCACATATGCATATGGATAATCAGGAGGAGGGTCCTAGAACTGGATTCAAAAGGACTACTAAGTTGATACTTGCAGTTACCCTTCATAATATTCCAGAGGGAATGGCTGTTGGAGTAGTATATGCAGGATGGGCTTCAGGTCACGTTAGTGTCAGCAAAGCTACAGCTTTAGCGTTAGCTCTTGGTATTGCTATTCAGAACTTTCCTGAAGGAGCCATTGTTTCAATGCCACTTCGGGCAGAAGGAATGTCTAAGCCTAAAACTTTCTTATATGGAGTACTTTCAGGGGCAGTAGAGCCAGTGGCATCGGTGCTTACAATTATAGCAACAAGCTTGGTTTTACCAGTTCTGCCTTATTTTTTGGCATTCGCAGCTGGAGCCATGATGTACGTAGTAGTGGAGGAATTGATTCCTGAAATGTCAGAGGGCAAGCACTCTAATATAGGTACTATTGCATTTTCACTTGGATTTGTAGTAATGATGATATTGGATGTGGCATTAGGATAAAATATACACCCCAAGGGTTAAGGCCCTTGGGGTATTTTTATGTCATTATATCAAAATGAATTGAGCACAATGTAGTTGACAAATACCCTAAGGGGGTATATATTTATATCAGTAAGATACCCCGAGGGGGTATATGAGGGCTCTTGAGGAGGAATATTAATGGCAGATGAAAAACATAATAAAGATATAGATCAGGTGGCAGAATGCTGCCATTGTTCCGGAAAGACAAAGGAACGAGAAGACAAGGAATATAAGGATTTAATGAATCGCCTAAAAAGAATCGAAGGCCAGGTTAGAGGTGTGGAAGGTATGCTTGAAAATGATGCCTATTGCACAGATATCCTGATTCAGGTTTCTGCAATAACCAGCGCACTTAATAGCTTTAACAAGGTGTTGCTTGCAAATCATATGCGTTCTTGTGTAGCAGAAAATATTCGTGAAGGAAATGATGAGATTATAGATGAGCTTGTAGTGACACTACAAAAGCTTATGAAATAGGAGATATTATGGAACAGTACAATGTTACAGGAATGAGCTGTGCAGCTTGCCAGGCCAGGGTAGAAAAAGCCGTTAGTGCTGTAGAGGGTGTTGAGAGCTGTGCGGTCAGCCTTCTTACAAACTCTATGGGAGTAGAGGGCAGTGCTTCTTCGGAAGAAATAATAAAAGCGGTTGAGGCTGCAGGATATGGGGCAAGTATAAAGGCTTCCTCAGGTAGCAAAGCTGGTTCAAATACTGCTAGCGGCTATGAGGATTCTCTTAAGGATACAGAGACACCTAAGCTTAAAAAACGTCTTATAGCATCAGTGATTTTATTGATTCCACTTATGTACGTGTCTATGGGACATATGCTGTGGGATTGGCCACTCCCTTCATTTATGGCAGGAAATCACGTGGCTATGGGATTATATCAGCTATTGTTTGCTGGATTTATTATGGTAATCAATCAAAAGTTTTTCGTAAGTGGTTTCAAGGGACTTATTCATAAGGCTCCTAATATGGATACCCTTGTGGCTCTTGGAGCTACAGCAGCCTTTGGATACAGCGTATATGCTCTTTTTGAAATGAGCTGGGCAGTTCTTGGTACTGACGAAGAATATATAATGTATTTAATGAATCAGTTCTACTTTGAATCAGCTGCAACTATCCTTACACTTATCACAGTAGGAAAGACTTTAGAGGCCAAATCAAAGGGAAAGACCACAGATGCATTAAAATCCCTTATGAAGATGGCTCCAAAGACTGCAGTTATACTTGAGGGGGATGTAGAAAAGACTGTCTCTATCGAAGAGGTAAAGGTAGGAGATATTTTTGTTGTAAGACCAGGTGATTCCATCCCAGTGGATGGAAAAGTAATCAATGGTGAAAGCTCAGTTAACGAGTCTGCCCTTACAGGAGAAAGCGTCCCAGTAGAAAAGCAGGTGGGAGATAAAGTATCTGCAGCTACTATTAATACATCAGGCTTTATGACCTGTGAGGCCACAAGGGTAGGAGAAGATACTACACTTGCAGGAATCATCAAAATGGTTAGCGATGCAGCAGCTACAAAGGCTCCTATTGCAAAGATTGCAGATCAGGTTTCCGGTGTGTTTGTACCAGCTGTAATTGGTATAGCTATCATTACATTTTTTGCGTGGCTTATAGCAGGACAGACAGTAGGCTATGCCATTGCCAGAGCTGTTTCGGTGCTTGTTATCAGCTGTCCTTGTGCTCTTGGACTTGCTACACCAGTCGCCATTATGGTAGGAAATGGTGTAGGTGCAAAATCAGGCATCCTTTATAAGACTGCGGCTTCTCAGGAGATGGCAGGAAAGACTCAGATAGTTGCCATTGATAAGACTGGAACTGTTACTACAGGTGAAATGAAGGTTACAGATGTTGTTGTGGCAACAGGAGTCCAGGAAGAAGAGCTTCTAAAGGTGGCATACGCGCTTGAAGCTAAAAGCGAGCATCCTATTTCAAAGGCCATAGTAGAGTATGCTAAGGCTGGTGATGTTTCTTTAGTTGAGACTGAACAGTTCGAGGCTCTTTCAGGAAACGGTCTTAAAGCTGTTATTGATGATACAAAGATTTTTGGAGGAAACGAAAAGTTTATTACTGGAATAACCGGTGTCATTAATGACAATTTAAAATCCCAGATGGCATCTCTTTCAGCTGAGGGCAAGACACCAATACTTTTTGTCAAAGATTCAGCTGTTATTGGAATTATTGCCGTGGCTGATACCATCAAGGAAGATTCGGCTGATGCCATCAATCAGCTTAAAAATATGGGCCTTCACGTAGTATTGCTCACAGGCGATAATGAAATCACTGCAAATGCCATTGCAAAGCAGGCTGGTGTTGATGAAGTGATTGCAGGTGTATTACCTGATGGAAAGGAAGCTATCATTAGAGAGCTGATGAATCACGGCAAGGTGGCTATGGTAGGTGATGGAATTAATGATGCACCGGCCCTCACTCGTGCGGATATTGGTATTGCCATTGGCGCAGGAACAGATATAGCTATTGATGCTGCTGATGTGGTACTTATGAAGGGCAGCATTTTAGATGTTGCAGCAGCTATTAGAATTTCCAGAGCCACAATCAAGAATATTCACGAGAATCTATTCTGGGCATTCTTCTACAATATAATTGGAATACCACTTGCAGCAGGTTGTTATGTGGCTGCATTTGGATGGACCTTAAATCCAATGTTTGGTGCAGCAGCTATGGGATTATCAAGCTTCTGTGTAGTATCCAATGCACTTAGACTAAATCTAATCAAGGTCTACGAAAGCAAAAAAGATAAAAGATTAAAAAATGCCATTTCAGGCAATTTAATAATAAAAGAATCAGTGGATTCATTAAAAAATGAATCAGGAAAGGAAGGTACAGATATGAAAATTACAGTTAAAGGAATGATGTGTGGTCATTGTGAGGCTCACGTTAAGAAGGCGCTTGAGGCCATTGATGGAATCGAAAGCGCAGTTGCTTCTCACGAAGAAAACCTTGTTACAATCCAGACATCAAAGGATGTAGATGAGGCCCTTATAAAGGCGGCTGTAGAAGAGGCAGGTTACGAGTACGTAGGAATTCTCTAATAAATATGTGTAGGCTAATAGTCAGCTATAAATTCAATTTATGGCTGGCTATTATTTTTACTAATTATTACACCTATTGACTAGATAGGTAATTAAAGTTATAGTATCAACAAGTTAAATGAATCAGAAAACATATCTCAGTAGAAACTGACTGCTGAGGGAAAGGAGCAAGACTATGAGAGCAAATATGGATAGTAACTGTTGTTGCATGTGTATGTGTAAAATGCTATACGCTCAGGCAGATGATGCTACAGAGTGCATGGCTTCTAGTCTTGCACCTGAATCAGATTACTTCGTAAATGCGGATTAATCGAAGGCCACTGCTTGGGAAACCAGGTGGTGGCTTTTTTGGTGCTATAGCCGCTGGAAGGGCATAGGTGCGGCAGCACTGAAGTTGTTGGTTCGAATCCAACTAGCACCAGTTCTATCAATGAAAAATGTAAAAGGAGAGAAAAATGGCTGAGGTAAAAGAGGTTACTGAAAAACAACTGGCACAAATTAAGGATTATATCGAGTCAATAAAATATGGCTCCGTTAACATTGTTATACAAGATGGAAAAATTATCCAAATAGATAAGAGTGAAAAAATTAGATTATAAACAGGTGGAACTGACTAGACAAACTAGAGGTTCAAAATCACGGTCTCATTTGCTGTGGTTTTGAGCCTCTTTATTTTTATAAATAACCCCAATAAAAAAGAAAAGGAGAACAAAAAATATGGGAAAGTTATTCACATCAGAATCAGTAACAGAAGGACATCCAGACAAAATTGCAGATCAAATTTCTGATGCAATCCTTGATGAGCTACTTGCTCAGGATCCATATTCGAGAGTTGCTGCTGAAACAACAGTTGCAACAGGACTGGCACTTGTAGTTGGTGAAATTACAACAAAGGCGTATGTGGACATTGCAAAGATTGCAAAGGAGACAATCCGAGAGATTGGATATGTAAACAATGTAGATGGCTACAACGCAGATTCAATAGCAGTGCTTACATCTATCGACGAGCAGTCAGCAGATATAGCACTTGGAGTTGATAAGGCGTATGAATCAAAGCAGGAAGGAGAGACAAAGGATTTTGGAACAGGTGCAGGAGACCAGGGAATCATATTTGGATATGCAACAGATGAAACACCAGAGTACCTTCCACCAGCTATTTCATTTGCTCATCGTCTTACTAGACAACTTACAAAGGTTCGAAAGGATGGAACACTTCCATACCTTAGACCAGATGGAAAATCTCAGGTAACAGTAGAGTTTGCAGAAGATGGACAGACTGTAAAGAGAGTACATACCATTGTTATTTCAACACAGCATTCTGAGGATGTAACTCTTGAGCAGATTCGTAAAGACGTAATTGAATACGTCATAAAGCCGGTAATTCCAGAAGAACTCCTAGACGAAAACACCATTTATTACGTAAATCCAACTGGAAGATTTGTTATCGGCGGTCCACAGGGTGATGCAGGACTGACAGGACGAAAGATAATCGTGGATACCTATGGTGGCACAGGTCGTCACGGCGGCGGTGCTTTCTCTGGAAAGGATCCAACAAAAGTTGATCGTTCTGCAGCCTATGCAGCCAGATGGGTGGCTAAGAACTTGGTTGCAGCAGGTGTGGCAAAAAGACTTGAAGTAGAGCTTGCATACGCAATCGGCGTAGCAAAGCCTGTATCAATAGCAGTTGACTCATTTGGAACAGGAGTGATTGATGATGAAAAAATTGTTGAAATCATTGAAAAAGTATTTGATCTTAGACCAGCAGCAATCATCGATGCCCTTAATCTTCGTAGGCCAATCTACAAGCAGACTGCTGCTTATGGACATTTCGGCAGGACCGATGTGGACTTACCTTGGGAGCATTTAGATAAGGTGGATGAGATAAAAAGCTTATTGAAGATATTAGAGTGGATTTAGCGGTACAGCATATCTCTGAGGCAAGAGATGCTGTGACAGTATAAAGATAGAAAGGTAAGAGGAGCAATGGCAGAGAAAATTGGTAAGCATATAGCGATATATGGAAAAGGTGGAATTGGAAAATCAACAACAACATCAAATATTAGTGCAGCCCTTGCAGAGGCAGGATACAGAGTTATTCAGATTGGTTGTGATCCAAAGAGTGATTCAACAAATACACTTAGAGGTAACAATTATCTTCCAACAGTTCTTGATAGCTTAAGAGAAGGTAACAAGATTCATCTTGATGATATTTCCGTAAAAGGATTTGGAGGAGTGCTTTGTATTGAATCTGGTGGACCGGTTCCAGGCGTAGGATGCGCAGGACGAGGAATTAATGCAGCAGTAAATCTTCTGCAGGAATTAAATCTTTTTGAAGAGTTTAAGCCAGATTACGTTTTATATGACGTACTTGGTGATGTTGTTTGTGGTGGTTTTGCTGTTCCTATTCGTGATGGAATTACAGATAGAGCATACGTTGTATCATCATCAGATTTTATGGCTTTATATGCTGCTAATAATCTTTTCAAGGCTATCAACAAATATGCCCCAACAGGTGGTGCAAAGCTTGGTGGCGTAATAGCAAACAGTATGAAGCCTGGCTATCACAGAGAAATCGTTGATGATTTCGTAGCAAAGACTGGAACAAGTATTGCAGGTTATGTAAATCGTTCCCTTGATGTTCAGCAGAGTGAGCTTTATGGAAAGACAGTTATTGAGGCAAAGCCTAATAGTGCTCAGGCTGATATTTATAGAAATCTTGCCAAGTACATTGCAGAAAATGAAAACCTGGTGGTACCAAATCCACTTGGTTCTGCAGAGTTACGTGACTGGGCAAGAAGCTGGGGAGACCGTATATACGATATTGAAAATGGTGTAGTAGGAGTAGCAGAAGCCATCTAATACTACAGGAAAGGAGAACCTAAAAGATGAGTTTTTTAGATGAAAGAAAAGCCTTAACAAGAGAAAAACGTCTAAGTTCCCTTAGCCATTTTCATGGAACCCTTGAAGGATTAATTGATGAAACATCAGGAGCAGAAATCAAGCAGCGAATCAGAACCTTTTCACAGGTTCATGTAGACGAGACAATATATGCTTTTGATGTGCTGTCAAAGATAGAGGATGCGGCAATTATCGTTAATGGTTCCATCGGATGCTCGGCGCTTGGAATTGGGCAGGATCAGGAAAAAGACTTTTCATGGTTTTCTACAAATCTTGTGGAAAGAGACACCATACTTGGTGGAGATGATAAGCTTCGTGAGGCCATCCTCAGAGCCAATGAAGAAAAGCATCCAAAGGCAATATTTATTATTGGCACTCCTGTTGTTGCCATCAACAATGATGATATTAATTCGGTAATTTTAGAACTGGAGGATGAGATAGGTATTCCTATTATCAGTATCTATACAGATGGATTCAAATCAAAAACACCAGTAACCGGATTTGATATTGTGACACACAGTTTGCTGAAGTATTTGGTAGATAAGAATGTGGATTTAAAGGAAGACTTCATTAACGTTATTTCTTTTTCTGAAAACATAGAGGATGTGGCTTCCATAGCAAGCATATTGCACGAGCTTAATATTAAATTCCAGGTGCTTCCTAGATTTTCTAATGTGGATGAAATCAGGAAGGCATCAAAAGCCAGAGCTACTGTTGTGCTAAATCCTGATGAAGGAGATTACTTGGCCAGAGAGCTTCAGGAGGTATATGGGGTACCTTATATAGAAAGTGAAGCGCCAATAGGTTTTAGAGGAACCAAGAATTTCTTGCAGAGACTAGGCAGCTTTTTAAATATTGAAGAACAGGTTGTTAAATACATTGATGAGGCGGAAGCAAAAATATCAGAACAATTTGTCAGCAATATCTTAGAGGATAAAAGAGTCTTTGTAGATGCTTCCCTTAGCAAAGTGTATGGCTACGGTAGATTACTGACAAATCTTGGTGGACAAGTGGTTGGTTTTTCTTCTCCATTTGTGGATTTGGAAAACAGAAAGCAGCTAAAGAGATTTGATTTCCTAAATAAAAATGCCATTGCAATCATAGGGAATGGTCAACAGTTTGAGAAAGCAAATGAGTTAGAAAAAAATGGTATTGATATTTACTTC
This sequence comes from Butyrivibrio fibrisolvens 16/4, assembly GCA_000209815.1. Lineage (GTDB taxonomy): Bacteria > Bacillota > Clostridia > Lachnospirales > Lachnospiraceae > Pseudobutyrivibrio > Pseudobutyrivibrio fibrisolvens_A. The sequence goes on from FP929036.1 coordinate 1,084,126, forward strand.
AGTGAGAATGTAGGTAATTCCTTTGTTACTGATGAAGGGGCTGTAGTTGTTTCCACAAGAAACAGAGTTACCTACGGATTTGAAGGAGTAGATGTTATTATCGCTTCCATTAGAAGGGCACTTAGGCTTCAGGGAAAAAGCACAAGTGGTAGTAGCTACAAAGATAGTTTTAAACGACGAAGTGGTAACTGGTATGTAAAGCAGGAGGTAAGTTAATGTCAAACGTTATTAAAAATCCAAGAAATGGATGTGCACTTCACGGTGCTTTACAGACAGTACAGGAAATAGAGGGAGCTGTTCCAGTAGTTCACGCTAATGCAGGCTGTGGAGTTATAAATTATCTTGCTAATAAGACTGTAGGAAATGGAGCAAGCAGATATAGCGGATTTGCTACTCCAGGAACAGCAGTGCAGGAAAGACACGTTATTTTCGGTGGAGCTTCAAGACTTCGTGAACAAATAAAAATACTATTAAGGTTGTAAATGGAGATTTATATGTCATTTTAAACAGCTGTGAATCTGCAATGGTAGGTGATGACGTGGATGCCATGACCCGAGAAATTGTAGAGCAAGGGGAGCCAGTTGTTGACACTCTTATAGCAGGCTTTAATGGTGGCAGTCATTATGGATATGAGCATGTTATTTACGACATTCTAAAGTCCATTGACGGAGTGAAAAAGAATGAGAAAAGTACTGACGAAAAGCTTATTAATATCTTTGGAATTGTTCCTGAGAAGGATCCATATTGGCAGGGAAATCTGGAGGAAATCAGAAGGATTTTTGCAGGGGTTGGTTTAAAGGCAAATCTATTCTTTGGAGTATACGGAGGCGTGAATGATTTGGTAAATGCTAAAAATGCTGTAGCATCGGTTGTTTTTAGCAGGTGGGGAGAGCTTCCAGCAAAGCTTTTAAAGGAAAGATTTGACGTACCATATATCTCGGTTAGTTCATTGCCCAATTCGGCAAGTGATGAGAGAGAACTTATTGAAAAGGTTTCCGAGTACGCCAAAATTGATTCGGAAGTTAAGGAGAGCTTCTTAGAGAGTGAGGGGAGATATGAGAGGAATTACCTATCCAGAATCAGGGATGATATTTTCGAATATGACCTTGGAAAGAGAACACTTATTGTAGGTGATGAGGAGCAGGTAATTCGTTACGGAAAATTATTTAAGGAAGTATTTGGTGCAAGAGTAGTGGGAGCAGTTCTTACAGATGCCTTAAAGAAGGATGAGGAGCACGAGACAGATAACACTGAAATCCTTGAAGCTGTAGCAGAAAATATTTACATCACATCAGATGAAAAGGATATTGAGGACATAATCAAGCGAAGCCGTGCACAGGTTGTAATTGGAAGCTCATTGGAGAAAAGAATTGCAGAGAAAAATAATGTTTCACTCCTTGAGTTTAGCTATCCAATTTATCACAGAGCAATTCTCAATCAGACTACAGTGGGAGTGAGAGGCGCAGTGGAATTTGTAAGTGATTACATTACAACAGTTAAGCAGGCTGAAAAGGAAAAATCTCAGGTGCTTCACGACTACTTAAAGCAGCTGAAGAATCAGAACAGCTGGCAGGGACATACTTCTAAAAAGGGTCAGGTGAAACAGATAAATCTTGTTTCTGAATTGGCATCGAGAGAATCTATATAAGCATACAGGAGGTAGACTAATGAAGAAATTGAAAAAGACATTGTTTGCGGCTATAGTTGGTACTTTTGTTTTATCAACTGTAACAGCTTGTGGAAGTTCGGCAGACAATATAGTGGACAATAAAGAGGAAGAAATCACAGCTTCCAGTGACGGTGCGAGAGAAGTAAATATTGGATTTGTTGATACTTCTGGTGCAAATATCTTACTAGGCAGCGAAGGAATTGCCAGAGACAATGGATATTTTGAGGAAGAATTTGAAAAGATTGGGGTAAAGGTAAATCTTGTCCCTATGTCAGGTGCTGGTCCAGCGATAAATGAGGCATTGGCTTCTGGAAGTCTTGATATCGGAATTCTTGGAGATGTTCCAGCTGTAAATGGAAAGTCAAACGGAATTGATACAACAGTAATTGCTTTTAATGGTTTGAACAACTTTATAGTTATCTCTGCAAATCCTGATTCAGGAATCGATTCAGTAAAGGATTTGAAGGGCAAAAAGGTAGCAACTCAAAAGGGTGCATTTATGCATAGATTACTTTTATATGCCCTTGAAGAGCAAGGACTTACTATTGATGATATCGAATTTGTTCCAATGACGGGTCAGGATGCTCTGGCAGCTCTTGAGACAAAGAGCATAGATGCAGCTGTTGTCCAGCCTAATGATGTGACATACAGACTTTCTAGGGAGAATGGATTTAGAGAAATCTTATTTAGCAATAACCACGAAGGTTGGGCAGCAGGTTCTATTACTGAAATTAGAACAGAGTACTTAAATTCGAATCCAGATGTTGCTGTAGCATTTCTAAAGGCACTTCTCAGAGCTAATGAGTACATTGAAGCTAAAGAGAATGCTCTAAAGGACCAGTGGATTGCAGCAGGATATTCAGCAGATAGCTATGAGTATGCTTATCCAAATCATGACAATTATTCAAGAATTGAAGCAACAGATGATGTTATTGAAAATGCTAAAAAGACACTGGCATTCCTTCAGGAGAATGATTTATCCGATGGGGATTTTGACGTAGATGCCTGGTATGACCTTTCATATTACGAAAAGGCTAAGGCAGAGTTTGAAGGCAGCAAATAATACAAGATAGGAGAAAAAAATGAGCACTATAAAAGACAGATTATATAATGAGCTAAAATTCAAAGCTAAAGTAAATGTAGATGGAATAAAGGTAGATCCAAAGATTTTTAAGAATCTTGATTTAGGTGGTAAATATCAAGAGCAGATTCACGCATTATTTGAAATGGATCATGTAGCTCATCCAGAGGTTCTGTTCCCTTGCAATTTCACATCACCAAGCGGACTTCGCTATTCATTTTCTTGGGATCCTAGATCAAGCGTTGAGATTAAATATATTAATGATCAGTTTGTACTGTTCGATAACGGGGTAGAGAAATTCCCAATCGAGTTTGATCACAGACCACAATACTATAGCAAGAAAACTTCCGATGGAACAGAAATGTCTCACGTAGCTACATATTCAAATGGTGTTGTAAGCATTGCATATAGTAATGAGTGCTCACTTAAGGAAAAAGGCTTGGACTGCTTATTCTGCAATGCCAATGCTACAAAGGATACATACGCTGAAAAGGAGAACATTCAGTGGAAGAATCCAAGACAGATTGGTGAGACAGTTGCCGAGGCATTTAGACTCGGTGAAGGAAGACACGTAAATCTTACAGGTGGCTTTGTACCAGAACGTCGAGAGGTAGATTACTACATTGATGTAGCAGAGGCAATTCAGGATGAGACAGGTCTTGAGGACTTTAATGGAACTGCTGTTATTGGCGCTCCTGCTGATTTATCTGTAATCGAAAAATATAAAGAAGCTGGATTTAGAACACTTGCTATTCAGCTTGAAGTATGGGATGAAAACTATTTCAAGGTTATTTGCCCAGGAAAAGAAAAAGAGTGTGGCGGAAGAGAAAACTGGATAGCAGCACTTGATAAGGCGGTATCAGTCTTTGGAAGAGGCCGAGTAAGAACTGGTTTCGTTGCTGGAATTGAGCCAAAGGAAAGAACTCTTGAGGGTGTAGAAATTCTTACTAAGAAGGGGATTATCTGCCTTACAAATGCTTGGTGCCCAAACCCAGGTTCAAAGCTTGAAGGTCACAGAACACCTACACATGAGTGGCACTATGATTTAGCACAGAAAACATATCTGTTACATAAGCAGGCAGGAATCAGTTATGAGCAGTACTTGGATGTTTCTCCATCTCCAGATTTCTTAGTACTTGATTTCTATAGAATTGAAGAGGAAAGATTACCTATTTTCAATGAAGAAGGTATTGAAAGCGAGAAGGAGAATAAGACTGCTTTAGCTGTATAGGAGGACAAATATGAGTAACAAGCTAAAGGATGCTAATGTTAGTTTTATAATTCCATTTTTGATTGTAGTGGCATGGTTTTATGCCACAACAATCAATAACATGTCAGGCGCCATTTTGCCAAAGATTAGTGATGTTTTCACCGCATTTAGAAATCTTACTCAAAAGGGACAGCTACAGCAGGATATTATTGCAAGCTTAATAAGAGTTGTTCAAGGATATGCAATTGCATCAGTGCTTGGGATTTCACTGGGAGCTTTGGCAGGAATGATTCCATTTATTAGAAAGCTTATATTACCAGCAGCAACGGCCATTAGACAGGTACCTATCATTGCCTGGATTCCACTTATTATACTATGGTGTGGGATTGGCGAATTATCAAAGGTTGTCGTTATAGTTATCGCAGCTACGTTTCCTATTATGATTAATACTATGAGTGGTGTTTCATCCACATCTGATTTGTTACTTGAGGTAGCAAGCCTATACAAATTAGGAAAATGGGAAACCTTCCTAAAGGTATATTTACCAAATGCCCTTCCATCGATTTTAGTAGGATTAAAGCTAGGTATGGGAGCTTCCTGGATGGCAGTGGTGGCTGCAGAGATGCTTGGTGCATCATCAGGAATTGGCTATCGATTAAATGATGCAAGAAGTATGCTTAAATCAGATCAGGTAATTCTTTGCATTATTTTAATTGGTTTCATTGGCATAGGAACAGACTGGCTTTTATCCAAGTTTTTCAAGAAGATTACACCATGGGAGAATAGTAAATGAAACGAGTAGCAATAGTAAGTGCGATGGATGAGGAAACTGAGTACATTCATGAATATCTAACCAATAGAGAAGGTTGGTCAAGAACAAAGGAAAATCTATATAGGAATGAAAAGAAGGACATAGATCTTTTTGTAAAGGTTCTTGGTGTGGGAAAGGTAAATGCAGCATACAATACGGCAGATGTTATCAGTGAGTTTAACCCAGATTTTATTGTAAATATCGGTGTTTCGGGTGGACTTGCTCCAAATGCAAAAAGAGGTACAGTTGCCATAGGAAAGAGCTATGTTCAGACTGATTTTCATCCATATATTGAGGACAACTATCCGGAAATCAAAGACACAGAGGACTGGATTATAGACGGACTAGAAAAATCTGCCAAGGATAATAATTTTGATTACATCACAGGAAGGCTTGCTACAGGCGATTTCTTCTTAAGTGATGAAACAGAAAGACAAAATATTATCGATACCTTTGACCCAGTTTCTTTCGATATGGAAACAGCAGCCATTGCTCAGGTGGCTACCGCAAAAAATGTTGAGTTTGCAGCACTTCGTATTTTTTCAGATTTGGCTAATGATGAGTCCATTTCAATTATTGAAAATAAGAAGGCAAATAATATTGACGACAAAGAAAAAGAAGTAGACAAGAAATTAAAAATTAGACCTACAGAACTTCTTGTTCCATTTTTAGAGGAAATTGGCTGATATAAATTTAGAACCGTCTACTAGAAAAGAGGAGAACAGCCATGGGCAATCAGGATAAAAACATTATAAAAATTCATAATCTTAACAAGGAATTTGTGGTTGATAAGAATCCTATAAGAGTATTGAGTGACATTAATCTGGAAATCAAAGAGGGAGAATTTATTACGATAGTAGGTCATTCTGGGTGTGGAAAAAGTACTTTGCTGAAAATTATGTGTGGACTAGTAGATTACGAAGATGGAACTGTTGAAAGAAATGGTCATCCTGTAGAAGGTCCAGGTCCCAATTGCGGTATGGTTTTTCAAGATCATAGACTACTTCCATGGCTAAAAATCAAAGATAACGTAGGATTTGGATTAAAAAATCTTTCAAAGGAAGAGAAAGAAAAACAGTTCTAAGTCATCTTAAAATGGTTGGTCTGGAAGGTTTCGAGAATAGTTATCCTGCTCAGCTTTCAGGTGGAATGAGCCAACGAGCAGCCATAGCAAGAGGCCTTGCAAATAATCCAACTATTCTACTTCTGGATGAGCCTTTCGGTGCATTAGATGCACTGACAAGGATTCAGATGCAAAAGGAGATTTTAGAAATACAGGAGAAAGAAAAGACCACTATGGTAATGGTTACACACGATATTGATGAGGCAATTTATCTAGGAGATAGAATTGTAGTAATGTCTGCTAGACCAGGAGAAATAAAGGAAATCATAGAGACAGATCCTGTAGAATCAAAAAAGCGTGGTAGCGCTAAATTTGCAGAGTACAAGAAAAAGATATATGACTATTTCTTCGAAGATTCAGATGTAGATTATGAAATTGAATATGTAATATAGTTTTTATTAATAACTAGCTATAATTATTTTTATGAATCAGAGCTATTGACTAAGGGATGTTAAAAAAAGAATTTGGTTAATCACTTGCGGCTATACTTCTACAGAGTTATAATAAAGCTATACTTCTACAGAAGTATAGCTTTATTTATTTTGAAAGCAAGGTGAATTAATTGAGCAAATTAGTTTTATATCATGGTTCGGACAAGATAATAAGTTCCCCTAAGTTTGGGTATGGAAAGCCCTTCAATGATTATGGGCAGGGCTTTTATTGCACTAAGCATATAAACCTGGCCAAGGAATGGGCAGTAGAAGCTGAGAGAGACGGTTTTGTTAATGTATATGAAATAGATGATAAGGGACTTAAGATTCTAAATCTTAATGATGAAAAGTATTCAATTTTGCATTGGATTACACTGCTGATTGAACATAGAACCTTTAGTATCAACAGCCCACTGACAAGGGATGGTATTGGGTTTTTGCAGCGAAACTATCATATAGATATAGATGAATATGATGCAATAATAGGTTATAGGGCAGATGATTCATATTTTTCATTTGCCAGAGCCTTTTTGGCAAATACTATTAGCATTGAACAGTTGGAAGAAGCTATGTACCTTGGTGAATTGGGACAACAGTTCTTTATAAAGAGTGAAAAGGCTTTTTCAAAGCTTAAGTTTATAGAGGCAAAACAAGTGGATTGCACAGAGTATTATCCTAAGAAGTCTGCTAGGGACAGCAAAGCCAGGGAAAGCTATAATACTATTGCTGATGCAATGGATAAAAAGGAACATATCTTATTGATCTTGTAAGAAAGGAGCAGTAGAATGGTTCATCCTTATAAAGAAATATATCTTAGTGATGCTATGGCAAATTTAGCAGAAGCATTTCAGACTGCAGCTCATGATTACAAGTTAAGTCTAGATTTTTTTATGAGCCTGTTCATCGTTTCAGGAATAGCAGCACAGTTTGAAGTGGGAAATCCCAAATACATAGTTGGAAAATCTGGGGCGGAGCTTACTCAGGAGATAGTCCTTAGAACAAATGCTACAGAACTAAGGGAGATTGATACATCCTTTAAAGCACCTAAAGAGGATTATTGGACAGGTTGGGTGTTAGCATATTATCAGTGGTACTCGGCCAAGAGCTTCAAGGAAATACAAAGCATTATCACCCCAGAAGAATTAATGGAGAAATACAATCCATATCATGAAATGGATGAAATGCAGATAGTAGAATATATTAATTCCAAAGTCGACAAAGCAAGAGCAGTAAGCAGGCTTCAGATGTATCGTAAATACTTTGAAATGTCCCAAAGTGAGCTGGCGAAGGAAGCAGATGTTAATTTGCGCACATTGCAGCAGTATGAAATTGGGGCAAAGGATATAGGTAAAGCCTCGGTGGCTACACTTGAATCTTTATGTAAGGTTTTGAAATGTGACGTAAAGGATTTATTATAGTTAGTATGATAATCAAATAAGTATATTTGATCTGATTTGAGGGTCGGTTATAGATTGAATCTATAACCGGCTCTCATTTTCTTTAGGAGCTAGATATATTGTATTTACGGGGTTTGTGACATATAATCCTATCAACCTAGTAGATAAATAGTTGAAAGGAGAGAATGATATGGCGGATATAACAGTAGGAAGAAATCAAGTGAAAAATGATGACATAGTTACTACATCAAAATCACAGATTTCAGATTTATGGAAGAAGGAAGATTGGCTGACAATTTGGATTGGAGCAATCCTTATAGTCGTAGCTGCGGTTTCAGTGTTAACGGGAACATTCGATTTCAGCGCAGCAAAGTTTTCTACATGGGGAAACGGAGTAAGTGTACTAGAGCAGCTAAGTACAGGTGCATTCTGGTTGGCACTTATTCGAACCTTTTTAGTTACAGGTGCGTTGTTTACTGTAGGCATAAAGCTAAAAGGAGAGTCTGTAAAGGATTATATTCCAGCATACTCGGTACTATTTTTACTGGCAATTTTAGTAAGATTTATCTCAGCGGAATATACTCTTAACAGGTATTTAGAGTGGGCCTTCTGGGCACTTATTGTTGGACTTGTAATTTCCAACACCGTTGGAGTTCCAAAGTGGTTAAAGCCAGCTGTTCAGACTGAGTATTACATTAAGGCAGGACTTGTGGTAATGGGATTCTCAGTACTGTTTTCAAATATCATCAATTTCGGATTATATGGTCTTGGAATTGCATGGATTGTTACTCCAGTAGTAATCATTTTTATGTGGTTTTTTGGAACAAAGGTGTTGAAGATTGACAACAAACCACTTGTTATTACACTTGCAACTGCAACTTCTGTTTGCGGTACATCAGCAGCAATTGCAGCAGGTGCTTCATCAAAGGCAAAGAAGACAGATCTTTCACTTGCAGTTTCAATTTCCATCATTTTTACAGTAATCATGATGGTATTCGAACCAATTATTATTAAGGCTACAGGCCTTGGAGAGCTTATGGGAGGAGCTCTTATCGGCGGAACAGTAGATTCAACTGGCGCTGTTACAGTAGCAGGTACAGCTCTTGGTGAGACAGCACAGACAGCAGCCGTACTTGTAAAATCCATTCAGAATATCCTTATAGGATTTATCGCATTTGCGGTAGCAATTTTCTTCACAGCACATGTTGAAGGCGGTGAGGGAAAAAGTAATGTCACAGCAGCAGAAATTTGGTACAGACTTCCAAAGTTTATATTAGGTTTCTTTGCAGCTTCACTTATTGCATCATTTATTTTCCTTCCAGCAGTTGGTAAGGATTCTGTGGCAGGAATCAACAGTGTACTTGATCAGTACAAGAACTGGGCATTTGTTCTTGCATTTACAAGCATTGGACTTGATACAAACTTTAGAGAAATCAAGGAACAGTTTAAGGGAGGTAAGCCACTTACACTTTATGTTGTAGGGCAGCTTTTCAATATCGTACTTACATTCTTGGCTGTATATGTGTTACTTTCAGGAAAGTTTTTCCCTATTCCAACACTTCAGTAGCAGAGAGGAGATTATAGATTGGGAGGCATTATATGAGTTATAAATCCACATTGAAAAGATTAGGTAAAATATTAGGGATTGTTTTCATTTTAATAATACTTATACTTGTGATATACATTATGGCAAACGGTCTTGGTCTTATTAAGGAGCTGGATTTTGGAGCAGGAGCATATTATTATGCCGATATTCCAGAATTTGCTAAATACGTAAATGCGAATCACTTTACTTCGGGCTTTCCAATGTGGATTCATATTATGCTATTTTTGATATGGGGCGCAATAATGTATAGATTGTGGACGTGGTTAGATAAGAAATTTACTACAAAAGGAGATTAGACATAATGAAAATTACTACAAAGGAACTTACATTAACAGCATTATTTGCAGCACTTATTGTAGTTGGTGCATTCTTAAAGGTGGATATTCCACTTCCACTTTATACTATGCATTTTACACTTCAGTGGTTTTTCGTTCTTTTAGCAGGCTTTATACTTGGAAAGAAGCTTGGTACACTCAGTGTTGTTACTTATATTGCTATTGGACTTGCGGGGGTTCCAGTATTTGCAGCAGGCGGTGGAATTGGCTATGTACTTCGTCCAGGATTTGGATTCTTACTTGGATTTGTTTTGGCAGCATATTTGATTGGTCTTATTACTGACATCCTTAATCCTGTAAAGCTTTGGCAGTACATCATCCCTGCTACAATAGGATTAGTTGCTTATTATAGCGTTGGTGCAGTTTACTTTTACCTTATTAAGAATCTTTATGTTGGTGAGGCTGTTTCATTCGCAGTTGTAGTCGTACAGTATTGCTTGATTACAGTTCTTCCAGATTTTATTCTGTGTGTGATAGCAGCAGGATTTGCAAAGCAGCTCATACCAGTTCTTAAAAAGGCAGTAGGTTTTGGAGTTCAGGCATAGTTTGTAGATTATAAAGTCAGTTATGGGAAACCATGACTGACTTTTTATTGTAAAAAGAATAGCAGTTTTGGGGATATAAACCTAATTGATAACCAGCTATCACTTATTCTAGTAACTAGCCATATTGCGGAGGAAGTGTTGTTATAGTAATATCCTACTAAACCGATAGGTAAATAGATGTTAGGCGAGAAAATACTTGATAAAGGGGGCAGGAATATAGAATGAATTTTAACACCAGATTACTCCACGAAGGGGTAACAAGAGAGACAAATGGAGCGACACTTCCTCCCATATATCAAAGTAGTGCCTTTGATCAGGAAAACGCTGAGGATTTGGCAGGAATCTTCGAGAATAAAAAGATGGGCTACTGCTACACAAGAGTAGCAAATCCAACCATTACAGCTTTTGAAACTAGAATCACAAAGCTGGAGGGAGGAATAGGTTCTGTGGCCTGTTCTTCGGGAATGGCAGCTTTATCAAATGCTTTGCTAAACATTTTGCAGGCAGGAGATGAGATTATTTCAAGTGCCAGCCTTTATGGAGGAACAATTGATTTGTTTAGGGACATAGAGGCCTTTGGAATAAAAACAAATTATGTGCGCAATAATGATTGGGAGCAAATAGAAGCGGCTTTCAACGAGCGCACCAAGGTGGTATTTGCAGAGACCATCGGCAATCCCTGTTTGGACGTAACAGATATAAAAAAGCTTTCTGATATTGCTCACTCTCATGGAGTTCCACTTATTGTAGACAACACGACAGCCACTCCATATTTATTTAGAGCCATCGAGCATGGAGCCGATATAGTGGTGAATTCTTCATCAAAATATATTAATGGAAGCAGCAATTCAATCAGCGGTATTTTGACAGACAGTGGACATTTCAAATGGACTAAAGATAAATATCCGGTTTTAGGAAATTATGTAAAGTTTGGCCCAATGGCATACATTGCAAAAATGCGAAGCGGATTGTACAGAAATATGGGAACCTGCTTATCGCCATTTAATGCATATCTAAATGTTATTGGACTGGAAACACTGGGACTACGAATGGAGAAGCAGTGCAGTAATGCACTGGCCCTTGCAAAATGGCTGGAGGAGAATTATCCAGATATCACAGTAAATTATCCAGGATTGGAATCAAGTAAGTGGCACAGTATTGCAGAAGGGCAGCTCAAAAACGGGTATGGAGCAATTCTTACTATTCGTGTTGGCTCGAAGGAACGGGCCTTTGAGATTATGAATAAGCTAACTATTCCATACATACTGTCCAACATAGGAGATACAAAAACACTGGTAGTTCATCCAGCTTCCACGATTTCTCTCCACAGTACTGAAAAGGAACTGGAGGATGCAGGAGTATACGACGACTTGATTCGTATATCCGTAGGAATAGAAGATGTCGTAGATCTGATTAACGATTTTAAGTTAGCAATTGGTTAATAGATGAGAAAAGGAGAATAATAATGGCAGAAGCAATTGATTACAAAGCTCTGAAGGCTGGCGGCTTCATGAAGCAGGTACAGAAGGGATACGGTTCCCTAAGATTACAGGTTATCGGAGGCAACCTTGATGCTAAGGCAATCAAGACTGTTGCTGAAGTAGCAGAAAAGTATGGTCATGGATATGTTCATATGACATCCAGACAGGGAATTGAAATTCCATTCATCCATGTAAATGATATACAGAAGGTAAAGGATGAGCTGGCAGCAGGTGGAGTTGGCACCGGTGTCTGCGGACCAAGAGTTCGTACAATTACTGCCTGCCAGGGTTCAGAGATTTGCCCAAGTGGATGTATTGATACATATACTCTTGCAAAAGAGCTTGATGCAAGATATTTCGGAAGAGAGCTTCCACACAAGTTTAAATTTGGTGTAACAGGCTGTCAGAACAACTGCCTTAAGGCTGAGGAAAACGACGTGGGAATCAAGGGCGGTATGACAGTTGAGTATAAAGAGGATGCCTGCATTTCCTGCGGTGTATGCGTAAAGGCTTGTAGAGAGTCTGCCCTTCAAATGGAGGATGGCAAGGTTACAATCGACAGAAGTAAATGCAATAACTGCGCACGTTGCGTAAAGAGCTGTCCAACAGATGCCTGGGAAGGAACACCGGGATACATCGTATCCTTTGGCGGAACATTTGGAAATAAGATTTACAAGGCAGAGGAGCTTGTGCCAATCATTCGTGATAAGGAAACACTATTTAGAGTTACTGATGCAGCTATTGAATATTTTGAGGCTAACGCAAAACCAAGCGAAAGATTTAGAGCAACTCTTCAACGCTTAGGTGATGAAGGCTTAAAAGAGGCGGTAAATAAGGCATATCAAAACAATTAAAGGGAGGTTAACTATGAGCGCAGTTTTTGAATATGATGATTTAGTTGATATTACGGATAAGGTTTGTCCACTTACTTTTGTAACGGCTAAGGTGGCAATAGAGGAATTAGATGATGGCCAGATTTTGGCAATCCGCATGAACGACGGCGAACCAGTTCAGAACGTGCCACGTTCATTTAAGGAGGATGGTCATCAGATACTAAAGCTTAATGATAATGAGGATGGAACATACACATTGTTTGTGAAAAAAGTGGAGGAATAGTATGGCAACAAGAATTTATGTTGATAACTTTAAGGAAAAGGTTTTAGAAAGCCAGATTCCTGTTTTGGTAGACTTCTATTCAGATTCATGTGTAGCCTGCAAAAAGTTGGCTCCACTTTTATGTGAACTTGAAGATGATTATGAAGGTAAGATTAACGTGTTCAAGGTAAACACTAATTATGATGTAAGTCTAGCAAAAGAGTACAATGTGCTTTCAAACCCAACTTTGATTTTTTCAAGGATGGTAAGGATGTTGATAAGCAAATTGGTGCAAAGGATTATGACAATTTAACAGATTGGATAGATGCACTTATTTAATAGGGAGGATTTAAAAATGACAATCACAGTTGCAGGAGAGAAGAAGGAATATAAGGAAGGTTTAGCACTTCCAGAGCTCATCGAACTTGAGGATGTGGAGACACCACAGTATGTTACAGTTTCAATCAACGACGAGTTTGTAGCTACAGAGGACAAGGAAAGCACAGTACTTAAGGAAGGGGACTCAGTAGAGTTCTTGTATTTCATGGGAGGCGGACAGTAATGGCAATGACAGACGAGCAAATCGAGCGCTATAGCCGCCACATCATCCTTAAGGAAGTCGGTGCAAAGGGTCAGAAGAAGCTTCTTAATGCAAAGGTTCTTATCATCGGTGCTGGTGGACTAGGCGCACCTGCAGCTATGTATTTGGCAGCTGCTGGTGTAGGTACAATTGGTATTGTTGATGCAGATGAGGTGGATTTATCAAACCTTCAGCGTCAGATTATTCATAGCACTGCTGACATAGGAAAGCCAAAGGTAAAGTCAGCAAAGGAAACTATGAATGCAATGAATCCTGATGTGCAGGTAAAGACTTATCACATGTTTGTGGATTCAACTAACATCAGAGAGTTAATTCGTGAATACGATTTTGTGATTGATGGTACAGATAATTTTCCAGCAAAGTTTTTAATAAATGATGCTTGTGTAATGGAAAAGAAGCCATTTAGCCATGCTGGAATCATTCGCTTTAAGGGTCAGCTTATGACCTATGTTCCTGGAGAAGGCCCTTGCTATCGCTGCGTATTCAAGAATCCACCACCAAAGGATGCAGTTCCTACCTGCAAACAGGCTGGTGTAATCGGAGCAATGGGTGGTGTAATCGGTTCACTTCAGGCTATGGAGGCAGTCAAATACATTGTTGGAGTAGGAAAGCTTCTTACAGGTCATTTACTTACATATGATGCAGTAGATCAGGAGTTTAGAAAGATTAAGCTTCCTGGCGATACAAGCAAATGCCCAGTATGCGGCGAGCATCCTACTATCACAGAGCTTATTGACTATGAGCAGGAGGTCTGCGAGGAAACAGCGGGGCGTTTTGAGACAAAGGAAAATCAGTAAATGAGAATTATTAGAGCAGATTATCGTATATACGATGACATAGTAAAATATGCTAAAGAACATCTTCCAGAGGAGGCCTGTGGACTTATTGCAGGCTCCGAGGATGAGGATGGAAATAGAGTCATTGAAAAGGTATATTTCTTAGAGAATATTGATCATGCAAATGACCATTTCACGTTAGATCCAAAGGATCAGATGGCAGCCATTAAGGATATGCGAGCTCTTGGATTAAAGCAGCTTGGAAATTGGCACTCACATCCGGAATCGCCATCACGTCCATCTGAGGAGGATATCAGGTTATCCTTTGATTCTAAGGCCAGCTATATGATTCTTTCTCTTATGGCAGAAAATCCGGTTCTTAATAGTTATCACGTTGAAAATGGTAACTATGAAAAAGAGGATTTACGCATTATTTCCGAGGATTATTTCTACTAGGATAATCCTCGGATTTTCTTTAAAAAGGTACTAGATATGTTAGTTTAGGATTAATAAAATCTTAGGCTAAGGAAGCGAATAATATGTTAATAAAAGTAGGTACACGTGGTTCGAAGCTAGCGCTTGTTCAGACCAATTATGTAATTGAACAATTAAAGAAAGCTTTTCCAGAAAATGAATATGAAGTAGTTGTTATAAAAACTACAGGAGATATAGATCAAAGTAGACCTTTGGATCAAATCGGTTCTAAAGGATTGTTTGTTGATGAGATTGAGCGTGCACTAGTGGCAGATGAGATTCAACTTGCTGTGCATTCTATGAAGGATATGCCATCAAAACCTGCTAAGGGATGCGTCTTTGCAAAATCCTGGACAAGGGAAGATGCCAGAGATGTGATTATCTTTAGAGAGGTTGATAGCATAGAGGAACTTCCTAAAAATGCAAAGATTGCCACAGGAAGTAAGCGCCGTTCATATCAGCTGTTAAGCTTAAGACCAGACTTGGAGCTTTGCCCGATTAGAGGAAATATTGATACACGTCTAAGAAAGCTTGTGGAAGGAAATAGTGATGGAACTATTCTTGATGGAATTGTTCTTGCAGCAGCGGGGCTTAACAGGTTAAAGATTTCTTTAGACCATTATCAAATTCTTGAGGTTGATGAGATGATACCATCTCCTGCTCAGGGAACCCTTGCTATAGAGCTTAACGAGAAAATAAAGAGCTTCTTGATATGGTCAATTCATTATCAGATGAAGAGGCAAATAATATCACATATTTGGAGAGAGGTTTTCTTGAAAGGATAGGTGGAGATTGTCATCTTCCAATTGGAGCTTATGCATATAAGGAAGATGATGACTATGTGCTAAAAGCACTTTTTGGAAGTGAAGATGGAAGTAAATTGGCTACTGCCGCAGTAAAGGCAAAGGAGCCAAGTGAGAAGATGATAGATGAGGCTGTGGAGGATATAAAAAAGCAGTTGGAGGATTAGAATGAATGGTTTTGGAAAGGTAGTTTTACTGGGAGCAGGTCCGGGAGAGATAGGGTTACTTACACTTAAGGGCTTGGAGCTTATCAAAAAAGCAGACTGCATTATATATGACAGATTACTAAATAAGGATTTACTTGCTTTTTCACCTGAGGGCTGCGAAAAGATTTTCGTAGGTAAGGAAAATCATTTTCACACCATGACTCAGGATAAGATTAATGAATTGCTTTTTGAGAAAGCAAAGGAACATCAGCTTGTGGTTCGCCTGAAGGGCGGTGATCCATATGTATTTGGTCGTGGTGGAGAAGAGGCTTTATATCTGAAGGAGCGAGGAGTAAAGGTAGAGGTTGTACCTGGAATCAGCTCTTCCATTGCAGCCTTATCTGCTGCGGGAATTCCAATTACACATCGTGGATTATCTAAAGGCTTTCAGGTTGTTACCGCCCATAGTAAAAAGGATCAGCTTGCAGATATTGACTATAGTCAGCTTACCGACGAGTCAGTGACTTATGTATTTTTAATGGGATTGTCCCATGTAGGTGAAATCGCGGAGGGGCTTATTGCAGCAGGAAGAAAGTCAGATACAAAGGCTGCTGTGGTATCAAGTGGTACCACCAATCACCAGAAGAAAGTTATAGGTACACTTTCAGATATAGATGCCAAGGTAAAAGAAGCAAAGCTGCAGTCACCTGCAATTATTGTAGTGGGGGATGTGGTTAGTCTTTCAGAAGAGCTTAATTTCTTTGAAGAACGATCATTCTTTGGAAAGAAATTTTTCCTACCGGTTATAAAGTCTTTTAATTATTCTTTGGTTGGATTAGAGGAAAATGTGGGCATCAACGAATTAGAAAAGAGCCTGACATCAAAGGGGGCAGAGGTGGTAACTGTCACAGCAGGAACCATCTCGCCTATTAAATGTGATTTAGCATTTTTAGATTCTATTTCAGATAATAATTGTGTTGTATTTACCAGTGCAAATGGAGTGAAGGCATTTTTCTGGAACCTTTATCAGATGGCTGGATTAGATGCCAGAGCTCTTGGAAAAGTAAAGTTTGCAGCTATTGGTCAAAAGACCAGTGATGTATTACGTAGCTTTGGATTTAAGGCAGATTTTGTTTCTGAAAAACAAAATGGTGAAGATTTGGCACAGCTTTTAAATGGCAAGCTTGCAGCAGGTGCAGATATTTACTGGCTATGTCAAAAGGCTTCTTCGGAATATTTTGAAGGCAATATTTCTAAGGAGTTTAATCTCAATAAGATTTATTGCTATGAAAATGTAGAGTCAGAAGTGGAAGCCACTGAGGACTTTTTATCTGAGGTCGCTTCCTGTGACGGAGCAATCTTTACAAGTGGAAGCAATGCAGCTTTTGCAATAAATCTACTTGGTTCACATTTGCCAAAGGCGATTTATTCAATAGGTCCCGCGTGCTCTAAGAGAATTGAGAACTCAGGATTTGCTGTTACTTCAGAGGCAATGGTTTCATCTTATGATGGTGTGATTAAGTGCATTAATAGTTCGGTGGTGTAGTATGGCATATTTTCCAATGATGATAAATATTCAGGGCAAGCATGTGCTTGTGGTTGGCGGAAATACTGAAGGATTAAAGAAAATCCAGGTGCTAAAGGATTTTGGAGCAATAGTTACGCTGGTAGCTTTGGAGGCATTTGACGAAGCAGTAGAGCTTGCAGATGTTTTTTACCATCGGGGCTTTCAGGATTCAGATATAACAGAATCAGATTTATCATTGATAGTTTCTGCCGTAAATGACAGAGAACTTGATAAACGTATATACGAACTGGCTACAGAAAAATCTATTCCAATTAACGTAGTAGATGATATTGAGCTATGTACATTTATTTTTCCTGCCATTATAAAGGAAGACGATGTAGTAGTGGCGGTCTCTTCCAGTGGAAAGAGCCCATTTGTTGTAAAGCATATTAAAAAGCTAATCCAGTCAGTTTTGCCATCAAACATCGGGGATATAAATAATCACATGGGCGAATACAGAAAAAAGTAAAGACTCAGTTCTCAGAGCAAAAACAAAGACGCGAAGCCCTAAGGCAGGAGTTTGAAAGATGTATAAATGCCCAGGGATAACACAATACATCATTCAACTAGTTAAAGAGTAATTCTGTTTATCACAGGAATTTCTAGAAACCCACATTTTTCATTTCTCTATTGATAAATTCATGTCAAAAATGCTGGATTTTATCACAGGAAAAACGTGTATCCCAGTAAACACATTTTGCCATTGATAAAACTTCCTAAAAATAATCATTATTTATCAATACATCAACGCAATTACTGGCCTGCAGCGCTTTCCAGTGATAAATACAGCTGAATATCTCTAATATTTATCAATACATCAACGCAATTACTGGTCTACAGCATTTTCTTGTGATAAATACAGCTGAGGAGCAAGGACTTCTTCCTAGAGAATTGAAGCGTGGGGTATAGTCAGTTATTAATTCAATTGATAGCTGGCTATTATTTTTACCGAATATAAAACCTATTGACCTAGTAGGTAATGTGAATTATTATAATCCCATCAAATAAATCATATCGAAAGGGTAGGTAATTCAAATGAAACAACTTTTAATTTCTTTTGTAAGACACAACTGTAAAAACGGCCGAATGCAAAGCTCAAATTGTTATTACTGTTGTTAAAAAAAATGATAAGCAAAGGAGATTAAATTATGGCAAACTATAGATTCGAAACATTAGCACTTCACGTAGGTCAGGAAAATCCAGATCCAGCATCTGATGCAAGAGCAGTACCTATTTATCAGACTACATCTTATGTATTTAGAGATTCACAGCACGCAGCAGACAGATTTGGTCTTGCAGATGCAGGAAATATCTACGGTAGACTTACAAACTCTACACAGGGTGTTTTAGAAGAAAGAGTAGCAGCACTTGAAGGTGGTACAGCAGCACTTGCAGTTGCATCTGGCGCAGCAGCAATCACATACACAATCGAGGCTCTTGCAGCTGGCGGCGGACACATCGTAGCACAAAAGACTATCTACGGCGGCAGCTACAACCTGCTTGCACATACACTTCCACAGTACGGCGTGACAGCTACATTTGTAGATGCACACAATCTTAAGGAAGTAGAGGATGCTATTAAAGAAGACACAAGGGCACTTTACATTGAGACACTGGGCAATCCAAATTCAGATATTCCAGATATTGATGCACTTGCAGAGATTGCTCATCGTCACGACCTTCCACTTGTTGTTGATAACACATTTGGAGCATCTTATTGGGTACGTCCAATTGAGCACGGCGCAGATATCGTAGTTCACTCAGCTACAAAGTTCTTCGGAGGTCATGGAACAACACTTGGCGGTGTCATCGTAGAAGCTGGCACATATGATTGGAAGAAGAGCGGCAAGTTCCCTAACATCGCAGATCCAAATCCTAGTTATCACGGTATTTCATTTGCTGATGCTACAGCACCTGCAGCATTCGTTACATATATTAGAGCAATTCTTCTTCGCGATACAGGAGCTACAATTTCACCATTTAATGCATTCCTTCTTCTTCAAGGAATAGAGACATTACCACTTCGTCTCGATAGACATGCGGAGAATACTACAAAGGTAGTTGAGTTCCTTAAGAATCATCCAAAGGTTGCAAAGGTAAATCATCCATCACTTGAAGATCATCCAGATCACGAGTTATATAAGAAGTACTTCCCTAAGGATGGTGGCAGCATCTTTACATTCGAAATCAAAGGAGGCAAGGAAGCAGCTTATAAGTTTATTGATAATCTTCAGATTTTCTCAATCCTTGCAAACGTAGCAGACGTAAAGAGCCTTGTAATCCACCCAGCAACAACAACTCACTCACAGCTTACAGAGGAAGAGTTGCTTGATCAGGGAATTACACAGTCTACAATCAGACTTTCAATTGGTACAGAGCACATTGATGACATCATTGAGGATCTTGAAAAGGGCTTTGCAGCAATTGACGGAATTAGTAACGTAAATACGGAATCAAAAAATAATAGCCAGGCAGTATAAAAAAGACTAGAATACAATATAGAATAAATCGGAGGTTTAATGTTATGGCAAACATTTACAAAAGCGCATCAGAGCTTATCGGAAACACACCACTTGTTGAGGTTACAAACATTGAGAAGGAGCTTGGTCTTGAGGCTAAGGTTTTGGTTAAGCTTGAGTACTTTAATCCAGCAGGCTCAGTAAAGGATAGAGTAGCACTTGCTATGATTGAGGATGCTGAAAAGAAGGGAATCTTAAAGGAAGGCTCAGTTATTATCGAGCCAACAAGCGGCAACACTGGTATCGGTCTTGCGGCTATTGCAGCAGCAAAGGGATATAAAACTATTCTTACAATGCCAGAGACTATGTCAGTAGAGCGTAGAAATATCCTTAAGGCATACGGTGCTGAAATCGTACTTACTGAGGGCTCAAAGGGTATGAAGGGTGCTATTGCAAAGGCTGAGGAGCTTGCAGCTGAGACTGAGGGAAGCTTCATTCCAGGACAGTTCATCAACGAGGCAAACCCAACAGCTCACCGCACAACAACAGGTCCTGAAATCTGGAAGGATACAGATGGACAGGTAGATATCTTTATCGCTGGTGTTGGTACAGGCGGAACAGTTACAGGTGTTGGCGAATACCTTAAGAGCCAGAAGGCAGATGTAAAGATTGTTGCATTAGAGCCAAAGGATTCTCCAGTTCTTTCAGAGGGCCGTGCAGGTGCTCACAAGATTCAGGGTATCGGTGCAGGTTTCGTACCTGATGTACTTAACACAAAGGTTTATGATGAAATCTTTACAGCAGAGGCAGAGGATGCTTTCAAGGCAGCAAAGCTTCTTGCTAAGAAGGAAGGAATCTCTGTTGGTATTTCTTCAGGTGCTGCACTTCACGGTGCTATTGAGTACGCTAAGAAGCCAGAGAATAAGGGAAAGACTATCGTAGCTCTTCTTCCTGACTCAGGTGATAGATATTACTCAACACCATTATTTACTGAATAATATATAAATATTACGAGCCACTAGGTACGGCCACAAGCCGACTAGTGGCTCTTACTTTGTCTAAAATCTTAATAATTGTATATTGTATACAACAAACCTCGGTTAGTATGATATAATAAATGGGTTAATAAACTAACTTAGATTAGAGGAGTCAATATATTGAATTTAAGTAAACTTGAAATTGGCAAAACCGCTACAGTAACTACTGTTGGTGGTAGTGGTGCATTAAGGCAGCATTTTTTAGATATGGGTATCATCCCCGGCTCGGATGTATCCATGATTAAATATGCTCCTATGGGGGACCCTATTGAGCTTCGTATTTCCGGATATGAGCTTACAATCCGTCTGGCTGATGCAAAACAAATAGAGATAGATAATATCAGGGATACTTCTGAGGTGGAGAAAAATCAGAAGAAGCATTCTAAGGATATTCCTCATCCAGCTCTTGGTGAGGAGGCCTTTTACACACGATTATGAGATGGAACATAAGGCAAAAGCTGTGAACACTGGCAAGCTCACATTTGCCCTTGTGGGAAATCAGAACTGTGGAAAGACTACACTTTTTAATCAGCTGACAGGGGCCAATCAGCATGTAGGTAATTTCCCTGGAGTAACAGTAGATAGAAAGAGTGGCTCAATTAAGGGACATCCAAATACAGAAGTTGTTGATCTTCCTGGAATTTATTCTATGAGTCCATACACCAGTGAGGAGATTGTTTCCCGTAGATTTGTCTTAGAGGAAAAGCCTACAGCTATTATTAACATTGTTGATGCTACAAATATCGAGAGAAATCTTTATCTTACTATGCAGCTTTTAGAGCTGGAGATTCCTACGATACTTGCTCTTAATATGATGGATGAGATGGCTGGAAATGGAGGTTCTGTTCTTATTAATGAGCTGGAGGATTTACTTCAGATTCCAGTAGTACCTATTTCTGCATCGAAAAACGAGGGTATCGCCGAGCTGGTTTCACATGCTATTCATATTGCAAAATATAATGAGAAGCCAGGGCGTAATGATTTCTGTGGCAAGGAAGATCACAGTGGTGCAGTTCACCGTGCCATACATGGTGTTATGAGCCTGATTGAAGACCATGCTGAAAAAGCAGATATTCCGATTCGATTTGCAGCCACAAAGCTTCTTGAGGGCGATTCTCTTGTTGAAAAGGCCTTGAATCTTGATGATAACGAGACAGAGACCTTAGACAAGATTGTTCTTCAGATGGAAAAGGAGAGAGGCCTTGATAGAGCAGCTGCAATGGCTGATATGCGTTTCACTTTTATAAATCGTATATGCGAAGAGACTATCATCAAGCCTAGAGAGAGTAAGGAACATATCAGAAGTAGAAATCTGGACAGATTTTTCACAGGAAAGTGGACAGCAATCCCAGCCTTTATAGGAATTATGGCGCTGGTATTTTATCTTACCTTTAATGTGGTAGGCTCATTTTTACAGGGCGTATTAGAGATTATAATAGGTGCAATCACAGATTCTGTAGACAATGTACTTACAGCAGGGAATGTGGCGGCTCCAATCCACTCTCTGATTATTGATGCAATATTTACAGGTGTTGGCTCAGTGCTTAGCTTTGTGCCAATCATTGTTGTTTTATATTTCTTCCTTTCTATGCTTGAAGACAGCGGATATATGGCACGTGTTGCATTTGTAATGGACAAGCTTCTCAGACGTATAGGTCTTTCAGGACGAAGTATTGTTCCTATGCTTATAGGTTTTGGCTGTTCTGTGCCTGCTATTATGTCTACCCGCACATTGCCTTCTGACAGAGATAGAAAGATGACACAGCTTCTTATTCCATTTATGAGCTGTAGTGCAAAGATGCCAATCTACGCTTTCTTTGCAGCTGCATTTTTCCCAGACAGGGCAGCGCTGGTTATGATTGTACTTTATTTTACAGGTATAGTTGTAGCTGTTCTTGTGGCTCTTTGCGGAAAGAATACCAAATTTAAGGGCGAGGCTGTTCCATTTGTAATGGAGCTTCCAAATTACAGACTTCCTGGTCTTAAGAACGTGCTAATGCTTATGTGGGACAAGGCAAAAGACTTTATCCAAAGAGCATTTACTGTAATTTTCCTTGGTACAATTGCAGTGTGGTTCCTACAGAACTTTAATTTCTATTTCCATATGGTGGAATCATCAGAAGAAAGTATTTTAGCAGCGTTGGCTGGAATTCTTGCTCCTATATTTATTCCACTTGGATTTGGAAACTGGAAGATGGTCACATCACTTATTTCAGGTTTCCTTGCTAAGGAAAGCGTAGTTTCAATGCTTACTGTATTATATGGTGGTGTAGAGGGATTACGTGCAGAGCTTACTCCGCTTACAGCTTTTGTATTCCTTATTTTCTGTTTGCTTTATACACCTTGTGTTGCAGCAATAGCAGCAGAAAAAAGAGAAGCAGGAAGACGAGCAGCACTGAAAATGGTTATATTCCAATGTGCAGTTGCCTGGGTAGTTGCATTTATAGTAAGAGCTATTGGATTGGCATTAGGGTTAAATTAGGTGTGTCAATCGGATAACATATATTTGATAATATTACAATAAGGGATTTTGTCGTTATTTTAGACAAAATCCCTTATTTATTTTGCATATAATTTCACAAAATGTTCACTTTTAGCCATAATATATATGTCAACCGGTTGACATACCATAACACACAGTGCTATCATCCAATCATCAAAACAAACAGACCTTTTGAAGGAGGGGTAATTGAAATGAAGAAAAAGTTAGTTTCATTAGTTATGGTTGCAACTATGGGCTTATCAATGGTTGCATGTGGTTCAGCTTCAGGCTCAGGCGATGGGGCAGCAAAGGGTGATGGCGTTTCTATCACAATCTTAAACTCTAAGACAGAGATTCAGACTCAGTTTGAAGAGATGGCAGAAGAGTATGAGGCAAACACAGGTGTACACGTTGAGGTTTACAATGCTGATACAGATACAACAGTTGCTTCACAGGTAGCAACAAGATATGCATCAAACGATCCATACACACTTACAATGGTTGATGCAAAGGATATCTACTCACTTGCAGATGATTATGCTTATGATCTTTCAAATGAAGATTGGGCTAGCCACACAACACTCGGTATCACAGTAAACAATAAGCTTGCTGGTTTCCCAGTTTGTGTAGAGGCAAGAGGTATTCTTTACAACGCAGATGCAATTAAGAAGGTAACAGGTAAGGATTTTGATCCTTCATCAGTAGCAACACTTGATGACTTCCAGAAGCTTCTTGATGAGCTTGTAGCTGGTGGAATGGAAGCTCCAGTTGGTATTCTTTCAGAGTACTGGTCACTTGGTGCTCACTGGTTCCCAATGGTATACGAAGAGCAGGCTGATCCAGATGCATTCGTAAACGGACTTCTTGCTGGTTCTGAGGACCTTGCTGGAAATGAGAAGTTCAACTCAATCATGGATACATTCGAGACACTTGTTAAGTACAACTACGCTAAGGGTTCTGCTTCAAATGCTGATCGTGAGGAAACATCAATGAAGTTTGCTCAGGGAGACATCGCATTTATGTTTGGTGGTAACTGGGATTGGTCAGTAATCAACCAGTACGACTACACAGAGAACCTTGGTATGATGCCAGTTCCACAGAACACAACAGATGGCACAAACACAAAGCTTGTTGGTGGTGGTTCTAAGTACATCTTCGTAGATAGCTCAGATGCTACAAGCGAGGAGCAGAGACAGGCAGCTCTTGATTTCCTTAACTGGTTAGTAAGCGATGCAGAAGGTAATGCTTTCCTTACAGAGAAGTGTGCTTTAGTTCCTGCATTCGATAACATTGATGCTTCAGCACTTGATCCACTTTCACTTTCAGTTAAGTCATATGCTGACGCTGGAAACCTTGTACCAAACTACAACTACCTTCCAGATGATCATATGACAGTAGTTGGTCAGGAGATTATGCAGAAATACCTTGATGAGGCTATTGATAGAGCAGAAGTTGCTAAGGAAGTTACAGAATACTTCAAGACAGCTACTCCAATTGCCCACTAATTATGCTGTGAGCGCCAGGCCATAGGCAATTAATAATGGCGCGAACTACCTTGTTCACAACGGGGCCTCAGATAAATAAATAACTGAGGCCCTATTATTTTGAAAGGTGATGTTTATGAAAACGAATACACTGGGGTATAAATTTAGACAGTACTTACTTTTTGCAGGAGTATCTACAGTTATTTTTGCAAGCGTGGTAATCATTCCTTTTATTTATGGTCTTTATCTTACATTTACAAGTTGGGATGGAGTTTCACGCAATAAGCCATTCGTTGGCGTTGAAAATTATGTTAATGCGTTTGGAGATTCAGGGTATTGGGTATCTCTTGGACGTACATTTATCTACTCAGCAATCGCTGTTATTTTGGTAAATGCAGTGGCCTTCATTATCGCTTATATGGTAACAAGCGGAATCAAGGGTCAGAATTTCTTTAGAGCAGGTTTCTTTGTTCCAAACCTTATCGGTGGTATCGTACTTGGTTATGTTTGGAAATTTGTATTTAATAAGGCATTAGTTTCACTGTCAGCTTCTATAGCAAGTGGAGATGCCAAATCACTCCTTGCTACAGAAACAGGTGCAATTGCAGCACTTATTATTGTTTCAGTTTGGCAGTATGCAGGCTATATGATGCTTATATATGTGGCAGGCTTTATGAGTGTTTCAGAAGATGTTATTGAGGCGGCTAAAATTGATGGCTGTACGGGGACACAGTCAATCATTCATATATCAATTCCACTTATGACAGCATCATTTGTACAGTGTTTATTCCTTACAATCACAAGATGCTTCATGGTATACGATGTAAACCTTTCACTGACCAACGGTGATCCATACGGAAGCTCAGCACTTGCTGCTATGCACGTATACAACCAGGCTTTCATCAACAAGAACTATGGTACAGGTCAGGCAGAGGCACTTATCCTCTTTGTAATCTGCGCTATTATCGGTGGAATTCAAGTATACGTTGGTAAGAAAGGGGAGGTGCAGGCATAATGGAAAACGAAAAAGCAGCTCGCAATAAAAAATAAGACACGCCATTATGATTATCGTACTTGCGATATTATTTGTAGCATTTATTTTCCCTTTCATAATGGTAATCATAAATGTATTTAAGGTTAAGGCAGATATTACTGCAAATCCACTTGCTCTTATAGGTAAGCACGGATTCACATTAGAAAACTTCCCTAATGCTATTAAGAAAATGAATTTCTGGAATTCATTTGGAAATTCACTCTTTATTACAATTTTCTCAACAATCGGTACAATCATTCTTTCATCAATGACTGCATATCTGATTGTTAGAAATAACTGGAAAGCAAACAAGATTTTATTCGTAACAATGATTGCATCAATGGTAATTCCATTCCAGGTACTTATGGTTCCTCTGGTTTCTTTATACGGTGGAATATTTGGAATATTAAATCACAGAATTACACTTATCTTTATGCATATTGGTTTTTCACTTTCAATGGCAACATTTATGTTCCACGGAAGTATTCACACAAACGTGCCTATCTCACTTGAGGAGGCAGCAACAATTGATGGATGTAATAAATGGCAGATTTTCTCAAAAATCGTATTTCCGATATTGAAACCAACAATTGCTACAGTAGCAATCATCGATGCAATGGCATTCTGGAATGATTACTTACTTCCATCACTTGTACTTGGTCGTAAGGAACTTTACACAATTCCTATCGCTACAAAGGTATTCTACGGTACTTATTCAACAGATACAGGATTAATTATGGCTGCGCTTTTACTTGCAATGCTCCCAATTCTTCTTTTGTATTTGTTCCTTCAGAGATATATCGTTGAGGGTATTACTGCAGGTGCTGTTAAATAAGCAATACTTTATCGAAGATAAGGTATTGCAGGATGTGCCATTTGCCGCAGGCAAATCTTTAAATGGCACACCTTCCTATAAAAAAATAAAGGAAAAAGAAAATGAAAAAGCTAGAAAACAAATGTATGCTTATCACTTATGCAGATTCTATGGGTGATAACCTTTCAGATTTAACAACAGTAATGAACAAGCATTTTAAGGATGCGGTTGGTGGAATTCACATTCTTCCATTTTTCCCTTCATCAGGAGACAGAGGTTTTGCTCCAATGGATTACCACGTAGTAGACCCAGCTTTTGGTGATTGGAATGATATTGAAAAGTTGGCAGAAGATTACTATCTTATGGCTGATTATATGATTAACCATATTTCAGCACAGAGTGAATACTATAAGGATTTCCTTGCAAAGAAGGATGATTCTAAGTACAAGGATCTTTTTATCCGTTACAAGGATTTCTGGGAGAATGGAGAACCAACAGAGGAAGAAGTAGATGCTATCTACAAGAGAAAGCCAAGAGCTCCATACGTAGATGCGAATTTCGCAGACGGCACTACTGAGAAGGTTTGGTGTACATTTGATGAGCAGCAGATTGATATCAACTGCAAGTCAGCTACTGCAAAGGAATTCATCAAGGATAATCTTGAAACACTTTGTAAGCATGGTCTTGCTATGATTAGACTTGATGCATTCGCATATGCTACAAAGAAGGCAGGCTCTTCATGCTTTTTCATTGAGCCAGAGGTTTGGGAGCTTATGGATGAATCAGCAAAGATTGTTGAGCCATATGGTGTAACACTTCTTCCAGAGATTCACGAGCACTATACAATGCAGCAGAAGATTGAAAGTCATGATTACTATGTATATGATTTTGCGCTTCCTATGCTTCTTATTAACGGCCTTTACTATGGACAGTCACAGTACTTAAAGCACTGGCTTGAGATTTGCCCAAGAAAGCAGTTTACAACACTTGATACACACGATGGAATCGGAGTTGTAGACGTTAAGGATCTTCTTCCTGATGAGGAAATCGAACGTACAAAGGAAGACATCTTTAAATTCGGCGCTAATGTTAAAAAGATTTATAACACAGCAGCTTACAACAACCTTGATATTTATCAGGTTAACTGCAGCTACTATTCAGCACTTGGAGATGATGACGATGCTTATCTTCTTGCGAGAGCAGTACAGTTCTTTGCACCAGGTATTCCACAGGTATACTATGTAGGACTCCTTGCAGGAAAGAACGACCTTCAGCTTTTAGAGGAGACAAAGGTTGGTAGAAATATTAATCGTCATTACTATAAGCTTGATGAAATCGACCGCGAGGTTGAAAGACCAGTAGTTAAGAAATTACTTGAGCTTATGAAGTTTAGAAATGAGCATTCGGCATTTGATGGGGAGTTTATTTTAGAGGATTGCAGCGATGAAGAGCTTGTAATTCTTAGAAAAAATGGTGACGCTTTTGCAAGACTTAAGGCTAACTTAAAAACTAAGAAGTTCACTATTGAACATTCATAAATAAAAACGGCAATGCACAGTAGGGTATTGCCGGTTTTTATGATAAAATGTGGGCATGGAGTTAAGCATAGATTTTTGTTTTTCCTCAGAAAAACAAGAAGCTATAATTTGGAGGGAATAATGGCAACATTAAAGGACGTGGCAGCTAAGTGCGGGTTGACTGTCACCACAGTATCGAGAGTACTAAATAACAGAGGATACATTTCCGAAGAGACCAGAGCAAAGGTTTATGCGGCCATGGAAGAGCTCAACTATCAACCAAATGAGGTGGCTAGGTCTTTATCAAAAAAGTCCACTAATACGATAGGGGTTATCGTACCACATATTAGACATCCTTATTTTTCGGAAATGATTAGTAATATTGAAAACGCAGCTAATAAACGAGGATATAAAATAATCCTTGCCAACTCCAAGGGGGCAAAGCATAAGGAGAAGGAATACTTAGATATGTGTAGAAGCAATCGAGTGGCTGGTGTTATTTTATTTTCTTCTAGTGTACAGGTATCGGAATTTGCAAATAGTAAAATTCCACTTGTTACGGTAGAGCGTTTTATGGAAGATGGAACTGCAGCGGTGGAGTGTGATAACGAACAGGGTGGAATGTTAGCAGCTCAGGCACTTATCGATGCAGGATGTAAGAATGTTCTTATGATTTCAGGTGTTGTTAACAACTCAATGCCTGCGGATGATCGTGTAAAAGGTTTTGCAAAGGTCTGTGAGAAAAATGGTATCTCATACAAGGAAATAGTCACCAGTCAGGATCAGTACGAAAGCCTGGATTATCATTCACTTTTAGATAGTGCTTTAAAGCTTGATTCTGATATTGATGGCGTATTTGCCAGTTCGGATTTAATTGCAGCGCAAGTGCTTCAGGTTTGTGGTAAAATAGGAAAAAAGGTACCAGAAGATATAAAGTTGGTGGGATTTGATGATGTTATGATTTCACGAATTACCACACCACCTATTTCTACTATTCACCAGCCAATTAAAGAGATGGCAGAGTCGGCAGTAGAACTTGTTATAGCAGCTTCAGAGGGAAAGGTTGTGCCTAAGCGCACTCTTTTACCGGTATCGTATATAGAAAGGGAAAGCACAATATAATGAAAAGATTTGACGTAATAGCATTAGGAGAGATTTTAATTGACATGGCTCCAGGTGAGCAATCATCACAGGGCAATGATACCTTTGAGGCATGTCCTGGTGGAGCACCTTGCAATGTATTATCACTTCTTACAAAGGCTGGTCACAAGACAGCTTTCATCGGTAAAGTTGGCGAGGATATGTTTGGACATATGCTTACAGACACAATCAAGGAGCTTGGGATCGAGACTTCAGGTGTAGTATTTGATAAAGAGGTACGTACAACACTTGCCTTTGTTAAAAAGCTTCCTAACGGAGATAGAGACTTTAGCTTCTACAGAAATCCAGGAGCAGATATGATGCTTAATGCATCAGAGGTTAAATTTGATTTAATCGAGGATTCAAAGATTTTCCATTTCGGAACTCTTTCAATGACTTCAGAATGCGCTAAGGAAGCTACAAAAAAGGCAGTTGCTTTTGCCAAGGAAAAGGGACTTCTTATTTCCTTTGATCCTAATTTACGTGAGCCACTTTGGGAGAATCTTGATGATGCCAAGGCAGCTATTAAGTGGGGAATGGAAAACTGCGATATCCTCAAAATCTCTGATAACGAAGTAGAGTTTATGACTGGTCTTTCTGATATGGAGGCTGGCTACAAGAAGATTAAGGAAATGTCATCAGCAAAGCAGGTTTTCGTTACACTTGGTCCTGACGGAAGTCTTGGCTCTGTAGGGGATGAGCTAGTAAAGGTCGCTGGTGTCAAAATGGAATCAGTAGTAGATACTACTGGAGCAGGCGACACATTTATGGGTTGCGCCCTTCACTACATCTTAGGCCACGGCATTGAACTTACAGCAGAGCAGATTAAGGAACTACTTACTCTCGCAAATGCCACAGCCGCAAAGGTAACACAGGTCAAAGGCGCACTTAAAGTAATGCCTAAAATAGAAGTTTAACATTAAAGTATATGAAGGCTTAAGCATACGCTTAGGCCTTCTTTTTGTTTTGTGTATTAAGCCAAATTACTTTTTCTTCTGCAACATCTTCAGAAGCATTTATTTTTCCTGTTGGCTTTTGTCCTCTGTCATTCTGCGGTAGATGTTTGCAAGTAATGCACCAGAGATATTGTGCCATACAGAGAAGATTGCACCTGGAACTGTTGCCATAGCAAGATCAGGAAATGCTGTAGCAGCAAGAGAAGTTGCAAGGCCAGAGTTTTGCATACCAATCTCTACAGAGAGAGCCTTTTTCTTTGAAAGTGGAAGCTTTAATGCTTGGCCAAGTAATAATCCGCAACCATAACCTAAAAGATTGTGGAGAATTACAACTAAGAAGATGATAGCACCTGTTGTAAGAATCTGCTCGGAGTTGTGAGAAACTACTGCTGCTACAATCATAGTGATTGCAAGAACAGATACAAGAGGAAGTGCCTCTTTAACCTTAGCTGTGTACTTTCCAAAGAAATGATTGATGACAAAGCCAAGGGCGATAGGTACAATAACAACCTTAATGATTGAAATGAACATAGCCAGTACATCAACTGAGACAGTTGTGCGAAGGAATAAATATGTGATAACAGGGGTAAGAAGTGGAGCAAGAAGAGTATTAACACTTGTCATTCCTACTGATAAAGCTACATCCCCTTCGCTAAGGTATGTGATTACATTGCTTGATGTACCGCCAGGACAAGTACCAACAAGAATTACACCTGCAAGAAGTCCAGCCTCAAGACCAAATGCCTTTCCAAGAAGGAATGCAAGAAGAGGCATGATGGTGAACTGAGCTAGGCAGCCAATGAGAATATCCTTTGGATGAGTGAATACTAATACAAAATCTTCAGGCTTAATTGTAAGTCCCATTCCGAACATTACTATCATAAGAAGATAGTTAATCCAGCTGGTCTGAATCCAAAGACAGCTGGCTGGGGCAAACAATGCTAGTGCTGCAACTACAAGTACAATAATAGCCATGTACTTTCCGATAAAGTTACTGATTTTTTTCATAACATAAACCATCCTTTCTTTATGAATAATTTAGTACTTTAAAGTGATAATGTTAAAAACACAATAGCACTTACTTGTTCATTATTCAAGAGGGAATAGGCGGTTTATGATATATGTAAAAAATTCACACTTTTAATTTTCAGTGTATGATATAATAACTTTGCTAGAAAGAATTTTGTACGATGTGTTATTAAGTCTACGTTAATAAAAGGGGGTTATTATGCTAAAAGAGTATACTAAAATTCCTGCACCACTTAATTCAGAAGTAGCACTGAAAATTATTCCTGGTCACTTCGCTACCAATCATTCCCACATTACTAATTACATGGAGATTGGTACAATGAAAACCAGATGCAACGAGGCACAGGGGGTAGCTCAGCTTCTTGCAATGCATTATTCAGTACAAACCCCCGTTGATACAATAGTATGTGCCGATGATATGGAGGTTGTTGGAACATTTTTAGCAATGGAGCTTACAAAGGCTGGTGTTGCAAACTACAATCAGCACAAAACAATTTACGTTACGTCTCCAGAGCTTACTTCTACAGGACAAAACATTTTTAGAGATAATATGCAGCTTACTGTTCGTGATAAAAATGTACTTCTTTTGTTTGGTTCATTAAGTACAGGACGTACAGTTGAAAGTCTTGCAGAGTGTGTAAAATATTATGGAGCAAAGATTAGCGGAGCTTGCGCTATCTTTTCGGCTGTTCGCCAAGTTGCTGGCATCGATATCACAGCAGTTTTCCATGATGAGGATATTCCAAACTACGCATCTTATCCACTTCACGACTGCCCACTATGCAAGCAGGGAGTACCAATTGACGCTATAGTAAATTCATTTGGATATTCGGAATTACGATAATCAAAAAGATATTTGCCACCTCATATGGGGTGGCATTTTTATGTTCACAAATCTGATATTAATTAACAGATTTGATAACTTTTTTTGAGGGCACAGAGTATAATTCAATCATCCTATAAAACTATTATGTGAGGGGAATACGATGCTTAAAACAATTAATACAGGTAAGTATGAGTTTTTAGATGATATGGGAAGCTTTAGAATCGGAAGAGCCGAGGATACCAGCTACCTTTATTTTCCAATTGCTGGTGAGAAGGGCCTGAAGTGTTCTGTCACACCAAATCTTGGTGGTGATGCTATGGTAAATCAGGAGACCTTTGTGTTAGAGCCAGTCAGCGTGGAAAATCTTCATAATAATAAAAATGGCCGTAACTTCTGGTTGTACATGGATAATGGTTCTGTGTGGTCAGCAGTTGGTTCTTCTGCAGAGCAGGAGAGTAAGAAATTCACAATGGAGCAGGATGAAAGTCTTGTTTCAGCTGGCTTTATGTGGCATACAGCTACTAGAGCCAACAGTAGTTTTGGTGTAATGGCAGAGATCACTTCATTTGTTCCTGTGGATCTAAATGTTGAGGTTATGTCAGTTACCATTAAAAATATCTCCAACGAGGCAAAGGTTATAACCCCTATAGCAGCTATTCCTATTTTTGGAAGATCTGCAGATAACCTTCGCGATCATAGAAATGTTACATCTATGCTCCATAGAATTTCTACTATAGATGAAGGCGTTCTTGTGAAGCCTACTATGTCCTTTGATGAGAAGGGACACAGACTTAATAATAAAACATATTTTGTTTTAGGTATGGATGAAAATGGAGCTAAGCCAGAATCATTTTTCCCAACAGTGGAATCATTTATTGGTGAAGGCGGAAGCTTCTTAAAGCCTAGAAGTGTTTATCGTCAGGAGCCAGGCTGCAAATCAGGTGAAAGCTTTGCAGGACTTGAAGCAGTAGGCGGATTAAAGTTCGAAAAGGTAACATTGCAGCCAAAGGATGAAATCGTATATACGGTATTAATTGGCGTAGCAGAAAATGAATCAGAGCTTGATGAGGTTAAAAAGAGAATAGTTACTAAGGAAGATGTTGCAAAAGAGCTTGCTGCTACTAAGAAGTACTGGGCAAACAAGGTCAATGTAAACTTCCACACAGGTAACAAGGACTTTGATGAGTTTATGGCTTGGGTTGCATTCCAACCATTCCTTAGAAGAGTTTATGGCTGTTCATTCCTCCCATATCACGATTATGGAAGAGGTGGAAGAGGATGGAGAGATTTATGGCAGGATTGTCTTGCACTTCTCTTTATGGAGCCAGATGATGTTAGAAAGATGCTAGTTGCAAACTTTGGTGGCGTTCGTATGGACGGAAGCAATGCTACTATCATTGGAGATGGCTTGGGCAATTTCATTGCTGACAGAAATGGAATCGCAAGAGTGTGGATGGACCATGCATATTGGCCACTAAAGACTCTGCTTCTTTACATACATCAGTCAGGAGATTACGAAATCCTCAAAGAAAAGGTTCCTTACTTTAAGGATTCTATTGTTCACAGAGGAAATCTTATTAATAAGAAATTCGAGACTGAAGGAAACAAGCAGTACACAGAGGATGGCAAGGTTTATGAAGGTTCTATTATAGAACATCTTCTTGTTCAGAATCTTTGTGCATTCTACGAGGTTGGAGAGCATAATGTATTAAAGCTTCGTGGAGCTGACTGGAATGATGCTCTTGATATGGCATCAAAGAATGGTGAAAGTGTTGCATTCTCATATGCTTATGCCGGAAACCTAAAAGATTTATCAATGCTTATTTCAGAGTATGCACTTAATGTTGGAATTGACACAATCTCCATTGCATCAGAGCTCAATACATTACTTGATTCCTATGTTCAGATTTACGAATCTGTTGGGGATAAGACAGCTTTATTAAATAAGTATTGTGAATTAGTTGAGGGAAATATTTCTGGAAAGCAGATTATGATTCCCGTATCGACACTTGTTTCAAAGCTTATGGAAATGTCTCAATGGTTTACAAATCATCTTAATTCTCAGGAATGGATTGAAGGTGAGCAGGGCCAGGGCTGGTTTAACAGCTATTATGATGACAGCTGCCGCAGAGTAGAGTGCTATGACAGTGATTCTGAGAAGACCAGAATGATGCTTACTGGTCAGGTGTTTGCAATTATGGGAAATGTTGCAACAGAAAAGCAGATTGATGCAATCACTAAGGCTGCGGATAGATATTTATATAGAGAAGAAATAGGTGGATACAGACTTAACACAGATTTCAAAGAGCTTAAGGGCGATTTAGGAAGAATGTTTGGTTTCGCATACGGCGAAAAAGAAAATGGTGCAGTATTCTCCCATATGGCTGTTATGTACGCAAATGCCTTATATCAAAGAGGCTTTGCAAAGGCTGGACATAAGGCTCTTTCAGCACTTTCGAATGCATCAATGAATTTCAATGTTAGTCATATGTACCCAGGAATCCCAGAGTACTTTGATGCTAAGGGCCGTGGCAAGTATCCTTATCTTACAGGTGCAGCCAGCTGGTATCTGCTTACAATGATTACAGAAGTATTTGGTGTAAAGGGAGAGGCAGGAAATCTTATGATTGCACCAGCACTGACAAAAGACCAGTTCGATGAATCCGGCAAGGCTTCAATCAGCCTTAACTTTGCAGATAAGCGCTTCGATATCGCATTTACGAACCCATCAAACCTCAACTGCGGCGACTATAATATCGTATCTGCGAAATTGAATGGTGAGGATATTCCTGTGGATTCCACAAAAATCGTAGTTCCTCGTGTGACAATCGATGAACTACCAAATAATAATTCAATTAATATATTGTTGGGATAAGAATTTGATAATAAGAATTTAGATGAGCTGGTAGGTAACAAGCTCTGATGTTTCTCAAGCGAATCGTGTTAGATGAGCGGAGAAATATCAGGCTTGTGGCCGTAACCAGCGGACTATAAGTCCTGATAGTTCATGATGTCACCTTCTGTTCCTTTCCAATGAGTACCGTAATATTTTTCGCGGTACTTTTTTGGTGTCAATCCAGTTTCCTTCTGGAACAACTGACAAAAGTGACTCTGTGATGTAAATGAGAAATAATTTGCAATATCAACCAGCGAGTAGTCGCTATATCTAAGAAGATTCTTTGATGCCTCTAATTTTGCATTTCTAATATAATCACTGGTGGAAACTCCCAATTCTTCTTTAAAAAGACGTGAGATATAGCTTGCAGAGTTGTTGGTATATTCTGCAAGATCCTTTACTGTAATTCGGTCCTTTAGATGAGAGTAAATGTAATTCATACACTCGGTCATAGGGCGAGAGAGTCCTGCATTCTGACGGATAATCTTCATTTTATAAGTGTAGTCGGTAACCATCTTATCGTGAAGCTGTTCCATCATTTCTATAGTATTAATATCATCCAAACGCTGGATGTAAAAATCGCTTAGTCTGTAAGATTTTTCCATTTCCATTCCATTATCAACACAAAGGCGTGAGATGATGGCAACAGAAACTACAAAATGATATTTAAGATTCTGAAGAGGATCTTTTGAAAGCATTCCTACTCCAGCCTGATTTAAAAATTCGTGATTAAGACAGTTTTCACGAATGGCATCAACATCTCCCTTTGCTACCTGTTGATAGAAAAGTAATTCTGCATTCTGATGACGATGAACTATAGCATCCTCGTCATCGTGAATATCAAATACAAAAACATCTTTATCTTGTTTCATAAATACCTCGAGATTACTTGTAGGCCACAATCTCTAAGGATTGGGACCCTGACAAGCTATAAAAAATTTTTTAAAGCATAGCATGATTTTATCATTTTTACAACGGATTTGATATTAAAAAAAGCCCGAAAAATTAATATAGTAATCGTTTAAGGGACAATCCCATTTCTAGTTATTTACAAGGAGGAATACGTAATGAAAAAGAAAGTAGTTAGTCTTATGCTTGCCCTTTCTATGGTAGCAGGACTTACAGCTTGCGGGGGAGACGCAGCTGGAAACAATGGCAGTGCAGCTACAGAGGCTGGTGCGGACAGCAGCTATGTTGCAGCAGGAGAGGAAGGAAAAGTAATTAACATTTACTGCTGGAACGACGAGTTCAGAACAAGAGTAGAAGCTGTATATGATAAGGTTGATCACACATCAGAGGATGGTACAATCACATATCTTACTGATGGTACAGAGATTCACTGGACAGTAAATCCTAACCAGGATGGTGTATATCAGTCAAAGCTTGACGAGGGACTTTTAAATCAGGCTACAGCAGCTGATGATGACAAGATTGATATGTTCCTTTCAGAGACAGATTATGTTGTAAAGTACACAGATGCTGAAGCAGATGTAGCAATTCCACTTACAGATCTTGGTATTGATCCAGAGAAGGATCTTGCAGATCAGTATGATTTCACAAAGACAGTAGCTTCTGATGCTAATGGCGTTCAGAGAGGTTCTACATGGCAGGCTTGCCCTTGTCTTTTCGTTTATCGTAGAGACATTGCACAGGATGCTTTCGGAACAGATGATCCAGATGAAATCCACGCAAAGGTAGCTGATTGGGCTACAATGAAGGCTTCTGGTGAAGAGCTTAAGGCTAAGGGTTACTATACACTTGCAGGTTATGCAGATACATTCCGTGCTTATGGAAACAGCATTTCTGCTCCATGGGTAGAGGAAGGCTCAACAGAGATTAACGTAGATCCACAGATTATCAATTGGATTAACGATTCAAAGGAATGGCTTGATGCAGGTCTTCTTGATAAGAATGTTAAGGGACAGTGGACAGATGACTGGAACAAGTCAATGGGTTCAGCATCTAAGGTATTTGGTTTCTTACTTCCAGCTTGGGGTATCGACTTCGTTCTTAATCCAAACTGGGATGGTGATGCAGGTGCTTGGGCTGTAACAGATGGTCCACAGGCATTCAACTGGGGTGGTTCATTCGTTCACGGATGTGCTGGTACAGATAACCCAGAGCACGTTAAGGAAATCATGCTTGCAGTAACAGCTAACAAGGATAACCTTATGAAGATTACAAAGGATTACCTTGATTTCACAAATACACAGTCTGGTATGAAGGAAATCGCTGAGGACGAAAGCTTTGGCGCAGAGTTCCTTGGTGGAGAGAATCCATTCAAGTACTTCCAGCCAGCAGCTTCATCTATCCAGATGACAACACTTTCACCATACGATCAGGGTTGCGTAGAGCTTATCCAGAGCGCATTCGGTGATTACTTCCAGGGTCAGGTTGACTACGATACAGCTAAGGCTAACTTCGAGAAGGCTATCATGGAAAGATATCCAGATATCACAGCTGTAAACTGGCCAGAATAAAGATAATATTCTCTATTCATCCCAATATATATGGGGCAGGCAATGTCTGCCCCGCTTTTCTAAGGAGATTTAATATTATGAAAAAGGAAAGAGTATAAGCCGTGCAAAGTATGGCTATCTGTTTATTTTACCTTTCTTTGCGACTTATTTAATTTTTTCATTGATACCACTTTTAGACACGATTAGGTATAGTTTTTATGAATATTACCGCTCTGGTCTTCGTATTGTAGGACCAAGCTTCGTGGGATTTGATAACTATATCAATGTCATGGGCAAGGATTTCTTCACATATATGGGAAATACCTTTACCCTTTGGATGATTGGATTTGTTCCTCAGATTGTTATTGCGCTTTTACTTGCTTCTTGGTTTGTAGATGCTCGACTTAAAATCCATGGTGAACAGTTCTTCAAAGTGGTGATATATTTACCAAATCTTATTATGGCATCAGCTTTTGCAATGTTGTTCTTTACATTATTTTCGACTTCAGGTCCTGTTAACAGCATTTTGACGTCACTTGGTATTGTAAATGGACCAATTGATTTTATGGGCACTCCTGTTGGTACAAGACTTCTTATTGCATTAATGAATTTCCTTATGTGGTTTGGTAATACTACAATTATGCTTATGGCTGCTATTATGGGTATCAGCCCTGATATTTTCGAGGCTGCATCAATTGATGGTTGCACACCTAGACAGTCATTCTTCCATATTACTTTGCCACTTATCAGACCTATTTTGACATACACATTAATCACATCACTTATTGGTGGTCTTCAGATGTTTGACGTTCCTCAGATCCTTACAAACGGACAGGGAAATCCAAACAGAACAAGCTACACACTTATTATGTGGTTGAACAACCTTCTTCGCGCTCCAGATTATGGTCGTGCAGGTGCACTTTCAGTTTACCTGTTCATAGTCAGCGGTATTCTTTGTCTTGTTGTTTATAAGATGGTAAATGGTCAGGATAATGATGCAAAGGCAGAGCAGAAGGCTGCTAAGAAAAGAATGAAGGCTATGAAGGGAGGAAAGCAGTAATGGCAAGCAAAAATTTTTCCAGCGTAGCAAGAAGCTTCATAGCACATTTAGTTTTAATCATTCTTGCCTTTATGTGTTTATTCTTCTTCTACATTTTGATTATTAACTCTACATGCTCTCATGCAGATTTACAGAAGGGCTTCTCAGCACTTCCAAAGAATTACTTCGGTAAGAATTTTAGTGCAGTTGCAAATGACGGTACCTTCCCAATGATGAAGGGTATCGGAAACAGTATTATCGTATCCAGCCTTTGCGCTGCAATCTGTACATACTTCTCAGCTTTGACAGCATACGGTCTTTACGTATACGACTTCAAGCTTAAGAAGGTGGCATTTACATTCATTATGATTATCCTTGTAATGCCTACACAGGTTACAGCACTTGGTTTTCTTCGACTTATTACTAATATGGGGCTGTATGATACTTTAATTCCACTTATTTTACCTTCCATTGCAAGCCCTGCGGTATTTTACTTTATGTACAGCTACCTTCAGTCAAACCTTCAGCTTTCTCTTGTTGAGGCTGCAAGAATTGATGGTTGTTCAGAAATGAAGATTTTCAACAGAATCATCTTCCCTATTATGAAGCCAGCTGTTGCAGTACAGGCTATTTTCACATTCGTAGGCTCTTGGAACAACTACTTCGTTCCAGCCCTTATCCTTCAGTCTAAGGAAAAGGCTACAGTGCCTATTTTGATTGCTACTCTTCGTGGCGCTGATTATATGAATTTTGACATGGGCAAGGTTTATATGATGATTACGGTTGCAATTGTACCAATCATAATTGCATATTTATTCCTTTCAAAATTCATCATTGCAGGTGTTGCACTTGGTGGTGTAAAGGAATAGTGCTCCTTTAATTATTGAGTCTCCTTAGGGAGGCTCTTTTTTTGTCTAGGATAATTATCAGATATTATTCTCTAAGCTGTGAATTTTAATAGATAATTCACAGTTTTTTAATCTATGTTCCGTATACTAATTGGGTGGACATATGCTTACTAATAGGGCAGGAGGGGAAAACTTATGAGAAAGCAGATTAGTGTGTGGATGTGCTTGTTCCTAGTTATGGCCACTGTTTTGGGTGGTTGTGGAAAGCAGGAAGAGGCAGCAAGTGGTGATACTGGTGATACATCTGCTGGTGGCTCAATTACGATGGTAAACATCAAAAGTGAGATTAATTCTCAGGTTGAAGAGCTTGCTAAGGCTTATCAGGCAGCCACTGGCGTGGAGGTAAAGGTGATTAATGTCCCAGCTGGTGTTGATGCACAGGCAACATTAAAGGGATATTATCTGTCTGATCAGATGCCAGATATTATTGCCTGCGAGTCATCGGGCTTTGGCAATTGGGAAGGTCTGCTTGTAGATATGAGCGATCAGGATTGGGCAAAGAAGACAGAGGCAGCTTATGTGGACAGTACATATGGAACGTTGGGATTTCCATATACTACTGAGGCCATCGGCTTGGCATACAATGCTGATATTTTAGAGAAGTGCGGTGTTGACCCAGCGTCTATCACAGGACCAGATGCTCTTCGTGCTGCTTTCGAAGCAGTAGCTGCTAATAAGGATGCATTAGGACTTAAAGCAGTAATTGGTTATTGTGCAGAGCCAGTTAATTTAGGCTGGTCAGCCGGAAACCATATTACTGGCGCATATATAGATTCTGGATTGGCACGAGATGATACAACCTACATCGATATGATTGCAAATGATAAGAAGGTGGATGACTCCAGATTCCTTAATTTTGCAAATATGATAGGTTTGTTTAATCAGTACTCTGACCCAGAACTTTTGACAACTGGTACTTATGATGATCAGGTTGCCAATTTCGCAGCTGGAAAGTACGCATTTATAACCCAGGGTTCGTGGATTGGTGCATCTCTTACCTCTTCTGATGCTTATGCAGCTGCAGGAAGTTTCAAGGTAGGAATGGTTCCATATGCATTTGAGGATGGAATGGAGACAATACTTACAGCGGCACCTTCATGGTGGGCAGTATTCAAGGAAGGAAATGTAGCAGCATCTGAGGCGTTTCTTCAGTGGTGTTCAGAGGATGCAGGCCAGAAGATTTTGGTAGAATCAGCAGGTTGTGTAAGCCCATTTACAGATTGCAAGTATGTGGCCTCAGATCCTTTCGCTCAGACAATCTCAGACTATATTGCCGCTGGAAAGACCTCTAACTGGCATTGGATGAATCTTCCTGAAGGTCTGGGTAACTCAGAAGGTGGCTTATGCTACAGCTATTATAGATATGCAAATGGAGAGCTTACTGCGGAAGGCTTTAGGGATGAGTTCAATCGTACCATTGAAGAATGGTACGCTAAATTGTAGGAAAGGGGGGATTATAGTGAACGAGAATAAAAAAGTAAAAGTAAGCGGAATTCATTCTATTATTGTTCAGATATCAACCCTAAATGTAGCAATGCTTATTTCGTTCCTGGTTGTTATGAGTCTGAGTATGAGGGCTATGAATACCTCTACAAGCAGCAGTGTGGAGATGTTTGACTCAATGATGGCGCAGACTACTCATGAATCAAATCTTAAAACTGATGTTATGACCCTATACGATCAGGTTATTGGATACGTTGCATCAGGATCGGTAGAAACCCAGGAAGCCCTCCTTCCTCAGATTGAAGTTGCAAAATCAAATATTGAACAGGATATTGCTGATTTAAAGAATGATTTTACTACCTATCACAATGAGGCAGCAGTAGCACAGCTTGAGGAAATATCCGGTCAGTATACAAGAATGTGCAAATTTATAGATAACGCAATTGCAAAGAGCGATGCAGGTGATCAGGAAAATGCTTATGCGTTGCTTTTTGATAAGGCTGAAATCCAAAAGGTAGCAATTATTCATTCCATGAAGGTGCTTGATGAAGCTATCAGCAATAATGCTGAAAGCACTAAGGCTGATATGAATTATTTGCTTAATAGAGGCACGATAGTAGCAGCTATCGGTACAATAGTTATTATTCTCCTTCTCACAGTCAACTTCATCATCAGCTA
Source organism: Butyrivibrio fibrisolvens 16/4 (assembly GCA_000209815.1). Taxonomy (GTDB): domain Bacteria; phylum Bacillota; class Clostridia; order Lachnospirales; family Lachnospiraceae; genus Pseudobutyrivibrio; species Pseudobutyrivibrio fibrisolvens_A. The sequence continues at coordinate 1,125,477 of FP929036.1, forward strand.
CAGAAGTATTGTTCTTAGAATTAAGCAGATTAGTGATGAGGTTAACAGAATTATTGATAACATCCAGAAGGGACAGGGTGACCTTACCGCAAGAGTTAATACTAAAACAAAGTCAGAGCTCCTTTACATCAAGAATGGTATCAATCACTTTATCGAGACACTGCAAGGAATCATGAAGGATGTAAAGGATGGTACTGTAGTACTTAGAGATAGTTCTGAGGAGGTTAACTCACAGCTTCAGATTGCAGATGATAATGTAACAAGTTCTTCAGCAGCTCTTCAGCAGCTTTCAGCAAATATGGAGTCTGTAGTAGGAATTCTGGCATCTATCAACGAGAGTGTAGAGGATGTAAAGGATGCTGCAGAGAAGATTACAAATCAGGCTGAGGAAGGCTCACATACTGCTAACGAAATTAAGACTGAGGCAGATGAGCTTCAGATTAAGGTAAATACTAAGAAATCTGATGTAGGAGAAAAGATGACAGCGCTTTCTGCTACACTTGAGAAATCTGTTAAGGATTCAGAGAAGGTTAGTCAGATTAGTGATCTTACAAACGATATCTTAGATATTGCCAGCCAGACAAATCTGCTTGCTCTTAATGCTTCTATTGAGGCAGCCAGAGCAGGTGAGGCAGGAAAGGGCTTCGCAGTTGTTGCTGACGAAATCAGTAAGCTTGCTGCAAATTCACGACAGACGGCTGCTACAATCCAGGAGATTGCAAGCGAGGTTACCGCTGCAGTAAATACACTGGCTTCTAATGCCGAAGAGGTTCTTGATTTCATCAATGGAACTGTAATCGGAGATTACGACGAGTTCGTAGATACTGGTGAGAAGTATGGACATACTGCAGAGGTAATGAACGAGATGCTTACAGATTTTACTGAGAAGGCGGAAAGCCTCAACGTGATAATGAAGGATATGGTAGATTCTGTAGATACCATTACAAATTCTATACAGGAAAGCTCTACAGCAATTACAATGAGTGCTGAAAATTCAGCTGAGATTGTTACTGGTATTAAGAACATTTTCAAGGCCATGGACAAGAACACTGAGGTTACTGAACAGCTGAACGACACAACACAGAAATTTACATCTCTTTAAAATAATGGTTGCAATTATATTTTGAGCAACGTATAATACGTGCATGGGTTAAAAGGTTTTCGCTTATTATGGCGAAAACCTTTTGTTGTCTAAAATTCTATTTATCTTTTTAATTTTCCCAACAAAAGGTTCGAGCTCTGTGATTATTGATTTAAGTAGTAGAGAGAGGTCGACAATGACAATTGGAAATAAATATAGAATTACTGTGCTTACCAGCAGGCTTATAAGAATGGAGTATCAGCAGGATTATGATTTTGTGGATGCCCCAACTCAAATGGTGGTAAATAGAGCATTTCCAAAGGTGGAGTACACAACCCTTCACAAGGATGGATTCCTAATTTTAGAGACAGATGATTTGATTTTTAAATACGACGGGAAGGAATTTTCCCCTGATGGTCTTACTATAGAGTTAAAGGAAAGTGGGGAGGTTTGGCACTATAGCATTGTACATGGCAATTCTGACAGAAACCTTTATGGTGCTGCCCGTACACTTGATAACGCAGACGGTGGAATTGTTCTCGATTATGGTATTTTCGGAGAAAAAGGCTTTGCTGTATTGGATGACAGTGAAAGTGCTCTGCTTGTTGACGGAGAATTTGTAGCAAGAGGAAGGAAATGCCAGGATTTGTATTTCTTTGGATATGGAAAGGATTACAGAGGAGGATTAAAGGATTTCTTCACTCTTTGTGGAAAGACTCCTATGCTTCCAAGATACGCTCTTGGTAACTGGTGGAGCCGTTATTATGCCTATTCTGCAGAGGAGTATAATCAGCTTTTAGATAAAATGGAGCAGGAAAATATTCCTGTTTCTGTGGCTGTTTTGGATATGGATTGGCATGTAACAGATGTTGATCCAAAGTATGGAACAGGCTGGACAGGTTATACCTGGAACAAGGATTTATTCCCGGATTATAAAGGCTTTTTGAGGGGGCTAAAAGAAAGGGGACTTGCAACTACACTAAATTTACATCCTGCAGATGGAATCAGAGCATTTGAGTCAATGTATGAAAAAATGGCTAAAAGACTGGGAGTGGATGCTGCCAGTGAAAGACCTATTGAATTTGATTTTTCAAATGCTGAATTTAGAAAAGCTTATTTTGATATTGTGATGGATCCTTACGAGGATGATGGAGTAGATTTCTGGTGGATTGACTGGCAACAGGGAACAGGTGAAGAAAATGCTGTGGATCCTTTATTCCTTTTAAATCACTATCACTACGAAGATTCCAATAGGGATAATCGTCGTGGAATGATTTTCTCGCGTTATGGTGGTGTGGGAAGTCACAGATATCCTGTGGGATTTTCAGGAGATACTGTGGCTACCTGGAAGAGTTTGGATTTTCAGCCATACTTTACAGCTGTTTCATCAAACATCGGTTATGGCTGGTGGAGCCATGATATTGGTGGCCATATGATGGGAGATAAGAACGAGGAGCGCCTTATTAGATGGATTCAGTTTGGTGTGTTCTCTCCAATTATGAGACTTCATAGTAGTTGCAGTCCATTTTTTAACAAGGAGCCTTGGAGTGTTAATGAGCCTTATAGAAAGGTTATGGGAGAATTCATGCGCCTACGCCATCAGCTGATTCCATATATCTATTCAATGAATTACAAGATGTACACTGATGGGCAGATGCTTATAGAACCAGTGTATTATCGTATAAGCGATAAAAAGGATGCCTATGAAGTAGGTAACGAATACTTCTTTGGTGACAATCTGTTGGTAGGAAATATTACTGAAAAGTCTGATGAGAAGCTTAGAATGGCAAAGGCTAATATGCTTATTCCAGATGGAGTATGGTACGATATTTTCACAGGCTACAGATATACCGGTGGCAGAAAAAATCTATATAGAACTATCGATTCCATTCCAGTTCTTATTAAGGCTGGTGGAATAGTTCCTTTGGCCTTAAATACAGGAAATGATGTAAGTAATCCTTCTAGCCTAAAGCTTCTTATTGGTGCTGGCGAAAATGGTGAATTTACCATGTTCGAGGATGATGGCTGTAGTAAGAATTTTGAGAAGGGAGATTACGTTACTACGAAATTTACAACAGAGTACATTCCTGAGAAGGAGGTTACCAGAGTAGTTATTCACGCTGCCCAGGGTAATCTTGACCTTATTCCTGAAAAACGTAAATACGAAATACAGGTAATTGGATTAGATGGAAAGGTGGAGAATCATATTACTCCAGAAATTCCTGTTCAGCAGGATTATATCTGGGAGATTAAGGCCGGACTTAAGGTGGTCAATGATATAGAATCAGCTGCATTTTCTATCTTAGAGAATGCCTGGATGGATATTCTTGAAAAGGAGAGAACCTATGACGCAGTTAGAAACTGCAAGTCAGTGGAGGAGCTTAAAGGCTGGATCTCAGGGGCTAATATTAACCTAATGGTTAAGGAGGCTTTACTGGAGTTAATCTAGGTAAATTAATTGACATTCAATTGTAAAAAGGCTTATAGTTATTAAAGGTTAATCGCTTAATCTAAGGATGGGGAATATAAAATGAATCTTAAAGATATTGCGGCACTTGCGGGCGTTAGTACCGCCACAGTGTCAAATGTTTTGAATGGTAACAATAGCAAGGTTTCTCAGGAAACCAGAGAAAAAATCGAAAAAATAATCAAAGAAGTAGACTATAAGCCAAATGCCATGGCCAGATCTCTCGCCAAAAAAGAGAGTAAGATTCTTGGTCTGGTGGTTCCATATATAGGGGCTGAGGACGATTTCCTTATGAATCCGTACTATGCCAGAATGGTGGCAGCTATCGAGCGTTTTGTCAGAAACAGGGATTATTATCTAATGCTTAGATGTGTTCCTGATTGCAGGGCAGTAATACCGCTTTTATCTTCCTGGAATGTGGATGGGGCTTTTTTCCTGGGCGTAATGGAAAAGGACGTGGCAGAGATTCAGGATGCACTTGGTGCACCAGTTGTTTTTCTAGACACCTATTCAGGTACAAAAGAAACAGTAAATGTAGGATTAGATGACTACAGAGGTGGTTATCTTTCTGCCAGATATCTTGCTGGAAAAGGTCATAAGAATATTGCACTTGTATGTCCTGATTATCACGAGGCAGGTGTTGTTAGAGAACGTTACCTGGGCTTTACTGCAGCATTAAAGGAGCTTGATATAGATTTTACTGAGGATGATGTTTTCAAGGTAGATACTATATACAAAAACGCAGTAAGCACTGGACTTGATGTGATGCTGGCAAAGAAAAATATACTGCCGTAGCTACCATGTCCGATGTGGTAGCGGTTGGCGTGATAGAAGGAATAAAGCAATGTGGACTAAAGGTTCCGGATGATATTTCTGTAATAGGCTTTGATAATTTACCGGAGTGTGAATTTATGACACCTAAGCTTACTACAATTTCTCAGGATTTTTCAGCTAAGGCCAAGGCTGCTGTTGAAGGGATGTTTAGGATCATCGAGGGCGAAAAGAATGGTGGAGAAGATATTCATCTTCCAGTTCAGCTGATAGAACGCCAGACAGTAAAAGATATAATTGAATAAATAGTCGGATGACGTGAAAAGCTTTCCAGAGATGGGAAGCTTTTTTGTTCTTTTGTTCCAAAATGTTTTGGTGTCTTTTTGTTTCTTTTTACAAAATAAAAAATCCCCTTGACGATTTGGCCTTCGATGACTATATTTTAGTTAAGCGATTAACCTAATACAAACCCAATGAAAAAGAATGAAGAAGAAAGTTTAATTGTATTTTACAGTTAAACGCAAAACCAAAGAAAAGGTATGGAGGGAACAAAGAATGAAAATGAAAAGATTAGTAGCTACTATGCTTTCAGCAGCAATGGTAGCAGGCACAATGATAGGCTGTGGAGCCGGCAGTGACAGTGCAAGCGGTAATGCTTCTACTAAGGCAGCTGCAGAGGGAGAGACACAGGATGTCACACTTAAGATCTGGGTACCTGAGGAAGAGGTAGAGATTACAGATGCAATGGTTAAGAAGTTTGATGAGATTCATGATGAATTCAACATCACTTATGAGATTGCAGTAGTCGGTATAGACGAGGCGCCACAGGCACTTGATACAGATGCTGATACAGCAGCAGATATTTTCTATACACCATCAGGTGGTGTAGCTGATCTTGCAGGAAAGGGACTTCTTCTTCCAATCACTAAGGATTACGAAGAAATCAAAGATGAGCTTCCAGAGAGTGCTTTAAATGCAGTTACAGTTGATGACATCACTTATGCAGTTCCATTTTCACCAAATACATTTTTCATGTACTACAACAAAGATCTTCTTACAGAAGAAGAGGTTAAAGACCTTGATACAATCATGGCTAAGGATTTAGGAGATGGAAAGTACAACTTCAGTACACACATTACAGATTCTTGGTATGCAGAGATGTTCTTCCTTGGAAATGGATGTACATTGTTCGGAGCTGATGGGAAGGATGCAACAGATTGTACATTTAATAACGAGGCTGGTCTTGCAGCTGGTCAGTACATTGTTGATCTTGTAAAGAATCCTAAGTACATCGAAGATTTAGATGGAGCAGGCGGTTCTGAATTCAAGGCAGGAAACCTTGGTGCTATCACATCAGGAGCTTGGTCAGCACCAGAGTTTAGAGAGGCACTTGGGGACAAGCTTGGAGCAGTTGCACTTCCTACAGCTACAATCGGAGGCAACAAGGTTCAGCTTTCAAACTTCGTAGATTTCAAGACAATCACTGTTAAGTCAAATACACAGTATCCACTTGCAGCACAGCAGCTTGCAGTATATATGGGAAATGCAGAAAACTGTCTTACAAGATATGAGAATCAGGGAGATATTCCAGTGCTTGAGTCATTGGCTTCTAGCGACGCAATCTCAGCTGATTTCGTAGCAAAGGCACTTAATGAGCAGGCATCTTACGCGACAAACCAGCCAAGTATTCCAAAGATGGGAGACTATTGGGATCCTATGAAGGCTCTTGGAGAAGGAATATACTATGGCGATATCACATCAGCTAATCTTCAGGCTCAGCTTGATTCATTAGTTGATAGCATTACAGGAACTCTTACAGAATAGAAGAAGTGATTATGATTAAAGAATTATATACAAAGCTATCTTATGTTGTCTGGGGACTTTTAAACATTATTCACGGACAGATAGTTAAAGGTTTGATTTTTCTTTCATTAGAAATTTCATACATACTCTTCATGATTATTAGCGGGGCGAGAAATCTCGCCCAGCTAATAACTCTCGGTGATAAACTGCAGGGTATGAATTTCAATGAGGAAATTGGAATATACGAAATGACAGCTGGAGATAACTCCATGCTTATTCTCCTGTACGGAGTAATAACAATAGTCATTTCAATTGTAGCTTTATCAATTGGATTCTTTTCAGTTTCATCTGGAAAGGCTGCCAGAGATAGAGCAATGGCTGGCAAGCATAACAATAATTTTTTAGAGGATTTAAGAAGTCTTACAAACAATAACATTAGATTTCTATTACTCAGTGTTCCAGTGGTTGGTCTTATCGTATTTACGGTAATGCCACTTCTGTATATGATTTTGATGGCATTTACTAATTACGATCAGAATCATCAGCCACCAGGAAATCTTTTTGACTGGGTAGGAATAAAGAATTTTATAACATTGCTTTCAACAGGAGACAGACTGGCATCTACATTCTGGCCTGTTCTTGGCTGGACCCTTATCTGGGGATTTGCAGCTACATTCACCTGCTATTTTGGTGGGATGATTTTGGCAATGATTATTAATTCAAAGGGTATTAGATTTAAAAAGTTTTGGAGAACGATATTCGTTTTCACAATGGCAATACCAGGTTTTATTTCACTTAGAGTAGTAGCTACTATGCTAGGTGAAAAGGGAATATTCAATGTGCTTCTTCAGCAGTGGGGATTTACAAGTGCATCACTTCCATTTTTATCAAATGCTACCTGGGCTAGATTCTCGGTAATCATTGTTAATTTCTGGATTGGTGTTCCAGTAACAATGCTGATGGTAAGCGGCATTTTAATGAATATTCCAGGGGAATTATATGAGGCAGCTAGAATCGATGGAGCAGGACCTGTGACCATGTTTAGGAAGATTACCTTCCCATATATGTGGTTCGTAACTACTCCATATCTGATTTCAAACCTGATTAGCAACTTTAATAATTTCAACACTATTTACTTCCTGACAGCAGGTGAACCACACACTCTTGATTACTATAAGGGCGCAGGAAAGACAGACCTTTTAGTTACCTGGTTGTACAAGCTGACTAAGGATAGCAACGACTTTAATTTGGCGGCAACAATAGGAATTATTATCTTTGTTATTTCAGCGATTTTCACCCTGATTTCATTTTCAAGGTCGAATTCACTTAAGAATGAGGAGGGATTCAGCTGATGAAAAAAGCGGTTATAGGTTTAAATATAAAGTATTTCACAAGGGCAGTGGTATTTGGAATTTTACAGTTTATTTGTTTGTTCCTACCTTATGTGAATATAAATGATGGAAAGCATAATTTTTTCAGTACCACTGGGATGTTAATGCGTTCAGAAGGCGGCAGTAAGCTAAATGTAGTTGTCTATTGCACTATCGTATTTACGATATTATCCTTTGCATTTTTGGTTGTGAATATAATCTCAAAATCGAAAGCTAAGGTGCAGATATGGCAGTGCCTTCAGGCAATTAATACAGCGGGTATTACAATCTTATTATTTGCCACAAAAACTATAGTAGAAAAGGCAGGACTGGCATCAGGATTTTTAAATAAAAATCTTGGCTTAGGCTACTTTGGCGGACTTGTTTTTGCATATCTCACATTAGTATTTGTGATGAAAGTAAATGAGACAAACACAGGCTATATAGTTCTTACAATAATGGGAATAATCTGGATGTTTCCAATCCTCTGGATTATACTGACTGCCCTCCGTGCAGAGCAGGGATATTATGTTGGTTATTTCTTCCCTAAGGGACTTACACTTTCTAATTTCACTAAACTGTTTGCAAAAGACAGTGTAATACCATTTGGAAAATGGTGGTTAAACACATTCATAGTAGCTATCTGCGGATGCGTTTTAAATACACTTATTATTCTTGCTACATCATTCACACTTAGTCGTACTAGATTCGCAGGAAGAAAAGCATTTATGAATGTGCTTATGATTATTGGTTTGTTCCCAGGATTTATGTCACTGATTGCGGTTTATAACATCCTTAAGGGAATCGGACTTAATCAGTCTCTTTTGGCACTTATTGTTGTAAGTGCAGCTGGAGCAGCGATGGGATATCACGTTAGCAAAGGCTTTTTCGATACTATCCCAAGAGCTGTTGATGAAGCGGCAATAATTGATGGGGCATCACGCTTGCAGATATTTACGCACATTACTTTGCCTCTTTCAAAGTCGATTATCGTATATACGGCACTTGTTAATTTCCTTGCAGCCTGGTCAGATTATATCTTCCCAAGTATGCTGTTTGGAGATAAGCAAAGCTCATATACAGTTGCAGTAGGTTTATACTGGCTTACAGATTTTAGACGTATCGACAGATACTATACGCAGTTTGCTGCTGGAGCAGTAATAGTAGCTATACCTATTGTAATTTTATTTATATGGTTGCAGAAATTCTACGTAGAAGGATTATCTGGATCAGTTAAGGGATAATTCCTTGTAAGCTGCATACTCCTAAATCTCTCCAGCAGGACATCTAGTCCAGCTGAGAGATTCTAGGGCTTGTAGCTGTAACAAGGAATTTTGTTGCGCTTGGTTGCGCACTACATGACAAAATAATCCTATTGACTCAGTAGGAGGAAAGTCTTATATTTTAAAGTATCGGGGGAAGAAAATCTCTAAATTACTAATGCGCAAGTAGTTGCGCAGATGCCTTAGGCAAGCATCTCTTACAGTATTTTTAGGGAGGTTTATCTAATGATAAAAATGGGAAAAATGGCGAAGAGATTCGTCGCAGTTGCCATGTCACTTGCTATGGTAGCTGGAATTCCTGGTGCAAATCTTAAAGCATTTGCTACACCGGGGATTGATTCAGTTCAGGCAGCATCAGCTGTTAGCAGATCATCAATTCATGATGGTTCAATCCTACATGCATTTTGTTGGAATTTTAATACTATAAAGGAGAAGATGCCAGAGATAGCAGCAGCTGGATACACAGCAGTTCAGACATCTCCAATCAATGAATGTCTTTCTATTCATAATGGAATGGCTCTTTACGGAGACACAGAAGATGAAGGTCGCTGGTACTATCATTATCAGCCTACTGATTGGAAGATTGGAAACTATCAGCTTGGTTCTCGTGATGAATTTAAGGCTATGTGTGATGAGGCAGATAAGTATGGCATCGGCGTAATCGTTGATATCGATCCAAATCATACTACGCCTGTATTTGACCAGGTATCAGATGATTTGAAGGCTGCAGCAGGTGGCGAAGACAGTCTTTATCACATCGGCGCTAAGGACGGTGGTATGGCATATGATAATCGTATTTCCGTTACTTATGATGCCATGGGTGGTCTTCCAGATGTAGATACAGAAAATCCAGGATTCCAGAATTACTTCTACGAATTTCTTCAGGACTGTATTGCTTGTGGTGCAGATGGATTTAGAATCGATACTGCTAAGCACATCGCACTTCCAGATGATGGTGTTGCAGAGGAGTACGCTGGACAGGAAGGCAGAAATAATTTCTATCCAAATATGAAAGCCTCTATTAATGAGAAGGCTGCAAAGTCATATGATGATTTATTTGTCTATGGTGAGGTCCTTGATGGTGATGCAGCTAGACTTGCTGCATATCAGGATATGCTTGGTGGAACCTGTGCCAGCAACTACGGCGGAGCAATCAGAAACGCTGCAAGCTCCGGTAATGTTTCAGTAAAGAAGCTCTTAAACTACAAAATCAGTGACGATACATCAACAGGAACTACTTACACAGCTGATTCAAACAAACTTGTTACCTGGGTAGAGTCTCACGATAACTACATTAATGACAAGAGCTACAATGAGGTTGATGACAGAGAGGTAATCCTTGGCTGGGCAATCATTACAGCAAGAGCAGATGGAACACCACTTTTCTTTAGCCGTCCAGAAGGAAGCAGTGCAGAAAATCCTTGGGGTGCAAACCGCATAGGCGACGCAGGGTCTGATATTTACAAAGCACCAGAGGTAGTTGCTGTTAACAAGTTTAGAACAGCAATGGAAGGACTTTCTGAGAATCTTAGAAACCCAGGAAATAATTCTTCAATCCTTATGATTGAAAGAGGAAACAAGGGTGTTGTAATTGTAAATGCCAGCGAAAATGATTTTGCTCTTGATTCTGAGACTAATCTTTCAGATGGTACATATGTAGATTCTGTTGAAGGAAGAACTGGACTTTACACAGTATCAGATGGAAATATCTATGGCACAGTACCTGCCAAGTCAGTTGTTGTACTTGATACATTAGCTGACGGAGACTATTCCACGATCTTCTTCCACAATACCGACGGTTGGAATAGCGTTAGCGCTATTGCTTGCGATAATACTTTTGCTTGTGATTATACACAGGACAATTGGTGGAAGGTTACAATTCCAGCGAAGGAATTCAAAGTAACATTTACAGATGGTGAAAAACAGTCTGCTGAATTTAGCATTGGCGCAGATACCGGCAGATTTATGACAGCAAAATCAGATAAGATATATGGAAGCAAGGCTGAGGCCGAGGAGGCTCTTGGCATTGTTACAAAGACAGTGTATTTCCTTAACTCAGAGGAATGGAAATCCGTATATGCGTATGCTTGGACAGATGCTACACAGCATTTAGGTGGTTGGCCAGGTGCACCAATTGTTAATGAAGAAGGCTACTGGTGGAAGGCTGATGTTAAGATGATTGGCGACCAGAACTTCTCAATCATTTTCAACAACAATGAGGGCTCTCAGACCGTTGATATTCCAATGGATGATATGAGCAAAAACGTAATTACCATATCTGCTGAACAGCCTGGTGGAAATCTTGTAGTAGATAGATATTCATCAAAGGCTGAGGCAGAAGAAGCTACAGGTATTAACGGAACTTCCACAACAGTTCACTTCTATGATGCAGCTGGTTGGGGAAAAGTTGGTGTTTATACCTGGGGAGATGTGGATTTAGGCGGCTGGCCAGGAGCAGAATGTGAATATGAAGGTGATGGCTGGTGGAAAAAGACAATTAATTGCGGACCAAGCTCAAATTTCAACATCATCTTCAATAATATGCCAACAGGAGATGATGACAAGCGCCAGACAGATGATATGAAGTGTGACAGCCTAAAGAAGGTTTACTTCATCGGTGCTAATTATAAGTATGGTTCAAAGGCAGCTGCTCTTGATGCACTTGCAAATGACAATCTTAAGTTAGAGAAGAATCTTCATCCAGAGCTGAATCCTGTGGAAGAGCCTACAGACAGACCTGTTGAGGAAGAGCCAGTATTAGGTGAAGATGAAGTAAAAATCTACTACTACAATACTGCTAACTGGGATAATGTAAATATGTATGCCTGGACAGATGGTGCCAACACTGAATATTTTGGTGGCTGGCCAGGAAAAGCTATGCAGCATATCGGTGGTAACTGGTATTCAGTAAGTGTAAATAAAGCTGCATTAACACACGAAGGTTTACATCTCATTGCAAACAATGGAGATGGAGAGCAGATTAATGATGTGGCTCTTATTTCTGAGAGACCAAATATTGAAGAGAAGCCTTCTGAGCCAGATAAGCCAGCACCATCTGAGCCAGAGGAACCTACTGAGCCTGAGAAGAAGCTTAAGCCAATTCAGGAGGAAGAGGCTGATAAGGAAGGATATACAAAGATTTATATTCAGCTTGATGTAGATAAGTTCCCAGAGGCAGCAAATCTCTATGCTTGGGCAGAGGGAGTTGGTGATATCGATGGAATCGGTGGCTGGCCAGGACTTTCAATGACTCATATTGGAAATGGATGGCACAGCATCAACTTCCCAGATAAGTATTTAAATAAGGCTGAGGAAGTTTCAGAAGAAGCATCTGAGGAAAAAGTAGAGGATGAGAAATCTGAAGTTGTAACAGATGATACTACAAAAGAAGTTGTTGAAAATAACGAGGTTGAAGAGACAGAAAAAGCTTCTGATGAAGTGATTTCTGAGGAAGAGTCACAGGAGCCAGAAGAGGATTCGCTTGTTGAAGAGGTTAGGGAGATTTTAACATCACTTGTTAATCTCATCACTTCTGCATTCAATCCTTTAGAGGTAAAGGCTGCTGAGCATCAGACATTTGCTGATGGAATCCATCTCATCGTAAACAACGGCAATGGATATCAGGAAGATGATGTAAATGCAAGATTTACAACAGTTCGTCCAAGTGCAGAGGAATTAAAGCAGGAAGAGGAACTTGTTGTAGAGCCTACACCAGCCCCTGCACCAGCACCACAGCCTGGCGGAGCTTCTGGAAATGGCGGTTCATCTTCTGGAAGTAGCTCATCCTCAGGCAGTAGTGCTTCTTCTGGAAGTGCTTCGGCTACTCCAGCACAGCAGATTGCATCAATCGCTGAAAGCCAGGTCCCACTTGGCGTATCACCTGTTAAGGTTGTAGAGGACAGCAGTGTTGTAAAGAAGGTGGCATCTAAGGTTAGAAAGAGCACTTCTAAATCGAAAGAGGTGTCTGCTGAGGAAGAAGCAGTGGATACTACATCAGAGGTTGAGACTGAAGAATCTGTAGAGCTTCCAGATGCAGAAATCCCAGAGGTTGATGAAGCTGAGACTACAGAACCTGAAAAAGAAGAAGTAAGAATTGTTGACGAGGGTGTGCCTGAGGCAGCAGTAGATACAGGCAGCTCAAATCTTGCAGTAATTATCTTAATTATTGTAGCTGCAGTTGTTATTATTGGCGGCGCAGGATTTGTGGTTGTGCGCAAGAGAAAATAAATAGAGTTTATACAAGTAAGGATTCTAGCTATAGGAGGCTAGAATCCTTTTTTTGTGTAAGATTATGGCCTGAAAGTATAAAAGAAAATAGTTAGTTAAAAAATGGTTTTTTTATGACAAAAGGGATTTATAGAAATAGATGTGATATAGTTAGTAATGCAGTTTTTATAGTATACAAAGTATTAACTTAACATAAAGAGGGATTACTGGTATGAAAAAGAAATCAAGGCGGTGTTGTTTGATTTGGATGGCACCCTTACAGATACAGAAAGATTATATCAGGTGGCCTGGCCAAAGACTTTGGAGCATTTTGGCTATGAGATGTCCAGTGACAAACCACTTACACTTCGTTCCTTGGGACGACCATTTGCAGTGCAGCAGTTTAAGGAGTGGTATGGCCAGGATTTTGATTACTGGGCTGTGAGAAACTATCGCAAGCAGATGGTGGAGGAGATGTTAGCCGAGACAGGCATTCCTCTTAAGCCAGGAGCCAAAGAGATTTTAAGCTGGCTCAGAGAGCATGATATTTTTGTGTCTCTTGTTACAGCAAACGATAAGGAAAGGGCTGAGCGCTATCTCAAGAAAATTGGCCTTTTTGAATATTTTAATGCTGTGGTATGCGCAGATATGGTAAAGGTTGGAAAGCCGGCTCCAGATATTTATGCATTCGCCTGTGAGAGTCTTGGTATTGCTCCAGAGGATACCTATGCTGTGGAGGATTCACCAAATGGATGTATGAGTGCCTACAGCGCTGGCTGCAATGTCATTATGATTCCAGATTTAACGGAGCCAGATGATGAGCTTAAGAGTAAGCTTTATGCAAGACTTGATTGTCTAATGGATATAAAAGATTTATTTGAGGTATAGGAGTAAAAAATGTCAGAAGCAATTGTTACATTAAAAAAGGGAGAAGGACGCACTATAAAGGCAGGGGGCGCCTGGATATTTGATAACGAAATCGATAGTGTTATGGGTACCTTTGAAAATGGTGACATAGTTATTGTCCACGATTTTGATGGATATATGATGGGCCGAGGCTTCATCAATACAAACTCTAAAATCAGAGTTCGTATGATGACCAGAAAAAAGGACCAGCTGATTGATGATGACTTCTTATATATGAGAGTTAAGAATGCATGGGAGTATCGTAAATCCGTATTACTTCCAGTGGATTTAAACTGTTGTCGCGTGATTTTTGGTGAGGCAGATTTCTTGCCAGGACTTGTTATTGATAAGTACGATGATGTACTTGTTGTAGAGTCACTTGCCCTTGGTATCGATAAACTTAAGCTTAAGATTGTTGATATGTTAAAGGAAATCATGACTGCCGATGGATTTAAGATTCGTGGTGTTTATGAAAGAAGTGATGCAAAGGTTCGCACCAAAGAAGGCCTTGCACCTTATAAGGGCTTCATCGGTGAGGAGTTTGATACCAATGTGGAAATTATAGAAAACGGCGTCCATTATATGGTAGATGTTGTAAACGGTCAAAAGACAGGTTTCTTCCTTGATCAAAAATATAATCGTCTCAGCATCCAGCGTCTTTGCAAGGACAAGAGAGTGCTTGATTGCTTTACACATATGGGAACCTTCGCTTTAAATGCAGGTCTAGGCGGAGCTAGTGAGGTAACAGGTCTTGATATTTCTGATTTTGCAGTGGCACAGGCTACCGCAAATGCGAAGCTTAATGGACTTGAAAACACTGTAAAGTTTAAGCAGGCTAATGTTTTAGATGAGCTTCCAAAGCTTGCTGAAGCTGGAGAAAAGTTTGACGTAGTTATTCTTGATCCACCTGCATTTACAAAATCCCGTGAGGCTACAAAGAATGCCATCAAGGGATACCGTGAGATAAATATGAAGGGCTTGAAGCTTGTTAAGGATGGCGGTTATCTTGCCACTTGCTCATGCTCACACTTCATGACTCAGGATTTATTTATAAAGGTAATCGGCCAGGCTGCACAGGCTGCCCATAAGCGTCTTCGCCAGGTTGAGTTTAGAACACAGGCTCCTGATCACCCAATCCTTTGGGCTGCTGATGAGAGTTATTATCTGAAATTCTTAACCTTCCAGGTTGTAGATGAAAAATAAAGACATATAATACGGACACAAAAAGGAGAATAAAGTGAAAAAACATATAGTAATTCTTTTATGCATATCACTTGCTGTAGCAGCATGTGGATGTAAAAAGGAAGATATAGGCACTACAATTAGTGATGTTAAGGAGAGTGTTGAGGAGACAATATCCTCAGATGAAACCACATCAGAACAGCAATATTATTTGGATTGCGACGGAGAAATAGGCTACACAGTAGATGCAGCTTGCAATGAAATCGGAAAATACACCTACAAAGATTATGAGGATGTCTTTAAAGAAATGGGTGTAGATTCCGAGTATGGTGTATCTATAGATGGAATGTACGATGGGATAATTTATTATTACACTACCGATTATTCAGAGGACACTTCAAAATTAAATTTTTATGCAATTGATGCTGCTACAAAGAAGTGGGTCAAGTTTTACTCTATAAGTGGCGAATGGGCTGCGTCGGGACTTGATTATTACAATGGCAAGGTTTATGTAGATATTCGTACATACGAAGATAATATTCGCCAGGAAGAGCATGTCTTTAATGTAGATAAGGATTCTTTTACATTCACAGAAGAGGATTCTGAAATAAATGAGATTTTGAAAGGTCTTAATGGTAAGCAGATTTCTCCAGCCAAAATGGGATATTGCTTCCAACGTAGCTACGATGAGATGGGATATCTTGTGGTGGAGCAGGCAATAGAAGGTGAAGAAACCAAGTGGAGCTATTCAAAATATACAGCTGATGGCATAAGCGAATTTAAGAGTCTTCAGAAGTGTAGAAAATATATATGTGGCTATAGCCAAAATTATCTTTATCTGAACAATTTCGAGGACGATACGCTGATTTTGGATTGCTACAATATTGAAAATGGCACTATTCATGAAATTCACGGAGAAGATAGTAGGGATAGCTACATAACATATGAGGATGGTGTCGTATATTACTATGCTACTAATGAAAAACAGTATGGTATGAATGAATATTCAGTTTATCGTCACGACTGCCGCACTGACAGAAACGAAAAGCTATATACAACATCCCACATACCAGGAACTGGAAATGCCAGATTTGGAGTTGATGGATTTAGGTTGATTGGTGGCCAAATTTACGTCTTACAATTCTTTGGTAATGAAGAAAAATGGGCAAGATTTGATGAGGTAGGCAAAACATTTGAGGAGTTGGATTTACCAGTAAAGGAATACACTCCATTTAAGTATGGAACTATTAATTATTATTCTAATGAGGAGATATGCTCGGCCTGCAATACAACTGTTTCAAAAACTATGTTGAGAACTTTGTATTAGATTCAAAATATTCTGCCCACGCAGACGAGATTAATAAGCTTCTTGCGCCAGGTAATCCAGAAAATGGAGAGATTGTTACAGATGCTTATGCAGATGATTGTGAGTGGCATAACGGTGACGAAAACAGTAGCTGCGAAACCGTAGATGCGTCAATTAATGATGTAAGAATAATTGATGACAGATTCCTAGAGGTTTGTGAATCGGACTATTGGTATGGCGGTGGAGCACATGGTAATCCAGGCAGATCAGAGAGAATATTTGATTTGACTACAGGCGAGGAGCTTGGAATCACTGATTTCTACAGTGGAACAGAAGAGGCATTTAAGACACTTGTAGCAGAAAAAGTTAAGGAAGATTATCAGAAGGACCCTGAAAAGTATTTTGCAGGAAGTGCAGATGAAGCTTATTCAGAGGCTTATGAATCAGCCAGCACTGAATCATCAACTATTATGTGGGAGCAGGATCACGCAGTTTATTATTTCACTCCTTATGATTTAGGACCATTTGCCTCAGGATTTATTGAGGTGGCCCTTCCTTACACGGAGTTACTTGGAACAAATCATCTAACTAGAATAGCAGAATAAGAGAATAAAAATGACTATAATACTTGAACATATTACTAAAATATATAACGGTCGCAAGGTAATAGATGACCTTAATGTGGAAATAGAGGATGGAAGATGCTACGCCTTTGTAGGACCAGAGGGCGCTGGAAAGACCACTTCCCTAAAGATATTTATGGGATTAGAGCAGCCGGATGAAGGTCAGGTTGCCAGAATGGGAGATTACAAATATCCTACTTTGCACAGTGCCTATGTTTCCCAGGCTGGTCAGCTTAATCCAAAGAAAAATGCAATCTGGAATGTAAAGAAGGTTCATAGATGGGCTAGCAAGGGACGTGCTATAGAAGAGCTGAAGAGATTCTTACCAGAGGAGAGACTGGATATCCCCGTTTCTGAGCTAACAGATGTGGAGCGACGATTGGTAGAAATTGTAAGAGCATTTTTGTTCCCGCAGATTTTATTGTTTTGGATGAGCCTTTTTTAGGTATGGATGATGAGTTAAAAGCAAAAGTACTGGGGCACATTCTGACAATCCAGGGATCCAGACCACTTCTTATTGCATCAAGAAGTGAGGATGGCCTTGATTTTGCAAGAAAAATTAGAATGTAGATAAAAAATGGGACCGTGGCAACAGTGGCCAGACCTTTTTTGTTGAATTAAAGCTCCTCAATTATGAAAAAATGGTTAAAAATCAGAATCCTTAAGATTTTTAAGATATAATCAACCAAAGGGAGAATAGGATTATTTTGTAGGGGGCGCAAATGATAAAAAAATTACAGCACTAATTCTTTCTATTCTCTTGACTTTATTCACTCCATTAAATGTGCAGGCCGCACAGGTCTCAGAGGATGGAAATACAAATGAAGAATCTTATTTTAGCGCAGAAACTGGGGATGGGTCTGCGCTTTTTTCATCAGCAAATGATGAGCAGGAGTCAGAGGAGAAGGGTACTGAACAGTTACCAGAACCTGTACAGGAGCCAGAACCTGTACAGGAGCCAGAAGCTGAGCAGGAGCCACAGCAGGAAGAGGAGACTGCAGTACAGGAACCAGAAGCTGAAATCGAGCCAGAAACTGAATCAGATGAAGAAGATTCTGAAACAGAAGAAGATATAGAACTGGAACTTCTAGAAGATGATGAGCTTCTTAAAACAGAAGAAGATTCTTGGTATAAAGATTCGGGCTTACCTGAACCTGGTGAAAATGGAATTATTACACTTACACCAGAGGAAGGAAATACTGATGGTGTATGTCGTATTACACTAACGAAGGACATTGAGCTAGAGGAGTCGATTACTATTTCTCCAGGAGAGGGATGTAAAAAATAGAGTTTGTATCTAGCAACACAGTTACTATTCCTTCTGGTTTTATTCTTTCTATCAAAGGAGCATCATATATTTCTGTTTCTAAATTTGCAGGTGTGGGAAAAATTTCCTTAAGTAAAATGGATAACGCCAATGCTGCTAGTACTGTAACTATAGCAGATACATTCATTGAAGATGTAGAACTGGAACTTCAGGATGTTAATGTAAATATAGAGGGTTCTGTTACAATAAGAGGAAACTCTAAAGGTGTAGAATTAATATCTGATAATGTTATTGAACTCAAGAATAGTGCTACGCTGGCTATAGTGGGAAATTCGTATATATCAGTGTCTAAATTTAGAGGAAGCGGTAGTATTGCCGCTTATAAATATGCAACACTTGATCCAACCATTACCACCACTATAGAAGACACTATTTTTGATAATGTAAGTTTTAGAACCCAGGATGCAAATGTAAATATTCAGGGAGTAGTTTAATTCGAGGGAAAAACGAGTATTGATTTTCGTACTATAGAATCAAAAGAAAACTTTTATATTAATTTTATTAGTGATTCTACTGTTTGTGGAAAGCTTTGCTTTTCAGGCGAAACACAGCTTTATGTTGACGATCATTATTACGGAGACAATCCTTTGTATATTCGTAAGAAAAATAAGAGTACAGGAGAGTTAGAAAAGTTCACAAAAGATGACATACTTGCTGTGTGCAATAATTTGTTTTATAGGTATTCATTAAAGGAACCGTATTTAGCTACAGAAATATTTAAAGTAGAGGATGAATGGTATCCAGAAGAGGAAGGGGATGTCCAGTACAAGCTTAGTGTACCTGATGATCTAAATCTTAAATTTGTACCAACTACTGAACAAGACGAAAAAAGAATAGCATATAAGGTTGACGCATATAAATTTTTATGGCAGGGAAGTTCAGCGTATAAATATGATTCTATAAATACCTGCAGAAGCTGGAAACAGGTGCGTGCTTTCATGGATGCGCATACAGATGCCAGCAGCTTTGTTGTGACGCTACAAAGGGATATTACTGCAGATGAAGCAGAAGAAATAACTCTACCAACTAATAGTACAGTAAATTCTGTGACGATTTCGGCTTCAAAAACACTCGACGATGTGTTTACCTTCAGTCACACTGGGGACATTAATTTAACCTGTGATTTATATTTAAACTACGTAAATATGAACCCAATATCAGATAATCCCTGCATAAAGATAAACAAGAAAAGATTTTTTACGGATACAGATTCTAACATTTCAAAGTATGATAAGATTTCAGGTCCTAGCGAGTCATATTTTGAGCAACGTGGAGGGAAAAACAGCCACTAGAGATTAAAAACTTAGATGTTGGTACCTATCAGTTTGATTATGAAACTCTTGGGATACAAAATCAGCTTAAGATTTTAGAAAGCGCCAAGATAGGAAAACTTGATCATTACAGATATGCTGAGAAAGAACCTGTAATTTATAAAACTTCAAATGCAACATTACAAATTGATAGTGTTGCTGAAAATGATGATGAATTTAAATATCATTTCGCAAACGTTGATAATGAGGGCAATGTGGTAGCAACTCCAACTGGCTCTCTAATGTTTACAACCACAGCACAGTATTTGGATACAAGTTTGCTTGTAGTTGACCAGCCGGAAGGCTATTCAGGTGAGTCAGCTTTAGTTCAGAGTGGCAACAGGGTCGTTGTGTCAGGAACTTCCTTTGATTTATTTGAAGATAAAGGGGAGGAACCTGAGCAGAAGGGTTCTTACGAAAACTGGACACAGGTTGTATCTGCAATTAATCTGTTAAACAATAAAAATGCAGAATACATTGTAAAATTAAAATACAGTATTGATATTGGTGGCAAATTAACTATGCCTACAAAGGCAAAGAAAATTACTATATCCGGAGGAGAAGACAGCACTACATCAACTCTCTCTTATTTAGGTGATTTTTCTGCAGTTACAAACACTGAATTTGTAAATGTTGTTCTGAATCCAGTAGACAGCGCTGGTAAACAGAATGTTAAATCAAAATTTGCTGTAAATGGTTACGAGGTAAAACTTAATAATTCTAATTTTATAGGAACGATTGATACCATTTCTGGAAGTACTAAAGGTAAATTGTATATAGATGGTACAAAACAGACTAGCAAACCTGTTATTACTTTAAAGACTTTTAGTGTGCCTTATTTTGAGGGACATAATGTTTCAATAAATACAACAGCTACAATATCAGTAGGAACAGAAGCTATTCTTGATGATGTTGATTTAGATGCAGGTACCTCAGTAACAATAAAAGATATCGTTTCTAATTCACCTAACAATACCATTGCTTATGGTAGTGTTGCTAAGGATATTATTAAGATTACTGGTACTGTTAATACGGATACATATAGGGATTGCAAGGTTAACAAGATAGATGGTCAGGCTGTTGACAATGTTAAGGTCAACTATAATTCTATTACAATAAGAAACAAGTTTATTGAGAAGAATGATGTCTCAAACTATGTAACAGATGCCAACAAGGATAAAAATCTGATAGATGGAAAAGCAGTCTATGCTAGCTTCTTTGTAATTGGAAAGAGCAATCTTACTGAAGATGAAACCGGCTATTCTATGGATGTGGCCTACACAACTAAGAAAGTAGGCCAGTATCTCAGAGTAGATAAGTTGGCTGAGAAGAATATTATTGAGATTCAGGAAACCCGCAAATCATATTCAGGAGAAAATGGTGAGATAACAACAATAGAAAATATTACTGTTGGGTATGCTGGAACTTTAAAGGAAGCATTTAACTTTATTGATAGCATTGCTACAAAGAGTAAATACTATCGTCTGATTATTGATCCAACAAAGGCAGATCAGGTATCTTCTTTAGCAGAAAATATAACAACTCCTAAAAAGGCTGGCGGAGTTATTATTGAATATGCAGATATAGACGGTGAAAAGAAGCCTATTAATGTTAAGGATACCATTACGCTTAACTGTGATTTGGATTTGGACGGTATTTCAATTGCGGACAATAAGGTAATAAAAAATAATAAGGAAACTAGTACATTACTGAATTTTAAAATTGGAAGCTATATTTTAGAACTTAATAATGTCACAGTTTCCGGCGACAGAATAGGAAGCATAACTGGTGGAGGTGTAGGTGGATATTCATCCCTCTCTATCAATAATTCGGGTGTAATCACTAACGAAAAATGACATTTGATGTCAATGGTGATATTAAAAATATTGGTATGGTTTCTGTGGAAACAGAACTGGTACGTGTAAAGGGTATCATTATTATTGGAAGTCTCTACAATTGGAGCACAAATGAAAGCACTCTTTGCGGAAGTGCGAAAGTTACTCTAGATAAGAATACAAAAAAGATTACAAAAGTAGCTTCAAATATAGATGTTAAACAGGCTATAGTCGGTATAGATGGCAGCAAAAATGCAACCAGCTATATAAATCTTGCTTTATGGTATAAGAATACTGATGGTAACTATGTTTCTATCGAAGAAGGACAATTTGCAGACGATATCTGCTCAGCAGCAGGTTTGAATTATCAGATTGCTAAATGTCCGGATATGAGAGCCGGTGAGTTTAATTATAGCCATGCTAGTGTTGTTACAGATGGAAATGGACAGATAGTTAGAAGAAAAGGTGCTTATTATTATGTAGATAAGAGTAAGTTCCTATGCTTATATCAGATTTATCCTATGACTGTCCTTAGTGAATTCCAACCTGTTCCATCAACTGATTATACTAAGTTTGGACTTGGTGATTACGTGTCATTGGCAGATGCTGTGTACGATATTAATAAAATAAAAATAAACAGGGCATGTATGAGATTTATATCAAGCCAATGTCTTCTAATGAGGAAAAGGTAACAATAACAGAACCATTGACACTACCTAACGCAAATGCTGCATTGTTTGTACAGATAGATACTGAACTAAGCAAAACTGTAACTTTTAAAACAGCATCAGAAACTGTCAATTTCAATCAGAGCAGTTGTTTGTATAACATTAAAATTGATAATACAAAAGATAAGCAGATTTCAATGAATTTATATAATAATTTCGTTGCTATGGGCGAGGTTGAGTTCATTGATGGAATTAAGAACGTTACTGGCAAGGGAGTAAATACCGGATCAATCTTTTACATTATTGGAAATCCACTTGTAATAAATGGAAGTATTGATAAGGTGGGCACTTTAGAATTACAAGCATCTGATGTATCTGTTAAGGGTAATATTAATATTGGAACCCTTAAAATTGCACAGGGTGCATCGACCCTTACGGGTACGGCTAAATTATCATTTGCTAAGCTAAAGGATGAGCTTAACAAAAAGGTTTTAACAGCTGTTACATCCAATATTACAATTGCAAATGATATTGTTAGCACTGGCAGTACTCCTGCTTCTATTAAGCTGGAGTATAGCGAAAAAGTAGCTGGAGTTCTCACATACTATCCAGTACCTGTAGCTAATAGTGACGAGATTTATGTGGATAGCTGCGTAAATTCAAGTACACCTTCATATGCAATATTGAATGCACCAAAGGCCAACATAAAATCTACAACAAAAGATTTGTTCAAGTATGTTTCAGGAGAAAATACCATCAATACTTTTGTTAAGTATGGAGGAAAGATTTACTGGAATACAGGAATGCTTGCCACAACGCCAGGCTATACATTGTACACTTGGAATGGCACAGATGAAGCAACAAAATCTGATGCTGGTACATATGGAAAGTATGCAGATGTAATAAAGGAGATTGATACCAGAAAGTCATCTACAACTCATTACATTATTCAGCCCAATACAGAGACTGATAGCAAGGTACGTGTGGCTGAAAAATATACTTTGCCAGCAAAGAAAAATGCCGCAAGTGTTTTGATAAAAGGCGCTGACCAAGTGACAATGAAATACAAAGCAGGTACAACCTTTACTCTGAATAATGATGTGAAGATAAACAAAGTAGATTTTGTACCTGAAGATGGAACATCTCCATTAGCTATTAGTCTGGGAGATAGCAAGCTGACATTATTAAATACTACTTTTAGTAAAAATATTTCCAGTGTTAAGGGCGCTAAGCTTACAGGTGGCTCAGAGCTAAGTGTTGCATATACTGGAGATACAAGGGGAACATTGATTGTCAACGGTGCAATTGATAAGGTAAATACACTTGCACTTAACAGGGCGGATATTACTGCTGATACTATTAATATTGATTGCCTCAGAAATATTGATGATAATACGGCTAATTCATCATCGCTGATTACATGTAATGCTACTCCAAGCTTTGTGGATAAAGCGAAGACAAATCTTAAATCTGTTACATCTAAACTCACTATAGTAAGTACTATTGACAATTTAGATGTCGATCCTGTTAATATTGATTTAAGATACAATAATACGTCAATTTTGGACGAAACCTATGATTTCGCAAATGCGGTTGATAAATCTACTTTTGCATATCAGTTTATGAAATCAACTAAGGTGAAAAATGATGGACATAGCTTTATTTATTCTAATAGAACGAAGAGTGTCGCTGCGGATGAACTTATAAAGTCTAAAGGCATTTTCTATTACAATACTGGAGCATTGAAGGCTGTGCCTGGCTACGACTTGTATGTTGATGAAAACAGTACAGAAAAAAGATTGCACGATTCGTTACCTTTGCTGATGTAGTCGCAGATATTTCTGGAAGAAAGGATGCTACAGCAGAATATACAATCAAGGCTTTGGCTGAAACAGACACTATTAAGAGAAACGCAGAAGGTTTTGCAATGCCTAAGGCAAAATTAGCAGCTGGCATTGTAGTCACGGGTGGCGAGAGTAAGGTTCGCCTGGTATATCCTAAGAAGGGAACCTCCATTACCTTAGGTGCAAATACTACCTATAACAATATTGAGTTTGTCCCAATTGAGGGTGATGGACGAATTACCTTTACAATGGGCAATTACCAATTAGATTTAGTAAATACTTCTGTTGAAAAGGGTATTGCCAAGATGACTGGAGGCGGCATTACAAAGGGCAGCATGGTAACCTTTAAGAACACTGCTGAAGCAGGTACTATGACAGTCTTTGGAGATTTGAGTAGTGTTCAGAGTATTAAGCTTATTAATACAAATGTGAATGTGTATGGTAAGACAAATGTAACTAACATTATTCAAGCGAATAATAACAGTGAGGTCGAAGAAACTGTATGCTTTACAGGTTCAGGCAAAACGACAGTTAAAAATAATAGGCTTAAGAGTGTAAAGTCAAACATAACTGTTGCTGGAAATATCACATCAGATACGAATGGTGATCTCAAACTGAGACTTGTCCAGGCAGTAACGGAAAACAAGAAGACCATTTATAGGGATATATATGGTCCGGATAACAAATATTATACTGACAAATATACAAAGAATACTGGGTATATAGTGGCAAAGGCACCAAATGCAGAAATTACAGATTGCAGTTATTATAAGGCCTCTGAGGATACAACCTATTATACCTACAAACTTTATAAATCTAATATCAAGGGGAAGAGAGAATATATTTGTCTGATGTATAAATAAAGAAAAATTCCAATAAAAATGGAGGGCTGTAAAAGCCCTCCGTTTTTGTTTTAGTCTAATTTCATATCTCCACGCTTTACCCAGCCAAGCTTCATAGCGAAGTTGTTGAACAGTGGGCAAAGTACAGCTGGAAGTACGAAGCAGATAAGGATAAGTCCTACCCAGTCCATTGTGGTGATGGCTGACTTTGTGCCAGCGGTTACATCATTTACCCAGCCAGTGTAGACACCAATTTGGCCTACGAGACCGCAGGTACCCATTCCTGAAGAAACAGCAGCACCGTTCATTTCCATCTTAAAAATACAGGTGGCGATAGGGCCTGTGATTGCAGAGCAAAGGATTGGTGCAAACCAGATGCGAGGATTCTTGATGATGTTTGGCATCTGAAGCATTGATGTACCGATACCCTGTGAAACAAGTCCACCCCATTTGTTTTCCCTAAAGCTCATTACTGCAAATCCCACCATCTGTGCACAGCAACCTGCAACTGCAGCACCACCAGCAAGACCTGTAAGTGAAAGGGCAGCACATATTGCAGCAGATGAAATAGGAAGAGTAAGTGCGATTCCTACGATAACTGATACAAGAATACCCATAATAAATGGCTGCTTGGTAGTAGCCCACATAATAAGTGTTCCTACTGAGCTGGCTGCCTTACCAAGGGCTGGAGCCCACCAGGCAGAAAGGGCAATACCTACTGCAATAGTAACAAGTGGTGTAACAAGGATGTCGACCTTTGTTTCCTTTGATATAGCCTTTCCACATTCAGCAGCAAGGATTGCAATAAATAGTACGGCAAGTGGTCCACCTGCTCCACCGAGAGCATTTGCTGCAAAACCAACAGAAATAAGTGAAAACAGTACAAGTGGAGGTGCCTGAAGGGCATAGCCAATAGCAACTGCCATAGCGGGACCGCTCATAGCAACAGCAAGACCACCTACTGTATATTCAATTCCACCGACTGTAGCCACTGGTGTAGTAAGCATAGCAATGTGGAATTGTGCTCCTATTGTATTAATGATGGTACCAATGAGAAGGGAGCAGAAAAGACCCTGTGCCATAGCACCAAGCGCGTCAATAAGATAACGCTTCACCGAAATTTCGATGTTCTTTCTTTTAAAAACTTTTTCATACATTCTCCTAAAAATGGTTATTCATTAAAATATTGAGAATTCTTGGGAGACAGCTGTATCTCAAGATTAAACTCCTATTAATTTTATACAATCCAAAGACACCTTGCAATGATATAAATTGTACTAGAGCCTAACATTGACAAACTATCATAGAGATTATATTATTGTATTAGAAAAGAGCGCTCGCCCAAAGGTGGGTTAGCTCCCTAGGATGAACAATAGCCTAACCTAGACTGGCCAAAGTACAAGGTTAGGCTATTTTTATTTTCGCTTATTATTCCTATCGATGTAGGTAAGCAATGCAAGCAGGAATGAACCTGCAAGGAACAACAAAGATAAAACTTCATAAGTATCCATTGCACCACCTCCCCTTTTAGTATGTATAGCGTATAACTAGTAACTAAACTAGGGAGATTAACCGCACCTTGAAACACGAGTGCTCAATAAAAACTATACTATAAATAAAGAAAATAAACCATTGGTATATCGAACAAAATATCGAACATTGCCTTTTTATGCTTGTTGAATATGCTGATTTAGGAAATGGAAATGTAATAGGCGTCTCTCAAATGTGAGGATACGCAAAAGTGGGACACCATATTTCCACTTTTGCAAGACTAAATTCCTACGTCATTTACAGCAAGGGGCAAGCCCCTAACACCCCAATAAAAAAGACAGGACCCTCAGTCCTGCCTCGAATCGATACAAACAATTTAATAATATGCACTTCCAATAGAATCGAATAGATTCCCAGAAAACATAAGGATTAATTCACCTACCATCATAACTATAAGAATATGTGCTATTATCAAAATTATGCTTATTACCAATGCCACCTTTGAAATGGTTTTTGCTTCTTTATCACAAGAAGTACGGGTATTTAATACAATTATAGATATCACTATGGCTGCTATTTCTGCAAATACTCCACCCACAATAATACTGCAAATAGATAATCCCAAAGCTATAAAGCTTAATATTTTGTTAGTGGACATCCCATTGTTTTCTTGATGTAGGTTTTCATTATTTTTTTCTGGTATTGATATTCGTATCCAGAATATGAACTTGCTTCCTGCTTAGCTCCACACTTTGAGCAATAAACGGCAGCATCATCAAGTACAGCTCCGCAAATTTTACAATAAGCCATTATTTGTACCTCCCGCAAAACCTAGTACTAATAACTATATACAAATGTTAACAATAAAATGTGTTATTTTTATTGTCGTTTATTAAAGATTATTCTATCCATCATAATTGTTCAGACTATCTAGATTTTTCCCCTTGGGCGTGAAATAATCATTTAAATACTAGAAATTAGCAAGTTTTATATAGTTGTAGAGATATTTACGATGATATAATTTTATTAATGTATTTTATGTTAATTGGGAGGATATAAATATGTCAGACATCACTCTAAACAATTCGTCTTATAATTCAGAAAATGAACCTTCTGGTAATAAATCTCCAGAATACAATGTTCCACCTCTTTTAAAACTTCTTCACTACATATTTACTTTTGTACCTATAGAGCAAGGATTCTTTTTTGAACGTCCTATAAAAAGCAAACTTAAAAAATCCATACTCAATTTACTATTGAAAAAGAATTCACATCTAATGATGGTAGAATTACAAAACATGATAACTACAACAATATACTGAATTTATGTGTTTTTATATTCGCTACATTATTTTTTGGTTAATATACCAATGGCAAAAAGATTATCTTAATCCTTATACTATTTCCTTCAAATGGTACAACTTTGTTTCCATATTATGTATATTAGGTGCACTTTACGTCTGGATTTATGCATATCTTAAAAATATGCAAAATTATGAAGAAATGAAATCTATATTTGTGGAGTCTGACACTTACCAAAAAATATCCTACTTACATTGAAAAACTTATTTTACCTTTCCCTTTTATTGCTCATTGTAATATTGTTGATATCCTTATTAAAACTGTCATTGAAGTAATTTGGATTATAATTGCTAGGTCTCTGTTTATAGCCTGTACTTCCATACATATTTTTACAAATGGTATTGGACCAAGAAATACTCTTGAAAATAAAATCCATATTTTCGGCTGTGTATTGATTGTAGCTGGAATGACATTAAATTTTTTCTCGTATTATGCGTCTTTAGTATACTGCTATATCATAAGACTTATTTCTACATCAAACATAAAATGTGAGGATAAATATGTGAATCCGGCAAATTCAAGATATTTGAGGACTTTAATTAGGATTACTACACGTATTTCTGTCAGTTTTCTAATTGTTTCAACACTTTACCTACTTGCATTCTCTTTCAGTTTAGTTCCGTTATTAATGAGAAAGTGCCTTACTTACACGAAATATTTACAACTTCATAATTATGGTATTCTGATAATTGGTATTACCCTATTATTATGTTTAATATCATATTTGATAGTTGCATTTCTTCCTAAAATATTTATATATAGACTATTTAATGAATGGAAAGATTATAGAATAAAAGATTTAGAATCAAATCTTGATAATGCGGATTTTAGAAATACTTTTTATATGAATGCTATCAATAAAGATATTTCTGACTTAATATCATTAAAACTTCCTATAGAAAAAAAGGAACTTGTTATTGGCATCATAACTATATTAATTAATGTCGCAGCTTTAATTATTAATTTCGGAACATTAATTGTTTCACTTACATAATTAATTATATAGTTGATTATCTCTATCGCTAGAAAGGAATCTTGAGTATGAGCAAAAAACATACTTTCTTGCTGCTCGTAATACTGACGGCAATTTTTCTAACGGGATGCCATATCTTACCATATAGCAACTTGGAAATTAGGAAGTACCTATGGGATGAATATGGACTGTGGAGAGTAAAATTATCATGTGAGTCTGGAGAACAAGATGGTAGTCGTATCTGGACAGTAGTTGATAAGAAACGTGATACCACCTTCCATGTTTACGATAACTTATATTTTGACCTTACTATAGATAGATCATTGTATGATGATTATGAATTCGCTCTGATTATGAATAATAGGGATAAATTACTGGAAGGTTATGAAGATCAGTTTGAACTCATTGATAATTCCGACAACAGCTACTATCCAGTATTACTTCAGTTCCATTATAAGAATCTTGCAGATCTTCGGGCGCGTTGTAATGACTTGGAAGTTATTTACAAGCGGCTTAACAAATTGAATTCCCACGCTTCCATTACGTACACTGGTATACTTGATTTTCAACGGAGGGAACTTATCAGCTCATTTTGCGACGAATATATATTGGATGATTTTGAAATTAGTTCCAAGATTCAATATTCTGATGACATAGCAGAAAAAATATACGAATATATAAAACTATTTTATGTTTGGCAAGCATATAACTATCAATGGCCAGAATTACTTGCTGATGTAACAGAGGATGATATAACAAAGTTATTAAATGATGAGGACATGATTTGTACCACCATTGTACATTCAGATGATTCGGAAGAACTTGTTCCTGGGGTTATTTCTTACAGTTACTGGGATCTTACATACGGAAATCTTTATCTTTTCCTAAAATATTGTGGTTTTGATGTTTCGGGGGATGCAACACATTATACTGTAATAGCTCCTTCTGGGATTGAGTATGAGTTCTCCTATGATTTTGTTGATGATGAAGGTGCATATATATTGGCTAACGGTGAATTAACACGTTTAGATTCTTATGACTCTTACTATGTATCTACAGACGAGATTGAAGAATTCTTTGGATATAAGCTCTATGTAAGGAAATTATTATGATTATCAAGAATGATTTTAGGGTCATTGCGTATTTTTAATTCGTTATTTCATTTACAAAAAACAACCCGAACCGGGTGCTTTTTCTATATAAAATATAAGAGTTAGGTTCTATAAAATGTGCTCACTCTTTGCATATTTATAATATGAAAAGGAAAAATGTAAATTCCCAAAATATGAGATCTGGCTGTTGGTTCAAAATTTGTTCACAAGACAAACACAACTTGAGATGTTATAATTAGCATAGTAAAAAGAAAAGTTTGGCTAAATAATAACGATGTAAAGATTGAGAGGTTTTTGGTATGAGAATTCAATCTACATTAAATGCAGCACAGTTTAAAAACACAACAAATCATATGAATGTTACAGAGGCAAAGCATAAGAAGGCTGGTAAGGAGCTTGCATCTGGCAAGAAGATTAACACAGCAGCAGATGATGCAGCGGCTCTTTCTATTAGCAAGAAACTTATGAAGGAAGCTTCTTCACTTAAGGCAGGCAGCAACAATATTTCTTATGGTATTGATGCTACAAGAATAGCTGACAGTGCATTGGCAAATGTTACAGATTCACTTGGAGATATTCAGCAGAACACAGTTCGCGCTATGAATGGTCTTTATTCTGAGAGTGACAGAAACATTTTACAGAATGCCAATAAGCAGTCAGTAGAAACAATCAATACAACAATTAATCAGGCTAAATATAACGAAAAGAACTTACTGGATGGCACTACTGGTGATATAAATATCTACACAGGTGCAGGCAGTTCTACTATCAAGGAAGCTGATGCAAAGGCAGCAATGGCTGAATTAGAGAATTTTGATATTTCAGGAAATCCAGATAGCATTTCAACAGATGCATTAGATAAGGCATACTCATCAATCAATTCTATGAGAAGTAAGATTGGTGCAGAGGAAAACGGACTTTCAGCAGCCTTTGATGCTAACAATATTACAGAAATGAATCTTACAGCAGCTCAATCTAGAAAAGAAGATACTGAGTACAATGATGCAGTATCAAGATACAAGGCAAGTGGCGTTGTTGGTGCGGCTCAAAATATGGCCTTGAAGAACCAGATGAACAGCCAGGAAAACCTTGTAAACAAGCTATTTCAAGCATAAAATCTAAATTTAATATTTTATATAAAGCCTCAGAGTATAAGCTCTGGGGCTTTTTCTACGCAGGAAACTAATTAATCATTTTTAGTGTCATTTAAAACGTTATGTGATATAATGGTCGAGTGATATTTTTTGAGGGAGGATAAGTAAATGAAAAAGTATTACAAGGTGGCTTCCATAGCACTTGTTGGTGTATTAGTTGCGCAGATTATTCCTACATCTGTCTTCGCTGAAGGGGAGAATAATCTTAACACTAATGCAGATGATGTAGCAGTAGTTACTGAATCACTTGTAAACACTACAGTAGCACCTGTTGCAGCTGCAAATCAGGAATTCAAAACAGTTAATATTGATGTTCCTACACCAAGTACTGATGAGAACGAAGCTGAAAAAGAGGATGTATTAACATCAGAGGAAAACAAAGATGCTGATACAGAGACAGAAGCTGAGGAGGTAAAACCAGAGGCTAATATAGTTGTTACTCCAGCATCAACAACAGAAGAGACATCAGAGGATGCTTCAGAAGAAACTGAGACTGAACCAGCTAATCAGTCTGAGTCTACAGTAGTTGTTTTAGAAGAACAGCCTGCCGCAGCAGAGAATACAGAGGTTACTACAGAAGAGCCAGTGGCTGCCGAAGAGGCTGAAGATGAAAAGCTTTTAGAGGAGCTTGAAAACAACGAGGAATTAGAATTAGTCGATGCAAAAGAAGATGAGGATTTCAACAGCGATGGTATCAGTGATTTATACACAAAGATGCTTTGCGATGGAGAGATTCTTACAGAGTCTGGTTCAAAGGTTTTTGGTGATTACTCATATGCACGCTTACAGCAGACTAACGATTTAGATGCTGATGGCCTGACAAATGGTGAGGAAGTAAAAGTTGAGACCAAAGAGGACGGAACCTTATATGCAGTTTTAGTATCTGATCCTTGCAAGGCTGATACTGACAACGATGGTATCAATGATTATGATGATACAGATAAATGGAGCCGTGGTTTAGCTGGCGGCGTTTTAGGTAACGTTAGACTTGTTGCACGTCACGACGAAACAAAGGGACCTACACACGGACACGTTTATATTGTTTACACTAGCTATGTAAACAACCTTGAGATTTCAATCGACAATCTCTACGATTACTATGTTACAAACGACGAGTACAAGGCAAAACTGAGAGAGGCTTGCGATAGCGAAGATGCAAGCGTTGTATCTTGGAGAAGTACCGTTTCAGAATTAAATGATGCAAATGAGTCTGATAGAAAGGCTGCAGCTGATGATTTATATGTTCAGCAGAATATTAGCCAGGGCTCAAAGGGCACTGTTGTATTAAACCGTGGAGATTACATCTCAATCGGAAATTATGGAATGTCTGATCAGAAGACTACAATTACACAGGATTACATTCCATACCTTTTATCACTAGTTGAAAAAGATGAAAATGCTGCCCAGGAAATCGCTGAGCTTACAGCATTCTATAATGCAGTTACTGGTGAAAAGGTTGATCACGAGTACGTGGCAACACACATTGGACCTGTAGTTGAGATTCTTGCAACTCACAATACTGCATTTGCAGATCACGTTCTTAACGGAACTACTCCTGGTGGAGTTTGGATTAACAGAGAGCTTTACAATCAGAAGTATGCATATGATCAGGGCCCAAATGAGGTGATTGAGCAGGATGCTACTGGTGATCAGCTTAATGTAATGCTTGATTACTTTGCTGAGAACAGCTATTTCAATACATTCTCACACAACTGCACAACAGCAGCTACAGGTGCATGGAATGCAGCATTCGGCACAAAGACTGATGAGAATGGTAATGCTGAAAAGACAGATTACAATGTCACATCTGGAGTAAAGATCGATAAGGAATACTACAACGGCTACTCTGAAAAGAATGAAGAATTCCATTCAAAATTGGACTTCCCAGTTTTTGTAAAGTATTCAATTAAGTCTATGAAAAACCTTCCAGGCTATGTTGGAAGTATGACATATGTTACTGGTAAGAGAGTTGTAGATACTGTTGTTTCTGCAGTTAAGAAATTTGATATTACAAAGCTCTTCACAAAGAAAGCTGCTACAGATAATGGCTCAAAGGAAAATCCAGCAGATTCTGGTAAGGGCGGCTCAAATAATAGTGGTTCACGAAGCAACGGCGGTTCAAATAGCAGCTCTAATAGTGGTTCAGCTAATGCTTACAAGGCAGGAGATGTGGATACATTCTCAAGCATTTCTGAAAACGATAGTGAGTTAAGAGAAACAGTTATTGCCGCAGCTTCTAATCTTAATACAAAGCATAAGTCATCTGGCAAGAAGGCAGTAGTAAAGACTGCATCAGCAGACGGAGATGAAGAAGCATCAGAAGGCGATGTTGAGGACGAAGTAGAAATCAACATTAACAAAAAGTCTGATGTCGCTGAAAAGCAGATTGCAGATGAGGAAGTACCTCTTGCAAAGGTTGAGAAAGCCTTTAATTGGCTTTGGCTCATACTTATTCTTATAGCTATTGCTGTAGCAGGTACTATCACTGCATTTGAAATTAATAAAAAGAAAATAGATAAATAGTTTTTAACAAAATATTCAATAGTTCTTACTATAATAATAAAGGGCTTTGGGAAAGGAAAAAACTCCCAAAGCTCTTTTTTAAATTACCTGTTGACAAAAGCAATTTAATTGCGTACAATCTAATCACGGTTACAGATTAGATATATTGCAGCGTCGATGGAGGTATATAAAATGGAAAGATTTGATGTTGTTGTAATTGGTACAGGCCCTGCAGGTTTAGAAGCAGCTATTACAGCAAAGGTTAGAAATAAAACAGTTCTTCTTTTAGGAGGAAAGGGTTCTTCAGATAAAGTTTCAAAGGCACATACTATTCAGAATTACTTAGGCTTACCTGATGTAGCAGGTGATGATATGGCTAAGGCATTCTTAGACCACGCGACAAAGATGGGTATCGAGATTACAGAGGATAAGGTAAATGCTGTATACTCTATGGGACAGTATTTTGCTATTCAGTGCCACAATGGAGATTACGAGGGTAGCTCAGTTATTATTGCTGCAGGTATGACAGCTATGAAGCCTTTCCCTGGTGAGATGGAAAATCTTGGTAGAGGAGTAAGCTATTGCGCTACTTGCGATGCTGCACTTTATAAAGGAAAGACAGCTATTATTGTTGCTTACAGCAAAGAGGATGAGCCAGAGGCAGAATTCCTTGCTGAGAGAGCAGAGAAAGTATATTATTTACCACAGTACGATTATAGTGGAAGTCTTGGTGGAAATATCGAGGTTACACTGGATGTTAAGCCAGAGTCTATCGAGATGAAAGATGGTCAGGCAATTTTAAATGCTAGTGGAAAAACATTCACAGCAAATGGTATATTTATACTTAGAGAACAGATTGTACCATCTCAGCTTGTTCCAGGTTTGGAGATGGATGGAAATCACATTAAGGTTGATCGCTCAATGGCTACAAATATCAAGGGATTATTTGCAGCAGGTGATATTACAGGAGCGCCTTATCAGTATATTAAGGCAGCTGGAGAAGGAAATGTAGCAGCACTTTCTGCTGTTTCATATTTAAATGAGTTAAAGAAAAATCAGTAACAATTGATTTACTTTGAAAGGAGTTTTATTATGGTAAAGAAGATTACTACAGACGAGTTTAATGCAATGGATAAGTCAGGTATTTCAGTATTAGATTTTAATGCTGTATGGTGCGGACCTTGTAAGATGCTTGGACCAGTTTTGGAAGAAGTATCAGAGGAAATGGCTGATGACGCAAAGTTTTATAGCATTGACACAGATGATAACCCAGATTTAGCTAGAGAATATGGAATTATGAATATTCCTGCAATAGTTGTTCTTAAGGATGGAGAAAAGGTTGATATGAACGTTGGCTTCGTTCCAAAGGATACTCTTAAGGATTTCATTTCAAAGAATCTCTAATTTATGCTAATATAAGCTCGTTGAAAAAAACTAATATGAGGTGAGTGTGGAATGAGTGACAGATATGATTGTTTAAGAATTTCCAATCAATTATGCTTTCCGCTTTACGCTTGTTCCAAGGAAATCGTAAAGCGCTATAAGCCATATCTGGATCCACTGGATTTGACCTATACTCAGTATATTACCATGATGGTATTATGGGAGGAAAAGGAAATTACAGTTAAGGCTTTGGGCGACAAGCTATTCTTGGATTCAGGTACTCTTACACCAGTTTTGAAAAACTAGAACAAAAGGTTATGTTAAGAGAAGCAGATCAAAGGATGATGAGAGAAACCTTATCATTACATTAACAAAAGAAGGCGAAGAATTAAAAAGCAGGAATCACAGATACCTGCTAAGATGGGCAAATGTATGCAGTTAACATCCGAAGAGGGGCAGCAGTTATATTCTTTACTTTACAAAATACTTGGTTGTTTTGATAAAGAAGAATAATTGCTAATCGAAGATATTAAAAATATCTACATTTTCACGAGCTTGGGAAATGGCATCGTCTATAAATGAGGCGGTGTCATTTTTTATTGTGTCCCAATCAATAACTTCTACATCAGATAAATCTACACCTGCGTTTTCAAAAACATCCCCCATGTTTTCTACAGTAGCTACACGACCATTTACATACCCCTGAGCTAAGACTAAATCGTCATTTTTAATGGTAACATCTGTAGCTTCGAATTTGATTCCGTCATCTACGAAATTCATAAGCATATTGAAATCCATAGAATATTTTTACCTAGGTTTGTAGTGTAGGTAATATTATTTACAAAAGAATTAGTGTAATTATTTTCGCCATTACGTTTTATGGTAGCTACAACCTTTTCATTGTCTGGAAGAGGAGATAAGAGCTCTATTGTGCTGAAATTCTTTCCAGAAATAGAAATGTATGCGCCCTTTGTCTTATAGGAGAGATCAAAGGTGATATTTCTAGTGTGGTTGTGCTTATCCAAAAATACGGAACAGTTAATATCGTGATCAGGTATATCCATACCTAAAAGATCCCAGATGAATTTGCCTTCGCCCTGAGGAATGGTGATTTTTAACTCATCACATTTAGTTCCATCTTCATCCACATAGACAACGTCGGTTTTCTTAATATCAATATTTCTAACGAAATTAAAAATATTCTTTTTGTTGTTGTGGAACCATTCGTGGTTAATATCATTGGTAAGATCAGGTGCTTCCAGGAACAGATTAGAGTCTGTATCGAAACCATAGGCCAATCCTCCAAGAATAGGAGCGCTAAGGTATACAGTCTGATCCTTGGCATAGAAATCCACTGAACCTACATCCATAACAAGCACATCCAAATCTGACTTACAAGAGAATTTTTTCTGATTGGTAGAGCGCTGTCCTTTTATGGTGCCATTGATAGAGTATGGGAACCCTTCAAGCTTTTTGATATAGGCATTACCAGAATATTCTATATCTGCATTTGTGTAGTTTATAAACAAATCCTTCAAATCAATATTGTAGGCCAGGTAATCCGGATTATTTAATGTACTTTCGGAAAAGTTTATTATGGAGGCCAATAATCTGGCTGAAGGATTAAATGTAAGCTCTGCTTTTGCTATTATGGCCAGAGCAACAACCACAATCACTATAATTATTGTTTTCTTTTTCATAAGAAATATTATAGTAATTCATTTGGCGTGTCCGCAATAGACAATGCAATTGATGTGTCCATCTCCAAAAGATGCTCTGAAGCCATAGCTTTTTCTGAGCCAGTGAGTCCTCAGCGTATCGAACACATGCCTGATGATACTTATCTGTATCCCCCGATTTTTTATATACATTCATATAGAGCTTTGAGGATTCCAATTTTAGATTATGGTCATTTGAGATAGTGGCAGTGGAATCAAGATTCTTGGCCACAGCCTCTGCCTTGTCAAACTCTTTCATGCTGCAGAAGGTCTCAACCAAAAGCTCCAAATCTTCTATGTAATCCTGAATTGTGATGAACGGATTTTTCATAAAACCTGCCAGGTCATCCATATGGTCATATACATACTGGTCGTCACCAAGCTGATGATGGAGGCTGGCATATAAAATAGCAAGGCTGAAATCGTGATAGTGGAGATCGTTTTTCTGTGCAATATCAGAGGCACGCTTTAGGTAGGTTTCAGAATCTGCAAACCTGTGGGTATGTAAATAGGAATAAGCCAAATTCATGCAGGCAATAAGATAGGACTTTGGATCATTATTGAAAAATGTACCGTATTCCTCCAAATCCTGCATAGCCATCTTTCCGTAATTTATGGCACTATCGTAATCCCCTAAAAGCATATATCTATTACATATGGTTGTATAGAAGAGGTGCTTGGCACCCTGAATACGATTCTTATCCAGATAATTAAGGGCATCAAGGCATTTAAAAAGCATCTTTGAATCGTAGCCCATAATTCCGTAGGCCACAGCAAGTCCCCTTAGAGTCATGATATAGTTGCTAGAATCTCCAAGCTCTTCGTAAATGCTTTTGGCCATATTAAGGTTGTCGATTCCCAATTCAACATTATTTATATGAATGAGACTCATACCTTTGTCATAATATTCCTTTGCAATTTGCTCTGTACTTGCCATAAAGACCTCCTAACATCCCAAATCTGTTGTAATTATAAGAAATATTTGTGACTATTTTCGTAAATTGTTGTTTAATCTGTAGCGAAAATTTATACTAGAGAATGAAATTGAATGTAAAATTGGGGAGTTTATATGACTAAGACGAGTGGTTTTTTATACGGATTAATATTAATAGTTGGTTTATGCATCTTTTTCTTTGTATTGGGATTAATCTTCTGGGGGGAGTTTTCACTTCCAGATGAACGTACTTATACAGATTTTAAGGTAGAAAACTACAGTGATGGATGGGAGCGCATACACTGGGATGGGAAAGTGGAGCCTATAGCCCTTCCAGGAAATTACGAGCCAGAAGGATCTAGAGAGTTTGTACTTAGAAAAAAGCTTTCTGTATGGCAGGACCAGGATTGCTATTTGAGCTTTAATTCAAACAAGCAGGATGTAACAGCCTACGTTGATGGTGAGCTTAGATACAGGTTTAGCACAGATAAAACCAGAATTTTTGGAAAAAATTCTCCTGGAACCATAGTTTTTATTCCTTTACATCCAGAGGATGAAGGAAAGACAATACGAGTAGTTCTAGCAGGAGACAACAATTATTCCGGTGTATTAGATGAGTTTTTCGTGGGAACACAGGCGGGAATATTAATGCACACTTACAGTGTGGAGCGCTATGTTCTTTTGCTTACACTGTTCCTACTGACACTTGGCATAATCGCGTTTATAATCGGTGTCTGCGTAAGAATAGCCTACAGAAAAACTATATCCTTATTCTTTGCGGGCTGGACAATGATCTGTTGTGGAATGTGGTCCTTGGCTGAAACTAATTGCCGACAGTTCTTTGTTCCTAATTTCTCGCTTCTTTCATATATGACCTACCTAAGCCTTATTATGCTTCCATTTACTATGGCTTTGTATTTTGACAAGCTCCAAGAAGGCAGATACAGGCTGATATATTTAGGACTTGCGGTACTGGAAGAATTCAGTGCTGTCATGGCTCTGTTGCTTCAATTCTTTAATGATACGGATTTATTTGGGGTACTTCCAATTGCCTTCGTATCAATATTCATAACAATGATTACCTATATCGTTACAGTGATTCCGGACCTAGTTCAGGGCAGGGTAAAGAAATACTGGCTGGAATTTATTGGAATCATTGGAGCCATGGCAATGGGCGCTGTGCAGATGTATGATTATAAATTCCTGCATCCAACAAATCTGAATTCACTATATTTGATAATCGGACTTTTATTCCTTATTACAATGGCCTATATGAGGGCTCTGAAGGATATTAGAAATACTGAGAGGGAAATGTATGCCGCAGTACAGGCACAGGATGCAAGTACAGCATTTATGACCAGAATGTCCCACGAAATGCGTACTCCTATTAATGCCATTCTTGGAATGAACAAGATGATTTTAAGGGAGAGCAAGGATGATGCAATTCTTGACTATGCCCGTGATGTAAACAGCGCAGGCAATTACCTTCTTAGCATAGTAAACGAGGTGCTGGATCTTGCAAAGGTTACTGCTGGAAGAATTGAGATAATACCGGAAGAATATGATTTGATGGATATGATAAGAGAGTGCTACTCCCTGGTTCGACCTAGAGCGAAAGCTAACAGACTTTCATTTGAGGTGGATATGAGTGATGTGCTTCCATCAAAGCTTATGGGTGACAAGGAAAGAGTCATTCAGGTTATTACAAACCTTCTTACTAATGCCGTTAAATATACCCCTGCAGGAAGAGTTACACTTTCCGTTCAGGGCAAAATATCAGAAGGAAGACTTCTTCTCATTGTAGGTGTAACAGATACAGGTATAGGTGTAGCCGAGGAAAATATTCCATATTTATTTGATTCTTTTAGGCGAGTAGGAGAGTTTAACAACAAGAAAATAGAAGGAACAGGTCTTGGACTTACCATCACAAAACAGTTGGTTGAGCTTATGGGCGGAAGCATTTCTGTAGAATCGGAGCTGGGTAAGGGCACAACCTTTACAGTAATGATTCCTCAGGAGATTCGTTCTGTAGAGCCTTGTGGAATATTCTCTATGGGACCTAATGGAGACCGCCGTGTGGCTGACCGTCACGAGGTATTTGATGTACTTGGAAGAATTCTTGTGGTAGATGATGTGGCCATTAACCTTAGAGTATTCTCTGTATTACTGAGCAACACAGACATTATTGTAGACACAGCCATTAGTGGAGCAGAGGCAATAGATAAAATCAAACGAAACAAATACGACATTATTTTCATAGACCATCTTATGCCTGGAATGGACGGCATAGAGCTGAAGACTTTGATAGATTCTCTTGACAACAATATCAACAGTGACACTCCTCTTGTAATGCAGACTGCCAACGCAGTTGTAGGGGCAAAGGAAGAGTACGAGCGCCTTGGATTTACGGATTATATTGCGAAACCAATCAAGGAAGAGGAGTTGCGGAAGATAATACGGAAGTATATAATCTAACTATTCAGATTTTGTAAAGAGGAAGATATTATGGCATTTAATCCAGCAGATTTATTTAAAGTAAAAGCAGCAGCGGAAAAATTCAATAGCAATCATCCAAAGCTTATTCCATTCTTTGGGGCTGTAAAAAATAAGGTAAGTGTTCCAGGAACAGTTATTGAGATGGCTGTTGTAGACCAAACAGGTGAGCGCATCGAAACAAACCTTAGGGTTCAGGAATCAGACATAGAGCTCATCAGACTCTTAATGGAAATTGGTGCAAAAGGACAATAATAAAAATGCCAAGCTGCAATGCAGCCTGGCTATTTTTTATTTAAACTCAAAGAATTTTGTATCTAATTCCGGATAAGCTCTCTTCATAGAAATCGGAACCCCCGACTTATTAACAAAGCAATGAACAGATTTGGCAACAGCTCTATCCTCGCCTGTAGCCTTATCGTAAATGCGATAAGCTATTTCCATTTCATGGCCATCATAGGAAATCAGCTTTGTATCCACTATAACAGTCTCATCAAATTTAACAGCACTTCTATGTTCAATGGATTGAGAAACAACAGGAGAGCTAATCTCCATTTCCAGCATCTGCTTGAAACCAAGTCCCATCTGTTCCATCAAATTCATTCTTGCGTCCTCCATCCAATTGGCATAATTAGACGTATGAATGATTCCCTGTTGATCTGTCTCATGATATTTCGTGTGATGCTCAAAAGGGGTAATCTCGATTTGCCTCTTAGCACCAGCAACTTCAATTTCTTGTTTTGCCATAGTTCTATTACCTCCTGATGAAATTCCTACCTACATTATACCACTCCTCCACGAAAATATCTTACTATAAGATAAAAGACATTGAATCGAGAATGTAGAAGTGATAAAATGTGTTTAATTGATAATTTTTTAACGAGCGGAGGTTATTATGGATTTTCAGGCTGAATACAGTAGAAAACTTACTACAGCAGCTGAGGCTGTAAAGGTAGTAAAGAGCGGAGACTGGGTAGATTACGGTTGGTGTACAGGTACACCTGATGCACTTGATAAGGCACTTGCAGCACGTACAGACGAGCTTAAGGATGTTAAGGTTCGTGGTGGTATTCTTATGAAGCTTCCTGCAATTTTTGAGCGCGAGGATGCAGGAGAGCACTTCACATGGAATTCTTGGCATATGGGAGGTATCGAAAGAAAGCTTATCGCTAGAGGTTGTTCTTTCTATGCTCCTATTAGATATTCTGAGCTTCCTAGATATTATAGAGAGCACATTGTTCCAAATGATGTTCTTATGATCCAGGTTACTACAATGGATAATCACGGATATTTCAACTTTGGTCCTAACGCATCACATCTTATGGCTGCAGTTGAAAAGTCTAAGCATATCATTGTAGAGGTTAACGAGAATATGCCTCGCTGCCTTGGTGGTTTTGAAGAGGGTATTCATATTTCAAAGGTTGACGCTATCGTAGAGGGTAGCAATCCAGCTATCGCAGAGATGGGTGCAGGCGGTGCTCCTACAGATGTTGATAAGGCTGTTGCTAAGCTTATCGTTGAGGAGATTCCAAACGGTGCCTGCTTACAGCTTGGTATCGGCGGTATGCCAAATACAGTTGGTGCTATGATTGCAGAGTCAGATCTTAAGGACCTTGGTGTTCATACAGAGATGTACGTTGATGCATTCGTTGATATTGCTAAGGCTGGTAAGATTACTGGTGCAAAGAAGAACATCGATAGATTCCGTCAGACATACGCATTCGGTGCTGGTACAAAGAAGATGTACG
Source organism: Butyrivibrio fibrisolvens 16/4 (assembly GCA_000209815.1). Classification (GTDB taxonomy): domain Bacteria; phylum Bacillota; class Clostridia; order Lachnospirales; family Lachnospiraceae; genus Pseudobutyrivibrio; species Pseudobutyrivibrio fibrisolvens_A. The sequence goes on from FP929036.1 coordinate 1,167,171, forward strand.
ATTACATGGATGAGAATCCAGAGCTTATGAGCGCACCTGTTGATTACACAAACGACATCCGTCAGATTTCAGCTCTTGATAACTTCATTTCTATTAATAATGCAGTTGATGTAGATTTATATGGCCAGATTAATGCAGAGTCTGCTGGAATTAAGCATATCTCAGGAGCAGGCGGACAGCTCGACTTCGTACTTGGTGCTTACCTTTCAAATGGAGGAAAGAGCTTCGTATGTCTTTCATCTACATTTACTACAAAGGATGGTACTGTAAAGAGCCGTATCCGTCCTACACTTGCAGATGGTTCTATCGTTACAGATACTCGTGCTAACACACACTACCTTGTAACAGAGTACGGCAAGGTATGCCTTAAGGGTCTTTCTGCTTGGGAGCGTGCAGAGGCTATCATCTCAATTGCACACCCAGACTTCAGAGACGAGCTCATCAAAGAAGCAGAAAAGATGAACATCTGGAGACGTTCAAACAAATAATCAAACCAAACTTTCCAAAGTGCCTTCGAAACCGAGGGCACTTTTTTCTTGCCACAAAAATTAGAATTACAAAAATTTTTTTATCAGTGTAACTAGTTTGTAACAGGGGAGAGGATAGAATGACCTTACATAATTGTTAGTGTGTTTATGATTTCATTTGAGACTAATGATAGATAAGCGATTGGAGGTTTTTTTATGGCAAGAGGAAAAACATTCAAAAAGAGATTTTTATCATTTATGATGACAATCTTGATGGTGGCAGCCATTGTGGTGCCATCAGTGCCTGTCTATGCGGTTGAGGATAAGATTGATGTAGGCCAGCCTGCATATAATGCAGTAAATGGTACCATGACTTATTACAACTGTTTAGGTACAGGTGTTAATCTTTACAAGAGTCTTGTAATCAACTTCACATCTGTCCGTGAGAATGGTGAGGAGATTATTCTTCCATCAGTAGATGGATTTAGATACGAGACTACTCTTTCAACAGATTCTACTTATATCATTAATATTCCTGACGGAAAGAATCTTGTACAGATTGCAGCTTATATTAGAAAGATTCAGTTTAAGAACTGCCAGAATTCTTCTCAGAAGATTAACTTCTCTATAGGAAAAGAACTGGTTCAGTACATGACGTTCTATTCTGAAGATTCACAGCATTACTATCAGTTTATTAAGTTTGATAGAGCTAAGACTAGCCCAGGAGCAAGCGTTACAGATCCATCTGGAAAGACACACGCATATGGTACTTGGGAGTGGGCTTACTATACAGCTTTAAATATGAGCTATGAAGGCCTTCAGGGTTATCTTGCAACTGTTTCAACAGTAGAAGAGGATGCATTCATCTATCGATGCTCTAATCAGGTAGGTTGGCTTGGTGGTACAAGAATGAACCCAGGCACTCTTGATACAAAGAATGGTATCCCTCATTATAATACATTTACACGTCCTGCACAGAATGCAGCTGGTACAGGCTATTGGTTCTGGGCAGCTGGTCCTGATGTAGAAGTAAATGGTGGCAAGTTCTTAACAGATGTTAAGGGTACAACTACTAATTTAAGAGCCGCTGATTCAAACGGAATGTATAACAACTGGAATACTGATGAGCCTAATAACTCAGGCGGTATCGAGTATACAATGACCACTCTTAAGATTGGTACAGGTTGGACAACTGGTGCCAGAAGTGGAAAGATTAATAGCAGCTCTCCATATTATGTAGCAAGTGGTTATTCTTGGAATGATATTAAGCCAGATAATTGGAATCAGTACGGCAAGGGCGATACATACGAAGCTACAGGTTTCTTCGTAGAGTACGGCGATTATGTAAAGGGATTATCAAAGACAGCCCTTGTTCAGAAGACAAACTTTGAGTTTAAGACAACTACACAACCTCTTAGCCATATTTGGAATTTATATGCTCCAGAAGGTTCTGATACAGTAAGAATGTACTGTACAGCTTCTGATCCTAAGTGTTCTTACTATGCACCAAATGGTAATAACTTAGGCGAGACTATTGATTTAACAATCAGCGCAGAGGATGTTCCATTTGATGGAAATGCATATTCGAGCGTATCTATAACAGGTGGCGCAGATATTGTGGCAGCTGCTAATAACAATGCTACCGTATCTGAGGTTAAGTACTACAAGGTATCTACTGCAGATACAGTTACTGGTGGAACAGCACTTTCAGCTGCTCCTAAGCAGATTGGATACTACTATGCAGAAGTAACTGTTACAGTTAAGAATACAGTTCTTGCTACAAATACTGTTACAGGAAAGGCAGTAGTTCCATTTAAGATTTATGACCCAGATGCAGATTATGCAGTTGAGAGTTTAAATAATAAGACTAATCCAGATATAGCTTATCAGAGAAAGGTTACAGCAAGTACAGCATATTCAAATCTTGAAGTAGTTCTTGCAACTGCAGGCGATCATTTTGAAATGTATAAGCTTGCTGATATGAACTGGAACACTGAGAAGGGTACACTTAATAATATGGATTGGGTACCTGCAGTAAAGAGCTGGCTTAACACTTCAAGCTATGCAAATACTGTAACTAGCCCATACGATTTAGCAGATGGCAAGGCTTCATCAAGTACTATTTCTTCCTTCTATAAGGATATGCTAAAATCTGGTGATGAATCAGTATTTAACGCAGCAGGTGGCGATAATCTTGTGAATTTGATTGCAGATTCTTCTGGTCAGTACACGGGTACCCACGACAAATATGTTGATGGAGCAGGAACTGAAGTTAATTCTTCTGCCCAGGGCGCAACAAGATATTCTGTAGTATTTGATAATATTAATTATGGTATTTATGCAATCCTTGCAGAAGATTCAGGTGATAATCCATACGCTGTAACAGTAGCAGCTGTATATCCACAGCAGTCTGGTCCTAAGGGCAACTTCTATACACAGGAATTATTCACTGTATATATCAAGGAAGTTGAGCCTACAATTGACAAGTACATTAATGATAAAAAGCAGGATATAGCAGCAATTGATGATAAGGAAAATCCTATAAAATTTGATATTGATTTCCAGCTTCCACAGTACAAGGATAGACTGACAACAGGTGACGGAAGTGGATATCAGCTTTCATTCGAGGATCAGATGGCTCCTGGCTTTACAATGTATGAGGATGATACACATACTATAGAGTTCTTCTATATATTTAAAGATAAAAATGATGAAGATGAAGATGGAAATGTAGATGAGCTTTTGGAAGAACCAATAGCAGCAAATGGCATTCCTTCAGCTATTTCATATAAGTTTACAGAAAATAGCATAGGAAGCAGCTCTATACCTATTTCACAAAATAATGCAAAAGAAGGTACTGTAGAGTATGTTGCAAATCCAACATCCACAACAGTATTAACAAAGAATACTGACCTTAGAGGATATTATGCAACACCTAGAACAAGTCCAATCTTTGAGCCATTCGAGGTTCGTGATGCAGAAAATGGCAACACAGTTATTAAGATTACTTTTGATGAGCCAGCAGTACGTTCTTGGAAGACATCACTTCCAGCAGGAAGAGATTTAGCTGGATTTAGAATCAGATATTACGCAACACTTAATGCTAACGCAGCTATTAACTCAAATGCTAATAGCAATACAGCTTATATCCACTACGAGAAGGATTCTAGTGGAAAGTCTATGACAGAGATGCATGATACAGTATATGCATACACTTATGGACTTAACATCGTAAAGATTGATGGTAGTGCAGATGAGACAACATACTTGCAGGGTGCTCAGTTTGTACTTTACAAGGAGATGGAAGGCACATTTACAGAAGATGAAATCAGTACATTTAAAGGTGCTGACTACTACACAATTCCAGCAAGTGGAAACGATGATGCTAGATACTTCAAGAAGGTTGTTATGAATAATGGCACCTTCCAGAGAGGCACATCATCTAACGAATACGATACATTAATTTCAGAAGCAACTGAAGCAGGTATTACAGCTAAGGGTCTTACAGATGGTAAGTACATCCTTGTTGAGACCAAAGCACCTAGAGGATACAACGAGCTTGCAGAGGATATTTACTTCGAGATTAATAAACTCGCAGACAATGAATTGGCACTTGCAAACAATTCATACATCTGGTTCAGAGAGATGGAAACAGATGAAAAGCACTACGTACCAGGAAATATTGAATCTGTAATTCTTAATGAGAACGGATGCATCTCAATTGATGTATACAACTATCAGGGATTAACACTTCCAAGTACTGGTGGAATGGGTATTCTCTTATTCGTAATTATTGGTACATTAGTAATGGGATCAGTAATTGTTATCTTACTTAAGAGAAGACGTCAGATAGCTGAATAATTTAAATGCACAGGCCCAGGGGCACAGTCCCCTGGGTTTTTTATGTTTTTGAAAATTACAATAAATTACAGTGAACTATGTAACGGATTTGTAACAGATAGGGGTTTACAATGTAACCATCATAAAGATACTAGGTATTTGTAGGAAGAATAGGTAGGTAGAGATATGAGGAGTAGAAGGACAAGGAAATTCAAAAAAAGACTTCTTAGTCTTATAATTGCCCTGATGTTTGCTTTGTCAGGTCTTTCTATGCTGGTCATTAACGTGGATGCAGCAGATTTTCAGGTGGACTCATTAAATAACAGAGCAAACACTTCTGGAACTGGAGCAGCAACCTCTGTAAAGGTGGACAGTGACAGTGCTACAACAAATCTTACAGTAAAGCTCACTGCCACAGGAGAGACTGTTACAATCTATAAGATTGCAGCAGTAAGCTACGATACAGTTACAAAGAAATATACTGACCCTTATTGGGTGCAGTCTGTTTCTGATTGGCTTTTAGCCTACGACAGCTACTCTTCAAATGGAAATATTAAAACTGCCTACGCAAATCCTAAAAACCTTTCTTCTGCCAGCCAGTCTACTTGGACTGAATTCTATAAATATTTGTTATATAACAGAGATGCAAGTGGACCTTTAAACGTTATCGAGTACGGTTCTTCTTCTAGTGAAGTAAATAATGAAACAGTATTTAATGGCAAATTGGAGCCATATACAGAAAGCATTACACTTGCTGATGATGCGGAAACATTAGATGTTACTTTTGAACACTTAGAGCTTGGTATTTATGCTGTTATGGTAAAGGCAGATGCCAAGAGATTTACACCTGTAGTAAAGGATCTTACACCAAAGGTAAATGGACCAGAGGGTAATTACTACGTAGATTCAGTATATTTTGCAGAGCTTAAATCAGCAGATGCTACTATTGATAAGTTTATTAACCGTAAGCAGGCTGAGGCTGTAAGAATCGGTGAAATAGTAGATTTTGATATTGATGTTACATTACCAACCTTATATAGCGACAGAGTAACCTACACAAGAACTATGGATCAGGCATACTCTATGTACATAGAGGATTACATGAGCCCATCCTTTACTCTTTATGATGCAAGCAATGATGGTATAGCTGATGAAGGTGATATCAGCTTTACTACTATTGGTTCTGAGCAGGATGCTGTAAGAGAAAACTTCTCAACAGAAAACGTAGAGTACTATGAAATCGCAGATTCTACCTATGATTTTTCAAAGCTAACACTTGGAACAGATTATTTTGAGCTTACAGACGACAATGTAGAAGAGTACACAAGCAGCACATCAATAGATGCTATTGAAGGTACAGAAGCAGGACAGAAATACTATGCAGTAAAATGCTCTGCACCAGTTTACACATTTGACCCTGTAGCCACAAAGATAAATGCAGATAATAAGATTTGCACATACATAAAGCTTAATATTAATGTAGGTGTATTAAAGCAGATGGTAAAGAATGATCCATTACATCAGTCCTTTGATTCTGCAACAGTAACCATGTCTTACAAAGCCATTGTTACAAACGAGGCAGAGGTAAATTCTGAGGCAAACTACAATACAGCTACTATAGTTTATGAGGGAACATCAGGAATTTCTGACACTGTAAGAGCTTATACTTATGGTCTTCAGGTTATTAAGCTTGATGGTGATACAAATGAAACAATTGCAGGTGCACAGTTTAATCTTTACAAGGAAGTAAATACCTATGTGAAAAATGATGAAGATGAATTTGTATGGCAGGCTGATATGATGGGCAGCGATTCGGATTCACTTGATCTTACATATGAAGAGATTAAAGAGGATATCTCTAATCAGGGTTCCAGCAGTATATTCTATACCTACGAGGAAACAATGGGTGCAGCAGGCACTACAGAAAATGGAGTAGAGTATGAGGCAGGAGATGTAATCGGAAGAGTATTTATAAAGTACACATCTGGTTATGTAAATGAAAGCATAGAATATGATGGTTCTATTACATCAGTTGCAACAGAGGCAGGTGTTACTGTAAAGGGCCTTGATGAGGGCAATTATATCCTTATGGAGACAAAGGCTCCAAGTGGTTACAACGCTTTGGCTGAGGATATCTTATTTACAATCAACAGAATCGATGATGAAACTGCTCAGCTTGAATTTAATGGTAGTCTTTGCGGATTCTTTGATGGCTATGATAATAACAAACAGCTTATAGAAAATGGTATTACAACACTCAGTGTACTAAATTATAAAGGCTTAACACTTCCTAGCACTGGTGGAATGGGTATCCTTTTATTCACAATCGTTGGTATTACTATTATGTCAGCTGCACTTGTACTTATGATTTCAAGACAAAGAAAATTAGATCCAAGGTCATTTATGTAATAGGTTTTACCTGGTCCCTCCCCTTAGATAAAGGGGGAGGGGCTTTTTTATTATGTTCTACAAGTTTTTTTCACAGTTAGAAAACAAATCTTCCTTTTTTGCATGTTAGAATTCAAGACGTAAAAGTATAAGTCTGTGTATTTATATACAAAGGTATCAAGGGGGTATACAAATGGCAGGAAGTTACGATAGAGACTACGATCGAGACAGAGATTATGATAGAGATCGGGACAGAGATAGGGAACGGAATCGTGATAGGGACTACGACAGAGACAGGGATAGAGACCGTGATTTAGACCGAGATAGAGACCGAGATCGGGATAGAGAATACGATAGGGATAGAGATCGAGACAGAGATTATGACAGGGACGTAAGGCGTGATGGTCCTTCAAATGATTATTCTGATGACAGGCAGATTAGGGACGAAGTAGATCGCCTTAGAAGAGAGATTAATCAGCTGAAGGATGCACTAGAAAGCAGACGTGCCGAAAATGCAGACCTAAAGGCTACAATCAGACAGGCTGAAAAGAACAATGTGGAATTGCTCAATGCCATAATCGAATCATTAAATAACATCGGTACCAAGGTAGATGGTATGGATGACGATATGGGATCCAGCATTAAGAAAAGCTTGTCCAGCTTAAAGGATGATTTGGACGAGATTAATCTTCCTGTGGCTGCAAAGTGTGAGGCCATTGAGACCAGATTAAAGACTCTTCAGGAAAACCTTGATTATGGCGAGCCTATGAAGGAGAAGATGGAGGCAGCCACAGAAGGAATGAAGGAAGCTTTGGCAGAGAAGTTTGGTTCTAAGACCATTGGAGATGTTCTTCAGAAGCTTGCTTCTATTAACACCTTCTTAATTGCAGATTCTATTGGAATAGTAGTGCTTTTGGCACTTATGTGTTTCTTTATTATCTCGCTGATTAAGTAGTAGAAAGGATTTTATGGGACAGGCCGGAACAATGGGAATCGGTGCATTAGAGCTGTGGGGGGCGGTTTTTTGCCTGATTGCAGCTTTTCTTATAGACCGAGGAAAGACAGTTGAACATAGAGAAAATGTGCAGCTAGGATACATGCTGCTTATAAACACTGCCATTCTTGTGTTTGATATGTTTGCCATTACCTATAACGGTGAACCGGGAAGAGTAAGTAGAGTGGTGCTTAGACTGGCTAATTTTGGCCTGTATTTTACCCTGTATGTACTGGAAATATATTTTATATATTACCTTAGGGCGGTTGTTCAAAATAATGGTGGAAAATTCTCTAAGGTATTTATTTACTGTGGCTATGCCATAATGACCTTTTCTATCGTGACCTTAATTTTTGACCAGTATAAGCATGTTATCTATTTCTTTGATATGGATAACTTTTATCACAGAGGGGTTATGTACGGACTGGCCCTTATTCCTGTATTTTCATGCTTTGCTCTTATACTTGTCATTACCGTTTATTACAGAAATTATATTACCAAATTACAGAAAGCAGCCCTTCTTATTTACCTTTCATTTCCAGTATTTAGCGCAATCTTTATGGTTGCATCTGGAGAGGTTTCCTCTCTAATAAATATTGGTATTACTGTATCGCTGATTATGATGTATATGTTCTATGAAATAGAAAAAAATCAGCGAATGTTAAAGCAGGCCGAGGAGATTATAAAACAGGAACAGATTAATAAAGAGTTCAAAAATACTATGCTTTGGACTCAGATTCAGCCTCATTTTATCTATAACAATCTTAATGTAATTCAGTTTTTATGCAGGAAGGATCCGGAGCTTGCTTCGGAGGCTGTAACACATTTGTCAGCTTATCTTCGTACATACATCGATGCCTATGATAAGGATATGTGTATTCCTATCGAAGAGGAGATGGATATTATCAAGCACTATCTCTATATGCAAAAGCTTAGATATGGAGACAAGCTTTCTGTTTCTATGGAGATAGGGGAGCATTCTTTTAGTGTACCGCCACTTGCCATTGAATCATTGGTGGAAAATGCTGTAAGACATGGTGTTGCCCAAAAGGTAGAGGGAGGAAAGGTTTCCATTCGCATCTATGAAAATGTAGACGAATATCTGGCGGAAGTTGTGGATAATGGAGTTGGATTCGACTCGGAAGAGTTGAAAATTGAAGATGGAAAGAATCATGTAGGTCTGAAAAATACAGATAGCAGACTGAAATTTATGATAGATGGATACTTAGAGGTTAAATCCAAAGTTGGAGAGGGGTGCAGAGCCATAGTGCACGTTCCAAAGAGGAAGAAGGATGAAGTATCTGATAGTTGATGACGAGAAAATCATATTGGAGGGCATGGAAGACACCCTGAAAGAAATTGTTGGGGATAGTGCGGAGATTTTTAAGGCTAACGACCCATTTGAGGCCATAGAACAGATGACGAAGCACCCAGCCGATATAGTCTTTTCTGATGTTGATATGCCGGGGATGAATGGTTTGAAGCTGGCGGAAAAGCTCCAGGAAATCAATCCGGATGTGGATATCGTCTTTGCAACAGGCTATGCACATTACAGCTTAGATGCATGGAAGACAGCAGCCAAGGCCTTTATTCTAAAGCCGGTATCAAAGGATGATATGAAGGCTGCAATAGACAAGATTACAGCCAATAGAAACAGGGGCCAGACTGCAGAAGCAGGAAGCAGTAAGGCAAATGATAAACCTCTTGAGGTTGTCTGCTTTGGTAATTTTGAAATCTTCCATGATGGGTCACCGGTGCATTTTGCCAGAAAGAAATCTAAGGAAATGGTGGCATATCTTATAGACCGAAAAGGGGCCATGATTTCCACTGGAGAGCTGAGAAGTGCTCTTTGGGAGGAAGAGGATGACAACGAAGAGAAGAAGGGCTATATAAGGGTGCTTGCCAACGATATTCGTAAAAGTATGGAGGATATAGGAATCTCTAATTTCCTTAGAAACGATATGGATTGCTACAGCGTGGATATAAAGTCCATGTCCTGTGACTACCTAAAGTTTTTGGATGGAGACCCAGCAGCGAAGAAAGCTTTTTCAGATGAATATATGGTACAGTATCCATGGGCAGAGATGACGCTTGGCACTTTGCTTGATATGGAATGATGTAACGAGTTTGTAACACCCTATAGACTACAATTCATTTAACATGGAAATAGTCTATGGGGATTTTTTATGGCAAAAAACAAACTTGTGAAGGGGAACAAAGGCGTAATCTCCTTCGAGAAAGATGAAAAAAAGTCCATAATTATAGCCCTTGTGGTCAGTGCAGTTGTAGTTTTGGCTACAGTTCTGGCCATTATTGCCATTCGGAAAGGTATGGGAATTCCTGTAGGAACAACAACCTCTGAGGAAGTAGTAGATACCTACACTGTTACAGATACGATTACAGAGGACGGAAGCATTATTGTAACAAATCAGGAGGAGCTGGACGCAAAGCTTACAGCCTCCACTACTGATGATACAATCGGCTCCATCACTATTCAGACAGAGGAAGAGCAATCCCTAGAAATACCAGAGGGTGACTACAGTCAGGTTGCATTAAATGTAGATGCACCTTTTACTGAAGTGTCCAACTATGCCAATTTTAATACCATCAATATCAGCCAGATTTCAGCTAATACCTGGATAGAGCATGCCCAGGGAAATAATCTTATTCTCCAGGCAATGAGCTGCCATGTCGTTGTTGAGTCTGATGGTGTTGTAGAGAGTATTTCAAATATCAACTATGGTTCTACCCTTGCAATAGAAATCTATGGAACAGTAAATGAGCTGTCTTTGGAGGCAGAGGATTCTATTTCTTCTATTAGCGTGGAAGGAACATTAGGAAATCTGGATGTATATAGTAAGACAAATCTGGCCATATCAGGAAGCGGTGGTAAAAACGTTCCTGTTAAGATGCAAAGTGGTGCGGATGGTTCAATCATCAAGGCTACAGTACCTATTGACCTTGAAACCAGTGGAACTGTTGATTTGTACATGCAGGAAGGCTCCGAGGCATCGAATCTTGTTATCACAAATCCTGATGTAATTACAAATCTTTATAACAACACAACAACAGATTTAAATATTAAAGATCCTGACAACAAAGAAATCACAGTATCATCTGGTGAGGCAAAATCCTTTGGAGAAATAAAACAGTCTGAGACACCGGCAGATACAAGCTCATCATCTAATACAGGCTCAGGTTCTGGCTCTAGTTCAAGTTCAGGTTCAAGCTCTGGAAGCAATTCAACTGTAAGCTCTGGCTCTACAGGTTCTAGAAGTTCGGGAAGTAGTTCTTCAAGTAGTAGCTCCACCGTAACTACTGTTACACCAACACCTACCCCTACACCTACACCTAAGCCTACAGCCACACCAACACCTACTCCAACTCCAAAGCCAACGCCTACACCTACTCCAAAGGCTACACCAACTCCTACGCCAAAGACAGATCTTGAGAAACAGGTGGAGGAACAAAAATCTATTATAGATGGACTAAAGGAGACTATCGAAAAGCTTACAACAAGTTCGGAAGAAACTAAGGAACAGCTTGATGCTGCTAATGAGCAGCTGGCGGATTTAGACGAAAGAATTGCTCAGAAGATTAAAGAGGCTGCATGGAATTCTACAATAAGTGATGAGCTCCTTTATAATCCAGCATATAAGACTATGGCTTCGGAAGAGGGAGCTGTGGAATTTAGATTCTCAGGTACAAGTGATTATCTGACACCACAGAGGTATCCATCTAAGAATCCATATAATGCTGAATATATAGGAATTGAAAACTATCAGAGTAGTAATAAATCTTATTTGGTTCAGCTGTATTATTACTATTTTATTGATAAGGATACTGGAGAGGGAACAGTTACAGCCTGGAACGAATTTAAGACCTCAAAGGCAGCAGTAATTAATCCTGGTGAAAAATGGATATTTACAAGGCCTAAGGCTCAAAATCCTAACGCTACAAAATATCTGATTGAAATAGTAGTTACAGAAAAAGGACCGGGAGATTATTACTTTATCCAATACGAACCGATTTATGATAATGGGGAATTTTTGGTTTGTATGGAAAACGTTGAGGATATAGAGAATAAAGATTTTCATTATATACAGGCATTGTTCCTAGATCAGGGACAGGTAGTGGGATTAACTACCTATAACGTTAATGATTTAGTTGAAAATGCCATAACGGATATGGATATTGATGTAAACAATGCAGTAAAAACAGAGCTATTCAATTCTTCTACGTCAGATGAAGAAACGCATTTAGACTACATCTTTACTGCACCAGAGGGTATAGAACATCTTGATTGGTTAGTTTTTGTTAGCTGAGGCGATAAAAACATGAAAAAAAGGATGAAGGCATTGCTGGTGGTTTTTACAATTTTACTATCAATGCTACGGGGGACAACTTCATATGCGGCAGATTCAGCACATTTGATTTTTCAGGGGCTGCAGGTTTCAGATGTGGTGGAGATTTATCGTATCTGTAATTACGATGATTCTTCATCAAGCTACACATGGGCATCAGCTGTAACTACCTGGATGTCAGAAAAGCGAACGGGACAATTCTACGCTGATTTATCAACAGATGCCTTTTCAAAAATGAAGGCAAGCAGCGCAAAAGAGTTTTGCGAATTGCTTTTGGATGGATTAAAGAATACCTCTACAGGTGTGGCAAATCTACAGGGCTTGTCATTTACCTATGAGATAGGCGGAGGCAATGCTGTAACCATAGATCCAGGCTACTATATCGTGCTTCCTAAGGGAGCAAGCCGAGTATACGACCTGAAGTGGTTCAAGCTATCTCCTGGGGAGGAGAAAACTATTACCTACACCACAGATGATTTTAGCGTTCCTTCTATAACTACAAGTCTTAAAAATGACACAAGCGACAGAGGTCTGGTAGACGAAGTAGTTCCTTTGACGGAGCTGGATGATCAGGTGACGGTTACATCCATTGTTAATATGCCTACCTATAACGAAATGTATTCAGATGGTAAGCGAATATTAAATGTAACCTTTGTTATTCCTTATGGAATGGAATATGTGGCAGACAGTCTATCCCTTGCAACAGTAGATGGGGAAGAGCATACAACAGCACTTCCTGATACAGCCTACACTGTAATGAATTACAACAATGTTCAGTTGTACAAGGACTACAGTGGTAATTTCATTTTCTTTGGATTACAGGATTATTATTACGAGCCAGATGGCAATCATTTGGTGGGACCAGATGGAACCTTAGAGCTGGCACTATCAACCTACAATACAGCCTATGGCACTCAATATGAATTAGAAGAATCCCATATTGAGACCATGGGAGGAGGAACCTCTAATGTTTCAGAAGAACCGGAAGAAGAGCCTTCTGAGGAAGAGCCTGTAGAACTTTCACAGGAGGGTGAAGAGGAAACCAGCCCAGAAGAGACAGGGGAAGCCGAGACAGAAGAGATAGAGGAAGCGGAAACAGAATTAATAGGAGATACCTCAGAGGATAAATCAAACCTGATATATAAAACAGGTGGTTCTTCTATAGTGGTAATCTCTTTGGATACAGCAGTGGAAATCAATACATTGCAGGCAGCTATAACTGTGAAGAAGAATCAGTACAGCACGGCAAATGGCTGGTACGACATCTACACACAGCTTAGCTACTCTGTAAGTCCACTGGATAAAAATCTTAGGGCTAAGCTAAAGGAGGCAGCAAGAGCAGCAGCCTGGGGAATCAGAATCACAGCTTGTATGGGCTATGCTGATTCATTCCAAAAGTCATCGGAGGAGATATTATCAACAGCCCCAAGAATGTTAGATGACAAATTCGGATTATATAAGAAGAGTAATACCTACTCAGGTGGCATTCACGAAGCTGCAACCCAGGTGGCGGAAGAAAACAGAGATAAGGTTCAGCTGATTTACAATTCAGATTTGAATGTTACTGATGAGTATACGGAATACGCAATGCTTAGTGTTAACAATGAAGGACAGATTGCAATAGGCGGTATCATCACAGGAGAGTACCTGATAGTTCAGACAGATCATGTTCCAGGATATGCCCTATCGGAATTATCCTTCATCATAGAACCGGATGACTGGCAGAGCGAACAATATATGGAAGGCAATTGTGTATTCGACCTGATTTGGCTGGATTACAAAACAGCTTATCTTCCTGCTACAGGCGACAGTGGATTGGAGACAGCAAAGACAGCAGGAATCCTGATTTTACTACTTGGTCTGGCAGCTACAGCAGAGGTAGTAAGAAGACGGAAAATCCTTTATAAACTGGCCCCAAAGAGGGTGTTACAAAAATAAATATAAAAAGATTTTCTTTGTAACTAGTTTGTAACTAGTAACAGTTTAATATATGGCATATAGAACAAAATCTGTTCGTTTATACGTCGGGTAAAGGAGGAAAAAATCATGAAAGGAAAAGGAAAGCGCTTAGCTGCATTACTAACACTTTTAGTACTTACTTTTAGTTCGGTCATGGTTGTAAATGCTGATAGCAGTACAAAACTGATCCAGAGAAGTACAAGTGTAAGCGGCAACGATGATTTCGATCATAAAGAGGTTTCTGTTGCTGCTGATACTACAGACAGAACTGGTTTTACTCTCAGCGTTAAGAGAGAAGATGACAGTTTCACTCTGTACAATCTGGTAAATATTATTGCCTCTGATAATACAGAAAATGGAATTACATCCATTAATGTTCAGTGGGCAGCACCAGTAGCTAACTTCATTGCAACTAATGAGGCATTTTCAACTGATGCAGAGTATGCTAGCCCTAAGGCACTTGGCGCTTACACTGTTGATCAAAACCTCACTGGCGATTCAAAGGTAGCTGCAGAGAAGGCTGCAAAGGCTGCAAAGGAGAAAAAGCTCATCGCATTAGTAAATGCAATGAAGTCTGAGTACGCTGCAGCAGCAGATAAGTCTGCAACAGCTATTGGAAAGCTTACAAAGGTTGCAGAGCTTAATGGAGCAACAGCTGCTTCTAAGCGTGGAACCGGTGAAGAGCTCAATACACTTGGTACAGCTGCACATATCGCAGCAACAGGCGCTGTTGATAGCGAAGCTTGGAATATGACATATGACATCACTGGTCTTGAGTTTGGTTTGTACTTCGTGGATGCTTCAAATCCAGCAAGAGCATCAGGTGGTGGATATCAGCCAGTAGTAGTTGACCTTATTCCAGAACAGACTGGTCCTTCAGGTCACTGGTATATCGACAACACAAAGACAGCTACACTTAAGAATGAAGCTATTACAGTTGATAAGACAATCAATGGTTATGATAGCGACATTATTAGAGAAGGCGAAATCGTTACCTTTAAAGTAGTATTTGATATTCCTCTTTACACTAAGACTGATAATAAATATGATTTCACAAGCTTATCTGCATTTGATGATATGGCTCAGGGCTTTACACTTATCGCTACATCTGCAACCCTTAAGTTTAAGGATTCAGAAGGTAGAGAGTATCACCCAGGAGCTGCACTTACAGAAAGTGGCTACGGAAATCAGACAGCAAGTGATGTAACTGGTACATATATAGCAACACTTAATGGATATTGCTATCCTGTTTACTATAGCGAAGAAGGAGAGAGCAATGCATACTTCTACATTTCAGAAGACTCTTCATCTCAGATTACAGTTTGGGTAAACAATGGTGGAAAGCTTGGCAAGGTAGCAATGCCTAAGTCAAAGAATGCTGAAGGCCGTTACGTATTTACAACAAACGAGCTTAATGCTATTAATAACCAGCTTGGAACTGACAATCAGATTCCAGCAGCATACATTAACTCTACAAACGCTGCTAAGTTTACAGTTTCAGGAACATCAAAGTCTCTTATCGCTATCGACTTTGATTATGAGAAGCTTATGTCTGAGTCAACATATGCTAACAAGCAAAGCACTCAGACACATATTCAGGACGCAGACTTTACAGTTCCTAGCAAGGTAGAAGTAACATATGACGCATTAGTAAATGACAGATCTTACTTAGGAAATGACAACAATACAAATATTGTAACAGTTTACTACGTAGAAGATACAACAGGTACAATCGGAACAGTATCAGATAAGGTTGTTGCCTGGACATACGGTGCAAACATCGTCAAGGTTGATGGTGTTGCATATGAAGAGTATTTGGCAATGACTGATGAGGAACAGAATGCAGCACTTGAAGCTGGAAACACTCCTTATCTTGCAGGCGCCGTATTTGATATTTACAGATTAGATACAGTTTATTGTGGTGGAGCTGGCCACGCGACAACTAACGAAGCTCCAGTTGAAGCATCATATGGTGACTTTGTATTCTATGATGATCCTACATATCCTGTAACATCAATCAGTTCATCAAGCTACGAGACAAGATATGGACAGTCTAGAACTCAGTATGCATCTGTTTTCCAAAATGCTGTTAAATACGAGCTTACACAGAAGATGGCTGAGACAAATCCACTGACTATTGGTACTGCAATGGCTACAAATGTAGCAGCACTTGGAGACTATAGCACAGCAGATAAGTTTACAAACAAGTACAACTTCTCTGGTATGTATACATCAGGTATCCTTCAGACTTTACACGATGATTACCAAGGAAACATGTTACTTGATTATTTGATTCCTAAGGCTCAGACAGATAAGGTTAACGGTAAGGCCTGGGATGAAGATACAGATTTCATCGATGGATTCGTACTTTACGTACCTAAGTGGGTTGAGGCAGGTGAATGTGCAATTCATTCAGGAGCACACTGGCACTTAGAAGCATATTCATTATTCTGGGCAGATACAACATCAGTTGCAGATTCAGATGGTGTTCTTTTAACAGGATTTGATCCAAACCAGTATCTGATGGTTGAGAAGACTGCACCAGCAGGTGGATATAACAAGTTAAACACAGCTATTTACTTTGAAGTAAATGAAATTGATAACGATCTTTATACAGAAAGAGGAAACTCATTTGCTAGTTTCTTATCAGATGTATATGAGAATGCTGACGGAGTAGAGACACAGGATGATAACTTAGATGGTATCTATCACTTTACAATTAAGAACTACAGTGGACTTACACTTCCAAGTACTGGTGGTATTGGTACATTGTTATTCACATTGATAGGTGTAATTATTATGGGTGGTGCAATAGTATTTATCTTAGCTAGAAGAAGAAAGATTAGAAGTGCAGCAACATATATGTCAATTATGATTATGTTTGCAATAGCATTTTTAACACAGTCTATGACAGCTAATGCAGCCACAACAATTAGCCTTGGAAATAGTGAAGGTATTACAAACGGAACACAGAAGGCTGTTCCAAATGGTAAGGCAGTATTTACAGTTCACCTTAGAGATGAGCACGATCAGCTGACAGCTTATCAGATTGGCCAGGTTACATATGATGAAGAAACAAAGACCTGGACAGACCTTGAGTGGGTACCAAACCTTTATTCATACCTTGGTAACTACTCACTGGATACAGGAAATGATGATATTCCTACAACACCTTTACAGTTTACACAGCTTCCTGCAAAGGAGCAGGCAGATTTCCTTACCTGGGTTTATGATTCAAAGGATAAATCCGGAATAGGAAGTACATATAAGGTAAACAGTAACAGCTTTGCAACCTCAAGAAACAGCCAGACAGGTGAGTATTACGCAACTATTTCTAATGTTTCTTATGGTATGTACTTAATCAAAGGCGAAAACCAAGAGCTTCAGAGAGAATACTCAGTACTTACACTTTCAGCAGCACCTGAGATTCAGGGACCTATGGGTGTGTACTATCTTACAGGTGATCTTGAAGCAACACTTAAGTACGCAGATGTAACAGTAGACAAGAAAATTAACGGAGCTAACTATGATGTAGTAAGAACAGGTGAGACAGTTACATTCGAAATCGCTGGTGAAGTTCCTAACTACTATCCAATAGTTGGTGGTGTTGTATTAACAAAAGAAGATGGTGATGACTATAGAAATTATAACTGGGATGCTAATTATAAGTTTAGCATTACTGATGAAATGTCAGATGCTTTCAAGCTTAACCCTGACTCAATCCAGATTGCATTAGGATCAGCAGATGCTATGACAGATGCTAATGCTTGGTCAGTAGCAAACCCAGAGTATTACACAAGTCTTATTGCTGAGCCTTATGATTCAGAAACAGGTAATGGTCTTGTTTGGTTCAAGAACAGTCTTGATAAGGATGGCAATTATCTTGTAAAGAATGCTATAAAGGCAACAAATGGCAACAGCTGGAATATTACCTGGTACGTTTATAACGTAGAGGAAGGCAGCGTTAAGCAGATTGGAACAGGTACAGCAGCAAATGAATCTATGGTTGCTTCAAACCCAGATGCAAGCATATCTACTGCATACCAGCAGGCAGTTGGTGCAACTGCAGCAGGTGCTTGGACAAAGGCAGCATCTGAACCAATTTTCGCAATTACATTTGATTACTCAGACCTTGTAGCAATCGATACTGAGACAGGAAAGTGGGCTCCAACATATAATTATGTAGGAATCACATATACAGCAGATGTAACAGAAAACTGCAAGCCTGGTACACAGGACAACACAAATACAGTTAAGCTTTGGTTCAGAAGTGATATTGCAGGACATTACAAGCCAATAGAGGATACAGTAAGAGCTTATACATATGCACTTCGCTTAGTAAAGACTGATGGTGAAGTAGCTAACAAGTACTTACTTAATGCACAGTTCAATCTCTACAAGGAAGCATTCGTATATGTTCCTGATACAGCAAACGAAGGAGCAACACAGACAGCACTTTCAGCAGCTCCAACAGAGAGTACCTGGAATCTATACAAGTTTGGCAGATACGCTGCAAACGGTGAGTATAGTGCAATGACAGGAACACCTACAGCAACAGTAGGAACAGAAGAGAATGTAGAACTTACAACTCTTGATTTAGTAGAAGATGCAGACTTTGGAAATGGACTTAATACATATTTCAGATACGTAATAGCAGATGCTGGAACAGATGGACTTGAATATGAACATTACAATGTAATCGTTTACAAGCAGATGCCACTTGCAAACCAGTCTGATACAAATGCAGCTGGTGAAGCATACAATACAGTTGAATCAAATATAATTCACTCTATCGATAAGGCAGACGGTGTTGTAATCGATGGTTTAGAGGAAGCATCTTATGTATTAATCGAAACTGTACAGCCTAGTGGATACAACGCTCTTACAGAAGCTATCAGATTCGAGATTAACAGAATCAGTGCCCAGCAGCATACTTTAACAGAAAATGCAGCATATGACACAGACGTTATCTTCTACTCAGCAAATAAAGTAGATGTAAACGATCCTGATATCGTAGATGCGGTAGCAGTTCAGGAAAAGAATGAACAGGGCGAAACAGTTATCAATTACTATCAGGGATACTCAGATGGTATTTATGGAATCAATGTAAAGAACTATCAGGGACTTACACTTCCAAGTACTGGTGGTATGGGTACATTATTATTCACAATCATCGGTATTGTGATTATGGCAGTAGTAATTCTATTCATAGTAGCTAAAAGAAAGAAAAACTCTTATATGTAATTACTAATTAACAATAGAATGGGCAGGAGGCAGTTATCTGCCTTCTGCCTGTTTTAATTATTTGACCGACAGTGTTGGGGTAAGCCATGGAAGCTAAAAGGGGATTCAATTACATGAATTTACTTTTAATCCTAGTCTTTGTAGTGGGACTAGGAATACTTCTGTACCCTAATATTTCAGATTTTTTAACCAGAAGAACAGTTCTAAATCAATCAGTGAATATGATGAAACAGTAGCTCAGATGAATGAGGAAACCAGAAAGGAACTCATGGAAGAGACAGTGAGCTACAACGAAGTTTTAAAAACTAATCCTGTAGGTCGTTTCGCAGATATGACCGAGGAAATGAAGGAAGAATATTACGCAACTCTTGATGTAGATGGCAGCGGAATGATGTGTTATCTGAAAATCGATAAGCTGGGATTGAACCTGCCGGTTTTTCACGGTACCACAGAGGATGTTTTACAAAAGTACGTAGGCCATATTGAAGGAACCTCACTTCCTGTAGGTGGAAAGGGAACCCATATAGGTCTTTCCGGACACAGAGGTCTTCCTAGCGCCGTACTTTTTACTAATTTGGATAGAATGGAAGTGGGAGATGTATTCTCCATCATCATTTTAGGTGAGGAGCACTTCTATCAGATAGATCAGATAGTGACAGTTTTACCAAACGATGTGTCGCCTCTGGCAATCGATCCAGAGATGGACTACTGTACCTTAGTTACCTGTACACCCTATGGTGAGAATACCCACCGTTTGATGATAAGAGGTGTACGAATAGAGCAGGAACAGGCAGAAGAAGTAATAGAACACACTGATGTTTCAGGCCAGAAGCTGACCCGTGAGCAGGTTGTAAATGTAATTGCAGCAGTTATGGGTTCTATATTCTTATTTGTTGGTGTGCCTATTCTAATCTTCCCACCTGTGGCAAAGCAAAAGCTTTACCTTAGACCTTGGGACGACAATATTGAAGAGGTTTACAAGGCAGCAATCAAGGTATCAGAATTTTCTACAAGAGCTAACTGGGAAACAGAGAACGTTACCCAGGAGGCAGATAGATTAGCAAGACAGAGACGTTGGGATGATACTCTTGTTCACGAGGATAAGCTGACAGAAGACGATGAAGAGAGACCTTGGGACAATTACGATTACTATGATGAATCGGTAGATTACAGCGAGGAAGAGAACGTAAGACTTTGGGACGATAAGGTTCTAGAGAAGGTGGATCAGGACTGGTCAGTATTTGACAGAATCCTGAACAAGCTTAACTGGGATTTCATCGATATCCCAGGAATCTTAGAGAGAGGCAAGGTAGAAGCCCCTCCAGAGGACTTGAATCCTTACTTCAAGAAGGAAATTAACATAGGCGAGACTATTGTTGAAAAATCCAAGAAAGGAAAGCATTAGTTATGATTGGTAGAGTCTGGAAGAAATATATGAATCATATACTGATTATCTTAACAGGCTCTATGCTGCTTTTGCTTATCTTTTCAAATGGAGTCGTGTTTAGAACCACAGCCACTGAAGGAGAATTAACGGAAAATTCATCTGAGGCTACGACTGAGGAAGGTGATGTTCTTATTAATCCAGTCAGTACAGAAGGAGGCGGTACAGCAGAAGGTGGCGCTGAGGAAGGTGCAGGTGGCGAAGCAGGTCAGTCTGACGTGATTGGAGACACGGATGTAATAGGTGGAAACGGTGGGGACAATACTTACTCTTCTTCAGATGGAACAGGTGCAGCAGGTGAAGGTGCTGGAAATGGCACTGGTACTGAAGGAGCAGGTCAAGCTGGTTCACAGCAGGCTGGTGAAGGAGCCGGCCAAAATGCAGCAGGAGAGGGCGAGGATGGAGAAGGTACTGGTGATGGAACTGGTACTTCAGAAGATGGCGAAGAAACTGGCGAAGGTATAGAAGGTGAAGAAGGAGAGGAAGGCGAAGACGAGCATCTATGTACCTGTACCTCCCTTTGTACAGCAGAACAATTTGATGAAACCTGTCCTGTATGTGCAGAAAACTTTAACGACTGTGAATATGTAGAGCCAGAAGAGGAAAAGGAGTGTACCTGCGATAAGAAATGTGAAGATGGAGAAATCGATTTGACCTGTGAGGTTTGTGCCGAGGATCCATCTCTTTGTGAGGCGGAGCCAATCGATTATGCAGCCATCATCCACTATTCTGTTGAGGGTGAAAATAAAAAGGCAAAATTCTTAACATTGGCAGAGGCTCTTAATGGTGTAAAGGAAGTGGCAGATGCTGTTCATAGCGACGGTGATTCCAACTATGTTCCAGTAATAGAGATTCAAAATGAGCTAAGCATTTCTTCTGCAATAGCAGTGGAAAATAATTGCAATTTTATAATTGATTTAAAGGGATATCGCATCAATCTGGAGACAGGGGCATATCTTGATTTTGACAGAAGTAATGTAACCCTAAGGGACAGCACTGCCTCAGCTATTAATTATGGCGGAGACAATACAAGACCAGGTGGTTTTTCCGGGGATAATGGAAAGCTCTTTAGTGGTTCTGGAACCATCACCTTTGAATCGGGATATTATGGAATATCAAGCGGAACAGTTTTAAGTGGCTTTTCAGATATTGTAGTCCACGATGCATTTTTGATTAACTCATCAGGATGTCTTACAGACACTGATTCCAAGATAGTAGTCAACAATGGATTCTTCGTTTACGACAGTATTTTTGGAGGCAATGAGGGAGCAGTTCAGTGCCCAGAAAGCATGATTCTGGGAGAGATGGCTCTTTCTATTGGAGGCTACGAGGTAAGAGGCTACGGTCTTTCAACAGCACTTTTCAAGGTAACCATTAAGCTTATGAGCGATGTGGAATACTATTATTCTAATTTCGCAGAGAGCTTTGCAGCGGCTGAGAATCTCAGTAAGACCAACGATGGTGCAATTGCGGTTATTACAATCAATGATCCGGTTATAACAAATGTTGCCATTTCACAGACCTATACACTTACGGGAAATCCGGAAGGCTATGCTGCCAACGTGCAGATTAACAATATTAATTTTGTGAGAGGTGGAGCATCAGATGCATTGTTTGATGGCACCATGTTTGCCATTTCAGGTGGCCAGCTGATTTTGAATGACTGCTCTGTAAATGGATACATTTCAGAAAGCCAGGTAGCAGTAAGCTCTATGTTTACTGTAGATTCCGGGGCAGCACTTAATCTTGTTGGTTCTACCGAGGTGGGAACAAGACTTAGCGGAAATGTGGCGCTCCTTGGTGCAACAGCTTCCGACCCTGCAGCAGGTGTTTATGTAAAGGGCGGCGGTGTCCTTAGAGTAAGTGGATATGTAGTAATCTACAACAATATTTGCTACTCAGAGACTGCCAATGCTGATGGTGGAATAGATACAGCCAGAACCAATAGAAATCTGTATTTGGATAATAATGCGGCTATTTCTGTGGAGGGAACCTTGCTTCGTACAGAGACCTTCCTGATTGGTGTGACCATGGCAGGAGATACCATAGATGAGGAGGAAAGCGTAGGTTATCTTGCAACAGATTACTACAATGCTTTAGTGGCTGCTGGAATTGAGATTATGGATTTAAGCTCATTCTTTATGGATACCTCTGCAGCCTACAGTATGGAATATGATTTCTCTACAAATACTATTACCTGGACTAGAGGCGGTGGCCTTCTTCCAGAGGCAGGAGTGCTTAGATTGGAATATATTCTTTTGTTTATAGGTCTGATTGGATTTATATTCAGAGCTATTCAGTCGGCAAATGAAGAGAGAAAGGAAATAGTAAGATATATCACAATGATTTCTGCTGTATGTCTCTTGACTGGTACATTTGTAGGTGGCTATCACGTATATACAGAACGCCAGATTATTGCAAGAAATAATCAGGTGGTGGATACACTTACAAACAGCACAGAAGGTGGAATCATTGATGGTGTAGGACAGGAGTTTAAAAAGGCTGTAAAGGGAGAGGATAGCGTAGCAATATCTGATGATTCTAATGTGATTGCAGAGCAGCCTGTTAACACAGAAAAATCCATCGTTCCTATTGATGGAAGAGATTACATTGGAATAATTGAGGTGGAGCCTCTTGGAATAAAGCTTCCAGTACTTAGCACCTATACAGATGCTGATATGAAGACTACTCCTTGCGTCTACGCAGGCTCAAGAGAAAATGAAAATCTTGTAATCGTAGGCCATAACTACGACAGCCAGTTTGGAAATTTCAATTTATTGAATAAGGATGAGCCAGTAACAGCAACCCTTACACTGGTAGATGGTAGCAAGTATACATATGCCAGTACGAAATATGAGAATCTAAATCCTGACCAGATAGATGAAATGCTTTCTGGCGATTGGGATTTGACACTATTTACATGTAACTATTCAGGAGAAAAGAGGATAACAATAAGATTTGACCTTGTGAGGTAATGACATGCAGCTTCTTGGGATTGGCATAGATCTATTATCTGTAATAATTACATTTGTTATTCTTGTGGGCGTTTTATTAGGTAAAAGAAATGCGATGAACGAATACTTCCCAATTCTTTTGCTTATGAACGCCCTGGTTCTGCTTGCAGATATGGGTACATTAGCCTTTGCAAATGACCCAAATAATCTTAATCTTCTAAGAATCTCTGTTATATTGCAGGGGTCATTGACCTATGTGAGTATTTCAGGCTTCAATCTCTATGTAGATAAGCTTATCACCAGAAAAAGAGGAAAGCGTCCCCTTTTTAGAATGGTGCCATTTGGTATCTGCGTTGTTATGATTCTGTTTTGGATAACATCTATAATCCACGGTTATGCTTTTAAAATTTCAAGAGATGGTGTCTACACACAGGAGGCTCTGTTTTTTGTGGTTGTGGTAATAGGCTGCGCTATGATGATTTATATCTTCTTTAGAATCATCTACAACCAGATTACAGGGGTACTGGATATTAATTTATGTCTTGCCCTTTACATCTTCATAATCATTCCTATAGTGGCACTTTTCCCAGCTCTTATGAGTCAGTGCTTTTCTATCGAATATAGTGCCATTACGGTAAGCTACCTGATTATGTTTATTGCAATCCACGTTACCCGTGAGCAGAAGGTTGTGGAGCAGAAAATGGATGACACAATTATGAAGACGGACCTTATTATGTCGGAGCTTCAGCCTCATTTTGTGTTTAATTCCCTTACAAACATTAAATATCTTATAAAGAAAAATCCTGACCTTGCAGTGGATGCCATGGATAAATTTACCAAGTACCTAAGAAGGAATCTTGATACTATTACAGACCAGAATCTGATTACTTTTGCAGAGGAGCTGGAGCATACCAGAACCTACCTGTGGCTGGAGCAGCTCAGGTTTGGAGATTTGAAAATCGAATACAGTATTGATGAGGATGAATTTTTAATTCCACCACTATCACTGCAGCCAGTAGTTGAAAATGCAGTGCGTCACGGTGTCACCAAAAAGGTTGGTGGAGGAACTATTAAAATTTACGTGCGAGATGAGAAGGATTGTTATAAAATAACAGTAAAGGATGACGGAATAGGCTTCAACACAAAGGAGCTTGAAGAAGATATAGCAAACGCTGGTATTTTGGATATTAGAAAGCGTTTGTATGAAATGAATAAATCAAAGCTTACAATCGCCAGCACTGAAGGCGTGGGCACCACAGTTACTTATTTAATCATGAAGGAGGAACCTAAGGATGAGTCTGCTGAATGATGAAGTTAAGGACGCAACTGAGGCTCTTGATGAACTACTAGCCGAGCTTGAAGAGATTGAAAAATCTATAGGTATGCAGGTGGAGTTTGACGATATAGAGTTCCCTGCCCTAAAACCTATTACACTGCCGAAGGTAGAGTTCCCAACGCCGGAACCTCCTAAGGTAGATTTTGCTAAGCTTGATGATGAACAGCTTGAATTGATAATGCGTCAGTTCCATAAAATCGAAGCCTTAGAGGCTCAGGTAGAGGCTATGAAGGAGGTCATTGATGAGCGTCTGAATGTGGATTTTCGAGCCATGTACGAAAACATTATGGAGAAGACCAATATCGAGGCTATTAAGACATACAGGAATGTTCAGGCTGTAGTTATTGAAGAAAATGCCAAGCAGAATCAGGCATTATTCGGTATCGACAACAAGTCGAATTCTTTGAAAAAGCGAATGAACAATGTGCTTATCTTTGCCATTGTATCTTTCGTTGTATCTATTCTTGTTATGTTGGTAACTATTCTACCAGCAATGGGGATTAAGCTATTCTAGAGGGGGAGTATGGAGGATAGGAAAACTATAGCCATTGCTATTGCTTTGTCAGCAGCAATGGTTTTAATGTTTGTGGGGGTAGTTATTTACGCCAGGGTTCGAAATGGCCGTATTGCAGAGGAGACTGTGGCGGACGAATCTGTGGCAGAAGCTGGGGAGGAGATTATAGAATTAGAAGATCCTTCCACTTATCAGACTGTAGATGTTGCTGATAAGATTGTAACCATTAATGATGTGGATATGGATGCGGAGGATTCTGCCATCCACGATGTTGAGGTGGAGCACACATACATCAACACAACACCACTTCTTCCTAGTATTTTTAATGAGCGTGAAAAGGTAACAACCGACCGAGTGGATGTTAGCGCCTTTCCGGACAGCTATGTTCTAAACGAGCAGAAAGCTGTTTCTATCAACGATTCCAGAGTAGGCGTTCCAAAGGAGGTTTACCTTTACAATACAGGAATTGAAAAATCATCTGAAATTAATATCAGCGCAACTATTCACGATGAAGCCGGGATTATTAAATCCCTTGGGTGGACCAGCACAAAACCAGATGCGGTTCAGCTTTCAGATACATCGGGAACCAGCGTTACAGTGAAATATGTGGGTGATAAATTCTCTGGTAAGGTTCCGATTTCCGTAATTATCACTTATCAGGCATCAAAGGGAGCAACTGCCACAAAAGAGCTTATGTTTAATGTTTTTGTGGAAAATGTTTCCTACGGAAATGAGCAGCTTAGGGACAAGACCGGAAACGTTTTGTATCTTGATAAAGCCGGTAAAAAGCCAGCCTATGTTTCTGATTATGCCGGTCATGATTATTTCTATGGTGGAGTAAAGACCACCGGTTGGCAGACTATTAATGGTGCAACCTACTATTTTGATGGAGATTCGAATTTTGTTAAGGGGCACCAAATCATCGGTGGATTGCCTTATGATTTTGGGGAAGACGGTATGCTGACCTCCGATATGGGAGAGATGGGTATCGATGTTTCCAAGTGGCAAAACGATATAGACTGGCAGCTGGTTGCAGCCTCCGGTGTGGATTTTGCCATTATAAGATGTGGATTCAGAGGTTCTTTATCAGGCCAGCTTGTGGAAGATCCATACTTTAAACAAAACATAGAAGGGGCACTGGCTAATGGAATCAAGGTAGGAATCTATTTCTTTACCCAGGCCATTACTGAGCAGGAAGCAATCGAGGAAGCTTCCATGGCCATTTCTATGTGTCAGGGCTACCAGATTACGCTGCCTATTTACATTGATTCGGAAAATGCTGTAAAGGGCAGAGCCAATAATCTGGATAGAGCTACAAGAACAAAGTGTTTAGCAGCCTTCTGTGAAACCATCAATAACAGCGGTTACATAGGTGGCGTTTATGCCAGCAAAAACTGGTACTATGAGAAGCTCTATGCACAGAGTCTAGAAAAGTATAATATCTGGGTTGCCCAGTACAACACCGAGTGTGATTACAAGGGAAAAACAGATTTCTGGCAGTATTCTTCAAAAGAGACAATTGCTGGAATCACAGGCTATGTAGATGTAAACGTAGCTAGAAAAACCACAGGAAATTAGTAGGTTTTATTGTAACGGGTTTGTAACTCCTATGGCTTTATAATGGGTTCAAAGATATAAGTTTGTAACTACGTCTTTGAAACGAGGTAGGGGCCATGGGAAAGAATATATTAAAAAGATTTTTAGCAGGAACCTTAGCAGCCGTTCTTACGACTGCCATGGTTCCTTTGTCTATTACAGAGAATATATTTGGAGGAATCGGCGAAGTAAAGGCCGCAAATGTTTCATTTATTCCAATGACAATTGCCAGTGGTTTTAATGCTGACGTTATTATGGATAAAAATGAGACACTTGGAAATCAGGATGCCGCAGATCAGATGGTAAAGCTATCTAGCGGCGGTAACTGTTTCTATTCAGCCGCTTACTCTTCTAGTGGTGGTCTTCCAGCAAATGGAGTAGTACAGGATAAATCGGGTTCTGTATCAGGTCTTTCATGGACTCTTGGTAATTACAAGTCTAATAACGACATGAGACTTTCCCCTGGTCAGACAGGAACATTTACATTTAATACTGTAGGTGTATACCAGAAGGTATATTTCCTTGTAACTGCAGGTGGTATTCCTGGTGGTTCTGCCAAAATGAGCACAACCATCAACTACTCATCAGGAAATCCAAGTACATCTACCTTTACAGTTGTAGACTGGTATTCAAGCACAAGCTATGCTAACGCTACCTTTATGCGTACTGACAATAGCGGCATCAATGGAAGCACAACAGGTGGTCCTTACTTTACACGATGCGTTATGAGCCTTGATACAACAAGACTTGTTAACAGTATCACTATTAAGAATACAGCATCTTCAGGTGTTATTAACGTATATGCGGTAACAGGTGAGACAGCAGCTATTGCAGCTCCTACAGGACTTAAGCTGGAAGGATGTGCTGCATTAAATGCAACCTGGGATGAAGTAACAGGTGCATCAACCTACAGAATTGATATTGCAAGAGATCAGAACTTTACTCAGATTGTTGGAGATTACAACAACAAGGCAGTCAGCACAAATTCATGCCAGGTAAAGGGTCTTTCAACAGGAGTACAATATTACGCCAGAGTAAGAGCGGTAGATAAAGATGGCGGCCAGGGTCCATCATCTGGAATTATAAACTGTGAATCCGCATATTCATTTACCTATTCAGCTATAGATAACAAGTTTTCATCACACTGTACAATCGACGGCTGCGATTACGACAAGGATCATAACATGACCTACACACTTAAGGCAGAGGATTCTGTCTATACTCGTAATCCAATCCCTGCAACCTTAGAAACTTCAAATGCTAGCTTTTTTACAGCACTTACAGGATTTAAGGTAAGCGATATTAACTACTTTAGAACCAGCGCTTATGGCAGCACATCAGAATCTGGTGCAACAGCACTTGGTACAAAGGCACCTAGAGATGTAGGCTACTATTTTGCAAAGGTAACATTCTCAAAGAACGACACAAGCTATTCTATAGTTAAGCCATACAAGATTTATCTTGAGGAAGCAAACTACGCACAGGAAAAGCTTAACAATCTATACAGTGATGAGCAGCAATCTACCATCACAAAGGTAAGAGGAGATTCTGCTACATCAAATCTTAGAGTAGTACTTAATTCAGCAGCAGACCAAATCAAGGTTTACAAGATTGCTGATATGTACTACAACGACAACAACAGAGACTATGACGACCTTACCTGGGACACAGATGCTGTTACAGAGTGGATGGCAGCTTCCAGCTATGGAAGTGATGCTTCCTACAGCGAGCCTAAGAAGGTGGAGGTTATGACATCTTCTCTTCAGACAAAGTTCTATGCAGACATGCTTACTGATGAGGTAAAGGACGCTACACTTGTTAGAGATACAGCAGATTTATCAGGAAACGATGTGAGCGGAAGCTTTGACGAAGAGTCTGGCACCTACTATACATACTTTAGCAACATGGAATTTGGCCGCTATGTAGTACTTGCCACAAACAGCGGCGGTATCACATACACACCTGTAGTTGTAGACGTAATCCCTTATCAGAATGGTCCACATACAGACTGGTATGTTGTAAATGAATTTGTAGCTTACCTAAAGGAAATCGTAGCTACAGTAGACAAGACTATTAACGGACACGATGTATCCGATTCAGTAAACTACGGGGAAGAAGTAGACTTTAAGGTAGCAGCAACACTTCCTTCTATGTACACAGACCGTGCTACTCTTGGTGCAACAGAGTACACCCTTAGAATCGTAGATACCATGAGCTCTGCGTTTAGTCTCAGCAGTACTCCATACCTGTCATACAAGGTTAATACTGAAAATATTCAGCTACCAGAGACTAATTTTGAAGTTGGCAAAGTGTACGACTACTACGTATTCTCGGACAACGATGCAAGCGGATCAATAGTTGTTACTAAAGACAATGCGGCAGATTACAGCTATGATGGTGTTACAGAGCACATTGTAGGCTTACATGCAGTTCCAGAATCTGGCACACTTTACAACATAACAAGTGAAGCAAACTCCGACAATGGAACCACATTAATTACGGTAAACTTCAATGTACCAGCATTAAAGCACTATATTAAAAATGGACTTGCTCCTATGGGCATCAGCGCTAGTGATGTTATA
Source organism: Butyrivibrio fibrisolvens 16/4 (assembly GCA_000209815.1). GTDB lineage: Bacteria > Bacillota > Clostridia > Lachnospirales > Lachnospiraceae > Pseudobutyrivibrio > Pseudobutyrivibrio fibrisolvens_A. Next base: position 1,196,853 of record FP929036.1, read on the forward strand.
GTTTACCTTAATTACAAAGCTACCGTAACTGATCAGGCACAGATTGCAAGCGAAGAAAATACAAACATTGCTGACGTATACTTTGAAAAGAGCACTGGTGAAATAGACAAGACCACAGACACTGTTCGTGGATATACATACGGTCTTCAGGTTGTAAAGGAAGATGGCTCCGATGAAGGAACATATCTTGCAGGAGCACGCTTTAGAATCTTCAAGGAGCAGGAGATGGAGGACACTACTGAAGCTGTAGCAGCTTTTGAAGAGCGTGGTCTTAATAGCGGATACTACGTATACGACGACGATGTATACGTGCTTTACGACAAGGCAATCAATACCTTAACTGGTGAAGAAATCACTGGCGGAGAATTTACATCAGTAGCCACAGCAGATGGTGTTTTACTTAAGGGACTATCTGAAGGCAACTATATCATAGCCGAGGTTCAGGCACCTAGCGGCTACAATGAACTGGCAGAAGATATAATGTTTACAATCACAAGAATGGAAGATGAGGAGGCCGCCCAGTATCATCAGGGTAGCCTGAAGTTCTTCTACGAAATGGGCGACGAGGAAGGCACCACCAAACTAAACGAAAGCAGTACAGTACTTCTTACCGTACTAAACTACAGAGGACTTACACTTCCTAGCACTGGTGGTATCGGTACATTGCTCTTCACCATCTTTGGCGTAGTCATTATGGCAGCCGTAATACTTCTCCTTATCATCAAGCGCAGGAAACGCACCCCAGAAGACTACATCTAAACAAGCTTACAGCGCCTCCCCTAGCGGGAGGCGTTTTTGTGCCTGGCTACCCACACCCTGCCCATATTTTTTATTTTCCCTGCCCGGCTGCCCGCCCCACCCCTGCCGCCACCTGGGGGAACATCGCATGAATATTATGTTTTCCATATATGCAAAGTCTCGCATTCTTATTGGCAAGTGTCTTTTGTAAGTCTTTACAATTTTGAGAAATGTTGCCAATGGGCGGACAATGCTAAAACCTATTAGGGATTTTCAAATTTAATGAGCAACTTGTGTGAGTTTGGAATGCGCTTAGTAAAATAAAAAGCAGGTTTTGCTATGTATAGACAGCAGCCGCTAGGACGGCGGCTGCAGCGGTCACTTGAGACACGATGTTGAATGTGCCGCGGTGGCTATACATACAAAACCTGCTTTTTTAATTTTACTTAGCAAATGGAGTAGGAACACAAGTGCTCATTGAATTGGAAAATCCCCAATTAGATATTCCTAATATTGTCCACCCCCTGTTCTACATTTCTCAAAATAGTTCATACTTCAAAAGACACTTGCGAATGCTCCCTTTTTGCATATTGGAAAACTATAATATTCGCGAAATCGTTCCCCCAGGTGGCTGCAGGGGTGTGGGCGGCCAGCCGGGAGGATGAGGGGCAGCCGGGGTGCGCAGATAAAAAGGGAGGAAAAGAAAGCTAACTATTTTAATATTATTTAAAATAATTATTGAAAATCTAAAATGTATTTGATATATTAAAAATACTCGTAAAGCATATTTATATAGGGGCTTGATGCTTAGCGATAAGACAAATATAGGAGGAGAGACCATGAAAAGATTCTTTTCATGTGTTCTGGCTATTTCTATGATGGGAAGTCTTGTGGCGTGCTCAGGCTCAGAATCTGAAGTGAAAAATTACTCCGTAAATTACGATGACGTAGCTTGCGGCAATGTCTCATCGGGCGTTTCTGTCCACGACCCATCAATTTTAGAAGTAGATGGAACATATTATATTTTTGGATCGCATATGTCAGCTGCAAAAAGTACTGATTTGCTTAATTGGGAAAAGGTGGCAGATGGGTATTCAAAAACAAATCCTGTGTATGGCCAGATATATGATGTGGCTGATAAGTCATTTGCATATTCTGGTAGCAAGGATAGCATTATCAAAACAGATGACGGCAAGACCCATGTGTGGGCTCCGGATGTTATCTATAACGAGACCACAGGACTTTACTACATGTATTACTGTACTACCAGTACATTTAATGCATCTAATCTTTGCTATGGCACAAGTGAGTCACCGGAAGGTCCTTATGAGTGGCAGGGCGCTTTGATTTATTCGGGATTTACGAATAAGAATATTGATGCCACAGATGTCCTTGACTACGTAGATGCGGATTATGCTAAAAAGCACTATATCAAGGGTGGGGCATATAATTACGAGGATTATCCAAATGCCATTGACCCTACAGTTTTTATGATAAGGATGGCAGAATGTGGATGACCTATGGTTCATGGTCTGGAGGAATTTATCTTTTGGAGCTGGACCCTACTACTGGCCTTGTTATTCATCCTAAGGCAGATGAGGAAAGAGGTGTAGATGCGTACTTTGGTAAGAAGCTTTTAGGCGGTGGTCATATTTCCATAGAGGGTCCATACATTATGTATGATCCTGATACAGATTATTATTATCTGTTTGTATCTTACGGTGGGCTGACCTCTAATGGTGGATATCAGATACGAGTTTTCCGTTCAAAGACTGTGGATGGAGATTATGTAGACATGAATGGTGAATATCCTGAAAAGAGTGCATTGCATCAGAATTTTGGATTGAAGCTTTCAGGAAATTATAAGCTGCCTAGCTTAGAGAAAGCCTATATGGCTACAGGGCATAACTCAGCATTTATTGATTCTGATAGTAAAGAATACGTTGTTTATCACACTAGGTTTAATGATGGAGGAGAGGGGCATTCTCCAAGAGTTCATCAGCTAATTATGAATGAAGAGGGCTGGCCTTGTGAGCTTCCATATCAGACACAGGGAGAGACTGTCTCTAAGGAGGGCTACGATAAGGCTGATGTGATAGGCCGATACTATGTGATTAATCAGGGAACAGATATTTCCAGCGATATCGCAAATCCGTTTATTGTTTATCTGAACAAGGATGGCAGCTGTGATGGAAAAGATGTATCTGGAAGCTGGGAGATGAAAAAGGGCTCCTACTATATGAATATCACAGTGGATGGTGTGGAATATAACGGTGTATTCTGCCAGATGAAGGATGAAGCTGGAACAGAGGTTATGACCTTTTCAGCGGTTGGTGAAAATGAAAGTATTTGGGGCGTTAAATATTAACAAAGGGGATTATAAGTAGATGGATAAGAATTTTGAGTTTAATAAACCTTGGATTTTGCAAAGAGCAGATCCATATGTGTATAGACATACAGATGGGAAATATTATTTTACTGCCTCAGTGCCAGAATATGACAAAATCATATTGAGATGCAGCGATACTCTTGAGGGGCTAAAGGATGCCAAGGAGCTAGAGGTATGGCACAAGCATGAAAGTGGCCCTATGTCAAAGCATATCTGGGCCCCAGAGCTGCATTACCTTTTTGGAAAATGGTACATTTACTATGCTGGTGGCGAGATGGAGGACATCTGGAAAATTCGTCCATACGTATTAGAGTGCCAGGGCAATGACCCAATGAAGGACCCTTGGATTGAAAAGGGAAAGATGACTCGGGCAAAGACTGATGAATTTTCCTTTGATGCCTTTTCATTAGATGCAACAGTATTTGAAAACAAAGGAAGCTGGTACTATATCTGGGCAGAAAAGGTAGGAGTAGGTAAGCAGATTTCAAATCTTTACATTGCCCGAATGGAAAACGGATATACGTTATCCACAGATCAGGTGCTTCTTACAACACCAGATTATGACTGGGAGAGACATGGCTACTGGGTAAATGAAGGTCCGGCAGTTCTAAAGAAAGATGGAAAGATTTTCATGACCTATTCAGCCAGCGATACAGGCATCAATTATTGTATGGGTATGCTTACTGCTGATGCTGATAGTGATTTATTAGATCCACTTTCCTGGAAGAAGGAGAGATATCCTGTGCTGGCATCATCTGCAGAGCATGTGGTATACGGACCTGGCCATAATTCATTTACTGTTGATGAGGATGGTAATGATATTTTGGTTTATCATGCCCGGACAGAAACAGAAATAGTTGGTGACCCATTGTACAATCCTAACCGTCATGCTATGCTTATGAAGTTTAATTTTGTAGATGGTAGACCAGTGTTTGATTATGATAGAAAATAGAGTATGTACCAGGTGTCTGCTGAGAGATATGATTGATGCAGACACCGCTATGATTGAAAAATACAAAGGGGCACTAAAGCCTGAGGACATGGCTGGAGATGAAGAATACGAGGCCAGACTTTTAGTATGCAGACAGTGCGAGAAGCTTAATGCTGGCACCTGTATGTCCTGCGGCTGCTATGTGGAACTTAGAGCAGCAGCAAAAATATCTAGATGCCCTAATAAAAAATGGTAAATAAAAATGCTGGATGAATGGCCATCCAGCATTTTGTTTTATTCTATAGGTTTGTAGTTTAAAGATACTCTAATATCCTGGCTGTAATTTCCAAAAGTTTTTCCAAAGAGGGTAACACCGCCGATGTGATCTGCATCATCCTCAACAGCAATTCTGAAATCTAATGGCTGTCCCTGTTTGATATTTAAATCCTCAATAGTGATATCAGAAATCTGAAGACCATCGATAAATGTACCGTGTTGATTAATAACTAAAAGCTTTAGCAGACCATACTGGTTCCAGTTTGGTGGCCACCAGTCAGGTGTAAACATTCCTAAAATATCTCCGCCAAAATCCCCAGGGCTGGTCCACATACCAAGCTTTTTTCCATTGAGTGAGAAGCTGATGTCAGATGGCCAGTTGTTATCAACTCCAGGTGCCTCAGATGAAATCTCGAAGGAGATGGAAATCTGAGTGATGCGATTATTGCTAGGGATGAGATTAGGGAAAGAGTATTCCACATATCCCTTTGTAAACCACATAATATCTGCATTGAAACGATCAGGATGACTGAAATATCTGGCATCATCAATTTCGCCAATAACAGATGTGCTATTGGCAAGACCACAGGTAGGACAGATTTCGTATTTGGAGAACTGACCAACCTTAATATCAGTGGTAAATACATTTGATAAATCAATAGGCTTTTCTATTTCAATAACAAGTTTGTCCTGGATAACTGAGCAAATCTTTGAATTGCCGTGACTGGCAGATTCGTTTGATGTGGATATAAGACCGCATTCTTCAAGCTTTTTTATGTGACCAGTAAGGGCGCCATTGCTAAGATTTAGCTGGGTGGCAAGCTGATTCATGCTCATACGGTCATTCTCTAATAAGATATTTAAAATTTGGATTCGCACGTCTGAGCCTAACGCTTTGAATAATTCTAGTCCTTCGTCCAATGAAGTGATATGAATCATCGTACTGCTCCTTTAGTATTAATAAATTAGTTCATAATATTATAAAATAATAGCTTTACCCATGTCAATATAATAGAAGGCTGATAGTTAAATATTTTATGTATAACTAAAAGTAATGTCGAAATAATGAGATAAAATCTTATAATAGACACCCTATTGGTGAAATTCACTAAAAACTTTGTGGTGAATTTGTGTACTATAAAAGAATATCCAAAATACTTTAGAAAACCTAAAATAATTATTGACGTAGAGTTTATAGGGCATTATCATAATACCATAATCATTAATGTGTTGTGGAGGTTAAATTCTATAGCTAACAAGCCTCAGCTATGGGAATTATGAATTCACAATCTAAATGTAAAACATTTCTTTTTTATAAGGAGGAGAAGAATGAAGAAGAAATTGGTTAGTGCATTGCTTTGCACATCGATGGCAGCTAGCCTACTGGTTGGTTGCGGGGGTGCAGCATCAGAAGGTGGAGTTGATCCAGATGCTGCAGAAACTGCAGAGGAAACTGCAGAAGAGTCAGCAGAAGCTGAGGTTGTAACAAATACATTTGGTGATCCAAACGGAACACACCTTGAGATGTGGACTTTCGTAGAACTTCACGGTCAGCACTACGGTGTTATGGCAGAGGAGTGGAACAAGCAGCATCCTGATAATACAATCGAAATTACTTGTACAACATATCCTTATGGAGATATGCATACAAAGCTTCTCACAGCTCTTGAAGCTGGCACAGGTGCTCCAGACATCTGTGATGTAGAGGTTGGTCAGTTCCCTAACGTAGTTGAAGGTCTTGATCAGTGGTTAGTACCACTTAATGATTACGCTAAGGATTACCTTGATACAATGGTTAAAGCTCGTATGGAGACATACCAGGGCGAGGATGGAAATTATTACGGTGCTCCTTATCACGTAGGTGCAACTGTTATGTATTACAACGTAGCAGCAATGTCTGAGGCTATGGGACTTAGCCAGGAAGAGGTTATTGCAAAGATTGACGCAGTTAAGACTTGGGATGACTATGCAAAGCTTGGCGAGGAGTATTTAGGAACAGTTAACGAGGAAGGTAAGTACTGGACATCAGTTGATGCAGGCGGAGTTGATTGGCTTTGGATTGCAATGGCAGAGAATGGCGATGACTGGACAGGCGGATTTGATAATCCAGCAAATGTAAAGCTTGATTCTGTAAAGACAATGCTTGAGATGCAGCAGGGATGGTTAAAGAGTGGTCTTGCTGAGGTTTCTCCAGATGGACACGTTGACCTTGAGGCTGGCTTCCAGAATATTATGGATCACAATATCGTTTCATTCCCTAAGGCTATGTGGTATATGTCACGTTTCACAAACTACATGCCAGAGGAAGCAGGAAACTGGTACATTGCAAAGTGCCCTGTATTTAAGGCAGGTCAGAAATGCTCTGTAGGTATCGGCGGTACAGGTACAGTAGTAACACAGCAGTCTGAAAATAAGGATCTTGCAGCTGAGTTTACTTGCTGGGCAAAGATGTCAGCAGAAGGCGAGCAGCACATCTGGGATACACTTGGATTTGATGTATGTAATGCAGCTCTTTGGGGAGATGATGCATTCGCGCATGATGATAACAATCAGTACAACAAGTTCTTCATCAACTATCCATATGATGTATTAAATGACATTGGAATGGATAATATTGGAAAGATTTCTGTAGTCTCTATCAGCCCAACAATCAATGAGTATTTCTGCACCACAACACTTAATCAGGTTCTCGAGGATCCAGATTATTCAGTAGATGATGCCCTTCAAGAGGCACAGGATGCGATAGACATGGAGCAATAATATGGACGTAAATATGTCAAGGGTGCCTGCCGAAAGGCAGGCATCCTCTTTTAAAAATGTAGAGGGAACAAAAGGAATTATGAAGCTTAAGAAGTTGTTCTATTCACAAAAGGTTGCACCATATGTTTTTGTGGTACCTTTTATACTTAGTTTTTCTTTTTCTGGGTATATCCTCTTATCACAGCTTTTTCTATGAGCTTTCAGGATATAGGGGCTATCAAATCAGAATGGATAGGAATAGCAAATTATACAAAGCTGTTAAAGGATAATGTATTCCGCATTGCTGTTATGAACAGCGTTAAATACATGTTCTTTACACTTGTTTTACTTATTCCATTCCCAATGCTTTTTGCAGTTCTTATGGACAGCAACCTAGTCAAGGCAAAGGGAGTATGGAAGGCTGTGCTTTATATGCCAGCCCTTACATCAGTTGTTATTTCCGGTACACTTTTCAGACTGATGTTTACAGAGTACACAACAGGCCAGATGAATATTATTTCATCATTTCTTGGACTTGGTACATATAAATGGTTGAAGATGGGCTGGTCAGGTATGCTGGCGCTTTTGGTGGTTGCCTGCTGGAGATGGACTGGTGTTAATATGCTTTATTTCTTATCAGGATTAAAGTCTATAGATTCATCTTTATATGAGGCAGCTGACATTGATGGAGCATCTGCAACTCAGAAATTCAGATATGTAACCTTGCCACTTTTAAAGCCAACCACAGTATACGTACTTACGATATCCGTATATGCGGGTCTTGCAATGTTCTTAGAGTCATATATGTTATGGGCAGGAAATTCTTCGCCAAACAATATAGGTCTTACTATTGTAGGTTACCTGTACAAACGTGGTATTGAAAAGAATGATATGGGTTATGCATGTGCAGTAGGTGTAGTACTTCTTGTAGTTGCACTTATCATTAACTTTGCACAGCTTATCTTTAATGGAACTTTCAAGAAGGAGGAGGATTAATATGGCAAAGCAGAAAACATTAGCTGCCACTCCTCACAGAAGAGTTGGTACAGTACTAGGGACAGGATTCTTTTTAATCCTTTCTTTAATTATCGTATTTCCGGTATTCGCAGGACTTTTGGCATCATTTAGACCAGGTACACAGCTTATCCGTAGAGGTCTTGCTATTGATTTAAACCTGTCTACAATGAATCTTGATAACTATAAATATTTGTTCAGCGGCAATGCAGATAGCCAGAAATACTTTATGTGGTACAAGAATTCACTTCTTATCACAATCGTTTCTGTAGCACTTACATTGTTGATTTGCTACTTTGTTGCTTATGGACTTACTATGTACGATTTTAAATTTAAGAACATTCTCTTTACAATCGTACTTGCAACAATGATGGTTCCTTTTGAAATCCTTATGTTACCACTTTATAAGGAGATGATTGCATTCAAGTTAATCGATACATACACAGGTGTAATCATAATAGGACTTTGTGGAGCTTCCACAATATTCTTCTTCAAGCAGTATCTTTCAGGATTGCCAAAGGATTTGCTTGACGCAGCCCGTATTGATGGATGCAACGAGTACAGTATCTCAGTAAGAATAATCCTTCCACTTGCTAAGCCAGCGTTTGCATCTATGGGTATTCTTTGTGCTATGGGTAGCTGGAATGCAATCCTTTGGCCACTGTTAGTACTGAAGGGAGCAGAGAAGTTTACACTTCCTATCGGACTTAACACACTACTTACTCCATACGGAAACAACTATGATGTGCTCATTGCCGGTTCGATGTTCGGAATTTTACCAATTTTGGTCATTTTCTTAATCTTTAATCGATATATTATTGACGGTATGGTAGCAGGTGCTGTAAAAGGTTAATATGACAATCGAAGATTGTCATATTAACCTAAGAAAAAGGGAGATTTTTTACAATGGCAAAATTAGTAATTAACAACGAAAATAAAAGAGCACAATTGCTCCAGAAATCTACGGTCACTTTTCAGAGCACCTTGGTCGTTGCATCTATGAAGGACTTTATGTAGGAGAAAACTCAGATATTCCTAATGTAAACGGAATGCGTACAGACGTAGTAGAGGCATTGAAGGAAATGAAGGTTCCTGTACTTCGCTGGCCAGGTGGATGCTTTGCAGATGAGTATCACTGGATGGACGGAATTGGTCCAAAGGAAAATCGCAAGAAGATGATTAACACTCACTGGGGTGGAGTAGTAGAAGACAATAGCTTCGGTACACACGAGTTCTTCGAGCTCTGCCGTCAGCTTGGATGTAAGACATACGTAAATGCGAATGTTGGTTCAGGCACTGTTCGTGAAATGAGCGAATGGGTAGAATATATGACATTCAACGGAGTATCGCCAATGGCAGATCTTCGTAAGGCAAATGGTCATGAGGAGCCTTGGGTAGTTGATTATCTTGGCGTAGGAAACGAAAACTGGGGATGCGGCGGAAATATGCGCCCACAGTTCTATGCTGATGAATATAGAAGATATCAGACTTATGTAAGAAACTACAACGGCAACAAGCCAATCGCAAAGATTTGCTGTGGTGCAAATGTAGATGATTATCACTGGACAAAGGAAGTTCTTGATACTTGCTTCGACCATACTCCAGAGCACTTGCACGGACATATGGACGGTCTTTCTCTTCATTATTATACCCTCCCAGAGACAGAGGACGACTGGAATTTCAAGGGAAGTGCTACAGATTTCACAGAGGAGGTATTCTACCAGACTCTTAAGAGAAGCTACTTTATGGAGGAGCTTATCAATAAGCATGGCGCAATTATGGACCAGTATGACCCAGACAAGAAGATTGGCATGATGATTGATGAGTGGGGTATCTGGACAGATGTAGAACCAGGAACAAATCCAGGCTTCTTATATCAGCAGAATACAATGCGTGATGCACTTGTAGCTGGTATGAACCTTAATATTTTCAACAAGCATTCAGACAGAGTAAAGCTTGCTTGTATTGCACAGATGATTAACGTACTTCAGTCAGTAATGCTTACAGATGGCGAGAAGATGATTAAGACCCCTACTTATTACGTCTTCAAGATGTATCGTCATCACCAGGGAGCAACACTTCTTGATTCCAGCTTGCTTGAGAATGGCACAGTTGGCGCAGGAAAGAACGAGCTTCCAAAGGTATTTGAATCTGTTTCTGAGGACGAAAATGGAGTAATCACAATCACTCTTACAAACAACTCACTTGAGGCAGCAGAGGATGTTAATATTCAGCTTACAAAGGACGGTGCAGCTTACAACGTATGCGAGGCTGTATTCGTTTCTGGAAAGATGAATGCACACAATACATTTGATGCACCAGAGGTTGTAAAGGAAGCAGAGTTCAAGGATTATACAAAGACAGCTGAAGGCCTTACAGTTAAGCTTCCAGCTTGCTCAGTAGTTAGCGTTAGACTTAAGAAATAACTATAATTTCTTTTTCATAAGCGTTCCTTTATTAATTTAAAAGGGGAAGTGTAAAACTTCCACAAAAAAAGAGTTCCCGGGAAATCCGGGGACTCTTTTGCTATGGAATATTATAGAGAAAAAATTATTCCAGCGATTAGTGAAATAGTAAATGCAGTATTGATGATTATGAAGTTTCTTATTGAGGTAATAAAGGTTTTTGCTTTTATCTGCTCCGCCCTAAAAATATTGATGTTCTTTTGTACCAAAGGGAAGGATAAAACAAAAATAAGGCTTATTACAGGAAGGACCTTTGTTATTACCATAAGTATTACAGCTACGTAGCAAAGATAATAGAGAATGGCATACAAGTTTACTGCAGCCTTTCTTCCTATATAGAAGACCAGTGTGTGTCGGTTTACAGCTACATCCTTTTCCAAATCACAGGTATTGTTAGCTAACATAATATTAGAAGTTGTGAAAGTGGTTACAAGTGAATATATGAGGAATGAAACCAAAGGCCATACCATAAATTTGATATTTATGGCTTCTAGGCTTAAATCCAGTCGGATATAGTCATCTGGAGTGTTTAGATAAAACATCAAAAATGGAATAAGCATTCCATAGGCAATGCCTGAAAATAATTCACCAAGAGGTATACGTGAGATTGGAAGAGGACCGAAGGTGTAGAAGATACCAAGTAAAAAGCAAAGCCCACCAATTAGTAGTACAAGGATTCCACCACGGTATGCCAGATAAAGGCCCATTATGGTGCTTATTGCAAGCATTGTAATAATGATGACGAATGATAATTTGCGGTTAAGTGGCAGCATTTCAGGATAATCCTTGCTGTCTATATAATTGTTAATTGCTGTGGTGGTTAAATCAAAAATAAAGGCTGCAATTACAAATACAACCGTCACTGAAAGGTCGATTTCTTTCTTGTTTAAAATCATAAAAAGTATGGCGTTTAGCATAGCATAAACGCTTGTTATTTTCGTCTGAATCTCTACATATTTCAGGAATTTCTTAATCATAATACACCTCATTTGGGAAACTGTCGTTAAAAATAAACGCAAACTTTTGTTAATTATAGCATACTTGCGGGGGAACGGAAGGATTTAATCGAATTTACACAAATATGATTGAATTATATCTTGTTGCGCGCAATTAAACATGGTAAAATGAACATGCATTTTATGTTTAGTAGAGTGCATGTAAAACAAGATTTAATTAAAGAAAGGGTTAAGAAATGAACAGGATTGTAGTTATCGGTGCAGGCTATGCGGGTGTACTGGCTACAAAAAAGCTAGAGAAAAAGCTTCGTAAGAAGGGTCTGGCTGACGCGACAGAAATTACTATTATTGACAAGCATCCGTACCACACAATGCTGACAGAGCTTCACGAAGTGGCAGCATGTAGAGTAGGCGAAGAAAGCATAAAGATGAATCTTAAGCAGATCTTTGCGGGAAGAAAGGTCAATGTTGTTTTAGATGAGGTTTCAAATGTAGACTTCACTGAAAAGAAGATTCAGGGTAGAAATCAGGTATATGAGTACGACTATCTGGTATTGGCAGCAGGTTCTAAGCCAACATACTTTGGAGTTGAAGGAGCAGAGGAACATAGCTACTCACTTTGGTCATATGACGATGCAGTTAAGCTTAGAGACAGAATTCACGATTGTTTCAGACTTGCTGCAGATGAGACTGATCCTGCAAAGAAGAAAGAGCTTCTTAGCTTTTATGTTGTAGGTGCTGGTTTCACAGGTGTAGAAATGGTTGGTGAGCTTGCTGAGTACGCACCAATCCTTTGCAAAAGATTTGGAATCGATAGAGAGGACGTTACCATCGTTGATGTTGATGGTCTTTCACGTCCAGTACCTATCTTGCCAGAGAAGCTTTCTAATAAGGTAGATAAGCGTCTTAGAAAGATGGGCGTAGATGTAGTTATGAACGCCAGCGTTGTTGGTGTTGGCGAAAACTTCATCAAGCTTAAGAAAAATGATCAGGTTACAGAGCATGTTGCTGGTACAGTTATCTGGACAGCAGGTATCGAAAGCTCTGAGCTTACAACTGAATTGGCATCACGTCTTGCAAGTGGCGGTAGAGGCAGAATTCAGGTAGATGAATATCTTCGTTCTGTAGACAATGAAAATGTATACGTAATCGGAGATAACATGCTTTACACAGCACCAGGTGAGGAGAGACCAGTTCCTCAGATGGTTGAGAATGCAGAGCATTCAGCAGCTACAGTTGCAAAGAACATTGTTGCTGAGATTACAAAGAGCGGAAAACAGGAAGCATACAATCCTAAGTTCCATGGCGTAATGGTTTGTGTAGGTGGTAGATACGGCGTAGCAAGAGGCGGATTAGCAAAGCACCAGATTAACTTTGCTTCATTCTTTGCTATGTTTGCAAAGCACTTTATCAATATTATCTATTTCATCCAGGTTATGGGATGGACAAAGGTATTTAGCTACCTTAAGCACGAATTCTTTACTATTAGAAATAGACGAAGCTTTTTAGGAGGCCATTTCTCAAACAGAACACCAAGCTTTATGTTGGTTGCACTTAGAATTTGGCTAGGAATGGTTTGGGTTTTTGAAGGTGTTATGAAGATTGTCGAAGGCTGGTTCGTGGAACCAAAGCTTGCTGGCTTCTTCGGTGGCGCTAATAGCTGGTTTGATTCACTTCTTGGAAGAATTGACCCAGCGGCAGTTGATGCAGCGGCTTCGGCTTCTACAGAGGCAGTAGATACAGTGGCTTCAGCTTCTACTGCGGTTGCAGATGCAGCAGTTAGCACAGGTACAGTTATCTTTGACTGGAACCTAAAGCTATTCGAGTTAATCCTTGTTTCAGGCACAGAGCTTGCAAAGTCTACAATCACTGATATCGCATTTAAGATTCAGGTTCCATTTGTAGATTGGTTTGTTGAGAACGGCGTTCTCGGTTCTGATGGAATGCAGATGGCTATGCAGATTGGAATTACAGTAGTACAGATTTTAATTGGTCTTGGACTTATTGCTGGTTGCTTTACATTCCTTTCATCTGCTGTATCACTTGTACTTCAGGCAATGTTCGTTACTACAACCGGATTATATCTCAATACATTCTGGATGATTTTTGCAGGTATTGCAGTATTGTTCGGTGGTGGTTATACATTCGGTATTGACTATTACCTTATGCCATTCTTGAAAGAGAAGTGGAAGAAGGTTAGATGGGCAAGAAAGTGGTATCTCTACAATGAATAAAAACGTGTTAGAGTTTGACGCTGCATTTGAAATGGTTAAGCAGGAAACCAAGAGAATACTTCATAGTGGCCCTTCGCTGATTAGCAATTACACAGGCTATCTGTCTGATGCTACAGGGAAGATGATGAGAGCATCGGCTCTTTTGGCAGCTTCTATGAATGAAGAGGGAATGGTTCCTTATGATGCAGTTATCTTTGCTTCTGCAGTTGAAATCTTACACTTAGCAACATTGGTTCATGACGATATTATGGATGACGCTGACACTCGAAGAGGTCTTATTACTCTTCAGAAGAAAGCAGGAAAGAGAACTGCAGTAATATGCGGAGACTATCTACTTGCGGCGGCAATAAACGAATTATCAAAGGTTGTAACAGATGAGAAGTACAAAAAATTCAACTTCTCAAGATATGTTGAAAGCATTGCTTTAGGAGAGCTTAGACAAAATATCAACAACAGAAATTTCAGACTAAAAACATTCAGATATTTGTCTATTATCGACGGTAAAACCGCAGCTCTTTTTGAGGCAGCTTACCACGCTGGAGCCCTGGCGGGAGATGCGGACGAACAGCAGATAAAGCTTTTCAGAAAGCTCGGCCGCTATACAGGCATTATTTTCCAGCTAACAGATGATTGCATTGATTTTGAAAATACTAAAGAGACAGCGCTAAAGCCTGTTATGTCAGATTTTCAAAATGGAGTTGTTACATTACCACTGATTCATACATTTTCTAAAAATCCTTCATTGATAGAAAAAGCAGAGAAAAATCAATTATCTACAGAGGAAATGTATCAACAGGTAATGAAGGCTGGGGGAGTGGAATTTACTCATCAGCTTGCGAAAGACTATTACGAAAAAGCTACTCGTACTGCAAATAGTCTTTCACTTAACAAGATGCAACAAAAATCCTTTTAGGCTTATTAGAGAGAGCATATGTGGGATTGAAGAAATAATGATATTAATGACATAAGTCACTAATATAAAGCAATTAAAGAAAGGATTTAAACATGAAGAAAAGAATTTTAGCACTTATGTGCACAACAGCAGTTCTTGCATCAGCATTTGTTGCTTGTGGTTCTGAGGAGGCAGATACAGCTTCTACTGCTCCTGCAACTACAGAGGAGTCAGCAGCTGAGACAACAAATACTGTAGCAGCAGGTAGCCTTTTAACAGGTTTAGGTACTAGCGTATCAATCGCTGACTCAAAGGACGCAGCTGATGGAAGTGATGGTACAGCACAGGTTGATGCTACTATCGCAGCAGTTACAGTTGATTCAGAGGGAAAGGTTGTTGAGTGTAAAATCGATATTGCTCAGACAAAGATTGGCATTTCGGGAAGTGGTGCAATCACATCTGATTTAAATGCAGAGTATCCTTCAAAGAGAGAGCTCGGTGATGACTATGGTATGAAGAAGGCTTCTGTTATTGGTAAGGAATGGTACGAGCAGGCTGATGCTTTCGCAGCTTGGACAGTTGGTAAGACAGCTTCTGAGATTAGCGGCATGAGCATTGATCAGGGTCTTGCAGGTGATGCAGATCTTGCAGCTTCAGTTTCTATTCACGTAACAGGCTTCCAGTCTGCAGTTCTTGAGGCTATTAACAAGGCAGTAGCTGGCGGTGCAGCTGCTGGAGATAAGCTTGGTCTTGGCGTTACTACAAACATTGCTAAGTCTACAGACGCTAGTGCTGATGCAGAAGGTGTTGCTGAGGCATACACAACTATTTCTGTTCTTACAGTAAATGGCGATGGCGTTATCACAAGCTCAATCCTTGATGCAGTTCAGGCAAAGGTTTCATTTAACGCTGATGGTATGATCACAGCAGATTTATCAGCAGATTTACCTAGCAAGAACGAGCTCGGCGATGCTTATGGCATGAAGAGCGCTTCTGCTATCGGTAAGGAATGGAATGAGCAGGCTCAGGCTTATGCTGAGTGGACAGTTGGTAAGACAGTTGACGATGTAAACGGCCTTCAGTTAACAGAAGGAAAGGTTGCTGACGAAGATCTTGCAGCTTCAGTTTCAGTTCATGTAACAGATTTTAATAATGTAATTTCAAAAGCTGTTGCAAGCGCAGAATAATTATCTTAGAATTTTAGGGAGTGCTTTTTACAGGCACTCCCTGTTTTTGTTTTAAGATATTGATTGGTGGATATTTATGAATAAGGGAAAGATTTTAGGCGTTATTTTAATAGTTTTATTGATTGTTTTTATAGTATTTACAAGAAAAGGTCTTTTTGGAAAGGGAGATGTGGCAGAGGAGCAGAATAGATATACAGCTACATTTATAGACATTTTTGATACCAGAACAGAAATTGTTGGATATGCTCCTACAGAGGATGAATTTTCAAAGAAGGCTACAGCACTTAGAGAAGAGCTTATTAATTACAATAATCTTTATGATATTTATAATGATTATGAAGGTGTAAATAATATTAAAACAATCAATGACAATGCAGGCCTTCAGCCGGTTGTTGTAGATGAAAAAATAATAGACCTTCTTAAATTTAGCAAGGAAATGTATGCAGCTACAGATGGAAGAGTAAATATTGCCATGGGTTCGGTGCTTTCTATCTGGCATCGCTATAGAGAGGCTGGTGTAGACGACCCTGAGAATGCTAAGCTCCCACCCTTTGAGGAGCTTCAGGCAGCAGCCCAGCACACAGATATAGAAAATCTTATTATCGATGAGACAGCAAAGACGGTTTATTTACAGGATCCTGAAATGTCTCTTGATGTGGGAAGTACAGCAAAGGGCTATGCTGCCCAAAAGACTATGGAGTTTGCCAAGGATTCTGGGTATTCCAATATGTTGCTCAGCCTTGGTGGAAACATTGCTGGTATAGATGGACGCATTGACGGTACTCCTTTTAGACTGGGCATCCAGAATCCTGATTTGGATAGTGATGTAGAATATATTAAAAAGGTAGATATTAAAGATGGACAATGTGTTGTATCAAGCGGTGATTACCAGAGATTTTACGAGGTAGATGGAAAAAGATATTGTCATATCATAAATCCTGACACACTTTTCCCATCAGATACTTTTGCACAGGTTTCTATAATCACAGATGATTCTGGAATGGCGGATGCATACTCTACAGCACTTTATAATATGACTATCGAAGAGGGATTAGAATTCGTAAATACGAATGAGAATATAGAGGCAATGTGGGTATATGCAGATGGAAGCATAGTTTACTCAGATAACTTTGAACAGTATTTAGTAGAATAAAAATATGAAAAGAAATGACATTATTTTAATAGCAGTTCTTTTGGCGGTATCCATTGGGCTGCTGGTAGGTGTAAATATATACAGGAAAAACAATACCTCTGACAGTGCTAATGTAGAGGTAACGGTAGATGGAAAGGTATATGGAACCTATCCTTTGGATGAAGATCGAAAAGAGCGAATAGAGCTGTCTGATGGTTCTTATAATATCCTAAAGATTTCTGATGGCAAGGCTAGTGTTATCGAAGCCAGCTGTCCAGATAAAATCTGCGTTAATACAGCGGATATTCATTACACAGACGAGACTATTGTATGTTTGCCAAACAAGGTTGTTGTTAAAATTGTTAATGGAGAGGAAAACGATGTTGATGGAATGACTCGTTAATCCATCAATTGTTTATAAGATATGAAGACTAAGAAAATAACATTAATAGGATTGCTTATTGCTCTTGCCTTTGTTCTTTCTTATGTGGAGTTTTTGCTTCCACTTAGCATTGGCATTCCAGGTGCAAAAATTGGACTAGCCAATCTGGCTATTATGGTGGCGCTGTTTCTTTTAGGATGGCAGGATGCACTAATGCTTTCTATCGTCAGGGTAATATTGGTTGGATTTACCTTTGGAAACATGGCTATGATGATGTATTCCCTTGCAGGAGCTGCACTTTCTTTTGCGGCTATGCTCATAGCTAAAAAACAAAAAGTTTTCTATTACCGGTGTCAGTGTCATAGGTGGTGTGTTCCACAATGTTGGCCAGATACTTGTGGCAATGGCTGTTTTAGAGACTGAGCAGTTGATTTATTATCTGCCATTTCTCATTGTAATAGGAACTATCTCAGGAATAGTTATCGGAATAATAGCATCTATGATTCACAAACGTATAAAGGGAATAAGTAATCTTTTTAATAATGTTCTTTCTGCTATAGAAAGTGTTGATAAGTTGGCGTTATGGTTGCATTATTGTGGGCTTTTGCGTTATACTCTAACCGGTTCAAAAGTTTTATTAATTACTAATTATATGCACAGATAGGAAATATTATGGGTGAGTATGTTATTAGCTGTTGCTCAACAGCAGATGTTACAGAAGAATATTTAAAGGAAAAAATATAGAGCATATTTGTTTTCATTACTATTTAGATGATGTTGCTTATACAGATGATTTGTTTAAATCAATGTCAGCCAAGGATTTTTATCAGGCTATGGTTGATGGGGCAATGACTCGTACTTCACAGGTTAATGCTGACGAGTTTGTTCAGTACTTCCGTCATTTTTTGGAGGAAGGAAAGGATGTGCTTCACATTACACTTTCAGGTGGTCTTTCAGGTGTTATCAATTCAGCTAAGATTGCTGCAGAGGAGCTTAAGGAAGAGTTTCCTGATAGAAGAGTGGTAGTATTTGATAGTCTTACAGCTTCAGCAGGCTATGGTTTATTTATGGATAAGCTTGCTTCATTAAGAGATGAGGGCTACGATTTCGATAGACTTGTTAACTGGACAAATGGACATATCCAGAATCAGAATACCTGGTTCTTTACAACAGACCTTACATTCTTTATCAGAGGTGGTCGAGTATCAAAGCTTTCAGGATGGTTTGGTACAGCTCTTAACATCTGTCCTTTACTTAATGTTAATGACGAAGGAAAGCTTTGCCCTAGACAGAAATGCCGTGGCAAAAAGATGGTTAAGCGTGCAGCCTTAGAGGCTATTAAGGATCGCATCGACAAGGGCGAGGATTATGATGAGAATATTTTCATCACACATTCTGTATGCTATGATGATGCAAGAGAGATGGCAGATATGTTAGAATTTGCCTTCCCTAAGATGAAAGAGAAGATTCGTATTTTCGATATTGGACCTACAATCGGTGCTCATACAGGCCCAGGTACAGTAGCCATTGGCTTCTGGGGTTCATTAAAAGAACATTAATAAAAGTTTTAAAGTGTTGAGTTTATTATTATAATAGACTCAGCACTTATTCAATATAAGGGGGATAAAAAATGAAAGAAAAAATCAAAGGACTACGACTAAATATTACACTATCGGGAGTCATCAGTATAATCATAGGAGTGCTGTTGCTGGTATATCCTACAGAGAGCCTTTACACAATAAGCAGAGGAATTGCTGCTATTATCATTTTGGCAGGACTTTTTGTTATTATCAGTCAGATTTTCGAGAATGGTTTTAATGTAATGGGAATAGTAGTTGGTGGTGTTTTAGCTGTGATTGGCATTTGGATTTTTGCAGCTCCAGGTTCCATAGTTTCTATCATTCCTATTGCTATCGGTGTGATTTTGGTGGTTCACGGTCTTCAGGATTTAGGACTGGCCATTGAAGCACTTAGAGTAAAGGCGCCACGTGCGTGGATTATTTTTATTTTTGCAATTATAAATATTCTTTTGGGAATAGTTTGCGTTGCTGATGCTTTTAAGCTGGTTGCAGTTGCCACCAGAATCATCGGTATTATGCTGATTTATGATGGAATTACAGACATCTTTACTGTACATAAGGTTAGAAAAGCTGAAAAGGTAATAGATGTTGATATCATTAGTGAGGAAGACATTTAAATGGGTCAGATGGAATTTAAAATGGAACGCACAGGCCTGCTGGAGGTAGGGGATGTGCTTCCAATCACTGAGTATGCTCTTTCCAATTCCTACTACTATGTTTTGGGAAGGTCATATGCCATGTCGGCGAATTATACCACATTGGAGCGTATCAAAGCCAAAGAGGGCAAGGTGGTGGACGTTAAGGAAACACCTAAAGGATTCTACGTTACAGTAGAATATAAGGATTCTTAAGGAGCTATAATGAATAATCAAACACAAAATGCTATTGATATTGTGCTTGCTGAGAGCTTGAAAGAGCTTGCTGCCATTAAGCCAATAGATAAGATTACTATAAAAGAAATTACAGATAAGGCGGGAGTTATTCGCCCTACCTTTTACAATCATTTCCAGGATAAATATGAGCTTTTGGAGTGGATCACCATCAACGAGCTTTTTGCTCCTGTGGAGCCATTGCTTATGAATGGAATGCTAAAAGAGGGCGTCACCTTTATTCTCACCAAAATCGAGAAGGAAAAGGATTTCTACAAGAGGGCAGTCCAGCTGGAGGGCCAGAATTCCTTCAACGAAATCTTCAACAGATGCGTCAAAAACGCAGTTGAAAAATATATGGATTTGGAAAGCATAACAGGGATTGTTAATTATCCATGGCTAACGGAGGAACTGACGGCAGAGTTTTTTTGCTCACTCTATTAGCTGGGTTACAATCCAGTGGATTATAAGGGGAATGAGGGTACCTGTGGATGAGCTGACTGATGTTTATGTGAAGATTTTCCACAGCCCAATTATATACAAAAACTAATATTTGTAGTTCGCATCAACACAATGTAAATGGAATGAATATTCTTGAGAAAGGGTATTTGTTTTAATATAAGATTGTGACAATTGTGCGAATAATTTTCGTATTTAAATTGATTGGAGTATAATAACAATATGAGTTTATTAGAAGATCTGCTGATAATGGTAGGTGTGCTATTAGACGTTTTTGCTACAATGGAAATACAGGGGGCAATGATAGCTCATATTAGAAAGAAAACACTTTTTATAGCTTGTGGGGTTGTTGCAGCTATAGAATTGTTTTTCTATTTCGCTGGCTATTTTATCTGTTGGTTTGCGGCAAAGAGTGGTTATATAGCTGATCCATTCAAAAATGGAGAGGCTGTTGCAGTGATAGTACTTGCCATTCTTGGCATTAGACTTATTGTAAAAGCTATAAAGCACGAGTTTGTACAGGAAAGACTTAAGGACGTACTGAGGGTCTGGGACTATGTAAAGGTAATTGCAGTATCAGGTTTTTATACTGCGGCTGCTGGATGTGTATGCGCTCTTGTTGGTATCACAGTGTGGCATCTCATTGTCATTATCATTGTGATTTCTATTCTTATGGTCGTAATGGGACTCTATACAGGTCTTCATTTTGGATTTGAGAACAAGACCATAGCCTACGTTATAGGGGCATTTCTATTGTGGGGTGTTAGCATCGAGATTTTATTACATAGCGTTTTGGAGATAATCTAGTAAGACAGTTTATTGGGGAGACGGTTTGAAAGAACATTATTTTCCGAGGACGTTAGTCCAAAAGCTAATATTTACACTTGTAATTATGGCGGCTTATTTGATAGGTAGAGAGCTGCCCCTTTATGGTGTAGATTTAAGGGCTTACGATACCTTCAGGAATAATAATGCAGATTTAATAATGCAGACAATCGGAGGAGATAGATACAAGACAAGTTTGCTTGCTCTTGGTATATCTCCTTTTATGTTTTCTACACTGTTTGTACAGATGATAGTGGCAGTAAAAAGTGCAGACAGCAAATCACACACATCACCAAAGAAAATCACTAGAGCCACACTTGGTTTGATGGTTATCTGGGCCGTTGTTCAGGCCTATTTCACAACACAATCTACAATCTATCTATATGACGGGGGAATGCAGCTTATACTAGCAAAGCTGATTTCTGGAGTGGAGCTTGTTACCGGTGCTTTTGTAATCTTATGGATGGCTACCAGAAATGGTAAATACGGAGTGGGTGGTCAGACCATTCTCATATATGTAAATATTCTTGATAGCGTGGTAAATACAGTAAAGAGTGTAGAGTTTAGCCAGCTTAAGGTTATAGGTATTATTTCAGTAGTTGCCCTGGTGTTTACCATCATATTCGAAAATACGGAATACAGAATCCCTATGCAGAGAATTTCTATTCACAGTATTTTCTCTGATAAGAATTATATTCCTATAAAATTAAATCCCATTGGAATGATGCCGGTAATGTTTTCATCAGCTTTTTTCAGTTGCCGGTTTATATATTTTCAGCGCTGAATACTGCATTTCCAGATAACAAGGATTTCCAGTGGATAGCGGATAATATGGATACCAGCCATTCACTTGGAATTGGTATATACGTTGTAGTTTTATACGTAATTACGATAGTGTTTTCTTTTATCTTTATCAGCCCCAAGAACCTGGCAGAATCATTGCAAAAGACTGGAGATAGTATTACAGGACTGAAGGCAGGAAGAAAAACCAGAGCATACATTAGTCACAGGCTTTTTGCTATAGCAGTATTTTCTGCCTCGTTTTTAAGTATATTTATCGGGCTGCCTTTGTACTATCAGTGGCAGGGAAAACTTCCTGCATCAGTTGTCAGCCTGCCATCTATTCTCATTGCTATGGCCAGCATAAATTGCAATCTGTACAGGGAATTTAAGGCAGTAAAAGAATACGATGCATACGTTCCGTTTTTATAAATTAAATCACGGCAAACTTAGGAGAAACATATGCTTTATTTCATTCCAGCTTGGTATCAGGAAAATAAGTGGAAGGAATTGGAGCAGAGTTGGCACACCAGAAGAATGCACACGGAGTTTGATGATACTGTAAAGCAGGTGCAGATGTTCCACAGAAGTGGACTGAGGGATTTTAGAATTCTTCTTTTGAGCCATACTCCAAACTTCAGACATTTCCTTCATCGCCAGGGAGTTTTACATGCCTCCTACTGGTCTTGTTTTGATGCCATTCAGGAGGTGCGTAAAAAGAAGCCTGTAGTATTTTCTTTTCACAATCTAAGCTGGCCTAAAGATATAGAATTTGTTTACACCCCATTTGTTGTTATAGCTTATCTTCACAATGAAAAGTATGCTCAGATAGAGTTCGGGGAGGCAGGTAATCCTATTGAAGTGGCTATGTATGAAAATGGCCTCATAAGCAGAAAGAATATCTATGACGACAGAGGTTTTGTATCTGCCATGGAAGTGTATAGGGAAGGGCAGATTTTATATACAGATTATCTTACGGAAACCGGCGTTGCTAAAATGCGAGAATATGCCGATGATGGCAGGGTGGAAATCAATCCTCAGGCAAATACCTTCTTTGTTTTTGATGATGATGAGGTGGAGACCGCCACATTTACTTCACTAAAATACGATAATCTGGGTGAAGTAATACGAGAGGTTTTCTTTACTCATATTCTTAGAATTGAAGGGGACGACGTATTTTGTATAGCAATGGATCAGCAAAATATTTTTGCTGTTAACGAGCTGATAGGAAGAAAAAAATGCGTGCTTTCCTTCTATGGAGACAGGTATCGAATAAAGGATCATCCAGAGGGCAAGGAGTTTGTAAGAAAGGCAGGGTATATCATTACAGATTCCGAGGCTACCAGTAGATATCTAGTGAGAGAGATGGAAGAGGATATAGATAATCTTATTGATATTTCTCCATATGATTCCAGAATGGATTTTGGTATCAGCGGCGAGCTCACTGTGCAGAAGATTTTGGTGCCTGTGGATGATTTGCCTGAGGAAAGAATGAAATTGTTGATGATTGCACTGGCAACGTATCTGCCTACTAACGAAAATGCCATGATTCATCTGTTTACCAGAAATGCAACCTACAACTGGCCGGAGATACTTTTGGATAAGGTGGCAGAGATTTTGGAGGAAGCAGGTTTTGACAGGCGAATGGTCATCCCGGATGAGATAGAGGATGATACAGCTGAAAATGAAATAGAGCTAGAGGACGAGGACAGGGATGAAGTTCCGGTAAGATTTTTTGTGGAGCAATGTGTGGATGAGCTTTCTGTTAGCAAGTGCATAAGAGAGCAAAGGATAATGGTAGATATGCGCCACAACCCTGATTTGTATCTGCAGATAAACTGTATTAGTACCGCTATTCCTCAGATAATAAGACGAGAGACTCAGTATATGCAGAATATGTACAACGGTTTTGTGGTGAAGGAATTTGAACATATTCCGGCGGCTCTGGATTACTTTTTGGGCTCACTTGCCAATTGGAATCAGGCCAAGGTTTATTCCTATGAAATCGCTCAGAAATTTACCACAAGAAAGTTGCTGGAAAAATGGAACACTGTTAGGGAGCATTTGGAGAAATAAATGGAGAAAACCAGTTGGACAATATATTGGAATGAATATAGCTCGGACACATATCTTTATGGCTCGCAGATTGAATACGTGGCTAGAAACCAGGTGCGATTCAAAAATGAATTGATGCCTCCGGGAACCATAATTAAACAGTGGTATTCCCTTACCAATTATCAGGCTCAGAGAATTGAACCGGCACTTCCCATAATTGATGGTGAAAGCAGATATCGTATCAAGGTAAATGTGGATACGCCTGATGGTTCCGGATATCTAATCAGGCTTGTTTTTTTAGACAGGTACGAAAGAGAGGCGGGGGATTTTACCCTAAGAGGTCAGGAGGCTGAATTTTCCTGCCCGCTAAAAACCTACAGCTATAGAATGCAGCTTATAAATGCAGGAATGACAGAGTTTGTATATCATTCAGTGATTATTGAAGAGATAGAAGACGAAAAGTAATGAAGATAAAAAGACCAAAGGAATCGTAAAGCAACTTTATAGGGAACTGAAAAAGGTCAAGAGCTACAAGGATGCTATGGCAGCTCTTTCTGATGAGGAGCTTCAGGGGAAGACTGTGGAATTCAGGCATAGATATGAGGCGGGGGAGAGTCTTGATTCTATACTGCCAGAGGCTTTTGCGGCTATGTGCGAGGCGGATAAAAGAGTACTTGGTATGTTTCCTTTTGATGTGCAGATTCTTGCAGGCATTGCTCTTCATCTGGGATATTTGGCGGAGATGAATACAGGAGAGGGAAAAACCCTCACAGCCACCTGTCCTATGTATCTAAATGGTCTTACAGGTAAAGGGGCCATATTGGTTACTAACAATGAGTATCTGGCTTTGCGTGATGCAGCTGAGATGGGACCAGCCTATGAGTTTATGGGGCTGTCTGTGGCTGCAGGTGTAAAGCGTGATGCAGATGATAAATTTGAAAACGACGAAAAAAGGAAATTTACAATTCGGATATCGTATATACCACCCATTCGGCTTTGGGATTTGATTATCTGATTAACAATTTGGTGAAATCTGCTGATGAAAGATTTATGAGGGAATTCTACTACATAATAATCGACGAGGCAGATTCTGTGCTTCTCGATAGTGCCAGCACACCACTTGTAATATCAGGTGCTCCTAGAGTACAGTCCAATCTTTATGATATGGCAGATTTTTTTGTGAGAACCCTTAAAGAGGATGTGGATTACGAGGTGGAGGAAAAAAATGTTTGGTTCACTGAAAAGGGGCTTTTATATGCAGAGGAATATTTTGGCATAGATAATATATTTGCCGAGGAATATTTTGAAATATACAGGCATCTGGTGCTTGCCTTAAGGGCTCACAAAATCATAGAAAAGGGAACTGAGT
Source organism: Butyrivibrio fibrisolvens 16/4 (assembly GCA_000209815.1). Taxonomy (GTDB): domain Bacteria; phylum Bacillota; class Clostridia; order Lachnospirales; family Lachnospiraceae; genus Pseudobutyrivibrio; species Pseudobutyrivibrio fibrisolvens_A. The sequence goes on from FP929036.1 coordinate 1,222,125, forward strand.
ACATGATTACCGACAATGGTGAGGTGGCTCTTATAGATGCCAGCTCAGGCCGAATGCTAAAGGGGGTAAAGCTAAGGGGCGGACAACATCAGGCCCTGGAGTGTAAGGAGAATCTGGAAATCACCCAGGAAAACCGTTCCATGGCATCCATAACCTATCAGAATTTCTTTTCAATGTTTCCTAAGATGGCGGGCATGAGCGGAACCATTTATGACGCCAGAGAGGAGCTATATGATGTATACGGAAAGAAGGTTGTGGTTATCCCTACTAACAATCCTGTACAGCGAGTGGATTGCCCAGACTGGTATTTCAGTGATTCGGAGAAACAGTTTGAGGCAGCCATAAAGCTGGCAGTAAAAAAGCACGAGATTGGGCAGCCGGTGCTTATCGTGACCACCATGATTTCCGATACAGAAATCATTTCCCATTTGCTTGTAAAGGAGGGAATAGCCCACTCAGTTTTGAATGCAAACAACGCTTTCTGGGAGGCGGATATCATCAAGGAGGCTGGCCAGATGGGCGCCATGACTGTGGCCACATCCATGGCAGGGCGTGGAACGGATATTAAGCTAGGACCGGGCGTTAAGGAGCTGGGAGGTCTTGCAGTAATAGGCGTTGGCAGAATGCTGAACATCCGTGATGAGCGTCAGGCCAGAGGGCGTTCTGGCAGACAGGGAGATCCTGGATACAGCAGATTTTTGGTTTCTCTGGAAGACGATATAGTGGAGAAGGGCACGGACCCTGAAAAGCTAAAGAAATATATAGATGGAACTAAACGAATCAGTGAAAGAAAAATAAAGCGAATTGTTAATGGTGCTCAGCGTACAAACGAGGAAATGGGCGTTACCAATAGAAAGAATTCCAAGGATTATGATGTGGTTTTGCAGCTTGAACGAAAGCTGATGTACGAAACCAGAGATACTCTTTTGGATGGAGGCACTGTTGAGCGACAGAAGCTGATGGAGATTGCCAAGGATAATATCGAGGAGTTTTTAAGGGAGAATAAAAATCTGGATTATGCTACTTTGAATAGATTTTTGCTTGATAATGTATCCTACAGGATGGAGAAGGAAAGCGGGCTCATCAATCTTTCAAACAAGACTAGGGTGAAGGCGTATATCCTGGCCAGGGTGGAAAGGTCCTTAGATGAAAAACAGGAGGCTATTGGTTCAGAACAGGGAATGAATGATTTCATCAGAGTGTCTGCTTTGTCGGCTATCGATGAGGCATGGATTGAACAGGTCGATTATTTGCAGCAGCTACAGGGAGCAGTAGCAGGTAGAAGCTCCGCCCAGAGAAATCTTATGTTTGAATATCAGGGCGAGGCGCTGGAATCCTTTAGGAAGATGGAAAGTAGAATCAAGAGGAATATCATACGAAATGTACTGTTGTCGGAAGTGAGTTTGGATAAGAAGAATAAGTTGAGGATTATTTTACCATGATTTACAACTTTAATTTGGGCATAGGCTGGGCATCTTCTGGTGTGGAGTATGCTCAGAGCTATCGAGCCAAGCTTTTAAGAGAAATAAATAAGCCTGCCAGGTTTATCTTCACCGATATGTTTCCAAGGGACAACCTTATTGATATGACAAGAAATATCGGCTTTAAGGATGAGGAGATTATTTGGCTGTATACCTTTTTTACGGACTATGTTCCAGAGGAGGTCACCTATCAGCTTAGTGATTTAAAAAACACTATAGGTGACAGGAAGTATACCTACGAACGGGAAGGAAAGATTGGCAGGATTATTTTCGAGAACAACAATAATTTTTACAGGGTGTACTTCGTAAATACGGATGAAGACAGAGTCCACAGGGTGGAGATGGTGTCTGATGGATGCCTAATCAGAAAAGATTATTTTATGACGGGCAGAGTTTTCAGCGAATACTATGGACCGCTAGATAACACTGCACACCTTTATCAGCGCAGGTTCTTTAACAGGGATGGCTCAGTGGCCTACGAGGAGATAATTGATGATGACACGGTAATGTATAAATTTCCGGATAAGATTATTTGCTCCAAGGAAGAATTAATCGGATATATGACTAAAAAGCTTCAGCTTACCGGAGAGGACATTGTCATCATCGACAGGTCTACTGGACAGGGCCAGGCCATACTTGAAAATGTAGGGGATGCTAGAGTGGGCGTGGTAATTCACGCAGACCATTTTAGTGAAGGAGCCACGGATGATGACAACATTCTTTGGAACAACTTCTACGAATACACCTTTAGTATGCACAGGCATATTGATTTTTATATTACAGCTACAGATGATCAGCGTAATCTTTTAATAGAGCAGTTTGAAAAATATGTGGGGGTTACTCCTAACGTATATACGATACCAGTTGGAAGCTTATCAAAGCTAAGATATCCAACATTGGAACGAAAAAACACTCCTTGATAACCGCATCAAGGCTGGCCACAGAAAAGCATGTGGACTGGCTGGTGCTGGCGGTGGCTGAGGCTCACAAGGACATCCCAGATATCTCTCTTGATATTTACGGGCGAGGTGGAGCGGAAGAAGAGCTAAGGGAGCTGATAAAGAAGCTGAAGGCTGAGGACTATATAAGGCTTATGGGCCAGAAGGATTTGAGGGAGATATATCGTAATTACGAAGCATATATTTCGGCATCTACCAGTGAAGGCTTCGGGCTGACTCTTATGGAGGCTATAGGCTCGGGACTTCCTATTATTGGATTTGATGTGCGATATGGAAATCAGAATTTTATTGATCAGGGAAAGAATGGTTATAAGCTGACCTATTTGATTGGAATGGAAAGGGCTCGCAGGCAAAGGCTGATTGTGGATGCCGTAAAGAAACTGTTTTTAGAGGATGATTTAAAGGCGTTTAGCGAGCATTCCTATGAAAAGGCGAAAATGTACCTTACTGATGAAGTGGAGGCAAAATGGAAGGAACTAATAGAGAAGAAATAATTTTATTAGTGGATTTCTTTAACCAGGGTAGTATGGACCTGTTGGACTCCTTCAAAAACGCTGGCATTGAGGTGAAGCCCATTGTGATAAACGATGATGGATTTTTGCCTGATGGGGTGGTCAACGTGTTTGAATATTTCCTTGGGGATTTCAGCAAGTCGGAGAATTGCCCTGGAAAGCCATGCTATTTTAATCAGCTTAAGATTCCTGATTATTGGGAAATCAGCGCAAATAATACAAATGGCAAAATCAATGATAAAGAAAAATCAGGGGCAGGATTTTCTTTGCTCATCCAAACCACAAGAGGTATGTAAGGCTGGTGGATTACCTGGATGAATCGGACAATGTCCGGTGCACAGAGCACTACAATAAATACGGCGCAATGTACGCCCGCACGGTGTTTAACAAGAAATCCGAGAAGGTGAATAAGACTTATTTTGATACTGAGGGTAGGGAGGTTATTGTAGAAAACTTTGTGACCTCGGATATCATTTTAAACTATAATGGCCAGACTAAGATTTTCAAGAACAGGACTGAGTTCGTATGCTTTTTCATTAAGCTGATGGGATGGCAGGACAACAGGATATTCTTTAATTCACTTTCGGTGCCATTCTTCGTATCAAATGCCTTAGAGTGCAGGGATGGAAAGAAGAGGGATGTGCTGTTTTGGCAGGAGGGGCCAAGGTCCGATGTGCCGGGGAATATGATGGCAATATTCTTTGGAAAAGCTGTCCGGTGCGAGAAGGTAGTGGTGCAAAACCTTAGTGCTTACAAGAAGCTTTTAGAGCTTGGGGCCCCGGCTGAAAAGATAAGTCATCTGGGATTTATTTACACCTTCAAGAAGAAAAATATGGGCAGGCCGGAGGCATTGATTTGTACCAACACGGAAAATGTAGAGAAGCTGAAGGAGCTGGTGGAAGCATTGCCAGGGGTGAAATTTCATGTCACTGCTATCACGGAAATGTCAGCAAAATTATTGGCGCATGAAAAATATGACAATGTGATTATGTACCCAAATATCAAGGCGTCCACCTTTGAAAGGCTCCTGAATCAATGCGATTTTTACCTCGATATCAACAATGATGGGGAAATACTGGATGCTACAAGACAGGCTTTTGTATACAATCTTCTGATACTATCTTTTGCGGAGACTCAACATGGTGTCTATACAGCCTCTGAAAACGTATTTGAATGTGCAAATTATAGCAATTTAGCCCAAAGATTGAATAATCTGCTAAAAGACAAGAGGCTACTAGATGAGGCAATACTCACTCAATATTCGGAAGGTTCGACAACTAGCACAAAAGAATTTATTGATATTTGTATACACTGACGAATATGGCGGAATTTTTGTTGTAATAATAGACAAAAATTACCGCCGTATTTTTACGTTTGTTACAACCATTTTCCTTGAAATGGGGTAAAAATTATGCTTAAATAATAGCGGACTGTTTGTGACCCCTTATTATTGACAGACAGTTATCAATTGTTATTTATATTTTAGGAGGATTTTGTAATGGCTAACAAATGGGTGTATATGTTTAGCGAAGGTGACATGACAATGCGCAACCTTCTCGGCGGAAAGGGTGCTAATCTCGCAGAGATGACAAGCATTGGCCTTCCAGTACCACAGGGTTTCACAATTACAACAGAGGCTTGTACTCAGTATTATGAGGACGGTCGTAAAATTAACGACGAGATCATGGCTCAGGCTATGGAAGGTGTTAAGAAAATGGAAGAGATCAACGGCAAGAAGTTCGGCGATCTTAAGAATCCACTTCTCGTTTCAGTTCGTTCAGGTGCTCGTGCATCTATGCCAGGTATGATGGATACAATCCTTAACCTTGGTCTTAATGATGAAGTTGTTAACGCAATGATCGCTGGTAACCCAGATCCAGCTTTCGAGCGTTTCGTATATGATTCATACAGAAGATTTATCCAGATGTTCTCAGATGTAGTTATGGAAGTAGGTAAGAAGTACTTCGAGCAGCTCATCGATGAGATGAAGGAAAAGAAGGGTGTTAAGTTTGACGTAGATCTTACAGCTGCTGACCTTAAGGAACTTGCAGAGCAGTTCAAGGCAGAGTACAAGAAGCAGCTTGGTTCTGACTTCCCTTCAGATCCTGTAGAGCAGTTAAAGCTCGCTATCGAGGCAGTATTCCGTTCATGGGACAACCCTCGTGCAAACGTTTACAGAAGAGACAACGATATCCCTTATTCTTGGGGTACAGCAGTTAACGTAATGCCTATGGTATTCGGTAACTTAAATAACGAGTCTGGTACTGGTGTTGCATTCACTCGTGACCCAGCTACAGGCGAGAACAAGCTTATGGGTGAGTTCCTTATCAATGCACAGGGCGAGGACGTAGTTGCTGGTGTTCGTACACCAATGCCAATCGCTCAGATGGAGAAGGAGTTCCCAGAGGCATACGCAGAGTTCATCAAGGTATGTGAGACACTTGAGAATCACTACCATGATATGCAGGATATGGAGTTCACAGTAGAGAACAAGAAGCTTTACATGCTCCAGTGCCGTAACGGTAAGAGAACAGCTCCAGCTGCTCTTAAGATTGCTTGCGACCTTGTTGATGAAGGACACAAGACACCAGAAGAAGCTGTAGCAATGATCGACCCACGTAACCTTGACACACTTCTTCACCCACAGTTCGAGGCTGCTGCTCTTAAGGCTGCAACTCCACTTGGTAAGGGTCTTGGCGCATCTCCAGGTGCTGCTTGTGGTAAGGTTGTATTTACAGCAGACGATGCTGAGGCATGGGCTGCTAGAGGAGAGAAGGTAGTTCTTGTACGTCTTGAGACATCTCCAGAAGATATCACAGGTATGAAGGCTGCTCAGGGTATCCTTACAGTTCGTGGTGGTATGACATCACACGCTGCCGTTGTTGCTCGTGGTATGGGTACATGCTGTGTATCTGGTTGCGGCGACATCGCTATGGATGAGGAGAACAAGAAGTTCACTCTTGCAGGCACAACATTTACAGAGGGTTCTGAAATCTCTATCGATGGTACAACAGGTAACATCTACGCTGGTATCATCCCAACAGTTGATGCTACAATCGCTGGTGAGTTCGGCCGTGTAATGGCTTGGGCTGATCAGTTCAGAACACTTAAGGTTAGAACAAATGCAGATACTCCAGCTGATGCTAAGAAGGCTAGAGAGCTTGGTGCAGAAGGTATCGGTCTTTGCCGTACAGAGCACATGTTCTTCGAGGCTGACAGAATCGCAGCTTTCCGTGAGATGATCTGCTCAGATACAGAGGAAGAGAGAGAAGTTGCTCTTGATAAGATTCTTCCTTACCAGCAGGGAGACTTCAAGGCTCTTTACGAAGCACTTGAGGGTTGCCCAGTTACAATCAGATTCCTTGATCCACCTCTTCACGAATTCGTTCCTACAGAGGATGCTGATATCGAGAAGCTTGCAAAGGCTAAGAACAAGTCAGTAGAGGAAATCAGAAACATCTGCGAGTCACTCCACGAGTTCAACCCAATGATGGGTCACAGAGGATGCCGTCTTGCAGTTACATATCCTTCAATTGCTAAGATGCAGACAAAGGCTGTTATTCGTGCAGCACTTGAAGTACAGAAGGCTCATCCAGATTGGAATGTTAAGCCTGAAATCATGATCCCACTTGTATGTGAGGTTAAGGAGCTTAAGTATGTTAAGGACGTTGTTGTAGAGACAGCTGATGCTGAAATCGCAGCAGCAGGCGCTAAGCTTGAGTACGAAGTTGGTACAATGATCGAGATCCCACGTGCAGCTCTTACAGCTGATGAGATCGCTAAGGAAGCTGACTTCTTCTGCTTCGGTACAAACGACCTTACACAGATGACATTTGGTTTCTCTCGTGATGATGCTGGTAAGTTCTTAAATGCTTACTATGACACAAAGATCTTCGAGAACGATCCATTTGCTAAGCTTGACCAGACAGGTGTTGGTAAGCTTATGGAGACAGCTATCAAGCTTGGTAAGCCAGTAAATCCAAACCTTCACGTAGGTATCTGCGGTGAGCACGGTGGAGATCCATCTTCAGTAGAATTCTGCCACAAGATTGGTCTTGACTATGTATCATGCTCTCCATTCAGAGTACCAATCGCTAGACTTGCAGCAGCACAGGCAAGCATTGCGGAGAAAAACTAATTTTAGTTTTTGGAAAACGGCATAAAAGCTTTAAAATAAAGCATTTTACATATAGAGAGTCTTCGGACTCTCTATATTTTTTGTCTAAAATAGTATCGTAGTTAACAGTCCTATTTTTGAGTAGTATAGAAGACGAGAAAATGATGCGCAAAATCTTGCGCATCGGAAGGAGTTTCGTCGTGTCAGCATATACAGCCCAAAAGCTTAAGGAGGTTAGAACTGCATCAGGATATACTCAGGATATGGTTGCTAAATATATGAAGATAAGTAGAAGACGATTGCAAGCTATTGAAGCAAATGAAAGTGCTATTAGTTCTGATGAGATAATTCAGTTTGCTAAAATCTTTCATGTGGATGTTAGAGAACTTCTCTTGGATACTTATATTGAAAGATCTGAAGAAGAACTTCTATTTAATAGATATATTTCTGTGTTTCGTTTATTTGAACAGATGGAAGATAAAGATAAGGAAGATATTATCTGGATTATGAAACAAAGAATTGGCGGATTAATATAGATTATTTATTCCTTGCTGATTGAAGATTATGTATAATTTAAAAAGGTAAAATTAACAAATCGGCATTTGTGGGGGAATTATGGACAAGAATTTACTAGATTTTTTAATAACAGCTAAGAAGGCTACTTATGCAGGCAAAGGTGCTGAGACAACTTCATCAAGGATAAAATCGCATGATTTGATTTATGAAGATGGAGATTATACGTATTACGATACATATTTAGGAACTGGCAAATTTGCTGGAGAAGAGGCTCTTTGGATTAAAGATGTTCCTTATTGGAGCATGAACTATATTGGTAGAGTTATTGGTGCCAATTTCAGTGGAGATTTTTTAAAAGAAGCGCTACTTCTAGTTCCAGAAGAAAAGCCATTCCGAGGACCAGCAGATTATACTAAAGGTGATTACACATATCATTGTGATGTAGATGGCTCGTTTGACTGGTTCCAGGGAAAAGAAATAATTAGTTATAAAGGCAATGAAATCTATGAATGTGTTTTTCATGGAGGTTTAGTTGAATAAGACAAATTTCGGTTTAAGAGAGGAAAATTGCGTGCAGAAAGTATATCTTAAAACTACAGGGCTTATTTGGTTTGTACATATATTCATAACATTTGCATTTAGTGAAAGCGCAATAAAACATAATAGGGATTTATTTAATACGTTTATAATTGCATCAGTGGTAGCTACAGTCGTAATGTTAGTGATAACAATAAAATATATAATAAAAGGATCTGAAGATAAAAAGGTATATTCCTGGTATAGTATGGATGTGTTAGGTATATCAGCATTATGCGCGGAATTTTGTGTTTATAAGTTTGGAGGATATTTATCAAAGAATATTCCAATACTATCACTTATAGTTTTCATTTTGACATTCCTAATTACTGGGATAATATATTGCAATAAAAAAAGATAAAAATATTAAATGGATAATATATGCATTGACAGTTGCTTTTTTATTTACATTTCTCCTATAGTAGCCACAAGAAGAATTATTCATTTTAGAATAATTACAAAAAGTATTGGAGATAGACAAGTTGATTGGATAATGTTTTATGTAATAATACCGGTAATTATTGTATTTGAAATTGTAGGTACTTGCGGCCTGTTTAGGAGATTTACAAAATATGAAAAAAATGGTTTTCGAAGGAAATGAAGATGTATTAAGAAATAACCTCAAAAATAATAAAGAGGTTTATATAGAGTTATATAAAGTAGATGATGACGTGCCTAGAAATAATATTATCGAGGAATATGAATATCAAAACAAAAGATTTAACCAAGAAGATTATATAATTAGGTACAAAGAAAATAAAGATATTTTGATTGTAATAAATGATTTGGATCCTTTCTCAAAAAAAATCAAATTGAATTCTTGGATTACAAAATGGAAACTAAAATTTGATAATAACAAGGTGGAATTAACTCAAACATTTTCTGTATCTTATGCGATATGGAAAATATTCGCAGTTATTTCAAAAATTGCATTGATACCAGCTATCATACTGATGATTAGTTCTTCAATTCTCAGGTTGATAAATCGAGTAGATTTCAAAGAAAGCATAATAGTTTTGATACTAGCTTTTGGTGGCATAATTGTTTGGAATGAAATACGTAAAATTGATAAAAAAAGGTTTAAGGTAGATTGCCCATTAGCTATTCAAAAGTATTTTGATGAATACATTTGTAGTTAATTCTATTTGCTGTAGATTCATTGGTGGCTTTGAGATAAAGCTTCGGGAAAAAAGAAATTAATAACTTCAAATTTGTAGAGATCTAACAATTGAATAGTGAACATAACATTGAGCAGTTATCGAAAGACAGCTGCTCTTTTTCTATACCATTTTGATTGAAAAAATAATATTTAAGGAGGTAGGCTGTGAACTACGAAAGAACCAAAAATCAAAATGGTAAAAGAGAAGGAAAGGGGGGAGTAAAAACTCAAGGTGAGACAGTGGTTATTATTCCACTGGAAAAGTTGCATCCATTTCGAAACCATCCTTTTAAGGTCAGGGATGATGCTGATATGAAAAATGTGATGAGGTCTATTCAAGAAGTTGGTGTTTTGCAACCGGCTATTGTACGACCGGATAATAATGGGGAATTTGAAATATTGTCCGGACATAGACGACATTATGCATGTAAAAAGCTTGGATTTGAATCAATTTCTTGTATTATCAGGGATATGGATGATGATTCAGCCACAATTCTTATGGTGGATAGTAATTTACAGAGGGAGGAAATTCTTCCAAGTGAGCGAGCATTTGCTTTTAAAATGAAAATGGAGGCGATGAAAAGACATGCAGGACGATGTTCAAAAAATGGTGGCCAAATTGGCCACCATTATAATGGGAAGAAGTCGAGAGAGCTAATAGCTGAGGAGGTTGGTGAAAATGCTAGAAACATTCAACGTTACATTCGGCTTACATTTTTGAATCCGGAACTTCTCCAATTAGTGGATGACAAACTTATGGGATTTAACCCGGCATACGAACTTTCTTTTTTGGACGATAAACAGCAGAAAGAGTTACTATCAGCGATTGACTATGCACAGGCTATTCCATCTTTGTCTCAAGCGCAGCGGTTGAAAAAGCTAGCTCTTTTAGGAGAGTTAACGCGGGAAGATATGTATGAGATTTTATCAGAAGAGAAGAAGCAGGATGTCGATCGTGTTGTTTTGAAGCATGACATATTAAAGCAGTTCTTTCCGAAGTCTTACACGCCTAGACAGATGGAGGAGACTATTATCAAATTATTGGAGGAGTGGCAGCAAAAAAGAGGATAATAAAAAGATGGCGAGATTATTGCTCGCCATCTTCAGTAAGATCAAATAGTAAATAGGATTTCCAATCATTTGTGAATCCCATGAGCGTTAAAGTATTAATCTCCCTTAAATTAAAATGACCCGACGTGGTCCGCATTGTTAAGAGGCGTGTCGGGTACTGTTGCTATTATGGTACGCTAGGCTGCGATTAAAAGCAATACTATATTATTGGGGCACTAGATGCCGAAAACGTTGATTTTCAAGGGATTGCAAAAAGTGTCGTAGGATAGCACACCACCACAGGCAGCTATTGCTAACAAGTAATACACAATTGCTTGATAGTGTAACATAATATGTGTTTATAAAGCCCCAACATTCCTGGATACAGGGATTTGGGGCTTTTTGTGTAGCGTTATTATCATAAATTACGGTAAAGATATGTAAATCTGATATTTATTCCGTAGAAAATAATTGGTTACATAGTAATATCGAAGATTTAGAGGGAATATATTACCCGCAATAGTTTTTATTGTGGATTAAGATGGGAGAGATAATACACACAGTGGGATATTTTTAAAAATTCTTACGGAAAAAAATAATCAGTAGAGAGTATATTCCGTAAAATTAATGAAAAGGTAATTTTGGGGATGAGTTTGCAAAAGGAAAACAGCATTATTTATCATTATGAGTGATACAGATGCTACCTTTAATTTCTTGATTTCCATGGTCTACAGTCAGCTTTTCAATCTGTTTTGTGAGAAGGCCGATGATGTGTATGGCGGCAGACTTACCGTCCACGTCAGATGCCTCATCGATGAGACAGCCAATAGTGTGACACGTTCCGCGTCCAAAACGGTGGGAATAACCGACAAAAGCGCGGCATAGGGTTAACGTTGAAAATAGACCCTAGAGAACTGTATAACTGAAGTTTCAAATGAGAGGGTAACGCCTTGAAGGGAACTCACTAAAACTTCGAATGGCATAGTCAGTACAAGGATAATTGTCATAAGCTCGGGGAAGTCGCATGAAGCACACCCTAACGGGTAACGCCGAGGAAATCTATCTGGCGGCAGGTAATGTGTGTGACAGTGCGGGTGGGGTTACCATATGGTCAGAATGACGGTTTGGAATACCGTCTGACGAAATCCCGAATGTACGGCTCTAAACGGCATAGCCTTTAGAAATGAAGGTGCACCAAGAGGTGCGCAAGTGAGGTTAAGTAAAAGTTGTTAGTATGAAAGACCTTCTGTGTTCACGGGGCATAGGTATCTTAAGTTGATTCTTGAAGATAATACTTGCAGGGCTAAAGGGACACCTAAGTGGTAACATTCCTAAGTTATACGGAACGTGGAAAGCAACCCAACGATAGTTGTTGTACCAACGTCAAAGAGTCGAGTCACGACGAAATCCGAAGCAGAAAAGGGCTGAGGTATAAGCGTGTTTGGGGTTGTGAGAGTAGGGGCACAGTACCTATGAAGCGGTGACAATAAGCCGTGGAGGGATAGCCCCAAGTCGTTATAGTAATCCTTTTCACATCTATATAGTAATCACCGAAAGGAGATTTTCATAGCTGTCGTGGTGCGACTAAGAAAAAATCATTCTCCGCAAGGGAGCTGGTTACTATGGCAAAAAGAATTGTAAACAAAGCGGAAAGAAATGCTGAAAGATACAGTGCAAAAGAGGTTGGCTATAAGCTGTATGCTGATAGCAAGGCGGACAAGGTATTTGACCGTCTTATGCCCCCTAATAGTGGCAGACCAAAATATACTGCTAGCATACCGCAACATTTGTAAGAACGGAGGTAGTAAGACCCCAGGTACGGATGGGAAAACAATAACGGATATACAGAAACTTAAAATAGAAAAGGTTATCCAAACAGTAAGAAATAAACTGAATTATTATCAGCCTAAAAAGGTTAGAAGAGTAGAAATTTTAAAAGATAATGGGAAAACAAGACCACTTGGAATTCCTAGCATCTGGGATAGACTAATTCAGCAGTGCATCCTACAAATCCTAGAGCCGATATGCGAGGCAAAATTTCATGAGCGGAACAATGGATTTAGACCATATCGCTCTACAGAAAACGCAATCGCACAATGTTATATGATGGCTCAGATACAACATCTTCACTTTGTGGTAGATGTAGATATCGTTGGATTCTTTGATAACATCGACCATAGCAAGCTTATACGGCAACTTTGGGGCTTGGGCATACAAGATAGAAAACTTATCATGATAATAAAACAAATGCTAAAAGCAGATATTTTGTTTAATGATGTGGTAATCACTCCTGAGACCGGAACGCCACAAGGCGGTATACTTTCACCACTACTGGCGAATGTAGTCCTTAATGAACTTGATTGGTGGATAGCGAGTCAATGGGAGATATTTAAAATCAAAGAAGGTATATCAGGATTAGAATTCCCTAAAACTGATGCAGATGGAAATGTCTATACAGTAGATAGGTCGCAAAAATGGAAAAAGCTACGAAAGACAAGTAATCTCAAAGAAATGTATATCGTGAGATATGCAGATGACTTTAAAATATTTTGTAGAGATTACAAATCAGCGAAGAAAACCATGGAAGCAACAAAGAAGTGGCTTGCAGAGAATCTTCATTTGCTAACGAGTGATGAAAAATCGGGCATAACAAATCTGCGAAAGAACTACACGACTTTCCTCGGGATTAAGTTTAAAGTAGTGCCAAAGGGCGAAAAGTGGGTTATAAAATCACATATTGCAGACAAGAGCGCTAAGAAAGTCACTCAAAAGTTACAAGACGCTTGGGGAGACATAAAGAACCCGAGTAACGCTAATGACATCAACAGATATATTGATAGATTTAATGCGATGGTAGTTGGAATGCACAACTACTACAGTATGGCAACCCATGTCTGCGGAGACTTCTCGGACATAGCTTTTAGGGCTGTAGGCAAAGCTAATGGAATGAACCACAACGGAAAATTCTTACCGCTTGAAAAACATGGAGAATTCACTAGTTTATTTCTGAAGGATAGGTATGGAAAGTCTAAAAGGTGCAGATGGATAAAAGGTAGAGTAATTGTTCCTGTAAGCTATGTGCAGCACGTCCACCCTAAGTTTAAAAGGAGAGATGTTAACAAGTACATTCCAAAATATACGGATAACGAAAACTGTATTAGCTTTTCAGTCATGAAATATATGATGGAAAATGCTGAGTTATTCCCTAACCTTGAAATGGCAGATAATGCGTTATCGAGGTACATTGCTCAAAAAGGAAAGTGTGCCATTTTGCACACTGAACTCGTTATAGGGGATATGAGATGCCTACACATTAAACACCCCAAAGGCGAACGTAATGACACTTACAAAAATTTGATACTTGTATCAAAAGACATGGCAAGGGTTATTACCTCAGCAGATAAAGAAGTACTAAATACGTATTTAAGGGAACTAAAACTTACTACCGAAATGCAAGATAAGATTAACAAACTTAGAGGTCTTAGAGACCTTGAACCTATACAATTCAAAGACTATATAGGTGCTACAAATTGATTACTGACGATGGAACGCCGTGTGATGGGAAACTATCACGCACGGTGTGGAGCGGGGGAAAAGCCCGAGGTGATAACACCAGAGGCTTACCTATCGCTATTCGGACAGATCCCAAACTTGAAAAAGCTGGTAGCAACTATCCGAACCCGTGAGATTAGTGCGTGCCTGTTCCTGCAGTCGAAGTCCCAGCTGAAAGCCATCTATAAGGACAACACGGATACCATCATAGAAAATATGGATTCTCAGTTGTTCCTTGGTGGCACTGAGCCAACCACCCTGAAAGATTTATCTCAGTTCCTTGGAAAAGAAACCATCGACATGTATAACACCGGCGAGAGCAGGGGCAACAATCCTTCCTACTCCATAAACTATCAGAAGAGTGGAAAGGACCTCATGACCGTGGATGAAATCGCAGTCATAGATGGCGACAAGTGCATCCTGCAGCTTCGAGGTGTACGTCCATTTTTGTCGGACAAATATGATGTCACCCAGCATCCACTTTATAAGGAGACAGGCGAGTATGATGAGAGGAATAAGTTGGATATCCAATAGTTTGTGCATCAGAATCTGAAGCTTAAAAAGGGTGAGATGTTTGATGTGATTAGGCTTTAATGGAATTTAGGCACCTCTTCTAATGAGTAATATGGTAAGATTATTAGAGCACGGAGAGGTGCTTATTTTTACAAATCGGGATTAGTGGAGTAGAACATGGATAAAAAAAAGGCTTTGTCTGGCGCCATAACATTTATAACCCTGATGGGAATCGTAAGTCTGTTTTCGGACATGACTCATGAAGGCGCAAGAAGCATATTGGGCGAATATCTGAACCTCGCAGGGGCATCCGCTGCAACCATCGGATTTGTGTCCGGTATAGGAGAATTGTGCGGGTATTCACTAAGGCTCATATCCGGATTTATAGCAGATAAAACGAAGAAATACTGGACATTTGTTATCACAGGCTATGTAATACAGGCTTTGGCGATTCCTGCACTGGCACTCGTACCTGAACATGGCTGGATTTGGGCCTGCGGTCTTGTGATCCTGGAGCGTATCGGAAAAGCGATAAAAAAGCCTGCCAAAAACACATTGGTAAGCTTTGCGGCAAGCGAGATCGGAACCGGAAAAGGCTTTGCCTATCAGGAGTTTCTGGATCAGCTTGGCGCGTTTCTCGGACCGGTACTGCTTTTTGTAACAGCTCTTGTAAAAGGTACAGACGACCTTTTTACAACGTATAGGATCTCTTTTGCGATACTGCTTGTTCCTGCAATGATCACCATAGCTCTTGTTTTGACAGCAAAGATAAGATACCCTGATCCGGAGATCTTTGAAAAGCAGGAAGATAAACCGGCAAGCTTTGAATTCAGGAAGTCATTTGTTCTGTTCATGGCGGCTATCTGCTTTTTTGCTTTTGGCTTTGCAGACTTCACCCTGATCACACTTCATTCGGCTAATACCGGAGCATTTAATGAATCCATGCTCAGCCTGCTATATGCTGGGGCAATGGCTGTGGATGCCTTTGCTGCACTATTCTTTGGCTGGCTTTATGATAAGGTCGGGCTGAAGGCTCTGATCATTTCCACACTATGCAGCACATTCTTCTCATGTTTTGTTTTTATGACTGGAAATGCCTGGTTGATCGGAGCTGGGATAATTCTGTGGGGGATTGGAATGGGTGCGCAGGAAAGTATTATGAAAGCAGCTGTCAGCGGAATCGTCCCGCGTTCCATGCGAAGCACCGGTTTCGGAATATTTGAGACAGGATTTGGTATTGCGTGGTTTCTGGGCAGTTGGCTTCTCGGTGCCCTGTATGATTTGAATTCTGTGTATCTTGTCACTGTGTCTGTGGTATCACAGTTTCTGGCGATTGCATTTTATGCTTTATGCCTCCGGTGCAATAAGACAGAGTGCTAACAATTCCAGTTTGTTGGAATGAGCATTATACCGGAAGATAATCGCATAATTCAGGTTTGTCGGACAAAACTAAATAAAACCTTACATAGGCCAGTACTTCTGGGGACGCCCAGATTGATTTGTACTGGTCTATTATTATGCCCATTTTTAGCGCAGAGAATGGAAGCTAGAAGAGAAAAACATGGCATTTTTTAATTCAGCAATCACAGTATTACAAATATTAGTATCGTATATTGTTTTGATGGCTTAATATAATTAAGTAAGGCGTAAATGCAACGTAAAAAAATACGTTGCATTTACGTCTTACTTATCATATGATGATATTGAAATGAACATTAGGAGGAATTGCCAATGAAAGAAACACGAACTCTAGAATATAAATCAGAAGTGACAAATTCATTTTTGAAAACAGTGAGTGCTTTTTCTAATTTTGGAACTGGAAAAATATTGTTTGGAGTTGCTGATGATGGTGCGGTCATTGGTATAGATAATCCAGATCAGAAATGTCTCGATATTGAAAATAGAATTAATGATTCCATTTCTCCTAAGCCTGATTATTCTCTTTCAATTAATAGGTTAAATAATGTTATAACATTAGATATAACTGAAGGAAGATATAAGCCATATTTATACAAGGGAAAAGCATATCGAAGAAGTGATACTGCTTCTGTTGAGGTTGACCAGATTGAATTAAAAAGACTTACTCTTGAGGGAAATAATCTATACTTTGAATCATTAGTCAATGAGGATGAGGATATGACTTTTGAAGAGCTTGAGAAAAGTCTTATTGAAAAATTAGGAATAACAAAAGTTAATGACGATACACTTAGGACGTTAGGGCTTTATACAAAAGAAGGGCAGCTTAACAATGCGGCTTCATTGTTATCTGATAAAAATAATTTTTCTGGAATTGATGTTGCTCGTTTTGGTAACTCTATTGATGAAATACTCGACCGCGAGAGCTTTACTCATATGTCTATAATTACACAGTATGATAAGGCTCTTAATATGTACAGACGGTACTACCAGTATGAACAGATTAAAGGTGTTGACAGAGTTTTAATTGAAAAGGTCCCAGAAAAAGCATTTCGTGAAGCAGTTGCTAATGCGCTAGTGCATAGAACATGGGATATAAATGCAAATATTAGAATATCGATGTTTGAGGATAGGATTGAGATTTCTTCACCTGGAGGGTTGCCAAGTGGAATTAGTGAGGATGAATATTTACATGGAAATATTTCGACATTAAGAAATCCGGTATTAGGAAACATTTTCTTTAGATTGCATTATATTGAAATGTTTGGCACTGGAATAAAAAGAATTGTGGACGCATACAAAGATTGCCAAATAAAACCAAGGTTTGAGATAAAAGATAATTCAATTACTGTCACACTGCCTGTATTATCGGCAACAATGTCGGTTACATCTGATGAAAATAAATTGCTAGAGTTGTTAACTGGTGAGATGCGTTATAGTAGCAGTGAAATAGCAGAAAAGCTCAATTGGAGCAAAGATAAAACAGTACGAATCTTGAATGCTCTGGTGGACGTAGGCTATGTTACAAAATATGGAACAGGGAGGGGAACAAGATACTCAAAAAAGTAGATGCTTACAAAAAGTGTCGTAGGATAGCACACCACTACAGGCAGCAATCGCAAATAAGTAATCTGAGATTATTTGTAGAACTAATATAATTAGATTTTTTAATCCAGGTTTTCCGTTTTTGGAGGACCTGGATTTTTTTGTAGGGACGTGAGGATATTTTTGTGTTCAAATTTGTTATAAAAGTGATGAGTTGGACAGCGCTAGAGAGAAATGCATCCCAGATAAGAAATTTATAGATTTGGGATGAATGATAATGGAGTCTGTTTTGAAGCTATGCATCCTGAATACGCATTATCGATATACGGGATGCATTACTGCTAAAAACTGCTTCTAGCACTGCTTGAGAAGATGTTGTGTGGAGGTTCTTGGACGCCAGATTGTATATACTGTAAAATAGATAAAACTATTGCAACAGGCCTGCTTAAATATCAGGAATATCGATTTGGTATTCCGTGATAATTCAGGATTCTGTATAATTTAAGATAGTGAAATATAGAAATCGGAATTTTTAGAGGCAAATTATATTTCAGTTTTACATTTTATGAAATTTTAAAAAAGTATATTGACTCTCACATTATGTGAGGGATTATCGTTGTAGTGAGCTCAAGAGAAAAACATCCATGGAGGTAGAAGCAAATGCTTAAAATAGGCGAATTTTCAAAACTATCCAGAGTAAGCATCAGGATGTTACGTCACTATGATGATATCGGGCTTTTGAAACCGGCAGAAATAGATGATTTCACGGGGTACCGCTATTATCGCGAGGAACAGCTTTTTACCATCGGAAGGATCACATCACTCAAGGATATGGGCTTTGCCCTTGCGGATATTATCAAGATTCTTGACAGCTATGATGATAAAGAAAAGATGGATGTCTTTCTGTCAGAGAGGCAGAAGGAGCTATCAAAGCTTTCCAAAGAAACGGAGTACAAACTGATGCTTCTGGAAACAGCCAGAAAGAGGCTGAGGAAGGAGCAGAAAATGAGTTTTGATGTAACTGTAAAAACAATACCGGAGAGATATGCTGCAACGGTTCAGATGGTGGTTCCTCACTATGAGGATGAAGGAATGCTCTGGAATACAATGATGAGTGAGTGCAAGAATCTTGTGCCGGCAGACCCGTGTCTTGCGGCGGCTGAGTTTCTTGACCCCGAGTACAAGGATGAAAATGTTGAGATCATTGCGTGGATGACCGTGAGTGGATATTATAACGATACGGAACATGTGAAGTTTAAAACTCTTCCTGAAGTAAAAGTTGCAAGTTGTATTATTAAAGGCAGCTACGATCAGATGGGTGAGGCATATGCAACTGTGGCATCATGGATCAAAGCTAATGGATATAAAATGAATGGTCCTATGTTTAATATCTATCATGTGAGTCCTGCACAGACACAGAATCCTGATGAGTATGTAACGGAAGCTTGTTTCCCTATTGAGTAAATACTATCTATGCCAAGGAGCTTAAGTGTTCCTTGGCATATTATTGAAAGGAGCGGTCATGGAATATGTTCATGTAACAAAAGATAACCTCGAAGAGGAGCATATTTGCTGCGCAATATCAAATAATAAGGATGTTCAGGTTTCTTCTAAGAAGGCATGGCTTTCGGAGAGGTTTGATGAAGGACTTGTTTTCCTAAAGAGCGTAGAGCGCGGAAAGTGCTTTATCGAATATATCCCGGCGGAAAACGCATGGATTCCGATAGAGGCAGATGGATATATGTACATTGACTGTCTCTGGGTGTCCGGGGCTTTCAAAGGACATGGATATTCTACTGATCTACTTACTGCCTGCATCGAGGATAGTAAGGAAAAAGGGAAAAAAGGGCTTTGTATTCTTTGCGCTTCAAAGAAGAAACCGTTTCTGGCTGATCCGAAGTTTCTGAAGTACAAAGGATTTGTCGTGAGCGATGAAGCTGATAATGGTATTCAGCTTTGGTATATGCCGTTCGATAAAAATGCAAAAGCTCCGGTGTTTAAGGAATGTGCAAAACATCCGCATATAGAAGAGAAGGGATATGTTCTGTACTATACGAATCAGTGCCCGTTCAATGCAAAATATGTCCCGGTTTTGGAGCAGACGGCAAAAGAAAATGGTATTGCATTCAAGGCAATACATCTTGAATGCAAAGAAGAAGCACAGAATGCACCGACACCGATTACGAATTATGCGTTGTTCCATGATGGGGAGTATGTTACAAACGAGCAAATGAACGATAAGAAATTCTTAAAACTTACAGGAAAGTGATAGTCGTTTATATCGGAAGTTAATCGCACAATTCAAATTTGTCGCCCTAATTGAATATTGAACGTTATATAGCAGTTATCTCAATCGAGGTAGCTGCTTTTTTGCGCTCATTTTGAGCAGTAACTATTCACTATTCAAATGAGGTAGACAGAAGTATACATTGACATCTATGGATATTATGCTAAAATTAATTTTAATAAAACATATTTTAATAAAAGCAGTTTTAGTAAAGAGAATTATTAGCGGGAGAAATAACTATGTTTATAGGAAGAGAACATGAAATGAGTGTGCTGGAGGAAACATATAATCAGCCAGGTTTCCAAATGACTGTTATTTATGGTCGCAGACGTATAGGTAAATCTACCCTTATCACAGAATTTATTAAGGATAAGAGAGCGTCATATTATATAGCAGCAAAATCTAGCTTAGAAGATAATGTTAAAAAGTGGAGTGCACAATTCATTTCTGATATCGTACCAGAGATGGAAGGTGTGGAGTTCTCGGATTTGGAAGGCTTCTTTAAGTTTGTAGGTAATAGTTGTAAGGATGAAAAAACTGTAATTGCTTTGGATGAAATACCATATATTGCCGAAGTGGACGAGTCTTTTCTATCAAGATTTCAAGGTGCGATTGATTCAATTCTTAGTAAGAAAAATATATATCTTATTATTAGTGGCTCTGCAATTAGTTTTATGGAAAAAAGATCTTGAGTGAAAAGAGCCCACTGTTTGGCAGACGTGATAATCAAATTTTTTTAAAACCATTTGATTATCTGGATTCTGCTAAATTCGTGCCTAACTACAATAATGAGGAAAAGGCTGTTGTATTTGGTGTAACCGGAGGAGTCGCAAAATACTTAACACTTTTTGATGACTCTGTTTCGTTAGATGATAATCTAATTAATAATTTTTTTAAACCATCCGGTTACCTCTATGAAGAGCCATACAATTTGCTTATGCAAGAGTTTCGAACGGTTAACACATACAATACAGTGATTGAGGCGTGCTCAGGTGGAGCAAATAAAGTAAATGAAATTGCTGACAAAGTACATGAGTCGACCGCTGCGGTTTCATATACTATAAAGAATCTTACTACAGTTGGAGTTTTGGCAAAAGTTTCCGCCATAACAGATGAAAAGAACAAAAGAAGGTTAACTATGAAATCGTTGATGGCATGTATCGGTTTTGGTATAAATTCATTCCTAAGGGGCGTGCGGCCATCGAGATGAACCGCGGAGAAGTTTACTATAATACGTACGTGAAGAACAATTTGCATGATTTCATGGGTGAGATTTTTGAAGATATGTGTAGATATTACGTTCTTTCACACGGGCTAGATGGAAAGCTGAAATGCATGACTACAAATGTAGGAAAATGGTGGGGTATGGGACATGATCGTATTCCAACGGATATTGATGTTGTTGGAATTGATGAAATTGGAAAGAAGGCAATTCTTGGAGAGTGCAAGTTCAAAAATGAACAGATAGATAAGCCAGTTTATGAAGACCTGATGAACAGAAAGGGGCTTATTGATAGAAAATACGAGGAAGTTCAGTATATGTATTTTTCTTTGTCAGGCTTTTCTAAGTGGGTTGTTGAGAACGCTGATGCTGAGAAGGTATCTTTGCTAACATTAGATGATTTGTATAGCTGAATGCGAAAATCCCAATAGGTGATAGAGCCTTTTTAGGGAACGCAAAAAGTGCCGTAGGATAGCACACCACTACAGGCAGCTATCGCAAACAAGTAATTGGCGATAATTTGTAGAACTAACATAATTAGATTTTTAAATCCAGGTTTTCCGTTTTTGGAGGACCTGGATTTTTTGTAGGGAGTATATTGTGTGTATGGGCAGTACTGGAAGAGATTTTGCATCTAGTACTGCTCAGCTACTGGGAATGAGGAGTGCCAGTTATATCTACAGAGCTGCGGTCTTTTATGTATGAAATAGATTCGCTATAATTATATAAGAAACAGATAATCTTTAGGATTGTGAGGGGGCGAATGAAAATCATTTATAAGAAGCTTACTGCTTCAGAATTAGATGTATTTATTGATATGAGAATTACACAGCTTACTGAGGAATATGTTTCATCAGGGCGAATTGTGCCAACTGATGTAGAACTGCAACCTGCATTGAAAGATTATTATAATAGACATTTGGCTGATGGCACATTTGTTTCCTGGCTGGCTATGGATGGCAACAAAATAATCGGAACCAGTGGCATGTCATTTGTGGAGAAACCACCATATTTTGGATGCCCTACCGGAAGATTGGGCCTGCTTTCCAGCATGTACACTGATCCAGCCTATCGTAGGATGGGTATTGCAAAGGAGTTGCTTAATAGAGTGGTGGAAGAGGCAAGATCCTTTGGCTGTGGAGCTGTGCATATTACAGCTTCGGATATGGGAGTAAAACTCTACACAGCTTATGGGTTCAAGCATAATGGGAATTTTATGCAGTATACGCTCTAAATATGTAGTGTTCTTAAGGTGGTTAATAAATGTTATCAGAGGAACAGGCGGAATAGAGCTTACAAGAGATCTTAAAGATATAACTTTTTATGATGTGTATCAGGCAATAGAGCCTTTGGAGGATGGAGATTTATTCAGATTTCATGAATCACCAAATCCAGAGTGCCCTGTTGGTAGGAATATCCATTCACTTTTGGATGATAAGTTGAAAAGCATCCAGGAAGCGATGGAATCAGAGATGAAATAATACACTCTTAATGATTTAAGATCCGGAATGCAGGAACTGTTGGCAAAAGAAGCTTAACAATGAGACTCTGAGGTGTTTGCTTCAGAGTCTTTTTTTAGAAGGATGTGGAATATGGAAACTAAGGCTAAAAAATCAACACAGGACGAACGTCTTGATTATCTTGTAGAAGAGTTCAAGGCAGATTCTGATGAATATAAGGAATTACAGACTCCAAATAGTACGGAAGATAAAAGACGAATCTTAAGGTCGCTTATGAACATCCGTATGCCAAAAGAATTGTCCTCTGAAGTAATGAAAGTACAGGATGAATATCTGACAGAAAGAGCGGCTGAAAAGGGTGTGGTGAATCTATCAGATATTCCGGTTATCAGGGATGGACTTTCTATCTGGCAAGGAGATATCACAAGACTTTCTGTGGATGCGATTGTTAATGCGGCTAATTCGCAGATGCTCGGTTGTTTTGTTCCGATGCACACTTGTATAGATAACTGTATCCATACTTTTGCAGGAGTGCAATTAAGAGCTGAGTGCAACAGGCAGATGAATGAACTTCGAATCAGATATGGAAGAGATTATGAGCAGCCGACCGCCGTTCCAATGCTTACTGAGGCTTATAATCTTCCGGCAAAGAAAGTTATTCATATAGTAGGACCAATTGTTCAGTACAAACTTACTCCTGAATTGGAAAAGGATTTGGAGAACTGCTATAGAAACACTTTGGATATGTGTGCTGAAAATGGCCTGAAGAGTGTTGCTTTTTGCTGTATTTCAACAGGAGTATTTCGTTTTCCTAACAAAAAAGCAGCTGAGATTGCCGTTAAGACTGTGTCAGAATGGCTCCGTGAAAATCCTGGTAAGGTAGAAAGAGTGATATTCAATGTTTTCAAAGATGAGGATAAGGCCATTTATGAAAAACTTATATGATGAAGAGCAAATAAAAAGGCTTTTGCAAGAAATCAAAGAAGCAGACGCAATTGTCATAGGCGCAGATGCTGGGCTTTCTACATCTGCTGGCTTAACATATAGCGGCGAACGTTTTGAAAAATACTTCTATGATTTTGCCAAAAGATTTGGAATAAGAGATATATATTCAGGAGGTTTCTATCCGTTTCCAAGTGAAGAAATCCGCTGGGCTTGGTGGGCAAGACATATTTATTTTAACAGATATATTGATGCTCCAAAGCCAGTGTATAGGGATCTTCTTAAGATGGTTTCCGATAAGGATTATTTTGTTATCACAACAAATGTAGATCACCAGTTTCAAAGAGCAGGTTTTGACAAGAAAAGACTGTTCTATACTCAGGGTGATTATGGTTTATTTCAGAGCGTGAATCCTGCTATTCAGAAAACCTTTGATAATGAAAAGTGGGTAATGAAAGCTATGGAAGCACAAGGGTTTGTAAGAGATGATCAGGGAGTATTTCAGGTACCGATTGATGGTAAGTTATTGATGGAAATTCCTTCTGAGCTGATTCCAAAGTGTCCTGATGATGGATCTGATATGACTATGAATTTGAGAGCTGATGATTCGTTTGTCGAGGATGGAGGATGGCATAGGGCATCTGCAGCATATTCTGATTTTATTCGTAGACATGAGAATCTTCATGTTCTTTATCTTGAATTGGGAGTAGGAGCTAATACGCCCGTAATTATAAAGTATCCGTTCTGGCAGATGACGCTGGCAAATGAAAAAGCGGTATATGCCTGCTTAAATTATGGCGAATCATTCTGTCCTGAGGAAATTGAAGATAGAAGTATATGTATTGATGGTGATATTGCAACCATATTACAAGAGTTTGGGCGCTCATTTTGAATTGTACATTCCTTGATGGAGGTTGATTCGATATAATGGAAGACAGTTAAATTAACGAATCGCAGCTTGTAGGGCTCTTTTGCTAAAGAAAGAGCGCGGCAACTTCGAATTTGTCGCCCTAATTGAATGGTGAACGTTACATAGAGCAGTTATCGAAAGATAAACTGCTCTTTATTGTTTCCATATTTTAATTGTAGCCAAGAGCTTTTCTTTTTGATTATCATTAAGTGTTTTTATTGCATTCCAAAGAGCGTTGTCGGTTGCCGACTTTTGATAGGCTGGTTCTAATTTTCCAACAAGCTCATCTAAAGTAATTCCCATAAGTTTAGAATAGTAAATAAGAAGTCTAAGGGACATGGCAGTACGCCCATTTTCAACATTGCTGATGTATCCTGGAGTTACATCAAGTTCTTTTGCTACCTGGTTTTGTGTCATTCCTAAATTTATGCGATAGTTTTTAATTTGTTCGCCGTAGTTTTCGTTCATGTTTTTAACCTCGTTTATTAATAATATAGATTATTATACTATTGGTATTGACTAAATTATACTATTCTATTAGTATAGTTAATATCATAGAAATATACAAACGAGGAATAATATGATTAAACAAGACTTTGAACAAAATATTACTGAAATAGCCCAAGCATTATCTGAGTTAGAGAAAGAAGCATATTAGAAGAGTATAAGCCTGAGTTATTTAAGGAAGATTGTGATGTCGCTTTGGAAGTTGGCATTATGGAGGAAAATGATGGTAATAATTAAAAATTGCATTAAATGTCTTAAATGTGGAGATATTATAGAGTCAGTGTCTAGACACGATTTTAAATCATGTTCTTGTGGAGCAGTATGTGTTGATGGCGGTAAAGACTATCTGCGACGTTGCGGATATCCAGAAGATTACATGGATTTAAGTGTAGTTGAGAAAGACAATTCGAAGTAGAGTTTCTAGATGTAAAACGATAGAATAAAAGATAGATATAAGAGGAGCCGATGAAATGAAAAATGAAATAGTTTTATTTGAAACTAAGGATCAGGAGGTTAAGCTTTCTGTTCCAGTGGATAAAGGGAATGTATGGCTTAATAGACAGCAAATGGCTGAATTATTTGGTCGTGATGTTAAAACCATTGGTAAGCATATTAATAATGCCTTGAAAGAAGAATTGGATAATTCAACTGTCGCAAAATTTGCGACAGTTCAACTTGAAGGTGATAGAGAAGTTGAAAGAAGCATTGAACATTATAGTTTGGATATGATTATTTCTGTTGGTTATCGTGTGAAATCCAAACGTGGTATAGAATTCAGACGATGGGCTAATGATGTTTTAAAACAATACATCATGAAAGGCTATGCAGTAAATGAAAAACGTTTAGCTGCTTTGAACAAAACAGTTGAGATTCAATCAAAGATTATTGCAAACACTTTGGAGCTTGAAGAAGCAGAGGTCCTTCGAGCAGTAAAATTTTATACAGACGCGCTTGTTCTCTTGGATCAGTATGATCATCAGTCACTGAGTAAACCAGAAGGCAAAAAGCCTGTTTATCGAATCACATATGAAGATTGTAGAAATATGATAAATCATATGGAAGACAGTTTTAGTTCAGATGTATTTGGCGTAGAAAAAGAAGCAGGAAAAGTAGAGGGAATTCTTGCAGCAGTATATCAAGATGTTTTTGGTGGTGAAGTGTATCCATCACTAGAAGAAAAGGCTGCAAATCTTTTGTACTTTATGATAAAGGATCATCCATTTGCTGACGGTTGTAAGAGAATAGCAGCATCGCTTTTTTAGAGTTCTTAGACAAAAATGATGCTTTAATACGAGATGGTCAAAAAGTCATTAGCGATGGAGCTCTCGTTGCTATTACACTTATGATTGCAGAATCAAATCCAGAAGAAAAAGATATCATGACAACATTGGTCATGAATTTATTGAAGATGTAGGAAAATCGACGTTTGTAGAATTGTCGCTTGCTTGAAGCATGTCAAATCGGGGGATTGGAGGGGTAAATCATGTTAGAAATATTAAAAGCGAGGTTTCAGGATAATAAGAATCTTCATATGGAACTGAGTTGGCTTGACGTGGAGAAACGTTTGCTTGAGCATCCGGGCTCCATGGATGTTTTGAGAAGGATGGAGGAGAGCGGCGGAGAACCGGATACCATCGGCTATGACGAAAAGACGGGAAAGCTAATTTTCTGCGACTGCGCAAAGGAGTCCCCTTCTGGGCGCAGAAGCCTGTGCTATGACGAAAAGGCATTAAAGGGGCGTGCTAAAAACCCGCCGTCAGGCAGCGCCGAATGGAAAGCAAAAGAAATCGGCGTTTTAATCATGACGGAGGAACTCTATCGCCGATTGCAAAGTCTCGGGGAATTTGATTTGAAAACGTCAAGTTGGATCGCTACGCCGGATGATATTCGCGACAAGGGCGGTGCATTGTTCTGCGAACGACGTTACGGAACGGTTTTCACATTCCATAACGGGGCGGATTCGTACTATTCCGTGCGCGGGTTCAGAGGTTATACGCTTATATAAATTCCAGCTTTCTACTACAGTTTCAGCAGGGGTGTACACATTAAGAACAGGAGGCATGTGCCTCCTGCCTGGTTACTTTACATATTCTGCAATGGCACGGCTGACAAACTCGGCAGTACCTTTTCCGCCGGCCTTATCGATGTTTGTTTTGAACTCGCCATCTGCAGAGTACATCTTACCAAGACCTGCAAGGATTTCTTTGGTGCATTTATAGAAGTTCTGGGTGATGTAGTTTCGGATATCTTTTACCATAGCCTGAGCTTCGGCAGATTTAGGATCGGAATCCTTAAGCTTGCCACTTTTCTCAAATAATTTCATGAAATCGCTCCAAAGCTTTTTCTCATCATCCTTAGAGCGGGAAGCTGACTTCTGTTCATATTCTGAAAAAGCATTGCTGTCTCCCCATTGCTCTTTAGCTTTTCTTGTATATTCCTCTAACTTACTAGTATCAAATGCTGTAAAATCCATAATATTATTTCCTCCGTTTTGTATTCCACGGGCGAAATCTATAAGGTTCTCCAGATGCTCTTTTTTCATTGTAAGAAGTTCAATCTGTTGTTCCAGGGCCTTCTTTTTGTCAAAATCAGGTCGCGTAACGATTTCCTTAATTTCTTTTAACGGGAACTCCAGCTCTCTGAATAATAAAATCTGTTGCAAACGTTCCATTGCTGCATCGTCATACAGTCGATACCCTGATTCAGTGTACTCTGCCGGCTTTAGTAGTCCAATTGAATCATAGTATTGCAGTGTGCGTATACTCACGCCTGCTAATTTGCTTACTTCATTTACTGTCATCATAGCTTTTCCCTCCGTGGTAATTATACAATAAACTATGACGTAACGTTAGTGTCAACAACTTTTAAGAAATGTCACTGGTTGATTGTAAAGCTAAAGGACAGAAGAAACAAAAGAAACAAAAGAATAAAAGCGAATTAATAATATCTGTGGATTATTTTAATTTGGCCTTAGGTTCTGTATACTAAAATGGAAAAGGATATAAGGAAGATAATTTAAGGAGATAGGAGATAGATGATATGGAGGAAGGCACAATGCTTAAGTGTGACTTCTTGTGGGCTACTTAAGGAAAAAGCCCACAAGAACTTGGCTTTGCCAAGCAATATTTTCTTTCAGAAAATATTGGTCTATGTCTGGTTTTTGTTTTTCTGATGAAAAACAAAAACCTATGAGTTGATGCGGTATTATATTGTAGTCTAATCGATGGGGGATATAAAAATGCAGAAAAATGGTTGCGTGAGGGTTGGCGATACAGAAATGTATTATGTGGCTTTCGGAGAAGGGAAAAAGAATCTTGTAGTTTTGCCAGGATTGTCAGATGGATTGTGGACGGTAAAGGGAAAGGCTATGCTGCTGGCAGGTTCCTACAAAAGGTTTTTCAAGGATTATACCGTTTACATGTTCAGCAGAAAGAATGAGATTCCAGAGGGCTATTCAATAGAAGATATGGCAGATGATCAGGCAATAGCTATGAGGAATCTTGGGATAGACAGGGCGATGGTTATGGGGGTATCCCAGGGAGGGATGATTTCTCAATATCTGGCGGCAAAGCATCCTGAGCTAGTTGAAAAATTGATTCTTGTGGTCACTGCACCATACGCCAACGTTACAATAAAAAGTGTTGTTACAAAATGGATAGAAATGACCCGAAATGCTACTCATACAGAGCTAATGCTAGATACTGCGGAGAAAGTTTATACGAAGGATTTCAACGAAAAGAACAAGAAGTATCTACCACTTCTGGCCAGATTTACAAAGCCTAAGAATTATGACAGGTTTTGCAAAAACGCATATGCGATATTAAATTTCGACGCACGACCAGCTTTATCAAAAATAAAATGCAGTACATATATTATGTCTGGCGACAGTGACAATACCGTTGGAAATGATGCTCCTTATGAGTTAAAGGCTGGGATTGAGCACAGTGAAATGCTTATCTTCGAAGGCTTGGGGCATGGATTGTTTGAAGAGGATAAGGATTTTTACAATAAAGTATTTGAGTTTTGCGAAAGATAAATTCGGGTAAATTGTAGTATTCCCCGATGATTAAGAATTGTTAGATGAATTGGGGCGCACAATATAGAAGTTGGAAAGCAACAAAGAGGTGCTTATGGCCAAATGCAATCTATGTTTCAGACAATGCAATATTACCGAAGGGAGCTTTGGGTTTTGTGGAGTAAGAACCTGCAAGGATGGTAAAGTCATTCCAGCCAATTATGGGAAGCTTACGTCGATAGCCCTAGATCCTATAGAAAAGAAGCCACTGAATCGCTTTCATCCGGGAAGCAGAATACTGTCGGTGGGAAGTTATGGCTGTAATCTAAGATGCCCATTTTGCCAGAACTATCATATTTCATGGGGGAATGAGGTGGAATCTTTTAAAAGAGAAGCAGCCTATGTTTCGCCTGAAGAGCTTGCAAGGATAGCCGAGGAACAAACGGCTAATGGAAATATCGGTATCGCATTTACGTATAATGAGCCACTCATTTACTATGAGTACGTGCTAGATACCGCAAGACTGTTGAAAGAAAAGGGGCTGAAAACCGTACTTGTTTCAAACGGTATGGCAGAGGTTGATACTGTAAAAGAACTTTTTAAATACGTAGATGCTATGAACATCGATTTAAAGGGATTTACGGACCACTATTATGAAGATGTTTTGCAGGGAAATAGAAAGATGGTAATGGAATTTATTAGTGAAGCTACAAAGCATTGCCACCTGGAGCTGACCACATTGATAATTCCGGGGGAAAATGATTCTGATGAAGAAATGGATGAGCTGAGTGCCTGGATTGCTTCATTAAATAAGGATATACCACTTCATATATCTAGATTCTTTCCTAGATTTCATATGCTAGACAAGGAAGCAACACCGGTAGAGACAATCTATCACTTGAAAACTATAGCAGAAAAGCATTTGACATACGTATATACAGGAAACTGTTAAGGGGGAAAAGACTATGGCAATAGAAGCTGCATTTATGGTTCCACATCCACCGCTGATTGTGCCAGCTGTTGGAAGAGGTGGGGAAAAGCAAATTCAAGAAACTACTGAGGCTTATGAGAAGGTGGCAGATGAGATAGCAAAAATCGCGCCGGAAACCATCATCATCACAAGCCCTCATAGCATTATGTACACTGATTATTTTCATATTTCTCCAGGAAAGAGAGCGAAAGGATCCTTTGCCAGATTTAATGCGCCTGAAGTTTCTTTTGAAGAGGAGTACGATGAGAAGCTGGTGGAAGCGATTAGTGATATTGCTTATGAGGAGGATTTTGCAGCAGGAACTTTAGGGGAGCGAGAGCCGGAGCTGGACCACGGCACCATGGTTCCTCTATGGTTTATTCGTAAAAAATACAAAGGCGGAAAGATTGTGAGAATCGGTTTATCTGGCCTGGGACTGCTGGATCATTATCGGTTTGGTCAGATGATTCAAAAGGCAGTAAATGACACAGGCAGAAGAGCGGTTTTCGTGGCTAGCGGGGATTTGTCCCACAAACTGCAGGACTACGGACCATACGGCTTTTCAAAAGAAGGGCCTGTTTATGATGAGCGAATTATGGACGTGGCAAAGCGTGCCGCTTTTGGCGAAATGTTTGATTTCAAGGAAGATTTTTGCGAAAAGGCTGCGGAATGTGGCCATCGTTCGTTTGTAATTATGGCAGGAGCGCTGGATGGAATGGCCGTAGATGCTACCGTGTATTCTCATCAGGATGTAACCGGAGTGGGCTATGGCATAGCATCATTTTATCCAGTAGGGGCGGACGAACGCCGTCATTTCAGAGACATTTATCTTGCAAAACTAAGAGAGACATTAGATGATTCAAACGCTTCATCAGATGAATATGTAAGGCTTGCGAGAAAATCTTTGGAGAGCTACATTCTAAATCAAAAGGTGCTGCCGCTTCCAATGGATTTGCCAAAGGAAATGCTGGAAACTCAGGCAGGGGCATTCGTATCTATTCACAAAGCAGGACGCTTACGAGGCTGCATCGGAACAATTCTTCCTACCACCAAATGTGTGGCCGAGGAGATTATTCAAAATGCAATCAGCGCCTCTACCAGGGACAACAGATTCAATCCTATCAGCCCGGAGGAAATCCCTGATTTGGAAATAAATGTAGATGTTTTGAGTGCGCCAGAGGCCATTGATTCACCGGATAAATTGGATGTTAAACGATATGGCGTTATAGTTAGCAGCGGCGGCAGAAGAGGCTTGCTTCTTCCGGATTTGGACGGGGTGACCTCGGTTAATCAGCAGATTTCCATTGCCAGACAAAAGGGCGGCATTGGAGAGAATGAGCCAATCAGCCTGCAAAGATTTGAAGTAATAAGGCATATATAAAAATTTAAAGGAGATAAACTATGATTAAAATTTATGGATTACACACATGCCCATATTGTGACTTTCTTCAGCCACAGATTCAAGGAAAAGAAGACCAGTATAAATACATTGATATAGGCCAGCATGTTCAGTATATGCACGAGTTCATGGATTTACGAGATAATCGCCCAGAGTTTGATCATTCAAAGGAGATTGGCGATATAGGAATCCCTTGTTTTGTATTCGAGGATGGTAGGGTCAGTCTTGATCCGGCTGATGCAGGGCTGGTTGAATATGATGGTGCATCTTCATGTTCTATTGAGGATCATCTTGCTGGTAAAAAGGGTTGCTAATAAAGAGGAGTATAAAATGCTCCTAGAATTCTTTATTTATTTCGCAAAAAATGAAAAATAGGTAGTATTCTTTTGCTCAAGTAGCGATATATTTAGCGGCCATATATTTATAAAATATAATCAAGAAAACACAAAGGACCTGGACAAAAGGTCAAGTGGATATTGATTATTAGGAGGATTTGCCATGACTTTTTTATTCTTTTTATTATTTTTAATGGTGTTTGGAAAGATGATTGGGTTTGCCTTTAGAGCTACTTGGGGCCTGTTCAAAGTACTAATGTATATTGTATTTCTTCCTTTGATTTTAGTGGGAATGGTGTTTGGTGGATTACTATACCTGGCATTTCCAATTTTGCTTATTGTTGGAATAGTTTCATTGGTTGCGGCGGATTAAGTTTATCAGGAGAGATTATGATATGAATGAAGTAGAAACAAGAGAAATCAGAGAAGCAATCGAGGCTGCGGATAATGCGCTAGTGCATCTTCGCTCAGCCAGAAAGTATCTGGATAGTGCAGGCAATTGGGGCTTGTTAGATATGTTTGGCGGTGGATTGATTTCAGGAATAATGAAGCATAGCAAAATGGGAGATGCAGAGCGTGAGATTGATAATGCTAGGTATGCCCTCCAGAGATTTAGCAAAGAACTGAGAGATGTCAGTGGATATAGTTCTGTTCACATCAATGATTTTCTCACCTTTGCAGATTTCTTCTTTGATGGATTTGTAGCTGATATTCTGGTACAGTCGCAGATTAGTGATGGCAAGAAGCAGTGTGATGATGCTATCAGGAGAGTCGAGGGTATCAAAGCGGAGCTTCAGAATAAGTTAAGGTTCTAGGAAGCAAAGGAAGAGGAAGTTTTATGGCAAATCGGGCAGTACTAGAGTTCATTTTTGAATTTGTACTGCTCTGAGAGAGTGGTTTGGGCAGTACTAGAGTTCATTTTTGAATTTGTACTGCTCTGAGAGAGCAAATTGGGCAGTACTGGAGTTCATTTTTGAATTTGTACTGCTCTAGGGAAGAGCTATAAAGTAATGATGATATAAAAGTGGGGGAAAAGTCATGAAATTTTTAGGTAATCTTATTTGGATAATATGTGGAGGTTTGGTTAGTGCAATCGGATGGTGGCTGGCAGGAGCGCTGTGGTGCATCACTATCATTGGTATTCCAGTGGGGGTGCAGTGTTTTAAGCTTTCATCAATATCACTAAATCCATTTGGAAAGGATGTAGTTGGTGATGGTGGCGCGGTATCGTGTCTACTAAATATTATATGGTTTTTGGTATCTGGCTTGGAGCTGGCTATCGGAAATGCGATAATAGGAATCCTTTTGTGCATTACGATTATAGGCATTCCTTTTGGAAAGCAGTTTTTCAAGATTGCAAAGCTTGCAATTGCTCCATTTGGAGCTAAGGTTATTAGAGTTGATTAAGGTGGAGCCAATGTCTTACGACTATTTGGATTCCGACTTGAAGAAAGAAGGATTTGGTAGCAGGCAGCATTTGGAATGACTTGCTTTTTTTTAGGCGTAAGCTACGGAAAAGACCATGAACTAAAAAAACGCCCTAGAGATATTCTCTTGGGCGTGATTGTTTATAACAAGCAACAAGGATTTTGGGCGGGCGTCCAATACCTCCCGCATCTCTCGGAGTTATCTCCTGTCAAACCATCGGCGTGTAGACGTGGACGAATTCTTCTACCTCCAAAATCCTTGTATTGTTATCATCATAGTATCATGGTAAATTTTTTTTGTAAAGAATAGCCTTATTCTTAAGGAGTCTTTTCCATTCTTTTTCACGAATGGTTTGGAATGTAATCACAGAGTTTTTATACTCAGGATTGTCAGTAGATGTTGCCAGTCGAACAATAGCTTTCAGATGAATATTATTATCAATTATAATATCTTTTAATGCGACGGCGCTATTAGGTTTATTGGCTTCAATAATGTAGTCTGGATCTTCAACGGTGGTTTTAATATATCCAAGATAAAGATTGAAGTCATTAGGATGGCGTTGCTTTATGTGTTGGAGACGCTCATTGGTTAATATTACATCATCTGTTACTATATCTTCTGTAACACATTTATAAATAGCTTTATGGAGCTTAGCTATATTATTCATTGTTGGATTCTTTCTAGTAGCTGATTAATCAAGCTACTTGTATATTGTAACACAGATAATGCGAACATACAATCGAAAAATGTTCGAAAAATGTTCGGACTCATAAAATCAAACTATCTGCTTTGGAATGACTTGCTTTTCTCTAGGCGTAAGCTACGGAAAAGACCATAAGAAAAAGAAGTACAACAGTTTTATACAAAACGCAAGGAACACAAACATGGGACAGATAAACAGAGACGACATGCTGGAGCTGACACGCAGATTCACATCAGCTCGCAGCAACCTAGCAAGAATCGCAGGTGCCTACATAGATGAGGAAGGCTATATAGACGGCACTTTTAATACAAGCTTCCTGAGCCTAAAGGGAGCGGAAAAGAACAGATGCCTGGATATCGCAAAGACGATACCATTTGCAAAGCCAAATGAGGAGTTGATTCAGTATAAAATTCCCGGGCTGGGGCCAGGTTCTATCTGGCAGATGATATATGCAATTCGTGAATGCGAATTGAAAAACGATGCGCTGATGCTGAATCTATACGAGCTGATTGCAGAGAAATATCCTAAGGGAAGACCCTATGCCATATATGTATACTATGGTGCTTATGATGTGCCAATCAAGGGCAGCGACAAGTCTTATCAGGATGAATCAGAAGAGGTTTATAAGTATCTGATAATGGCGATTTCCCCAGTGGATGAGGAGCAGGTGCCCCATTCGCCGGAGGCGGGATTCCTATATCCAGCATTTACAAATAGAAGCACAGATATAAATCATGTGAATTTCTATAGCCAGGATTATGAGGAAGCCAGAGAGTTGATGAAATTTTTGGATATTTTGTAGGACAGGCACAACGAATGGGAGGATAACTATGGATGCTAGAGAGTATTTGGAAATATTGCATGTTGCGGAAAGGCTAAAAGATACGCCAAGGCACTGTACAACTACAAAACGTAGGACAGAAAGTGTGGCTGAACATAGCTGGCGAATTTCGCTTATGGCCTTTTTATTAAGACATGAATTCAAAGATTTAGATATAAATAAGGTAGTTGATATGTGCCTTATACATGATCTTGGCGAGTGCTTTACAGGCGATATTCCAACTTTTGTAAAGACTGACTCTGATAGAGAAGTTGAAGATTCATTATTAAATCAGTGGGTAAAAACGCTTCCTGCAGAATTATCTGAAGACATAGTGGCACTTTATAAAGAAATGGATGCACAAGAAACTAAGGAAGCGAAGCTTTATAAATCACTAGATAAACTAGAAGCCTTGATTCAGCACAATGAATCGCCACTTGATACTTGGTCCGAGAATGAGTTTGAACTCAACAAGACCTACGCATTCGATACAGTAGCGTTTTCCTCTTGGCTTACAGAATTGCGAGAGGTAATTTTAGAAGACACTATGAAAAAGATAGAATCGGAGAGTTAAGCAAATTTGCAATGATTTACGGAATAAACGTTGTTTTCTAGGTGAAGAGAGGGCGGGTTTTTCGATTATTTATGTTTTTCAAGAAAAAATTGAGAAAAAAGAATATGATAAATCAACCAAGAAACCTGTTATTAAGGCTAGTATATGCACTGGAGAACAGGTTGCGGGTTTTAAAGATATTTTCACAGGGGTATTTGAAGATGTAATGTTGATTAAAACTCCTGAAGATCTTGCAGTCTTTAAAGAAATGTATGATATAAAAGAAGAAATAGAAAAGATATATTAAAAGGAAGATATTACGTCCAGATGAGTTGCTGCGGTGCAGTCTATGAACTTGATCCGAAGATTTTGCTTTTTGCCCTAAGTGCGACATGAGGTTCTAATATGAAAACAATTAAACATATTTTTGATGGCGACTTATGAAAAGAACTAAAGCTATATCCATATATATCGCAGTTAGCAATTGGCGGGGTTGATTATCTAGGCTATGTGAGCAAATTATTGATTATTTTAATAGCTATAAGAATTGCTTACAGTAGTAACAAAAAGATATAATTGAATCGAGAATAGGAAAGGGATATCAGTAATGTATAAGCTAAGACAAATCGCAGCTTATCGCGACCTCTATCACATTATGTGATGGAGGTCTATTTTTTCTTACGATTATACCGAGTACTATTTGATTATGATATTTACCCCTAAACATATTTTTTTCGCCTAAATCGAGTTGATATTAGGTGAAAAATTGCCTAATGCATTTCTGCAAATTATATTCTCCAGCTGCATCAGAATCTTTATCGTTTTACAAATAGAAGTATAGGCGGACATTTTAAAAACAGTGATAATCATATAGAGACACCTATTGCTATTGATAGAATATGTGAGGAGTTTAATAGATTGTCAGCTACCGAAGAAGTACTTGAACGTCGAGGAAGTGGTAGGGGCACTTATTATGTAAGGAAAGATGCACTTGTTTGATAAGTGGGACTTATGGGCTTGGGGAATAGCTAAAAATCGGCCTTGTGGAGGTATTTGTAAAAATGTTTCCACAAGGCTTTCTTAATGCACAGAAATAAGATATAGTAGATAAAAATGATTTTAGGAGAAATGGATTTTGAAAAAGATAACTAATTTGATGTTAATTATACTGAATTTATGTGCTTGCGCTTGTCTGCTTTATTTTGGTTATTTGTTTGTTTCTGGAAGTGATGTGGTAGCTTATCCGGATGCAATGATACCAATGAAAGATTGGGAACGAGGCGGAATGGCATTAACAATGGGATTATTCCCTCTTTTTATTGCAAACCTTTTAGGGTATTTATACATTCAACTAGGAAGTAAGAAGATGCGAAGGATTCTTTTTATTCCATCTTTGGTTTGCTTGGGATTAGTGGCTTGTTATTGGAATATAGGCTAAAGAGCATAGATAATCGACGTTTGTAGGGCTCTTTTGTTAAAGAAAAATCTCGACAAATTCAAATTTGCAATGATTTACGGAATAAACGTTGTTTTCTAGAAGTTTTACCGTAAGTATTTTTGTTAATTGGCAAATGATTACGGAATAATCTCGAAAACAAACTTTCTTTCCGTAAATAGAATGGCTAAACTAAAAGTTGACATGGATTGACTAGTATAATTTGGCTCCATGCTACGGAACAAAACTGGATAAATATGGAGTTGTTCCGTAATTCTTAAAGAAGTAAGAAAAATTGTTACGGAAAAAGAAGGGGAATCATTGTATTATTCTGTAAATGAAAGTGAAATAACATGATTCAATATAAAAAGACAATGAAATTAACAAATCGTAATTTTTAGAGGCAAATTATATTCCAGGATAATTTATGAAAGGGATAAAATGGAAAAGAAATTAAACTCCAATCATCTTAAAATAATAGCAATTATTGCCATGACGATAGATCATGCTGCCAATTTATTCTATCCATCGTTCCCCGCACAGCCGCTTCCTATTGCGTTACATATTATAGGAAGGCTGACGGCTCCGATTATGTGGTTTTTCATCGCAGAGGGCTATCATTACACACATAACATAAAAAGTATCTGCTTAGACTGGGCATATTTGCCATAATCTCGCATTTTGCGTACTGTTTTGCTTTTGGAATAAACTTCGTTCCGCTTAAAACAGGTATCTTTAATCAGACAAGCGTCATGTACCCATTGTTTATAGCAGTGTTGGTACTGTGGCTTCAGGATTCAGAGTTCAGGTATAAAGTGCTGAAACATATCCTGATTTTTGTACTTGTATGGAGTGCTTTTTCTGCGGATTGGAGTTGTATCGCGGTGCTGTCGATCATAGGCATTCACAGACATCGCGGTGATCTAAAAAACAAACGCTTATCATGATGCTATGGGTTATGTTGTATGCAGTAGTGTCGTTTTTCTTTGTAAATAAAGTTCACGGAATCATAGAATTGTTTGTTATCCTTGTATATCCGCTTATGAAACGTTATGACGGACAGCGAGGAAAAGCTAAATGGCTAAAATGGTTTTTCTATATTTACTATCCGGCACATCTTGTTGTTATTGGAATCATAAGAATTATTACGTATGGTGATACTCCAATATTGTTCTGACAAGCAAGAATCTGCGAGGAAATGCGATAGTAAGTTATATTGGAAGATAATCGCACAACTTCAAGTTTGCTGAAATAATTATATTCCAGCATAATAGACTAGACAGTAATTTGCAAAGAGAAGAAATTCTTCCAAGTGAGAGATTCTTTGCTTTTAAGATGAAATTGGAAGAGTGGTAGCGGAATAGGAGCATTTTTTATGGGAGAAATAATGAACCTACTTTATGATAAGTTTCTTGATTACAAAAAGCGTCGTAGGATAGCACACCAGCACAGGCAGCTATCGCAAATAAGTAATCTGAGATTACTACACTGAGTTGCATAATGGAAGTAGAAAAGTAGAGATTTTTCTCTACTTTTCTTGCCATAATTTAATAGTTTTTAAAAGTTTCTCCTTTTGTTCATTATCTAAATTTTTTATCACATCCCAGAGAGCATTATCAATTGATGATTTTTTATAGTCTGGTTCAATGTTTCCCACGAGTTCATCGAGAGTAATTCCCATAAGTTTAGAATAGTAAATAAGAAGTCTGAGGGACATAGCGGTACGTCCGTTTTCTACATTACTGATATAGCCAGGAGTAACCTCTAGTGCATTAGCTACCTGGTTTTGTGTCATTCCAAGACCAATTCTATAGTTCTTTATTTGTTCACCGTAGTTTTCGTTCATAATAGCACCTCATCTATTAATAATATACATAATTATATAATTAGTATTGACTTATTTGATAGTATTTGATTAGTATTATAAGTATACAGTAAGTATAGAGAGGGATTTGAAATGAAATATTATATAAGTGATCTACATTTATTTCATAAGGCTTCAATTGAATTTGACGATAGACCTTATAAAGATATTGAAGCGATGCATGATTACATTAGGACAAAATGGAATAATAAAATAACGAATGGTGATACGGTCTATATTCTTGGAGATATGAGTATACGTGGACAAAAAGAAAACCTTATTTCTTTTGTTTCAACACTAAAAGGGCAGAAAGTCCTTGTTAAGGGAAATCACGATGATGTTTCCGATTATAGATATCAGCAATTATTTATGGAAATCTGCGATTATAAAGAAGTACATGATTCTTTTGAAGGAAAGAATTATGACTTGGTGCTAAGTCATTATCCAATTTTTAGCTGGAAAAATATGGGTAGAGGCTGGATTCATTTGTATGGTCATACTCATAATAGCGTGGAGGATGAATTGTATATAAAAACTCTCGATGACATGGTGAACAATTGTGAACATATGCAAAGAGGACCAGTTTGTGCTATAAATGTGGGCTGCATGAAGCCTTGGATGAATTATGAGCCTAGGACATTAAAAGAAATTATAGATGGTTACAGCCTTTGCACCTGCTAATATAAAAGATGCAAAAAGTGCACTATAATAATAAAATAAAGTGCAATAATTGCACTTTTTAATTTACAAAAGTGCAAATGAGATGTATAATTATTTCAGGAGGCATAACTATGGCTGAGTCTTTAAAAGATATTAGAAGAGCAATTGGATATACGCAAAGTCAGGCTGCAGAGTACCTTAAGGTGTCTGTTCGTTCTTATAAATCCTATGAGAATGATCCAGATAAAGTTAATTCGATTAAGTATTCTTATATGATTGATGCATTGGGGAAGCTTAACGTAATTGATGAAACGCATGGTATTTTGAGCATTGATGATATTAAGAAAAAATGCTCAGATGTTTTCAAGGATTATGATATCTCATATTGTTTTCTGTTTGGCTCATATTCAAAAGGGATTGCCAAAGAAGATAGTGATGTAGATTTGTTAATTTCATCTACTGTTAAGGGTTTGAAGTTTTATGGATTAGTAGAAAAGGTTTCTACGGCATTACATAAAAAAGTGGATTTATTGGATATGGACCAGTTGGTAAATAATCCTGAATTGCTAAATGAAATATTAATGGATGGTATAAAAATATATGGATAATGTTAAGTATGATGGCTATTACTTGGACAAGATAAGAAAAGACCTACTTTTTATTGATAGAAATATGTTAGGTGTAACGAAACCGGAGTTTGAAGAAAATGAAATACTTCAAGATTCAATGATGTTTCGTTTGATACAAGTATCTGAAAATGCAAGGAAATTATCTGAAGAGTTCAGAGCATCACAAAGTGATATTCCTTGGGGAGATATATTCGGATTACGAAATAAAATAGTTCATGATTATGGGCAGGTGGATTTAAAGATTGTATATGAAACGTTGGTGTATGATATACCAGATGTATATGAGCTGTTAAAGGATTTATAGAGCTCAGAGGACTTCGATTTTATTCGAGGTCCTTTTATTTTATAGAAAATAAAGATAAAACTGTCATAATTGAATGCAAATAAAGAAGTGGCATTAACTAGAGGAGACAACCGAAATGAAAATTTTATTCATAGGCAACAGCCATACATACATGAATGACATGCCAGAGCTTGCCAGACGTATGATAGAAGATGCGACAGGAGAAGCTTGTGAAGTTTACATGCTAGCTTATTCAGGTAGATCACTAAGGTGGCATATGGAAGAAGAGTATTTCTCGGAGCGATTTAATATTCTACATGGGAAATATGATTACTGTGTTATTCAGGAACAGGCGCATCCAATGCCTGCAGAGGAAGACACTATAAAGTACGCAACAAAGATAGTGGAACTCTGCAAACGGGTGGGGACAGTGCCAGTTATCTTTGAGACCTGGGCTGAGAAGGCAAAGCCAGAAAATCAGATAGAGATGAACCGTAGATACAGAAGCCTTGCGACAAAGCTTGATGCTAGGCTTGCACCAATTGGTGAGTTATGGAGTGAAGTTTTAAATTCATCTGACGTTGATTTATATTTTAGAGATGGCGAACATGCATCAGTAATTGGTGATTTTCTGATTGCAATTGTACTTACGAAGGTTATTGCAGGAAAGCTTCCTAAAGAGAGCTTTAAAACAGCATTTGATTTTACTGTGCCAGAGCAATTCCAACCAGTAAAAGAAAATGTTCAGGATGAAGTGGTTGAGTTGGAGGCAGCAGTTATTTCATTAATAAGAGAACAGGTAGGCAAGGGATTATAATGGTTGAAGAGATTTTTGACATCGTAGATGAAAAGGGACAGCCTACAGGAGAGACAGTGACTAGATCGCAGGCTCACGCTGAAGGTGTTAGACACAGAACTGCTCATATATGGGTGGTTCGTGACAATGGAGACAAAACAGAGGTACTTTTGCAGAAGAGAGCTTTAAACAAGGACTCTTTTCCTGGCAGATATGATACTTCATCAGCCGGTCATATTCAGGCGGGTGATGAGCCGTTGGAATCTGCAATTAGGGAGCTTTCTGAGGAGCTTGGTATTCAGGCTGATGCAGATGATTTGAATTTTGCAGGAACATTTCCTATTCAGTATGAGAAGGAATTTCACGGCAAGATGTTCAGGGACAATGAGATTGCATTTGTATATGTGTATGATGAAGATGTAGACATTGATAAACTTACTATCCAGAAGGAAGAACTGGATAGCGTGGAATGGTTTGACCTGGAGGAAGTGTATCGGGCTTGCCAGCCACCAAGGGATGAGAAGTTCTGCGTTCCTATGGGTGGGCTGGAGATAGTTCGTAAATACGTTAATAATCAAGAGAATGTGGCTAAGAGTATGTGTTTAGGAATATCTATGGGTATGCTTTTTGGAATGGTTATTGGAATTATCACTCACAAGATTGGCACATGTATGTGTACAGGAATGATGTTAGGAATGATTCTTGGTTTGGTCAATGGAACAAGGAAGAAAAGAAGTAAAGGACAAAAGTAAGGGGACCATCCCTAGCAGGGCCTTCCAGGCCCAGGTCTGCCCGAGCTCCACAGACCACTCGCTGACGCGAGCAAGGAAGGATGGAGATCGGCTACGCCGATGGGAATGAATCTTATGTAACGGTTGAAGACGAGTGGCTTACAAATAAAGGATTAGATGTTGGAGATGTTTGGCCGGAGGAATATTAAAACTCAAAAAGGGATTCTGGGTGAAAGGCACTTTTAAAAAATCCAAAATAAAAATATGATAAAATATATTCAAGAAGGAGGCGATATCTATGACTAATGCAGAAGCTTGGGATTATGCTATCACATTGGGGTCAGGCACCAGTTTTCGCAATAGGGAAGTGAGGGGAATATCCAAAGAGCTACACTCCCAAGATGATGGAAGACCAAATTATTAAGCTACTTCAGCAGTGGCAGCGAAAACGAGATAGAGATATGAGTCGATAATTTTTAGGCGTTGCAAAAACATAATAGAATATTATAATAGCTTTACAGATGCTGAAGGCATCATCAATAGATAGTGCTTATTTCAAGTATTTATTATATTTTTTGTATAAGATGTATATTGTTTTTGGAAGTAATCCGATATATTATGTAAGTAAGAAAAGGCGTGTGCCTTGGTGGGTTGACACCTAAAATCTGATATGTTTTCCAGACGTAGGTGCTGGAGGTTGGCAGGCAACGGAAAAACCTGATATTTTCCAGACATAGGTGCTGGAGGTTGGCAGACAACGGAAAAATCAACCACTAAATGGGAATGTACATTGCTACGGCATATACATTCCCATTTTAAATGTTAAGGATAATAGGTGTTATGGACAAAAAGAGAGTTATTTCTATAATTACTAAGGCTGCAAAAAGCTATCATGAAAATTTAGAAGATCAGAAGGTATTGTTCG
This sequence comes from Butyrivibrio fibrisolvens 16/4, assembly GCA_000209815.1. Lineage (GTDB taxonomy): Bacteria > Bacillota > Clostridia > Lachnospirales > Lachnospiraceae > Pseudobutyrivibrio > Pseudobutyrivibrio fibrisolvens_A. The sequence continues at coordinate 1,264,395 of FP929036.1, forward strand.
TTTACGGCGTACCATCTGAGGTTAAAAAGCAGATTGAACAGAATGCAGATGTAATATCATGCTTGGAATTCTATGAGGTTGTATTTCATAGATCGAATTTCCTGCATTTAACTGGATTAAGGCTGAATAAGAAAAAGTTAGCTCTGCGATTAATTTCTATTCAAAATGTTTAGATGGTAGGTTATCAGAGAATGATTTTGTTTTATCCAAAGATGGTTCTACTGTGCAGAAATTAGAAGTGCTAGCCGATATGATGAATATTAAGAAATCTGCATCGATGATTGGTGACTTTACTGATGCAGGAACAAAGCTGTATTCAGAGAAGATAGCTGGAAATATATATGCTTGTATGGGGTTTATATGTGACAAGTATTCAAATCTTAATGTACCAAATACATTGTTAAAAAAAGATATTAGAGCCGTATCATCTAAACCTCAAAAGAAGATATATGCAGTTTTAAGCAAGGGGTACTTGGATGAAAAGTATACTACAATTGAAAAATGTGATAAGTCAATTGAAATAGAAAAGATTCAATTGCCATAAAGTTGTTAAGAAGCGTCTAATCATTATGATTAGGCGCTTCTTATTTGGAATGGAGTGAAACCTGATGAAATGAATTAGGTTCCAGTGACAAAACTTTCACGACATTTTAGAAAAACGGTATCGCAACCATTTTTCTAAAATAGCACATTGGTGCCTGACCACATTGGGGTCAGGCACCAGTTTTCCAGTCTCTTTTTTATTGGATTTTATTTTTACATTTTTAGAGAATGCTTGAGTAGTGCGGTTAGGCTGCTGAGGAAGTTTGTTGAGGGATAGGGATATTTCTTGACAATGCTTACATATATAGATACACTATACATATAACTATAGTGTATCTATATTACGAGGGAACAATATGGGAGCAACATATACAGCAGCACAAAAAGCTGCAACTCAGAAATATATAAATTCTACAGATCAAATAAGAGTTCGTACTGGTAAGGGTAATCTAGATTTTATTAAGAATCATGCCAAGGATATGGGAGAAACTCTTGGAGAATTTGTAAATAGAGCAATAATAGAGGCAATCTATCGTGACAGAGGAGATATCCTCGTTGAGAAAACACATAGTGATGAGTATGGGATATCTGGAAATCTACTTTTATCAAGTGATAATCATTATGAAATTGATTTTGTCTCGGATGGTAGAAGAATGATTAGGGTTTTGGATAAGCAGAATGATGTACCTTCAAATTATATTTCTGATTATGCTTGGATGGCGTTGGAAAACGAGTATGAAAATGAATTGTTAGGTGGTGAGTAAGATGGCAATGTATACACTTATGCGAAAAAATGAAGAAATAATGATGCTTCAAATTGGCGATGATGGAAATATCGTAAAACTTGGTAAAAAGTCTAATACTGCCATTTTGCCATTGCAGAACAGAACAAGTCCTAGAGGAATTATAGAATGGTGGAGAGATAGAGCAATTCCAATTAAGCAAGGAAAGATTGAAAAGATGCTTAGGGAAAATGGAATTGAGACAAATGGATTATATCTTACTCATAATTTGGGGTTGAGTTTAACGGATTATTATTGGATTAGGCCAATTGGCTCTGAGTTAACCTGGGAAGATGTTAACCTCTTTGACAATGATTTTAAAGAGAATTTGCTCCTTGGAAAGATTAATTATAATGATAATGAGGTTGAGGAATATCAGCCTAATTCTTCATTGCAAGGAAATCTTGAAAAGACTTGGATTATCGACAATGGAATTAGAAAACTAGTAAAAGGAAATCATGATATATATTCTAGCGAGAGCATAAACGAAGTTATTATTGGTGACGCGATTGTAGCACAAGGTCGTGATGCTGTAACATATTCTTTGCTTCACATTGATGGAAAAAATTATGATTATGGATGTATATCAAGCTTGTTTACATCACAGCAAAAAGAACTTGTTTCAGCTTATGCAGTAATGACTAGTGAGCTTAAACCTAATAACATTTCTGGATATGAACATTTTATTAATGTTTGTGATAAGAATGGGTTAGATAGAAATATTGTTAGAGAGTACTTGGAATTTGAAATTCTTATTGATTTTATTTTTAGTAATAGAGACAGACATCTGACAAATATTTCAATCTTACGTGATGCAGATACCCTTAAGTTTATCTCTATGGCTCCAATTTATGATAGTGGTAAGAGTATGCTTGTGGGACGAGATATAGTACCAGTAACAGATAAATTTGTATTATCTCAAGAGTCTCAGGGATTTAGGGAGCATGAACTAGACCTATTAAAATATGTTCAAAACAGAAAGCTAATCGATGTAAATTTACTTCCGAAAGTAGAATATATTGAAGAAATGTACCACAAAGATTCTCAAGTTAGTGAGGAACGAATTAAGTTTGTAAAAGAAATGTATCTACGAAAAATAGATATGTATGAAAGATTTGCTAATGGAGAAAATTTGAGTGCAATAAGATTCTAAGGATAATTAAATAACATTACATGGAAAGCTTTGTTATACAAAAAGGCGAAATGAACAGGGGATTACTGTTATGGGACAGTTTGACTTTTTATTGAATGAAAATAGCCTTGATTCTTAATGTGAAATAATAACAGCTAGAATTCAACGAAGGCGACTGGGTATTCTTTGATAAGGATAATGAGATTTTTAAGGAAGATTAGAGGCTGATTATTTAGTCAGTCTCTTTTTGGAAAGTTACTTTTTCATTATTGATGAGAATGGAGAAAAATATGGATACTAAGCATATATCTGAGATGGAAGCGATTCTTGATGAGGCTAATGAGATATTGGATACATTAGACAAAAACCTTAATAGACTTAATGATATTCAAACAAAAATCCAAAAGCTTGAAAATTACTATACCAGCAAACAATGGATAGATGATTTCACAGCTGACGAACAGGGCTTGTTGCCTCAAGATTTAAAACGAGGAGTATTGTCAGAAGATGGTATTTCCTCTATGCTGGAACGAAATAAAGACTACATGGAGAGGATTATTCAGAGGTAGCTTATGTTTTTTATAATGGGAATTACTGATGGTCGCAAAGACTTTGATTTTAGTCAGACCGTAATATGCGATAGCTGTGGAAAGTATGGAAGATATCAGGTGTTCATGCTCTATACAGTCTTATCACTTTTCTTTATACCTACATTCAAATGGAATAGAAGATATTATGTTCAGATGAGCTGCTGTGGTACAGTCTATGAACTTGATCCGGAGATAGGAAAGCGAATAGCCGCAGGGGAAGAGCTTCAAATCAAACCACAGGATTTAACTAAAGTGAGTCAGGGCAGAGGTTTCTTTAAGCGTTGTAGAAATTGTGGCTATGAGACAGCTGAAGATTTTGATTATTGCCCAAAGTGTGGGCAGAGGTTTTAGCGTTCTTAGATATGTTTAAGGCTGAGCCAGCAGTGCCTTATGCGAAGGACTATAAGACTTGTATTGAGGAGGCTAAGCAGCGTATCGGTAATGCTCCGATTAAAGAGAAGCTTACAGATATCTCAGCCTACGATACTGTATATATAATGAGTCCTATTTATTGGGGTACTTATGCACCTGAGGTAGAGACAGCCCTTGAAGGACTTGATTTTACAGGAAAAACAGTTCGCATTATCTGCACACATGAAGGTTCAGGGCTTTCTGGAATGCCTTCTGATGTGAAGAAGATGTGCAAGGGTGCAAATGTAGATACTAATGGTTTGGCTATAAAAGGTTCATCAGCTAAAGAATCAAAAGATAAAGTAAAAGCTTGGATTGCGCAGTAAAGAGGGCGGCTATTAAAGCACAGGAGGCTTTGTGGAGATTGTCTGCGTAATTATAGTAAAGGACAATAGAGAAAACAGAACTATTCATGTTTGTATGAGTTATGAAGGAACTTCAAGCAGGATTATAACGGCATACTATCCTGACCCGCTTAGATGGACTGATGATTTTAAGACT
>FP929036.1:1271039-1310641 GCA_000209815.1 Butyrivibrio fibrisolvens 16/4
TTAAGACTAGAAAGGAGAGCTGACTATGAAATGCTTATTATGTAAATCAGATACAATGGTTGAAAGTACCACTAGTTATGTAGCTAAGCTGGAGACCTGCTATATTATTATTGAAAATGTACCATGTATGAAATGTACACAGTGCGAGGAGGTTGTTTTTCTGCGTCAGTAATGGAGCGAATTGAAGATATTATTGAGCAAGTGCAGAATGTTGCAAGTAAGATTTTTATCATGGATTATAGACAAGCTGCATAGAGAAAATATATGTATGCATATAGTTAGGAAAAAGACAGCATTTGCTGTCTTTTTTAGTGGGGATATATTGTTGGTGCAATGATAAAATGCATAGGTTATAACAATATATTCTTGTCTAAAATGATACAATAGCTTTAGAAAAGAAGTAAAGGACACAAGTAAGGGGACCATCCCTAGCAGGGCCTTCCAGGCCTAGGTCTGCCCGAGCTCCACAGACCACTCGCTGACGCGAGCAAGGAAGGATGGAGATCGGCTACGCCGATGGGAAAGAGGTATTAAATGCATACATCTAGAATTTACAATGCTTTGAGGGCTGCCTTAAAGCTTTGTTTTTTATGTACGGAAACTCGATGAAAGAAACTAAGTTCCAGTGACAAATCTTTCACGAATTTGACGTATGATTAAAAAATATCTTTTGTAAACTCCATTATAAATGCCTTCACATCTTGATATGAAATCTCATCAGAAATAAGGTTCCTGGTGGTACGCTCGTAATCATTTTCGTAGAAATCTTTATCACAAAATTCTTTGATTGTGGCAGCTATATCTACGCTAGGCTCGGCGGAAGGAGCTACATTATCTTTTATTTTTAATCTATGATTACGAACCTCAGTGACAAGAGATTTGAAATTTTCATCTACTACAACTTGCTGTCCAAGCTTATAAATATCATATAGATGGCGTGAGTTTCTTGCAGCTTTGTTTTGAATGTAGTAGTCACATAAAGCAAACAGCTTATCAATCAATGTTCGCTCTAAAGATTGCACCTGCATAGGAAATGGCAGAAGATTATACTCTTCAATTAATTCAGGTTCCTCATCTTTTAAAGCTTCATAGATATAGTTTCCTATCATTCTCTCTTCGGTTGGAAAAGCATAAGACATTAGGGCAGTTTCCAGCTTTACATATGTAGTCAAAAAAGGATTATCTACTATGGAGCTATATGCAAAATCGTAGTGATTGTAATCTTTATTACTTTCAATAGAATCCCAGTTTGCTATTGTAAATCCAAATTTATCTGCAATGGATTTTAAGATATCGTATTTAAGATTCTTTCTTCTGCTTTTTCCTAAATGCTCAGTGAATGTGATATCAATATCTTCTGAAAAACGATCTATTACTCCAAAGGCCTTCGAAAGAGAAGTGCCGCCTTTAAAGCAGATAGGATAATCACATGAAGAGAGCTCCTTGAGGATAATTGTGACATAGTAATCCTTCTCTATGATATCTTGGGCTTGACCCATCTTTTCTGCAGTAAGGGCGACGATATCGCCAAATAATTCTTTATCATTGTGCAAGTACATTGTCTAACCTCAATTCATAATAAAATTTGAATGCTGTAAGTGGAAACTTCCTTATATATTCATCCACGTCGCTTCTTTTTATGTTATGTGATTCAATAAATTTCAAAAAGCATTGTCTGGCTTCTTCATAATCATAATCTAAATATGAGTCTAAATCCGACAATAGATACAGCATTTGTAATATGTAAACATTTTCATCGGTGATGGCTGTAAGTGGTTTTTTACATTAAATTTTCTGTTACCAATTATAACATCCCTAGGGGCTGAGTTAGTGTTGTTACTTACTATCTCAACTACATGAGGAACCTGAGTAGAGATACCAATCTGATTTGCAAAGGTATTTCCAGTATAGAATCCATCAACCTTTCCATTCTTGACTATAAACCTATATTTGGCAACGGTATCTGCTGTTGGTCCAACTGCTGATTTAAGCCTAGTTTTCTTTGGAATATAATAAATGCCATTATCATATTTAACAAGCAAACCCTTTTTGCATAGCGTTGATAGTTGCTGGGTAAGGGCTGGTTTTGAAATGGTGCCATCATATATATCTGAGAAGAAGATTGGCTCACCTTCTTTATATTTATCTTTTATGTAGTTGTATATCATATCATCACCACCTTAACAATCTGAAAAATATAATATAATTCGTTAAGTCTATTTTAGCATGTTATTAGAATATGTCAAAGAAATAATTATTCAGGAGGACAAAATTATGTGTACAGTTAGCTTTTATGCTATAATTTTACTAGCGTTTTGCTCAATAAATACACAGGGGAAAACATATTGGGAAAATTAGTAAGGGACAAAATTCCTCAGATAATTAAGGACGATGGGAAGCGCCCAATAATTAGGACTTTATCCACTGAGGAATACTTAAAGGAATTAGATATAAAACTTAATGAGGAAGTGGCAGAATACCAGGCGGACAAATCAATAGAGGAGATGGCCGATGTACTAGAGGTACTAAATGCTATATGTGTAGCTAGAGGCTATTCTTTAGAGGAGCTAGAAAAGGTTCGTAAAGAGAAGTGCGACGCTAGAGGAGCTTTTAAAGATCGTATCTATTGGGAGGGTAATCGCTGATGGTTCTGCCTTATTCTGATGAACTTCATATAGAATATCTTAGTAGACTTTTTGATAATACTAGCGAATGCTACAAATTCTTTTGGTTCAAAGCGATTCTTGAAAAGGTAATTGCTGGCACCAACGAAATATCATTTGAAGAGCTTGTAGATGATATGATTGCTAATGCTTGGTATATGGTTACAGAGTACTGTCTGAACCTAGGACCCAAGGATACTCTGGAGGATGTTGTAAAGCTCATCCAAAAGAAAAATCCTAGCTTTAAATCCAGCATCAAAAAGTCCGACCTTATAGCGTATCTATCAGAAACAAAAGATAAAGAAATCATTTCAAAGAAGAGGACATTGATACTCAATGTACCTTATCGCCTTCAGGCTCCTTTTATGCCAGGAATAAAAGGTAAGGCCTGGGATGTTCCAAAAGATAATCTTGTGGAAAATATTAATAATCACAGTCATATTATGTATTACTTCTTGGGGCTTAATGGCCTGTCATCGCGAATCATTGTGAGGGATGACTGGGCTAATTATTTCGTGAAAAATCAAGAGATAATACGAGGCTGGCTGGAGTACAATATGATTCTCTATCTGCAAAGAAGAAATCCAAACGTGCCTGGCATAGCGGACAAACTATATCCACCACAGGAAAGAAAACTGGATGATGTTAAGAAATACTGGAAGCTGATTTTGACGGTTTCCCCAGAGCCAGTGAAGGAGATTTATGGCGAGACCATTCTTACTGCGAAGGATATTTCTATAGATCATTTTGTGCCTTGGTCGTATGTGGCGCATGATGAGATGTGGAACCTAAATCCTACCACGAAAAGCATCAACAGTTCGAAGAGCAATAATTTGCCAGACTGGAACACATATTTTAAACGCCTGGCAATGCTAGAGTATCAGTCATACAGAATGATGCGCGAGTATGATGTGGTGCATAAAGAGTTTGAGAAATGCGCAAAGAAACATTTCAATGATGACAGATTAAGATATCGTATATACGAATCTGATATTGAATACGAACGATTTGAAAAGGAACTGGAGGCTGTGATACTTCCGGTTTATAAGTCTGCTCAGAACTGCGGGTTTGAGGAGTGGAGGTATATATAAGTGAGGAAGGTATAGAGACGAAATGACCGGCGAAAACAATAAGACAAAATTGGAAGTTGATGAGATTAAGGAAAAATCAAAAGGTATACCATCAGTAACAATTAATGGTGAATACTATGGATATTTGGATTCCTGTAAAGAATGTCAAAATGAAATTTTAATCAAAACAAATGATGGTAGATATGGAAATTTAGGACCATTTTACTGCCCTGTATGTTCTGCACACTATTATGCAACTATAGATGACAATAATCCTGAACTTTCATTGTATGTAGCGAGTTACGGTGAACAACCAGCATCACTGTTGGATTGCGAAGGAAGAAAACGCTCGGAGGAAATTCCTCTTTTGTATAGAGAGATATAGTATTGGAACGCGCAGATGATTTTAAGAAATATCAGGGATGCTTTTCGAATGGAGATAGACAATACGGGAAATGCATTTGTATTAAAGTACGACAAAGAAAAATTAAAACTATAAAAACTATAAAAACTGGCTCATTAAAAAACAATAAATCTAATCAAAAAAGGGTGAGTATCTAAGTTATTTTGATTTATTAAAATATGTAAAATAAGAATATTGATGACACCTATATGATTTTTGAAAAGAATGTTGATATTATTAGTCGAATTCCTACTTTTAAAATTTATATGAATGGAATATTAATAAAGGAGGAACGTCCTGTTTTTCCATATTTAATGTTGGGAACTGAGTTTGATACATTATCTGTTAATGTGAAATCAAGAGAGTACACATTGAATTTAGCTAGGTCAAGATTTGATGATGAATCTAGAGTGAAGATGTGGTGTGACATTTTGAGGATGATTTATGAGGATATAAAAGAAAATCTAAATGGAGATGAGGATGCAATAATCAATTTTGCAATCAATCTTTATTCTGATACAAATTCCGAGGAATTAATTGAATCAAAGTAACAATTTGGATAGTTTAAGGGTGTAGTCAATATGCTACATCCTTTTTATATGAAAATATTTGTGGATAATTAATACTACAAAATATATATTGCTAATACTACAAATATGTGTTATATATAATACTATAAGGAGATAAAAGTATGAATACTTATAGTGTAAAAGAAATTTCAGAGATGCTTGGAACAAATCCAGAAACTGTTAGAAGGTGGATAAGGGAAGGAAAATTAGAAGCTACTCAGGAATCTAGAAAAGATGGAAATACTGTATCTGAAGCTAATCTTCAGAAGTTTTTGGAATCTACTCCAAAGTACGCCGGATTAATTGCTGGAGGAGCATTAGCAATGGGAGTACCTATTGTTGGTGCTGCATTAGCAGTACTTGGGGGTGTTGCAGTTGGTGCAAGTAGTAAGAAAATGAAACAACTTCAAGATAATGTTTCTTCTGAAAATATAATTTCATATTTGAATGAAGAAATAGAGAAGCATCAAGTTGCAATAGAGGAAAAAAAGAAAAATATCAAAAAAATAGAAATGGAAATAAAGAAAGAAGAGGCTGAAATTAGCAACTTAAAGAAGACACTATTTGCACTTAAAAGTAGTATCAATAATAAATAAGGAGTTAATTAGGAATGGAAAAGAAAAAGGATATTACATTTAAAAATTTGGAGTCATTACAATATGTCGTAAACGTTGTGAATGAAGCATCTGAAGCATTGAACGATACGAAAAGAACTATTAGAGAAAGCTCAATTCCTGATGTGCTATTTGGAGCTTTAGGTGCAAGTGTAGGCGGAGTCACTTCCTTTATTGCATTATATGGATTGGGGACAGTAGGATTATCCGCAGCAGGGATTACGTCTGGACTAGCAACTGCAGGTGCAGTAGTTGGTGGTGGAATGGCTGCAGGTATTTTTGTTTTGGCAGTACCAATAGCAGGATTAGCTGTTGCAGGTGTTGGCCTTTCATCACATTTAAAGAATAAGCAATTAAACCAAGAAAAGGAACGATTGTATAAGGAGGCATTACAGAAACAGGCGGCTATAATAAAGGCTTTAGAAGAAGAGGTAGACGCATCTAAGGAGCGAATTGATTATTTAAATAGTCTAAATATTTTATTGAGACAGGCAATTAAAGATTTACAAAAGGATTTGAGATATGAGGTAATTGTGTATGGGGAAGATAATTAATAATTGTGTAGATATATTAAAGAAAGTGCCTTGGAAATGGGTTGTTCCTACAGCAGTTATAAGCGCTATTGCAGGAGGCAGTGCGGTAGCAGAAAAAAAGACAAGGAGCAACATGAGAAAGACCTATTAACTGCTAAGGCAATCCAAAAGGAGTCAGCTGTAAATGATGCACTTACAGCAGAGAATCATTATTTGAATGATTTAAATGAAATATTGAAAGAAGAACTGATTAATAGAGTATCTGGGGATGATGAAAATGAGTAAGTACCATTATTCAGAGTTAGAAAAGCAGATTAATAAGGTATTGGCTTATAATTCAGAAAAAGCGAGCGATATATGTACTATTGATTTGGCTAGAACAGATAAGAATATCAAGGAATCAGAACTGTTGCTTGCTTCTTTGGGGTATCGTATTCCTGAAAAAGTATCAAAAGTTGATAAAAAACATAAGCCAGTTTTAGTTGTTAAGTCTTGGGAAAGTCTTTGTGTAGAAGCAGAGAAAGCGATTTCTGGAGAAGTAGCACTTGAAGATTTATTTACAGAATCGGAATTAAAAGAGAACAGGGCTGAACTTAAGAAGATTAATGATGAGTTTAAATTTATATATAAACTAGATAAATATGATATTTCAATTTGTGCTGTTGCTGCTTTGGTAGGAGCATTAATTGATATTGTCCTAGTTGGGATTCCACAAAAAGGGTATGATGGTATCAAAGGTGGAACATTATCAAACTATATAAGAGATTATTTCGAGAAGCAGTATCCTGATGAGGATATGCAAAAATTAGCAAATAGTAAAATAAGCAAAGTGCCTTATGATGCACAAGATAATCGTAATACAACTATTAACGTTGAAGGTTTATCTGCATATTATCATAGAATAGTGTCATTAGGTCATGATCCATTATTGGGGTTTGTATTTGGTGTTTTAGATATATTAAATGGTACTATGACAACAATAGATAAAAACGGAAAATTTGTTTCTCAATTAATGGAAAACTATGCTGATAGAACTGAGATAGACATAGTAAAAGCACTAATTAAACAGATAAATCATCTAAAGTCAGATATAAATACATCTATGGGATTACCTGCACCGTTAATGTCGTTGTTTAATCTCCTTCAATTGGGAAGTATTGGAGAATATGAACAAACAATTGCTGATATAGTGCAGGGAATGTACGCAGAGGGATACGATTTTATTCATTTTTGTAGTATGTCGGTGCCGGTAATGATTACTGAGCTGATAATAAGAATTGGATATTCATTAAAAAGAATAAAAGAAGGATATAGTGTAAAAGAGTCAATTCCTTTTTCAGGGAACAACAATAAGCATCCTAAGTTAGGTACGATGTTATTTATTGGTCATGCTGGTTGTTCGGCGATTAATGCTGGAAAAGTGTATTTTACTAAGAATCCTATGGCTATAAATTATCCTCAGTGGATAGCATTCGCTAAGTATTCTTATACAGAATTACGATGGGGGCTCATTCAAAAGCCTGCAATAAAAAAAGCATATATTGATGGCCGAATAAATGAGGAATTAGATGACGTATTTAAATCAATAGATGAATCATTTGATAGTCTTTCAGAAGATTACATTGTTGTATTTGAATAAATATGTTGTACGTGTAATATATTTGTATGGGAGGTTAACTATGGAAAAAACAGATACGCAAGACATTGGCAGTAATTATGGGGAAAGTTTATCGACAGCATTAGCTGAGTTAAATGAACGGTTAAACGCAATTAATACCATAAATTGGTCGATGTCTTTTGACAATGTTAATAAAATAGCAAGTGCCTTTTCAAAAGTAAACTTTACCGTAAATACTGAAAGTTTTAATAAGTCCCTTAGGGCTATAGATGAGTGCGCGGAACGAATAAAAATAAGTTGCTCAGGAGAAAAATGGAATAATGCTATAGAACAAATTAGTCAATCAACATCGAGCATTTCAAACATTTTTAACAGTGAAGCATTAAATAATGCACTTAAGCAATTGAGCAATTCAATAGTTGATACAGAATTTTTGAAGAGAATTAACAGCATCGATTATTCACAAATTATAAAGAGTACGTCTAATGTATCTTTAAATGATATTGCTAGTGAGATATATCACGTGGCAGAAGATACTAATGATTCCATTGATGCCACTGAATTAATAGAAGAAATTCAATCTATTGACAAGTTAGATTCAAAAACATTTTCAGAAAGATTATTCGATATTGCTGAGGAAAAGAAGAAAAATATTGGATTGCATATATTGCATTGCACATTATTTTTAACATTATTTGTATTGTAGTGATTGAGCCTCTTTTACAAGAAACAGTGGGTAGTATTATAACAGCTCGTATTGATTGTTTAATTCGACAATCACCTAATACAACATCTGAAGTAATTAGTGAAATGAGAAAGGATAATGAGGCTGTAATAGTAGAAGATTTAAATTATTATTATAAGGTAAAAATATATAATGAGGATGGGGAGGAAAAAGAGGGCTTTGTAGCTAAGAAAAATGTAGAAATTATTGATAGTACAGATAGTAAATAGGTATAAAATATAAATAATAAAGCATTGTTAATCTATAGATTACATAAAAGATTTTTGATAGACTGAATATGATGATTTTTATTTTAGAAATAAAAATCATACTCCGCCCTTGAGAGGTAATTAAATGCAGGGATAATTCGATATTTATCGAATTCAGCTAAGAAGGTGACTGATTTTGTATAGTCCGCTATTCAGTGCGTGATTACTGCTTTGGAATCAAGGAGAAAGGAGGCAGTCATGGCTAAAAGGGGTGTATCATCAAAAACACACAATCAAAAGCAATTGGATGATTATGCTAATCAGCACAATCCAAATAATAAGGCTTATCAAGCTAGAATTAACAATGCTCAAAAATCAAAGAAAGTCTTAAAGTATGAAGCCAAACAAGAACTAAGACGCCAAGCAAGATTTGAGGCGGCAGTTGGTTTGGATTCACCATTGGATTGGATGTGCTACAGTAATCCGTATGATTTTGATTAATCTTTAATCATGAGCTTAAGAAAGCATCAACTTTGGTTGGTGCTTTCTTTTTGAAAAGAAGTACAATACCCTTATACAAAACATAAGTAAGGGGGCAATAATGACAGAAAAGATTAAAGTATTTAAGCACAACAGTATTTGTATAGATGTTGAAGGTAGGGCGGTTTATGTAGATCCATTTGAGATGGATGAAACACCACGTGATGCTGCATTTATATTAGTTACTCATGACCATTATGATCACTTTTCGCCAGAAGCCATTGAAAAGGTCGCAAATGAAAACACTGTGTTGGTCGTTCCTGAGAAGATGAAAGGAAAGGCAGCGGAAGTTGCAGCAGTGGTGGGCAAGATTGAATATGTTAATCCTGGCTCAAGCTATGAAGTAGAAGGATTGCAGTTTGAAACTGTTGCTGCGTATAATATTTTAAAACCATTTCATCCAAAGAGTGCTGGTTGGGTTGGCTACATCATTTCTGTAGATGGAAAACGTATTTACGTAGCGGGAGATACTGATGCTACTAAAGAGGCTAAAGCCGTAAACTGCGATATTGCCCTAGTGCCAGTTGGCGGAACTTATACTATGGATGCAAAGAAGGCAGCTGAACTAATCAATACAATTGCACCAGAAGTGGCTATTCCTGTTCATTATGGTCTGATAACTGGAACTTCTAAGAATGCGGGAGAAGAGTTTTCTAGGTTAGTAAAGTCGCCTGTAAAGGTTGAAGTAAGGATATAGGAGGGGCTTCATGACAGAGTTGTGAAGGTGGGGTAACTTAGTATGATTGAAAAGTTGGAATGGACAAGAGCACCAAGAGAGTTTGAGATTAAAGAAGATAGAATAGAAATCACTACAGAGCCACATACAGATTTATGGCAGAGAACGTATTATCATTTTCGTAATGATAATGCGCCTGTGCTCCAGATGGAAACAGATGAGAAATTCTTTTCATTTATTGTGAAGACTGATTTCTCAGAAAGTCATCATCGTTTTGACCAATGCGGTATTGTCCTGTATTTGGATTCGGATAATTGGCTAAAGGCATCTGTTGAATATGAGAATGATGAATTCCAGCATTTGGGTTCAGTAGTGACAAATCATGGTTATTCAGACTGGGCAACTACAGCTATACCAACAGATGTTAAATATATGTGGTATCGCTTAAGTCGTAGGGAGGATGATTATTGTATCGAATGTTCAATAGATGGTAAAAATTTTTCACAGATGAGAGTGTGTCATATGTGGGAAGGCGGTGGAACAATTCGATTTGGAGTATATGCTTGCAGTCCTGAAGATTCAACTTTTAAAGCTATATTTACGGATATGAGACTCACAGAATGTGCATGGAAAGCACATGATGGCCAGCAGCCAGATTAGGGTGCACAGGCTAAAGAATCAAAACAAGTAGTTTCAGAATGGTTATAGTAGAGGGGAAAATAAGTTAGAAAGAAGGTAATTAGCTTGAAATACATTGTAAAAGAATCCAGGAAGCAGACTATGGCTGCGAGGAGAGACCGGAGGGATACCAGTTTCAGGTTTTGCTTCGATTACGTGACGAGACAGGACAGGAGATTGATATGGAAGTGGCAGATGCAGAACTGTTAGCCAAGGATATCAACGAAGGCGACTGGGTATTCTTTGATAAGGATAATGAAATATTTAAGGAATTATAATTAGATTAACCACATTGGTGCCCCATTACAGGTTTATTATGAAAAATTATTTGAAAACTTTGAAGGAAGCAGTGTAAAAGAATTTTTGCGCACTTGTAGAAAAGTCGGTTTGAAGTTTGTATATGGAGGTGAATGATATGAGAAAACGTGATTTTGTTCAACCTACAGCAGAAGAGATAGAAAGTCGTGAAAAGATGTATGAAGAAGCTGAGCGTCTAGGAATAGATTTAATGAGTTTTGATGGAAAAAATGAGAATGATGCAGCTAGTAGAGATATTCGCAAGGCTATCGTATATCTAGGAACAGGAAAATCAGTTCCTAAAGATTTAGAAGAGCGTATTTTAAAGAGGAAGACAGTAGCCAAATAGGTTGATTAATAAGGATTTTTAGTGAATCTTGTACCATAAATTACCCTCTGTGATATACTAACGATAGTTATCACAGGGGGTATTTTTATGGCAAAAGGGGCAAATCAAAAACTAAAGCTAAGCTATCTATGTAAAATCATGCAGGAGAAGACTGATGATGAGCATAGTCTTACATTGGCACAGATTATAAAGGAATTAGAGAAGTACGAAATTACTGCTGAGAGAAAGAGTCTTTATGATGATTTCAAGGTTATGGAGAATGATCTTGGAATTGAAGTTATAAAAGAGACTGTGGGCAGAGAGACTTTCTATCATGTAGGCAGTCGTGCTTTTGAATTAGCAGAGGTTAAGCTACTTATCGATGCAATTCAGGCTTCTAAATTTATATCTAAAAGCAAATCAGATCAGCTGATTAAAAAGATGAATACGTTCGTCAGTGAGTACCAGGCTAAGCAGCTGAAAAGACAGGTCTATGTAAATGACAGAATCAAGACCATGAATGAGAGCATCTATTATTCAGTGGACTCTATTCATAATGCTCTGATGAACAATAAGCAGATAGAATTCCTGTATTGTGCCTGGACCTTGGATAAGAAGCTGGAGCCGAAGAAGGAAGGCAAGAAGTATAGGGTAAGCCCTTGGGCTCTTATCTGGGCGGATGAAAATTATTATCTGGTGGCTTATGATTCTGAAGAAGATAAGGTTAAGCATTATCGTGTAGATAAGATGATAAAGCTTTCTGTTGCGGATGAAAAAAGAAAGGGCGAGGAGCACTTCAAGAACTTTGATATGACAACGTATGCACTTGAAAACTTTTCAATGTTTGGAGGAGAGATTAAGAAAGTGCATATTGAATTCCCGAATGAGAAGGTGGGAATTTTTATTGATAGATTTGGTAAAGATATTACTATTCGTCCAGCGGGAGAAGGAAGAAGCAAGATAGCAGTTGATGTGGCTGTTAGCTTACAGTTCTTCGGATGGATATTCAGTCTAGGAAAGGATGTAGCCATTATTGGTCCAGATGCAGTGGTGGATATGTATAAGACTGAACTTCAAAATAGATTAACAGTTTAATAACTAATCTATGTGAATGATATATGAGCAGCATTTGGTCTTAATTGACTGAGTGCTGCTTTTTTGGATGCAAAAACACAGTAAAACCAAGACTTTGAGTAGTCCAATTTATCTCCACTGTCATATGTACAATAAAGATTGATGAACCAACGAAGCTGTAATAAATATTGGAATTCATAGCTCGTTGAAAAACATCAAAATTGATGTATTATACAGATAGGAGCAATGTAATGGAAATTTATGATTATCAAACTTCCGGAGGTAAAAATGTAATCGTAGATTATATTGATGGACTTTCTAAAGCGGAGCAGTTAGAAATATATGATATCCGCGATGAAATAAGAGAATCTGGTTTAGATGCCTTTGAAAAATTAAATACTCGACAGTTGCGAGGGAAGCTTTGGGAGATTAAGGCATCTCAAACAAGAATTATGTATGTAATTATAGATAGTGAAGGAGTTGCTTTTCTACATATATGTAAGAAACAGAAGGGTAAAGCAGAGAAACAAGAAATTGATAAGGCAATTAAGCGTGCAAAGCGTGAAGGTCTTATGTAGGAGGTTGGAATGTTAGTAAAGAGTGATGCAAAGAAAGAAAAGGAAATTATAGATCAACTTATAGAAAATGATCCAGAGCTGATGAGGCAACATGAATTATTTAAAGCAGAAATGGCATTCAAGCAAGAGTTGATTAATGCAAGAAAAATGAATAGTCTTACTCAGAAGGATATTAGCAAATTGAGTGGGTTATCTCAGCAGGCTGTGAGTAGAATGGAGAATGGGACAGGCGGAACAATTGAAACTATTATTAGATACTTGAGTTCAATGGGGTATTCATTATCTATAAAGAAAAATAGCTAGTTTAAGGAAGGATGGAAATCGGCTTCGCCGATGGGAAATAAAGCATCAAGCAGGGGCGTGATGCTTTATTTTTATGTAGCAATTATTTATTCTCCAATCCTTTTAAATAATCCAGTAAACAATTATAATTTTTCTAGTATATTTTTCGGGGTGTGGCTCAGATGGTAGAGCGCTACATTCGGGATGTAGAAGCCGCGCGTTCAAATCGCGTCACTCCGATTTAAAACTAGTAAGGAGATAGAAAAAGTATGGAGAATTTAGAATGCAAAACATGTGGGAATACATTTTCAGGTCCAGTCGCATGGGACAGATTAGCAGAGACGACATGCTGGGGCCAGAATCTATCTGGCAGATGATTTATGCAATTCGTGAATGCTAAGTAAGGGGGCACTAATGACAGAAAAGATTAAAGTATTTAAGCACAATAGTATTTGTATAGATGTTGAAGGTAGGGCAGTTTATGTAGATCCATTTGAGATGGATGAAACACCACATGATGCTGCATTTATATTAGTTACTCATGACCATTATGATCATTTTTCGCCAGAAGCCATTGAAAAGGTCGCTAATAAGAATACAGTGTTAGTTGTTCCTGAAAAAATGAAAAGCAAGGCAGCGGAAGTTGCAGCAGTGGTGGGTAAGATTGAATATGTTAATCCTGGTGCAAGCTATGAAGTAGAAGGATTACAGTTTGAAACTGTTGCTGCGTACAATATTTTAAAACCATTTCATCCAAAGAGTGCTGGTTGGGTTGGCTACATCATTTCTGTAGATGGAAAACGTATTTACGTAGCAGGAGATACTGATACTACTAAAGAGGCTAAAGCTGTAAAGTGCGATATTGCATTAGTGCCAGTTGGCGGAACTTATACTATGGATGCAAAGAAGGCAGCTGAACTAATCAATACAATAGCACCAGAAGTGGCTATTCCTGTTCATTATGGTCTGATAACTGGAACTGCTAAGAATGCGGGAGAAGAGTTTTCTAGGTTAGTAAAGTCGCCTGTAAAGGTTGAAGTAAGGATATAGTAGAGGGGAAAATAAGTTAGAAAGAAGGAATTAGCTTGAAGTATATAGTGAAAAGAATCCAGGAAGCAGACTATGGCTGTGAGGAGCGCCCAGAGGGATATCAGTTTCAGGTGTTGCTCCGATTACGTGACGAGACAGGACAGGAGATTGATATGGAGGTGGCAGATGCAGAACTGCTGGCCAAGGATATAAACGAAGGCGACTGGGTATTCTTTGATAAGAATAATGAGATTTTCAAGGAAGATTAGAGGCTTATGTTTTTATAATGGGAATTACTGATGGTCGCAAAGATTTTGATTTTAGTCAGACCGTAATATGCGATAGCTGTGGAAAGTATGGAAGATATCAGGTCTTCATGATATATACAGTTTTATCGCTTTTCTTTATTCCTACATTCAAATGGAATAGAAGATATTATGTTCAGATGAGTTGTTGTGGTACGGTCTATGAACTTGATCCGGAGATAGGTAAGCGAATAGCCGCAGGAGAAGAGCTTCAAATAAAACCGCAGGATTTAACTAATGTGAGTCAGGGCAGAGGTTTCTTTAAGCGTTGCAATAATTGTGGCTATGAGACGGCGGAAGATTTTGATTATTGCCCAAAGTGTGGAGTGAGGTTTGAGAAGTAGATTAAGGTGGTTTTGAGGGAAGAAGATGATTGACTGCAGAGAAATTACAGAAGCGGACAATGCAGCAGTGGCTGCGCTTGTGCGCGATAATCTAAAGGCACGTGGGCTGGATATCCCTGGAACGGTATATTTTGATGAGGGGTTGGACCATCTGAGTGATTTTTACAACAATGATGAGCGCAGATACTATGTCATTGAGGATGATGGCGGTCAGGTGATTGGTGGTATAGGATTTGCCAGGTTTGAACCTATGAAAGATACTGCGGAACTTCAAAAGTTGTACCTTTCAGATGGAGCGAAGGGCTCAGGTCTTGGATATGAACTGATTGATTTTGTTGAGGAGAAGATGCTCGAGGCAGGATACAAGGTTTCCTATCTGGAAACACATGACAACCTGCAGGCTGCTATTCATATTTATGAGAAGAAGGGGTATGTAGAGATTGAACGCCCAAAGGAAGTTGTGCATAGCACGATGAATAGGTTCTTTAGAAAAGAGTTATAAAACCGCATAAAATCAAGGAAAATATATGTCCTTTCCAATTTGCAGGTGTCCATATTAAGGGGCACCTGTTTTGCTATTATGGTTATAGTGGATGATGGAGAGGGGATAACTACTTATTTTTTAGGTGAAATTATACGTTGTGTGATGCACTTCTGGGTTTATTAAATTTTCACTTTACGGGGGATAGTTTCATCCAGTTGATAATAAATCGCAAGAACTTGAAAGAAAATAGCATTCTATTGGTGATATAAAGTCCTCATTATGGTAAAATTAATGACGTGTTATTGTATCAACTTTTAACTATAAAAGAGGTTTGAGGATGAAAATCAGTTATAAAAAATTATGGGTAAAATTAGCCGAAAATGAAATGAGTAAGCAGGATTTTAGAGAAAAACTACAGATTGCTGCTGGTACGATGACAAAATTAAACAAGGGACAAGAAGTCTCTATGTCTGTGATTTTAAGAATTTGTGAATACTTTGATTGCAATATTGGAGATATTTGCGATGCTGTGAAGACAAAGTGATAGATTGGTGGATATATGATAGAACGAGTTTGCCCGAAGTGCAGGGTGCCTATGGCTGGAGATAAATGTATAAAGCCTAATTGTGGTCATACTACAGAAATGTCATCTACTATTTATTGGTGCCATGATTGTAATGTGCCTATTTTTGAAAATGTGTGTCCGATATGCGGTCAAGATGGTCAATATATAGCAACAGATATTAGACCTGTATTCCCGGAAGAGAATTGTTTGATATCAATTCTTCTTAAGGATGATCCATTTGCTTATCAAAAAGACTCTGTTTGGTTTGGAAGCAATTCATACATTATTAATGGCAAGAAGGTTAAGCTAGCTGTAAACAAAATCAATAAGCTTCATATCGATGAGATAAAAAATATTAAGCAAAAGTATGATGATGTAGCTGAAAAAATCACATACGAGTTTTTTGATTTATATAAGGATAGATTTATTGAGGCTAATAAAGATAGATACAATTTTATAACCGAGGAAGCAGTTACATTTGTTCAGGGTTACAAGGAACGATATAAAATTGAAGATATGATGGTGTCGTTTAGTGGAGGAAAAGATTCGACTGTTACATCACATATCGTTAATAGAGCGCTGGGAACAAATAAGGTCCTTCATGTTTTTGGAGACACAACACTTGAGTTCCCTTATACATTGGAATATAAAAAGCGTTTCAACAAGAATGAAGAATCTAGTGGAGTAAGAATTCTTACTGCAAAGAATCGTGAAAAGAACTTTGAAGAATTATGTGAAGTTGTTGGACCACCTAGTCGTGTTATGAGATGGTGTTGTACCGTATTTAAAACGGGTGCGATACAAAAAACAATTGCGTCAGCCTTTAAAGATAAGAATAACATTTTGAGCTTTCAGGGAATTCGACATAATGAATCTGCTAGTAGAAGCAAGTATGAACGAGAAAGCGAGAGTCCTAAGATTTCAAAGCAGACGGTAGCTTCTCCAATTATAGATTGGATTGATTTCGATGTATGGCTCTATATTTTGACGACAGGAATTGATTTTAATGAAGCATATCGACTTGGTTGGACAAGAGTTGGTTGTTGGTGCTGTCCAAATAATGGTGGCTGGTCTGAGTTTCTTTCAAAGGTTCATATGTATGACCAATATG
Organism: Butyrivibrio fibrisolvens 16/4; assembly: GCA_000209815.1. Classification (GTDB taxonomy): domain Bacteria; phylum Bacillota; class Clostridia; order Lachnospirales; family Lachnospiraceae; genus Pseudobutyrivibrio; species Pseudobutyrivibrio fibrisolvens_A. The sequence goes on from FP929036.1 coordinate 1,287,734, forward strand.
TTCATTGGCATGATTTACTTGTAAATTTTGCTAAACAGATTGGAAAGCCAGATCCAGAAGATTATGTTGATGAGGGCGGATGGAAGGCTCGACAAGGTGGTAATGGTCTTGCCGCAGCACAGACATCAATCGTTTCATTTGAGCCATGCGCTACAGATGAGAATGCGTTTAATTATGACTTGCAACGTCCTATAACTGAAGAATTATATGAGCTCTTTAAGCCTTTCGGCTTTATTAATAAAGAACTTGGAAATAAACGACTTGGAGAAGTATATATTCTTAACAAGGCAGGAAAGGTAGTACTTGTTCTTCAAGGAAGAATTGGAAGTACAAGGCTTAAAGTAATAATTAAAGACATTCATATTGCTAAGGCTAAGACATTAGCTGTAGCCGAAAGCAAGATACAATGTCAGCTGACAAAGTATCAGATGTGTTTGGGCTGTAAAGCTTGTGAGAGTGTTTGTAAGTATGATGCTATTAGTGTTAAAGATGATGGCACAGGCAAGATTACTTATACAATTGATAGTGATAAATGCAAGAGATGTACAGAATGTGTTGGTCACTTTAATGCAGGTTGTTACATGCGTAAAGTATTAGGAATTAAGAGGACATAAAAATGGCTAATGAAAATTCAATTAGATTACAGGGTCATGAAAAGTTCGCCCTTCGAGAAGGATGGCTTACTAAAGGACTGAATGAAGTTGATAATCCTAAATATGACAATGTGTTTTTGGAAAAAGATGCAGCAGAGATCTTTGGAATTGGTAACAACATGGTTAAGTCACTTCGTTACTGGATGAGAGTATTTGGGTTAACTAATGAAAGTGGAACAGAATTATCGCCATTTGGTAAGCTTGTGGCCAAGAAGGATAAATACATAGAGGATACTTTTTCTTTATGGATAATGCATTCGAAAATAGCTAAGGATATTCATAATGCTACATCCTGGTATATGTATTTTAATCGCTGTGATGCTGACGATTTGGATAAATCACAGATTAACAGCATTTTGTACAGAGAAATTTCTAAGTATGCTCCCGAAAAGAAGGTTTCAGAAAAATCTTTGGAGAGTGATGTTGATGTATTGCTTAATATGTATAGCAAGCGTAAAGAAAACGATGATCCAGAAGATAAGAGTATTTCCCCATTTAGCCAACTTGCGTTGGTTAAAAATGTGGGAGGAAAATATTCGAAAGTACATCCTTCGGCAAAGCATTTTAGTGAATTGATAGTGCTATATGAAATCGCATCTATGTTGTGCGGAGAGGATAGTTTGTCAATTGATGAATTGATAAATGGAGAAATGGGACTTCGCAGAATATATAATCTTTCAAGTGTTGTTGCAAATGATTATTTAGATAAATTAGATGCTGCTGGGTATATAAAGGTAGATAGAACCGCTGGATTGGATGTGATTTATCCTCTGATGGAACTAGATGCTGATGTAATTTTGAAAGAATATTACGAAAACAAATAAAAGGTGATGGGATGAAAAAAATACAATCTCTTAAAGATATCATAGAATTTAATAGCAGTTTTAAATCTGCTGTAAATCTATATTTAAGTTTAAATAAGCCTGAGAAGGTAAAGGGCTATATTCCAACAAAATCGTCTATAAGTGTTATAGGAGATTATTTGGAGAACATAATAAGCAATAAAGAGCAGGCGACTTTATTCGTTGGACCATATGGTAAGGGAAAGTCTCATCTTTTATTAGTTTTAACTGCCATTATTTCGATGGATAGAACTCCTGAAAACAAGAAGATAATTGATGAGTTAGTAAAAAAGTAAGAAAAGTAGATGAAGTTGGTAATGAAGTTGCTGATTTAATAATGTCTATGTGGAGTAAAGATAAGTATTTACCTGTTCTTATCTCAGGCTCTACTGGTGATTTAAATCAGGCGTTTTTATTTGGGCTGAACGAAGCAATTAAAAGAGATAAGTCATTGGAAGGTTTGGCACCAGAGACTTATTATTCAATGGCAATCGAGCGTATCGAAGATTGGAAAAAGAATTATAAAGATACATTTGCTGTTTTTGAAAAGGAAGTAACTAAGTCGGGAATGACAATTAATGACTTGATTACTAATCTTAAGTTGTGTTCAAATGATGCACTTGATACATTCAAAGCTATTTATCCTAAGGTGACAGCCGGTAGTGAGTTTAATCCTATGGCAGTTTCTGATGTTTTACCTTTGTTCAAGGGCATTAGTGAGAAATTAGTCGAAGATTATAACTACAGTGGTATCTATATTATTTTTGATGAGTTTAGTAAGTTCATTGAGAGTCAAGATGGATCGGCAGCTGGCTCAAATATGAAGTTAATACAGGATGTATGTGAGTTGGCAACAGAGTCAAAGAATGCGCCTTTATTCTTTACAATGGTGGCTCATAAGAGTATCAAAGAATATGGAAAGTATTTATCAATCGATATTATCAACTCATTTACTGGTATTGAGGGTCGTATTGTCGAAAAGTATTTTGTTACTTCATCAAAGAATAATTATGAGTTAATTAAAAATGCAATCATAAAGAAAGATGATGATTTACAGAATATAGAGCATGTTCAAAAATTTGTGGACAGTGAAGCACTTGATAAGTATTACCAGCTTCCTGCATTTAAAAGCAATTTTCCAAGAAAAGATTTTGAAAGCATAGTTTTAAATGGTTGCTATCCACTTAATCCAATTGCGTCATACTTGCTGCTTAATATTAGTGAGAAAGTGGCTCAAAATGAAAGAACGTTGTTTACATTCATTTCTAATGATGAGCCAAATAGTTTGCTTCGCTTTGTTGAGAACCATGATGAAAGTGATGGATGGAGTGCTGGAGCAGACTTAATCTATGACTATTTTGCACCATTGTTTAAAAAGGATGTTACAAACGAGTTTATACATAATATTTGGCTTAGTGCTGAATATGTAATTGATAAATGTGAGTCGGATCTCCAGAAGAAAGTCGTAAAAGCACTTGCAATTATTCTTATAGCAAATAAAGAAGATGAATTACCTGCGACTCGTACCTATATTCCGCTTTGCGTAGATGTTCCAGGCTGTGCCGAGATTATTGATGACCTAGCATCTAATGATTTCATTTATAGAAAGAACGCAAATAATACTTACGCTTTTAAGACCAAGGCTGGTTCCGAATTGAAATCAGAGCTTAATAGGCAGCGTGAATTAAAAGGTGACAATGTTAATTATGCAAAAGCGTTATTAACAATTACCGGTAATTACTATATAGCGCCTCGAAAGTACAATGCACTTCATTGTATGACTAGATATTTTACAAATGAATATATGCTTGTAGAAGACTTTATGAATATTAATAGTGCAGATGCATTATTGAGTGACATGAAGGGTGATGGAAAGGTTATTACACTTTTTAGCTTTGAAGCAATTAAGCAGGAGCGAATCAAAAAGCATTTGGTTGAATTAGCTGATGATAGATTAATTGTTGTTTGTCCTAAGGAGAAAGTCAAGATACAAAAGCAATTAAAGGATTATGAAATTGTCCAAGAGCTTAGGTCAAACCAGGTATTCACAAATAACAACGCTGTACTTAAGCGTGAATTACCATTGATGTTAGAAGATTTGACAGTAGAGATTGAAAACGTACTACAAACTATATATGACGAAGAGTCAGGAACCAAGGTTTTCAGATATAGTTTAGCAGAAGGAAAACCAATTAAGGCAAGCTCTGCTGAGAAGGCAGTAAGTGACTGTTGTGAAGAAGTTTATTATGAAACACCAATTATTAATAATGAAATGGTTAATAGACAATTTATCACTACAGGTCAGACAAAAAAGGCGAGAATAAATATCATCGATACAATTCTCCAGCATAAATGTGATGAAGAATATGGTGAAGGATTTAATCAGGAAGCTACAATATATCGTTCATTATTTGTGAAGAATGAGTTGCTAGCTGGAAACAATGCAAGACTTCAGAAAATCTTGGATAGAATGAATTCTTACATTGATACTTGTTGTGACAAAAAGGTTTCTTTTACTGATTTAATAAATGAGTTGATGGCTAAACCATACGGAATGAGATTAGGTGTAATTCCGATTTATTTTGCACATATTCTTGCGGAGAGACAGGAAGATATTATTGTTTATTTCGCAAATCAAGAGGTACAGATTAACGCAGAAATTATCGTTAATATGTGCGAGAACGCAGAAGATTATGCGGTATATGTCTCAAAAGAGGATATTGAGAAAGAGAAGTATTTAAACGAGCTAAATGCTAGGTTTAAGATTAGTGAGAACAGAAATCTTTCTTCAAATCGAATAAAAGATATTGTGATTTGTATGCAAAGATGGTTTAGAGCTCTTCCTCAAGCTACAAGAAATCTAGTAGATATAGAAAAATATGAAGAAAATGAGACTGTTGTTGCCCAGATGAAGGTGATTAGAAAGGCAATGCAAACAGTAGAGTTTAATCCTTTTGAGATGTTATTTGTGACATTTCCTAATGAGTTTGGAACGTCATCACTGCTGGAAACGTTTGATATTATTGATAATCGTGTAGATGATTTTGAGGATTACTTCCATAAAATCGAGAATGAAATTGTTAATGATATCTTTAAAATCTGGGGCTCAAAGCGTGGAAAGGATAAACTTTATTTAGATTTACGCGAGTGGTATGAACAACAAAGCGTTTCAGCAAAGCAAGGTTTATATGACGGAAGAATAACTAATTTTATGTCATGTATTGCTAGTCTTAATACACACAATAATGAGCAGGTTGCGCTGAAAGTAGTAAAAGCTGTTACTAATGTATATGTTGAAAACTGGAACAGTGGAGCTTTAGATGATTTTATAGAAGAATTAAGTGGACTAAAGATTGAGATTGAGTCAATAAAAGATGGTGATTCATCTGGCGAATACACACTTACATTCGTTGATAAGAATGGTGTAGAGAAAAATAAAAACTATTCTTATGCAAGCGAAGGCACAGGTAGTGTATTAAGAAATATTATAGAGGATACTCTTGATGAATATGATGACCTGAGCGTGAATGATAGAGTATCTATTTTACTTGAAATGATAGACAAGATTACTAAATAGGAAGGCGATGTAATGATTTATTTAGACAACGCAGCAACTACGTTCCCTAAACCAGAATCAGTATATGAAGCAATGGATAGGGCAAATAGAGAATACGCAGTAAATGCTGGAAGAGGTTCTTATAAGGCTGCGAGAGAAGCAAATCGTATAATCACTGAGACAAAACAGCAATTACGTAACTTAGTAAAGGCTGATATTTCTGCTGCTGTTGTCTTTGCTCCATCAATTACTATTGCTCTTAATCAGATAATTAATGGATTGAATATTCGAAATGGAGCGGTGGTTTATGTTTCTCCATACGAGCATAATGCTGTTGCTAGAACAGTACATAAAATTGCGCAGGAAAGAAATCTATTGGTAAAAGAATTACCTATAAATGAGCAGGATTTTTCAATAGATTTGGAGAAGATGAAATACGAGTTTACAAAAGATAGACCTGAATTTGTATTCTCTACTCATGTAAGTAATGTTACGGGATACATTTTGCCAGTTGAAGAAATCTTTTCAGAGGCAAAGAAATATGATGCTGTTACCGTGCTAGACTCTGCACAGTCACTTGGACTGATTGATATATCAGTATCGTCTTTAAAAGTAGATATTATTGCTTTTGCGGGCCATAAGACTTTATATGGCCCTTTAGGCATTGGTGGTTTTATTAATGTTACTGGCGTTTCTCTTAATACATTTATTACGGGTGGAACAGGTAGTGATTCATTAAACCTTGATATGCCTACTGGTGCAGAATCACATTATGAAGCTGCTAGTTCGAATATTGTTGCGATAGTTGGTCTTAATGCAGCTCTTAAGGCTGTTGATATAGAAAAATCAAGGAAGCGAGAGCAAGAACTTACTGATATTTTGACTTTGGAATTAAGCAAAAATCCTAGAGTAAAGATGTTTATTCCAAATCGAGATAATCATACTGGGATTGTTTCTTTTATATTTGAAGGAATGAATTCCGAGGATATTGGACAGATTCTGGACGAAGATTTTGACATTGCAGTTAGAACTGGTTACCATTGTGCTCCATTCATCCATAAATATCTAAGAGATGAGTCATCATTAGGAACTATAAGGGTTGGTATAGGAAGATATACTACAGAAGAAGAAATAAAAAACTTATTGCTGCATTGGGGGAGTTGGCTAATGAGTAATTATATTGATTATATGTATAAGATGAGTCAATCAGATTTGAGAGATTTCCTTGGTCAAAATATGGTTGATCTAATTGTTGAATGGTGGCCTGATGGAGATGCCATGCTAACTAAACAGCGAATGGTTAGTATAATCGATTCATTGTATGGAACTTCGATATTAAAAGAAAAGAATTTTAGACGTAGTCTACTACTTTGCATGCAAGAATCAGATATATATCAGATTCGAGATAATTGCTTAAAGGGTGCTGAAAAGCAGGAAGAGGATCCATTGCATATAGTAGAATCAGTCGTGAATAAGCCTTGGAAAGATAATCATGTAAGTGTTTATCTGGCATACTTATGGGGGTTGACTGAGGCTATATTTGATAAAGAAAAGGATGACGCAGTTATTGAAAATGATATAACTGCGCCAGAAGAGCAATTTTATGAGTTGTTAGATTATCAATACTATATTAAGCAAAGAGTTTTGGCAAATCTTAATTCAGGGCATCCTATGGAGAGAATGCTAGTCCATATGCCAACAGGAACTGGAAAAACCAAGACATCAATGCATACGATAACAAACTATATTAATTTTACTCTGCAGAAGAAAGGTTTAGTAATATGGGTTGCTCATACTACGGAACTCCTTCAGCAAGCCTATGATACTTTTACAGAAGTATGGAATCATCTTGGAGATGGCGAAATAAAGGCATATAAATTATGGGGAACAAGAACAATAGAAGATATTGATAATCAATTAGATGGCATTGTTTTTGTGGCTTGTCAAAGTTAATGTCTATATTTGAATCGTCGCCAGAATTGTTTGAGCGATTAAAAAGGACTGTCGTTTGATTGTGTTTGATGAGGCACATAAGGCAGCTGCTACCCAGACAAAGAAAGTAATTGAAGCCCTAATGAGAATGCCTAATGGCTACGAGAATAGGGCATTGATTGGATTAACTGCTACACCAGGACGTACAACAGAAGATTCATATGATAATAATCTTTTAACAAATATGTTTGGAAACAAGCTAATTAATATTGATTCGTCGATATTGAATCAGATTAATCTTGGCCCATTACAGGCGTTGAATACTGTAGCAGAAGAAAACATTATTAAATATTTTCAAGAAAGAAGAATACTGTCGAAAATGAAGCCTGAGAGGCTGACATATAAGGATTCATTCACAGATGAAGAATTAAAAGTATTAAGTAGTATGTTGGTGGATTTGGGTTACGATGATAAAGAGTATTCTAATGAACAGTTAAAGATTCTTGCTAGTAATAAGGAGCGTAACCTTGCAATTTTAAAACGAATAAAGGAGCTTCAGATTGCTAAAATTCCAACTATCGTGTTTGCATGTTCGGTAAATCATGCAAAAATGCTCTCAGCTATGCTTACGCTGGAAGGTATTAAGAATAGTCTTGTTCTAGGCGAAATGGATCCGGTGGCAAGAAAGAAAGCAATAGATGAGTTCAAGGATAGAGAGTCTGGAGTGGATATCATTATAAACTATGAAGTATTAACTACTGGATTTGATTCTAAGAATATAAGGTGTGTATTTATTACGCGCCCTACCAAATCAATCGTTTTATATAGTCAGATGTTGGGAAGAGGTTTGAGAGGACCTCAAATGGGTGGTAATGAAGAATGCCTATTAGTAGATATTGATGATAATCTTAAGGCTTTTGATAATGAAACAGCCTTTTCACATTTTAACGATTATTGGAGAATTTAGGAGGTCGTCATGGGTGCGAGTATAGTAGATATTAAAAATATGGGTGATGCACTTAGAAATACAGGATATAAAAATATTGAAAGTGCAGTATCAGAAATTATAGATAACTCTGTTGAAGCAAATGCAAAAAACATTTTTTTGATTTTAAGAGAAGGAATAGCTTCATCAGGTCGTAAAGTTGTTACCGAAGTTGGATTTCTGGATAACGGAGACGGTATGGATAGTACTGTTCTTGGTAATTGTTTGGGAATTGGTGCTTCAACTCGTCAAGCAAGAAAAGGTATGGGGCGTTTTGGTGTAGGCTTACCACAAGCATCATTGTATGCTTGTCCATTAATTGAGGTTTATTCATGGCAAAACGGAATTGAAAATGCTAAAAAAGTTTACCTGGATATTGAGAAAATTAAAAATGGTGTTCAGACTGAAATTGAAGATCCTGTTTCAGCTGTAATACCAGAACCATATGCTGATTATATTTCATATCGTACTTTATTTGAGGAATATGATTTTTCAAAGAGTGGTACTTTAGTAATTTGGAAGAATTGTGATCGAATTAATCCAAAAACAAGAGGACCTTTAACTGAAAGATTAGAGTTTAGTCTAGGACAGAAATTTAGGTACTTTATTCATGATGGTGTTAGTCAAATCAAAATTGTATGTGATGAGAATAGAGATGCTGCGGTTGATGTTGCTCCGAATGATCCTATGTTTTTAATGGAGGATAATTGTGTCCTTTGTAAAGAAGATGATCCTAAGTCCCTTTATAGAAGAGGGCAGGAAACTGGTCTTGAAGCTCCATTTGAATTATATACAGCAAAGGGAACTGGCACTGGTGAGATAGATACACCAATAAAATATATAAATAAGGATGGGGAAGTAGCTACTGCCAACGTAAAACTCAGATTCTCTATTGTAAAGGATAAGTTTTATGATGAAACAGCTTTTCCTAAAGGTACTAATCCAGGTAATTATGCATTAGGAAAGTATGCCGCTAAACTTGAAGGAATATCAGTTATTAGAGCAAGAAGAGAAATTGATTTTAGAAAATTCAATTTCTACAATAATGTAAATGAACCACAGCATAGATGGTGGGGATGTGAGATTATTTTTGACCCAGAATTAGATGAAGCTTTTGGTGTTGCAAATAACAAGCAATATGTAGAACTTAAAGAAGTAGACGTAAACGATTTGGATCCAGAGGAAAGAGATGTATTACCAGTATGGGCTCAGCTGGTTGATATTATTAGGCCTACTATCAAGGCCATGTATGCTCAGAATGAGGAAACAAGAAGTAGTACTAGAAGTTTTGGCGATACTGTGAGTCCAAGTACAGATATTATCAATACTGTAGAAAATGATCCTGCTACTGCTGACTTCGACGATATGGATGTCGAAAAAGAGCCAGAACCATCAGAAGAGGAAGCAGCAGAAAAGGGTAAAGAAGAGTTAAAGAATTTGGGTTACGAAAATCCTACTGATGAGCAAGGAAAAGCGTTTATGCATAATAAGATTAACTTTGCTTATGAGGATAAGGGAGAAAGAAGTCCTGCATTTGATTATAAAATTGTTTTATCTACAACGCTTATTACAATTAACACCAGCCATAAATTTTATACATCATTCTTGCAGAAGATATATGGTAATCCAGAAGTTAAGACGACATTTGAGTTGTTTATAGCTTCATTGATTCAGTCGATTAGACGAACAAATACTTACCAGCAGAATGAAAATGATAGATTGCTCTCAACTTGGTATAACAAGCTTAACAACTATATTTCAGAACAGTTAAATCCAAGAAACACTAAGTAGGTGAAAATATGGCGATTTTATTTTCAAACGAGATTATAAATGCTGTAATTGATGAGCTAAAAAATGCAGAAAACTCTGTGCAAATTATTACTGCATATTGTAAAAAGAATACTTTTGAAAAGCTAGATTCAGTTATTTCAAATGATGTACATAACAAAAGACTTCTTGTTCGCTTTAGACTCGATGATGTGCTAAAGGGAAGTACAGATTTTGAAATATTAGAGTATGGCGTGCAACATGGGTGGAATGTATTTTTGCGTTTTGATTTGCATGCTAAAACTTATATTGTCGACAATAAACGTGGATTAGTCGGTAGCGCAAACGCTACCAATTCAGGTTTAAATATTGGTAAAGCTGGCAATATGGAAATGGCAACATTTGTTGATGTTGAACCAGGGGACGTGGAAAAGATTAATGGCTTGTTTGATGACGCGATTCCAGTGGACGATGAGTTGCTATTAAAGATGAAGCAGCAGTTTGAGTCGATAGAACAATCAGAAAAGCAGAAAAGTTATCGCTGGAATACAGAAATAACCAAACGCTTTAATCCTAGTATTAATACATTGTTTTCATATGAGCTTCCAGAAGATTTTAGTTTTGTCGAGGGCGAGTATTTTTCATTTTTGGACTATACATTCTCGGGCGATTTGGAAGCATTCAAAGAAGTATTCAGATGGAGTAATGCATACCTATGGTTACTTAAGCTTGTGAAAGATAATGATGGTGAGATGTACTTTGGGGCTGTAACTGAGAAATTGCATAATGCATTGGTTACGGATCCAAAGCCATATAGGAGAGATGTTAAGCAGATGCTGGCTAATCTGCTTGATTTAATAGAAAAACTTGGAATGGAAGAGGTAGTAATTGATAGACCTAATCATTCACAAAGAATTAGATTGGGCTAGTATTATTTAGGGGGGAAAAATGTCAAGAGGTAAGTCTATTACAAAAGTGCTACTAGATTCCTCACAGGCAGCACTATTTGCTGGAATTGAAATACATAACAAACCGCATATTAGCTATAGATATCCTACTGCAGTTGTGCTAATTATAAACGCTTGGGAATTAGCATTAAAAGCATATATTTATAAATATGTTGGGAAAACCAAAATATATGAGAAAAGTAAAAAGGAATCAGATAGAAAGCATACAATCTCATTTAGCGTTGCGTTAAATACAGTTTATGATGATGTTAAAAATAAGGAAAAGAATCAGGAATTTTTAGCGATACGCAGAAATCTAGAATTACTTAATGAGTATAGGTGTTCTAATGTACACTTTGCTGAGCAGCAGCTTGATCCTATTATCTTTATGTTAATAAGTAAGGCGGTCCTTAACTACGATGTTTTTTTGAAAAAGTATTTTAAGCGTGATGTGACAAAAGATGATAATTTAATAATTCTTCCAGTTGGATTCAAACTACCATTTGACCCAATTACGTATTTAAAACAAGATTTGTCAAAGACACATAATGATTATGTTATGGAAGTTATAGGTGCTGTGAAAGAATTAGAAGATAATCATGTAGAAGAAAACATTGTTGTTGGATTTGATGTATATACTGCTAGTGTAAAAAAGGTTGAAAAAGCGGATCTTATTGCAGCAATTGATCAGCAGTCGAATGGGATACGACTCACAAAGGAAGTAAAAATCACGGATAATCCAAATGCTCCAGAATATAGAATAATCGATGAACCTATCTTTCCACTAGATTATAACGAGGTTCGAAGACAGAGTAAGCAGTTAATGCCGTCCATTAAATTTAATGCTGATTTTAACCATGTTATGAGTGAAATCAAGAAGGACAGAAGCAAATGTGAGGTTAGATACCTTGATCCCAAAAAGAAAAGTGGCGTTAGAAAAGATTATTATTCTGAGGATGTACCACAGGCTGTAGTGGATCTATATACCGATTATATTAAAGAAAAAGCGTAATGCATAATTAGGGGGAATATTTTATGAATGAATTCGATTTTTTATCAACAATTGAAACTCCAGAAAAACGCAAGCAACGACTTGTGGAAAAGGATATTGCACAAATTGAAGAAGCACTAGAATCAGAAGATGAGTCTTTTGTTTTAGAAACCCATAGATTGATTGATGGTAAATACCAAGCATGCATTGACGGATGGTCAAATGGAATGTATGTGTGGATTCAGGGACATGGTTTTTTCTATAATGATTTAGATATGGAAACCATGAAAGAGAACTTGGCAACGATGAAACCAAAATTATTGGCATATATTGAGGGTTGGAATGAAAGTAATATTGACTCTAGTGATAGGCAAGATATAAATGTTACAGTTAATAATAAAATAAATATAGAAATATCATTTAAAGAAGCACGTCAAAAATAGAGGATATGCCTGGCTTAAATCAAGCTGATACAGAAGAAATACAGAGTAAAATCGACGAACTGGAGAATATCTCACAAGAAGGAATTTCTAAAAAAAAGAAGTGGGAAAAGGTTAAACCAATCCTATTATTTGCGTTAGATAAAGGTGCTGATGTGGCCATTACAATTATGGGTTTAATACTACAAATGAGATTAGGAATGTGATATTTGAAAGAGGCTTATATCTCAGATGAAGACGAGAATGACTAAAGAAAACAGTCGATTAAACATTTAAACGAAAAGATTTCACAATACAGACAAGCTAATTTCTGTGGCAGATGAAGAAAAATAAGGTATAATTAATAGGCTTATTTAGGTATATTTGATACAGATATGATTTGTAAAGAAGCAACTTTTTTGGTTGCTTCTTTGCTTTGTCATCCTTAGAGTTCAAATATTTGACATACTAGGGGTATATTATATAAAAGGACATTTTTTAGTAATAGAAAGGGAATAATTATGAGTACAAATAAGAAAGGTCATACTCACGATATAAGCAGAAGCAATAGTAAGAGTGATAGCGCAAAAGGTTCGAAGAATTCAAAAATCCAAAAAGAAATCATCTTCGAATTACAGAGGAAAACAAACACCTAAAGTAAATACAAAACCTGAAACAAAGGCTAAAGAGAAAGTAGCAACTGTAGAGAAAGATATGCCTGTAGCAAAAGAAACATCTAGAGTCGAAAAGAATATTACAGTTGTTAAGAGACCTGAGAATATTAATTTTGGGAAAATAGAAGAACCTAAAGTCGAAACAAAGACTATAGAGGAAAGTGCAAACAAGACTACACCCAAAGAGGTTTCAGAAAAAATCATTGATACTATGAAGCCAGTTACAAAAAATGAGTTACCAGAGACAAAAGAAGAAGTAGCTTCTACGCCAGAGATGGCTCCTGAAAAAGATACTACTGAGAGAATCACAGCGGTTATCAAGGAGGAATCTGAAAAACAAGATAACAGACCAAGTCGAATTGATCTAAAGAATAAGAGTGAAGGCTTCAAGCTGATTATAGATGCTGCATTAGCTTATGAAAAACTTGAATCTGAAAACACAAAGCTTAGTTCGAAAAATAAAGAACTGATAGATGAAAAAAGAAACTGGTAGCTGAGACTAATAATTTAAAGTTTTTACTAGATGAAGGCAATAAAATTTGCGAGCAGAAGCAAGAAGAAATAACTAATCTTAAGGCTGAAATAGAACAAAGAAACGAAGTTATTGGTATTGTTAAAGCTGATAAAAGCGAATCCGAGCAAGAGTTTAAGAATGCTCTCGCAGCTTCGTTAAAAACATTTTATGTAGATTTCAATGAATTAAAAGCGATGCCAATGGATGGCGATGTAGGAGCCGCTATTACTGAAACATTTGATAATTTCATCAAAGTTTTAGAGAAAAATGGCATTTCTATGAAGTAATAATGTTCGGAGTATAGGTAATGGATAGTAAGAGGTTTAAATGGATTGGCATTGACTTTGGTACAACAAACAGTGCGTCTATTTCATTTTTGAATGAAGGTAATCATATTGGAAGGTATGAACATGGTGATGATCAAGGTACACCATTCCCTTCTATAGTTGGTATAAACAAAGAGACAGGAGAAATAATAACTGGTAGAGAAGCTAAAAATCGAAGAATGGAGCTTTCGGAAAGCTATGAGTTTTTCACATCTATAAAGACTATTATCGATCAAGATAAGACATTTAATGTTGCTGGAAAAAACTGGACACCAGTTGCTCTTGCTACAGAGATACTAAAAGGACTCAAGGCTGAAATAAAACGTAAAAACGTTACAGTTGAAAGCGCTGTCATGGCCGTTCCTGTTGGGTTTACACCTAAAAAGAAAATGCGCCTTAGAGAAGCAGCAAAGAATGCTGGTATTGAAATTGAAACTTTTATTAGTGAGCCAACAGCTGCTCTTGTTAGTAATTACGCAAAAATGCGAATGTTCAAAAATGTTGCAGTTTTTGATTGGGGGGGCGGTACTTTGGATGTTGCAATTCTTCGTCTTGATGGAGGTAGAGTTGAAGAAATTGCTACTGATGGAATGAATCTTGCTGGTGACAATATTGATAGAAAAATAGCAGATCAAATGCATATCAAGTATTGTCGTAACAAAGGTGTTAATAAGACTTTTGATGAAGTAGATGGTAAATCTAAAGATAGACTCATAGTAAAGAGCGAAAATGCCAAGATAGAATTGAGTGAAGGCGCAGATATCGCAAGTGTTCTTGTACCAAACTACGATAATAATGGAGTTTTCAGAGAAACTATTGAATACGATTTATTTGAGCAATTAGTTGAGCCAGAAATAAATGAAGCGTTAAATTGCATAAAGAGGGCAATAGAAAAAGCACATCTTAATAAAGCTAATATTGATGCAATTCTTTGTGTTGGTGGTTCTAGTAGATTGAAACCATTTAGAGACAAGATTATTGAGATTTATGGTAATGAAAAGATTGTATATCCTGAAAAGGTTATGTGGAATATAGCTGAAGGTGCAGCTGCAATAAGTATGACAAATGCTGCTGGTGGTTATGGAATGAACCAAGATATAGGTTTGATTTTAAGTAATGGTACATTTTATCCATTATTAAGAAAAGGTCAGCGAATTCCTTGTAGAGAGAAGAAAATTAATTTTGCATCAGTCACAGATGAAAAATCGGTTCGTTTTTTAGTTACCGATAATGAAGATCCGCAAAAGAGAACTTTTGAACAACCTGTTGTACTTGATAGGGAAGGACAACATTTCATGAGTGAACAATTTGAGGTTTCATGTTTTGTGGATCCTGATTTATTACTTAGATTTAGAGTTCGAAGTACAGAATTTATGAAAAAGTATCTGTATACATGGACTTACAGTAAATTGAATATATTCTATCAAATTGAAGGTGAGGCTTATGCAAGAGAGTAATATTTATTTTGCAACCAACACTTTTAATTATGGCGGTGAAATTAGAGGTGAATCTAAGAATCGATTTAAAGAAGACAAGGCTGATGCAGAATTCTTTCATCAGGTTCTAGATTATGATGCACTAATAAGATTAAAAAAGATCCACGTATGTATAATGGGTTAAATTCAAACTATTATTGTGGAACTTATGAGCAGAGAACTATATTGGATCCAAACTTTTCATCTGTAATGATTACAAATAGACAAAGGGATCCTGAAATAGAGGCAGAAAATGCGCGTTATGATGCTGAATACGGTTATCCAGAAGACAATGATTATTATCCGTTGTTAGAAGAAATCGTAATTGATAATACGTCTATTTCTTATGCGGATGAAATGTTAGGTAAGTGGGAGAAATCTAACCATGGATTTGACGATGCATCTGCAAACATATATGGGCTTTTTATAAAGCAAAAGACTGAAACTGATACGGGGAATAATACTGTAGCACCAGAAGATGCAGGCTTTGAAGAAATAGAAGATAAAGATCCTTATTACTATAGATATAGGGATTCGGCTACTAAGGAAAAAAGTTCTGCTTTTAAATTAGATAAGACAAAGTTATATAAGGAAAAATATGGCAGTATATTTAGAGCATTTGCTGACACAACACAGGAGGAAATAATAGAAGCTCCTCTTAATCAGATGTCGTTTGTAAATGCAGGCCCTGGAACTGGAAAAACATATACACTGATGAGAAAAATTACACATATGGTTGAGAACCTTGAGGCAGACCCTGAAGGTATATTGGTGTTATGTTTTACGAACGCAGCTGTTAATGAGATTAAGGCACGTATAAAGAAATTTTCTGAAGAAGAGGGTGATAGATCCTTCTTGAATATTGATGTTCGTACCTTCCATTCATTTTCATGGTTACTAATTAATCAAGCTAATGAAGTTTTCATTGATAGAGATAATTATCGTTACATAGACTATACAAGTTTAGATTATGATCAGAGTATTGCTAAGGCTTCTGAGATTATATATAAGTTTGGCGAAGAAGTCTTTGGTAACTGTACGCATATTATTGTAGATGAAATTCAGGATTTAACAGATGTAAGAGCTCGAATGGTTCTTCATATTGTTGATGAATGTAAAAAGGCAGGTATTGGAATAACTGTATTAGGAGATTCATGCCAAGCTATATATGATTACTCTGAGGAAGAAATTTTATTTGAACTGAAATCTGATAGATTTTATGACTACATGTTTGAGCGTTTCTATGATTCCGGAAAGTTTTATCGTTTAGACAAAAATCATCGTCAGTCACAGGATTTAATAAGGATTTGTGCACCTCTTAGAGAGACAATTTTGTCTGGTAAAAAAGAGGATGTGCATACAACTATCGCAGTAATTTCTAAGGTTGTACCAGCCATTACACAAGGATTGGCAACTATAAAACTTAGCAATCAAGAATTTAATATGCTGAAGCAAGACGGAACGGTATGTTTAATGTGCCGAAATAATGCGCAAGTATTAGCGACATCTTCTAACTTGCATAAACGAGGAATAAAGCATGTTGTAAATGCATATGATGAATTTGAACAATTAGCAGATTGGATTGGTAAAGTTTGGGGATTATATCCTAAAGAAATAATATCATTTGATGAGTTTGAGGAATTAGTAAGGGATAAAGAGCTAGATATTGATGCTTATGAAATCTGGTCTCGCTTACAAGACTTAATAGGTAGTCAAAACAATGTATTAAAAATTCCTGAGGTTTTAATGGCAATAGCTAAATCTAAGGTAGATGATCCTTTATTTAGAAATGTTCCAAAAGGAAATCTTATTGTATCCAATATTCACAAGGCCAAAGGTCGTGAATATGATACTGTTGTTTTGGAAAAGAAATTTGTTAATCGAATGATCAACGAATCAAAGACATTTATTAGTCCTACTGCATATTTAGAAGAAGCCAAAATGCTTTACGTTGCAATGACAAGACCACGAACTAAATTATATTTTAATGATTTAGCAGCAATGAATGTTTCTTTACACAAGATTCGATCAGGAAATAAGCGATGGGCTAGGGGCGATGGCTCTAACTTAGTTACAATTGAGGTAAGAGCACAATCGGATGTAAATCCAGAGACATATGATAATGAGTATATTCAAGAATATATTTGTAATAATGTTTCTATCGGTGATGAGATAAGGGTATTACTGGATAATACGGGCGACTACCTTACCTATAATATTTTTCATGTAAGTGAAGCAGGTGAGAAGCTTATTGGAGAAATGAACGTGGATTTCATTGATGATATAGATTATATAATTACTCCATACGATTCACCTTGGCCTAGAAGAATTACAGACTTATATGTATCTGGAATACATTCAAAAATATCTCCTGATTTCAAGCACACTTGGTGTTGGGTGGATTTTTGCGGTTTAGGCAAAGCGTCAAATGATGTATATTAAGGAGTTTTTTCATGAATTACGAGAAGTATTATGAAGCTAGAGATATAGTAAAGGAAATAATTGAAAAAGATTTGCTTGGATCACTTGATGATGAGGAGATAATTAATGATTATCCTATTTCATATTATATTTTGGGGAAATTGTACCCTCAGCAATGTATAACCGAGACTGAAATATCTAATGCGGAAGATGCTGGAGAACTAGATGATGAGCCAGCAGTTGCAGCTGATACAGGACGTTTTCCTTCTTCTATTGGTATATCATTTTCTTTATCTAAGAAGGCCGAGGTTTTTAAGTTTGTAATAAAGGCTGCAAAGTACCATTTGCTTGAGGAGACTGATTCGGATACTAAAAAACCTTTATGGAAACGTGAAATTATATTTTTTAATTCTGATAATATTTTTGTTTCAGATTTGGTGGCTAAGAGACGTTTGAAAGTGACTATCAGTGAAGGACTTGTTGCGGATATCTTTTTGCACAAGACATACAAAGATGGTAGTAGAACTGTATCTGTTACATTAATTAATACAAATGTACAATCCAAGACTTTCTCCAGAATGGATATTAATCTTAATACATTTTTTCAGCCTTATATAAAGGTGGTTGGTAAAGAGGATGCATTTACTGATGTTAGAAAAATGTAAAGCTAAATATAAGTAAAGAAACTGTGGAAATGGAAATGCTATATTCAAAATATAAAGAGTTTTCTACAGGCCATGGTTGTGCTACGAGTTATCATAGAGAGTCGGGAAATGTTGTGCTTGAAACATCAATGTTACCTTGCTACGAACTAAAACAAATGATGCCAGCTGAACAAGACGACAGATTACTTTCAATGAAATATTTAGCTTCAGTATCAAAAGATGATTTGATACCTCAACTATTAAAATGGATTTCTGGATATGAGGATTGGATTAATCAGTTAAGTATTCTGGCTGAAAACATAGAAAAGGAATATAAGGAAGTAGCTAAAGATAATATTTCAAAGTGTACAGCGACTTATGAGACGATAGTAAAATCTATAAAATGTCTTAATGATGAAAATGTATATAAAGCTTTTAAATATGCTAATGAAGCTATGTTCTTGCAGCGAAAACAGGTACTCAACAATCGAGGAATAAAATGTGATGATAATAAGATAAATTGGTATCCGTTTCAGCTTGCATTTTTCCTTCAGGAGATAGTTTCATTCGCAAAGCCAGAATCTGTTGAACGAAAAAAGTTGATTTATTATGGTTCCCAACAGGTGGTGGTAAGACAGAGGCTTATTTAGGCATTGCAGCATTTGATATTTTCTTACGTCGTTTGAGAAATCCAAGAACAGGCTCAGGTGTATCTGTAATAATGAGATATACATTGAGATTATTAACTTTTCAGCAGTTTGAAAGAGCATCTGCAATGATTTGTGCTTGCGAAGTACTCAGAAGGAAATACAATATTCCGGGTTCTGAAATATCGATTGGCCTTTGGGCTGGAAGGGCACTTACGCCTAATGAGATTGAAAAAGCTGCAAAAATATTAGAAGGATACCCAGATCCAGATAATGAAAGTAGTAATCCAAGGCAGCTAAAAAAATGTCCTTGGTGTGGAACTACATTGGAAGATAGTAGTTACTCTTGTAATAATATTGAGAAAAGAATGTATATAAAATGTCCTGGTCAAAACTGTGATTTCAGAAATGGCTTGCCAGTACATTTAATTGATGAAGAGATTTATAAATTCAAACCTACTTTTTGGTGGCAACAGTTGACAAGTTTGCTCAGGTTGCTCATCGCGAGGAGACTTTCTCTTTATTTGGAAAGAATACGGGCAATATGCCTCCTGAATTGATAATTCAAGATGAATTACATTTAATATCTGGACCACTTGGTACTATTACAGGAATATATGAGGCAGCATTTAAGAAAATGTACTCAAATGATGGTATAAATGCAAAAATTATAGCATCTACAGCCACAATTAAGAATGCGTCAGAACAGATAAAGGCTCTATATGAGACTGGGTTTACTCAGTTTCCACCACAAGGCTTAGACTCAGATGATTCATATTTTGCTGTTAAATCTACGAGAGATAAAAACCAGCAAGACTATATATGGGTTGTATGGGAGCAGGTACTAGTGCCACTACTATAATGATTAGGGTGATGGCCGCAACGCTCTATGCAACTAGATATTTAGAGACATTAAAGTATGATGACGATATTATTGATGCTTTTTGGTCTATAACAAGTTATTTTAATACATTAAGAGAGCTGGGCGGAGCAATACTTAGAGTTATTGATAATGTTCAGGATCGTTTTTCATATCTAAAGGAATCAAAACTAAAGGACTATTATCCGATAAATGGTGGACAGACTAGATATGATAATTATATTGAGCTTACAAGCCGTGAGAAAAGTGAGAATATAGGAAAAATTATCCAAGAGGATTTAATGGTTAAATATTCGACAGATAAAACCAAGATGCCAGTAGATTTTATTCTTTCATCTAACATGATTTCTGTCGGTATTGATATTTCACGTTTGAATACAATGTTAGTAATGGGACAGCCTCATACAACAGCGGAATATATTCAAGCTACTAGTAGAGTGGGGCGTGAAACCCCTGGATTTGTATTTACAATGTATAACTATATGCGTTCTCGTGATAAATCTCATTTTGAACAGTTCACTCAGTACCATGAAGCATTTTATAAGTATGTAGAAGCCACAAGTGTTACTCCATTTGCTGAACGAGCTCGTGACAGAGCTTTGCAAACATTATTTATAATGCTTTGTCGTTTTTATATTGATGAATTGCGTGCTAATGAGTCTGCAGGGCGGTTTAATCGTAATATTAGTGGATTAGAAGAAATTCGAGAATATATTCTTGAATATGTTAGTAATGTAGATCCTGATGAATACGAAAATGTTGAAGAAGAGCTGGAAGAAATAGAAATTGAATGGGAAAGTTTGGCAATGGAAAACTCTGATATGACTTATAGGAAGTCTCCATTCCAAACAAAACCTGCACTATTTTGCGAAGATTATAATGAAAACAGTCGTTTTAGAGTATTAAATTCTATGAGAAGTGTTGAAACGGCAGTTCAGGTAATAACGAGGGATTAATATGGCATTTAGAATAAAAACAGCAGGTAAAGATTCTGAAAAAGTATCTTATGGGAAAATAGCTGGAGAAATCCGTAAGTCTCAATGTATAACAACATATGGTCCAGGCGCATTAGTTGATTTCCCTAGAGCTAGTACAATTATCGATGGTATAGACAATTGGGAATCATCCCTTGGAAAGTATAATTTCAACAAGATGAAGATTCATGAACGTAATCTTGAAAGTATTCTTGGAAAGGACTTTTTTATTCAACCACAGATGATAGATAACGATAAAAAGGTTCATGGAATAAATGCAACTAGATTTCCAGAGTATTGTTATTGCCCAGAATGTGGAGTATTGGATCGTTATCGTAAAATTGAGAAAAAAACAGCTAACATTAAAGATTATAATCACGAATCCTATTGTGCCGCTTGTTATCAATCGAAGAATAGAAATGTAAAACTTATACCATCGAGATTTGTTGTTTCGTGTGAAAAGGGACATCTCGATGATTTCCCATACGATTGGTGGGTACATCGAAGAACAGGAGCTTGTGGTAATTCCAAATTAACTATTGAGATTTCCAAGCACACAAATAGTTTGGAAGGAATTGTAATCAAATGTGCCTGTGGGGCAAAAGAAAATCTTGATGGTATTATGGACAAAGGAGCTTTATATCAACGAAGATGTTTTGGAGCAATGCCTTGGTTGGGTAAGTCAGAAGATAAAAAGGGATGGTATTCTGATTTACCTGAGAAAGAACCATGTGAATCTCAAGTTGTTGTGCTTCAACGTGGCGCAAACAATGTTTATTACTCTAATGTTATATCAGCTTTGACGATTCCACCTTACAGCTCTAGGATTCAGCGATATCTAATAGATTATATAAACAATCTTGAGGACTATTATTCAAAATCTGATAGTTTAAAAGAAGCAAATTTAAGAGATTTTTTTGAACAACATTGCAAGGTTTTGCGATGTGATTATGACAGTTTTAAACGACAAGTAGATATTGCGCTTAACATTGATAATAAATCATTTCAGAATCCACGAGAACTAGTTATTGGCGAATATGAAGCGTTGTGCGACGACGATTGCAAAGATCCGGATTTTTTAACAATAGAAGCACCTGTTCCCAATGATCTCAAATCTTTTATAGATCAAATAAAGATTGTTGGAAGATTACGAGAAGTGCAGGTTTTGAATGGCTTTTCTCGTGTTTATTCTTCGATAAATATAGCGCCAATCTCTAGAAGACCGCTAAAATGGCTTCCAGCAAATGAGCTGTACGGTGAGGGGATTTTTATTCGATTATCTGAAAACAAGATTTCTGAATGGGAACAAAAAATTGGCTCAAGATATAATGAGCTCCTAAATAGAGGAAAGAATCATCCTGCAGTAAAGTTTAGACTGTCAGGTGGAAGTGCTCGATATGTCTTACTGCATACATTGTCTCATCTTCTAATAAGAGAATTAACTTTACAATGCGGCTATTCGGCTTCTTCAATAAAAGAAAAAATATATTGTTCTTCTGAGAATGAAAGTAATATGTGTGGCATCCTCATCTACACTGCGTCAGCCGATTCAGATGGCAGCCTTGGTGGTTTGGCTCGCCAGGGAGTTCCAGAAAAGCTACTGGATGTATTTTTAAATATGTTGGAAAGTGCTAGCTGGTGCTCAAATGATCCAATATGTATTGACTCGTTAGGTCAAGGTTATTCATCTCTTAATTATGCAGCTTGCCATGCTTGCACTTTGTTACCGGAGACTAGTTGTGAATGTGGAAACATTTTTTTAGACAGAGCTGCAATAGTAGGCACATCGGATAATCCCCAAATAGGATATTTTGCAGAGTTACTTCAGACAGATTAATATTGTAGTTATGATAGAAAGAGCAGGCTTGAGGAATTGAATCAGGCCTGTTTTTCAATTATTTATCATAATCGTATGGTAATGTGATTTTAGTAAGTTGCTTGCAGGCTGAAAATAGTAAAAGCTTATAAAATCAAGACATTAACCTGTCCGATAAACCGCGCTAAGATTTGTTATCTTATAATCACAAAAATAGATGCTTAGGAAATGGAGGTCGATGTGATTATATGAGATACAAGGTTACACAGACGGAAACAATTGAATATGTACTTGAAGCAGCAAATGAAGATGAGGCCTGGGAGTTTTTGGAGAGTAATACTACTAGAGAACTGCGGGCTTGCAAGCATGATATCAAAACACACTATAGTGCTGATATTGTTGAAAAGACAGTCATGCCAGCGGATTTTCATTATGATGATGACAT
>FP929036.1:1313313-1319936 GCA_000209815.1 Butyrivibrio fibrisolvens 16/4
CCAGAAATTCTAGATGATATTCCAGAGGAGCTATTACATCATAATCATTGTGATGAGAATGAAGAAGAACTATATAGTATAAGCCTAGAAGCTATACCATTTAACTAGTATTAAAGTTTGTTGGAGGTGCGATTATGAGATTTGCAGGTAGACCAGTATCTAGTGTTGATGAAATGGCATTTGATTTCAATGGCGATGATTATCTTGATCCAGTGGAAGAGGAAGAGTTGATGCGTTCTCTTGATGATGACGAGGACGAAGACGAAGATGACTGGGATTCAGATGATGATTTTGATGATGGCGATTTCTAAGTAGATATTCCCGGAGGTTTTATTATGTGGGAAGATTCAGGTTTTGGAAGTGGATTACCATCAAATGACGGTGGCTATAATATCCACGCGGAATTTAATGATAAGTATCCTCAACCACCAAAATCCAATCATAATGTAGTTAAATTCATGTTGGTATCGATAGTTGTAGTAGTTGCTATAGCTATTATTTCTAGTGCTGTTGATGCTTATTCTGAACATCAGTCTAAGGCTGCAGAGGATGCAAGACAGGAGTTTGCTGCAGAAGTAGAGAATATGGACTTATCCCCATATTGTAAGAAATATATCAAGGACTTATCAGTTACAAAAACTGATTTTAATGGAACTGGTGGTAGTAGCTATGATAATGATTTATATCATTCTAATAGTATTACCATTGAAGGTATTTCAGCTGGAACAGAGCGGTTGTCACATCAGCAAGTTTATAATTATATGTTTGCTACATTAAATGAGTTATACGATGATATTGAGGCTATGTGTGCTGATAGTACCTATGTCCATCATTTAAACAGAGGCCATGCTATGAATCGGGGTGATAGAGTATATCACTACAGAAACTACATTAATTTTTATCTTAGCGATTCAGAGTATGAATATTCGGTGTCATTGTTTTATCCACCAGTTCAGGCAGCCAATAAAAAGTTTTTTGTAAAAGCGCTTTCTTCTGAAAATAAAGGCGAAGAATGGTCATATAGAATTACTGATAAAAATGGTGATTACATATTTGAGTATTCACATCATTACGATAGTGATGCGGTCCGCGCGGAGAGGGAGCAACAAAGAATAACCACAAATAGAAGTTCATCTGAATCATCAACGAGTCGTCGCACTGGTGGTACTTACAAAAAGAAGGATACATATAATAGCAGTCGATATAAGGATGCAGATAGTTTTGCAGAGGATTATTATGAAGACTTCTATGATTATGATGACTACGAGGACGATGATGACGCTTATGATGCTGCAGTAGATTATTGGAATGATTGGAATGACTAATGACAAAAAAGTCAGTATAATCAAGGCCTTGAGCTGTCCGATAAACCGCGGTTGGATATGATATCTTATAATCAAGAACAAGGCAACCACTTATTGAATTTATCAAGGAGGTTTTATTATGTTTGATGATTCAGGATTTGGCGGAAGTTCAATGTTCGATTCTAATCACGATGGACATCTTAATGCTTTTGAGAGAGACCACGCAGAATGTTTTATGCATGATTGCGATACTTATGATCAGGTAATGAAAAAGGAAGGATATCACAGTTATAGTAGCAGTCACAGAGGAGGAAAGAGCTGGTCGCAGACCTGGGAAGAGTTGAAAATCCTTTTATTCTTTGTTGTAGTGCTAACAGTAATTCTTACTTTAATGGGATTGTAGAATGAATATTCTTATCTAAAATAATCAGTTGTTGCTGATATTTATATAACTTATAATAGAATTGATATTAGGAAAGGAGGAATTGCCTATGTACAATACCTCAAAATCCCTCCAGGAGATGGAGGCCTAATCTCGATTCGTGGGTTGAAGCGAAGCTGCCCACTCTTATATATTTGCTGCGAGGCTTTTTTGCCTTGCAGCGTTTTCTATATAAATGATAAATATGGTTTTGCTGATGAAAATTTGAGCCACTTGCGCTAGCTTGAAAGTGAGCCGCTTATGGTGATATATCTTGTGGATTTATAAATTATAAACGATATAATTGAATCATATATTTAGATTGTGAGAGAAATCAATTAATAAAAGATAAATGGGAGGAAAAATTAAAAATGACTTTGGAAGACTTGATAAGGAATTTCAATACAACCCCTTTTTTATTTATAGGCTCAGGTATGTCTAGACGCTATTTAGGTCTACCAGACTGGAAAGGGTTACTTAAGCACTTCGTAGATGTTATTAGTAAAGATGAATTTGCATATGATGCATTTGAGAACAGAGCAAAAAATACGGATTATTTAACCGGTGTTATGCCCAAAGTAGCGGAATTAATCCAAAAGGAATATGATTCACAATGGTTTAGTGATGCATCGATTAGGACTACATCAAAAGAGGCGCTTGACGCAGTTCATAACGGAGTTTCTCCATTTAAGGTCGAAATAGCAGAGTACATTAAAAATAATTGTACATTAAAGGAGGAATACCAGGAGGAAATAGATGCATTAAAAAAGTTATCTGAAAAAAGCATATCAGGAGTTATAACCACAAATTACGACAAGTTATTGGAAGATGTGTTTGATGGATATGCTAGCTATGTAGGTCAACACGAGTTGATTTTTTCAGCGTTGCAAGGTGTGGCTGAAATATATAAAATTCACGGTGATATAAAAAATCCAGACAGCATAGTAATAAATGAAGAGGATTATTTAGAATTCGATTCAAAGAGTGCATATCTTGCTGCAAAACTTCTTACTATTTTCATGGAGTATCCTATCATATTTTTAGGGTATTCTATTAGTGACGCAAACATATTAAAAATTATTAATTCTATAGTTTTGTGTCTTAATGATGAACAGCTTAAAATGCTTGAAGATAGATTTATTTTTGTAGAGTATAAAGAGAATTATGTTGGTGTAGAAATATCGCCTTATACAATAATGGTGAATGGACGTCCACTTTCAATGAAGAAAATAGTTCTATCGGATTTTATGTTATTGTATAAGGCTTTAGAGAATAAACGTGCAAAGCTTCCAGTAAAAATATTACGTAGATTTAAACAAGAAATTTATGATTATACCATTACAAGTGTACCTACTGGTCACTTGAGAGTCGCAGCCCTTGAAGATCAACGAGTTGGGGATGAAGAATTAGTGCTATCAATAGGAAAAATGTCTGATTTGGGGTTAAAAGGTTTGAGTGGTATTAGACCTAATGAATGGTATAGGAATATCATTTTAAATGATTTAGACTTTGAAGCTGATGATTTGTTAGAATATGCATTTCCAGAACTAATAAAGCAAAATTCTGGAAGATTACCTGTTAATAAATATCTTAGTGAAGCTAGCAAGACATTTGTGGATTGTGAAAAGCTGGCAAGAAATTTAGATTTTGATCATATCATTTCTAGTACTATAAAGAAAATAGAAGCTGTTTAGGTGAATATACATCGGTTTTACAAATATGGAATCAGGAAAAGTCCACACTAGAGAAGGCGACCAGATTGATTTCACATCTTCCTGAGCAGAATATGAATGTAGATGAATTAGAAAAAGTATTATATGAAATATTTGAGGATGATGTAAATATACTAGAAACTGCACAAACTGGTACAAGGACAAATATTAGAAGATTAATACTAGTTTATGATTACTTAAAATGGGGAAAATAAAAGAACTTCCCAACTAAAGCATTTGTGTACAAACACCGTCTGGGAAGCCCTTAAAAATTTCGGTCTTAAACGTCTATGAAATAAGCATCTATAAATAGACACCGATAACAAAGGCGCTTTAATATTAAGTTCTTGTTTATTATACAGTTTATAGTTGAATTTGTAAATTATTTTATCTAAGACAAAATATAAATATAATTAATCGGTTATATAGTAAATGGACGATATTGCCACCCATCGGCGTCAGCCGATTTCAATCCTTCCTTGCTCGCGTCAGCGAATGGTCTGTGGAGCTCGGGCAGACCTGGCCCTGGAAGGGCCTGCTAGGAATGGTACAAGATATACAAAGTCTTTTAATTGTGTTATCATCACATCTATTTCTTTTTCATGAAAAACTGTCGGTTCCACAGGCCATATGTGTTATTCTTATTGTAGTTGGAATTGCAGGACTTAAGATTCTTGCAAAAGAATGAGGATAAAAGGGAGAGTACAAGGAATGCGCTTTTAATGTGCATTCCTTTTATTAGGTTGACAAATCCGTATAAAAGAATATAATTAGTACATAGAAAACGGATTGAATCCGATTATACGAATTTAATGCGTGCTAGTTATGGAGTAATAATGGGTAAGTCAGATGTTATAAGCTGCAATGTTATGGATAATCCAGCATACTTTGCAGACACTATCA
This sequence comes from Butyrivibrio fibrisolvens 16/4, assembly GCA_000209815.1. Lineage (GTDB taxonomy): Bacteria > Bacillota > Clostridia > Lachnospirales > Lachnospiraceae > Pseudobutyrivibrio > Pseudobutyrivibrio fibrisolvens_A. The sequence continues at coordinate 1,317,654 of FP929036.1, forward strand.
ATAATGGATTATTTGGTGGAAAGGAGCTTGTGAGGCCTGAGAATCTTAGAGAGTTGGATTCCACAGAAAGTGCTATTTTAGAAGATGCATTTAAAGACATTGTTCCATTTAAAAAGGAGAGAGATATCTTAAAAAGAGCTAAATTTCTTAGGGATGATGTGGCTACATATGTTATCATAGGAATAGAAAATCAGACAGAAATTGATTATGCAATGCCGGTTAGGAATTTCTGCTATGATGCTTTGAGATATGTTAAACAGATAGAAGCTATTTCATCTGCTAACAGAACATCAGCAGCTAATGGGAAAAAGAGTAGTTTAAGTAAGGCAGAATTTTTGTCTGGTATTAGAAAAGATGATAAAATAGAACCAATAATTACACTTACTGTATATTATGGTACCAAGGAATGGGATGGTCCTTTATCATTACATGAAATGTTCTCAGATCAGGTGAGTCCAGAAATTTTATCTTTAGTTTCTGATTATCGCCTTAATCTATTGGAACCTAAGAAGATTTCAAGCTGGGTTAATTTTAAGACCGATGTTGGCATTTTGTTTGAGCTGATTTCCGCTTCAGACAAAAAGAATGGAATTAAAGAGCTTGTTATGAATAGCCCAGAAAGATACTCTGATGTAAATAATGATATAATTAGGGCTATCAATTTCTATACAAAGTGTAAGTTACCAGTAAATGAGTTGGAGGAGAGTACAAATATGTGCTATGCATGGGAAAGCTCTATGAATGAGGCTAAGGATGAGGGCAGAGAAGAAGGTAGAGTGGAAGGCAGAGTGGAAGGTAGACTGGAAGGCAGAGAAGAAGGAAAAGAAGAGCTTATGCAATTATTTTCTTGGTTAAAAGAAGCAGGTCGTCTTGAGGAAGCTATTGCTATTATGGATCAAGAGAATATAAATCTTAGAAATAAATTATTTGAAGAATTTAAAGCTAATTAATTATATCAAGTGAGGATATTATGACTATAAGCGATAGAGTTTTTGAGAAGCTTCAGGAACAGGGGATGACACAGAAGGAGTTTTCAGCGCAGACAGGGATTCCAGAGAGCACAGTTAGTGACTGGAGAAAAAAGAAGACAAACCCAGCTGCGGATAAGATTTTGATTATCTGCAAGGTTCTTGGTGTTACGCCTGAGTGGATATTATCTGGAATAGATGCAGATGGCGGGAGAAGCAAACCAGTGGATTATTATATTGTGGAGAAATCTTCTGAACAAGGTAAGCTAATCGAGACCTTTAACAATATGGCAGGTAGGGATAAAACATATCTTTTAGGATATATAGAAGCTTTTAAGAATATGCAAAAATAGGGAGTTTATGAAGGCAATAAAAAGTATTAGAGAATTATGAGGAGGAGTGACCTGGCAGACTATCTGCCAAAGGCTTTTAATTTGGAGTAGGAGAAGAACATGTTTGAACTTATATTTTTTGTCCCAGTATTGATAGTTGCCGGTGTCTGGGGATTTTTTCTTTTGAATTTTGCTAAAAATAATCGAAGTATTCTGGATGATGACATCCTAAGCACAAATGAAAAGCAGCGTAAAGAAGCTGAGAGCAGCATGCGCGTGATTCGACTGATGACACCTGTATTAGTAATCGTGGTGGCTATAGCCGTTATTTTTCTGGTGAATGCATATCATCCATTTATAAAAGTCAGTGTAGAAGGTGTAGCGCTGATTGCAGGGGGGCTTTTCTCCACTTACCTGGGCTGGGCACTTGGGATGATTTTCAGAGGACTCAAGGATCAGATGAGTGAAAAAGATTCCAAACTCTGTTCAAGAGTATTTATGATTTCTTTTATGGGCACAGGTTTTTTTTGGTTGCGATCGGTGTCATAGCTTGCATTCCTCAGCTTGCAGCATATTTTTGAAGCATTGTTTGGTAATCTTTATATACAGAAGTGGCATGTATATAGAAAGTGGGTTTTATTATGATACAGCATGATGTTTCGTTTGAAACAAAGGATATGGAAAAGAATATGGATAACCTTTTCTCAATGCTTGATGAAGCAATTGATGATATGGAGAATGGAAGAGTTTTTTCAGAAGAAGAGGTTTGGGCAAAATTAGCAGAAGTGAAGGTAAAAAGGTAAATGGCATTAAAAAACTATTCTTTTGACAAATAGTCATGTTTTTTGCCTTTGTAATGATTAAATGGGCGACGAACAGGCAAAGCACCTATTGATCGCCCGTTTAAAAACAATTTTACAAATGCATATTTAATTCCGACCATGGAAAAATATTATATTTTTTATTAGTGTGGTCTATTGTTT
>FP929036.1:1321152-1360464 GCA_000209815.1 Butyrivibrio fibrisolvens 16/4
TTGAAGCAGCAAAAGAAACCCCGGATATAAAAAATGGGATAACAAGAATTAGCAATATAATATTAATAGATATAATTTTTCTCTTAGGACTAAGCTTCATAGGTTGATTCCATCCATTGACACAATTGTATATGGTGATAATACAACAAAATTGAGGATAATTTATGACCTGCTAAAAACTAGGCTTTGAATAAAAAGTCTTTTTTATCTTTGAATGATGTGTTGTATAATGGAGACAAGCTCACAGCTGAGCAGGCCATGGAAGCATTAGGTATTGATAAAGGTGAATTTAGTAAATATATGTCAATGCTATAGAAATTATGTATTTAATATCTGCTTATTTTGATGAAAACACAAATAGAGTTTTGAAGGGATACATTGAAAAGGTTGCAAAGGCAACTGGAAATGATTTTATGGTGGCAAATCATGTTCCACCACATTTGACAATGTCAGCGATTGAAGCCAGGAGCGTTGATGTGTTGGTGCCTGCATTTGAAAAGCTTGATAGCAAAATTTCAAGGGGAGACATTTCATTAATCACTGTGGGGCAGCTGATGCCAAAGGTTTTGTATGTTTCACCTTATTTGAATGAATATCTGCAGAATCTGGAACAACAGGTTTTTGATTGTTTTAAGGACATACCTAACACTACTATTAGCAGCTGTTACAGACCATTTTCCTGGTTGCCACATATTACATTGGCAAAGACACTTACCAGGGAGCAAATGCTGGCAGCAGTGCAGGTGATGGAGAATTTTAAAAGTTTGGATGCCAGTATTGTGGGTCTTGGTCTGGCAAAGGTTAATCCACACCAGGATGTGAGACTTATAGACCTCCATTAGAATAATTTTTTAGAAGGCAAAAGCCCGCTCATGCAATGCATGGGTGGGCTTTTTTAATTTTGGGGATATTGTTGAAATCTATTTGAAGCTTACCAGAACTTCTTTATCATCATAGGATGCGAATGGTCCAGGTGTAGGAGCCACAGCTCTGTGATTTCCAAAGTAATCCCTGTCGAAGATGATAGGAGTACCATCTGGGTTTTCAAAAGCCTGCTCTGGCTCGAAGGCAAGTCCCAGGGACTCTGTGGAAATCATATTTCCGGTGAAATCTTTTATGGCATCCTTTAATTTGCCACTAAGGTAATATTTTCCGTCCTTTTCAACAACAGCAATCTCAGGATTAAATGATTTATCCTCCAGCTTATGCTTCTCATTTTTATAGATGTTTGCTCCGTTGAGATAAACATTTCCATCCACCCATACAGGAAGGTGTCCGAAGTGAGCCTCGGCAAGGCCGCCCATATCAGGGTCAGTGTCTGGCTCGAAAGGCTTGTGCCACTCCTCGTAGGTTGGAAAAATGTCAAATGGTGCAGTACCAACAGCCTGATAATCAGCATCCGCAGCGGTTTTTGTAGCATCAGTGATTGGATACTGCTGTACGAAAATGTTGTTGTAGATTCTATCATCTCCGTGGAGAATGGTCATAAATCCAGCTACCTCAGTCCTGTGGCGGATGTGGTAAGGAGTGTAGCGTGGCTCACGCTGATTGTTGATGATACTGTCTACGCCCGAGTTGATAAGGCTGAAGCTGCCAAGCACCAGATTGTGCACACACGCGATTCCTTCGCTTGGAATTGTGATTGCAACAGGTGAAAGCAGAAGGTTATTGTCGATAAGTGTAGGGCCGTGGCCAACCTCAACGAACACATCAGTGTTAAACATAGCCCCATCAGCCTGATTACGACCTTCAGGTCTGCAGTTGTCGTGCATCAGGTTTCCTGTGACCCTTGCGCCCTGAGCTTCCCAGTCAAGCCAGATACCCATTATGTTGTTGTGGATGTGATTTCTTCTGATAGTTACATCGATTGCTGCGTGCAATTTGATACCAGCTGTCTCGGCGCCACCCAGCTGCTGAGAGTTGCAGATGTGGTGAATGTGGCAATCCTCAATTGTAGAGAAAACTCCACCCATTCGGCCAACGATACCTGTCTGCTCGCAGTGATGAATGTGGCAGCGTCTGATGATGTGATGGCCGATGTTCTCCTTCAGCCAGCCGTGATACTGACCTCGGCAAACTGCATCCCTTTCCATCTGAGTAGGGCTCTTCACCTTTCTTACAGTGAAATACATGTCGTTTTCTGGGTCCAGATATTTTCCAAGTGAGATACCGCAGCAGCGGCTTCCGTAAATCTCGCAGTCCTCGATAATCCATCCCTTGCTCCAGTGAGGCCCAATCATACCATCCTGATATGCTGCAGGTGGAGCCCATGTGGTAGCGGCCTTGTTGATATTGAAGCCGCTTACAGTAATGTAATTTATTCCGTTTTCATCTGGCATAAAGCAGTTGCGACGCACCAGGATTTCTACATTTTCCTTATTAGGATCAAGCCCTCTAAAGTTTGCATACAGAATAGTTTCATTTTTCTCTTCATCCTGCTCTGTGAACCAAAGATAAGAAGCCTCATCAAGATTCCAAGCGCAAGGATGTGGCTCACCCTTTTTGCAATCCCCCAGGGAATCGCATTCGTACATCATCTTGTCATTCAGGAAAACCGCCCCTGTATGTCTGATGTTATGGGAGAAATACCAGTCACCGTAAACTCTTGTGGTGTATGGATTGTAATCTGCAAAAATGCCGTTGTTAACCCTCACTGTCCAAACATTTCCATCTAATTTTTCCCAGCCAGAGATTTCTTCAGCGCCAGTGATTACGGCACCAAGCTTTTCAATAGATTTGTAAAGGATTGGCGCATCCTCAGTACCGGCATTTCTAGGAGTTACCTTCTCCCTGTAAATTCCACTTGCAACCAAAACTTCATCGCCGGCTATGGCAATGGCGGCTGCATCCCCAATATGCTTAAAAGGTCTTTCCTTGGAACCATCTCCATCTCGGAAGGCCTTCGCATCTACGTAATAAATCATAGTAAAACTCCTTTCAGTATGTATATTTCTGCTTTCATTATTAATTAAAACGGGCCCTGAAAATACATAGAAAGTTTTGAATATGGAGGGGGAAAGTATAGGTTTTTGTGGTGCTTTATTATATGAAAAGAAGTACAATAATTTTATTAAGTGCCAAGGGAAAAAGGGGGATAATTAATATGGACATAAAAACAAAAGAATGCTTTTGATGACAAAAATATCAATACTGGTTTTTGGGATAGTTTTTCTTTTTTTGTTGCATCCACGAAGGCATCAGAATTATCTGTTTTTGAAAACTCAGCTGCAACACTTGAAGAATCGAAAGATTTAGTACTTAAGGTGACGGGAGTATCGATTGGATTGTCGTTTGTGATAACACTTTTACCAGATGATTGGGGAACTCCACTGGCAGATACTCTTGCAGATTTAAATAAATATCTAGTCGCAATGCTGGGAATGATATTTTTTGAAAACCTTTTATTATCACATGGTGTGCCATTGATTTTTAGATTTCTAATCCCAATTGCTTTCATTTTATTTATAGCGTATTTGATTACTCAAAAAGAGATTATAAAGACAATCGCTACAAAGCTAATGGCCTTATCTTTAGTTGTATTATTGGTAGTTCCATGTGGCACAGCCATATCAGATTGGTTATGTTCTAGTTCCATGAACTATGTTAATGAAACTGTAACTATGGCTGAGGATGGTTCAAATAAGGTAGAAGAAATAACAGAAAGCTCATCTGCAGATAAAAGTTTTTATGATAAAGTATCTGGGATTTTTAATACGGCCATAGGTGGAGTAAAGGATTTATTTAATTATTACAAAGGAATAGTAGGGAAGTTTATAAATGCTATTGCAATTATGTTGGTGGCATATTGTGTTATCCCTGTGCTGACTTTTATATTTTTGTTTTGGATTTTAAATCAGTTGTTCCAATTTAATAGTTTTAGAGATAATGGTGCAAGTATAAGAAGTGAAGCTCATAAAATTTTGGTTCAAATGCAGAAGAATGAGAGTAATGAGGAGGCTGAGTCAAGAAAAAGCTTATTTTTCTAAGGACTGTTAGCATTATTTGCATGGTGGCCTCTGTAATAATTATTATCGCATTCAGAGACAGTAAAATCCTACCACAAAACTATAATGATGGAGTAACTGTCATAGATCCTGATACAATAAAGTTGAGTGATAGTGGTGTTAGAGTTTCATTTTCTGATGTCATTCTTTCTAAACGCAATGAGACAAGAAAGTTGGTTGTTTATGAACAGGAAGCTGAGGTTAGCTATGAGATAGAAGATAGATTAATTGAGGAGCTGGATTGGGATCCTACTAAGAAGCATCAAAAGGTTACTTATAAGGGGAAAGGATGTTTTATTGTTCACCTAGATTCATTAAGTAAAAAGAATCTCGTAGAGGACAAGGTTAATAAAGTTCTTACTATAAAAATAAAGCATCCGGAATTAGATGTAATAGAAATTGATCCCTATAAGATAAAGATAGGCAATCAAAATAATGGCTTTTTTGCGATAGGAAAAATCAAGCTTACTGTGGCTGACTATAATAAGATTGAGAAAGAGTTACATGATAGATTGGAGAAATCCTTCGACAATTCCAATAATGGCCAAGCAGCAGATGATTTGGCTTTGAAAGCTGTATATGATATTTATAATCCTATTGTTAGGGCAGTAGATAGTGATTATGAATTGAAAGTAGAATTCGAGTAATATTGTCATAAAAACAATTGCATTTTTAATGAAAAAGCTTATCCAATAGTAATAGTGGATGAGCTTTTTTATTTAATTTACACATTGCGTAAAACAATATATTAAGATATCATTTACACAATGTGTAAATGATGGAGGGCAGGTATGGTAGAAAAAATGTTTAGTACAAAAATGAAAGAACTCCGGGAATCTACAGGATTAAATAGAAAAGAATTTTGTGAGAAATTTGAGATTCCATATAGAACAATGACAGAATGGGAATTGGGGCATCGAAATGCTCCGCCCTACGTACTTCGATTGCTTTCATATTATATTGAAATGCAGCAAATGCATATAGAAGAAAAGGAGGATTGACACCTGTAACGTTACAGGATACAATATAGAATATGATAAAATCTTTTTCACATAAAGGTTTGAAGGATTTTTTTGAAACTGGATCTAAAAAAGGTATACAGGCAGATCATGCACCTAAATTGGCAAGAATGCTTGATTGGCTAGATGCAAGCACTAATCCACAAGATATGGATTTACCTGGTTATCGTTTGCATCCACTCAAAGGAGACAAGAAAGATATGTGGGCAGTGACAGTAAATGGCAACTGGCGGATGACCTTTTATTTTGAAGGACCGGATGCATATCTTGTTGATTATACTGATTATCATTAATGGAAGGAGCCAGAATAATGACACGAAAACCAACACATCCTGGTAGTGTTTTTTAGAAGATGTAATGAAGCCTCTTAACTTAACAGTTACTGAAGCTGCATTTATGCTAGGAGTTAGTAGGAAGACATTGTCAGAGTTTGTTAATGAGAAATCATCACTTAGTCCAGACATGGCATTACGTATTGCAAAGGCAACAAATACTTCAGCAGAGAGCTGGCTCAATATGCAACTAAAATTGACATTATGGACTGCTAGCCAAAATGAACCAAAGAATGTAATTCCATTTCCTTTACCAGATATTATGGAAGGGTAGTGATTTTTTTTCGAAGAGGAGTATATGTTATGAATAAGAAAGACCAAATGACAGTAGAAAATTTTGTTAGCACGGGTATGGAGCTTGAAACTCTTTACAGCTGTTTTCCAGATTTTTCAAAAGAAGAGATAGCGGAGATTTACAATAACTACAAGGAAAATCAGCCTGAAGATGCTGATGGACATACAATGAGCATAAACTGCTCATAGGAAACTATATAAGAGGTAAACGATGGGATTTTTTTCAGAAATAGAGGGTGAGCTTAGACCCTCAAAGGAATATTTAGAAAGCCATACACTAGAAGGCTACGAAGCAGGAGATATGGATCACGAGGATTATGAAGTAGAGGATGATGCAGTGGCTATGTCTGTAATTAGAACCTGCAAAAACTGCGGCAAGCCATTTACTTTATCTGCAGCCATTAAAACCTTCGATAATCATTTCGAGGGTGAGTTCTATTATATGGAAGAATTTGTAGGACAGCTTTGTGGAGCTTGCGCCATAAAAGATGTGGAACTTGATTTATAAATGTAATTTATCACAAGAAACCTCGCCAGGGCACTTTTTTCGATTAGCTTGTGATAAAATCCAGCCAAAATCTTTAAAAATTATCACAAGCCAGAGGAGGAAAGCGGGTTCTCGGGATATCTTGTGATAAAATCCAGCCAAAATCTTTAAAATTTATCACAAGCCAGAGGAGGAAAGCGGGTTCTCGGGATATCTTGTGATAAAATCCAGCCCACCCCGGCAAAAATCCAGCCCCCGGCAAACATCACACCCCGGCAAAAATCCAGCCCACCCAGGCAAACATCACCCCCCACAATGTTTCACTTCCTAAATAAGATGAAATTTGATATCATTAGTGCGAAATTCGTTGGTTACAGGAGGTTCGACCATGATTAAAGTAGGTATTTTAGGATACGGAAACTTAGGCAAGGGTGCAGAGGCAGCCGTTACTCTCAGCGAGGATATGGAGCTTAAGGCTATTTACACCAGAAGAGATCCTAAGTCAGTTACAGTTAAATCAAACGTTACAGTTAAATCTACAGCAGATTTGGATACTGGCAAGGAAGATATAGATGTGCTTATTATCTGCGGTGGCAGTGCTACTGATTTACCAGAGATGACACCAAAGTACGCAGCACTTTACAACGTAATCGATTCATTTGACACACACGCTAGAATCCCAGAGCATTTTGCAAATGTTGAAAAGGCAGCAAAATCAGCTGGTAAAATCGGACTCATTTCTTGTGGATGGGATCCAGGAATGTTTTCTCTTAATCGTTTATATGCCACATCAATTTTACCAAAGGGTGAGGCTTATACATTCTGGGGAAAGGGCGTTAGCCAGGGCCACTCAGATGCTATTCGCCGCATCGAGGGCGTAGTGGATGCCAGACAGTACACTATTCCTGTACCAGAGGCTCTTCAGCGTGTTCGTAATGGAGAGAATCCTACACTTACTACACGTGAAAAGCACACTAGAGAGTGCTTCGTAGTAGTGGAAGAGGGCGCTGATAAGGCACGCATCGAAAAAGAAATCAAGGAGATGCCAAACTACTTCTCAGATTATGACACTACTGTAAATTTCATCTCTGCAGAGGAGCTTAAGAAGAATCACAGCGGATTGCCACACGGAGGAAGCGTTATCTACACAGGCGAGACAGGCTTCGAAGGCAACAAGCACGTTATCGAGTACAGCTTGAATCTTGATTCAAACCCAGAATTTACAGGAGCTGTTTTAACAGCATACGCTAGAGCTATCTATCGCCTTAATGCAGAAGGTGTTACAGGAGCAAAGACAGTATTTGATATTGCACCTGCTTACCTTTCTCCAATCTCAGCTGATGAATTAAGAGCACACTTTTTATAAAATTTCTGTTATAATAGCAGGGATTTTGTTTAAAGGAGTATAAAAATGAGAATAGCAGTTACTTACGATAATGGTCAGGTGTTCCAGCATTTTGGACATACTGAGCAGTTCAAGATTTATGAGGTAGAGGATGGAAAGGTAGTTTCTTCTGAGGTTATCGGCTCTGATGGTCAGGGACATGGTGCTTTAGCAGGACTTCTTAGCAATAACTCAATCGATGTACTTATTTGCGGTGGCATCGGTGGCGGTGCACAGGCTGCACTTAGCGAGCACGGTATCGAGCTTTGCGCTGGTGCATCAGGTGATGTTGATGCTGCAGTAGAGGCATATCTTAAAGGCGAGCTTATTAACACAGGTGTTAATTGCAATCACCATGGTGAGGGACATACTTGTGGCGACCACGAGGAAGGCCATAGCTGTGGCGGACATTCTGGTTGTGGCGGATGCCACCCAGAGCCAGAATTTGAAGGCAAGAACGTAGGAAAGACTTGCCGCACACACTACAGAGGCACATTCAATGATGGAACACAGTTTGATTCATCATATGATAGAGGCGAGCCACTTGAGTTTGTTTGCGGTGCAGGCATGATGATTAAGGGCTTTGACAAGGCTGTTGCAAATATGGAAGTTGGCGAGAAGGTAGACATTCACCTTATGCCAGAGGAAGCTTACGGTCAGCGTGATGAGGACGCAGTCATCACATTAGAGATTGCACAGCTTCCAGGCTCAGAGGAGCTTGTTGTAGATCAGCAGGTATACTTGCAGGATCCATACGGCAGACCATTCCCAGTAAAGGTTGTTGCAAAGGATGATAAGAACATCACACTTGATGCAAACCACGAGATGGCTGGAAAAGAACTTAATTTCACAATAGAGCTTGTAGAAGTTAAATAAAAATTTAGGGAGGCTCGAAAGCCTCCCTTTTAGTATGCAAAAATTATGGGAGGCCATTATAGCCTCCCTTTTAGTTTGTCTGGTTTTAGAAATCAACCTCTGTGTCGTAGTAGCAGCACTTAAGAAGTTTTTCCATTTCTTCCTGGCTAGGCTGTCTAGGATTTGAACCTGTGCAGGCATCCAAGATAGCGTTTGCAGCAATGTCGTGGAGTCTCTCAAGGAAGACATCCTCTGGGACAAAGCCCTGCTCAGCAGGAAGTCCATCAGGACCGTAGTGGTTGATGCTGTGTGGAATGTTAAGATCATCGTTCATCTTGCGTAGATAATCGATAAGGAGCTTAACCTTTTCATCATCATTAGAGCCGCCAAGATGCATATAATCAGCGATGACACCGTAGCGCTTCTTAGCTACAGGGTCCTTTGCGTTATAAGCGATGACCTTTGGAAGATACATAGCATTTGCAGCACCGTGGATGATGTGAGCACCCAAATCAGCAAAAGCTGCACCTGTCTTGTGAGCCATAGAATGAACGATACCAAGAAGAGCATTAGAGAATGCCATTCCAGCAAGGCACTGAGCATCGTGCATTGCATCTCTTGCATCCATATCCTCATTGTAAGATTTTACAAGAGTGTTCATAATCATCTCGATTGCGTGAATTGCAAGTGGATCTGTGTAAGCACAGTTTGCTGTAGAAACATAAGCCTCGATAGCGTGTGTCATAGCATCCATACCAGTGTGGGCAACAAGCTTCTTTGGCATTGTGTGTGCCAGCTCTGGATCGACGATTGCTACATCAGGTGTAATCTCAAAATCAGCGATAGGATATTTGATACCCTTCTGATAATCTGTGATGATTGAGAAAGCAGTAACCTCTGTAGCTGTTCCTGAAGTAGAAGAGATAGCACAGAATTTTGCCTTTGTGCGAAGCTTTGGAAGTCCGAAAACCTTGCACATATCTTCAAATGTGGTCTCTGGGCAAAGTAAATCTTGCCATAGTAAATTACCTCCCTTTTTATTTTACCTTCAGCAACTATTATACCTAATATGCAGGATTTGTTCCATAATTCCTTGAATGTCCCTCCTAGAGAATAGTGCCACAAAAATGATAATTAGCCGTTGCCTGATGAGATTTTTTTGTTAGACTACCGACTTTGTGAAAGGAAGGAAATGTAATTTATGAAAGGAATGAGTTCAAAAGACATTCGATCGGGCCGCCTGGCCTGTAGTATTATTTTAATCACATCACTTTTAATATTATTATTTAACCACTGTTACAACAGAAGCTATGCTATGCCAGTAGAGGCAGCAGACGCCCCAATCACCGAAGAGACAAAAACATTTGAGAACACAGCAATGCTCAGCGAGCTTGTTGAATGTACTACAGTTACTATAGTAGAGGAGTGTGCAGTTTTAGCAGGCCCTGAAAAGCCATTGGAGGAGTACGAAAAAACTGCATATGACATCCCTAGCAGCTTTGTTAGTCCAGTATCAGGAAAAACAGTTAGCTACAAGGGTGGAAAAACAATCGAGCGTTCACGCAAGATTACATACGGAAAAGCCGGATATATTAATAGCATCGCATCCCCAGATGCCGATGGCTTTATGAAGCTTGACGACAGATATCTTGTAGCTGTCGGAAGTAGATTTAACGCACAGCCAGGACAGTATATGGATCTTATACTTCAAAATGGCGTAGTTATTAAATGTATTATGGGCGATTTAAAAGCCGATATAGACACAGATACCACCAACACATTCACATACAGATCTTGCTGCTGTAGCGAATTTATTATTGACGACAAGACTATTCGAAAGGACATTTACGAAAGAGGAAACGCATCCTTGAAGTATTTCTCCTGGGATGCACCAGTAGTTCGAGTAGTTGTATATGATAAAGTTTATTGTTAATTTTATATTAGAGAGTCTTCAACTGAGGACTCTCTTTTTTATATTTTATAGAAACTTCTCATCCAGGAAAAATTTGTTAAAAAATAACCTGCAAGACTAATATTTAATAAAGTCTAAAAGTTGTTTGAAAACTTTGTGAAGTGTCAGAATTCGTATATACGATTATGGTATTATAGCGTCATAGATGCCCATTATTTGTTGAATGTGAAGGAGTTAACATTATGGCAAAGAAAAGAGGATCATTACGAACCATTTTAGTAGCAGTTATTCTGGCAGTTGTAGTAATCACAGCAGGTATTATCTCAACATTTACAGTTGTGAATACTCTCAACACAAACAAGGAACAGACAGCAGAATATAAGGAAAGATTATATGACGATGTTAAGTCTCAGCTTAAATTTGAGACTGAGGAGGCTATGAGTATTTGTGCTTTTATGAAGGCGAAGGCAGATGCAGGTGAGATGACTTTGGATGAGGCGAAGAAGCTATCTGCCGACATCATTCGTGAACTTAGATATAACGATGGAAGTGGATATTTCTGGGTTGATACTTCCCAAGGTATAAATGTCGTTCTTTTGGGACGTGATACAGAAGGTCAGTCCCGTTGGGATGCTGTGGATAACAATGGAAATCATTATATTCAGATGATGATAGAGAATGGTCTTCAGCCAGGCGGCGGCTACACAAGCCTTATGTTCGCAAAGCCAAACGAAACAGAGGAACTTCCTAAGATTAATTACACAGCGTACTATGAGCCTTTTGATTGGGTTATGGGTACTGGTGTATGGGTTGATGATTTGGATGCCCTTGCATCTGAGTATAGCCGTAAGGCAGCCCAGGCTCTTAGAACCAGCGTAATGGAAACAATTGTTATTCTATTGGCTCTTATTATCATTGGTGTTGTTATCGCACTGTTCTTTGGAACAAAGATTACAAGGCCTATTTCACTTGCAGCAAGCCAGATTGTTCGTATGTCAAACAGTGATTTCACTGAGAATGAAGAGATGGATGCAGTGCGAACCCTTGTTAATAGAAACAACGAGATTGGTTCTATTTCACAGGCTCTGGATATGATGCATCGTAATATTAGAAATTTGATGATGGATATTTCAGATACTACAGGTTCTGTTGCGGCAGCTTCTGAAGAGCTTTCAGCATCAGCATCACAGTCGGCAGAGGCATCAGAGATGGTTGCAACCTCTTGTACGAATGTAGCAAACTCTTGCTCTAGCCAGATTGGCGCAGTTACAAACGCAAGTAATGAAACAGATTCCTTTGTTTCTAATATGGAGAACTTCCAGGAAGCAATCGCTCGTACAACAGATATGATTAAGTCTACCAATGAGGCAGCTGTAAACGGAGCCGCTGATATGACTAATGCTACCGATATGATGGAAAGTATCAGAGAATCTGTTGAGAATACTGCTCAGGTAGTAGAGGGCTTAGGTGAAAGATTAAAGAGTATCAATGAATTCGTTGTTACTATTTCTGAGATTGCCAGCCAGACAAACCTCCTTTCATTAAATGCTTCTATTGAGGCGGCACGTGCCGGTGAAATGGGTAAAGGCTTCGCAGTAGTTGCCAGCGAGATTTCAAAGCTTGCTGATGATTCTAATCAGGCGGCGCAGAAGATTACAGAGCTTATAGCAGGTATCACAAAGAATTCTGAGGAAGCAGTTGATGCTATGCACGAAGGTGCTCAGAATGTTGTAAGTGGTGCTGAGCTTGTAAATGAGGCAGGTCAGACCTTTAATAACATTGTAAATATGGTTAACTCAATCTCTGAGGAATCAAATACTATGAGCGGAATTGTTGATCAGCTTTCATCTGGCACAGAGACCATCGCTAAAAACATTCATGATATAGAGCAGATGAGTATTGAGGTTGCCGATGAGACATCTAATGTATCTGCCGCATCACAGCAACAGACAGCATCTTCTTATGAGGTTGCACAGGCATCTGATAAGCTTGCTGGAAATGCTCAGGAGCTTCAGGATTTCGTAGCTAGGTTCTCTTTGTAGGTGTGTTTTTTGCCACCCCTTTGATGGGGTGGCTTTTTTAGATTATAGAAAATTGCGTTTATAGAGAAATCTTGTATGGTATTTCTGTGATTTGACTATACATTATGGTTGATAAAGTGATAAAATTTAGACAAGTATAATATAAAGTCGCATATTTCTGTGCATTCTAAAGGGAGAAATAATATGCAGGAAGGAAAGACAGGCAAACCTATTTTTCGACATAGGTATATCGGAATGAAGGAAGAGGCCATCAGGGAGGAGGTAGACCGTCTTCAGATGGAGGTCTATGCCCTGGAAAAGGCATTAGATTCCTTCGAAAAGAATGGCAAGGAAAACTGGAATCTCATAATAGAGGGGCAGAAAAAGAATGAAGAGCTTATCTCTTCCATAGATGAAAGGTTTTCAAGGCTCCAAAGCAATTTGGATTATGAGGCTCCTTTGAAAAAACAGCTTGTAAGTATTACAAAAGATATGGGCGAAAAGCTCAAAGATGCCAATAGGCAGGGATGGAGCAGATTAGAACAGTTTTTGCTGATTGATACCATACTACTTTTTGTGGTAATTGTTTTGATTGTGGTTTCAATCTTAGTTTGATAACTTTTGGGGGCGATATATGGATTGGCTTGGCGTTAATTTAACCATACTCTTTATAAGCCTGAGTTTGCTGATTGGAATGCCTATCTATTTTAGAAAGAAGAATGCAAGGGCAGCATCTAATGAAGCATTTCAGGAATATTGGCAGAATATGGTTTCGCTTGATAAGTTTTACGCACCACACATAGAACAATTAAATAAACACCTTAATACCATAAATTACTGGCTGAAGAAGGGCATTGATCCCACTGAATCTGAGGAAGACCAGGAAAGACTGGAGCAGGAGGACAGATTTTTTGCTGGTTTGATGAATCCTTTGGAGGCCAAAAAATGGCGGGAATCAGTTAAAAAAGCCAAGGAAGACGACAGTGAGGCGGAGGACGTAAAGAGCATTCGAGTCAATGAGTTTTTTGTGGAGGATATGGAAGAAATGGAGGTAGAGCAATCCAAGATGGATTTTGTATACGCTCCAGATTTAGATGATTGCATATATTATTGTGCTACGCCGGAAGCTCTTGAAAAAAGGATTATAGGCACGTTATATACTTTACTACATCAAGACCTACCAATATTCCTGTGGTTTATCCATACAAGTACGAGGGAGCTCAGATGCTTTCATTGTACAAGCATCCAGCCCAGACAGTTTGGTTCTTGAAGAACTGGAAGAGCATTCGTGAAGGCTTGGAAGGTGGAGACGCTGAGAATATTGTGGAGCTTGATGATAGTGTTGCAGATTTTGACCTATAAATAGAATTAATAGGTGATTAGATGAATAGTGCAGATAAAAGTAAATTTGAAAAGGAATTTCTGGAAAGAAAGCCAAATCGCTGCTCTAAATGCAAAGGAAGGTTGAAATATATTGGCGGAGGCTACTATGAGTGCTACGAATGCGGCAATCAGGAGATTGATGATTTTGGCAGGATAAAGGATTACATTGATGAGCACGGTGCCGCTCCAGCAGTGGTTATTTCGGACCACACAGGGGTTCCGATTGAGCTGATTAATGGGATGCTTCGCGAGGGACGTCTGGAGATTCCTGAGGGAAGCCGTGTATATATTACCTGTGAAGGCTGCGGCTGCAGTATCAGATATGGCAGGTATTGTCCCGATTGTATCAGGAACAAGACTAATACCTTAAAGGGAGTGTATTTTAATCCAGAGGTTGGGGAGAAGCCTCAGCGAGAGGTTAAAAGACCTGATGATGGAAAGATGCACTTTTTAGATTTTGGAAGATAATGAGAGCCTGGCTTTTATTAGCCAGGTTCTTTTTATGTAGAAAACACTTTAGCTCGCTACCATGCTACCGCGCTGTGCTGACAAATGTCCGTTGAAGGTGTACAATCTCATTTGTTGTTTTAAAGAGAATAATGTAATGGAGACACAAATGAAAGAGATACTTAAAACCGGGTTAATTGTTATTTTGGGATTATTCTTATATGCCCTTGGAATTGCTTTCTTCGTAGAGCCATCTGGCCTTATTACAGGCGGCGGTACAGGAATCGCTCTTTTTATCCATCATACGTGGGGAATAAAAACATCCGAGGCGTTACTTGTTATAAACACTATTCTTTTCTTAGTAGGCTGGAAGGTTATGGGACACCGCTTCGCCGCAAATACATTACTTTCTACATTTGTATTGCCTGTAGAGATTCGAATTGCAGAGATAATCGCAGCTCGTTGTCAGCCTGTTGATGATATAGTGCTTTGCACGATTTTTGGAGGACTTCTTATAGGTGCCAGCCTTGGAATCGTTATTCGTACCGGGGCATCCACTGGTGGTATGGATATTCCGCCTATTGTTTTAAACAAGTTCTTTGGCACATCCATCTCAGGTGTTATGTGGGTTTGCGATATTATAATATTAGGCATTCAGGCTGTATTTACAGATATTAATTTGGTACTTTATGGAATCATTCTAGTAGTAATATACACAATGACTCTTGATAAGACTCTTATTCTTGGAAAGGCCAAGACTCAGATAAAGGTTGTTAGTAAGAAGAGCGATGAGATTCGTCGAGCAATCCTTCAGGATGTGGACCGTGGCGTTACTGTTATGTACGGCCGCACAGGCTATCTTGGCAAGGATACAGAGATTTGTCTATCAATCGTATCTACCAGGGAGTTGGCAAAGGCAGAGAGACTTGTTCATCAGATTGATCCAGAGGCTTTCATTATTGTAAGTCGTGTTTCTGAGGTTAAGGGACGAGGCTTTACTGAACAGAAAAAGTATTTATAGAAGAATCATATATTCTGACAGATAATAATGTGGATAACTTTCTAATTGTGCATGCTAAAAATAGAAAGTTATCCACATTTTTTATTAATAGCATGGTTTTCAAGAAGAAACGAAATAAAAATGCAGGAATACTTGCAGAGATTTTTTTGCAATAAAAACCTTGGAAAACTTTGTTTAGATACTAGAAAAAACTAGGCTTTTATGATAAAGTTTTCTTGGAAATTCTTAAATGTATTCAATTAAAACGAAAGGAGAGCAGCTATGGATAAATCCGACAGTCACGGGCGATTATGTAACTTATATACAGCTGCTCTTTTAATTTTCTAATCGGGCAGTTCCCTTGTGTTGTTTAATGCAAACTACATAATCAGTGACTTTTTTATTCCTATAGTTCAGGTGAAACTATGGAAAACAAAGATCTTTTAGAAGATAGCAAGACTCAGGAGATTGTTGACTTGCTACGTTCTGACATGGGTGCAGAACAGTTGATTGAGGCCCTGGATGATTATCATGAAAATGATATTGCTGAGGCCTATGAAGCACTGGATACAGAGGATCGTCAGAGACTCTTTGGCATCTTAGGTGCAGAATTACTTTCAGAAATCTTCCCTTATATTGAGGACGTAGGTGAATACTTAACTGAGATTACACCAGAGCAGGCGGCTGATGTCTTAGAGAACATGGATGCCGATGATGCGGTTGATGCTTTGGAAGATATCGAAGACGAGGAGCAGAGAGAAAAGCTCATCGAATTGATGGATGAGGATGCTTCCGCTGATGTACGACTGATCAATTCCTACGATGAAGACGAAATCGGTAGCATGATGACTACTAATTTCATTGTCATCCAGGAGAACTTTTCAGTAAAGCAGGCTATGCGCTCCCTTATTTCACAGTCCCAGGACAATGATAATATCAATACTATCTACGTAGTGGATGAAAATAACAAATACTGCGGTGCTATCGAGCTTCGCGATTTAATTTTGGCCAGAGCCGATACACCTTTAGAGGAAATCATCAGTCACAGCTATCCAAGTGTTCCTGCGGATGCAGTGATTTCTGATACTATCGAAATGTTAAAGGATTATGCGGAGGATTCTATTCCTGTCCTTAATCCAAATGATGAAATAATTGGTGTAATCACAGCTCAGGATATCATCGAGGCCGTTGATGATGAGATGGGTGAAGACTATGCTAAGTTAGCTGGTTTGACTGCAGAGGAGGATTTAAATGAATCCCTTCCAGAAAGTATTAAGAAACGTATTCCTTGGCTTCTTCTGCTTCTTGGATTAGGGCTTGTTACCAGCTCTGTTATCGGTATTTTCGAAGCAGTAGTTGCTTCTGTTGCAGTTGTTGTTGTATTCCAGTCGCTTATTCTTGATATGGCAGGAAACGTTGGTACACAGTCACTGGCTGTTACCATCCGCGTACTTATGGATGAGGAGATTTCTGGATTAGAAAAGGCCAAATTCGTTCTCAAGGAAATGCGAGTTGGCGGTACTAATGGATTGATTTTGGGATTGCTTGCATTTGTATTTGTAGCTTTATATCTACATGGATTAAAGGGCTACGCATGGTATGCAGCATTTAGTGTATCTGGTATTGTTGGTTTTTCACTTTTTGTGGCTATGATTGTTTCCAGCTTTATCGGTACCATCATTCCTATCTTTTTCCACAAGATTAAGGTGGATCCAGCCGTTGCATCTGGTCCACTTATCACTACAGTAAACGACCTTGTAGCTGTTGTTACATACTACGGATTGGCAGGATTGCTTCTGGTAGGACGTTTATAAAATATGAAATTTTTAAGCCCTCTATATTGTTATTCAATATAACAATATAGAGGGCTTTTTTTCACACAATATACATAAAAAACAACAAAATGTTGTAGAACTTAGGAGGCAAATAGGATAAAATTTAAGTATAAAAACTAACTGCTGTGCAAAGTTTCTTATTAAGTATAGCAGCTCTAGTGCACTTCCTCTTACTAGTAACACTAGGAAGTGGAAAATTTAATAGGTAAGGAGTGTGGTCCCTATGAAGAAAAACTACGTCCTAGACACGAATATTCTGATCCATTGTCCTTCTGCATTATTTGGTTTTGATGACAATAACGTAATCATCACAACCACTACGCTTCAGGAGCTTGATTCCAAGAAGACGGCCTATGCAGAGGTGGGCTATGGTGCCAGAGAATCTATCAGGAACATCGAGTCCATAGAAGGAGATTATGCAGCGGGGGTCCAGATGCCTAACGGTGGTACCTTTAAAATCGCCAAAGAATCTGAATTTGAAAAGCTGGTTCCAGCAGAGTTTACGCTAGACAGACCTGACAATAGAATAATCAATGGGGTTTTGGCAATTGCAAAAATGTCAGACCTTGAAACTATACTAGTTACAAATGATATTTCCATGAGAATCAACGCAACAATGTGTGGCTGTGTGGTACAGGGCTACCACAATGAAATGATTCTCGATAACGAAAATTACACAGGACGAAGAGATATCGCTCCAGAGGATATAGAGAGTCCATTTAATAAGGGATTTATTGAAAACGAATTTGGTATTTGTAGAGACGGAAGTAATTCAGCATTATATACATTCAAGGAAGATGGATGGCATCTTTTGAAGGATCGGGATTATTACACTCCATACTGTCAGCCTAGAAACGTGGGCCAAAGATTTGCACTATATGCACTTCTTGCTCATCCAGAGGATTTGCCGCTTGTAATCCTAAAGGGTAGCGCTGGTACAGCGAAGACCTTCCTTTCGCTGGCGGCTGGTCTTCAGGGATATTATCACAATGGCTATGACAGAATAATGATTACCCGAAGCAATACTCTTTCTGATAATGATTTGGGATTTTTGCCAGGTGATTTGGAAGAGAAGATGACTCCTCTTATTGCACCATTTATGGATAACCTGCAGGTACTTTTGAAGGGGCAGAACGAGGAGAAGGAACAGGTGAAGCTGCAAATCGAGGATATGTTTGAGACCGGTATCATCGAGATTTGTTCCCTTGCTTATATGCGAGGCCGTTCTCTTGTTAATTCCTTCATTATAGTAGATGAAGCTCAAAACTGTACAATCGGACAGATTCTTGAAATCATCACTAGAGCAGGCAAAGGTTCAAAGGTTGTTCTTCTGGGCGACCCAGATCAGATAGATTCTCCAAAACTGGATAGAAAGAACAATGGACTTTCTTTTGCAGCTGAGAGAATGAAGGGCTCAAAGCTTTGTGCACAGATTACTTTTGATGAAAGTGAGACAGTAAGAAGTCCACTTGCTGCAGAAGGTGCAAAGCGATTAGTTATTAAATAGTGTTTTCTCTATGTTTATTTTATAAAAATCCTCCTTTTGGGCTCAGGGTGGCTCCCTGGGCCCTATTTTTGTAATTTTAAGAATCTTAAAGAATTCTAAAATCGACACTGTACTACTTGAAACAGTACTGGATATGTGTATACTCAGTTTTTAGGTGGGAATGATAAAAATTTGGAGGTAATTTAATGAAGAAAAAAATCGCACTTATGTTAGCTTGTTTGATGGCTAGTACAGCTTTATTTGCCTGCGGTCCAAAGGAAAAAGAGGCAAATAATCAGGCAGAAAAAGAAACCGCTGTAGTTGCAGAGGATACTATTGAAGAGGCTGCGGTCGAAAAGCAGGCAGGCACAGCACCTACATATGCAATCACTTCTGTCACAGCAGATGGATACGAATTTTACGCAGGTTTTCAAGAGTGCATCCAGATTACAGATTCGGATCACGAGGAGTTGAAGAAGTCCTTAGAAGAGTTCTTTAATGGAATGGTTTCTAATTTTAATGAAGGAATTGACGCGTTAAATGAAGAGGCTAAGGGAATCAATAAGGATCAGAAAGAATATGCTGAAGAGCAGGGGCTTGAATATGAGCCAATAAAATATATAGATAACAATTCAGTAAACGTCGTAAGAGCAGACGATAAGATTATCAGCTTTACTGTTGCTTCCTATATGGATAGGGGTGGAGCTCACGGATCAACAGTTTATTCCGGCTACACATTCGATGTTAACACAGGTAAGCAGCTTACTTTGGAAAACTTTGGCGACAAGGACAAAATCGTGGAAGTATCAAAGGCATACATTCTTAGCATAATTGAGGAATCTGATGATTCAGCTAAGGAAATGCTCTACAATGATGAGGTGACATCATACAAGTCAGCAATTGACGAGACTTTTTCTAATGGCTACACACCAGAGTATGTAATTGACAATCGTGGAATCAGATTTTATTTCCAGCCATACGATATCGCTCCATATGCAGCTGGGCTCATTAGCTTCAACGTTCCATTTTATGCAATAGATGGATTTAATGAAGAATATATTCCAGTAGATGAGTTTTACACATTCCAGCTTTCAGCTTTAGGATTGATTGACAAAATTGATGTGGATAATGATGGCGAGCTTGATACAGTTAGTGTTACTAATGAATTAACTGATGAAGGCGGAGATGGTTTATATCATGTCAATGTAAAAGACAAGAGCGTTAAGCAGATTACATCAGACTACGCTAATATTTCAGCTTCCTATGTACACTCAAAGGAAGGCAATTTCATCATAGTTGAGTGCTATGGTAAGTCCGTTACTGCTTACGAGGTTTCAAATGGCATTAAAGAAGTTGGAACTATAGAGTTAGATGATGAAACAAAAACTATCAAAGAAATCAAGGATGGAGAGTTAGTAATAGCTACAGCTACTTATGAGGATGAAAATATAAAGTGGGGCGAGGCTGAAACTCATACATTCACAAAGAACAGTTTTAATTAGAAGAAAAGAAAGCATATAAGGTCTAGGCATTGCCCTAGGCCTTTATTTTTGTTATAGTTAGAAGTTGAAAAAATGTTTATATTTGGCTCCTTCCAGCAGAATAATTGTGGAAGCAGCTTATAGATAAGGAGCGCATATGAGAATAGGAACAGGTTATGATGTACATAAGCTGGTAGAGGGCAGAGACCTTATAATTGGTGGCGTCAAAATCGAGCACACCCTTGGTCTTCTTGGCCATTCTGATGCGGATGTACTTTTACATGCAATAGCAGATGCTGTTCTTGGAGCAGCTGGATTAAAGGACATTGGAGCTCATTTTCCAGATACAGACCCTAAATATAAGGGCGCTGATTCTATGAAGCTTCTAGAAGAGGTCCGTGAGCTTGTTATGGACAAGGGCTATGTGGTAGGAAACGTTGATGCTACAGTCATTGCCCAGAAACCAAAGCTTCGTCCTTACATAGAGCAGATGGAAGAAAATGTTGCCAAGTGTCTTGGCATCGATGTGGATCAGGTAAATATAAAAGCTACAACAGAAGAACATCTTGGTTTCACGGGACGCGAAGAGGGCATCAGCTCGCAGGCAGTCTGTTTGCTCTACGAGTTTTACGATGGAAGCAATGTAGTATTTGACAGCGGACGCAGCTGCGAAACTTGCGGAGGATGCGCTAGAAATAAAGGAGAATAATGAAAATGGATTTTAAATTTTATAATACAGCAACCAGACAGGTAGAGGTTTTTAAACCAAATGAAGAGGGCAAGGTATCTATGTACACTTGCGGCCCTACAGTTTATCATTTCGCACACATCGGAAATATTCGTACATATATTATGCAGGATGCTCTTATCAAGTCTTTAGAGTATGCAGGCTACCAGGTAAAGCGTGTTATGAACATCACTGATGTTGGACATCTTTCTTCAGACGCAGATACAGGTGAGGACAAGATGGTTGCCGGTGCAAAGCGTGAGCACAAGACAGTTATGGAGATTGCGAAGTTCTATACAGATGCTTTCTTCAAGGATTTCGATGCAGTTGGAAACAAGCGTCCAGACGTTGTTGAGCCAGCTACAAATTGCATTCCAGAATTCATTCATATGGTAGAGGTCCTTCTTGAGAAGGGCTACGCATATGTTGCAGGTGGAAATGTATATTTCGATACCAGCAAGCTTTCAGATTACTACGTATTCTCATCATCAGTTGAGAAGGAAGCCCTCGAGGTTGGCGTTCGTGATGATGTAGAAGAAGATACAAATAAAAAGAATAAGACAGACTTCGTTCTTTGGTTTACAAAGTCAAAGTTCGAGGATCAGGCTCTTAAATGGGACAGCCCTTGGGGTGTTGGTTATCCAGGATGGCACATTGAGTGCTCTTGCATTTCAATGAAGCACCTTGGTGAGTATATGGATATTCACTGTGGCGGTGTTGATAACATCTTCCCACATCATACTAACGAGGTGGCTCAGTCAGAGGCATACCTTGGTCACAAGTGGTGCAACTACTGGTTCCACAGCAATCACCTTAATGACCAGTCAGGAAAGATGTCAAAGTCAAAGGGCGCTATTCTTACAGTATCTGTTCTTCAGGAAAAGGGCTACGATCCACTTGTTTACAGATTCTTCTGCTTGCAGTCACACTACCGTAAGCCACTTGTATTCTCTTGGGATAATCTTGACAACACAGTTACAGCTTACAATAAGCTGGTTAAGCGTGTTTCAGAGCTTAAGGCTGAGGGTGCAGTTGACGAGGCTGTGAAGTCGGAGTTTGAGGAGAAGTTCTGCGAGGCAGTTTCAAATGACCTTAATACATCTATGGCTATCACAATTCTTTATGATGCATTAAAGGCTGATACTAGTGATGCAACAAAGCTTGCACTTGTAGAGAGCTTTGATAAGGTGCTTTCTCTTGATCTTATTGGTCATGCAAAGGCCCTTGGCGAGGCTGGAAGCAGTGTTGATGCAGAGCTTGAGGCATATATTAACGATGCAATCGCTCGTCGTGCAGAGGCTAAGAAGGCAAAGGATTTTGCTACAGCAGATGCAATTCGTGATGAGCTTTTGGCAAAGGGTGTTGAGATTAAAGATACTCGTGAAGGAGTAGTATGGCATTTGGTTTAAATGATTATTTGAACGAACAATTTAACATTGAGCCAAAGGATATCAGGACTTATTCGCCACTGACACTTGCCTATATTGGCGATGCTATTTTTGATGTGGTGATTCGTTCTATCCTTGTAAATAAAGGTAACACTGCAGTAAACAAGCTTCACCAACGCGCCAGCTCTGTGGTGAAGGCACATACCCAGGCGGCTATGGCTACAGCTCTTATGGATAGCTTTACTGATGAAGAGGCCGACTGGTATCGTCGTGGTCGCAATTCCAAGCCACACACTAAGGCAAAGAACGCCACCACTATGGATTATTTGGAGGCCACAGGCTTTGAAGCCGTAATGGGTTACCTGTATTTGACTGGAAATATGGACCGTATATGCGAATTGATTAATTGTGGTATTAAACGTTTGGAATTAGATATATTGGAGTAAATATGGAAGAAAGTAGAATTGTAGAAGGACGTAACGCAGTATTAGAAGCATTTCGTTCTGGAAAAACCATTGATCGTTTGTTTGTTTTAGAAGGCTGCAAGGATGGCCCTGTTCAGACTATCCTTCGTGAGGCTAAGAAAAGCAAAGATACAGTTATCAGCTTTGTTAAGAAGGAGCGTTTAGACCAGCTTTCAGAGACTGGCAAGCATCAGGGGGTTATCGCATATGCAGCTAGCTATGATTACGCAGAGCTTGATGATATTTTAGCTGCAGCACGTGAAAAGGGTGAGGATCCATTCCTTATTATCCTTGATAATATCGAGGACCCACACAATCTTGGCGCTATCATTCGTACAGCAAATCAGGCAGGTGCTCACGGCGTGGTTATTCCAAAGCATCGTGCAGTAGGTCTTACAGCTACTGTTGCAAAGGCATCAGCTGGTGCAATCAATTACACCCCTGTTGCAAAGGTTACCAACATCAGCAAGACTATGGAAGAACTTAAAGAGCAGGGTATGTGGTTCGTTTGTGCAGATATGGGCGGCACCACAATGTATGACCTTAATCTTACAGGTTCAATCGGTCTTGTTATCGGAAATGAAGGCCATGGAGTATCCGATTTAGTAAAGAAGAATTGCGATATGATTGCCAGCATTCCAATGTACGGCGATATAGATTCCCTTAATGCATCAGTTGCCTGCGGCGTACTTGCATACGAGGTTGTTAGACAGAGAATTAATAAAAGTAAATAATTCTAAGGAGTAGGTATGGACCTGCGAGAAGAATATAACAATTTCTCAGACGAGGATCTTGTGAAAAAATATCAGGATGGCGATCAGGCTGTCCTGAATTATATATGTGAAAAATATAAGCCCCTAGTGTTGAAAACCTCAAAGAAATATTTTCTTGTTGGTGGAGAAAACGAGGATTTGATTCAGGAGGGGATGATAGGTCTCTTTGGGGCTATCGGAGATTATGATACAGACTCAGAAGTGACATTTTTTAGATTTGCTCAGCTTTGTATAGATAGACAGATGATAAAGGCGATAGAGGCCAGCAACAGAAAGAAACATTCTCCATTAAATGCTTATGTTTCGCTGTATGATGAGGATGGTGGCGAGATAGATGAGCCTTCATACACATCTGATGATCCAGCAGAGCTTATAATAGAGGCAGAAGCAAATTCTGATTTGATTATGCGACTTAAAAAAGCATTGTCACCTATGGAACAGCAGGTTTTCGATTTGTATATGCAGGATTACGACTATAAGGAAATAGCCCAAAAGCTTGGGAAAGCAGAAAAGTCTATTGATAATACACTTACAAGAATCAAACAAAAAGCACGAGCTCTTTAAAAGAACTCGTGCATTTTTTTCATTATTGAATATAATTCGTCTGCAGGTATCTGCCCTGGTGCAGAGGCCTGTGATGCCGAGCCAAAAGTGATGGCCGAGCCAAAAAACTCACCGCAGATTCTACTGATTACACCTGTTTTGCCCATGGACATGGTGACGATTGGTCTGTCGGCGTAATTGGAAACCATTTCTTCGGTGGCACCTAGAAGAGTGAGCACATCTGCTTTATCAACAGGCATAACTGCAATCTTTGGAATGTCAGCACCAAGATTTTGCATACGCTGAAGTCGTGAAATTAATTCTTTTTTGCTGGAGTCCTTTCAAAATCATGATTTGAGACAATTACTTTTATATTGTTTCTGTGGGCTTCCTCTATTAGGGAACTTACCAAATCATCCCCGGTAAATAGCTCCACATCCACTAAATCAATCAGGCCAGTTCCAATTGCATCAAGGTTTATTTGAAAATAGTCCTCCTTGCTGATTTCGAGCTCGCCGCCTTCTACTTTTGTTCTGAATGTGAATAGAAGAGGAGTGTCATCCAAAATATCTCTGAGTTTATATAAAATATCTGATACAGCTGAGGGAAAAGAACGTTTTCAAAAAAGTCCACTCTCCATTCAACTAAATCATGTTTTATTTCTTTTAATGCTAAGGCTGCCTCCAATATTTCCCCTGAAGTTTTACCTACGATAGGTACGCATATTTTAGGAATGCCTTCGCCGATTTTTACGCCTCTGATATCAATGCAGTTATTCATGTCAGCCTCTTTTCCATAAATACGTTACTAAAAATCTTACAATAGAGAGTATCACAATTAGTGGTTAAAAACTAGCAATTCTCTTTTAATTTATTAGAATATTTGGTAGCATTAGAAAAATATTATTAATACTAACGGAGAGGGACTATGTCTAATATATTTTTAATAGGATTTATGGGTACAGGAAAATCTACAATTGCAGAGGCACTTAAACGTAAATACGATATGCAGATTGTAGATATGGATGCTGAAATAGAAAAAGAGCAGAAGATGGTCATTTCTGATATTTTTGCCACTAAAGGTGAGGAATATTTCAGAGATTTAGAGACTCAGCTTATTAAAGATTTGCAAAAAAAGATAACGTTGTTGTCTCTTGTGGAGGCGGTGCTGTTCTTAGAGATGAGAATGTTACTGAGATGAGAAAAAGCGGAAAAGTAGTTCTTCTCAATGCTACTCCTGAAACTATTTTACAACGTGTAAAAAATAGTCATAACAGGCCTCTTCTTGAGGGAAATAAAAATATAGATTTCATCCGTGAGCTGATGAGCAAAAGAGAAGATAAATACAATTATGCTGCAGATATTACTGTTAATGTGGATAACAGAGCTGTAGGTGAGATAGCGGATGAAGTCTACAGTGAAGTATTTAAATAGTAAGTTATTATTTTAAATGAAAAAGCCTCAGGCTTTCCTACAAAGGAAAGGCCTCAGGCTTTCTGTTTTTATAAACCATATATTCTTTGAATCCGCAGGCTTTCAACATTTCTGGAAGCTTTTCAAAATCTGCGGCTACATCTTCGGGAGCGTGGGCATCTGCTCCAAGGGTTATCATCTTTCCTCCTAATTCATGGTAGCGCTTTATAATAGAAATAGCAGGATTAGGATTTTTTAGTCCTTTTCTAAGACCGCCGGTGTTAATCTCTAGGGATTTATCCATTTGGATTATCTTATTAAGGATTTCATCCACGATATCAAAGTAAGGTCTGTGGGTTTCCTCTTTAATATGAGGGTCTTTTACGTAGCGAAATGCATAATCAAGATGTGCCACTGTATCAAAATCCGTAAATGCGGTAATGTTTTCCAGAATGCATTCGTAATAACGTTTTAGAAGAGTAGCGGCTTCCCCTGTTTCCCAGAAGGAATCAAAATATGGATCCTGCTTATCTATAAGATGAGTACTTCCTATTATAAAATCGAAAGGAATTTCTTTGGCTACCTTGTATAATTCATCAGCTACGTGAGGCTGGATGCCTAGCTCGATTCCTGTTAATACAGTAAATCTATCGTCAGTCTGTTCTAAGGCCAGCTTATGCTGAGCTTCGTAGTAGCTGTAAGGGTCAAGTTCGAAAAAACCGTACTTAGGAGGGTAATCCAAGTCCATATGATCTGTAAATGTGATGCCTAAAAGATGCTTGGCTCTGGCGGCATTTATCATATCTATTGGAGCAGCCTCAGAGTCCCCAGAAAAGTTGCTGTGCATATGATTATCCCAAAACATAAAGTACCTCCTTTTGTGGGTAATTCTAGCACTTTGAGAAAAATTTAACAATATTTCATTTTGGGGTTGAATTATAAATTGGTTTTGTTTAAAATGTAGTACATACGGGGTGCTTTTTTGAGGCACTTCAGAAAATTAATATTTTAAAAGAATCTTTAGGAGGATTTAAAAATGGCAGTAAGAGTAGCAATTAACGGTTTTGGCCGTATCGGACGTCTTGCATTCCGTCAGATGTTCGGCGCAGAAGGTTACGAAGTAGTAGCAATCAACGACTTAACTAGCCCAAAGATGTTAGCACATCTTTTAAAGTATGATTCATCACAGGGAAAGTACGAGCATGCAGATGAGGTTTCTTGCACAGATGATTCAATCATCGTTTGCGGTAAGGAAATCAAGATTTATGCATTCCCAGATGCAAACAATTGCCCATGGGGTGACCTTAAGGTTGACGTAGTTCTTGAGTGTTCAGGATTCTACACATCAAAGGAAAAGGCACAGGCTCATATCAACGCTGGTGCTAGAAAGGTTGTTATCTCTGCTCCTGCAGGAAACGATCTTCCTACAATCGTTTACAATACAAACCATGAGACACTTAAGGCTTCTGATACAATCATTTCAGCAGCTTCTTGTACAACAAACTGCTTAGCACCTATGGCTGACGCACTTAACAAGTACGCTCCAATCCAGTCTGGTATCATGGTAACAATCCACGCTTACACAGGTGATCAGATGACACTTGATGGTCCACAGAGAAAGGGTGATCTTCGTCGTTCACGTGCAGCAGCAGTTAACATCGTTCCTAACTCAACAGGTGCAGCTAAGGCTATCGGTCTTGTTATCCCAGAGCTTAACGGAAAGCTTATCGGATCTGCTCAGCGTGTTCCTACACCAACAGGTTCTACAACAATCCTTACAGCAGTTGTAAACAAGAAGGACGTTACAGTTGAGGGTATCAACGCAGCTATGAAGGCAGCAGCTAACGAGTCATTCGGTTACAACGAGGATGAAATCGTTTCTTCAGATATCGTAGGTATGAGATTTGGTTCTCTCTTCGATGCTACACAGACAATGGTTTCAAAGGTTTCTGATGATCAGTACGAGGTACAGGTTGTTTCTTGGTATGATAACGAGAACAGCTACACATCACAGATGGTTCGTACAATCAAGTACTTCTCAGAGTTAGCTTAATTCGTTTATACGAAATACGACTTTTAAGGGTCCGGTCCTATTGGACCGAACCCTTTTTTATTTATGGAGGATAGAAAAATGGCATTAAACAAAAAGACAGTTGATGACATCAACGTAAAGGGCCGTCGTGTTCTTGTTCGTTGCGATTTCAATGTACCTCTTAAGGCAGGCGAAATCACAGATGATACACGTATCAAGGCAGCTCTTCCAACAATTAACAAGCTTATTGCTGATGGTGGAAAGGTTATCCTTTGCTCACACCTTGGAAAGGTAAAGAATGGTCCTAACGAGGGAGAGTCACTTGCTCCAGTTGCAAAGCGTCTTTCAGAGAAGCTTGGCAAGGAAGTTACATTCGTTGCTGATTACAACGTTACAGGCGAAGCTGCTACAGCAGCAGTAGAGGCTATGAAGGAAGGAGATGTTGTTCTTCTTCAGAATACTCGTTTCCGTGGCGAGGAAGAGACAAAGAACGGCGAGGCTTTCTCTAAGGAGCTTGCTGATCTTGCAGACGATTATGTATGCGATGCTTTCGGTTCATCACACAGAGCTCACGCTTCTGTAGCTGGTGTTACAAAGTTCATCACAGCTAAGGGTGGTTCTAACGTAGTTGGATACCTTATGCAGAAGGAAATTGACTTCCTTGGAAACGCTGTTGAGACTCCAGTACGTCCATTCGTAGCAATCCTTGGTGGTGCTAAGGTAGCTGATAAGCTTAACGTTATCAACAACCTTCTTGAGAAGTGTGACACACTTATCATTGGTGGTGGTATGTCTTACACATTCCAGAAGGCACTTGGTTATGAAATCGGTACATCACTTTGTGATGATACAAAGCTTGACTACTGCAAGGAAATGCTTGAGAAGGCTAAGAGCATGGGTAAGGAGATTCTTCTTCCTACAGATGCTGTTACAATTGCAGAGTTCCCAGATCCAATCGATGCTCCAGTTGAGACTGTAGTATATGATTCAGACAAGATGCCTGCTGACAGAATGGGATGCGATATCGGACCTAAGACAGTAGAGCTTTTCTCTAACAAGGTTAAGACAGCTAAGACAGTTCTTTGGAACGGACCAATGGGTCTTTTCGAGAACCCAGCACTTGCTGTAGGTACAGAGTCAGTTGCTAAGGCTCTTGCTGAGACAGACGCTACAACAATCATCGGTGGTGGTGATTCAGCAGCAGCTGTTAACCAGATGGGATTCGCTGACAAGATGAGCCACATCTCTACAGGTGGTGGTGCTTCACTTGAGTTCCTTGAGGGTAAGGAGCTTCCAGGTGTTTACGCAGCAGACGATAAATAAGAAAAGAGGAAATTAAAATGGCAAGAAGAAGAATTATTGCCGGCAACTGGAAGATGAACATGACACCTTCTGAGGCTGTAAAGCTTGTTGCTGAGCTTAAGGATTTAGTTAAGAACGATGATGTAGACGTAGTATATTGCGTACCTGCAATCGACATCGTTCCTGTAGTAGAGGCTGTTAAGGGCACAAACGTAAATGTTGGTGCTGAGAACTTCTACATCGAAGATAAGGGTGCTTTCACAGGTGAAATCTCAGCTCCTATGCTTGTAGATGCTGGTGTTAAGTACGTTATCATGGGTCACTCTGAGAGACGTGACATCTTTGGTGAGAATGATATCCTCATCAACGCAAAGGTTAAGAAGGCATTCGCTGCTGGTCTTACACCAATCCTTTGCTGTGGCGAGTCTCTTGCACTTCGCAAGGCTGGCACATACAAGGAGTGGATTGAGCGTCAGATTACATGGAATCTTTCAGGCGTTACAGCTGATCAGGTAAAGAACCTTGTTATCGCTTATGAGCCAATCTGGGCTATCGGTACAGGTGAGACAGCTACAGCTGATCAGGCTGAAGAGGTTTGCGCATTCATCCGTGAGCTTATCGCTAAGCTTTATGATGATGCTACAGCAGAGGCTGTTCGTATTCAGTACGGCGGTTCTATGAACGCTTCAAACGCTGCCGAGCTTCTTAGCAAGCCAAACATTGACGGTGGTCTTATTGGTGGCGCTTCACTTAAGCCAGACTTCGGAAAGATCGTTAACGCATAATTAGAATTAAAAAACTCCTAAAGTTTTTATAAATGCACCACTTAGCTGGTGCATTTTTTTTATCTAATTCTCAAACTAGGTCAGAATGAATAAAAAAGTGTACAGAATAGAGGGTTTTTTGTTGTTTAAAAGGTCATATTTTTATGATATAATTTGCGCTGATGGATTTATGTGTATGTCCATCGAATTACGGAGGTAATAATGAAGCGTAATTTTCATTTGTTATTAATGGCAGTGATTTCCGCCACAGTCTTAATAGGCTGTTCAAAGGAAGCAGAAAATGAGACCGAAGAAGTGGTAGACACTACTGAACAGGTCGCATTTGATGATGTAGAGGTAGAGGACTACACAGTCCTTTCTTATAGCGAGTTAGAGGTTCTTGCCTATCAGGGCGATACAGAAGCTCAGGTTATGTTAGGCAGAATGCTTGAATATGGTACGGAGGATGTCAGGCAGAATTTCGCAGAGGCCAAATCCTGGTATCAGATGGCATCGGATTCAGGTAATGTAGATGGTACAGATGCACTTGGTTATTTTTATCTTACCGGAGCAGGTGTAGATCAGGACCTGGATAAAGCAGAGGTATTATTTAAATCCGCCATAGAAAAAGGCTCAGTAAATGCAAAGGTAGGACTTGCAAGGGTAATGCTTATCAAGGGCGATTACGAGGCCTTGGCAGAGGAAGCTCTAATGGCAGAGGAGTTAGGCGAAAACCCAGAGGATAATACCAACGACAAAAAATTAGACAAAGAAGATAAATCAGAAAAGAGCACAAAATCTTCTAAATCTGAGGATGAGGACCAGGCTCTATCACAGATTGTAGATTTGCTTACTGTTGCACAGCAGGCAGGGGATTTAGATGGTGGATATTATCTGGGATATATTTATGAAAAGGGTATTGGCGTAGCTCAGGATTACAAAAAAGCTTACGACTACTACAACAGAGTCATCAAATCCACTAGTACAGCATTAAATGACAGAGATTCAATTAATCTTTCCAATATCGCCATTGGTATTATGTACATCAAGGGCTTAGGCGTAGGAGAGGATTCGGATGCAGCTATGGAACATTTCACAGCAGCATCAGATAATTCATCACCAAAGGCCAGCTACTATATAGGTCAGATGTATGAAAATGGTATAGGTGTTGACAAGGATTACGAAAAAGCAATGGAGTACTACTTAAAGGCAGCGGACTTTGATTATGCTCCAGCACTTAATCAGATTGGTTATTTATATTACAATGGATATGGCGTTGATGTAGATTTTGCATCGGCGGTTTATTATCAAAAGCTTGCAGCATTGCAGGGATATGCAATTGCACAGGTTAATTTAGGTTTTCTTTATGAAAACGGATACGGGGTTGAGAGGAATTTGGAAACAGCTTTATCCTATTACGAAATGGCTGCAAATTCGGGTTATGAAGGAGCTATGGAGGCTGTTGTCCGAGTAAAGGCGCAGATTAATGAGGAAATGTAGTTATGGCTTAGCTATAATTATTGTTTTCACTTTTTTACTAGTTGGATGCGGCACAAAAGAAACATATGTGGAAACAAAGACAGCACTTGAAGAGAGACAGCCACAGATTATTCAAATTACAGACTTGAGTGATGCTTGGGATACTATTCTCAATAATAGTACAAAGGAGTTTATAGGCGGTCATCCTATTGATGAAACTTTCCTTGCAATGGTTACATCTGATTATGGGGAAGATATTATTCAGGAGATTGCCAGCTATGCAAACTTCAATACACCAGAGATATGGTATCAGCTTACAGGCAAGAGCATTCACGTTCTTTGGTACGATTACTGCAAGAGTACCGGTTTGGAAAACTATTCTTTTGATAGAATCCACGAGTTAGAGGCACCAGAAGGGGAGGACATTGTTCTCGATTTTTCTGGAGATGTTTCTTTTGCAAATGATGTTGCTACTACTAATTACATGGATCATCAAATAAATGGTATCAAAGATTGCTTCTCAGATGATTTATTAAACGAGATGCGTTCTGCTGATATTATGATGATTAATAATGAGTTTACATATACCACCAGGGGCGCTGCTTTGGCGGGTAAGGCCTACACCTTTAGAGGAGACCCTAGCAGGGTATCACTTTTGGAGGATTTGGGGGTTGATATAGTCAGTGTTGCTAACAACCATGTTTTTGATTATGGCGAGACTGGTTTGCTGGATACACTAGATACCTTAAGAGGAGCTAATATGCCTTTTGTAGGTGCAGGTGTCAATTTAGAAGAGGCTAAAAAGCCAGTCTATTTTATTATAGGAGGCAGAAAAATAGCTATTTGTTCTGCCACGCAGATAGAGCGTACTTTGAATTTTACACAGGAGGCCACTGGTGTTTTACCGGGGGTTTTGAAATGCCTTCATCCAGAGGTATTTTGCCAGGTTATCAGGGAGGCAAAGGCCAATTCAGATTACGTCATCGTTATCCCACACTGGGGTACAGAAGGAAATTTGCACTACGGTGCAGATCAGACCGCCCTTGCAAGAAGCTTTGTAGAGGCAGGCGCTGATGTTATAATAGGAGGTCACACTCATTGTCTTCAGACAGTGGAGTATATGGATGATGTTCCTATTTTCTACAGTCTTGGTAATTACTGGTTCTCCATTACAGGAGAGATGCCAGCAGATTACAATACAGGATTGGCACAGATTAAGATAACAAAGGACGGACATATTGATGCATCCTTCATTCCATGTAGATTTGCATCAGGTGTTACGAGCCTTTTAAATAAAGAAGATAAAGCATATAGCGATATCATTGACAGTCTCAATAATCTATCGGGCTCAGCTCAGATAGATATGGAGGGACACATTACTAAAAAACAATAGAATAATGAACTAGTATTACACTAGGCATTTAAGGAGGAATTACTATGAGTAAGAAACCTGTAGTACTTATGGTTCTCGATGGATATGGTCTCAATGACAATCCTAAGGGAAACGCCATTGCAATGGCAAAGACACCTGTTATGGACAAGCTTATGGCTGAGTGCCCATTTGTTCCGGGCCAGGCATCAGGTATGTTTGTTGGTCTTCCAGATGGCCAGATGGGAAATTCTGAGGTAGGACATATGAATATCGGCGCAGGCCGCATTATCTACCAGGATCTCACTAGAATTACAAAGGCTATCAACGATGGCGAGTTCTTCGAGAACAAGGTTCTTCTTCAGGCAATCGAAAACTGCAAAAAGAACGATTCTGATTTACATCTTTGGGGTCTTCTTTCAGACGGTGGTGTTCACAGCCACATCGAGCATCTTTACGGAATGCTTGAGATGTGCAAGAAGAACGGCCTTTCAAAAGTTTTCGTTCACGCATTCCTTGATGGTCGTGATACTCCACCAGCTTCTGGTAAGGATTTCTTAGCACAGCTTCAGGCTAAGATGGATGAGATTGGCGTTGGTACAATCGCTTCTCTTTCAGGCCGTTACTACGCTATGGATAGAGATAACAACTGGGATCGTGTTCAGAAGGCTTATGATTCTCTTGTTAAAGGCGAAGGCGTTAAGGCTACTTCAGTTCCAGATGCTATGCAGGCTTCTTACGATGAGGGAGTTACAGATGAGTTCGTTCTTCCTACAGTTATCACTGATGCTGCAGGCAATCCACTTTCAGTTGTTAAGAACGGCGATTCAGTTGTATTCTTCAACTTCCGTCCAGACCGTGCTCGTGAAATTACAAGAGCATTCTGCGATGACAAGTTCACAGGATTCGATAGAGAATTCCTTAATTTATATTATGCTTGCTTCAAGGATTACGATGAGACAATCCCTAACAAGCACATTGCTTTCGAAAAGGAGAGCATTACAAATACTTTCGGCGAGTTCCTTGCAAACAATGGTTTAAAGCAGCTTAGACTTGCTGAGACAGAAAAATACGCACACGTTACATTCTTCTTCAACGGTGGTGTTGAGGAGCCTAATAAGGACGAGGAGAGAATCCTTGTTAACTCACCTAAGGATGTAGCTACATATGACCTTAAGCCTGAAATGTCGGCACCAGAGGTTGGAGCAAAGCTTGTAGAGGCTATCAAGTCTAACAAGTACGATGTTATCGTTATCAACTTTGCAAACCCAGATATGGTTGGTCATACTGGCGTCATAGAGGCAGCTGTTGCAGCTGTAGAGCGTGTTGACTCACTTGTAGGAGAGGCAGTAGAGGCAGTTAAGGAGATGGATGGAGCATTATTCATCTGCGCTGACCACGGAAATGCTGAGAAGATGATTGATTATGAGACAGGAGAGCCACACACAGCTCACACAACAAATCCTGTTCCATTTATCTTAGTTAACTATGATGAGGCTTATACACTTCGCGAGGGCGGTGCTCTTTGCGATATCGCTCCTACACTTATTGAGATCATGGGTCTTGAGCAGCCAAAGGAGATGACTGGTAAGTCACTTTTAATTAAGAAATAATTACTGGCCCCCTAGAGGGGCTGGATAATTAATAAAAACTAAATAAAAAGAGAGAGGATTTGATTATGAAACCAATTAAAGAGGGAAAAGTAAGAGAAGTATACGATAATGGAGACAGCATTATTATGGTCGCCACAGATCGTATATCTGCATTCGACGTAATTTTAAAGAACAAGATTGTTAATAAGGGTGCTGTTCTTACACAGATGTCTAAGTTCTGGTTTGACCTTACAAAGGACATCGTTCCAAATCACATGCTTTCAACTGATGTAAAAGATATGCCTGAGTTCTTCCAGAACGACGATTACAAAGGCAAATCAATGATGTGCAAGAAGCTCACAATGCTTCCAATCGAGTGCATCGTTCGAGGTTACATCACAGGCTCTGGCTGGGCAAGCTACAAGGAGAACGGTACTGTTTGTGGCATAAAGCTTCCAGCAGGTCTTAAGGAATCTGATAAGCTTCCTGAGCCTATCTACACTCCATCTACAAAAGCAGAAATTGGTGATCATGATGAAAATATCTCTTTCGAACGTTCCATAGAGGTTCTTGAAAAAGAATTCCCAGGTCACGGTTTGGAGTATGCAACTGCTCTCCGCGACAATACAATAGCTCTTTACAAGAAGTGCGCTGATTATGCTCTTACTAAGGGTATTATCATTGCTGATACAAAGTTTGAGTTTGGTCTTGATGAGGATGGCAATGTTGTTCTTGCTGACGAAATGCTCACTCCAGACAGCTCACGTTTCTGGCCACTCGAGGGTTATGAGGCAGGCCACGGACAGCCTTCTTTTGATAAGCAGTTTGTACGTGATTGGTTAAAGGCTAATCCAGATTCTGATTACCTTCTTCCACAGGATGTTATCGATAAGACTATCGACAAATATCTTGAGGCTTACAAGTTACTTACAGGTAAGGAACTTAGTATCTAAAATACGTCATTTAAAGTAATAGGAGTAATTAATGGGAGATTTTAACTTAAAGGACATGCCATGGGACGGACTGCATGAGGAGTGCGGCGTCTTTGCTATGTATGATTTCGACGGTGGGGACGTTGCCTCCTCTATTTATTATGGCCTTTTTGCTTTACAGCACAGAGGTCAGGAGAGCTGTGGTATCGCCGTATCAGATACAAATGGCCCAAAACGTAACTACGCTTTGCACAAAGACATGGGCCTTGTTAATGAAGTCTTTAATCAGGAAATATTAGAAGGAATGCACGGAGATATTGGTGTTGGACACACCAGATATTCTACAGCGGGTTCTTCCTGCCGTGAGAATGCACAGCCACTTGTAATTTCCTATGCAAAAGGACTTCTTGGAATGGCACATAATGGAAATCTTATCAATGCTGAAGAGCTTCGTGATGAGCTTTCTATGACCGGTGCTATTTTCCAAACTACTATTGATTCAGAGACAATCGCGTACATTATCGCTCGTGAACGTCTTAAGAGTGCTACCGTGGAGGAAGCAGTTGCTAGAGCTTGCGACAAGATTAAGGGTGCATATTCACTTGTAGTAATGTCCCCTCGAAAGCTTATTGCAGCACGTGACCCACAGGGATTTAGACCTCTTTGTATTGGAAAAAGAGATAATGCTTATGTTATCGCATCTGAGACATGTGCTCTTGATACAATCGGAGCAGAGTATATTCGTGATGTAGAGCCAGGCGAGATTGTTACCATTTCACCAGACTTTGGAATCAAATCTGACAAGAGCAGATGTGTAGATAAATCAAAACACGGTCGCTGTATTTTTGAATACATTTACTTCGCAAGACCTGATTCTGATATAGATGGAATTTCTGTTTATGAATCAAGAATTAAGGCTGGTCGATTCCTTGCTCAGGATTCTCCAGTTGAGGCGGACTTAGTTGTTGGTGTTCCTGAATCAGGAAATGCTGCCGCTCAGGGATTTTCTCTTGAGTCTGGCATTCCTTATGGAACAGCCTTCGTAAAGAATAGTTATGTGGGCAGAACCTTCATAAAGCCAAAGCAGGCCAGCAGACAGTCATCTGTTCAGGTAAAACTTAATGCCTTAAGAGAGGTTGTAAGAGGAAAGAGAATCATTATGATAGATGATTCAATCGTTCGTGGTACTACATCTGACCGCATTGTTAAGATGCTTAGAGATGCTGGTGCAACAGAGGTGCACGTTCGTATTTCATCACCACCATTCTTATGGCCTTGTTATTTCGGTACAGATGTACCATGTCGAGAGCAGCTAATTGCATACAAGCATTCAGTAGATGAAATATGCAAGATTATTGGAGCTGATTCATTGGCATACCTGAATTTTGAACGTTTGCCACAGATGGTTGATGGATTAGACATTTGCCATGGATGTTTCGATGGAAACTACCCAATAGAACCACCAAAACATGATATAAGAGGAGAATACGATGAGTAACACAGATAGATACAGTAGTCCACTTTCAGAGAGATATGCAAGCAAGGAGATGCAGTACATCTTTTCACAGGATAAAAAGTTTTCTACTTGGCGCAGACTTTGGATTGCCCTTGCAGAGACTGAGATGGAGCTTGGCCTTTCTCAGGACGGTAAGCCAGTCATTACACAGGAGATGATTGACGAGATGAAGCAGCACATCGAGGATATCAACTATGATGTTGCTGTTGCTCGCGAGAAGGAAGTTAGACATGATGTAATGAGTCACGTATACGCTTATGGCAAGCAGTGCCCTAAGGCAGCAGGCATTATTCACCTTGGCGCTACAAGCTGCTACGTTGGTGATAATACAGATATCATCATTATGCGCGATGCACTTCTTCTCATTAGAAAGAAGCTTGTGAATGTAATTGCAGAGCTTGCAGCATTTGCTGATAAGTACAAGGCTCAGCCAACACTTGCATTTACTCATTTCCAGCCAGCTCAGCCTACAACAGTAGGAAAGCGCGCTACACTTTGGCTCAACGAGTTTGTTATGGATTTAGAGGATCTCGATTATGTTCTTTCTACATTAAAGCTCCTTGGTTCAAAGGGTACTACAGGTACACAGGCCAGCTTCTTAGAGCTTTTCAATGGCGACAATGAGACAATTGACAAGATTGATCCAATGATTGCTGAAAAGATGGGATTCAAGGCATGCTATCCAGTCTCTGGTCAGACATACTCACGTAAGGTAGACACAAGAGTTTGTAATATCTTAGCTGGCATTGCAGCTTCTGCTCATAAGATGTCAAACGACATTCGTTTACTTCAGCATCTTAAGGAAGTAGAGGAGCCATTCGAGAAGAGCCAGATTGGTTCATCAGCTATGGCTTACAAGAGAAATCCTATGAGAAGCGAGCGTATCGCATCACTTTCTCGTTACGTAATGATTGATGCTCTTAATCCAGCAATCACATCAGCTACTCAGTGGTTCGAGCGTACACTTGATGATTCAGCTAACAAGCGTCTTTCTATCGCAGAGGGCTTCCTTGCAACTGATGGTGTTCTTGATCTTTGCCTTAATGTAGTAGATGGACTTGTTGTTTACGACAAGGTTATTACAAAGCGCCTTATGTCAGAGCTTCCATTTATGGCTACAGAAAATATTATGATGGATGCTGTAAAGCTTGGTGGAAACAGACAGGAGCTTCACGAGAAGATTCGTACACTTTCAATGGAAGCAGGAAAGAACGTTAAGGTTGAAGGCAAGGAGAACAATCTTCTCGAGCTTATCGCAGCAGATGACGAGTTCCCAATGGGACTTGAGGAGCTTCAGTCTACAATGGAGCCTAGCCGCTACGTAGGCCGCAGCCCACGTCAGGTGGAAGTATATCTTCGTGATGTCATTACTCCTATCCTTGATGCTAATAAGGATATTCTTGGAGTTAAGGCTGAGATTAATGTTTAAAAGAACCTGCTTGCAGGATATGTTAAGTAGTTGATTATTTAACAGAAAAATAATTTAGAAATTTATTGCTTTAAAGTACTAAATGATGTAAAATCTTTTCAGATTTTATGTCAGAGTCTTAAATATGGGAAATAACATATCAAGCTATGTGGTTGACCCAGAATAATGGAAGGAGAATAACAAATGAATTTTAAGAGTAGTTATTTACAGCGCGTTTACGACGGATTAGAGTCTAGAAACGCAGAGCAGAAGGAATTCCTTCAGGCAGTTAGCGAGGTTTTAGAGTCTTTAGAGCCAGTTGTTGCTGCTAATCCAAAGCTTGAGGAGCTTGGCGTTATTGAGCGTATCGTTGAGCCAGAGCGTATTATCCAGTTTAGAGTTTCTTGGGTTGATGACAATGGCAAGGTTCAGGTAAACCGCGGATATAGAGTACAGTTCAATTCAGCAATTGGACCATACAAGGGAGGTCTTAGACTTCACCCTTCAGTAAATCTTTCAGTTATCAAGTTCTTAGGTTTCGAGCAGATTTTCAAGAACTCACTTACAACACTTCCTATCGGCGGTGGTAAGGGTGGTTCTGATTTTGATCCTAAGGGCAAATCAGATATGGAAATCATGAGATTCTGCCAGTCATTCATGACAGAGCTTGCAAAGCACATCGGTGCTGATACAGACGTTCCTGCTGGTGATATCGGTGTAGGCGCTCGTGAAATCGGTTATATGTACGGTCAGTACAAGAGACTTCGCAACGAGTTCACAGGTGTTCTTACAGGTAAGGGACTTTCTTACGGCGGTTCACTTGCTCGTACACAGGCTACAGGATACGGTGTATGCTATTTCACACAGGAAATGCTTAAGTCTACAAAGGGAGAGTCTTTCCAGGGTAAGACAGTAGCAGTTTCAGGTGCAGGTAACGTTGCAATCTACGCTATTGAAAAGGCTTATCAGCTTGGCGCTAAGCCAGTTACATGTTCAGATTCTACAGGATGGATTTATGATCCAGAGGGAATCGATGTTGAGCTTCTTAAGGAAGTTAAGGAAGTTAAGAGAGCTCGTCTTTCAGAGTACGCAGCAGCTCGTCCATCAGCTGAGTACCACGAGAAGAAGAACGGTGAGCACGGCGTATGGCAGTACAAGGTAGACATCGCTCTTCCATGTGCTACACAGAACGAGCTTAACGAAGAAGATGCTAAGATGCTTATCGCTAACGGTGTTACAGCAGTAGCTGAGGGTGCTAACATGCCTTCTACACCAGAGGCAGTAGCTGCATTCCAAGCAGCAGGCGTTCTCTTTGGACCAGCTAAGGCTGCTAACGCAGGTGGTGTTGCTACATCAGCTCTTGAGATGTCACAGAACTCTGAGAGACTTCACTGGACATTCGAGGAAGTTGATTCTAAGCTTAAGGGCATTATGGAAGGTATCTTCCACGCTTGTGACGATGCTTCTAAGAAGTATGGTATGGAAGGCAACTATGTTGCTGGCGCTAACATCGCAGGTTTCGAGAAGGTTGCTGATGCAATGATCGCACAGGGCATCGCATACTAATATAATTTACGAATAAACTTAATAACTACAAGAATTGTTTTCCCCGGGACTTTTGTTCCGGGTTTTTTATGCTTTGAAGTGCTAGTTGGTGGAGGGGGTAGTGTG
>FP929036.1:1360817-1376594 GCA_000209815.1 Butyrivibrio fibrisolvens 16/4
ATAAATTTTGGGAAATTTTATCAATGGCAAAATGCATTTGCTTGGATACACGGTTTTTCTGTGATAAAATCCAGTTTTTTTGATATGAATTTATCAATAGAGAAATGAAAAATGTTAGTTTCTAGAAAATTCTGTGATAAATAGGATTCCTCTTTAACCAGGAATCATTGTGACGCACCTAATACTGTAACTAAAGCTTAATCTGGGCGAGTGCTGCCTCAGCATCAGATGCTGAGAAAGGATTATCCTTAGATTCAAATGTAAGGATTAAATTATCACCTGGAATGATTCCGTTTCTGTAGTATTGTCTGAGTTTGTAAAATGCACTTTTGGCATATTCCGTATTATTCATTATTCCCAAGTGCTCCCAGTAGTATATTTTATTTGTTAATGGATTAATAAAAGTGAAGTCGGGGTAGTACTTATTTCCGTCCAATACTAGTTCACATTCATATCTGTAGGGAATAGAGCGCTTATTGAGAGCCATATCGATAAATACTTCGGATTTTGATCTAACCACATTCCCTGAAGGACATTTATATGATAGATGTTCTGGATAGTTGGGATTTTTTTTATAGTTTGTTGTGTGCCATTGTAGAATAGTAGCATCAACATCATCGTTTGACTGCAACAGCTCCATAAATTTGGTATTCTGATAAAAATCTTCAAGAGATTCCACTGTATTGTCATCATAGTCTAAAAAATATTCGTACATACGCTTTGTGTTTTTTATGCTATTTGCTTGTAGCTCAAGAAATTTCTTTTTTGCTAGTTGTATTGCGATTGATTTATTTTTCTTGGGTAAATATTCTCTAGTATTATTTGCGACAACATACCACCTATCTGAGCCATTGTTGTTATAAATTGATAAATCTCCTGCTGGAAGATTTGAGATTTCTTTTTCTAAGAGTAATAGCTTTTCATTGAGCAGGGATATTTGATTCTTATAATAGTCTCTTATAGTATTATCCTCCAATTATATTTTATTTAATAAGGGGTTTGTTTAGGAAATTAGTTTGAAACAATGTTTAGATATTTTGTAAAAAGACAAGTGACACTATAACAGGATAATTTGGATTAGTCAATAATAGTTGTAAAATGAAAGAGGTTTTATAGAATTCAACAAAATAATAACTAGATAATACACAGCTTTTGGCAAGAAATTCTCGAATTTGGCAATAAAAAGTTATAAACCCTATTCAAATTCAAAAAATGCATGATACAATAACATTGCGAATTTTGGGTTATAAAGAAAATGCTTTTTTGAAATTATTGAGGTAAATGTAATGTCGAGAAAGAAGGTAGAAAGTTTATTAAAAGGTGTAGCCATAACAGGAGCCACAGTTGGTGGGGCTTCTGTACTTGGTGATGCCAATTTAGCATATGCCGCTGAGCTGGGTGAGGAGCAGGCTGCTGCAAATGCGCAAGGGGTAATCACAATAGAGATTGCACAGCAGCAACAGCAGAAGGTAATGGAGACTACAGTTCAGAGTGTTCAGGAGGAAACTACACAGGAATCAGTAGCAGAACAGGCTAAAGAGGAGACAGAAAAGCAGCTTGAGGAAATTGATTCTGATCTTACAGCTGACAGTGAATCTGCAAGTGATTCTTCAGCAGCTCAATCTTCTGAATTAGCTTCAGAATCTACAGTTGCAAGCACTTCCATTTCCCAGGAAGATTCAAGCATTTCATCGACATCAGCATCAACTCAGGAATCATTAATTTCAGAAAACGAAAATATATCGAGCACTTCGGTTTCAGAGGCAGAGAAGGTAGCTTCCGAGAGCAGTAGTCTTTCAATGGCTATTTCTGAGGCTGAAGAGGCTTATGAATCAGCTTCTACATCATTCTCTGAGGCAGGACTGGAGGATGAGTATTTAGAGCAGCTTATTAGAGATATTGAAAAAGCTCAGGCAGAGCTCAGAGAAGCGCAGCAGGACGCCATCAATCATCATGAGAGATTAAATCACTCTACCGCTTCAAATAACTACTATGGTTATGGCGACAAGCTGGCAAATCTTCTTATCCAGTATTCTTTCTATCAGGAGGGATATGTTGGTCAGATTCTTTACAGCGATTGGGATAGCAGCAACTATAACAATAACAGTGTTAAGGTTACCTACCTTGATGCGGCAGGCCAGACAAAGTATGCATATTTTGATTATGTAACTGTTGATGGAAATGGTGATGCTTTGGTGCCTGGTCTTACAACAGACTGGGGACAGAACGATAATGCCCACATAGTATCAGGGATTATGGTTGTTAAGAAGACAACTCAGTATAAGGACAATGCTGGAAATGTACTTACCTGGAAGTATGAAACTAACAGGGGAGCAGACGGAACAGAACAGGTAGTATGTAGATATTATATTAATGGATATCAGGTAGCTGATGGTGTTGATGTTGTGTTAAATGAGGACAGCACATTTACACTCAGCTGGCAGACTGAGGATACAAAAGGAATCAGGGTAAATACTGGCTGCACTCACGATTATTACACTTGCGATGGTACAGTTTACAAGGATTTAAAGTGGTATTCTACCAAGGATAACAACTGGAACAATGATTTTGATGGTATTTATAGAAATACCGCAAACGATAAACTTGGAGTTGTTGTAGACCATTGGAACGGAACAGGAACATATAGCGAACTGACAGATACTAATGGAAATACTGTTAGTTTGGTTTCCAAGGATAAATATGAATATTGCAACAATAAGTGGGGATGGGTTCGCCGTTATACTGCAATTTCCATTGGTGGAAAGACATATTATTATGAGTCTTCCACAATTTCGAAAAATCCAGATGGAACCTATACACTTGTGGCATATTATGATGAAAATGGTATGACATATGATGCGCAGTATATTACCTTAAAGGCAGCTACATCTGCTACTACGCAGTCAGTTAATTTCAAGCTTAATTTTGTTGCCAAGGACTTTGAGAGTAGTGATACTTATTACAATTTCCATAATGAAGCCAGAAATGGTAACTTTGGTGTTAAGGGTTATACATATTTTGGAGAGGATGCCTTCAACAAGGGAAGAGATGACTATCACGAAGCTAGAAGTGAGGTTTCTTCAGTATCACAATCATTTAGTGAAATTACATCACAGTCAACTAGCTGGTCACTTTCATTAAGTGCAAGTGCAGCTGCTTCAGAGAGTGTATCTTCAGTGAGAAGTGAGTCTCTTTCTGAGAGCTCTAGAGGTTCGGAAAGTGTGTCTTCAGCGAGAAGTGAATCACTATCTGAAAGCGCAAGTGTTTCTGAGAGTGCTTCTCAGTCAAGAAGTG
Source organism: Butyrivibrio fibrisolvens 16/4 (assembly GCA_000209815.1). Classification (GTDB taxonomy): domain Bacteria; phylum Bacillota; class Clostridia; order Lachnospirales; family Lachnospiraceae; genus Pseudobutyrivibrio; species Pseudobutyrivibrio fibrisolvens_A. The sequence goes on from FP929036.1 coordinate 1,364,112, forward strand.
ACTCCATTTCGGAGTCGGCATCAAGCTCACAGTCAGTTTCAGAGAGTACATCAATTAGTGGTTCGGTTTCTACAAGTGAAAGTGTTAGTACATCTGTGTCAGCTAGTGAGTCAGCAAGTAATTCTGTATCTATAAGTGAGAGCACTAGTGCATCAGCATCAGATAGTTCTTCAGTAAGTAGTTCAGAGTCAGTTAGCACTTCAGTAAGCAATTCAGAATCATTAAGTAGTTCAGAGTCAACAAGTGCAAGTGCTTCTACATCAGCTATAGAGAGCACATCAATTAGTGGTTCGGTTTCTACAAGTGAAAGTGTTAGTACTTCAGCATCAGATAGTGCATCAACAAGCACCAGTCAGAGCGAGTCAACTAGTGTAAGCTTATCTAATTCATTAAGCTTATCAGAGAGTCAGTCAGAGTCAGTAAGTGAAAGTACATCAGTATCAAACAGTATTTCAGTGAGTGAATCAGAATCTGCAAGTAATTCAGAATCTATAAGTGGTTCAGAGTCGATAAGTGTAAGTGAGAGTACTTCTGTATCAGAGAGTGCTTCAGCAAGTGAATCGGACTCAACAAGTAGATTGATATCATTAAGTGAGAGTACAAGTGTATCTGAATCAGCAAGCACCTCGGCATCTAGAAGTGAGAGCACAAGTATAAGTACATTAGAATCAGAGAGTACATCAGCATCGGAGAGTGAATCAGAGTCAACCAGTAGCTCAGTTTCTGCAAGTGACAGTGCTAGTACATCAGCATCTGCAAGCCAGAGTGAATCAGCTAGCGCAAGCCTATCTAATTCACTGAGCTTATCAGATAGTCAGAGTATATATGAAAGCCAAAGTGAGTCAGTAAGTCTTTCAACATCAGCAAGAATAAGTGAGCTAGAAAGTATTTCATTATCACAGAGCCTAAGTCAGTCAGAATCAATAAGCTTGTCAGAGAGCACATCAGCAAGTAGCTCAGAGTCAGCAAGCACCTCGGCATCTGGAAGTGAGAGCGCAAGTATAAGTACATCAGAATCAGAGAGTACATTAGCATCTGAGAGTGAATCAGCTAGTACATCAGCATCTGAGAGTACATCAGTAAGTAGTTCAGAATCTGTAAGTAGCTCAGTATCTGGTAGTGAAAGTATTAGCACAAGTGCATCAGAGAGTGCTTCAATAAGTAGTTCTGAGTCAGTAAGTGAAAGTACATCAGTATCAAACAGTATTTCAGTGAGTGAATCAGAATCTGCAAGTAATTCAGAATCTATAAGTGGTTCAGAGTCGATAAGTGTAAGTGAGAGTACTTCTGTATCAGAGAGTGTTTCAGCAAGTGATAGTACATCAGCAAGCATTTCATTGAGTGAATCAGAGTCAACAAGTAGTTCAGAGTCTGTAAGTAACTCGGTATCTGGTAGTGAAAGTATTAGCACAAGTGCATCAGCTAGTACATCAATCTCAGCTAGTGAGAGTACATCATCAAGCACAAGTGCAGCAGTATCTGAATCTGAAAGCGCAAGTACATCGGAATCAAATAGTACTTCAGAGTCAATAAGTAGCTCTGAGTCAGTAAGTGCAAGTGAGAGTACTTCATCCTCAAATAGTGAGTCATCAAGCTTAAGCCAGAGCATATTTGAAAGCATGAGTAACTCAATAAGCCTATCAGCATCAGCAAGAATTAGTGAACTAGAGAGCATTTCACTTTCACAGAGCCTAAGTCAGTCTGAATCAATAAGCTTGTCAGAGAGTGCATCAATAAGTAGTTCAGAATCAGCAAGTAGCTCAGCAACTGGATGCGAAAGTGCAAGTGAAAGTGCTGCAGAATCAGCTAGTGCATCTTTTTCAGCTAGCGAGAGTACATCATCGAGCATAAGTGCTGTAGTATCTGAAAGTGAGTCTACTTCAAATAGTACATCAGTTTCAGAATCTGAAAGTGCAAGTACATCAAAATCTGTAAGCATGAGTACATCAGAATCTGAGAGTGAATCAGCTAGTACATCAGCATCTGTAAGTCAGAGTGAATCAACAAGCGCAAGCCTTTCAAATTCACTTAGCTTATCAGAGAGTCAGAGTACATATGAAAGCCAGAGTGAGTTAGTAAGTCTTTCTACATCAGCAAGAATTAGTGAATTAGAGAGCATTTCACTTTCACAAAGCCTGAGCCAGTCTGAATCAATAAGCTTGTCAGAGAGTGCATCAATAAGTAGTTCAGAATCAGCAAGCAACTCAGTATCTGCAAGTGAAAGTGCAAGTACATCTGCATCTGAGAGTGCATCTGAGTCAACCAGTAGCTCAGTTTCTGCAAGTGACAGTGCTAGCACATCAGCATCTGAGAGTGCATCAGCTAGTGCATCAATCTCAGCTAGTGAGAGTACATCATTAAGCACAAGTGCAGCAGTATTTGAATCTGAAAGCGCAAGTACATCAGCATCTGTAAGCCAGAGCACATCAGCATCTGAGAGTGAATCAGCAAGTACATCAGCATCTGTAAGCCAGAGTGAATCAGCTAGTACTTCAACATCAGTAAGTGCTTCAATAAGCACAAGCCAGAGTGAATCAGCTAGCGCTAGCCTTTCAAATTCACTTAGCTTATCAGAGAGCCAAAGCACATTTGAAAGTATGAGTGAGTCGGTAAGTCTTTCAGCATCAACAAGAATTAGTGAGCTAGAAAGCATTTCACTTTCATATAGCATTAGCCAGTCAGAGTCTGTAAGTTTATCAGCTAGTACATCAGTGAGTGTATCAGAATCTGCATCAGTCAGCGCAAGCCAGTCAGAATCAGCTTCTATGTCTACTAAGCTTAGCGAGCTTGAGAGCTTATCAGAATCAGTGAGCGCTAGTCAGTCTGTATCAGTTAGTGAGAGTGCAAGCCTTAGTGTTTCTGCAAGCATCTCAGCTAGTGAGAGCATTTCAGCATCAGAGTCGGCTTCCACAAGTGAGAGCATTTCATACTCACAGTCGGCATCAGTAAGACTTAGTGAGCTTGAGAGTATGTCTGCATCTGCAAGACTTAGTGAGCTGGAAAGTATGTCAGCGAGCCAGAGTATCTCAGAATCAGCAAGTGCCTCAACAAGCACAAGCCAGAGTGAGTCAGCTAGTGCAGCATCTTCTGCCCACTCAAATTCATCATCTGGAAATGGTGGCGGATCAGGAAGTGATTCAGGAAAATCTGCAAGCGAAACAGGTGATGTGGCAGGTAAGGATACTGTGGAAGACTTCAATGAGGTTGTGGATGATGAGCCTGTAACTAAGGTTGTCAGATATAATGAGGTTGATACTCTAGAGAATCAGCGAGTAAGCCTTGCAGTGGTTCTCGATGATGATGCCCTTAATACTGATGAGGTAGTAGTCATCAATGATGAGGGAGCACCACTGGGAATTTCAAAAGCCGGAATGGGTGGTAGAGTTTGGTGGTATTGGATTCTTCTTATCATCAGTGCTATCACAGGTAAAGTTGCTAAGGAAAAGAAAAAGAAACAGTGAGCTCTGTGTCAGACAATTCGTAGGATTGCAGCTATAAAATTCACAGAACATTGTGGAATGTAAATTAAAAATTTTCTATAATAAGAGAGTAGTGAGAAAATTGTCTTGCTACTCTCTTTGTATTTGTAGACTATGAGGTGACAAATTATGAACAAAAAACTAAAACAGCTCTGGAAATGCTAGTGTTTATAATTATTACGGTGATTATATCTTTATCTAGCCCTTTAAATCCTTGGCTAGGGGGCTCTTTCACTGAGATTCAGAATGAGATTCTGGACATCTCGTACTCGATTCGACAAGGATTTTTGGCATATGTGGAGCTTGATGGACATTATGGTCCTGCATTATACGAGTTTTATGGACTGGGATACCTTCCTACAGATACAAATGTATGCCATTTTATAATGGAATTGGTACTGGTCTTTTTACTGTTATGTTCAATTACAAGACTGCTTCTTTGTACACATCAAAGATTTTTTCATTTGTAGTTGCAGCAGTTCTTACTATATTTGAAATAGGCTCTTTTACCCACGCAGGGGCTGAGGAACTACTATATTTCATTTTCACTTTAACTGTATATCATGTGGCAAGACAGCTTAAATACGGATTTTTGTCATATCATACATACCTTTTGGCAATTGATTTTGCGCTGGTTTTTTCATTCAACCGGGCTATTCACCTATATGGTTTATTATGATTCTTTTCTTTGCAATAAAATATCCATTAGAAAAGATACCTTCAAAAGACTACAAAGCCTTTTGGTTTTCAGTGGCAGAAGGGCTTATTACCGTCCTTATTCCAATGGGACTATATCTGTGCTATTTTAAGAATTCAGGGGAATTTTGGGAGAACGTGGTGATTTACACATATCATCATATGGGTTCCTTCTCGGAAAGTCTAAGGACTTTATGCTTTACACCTTGGTTCATCCTTACAATAATATTCTTGGTTGTAATTTCAATAAAAAACTTAAGGGAGAGCATATTGCTGATTTGTGCTACTGGCTATATTTTATGGTGGTTTCATACATTGTTATTGCCCTTCAGCCAGACAATCTTCCTTCGATTGTACAGTTTTCAAAGGCACTTTATATCATTCCTTTAGCGAGTACATTTTCGCTGGTAGATAAGCTAATTGGACTGGAGTCAGAAACAAGAAAGTTTTAATAATATTGATGGGAAAAAGCCGTGGATAGAATTAGAATACTGCAAATTGGACAAAAGAGTTGGAAAGAAAGATTTCAGCTTTCAGATAGGGTGAAGCTGATTTTTGTCTCTGACAAGGTAGAGCTCAAAAAAGAGATTTATGAGCTTGTTGTTTTGGAGCGAAACCTTTCCGAGGAAGAGTTCAAGGCAGTTGATAAGATGTCCATGGCTTATTGTTTGTTTGCAGTAGATTCTTTTGAACTGGACTTTAACACAAAGAAGCTTTTTACAAGAAAAATGGGAAAGATTCTTTGTGCCAATGATATCCAGAATTTTTTGGATAATGAGGTAAAGAAATACTTTCCTAAGCCTTATGGAGAGAAATTTCGCCCCGAATCTTTAGGCATTGCTCAGGGATTTAAAGGAAACATTAAATGGCAGGGCCAGTATAGTGTTAATTTAGAGGGAGAGTACGGAGAGGATTTTACTCAAATTGTATTTTGGAGAGGGAATATTCCTATTGAAGCAGGTCAGGCTATAGAATTCTGGCTGGAGTACAAAAAGCAGGACGATGTGGAGATAATGTTTGTTGTAAAGCAGTTTGTATCTGGAAGTCTTGCGGATATTTGTGATAGCTGGGAGTTTAGTCAGCAGGATTTGGATGAGCCTGTAATTATAGAAGGTAGGAAGGGCGCCGGAACAATTTTTTGCGAATTAAAGGCAAAGGGCAGTGGAAAGCTAAGCATCATCGGGCTTCATGACCGTATTTCAAGATGGGACGTAGGCAAATTTATGGTTGGTGGAGAAAGATATGTCACCTCCAACAGAGAGGAAATCTTTGCCTATTTTGATCCAGGTGATATGAAACCACCTCTTACTGTTTATTTTTCAGGCTATAAAACCATGGAAGGCTTTGAGGGCTACTATATGATGAAGAAAATGGGTTGTCCATTCCTTTTGATTGCAGAGCAGCGCTTCCAAGGTGGCGGTTTTTACATGGGAAATAAGGAGTATGAAAAGCTGATGGTTTCTGTGATAGAAGGGTACTTGAATCGACTGGGATTCTATTCAGACCAGCTGATTCTTTCAGGAATATCTATGGGTACAATCGGCTCGATGTATTACGGCTGCGATTTGAAACCACATGCCTTGATTCTTGGCAAGCCTTTAGCCAGTTTAGGAAATATAGCTGTAAATGAAAGATTGAAGAGACCGGGAGGATTTCCTACGTCTCTTGATTTGCTGCAGTTTCACGGGGGTGGTATGGACGCTGATTCCGTTGAAAATCTTAACGAACGCTTTTGGAACAAACTTAAAGAAAGTGATTTTAGTCATACCAAGTTTATAGTTTCTTACATGTATGAGGATGATTACGACGATACAGCATATGATAAGCTGCTAGAAGAATTGCATTCTACTGGTGTGCAGGTCTATGGAAAAGGCCTTCATGGACGCCATAACGACAATTCCGCAGGAATCGGTGCCTGGTTTAAGAGCCAGTACGAGCGAGTCCTGCGGGAAGATTTCAATCGTTATTAATTTCTAAAATGAATTGCAAACTGGAAGCATAGCAGACAAATCTGAACGAGTATGATTGTGTGCTATGTCATTATCACTTACGTTGAAGTACTGATATGAGTGAGTGTTTAGTGTTTCGTTAATAGTATCATCACCAGTTACATCTACGTTATAATAATTTCCGCCTATCTTTACTATATTCCAGGCGTGTTCTTCGCCATTTGCTATACCCGTAACATAATAACAGGTTATGCCCAAACGCTGACAGGCAATTTGAAAGGCTCTAGAATAGCCGGCACATACACTGTTTCCTTCCACAAGTGCAGAGTAAGCACTTTGGTGGCTGGAGTTGATTGAATTATAGGTAGATAAGTCGCAAATCATATCGTGGACTATTCGTTCACGTTCCAATTCTGTTGGATAAGCTACGGCCTGATTTACTATATTATCAATTGCTTGATTAAAAGCCAAAGTGGCCGATGCAAAGCTTGACTTTTTTATACAATAGTTTAATTTCAGCTGTACTACCAGATTGTGGGAATTGAATCCGTATTTATAGGAAGTGTTCACCCAAAACAGCTCTGGATGATCATTATATAAAGCATTCATGGTAACATATAAATCTGCATGAGAAAGTGGGGTGTTCAGTCTGAAAATGCCCTCATTAAAGGCAATTATGTTCTCGTAAACCTGATTGTAGACCATTTGCTGAGCAGGATTCAAAGTAGCATTATAAATGTACATATCGTTACCTGCATAGGCATTAGTATTCACCTGGGTAAAGAGCATAACTGTTGCGGAAAGTGAACAAATAAATGATATTCCCTTTAATATATATTCTCGAAATCTTACCATATAATCCCCTCGAAAATTGAATAGAGCTGTTCCAAAGGTACATAAAATTATTATAACGGAAGCTGTCAGATAATATATGAACAAAGTGTTAAGTACACAGAAAAATCACAGTTGTTTAACCTAATTGGAAAGAAAATTTTTTGGTCACGTGCTACTATTACTCTACAGACCTTTGTACTTTGGAGGTGCCTATGAGTTTTGTAGAATTTAAGAATGTTGGTAAAATTTATAAGACTGGAGAGGTGAAGATAGAAGCCCTCCACGATGTAAATTTTGAGATTGAAGAGGGGGAGTTTTGCATTATTGTTGGAGCATCGGGAGCAGGTAAGACTACCATTCTAAATATCCTGGGAGGAATGGATACCCTTACAAGTGGAGGTGTTTACCTGGCAGACCGTGATGTATCTGGATATTCTCCTAGAGAGCTTACCAGTTATCGTAGATACGATGTAGGTTTCGTTTTCCAGTTTTACAATTTGGTTGGTAATCTAACAGCGAAAGAAAATGTGGAGCTGGCAGCTCAGATTTGTAAGGAACCTATTCCAGCTGAAGAAATTCTTGATGAAGTAGGTTTGAAAGCCAGAATGAATAATTTTCCGGCACAGCTATCAGGTGGAGAGCAGCAGCGCGTTGCCATTGCCAGAGCCCTTGCAAAAAATCCAAAACTTCTTCTTTGTGACGAGCCTACAGGAGCACTTGATGATGTTACAGGTCGAGCAGTTTTAAAACTGCTACAAGACACCTGCAGAAAAGGGAAAAAGACTGTAGTTGTTATTACTCATAATCACGCTCTTACTGCTATGGCAGATAGAGTGATTACGGTAAAATCCGGTACAGTAGTAGATATGGTATGCAACCCACATCCAAAGGATGTTGAAGAAATAAATTGGTGATTTAAATGAGTAAACTTTGGCTTTCAACTCTCAGAGAAATAAAAGAGACTTTGGGGCGATATATTGCCTTGCTTATGATTATTGCCCTTGGAGTAGGCTTTTTTGCCGGCTTGAAAGTTACTGATCCTGCTATGCGTAGCTCTATGTACGAATACTTAACAGATAAGAACTTCTTTGATTTCAGGCTTATATCTTCCCTTGGTTTTGAAAAAGAGGATATTTATTATCTTCAGACGAATATTGATGAAAAAGTAGTGGAGCCATCCATAAGCTTTGACATTGTGACAAATGTTGACGAGGCCACCTATGTCATGAAGGTCATCAGTATTCCAGAAAAAATCAATCAGATTGAAATTACAGCAGGTGCTGCACCTGAAAAGAATAATGAATGTCTGGTTGATACAAAATTATTTGATGAATCCTTTATTGGAAAGAAAATCAAGCTTTCTGATACAAACGAAAAAGATGATTTAGAACATTTCAAATACAGTGAATACACAATTACTGGTCTTGTGAAATCCCCTTTGTATATTCAATACGAGAGAGGTACTACCAATTTAGGCACTGGTGTTTTAGATGGTTTTATTTACATTAATCAGGCGGGCTTTGATGTAGATTATTATACCGATTGCTACGTTAAGCTAGACTATTCACCTGATTTGTATTCTGATGAATATGATGAAGTAATAGCAAAAAAGAAAGTGTCTATTCAGCAACTTTTAGATAAGGTGGCTGAGGACAGATATGAAAGAATAGTTGGGGAGGCAAATGACAAGCTAGAGGATGCTATTCAGGAACTATCAGATAAGAAGGCGGATGGCCAGCAGGAGCTTGATGATGCAAAGCAAGAGCTAGATGATGCAAAAAGAAGCTTAATGTCGCAAAGAAGACTATTGCAGATTATGAAGCACAAGAGACTCAGCTAAAGGCTGCGCTAGATGAAATGCTAATAAACATCAACCAGATGAATGAGCTAAAGCAAGTGAATCCAGCTATGGTTGATGAGCAGCAGTACAATACTCTTGTGGCGAGCTATCAGCAGTACAGCGGGAATCTATACACTCTTCAATCGGGATTAGAGACAGCAAGAAAAGAGTATAAAAAGGGTCTATCGGAATATAATGATGGTTTAAAGGAGTACGAGGAAGGCAAAGAGGAGTTTGATGAGAAAATAGCAGATGCTGAAAAGGAAATAGATGATGCAAGAGTGGAGATAGAAGATATAGAGGAGGCTAGCACATACCTTCTTGAACGAGATACTAATGTGGGTTATGTGTGCTTTGAAAGTGATTCCACAATTGTAGGAGCTATTGCTAACGTATTTCCGGTATTCTTCTTTCTGGTAGCAGCATTGGTTTGTATGACAACCATGAATAGAATGGTTGAAGATCAGCGTACTCAGATAGGTGTGTTAAAAGCCCTTGGCTATAGCAATGGACGAATTATGCTTAAATTCATTTCTTACTCTGGCTCTGCGGCTTTGATTGGAGCTACTGTAGGCTTTGTGGTAGGTACTATAGCATTTCCTAAGGCCATTTGGTATGCATATCAGATGATGTACAATGCTGGCGGAATCAACTACTATTACAGTCCTCTTATGTTAACTGTCAGCTTTATCGTGGCTTTTGTATGTTCAGTGGGAGTGACTGTTATTTCCTGTCGTTATGAAATGGGGGAGATGGCAGCTTCTTTGATGCGTCCAAAGGCTCCTAAGGCAGGAAAGAGAATTTTCCTAGAATACATACCATTTTTCTGGAACAATTTAAAGTTTCTACGAAAGGTCAGCCTTAGAAATATATTTAGATATAAAGGTAGACTTTTTATGATGGTCTTAGGTATAGGCGGATGCACGGCATTACTTGTAACTGGATTTGGAATTTATGATTCTATTGCGGATATTGCTGTTATCCAATATGAAGATGTTTCTTTATATGATATGGATATTACCTTAAAAGATGGTGCGGATTCTGAGGTTCAGGTTCTGAAGAATTATGGCTATGATACTACGGAATATATTCCTTATTATCATACTTCGGTGGATTTAAAGGCTGGGAAAAACTCTAAGAACATTTATCTGAACGTATATGAAGATGATGTAAATTTGGAAGGCTTCTTTGACCTTCACACAGAAGCAGGCGAACCTATTTACTTAAGTGACCTAAAGCATAATGAGGTTGTTATCAGCCACGGTCTGTGCAAAAGATTTGGAATAAAAAAGGGTGATACTATCACTTTGTCTTCAGACGATGTGGCACCTGTTGAGGTAGTTGTAAAGGCTATAAACGAAAACTTTATAAATAACTACATTTATATTACAAGAAGCGTATATCAAAGCACTATTGGAAAGCTTCCTGAAATGAAGAATGTATATTTGAATATCAAAGAAGGTGAGGATGCCCACGAAATAGGCGCCAAGCTCATGAATGAGAAATCAGTGACAGCAGTCAACGCATCTATAGATATGCTGGAGCGTGTTGAGAATATGATGAAGAGCCTGAATATGATAATCTACATTGTTATCGGCTGCGCTATGGCACTGGCTACTGTTGTAGTTTATAATCTTACAAACATCAATATTGCAGAACGTGTTAGAGAGATAGCAACAGTAAAGGTATTGGGCTTCTATAAGGAAGAAACAAGGGCATATGTATTCAGAGAAAATATCCTGCTTGCTATTATGGGAGCAGCTATAGGTCTGGCGCTGGGCAAGCTGCTTCATACATTTGTAATGAGCGAGATAATAGTTGATTTGATTACCTTTGATGTAAACATAAATCCTTTGAGTTATATAGCCTCATTTATTCTGACCATATTATTTACATTCATAATAAATATGTTAATGGGAAAGAAGCTTGAGGAAATCAGTATGACTGAATCATTAAAGGCTGTTGAATAATATGCAGATAGGAGGGACCCTTTAGGGGAGAGCCTGTCTGCTACAGCGGGCTCATTGCTGAAAGCAATTTGCATGGACCCTGCTTTCCCGAGAAATTATGCTAGACTTTAGTTATTTACTGTGCTACAGTAAACTGAAAAGAAATTTATAGATAAGCGAGGGAAGAATCATGTCAGTAAATTACGTTAGTACAAGAGATTTGAACAAGCAGGAAATCACTGCTTCACAGGCTATTCTTAAGGGCCTGGCAGATGACGGTGGATTGTTTGTTCCTACATCTATTCCAAAGCTGGAGGTTCCAGTTGAAGAGCTTGCGAAGATGTCATATCAGCAGGTTGCTTATGAGGTTTTAAAGCTTTTCCTTTCAGATTTTACAGAAGATGAGTTAAAGCATTGTATAAATAGTGCATACGACAGCAAGTTTGACACAGAAGAGATTGCTCCACTTGTATATGCTGATGGCGCATATTATTTGGAATTATTCCACGGTGCTACTATTGCATTCAAAGATATGGCACTTTCTATTTTGCCACATCTTATGATTACTTCCGCTCGAAAAAATAATATAAAAAATGATATCGTAATTCTTACAGCTACATCTGGTGATACAGGAAAGGCTGCTCTCGCAGGCTTCGCTGACGTAGAGGGTACCAGAATCGTTGTATTCTACCCAAAGAACGGTGTTTCTGCTATTCAGGAGCGCCAGATGGTTACACAGAAGGGTGACAATACCCATGTTGTAGGAATCAAAGGAAACTTTGATCAGGCTCAGACTGGTGTAAAGCAGATGTTCAATGACAAAGAGCTTGCTAAGGAGCTTGATGCTGCAGGTTTCCAGTTCTCATCAGCAAATTCTATCAACATAGGTCGTCTTGTTCCACAGATTGCTTACTACGTATATGCGTATTCAAAATTACTTGCAGAGGAGAAGATTACTTCAGGTCAGGAAATAAATGTAGTAGTTCCTACAGGAAACTTTGGTAATATTCTTGCTGCATATTATGCAAAGAATATGGGACTTCCTATCGCAAAGCTTGTGTGTGCATCAAACGAGAACAAGGTTCTCTATGATTTCTTCACAACAGGTGAGTATGATAAGAACCGAGAATTCATTCTAACAAACTCTCCATCAATGGATATTCTTATTTCAAGCAACCTGGAGAGACTTATCTATCACATTGCTGGAAATGATGCTAAGAAGAATAAGGAGCTTATGGAATCTCTTAAGACTACAGGAAAGTATCAGATTACTGAAGAGATGAAGGCACAGCTTGATAGCTTTTATGGTAATTATGCTTCAGAGCTTGAAACAGGCTTGGCTATCAAGGAGCTATTTGACGAGACTGGTTATATTATCGATACACACACTGGTGTAGCCTCTTGCGTTTATAATAAATACAAGAAGGAGACTGGAGATGACAAGGTAACTGTTATAGCTTCAACTGCCTCTCCATTCAAGTTTACACGTGCGGTAATGGGCGCCATTGATACAGCATACGAGAGAGAAGAGGATTTTGTTCTTGTAGATAAGCTTTCAGAGCTTGGACAGGTTGCTGTTCCAAATGCAATTGAGGAGATTCGTTCAGCAGCTGTTCGTCACGACACTGTGGTAGAGGTTGATGATATGTGCGCTGAGGTAAAGCGTTTCCTCGGCATCTAGTTTGTAGTAAAGAATATAGAAAAAGTAAGAGCCTTAAGTAGTAACTTAAGGCTCG
>FP929036.1:1377823-1583847 GCA_000209815.1 Butyrivibrio fibrisolvens 16/4
AGAGCCTTAAGTAGTAACTTAAGGCTCGTATTATTTAGTAGCAAACTAGAAGATGAATGGTTCCAAAGGGGTAGGCCACTGGGAAATCTACACATCTCACCTTTCCTGAGAGGACACCTTCTTCTGTGATATAAGGTGGCGAAAGTGAAATATCCTTTGAAAGCTGATTAGATGCATTTACGATAAATAATCCATTATGGAGATTCATAAAATCCTCTAATGCAGCTACGATATATTCATTAAATTCAATGAAATCTTCTTTTGCATATCTAGATGCAAATGCGATAGCAGTTTCTCTATCACAATCAATATGTGTTATGAACTCTTCATTGCTAATTATGTTCTGAGAAATACCAAAGGTAATTGGAAATTCATCCAACACAATTGGTGTTAGAGGAGAGAAATCCTCTCCGATAAATCTAATCAAGCTGTTAAATAATAGCTCTAAATACATTACATTTAGTTCATTTGTAGGCATATCTGCCATAGTAAAGAACTTTGAAATGATATTTTGAACAGCTTCTTGATTTTCTACATCCAGACTTAAGTCATATATTTCAGTCTCATTCTTATAATCGAAAATAATTCGTTCTAGCTCCTCGTAAGAGATGACACCATTCTCTACAAGAGTTTGACCTAAAAGAACATAATCGGGAGTCTGCTTATCAAGAAGCTCAGAAACCTGAGATTCCTGCAAATAGCCTCGCTGAATAGCGATTTCTCCAAATTTTTTATCCTCACGAGTCTGAACATAAAGGCATTCATCAACCTCGTTGGCTGTCATTAACCCTTCGTGGATAGCAATTGTTCCCAGTTTTATATGGGCTTCTGACAGGCGAGTCATAGCATCAAATAGTTGATCCTGAGTGACAATGCCCTTTTGCAACAGATAGTTGCCTAAGAACTGTGTATACATAAACTATTTTCCTCCAAGTCGAAGCTCAATAATCTCCTGGATTTGATTCTTCTCAAATGGCTTTTGTATAAAATCCTTTGCACCTAGCTGGATGGCTTTTTTTAGCTGCTCCTGGGTACCTACAGAAGATACGATAATAATAGTTGCATCCTCATCGAAAGACCTTATTTCTTCGAGAGCCTGAGTGCCATCTTTTTGAGGCATAACAATATCCATAAATACAAGTTCTGGTTTTCCTTTTTGTAAACATCAACGGCTTCAGCACCATTTTTTGCTTCCAAAAATGTTGCACCTGATGAAACTTCATTTACAGCGTCAATTAATTGTTTCCTAGCAAGTACTGAATCATCGCATACCAGTATTTTCTTGTTTGTAATGTCCATAAAGCATAATCCTCCTGCTAATTAAAGAAGTCACATGTTAATAATACAATATAAAATTAGCAGATTCAAACATATTTATCAGATATTTTGCGTAGATTCTATGAATTTTAGCAAAATTTCAGCTGATAATTTATGTGGTGCAAATCCATTGATTTAAATAGAAAAAAGAGGAAGGTTGGGTATAATTATTCCATTGAGATTATATTTTTGGAGGGACAAATAATGAATATGAATTTTTTCTCAATTTTCGACGTTATTATAGGATTACTTGGTGCATATCTTGCTTTTACTGGCATCAAGGGATACAAGAATGGAGAGGTTGATCCAATGATTATCACATCTGAGGAAATTACCAGATGTGGAGATATAAAGGGCTTATCTGCTTATATCATGCCAAGAACAGCTATCTTTGGAGCATTTTGTGTTATCTTTGGCATTCAGGGTCTATTAAATGATTCTCAGTATGTTAATTTTCCAAAGGCAGTAAATATTGCATTTCTTATAGCCTTTGTTGTAGTTTGGATTTTGTTTTCAATGGCTATTCGCAAAGCTAAGAAAGATTATATTCATTAAAGAATTACTGCTCCATCACCTGGTGTTCACATTGATACCTGATAATGCTAAATGTAATTTGGTGAAGACTATTAGGAGGCGTATATGAAAAAGATTTTGGTGGTTGATGACGAAGAGAAGATTCGCTCAATTATCCGCAAGTACGGTGAGTTTGAAGGCTACGAAGTATCCGAGGCCTGCGATGGTATGGATGCCATCCAAAAGGTAAAGGAAAACAGCGATTATGATGTCATTATTATGGATGTTATGATGCCTGAGCTCGACGGTTTTTCAGCCTGCAGTGAGATAAAGAAAATAAAAGATATTCCAGTTATTATGCTTTCCGCAAGAGGCGAAGAGTACGATAGGATTCACGGTTTTGAGGCGGGGGTTGATGACTATGTTGTTAAGCCATTCTCCCCAAAGGAACTTATGATGAGAGTGAATGTCGTCACTAGCAGAAGCAAGCCTGAAGCAGTATCAGCAGATATTTTTAGATACGAAGGCCTGGAGGTTAATTTTACTGCCCGTACCGTTTCAATCGATGGAAAGAGAATAGAAATGTCACCAAAGGAGTACGAGCTTCTGTTTTATCTTGTGAGAAATAAAAACATAGCCCTAGAAAGAGAGCGTCTGATTACAGAGGTTTGGGGATATGATTATTATGGAGATGACAGAACCTTGGATACCCATATCAAGCTTCTTAGAAATAGCCTGGGAGATTACAGAAAGCTTCTGGTTACTTTAAGAGGCGTTGGATATAGATTTGAAGTATAGTTGGTGGAGGCGTTCTTTTGAAAAAGAATAGAATTAGTATTAAGTGGAAGACTTTTTCAATATTCCTGATTTTTACCATAGTGCTCGTTGGAGTACTATGGTTTTTCAGATAGTCTACCTTGATGATTTTTATAAAATTATAAAACGAAATGAGACAGAACAGGTCTTAGATCACGTTGAGGAGCTTATAACCACAAGTGATGATTGTTCTGAGGAAATAGATAAGATTGCAGCCAATCACAATCTTGGAATATTCATAACAGATCAGGATGGAAATTCTATATATAATGCTGAGTACATTTCAAACTCTCAGATGTCATCAATTCCTACCTTCCTTTTTGGAGCGTTTTATGATGAGGCAATAGCCAATGGTGGTGAAGCCGTTATCGAGTACAAGGGTGGCGAAATGAAGAACAAAATGATGGAAGTCTTCAACGCCATTATGAATGAACCAGACACCTCTGATTTAACGGAAGGGAAAATCGCATATACGATACCTCCTAAAAGAAATGAACCAGAGCAGTTTAGGCAAAACATTGGAAATGATATGGCGGAATCTGTTATCTACGTGAGAGTGGTAGATGTGGGAGATGCCAAAAATGTAATAATGATTAATTCAGTACTTACTCCTGTTGATGCCACTGTAAGTACCTTAAAGGCAGAGCTTAGAATTTTTCTATTATCCTTATTTTTATAGCATTTATTTTGGCGCTGGCTTTATCTAGAAGTCTTTCAAAGTCTATTATCAAGATTAATGATGAGGCTAAAAAGCTGGCAGAAGGAGATTACTCGGTAAACTTTAATTCAAAGGATTATATGGAAGTTGCAGAGCTTTCTGATACATTGAATTATGCTGCATCAGAGCTTGGCAAGGCTGACAGCTTCCAAAAGGAATTAATAGCCAATGTATCTCATGATTTGCGTACTCCACTTACAATGATAAAGGGATATGCTGAGGTAATGAGAGATATTCCTGGTGAAAATACTCCTGAAAATGTACAGGTTATTATCGATGAGACAGAGCGTCTGTCGGGACTTGTTAATGATATGCTTGATATTTCAAAGCTGAAGGCTGGAACAATCGCTATTCAACCTGAGGAATACAATATCACTGAAAGCATCCGCCATGTACTGGAGCGTTATAATAAGCTGAGAGAGGTAGATGGCTATACTATAGACTTTATCTATGATGATGAGGTTATCGTATATGCGGACGAGCAAAAAATGTATCAGGTGCTTTACAATCTGATTAACAATGCTATTAATTACACTGGAGAGGATAAGAAGGTTACAGTTATTCAAAAGGTATTGGATAACACTCTTAGAATAGAGGTGAAGGATACTGGTGATGGCGTAAAGCCAGAAGACATCCCTTATGTATGGGATAGATATTACAAGGATTCCTCTACTCATAAAAGAGCAATCCAGGGAACTGGACTTGGACTTTCTATCGTTAAAAATGTACTGGAACTCCACGGCGCCAAATACGGCGTGTCATCCGTGAGAGGCGTTGGTGCCACATTTTGGTTTGAACTTACATTAGATTAAAAAAAGCCACCTAGTAAGCTTCAAGCTATTAGAATTCTCAAGCGAGACGTGTTGTCGAGTGGAGAATTACTAATGCTTGTAGCTGTAACTAGGTGGCTTATTATATTTCATGACTTAGTCAACGACTCGGTCTTCAATAGGAATGTACTTCTTGTGTGGACATACTGTCATGTAGGCAGGACGCATAATCTTACCCTTGTGGCAAACCTCCTCCATACGGTGTGCACTCCAACCAGCAATACGTGCAATGGCAAAGATAGGAGTGAAGAGCTCGCTAGGAATGCCAAGCATCTGATAAACAAATCCTGAATAGAAATCCACATTAGGCGAAACACCTTTGTAGATTTTTCTTTCCTCTGCAATAATCTTTGGAGCAAGCTTTGCAACTAACTCGTAAAGGTTGTATTCCTTTTCCATTCCTTTTTCTACTGCAAGCTTTTCTACGAATGAGTGGAAAGTGAGAGCACGTGGGTCTGATACAGAATAGATGGCGTGACCCATACCGTAAATAAGACCCTGTCTGTCGAAGGCTTCTCCGTGAAGAAGGGCACGTAAATATTCGCCAACTTCTTCTTCATCTTCCCAATCCTTTAAAACTGATTTCATTTCATCAAACATCTTAACTACTTTGATATTGGCACCACCATGCTTTGGTCCTTTGAGAGAACCGAGGGCTGCAGCGATGGCAGCGTAAGTATCTGTACCAGACGATGAAACCAGGTGAGTAGTGAATGTAGAGTTGTTACCACCACCGTGCTCCATATGAAGAATAAGTGCTACATCAAGAAGCTTTGCTTCAAGTGGAGTGAATTTGCTATCTGGTCTAAGGCAGTGCAGAATATTTTCTGCTGTCGAGTAATCAGGTCTAGGCTGATGAATGATAAGGGAGTTTTCATTATAGTAATAATCGTAAGCTGCGTAGCTATATACAGAGAGCAGTGGGAAGTTAGCAATAAGCTGTAAGCACTGTCTAAGTACATTTGGCTCCGATGTATCATCAGCGTAATCGTCGTATGAATAAAGAGCAAGTACGGAACGAGCAAGGGAATTCATCATATCCTTAGATGGGCTCTTCATAATCATATCTCTAACAAAGTTTGGTGGAAGAGAGCGATAGTGAGCTAAAATCTGTTTGAATTCTGAGAGCTGCTCTAAGGTTGGGAGAGTACCAAATAATAATAGGTATGCACATTCTTCAAATCCGAAATGCTGTTCACTAGGAAGGTTTTTAACCAAATCCTGAACATTATATCCTCGATAGAAGAGCTGACCATCACAAGGTACTTCTTTTCCGTCTACAAACTTCTTTGAATTAACCTCTGAAATCTCAGTGATACCAACTAGTACACCTCTACCATTAAGATCACGAAGACCTCTTTTTACATCGTAAGTGGTATATAGCTCTGGATCTATATATGAAGACTTCTTGGAAAGCTCTGCAAGCTTTTCCAACTCAGGAGTAATCTCGGAATAATTTTCAATTACCATGTAACATTTTCCTCCTTATGTACTATTTCACACTTTAATGCGCTAAATTGTTTAATGTATACTACCATAAAATTTAGTAAAAGTACAAGGGTTATTGTGCCATTATTTAAGAGAAAAATGCAAGAAAAATAGTTCAATTTTAGAAATATTTAATAGTTGGCAATTTGCTAAAAAACAGGGGTAAAATTGTACAAATCATAAAACAATTTTTATGTGAATTTATTGACAATGTTTTCGGTAACGTCTAGAATGATAACTAGCGAAAATTAGTTATAAACCTTAAATATATAGGGGTTTGCTAGTTAAAAATTATATTTAGAAAAGTGAGGTAAGACAAGATGGCTAATGTTGATTTAACAAAGTATGGCATCACAGGAACAACAGAAGTTGTTCACAACCCTTCTTATGAGGATCTCTACAAGGAAGAGCTTGATTCTAAGCTTGAGGGATACGAGGTAGGTAAGGAAACAGAGCTTGGCGCTGTAAACGTAATGACAGGTATTTATACAGGTCGTTCACCTAAGGATAAGTACATCGTTATGGATTCAAACTCTAAGGATACTGTTTGGTGGACAACAGAAGAGTACAAGAATGATAACCATCCTATGTCTGAAGAGGTTTGGGAGAAGGTAAAGGAGCTCGCTAAGAAAGAGCTTTGCGATAAGAGATTATTTGTAGTAGACGCATTCTGCGGTGCTAACAAGGATTCTCGTATGGCAGTTCGTTTTATTATGGAGGTAGCTTGGCAGGCACACTTCGTTGAGAATATGTTTATTAAGCCAACAGCAGAAGAGCTTGCAAACTTCGAGCCAGATTTCGTAGTTTACAATGCATCAAAGGCTAAGGTTGAAAACTTCAAGGAGCTCGGTCTTAACTCTGAGACTTGTGTAGCTTTCAATATCACATCTCGCGAGCAGGTTATCATTAATACATGGTACGGCGGAGAGATGAAGAAGGGTATGTTCTCTATGATGAACTACTTCCTTCCACTTAAGGGTATGGCTTCAATGCACTGCTCAGCTAACTGCGATATGGATGGAAAGCACACAGCAATCTTCTTTGGTCTTTCTGGAACAGGTAAGACTACACTTTCTACAGATCCTAAGCGTCGTCTTATCGGTGATGACGAGCACGGCTGGGATGATAACGGCGTATTCAACTTCGAAGGTGGTTGCTACGCAAAGGTTATCGGTCTTGATAAGGAGTCTGAGCCAGATATCTACAACGCAATCAAGAGAGATGCTCTTCTTGAGAACGTAACAGTAGCTGCTGATGGAAAGATTGATTTTGATGATAAGAGCGTTACAGAGAACACTCGTGTATCTTACCCAATCGAGCACATCAACAATATTGCAGCTGAGGTAAATAAGGTTTCTGCAGGTCCTGATGCTGAGAACGTAATCTTCCTTTCAGCTGATGCGTTCGGAGTACTTCCTCCAGTATCTATCCTTACACCAGAGCAGACAAAGTACTACTTCCTTTCTGGTTTCACAGCTAAGCTTGCTGGTACAGAGAGAGGTATCACAGAGCCTACACCTACATTCTCTGCTTGCTTCGGTCAGGCATTCCTTGAGCTTCATCCTACAAAGTACGCTGAGGAGCTTGTTAAGAAGATGGAGAAGTCTGGAGCAAAGGCATACCTTGTAAACACAGGTTGGAACGGAACAGGTAAGCGTATCACAATTAAGGATACAAGAGGTATCATCGATGCTATCCTTTCTGGTGACATTAAGAAGGCTCCTACAAAGACAATTCCTATGTTCAACTTCGAGGTTCCTACAGAGCTTCCAGGTGTTGATCCTAAGATTCTTGATCCTAGAGATACATATGCTAACGCTTCTGAGTGGGAAGAGAAGGCTAAGGATCTTGCAGCTAGATTCAACAAGAACTTTGTTAAGTACACAACAAACGAAGCTGGTAAGGCACTTGTTTCAGCAGGTCCACAGTTATAATTTGTAATCTAATTAACGGTTTTAAAGCCCAAAGTGATAAAGACACTTTGGGCTTTATTTGGTAAAAAATGGTTCTTTATTTTATCACAATTATGTAGTAGTATAATTGCAGGTAGAAGATACCGAATATTACCTAACCTGGGATGTACGATTTAACTTATCCTTTTTGAACCTACATTTACTTTAAATGGAATGCTTATATTTCTAATCGGCTGTCAGGCCTCCTTAGCAGTGGAAGGCAAAAGATTAGTTGCGGCGATCCACCTAGCTGGCGCTAGGAGTCAATTGATAGGCCCGGCACCTCCGGGTTAGGTTTTAAATGAAACCATAGCGGCTATGCGTTGCATAGTCGCTTTTTCTTTGCTAGAATTTAGTCTTGAGGAGAATATACTTATGTGGACATTTTTAGGATATGGAAAAACATATTTAGATAAATGCGGAAGGGATAATATTGGGGCTTATGCTGCCCAGACGGCATATTTTATGATTATGACATCTATCCCTGTAATGATGCTTCTTGTGTGGATTGCAGGCTATATTCCTTCTATTGGACAGTATTTAAACGAACTGGTATATAATGTGCTTCCAAATGAGTTTTCTCCATATATGGCCAAGGTTATCAGGCTTGTTACCCAGGCTTCGGTAGGGGCTATTTCCATTTCTGTTTTGATGGCTATTTGGGCATCAGGAAAGGCTTTTCAGAATCTTATGGTAGGCCTTAATCAGGTCAATAAAATAGAAGAGACACGCAACTGGGTAGCCAGAAGAATAAGGGCAATTTTTTACACCTTGGTTCTTTTAATGGTAATCGTTGTTATCATGCTGATGCTGGTATTTACTCAGAATCTCCAATACTACGCTGATAATTATTATGGATTTTTAGCTTATGTTGTAGGTATCAGACCTTTATTTAGAAGTATCTTTGTTTTATCTTTTTGGTTATCGTATTTACGTTTTATTTACAGTACTACCTAATAAAAATCTTACATTTTTCAGCCAGCTTCCAGGTGGCGTCATCTGTGCCCTAAGCTGGTATATTTTCAGTTTGTTGCTTGCTGTTTGGGTTAAGATTTTTAATAATTTTTCAATGTATGGCGCCTTTGCTACTATGATGATGTTTATGTTCTGGCTGTACTTTTGTATGTACTTTATGCTTATGGCTGCGGAGGCTAATGTTTTCTTTGCAGAGGCCTTTGGCCTGGCCTGGGAAAAGTGGAAGAATAGATTTAAGGAAAGACATCTGGGTAATTGGACTACAAAGTAATTGTATGTTAAACTACTAGTTTGAATGATGTTTTAAATAAGAAATAAATTTTTAGAAAGAAAGTTATGTTAGTTAAAGATTTTGATTATGAACTTCCTGAGGAGCTTATTGCTCAGGATCCCCTTGAAAAAAGAAGTAATTCAAGACTTATGGTTTTGGATAAGCACACAGGTGAGATTGCTCACCGTCATTTCTACGATATTAAGGAATATCTTAGACCAGGAGATTGCCTGGTTATCAATAACACTCGAGTTATTCCAGCGAGACTTTATGGAGCACGTGTAGGCTCTGGCGGAAAGGTAGAGATTCTCCTTCTAAAAAGAATCAGCGATAATCAGTGGGAATGCCTTGTAAAGCCAGGTAAGAAGGCTCGTCCTGGAATGGAGATTTCTTTTGGAGATGGTCTTTTAATCGGAAAGATTGTAGACATCGTCGATGAAGGAAATCGTATCATCGAATTCACCTATGAAGGTATATTTGAAGAGATATTAGATAAGCTTGGAGAAATGCCACTTCCACCATACATTACACACAAGCTTCAGGACAGAGACAGATATCAGACTGTCTATGCAAAGTTTGATGGTAGTGCGGCAGCTCCTACTGCAGGTCTTCACTTTACACCAGAGCTTCTTGAAGAGGTTAAGGCAATGGGAGTAAGGATTGCAGAGGTTACTCTTCACGTTGGTCTTGGTACATTCAGACCAGTTAAGGAAGACGAGGTATTAGATCATCATATGCATTCTGAGTACTACGAAATTACTCAGGAGGCCTGCGATATAATTAACGAGACAAAGGCAAATGGCGGCAGAGTTATTTCTGTTGGTACCACAAGCACTCGTACACTAGAGTCTGCTGCAGAGGCAGGAAAGCCACTTTCGCCAAAGAGCGGATGGACTCAGATTTTCATTTATCCAGGATATGAATTTAAGGTAATCGATTGCCTTATTACTAATTTCCATCTTCCTCAGTCTACTCTTATTATGCTGGTTTCAGCTCTTGCAGGAAGAGAGCATGTCCTTGCAGCTTATAAGAAGGCAGTTGAGGAAAAATATCGTTTCTTCTCCTTTGGAGATGCAATGATGATTACAGATTTAGAGCAATAGCATTGAATTTAACACTTTCAACTGTTAAAATTTTGACTTAATGAGATTATTATTTAGGGAGGCCACCTATGGTAGATATTATTACTGAATTAAGTGCCAAGTTTGAGGCAGAGCTTCAGAATATCAAGAATTCTGAAGAGCTTGAAAACATTCGTGTTTCATACCTTGGCAAAAAGGGTAGTGTTACAGCTGCCATGAAAGAAATGGGCAAGCTCTCAGCGGAAGAGAAAAAAGAGTTTGGTCAGAAAATTAATGTGCTTAAAAACACTGTTGCTGAGAAGATCTCAGAGAAGAAAGATGAGATTGCAGCTTTAGAGCTTCAGAAAGAAATCGATAAAGTTCCAGAGTTTGATATTTCCCTTCCAGAGCATTTTGATCAGGGAAGCTATCATCCAATCACTCTTGTTCAGCGTCAGTGCGAGACTATCTTTAAGTCTATGGGCTTTACAGTAGAGGATTACAGCGAGGTGGTTACAGATTACGAGTGTTTCGAGGCTGTTAACATTCCTAAGTATCATCCTGCTCGTGATATGCAGGATACATATTATCTTGAAAATGGTCAGCTTCTTAAGTCTCAGACTACAGCTGCTCAGAATGCTATCTACAAGAAGTATCGCAAGCAGTTAATCGAGAACGGCACACCAATCAAGGCTATTTTCCCAGGTCGTTGCTTTAGAAATGAGGCTACAGATGCCTGCCATGAGAACACATTCTTCCAGATGGAAGGTGTTATGGTTGGTAAGGATATTTCTATTTCAAACCTTATCTACTTTATGAAGACTATGCTTTCTGAGGTATTCAGACGCGATATCAAGGTTCGTCTTCGTCCAGGCTTCTTCCCATTTGTGGAGCCAGGCTTCGAGCTTGATATTAACTGCCTTAACTGTGGTGGAAAGGGTTGCCCTTCTTGCAAGCACTCAGGTTGGTTAGAGCTTTGCCCTTGCGGTATGGTTCATCCAAAGGTTCTTGAAGAGGGTGGCATCGATCCAGAAAAGTATACAGGTTTTGCCTTTGGCCTTGGCCTTACAAGACTTGCAATGATGAAATATGGAATTAAGGATATCCGTGATTTGAACAGCGGCAACTTAAGCAGCTTGGCTCAGTTCACAGATGACGAGCAGTAAGGGAGGACTAAAAGATGTTTATTTCAATGAATTGGATCTCTGATTTTGTTGACCTTTCAGGTCTCGACAAGATGGAGCTTATTGCAAAGTTCTCTCTTGCAACAGCAGAGGTTGAAAATGATATTTTCCACAAGGGTGAGGATTTATCTAGTGTAGTTGTTGCTGAAATCAAATCAGTAGAAGAGCATCCAGAATCTAAAAAGCTTCATCTCTTAAAGGTGGATGCCGGTGATGGCAAGCTTACAGATGTTGTCTGTGGTGCACCAAATGTTCGCGTTGGTATGAAGACAGCCTTTGCTAAGGTTGGAGCACAGCTTGGAGATATTACAATTGCTCCAAGACCACTTGCAGGTTACGAATCTTTCGGTATGTGCTGCTCTGAAAAGGAAATCGGCATTTCTGATAACAATGACGGTATCATGGATATCTTAGAGGATGTTGCAAATGGTACTGATATCAAGGATTTATACGAAATCGATGATATTATCTTCGAGGTTGATAATAAATCACTTACAAACCGTCCTGACCTTTGGGGCCACTACGGTATAGCAAGAGAGTTTGCTACAATCGCAAAGCGTCCGCTTAAGGAGCTTCCTACAATCGACTTGAGCTGCTATGACAATCTTGAAAAGGTTGATTTAAAGATTGAGGATGAGCTTTGTCAGAGATATTCTTCACTTAAGGTAGAAAATATTGAGAAGAATGTTGCTCCTATGAATATGCGCATTCGTCTTTTCTACTGTGGTATGAGAGGAATCAATCTTCTTGCAGACCTTACAAACTATATTATGCTTGAGATGGGTCAGCCAATGCATGCATTCGATTCACGTAAGGCTGAAAAGATTCGTGTTAAAAGATTTGACAAGCCATTTACATTTACAACACTTGATGGAGTAGAGCGTAATATCGATGAGAACACTCTTATGATTTGCAATGGTGATACTCCAGTTGCTATAGCAGGTATTATGGGTGGCCTTGATTCAGAAATCGTAGAGGACACTACAACACTTACACTTGAATCTGCTACATTTAATGCAGCATCAATTAGAAAGAGTGCAGTTCGTCTTGCTCACAGAACAGATGCTTCTGCACGTTACGAGAAGAGCCTTGATCCAGAGATGACTACAGTTGCCATCGCTCGTTTCATGAAGCTTCTTCTTGATATTGATCCAGGAGTTAAGGTTGTATCCTCACTTACAGATGAATATGCATTCCATTATCCACACATTGCTCTTGATTTTGATAAGAACTTTGTGGATAAGTACACAGGAATTGAGATTACAAATGAGCACATTGTGGATACTCTTACAGCACTAGGCTTTGGAGTAACACAAAATGGTGATAACTTCCACGTAGATGTTCCATCATATCGTGCTACAAAGGATATTAGTCTTAAGGCTGATATCATCGAGGAAATTACTCGTATTTACGGATACGACAATTTCGAGCTTGTTACAACATCTGCACCTCTTTATCCAGTACGTATGGATGAGACAAAGAATGTTGAAGACAGAATCAAGGATATCCTTGTTAAGAGATTTAAGCTTCACGAGGTACATTCTTATGTATGGCAGTATGCTGATGAATACAAGAAGCTTGGTATGGATGTAGAAGAAAATGTAAAGCTTGCTAATTCTACAAATCCTAACATCGAGACACTTAGACGTTCAATCATTCCTACACAGCTTTGTCAGGTTAATTACAACACAGGCTATGCTACTGATTTTGGTATCTTTGAGGTAGGCCGTGTGGTAGAGGGGCTTAAGGAAGATGGACTTTGCGATGAAAAGAAGAAGCTTTGCATCACATTATTCTCAAAGACAAAATCTTTAGAGCAGCTTTACTTCGAGCTTAGAGATATGGTTGCTGAGACTATTGATGATGTTAGAAACAAGGCTCTTACATACAAGAAGCTAGAGGCTAGCCACTCATACGAGCATCCAAAGAATCTTAATGCACTTGTTCTTGATGGTGTAGAAATTGGTAAGATTGGTGTAGCACATCCACTTGTATCAAAGAAAATCGATAAGAAAGCAGCTATTGTTTTCGCAGAAATCGATGTTGAGGCTCTTTCAGATATCGCTCCAGAGCCAATAAAATATGTAGAACCTTCAAAATATCCTTCAATTGAAGTAGATTTATCGTTTGTAGCCGAGAAATTTTCAGAAATAAATGATACAATAAAAGAGGGCGCTAAAGAAATCTTGAAGAAGGTTGGAGTATCCGACGTATATTCAGATGGAAATAGCAAGTCAATTACAGTAAGACTTCTCTTTGGCGACGACGAACGTACACTTACTCACGAAGAAGTACAAGAAGTAGTTGACGAAATTATCGAAAAGCTTAAGAATAAAGGTATAAATCTTAAAGCTTAATTTGTAACTAATTAATTGTATTGGGAGGCAGAGTATGGAGGAGAAAAGAAAGAATAAGCGTCTGGATATTGGCGTTAAGGTTGAAATCGAGCGTATCGATGAAGCGAACATCACCACCGTAAAATATATGGAGGTTG
The DNA here is from genome assembly GCA_000209815.1 of Butyrivibrio fibrisolvens 16/4. GTDB lineage: Bacteria > Bacillota > Clostridia > Lachnospirales > Lachnospiraceae > Pseudobutyrivibrio > Pseudobutyrivibrio fibrisolvens_A. The sequence goes on from FP929036.1 coordinate 1,391,443, forward strand.
AGGTTACCAATATCTCAAAGACTGGTTTAGCATTTAGGGTTCCATTTGAATTTGAAGTAGGGGCATGCTTTGATGCAAAGATTCAAATTTGGACCAAGGAAACTATTGATACTGTATTTAAGGTAGTTAGGGTTAACCAGCTTGAGAACGGCGTTTATGAGTACGGCTGCATATTCGTTGGCATGACTGATACTGATGCTTTGAAAATTGAGATTTATCAATTATTTTCAGATGCACAATAGAGGAGAGACATAAGATTGGATACTAGCATTATTTTTCCAAATCTACATATCACCTTGAACAATATTGGAAAAGGATTCTATATAGGATCCTTTTTCATTGCGTTTTATGGCATGATTATTGCCCTTGGTATGTTGGTTGGAGTTAGCGTGATTTTAAAAGAGGCAAAACGAGTTGGCTTTGACGAGGACAAGTTCCTTGATGTTTGTATTATTACTATTATTGTAGGTGTAATTGGGGCCAGACTTTATTATGTTATTTTTGCCTGGGACTATTACAAGGACAATCTACTTAGCATCTTTAATATTAGACAGGGAGGGCTTGCTATCTATGGTGGCGTTCTTGCAGGCATTGCTTGTCTTGCTGTCCTTTCAAAGATTAGAAAGCTTGATTTTCTTCAGGTTTTAGATGTTTCTATTTTAGGTGTGGTTATAGGCCAGATTTTTGGTAGATGGGGCAATTTCTTTAATAGAGAGGTATTCGGACAGTATACAGATGGTCCTTTTGCCATGTTACTTCCTTTAAATTCCATCAGAAGTCAGCAGGATGTTACTCCTGAAATGCTTACTAATCTGGTTCATTTAAATGGGGTAGATTACATCTCTGTACATCCTACATTCCTTTATGAATCCTTATGGAATTTGGGATTGCTTATTATTATGCTTCTTATGAGAAAGAAAAAGAAGTTTAATGGTCAGATTTTCTTTATGTATCTGCTTGGTTATGGAGCAGGACGTTTCTGGATAGAGGGCATTCGTACTGATCAGCTAAAGCTGTGGGGCACAAATCTTCCAGTTTCGCAGCTTGTAGCTGCTGTTATGGTCGTTTTAGGAGCCCTGCTTATTACGTATAACCTAATGAAAAGTAAATAAATTGTATTTTTTTAAGTACAATCTGAGACATTGGTGTATCCAATGTCTTTTTTTTATGCCTTTTTTTAGCATATCTTGTGCCAATTGTGGGCTAGACCACCACTTTACACCACATGTGGGGAATGCCCAATTTACGGGCTTTGCGGGTTGCACATATGGGTTTTTTAGTATAAAATGTAGTTAAAAGTGGAGGAAAGTGGAATAAAAGTGTCATAAAGTGGTGGATATGGAGACAATCTGCCATTTGGAAAGGAGGAAGTGTCTCATGTTCATGGGCGAATACAGTCACAATCTAGACGCGAAAAACCGTCTTATTATGCCTGCAAAGTTTCGTGAGCAGTTGGGAGAGCACTTCGTAGCCACAAAGGGACTTGATGGATGTCTTTTCGTTTATCCACTTAGCGAATGGCAGAACATAGAAGAAAAGTTCCGAGAGATTCCACGTACCACAAAAGATGCTAGAAAGTTCTCCAGATTCTTCTTCGCAGGCGCAGCGGAATGCGACATTGATAAGCAGGGAAGAGTACTTATTCCAGCAAATCTAAAAGAATACGCTGGAATAGACAAGGAAGTAGTTTCTGTAGGTGTCCTTAACAGAATTGAAATTTGGTCTAAGGAACGTTGGACTGAGGAAGGCACTTACGATGATATGGATGAGATAGCAGAGCACATGGCTGAGTTAGGATTGGGAATTTAATGGAATTTAATCATTATTCGGTTCTCTTATATGAGACAGTAGACAATCTAAATATTAAACCTGATGGGATTTACGTTGATGGTACATTAGGCGGTGGCGGACATTCTTTTGAAATTGCCAGTCGTCTTACAACAGGTCATCTTTACGGATTCGATCAGGATACCGATGCCCTGAAGGCAGCTGGGGAGAGGCTGGCTTGTTATGGGGACAAGGTCACCAGAATTCATAGCAATTATGAGTTCATGAAGGAACGTCTCGCAGAGCTTGGAGTTACCAAGGTGGATGGCATTATGTTAGATCTTGGTGTTTCCAGCTTCCAGCTTGATGAAGCTGACAGAGGCTTCACCTATAGAGTAGATGACGCTCCACTTGATATGCGAATGGACAAGGATAATCCTATGACGGCTGCTGATATTGTTAATACATATTCAGCAGAGGATTTAACCCGCGTCCTATTCACATATGGTGAGGAGAAATTTTCAAAGCAGATTGTTAAGAACATCATTAAAGAGAGAGAAAAGGCACCAATCCTTACAGCCGGACAGTTAAATAAAATTATTGCAGAGAGCATTCCTAAAAAGGCACAGGTAGGTCAGGGGCATCCTTCAAAGAGGACCTACCAGGCTCTCAGAATTGAGTTAAACAGAGAACTTACAGTTCTTGAAGATCATATAGACGATATGATTGATTTATTAAATCCAGGTGGAAGACTTTGTATCATCACCTTCCATTCACTGGAGGACAGAATTACAAAGGTTGCATTCAAGAGAAATGAAGATCCTTGTACTTGTCCTAAGAATTTCCCGGTTTGTGTTTGTGGGAAAAAAATCAAAGGGAAAAGTGGTTACGAGAAAGCCAATTTTACCTAGTGATGAAGAGTTAGAGAATAATTCGCGTTCAAAGAGCGCAAAGCTAAGGGTATTTGAGAGGGGTAATTAGCAAAATATTTTTACTAGTTAGAGTTAGAGGATTTGAGATATGCAGGAATTAAAGACTTATTATTACAACGACGGAAATGCCGTACGCAAAGAAACTGAATATGTAATGCGTCCAGCTAGAAGTCTGCCTACACGTGAGCAGCGCGAGCAAGAGAAACGTGAGGATGCTATCCGTCGTCAGAAGATTACAGATAGAAGACGTGCGGCTGCACTTAGAAAAATAGATTATTAACAGGCTATATGATTATGGCAGTTATGCTTACTTGTATTATGTTGGTTGGTTATGTGTCACTTCAGACCAATGTTACTACAAGAATGAATCGCATTGCGGATATGGAAAATCAGCTCTCAACAATCAATGCAGATAACAACGCAGCAGAGAGCCGTATCGCTACAAATACAAACCTTTCTGAAATTAAGGACAAGGCTATAAACGAATTAGGAATGGTATATGCAACCAGCAGTCAAATAGTGTATTATAGTGTAGATGGTTCTGACTACATGAGTCAGTACAAGGATATTCCATAGGAAGATATGCGTAATGCCTAGTAATAAAAACGAAGAAGAATAAAACCTAATAAAAAATATTAAAAAGAATGCAAAGAAAGCTCTGGTTCGTGTTTGGAGTTATTTGTATTCTTTTTGTTGTTCTAATAGGCCGCATCATGTACATTCAGTACACCAGTGGCGACAGATACGAGAAAATAGTTCTTGGTCAGCAAAAATACGATAGTACCATTATTCCTTTTCAGCGAGGAAATATAGTAGATGCCAGAGGCACAGTCCTTGCTACCAGCGTAGATGTTTACAATGTAATATTAGACTGTAAGGTTCTTAATGAAAACGAATCTAATGCAAAAAAGCAGGAAAAAGACAGTGTCATCACTCCGACTGTTAATCTGGTGGCGGAATGTTTTCCTGAAATAGACAAAGAAAAAATCAGAACCCAGTTAGAAGAACATCCAAAGTCACAGTATTTTATCTTGGCTAAAAAGGTTCCTTACGAGGAGATGGCTGCATTCCAAGAAAAAAGGAATCTGATGAATACAAAAATAAGATATATGGCATTTGGTTCGAGAAAGAATACGTTCGTCAGTATCCATACGGAAGCCTTGCTGCTGCCACTATTGGCTATGCCAGCGGCGGTAATGTAGGTGTTATCGGTCTTGAAAATAAATATTCCAACGTCTTAAACGGAATCAATGGTCGTACCTACGGCTATCTTAATTCAGACAGTAACTTAGAGCAGACTACCATAGATGCCACAAATGGAAACAATATCATCTTATCACTTGATGTTAATATTCAGACCATTGCAGAAAATGCTATTAAGGACTGGAACGACAAGACTATGGCCCAGTGGAATGCGGACCATCCAGATGAACCAGAATATCAGGGTTCCCTTCATACTGCAGCTCTTGTTATGAATCCAAATAATGGCGAGATTTTGGCAATGGCTCAGTATCCATCCTTCGATTTAAATAATCCTAGAGATTTATCAGCTTATTACACTGAGGAACAGCTTGATGAAATGACTCAGGAACAGAAGATGGATGAGCTTAACAAAATCTGGCAAAACTTTGCTATTACATACACATACGAGCCAGGTTCAACTTTCAAGCCATTTACTGTTGCTATGGGATTGGAGACTGGTGCCCTTAATGGTAATGAGTCATACTTTTGCGATGGTGGTGAAATGATTTCCGGCTATCCAAAGTTGGTAAAGTGTGTTGCCCACAAAAGAGGTGGCCATGGTACACAAAATATTGCCGAGGCACTTTCAAATTCCTGCAACGATGCTTTGATGCAGATGGCGAGAGTAATCGGACCAGATACATTTTCTGATTATCAGTCCATATTTGGCTTTGGTCAAAAGACAGGTATTGATCTGACTGGAGAGGCCAGCACAGCAGGACTTATTTATAGCAAGGAGGATTTACATTCTGCAATCAACCTTGCAACTAATTCTTTCGGACAGAATTTTAACACCACTATGATTCAGCTTGGAAGTGCGTTCTGTTCCATTGTTAATGGAGGTACTCTTTACGAGCCTCATTTAGTTAAGAAGATTACTGATACTAATGGCAATACAGTTGATGAAATCAGTCCTACTATTTTAAAGCGAACAGTCTCAAAGGAAGTTAGCGATATGCTAAAGGAGTACCTGGAATTCGTTGTATCTGATGGTACAGGTAAGACTGCAGGTGTTAATGGATATAGAATTGGTGGTAAAACAGGTACTGCCGAAAAGCTTCCTCGAGGTAATCATAAATATTTAGTTTCTTTCATTGGCTTTGCACCAGTGGAGAATCCACAGCTTGTAGTTTATGTAATTGTTGATGAACCAGGTGTTGGTGCGGAAGGTGACAACCAGGCCCACAGTAGCTTTGCTCAGGAAATCGTTCATAATATTTTCGAGCAGGCACTTCCTTATTTAGGAGTGGAATCTTCCCTTACAGAGGAAGAAGAGCAGGAGGCTGCTAATGCACTCACAGAAGCTGCTCAGCAAAGCGAGCCTGATGAAGGTGTAGCAGAAGATACACCTGAAGGTGGCGAATCAACAGCCGACCCTAGCGTTACCCCTGATAATGGTAATGAAGAGAATAATTAAAAGTTTTATATGAGCTGGTAGCTATCAATCTCTGAGTAATACTCAAGCGAAGCATTCTATAGCTGAGCGGAGTATTATCTCAGGATTGAGAGTGTAACCAGCGGATTGGAGTATTAGAAATGTTAGAAGTTTTTTACCTATGTTAGTTTCATTTTTTATAGTTTTATTACTTGGTCCAGTATGTATTCCGCTTCTTAGACGTCTTAAGATGGGAAACACAGAGCGTGAGTACATCAAGGAGCATAAGGCAAAGAATGGTACTCCATCTATGGGTGGTATCATGATTCTTATAGCCTTTGCAGTTGTAGGTTTATTCTTTGCAAGAACAGCTCCACAGATTTATCCTATAGTATTTCTTACATTAGGATTTGGTGTTCTTGGATTTGTTGATGATTTACTCAAGGCATTAAAAAGAAGCTCAGATGGACTTAAGGCTTGGCAGAAGATGCTTGGCCAGATTGTTCTTACAACAGGCTTTGCTGTTTATATGATAAAGTTTTCTGATGTATCACTTGAGGTAAGAGTTCCTGCTACAGGTGCATTTGTTGATATCAGCTGGCTTGCAGTACCACTTTTATTCCTTGCAGTGCTTGGCACAGTTAATGGTGCTAATTTCACAGATGGACTTGATGGACTTGCTACTTCAGTTACACTTGCCATTGCAGCCTTTTGGGGCGTTGTTTCAATCAGTCTTGAATCACAGATTACACCAGCCATTGCAGGTATGATTGGTGCTTTATTTGGATTCTTAATGTTCAATGTTCATCCTGCAAAGATTTTTATGGGAGATACAGGTTCCCTTGCACTTGGTGCATTTGTGGTTTCTGTTGCTTATACACTTCAGATGCCATTGTTTATAATAATTGTAGCTTTGATTTACCTTGCAGAGGTACTTTCAGTTATCCTTCAGGTTGGATACTTTAAACTCACAGGAGGAAAGCGAATCTTTAGAATGGCTCCAATCCATCATCACTACGAGCTTGGTGGCTGGTCTGAAGTAAAGGTAGTTGCTGTATTTACAACAGTTACTATTTTCTTATGTGCATTTGCATATTATCTGGTATAGGGGAGTTTGATTAGTTTATGGCGCGAAATAAAGAGCTGGCTGCCTCCAGGAAGGAGGCACGTAAGCGTAAGAAAATAATAAAGCTATTAAATTTTGATTATACGTTGCTTTTTATTGTTGTATTTATTTTGGCATTTGGGTTGGTTATGCTTTACAGCACATCAGCCTATGCCTCTTCATTAAAATTTGGTAATTCTGTTTATTATCTAAAAAAGCAGCTTACTGCTGCCTGTCTAGGTTTTGTTGGAATGTTTTTTCTGACAAAGATTGATTACAGAAGATGGGGCGCTCTTGTGTGGCCTATCTATATGATTTCCGTTTTCTTTGTGTGTTAGTTATTTTTGTAGGTTCTAATATTAACGGTTCTACTCGTTGGCTTAAAATCGGTGGTATGTCAGTACAGCCATCGGAGATAGCCAAGGTGGCGGTTATTCTTTTGTTGGCCCAGGTTATTGAAAAGGGACCAAAGGCTCAGAGAAGTCTTAAGGTAAACGCCATTACAATGCTTTTGATTTCACCTATCTTTTTGGTAGTTGCTTATAACAATCTTTCTACTGCTGTAATCATTGCAGGCATTGCCTTTGCAATGGTATTTATTTCATCTCCAAAGTATATGCAGTTTATGGCAGTGGGAGCGGGACTAGTTGTCCTTGTACTTATATATATCAGCCTGGAATCCTATCGTGCAGGACGTATTGCAGCCTGGCTTCATCCAGAAGAAAATGTTAGTGATAAGGGATATCAGACTCTTCAGGGATTGTATGCCATTGGTAGTGGCGGCCTCTTCGGAAAAGGGTTAGGTGGCAGTATGCAAAAGTACATAGTGCCAGAAGCCCAGAACGATATGATTTTTTCCATCATATGCGAAGAATTAGGAATGTTTGGTGCGGTATGTATTATTCTCTTGTACATCCTTCTTATATATCGCCTATTATTTATTGCAAATCACGCTAAGGACATGTTTGGCTCTTACATTTGCATAGGTATTATGGCACACATCGCACTTCAGGTTATTCTTAATATTGCAGTAGTAACCAATTCAATTCCAAATACAGGTGTTTCGCTGCCGCTTATTAGCTACGGTGGTACATCTGTAGCCATACTTTTATCGGAATTTGGACTGGCTCTCAGCGTTTCAAAAAATATGGAATTCCAGGAGGATGACGATGTCTAGAAGAAGAAAAAGGCGACGAAAAGCCTTTATACTGGTACTGATAGAGTTTATCCTGGCAGTTTTGATAGTGGCAGCAATTCTTGGGGTAGGTGCATATTTCCTTTGTCCAATCAAGGAGCTAAAGGTTGAAGGCACAGACTTATATACCTCAGATGAGATTAAGGATTACATTTTAGATGATGAATATTCTGGCAATGCAATATATGTATATGTAAAAAACAAGCTCTTCCCAAAGGGTGACGCAGAGTTTATAGACTCCTTTGATGTCAGGCTCACAGGAATGAACTCAATTACTATTCACTGTAATGAAAAGAAGATTTTAGGCTATATTCTTCAAGAGGATGGCAAATATATTTATTTCAATTATAGTGGTGTGATAGTAGAAATAAGCGAAACCTTTGTAGATAGAGGATATATGAAGGTGGAAGGCGTGGAATGTGAAAAGCCTGAAATCGGATCTACCCTTTCTATAGGCGAAGAACAGATAGGATATCTTACTTCATTAATTAAGATTCTTAATAAAAATGATTTAATGCCTAACGTGGTTTCTTATGATGAAAATGGACGTATAGTTTTATCCTATGACACATACAATATTGCACTTGGTAGCAGCGTTTATCTGGAAGAGAAAATTGACAGGGCTCTGAGGATTTTGCCTCAGCTGGATGGATTGAGCGGAACACTACATCTTGAAAATTATTCTAGCTCTAGCACAGATATTGTATTTGAAAAGGATTCTGAGTAATAAAAAATTAAGAATTTTTTAATAAAAATGGTTGCTAAAAGTAGTGAAAAAATATAATATTATATATAGTATTTTGGTATTAGAGAATTTTTTCGACCTCCCTTAGAGGTTTAATAAAAGGAGGATAAAGTTTTGATTAACATTACGACTGACGAGACAGGTGCTCCTGTCAGAATCATTGTTGTAGGCGTGGGCGGAGCTGGCAACAATGCAGTAAAGCGTATGGTTGAAGAGGGTATTGGGGGAGTTGAGTTTATTGGAATCAACACTGATAAGCAGGCGTTGGATTTATGTAAGGCGCCTACTCTTTTAGCTATAGGTGAAAAGACAACAGGTGGAAAGGGCGCAGGCGCTAATCCAGAGGTAGGAATGAAGTCAGCAGAGGAGAGTGCTGAGGATATTTCTGCTGCTATTAAGGGCGCTGATATGGTATTCATCACATGTGGTATGGGTGGTGGTACTGGTACAGGTGCTGCTCCAGTTGTTGCTAGAATTGCAAAGGAACAGGGCATCCTTACTGTAGGTATCGTTACAAAGCCTTTCCAGTTTGAAGGAAAGCCACGTATGAACAATGCCCTTAATGGTATTGAAAGATTAAAGGAGAGCGTTGATACTCTTATCGTTATTCCTAATCAGAAGCTTGTTGAAATCTGCAACAAGTCTATGGGAATTGGCGAGAGCTTCCGCATGGCAGATCAGGTGCTTCACCAGTCTGTTCAGGGTATCACAGATCTCATTACTAAGAATTCACTTATTAACCTTGACTTCGCAGATGTTCAGACTGTTATGAAGGACAAGGGCTTAGCACACGTTGGTATCGGTTCTGCTAAGGGAGATGAGAAGGCACTTGAGGCTGTTAAGGCAGCTGTTGCTTCTCCACTTCTTGAGACAAGCATCCAGGGTGCTACAGATGTTATCGTTAATATCTGTGGTGATGTTGGTCTTAACGATGCTAATGAGGCTACATCTTACGTTCAGGATATGACAGGTGCAGATGCTAATATCATCCTTGGTATCACAGTTGACGAGACTATGGACGACGAAGTATCTGTTACAGTTATCGCTACAGGACTTGGCGAGCCAGTTTCTACACCAGTTGGTGCATTCCGCAATGCATCAGGCATGGTATACAATGCTCAGCCAAGACAGTCTAGTGCAGATTTACTTGCAGGTATGAGAGGAGCAGCAGCTCCAGCTAGCCAGGCTGGTGTTACTAATCCTACACCAGTAGTTAACAGAACTGTTACACCAACACCATCTATTCAGAAGCCTGTTACACCAGTTGCTCCTACTGAAAGTTCAGTACCAGAGCTTAACATCAAAATGCCAGACTTCATGAGCTCAATCAAAAAATAATTAATCAAAATATTTACGGCACCGAATATTCGGTGCCGTTTTTTTATAATTCATATTTACTTTTCTTTTTTGTAATCTCGGCCATATAGGCTGCCGTAATAATACCAGTCGGTAGAGCAATTACCGCCATTCCCATCAATGCAGAAATCATAGTAATAAATCTTCCCACAGGAGTTATAGGATAAATATCGCCGTAGCCAATAGTCGTTATAGAAATAGTAGCCCAATACAGAGCATCAAAGAAGGTCTTAAACAGGTTTGGCTCCAGCTGGAATACCAGCATTGCCGAAACAAATATATAAACAATAATCAAAAGCAATACGGCTAAAAGCTGTGTTCTTACCTTTCGAACTACGTTTGCAATAACAATCATTGTTTTTGAATATCTGACTAGCTTTAGAACTCTAAAAACCCTGAACAATCTAAACAGGCCGATGACTGCAAAACTTGGAAAGAAGATATACAGAATTGGAGAAATCGAAAGCAAATCAAATATTGCTAGTGGAGTGAAAATATAGGCTATATAGGCTCTATAATTCTTCACACCCATTTTATAATCAGCCGTATATATTCTGGCAATATAATCAATGATAAACAGAATACTTACCAGAATATCAATCATTAGTGTATATATATTATTATCCTTTAATGTCAAAGGAACTAAGCCTACAATAATGGCTATAGTCATAAGCTTGTCATAGGCTCGGCTTGAGACATCGCCAATACTGGAGACCTCTAATACTTCGTATATACGTCGCTTAAAATCATAATTATTTTCCATCAGAATGTCCCTTTAATAAACGCAATCAATCCTAGAGCAATCAAAACAATGGCAATAATATCGCACAAAAAACAAATATTCTTGCCTGTTTGGTATGCTCATCCTCCAAAATTCCCGAATCACTTATCAATTCGTCTTTACGATTACTATTAGCCATACACTTCCCCTCCAAGCTCATACTATCACGCCACTGTGAAAATATTTTGTAACTATTCTGAAATTAGTGGTTGACAGAGGGGAATTGTAATGCTATAGTTACTTTAACACAATAAAGTATTAAACCGATGAGGGAGAGGAGTACCTCTTTATGATTCCTAGGAGAGAGCTGCGATGGTGGGATGCAGTAGGATAGTAATTAGGGAATGGACTCCTGAGGGCGTGAGGAAATAATGAGTTTCGGCTCGTTAGAGTATTGCACGACGTAGGACATACGTTAGTTGTCTGGGATATGATGGTATCCTGTAAGGGCATAGGCATTGCTTATGAATTCAAGGTGGCACCGCGGAAAAGATTTTTCGTCCTTGATAGAACTTGAGGTTCTATCAAGGACTTTTTGTTTTTATAGAAACCTCGCAGACACAAATTGTTAAGTCCCCAAAGGGGATGGCTAGAAACAGGAGGATAAGAAAATGATTAAAGAAGCTATCGTAAAAATTGTTAACAAGGGTGACCTTACATACGACGAGGCATACCAGGTAATGAATGAGATTATGAGTGGTGACACATCTCAGACTCAGAACGCTGCTTTCCTTGCAGCCCTTTCTACTAAGAGTACAAAGGCTGAGACTATTGAGGAAATCGCAGGTTGTGCGACAGCTATGAGAGAGCATGCCATCAAGGTTGAGACTGGTATGGATGTTTTTGAAATCGTAGGTACAGGTGGAGACAATGCACATAGCTTTAATATTTCTACAACATCTGCACTTGTATGTGCGGCTGCAGGAATGAAGGTTGCAAAACACGGCAATAGAGCAGCATCTTCACTTTGTGGAACAGCTGATTGCCTGGAGGCACTTGGAGTTAATATTCAGCAAGATCCTCAGAAATGTGTAGAGCTTTTGGAAAAGGTAGGAATGTGTTTCTTCTTTGCCCAGAAGTATCACACTTCAATGAAGTATGTAGGATCTATTAGAAAAGAGTTGGGATTTAGAACTGTATTTAATATTTTGGGGCCTCTTACAAATCCGGCAACCCCTTCAATGCAGCTTCTTGGTGTGTATGATGATTATCTTGTAGAGCCACTTGCTCAGGTTCTTACAAGCCTTGGGGTAAAACGCGGAATGGTTGTATATGGAATGGATAAGCTGGATGAGATTTCACTTAGCTCGGAGACAAAGATTTGTGAAATCAATAATGGGGAGTATTTAACCTACACTATTACACCTGAGGATTTTGGTTTTGAAAGATGTACTAAGGATGATCTTAAGGGTGGTACACCAGAAGAGAATGCAAGAATTACAAGAGAGATTTTAAATGGAGCTAAGGGTCATAAGAGAAATGCAGTACTTTTAAATGCTGGTGCTTCTCTCTACATTGGTGGCAAGGCAGAGAGCTTCTCAGATGGTATCAAGCTTGCCGCAAATATTATCGATTCTGGAAAGGCTCTTGAGACATTAGAAAAGTTTATTATGGTCAGCAACGAGATTAAGGCAGGGGAGACAGATGAACATACTACAGCAGCTGGCGCTTTATGCAACGCATAGAGTAGAGGAAGCCAAAAAGATTAAATCACTGGAAGAGATAAAGGATGAGGCCCTTAGCCTTCCAAAAGGTGATTTTGAATTTGAGAAGGCACTTCAAAAGCCGGGAATCAGCTTCATTTGTGAATGCAAAAAGGCTTCTCCTTCTAAAGGAATTATCGCAGAAGAATTTGATTATCTTACTATTGCAAAAGAGTACGAAAAAGCAGGAGCTGATTGTATTTCGGCGCTTACGGAACCAAAGTGGTTTTTAGGAAGCGATGAGTATCTTAGAGAAATCGTAAATACGGTAAAGATTCCTTGCATCAGAAAGGACTTTACAGTAGATGAATATATGATTTACGAGGCAAAGGTTCTTGGAGCAAAGGCGGTGCTTTTGATATGTGCAATCCTTACTGAGGAGCAAATAAGGGAGTATATAAGAATTTGTGATGAGCTGGGAATTAGCGCTTTGGTGGAAGCACATGATGAGCAGGAAATTGCAGTAGCCATAAGAGCAGGAGCCAGGCTGATAGGAGTGAACAATAGAAATCTTAAGGACTTTTCAGTTGATACAAATAATAGCAGACGCCTAAGAGAAATGATTCCTAAAGGAGTGCTTTTTGTATCGGAAAGTGGAATAAAGGATTCAGGTGATATAAAACTTCTAAAAGAGGCAAATGTAGATGCAGTGCTTATTGGTGAGACACTAATGAAGGCAACTGATAAGACTAAGAAACTTAGAGAGTTAAGAGGAAATTAAAATGACAGCTATAAAACTATGCGGACTTACAAGAGAGGAAGATATAAAAAAGGCTAACGAAGTAAAGCCTGAATACGTAGGGTTTGTTTTCTATGAAAAAAGCAGAAGAAACATCACTAAGGATAAGGCAAAAAGCTAAAAGCTATGCTTAATCCTGAGATTAAGACAGTAGGTGTATTCGTAGATGCGAATCCGGTAGAGATAGAAAATCTTTATGATGAGAGGATTATTGATGTGGCTCAGCTTCACGGAAATGAAAGCGAGGATTATATCAAAGAGCTTCAGGATAAATCAATTCCTGTAATCAAAAGATTTAAAGGTGATGAACCAGGGGAGCTTATCAAGGCAGAAAAATCCAGCGCAGATATGATTCTTTTCGATGTTGGACAGGGAACTGGCGAAACCTTTAATTGGAAACTCTTAACTTATATTGATAGACCTTTTATTTTAGCAGGGGGATTGAATCAGGAGAATGTGGCACAGGCCATTCAGGAAACAAACCCATACGGTGTAGATGTTAGTTCAGGTATTGAAACTGATAAGTTAAAAGACGGACATAAGATGCGCGAATTCGTAAATGCGGTAAGAGAGGATAAGAAAGTGGTGAAAACTACAGGACGTTTTGGAATCCACGGTGGACAGTATATTCCAGAGACTCTTATGAATGCTGTTAATGAGTTGGAAGAAGCCTACAACTACTACAAAGATGATCCAGAATTTAATAAAGAGTTAAAGGAACTACTTGATAATTATGCAGGCCGTCCTAGTCTTCTGTACTACGCAAAGAAGATGACAGAGGATTTGGGTGGGGCAAAGATTTATCTCAAGAGAGAGGATTTAAATCATACTGGTTCTCACAAGATTAATAATGTTTTAGGTCAGGCTCTTCTTGCAAAAAAGATGGGAAAGACCAGACTTATTGCCGAGACTGGGGCAGGTCAGCACGGTGTTGCAACAGCTACAGCAGCAGCTCTTTTAAATATGGAGTGCGTTATTTTTATGGGAAAGGAAGACACTGAGCGTCAGGCACTTAATGTATATAGAATGAAATTACTTGGTGCAGATGTTGTACCTGTAACCAGTGGGACAGCTACATTAAAGGATGCGGTTTCAGAGTGTATGAGAGAGTGGACAACAAGAATCGATGATACACACTATTGCCTCGGCTCTGTAATGGGACCACATCCATTCCCTACAATTGTTAGAGATTTCCAGGCTGTTATTTCAAGAGAATCAAGAGCACAGATTCTTGAGGCAGAAGGTAGATTACCAGATGCAGTGGTTGCCTGTGTAGGCGGTGGAAGTAATGCAATGGGTTCCTTCTATCATTATATTGGAGATGAGAATGTTAGACTAATTGGCTGTGAAGCAGCAGGACGAGGAATCGACACATTTGAGACAGCTGCTACAGTAAATACTGGTAAGGTTGGAATTTTCCATGGTATGAAATCTTATTTCTGCCAGGATGAATATGGACAGATTGCTCCTGTATATTCTATTTCCGCAGGACTGGATTATCCAGGCGTTGGTCCAGAGCATGCTTACCTTCACGATATTGGAAGAGCAGAGTATGTTCCGGTTACAGATGATGAAGCTGTAGAGGCATTTGAGTATATAGCAAAGACTGAAGGTATTATTGCAGCAATTGAAAGCAGTCACGCTATCGCATATGCGAAGAAGCTTGCTCCTACAATGGATAAGGATCAGATTATTATGGTTACTGTTTCAGGACGTGGAGATAAGGACTGTGCTGCAATTGCACGTTACAGAGGAGAGAACATCTATGAGTAAGATAGCAGAAGCATTTAATAACAAAAAGCCTTTATTCCTTTTATTACATGTGGTGACCCAGATCTGGATACCACAAAGGAAATCATAAAGGAGCTTGAAAAAACGGAGCAGATTTAATAGAGCTTGGAATTCCATTTTCTGATCCAACAGCAGAGGGACCAGTAATTATGGAGGCAAATATCAGGGCTCTTAAAAATAAAATTACAACAGATCATGTATTTGATATGGTTGCTGAAATCAATAAAGAAGTCAGTATACCACTTGTATTTATGACCTATGCCAATGTGGTTTACTCATACGGTATCGACAGATTCTTTGAACGATGTAAGGAAACAGGAATCTGCGGGATTATTCTTCCAGATGTACCTTTTGAAGAGAAGGCTGAGTTTGAGGATGCAGCCTCAGAATATTCTGTGGAATTTGTTTCAATGGTAGCTCCAACATCAGAAGACAGAATCGATATGATTTCATCAGATGCAAAGGGATTTATCTATATAGTTTCAAGCCTTGGTGTTACAGGAACAAGAAAAGAGCTTAATGGAAATATAAAGTCTTTGGTAGAGAGGGTTAGAAAAACACTGATGTACCTTGCGCTGTTGGATTTGGTATTTCTACACCTGAGCAGGCTGCTGAGATGGCAAACATTTCCGATGGAGCAATTGTAGGTTCAGCTATTGTAAGAGTTATTGCAGAGTATGGAAAAGATGCTCCTAAGCAGGTAGGAAAATTCGTAAAAGAGATGAAAGAGGCATACTATGTTTCCTAGTTTAGATGAAGTTGTAAAAATCGCAGCCACAAAGGAATACAAACGTGTTCCAGTGGCCATAGAAATTCTTTCAGATAGCCTTACTACAATTGAGGTTGTCAGGATTTTAGAGAAGGCAAGCCATCAGTGTTATCTATTGGAAAGTGCCAGCCAGACAGAGACCTGGGGCAGGTATTCATTCTTAGGATTTAATCCTAAAATCGAAATTACCTGTCAGGATGGTGTTGTAAAAATAAAGGAAAACCATGGGGCGGATAAGATTCTTGTGGAGGAGCGAAAGGTGGCTCATCCTGGATTAATCCTTCGTCAAATGATAGCAGATTATAAATCACCTACAATAGATAGTCTTCCAACCTTTACAGGTGGGCTTGTAGGATATTTTTCCTACGATTACATTAAATATGCAGAGCCAAAATTGTCTCTTGAAAATCACGGTGAGGATGATTTCAAGGATATGGATTTGATGCTTTTTGATGATGTAATAGCCTTTGACAATTATAAGCAAAAGATTTTTCTTATTACAGGAATAATGCTAGAGACGGATTCTTTGGAGCAGGCATACGAAAAAGCCAGTGCCAGACTAGAAGAATTAAAGAATCTTTTGGTCAGCGGACAAAAGGCAGAGTTTAAGCCACTAAGATTAAAATCAGAAATCACTCCAAAGTTTACAAAGGAAGAATATGGTCAGATGGTGGAAAAGGCAAAGAATTACATAAAGGAAGGGGACATTTTCCAGGTGGTTCTTTCAAATCCTATGACTGCAAAAGCAGAAGGAAGTCTTTTTGATACCTATAGATATCTTCGTGCCACTAATCCATCGCCATATATGTTTTATTTTTCAAGTGATGATATTGAAATTGCAGGTGCATCACCAGAGACTCTGGTAAAGGTAGAGCAGAAGAAGGTTAGCACTTTCCCTCTGGCAGGAACCAGACCAAGAGGTGCAAATAAGGATGCTGATAATGCTTTGGAAAAGGAGCTTTTATCTGATGAGAAGGAGCTGGCAGAACACAATATGCTAGTTGATTTAGGTAGAAATGACATTGGAAAAATCAGCAAGCTAGGCTCTGTAAATGTGGAAAAGTATATGGGAATAGAGCGTTATTCTCACGTAATGCATATTGGTTCTACAGTGGTGGGGCAGCTTGCAGATAATAAGGATGTTATAGATGCAGTGGATGCCATATTACCTGCAGGAACACTTTCTGGTGCACCAAAGTTTAGAGCCTGCCAGATTATAGAAGAACTGGAACAGAGCAAGCGAGGCATCTATGGAGGTGCCTTAGGCTACATAGATTTCACAGGAAATCTGGATGTATGTATAGCCATCAGATTGGTTTATAAGAAAAATGACAGTATCTGTATACGATCAGGGGCAGGAATTGTTTATGATTCTGTTCCACTTACAGAGGCTACAGAGTGTATAAACAAGGCAAAAGCCGTTGTAAATGCGGTTAAACAGGCAGAGGGAGGATTGGCATGATTTTACTTATAGATAATTACGATAGTTTTTCATACAACCTCTATCAGCTAGTGGGTGAGTTGGATTCAGACATACTTGTAATTCGTAATGACGAATTACGGTTATGCGATATAGAAAAGCTGAATCCAGACAAGATAATTATTTCTCCAGGGCCAGGAAGACCTATTGATGCTGGAATATGCGAGGATGTTATTGCTCACTTTGCAGGAAAGGTGCCAATCCTTGGAGTGTGCCTTGGTCATCAGGCCATTTGCGAAACCTTTGGTGCAAACATTACATATGCAAAGGAGCTTATGCATGGCAAACAGTCTGTGGTAACAGTAGATAAGGAATGCAAGCTTTTTAAGGGACTTTCAGATGAGATAAAGGTGGCCAGATATCATTCTTTGGCTGCTGATTCAAGTGAGCTTCCTTCTAATCTAAAGGTGGTTGCTAAAGCTGATGATGGAGAGGTAATGGCAGTAAAGCACAAAGACTATGAAGTATATGGCCTTCAGTTTCATCCAGAATCTATTCTTACTCCAGATGGAAAAGAGATGATTAGGAACTTTCTTGTGGTATAATATCTCCATATTATTATCACAGGAGTTTTGACATGAAAGACAATTTACTAGCGGATAAGGGATTTTTAAAGCGACTTTGGAATCTTACATTGCCACTGGCTTTTCAGGCATTGATGCTTGCACTTGTAGCAGCCAGCGATGCTGTTATGCTTGGTCGAATAGAGCAGAATTCTATGGCGGCAGTTTCCCTTGCAACTCAGGTCCAATTTATTCAAAATATGATGCTTTGTGCAGTTACTGGATCTATCTCTATTTTAGGTGCCCAGTACTGGGGAAAGGGAGATAAGAAGACTCTTCATAAGATTTTCGGAATGAGTCTTAGAATTGCATTTATTATTTCAGGCATTTTTTGCGTTGCCTGTATATGCTTTTCTAGACAGCTTATGATGATATTTGCTTCAGATGAGGCGCTGATTACAATAGGTGCAGGATACTTAAAGATTGCTGGCTGGTCATATCTACTTACAGGATTTTCCCAGTGCTATCTTGGAATGATGCGTGTCACAGATCACGCTAATCGCTGTGCACTTATCAGCTCAGGGGCTGTGGTTATCAACATCATTTTAAATGGCATTTTTATATTTGGTCTTTTGGGGTTCCCTGCTCTAGGTGCTAATGGTGCAGCACTTGCCACATTGATTGCAAGAATTATAGAGCTTATCTGGGCAGTAGTATCTTCATATCAAAAGGATTTTATTCATCCATCAGCAAAGGACTTGCTTACAAGAGATGCGCTACTATTTAAGGATTATGTAAAATGTGGTCTTCCTATTGCAGGTGCTGCTTTGTTCTGGGGCGTTGGATTTACTTCATACACTGCTTTCATGGGACATTTAGGAGCAGATGCCGCTGCAGCAAATTCTGTGGCAGCCGTTGTTAGAGATTTAATGTGCTGTGTTTGTGATGGTGTTAGTGCCGCAGGTGGAATCATAGTTGGAAACGAGTTGGGGGCAGGAAATCTTGCTACAGGAAAGCTATATGGTCAGCGAGTTTCTAAAATGTCCATATTCATCGGATTTATGTCCACCGTCATAATTCTTTTAGTGACTCCAGCTGTTGTGAATTTTATGATTCTTACACCAGCTGCAAAAAGCTATCTTATTGGAATGATGGTCATTATGGCCTTTTATATGATAGGTCGATGCATAAACACTGTTATCATCAACGGAGTTTTTGGGGCAGGAGGAGACACACTATTCGACGTATACAGCCTGGCTGTATGTATGTGGTGCATTGCTGTTCCTTTAGCATTCCTAGGAGCCTTTGTATTTAAATGGCCTGTACTTGCAGTATATGCCTGCACCTGTGTAGACGAAGTAGGCAAACTCCCTTGGGTATTTGCCCACTACAAGAAATACAAATGGGTCAAAGATCTTACAAGATAAAAGTAATTGAAATTTCCGGGTGTATTTTATTTTATTTATGATATTATATTTTTGTACCTCATTTTTAGGTACAAAAGGAGAATAATATTATGAAGGACTTCGGAGAATTCGACTACAATAAGAAGGCGGCCAGTCGCGGACGTCGCCAAAGAAATGACATACGAAAACAGAGAATACTTATTGCTGGAATTGCTGTAGGTATTCTTTTTTTGGTGGTTGGGGCATTTTTCCTTGGCAAAATCACTTCTAATAAGGAAGAACCAGAGCAGGTGGCTGAAGAAACCACACAGGCAGACGATGCTAAAATAGAAGTAGTGGAGGAACAGCCTAAGGAAGCTGAGGAGGAAGATCCTCAGGTAGAAGTAGAGACAGAATCAGGTGCTGATGTAGATGTCAGCAGTCTTGTTAGTGCCAGCAATGTAGGGGAGAATTCCTCAGTAACTTATGGTATAGATGTTTCCAGATTCCAGGGCACAATTGACTGGGCACAGGTTGCATCAACAGGAATTGATTTTGCCATGATTAGAGTTGGCTACAGAGACAAGGCTACAGGTGAAATCAAAGCTGACACAAATGCTAAATACAATATGCAGGAAGCCGAGAAAAACGGAATAAAGATTGGAGCATATTTCTTCTCTACAGCTTGCACAGGTGACGAAGCTATACAGGAAGCAAAATGGGTTACAGACTACATTGCCCAGTATCCAATTACCTATCCTGTAGGCTACAACTGCGAAGGTTTTGAAAACAGCGACAGCAGACAGTTTGGTCTTACAAAGGATGCCAGAAGTGATATTGCCGTAGCCTTCCTAAATCAGATATACAATGCAGGCTACACACCAATTTTCTACGCATCTAGAAACGAACTTGTAAACGACACTAAATGGAATACTTCTACTATAGAAAAGAACTACAAGATTTGGATGGCCTGGTACAATCAGGACACCTCTACAATTTCTACAGGCCCAGACTACAGTGGCAAATGCGCTATGTGGCAATACACTAATCAGGGTACTATAGCTGGTATCAGCAAAAAGGTAGACGTAGATGTAGCATATTTTGGATACAACGGAACTGAGACAGCAAAAGATACATCAGAGCGTGCAACAGCATCAGCTGATGTAGAAGCACTTATGAAATTTGATTCCGTAGAAGAGACAGTCACAGCAAAGAGCAAGACTAATCTTCGTGACAAACCAAGCCAAGGTTCAGACAGTACAGTTAAGGTTACATTGTTAAATGGACAGACTGCCACCCGCACAGGTGTCAGCAAAAGCGGATGGTCAAGGGTAGTATACGAAGGCGGCACATATTATGCCGTATCTAGCTACCTTACCACAGACCTTAGTGCAGCCTCAGCTGCCCCTGCGCCAACACCTGCTGCCGAGGCAGCCCCTACACCTGCACCGGAGCAGCCAGCCTCTACAGGTATTAAAACTAAATTCACAGACTGTAACGAACTTATAACTGCAAAAGAAATCGTAAACCTCCGTTCTAAGCCAAGTGTCACCGATGCAGATTCCCAGGTTGTCATCACTCTCTACAACGGAATGACTGCCACCCGTACCGGAATCAACAACGACTTAGGCTGGTCCCGCATCGACTACAACGGACAAACACTTTACTGCGTAAGCAGCTTCATAAAGGTCGTTCAATAACACGTAAACCTTCCCACAATCGGGGAGGTTTTTTTATTTTTCACGGTGTGACACTTGTGTGATATTTGGGGTGATATTATGTGTTTGTCAAAGGGACAGAGGAGAAAATAAAACGAAACATTTTTGGAGGAGTTAAGAGATGAAAACATTTGAGAGAATCACAAGAAGCATTATGGTAATGGCATTAGTATTTTCAGCAACAGTTATGGTTGCAAAGGCTGGCGCAGATAAGACTACAGTAGTTGATGGAATCGGAACATATCAGAGCAAGGCTGGTTGGTCAGTAAAGTATGATGCTGATTTGATTGAAGTGAATGAGTTTGATGATGGGGTTGGTTTTGTATATACAGGTGAGTGTGCTGGAACTTGTATGGTAGTGATTACAAATACACCAGATAAGAAAGCAGAATACGTTAGAGATGACATCGCTGCAAGCTGGGGTTCTGATAATGTAGAAAAGTATGAGGCTCCTTTATATGCAGATGGAGCAGAGGTTAATGCATATTGGGCATACCTTGGAGCATCAGAGGGCGACGATGGTCTTTATGAAACAGCAATCGCAGTGGAGCATAACAATGGTGTAATCCTTTGCGAGTGCATAGATCATATGAGTGGAAATGAAATGATGGATATGCAGGTATGCGATACACTTTCTATGATCATTGACTCAATTGCTTTTAACTAGTTGAAAAAATAGTCTTGCATAAAAATACTAAAAGTTGTATAGTTTTGCACAAGACAAAGGCGTCTAAAAGAAACCCGTAGTGGGATTTCTTTTAGGCGTCTTTGTTCGTTTATCTAAAAGTGGAAGGAGTAGCAAACATGGATAATGACAATCAGCAGATGGGATTATATGATCCCTCCTTTGAACACGACAACTGTGGAATCGGTGCGGTGGTTTCCATTAAGGGAATAAAAACTCATCAGACTGTATCGGATGCTTTAAAGATTGTAGAAAATCTTGAGCATCGAGCTGGTAAGGACGCAGCCGGAGAAACTGGCGATGGAGTAGGTATTTTGCTTCAGATATCTCACAAGTTTTTTAAGAAAGCTTGTAAGGCTTCAGGAATTGCCATTGGAGATGAGAGAGAATATGGCGTTGGTATGTTTTTTCTTCCTCAGGATGAGTTGAAGAGAAAACAGGCAATGAAGATGTTTGAAATCATTGCTGCAAAAGAGGGCCTGGAGTTTTTAGGTTGGAGAGAAGTTCCTACAAAAGCAGAGATTTTAGGAAAGCTTGCAGTGGAATGCATGCCACATATTATGCAGGGCTTCATTAAAAAGCCGGCAGATTGTAATAAGGGGCTGGATTTTGATAGAAAGCTTTATGTTGCACGTCGTGTGTTTGAGCAGACTGCTGAGGATACCTATGTAGCTTCTCTTTCTAGTAGAACAATCGTATATAAGGGAATGTTTTTGGTGGACCAGCTTAGACTTTTCTTTGAAGATCTTCAGGATGAGGATTACGAGTCAGCTATTGCTACAGTTCATTCAAGATTCTCTACAAATACAAACCCATCTTGGGAGCGTGCTCATCCAAATCGTTTCATTGTACATAATGGTGAGATTAATACTATAAAGGGTAATGCGGACAAGATGCTTTCCCGTGAGGAGACAATGGTTTCTCAGGTTCTAGAATCAGAGATGACGAAGATTACTCCAGTTTGTAATCAGGCAGGTTCCGATTCGGCAATGCTTGATAATGCATTGGAATTTCTTGTTATGAATGGAATGCCACTTCCTTTGGCGGTAATGATTACCATTCCAGAGCCTTGGGTAAAGAATAAGTCTATGGAGCAGGCCCGTAGAGATTTTTATCAGTATTATTCTACTATGATGGAGCCTTGGGATGGACCAGCATCAATTCTTTTCTCAGATGGAGATATTATGGGTGCGGTTCTTGATAGAAATGGCCTAAGACCATCAAGATACTACATTACAAATGATGATTATCTTATTCTTTCTTCAGAGGTAGGTGTACTTCCTATTGAGGAGAGTAGAATCAAGGCAAAGGATAGATTAAAGCCTGGCAAGATGCTTCTTGTAGATACAGTTGAAGGAAGACTTATTGCAGATGATGAGCTGAAGGCTACATTTGCAGCACGCAAGCCTTACGGGCAGTGGCTTGATGCAAATCTTGCTCATCTTTCCGAGATTAAGATTCCTAATGAATCAGTGCCAGTGTATACACAGCCAGAGAGAGATAAGCTTCAAAAGGCCTTTGGATATTCATACGAGGAGATTAAGGAGTCTATTCTTCCTATGGCATTAAATGGTGGAGAAAACACAGGAGCTATGGGTATTGACGTACCACTTGCTGTGCTTTCAAAACATCATCAGCCACTTTTCAATTACTTTAAGCAGCTTTTTGCTCAGGTAACAAATCCACCAATCGACTCTATTCGAGAGGAGATTGTCACAGCTACAACTATCTATCTTGGTACAGCTGGAAATGTGCTAGAGGAAAAGAAGAAAACTGTAATATGCTTCAGATTAATAATCCTATCCTTACTACTACAGATTTGATGAAGATCAAGTCTATGAAGGTACCAGGACTTAAGGCAGAGACTGTGCCAATTATCTATTACAAGAACACTTCTCTTGAGAAGGCTATAGAGCATCTCTTTGTGGAGGTGGATAGAGTAAACAGAGAGGGTGCAAATATAATCATTCTTTCTGACAGAGGTGTGGATGAAAACCATGTGGCAATTCCATCACTCCTTGCAGTTGCCGCTGTACAGCGTCACTTGGTTCAGACAAAGAAGCGTACAAGCCTTTCAGTTATTCTTGAATCTGGTGAACCTAGAGAGGTACATCACTTTGCTACACTTTTAGGCTATGGTGCATCTGCAATCAATCCATATCTTGCACAGGAGACTATTGCAGAGCTTATAGAAAAAGGTCAGCTGAAAAAGGATGTTCACGCAGCAGTTGATGCCTATAACGAAGCTGTAATAAATGGAATCATCAAGATTGCATCAAAGATGGGTATCTCTACTGTTCAGTCATATCAGGGTGCTAAGATTTTTGAGGCAATTGGAATTAGTACTGATGTTATTGATAAATACTTTACAGGCACTATCAGTAGAATTGGTGGAATCACACTAAAGGATATTGAGGAGCAAGTGGATATGCAGCACTCACAGGCTTTTGATCCACTTGATTTGGATGTGGATGAGACTCTTGATTCCAGAGGCCAGCACAAGATGCGTTCAGGTGCAGAGGAGCATCTGTATAATCCGGCTACCATCCATCTTCTTCAGCTTTCTACAAGAACGGGAGATTACAATACCTTTAAGGAATACACTAGCTTAGTAAATGAAGAGGATAACATCAGAAATCTTCGTGGTCTTATTGATTTCAATTATCCTAAGAAGGGCATTAGTATTGATGAGGTAGAGTCAGTTGATTCTATCGTTAAGCGTTTTAAGACTGGTGCTATGAGCTATGGCTCTATTTCAAAAGAAGCTCACGAGACTATGGCTATCGCTATGAATATGCTTCACGGCAAATCAAATTCCGGTGAAGGTGGCGAGGAAGATGAAAGATATGAGATTGGGCCAGATGGTCTGAACCGTTGCTCTGCTATAAAGCAGGTGGCATCAGGTAGATTTGGTGTTACCAGTAAATATCTGGTAAGTGCAAAGGAAATCCAGATTAAAATGGCACAGGGTGCAAAGCCTGGTGAAGGTGGACATCTACCAGGAAAGAAGGTTTACCCTTGGATTGCAAAGACACGTCTTTCTACTCCAGGTGTAGCTCTTATTTCTCCACCACCTCATCACGATATTTATTCAATTGAGGATTTGGCAGAGCTTATCTATGATTTAAAGAATGCAAATAAGGATGCCCGTATTTCTGTAAAGCTTGTATCTGAGGCAGGTGTAGGAACTATTGCTTCAGGTGTTGCAAAGGCTGGTGCCCAGGTAATTCTAATTTCTGGATACGATGGAGGAACTGGTGCAGCTCCAAAATCATCTATTCATAATGCAGGTCTTCCTTGGGAGCTTGGTCTTGCTGAGGCTCATCAGACACTTATGATGAATGGGCTTAGAAATAAGGTCGTCATCGAGACAGACGGAAAGCTTATGAGTGGAAGGGATGTGGCCATCGCATGTGCCCTTGGTGCAGAGGAGTTTGGTTTTGCCACAGCACCACTTGTTACTATGGGCTGTGTAATGATGCGTGTCTGCAACCTTGATACTTGTCCAGTTGGTGTGGCTACTCAGAATCCAGAGCTTAGAAAACGCTTTAGTGGAAAGCCAGAGTACGTTGTAAACTTTATGCGATTTATTGCTGAGGAGCTTCGTGAATATATGGCTCAGCTTGGCTGTAAGACTGTAGATGAGCTTTGTGGACGTACAGATTTACTTAAGGTTAAGGACAACTGCAAGAACGGTGCTTATGGCAAGGTTGATATGTCTGCAGTTCTTAATAATCCATTCGAGGGTGAGAAGATTTCTTACGAGAACAAGAATGTATATAACTTTGAGCTTGAGAAGACTGTCGATGAAAAGATTCTTCTGAAGAAGCTTTCTAGCGCTATAAAGGCGGGAAAGCCATCCGAGCTTACTGTAGATATTTCTAATACCGACAGAAGCCTTGGAACTCTTCTGGGTGCAGAGCTTACACGTCATTTTGGTGAAAGCCTCGAGGAGGATACCTATAGGGTTAACTGTCATGGTGCAGGTGGCCAGTCCTTTGGTGCATTTATTCCTAAGGGCCTTACACTTGAGCTTGAAGGTGACTCTAACGATTACTTCGGTAAGGGACTTTCAGGAGGTAAGCTTATTGTTTATCCATCAAAGGAGGCTACCTATAAGCAGGATGAGAATATCATCATTGGTAACGTGGCTCTTTATGGTGCTACAAGCGGAAAGGCATTTATAAATGGTGTGGCAGGAGAGCGTTTTGCAGTTCGTAATTCTGGAGCAACAGCTGTAGTAGAAGGCTGCGGTGACCATGGCTGCGAGTATATGACTGGTGGTTGTGTAGTTGTGCTTGGAACTACTGGCAAGAATTTTGCTGCAGGTATGTCAGGCGGTATTGCCTATGTTCTTGATGAGGATGCAACACTTTATAAGAGATTGAACAAGTCCATGGTAAGCCTGGAGACTGTAACAGATAAGTATGATGTTTTAGAGCTTAAGGAAATCATTAAGGAGCATGTCAAGGCAACAGGCTCTGTAAAGGGTAAGGAAGTATACGAAAACTTTAGCGAGTACCTTCCTAAGTTCAAGCGAATTGTGCCATTCGATTACAAGAAGATGATGCAGACTATTGTTCAGATGGAGGAAAAAGGATTGTCTTCAGAACAGGCACAGATAGAGGCCTTTAATTTGTTATGTCGATAGGAGGGAAGGATTATCATGGGAAAGCCAACAGGATTTTTAGAATATGAGCGTAAAGAGGCTTCTGCAGTTAGTCCTCTTTGCCGTATAAAGAATTTTAACGAGTTTCATACACCACTTTCAAAGGAGGAGCAGCAGAAGCAGGCTGCCCGCTGTATGGAGTGCGGTGTTCCATTTTGTCAGGCAGGAATGACCATTAAGGGGATGACTTCCGGCTGTCCTCTTAACAACCTGATTCCTGAGTGGAATGATTTAGTTTATCAAGGAAATTATGAGATGGCCTATAGACGTCTTCACAAGACTAGCAATTTCCCTGAGTTTACCTGCAGGGTATGTCCGGCACTTTGTGAGAAGGCATGTACCTGCGGACTTAACGGTGATGCTGTCTCTACAAAGGAAAATGAGATGGCCATAATCGAATATGCTTATGCAAATGGCCTTGCTGAGGCAAAGCCACCAAAGGTTCGTACTGGAAAGAAGGTAGCAGTAATTGGTTCAGGCCCATCTGGTCTTGCAGTGGCAGATCAGCTTAATAGACGTGGTCATAGCGTCACTGTTTATGAGCGCAATGATAAGGTAGGCGGACTTTTACGTTATGGTATTCCAAACATGAAGCTTGAAAAGCAGATTATTGATCGCAAGGTTAAGGTGATGGAGCAGGAAGGAATCAGCTTTATCGTAAATGCGAATGTAGGCGACAACGTTAAGGCCAGTGATGTGTTGTCTAAGTATGATGCTGTAATTCTTTGCTGTGGTTCATCCAACCCTAGAGACATTGTAGCCACAGGCCGTAAGGAGGCTAAGGGAATATACTTTGCTGTGGATTTCCTCACCTCTACCACAAAATGCCTGTGGGCTAATAATATGCAGCTTGTGGATGGCCAGTATATATCAGCTAAAGGCAAGGATGTAATCATCATCGGTGGTGGTGATACAGGAAATGATTGTGTCGGCACAGCTATTCGTCACGGCTGTAAATCTGTTACACAGCTAGAGATGATGCCAAAGGCTCCAGACGAACGTGCAGAGTCTAATCCATGGCCACAGTGGCCACTTGTGTGCAAGACTGATTACGGCCAGCAGGAGGCTGTTGCAAAATTTGGTCACGATCCCCGTATCTACACAACTACAGTAAAGGAATTTA
The DNA here is from genome assembly GCA_000209815.1 of Butyrivibrio fibrisolvens 16/4. Classification (GTDB taxonomy): domain Bacteria; phylum Bacillota; class Clostridia; order Lachnospirales; family Lachnospiraceae; genus Pseudobutyrivibrio; species Pseudobutyrivibrio fibrisolvens_A. The sequence goes on from FP929036.1 coordinate 1,418,506, forward strand.
AGACTGACAAAAATGGCAATCTAAAGTCAGTAGTTCTAGTGTCCTTAGAGTCACAGGTGGATAAGAAAACTGGTCGAAAGATGATGGTACCTGTAGAAGGCACTGAAAAGGAAGTACCATGCCAGCTTTGTCTTATTGCTGCAGGGTTCCTTGGTGCACAGGATTATGTCACAAAGGCCTTTAAGGTTGATGTGGATGGCCGTACTAACGTATCATCCGTAAATACGAATTCATTTGCCACTAGCGTAAAGAAGGTCTTCACTGCAGGAGATATGCATACAGGACAGTCTCTTGTAGTAAAGGCTATTCGCCAAGGTCGCGATTGTGCCCGGGAGGTAGATGAATATCTTATGGGATATTCAAATTTATAAAAAAAGTTGTTGACAACGAATTAACAAAGTTTTATTATTCAAATCAATAAAAATCAATGGAACGACAAAGGCGTCGTGAGAAACACTTAATGTGTTTCTCACGGCGCCTTTTTTGTTTCATACTGGGAAGGTGATTTATATGTGTTCAATTATGGCTTTATCTAAATGCCACGTAGAAATGAAAGATTTCGAAGAGGCATTTTCTAAAACAGTATCTAGAGGACCAGATATGCAAAAGGTGATACGCATAAACGATTCGGTCCTGGGTTTTCAAAGATTATCAATTATGGGCCTGACAGATTCAGGAATGCAGCCCTTCGAACTGGATGGAAATTATGTAATCTGCAATGGTGAGCTATACGGATTCAAACCTGTTCGAGAAGAGCTAAAGGCTGATGGTTATAAGTTCTTAAGTGACAGCGATTGCGAAATCATTTTACCAATGTATCGTAAATACGGATGTGAGATGTTTGAAAAGCTTGATGCTGAGTTTGCAATGGTTATCTACGACAAGGAACTTGATGATTTGGTGGCAGCCAGAGATCCAATAGGAATCAGACCTTTGTTTTATGGATACGATAAATCAGGCTCCATAATGTTTGCATCGGAGGCAAAGAATTTGGTTGGGCTTACAGATGAGGTTAAGCCATTTCCACCAGGACATTATTACAAGGCAGGGAAGTTCGTTTGCTACAGAGATTTGGCAGCTAGAAGGCCTTATAGCAAGGACGGCGTAGAAGAGGCGTCAGCAAAGATTAAAGAGCTTCTTGTGGCAGGAATAGAAAAGAGACTTGATGCAGATGCACCTGTAGGTTTTCTTCTTTCTGGAGGACTTGATTCATCACTTGTTTGTGCAGTAGCGCAGAAGATGCAGGATAAGCCAATAAAGACCTTTGCAATCGGAATGAATGAGGATGCCATAGATCTTAAATATGCCAAAGAGGTTGCGGATTACATTGGTAGCGAGCATCACGAAATTATCATCAACAAGGACATTGTACTTAAATCATTGGAGGAGGTTGTAGCGGCTCTTGGAACCTACGACATCACAACAATCAGAGCAAGTATGGGAATGTATCTGATTTGTAAGGGAATCAAAAAGCAATTTCCAGAGATTAGGGTTCTTCTTACTGGTGAGATTTCAGATGAAATTTTCGGATATAAATATACAGACTTTGCTCCAAACGCTGAGGAGTTTCAGCTGGAGGCAGAGAAGAGACTGAGAGAACTTTATATGTACGACGTATTAAGAGCAGATAGATGCATCTCAGTACATTCAATGGAAGCAAGAGTTCCATTTGGTGATTTAGCCTTTGTGGATTATGTAATGAGCATTAATCCTGAAATAAAGATGAATAAGTACAACAAGGGAAAATATCTTCTGAGGCATGCATTTGAGGGAGACGATTACCTGCCTTACGACATTCTCTTTAGAGAGAAAGCAGCATTTTCCGATGCAGTTGGACATTCAATGGTTTATTACTTAAAGGAGTATGCAAACAGTATTTATTCAGATGAAGACCTGGAGAATGCTTTCCGTAAATACGAATTCAGAGCACCATTCACAAAGGAATCTCTCCTGTATAGAGATTTATTTGAAAAATATTATCCAGGACAGGCAAGGATGATTGTAGACTTCTGGATGCCAAATAAAAACTGGGAGGGCTGTAACGTCAACGACCCATCGGCTCGCGTATTAAGTAACTACGGAGCTAGTGGAATTTAAAGGAGGATATATATTATGAGCAAGGTAACAGAGATATTTGGAAGCAAGGTTTTTAACGACGAGACCATGAAGGAACGTCTTCCAAAGGACGCTTATAAAGCGCTCAGAAATACTGTGGAGGAGGGACGCCCTCTAGATAGAGAGCTTGCAAATGTAATTGCACATGCTATGAAGGAGTGGGCTATTGAGCTTGGAGCTACACATTTCACACATTGGTTCCAGCCAATGACAGGTGTTACTGCAGAAAAGCACGACTCATTCATTCAGCCAGAGGAAGGTGGAAAAGTCATTATGACTTTCTCAGGCAAGGAGCTTATTAAGGGTGAGCCTGATGCATCTTCATTCCCATCAGGTGGACTTAGAGCTACATTTGAGGCAAGAGGCTATACAGCCTGGGATCCAACAAGCTACGTATTCATCAAGGATGATACACTTTGCATCCCAACAGCCTTCTGTTCATATTCAGGAGAGGCACTTGATAAGAAGACACCACTTCTTCGTTCAATGGAAGCTCTTGATAAATCAGCTGTTAAGGTACTTAAGCTATTCGGACATGATGATGTAAAAAGAGTTATTACAACAGTAGGTCCAGAGCAGGAATATTTCCTTATTGATTCTGAGATGTACAATAAGCGTCCAGATTTAATTTACACAGGCCGTACACTTTTCGGGGCAAAGCCTCCAAAGGGACAGGAGCTTGAGGATCATTATTTTGGAACAATCAAGCCTAGAGTATCGGCTTTCATGAAAGAGTTAGACGAGGAGTTGTGGAAGCTGGGAGTTCTCGCAAAGACAAAGCACAACGAGGTTGCTCCTGCACAGCACGAACTTGCACCAGTTTTCTCAACCACTAATATAGCAACCGATCATAACCAACTCACCATGGAGATGATGAAGGTAGTGGCAGGCAGACACGGCATGACATGCCTGCTCCATGAGAAGCCTTTCGCTGGTGTAAATGGTTCGGGTAAGCACAACAACTGGTCTATATCAACTGATACCGGAGTAAACCTGTTAGAACCAGGCGCTACTCCTTCCCAGAATGCTCAGTTCTTATTATTCCTCACAGCTGTTATCAAGGCTGTTGATGAATATCAGGAGTTACTCCGAGTATCTGTTGCATCTGCTGGAAACGACCATAGACTTGGAGCAAATGAGGCACCACCAGCAATCATTTCTATGTTCCTTGGTGATGAGCTGGAGGCTATCGTAGAATCAATTATTGATGGCACCGATTATGCAGATATTAAAAAAAGAAGATGTCAGTTGGTGCTGCTGTAATTCCTAGCATTTCACAGGATACTACAGACAGAAACCGTACATCTCCATTTGCTTTCACTGGTAACAAATTTGAGTTTAGATCACTTGGTTCATCAGCATCTATTTCAGGACCAAATGTAATCTTAAATACAATCGTAGCAGAGGAGCTTGATAAGTTCGCAGAGGAATTAACATCTACAAAGGACTTTGACAAAACTCTTGCAGAACTTTTAAAGAGAGAGCTTACAGCCCACAAGAGAATCATCTTTAATGGAAATGGATACTCAGAAGAGTGGGTAAAGGAAGCTGAAAAGAGAGGTCTTAAGAATCTTAAATCTACAGTAGATGCTCTTCCAGCATTTATTGATAAGAAGGCTATTGATGTATTTACAAAGCATAACGTATTTACGGAGCAGGAGCTTTTCAGCCGTTATGATATTCAGCTTGAAAATTACTATAAGGTAATTGATATCGAGGCGCTTACTTTTGATTCAATGGTTAAGAAGGATATCATGGCAGCAGCTACTGACTATCAGTACACACTTGCTGAAACACTTAATGCAAAGGCTGCTACAGGTCTTTCAGTTGACTCTAGTGTAGAGAAAAAGCATCTTGAAAGAGCATCAAAGCTTACCTATGAGATGGATGAAAGACTTGAAAAGCTTGAGGCAGATATTGAAAAGGCCAAAGAGCTTTCAGATACCTATGAGCTTGCTAAGTTCCATCATGATGTAATCTTTGCAGATATGAATGAACTTAGAGAGGTGGTAGATGAGCTGGAGACAGTGGTTCCAAGCGACATTTGGCCATATCCAACTTATGGAGAGATTTTATATTCAGTTAAATAGTTACGCAATGGGGCGTGACTCACGAGGTGAGTCGCGCCCCATTTATTTTATATATTAGGAGGAATGTATTATGGAAGAATACACAAGCATTTTATTTGGAGTGTGGTTCCTTATAGGTGCCGCATTGGTATTTTGGATGCAGGCAGGATTTGCAATGGTAGAGGCAGGCTTTACCAGAGCAAAAAATACAGGAAACATCATTATGAAGAATCTGATGGATTTCTGTATTGGAACAGTTATGTTTGTATTACTCGGTTTTGGTCTTATGTTTGGTGAAGATACACTGTTTGGTCTTGTGGGAAAACCAACCCTTGGAATCTTTACAAATTATGCCAGCTTTGATTGGAGTAACTTTGTATTTAACTTAGTTTTCTGTGCCACAACAGCTACAATCGTTTCAGGTGCTATGGCAGAGCGTACAAAGTTTATCAGCTACTGTATTTACTCAGCAGTCATTTCACTTGTAATTTATCCAATAGAGGCTCACTGGATTTGGGGTGGCGGCTGGTTAGCACAGCTTGGTTTCCACGATTTCGCAGGTTCAGCAGCAATCCACATGGTAGGTGGTATCTGTGCACTTATTGGTGCTAAAATCTTAGGACCTCGAATTGGTAAATTTAGTCATGATAAGAATGGTAAGATTGCAAAGGTTAATGCATTCCCAGGTCACAATATTGCTCTTGGTGCACTTGGTGTATTTATTCTTTGGCTTGGCTGGTATGGCTTCAATGGTGCCGCAGCTACATCACTTGAGCAGTTAGCATCTATCTTTGTTACAACAACAATTGCTCCTGCAGTTGCCACATGTACTACAATGGCATTTACCTGGATTAAATTTGGCAAGCCAGATGTTTCTATGTCGCTTAACGCCAGCCTTGCAGGCCTTGTAGCAATCACAGCCCCATGCGACGTTACAGATGCACTTGGTGCAATCATCATTGGTATTGTTTCTGGTTTCCTTGTGGTATTTGGTGTATGGTTTTTAGATTACAAGCTTCATATTGATGATCCAGTTGGCGCAGTTGCAGTACATATGATGAATGGTATTTGGGGAACAATAGCAGTAGGTCTTTTTGCTACACCTTCTGCTCCAGCCAGCGAGCTTACAGGTCTTTTCTATGGAGGTGGATTCAAGCTTCTTGGAATTCAGCTTCTTGGAATCATTACAGTAGGAGCATGGGCTGCAGTAACAATCACTATCGCATTTACGGTAATCAAAGCAACAATCGGTCTTCGCGCATCTGCCGAGGAAGAAATTGTGGGTCTTGATAGAACAGAACATGGTCTTCCATCAGCATATTCAGGATTTAACATGCTTGATGATGATTTTGATTCTGATGATTACGACGAGGAGACAGCTAGTCTTATTACAGAAACTCTTGAGGCTGCTGGTCTTGCAACACCTGATGAGGCTATTGAGGTAGAGTATGCGCCATCTCAGATTACAGCTGCAGGCAAGCCTCGTATGACAAAGGTAGAAATCCTTTGCAAGGAGCGTAATCTTGAAAAGCTTAAGAATGCACTGCTAAAGCTTGGCATCACAGGTATGACAGTATCTCACGTAATGGGGTGTGGTGTACAGAAGGGTGCTCCAGAGTATTACAGAGGTGTCGCTTTAGAGCCTGCACTTCTTCCTAAGATTCGTGTGGATGTAGTTGTATGCAAGGTTCCGGTACAGCAGGTTATCGACACAGCAAAGAAGGTTCTCTACACAGGCCACATCGGCGATGGAAAGATATTTGTTTATGATGTAGAGCAGGTTGTAAAGATTCGTACAGGAGAGGAAGACTTTGCAGCTTTACAGGATGTGGAATAATCTAAAAAAATAACAATAAAACACTTTACAAACACATACGCCTGTTGTACTCTAAATGAGTACAAAGGCGTATTTTTTGAGCTATAAGTGTCTCAAAAGATGCGCCATTTTTGTTATTTATAAAAAGTAAAAATGAATGACAAATAATATCATTTCATTATAAATTAGGAGGGATTATGTCACAGTTTACAGTTGAAGATGTTATCGAATTTGTTGAAGAAAATGACGTAAAGTTTATTCGCTTGGCTTTTTGTGATTTATATGGTATTCAAAAGAATATTTCTATAATGCCAGGGGAGCTTCGTTCAGCCTTTGAAAAGGGGATTAATTTTGATTCATTTCTTATTAATGGATATGAGAATATAGAGAATCAGGATTTGTTTTTAAAGCCTGATCCAGACACTCTTCATATTTTGCCTTGGCGTCCACAGTCAGGCAGAGTTGTAAGACTGTACTGCGATATAGTCTTAGCAGATGGAACTCCATTTGCCTTTGATTACAGACAGTTTTTAAAGGATACACTAAAAGAGTGTGAAGAGCTTGGCTTCACCACCCGAATGGGACTTAAATCTGAGTTCTATCTTTTCAAAACAGACGAGGATGATAATCCTACAAACATTCCATTTGATAATGGTGGATATTTTGATGTGGCTCCAAATGATAAGGGGGAAAACATCAGACGTGAAATTTGTCTTACCTTAGAGGAGATGGGAATCAATCCACAATCCTCACATCACGAAAGAGGACCAGGACAAAATGAAATAGATTTTATGCCAGCAGATGCTCTTACTACTGCAGATAATTTCGTAACCTACAAAAACGTAGTAGAAAACATTGCTGCAAGAAACGGCGTGTTTGCATCATTTGATCCTATGCCAATAGAGGATAAGCCAGGAAATGGTCTTCATGTGAAGATGGCAAATTACAAAAAGGATGAGAATCTCCAGATTACAGATAAGGCTTTTTCTGAGAGCTTTATAGCAGGAATATTAAATAGAATGAGGGATATCACACTGTTCCTTAATTGTAGAAAGGATTCCTACAGCAGATTTGGAAATTCTGAGGCACCAAAATATATTACCTGGTCAGCCCAGAACAATTCCAGACTTTTAAGAGTTCCAGAGATAAATGGCAAAAAAGAGCACTTTATTCTTCGTTCACCTGATTCATGTGTGAACCCATATCTTGCCAGTGCCATTATTATTCAGGCAGGCCTTGCAGGAGTAAGAAATAAGGAACAGCTTCCACCACCACTTGATATTAATTCAAGATTTTTGACAGAGGACAGGTCTGCATATCTTGATACACTTCCTCTTTCAATCGAGGAAGCTATAGATTGTGCTTCTAATAGTGATTTTATTCAGAATTCAAATTTTGCTGATATAGCAAGCCATTATATTGAAACAATAAAATCAAAGGTTAAATAATAAGGAGCAATAAATGGATAGGGCACTGATTGTGTGCGATAACGAAAAGGGTACTTCCTTTTACAAATCCTTCCTGAAAGAAAATGGCTATATTGACATAGTGGCAGTTACAAGTGGCCCTATGGCAAAGAGAGCTATTTTGGACTATGATTTTGAGATTTGCATTATTAATGGTCCTATAGGAGGAACCAGTGGAGAGGAACTCTCTATAGATATCGCTGAGAAAAATATTTGCCAGGTTATACTTTTTGTTAAGGCTGAGCTTTTGGAAGAAATCTCCGCCCAAGTGGAGGACTATGGAGTCATTACAGTAAGCAAGCCTATCAACAGGCAGCTGTTCTGGCAGGCACTAAAGCTTGCAAAGGTAGCTCAAAGACGTATTAACATGGCTCATAAGGAAAATGTGAAGCTGGAGAAAAAGCTTGAGGATATGAAGATTATCTCCAGAGCAAAAATCCTTTTGATGGTAGAACAAAACATCTCTGAGGAGGAGGCCCATAAGCTGATTGAGAAGCAGGCCATGGACCGAAGAATGACGCGAATTGAAGTGGCTCGAGAGATTGTTGGAAATAAATAAAGATATAATTCTTGTGGGCTATTTGAGAAAAAAAGCCCACAGGAACCTATATAAAAAATTCCTATTAGAGACTATAGATAAAATCTATTAGGGAATTTTTTTATTCTTCTTGACTTTAGCACTATAAAGTGTTATCAATTTAAATTAGTACTGTTAATTAAACATAGTTTTACTTTTTGGGAATATAATCTATGGCAAAGCTTGATATTACAGAGGTTGAATCTGATTCACTATTAAACAATTTAATGCAGCAACAGGAAGAGGGAAAAATCATTGATAGAGATGAATTGGGTCTTTCTGATAGTAATAATGAAGAAACAGATTTACATGTATATATCGCATTTACGGACCAGGTGACTATAAATCAAGGAATACAGACGATTGAGTCTAAGGTCTGTAATGGAAATAGTCTTCAGGTTACAAGAGAAGATAAAACAGGAAACGCAGTAGTAGCTATTGTAAGTAGCAAAGAAGCCAAGGCTATAGAGAAGCTGGATGAGGTAAGTTTTGTAAAGATAGATTCAGGTGTTGATACAACAGCAACAATTGACGGGGAAAATAAATCTCAAAATAACAACGTCCAAAAATTCAGCAGGAGAATCAGAATAGTTCAAAGGAAGAATCACAGGAACAAATTGATACAGAAATAAAAATACAGCGGATGACACAGCAGAAACTACCCAGGAAACTGTAGTGGTTTCTGAGAATAATTTTGATACGGAGAATAAAACAGGTTATGGCCCAATACTGGCTACAGTTATTGTGGGAGTAGCTATTTTATTGGGGGATATTATTTGTAAAAAGAAACAAGTGATAAAAGGCGTATCTGACTTTTTTGTTGGATACGTTTTTTAATAAATTTTTTAAGGGAGGACTCAGAATATGAGAAGGAACTGGATACCTAAAAAGGTATTGTCTGTAATCCTGGCAGCAGCAATGTCAATGTCGCCAGCGATGACAGCACTTGCTAGTCCAGTTGACGAGTCAGCAGAGGTTAATGTCCAGGCAGAAGCCAGTGACGAGACTGTAGCTGAGGCTTCTGTAGAGGCAGATGAGACCGAAGATGCAAAAGACGCAGATGCATCAGAGGAAGAAGCTGCAAAGACAGAGGATGAAGAGACAGAAGAAGCTGAAGCGCCATTGTTTGAGGAAGTAGATCCTCAAGAGGAAGGTCTCGTAGATCCATTGGAGAATGTAGACGGTGAAACAGTAGAAACACCAGTTGAACCACAGGATCCAAACGAGCAGACTAGAGTAATTATTGTAATGGAGGGCGACAGTGTCCTCGACAAGGGCTTTGACACAGCAGATTTAGCAGACAACAAGGCTGCTATGAAGACAGCTGATAAGATTGAAGCTCATCAGGAGAAAGTTGTAGAGAAAATTGAAAGAGAAGCTCTTTCAGGAGAAGAACTTGATGTTAACTATAATTTCTCTATTTTAACAAATGCTGTATCAGCAGATGTAGCATTTAAAGACATTGAAGAGATTGAAAAGGTTGACGGTGTTGCAGCTGTACATGTTGCTGCTCAGTATGAACCACTTGTAGAGACAGCTCAGCCAAACACAATCACTTCAGGTGACATGGTAGGCAGCTACAATACCTGGACAGCTGGCTACACAGGTGCAGGCACAAGAATCGCTGTAATCGATACAGGTATCGATATCGATCATCCATCATTTGATGGTTCAGCATTTATTGCTCACCTTGAAGAGACTGCAGAAGATGCAAGCAAGACAGTAGAGGATTACGATCTTCTTGATGAGGACGAAATCGCTGCAGTATTGCCAAATCTTAATGCATCAAAGAGATATGCTGATTTAACAGCAGAGGCTCTTTATAATAATGAAAAGGTTGCTTACGCATTCAACTATGTAGATAAGAACCTTGACATTACACACGACAACGATAAGCAGGGAGACCACGGTACACACGTATCTGGTATTTCTCTTGCAAACACTTACGTTCCAAATGCTGCTTCAGCAACAGGTTTTGCTAAGCAGGATGCAGGTGTAGTTGGTATCGCTCCAGATGCACAGCTCATCTCTATGAAGGTATTTGGTACAAACGGTGGTGCTTATTCAGATGATTATATGGCTGCTATTGAGGATGCAATCCTTCTTAAGGCTGATGCAATCAACCTTTCACTTGGTTCTTCTGCAGCAGGCGATTCATATGATGAAGAAGAGTACATTAATGATATCTTCAAGAAGCTTGAGGGCACAAGCACAGTAGTATCTATCTCAGCTGGTAACTCAGGTCGCTGGTCAGATAATTCTATGTATGGTGTAAACCTTAGCAAAGATGTAAATCTTGATACAGTAGGTTCACCAGGATCATACTACAATGCTCTTACAGTAGCTTCTGCTGTAAACTCAGGTTTCACATCATCATATTTTGTATCAGAGGATGGACAACATATATTCGTTGATGATGCAAGCGAATCAAACTCACCATTCTTCTTAACTCTTGATACATCAGCTGATAAGAATGGTACAGATTATCCATTTGTTTTCCTTGACAGCTTTGGTGAGGCTTCAGATTATGAAGGCCTTGATGTAAAGGATAAGATTGTATTTGTATCACGTGGTTCAATCACATTTGGTGAAAAGCATTCTAATGCTGGAGCTGCTGGTGCAAAGGCAATTGTTATTTACAACAATCAGCCAGGCACAATCTCTATGACAGTTAAGGGATCAACAGCTACTATTCCTGTTGTTTCTATCAAGCAGGTTGAAGGTGCTGCAGTAAAGGCTACTGGTAAAGAGGTTGCTGAGGGTGTATACGAAGGAACAATTAAGGTAATGGCTGTTCCTGAGACATTAAGAGATGTTGCTGATGGATACACAATGAGTGATTTCTCATCTGTTGGTGTTCCAGGATCTCTTGACCTTAAGCCAGAAATTACAGCTCCAGGTGGAAACATCTACTCAACAATTGACAATGGTTACTATGGCCTTATGAGTGGTACATCAATGGCTGCTCCATCAATCGCTGGCCAGAGTGCACTTGTTCAGCAGTACATTCGTGAGAATGACCTTGCTGAATTAAATGGCGTTTCTGTACGTACACTTGCTCAGTCACTTCTTATGAGTACAGCAACTCCATTATATGAAGGCAATGATAGAGAGAATGGTCTTGAGTATTCTCCACGTGCACAGGGTGCAGGTCTTGCTAACGTTAATGACGCTGTATCTTCTCCTTCATACATCCTTGTTGGTGATAAGGAAGGTAACGATGGTAAGGTAAAGGCTGTTCTTGGAGATGATCCTACAAAGAGCGGTTCTTACTCATTTGATTTCGACATCTATAATATGGGTGTTGATCCACAGTACTATGAGCTTGATGCATCTGTATTAACAGAGCAGCTTGGTGAGGAAGATGGTATCACATACTTTAATGGAACATCTTATGCTCTTAACCCTGAGGTTACACTTTCAGCAGATGACACAAAGCTTGTTTATGACCTTAACGATGACGGTAAGGTAAATGCAAAGGACCGTAAGGTTCTCCTTCAGGTAGTAAACGGAACAAAGAACGTTTCTATCGTAGAGACAAAGGAAGAGTACTACGACTTTAATAACGACGGTGTTGTTAATACAAAGGACGTTTATGTATTCTCAAGAGCCCTTAAGGGTAAGGCAGATGTTGCTCTTGACCTTCAGGTAGTAGAGGTTAAGGATAGCACAAAGATTTCTGTAGATATCAACCTTTCAGATAGCGATAGAGAGTATCTTGCAGCATTTGAAAACGGTATGTATGTAGATGGTTTCATCTATGTAAATGGTACAGTTGATATGTCAGTTCCATTCCTTGCATTCTATGGAAACTGGGCTGATTCTCCAATGTTTGAAGACTTTGACTTCATGAAGTATGTACACGATCCTGAGTATGCTAAGGAAGCAGTTACATATTCAGGTGTTTCAAAGACAAACTTCCTGTCATACTTCCCACTTGGAACAAGCAACGAAATGTACTATGTTCCAAACTACTTTACAGATGATGATAAGTACATCGCAGATCGTAATGCTATCAGCAACGAGAACGGTACAATTCTTGGTGCACAGTACTTCTCATTAATCAGAAATGCTAGCAGAGTTGCACTTACAATTACTGATAGAAAGACAGGCGAGAAGTATTTCGAGAATGTTTCAAAGGATAAGGTCGCTGAGTTCTACTATGCAAATGAAGGCAGATGGGTAAATTATCTTGATGCAGAAGATCTTCTTTGGAAAGGTACAGATGCAGATGGAAATCCACTTGCAGATGGAACAGAAGTAGATATTACACTTCAGGCAGTACCAAGCTACTATGATGATGTTGAGGACATTTCAACACTTACATCACCTGGAATGTACATTACTACACCAATGGCAATCGATAATACAGCTCCTTCTATTTCAGATGGATTTGTTGATGATGATGGCAACTTAAATATCGAAGTTAGCGATAATCGTTACGTTGCTTCAGTTCTTTTAATTGCTAAGGATAAGAATACAATTCTTAAGTCATACGCTGTAAATCAGGAATCTATTGATGAGAACAAGACTATCAAGATTGACACTCCAGAGGACATCTTCTATGTAGAGGTTGTTGACTACGCATTTAACTCTAGAGTTTACCGTTTCAACAACACAGGTCACGATGATACTACAGTAGTAGATTCTCTTACTGTTGATCCAGAAGAGGTAGAGCTTGAGGTTGGCGAATCTGTACAGGTTAAGGCTACAGTTGGACCAGCTTGGTTAGCTGAAGGTGCTGACAGATTAGTATGGATCAGCGATAACAGCCGCATCGCATCTGTTACTCAGGCCGGTGTAATCACTGGTAAGAAGGCAGGCGAGACAAACATCACTGTTTATACTGTAGGAAGAGATGCTGACGGAAATCGTCTCACAGCTACAATTAAGGTTAAGGTAGTTGATAAGAAGACTGATGATGCTGACACAGAAGAGACAACTGATACAGAAGAGAAGAAGTCTGATGCTGAGGCAGAGGATGAGACTACAGAGGAAGTTGTAGATTCTGAGAAAGATACAGATGCTAAGGCTGATGATTCAGAAGAAGAGACAGAGGAATCTGATCAGGATTCAGAAGTAGCAGAGGATGAGTTAGGAGGAGAGAATGATGATTAAGAATTTAAAAAGAGCAGTCGTTCTCGGTATGGCGGCAATCACATTGCTTACAGCAACACCTGCTACACCAGCTAAGGCTGCAGAGCTTAAGCCTGTTCACACAACAGTTTCTACAACAGGTAAGGGCGATAGCTTAAAGGTTACATATAAGGTAACACTTGATAAGTCTGTAGTAACAGACGGTAGAGTTGCTGTTGAGTACGACCCAAATGTACTTGAGCTTACAAGCAATTCTCAGGGAATTAAGTTTAGCGATACTGATGTAAACAAGTCATTTACTGATGGTTCTTCAAAGGGCGTTGCATACGCATTCGTTTCAGATGATCCTAAGACTGTTAGCGGAACACTTATGACTGTTCAGTTTACAGCAAAGAAGGGACTTGAAGAGCAGAAGACTAAAATCGGTACAAAGGTATTTGAAATCAATAACGAGGACAAAGCAGTTGTATCTGAAACATTGCTTGAGGATGCTGTAACAGTTGGTAGACCTAAGCTTAAAAAGCCTTGTATCACAGGTCTTTTCCAGGCAGTTATCGGTATTCACGTAGGTTGGACATGGGATAATAATGCTGATGGATACGAGTTATATAGAAGTACATCAAAGAATGGAAACTACTATAAAGTTGGCGAGATTTGGAAAATGAACAACATGATAGATATTACTTGCCGTAATAATACAAAGTACTACTACAAGGTTGTTGCATATCAGGGATACGGTAAAGACCGTGTTTACTCTGAAAAGTCAGAGCCAGTATCAGTTACTGTTAGAAAGTTCTTTGGTTTATTTAGCTGGTAAAAGCTAAAGAAATACCCCTTGCTAAGCAAGGGGTGTTTTTTATTTGAGGCCATTTGCCTTTGCCATAAATTTTTCGTTGTTAATGATGAAACGTTCGTGGGTGCCCATTCCAACAACTCCGTTTTCATCGGAGCAAACTACCTCGAAAGTAAGTCTTCTGCCATCCATTTCAATTAGTGTAGCTTCACACATAACAGTTTTTCCAATAGCACTTGGAGCCATATGGCTGATATTTACTTTGGTTCCTACAGAGCCAAGACCTTCTTCTAATTCTGGCTGTATCATTTTCCAACAGGTTTCCTCCATAAGGGCAATCATAGCTGGGGTAGCAAATACCTCTAAAGCTCCGCTTGCGAATGCCTTTGCAGTGTTGTCAATGGTAACAACTGTTTCGGCATTACCCTTCATTCCAATTTCTAACATTTTATAGGTGCTCCTTCCATAGCAACAATTTTACAATTATTATACTCTTTTTAACAAAAAAGTGGTATTATTAATACATGTACCATAGGAAAGGAGACAATAAGCATGATTAATGAAGAGAACATTATTGATTTATCTGATTTCGCAGAGCGGGATATCAAAGAAGAATTCACTCGGATTAAAGATAGCATCTCTGCGTTGGAAAAGCTTATTGATGCCAAGGAACAGGAACAGTCAGATGAAGGTGCTGCCAATATGGCCAAAATCAAGGCTAGTATTCGGGAAAATGTGGAAGAAATCAGTCTTCCTCTGGAGCACAAGTGCGACGTTTTAGAAGCAAAATTAAACAGCATACAGGAAGGCCTTAATCAGGTCAGATCAAGACAAGAATCAAGATCACGATTATTAGTTTTAAATACAATTGGTATAGGGATTATTCTTGTCATGTATGTTCTGCAATATATTGGAATATAATGAAATTTTGTGGAGAATCCCGCGATTGTGGGATTCTCTTTTTTATGGTATAATTTGACACCGTGAGTTCGCTATTTTACAGCTTTTAATAAAAGCTTGAACCATCTATAAAAGAAATAAATATGGAGGATAAGAATGAAAGCAATTCTTCAGCAAATCAAAGAAGAAGTTGTAGCAGGTTTTAAGGCCTGTGGATACGACGAAAAATACGGTATGGTTTCACTTTCAAACCGTCCAGATCTTTGCCAGTTCCAGTGTAATGGAGCACTTGCAGCTGCAAAGGAATATAAAAAGGCACCTATCGCCATTGCCGGCGAAGTTGCAGAGAAACTTGCTTCTAATAGCATGTTTTCAAAGTGCGAGGCTTGCCCTCCAGGATTCATTAATATGAATCTTTCAGATCAGTTCATTGTTGATTTTGTATCAACTATGGCTGATGATAAGGAGCGCTTCGGTGTAGACAAAGTTTCTTCACCAAAGAAGGTTATGATAGATTACGGCGGACCTAATGTAGCCAAGCCACTTCATGTTGGTCATCTTCGTTCAGCTATCATTGGCGAGTCTATTAAGCGTACAGCACGTTTTATGGGAGACGAGGTAATCGGTGATGTTCATCTTGGAGACTGGGGTCTTCAGATGGGTCTTATTATCACAGAGCTTAAGCTTCGTCAGCCAGACCTTGTATATTTTGATGAGTCTTACGATGGAGAGTATCCTACAGAGCCTCCATTTACAATTACAGAACTAGAGGAGATTTATCCTTGCGCATCAGGTAAATCAAAAGAGGATGCTGCTTATAAGGAGGCTGCCATGACAGCTACTTACGAGCTTCAGCATGGAAGAAAGGGCTATCAGGCACTTTTGTCACACATCCTTAATGTATCAGTTAACGACTTAAAGCGTAACTACGAAAAGCTTGATGTAGATTTCGATCTTTGGAAGGGTGAAAGCGATGCACAGCCTTACATCCCTGATATGGTTCAGAAGATGAAGGATGATGGATTTGCTTACATTTCAGAGGGCGCTCTTGTAGTAGATGTTAAGGAGGAAACCGATACAAAAGAAGTACCACCTTGTATGATTCTTAAATCAGATGGTGCATCTTTATATAACACTACAGACCTTGCTACAATGGTTTGGAGAATGAAGGACTACAATCCAGATTCAATCATCTACGTTGTAGATAAGCGTCAGGAGCTTTACTTTACACAGGTATTCCGCTGTGCAAAGAAGACAGGCATTGTTCCAGCAGATAAGAATCTTTATTTTGTGGGATTTGGTACTATGAATGGCAAGGACGGCAAGCCATTCAAGACACGTCAGGGTGGCGTTATGCGTCTTGAGTATCTTCTTCAGGAAGTAGAAGAGAAGATGCTTGAGAAGATTAGAGAAAATGGCACTATGGATGAAGAAGAGGCAGAAAAGACTGCGCAGATAGTTGGTCTTTCAGCTGTTAAATATGGTGACCTTTCAAATCAGGCTTCAAAGGATTATATCTTTGATATCGATCGTTTCACTTCAGCAGAAGGAAACACAGGCCCATATATTCTTTATACAATTGTACGTTGTAAATCTATCCTCACAAAGGCAGGAGTTAGCTCATTTAACGGAGCTATTCTTCCTGCACATTCAGAGTCAGAGCGTGGACTTCAGCTTGAGCTTACAAAGTTTATGGCAGCTCTTACATCTGCTTATGAGGAGATGGCACCACACAAGATTTGCGCTTACATCTACGATTTAGCTAACGCATTCAACAGATTTTATCACGATACAAAGATTTTGGCTGAGGAGGATGAGGCAGTAAAGGCCAGCTACCTTAAGCTTTTATGGCTTACAAGGGGCGTTCTGGAAAAGGCTATAGACCTTCTCGGTTTCAATGCACCGGAGCGTATGTAAATGGATACATCTTTTTTACCAATTGATTTTATTAATCGCATGGAGCAGGACTTAGGTCCTGACTTCCATGCGTTTTTGCGTTCTTATGAGGAAAACAAAATATCTGCTTTGCGTTTTAATCCAATAAAAGCTGATGATAAGGCTGTGGATAAAATGGCTTCTGTACTTACAGGTAAGGTGGATTGGAGCAAGAACGGATATTATTACGACGAGGAATCAAGGCCAGGTTTACATCCATATCATGCAGCTGGTGTTTATTATATTCAGGATGCCTCAGCTCAGCTTCCTGTAGAGATGTTGGCTCCGGTTCCTGGGGATTATTGCTTGGACTTATGTGCGGCCCCAGGAGGGAAGTCCACCCAGATTGCCGGATATTTAAAGGGCGAAGGCATTCTGGTTTCCAACGAGCCAATTAAAAACAGAGCAAAAATTCTCTCTGAGAATGTAGAGAGACTTGGAATAAAAAACTGTATAGTTACATCAGAATATCCTGATAAGCTTTCAGAGGTTTTCACGGAATATTTTGATAGAATTATGGTAGATGCCCCTTGCTCAGGGGAGGGCATGTTCAGAAAGAATCACGATGCATGTACAGAGTGGTCCTTAGAATCTGTGGAAATGTGTGCTGCACGTCAGGCAGAGATTTTGGACAGAGCTTATGAGATGCTTATACCTGGGGGCAGGATGTGCTATAGTACCTGTACCTTTGCTAAATTGGAGGACGAGGAAGTGGTGGCTTCATTCATAAGTCGTCATCCTGATATGTCTTTAATAGAGGAGAGACGTTTGTGGCCGCACGAGGTAAAGGGGGAAGGTCACTATGCCGCTTTACTTGAAAAGGCAGATTCTGATGGAAGAGCAGAAGAATGTAGGGCCTGCAGACATACCTACGAAACGAAAAAGATTAGCGATAAACTATTAAATGACTATTTAATATTTGCTAAAGATACTTTAGTAGAAAGTCTAAGAGATAGATTGTTACTTCTAGGAGATTTGTTGTATAGACTTCCAGAAGGCTGCCCAGATTTTAATGGGCTTCACGTATTACGTGGAGGATTATTCTTAGGAACACTTAAGAAAAATCGTTTTGAACCAAGCCACGCTTTGGCTCTTGCACTTACTAAGGAAGATGTTAAAAATAGCTTTAATTTATCTTCCGACAGTCAGGATATTCAAAATTATCTTAGAGGTCAGTCGATTATGGCTGATGTACAGGATGGATGGACCCTCATCACTGTAGATGGATATTCTGTAGGCTGGGGCAAAGCTGTTAAGGGTCAGATTAAAAATCATTATCCAAAGGGGTTACGTTTATTATGATTCATAAAATTTATAGGCATAAACAGGATATTTACGAATATATCATGTTTACAATTGCATCTGCTGTAATGGTTGTAGGTATTTATTTTTTCAAATTCCCAAACCATTTTTCATTCGGAGGAGTCAGCGGTATTTCTATTGTACTTGCACAGCTTTTACCTAGAACACCAGGAAATATCAACTTAATCATAAATATGTTTCTTCTTGTAATCGGCTTTCTTGTTTTTGGCAAGAAATTTGGATTGAAGACTACTTATATCACGTTGCTTGTTTCTTTTGGACCTAGAATTTTGGAAATGGTTTGTCCAATGGATGGACCTCTTACAAATCAGCCAGTACTGGAGCTTTTATTTGCTGTGGGCTTGCCAGCTTTTTCATCTGCTATATTTTTCAATCTTGGTGCTTCATCAGGTGGTACAGATATTGTAGCTATGATTTTAAAGAAATATACAAAGGTAGACATTGGTACAGCGCTTTTCATGTCAGATGTATTTATTGTTGTCTGTGCTTGCCTTGTATTTAATGTTCAGACAGGTCTTTTCTCATTAGTTGGACTTTTGGCCAAGTCTCTTGTTGTTGATGAAACTATTGAGAATATTAACCTTGCAAAGTATTTTACTATCATATGTAATGACCCTGAACCTATAGTAAATTTCATTATGAATGACCTTGGTAAGGGTGCTACTGTTTACAAGGCTGAAGGAGCCTATGGTCATCAGGAAAAGACCGTAATTCTTACAATCCTTAAGAGACAGCAGGCTGTGGAGCTTAAGAATTTTATTCGTCGAAATCAGCCTTCTGCATTTATTGCAATCACAAATTCCAGCGAAATAATTGGAAAGGGCTTTAGGGGATATAATTAATGAAATCCGTTTGGGGAATAATGGCACATGTGGATGCGGGAAAAACCACATTATCAGAGGCTATACTTTATAATGCAGGCCAGATAGCAGCCATCGGTCGTGTAGACCATGGCGATACTTTTTTAGATACAGATTCACAGGAAAAAGATAGGGGAATCACTATCTTTTCAAAGCCTGCAGTTTTTCAATACAATAATCTTTCTATGACTCTTTTAGACACTCCGGGACATGTGGATTTTGCCACCGAGGCTGAAAGAGCTGTTTGGGCACTTGATTTTGCCATTCTCTTAATTTCAGGTACTGATGGTGTTCAGTCACACACTAAAACCATCTTTAAACTTCTAGAAAAGAACAACATTCCAACAGTTATTTTTGTAAATAAAATGGATATGGATTCTGCCAGTGTTGATTTAGTTCTTGATGGACTGAATCAGCAGCTTTCTGATAGATGCATAGATTTTTATGATGATGAGTCTATGGCTGCAGAGGATGAGAAGGCTTTGGATGAATTCTTAGAGAATGAGAACCTTTCCAACGACACCATAAAAAGACTGGTATTTGAAAGAAAGGTCTTTCCTGTTTTCTTTGGGTCAGCCATTAAAAATGAAGGTGTCGTTGAATTAATGAATTTTATGGCCGTTCTTTCTTCTGGTTTAAAGGAAGAAAAGGAATTTGGTGGTAGAATCTACAAAATCGAAAGCCTTGGAAGAGACGCAAGACTGACCTTTACAAAAATTACCGGTGGTAAAGTAAAGGTAAAGGATGTTCTTCCTACAGGTGAAAAGATTAATGAGCTACGAGTATATTCTGGAATGAAATACACTCAGGTGGATGAGGCTTCCCAGGGGGATGTTGTGGCGATAGTTGGCCCAAAGGAAACCTTTGCAGGCCAGGGCTTAGGTACAGAAAATAATAGAATTGAGCTTTCTCTTAGACCTGTGCTTCAGTACAAGCTTTCTTTTAAGGATGGCACCATTCCAAAGCTTGCCTATCCAAAACTGCTTGCTTTAAATGAGGAAGACCCTTCATTAAATGTTAACTGGGATTCCCATAAGGAAGAGGTTAGCCTTAATCTTATGGGCGAAGTTCAGACAGAAATTCTTATCAACAGAATTAAAAGAGAATTGAATTATGAGGTTGAATTTGAGGAATCCGGTGTTTTATATAAGGAGACTGTGGCAAAACCTGTGGAGGGTGTTGGTCACTTTGAACCACTTAGACATTACGCCGAGGTACACATTCTAATGGAGCCTCTTAAGGAAGGAGAGGGAATTGTTGTAGAAACTGATGTGTCTACAGATGATCTTTCTTTAAATTGGCAAAGACTTATAGAGACTCATATTCTTGAAAAGGAACATGTGGGTGTAGAGATTGGTGCACCACTTACAGATATCAAATTTACCATCATCGGTGGAAGAGCTCATATTAAACATACTGAAGGTGGAGATTTTAGAGAGGCTACCTATAGAGCAATCAGACAGGGACTTATGGAAGCTGGTACAACTATCCTTGAACCTTATTTGCATTTTTGAGATACTTGTTCCGTCTGATGCTATTGGCAGGGCTATGACTGATATTGAGACTATGTCAGGAACCTTTGATGTTCCAGAGGATTTGGATGGAATGTCAAAACTTTCAGGTACAGCGCCTGCATCAGAAATTAAGAATTATCAAGCGAAGCTTATTACATACACTAAGGGAGAAGGACAGTTGTCCCTTTCTTTTGCAGGCTACCAGATATGTCACAACAGTGAGGCAGTAAAGAGTCAGATGGAATACAATCCTGAAAGTGATATTGAAAATCCTGCAGCTTCTGTATTCTGTTCTCATGGAAGTGCAGTAATAGTACCCTGGGATCAGGTTAAGGATAAATGCCATGTGCCTTGTCGAAATGAAAAGAGGCAGATGATTGAAGAGGAGCCTACTACTAAAAGAATGAATCATTCTGTGGATGAATGGCTAGACCCAGACGAGATAGATAAAATTCTCCATATGGCTACCCACAGCAATCACGGAAAGAATCCTAAAAAAGGATGGCATTACGGAGAGTCTAACAGACCAAGACGCGTAGATTCTGACTATGTTTATACAGCCCCAAAGGAGGTTAAGGCCAAAGAAAAATATCTTCTGGTGGATGGTTACAATCTGATTTATGCCTGGCCAGAACTAAAGGCAGTTCTTGATGTAAACTTAGATGGAGCCAGAGGAAAGCTTCTTGATATTCTTAGCAACTATAAGGCCATGACAGATTACAATGTGATTGCTGTTTTTGATGCATATCGTGTGAAGGGCCATGAGGTTACAGCATCAGATTATTTAAATATCCATCAGGTTTTTACGGCAGAGGCTCAGACAGCAGATGCTTATATTGAACGATTTACCCACGAACATGGCAAGAAATATGACATATCTGTTGTTACTTCAGATGGCTTGGAACAGGTTATAATAAGAGGCGCAGGAGCAAGACTTATCTCTTCAAGAGAGTTTATTGAAGAGGTGGAAAGACGGGCTCAGGAGCTTCGAGAGCAGTTCGATATAAAATAATTAATAGATTAGCGCTATTTCTTTTAACAAAATATTCATAGGTTTTAGTTATATTTTAATATGAAGTTGTGTGATTCTTGATTCACAGCTTTCGGGGAGGCTCTATGGATAAATACGAATTTGGTGACGTTGAAAGAAAAGCGTTGGAAAAACTTAATATTCCGTTTGTTATATACCAGTTTATTGATAAGCGAGTATACACTCTTCTTGTAACAGACGGAATGTGTGCCATTATGGGGATGAAGCGAGAGGAAGTTGTCGAGCTTTTTGACACTGACATGTATCGCGATACTCATCCCGATGATAAGGCCAGGGTTGCGGATGCAGCTTTTAAGTTTGCTTCAGGCGGAGAAAAGTTTGATGTTGTTTATCGTTCGATGTCTCACATAATGCACGATTATGTGATTATTCACTCTCATGGAGCTCATTTCTTTACTGATAACGGAATTATGCTTTCTACCACTATGTATATGGTAGAGGGTATAGGTGGAGATGTTACAAATCCGCTGACAGAAGCATTGGCTTCTAATTTCAACAGTCTGATGACAAAGGAAAGTCTGATTCGTGACAATTTCTACGATACTCTCACTGGACTTCCTAATATGTCGTATTTTATCCAATTAGCTGATGCAGCAAAAAAACGTTTATTTTCAGTTGGCAAAATACCAGCTGTTCTTTTCATGGACATGGTAGGAATGAAGTTCTTTAATGAAAAGTACGGCTTGAGAGAAGGAGATATACTTTTAGTGGAGTTTGCCAATTTACTTAGAAAGTATGCCTCAAATGAAGACTGCGGTAGAATTGGTCAGGATCATTTTGCCATGTTTTTATGTGCTGATGATATCGAGTCTATTGTTGAACAATTGTTTAACGACATGAAGTATGTAAATGATGGTAGAACCCTTCCAGTTCATATAGGTATTTATTCGGCATCCTTTGAAGATGTATCTGCTTCTACAGCTTTAGATAGAGCAAAAATAGTTTGCGATATGCAAAAGGGTATTTATAATTCCAGCTTTGCATATTACAACAAGGATGTACATGAACAGACTAAACAATACGATTATGTACTAAATAATTTCAAAAAGGCGATGGAAGAACGCTGGATATGTCCTTATTATCAGCCTATTATCCGTTCTATTAATGGAAAAGTGTGTGATGAAGAAGCTCTGGCACGTTGGATAGATCCAGCTAAGGGATTAATCCCACCAGATAAATTTATAAGTGTTTTAGAGGATGCAAATTTAATTCATATTTTGGATTTATACATTGTAGATAGAGTGCTAGAGGACATGAATTATACAAAATCATTAGGCATGCCTCTTATTCCAGTATCTATTAACCTTTCAAGATTTGATTTTAAATTATGCGATATCATTAGTGAAATAGAAAAGCGAGTTAAGGAAGCTGGAATCCTACCAGAGCTTATCACTATCGAGGTTACTGAAAGTGTTTCGGATTTTGAAAGTGACTTTGTAAAGGCTCAGATAGCCAAGATTCATAAGGCAGGATTTAAAATTTGGATGGATGATTTCGGAAGCGGTTATTCATCTCTTAATAATCTTCAGGAATTTGACTTTGATACAATCAAGTTTGACATGAAATTTATTCGTGAATTTACGAATAACAAGAAGAGCCACATTATAGTTAGAGAGCTTATGCAAATGGCAGATAAGCTGGATATCGACACTGTTATGGAGGGTGTTGAGACTCTAGAACAGGCTAAATTCCTTCGAGAAATAGGTGCCGATAAGATGCAGGGATTTTTCTGGGGAAAGCCAAATTCATTGGAGTCTAAGCACACAATCTATCAAAAAGATATAGGTAATCCTACAGAAAGTCTTGAGGAGACAAGCTATTTTGATGCTATTAGCAAGGCTAATCTTATAGAGCCTGATATTTCTGATGATTATGATATTAATTCGGATGATTATTTCGGACCACTTCCAATGGGGATCATAGAGTTTAGGGATGATACTATACATATTTTAAGATACAACAAAACATATGCCATGTTTTTATTGAAAACTGAGTTCGTAAAACTAGAAGAGCTAGGAACCGGTGTTTTGACGGCACTTAGAAGGCCTGAACCAAGATTTATGGAAACAGTTGAAAGGTGTATTAAATCAGGTAAGTGGGAAAGTGTTCAGAAAAGTTCAGAAAAAGGTATTTTGTATGATGCATTTTTAAAAATGGTTGCCAAGAATCCTGTAACAGGTGCCGTAGCAATCCAGCTTGTAATTGCATCAGTGTATAACAATTGACACTAGTTCGTAAATGTGATACCGTTGTTGCTGAATTTAATAGAGTTCATAGAGATTAGGTGCCTATAGATTTCGTATTTGCGAAGTTGGTATGGGTGAAAAGGGAATCTGGTGAGAATCCAGAGCGAAGCCGTCACTGTGTTAGGAAGTCTGCATTTATGTCACTGAGCATGCTTGGGAAGAAAATGTAGATGTTGATCGAAGTCAGGAGACCTGCCTATTCTTCAAATTAATGATTTGCGGACTTTCAAATCTTAATTCATGATTTTGATTGAATTGAGGGTCGCACTATGCGGCCCTTTTGATTTTTGTCCGCCTAAAAAATGGAGGTATAATAAACAATGAAGAAAAGAGTTTTAAGTGTTTTACTTGTTGCGGCTATGTCTTTTAGTCTTGTGGCTTGTGGAACTAGTGAAGAGGCTAAAACTGAAACAGCCGAATCAACAGAAAGTAGTGATGCAGTTTTTGAAGAGCCTAATGGAGATGCAAACGTAAACAGAGCAATGGAAGTAGCAAAATTAATTGATGCAATTTATGTTCAGGAGTGGACAGAGGACACAGAAGCACAGTGTAAGGCAGCTAAGGAAGCTTGGGATGCACTTACTGATGAGGAAAAGGAATTAGTTGAGGGTGAGGATGCTGATCCAGATTACTTTGGTAGAGATACAGGTGATGCATCTAAGGATGATCCTTTAAATCAGGATGAAATCGGTGAGAACGAAATTCTTGTAGTAAGCTTTGGTACATCATTCAATGATAGCCGTGTAAATGATATCGGTGGTGTAGAAAAGGCTATCGCAGAGGCTAACCCAGATTGGTCAGTAAGACGTGCGTTTACAGCACAGATTATCATCAATCACATTTTAGCTCGTGATAATGAAAAGATTGATAATGTAAAGCAGGCTCTTGATAGAGCAGTAGATAATGGTGTTAAGAACCTTGTTGTTCAGCCTACACATCTTATGCATGGTGCAGAGTATGATGAGCTTATGGAAGCAGTTGATGCATATGCAGATAAGTTCGATTCAGTAAAGGTTGCAGAGCCACTTCTTGGTCAGGTTGGAAAGGATGCAACTGAGGTAAACAAGGATAAGGAAACAGTAGCAAAGGCTGTAGTAGCAGAGGCTGTTTCTGTAGGTGGTTTTGACAGTCTTGATGCTGCAGCTGATGAAGGTGTTGCATTTGTATTTATGGGACACGGAACAAGCCACACAGCAAAGGTTACATATTCACAGATGCAAACACAGATGAATGACCTTGGTTATAAGAACGTATTTATTGGTACAGTAGAAGGTGAACCAGAGGAGACATCTTGCGAGAATATTATCGCAGCTGTTAAGGAAGCAGGATTCAAAAAGGTAGTTCTTCGTCCACTTATGGTTGTTGCTGGTGATCATGCAAACAACGATATGGCTGGTGACGATGATGACTCTTGGAAGTCTATGTTTACAGCAGATGGAAGCTTTGAGTCAGTTGATTGTCAGATTTCAGGACTTGGTGGAATCCAAGATGTTCAGAAGATTTATGTAGAACACACAAAGGCAGTATTATAGGAGATTTATTAAATGAAAAGCAGATTTTTAGCATTAGCATTAGTATTGACAATGGCAGCCTCTCTTGCAGGCTGTGGAAATAAGGCAGCAGAGGTTACTGAAGAACAGACTGCAGTAGAGGAGACAGCAGCTCCAGAAACTGAGCAGGTGGAAGAGCCAGCTGAGGAAACAGAGACAGAGGCTACTGAGGTAGTTGGAATCGATCTTGAGGATGGAGTATATCAGGTAGATTTTAATACAGATAGCAGCATGTTCCATGTAAATGAGGCTATGAATGGTCACGGTACTCTTACAGTTAAGGATGGTCAGGCTACAGTTCATATTTCACTTGTTTCTGACAAGATTCAGAATCTATATGTAGGTCTTGCGGCTGATGCTGAGAGTGATGAGGCTAATTGGCTTCAGTCTACAGATGACGAAGTGACATATGACGATGGCACTTCAGAAATGGTTCATGGCTTTGATGTTCCAGTAGCTGCTTTAGATACAGAGTTTGATCTTGCTCTTATTGGAGAAAAGGGTGTTTGGTACGACCACAAGGTTAGTGTTACAAACCCAGTTGTAGAAGAATAGATCCGGGACTGCAATAGCAGTTGTAGAGGTGTTTTTTGAAAAAATTTGGTTTAATAGCTGCAGTGCTGGCTCTAAGTCTTACAGCCTGCAGCTTTTTTAATAAGGACAATTTAATAGAGAATAATGTTGTAGAATCCAAGCAGGAAAGTGCGGTTTATAGCTGTCAGGTCACCTTGGAAGGTGGCAGCGGCAAGGCTACGGTGGAATCTCCTGCGGAGGTTTCAGTAACAGGAGAGAACAAGACAGTTAAGCTTGTTTGGTCCAGCTCTCATTATGACTATATGCTTGTTGATGGTGTAAGATTTGATAATGAGGCTACACCTGAGGAGCATTCCGTATTTACGATACCATTTTCACAGTTTGATAAAGCATTTACTGTAATTGGTGATACTACAGCCATGAGTACTCCTCATGAGATAGAGTACATTCTTACTGTATATTCACCAGATAATGAAAATGAAGATGCGGCGGCTGGGAAAGAGGTATTATCAGAATCAGCTTCCATAAAGCCAGACCTGAGTGGGTACACATATGTATCTTCTTTAAAGCTTCAGTATGCCACTGAGTATTCAGTTGATTTCTATCAGGATGAAAATGGAAATAAATTTTCATTTATCACTATTGGTGAGGGAAATGAGGCCCAATATTTTATATACCCTGAAAAAGCAGGAAGCTTTAAAGAAAATGTAAAGGGGGCAACAGTCCTTGGTGCAATTGATAAGACATATCTTGTATCTACATCTGTGATGGATTTATTAGCATCTATTGATGCCTTATCAAATGTAAGACTTTCTGGTACGGACATTAATGACTGGTATATTCCACAGGCAAAGAAGCTTATGAAAAGTAAGGATATACTTTATGCCGGAAAGTATTCTGCTCCTGATTACGAGCTGCTTCTTACAGAAGGCTGTAATCTTGCAATAGAAAATACCATGATTTATCACAAGCCTTCTGTTAAGGAAAAACTGGAAGCTTTGGGAATTCCTGTTGTTGTAGAAAAATCAAGCTATGAAAAAGAGCCACTTGGACGACTTGAGTGGATAAAGCTTTATGGTCTTTTATATGACAGAATGGATGAAGCAAACCAGTTTTTTGATAAACAGGTAAATAGAGTAAAGAAAGTGGAGGATAATCCCAATACAGGTTTAAAGGTAGCAGTATTTTCCATCTCATCTAATGGACAGGTGGTAGTACGAAAGCCTGGAGATTATATTTCTACTATGGTTTCAATGGCTGGTGGTAATTATGTACCATCAAACCTTGAAGAATCAGAAGATAATGCAATATCTACTACTAAAATAACAATGGAAGATTTTTACCTTCAGGCTGTAGATGCAGATGTTTTAATCTATAACAGTACTATTGAAGGGGAATTGAAATCAGTTGATGAATTAATAAAAAAATCAGAAGCCCTGGCGGATTTTAAGGCTGTAAAAGGAAACAGGGTGTATTGCCTTGAAAAGTCCTATTTTCAAAAGACTGGTGATGTGGCAGAATTAATAGAGGATATAAATAATATTTTAGTTAAACAGGATAAGTCGTTAACATATATTTATCAGCTTGAGGATTAAACGGTGGAAAACAAAAAAAGATACTACGTGATAAAATTTTTGGTAATGACAATATTGCTTTTAACTTTATTTGTGCTGAGCATAGGTATGGGCAGCGCTGATATTACTGTGTCTCAGATTATAAAAAATCTCCTTCATCCAGGGGATGATTATCTTTACAAAATCATTATTTCTATAAGGCTGCCTCGTATTTTAGCAGCAATCATTTTAGGAGGGGCCTTATCTACATCTGGCTTTTTACTTCAGGTCTTTTTTGGAAACCCAATAGCAGGACCATATGTACTTGGAATCTCATCAGGGGCAAAGCTTCTGGTGGCGATTTCCATGGTATTTCTACTTGGACAGGGACGTGTTATGTCCTCAATAGGAATGGTTTTTAGTGCATTCATTGGTTCACTTCTTTCTATGTGCCTTGTAATGCTACTTGCTAATAAGGTTAGAAATATGTCGCTCCTTGTTGTTTGCGGTGTAATGATAGGTTACATCTGTTCCGCAATTACGGAATTTATTATCGCATTTGCGGATGACAGTAATATTGTCAATCTGCATAATTGGTCACTTGGCAGTTTTTCAGGAATAAGCTGGGAGCATGTTTTTATATCATCAGTTATTATTTTTGCTACATTTTTCCTTACTTTCTATATGTCAAAGCCAATTAGTGCATATCAATTAGGAGAGAATTACGCCAGAAATATGGGCGTTAATATAAAGGCTGTGCGAATAGCTCTTATTATGCTTTCAAGCATACTTTCTGCTACAGTTACAGCATTTGCAGGTCCAATATCCTTTGTTGGTATAGCTGTGCCTCATATTATGAGGGGGCTTATGCGCACAGCAAAGCCAATTGTTATGATTCCTGCATGTTTTATTGGTGGAGCAGTGATTACTTTGTTTTGTGACAATATTGCAAGAACAGCATTTGCTCCTACGGAATTGAGTATCAGTGCAGTGACTGCTGTTGGGTTGGCACCTGTAGTCATTTATCTTTTGGTAAAACGTAAGGAGGCTTCGCATGGAGCAAATTAATGCAAAGAATTTGACAGTTGGATATGGCTCAGCTGTTATTTCTGATGCCAGCTTTATTGTGGAGCCAGGAGAAATAGTTACTTTGATTGGCCCTAATGGAGCGGGAAAATCCACTATTCTAAAAACAATTACCAGACAGCTAAAAAAATATCAGGTTCTATTTATATTGGTGGAGATGTAGACGAGTCACTTTCTGAAAATGAAATGGCACAAAAATTGTCAATGGTTTCAACTGAAAGGGTTCATCCCGAGCTAATGACCTGTTATGAGGTTGTAAGCACTGGCAGATATCCATACACAGGAAGGCTGGGAATTCTTAGTAAAGAAGATAGAAAAGTAGTAACCGAAGCTATTGCGCTTGTGGGGGCAGAGGATGTTGCCTCACAAGATTTTATGAAAATCAGCGACGGCCAGCGGCAACGAGTGATGCTTGCAAGAGCCATTGCCCAGCAGCCAGAGATTCTTATTTTGGATGAGCCCACATCATTTTTGGATATACAGTATAAAATTGATATTTTATCAGTAATTAAAAGGCTGGCTAAGGAGCAAAATATAGCAGTTTTAATGTCTATTCACGAATTAGAATTTGTACCTGCAATCGCAGATAAGGTTATTGGCATTTGTGATGGAAGTATTTATAAAATTGGAACTCCCCAAGAGATTTTTACGGGGGAGAATTTAGAGAAGATGTATAGAATGAAGGCAGGGACAGGAGAAAGAATCGTTCAGGGACTTTTAGCCTATTCTGTTAGCCTTCCCCTAAATTAAGTACAGGGGGAAACGAGGTATAAAATGAACATAGAATATATACTACCATCAGAGATAGAAAAGCGAAGCTTTGAGATTATTTCCGGGGAGCTTAAAGAGCAGGGAATATCCATACCAGAGGATGAGGCGCCTATAACTATGCGCACCATTCATACAAGCGCAGACTTTGATTATGCAAGGACTATGCGGTATTCAAATGGGGCAATCCAGCGGACCAAGGAACTGATTAGAAACGGAGCGGATATTGTCACTGATACTAATATGGCTTTATCTGGTATCAACAAGAAAAAGCTGGCATCCTTTGGCGGACAGGTACATTGCTTTATGGCAGATGAAGATGTGGCCGCAGAGGCAAAGGAACGTCAGGTTACCAGAGCCACTGTTTCCATGGAGCGGGCTGCAAAGCTTGGCAAGCCTGTTATTTTTGCCATCGGAAATGCACCAACGGCCCTTATTTCCTTATACGAAATGATGGAAGCTGGCAAATTTACACCTGAGTTTGTTATCGGGGTTCCTGTAGGCTTTGTAAATGTAGTTGCGGCTAAGGAATTGTTTTTAAACTCGGATGTACCATACATCATTAACGAAGGCCGCAAAGGTGGCAGCAACATTGCCGCAGCTATCGTAAATGCGATACTGTACAATATGTAATCAAAGAGGTGTCAATGAGGAAAGGTTTTACCACAGGTTCCTGTAGTGCGGCGGCTGCCAAGGCGGCAGCTTATATGTTACTGACGGGGCAGGAAAAACTGAATATAGAGATAGAGACTCCTGCAGGGATTATGTTTAATGCAGATATTGTGGACATAAAAAGGCAGGAGACACAGGTGAGCTGTGCTGTGATAAAGGATGGGGGAGATGACCCTGATGTCACCACAGGCTGTCATGTAAAGGCTACTGTAAAAGTTCAGGTTCCTTCAGAAGAATCCTCTACCATGCAACAGCTTCAGATAGATATTGATGGAGGCGAAGGTGTAGGTAGGGTTACTTTGCCAGGATTAGATCAGCCAGTTGGAAATGCAGCCATAAATCATGTTCCAAGGGAAATGATAGTTAAAGAGGTTACTCAAGTTTGTGAGCTTTTGGATTTCCACGGAACCCTTTCTGTGGAGATTTCTGTTCCAGAGGGAAAGGAGCTTGCTTCAAAGACCTTTAATCCACGCCTTGGAATAGTGGATGGCATCTCTATCCTTGGTACCACAGGAATTGTTGAGCCAATGAGTGCCAAGGCCTTGATTGACACAATCAGGGTGGAGCTTAGTCAAAAGAAGGAGCTAGGAAATACTTATGCCATTGTTTCACCGGGAAATTATGGTTTGAAATTTATGAAGGACACCTTCCACTATGACCTTGATAAAAGTGTTAAATGTTCAAACTTCATAGGTGAAACAGTAGATATGTGCATAGCTCTTGGATTTGAAGGCATGCTTATTACAGGCCACATTGGAAAACTAATCAAAGTGGCTGGAGGCATAATGAACACCCACTCTCACGAGGCGGATGCCAGAATGGAAATTCTGGCAGGCTGTGCCATAAGAGCTGGAGCTGATACGGATTTGGCCAGAAAGATTTTAGAGTGTCTTAACACTGAAGAGGCTCTTCACTTAATAGATGGTGCAGGACTATTGCAGCCTACAATGGATATTGCCCTTGAGAAGATTTTATTCTATTTGGATTTCAGAGCTCAGGGAAAACTGAAAGTTGACTGTATCTTATACTCAAACGAATTCGGTCTCTTAGCACAGTCAGAATACGCAAGAAAAAGGCTTCCACAGTAGCAGTGGATGAGGTGAAAAATTGTCAAAAATAATTATGATCCAGGGAACCATGTCTAATGTAGGCAAAAGCTTACTGGTTGGCGCCCTGTGTAGAATTTTCAAACAGGATGGCTACAAGGTAGCACCATTTAAATCACAAAATATGGCACTTAATTCATTTGTGACAGCAGATGGATTAGAGCTTGGTCGAGCTCAGGCAATGCAGGCAGAATGTGCAGGGATAGCACCATCTGTTTACATGAATCCTATTTTATTAAAGCCTACCAATGATGTGGGAAGTCAGGTGATTGTCAATGGTGAAGCCATAGGAAATATGAGTGCCAGAGATTATTTTGCCTATAAAAAGAAGCTGATTCCTGATATTATGGCAGCCTTTCACAAGCTAGAGGAGTGGGCTGATATTATCGTAATCGAAGGTGCTGGCTCTCCTGCAGAAATTAATCTTAAAAGTGATGACATTGTAAATATGGGCTTGGCAGAGCTTGTGGATGCACCGGTTTTACTTGTTGGGGATATAGATAGAGGCGGAGTATTTGCACAGCTTTTAGGCACATTGGAACTTTTGGAGCCTCAGGAGAGAGATAGGGTAAAGGGACTTATTATTAATAAATTTAGAGGAGATAAGAGCCTTTTAGATTCTGGAATTGAAATGTTAGAAGAGCGTGGCAAAGTTCCTGTTGTTGGCACGGTACCTTACGCAAAGCTTATGATAGATGATGAGGACAGCCTCAGTGAAAGACTTGGAAATGATAAGCTAAGTGATAATTCTATAGTAGATATTGCTGTGGTCAGACTACCTAGAATTTCTAATTTCACTGATTTTGCACCTTTTGAAAGTATTGATGGCGTAAGTGTTCGCTTTGTTTCAAATCCAAGAGAACTGGAAAAGGCGGACCTTGTTATTATACCAGGAAGTAAAAATACTATTTCAGATTTAATCTGGATGAGGGAATCTGGAATGGAGGCTTCGGTAAAGCGCTTCGCAGCAATCGGTCCTGTAATAGGTATCTGCGGTGGCTTTCAGATGATGGGAAATATAGTTTTAGACCCAGAAGCTGTAGAGGAAGGTGGTCAGGTGAAAGGCATGGAGCTGTTCCCACTTAGAACAGTTCTTTCCAGTGATAAATATAGAAGTCAGACAGAGGATTGCTTTGATGATTT
The DNA here is from genome assembly GCA_000209815.1 of Butyrivibrio fibrisolvens 16/4. Taxonomy (GTDB): domain Bacteria; phylum Bacillota; class Clostridia; order Lachnospirales; family Lachnospiraceae; genus Pseudobutyrivibrio; species Pseudobutyrivibrio fibrisolvens_A. Next base: position 1,450,680 of record FP929036.1, read on the forward strand.
AAGCGATATTTATGAATGCTTGTCTGGGGAGGAATTTATAGGATATGAGATTCATAACGGTGTCACCACACCTGATGATGTAGATTCTTTTCCGGAAGTTATTGAAAGGGATGATGAAGGAAACATCATTTTAGTCCAAAGTAAAAACCTTCTTGGCACTTATGTCCATGGAATTTTTGATAACTCAGACCTGGCCCTTCGCATGGTTCAATCCATAGCTGCAAAGAAAGGCACTAGACTTGATATAACCATGGACTATCAAGCCTTTAAGGAAGCTGAATACGACAAGCTCGCCAAGGTAGTGCGGGAGAATCTGGATATGGAATATGTATATAGTCTTTTGAAATAGAGGTGGAATGAAGATGGTATATTTCGTTGGCGCAGGCTGTGGAGCAGCCGATCTTATTACTGTAAGGGGAATGAGGCTTTTAGAAAAGGCTGATGTGATAATTTATGCAGGTTCATTGGTTAATCCTCAGCTACTTGATTATGCAAAAGAAGGCTGCGAGATTCATAACAGTGCTACCATGACCTTGGATGAGGTAATAGATGTTATCGTAAATGCGAATGAGAATGACAAAATGGTGGTAAGACTACACACTGGAGAACCAAGTATTTATGGTGCAGTGCAGGAACAGATGCAAAGACTAGAGGCACTGGGCATCTCATATGAAAGCTGCCCAGGTGTTAGTGCCTGCTTTGGAGCAGCGGCTTCCCTTAATTTGGAATATACACTTCCAGATATTAGTCAGTCTTTGATAATTACCAGAATGGAGGGCAGGACCTCTGTTCCAGAAAAAGAAAGCATAGAAAGCTTTGCTGCCCATCAGGCATCAATGGCAATTTATTTAAGTGCAGGCATGATGGAAGAGCTACAGGAAAGATTAATTAAAGGCGGTTATGATAAAAACACCCCTGCAGCAATTGTTTACAAGGCCACCTGGCCTGATGAGGAAAAATATATCTGTACAGTGGGAAGTCTTGCAAACACTGCTAAGGCTAAAGGAATTAGCAATCTTGCAGTAATTCTTGTAGGTGATGTGATTTCAAAATCTAATTATTCACTGAGCAAGCTTTATGATCCTACATTTGAAACAGGATTTAGAAAGGCTACAGAAGACTAGGAGAAAAGATGATTGTCATAAGAGCTGTATATTTCACAGATAATGGGAAAGCAGTATCAGAAAAACTTAATAAATATTTTTATGTGGAAACAAGGCCTGAGGATATGTCCCTTTTAGAGTGGACCAAAGACTGCTTTGATATGCACTTGCCTATTATTTTTATTGGCTCTACAGGGATTGCAGTTCGAACTATAGCTCCTTTTATTAACAGTAAATTAAAGGATAGTCCAGTGATTGTTATTGATGAACTTGGGAAAAATGTTATTCCTATTTTATCTGGCCATTTTGGTGGGGCTAATGAACTGGCAAGACTAATTGGAAAAGATTTATCTGCAAATCCAGTTATAACTACAGCTACAGATTTAAATAACGTATTTGCGGTAGACGTTTTTGCAAAGAAAAATGGTCTTTTGATCACAGACAAAAGCCTGATTAAGAAGGTGTCTGGAAAGGCTCTTAAAGGTGAGCCAATAGAAATCAATCAGACTGATGATGAGATAATAATTGAAGGATTAAAGCTTTTACCAAAGCGATTGATTTTAGGTATAGGCTGTAAAAAAGGAAAATCCTTTGAAGAACTAAAATCCTTTGTAAATAAATTTTATACAGATGAGGAGCTTGAAAAAAATCTTTATGCAATAGCATCTATTGATGTGAAGGCAGAGGAGATAGGATTAATTAAACTGGCAGAGTATTATGGTGTATTTTTGTTACCTTCTCTTCTGAGGAATTAGATAAAGTGAATGGAGAATTTGAAGAATCTGATTTTGTTAAAGAACAGGTTGGTGTAGGAAATGTCTGTGAGCGCTCAGCCCTGCTTTTAGCAGGAGAAGGTGGCGTTCTGGTAAAAAAGAAAGTGGCGCAGGATGGCATGACCCTTGCTGAAGCCAAAAGAACGAAAATATATTTAGCTTGGTAGGAGAAAGTATGGCAGGACATATTTATATTGTTGGAATGGGACCGGGAGATAAATCAATGATGACTGAGGAGGCCTATGAGGCCATGCTTAAGTCAGATGTGATTGTAGGCTACACGGTTTATATTGATTTGGTAAGAGAGCATTTTCCAGAAAAGGAGTTTTTTACTACTCCTATGCGTCAGGAAATTGAAAGGTGCAGAGCCTGCTATGACTTTGCCATAGATGGTAAAAATGTGGCATTTATCTGCAGCGGAGACGCTGGTGTGTATGGTATGGCAGCTCCAATGTATGAGCTTTTACCTGAATACGCAAATACGAATTCCGAAATAACCGAAAATAGCATTTCTATTATTCCGGGAGTTACAGCAGCTATTTCTGGAGCAGCCGTTTTAGGATCTCCAATTAATCACGATTTTTGCGTCATTAGTCTTAGTGATTTGCTTACACCTTGGGAGGTAATAGAGCGCAGGCTAAAGGCTGCCATTGAAGGGGATTTTGCAATTGCTATTTATAATCCTTCAAGTCATAAAAGACATGATTATTTACAGAAGGCTTGTGACATTATGCTTTTGGCAGGGGCCGATGAGGCTAGAGCCTGCGGCTATGTGGAAAACATAGGCAGAGAAGGCTGCAGTGGAAGTGTTTGTACCTTAAAGGAATTACGTGATACTCAGGTAAATATGTTTACTACAGTTTTCATTGGAAGCTCCAGAACTAAAATCATAAATAATAAACTGGTTACTCCTAGAGGATACAAAATATGAAAAAGGTAATCATTTTTGGTGGAACTACAGAGGGAAGGAATTTGGCAGCTACTCTTGAGGCTGCAGGTATTTCTACTGTTTACTGTGTGGCAACAGAATATGGCAAGGAGCCTGTTGCAGAATCACCGCTTATTAAGATTCATGCAGGCAGGATGAATGCTGATGAAATGGCAGAATTTTATCAGGATGAAAAGCCTGATGCCATAGTAGATGCCACTCATCCTTTTGCAGAAATCGTAAAAAAGGAGATCGAGACCAGTCTTTTTAAATATACCAGCGTTCCTTTTTATAGATTAGCCAGGGAAGAGGAGCAGATAGATTACAGTAACTGCACCTTTTTTGATTCTGTTAAAGAATGCGCAAAAGCTCTTTTAAATACAACAGGAAATGTTTTTCTCACCACAGGAAGCAAGGAGCTATCAGCCTTTTGTGAGGATGAATCTCTTAAAGAAAGAATTATAGCCAGAATTATTCCTAACGATGAGAGTCTTGAAATTTGCAAAAATTTAGGCCTAAAGGGAAATCAGATTGTGGCAATGCAGGGGCCATTTTCTAAGGGAATGAATATTGCTTTTTTTCAAGGAGTTTAATGCACAGATTTGTGTCTTAAAGGAAAGTGGAAAATCATCAGGTGAGGCCAGCAGAATAGAAGCTGCAAACGCCTGTGGTGTGCGCTGCTTTGTTATTAGAAGACCAGAAGAAAAACAGATGCCTTGTCTTTTGACCAGGTGGTTGAGGAAATATTTAAGCTATTTAATATTACTGAAAATCCAGATTTAGATATCCATAAGATTACAAAAGAAAGCATCACTGAAGACAAAAAAATCATAGTATCTTTAGCTGGTTTTGGAATGGGCTTTGGAACAGTTACTGCAGAGGTGGAAGCAGCAGTAAAGGAAGCGGATTATTTGTTTGGCGCACCAAGAATGCTCCTTGGTATTGAAAGCCAGGCAAAAAAATACCCTTATTATCTGGCAAAGGATATTTTGCCTTGCCTTCAGGAGATTGCTGATGGTATTCAGTTTGGGGTGAAAAAGGCAGTTGTTTTATTTTCTGGTGATACGGGATTTTACAGTGGTGCCACAAATCTTGCCAAAGCATTAAATCAGACAGGCTATGCCAGTGTTAGGATAATGCCTGGCATATCATCCATAAATGCAGTTGCAGCAAAGGCAAACATTACATGGCAGGATGCAAAAATTATGAGCTCACATGGTATTTCTGTGGAACGCTGGCGGCCAGAGCTTATGGATGCCGTTTGTCATAACAAGCATACATTCGTCATCACTTCTGGCAGTAAGGATGTAAGAGATATTGGAGACATTCTTGTAGCAATAGAGACTAGATTAAACTGTAAATTTAGAGTTTTCATAGGTACAAATCTTTATTCTGATGAAAAGCTGGGCTGGTATTCAGCTGATAAATGTAGTACCTACAATCAGGATGGACTAAGCACAATAATCATAGAAAATACTAATTGGAAGTATAAGATTCTTTTGCCTGAGCTTACTGATGATGATTTCATTAGGGATAAGGTTCCTATGTCAAAGGAAGAAATACGACAGCTTTCCTTATGCAAGCTTCAGCTTCATAAGGATGCAGTAGTTTACGACATAGGAAGTGGCAGCGGTTCTGTGGCTATTGAAATGGCAAGACTTGACCCTTCCATTAAGGTATACGCTATAGAGCTAAAGGAAGATGCAGTTCAGCTGATTCAAAAAACCGATCTAAATATATGCTTGAAAACGTATCTGTTTTGGAAGGGACAGCTCCGGATGCTTTTATAAATCTTCCTACTCCTACACACGTATTCATTGGTGGAAGTGGTGGTAGATTAGAAGATATAATAGCAACACTAAAAGAAATGAATTCGCATATGCGAATTGTAATAAACTCGGTAACTATAGAGACTATCGCGGAAATCAACAATTTGATTAAGAAATATGATATAGAAAATGCTGATGTTATCCAGGTAGCTGTATCAAAGGCTAAAAAAGCTGGAGACTACAGCATAATGCAGGGCCAAAACCCAGTATATATCGTATCATTTATGTTATAAGAAATTAGTGTGAAATTATGGATTATTCAAGAATTATGATAGCCGCTATGAAGAGCGGTAGCGGAAAAACTACATTAACCTGCGGCATCCTTAGGGCTCTTAAGAACTCTGGGCTTAGTCCCTGTAGCTTTAAATGTGGCCCTGATTACATTGATCCCATGTTTCATAGAAATGTTCTTGGAATAGAAGCAGGAAATCTGGATACATTCTTTACAGATGAGGCTGTCACCAAGTCCTTATTTTTAAAATCCTATAGCGGCGATATTGCTGTGATTGAAGGCGTAATGGGACTATATGATGGCGTAGGTGGAGTGGAAGAAATGGGCTCCTCTTATGATCTCGCCAGGGTTTTAAAGACACCTGTAATTCTTGTTGTAGATGCTAAAGGAGCAGGAAGATCAATTATTGCTCAGATAAAAGGCATTCTCGATTATGATAATGCTAATCTTATCAAGGGAGTCATTTTAAATAGGACCAGTCCTTCCTTTGGGAAAACTCTTGGAGATTTGATTGAAAGGGAACTAAACATCAAATATCTTGGTACAGTTCCAAATATCAAGGAACAGGAAATTTCCAGCAGGCACTTAGGGCTTGTAATGCCACAGGAATTGCCCCAGCTTCAAGAAAGAATGGATGAGCTGGCACAAGTAATAAATGCGAATATTAATCTAGAGGAATTTAAAAAGATAGCCACTGAGGCACCTAAATTAGATATAATTAAAGATAATAGAAAACAAGAATTCGAAAATGCGAATATCGTACTTGCGGTGGCAAGGGATGAAGCCTTTTGTTTTTACTACAAGGAAAATCTTCAGATGCTTTCAAATTATGGAGTAAAGCTTGTAGAGTTTTCTCCTCTTAGGGATAAAAAACTTCCAGATGGAATAAATGGAATCCTTTTTGGTGGTGGATATCCTGAAAACTATCTTTCACAGCTTTCTTCAAACGAATCACTAAAAGAAGATATTAGAAAAGCTTTTAAAGCCGGTATGCCTATTTTTGCAGAGTGCGGTGGATTTATGTACCTATCAGAATCAATTACAGATTCAGGTGGAAATACATTTCCTATGGTATCAGCAATCAAATCAAAGATAGAATGGAAGGGAAAGCTAACCCGCTTTGGTTATATAACTGTGGATACAGTAACACTTTCTGTAAAGGGACACGAATTTCATTATTATGATTCGGATAATAATGGGGAAGGTTGTGTTGCCACAAAGCCTTTTAGTGGAAAGAGCTACAGATGCATCCATAAGATAAATGGAGGCTACATTGGTTTTCCGCATCTTTATTATCCATCTAATCCAGATTTCGTAAAAAATATAGTGGAGGCTATGAAAAATTATGGGAGACACTAGATACTTATTCGATGATGTATTAGAAAACAAGCTGAGTGTTGAGCCTGTTGACCGCCAGGCCCTTAAGGAGCTTCAAAATCAATGGGACAGAATAGCAAAGCCCATTGGAAGCTTTGGCACATTCGAGACTATTTACTCAAAAATAGCAGCAATTCAAGGCTACAAGGCTCCAGATTTATCCCATATGAGATTGATTGTATGTTGTGGAGACCATGGAATTGTAGAAGAAGGCGTCAGCCAGACCAGCCAGGATGTTACCAGAATTTGCGCTACTAATATTGGCAGAGGTGTGACCACAGCCGGTGTTATGGCTAGAAAGCTTGGCATAGATATTCTGTCAGTAGATGTGGGAATAAATTATGCGAAGGAGGTTCCGGATACTCTCAACAGAAGAGTAAAATACGGCACCTGTAATTTTTTGAAACAGCCAGCCATGTCCGTTGAGGAGTTTTCTAGAGCTGTTCAGGTTGGAATGGATTTGGTTAAGGATAGTCAGGATGAAGGTAAAAATATTATCCTTGTTGGCGAAATGGGCATTGGCAATACTACCTCCGCTGCAGTTATGGCAGGATACCTGCTTGATTTAAATGCTGAGGCTGTTACTGGAAGAGGTGCAGGTCTTGATGATGAGGGACTTAGCAGAAAGCGTGCAGTTGTCTCTATGGCACTTTCAAAGTACAGTGGATTAGATCCAGTGGAAATCTGCAGTAATTTTGGAGGCTTGGAGCTTGCAGCAATGACAGGAATTGTTATCGGCGGTGCATTATACAAGGTCCCAATTATCTTAGACGGAATGCTTAGCCAGGTGTCAGCTTTGGTGGCAGACAGACTTCTTGATAATGCAAAAGAATACCTTATTCCATCCCACATCAGTAAGGAGCCTGTAGCAGCAAAGCTTGCCAAAAAGCTGGATTTAGAGCCAGTAATTGATGGCAAGATGGCTGTAGGTGAGGGGGCAGGAGCAGTTATGATGGCTCATATGCTTTTCATAGTTGATGAGGTATTCAAAAATGCACTGAAGTTTCAGGATTCTGAAGTAGATCAGTATGAGAGATTTGATAAATGATAACATTAATCTATGGTGGAAGCAGTAGTGGAAAATCTGCATATGCAGAGGATTATGTTTGCAATAGCGGATTAAAAACCAGATATTATCTTGCTACTATGGCGGCCTTGGACAAAGAATCATTAGAGCGTATTGAAAGGCATAGAGAATTAAGAGCAGGGAAAAACTTTAAAACCTTGGAGATGCCTTTTGATATCGCAAATACGATAATACCTGAGAAAGACAGTGTTGTGCTTTTAGAGTGTATGTCCAATCTGGTTGCAAACGAGATGTTTAGAGATGGTAGGGTTAATTCTGAAAAAGCTACTGTTGATAAAATAATAAAAGATATAGAGGCTCTTGATTCAAAGGTATCTCAGCTTGTAATTGTATCAAACGATGTGTTTGAAGATGGGCTGGAATATGATGATTTGACAAAAGAATATCTAAGGGCTTTGGGGCATATTAATGCAAAGCTTGCAAGGATGGCAGATAAATCAGTGGAGGTTGTTGTGGGAATAGGAGTAGAAAGATGAGAGTACTTAAATCAATAGCAGTGGCATTTTCTATGTATTCAAGAATTCCCATGCCAAAATTCAACTGGGATAGCGAAGATATGAAATATCATCTGATATTTTTCCTTGGATTGGGGCAGTAATAGGAGTACTAGAGTATGGCTGGTTTCAATTGGCATTCGAATTTGGTATTGATATAGTGCCATACATTACTGTGGCAATGGTTCTTCCAATCATTATAACTGGCGGGTTTCATATCGATGGATTTATGGATACTAGCGATGCGCTTGCTTCCTGGGGAGATAAAAAAAGAGACTTGAAATATTAAAAGATTCTCATGTCGGAGCCTTTGCAATTATCAGGTTATTGACTTTGGGAATGGTTTTATTTGCAGCCCTTTATTGCATGGATATTACAGGGTATTACACCTGGGCATTTTCTTTTTTTGCAACAAGAACCATCAGCGGTATTTGTGTTGTAAAATATAAAAAGGCTAAGAATGATGGTATTTTAAGCACATCAGCAAAGCAGGCCAGCGAAAAGGCTGTTGTGATTTTGCTTGCAATCCAGTTTCTTATTTGTGCAGCCATTGCATGGGCTTTATATGACTGGTATTGGGTGGCGGGCCTAGGCGGTTTATTAGTAGCTCTGATATATTATCGTTATACTGCCCACGCCAAATTCGGCGGAATTACAGGCGATTTGGCAGGCTGGTTTGTTTGTAAGGCAGAGGTTTATATGGCTGTTGCAATAGCTATTTATTCTATTTTAAACAACCCTGACAATTGGTATTTTTAGGGGGAATTATTTTTTGAGGTGTTATATGATTTTAGTTGTTGGTGGAAGTTATCAAGGTAAAACAGAGTTTGCCAGAACAGAATTTCCAAATGCGAAGTATTTTAATCAGTTTCATTTGTTTGTTAAAAAACGTATTTCAGAGGGGAAAAATAATAGTGAGATTCTTGCTGAAATAAGAGAGACTGTAAAGGACGGTCAGTGGGTTATTATTTCAGATGAAATTGGAAATGGAATTGTTCCAATGGATGAGGCTGACAGAACCTGGAGAGAGGTTTGTGGCCGCATTATGATTGAGCTCGCTAAGGAGGCTACCGAAGTTTACAGGGTGGTTTGTGGTATAGGTCAAAGGATTAAATAAATGGATAGAGCTATCACTTTTATTCGTCACGGAAAGACAGCAGGAAATCTTTCCAACTGTTATATAGGAGTCACTGATGAGCCTCTTATTATAGAAGGGGAGGATGAGATTCGCAAAAGAAATTATCCTGAGGCGGATATTGTTTTTTCCAGCCCGTTGCTTCGATGTATAGAAACAGCCGGGCTAATATATCCAAATCAAAAGCCTGTTGTTATTGATGAGCTAAGAGAAACTAACTTTGGGCGCTTTGAAGGGAAAAACTATAAGGACCTTTCAAATGATATAGATTATCAAAGATGGATAGATAGTGGTGGTGATTTGCCATTTCCTGATGGAGAAAGCAAGGCTGAGGCCACAAGAAGAACTATAGAAGGTTTTGAAAAGGTATTAGAGCTTAGCAAGTCTTATTACAATGTTTCAGTTATTGCCCATGGTGGTACTATTATGGGCATTCTTAGCCACATATTCGGTGGTGATTATTATTCATATCATGTAGAAAACTGTGAGGGATATACAATTGATTTATCACATGACGGCGTTTTTACTGGGTTTTATCCTAGATCTTTTCTTAGGTGATCCAATGGGCTTTCCTCATCCTGTTAGATGGATTGGAAATCTCATTAGTAATTTAACGGACATATTTATAAAAAAGGCAGAGACTACCTTAGAGCCTGAAAAGATAGGAAGGCGTAAAAGAAAGCTTGGTTTTATAATGGTAATTATCGTAATTACGGTATCTGCTGGGATTTGTTTTGCTATTCTTCAGATGGCATACACATTGAATTCAATATTAGGCCTTATAATCGAATCCGTAATCACGTATCAATGTATTGCTACAAAAAGTCTTTACGTGGAAAGCATGAAGGTATCGAAAGCTCTTGAAAATGAGGGACTTGTAGCAGGACGCAAAGCAGTTTCTATGATAGTTGGAAGAGATACTGAGTGTCTTGATAAACAGGGGGTCATAAAGGCTGCAGTTGAAACTGTTGCTGAAAATACATCAGATGGAGTGATAGCTCCTCTTATCTACCTTGCTATTGGCGGTCCGGTACTTGGAATTGCCTACAAAGCAATCAATACAATGGATTCTATGGTAGGGTATAAAAATGATAAATACATTGATTTTGGAAGAGCAGCAGCAAAGCTTGATGATGTGGTAAATTTCATTCCATCACGTGTCAGCGCTTTAATTATGATTTTCAGCTGTCTTTTTCTTGGAAAGGATTTTAGCTTTTTAGGTGCTAAAAGAATTTTTTTAAGGGACAGATTTAATCATTCAAGTCCTAATTCAGCCCAGACGGAAAGTGCTTGTGCTGGAGCATTAGGCCTTCAGCTTGCAGGCCCTGCAAAGTACTTTGGGAAAGTGGTTGATAAAAAATATATAGGCGATGCAAATCGACCTATAGAATTAAAAGATATTAAGCGGGCTAACATATTAATGTTTGCAACTGCTATAATTTGTGAGGTTTTATTATTATGCATGGTGGCGATATTTACAGGAATCCAATACAACATGATTTCTCAGTAAATCTGAATCCTAAGGGAGTACCTCCAGAGGTTCAGTGGGTTCTTACTGAGGCTGCTTTACATGCAAACAAGTACCCTGATATTTATCATCAGAGTCTAGTGGAGGAAACATCCTGTATTTTTAATGTAGCGGAAGAACAAATAGTATATGGTAATGGTGCATCAGAAATAATTATGGCTGTGTGTCACGCTGTTAATCCAGGAAAAGCATTTTTGATTGCACCATGTTTTTCTGGCTATGAAAGATGTTTAAAGGGAGCGGCAAAGGATTGCCAGATTTCCTATTACACTCTTTTAGAGGAAAATGATTTTCAGATTCATCACGATATATTAGAGAGCATTCAGGTTCAAAAGCCAGAGCTGATGTTTCTTACAAATCCTAATAATCCTAATGGACTGTTAGTGGATGGTGATTTACTTTCAGATATTATTACAGCCTGTGAAAATGCAGGTACAACACTCGTTATTGATGAGTGTTTCCTTCCACTTACAGGTAAAGAGATGGAATGCTCATTAGCTTATGATATTTCCAGATATAAATCATTGGTTGTTATTAGAGCATACACTAAGACTTTTGCAATTCCAGGTGTAAGAATTGGTTATGGAATCTGTTCTAATGCTACTTTGGCTAAATCTATAAAGGAGCATTTGCCAGAGTGGAATCTTTCTATGTTTGCCCAGATGGCTGGTATAGAATGTCTTAAGCACCAGGATTACCTAGAGGAGTCGGTTAGTCTTGTTTCAAAGGAGAGAGAGTACCTTTTAGATAAATTAGAAAAGCTGGGATTTAAAGTCTATGGCAGCGATGCCAATTACATTCTTTTTAAATCCTCTGAATTAGAACTGGAAAAGAAGCTTTTACAATATAATATTTTAATTAGGGATTGTTCCGATTATAATGGTTTAGAAAAGGGATTTTACCGTATCGGTATAAAGAATAGGCAGGAAAATGACATACTATTAGCTGCCCTGGAGGAATTATTATGAAACTTGGAATTGCGGGAAATGGTGTAATTGTTCAGGAGGTGCTTTCATTTATAGATGAAATTGGTTTTGATGAAATCTATATTTGCGGAAGACCACAGAGTGAAGAAAAACTTAATGCTCTTGCCAAGGAGTATCACTTAAATGGTGTTTTTTTAAGCTATGAAGCTATGCTTGCGTCTGATGTTGATGTTATATACATTGGCGTTTTAAATGATATGCATGTAGATTATTCAAAGAAGGCTATTGAGGCTGGAAAGCACGTTATTTGCGAGAAGCCTATTGCTGTTAAACTTTCTGAGCTTGAAGATTTGGATAGGTTGGCTAGAGAAAAAGGAGTAATGCTCTTTGAGGCTATGAGTATTTTCCATATGCCTGCTTACAAGGAACTATTAAATGATATTAAGCTGGTGGGAGATGTAAAGCTTTGTAATTTTAATTACAGCCAGATGTCTAGAAAATACAAAAGCTTCCATGAGGGAGGTTTTAGACCTGCGGTATTTGATCCAGTTCACGCAGGAGGAGCTCTTAGAGATTTAAATGTTTATAATCTTGCAGCTATGGTTGGATTATTTGGCATGCCGGTTTCTGCTACCTACAGCGCGAATATGGAAAGAGGCATTGATACCAGTGGTGTACTTTTAGCCGACTATGGCACATTTAAATGTATCTGCGCTGCTACAAAGGATTGTAATGCTCCTGGACCTACCACATTACAGGGCACAGATGCTACTATTTGCATTTATCCTCATGTTAATGGAATGACTGAGTACGATGTGCTTTTCAATGATGACGAAACTGAGACAAAAGAGGTTGCATTAGATGATGGCAGCCACAGACTATACTTTGAATTCGTTGAATATAAACGAATTATTGAAATGAAAGATGATAAAGCTCAACGAAAGCTTATGGAGTATAGTAAGGCTGTGGCTGGAATCATAGATATGGTTACAGCTGATAATCACAAATTTGAAATGTAATTTCTCATAGTGTTCATAACAAGCTTCTTGTTGCCACTCCAGAGAGGGGCGATAAGAAGCTTTTTTGGTCCATCTCCAGTAATACGGTGGACAACAGTTTCTTTTGGTAGGAGAGTGAGGCATTTTCCAACAAGAGTACAGTATTCGTCCAATTCGTAAATGTGAAATGGATTTTTTTCGTACATATCTGCAAGCTTTGTTCCCTTAAGGATGTGAAGTAGCTGTAGCTTTATTCCAAATAAAACAGGTTTCAAATCAGCAAGATACTTTACAGTTTCTAGTATATCTTCATCAGATTCTCCCGGAAGACCTAGTATTACATGTACCACAACTTTTAGACCGGCCTGGGTAAGTCTTTTATATGAATCCTCAAATACAGGAAGCTCATAGCCACGGTTAATCATCTTGGCTGTATTTTCGTGAATGGTCTGAAGGCCAAGCTCTACCCAAACTTCTTTTTTCTTATTTAATTTGGAAAGAAAGTCAATCATTTCATTAGAAAGACAGTCTGGTCTTGTGCCAATAGAAAGACCTACAATCTCTGGATATTCTAGTACCTTGGAAAACAGCTTCATCAATTGAGCCTGATTACCATAGGTATTGGTGAAAGACTGGAAGTAAGCAATGTACTTTCTTTCATTTGCAGGTATTTTAGCAGAAATCTTTGCATCAACACGAGCTCTCGCCTCTTTTATCTGAACATCCAAATCACCATATTCAGCAGCAAAATCTCCAGAACCTCCTTCTGAACAGAAGATACATCCGCCGGTGCTGATGGTGCCGTCCCTGTTAGGACATGTGCAGCCACTGGCGAGAGATAGCTTGTAGACTTTTGTACCATATTTATTTTTTAAATAATCCGATAGGCTTAAATAATTCATGGCATTATTGTAAATCCCTATAATAATATCAGCAAGTTTTAAATTTTAATAATATAAAAGTTACAAATAATCGAAAATAATCAAATTTAATCAAAAAGTAATTGACATTCATCTAAAAAGTTATAAAATCTCTGAGGTTTGTAAACAGAGCAAGATTGATAACTTAACAAGGAGAAGATAATGATTACAGTTCGTACTAGAAGAAAGATAGGCATGATTCAGCAGCAGTTAGGCGGAAATAAGGAAGAGGCATTTATTGTAGACCTTGGACAGAATTTCCTTTCATTTGTAGAAATGCATTCAGAAGGAGATATCAATGATTCTCTTTTATACAATAAGATGACTGATGCTGTTAAGGCTAGAGATTATAAGGCAATCGAGAAGATGTTCTCTACTATCCAGGTTTTTGGTACATACGATAAGATTTCTCGTATCACTACAAAGTATAAGAACGTAAGCTCTGCTGTAGGTAATTCTTTCAATGGTACAGTTTTTGAAGGACACGCTGATGAGAAGGCAGAACTTGAGAGAATTGTAGCTCATACTTGTGGAATGTGTTCTCCAAAGGGTAACGAGTTCCTTGAGAAGCTTTTAGCCTAATATAAAAATACAAATAATCACCGCTATTATCAAAAAGAATACTATAAAAGATATGGTTCTTTTTGATATAGCAAAACGATTAATAATTATGGCTGTGTCTTCAGCCTTTAAATCATCCCCGCTAAATCTTAGCGGGTTTATTTTTCTCATTTTTTTCGATACCGATACCACTAAATCAAATAATTCCATATGTTTTTTTAGGAAAGTTATAGTGTTTTCGTTTGCATGGTTCATCTTTAATATAGAAAGAACCATTTCAGGTTTTTTACCGATTAGTTCCATTAGTAAATCGTAATTGGTAACAAAGTTTATAACCCCAAGGAGGCTGGTGCTAAAACCATTTTGACTTAGGATTTCTCTGACAGATTCAACCATTTCAGGCTTTTCGATTTTATATCGCAATGTGTAAGCTATAAGCTTTGCAGAACTGTCAGCATTTCTGGCATCAGCAAAGGCGTATACCAGCTTATCAGTATCACCACTGTAGGCATTAACAATAACGCTGCCAAGCATATTGGCAACCTTTTCCTTTGTGGACATGCGAATTGATCTGATAAAGCTGTTTAGCATTTTATCCAGCGCTACCATTTTCTTATCTTGAGCTGGGGCTTCCCAGACAGACATTTCCCCGATATCATCGTAGAAGACGATTGCGTTTGCACAATGATTTTCTGCAAATCCAAGGCGACCATAATTAGTCCCAAGATAAAACTGTTTCTTACCAACGTCATTTAGAAGGATATTTACAAAATCACTTTGGGCAATAATATTGAAAATCTTGTCCTGGTTTTTGATTATCTGTGTAGAATATTTTCGGATAAACTCATCAGAAAAGCCCTGACCATCGAAGGAGTAGCAGTTGTCTACCCTGTCATCCATAATAGTAATGAACTTGGCTTTGTTTCCTCCCTTTGAATGGCCTGTTACGGTAATAGTATCGTAACTATCTAAATCAAGGGACTGGAACCAGGTAAGGGCATTATTTTGAAATTCTGTAGGAACCATATAAAGACCTGATACATTGTCTATCCATTCTGCATCGCTTTGGGTTCCCTTGAAGGCAACAATGGCTTCATTTGAAGAAGGGTCGAAGAGTAGGGCACTGCGCCCACCGCCTGCACATTCGCTTTCATAATGAACCTGAAGGATAATAATATCCTTTAAATGTTGATTAGGTCTGATGGACCACATGATTTGTTTGTATTCGGCTCCTGTTACTCCAGTGCTGTATTCCTTATCGTTTTCTATTTTGGAAGCGTAATGGAGTACGCAGTCTACATAATCGCCTATGGTACGATTTTCATGGCTTATAGACAGAAAGGTTCCTCTAGGACCTCCCAAGTTCTCGCAGTAGAGCAAGTTATTTATCAGTACGATTTCTTCTATAGATAAATTACTGTTCATAGGAACCCCATTTCTTTCATAACAAAATGTTATCTGAATACAATCGGTCTCTTGCAACATCTGAATCTGCATCCTTTAGGATGACCAGATATACTTCTCCAGTGATGCCTTCACTTTGGAATAATTCTTTATTTTATCTTTTACCTGTTCGTAGTTTTTTCAGTAAGCTTGGAATCATCCAGGAAGATTTTGAAATCATTGCCAGCCTCCAGTTCTCCTTTAAGAACTTTATTGGCATCTAAGTGCTCATCAAATTCTTTTCCAAGATAGTCCCAAAAAGAAACTTCTATATTAATAGGAGAGAAACCGTTTGTCTGTAAAATTCTTTCTAATTCCTGGCGGATAGGTTCTTTTATTACCTGACCGAAAAATGCATCTCGTATTGCATATCCATTCTCTGTTTCTTCGGACATAGCTATGAAGGCTGAATCTCTTTCTATTTCCCCACATTTGAAATACCATTCTGAGTAGGTTCTAGTAGTGCCAGATTTTGGTTCGCAGCCAGTTATTTCAAATGTGTAGCTGGGATATTTTTCCTGAAGATAATGTTCCACCTGACGCATTTCGTTTAACAGTACAGTATCTTCCGGGCAGAGATCCCCTTTTTCGATTTCATCTGTATGGAATGAAATACCATTTAATACTTTTTTCTCGGCAGTCGTTAATTCCATAAATCTTCCTCCATTCGTTATGTCACATAACTGGATATTACCACGAAATTATGAATACTGTGTTAAAATTAATACTCAATTTGACAATGGTGAGAATGGAGGAGAAAAAAGTTACTTAAACGTTTACGAAAATGTATAAAAAGTATTGACAGAGCTGTCTATACATGTTAATTTATCATCCATAGTGTGTAACTTGTAACCAATCAAGGCACGAACTATACATAATAACTTTTTGTATTTATGTGGGTTCGTGTCTTTTTTTATGCCCATTTCACCCATCACAGTGGCAGAAAAAAGACTATTTCATTCCCATATAAGTGCGCAAAAAATTTTCATGTATAGGAGATAAAAAAATGAAAGACAAAATTTTTGCAGTATTGCAGCGAGTTGGACGTTCATTCATGCTTCCAATCGCAATCCTTCCAGTAGCAGGTTTGCTTCTCGGAATCGGTGGTTCATTCACAAACACAACAATGCTTGAGACATACCACCTCACATCAGTTTTAGGCCCAGGTACAGCAGGATATGCTATCCTTACTGTTATGAATGAGGCCGGTAACATTGTATTTGCTAACTTACCAATCATCTTTGCTATCGGTGTTGCAATCGGTATGGCAAAGAAGGAGAAGGAAGTAGCAGCATTAGCAGCAGCTATTGCTTTCTTTATCATGCACGCTTCAATCGGCGCTATGATCACAATCAACGGCGGAACAGAGGCTATGCTTGATGGTGCAACAACTTCAGTTTGCGGTATCACTTCATTACAGATGGGTGTATTCGGTGGTATGATCGTAGGTCTTGGTGTTGCTTCACTTCACAATCGTTTCTACAAAATCCAGCTTCCACAGGTATTATCATTCTTCGGTGGTACAAGATTCGTTCCTATCATCTCCGGTTTGGTATACACAGCAGTTGGTATTTTAATGTTCTTCGTATGGCCATTCGTACAGCAGGGCATCTACGCAGTAGGTGGTGTTGTTCTTAACTCTGGCTACGCAGGAACATGGGTATATGGTCTTATGGAAAGACTTCTTATTCCATTTGGTCTTCACCATGTATTCTACCTTCCATTCTGGCAGACAGCTCTCGGTGGTACACTTGAGGTTAATGGCCAGCTTATCGAAGGTGCACAGAACATCTTCTTTGCACAGCTTGGTGCACAGAACACAATTGATCACTTTGCAGTATCAGCTACAAGATTTATGTCTGGTAAGTTCCCATTCATGATTCTTGGTCTTCCAGGTGCAGCTCTTGCTATGTACAGAACAGCACTTCCAGAGAAGAAGAAGGAAGTAGGAGGTCTTCTCCTTTCAGCAGCCCTTACTTCAATGCTTACAGGTATCACAGAGCCAATCGAGTTCACATTCTTATTCGTAGCTCCAGCTCTTTACGGTATCCACTGCGTATTCGCAGGTGCAGCTTACATGTTAATGCATATGTTAGGCGTAGGTGTAGGTATGACATTCTCAGGTGGTATCATCGACTTAATCCTCTTTGGTATCCTTCCTGGAAACGCTAAGACAAGCTGGGTATGGATTCCAGTTGTAGGTCTTGGTTACTTTGTAGTTTACTACTTCCTTTTCAGCTTCCTTATCAAGAAGTTCGACCTTAAGACACCAGGTCGTGACGCTGATGAAGAGGTTAAGCTTTACAGACGTTCTGATTACAACGCAAAGAAGGAGTCAATGGGTGATGACACTTCTGAGAGAATTACAAATGGTCTTGGTGGTAAGGCAAACATCTCTGATGTAGACTGCTGCGCTACAAGACTTCGTGTTACAGTTCACAAGTCTGAGCTTGTAAACGATGCTATGCTTAAGGCAACAGGTGCTTCAGGTGTAGTTCACAAGGGTAACGGTGTTCAGGTAATTTACGGACCACACGTTACAGTTATCAAGTCAAACCTTGAAGATTATCTTGAAACAGCTCCTAATGTAGAATACAATGGAGCAAATGATGCTGTAGCTGAAGAGGCAAAGGCAGAAAACACAGCTGAGCCAGCAGGCAAGGTTGTTAAGACAGTTATTCTTGGTAGCCCAATCACTGGTTCTGCAGCTGATTTAGCTGAGACTCCAGATGATGTTTTCGCTCAGAAGATGATGGGTGATGGTGCAGTTGTTACTCCTAAGGATGGCAAGGTAGTTGCACCAGCAGATGGTACAGTTGTATTTGTATTTGACACAAAGCATGCTATCGGATTCAAGACAGATGATGATGTTGCAATGCTTCTTCACTTTGGTATTGATACAGTTAAGCTTAAGGGCGAAGGTTTCACAGTTCATGTAACTAACGGCCAGAAGGTAAAGAAGGGTGATGTTCTTATGGAGGCAGACTTAGATTTCATTTCTAAGAATGCACCTTCTATTGCTACACCAGTTCTTTGCACAGAGCTTAAGAACAACCAGAAGGTTCGTCGTATCGCTAACGGCGACATTAATGCAGGTGATGATTTACTTGCAGTAGATTTTTACGAGTAATCAATTAGAGGAGAAAAAATGTACAGAGTCGAGAAGGTTCTTAATCATAATGCGCTAATAGGAATCTTGGAAAACACAACACAGGAGTATCTTATTCTCGGCAAGGGGATTGGCTTTGGCATGCACATTAGCGAGTCTTTTGAGGCTACTGATGAACACAAGGTTTATTCTCTAAAAGAGTCTACAGATAGAGGCGATAAAAAGAATTAGCAACCAGCATCGACCCTGTATACCTCGAAATTGCTAATGAGATTTTAGATGGAGCAGAGAAAGCATTTAAGACTATCGATCGAGATGTTATGCTTCCTTTGGCAGACCATATCGAATTTGCAGTTAAAAGAAGTAAGAATAATGAGCAGCTTAAAAACCCCCTGACTGATGACATTAGAGTACTTTTTCATTCCGAGTTTAAAGTAGCAGAAGCAGCAAGGGAGATTTTATCAGATCGTCTTGGTGTAAACCTTACAGACGACGAGATTGGATATATTGCACTTCATGTGCATTCATCTATCATGGACCAGGCTGTAAATCAGGCTATGCAAATGGCCGAGGCAGTCAGAGAATGCGTCAGCATGGTAGAGAAGGAAACGGGAAAGAAAATAGATACAATGTCACTGTCATATAACAGGCTGCTTAATCATATTCGCTATATGATTGCCCGTACATTAAGAGGCGAGGTAATTAAGCTTGATATGAACGATTATATCAACGCCTCTGCCGCAAATTCATTTCAGATGGCTACAAAGATATGCAAGGAGCTTGGAAAGAGCCTTGGTAAGGAAATCCATGATGCGGAAATTGGATATCTTGCTATGCATATCGAAAGAGTATGCTTAGATGAAATGGACTAGTAATATTGTTTATATCCCTAAAAACAGTTCACATTTAAATAACCCCGATTTTATATAAATCGAAACTTTATCAGGTCAGCCTATAAATTTAGGCTGACTTTTTTATTGAAATTTTTTACCGATAGTAGGGTATGTATATAGTAGAAGTTTTTGCATTTTTGTGATAATATATATGTTTGTTGTAGAGTAAAATAATTTGTCAAAAAGGAAGGTATTATCATGACAAAGATTGATATAATTTCAGGGTTCCTGGGTGCAGGAAAAACCACTTACATTAAAAAGATGCTTGAAGAAGCATATAAAGGTGAGAAGGTAGTTCTTATTGAGAACGAGTTCGGCGAGGTTGGTATCGACGGCGGATTCTTAAAGGATGCTGGTATCACTATATCAGAAATGAATTCAGGATGTATTTGCTGTTCACTTGTCGGAGATTTCGATAAGAATCTTCACGAAGTACTTGAGAAGTTCAGCCCAGATCGTATCCTTATTGAGCCATCAGGTGTTGGTAAGCTTTCAGACGTTATGACATCTGTTATCAAGCTTGAGGAGACAGCTGATGTTAAGCTTTGCGGTCTTGTTACTGTTGTAAATGCTCTTAAGGCATCAAAGCAGATGAAGGCTTTTGGCGAGTTCTTTAATAATCAGATTGAGTTCGCTACTACAATCGTACTTTCACGTTCACAGACAGCTACAGAGGATCAGCTTGAGTTCTGCGTTAAGCAGATTCAGAAGCTTAATCCAAAGGCTGCTATTATCACAACTCCTTGGGATGAAATCACAGGAGAGAAGCTTCTTTCAGTTATGGAAGGGCAGGATAATCTCGCAGCTGACTTAAAGCATCTTGCAGAGGAAGTTCACGAGGAACACGAGCACGAGCATCATCACCACGATCATGATGAGCACGAGCATCATCACCACGATCACGATGAGCACGACCACGAACATCATCACCACGATCACGATGAGCATGATCACGAGCATCATCATCACGATCACGATGAGCATGACCATGAACATCATCACGAGCATGGTGAGAACTGTACCTGCGGATGTCACGACCACGATCACGAACATCATCACCATCATGCAGATGAAGTATTTAATACTTGGGGCAAGGAGACACCTCATAAGTTTGAGAAGTCTACAATCGAAAAGGCTATGAAGGCTTTTGCTAATACTACAGATTACGGTACAATCATCCGTTCAAAGGGTATGGTTGAGTCTGTAGAGGGCGGCTGGATTTACTTTGACTTTGTTGATGGAGAGTACGAGCTTCGTACAGGTGAGCCTGATTACACAGGACGTTTAGTAGTTATCGGTGCTGATATTGATGAGCACAAGATAGAAGAGTTATTTGGTTTATAAGAGGATATTATGGCAAAAGATATACCAGTTTATGTCTTTACTGGATTTATGGATAGTGGAAAAACTACTCTTATTCAGGAGACATTGTTTGAAAACGACTTCGCTGCAGGCGGAGAGGATAGAATCCTCATTCTTTCTTGTGAGGATGGAGATGTAGAATACGACATCGAAAAGCTTAAGACTATCAATGCTAAGGTGGCTACAATTGATTCTGAAGAGGAATTTAATCTTGAGAATCTTACACGTATTACAAAGGAATACAATCCAGATGTTGTTTTTCTTGAGTACAATGGCACCTGGGGTGTTGATAAGATTTATGATGAGCCACTTCCAGAGGGATGGGTTGTTGCTCAGGGTCTTGCTACAGTAGACGCTACTACATTCGAGAATTACCTTAATAATATGCGCACTATGATGATGGAGCAGCTTTTTAAGGCAGAGGTAGTTATTTTTAATCGTTGTACAGATGCTACCCCAAAGACAAAGTTCCGTGGACAGATTAAATCTATGAATCGTCCTGCTCAGATTGTATATGAGCGTGCAGATGGTACAATCGATGATTCTCCAGAGGAGCTTCCATTTGATATTAGTGCTGATGTAATTGAAATTACAGATGCTGATTATGCTCTTTGGTTTATGGATTGTATGGAAACACCAAAGAAGTACGATGGAAAGACAGTTCACTTCTTAGGTCTTGTCTATAATCCTAATGACAAAAAGCTTCGTAGAGACGTGTTTGTTCCAGGACGTTTTGCCATGACTTGCTGTGTTGAGGATATTCAGTTCCTAGGAATGAAATGCAAATGGGACAAGGCAGCAGACCTTGGTCACAGAAGCTGGATTGATATTACAGCTACTATTAAGGTTGAGTTCGCTAAGGAATACAAGGGTAAGGGTCCGGTTCTCTACCCTGTATCTGTAGAACCTGCTGAAAAGCCTGAAGACGAGCTTGTATACTTTAGTTAATATATAATTTACGCCTCTAGTAGCTATCAAGCTCTTGGTGTTACTCAAGGAGCCAATCTCGCGACGGAGTAATGCCAAGGCTTGAGAGTGTGACTAGAGGCGTAATTTATGTCAAAAATACAATTTTGTTCACTTTAACACTTTACAATACTACAGTGAACAGATATAATACGTTAATACGTTAAAAAGGGAAGGAGTCTAATTTATGTATCCAATCGTAAAGAAGGAAAAGCTTTCTGATAAGATTTTCCTTATGGTGGTTAAGGCACCACGAGTTGCTGCCGGTTGTTTACCAGGTCAGTTTATTATCGTTAAGATTGATGAGGAGGGCGAGAGAATTCCTCTTACTATCTGTGATTATGATAGAGCAGAAGGAACTATCACTATTGTATTCCAGACTGTTGGTGCTTCTACAGAGCGTATGGCTCTTCTTAATGAGGGGGATGCTTTTGCAGATTTTGTAGGCCCATTAGGACAGCCATCAGAGCTTTGCCTTGAAGAAGATTTAGAAGAGACTAAAAAGAAGAACATTGTCTTCATTGCAGGTGGTGTAGGTACAGCTCCAGTATATCCACAGGTTAAGTGGCTCAAGGAACACGGTGTTAAGACTACAGTTATTATTGGTGCACGTTCTAAAGACATTCTTTTCTATGAGGATGAGATGCGTGCAGTTGCTGATGAGCTTTATCTTGCAACAGATGATGGAAGCTACGGTTTCCATGGAAACGGTTGTCAGCAGCTTCAGGCACTTGTAGATTCTGGCAAGAAATATGATCATTGCGTAGCAATTGGTCCTATGATTATGATGAAATTCGTATGTCTCCTTACAAAGGAGCTTGGCATTCCTACAGTTGTATCTATGAACCCAATCATGGTTGATGGAACAGGTATGTGTGGCGCTTGCCGTCTTGTGGTTGGCGATGAGGTTAAATTTGCCTGTGTAGATGGTCCAGAGTTTGATGGACACCTTGTAGATTTTGATCAGGCTATGGCTAGAGCAAAGCAGTACAAGACAGAGGAAGGCAGAGCCCTTCTTAAGCAGCAGGAAGGTGACACACATCACGGCGGATGTGGACATTGTGGAGGTGACAAGTAATGGGAGACGTATTAGTAAGAGTACCTATTTCAGAGCAGGATCCTAAGGTTCGTGCTACAAACTTCGAAGAGGTTTGTCTTGGATATACAGAGGAAGAAGCAGTAGAAGAGGCAGGACGTTGCCTTAACTGCAAGAAGCCTATGTGTGTAGGCGGATGTCCTGTATCTATTAATATTCCTGCATTTATTGAGCAGGTTAAGGAACGCAACTTCGAGAGAGCTTATGAGATTATCTCTGAGTCTTCAGCTCTTCCTGCAGTTTGTGGCCGTGTTTGCCCACAGGAATCACAGTGCGAGGGCAAGTGTATCCGTGGAATTAAGGGAGAGGCTGTAGCAATCGGAAAGCTCGAGCGTTTCGTTGCTGACTGGGCTAGAGAAAATGGCATCAAGCCAAAGAACACATCTACTCCAAATGGCCATAAGGTGGCAGTTATTGGTTCAGGCCCTTCAGGTCTTACAGCAGCTGGAGACCTTGCTAAGCTTGGTTACGATGTTACTGTATTTGAGGCTCTTCACGAGATGGGTGGTGTACTTGTTTATGGTATTCCAGAATTCCGTCTTCCAAAGGATAAGGTAGTAAAGGCTGAGGTTGAAAACGTAAAGGCTCTCGGCGTTAAGTTTGAAAAGAACGTAATCATCGGTCGTTCAATCACTATCGATGAGCTTATGGAAAAGGAAGGCTTTGAAGCTGTATTTATAGGTTCTGGCGCTGGACTTCCAATGTTTATGCATATTCCTGGTGAGCAGGCTAATGGTGTATTCTCAGCAAATGAGTATCTTACACGTAACAACCTTATGAAGGCATTCAAGGAGGGTTATGATACTCCTATTGCTCGTGGCAAGAAGGTTGTAGTTGTTGGTGGTGGTAATGTTGCTATGGATGCTGCCCGTACAGCACTTCGTCTTGGAGCAGAGGTACATGTTGTATATCGTCGTTCTGAGGCAGAGCTTCCTGCAAGAGCAGAGGAAGTACATCACGCTAAGGAAGAGGGCGTTATCTTTGATCTTCTCCAGAATCCAGTTGAAATCCTTGTTAATGAGGAAGGAAGTGTTCGTGGATGTAGAGTTATCAAGATGGAGCTTGGTGAGCCAGATGCTTCAGGTCGTCGTCGTCCAGTAGAGATTCCAGGAAGTGAATATGAGATTGAGTGTGATACAGTTATTATGTCACTTGGAACTTCTCCAAATCCACTTATCTCTAGCACAACAGTTGGACTTGAAACAAATAAGAAGGGTTGCCTCATTGCTACAGAGCAGGGTGCAACTACAAAGGATGCAGTATTCGCAGGTGGTGATGCCGTAACAGGTGCCGCTACAGTAATTCTTGCTATGGGTGCTGGTAAGACAGCAGCTGCAGCAATCGATGAATATTTTAAAACAAAATAAAAAAAGCACCTCAGTCCAATTAGGACGAGGTGCTTTTTTATATTTGCTAATCGTACTGACCAAATGCGTACTTAAAGAATGAAACTGGTTCCTCACCTTCCATCTTCTTGTTTTTGCAGTACTTTTCATAATCTGAATAAATTGTGTACATCTGGAATGATACTTCTTCGAACATTCTTATTTCCTCCTAAAAACTCTCTTTTCTTAATAACCTTTGGTATGATAAACCCTTACATGTACTTTGTCAACAAAATAATTGTAAATATATTGTGAAAAATGGACAAACCCTTTTCTATTGAGTTAGTTTCCTTTTGCTGATACAATAAGACTATAGGAAACTCGATATACAAATTACAGTTTTTGGGAGTGAAAATATGAATGAAAGAATATTAGAGGGTGCCTTAAACGTTTTCAAGGCAAAGGGACCAAAGTTCACTATGGACGATCTTGCTGCAGAAATGAAGATGAGCAAGAAGACAATCTACACAGTATTCAGTGATAAAAATGAACTTATGTGTGAGATGGTGGATTATGCATTTAATACTATCAAAGAAGAAGAGGATAAGGTTTATTACAATGATGGCCTTTCTACAGTAGAGAAGCTTCGTGGTATTCTTGTGGTTTTGCCTGAAAATAGCTATGGTTTCGATTACGCTGCGATGCAGCAAATGGCTGAAAAGTTCCCTATGGCTCACGAGAAGCTTAATAATCGTCTTGAAAGTGGTTGGGAGAAAACCTTTGATTTACTAAATAGGGGTATGGCCGAAGGAAAGATTAGAAAGATTAATCTTGAAATCTTTAAGCTAATGTACGGCTCCAGTGTGGAAAGACTCCTTATGGGTGATTTCCTTAAATCCTCAAATATGGATTATCCAAAAGCGTTAAATGAAGTAGTAGAAGTACTCATTGACGGAATACTTATAAAGGAAGAATAAATGGCACAGAGAATATATTTAGATAGAAAATGGCGTTTTAATGAAAATTTTGATGAGGATATGATTGATTCTCCTATGGAGGAATGCGTACTTGTAAATATTCCTCACACTGTTAAGGTTACTCCGCTTTCATATTTTGATGAGAGCATTTATCAAATGGTTAGCGGATATCAGAAAAGCATTTTTGCGCCTGCTCAGTGGGAAAATCAATTTGTATCACTTGTATTTGAAGGTGTTGGTCATTCCTGCGATGTTTATATTAATGGAAAGCACGTTAAACACCACGATTGTGGGTATACAGCATTTTCTGTTGATATTACTAAGGTAATAAAGGTGGGAGAGGAAAATCTCATCACTGTAAAGGTGGATTCAAGAGAAACACTTAATCAGCCTCCATTTGGTTACGTAATCGATTACATGACTTACGGAGGTATATACAGAGATGTTTATTTTGAAGTAAAGAATAAGATTTCCTTCAAGGAACTATCTGTTACACCTACACTGTTAGAACGAGTATCCACAGCAAAACGATCTCCTAAACAGATTAAGGTTATGAATGTTAAGGGTATCGTAAAGACGGAATGCTATTTCCGTAGGAATATTTACAAACCAGCCTGCGATGAACGTGTTTTTATAAAGCAATATCTTGATGATCAGCTTCTTATAGCACAGCCTGTTGGTGGTTTAGAGGAACGTGATGATGGCTATTATGTCAGCGTTACCAGTGCACCTACAGATGTAAAGTTATGGGATATTGAAAGTCCACATCTTTATACTGTTAAGACTCAGCTGGTTATGGATGACAAGGTAGTAGATGAGGTATGTGATACTGTAGGCTTTAGAAGCTCAGAATTTAGAAAGAACGGCTATTATCTTAATGGTAGAAAGGTAAAGCTTAGAGGTTTAAACAGACATCAGTCATATCCTTATGTAGGTTATGCTATGCCAGAATCTATGCAGCGACTTGATGCAAAGATTCTTAAGGAAGAGCTTGCACTTAATGCGGTGAGAACATCTCATTATCCACAGTCCCATTACTTCCTTGATGAATGTGATAAATTAGGACTTCTCGTGTTTACAGAGATACCTGGCTGGCAGCATATCGGTGGAAAAGAATGGCAGGATATTGCTGTTGAAAATACTAAAGATATGGTACGCCAGTATCGCAATCATCCTTCAATCATTCTTTGGGGAGTTCGTATAAACGAATCTCCAGATAATGATGAGTTTTATGCTAGAACAAACGCAGCAGCCCACGAGCTTGATCCTACAAGACCTACAGGCGGTGTTAGATGTATTGCAAAAAGTAATCTTCTAGAGGATGTATATACATACAATGATTTCTCATTCTCTGGAAAGAATAATGGTTGCGCAAAGAAAACTGATATCACTTCAGACGAAGAGAAGGCATATCTCATTAGTGAGTACAATGGTCATATGTTCCCAACAAAGCCATTTGACTGGGAGGAGCATAGACAGGAGCATGCCATTAGACACGCTACTGTTCTTGATGCAGTAACAGGAGAGGCTGATATTGCAGGAGCATTTGGCTGGTGCATGTTTGATTACAACACCCATAAGGATTTTGGAGCTGGAGATAGAATCTGTTATCACGGCGTAATGGATATGTTCAGAAATCCAAAGCTGGCTTCATCAGTTTACGCAGCATTCTCGGATACAGAAACAGTACTCGATGTCACCACAAGCTTTGATATTGGAGAGCACCCAGCCTGCAATAGAGGTAAGTCTTATATTATCAGCAATGCTGATTCAGTAAGGATGTACAAGAACAATGTGCTTATAAAGGAATACTTCCCAGAGGATAGCAAATTCCAGAATCTCAAGCACGGTCCTATTCTTATAGATGATTTTGTAGGTGATGCCATAGAAAAGGATGGTGAGTTTACCAAGGGGCAGGCAAAGCTCATTAAGAAAATGCTTAATGAAGTTACCTTAAAGGGCTTTAGACCAACACCATCTCTTGCCTGGACAGCATTTAGGCTTGTTGTATTCCATAGGGTCAGCCCAAGTAAAGCTGTTCCAATCTACAATAAATTCGTTGGTGATTGGGGTGGAGAATCAAGGGAATACAAATTCGAGGCTATCAAGGATGGCGAGGTAGTGAAGACTATCACTAAGGCAGCAGTCAGATCGGCTCATATAGATTTAAAGCCAAGCCATACACTTTTAACAGAGCTTCATACATATGATGTGGCAAATGTTCGCGTAAGAATATTAGACCAGAATGATAATCAGTTGTTCTATTTTGCTCAGCCAGTGAGCTTTGAAATAGAAGGTCCATTTGAAATAATTGGACCAAAAACAGTTGCCCCAATGGGTGGCTGCACGGGCGTATACATAAAATCCATTGGAGAGGATGGAGACGGAAAACTTACTGTCACCTGTGATGGTTTGGAGCCTGTCTCAATTGGTCTTTCTGTGGAATGTTTAACAAAATAACTAATAAGAGGTAGGGGATAAGTAATGCAAGATAAGAGTAAAGTAATCTTTGGCAACGTAATAGCTGACAAAGATTATAAAAAAGCATGCAAATCTAAGAAAAAGTATGCAAAGAAATTTGGGGATGATTCAAATGTTGATTACAACATTGTCATCGAAAAAAACGCTCACATTGGCGATATGTTGGGCGTGCATGATGTTCTTTTAAAGGACGGGGCTTCTGCTGAGAAATTTGATACTGAAAAGGGCATTATTGTTGGAAATATCCGTATGGGATTTGGTCACTATCGTATTTCTATGGCTATGGCTTCAGCAGCAAAGGCACTTGGATACACTCCATACTGGATGGATTTAAATGGATATCCACAGACTACCTGCACAAAGGTAATCAGCCATCAGAATGATTTGTATTCAATGGGCTCACGTATGTCAAAGAACAAGCTCTTTAACAAATTCATCTGGGAGCCAGCAAATTACGAATGGTTTAGAAAGCTTTCTTATAATTCCTCAGACCAGAAGAATGCAGAGCTTATGGCACCTGTTTATAAGAATGTGCCAAAGGATATTCCTGTAATTGGTACACATGTATGGCCTGCACAGGCAGCTATTCATGCTGGTATGAAGTACGTTGTTAATGCCATTCCTGATAACTGGCCAATGGCCCTTCATTTTGCAGAGGGAAGTGTGCATACCATTCAGTGTAAGAACGCATATATGGGTTATCGCATTTGTAATGGTATGGCTCCAAAGAATGCAGTTTGTAATCCTATGCCAAATGATGATTTGGTTTATACAGGCCACTATATTGATCATGAGCTTGTTAGCAATATTGAATCAGATTGTGATGCAAGAATGGCTAGAAAGCGTAATGGAAAGGCTATGCGTTTCCTTCTTACAATTGGTGGAGCAGGGGCACAGAAAGAGATTTTTGCAGCAATTATCAAATATCTTCTTCCTGCAATCAAAGAAAACAAGGCTATGCTTTACGTAAATGTTGGCGATTATAAAAATGTTTGGGATGATCTTATTAATGAAATTCCAGAGATGAAGGCAGTATCTACAGAGCACTTTAACGAGTTTGAAGCTACTGCTAAATTTGCAGAGGATGCCATTACAGGTGATGTTTCAGGTATCCACGGCTTCTATCACGAGAACATTTTCGAGGCTGTATATGTTACAAACCTTCTTATGAGAAGCTGTGATGTTCTTGTTACAAAGCCATCTGAGCTTGCCTTTTATCCTATTCCAAAGCTCTTCATTAAGAGAGTTGGAAAACACGAGATGTGGGGGGCTATCCATTCAGCGGAAATGGGTGATGGCACATTAGAATGCAGAGATATTCCACACACAATCCAGATGATTGATATGTTTATGAAGGATGAAAAGCTGCTTTCAGATATGTGTGAGAGTATAAAAGTTAATAAAACAATCGGTCTCTATGACGGTGCTTACAAGGTAGTAGAGCTTGCTATGGGACTTAAGAATAAGTAAAAAGGGAAGGATTTTAAGGGTAATTATAATGGAAACACGAAAAAATTAACAGGTACTGAGAAATTTGCCTACGGATTGGGAGCTGTAGGTAAGGATATGGTGTATATGCTTTCAGCATCATACATTTCAATATACTTTTTGGACGTAATGGGAATATCTGCAGTAGCTATAGGTATTCTTCTTATGGTTGCAAGAGTATTTGATGCTTTTAACGACCCATTAATGGGTGTTTTGGTTGCTAAAACAAAGTCCCGTTGGGGTAAGTTCAGACCTTGGCTTATGGTTGGAACTGTCACTAATGCTATCGTTCTTTATATGATGTTTAGCATTCCACCTTCACTTGATGGAGCAGGGCTTGTTGCATATGCATCTGTAACCTACATTCTTTGGGGTGTTACTTATACAATGATGGATATTCCATATTGGTCAATGGTTCCTGCTTTTACAGAGTCAGGTAAGGAAAGAGAGGGCCTTTCTGCATTTGCTCGTTCTTGCGCAGGTGTTGGTTCAGCACTTGTTTCTATTATTACTGTTATGAGTGTTGGTGCCCTTGGTAAGATGTGTGGTGGCAATACTGATAATGAAATCAACAGATTGGGCTATAGCAAATTTGCACTTATCATTGCTGTAATCTTTGTTGTGTTTATTTCTATTACATGTCTATTTATTAAGGAAAAATCTACAGTAGATATGAAGTCAGCTTCTATCAAAGACATGTTTAAGGCTCTTATTCAGAACGATCAGGCTATGACAGTTGTTATTGCCATTGTTATGATTAACACTGCACTTTATTTTACTCAGCAGTTGGTATACTTCTTCTTAAAGTATGATTTTAGCCCTGCCACATATCGTGATGATTTTACTCTTTTTAATACTGTAGGTGGTGGTTGCCAGATATTAGCCATGATGCTTTTATTCCCAATACTTAGAAAGTTTATGGATACAGTAAAAATATTCTATACTTGCTTTGGAATGGCTGTTTTCGGATACATTTTGATTATTATCATTGCACTTTCAGGTACAGGAAAAATTACATGGCTTCTTATTCCAGCAGCTCTCATTATGGCTGCGGTAGGTGTGCTTAATGTAATCATTACTGTATTCCTTGCAAACACAGTAGATTATGGTGAGTGGAAAAATTACAGAAGAGATGAATCGGTTATTTTTCAATGCAGACTTTTGTAGTTAAGCTTGCATCTGGTATATCAGGATTCATGTCATCAATGGTTCTTGCTATATTTAGTATTAATCCAGATAAAGAGGCAAAAGTAGTTAAAGCTATATCAGATTCACAGAGATTTGGCCTTAGATTTACAATGACACTTATTCCGATTGCTGTTCTTGCAGTTGGTGCTATTGTATTCAAGAAGCGTTATATCCTTTTTGATACAAAGATGGATGAAATTACTGAAGAAATTGAAGGCAGAAGAGCTGTTTCATAAGATAGGAGAATAAAAATGATTAAAGCTGATGGTAAGGTATTTGTTTTAAATACTAAAAATACTACATACGCATTTCGTGTAATGGAGACAGGTCAGCTGGAACATTTGTATTACGGAGGGCTCATCCAGGAGGATGAGCCATCTGTGCTTAAGGAAAAACGTGCATTTGCTCCAGGAAATACTGTTACATACGATGCTGAACATCCAGAGCTTACTTTAGAGGATGTTAGACTTGAGACTTCAGCCATTGGGAAGGGTGATTATAGAGAGCCTATGGTGGAGGTAGTCTGCGCAGATGGAAGCAGCACTCTTGATTTTATCTACGATAGCTATCAGGTGATAAATTGCAAGCCAGAGCTTGAAGGACTTCCTAGCTCATATGACGAGGATGACGCTGCAAAGACTCTTGAAATAACACTTAAAGATAAGAATCACGGACTAACACTAAAGCTTTCATATTCTGTTTTTGAAGAGTGCGATGTTATCACTCGAAGCGCTAAGTTCATCAACACCTCTAACGAGACAGTTAAGCTGACACGTATGCTTTCCATGCTTCTTGATTTTGATAAACCAGGACTTAAGGTTACTTCTTTCCATGGTTCATGGACAAGGGAAATGAACAAGTCGGATGTTATTCTTACTGCAGGAAAGCTTGTTAATTCTTCATTTACAGGTACCAGCTCTAACAGATGCAATCCATTCTTTATGGTATCAGATGCTGATGCTACAGAGACTGATGGGGATGTGTACGGATTTAACCTGGTATATTCAGGTAATCATTATTCTGCTACAGAGGTTTCACCTTGGGGCAAGACCAGAGTGGCGTATGGTATAAATCCTCAGAACTTCTCTTGGACTCTTGAGGCAGGAGAGGAATTCCAGGCGCCAGAGGCAGTTATTACATATTCTGGTGCTGGATTTAGACAAATGAGCTTGAATATGCATGAATTTGTTCGTGAACATATTACCAGAGGTGTTTGGAAACATAAGGAGCGCCCAGTCCTTATTAATAGCTGGGAGGCATCATATTTTGACTTTACAGAAAAGTCTCTTGTAAAGCTGGCTAAGACCGCAAAGGACACAGGCATAGAATTGTTTGTTATGGATGATGGCTGGTTTGGAGATAGAAATGACGATAAACGAGCACTAGGCGACTGGGATATCATTAACAAAAAGAAGCTTCCTGGTGGCTTAGAAGGACTGTCTAAGAAGATTAATGATCTTGGTCTTATGTTTGGTCTTTGGGTAGAGCCTGAGATGATTAACGTAGACAGCGAGCTTTATCGTAAACATCCTGAATGGGCTATCGACATCCCAGGAATGAATCATGCAGAAGGACGTAATCAGCGTCTCCTTGATCTTTGCAACCCAGAAGTTGTGGATTATATGATTGACAGAATGAGTGAAGTTTTTGCTACTCCTGGACTTTCATACATCAAATGGGATATGAACCGTAATTTCTCGGATTATTATTCAAAGTATCTTCCAGCTGAAAAGCAGCAGGAGGTTGGTCACAGATATGTTCTTGGATTCTATCGTCTTCTTAGAACACTTGCTGAGAAATTCCCTAACATACTTATGGAGGGATGCGCTTCAGGTGGAAATAGATTTGATCTTGGAGCCCTTTGCTACTACCCACAGATTTGGGCCAGCGATAACACAGATGCAGTCAGCCGTCTTGTAATTCAGAATGGATATTCATATGGCTATCCACAGTGTACATACACAGCCCATGTATCTGCCTGTCCTAATCATCAGACTCTTCGTGTAACACCTATCGAAAGCCGATTTGCAGTAGCAAGCTTTGGTGTTCTTGGATACGAGCTTAATCTTAATGACGTAAGTTCAGAGGACATTGCTAGTGTTAAGGCTCAGATTGAACTTTACAAATCCTACAGAAAGACTCTTCAGTTTGGTGATTTCTACCGTCTAAAGGATGGAAACATCTACGAGTGGAGTATTGTAGATAAGAATAAAGAAACTGCTGTAACTATGCTTATGCAGCGAGAGATTATGGCAGGAGAACAGTATCTTAGAATAGAACAGGTTGGTCTTGATAATGATACAAAGTACCATTTCTTCGGCAGAAAGCTAGAATACAATCTCAAGGGCTTTGGAGATTTGGTAAATACTGTTGCACCAGTTCATATCAAGCAAGATGGTGTACTTCACAATGTCATTGCCAAGTTCGTAAAAATGCCAGGGGAATCAGAGGACTTCGTAGCCAGCGGCTCAACTCTTAACAACGCAGGTGTAAAGCTTGCTCAGTCCTTCGTAGGAACAGGCTATAACGATCAGGTTCGTTACTTCCCAGACTTTGGAGCACGTCTGTACTTCGTAGAAAAAGAATAGATAAAAAACACTCCATAGCTAACAATCTCTTGGGGTTACTCAAAAGGCAATCTCGCCATTGAGTAATACCAAGGATTGTTGGTGTAATGGAGTGTTTTTCTTATACTATAGAAAAATAATTCATTTTGTTGTTTAAGGATACTGCAAGGTCCTTTAATTCAGAAGCAGCTTCGTTAATCATAGCGAATGTTGTATTTAATTCTTCCATAGAAGCTGTTGTCTCTTCTGAAGATGCTGCATTCTGCTGAGAAATTGCAGAAAGTTCAGTGATGATATCGTGGAAGCTTGCTTTTAGGTTGTTAAGCATAGCAACCTTGTCAGCGATAGTTTTTGTGCTGCTATCTACGTTATTTACGTTTGCAACCACACCATCAATATCAGTTTTTGTGCTATTAAGCTGGGTATTCTGTTGATTGAAAGCATCGTTTAGCTTTTCGATTGTGCTTACACTTCGTTCTGACTCAGCAATAAGGCTTTCAATTGTATCATTAATAGAAATAGCTGCATCCTTTGATTGAACAGCAAGCTTTCCGATTTCTGTAGCAACTACTGTAAATCCCTTACCAGCTTCACCAGCTCTGGCAGCTTCGATAGAAGCATTTAAAGAAAGAAGGTTAGTCTGGTCTGAAATATTTGTAATTGAGCTAGATGCCTCAGCAATATTTCTTACAGCTTCGTTTGTAGCAAGAATCTGCTTATGGATTTCTGACATTGCTACCATAACCTGCTCATTCTGCACCATAAGCTGATTAATAGCATCTACTGTATTGTTTGCATCCTGAAGCATTTCTGTAGCGGCAGAAGAGAGCTCCTTAACGCTAGAAGAAATATCATCAATACTGTTACCCATTTCAATTGTATTTGTAAGTGAAGTTTCTACATTTTCAGCCTGTGCAACTGCACCCTTGCTGATATCTTCAACGGCATTAGCCACTTGATCAGCAACATGAAGAGCAGTATCTGCGGAAGATGCTAGATTATGACCAGACTTTGTAACCTCTTCAGAAAGGTCCATAGTAGTCTGGATAACATCTGTAAGCTTGTCTCTAAGCTCTGCTGAGCTTTCAGCGATAACACCGATTTCATCATTTCTATCAAATGTATTATCAGGTATGTAAAATGAAAGCTGACCATCCTCGAGCTGCTTAAGACTATCTACGATTTCCTGGATTGCCTTAGTAGACTTCTTAACCATTCTTCGACCTAAAATAAGATCTATAATTGCTGCAATCAAGAAGATAGCAACTAAAGTAAGGATAGCTTTTGTTAAAGCTGCCTGAACTTCATCAATTTCTTTTCCGGCAAATAGCATACCAACTACAGAACCATCTGTATTCTTAAGTGGAATATAGTAAGCATACCAGTTGCTAGTGCTTCCATCGATAGTAAAGTCTGTAACAAGATAATCTTCGCCATTTTTTAATACTTTTTCAACAACAGCATCAGAGGCTTTTGTACCTTCTAAGCGCTTGCCAGTGGAATCTACAAGAGAAGTGATGGCACGAGTATCCCCGTAGAAAACTGTGAAGCTGATACCTGTTTCTTCTTTAATCATATCAAGCTGATTCTGGAAATCATCGTGAAGAGCGTAGCTGCCTTTTGTAAGTGTTCCATTGGAAAGAACCTTCCAATCGCCAGCCCACTGGTTATCAAGCTGACTCTGTATAAACTGAGCAGAAGTGTGAAGCTCGTCTGCAAATGAATCGTAGTAAGCTTTTCTAATATTATAAGTGCCAACAGCTGAAAGACCGAGGGCCATTATAATTGCAAGTGCCGTAGCAAATAATAATACTTGTCGAACTAATTTCTTATCCTTTTTCATTATAATCCTTTCTAGGCTGTCATCTTCAGCCAAATCAAACCGTGAAAAACAGTCAGATTATAAAGGCTGGAATAGAAAAAAGCAACAAAAATGTTACAAAACAATAATGTTTGTAACATTTGATTAAAAATATAACGTAACAAATTAGATTGTGCGTCATTTTTTTGCATATGAGACTATTGTACGTGTTTGTCTATAAAATTGCTTCGGTATTTGCTATAAACAATCTTTTGAGATTTGTATAATCCGGTGTATCCAGATACCCAGTAGCTAAAGGCTACAGCTAATAGGAAGTAAGGCATAGGCTCGTAGCCAAATAATTCGAAGCATATCAAGAGACTGGAGATTGGGCAGTTGGTTACTCCGCAGAAGAGAGCACCCATTCCTACGGCAGCCATAAGGGGAGCTGGAAGTCCTAAAAGTGGACCAAACGCTGCACCAAAGGTTGCGCCGATAAATAATGTTGGAACGATTTCACCACCCTTGTATCCACAGGATAATGTAAGGGTAGTGAATATTATTTTAAGTAAAAATACCTGAAGACCAATGGTTGCACCGGTAAAGCAGGATGCAATTATGGCTGATCCAGTACTGTTATAATTCTGAGAACCTATAATAAGAGTAAGTATTAAAACTGATGTACCACCTACTAATGCTTTTAAATAAGGATTAGAAAGCTTAGATGATAAGAATTCTTCGTATTTATGAAGGCTGGTACAGAATATGATGGATATTAATCCGCATAGAACAGCAAATAAACATACAAGTACGGCGGTTTTAATTCCGAATTTTGGAACGTTTGGAATTAGGTATTCCTCAGCACCAAGTCCTAAGTAGTTTGCAACAGCCCTAGCAACCAGAGATGATATTACACAAGGTACTAATGCTGCATAGTGCATAATACCTACAGATATAACCTCCATAGAAAATATTGCTGCAGCCATAGGTGTTCCAAATAAAGCTGAAAAGGCTGCACTCATACCGCACATTATCATTGTTTTTTGTCAGTAGGATTAAGCCTAAGGGTACGACCTATTCCGTTTCCAATGGCACCACCCATCTGAAGGGCTGCGCCTTCTCTACCTGCTGAACCACCTACAAGATGGGTAAGGAGTGTGGCTATGAAAATTAATGGGGCAAGTCTGAATGGAAGCTGTTCGTCAGATTGAATAGCAGCAATGACTGTATTTGTTCCGCTGTCTTTTGATTTTAAACACTTCTTATAGATAAAAGTAATTATTATTGCAACCACAGGGAGAAAGAATATAAGCCAAGGATAGGCTTCTCTTGTCTTAATTACATAACGCATACCCAGTCCAAATGCTGAAGCAAATGCTCCTACGACTAAGCCTACAAATATGGCAAGTATTGTCCAGGTGACAACAGATAAAGCTCTTTGTCCGTTGTGATCAATTTTGTGAATAGCTTTTTCTTAAATTCTTCATTAATCATTATGAAGTTCACCTTTCTTTCTTAAAGATATCTATTATGCTATCATTTAAATATAATAGAGAAAAGAGATTTTGTTATGAAAAATTATTTTATTGTTAATAAAGCATCCAGAACGGGAAAGGCTGCTGAAACCTGGAATGAAATACAGGATTATCTTGAAAAAATAAAATAGAATATCAGGTGCTTTTTACAACAGGTGCTGGTGATGCCACAGAGTTCGCTAAAAAGATTACATCCCAGGGTGAGAAGGTGGGACTTTTTGTCATGGGCGGTGATGGCACATTAAATGAAGCTTTAAATGGAATAGTGGACTTTGAAAATACACTTTATACCCCATTGCCATCAGGTTCTGCTAATGATTTTGTGAAGGGAATAGGCATTCAGGGTAGTGCTATAGAAATATTAGATAGAGCTCTTAAAACCAGCGAGTTTAAGAGCTTTGATATTGGAAAGGTAATATATGATGGAGGAAAGGTGCGTTTATTTGGAGTAAGTGCAGGAATAGGTGTGGATGCATACGTATGTCTTCAGGCTCTTGATAGTAAGCTTAAAAAATTCCTTAATAGATTTGGCTTGGGTCAAGCTACCTATGGGCTTCTTACAGTGGGAGATATTTTTACAATGCCTTTTGCTGATTCAGAAATTACCCTATGGTATAAGGGAGAGATGAAAGAGAGCAAGGCAAAGGAAACTATATTTGCAGCTGCTATGAATTGTAAGGCAGA
The DNA here is from genome assembly GCA_000209815.1 of Butyrivibrio fibrisolvens 16/4. Lineage (GTDB taxonomy): Bacteria > Bacillota > Clostridia > Lachnospirales > Lachnospiraceae > Pseudobutyrivibrio > Pseudobutyrivibrio fibrisolvens_A. Next base: position 1,487,486 of record FP929036.1, read on the forward strand.
AGGCGGTGGTATTCCTATGGTTCCATTTGCAAAGCCTGATTCAGGATATCTTACAGCATTTCATGCCCATGATATTAGCAGACTGAAATGTTTGTGCCTTTTGCCATACTTGGTTGCCGGAAAACATGAAGGCAAATCAGGTTTCGATTTCTTAAATTTTGATAAAATGAAAATCAAAATGGATACCCCAATGTGTGTTCATGCAGATGGGGAACACCTTGGATTTTTTGAGGAAATTTGCTTCGAATGTTTGCCACAGGCCCTTAAAATACGAGGTTGATGCATGTACAATTTGTTAAAAAAGTATTAAATAATCCACAGCTGTCGCATTGTTATTTTTGTCATATAAGGTTATAATATGTAACGGAGTAACGGGGAATCGTTTCTCGTATATTTAAATAATTAAGGAGGATGGAAATATGCTTTTCCAAATTACTAATCTTTGGCAGATCCTTGGCTGGTGCTTAGTATTTGCTGGATTAATTATTATGAATGAGCTTGGACGTCGCACTAAGGTCGGCGGTATGATTATCTTCGTAATCATCCCAGCTATTCTTACTGTTTACTTTATTCTTGCACATGTTGGTATGTTCGGTGGTTCTGCTAATCCAACAGTAGCTTACATGGATGGTTGGTTCCACTACTTTAAACTTTATGCTGCAGACATCGGATGTGTCGGCTTCATGATGATCAAGTACAAGTGGGGCATTGGTAAGGAAAAATGGTTCGCTTGGTGGCCTTGGTTTATCGTTGCAGCAAACATCATGATTGCTAACGTATCAGATATGGAGTCAGCTCTTGCTGCTTATCAGATTTCTGGTACACTTTCTGGTGCTTGGTGGGCTTCAAACGAAGGTGTATTCATCTACGGTGGATGGTGGAACGTTGTTAACGCTATCGCTGGTATGATCAACATCTTCTGTATGACAGGTTGTGTAAAGCTTTACACATCAAACGACAAGAACCAGTCAGATATGATTTGGCCAGATATGACAGTTTGGTTCATTATTGCATATGATGTATGGAACTTCGAGTACACATACTTAAATCTTCCTACACATACATGGTACTGTGGTGTTGCACTTCTTCTTGCTCCTACATTTGCTAACGCACTTTGGAACAAGGGTGCTTGGATCCAGAACCGTGCTAATACACTTGCAATTTGGTGCATGTGGGCACAGGTAGTACCTCTCTTCCAGTTAAAGGGTACATTTGCAGCTGTTCTTCCTCGTGTATACGGTGGCGCTACAGAGGCTGGTATCACAACAATGGATCTTTACGAGCAGGCTATCGCTCTTTACAATGCAGGCCAGGGCAAGACAGCAGCAGCTGGTGAGGCTATTGCAGCAATGGGTATCACAGCAGATCCTACAATGCAGGGCTTCGTAGCAATGGCAGCTTTAGCAGCTAACGTAATTTGTATTGCAGTTATCATTAGAAACTCTATCAGACTTGGACACAATCCATATTCTGCTCCAGTATTCGAAGGTACAAAGGATTACGAAGAAGCTATGGCACGTGTAGCTAAGTAATTAAATACACAAATTATTCAAAGCCCGGACGGTTTATCTGTCCGGGCTTATTTGTTATAATGTTATATAGTTGGGAGATGTGGGGGCATTTTATGAATATCGTAAGGAGTTATGGAACGAGGCCACACTGGCAGAAATTAATAATGTTTGTTTTGTTAGTAGCCTTTGGCACTGGAATCAATCTTTGTGGTGCCTACACCGCTTCTAGGTTTAGTTTGTCTCTTTATCTGGATTGCATGGGAACTATGCTTGCTTCAATACTAGGCGGGTATATGCAGGGTATTACAGTTGGTCTTTTGAGCTCTCTTATCAATGGTATAATTGATGACCCAAAGCTTATGACCTATGGCTCCCTTAATGTATTTATAGCATTGTTTACAGCATGGGCGGCTACTCATAAATGGTTTAAAAAGCCTACTAAAATTATTCTTGCTGTCTTTATATATGCATTTATTGGTGGTTTCTTAGGAACTATAATTACTCTTAATCTATATGGTTTCGCACAAGATAATGCATCAAAACCGGTTGTACTTTGGTTAGCTAACATAGGATTTCCTGATATTATCGCAGAATTTATAGGGGATTATGGGGTTGATATAATTGATAAAGCTATATCTCTTAGTGTATGTCTTTTGATAGTTTCGCTTATTCCTGCCGATGCTAGAGGGCAGTTTAGAATTCACTCCTGGAGACAGGCACCTCTCAGAAGCACTGCTGTGAAAGTGCTTCTAAAAAATAAAACCAGAAGCATGTCTCTTAGAACAAAGATTATAGCTTTGCTTTCTCTTTTAGCTTCGTTAGTTGCATTGGCGTCATTCTTTTTTAGCTATGTTTTATATGAAGCTTCTATTAGAAGCTTTGCTCTTGATACAGGAATAGATATAGATGAGGGGATGGTTAATGCATGGTCTAAGCAATTTATGCTCAACCAACTTTCGTTATTCGTTGGAGTATTTATTCTGATTGTCTCCATTGCTCTTTATATATCTAGATATGACGTGATACTTCCAATGAATTCTATGTCATTGATTTTGGATTATTATTCCAATCAAAAGATTAGAAATCCTAGAGAGGTTCAGAAGATTTTTGAAGGATTAAAGATTCATACTGGAGATGAGATAGAGAATTTATACTATATCATCCTTAGTATGATAAAAGAAAATGCGGATGCTTTGGAGGATATCCATCACAAAAACGCTACAATATCTGATATGCAAAATGCATTGATTATAGTACTTGCAGATATTGTTGAGAGCAGAGATCATAATACTGGCAATCATATTAAATCCACAGCAGAATATGTTGAAATTATCATAGATGAAATGCTGATTGAAGGGGCTTATCTAGATCAGCTTACACCGAAGTTTATTTCAGATGTTTATCAGTCTGCGCCACTTCATGATATTGGTAAAATCAGTATCAGCGATGTTATATTAAATAAACCAGGAAAGCTTACAGATGAAGAGTTTGCCCTCATGAAAAAGCATTCCTCTGTAGGCGCAGAAATTATAGAAAGAGTTATTGCTACTTTACCTGATTCTGAGGATATGGGATATTTGCATGAAGCAAAGAATCTGGCATTATATCATCATGAAAAATGGGATGGCACAGGTTATCCTTATGGTATAAAGGGAGAGGAAATTCCACTTTCTGCCAGAATTATGGCTGTGGCTGATGTGTTTGATGCCCTTGTTTCTAAGCGTAGCTACAAGGAAGCATATGATTTGCAGAAGGCTTTTAAGATTATAGAAGAAAGCTCAGGTAGTCATTTTGATCCACTAATTGTAAAAGCCTTTTTAAATGTAAAAGAAAAAATAAAAATGATAGCAGAAGAGAGAGACTAGAAATGATTAAGGTTTACTACTTAATGCACAGTTCCTTTATTGTTGAGCTGGATGACAGATATTTACTTTTTGACTATTTTAATAAAGCAGTTTGTGCCGATGTGGTAGATTATAAAGGGAGTCTTCCAGAACTTTCAAAAGAGAAGGCTTTATACGTATTTGCAAGCCATTGTCACAAAGATCACTGGGGGATAGAAAACCTACATCTTGCAGATGGAAGGACAAATACTAAATTTATCCTTTCCAAGGATATTCGTCTTGGCAGAAATTATCTTATTAGAAATGGATTCGATTTATCCATTAAAGAAAAGATAACCTTTGTGGCTCCTATGAAAAAATATCAGGTTGATGATATGACAATCGAAACTTTACGTTCTACAGATGCAGGCGTTGCTTTTGTGATTAATGTAAATGGACTTAACATTTATCATGCTGGTGACCTGAACTGGTGGAATGCTGAGGGACGTGGTGAATTATACGGAGAGGTTTACGGTAGAGAATACAAGCGTGCTCTTAAGCCGATGATAAATAGACATTTTGATTTGGCTTTTGTAGTTTTGGATTCCAGAATGGGGGAGGATGGTTATTTCCTTGGGCTGGAACATTTCGTTAAGAATTTTGAATGTGAGTACATATTCCCAATGCATATGTGGGGCCAGTATCAGTGGATTGAAAGATTCAAAAATCGTCCAGGTATGGCCAATCTTAAAGACAGAATTATTGATATAGATCAAGAAAATATGATTTTTGAAATAGAGGACTAGAATGATTTTTAGCAAAAGCCTTACGGCAGAAGAATTTAACCCCGAGGTAATAATGAACTCCGGTCAGGTTTTCAGAATGAAAAAGGAAACTAATGGAGCTGATGGTATACCAGATACTTATAGTGCCTGTTCAGGCGATAATGATATATATTTTTATCTTAATACTAAAAATGACACTTGGGATTTTGTTTGTGAAGAAGACCAGTGGGATTTTTGGCAGAGGTATTTCGATTTTGATACCGACTATGTGGCCTATAACAATAAGATTCGTAAATCTAGTGATAAATATTTGAAGGATGCTCTCAAGGATTCCTTTGGAATGAGGATTCTTAGGCAGGATTTGTGGGAAGTATTTATTTCCTATGTTATTTCCCAAAACAATAATATTCCAAAGATTAAAAAGTCGATTCAGATTCTTTGTGAGAGATATTCTGATGGCATTCATTTTCCAAAGCCAGAGGTTTTGGCGTTTGTTCCTGAGACGGAGCTAATGGATGGCACAGCTTTAGGCTACAGGGCGGATTATATAATTGGCATATCAAAAGCCGTGATGGAAGGAAGGCTGGATATAGAAGCTATCAGCCAGCTTCCATATGAACAGGCCTATGAAAAGCTTTTAGAGATAAAAGGCATCGGCCCTAAGGTGGCAAACTGCATTATGCTTTATGGCTTTCATTTTATGGAAAGCTATCCTATTGATACATGGATGAAAAAGATAATCAATGAAGATTACAAAGAGTATTCAAAAGAGGATTATCTTGAATATATAAACAGCTCCTACGGCGGATTTCAGGGGTATGTTCAGCAACTGCAGTTCTATCACAAGCGTAAGACAAAATAATAATATAAGGGATTGAGTAATGTTTAAATTACACGTTTTTGCTTTATTACTAGGGACAATTTTAGAGTTTGTATTTGGGCGAATCTACAGTCTTTGGAATCCTTTTGAATCCATTAAAAGGCTGATAGGTTTTCTTGATAGAGCGTTACTGGGAGATGAACTAATCCTATTGGAACCTTCAAAACAAAGAAGCTTCGGCAGGTGGCTTATCGCAATCGTGTTAATACCAGTGTTTGTCGTTATTCTTTTATTTACGGTACTCTGTTATGAAATTGCACCTTTCTTTGGTGTGCTTTTTGAGGCTATAGCCACTTATTTTTGCCTGGATTACCATCGACTATATTACGGCGGTATTGGTGTAATGGAGGATTTCTATAGCGATGGCATTGCTGTTATGAAGCATTCTGTTGGCATTTTTATAGACAGGGAGGAAGAGGTAGACACAGAGTTTGGGGTTACAAGAGACGTGATTACCTACCTTGCAAAAGAATCTGGACACAGCGTACTTTCTTCGCTGTTTGTAATGTTTTTATTTGGTCCAGTGGGAGGCTTTTTGTATAGATCCTTGATTATAATTCAGGATATTATTGGAAATGGTGAAGCTTGCAATTATCGCTATGAGTATTTTGGACAGTCAATTGTACAGGTTAATAAGGTGGTAGATTGGCTCCCATCAAGGGTTAGTGGCGAACTGATAGTATTTTGTGCTCGTCATACATTTGGTGGATTCAATGGAAAAAACGCTAAATACATATATATGAGAGACGGTAGAGGAAGTGTTCCTGCTTTTGCTGGTGCTTTGGAAATAGCCCTGGGAACTGGCCTGATAGGAGACAATGACAAGGCAATAGAGGCAAAGGATATTAGAAAAGCGGTAGGACTTCTTAAAAACTGCTTTTTGCTTTGTCAGGTTATATTAGTGTTTTTATTAGTATTTTTCTAATTTCTGGTGGAATTTGAAAATACTTTGGATTATAATTCTATTAAGTATGTAATAGAGCTTTAATTGGATACAAATATTGTGATATAGGAGGAATTGCCATGTCTGCATTTTTATCTAGTTTTGCAAGTTACCTGATTAAAATGATCATACTGATAGCTCTAGGCATTTGCGGAGGCTTCATCGGTATTAAGCTTCGCAAGTCTAAAAATAGGAAAGAAGGAATAGAAGAGTAATTCTTCGGCTTCTTCCAAGTAATTTTTTTGGAGGACTTTGTTTTGAATAACGGTGTTAATGATTTACGACGCGCCTACTTGGAGTTCTTTGAGAGCAAGGACCATCTTTGCCTCAATAGTTTTTCTCTTGTCCCACATAATGACAACTCTTTGTTGCTCATTAATGCTGGTATGGCACCACTTAAGCCATACTTTACAGGTCAGGAGATTCCACCAAGAAAGCGCGTCACTACTTGTCAAAAATGTGTTAGAACAGGTGATATTGATAATGTAGGTAAGACGGCTCGCCATCTTACTTTTTTGAGATGCTTGGTAACTTCTCATTCGGAGATTACTTCAAGCACGAGGCTATTGCCTGGTCTTGGGAGTTTCTTACAGAGGTTCTTAAGCTTGATCCTAATCGTCTTTACCCATCTATCTACGGCGAGGACGAGGAAGCATTCGAAATCTGGACAAAGGAAGTTGGTGTAGCTCCAGAGCGCATCACACGTTTCTATCGTGACCCAGAGACAGGAGAATGTGATAACTTCTGGGAGCATGGTGCAGGTCCTTGCGGCCCTTGCTCAGAAATCTACTACGACCGTGGAGAAAAATATGGTTGTGGCAAGCCAGATTGTAAGGTTGGTTGTGATTGCGACCGCTTTATGGAGGTTTGGAACAACGTATTTACTCAGTTTAATGGCGATGGTCATGGCGGTTATGAGGAGCTTGCTCAGAAGAATATTGATACAGGTATGGGTCTTGAGCGTCTCGCAGTTGTTATGCAGGATGTAGATTCAGTATTTGATATCGATACAATGAAGGCTATTCGCGATAAGATTTGCGAGATGTCAGGAAAGAAGTATCAAGTAGATGCTCTTGATGATGTTTCTATCCGTCTTATCACTGATCATATTCGTTCATCTACTTTCCTTGTATCTGATGGTGTTACACCTTCAAATGAGGGACGTGGATATGTTCTTCGTCGTCTTATTCGTCGTGCTGCAAAGCATGGCCGTGCTCTTGGAATTCAGGGCTCATTTATGGCTAAGCTTTCAGAGACAGTTATAAACGAGTGTAAGGATGGCTATCCAGAGCTTTGGGAGAAGAGAGAGTTCATCTTCAAGACTCTTACAGCTGAGGAAGAACAGTTTAATAAGACTATCGACAAGGGTCTTGAAATCCTTGCAGGTATGGAAGAAAAGCTTGTTGCCGCAGGTTCTAAGGAGCTTTCAGGTGAGGACACATTCAAGCTTTACGATACTTACGGATTCCCTGTAGATCTTACAGCAGAAATCCTTGAGGAAAAAGGATTCACATATGATGCTGCAGGCTTTGAGGCTTGTATGGAAGAGCAGAGACAGAAGGCTCGTGCAGCTCGTAAAGAGACTAACTACATGGGTGCTGATGCATCTGTATATGATGATATTGATCTTTCTGTTACATCTGAGTTCGTAGGCTATGATAATACTACATCAGAATCAACAGTTACAGTGCTTACTACTGAGACAGAAATCGTAGACACACTTGCTGAGGGAATGATTGGTACAATCATCGTACCTGAGACACCATTCTATGCTACAATGGGTGGTCAGATTGGTGATACAGGTGTTATCTCTACTGCAAATGGTGAGTTTACAGTTAAGGATACAATCAAGCTTAAGGGTGGAAAGATTGGTCACGTTGGTGAGATGACATCCGGAATGATTAAGGTAGGAGAGAAGGTTACTCTTACAGTTGATGCAGAGCGTCGTGCTCGTATCTGCAAGAACCACTCAGCTACTCACCTTATGCAGAAGGCGCTCCGTGAGGTTCTTGGAACACACGTAGAGCAGAAGGGTTCATACCAGGATGCTGATCGTACTCGTTTCGATTTCTCTCACTTCTCAGCAATGACATCTGAAGAGATTGCTAAGGTTGAGAAGATGGTTAATGACAAGATTGCTGAAGGACTTGCAGTTACTACAGCCATTATGTCTATTGACGAAGCAAAGAAGAGCGGAGCTATGGCGCTCTTTGGAGAAAAGTACGGCGAGACAGTTCGTGTAGTAAAGATGGGAGATTTCTCTGTAGAGCTTTGTGGTGGTACACACGTATCTAACACATCAGAGATTTCTGCATTCAAGATTCTTTCAGAGTCAGGTGTTGCTGCTGGTACACGTCGTATCGAGGCAATTACAGGACAGGCTGTATTCGAATATTATGCGGATCTTGAAGCTAAGCTTAATGCTGCAGCTGCAGCTCTTAAGTGTAAGCCTTCAGAGGTTGAAGAGAAGATTGCACACCTTCAGAAGCAGCTTAAGGAGACTAACTCAGAGCTTGAGTCATTAAAGGCTAAGGCTGCACAGGCTGCTGTAGGCGATGTTATGGATTCAGTTGTTGAGGTTAAGGGAGTTAAGCTTCTTGCTACATCAGTTACTGGTGTAGATATGAACGGACTTCGTGATCTTGGCGATGATCTTAAGACAAAGCTTGGCGAGGGCGTTATCGTTCTTGCATCTGACTGTGATGGTAAGGTAAATCTTGTAGTTATGGCTACAGATGCTGCACAGGCAGCTGGCGCACATGCTGGTAACCTTATCAAGGCTATCGCACCAAAGGTTGGCGGTGGCGGCGGCGGTCGTCCAAACATGGCACAGGCCGGCGGCAAGAACCCAGCAGGTATTGCAGATGCGTTAAACGAAGCAAAATCTGTATTGGATGGTATGATTTAGAAATACTGGGTTGACAAAACTTGATTTTGTGTTAAAATGCTTGTTAGTGCTTTTAGATTAATGAGTACAAGTCCCCAAATGGAGGGAGGTTAGGATTAGACTATGTCATATGTTACAGTTAAAGAAAACGAGTCATTAGACAGCGCTCTTCGTAGATTTAAGAGAAACTGTGCTAAGGCTGGTATCCAGCAGGAGATTCGTAAGCGTGAGCACTATGAGAAGCCTTCAGTAAAGCGTAAGAAGAAGTCTGAGGCTGCTAGAAAGCGTAAGTACTAATCAGTATTTGTGCTTTTCACAATTATTGAAATTATGGCCTGTACCCTGCGGTACAGGCTCATTTTCTGTTTAGGATATTATATTTGGAGGTATTCATGGCTTTTACAGTTGAACAAGAGATAAAGAGACGTCGTACTTTTGCGATTATTTCCCATCCTGATGCTGGTAAGACTACACTTACAGAAAAGTTCCTTTTATACGGAGGGCAGATTAATTTAGCAGGTTCGGTTAAGGGAAAGGCTACAGCACGTCACGCTGTATCCGATTGGATGGAAATCGAGAAGGAGAGAGGTATTTCAGTTACTTCTTCAGTTCTTCAGTTCGAGTACAACGATTATTGCATAAATATCCTTGATACACCTGGTCACCAGGATTTCTCTGAGGATACATATCGTACGCTTATGGCTGCAGATTCTGCTGTAATGGTTATTGATGCTTCAAAGGGTGTTGAGGCTCAGACACGTAAGCTTTTTAAGGTCTGCGTTATGAGACATATCCCTATCTTTACATTCATCAATAAGATGGATAGAGATGCTAACGATACATTCGAGCTTCTAGATGATATCGAAAACGAGCTTGGAATCGCTACAGTTCCTGTAAACTGGCCTATCGGTTCAGGTAAGGGATTTAAGGGTGTTTACGATAGAAATACAAAGTGTGTTCGTATGTTCTCTGATACTCAAAAGGGTACAAAACAGGGTGAAGAACGCATCTTATCGATTGATGATCCAGCGCTTTTAGATGAGATTGGTCAGGAAAAGTACGACCAGCTTATGGAAGAGCTTGAGCTTTTGGATGGTGCAGGTGCAGAGTTTGATCAGGAGCTTGTTACAGCCGGAGAACTTTCGCCAGTATTCTTTGGTTCAGCCCTTACAAACTTTGGTGTAGAGACATTCCTTGAGCATTTCCTTCAGATGACATATAGCCCTCTTCCTAGAAAGAGTGATGCTGGTGAAATCAGCCCATTCTCAGAGGATTTCTCTGCATTCGTATTCAAAATCCAGGCAAACATGAACAAAGCTCACCGTGATAGAGTAGCATTTCTTCGTATTTGTTCAGGTACTTTTGATGCTTCAAAGGATTATCTTCACGTACAGGGTGGACGTAAAGCAAAGCTTTCTGCTCCACAGCAGATGATGGCTGATGAGCGTAAGATAGTAGATAAGGCTTATGCCGGCGATATTATCGGTGTATTCGATCCAGGTCTTTATAGCATTGGTGATACATTTACCTCCGCTAAGAAGCCTTTCAAGTTCGAGGGTATTCCTACATTCGCACCAGAGCATTTTGCACGTGTTCGCCAGATTGATACTATGAAACGTAAGCAGTTCATGAAGGGAATCACTCAGATTGCCCAGGAAGGTGCTATCCAGATTTTCCAGGAGTTCAATACTGGTATGGAGGAAATCATCGTAGGTGTAGTAGGTGTACTTCAGTTTGATGTTTTGAAATACAGATTGAACAATGAGTATAATGTAGAAATCGGTCTTGAGAATCTTCCTTACGAGCATATCAGATGGATTGAAGGAGATTACGATATTAATAAAATCTCTGGTACTTCAGATATGAAGAAGATTAAGGACTTAAAGGATAGACCGCTTCTTTTATTTGTTAATTCATGGTCTGTTGGAATGGTTCAGGATAGAAATGAAGGACTTGTTCTTTCAGAATTTGGAACAAACTAGATTTTTGCTTAAGGTAAAAATACCTTGACTTATTATATCTAAGAATGTATATTATTGGGCAGTGGCATTCGCCACTGTCTTTTTGTTTTATTTATTTTTCTATTTTTTTATTCCCATTTTATTGTTGACAATTCATATTGGTTTCACTATTATTATATTAAAGAAACGAACAGTTGTTCCGAACGGAGGTTTTATAAAATGGCAAATGAAGATAAGCTTAGAGCATTAGATGCGGCTATATCACAGATTGAAAAGCAGTACGGTAAGGGCTCAGTTATGAAGCTGGGCGAGGGTGCTAATATCCAGGTAGAGACAGTTCCTACAGGTTCTATCAGCCTTGATTTAGCTCTCGGTCAGGGTGGCTTCCCTAAGGGCCGTATTATTGAAATATATGGACCAGAATCATCTGGTAAGACTACACTTGCACTTCACGCAGTAGCAGAGGTTCAGAAGGCAGGCGGTATCGCTGGTTTCATCGATGCAGAGCACGCTCTTGATCCTAAATACGCTAAGGCAATCGGTGTTAATATCGATGATTTATACATTTCTCAGCCTGATAATGGTGAGCAGGCTCTTGAAATTACAGAGACTATGGTACGTTCAGGTGCTATGGATATCATCGTAGTGGATTCGGTAGCAGCTCTTGTACCAAAGGCTGAAATCGATGGAGATATGGGCGATAGCCACGTTGGTCTTCACGCACGTCTTATGTCACAGGCCATGAGAAAGCTTACAGGTATTGTAGCTAAGACAAATTGTGTTGTTATCTTTATCAACCAGCTTCGTGAAAAGGTTGGTGTTATGTTCGGCAATCCAGAGACTACTACAGGTGGTCGTGCTCTTAAGTTCTACGCATCAGTTCGTATCGATGTACGTCGTATCGAGGCTTTAAAGCAGAACGGCGAGGTAATCGGAAATAGAACACGTGCAAAGATTGTTAAGAATAAGGTAGCACCTCCATTCAGAGAGGCAGAGTTCGATATCATGTTTGGCGAGGGCATCTCACGTGAAGGCGATATTCTCGATGTTGCTACTAATCTTGATATCGTTCAGAAGTCAGGTGCCTGGTATGCATACCTTGGCGAGAAGATTGGTCAGGGTCGCGAGAATGCTAAGATGTACCTTAAGCAGAATCCAGAGGTTTGCGAGGAAATCGCAGCAGCTATTCGTGATCATTATGCAGAGTCTGATGAGAACGAAGTTGGCTTAATTGGTGGAGAAAAGGATATACCTACAGAGGTAATCGATTAATTATGGAAATTAGGTCTCTTGTTAAATTATCCAAGGGAAGAGCAAAAATCTGTCTCGATAACGGGGCAGATTTTGTTCTATATAAAAAAGAATATGAAAGCTATGGCATAGAAGAAGGCGCAGAGCTATCTGAGGCAGATTATCAGGAAATATGCAGAGAAATACTTATTCCCAGATGTAAAAAGCGTGCGCTTCATCTTCTTGAAAAGCAGGATCGTTCCGAGAAAAATCTTAGGGACAAGCTGAGAGAGGGCGGATATCCTTCAGATATCGTAGACATAGCTGTAGATTACATTAATGAATATGGATATTTAGATGATGCCCGTATGGCAGCCAGTCATGTTCGTTTTTATCAGGATTCCCGTAGCAAAAACAGAATACGTCAGGACCTGATGGGTAAGGGAATATCATCTGAGGTTATTGAGCGGGTTTTAGAGGAAGAATATACTTTTGATGAGCAAGAATTGATAATTAAGCTCCTTGAAAAGAAGGGGTACGATAAGGAAAATTCCACTTATGAGGACAAAGGAAAGATGTATCGTTTTTTAGCTGGAAGGGGATTTTCATCAGATACAATTAATTCTTGTTTAAATTAGATTTAATAAACTTTAATCAAGTTTAATATAATTGCTGCTAATGTAGATACACCTCAAGCACAATATATAGTATACATTTTCTTGACATAAGCCCACTATAAAGTTAAACTAAATATGTTGAAGTTTATAAATGAGAGCAGTATAGCTTTTATTTTATAAGTTTAATTAGAAATTTAATAAGGAGGTGCTCCTGTGGACGCAGTAACGATTATTATTCTTATCGTTGCAGTTGTCGTAGCAGTTGTTGTCACTCTTGCAATTTCTAATAATTATCACAAGACTCAGGCTAAGAACAAGATTGGTTCTGCCGAGGAGAAGGCACGTGAAATTATTGATGAAGCAGTAAAGAGTGCGGAGGCCAAGAAGAGAGAGGCTATGCTCGAGGCAAAGGAAGATGCCATGAGACAGAAGAACGATCTCGACAAGGAAATCCGTGAGCGCCGAGCAGAAATTCAGCGTAGTGAGCATCGTATTTCTCAGAAAGAAGATAATCTTGAAAAGAAATTAGATGCTGTTGAAAAGAGGGAAGCTGAATTTGCTCGTCAGGAACAGCAGCTCAACAAGCAGCGAGAAGAGGTTGCAAAGCTTAATCAGCAGCGTGTGCAGGAACTAGAGAGAATCTCAGGACTTACCTCCGAACAAGCAAAAGAACAACTTTTAAAATCTGTAGAAGAAGACGTCAAATTAGACGCAGCAAAGCTTATTAAGGAAAGTCTTACTCAGGCAAAGGATGAAGCTGAAAAGAAGGCACGTGAGATTGTTGTTAGTGCTATTCAGAAATGTTCAGCAGATCACGTAGCAGAGACTACTATTTCTGTAGTACAGCTTCCTAATGATGAGATGAAGGGACGTATCATTGGTCGTGAGGGTAGAAATATCCGTACACTTGAGACAATGACAGGCGTAGAGCTTATTATTGATGATACTCCAGAGGCAGTTATTTTATCTGCATTCGATCCTGTTAGACGTGAAATCGCACGTATAGCACTTGAGAAGCTCATCGTGGATGGTCGTATTCATCCAGCTAGAATTGAAGAGACTGTTGAAAAAGCTAAGAAAGAAGTAGAACAGCAAATCAGAGAAGAAGGTGATGCAGCCGCTCTCGAGGTTGGTGTTCAGGGTATTCATCCAGAGCTTCTTAGATTACTTGGAAAGATGAAATTCAGAACTAGCTATGGTCAGAATGTTCTTAAGCATTCTATCGAGGTTGCTCAGTTATCAGGACTCCTTGCTGCAGAGCTTGGTCTTGATGTTAGAGTTGCTAAGAGAGCTGGTTTACTCCATGATATTGGAAAGGCAGTAGATAGAGAGCAGGAGGGTACACACGTACAGCTCGGCGCAGATCTTTGTCGTAAGTACAAAGAGTCTCAGACAGTTATTAATGCTGTTGAGGCGCATCATGGCGATGTAGAGCCAGAGACACTTATAGCATGTATTGTACAGGCAGCTGACACAATCAGCGCAGCTCGTCCAGGTGCTCGTAGAGAGGCCATGGAGACATACACAAACAGATTAAAAGAACTTGAAGAAATTTCAAACAGTTTTAAGGGTGTTGAAAAATCTTTTGCTATTCAAGCAGGTAGAGAGATTCGAATCATGGTGGTTCCTGAACAGGTTACAGATGCCGATATGGTCATCATGGCTAGGGATATTTCAAAGCAGATTGAAAATCAGCTTGAGTATCCAGGACAGATTAAGGTTAATGTAATTCGTGAATCACGAGTTACAGATTACGCGAAGTAATATTTAGCGGCTGGTTTTCCAGCCGCTTGTTTTTATTTTATAGGCACTCCTTGTAAGAAATTGGGATTTAGGGGCGTCATTTAAGGAGACATAATTATGAAAGAAATTAAAAGAGTTAGCAGAAAGCTGGTACATAAGGGTTCAATCCTGGACATCTATGAGGATACTATGCTACTTCCAGATGGAAAGACTGAAAAATGGGATTTTGTTAGTCACAGAATGGGTGCAGCTTGTGTGCTTGCAGTAAAACCGGATGGGAAAATTCTTATGGTTAGACAATACAGAAATGCCCTTGAAAGAGAAACTTTGGAGGTTCCAGCAGGAAAGAGAGATTCTGTGGATGAGGACACAAGTGTATGTGCCGCAAGAGAGCTAGAGGAAGAGACTGGATACAGAGCTGGAAAAATCGAAAGGCTTCTTTCCTTAAAATCAACTGTTGCATTTTGTGATGAATTAATAGATGTTTATCTTGCTACAGAGCTTGTTAAGGTAGGAGAACAGAAGCTGGATGATTCGGAGGAAATAGATATAGAAGCCTGGGATTTGAAGGATCTTATGGAGATGTGCTATGAAGGTAAGCTTCAAGATGCTAAGACAGTTGCTTCAATTATGGCATATGCTGCCAGAGATTACGTAAATAGAGATTAGAATAGGCTTTCTTTACTTGATTGCTAGATTTTTAACAATTTTTAATGTTGAAATTATACAAAGAGATTAAGGATTATAATTCCTGATCTCTTTTTTGTTGTGCAATATCAACTATATATGAAGATGTATTTTTGTGCCAAATTACTGATTGTACTTAAATAAAAACAACACAACGTTACAAAACCTGTTATAATTCCAATTCGTGTTCACAAAAATAACACAAATGCATTTTTGTTTTGGTAGATGGTTTTTGGTTTATTTTTGTTTATGGAGGTTATTATGAAAAAGACTAAAAAGGCCCTTTTCTCTAGTGTAAAAACTAAGCTAATTATTGCTATGGTTGCTTTGGCTGCTATGCCACTTTTAGTATCTACAGCAATTAATTATAATTCATCAACTAAGTCAGCTACATATACAGCTAAGGAGCAGAATGAATGGTCTGCTTGGTATTTACAGTCAGAGCTTAATACTATTTTTGCTGAAGGCGAAGCTGCCTTAAATACCATTGCTGCTTCTCAGGATACAGTAGATTTTCTTCTTAATCAAGATAAGGCAGAAAATGTTAAATATCAGATGCAGTACATCAATTCAAAAATTGACGATGGAAATGCTATTACCCTTGTAAATACTTGGGGCCAGATGGTACTTAGAAGTGATGACAAGACACTTTCTGATGTTTCAAGTAGAGATTACTTCAAGGGTGCTATGCTTGGTAAGACTACAGCTTCTTCAGTAATGGTAAGTACCTCTACAGGTGTTAGAAGTATATGTCTTGCAGTTCCAGTCTTTATGCCAAATACAAATGATGTTATTGGTGTTTTATATAGAAGCTATGATTTAGCACAGTTATACGAAGTTTTGGTTGATGCAGAAGGTAATTCATTTATCGTAGATAAAAATGGTACTGTTGCTGCTACATCAACTGCATTAATTACAGTTGATGATGAACCAATTGTTATTACAGATGCTCCTTTTATGGTTTCTGGTTATGAGTCTGGTACATATAAGAACGACGCAATGGGTGAATTAATGTACACCTCATATGTAAAGGAGCCTATTACAGGTTATACAGTTTGTATGAATATTCCTGTAAATGAAGTGCTTTATGCATCTCGAGTAAGTGCAATTACATCTAATATGTTAGGTTTAGTTCTTATCTTAATCGGTGGTGTTGTTGCATTCTTTATCGCAGTTAGCTTTACAAAGCCAATTCTTGCTGTTAATGATTCACTTGCGGCACTTGCAGATGGTAGATTCAAAAAGATTGAAAAATATACAAATCGTAAGGACGAGTTTGGTCACATCGTAAACTATACAAATACAGTTATTGAAAAGCTTTCAGGTATTGTTGGAAGCATTATGAATTCATCAGCTACAGTTGGTGAGTCATCAGAGGAATTATCTATGATGGCTAATCAGATTTCTGCTACAGCTGATAGTGTTGCAGTTGCAGTTCAGCAGATCGCAACAGGTGCTGTACAGCAGGCAGAGGAAATCCAGTCAGCAGCTCAGAATACAAATAAGATTACTGATGCTGTAGGAAACGTACAGGATTCAACAGTTGAAATGACATCTCTTGCAGACAGAATGAAGAATGCTTCTGAGGCATCTAGCTCTTCACTTGCAATTCTTCAGAATACAAGTAGTGATATGACTCTTCAGATTGAAGAAATTTCTCAGAAGATTTCTTCTACACAAAATGCAGTTTCAAATATTAATGAAAGAGTTGAGGGTATCTCTGGTATCGCGGCTCAGACAAATCTTCTTTCACTTAATGCTTCAATTGAGGCAGCTAGAGCTGGCGAGGCTGGTAATGGCTTTGCAGTAGTAGCAGAGGAGATTAGAAAGCTTGCAGATGATTCTGAAAGCTTAGCTCAGGAAATTAGAGTATTGATGGATGAGCTTTTAGCAGAGGCACAGCAGGCTGTTAATGCAGCAACTCACGTAATGAATGGAAATATTGAGCAGCAGAAGGCCCTTGGTGAGACTCTCGATGCAGTTCAGGGAATGCTTCAGGATATTGATGAGACAGTAGAAAGCGTTACTAAGATTTCTGGTGAGGCAAATACTTGCGTAACATCAAATACAGTAGTAGCTAATGCAATGTCATCATTATCAGCAATTTCTGAGGAGAATGCAGCTTCATCTGAAACAACAGGTGCATCTGTAGAGGAGCTTTCAGCAACAGTTGCTACACTTGCAGATTCTGCTTCACATCTTAAGGGTATTGCAGAACAGTTAAATGAAGAAATGAAATTCTTCAAAATAGCTTAATTATAGTAGGTCAATTGGAGGTTTTAAGAAATGAACGAATTAGTAGTTCTAAATAATACAGAAAAACAGGATAAGCAGTATATTGTATTTAATATACTCAAGGAATCCTTTGCCATAGATATTTCTGATATTAATTCTATTATTATGGTACCAGAGATTACTAGCATTCCAAAGGCACCAGAATATATGAAGGGCGTGATTAATTTCCGTGGTCATGTTATTCCTGTAATGAGTTTACGTAAAAGAATGAATTATAATGAGGAAATTATCGACAAGGACTCACGCATAATTGTTCTTAACCTTGAAAATGATGAAATGCTTGGAATCATCGTTGATGATGTAAAGGCTGTAATGAAGATAGCAAATGATGAAATTCTTGAGCCTTCTCCATTCCTTAAAAAAAGCGAAAGCTTAATTAGTGGAGTAGGAAAGAAGAATGATGAGCTTATTTCAATTTTTGAAGTAGATAGACTTACAGCATAGAATAAAACCTCTAGTAATATTGGCAAGGCTAGTTATTACTAGAGGTTTTTTATGTGTTAATTTCGCTCAGCTATCGTATACAAGAGATGGCGAGTGTCTTCCCAGCCAAGGCAAGGGTCTGTAATAGACTGTCCATAGGTCTGGTTTTCAGAGATAGGCTGACAGCCTTCTACAAGATATGATTCAATCATTACACCCTTTACTAATTTTTTAATATCATCTGAATGATTGCGGTTGTGCATTACCTCTTTAACGATACGAATCTGCTCTTTAAACTGCTTGTTTGAATTAGAGTGATTAGCATCAATGATGCAGGCTGGATTTACAAGATCCATTTCCTCGTACATATTGTGAAGACGAATAAGATCCTCGTAATGATAGTTCTGTGTGCTGTTGCCGTGTTTTGAAACGGCACCACGTAAAATAGTGTGGGCAAGAGGATTTCCTGTGGTGGTAACCTCGTAGCCAGAGAATGTGAAGTGATGTGGATGCTGGGCCGCATATACAGAGTTAAGCATAACTGAAAAATCCCCTGATGTAGGGTTTTTCATACCTGATGCCACATCAAATCCTGAAACTGTAAGACGATGATGCTGGTCCTCTACAGAACGTGCACCGATTGCAACGTATGAAAGAAGGTCGTCAACATATCCCCAGTTTTCTGGATAGAGCATCTCATCTGCAGCGGTTAATTCAGATTCTGTCATAGCACGGATATGCATTTTTCTCATGGCAATAAGTCCAGCTAACATATCAGGCGCCTCGTTAGGATCTGGCTGAGAGGCAATTCCCTTATAGCCGCTTCCTGTAGTACGAGGCTTATTTGTATAAATACGAGGAACAACTAATACCTTGTCTTTTATGTCTTCGGCAACTCTTGAAAGCTTGCTGATGTATTCGCAAACTGCATCTTCATTGTCAGCAGAGCAAGGCCCGATGATACATAAAAATCTATCGTCTTTTCCAGTGATAATATCAGCAACTTCCTGGTCGCGTTTTTTCTTGATTTCCTGAACTTTTTCAGGGACAGGAAGCATTTCCTTTATTTCTTCCGGTGTTGGCATTTTCTTAAGATAATTGAAACTCATTTTTATTCCTCGATTCTATTTAAAATATTTAGCTTTAACTATATCAACAGGCATATCCTGATTTGTCCATAGTTTGAAGGCAGCAGCCCCCTGATAGAGCAGCATATATTTGCCGTTCATTGTTTTGCAGCCTAGTGATGCAGCATCCTTTAGAAGACGTGTCATTTCAGGATGATAGATGGTGTCACAGACTGTAAGATTCTGGTGGAGAAATTCCTTTGGTACCAGTGAAGTATCGTCATCACCCATTCCTACATTTGTTCCATTTATAAGAATGTCGCTTTCCTGAAGGGAAAATTCCATAATGTCTTTATCTGCAATATCGTATACAAAAACATCACATTCGGTAGCTTTTGAAATTCTGTCAGCGTAATCTACAACATTATCAAAGGTGGCATTTTTGCGTTTGAAAATACTGATTTTTGAGACACCCTCAGTGGCTGCCTGAGTCATGATGGAAGTAGCTACACCACCGGCGCCAAGCATAGAAATAGTTGCGCCTTTATATTTGATGTTGCATTCAGCCATAGATTGTAGAAAGCCAATTCCGTCTGTGGTGTAGCCGAAAAGCTTTCCATCTCTATTAACTACCGTATTTACGGAGTGGGCAAGGGAAGCTACTTCATCAATTTCATCCAAAAGAGGGATGATGGAAGTTTTGAAAGGCATTGTGCAGTTGAAACCGCCACAATTAATAGCCTTTAGGCCTTCAACAACCTTTGATAAATCATCTGGCTCTACATTAAATGCCATGTAAGAATTATCCAGACCTAAAGTATCAAACGCCAGATTGTGCATGGCAGGGGAGATACTATGTGAAACAGGGTTTCCAAGTAAACAATATAATCTAGTGGAACCTATTGGATTCATACCTGTATTACCTCCTAAAGAAATTTTTATTCTAGATTATTATGACGCTTTAAACAACTAAAGTCCACAGTAAAATTAAGGTTTCGGATTTGATGTGAGTTGTAACTTGTGTTACAATAAATCGGCAAGTAAATTAGTAGGCGTAGCGTAGCTGGATAACGCATCGGACTCCGACTCCGAAGATCGCCGGTTCGAATCCGGCCGTCTACAGTTAACGAGCCTACAATACTAACCGGAGGGGCACATGAACTTTCAGAAATTTAAAGAAAAATTATTATATATTATAGGAATTATTGGCGATTTTATCCTTGAACATAAAAGATATTTTTAGCAGGATGTATTTTTATTTGTATGGCACTTGTTGTGTTCTTAGGAACAGGAGAGAGCGCAGCGGGAGACAAGGCACTTCAGGGTGGCGTGTACAAAAGCTTCAAGGAAAATAAGAATAATGACCTGACTAAATTAATCTCAGATTATTACAAGGCATACGCTGAAGGCAATACAGACAAGATTCAGAAGCTTGCTACTAATATTTCCGATGAAGAAATTAGCTATATTAAGTTCTATAGTCAGTACATTGAAAAGTTTAGCGATATGGAAGTGGTTACTAAGGAAGGCCTGAATGAAGGCGACTATTTCACTTCTGTAAAGGTTAATCTGAAATATGAGAATATCGATACAGCTGCGCCAGGTCTTGATTTCTTCTATGTTCAGACAGACAAAGATGGAAAGCTTTTTATTAACGGACTTTATGATTCATTCAATCAGGAAAACAATATCTACGAGATGGATACTAATATTGCTGATTTATATAGCATTTATATTCGTCAGCAGGATTTCTTAGATCTTTGGGCAGGAGTTCAGTCGGATTTTGCAGAGGCTCTTGAAAGTGATGCCACACTAAAAGCATTTTTAGACGAGTCACTGAAAGAAGCACATGTTCAGTGGAACCAAGAGTATAAAGCTCAGGTTGAGCAGGCAGAGCAGGAAGCTGCAAAGGCTGAAGAGGAAGCTAAGGCAAAGGCAGAGGAAGAAGCTAAGGCTGCGGAGGAAGCCGCAAAGGCTCAGCAGGAAGAGGAAAATGCATTCAAGGGCAAGACCGACTCAAAGGTTAATGTCCGTGCTGCAGCTGATAAGACTAGTGAAAAACTTGGTTCTGTTGAAAAGGGCACAGAAATCACTATCTACGGTGAAGAAGGAGATTTCTACAAGTTTGATTACAACGGTACAAAGGCATATATCGTTAAATCTTCTGTAAAGGTTTCTAATGGAGATGATACAGAGGAACAGCAGGCAGAGAACGAGAATGTAACTATCACAAAGTCTTATGCAAAGGGCGATAAGATTACAATCAAGTCTACTACAAATATCCGTTCAAAGATGGATACATCTTCTTCTAAGGTTGCAGTTGCATACGAGGGAGATACTGTAGAGGTTGTAATGAGCTATGCTGAGGGCTGGACAAAGGTTAAATATAAGAACAAGGAAGGCTTTATCCGTACAGATCTTTTATAATTTGCTTTCTATTGTTTACAAGTTTTGATTTTTATGGAGACCAAAGATTTGGTCTCCATTCTGATATAAATGGAGGTTTTGGTGGAAGAATTATACCGTTTAAATAAATACCTTTCAGATGCTGGAGTATGCAGTCGTAGGGCAGCTGATGCAGCAATAGAGGCAGGGGATGTAATGGTAAATGGTCAGGTGGCTGTCATGGGAATGAAGGTCACAGCCAAAGATCAGGTGCTTTACAAAGGCCAGCCAGTATCAAATGTAGGTAAAAAACAGGTTCTCATAGCTTACAACAAGCCTACAGGTATTGTGTGTACAGCTGAAAAAGAGAGAAGAATAATATAGTAGACCATCTTAATTATCCTGAAAGAATCTATCCTATAGGTCGTCTGGATAAGGATAGTACAGGGCTTATTCTTCTGACAAATCAGGGGGATTTGGTCAACAAGATAATGAGGGCGGTTAATGCTCACGAAAAGGAATACATTGTTACTGTTGATAAAGAGATTACAGCGGAATTTATCAAGAGTATGTCATCAGGGGTATATCTTGATGAGCTGGAGGTTACTACCAGAAAATGCCAGATAGAAAAGCTGGGGTCTAATAAATTCAGGATTATTCTGACTCAGGGACTGAATCGTCAGATTCGCCGAATGTGTCAGGCATTAGGCTATAGAGTTAGGACACTTAAGCGAGTGAGAATAATGAATATTCAGCTGGGAAATCTAAAGGAAGATACCTACAGAGATGTTACTCCAGAAGAATTGAAAACACTTAATAATATGTTAAAGGAATCAAAGAATTAATGGAACTGAAAGAATACAAAAATTAGTCGACACAATCGACTACCACATGAACAAATATTACAACGATGATGAGCCTGAAATTACAGATTTCGAGTATGATCAGCTTATGCTACAGCTAAAGGCTGCTGAAAAGGAGCATCCAGAGTGGGTCACCCCTGATTCGCCAACACAGAAAATCGGTGGTGTTGCAAAGCGTGAGGCTGGTGTAAAGGTTACTCACGATGTACCGATGCTTTCTATTGAGGATGTATTTACAAAAGAGGAAGTAGTGGAATGGGTGAAGAAGGTGAAGGCTGTTCATCCTGATGCCAGATTCTCGGTAGAGGCAAAGATAGATGGTCTTAGTATGACACTTCGTTACGAGAAGGACACCACTGGAAAGCTAAAGCTAAAGCTGGCTGAGACACGAGGCGATGGAATTGTGGGAGAGGATGTTACAGAAAATGCCCTTGTTATTCCAGATGTTAATCGCTATCTTGATTTACCATATGACAATCTTCAGCTTCGTGGGGAGGTTTATATGTCCCACGAGGATTTTGATAGATATAATGAAGATCAGGAGCTGAAGGGTGGAAAGCTTGCTGCAAATCCACGTAATCTTGCTGCAGGTACACTGCGACAGCTGGATGCAAATATCACTAAGCAGCGAGGCTTAAAGATGTTTGTTTTTAATGTTCAGCAGGGCCCAGATGAGCTGACTGTCAGCCATTGCAAGGGACTTGATATTTTATCTGAACACAAGGTTCCTGTAGTATATCATCGTATCTGCGATAATGCTGATGAGATTTTAAATGTTATTGATGAAATCGGCGAAAAGAGAGAAGAGTTCGAATTTGATATAGATGGTGCTGTTGTTAAGATAGATCAGGTGGCATATAGAGCTGATTTTTCTACTAGCGCTAAATATACAAATGGTCATATCGCATACAAATATCCACCAGAGGAAAAGGAAACAAAGCTTCTTGATGTAGAGCTTTCTGTTGGTAGAACAGGTAGAGTTAACCCTACTGCGATTTTCGAGCCAATTCGTTTATGCGGTACTACAGTTAGTCGTGCAACTCTTCACAATCAGGATTTCATAGATGAGCTGAATATTGGTATTGGAGATACCATTGTGGTTTATAAATCTGGAGAAATAATTCCAAAGATTAAAGAAGTAAAGCAGGACAAGCGTCCAGCTGGTACTACAACCTACAAGATTCCAAATATCTGTCCTGCCTGTGGTGGCCCTGTTTCAAGGGATGCTGATACAGCGGATATGAAGTGTACAAATCCAAGCTGTCCAGCTCAGCTAGAGCGTCATATTATCAATTTTGTTTCTAGAGACGCAATGGATATCAGAGGCTTTGGTGAAGTCTATATCATAGATCTTGTAAGAAGAGGGTACATTAAGGACATTGCTGATATCTATTCTCTTAAGGATAAGCGAGATGAGCTTATTGAGGAGGGGATTATCGGTAAGGAAAAGAATACTGACAAGCTTCTTGGTGTTATCGAAAGCTCAAAGGAAAATGATGCTGTAAAGCTTTTTACAGGCTTTGGTATTCCTAATGTTGGAAAGGCTGCAGCAAAGGCGTTACTTGGACAGTTCAAGGACATCGAAAAAATCATGGAACTGTCTGAAGAAGAGCTTATGCAGGTTAATGATATTGGAGAAATCAGTGCCAAATCTATTTATGATTATTTGCACGACCCTGTAAATATTGACATTATTGGCAGATTAAAGGCTGCAGGTGTTAATATGGTAGAGGAAGAAAAAGAAGGCGCTACAGACAAGCTTTCAGGCCTTACTTTCGTAATCACAGGAACACTTCCTACTATGGGCCGAAAAGAGGCACAGGAGCTCATCGAATTAAATGGTGGAAAGTGCGCAGGTTCTGTTTCTAAGAAAACTAGTTATTTAGTGGCTGGAGAGGCTGCTGGAAGCAAATTGGATAAAGCTAATTCATTAGGTGTTACAGTACTTGATGAAGAGGGCTTACTTTCGTTGATAAATAGTTAAAATATAACGGTTTTTTACATAAAAATACACATTTATACTTTATAATGTGCTTATGATGGAAAGAAGGCGTCAAATACTAATAAACAGGTACTTTATACTCCCAATGCTAATGATATTTATGACAGTAGTAGTGTTGGCATTTGGGGGTAAATGGTTTACCTCATCGTCAAACTTTTCAATCAGCCGTATAGATGATGGCTGGTCTGTTTTTCGTGGGGGTATAACCAGTAATGACGTGACTTTATCCAAATATAATATTGGAAAAAGCAAAAGAGGAGAGCGTATTTCCATTTCTAAAACATTTTTTATACCAGAGCACAATACACTAATGTTTAGAAGCAATTTGCAGGCAGTTGAACTTTTAGTGGATGGTAAAGTTAAGTATTCTTATGGTATAGATGAATTAGAAAAAGGAAAATTCATTCCTAAAAGATACAATATGGTTGATATGAACCCTCAAGCTGGTAGGCATAATATTATGATTGTGTATACCATGGGTGAGGATAATTCTGTTGAAAAATTATCACCGGTTTATTTAGGCCACAGAAGTTTATTAATGCAATCATTCTTCAGCTACAACAGAATTTCTATGTTTATTGGTAGCTTTTTGGTTGTCTATGCTTGCATTTTGTTTGCTCTGTCAATTTATCTTGCTCTTACCCGAAGAACAGCTTCTCAAATTTATATTGGTGCTAATTTTTCTATGCTATTAGGATGCTATATCCTTGCTAGAAATGATATTTTATGGTTCATTGGTTCTCACAATGAATTTTTCTCTATGATGGAGTATCTATCCTTCTATTTTATACCTTTGGCATTTTCAATTCTTTTGTATTCTACTCATCCAGATTTATTCAAAAGAAAACAACGTATTTTTATTATTATTAATATCGTATTTCCGATAATGTTACTGCTACTTCACGTAATTGGAATCCTTCATATAAACAGAATGGTTAATGTAGTGGGAGTGTTATGCTTTATTGAAATCATAGTTATTATGCCTTCTCTTTATGGAGCTATTGTAAAGAAGCAGAAAAGCAATGAGGAATCAGAGCTATATTATACGGTAGATGCTGATTATTACCTTGTGTTTGGCCTTATCACAATGCTTATTTTTTCATTTCTTGAAATAATTATTGGGGCTTTTTATAATCCTGATATTAATTTTACGGATACAAAACTATTCCCATCATTAGATTTGTTGGAAATGGGAATGTTGTTTTTCATGCTTTGCTATTTTGTATATTATTTTATGAATGGCATCAACCATATGAGTGCAGACAGAGTAAAAAAACAGTTGGAGGGCATGGCATACACTGATGCATTAACAGGTCTTTTAAACCGAGCCGCTTGTAATCAGTACTTTGCTACTTTGACAGGAGACTATACCATTGTCAGCCTTGATTTGGACAAGCTTAAGGTGGTGAACGATACCTTTGGACATACTGTTGGCGATAAGATGATTATCGCATTTACGAAGCTTCTAAGGGAAGTTTATGTAGATTCTGATATGATTGCAAGGACTGGTGGAGATGAATTTGTAGTTGTATATAAGAAAATTGATAGAGAAGCCTGTGAGGCCTGCGCCCAGGAATTGCAGGAAGAAATGCGCAAATATAATAAATATAGCAAGGATATAACACTAGGGGCATCTGTTGGTTTTGCCTATAGTGACGAGGTACAAGGGGGAAGATATCAGGATGTATTCGCTAAGGCTGACTTACGCATGTACGAAATGAAGGGGGTGCATCATGGGTAAAAAAATACTTTATCTGGGAATCTCCTTTATATCCCTCTTAGTAATATACATCTTTGCTCATTATTTCTTTAAACCAAATAACTATTCAAATGTAGTTGTTTTGGATAGCGGGTGGGATGTTACTTACAATGGAAATCTTTATGAGGATGTGAAGCTATCTGAGCTTAGAAAGCTGATTGGGAATAGTACTTATAAAGGGGATATTATCACTTTAAAAAATGATAATGTTGATCTGGGCTATTTCATTTCTCCAACATTAATGTTTGATTCAAGATTTAGTGCCTGGGAGGTGTATTGTGGAGATAAATTAGCAGGGCATAGATTTTTAGAGGAATATAAAACAGGAAAGTATATTGGCTGCGAACTAAACTATGTGAGTTTGCCTAAGGCGTTTAAACTATCCACGATTCAGATTACTCTTATGGTGACTGAGGATAATGCTTATGCATATTATCAGGCTCCAGCTGTAGGTGGCTACGTGGATCTGCTTATGTATGGCGTGTATAATCACATGTTCATATATTTGGTTGGTGCGTTTCTTGTTGTTTTTGGAATAACGTTTTTTGCCGTTGCTTTAGGATTTAGAAGCAACATTCCAGAAGTGAACATGCAGATGTATGCCGCGTTAATGTATGTTGCTCTGGGAGTGTGGTTTTTGTCTCAGTTTAAGCTGGGGGATTTGTTCATTGAAACCAGCGGACATCAAACAGAAATAGAATATAT
The DNA here is from genome assembly GCA_000209815.1 of Butyrivibrio fibrisolvens 16/4. Classification (GTDB taxonomy): domain Bacteria; phylum Bacillota; class Clostridia; order Lachnospirales; family Lachnospiraceae; genus Pseudobutyrivibrio; species Pseudobutyrivibrio fibrisolvens_A. The sequence continues at coordinate 1,514,052 of FP929036.1, forward strand.
TGCTTTGTATATGGTGGTTCCACTTATGTATATGACCATTGGCTGTATGAGAGACTACCTAAAAATAAAGCGTTCCTGATTTTCAGTATATGTGGTTCGATTATTCCGTTCTTATTAATAGCACTTCATTTTACAGGGCTTGTTCATATCAATAGGACATTGGGAATATATCAGCTGGATGCGTTAGTACTGATTGTATTTATGTTTGTTAAGGTTCTAATTAAGGATGCAAAAGCGAATTTGATTACCAAGTCCCAGTTTATTCAGGCTGTTGGACAAATCGGCCTGGCTGCAGCATGTACTGTTAATGTTATCTTTTATTATCTAGAACTATATGGCATATGTGAACAGATAATGCTTTCTAAGTTGATTGTTCCTGTGGCAGCTATATTTATGGTTTTTGGAACATTGCTTAATTATTCAACCTTTATTTCAGAGTCTTTCGCCAGAAATGAAGAGTATTCTTCACTTGCACATCTTGCTTATGCCGATGAGCTGACAGGCTTGGCAAACAGATCTAGGTACGAGGCTTATATGGCTAAGATTTCTAAAAGCGAAGAGGATTATTGTGTTATCAGCATAGACCTAAACGGCTTAAAGGCTATCAATGATAATCAGGGACATCTGATGGGAGATAAATACATATCCGATGTAGGAGAAGCTTTAAAGGAAAGCTTTGGACATGTTGGCTTTATTGCAAGAACTGGAGGAGATGAATTCGTTGGTATTCTTACAGATGGCAGCATGGAAAAAGTAGATGAAATTATTGAAAGGCTGAATAGTTGTCTTGATAATATGAATAAATCTGACCCTAACATATATAGAAGTGCTGCTATTGGCTATGCTTTCAGACATGAATTTAAAAATGCGGATTCCAATCGAGTATATCTTATGGCTGACCAGCGTATGTACAAGAATAAAGAATTATTGCATGGCAGAAGAAGATAGGTTGTGTTATCATTAAAAAGTTACCTAAGATATACTAGTTTATGGGAGGAGAGGGAGAAGTATGCCAATTAGAACACAAAATGATTTACCTGCAAAGGCAATACTTGAGCATGAAAATATATTTGTTATGGATGAGAACAGGTCTACTCATCAGGATATTAGACCTATCTCTATTGGAATATTAAATCTAATGCCATTAAAGGAAGCTACAGAGCTTCAGCTTTTGCGTTCGCTTTCAAATACACCACTTCAGGTGGATGTGACATTCCTTACAGTTGGAAGTCACGAGAGTAAACACACTAGCAAGACTCACCTCAACAATTTCTATGAGCGTATCGAGGATGTATACGATAGATATTTTGATGGACTCATCATCACAGGAGCGCCAGTAGAGCAGATGCCTTTCGAGGAGGTAGATTATTGGGAGGAGCTTACCCACGTTTTTGAGTGGACTAAGACTCACGTTACATCAACACTTCATCTTTGCTGGGGCTGCCAGGCAGGATTGTATTATCGATATGGCATTGATAAATATGATTTGCCTGAAAAGAAATTTGGAGTATTTCCACATCGTGTTCAGAATAGAAAGATTCCTATTGTCCGCGGATTTGATGATATTTTCTATGCACCACACAGCCGTCATACCGGAGTGCATACAGAGGATATAGAGGCTTGCGAGGATTTGGTGGTTTGCGCCAAGAGCGAGGAAGCTGGTGTGTTCCTTTGCATGTCTAAGGACGGTAGCAATATCTTTGTTATGGGACATCCAGAGTACGACCGTTTCACCCTTGATAGCGAATACAAGCGCGACAGGAGCAAGGGACTGGAAATAGCATTGCCTGAGAATTACTATCCTGACAATGATCCAGAACAGAAGCCTCTGCTCCAGTGGCGAAGCCACGGGAATATTTTGTATAGTAATTGGTTGAATTATTACGTATATCAGAACACCCCTTATGAGTGGAATAAGATTAGTGAAAAATAAAGATTGAGTTTATTTAAGTGCCGCAGCCATATCAATGATATGGCTGCGGCACTTTTTGTTTTATCACAAGATTGTCTGCCAGCCCGCTAACTTCCGTTGGGCTGTGATAAATTTTTGCTGATTTGACTTAGGATTTATCACAAGTGAACGAAGACAAGGGGCTGCTGAGACTTCTTGTGATAAAAATCAGCCGAAATTCTCATTTTTTATCACAAACCAACGACAACATGCGGCTTCCGAGAGTTTTATTTGATAAATTCTAGTGCAAATCTTCATTTTTTTATCGCAGCAAGTCTGCCAACACGCAATCTTTTGTTGGGTTGCGATAGCTGACTTATTGGAAGAGACCGAATCGGAGCTGTTTGATAATTGACAATAGTATGTAAAAATATTTAAAAGGAGAAGTGCTATTTGACAAAGTATTCGTTTAGAAGATAAGAAAGATTAGTCTTCATTGCCAGGAGGTAACAAATTGTACAGTTACATTTGATGGATGCTTTGCAGTAAAAAATTTCTCCATCGTGGAAAACAAGAAAGGCGAATACTTTGTATCCATGCCAAGCTACAAAACTAAAACTTTGGATACTGATGGCAATCCAGTTTTCAAAGATATCGCATTTCCGATAACTAAGGAATTTAGGGAAGCGTTGTATGGAAAGATATTGGAGGGCTTTGAAATCGGGGAGGAGATGGAGTTTGATTGGCGATAAAATGTAATTTGTAAATGATATGGCCCACCGTCTGCCGATAGGAAGACGGTAGATTTTTGTATTCATAAAAAATATTTTTTGCTAGTTACGGTCTATACTGTGCTGAATTCATGTGTTAACATTACTATAAAATCATTATATATAATAGTTGGGTGGGAGAATAAATAATATGGATGAGACATATAGAACACTAGCGAGTCTTGCTGTAGCGAGGGAATTGTATGATCGAGAGAAAAGTTTATATGATGTATTAAAGGAGTATATAAAAGTAATCATTATCGAAGAAAAACTATATTCATTTGATATTTCTGAACTTACAAGTTTACTAAACAGAAGGTTTAGTTTTTCTGTTAAAGATGCAGTTGTAAAAACATGTTTACGTCAAATGAATCTTGGTCACACAGGGTCAATTTGGCAATGTGACATAGGTCAATTTAATATCGACGGATGGCAGCAATCAACGATTGAGGCAGAAAGAAAGAGTAAAAGTATAATTCGACAATTGATGAATTATATAGGTACTGTTAATGATATTGAAGAACTTGATTATGATGAAAACTATTACGCGAAAACATTTTGTGATTTTTAATTAATAGTGGAGCAATATCTAATGATGAACTAAAGAAGATTTATAGTGAATTTATTGTTTCAATGGAAGGTAATGAAGAGTTTGTAGATGTTATCTCTCAATTGAAAGAAGGAACTATATTTTTCGAAGGCATTCGATTTTGTGATAATCCAAGTGAAATAGGTTCACGGTGGAAAGGAAATATGAATTTATATTTTGATACTGAAATTTTGTTTGCAGTATCGGGATATAATAATTCGTTGCTTCAAGATTACTCTCTCGAACTTTTAAAAAGTGTTAAAGAAATAAATCGCAATTGTCCTAAAGATAAACGTATTAAAATAAAATTCTTTGAATCAACCAAAAAAGAAATTGATTACTATTTTGATTCTGCTATTAGAATTGTTAAGGGGCAAGATGTACTAGATCCTACTAAAGAAGCTATGTCCCAAATAGTTAAAGGGTGCTTGAGAAAAAGTGATGTAGAGCAAAAGCGCTCTTTATTATTTCAAAATCTAAGGGAAAAAGGCATAGAGTTAGATTGGGAAAACTATTATGATGAAAAATATGCAGATTACAATATTGAGCAACAAGAATTAGAAGATAAGTATACTTCGTTATGGGGGCAATCGCAAAATCTTATTCATGACTCAATTAAGCAGTTAAGTAATATTAATAAAATTAGAAAGGCTGTAAATGATAGAGGTCTCGAAAATTGTATTGCGATATTTGTTACTGGAACAAGTAGGACTATTAAACTTTCGAAAGCAGAGGAATTTATTAATGAACATGAGGTACCTAAAGCAACAACAGTTGATTTTTTAATTAATTATTTATGGCTCAAATCTAACAAGGGATTTGGTGTGGGAAGTACGCCTAGAACATTAGATATGATTGCTCAATCAAGATTTATTTTAAAAAATATGATGATTGATCAATTATCTGAGCAATATTTGCAAGCAAAAGGCATGTATGAAAATGATGAACTATCGAAGGAAGCTTTTGCTCAGTTAAATTTTGATATTAGAGAAAAATTCAGCATGTTGAAGATGGCGATATGGGAATAAATGAAGCACTTGAAGATGTTAGCAAATGGGACTTTAGAAGTGCTGACGAGTTGGTGAATTATCAGAAAAGTAAAGAAAACAAAAAGACGAAAAGATAGCAACGTTTTCAAAAACTATTGAATATCAAGAACAACAATTAACGGTAGTAACTGAAGATAATAATAAGAAAAATGATATTATAGAACGACAAGGAGAACAGCTTCAGCAAGCAAATTCTATTATTCAAGAATATCAAGAGAAGGATAGGAGACATAGAAGACGTAAGAGAAAAGCTATTATTGCTTGCATAATATTAATGATTATAGGGTTTTCGTGTTTATTAGTTTGGGGAATTCTTAATCAAAAAATGTTTGTGAATATTTTTTCGGGAATCATGGATTTAATTGGATTTGTTATGCTTTTTTCACCGCTTAAGAAAAAAATATATCCCATAGAGGAGATTATTCAAAATGTAGATGAATTATCATGCGAGGATGATATATCAGCATAATAAGAAAGGGCAGTTTTCTGCCCTTTCTTATTCTATAATTGTTTCATTGCGATTTTGAGATTATTAAAAATACGACGGATAGTTATCATTTATATGATGCTATCTGTTTTTTGTGTGAAAAAGGAATAGATTTAATTACAAAAGCGCATGTTCGGGGTGGATCAAAGCGATGTCTTATGATATAATAATTTTCGGTCATCGATCCATCAATTGATGGTGCTAATTTTATTCGACCAAATACAAGTGGGATGGCTATTTAGCCAAGGAGGACTTATGTTATGCAAAAAACAATATGTGAATTATTTGCCGGAGTCGGAGGATTTCGGTTAGGTTTTGAACGCCTTAATACAGGATGGAACACAACATGGTTTTCACAATGGGAACCAGAAAAAAAGAACCAATGGGCTCATGATTGTTATGTTGAGCATTTTGGAGATTTGCCAGATTTACAAGGAGAGTTTCATACTGGCGAAGATATTAGCATAATTAATAAAGACAATATTCCTGATCATAATCTTTTAGTTGGTGGATTCCCATGTCAGGATTATAGTGTTGCACATTCTTTAAATACGTCTGAAGGTATTGCAGGGAAAAAGGGAGTCCTTTGGTGGCAGATTCGCGATACCATCATTGCAAAAAATCCGGCTTTTTGTATTTTTGAGAATGTTGATAGATTATTAAAGTCACCTGCAAAGCAAAGGGGAAGAGATTTTGGTATTATTCTTGCTTGCTTAGCTAATCTTGGATATTCAGTTGAATGGAGAGTAGTAAATGCAGCTACATATGGAGCTGCACAGAGGAGAAGAAGAACTTTCATTTTTGCGTATAGAAACGATACTGTTTATGGTCAGCAGATGTCCGGACAGAATGCAGAACAGCTTATCAAAACAAATGGTTTTATGGCACAAGCTTTTCCTATTAGTGAAATGGGAGAAATTGCAGAAATTGATTTGATTGAGGATTTGGTGGAAATCTCTGATTCATTTGCATTTTCATTTGAAAATGCTGGTTATATGACGAATCATCATGTGTATACTTCTAAAACCATCGAAAGAGAAGAACCACCTATTCTTTTAAGGGATATATTAGAGCATAATGTTGAAGAGTCATTTTATATCAATGATGAAGATAAAATGGCAAAATGGGTGTATTTAAAGGGTGCAAAAAAGATTCCTAGAAAGACAAAAGAGGGACATGAATACACTTTTTCTGAAGGGCCAGTTGCTTTTCCTGATCCTTGGGATAGGCCAGGGCGAACAATGTTAACTAGTGAATCAACGCTTAATCGCAGTACCCATGTTGTTTCAGATCTTGATACAGGAAGATTGAGGATTCTTACACCGATTGAAGCCGAGAGATTACAAGGATTTGATGATGATTGGACTAACACAGGTATGCCTCAAAGAATGAGATTTTTCTGTATGGGTAATGCGCTTGTTGTTCCGATGATTACTAGGATGGGCTCAATTCTTGATACTATTATTCAAAATGAACCATAGGAGGACTAAATAATGACTTTATCGTATGATTATATAAAACATGATAGGCGAGACATTCTTAGGCATGCCAAGGTATTAGAAAATAATTATTATGTTGGTGATGTTTATAACTTGGAAAAGTCTGGTAAATGTAGAGAAGAATTATTAGAATATTACGATGAAAAGCACATGATTGGCTATACTGATGATAGTGGAAAATATCATCGTCCCGATAAAGGCAGAATTGGAAATCTTGTTCAAGAAGTATACTTTGATCAACCTAGGGATAATATGTCAGAATCCGATTTACGTGAAGCGGGTGTGGAATTAAAAGTAAGCCCATTGAAATTCAGACCTCGTGCGGGATTGGGAGTAAAAGAACGACTTTTGCTGGGAATGATTAACCGTGAAGATAGGTTGCCAGAAAACTTTTGTGATTCGCACATTTACAAAAAGTGTAAATTGATGATGTTAGTTTATTATATTGATGAAACATCTCAGAATAGGACACCATTTGAGTTTCCATTTTATAAGTCTGCTTATGTAAAAATTCCTGAAGTAGACATGGCAATGATTGAGCAAGATTATAAATATATAAGAGATTGCGTTAACGAAGGAAGATATGACGATTTGCATGAAAGTAGAGCGCATTATCTTTCACCGTGTACCAAAAATTCTGGAAGAGCTTTTTCATTTAAACCATCGTATATGAATCAGCTTTTTAGAGAATATATAAATGCCGATAGAATTTTATATAATCCAGACAATGATCAAGAAACATTTGATATCATCAATCAGTATGATCCAATTGTAACTAATCCAGATGATTTACAAAATCGCACATTTGAAGAGATTGTTCTAGATAAATTTGAACCATACAAGGGAATGACTATTAATGAGATTAGACAATCTCTTATGGATTTAGATGATTATGAAACATGGAGTACAAGTGCTTCATACGATAAAGCTGTATTTGCTAGGACAACTTTTGCCATGCTTGGAATAACAAGTGAAGAAGCAGAGGAATTTGTCAGATCAAATACCTATGTAAAATCTCTTAGAATAGAACAAGATGATACCATGAATGAAGACATTTCATTCTCAGCTTTTGATTTTTCTGAGTTACTTGAAGAAGAGTGGGAAGAATCAACAGTTTATGATGAAATGGTTGCTAGATCTTTTTTATGGGCTATATACAAGCATGATGGCACTGATTATATATTTAAGGGTGCAACATTTTGGAGTTTGCCAATAGAAGATTATGAAACCGTTCATAGTGGTTGGGAAGATATTAGAGATATAATCAGGACCGGCGTCAACTTTGCTTTAGATATAAAAGCAGATGGAGAATATGTAACAACTAAAAGAGGAAAGAATAGAATTCTAAATAGTTTTCCAGATACAAGGAATACAAATCCAAATAGAAAAGAATATAGATTATGCCCATCATCAAAACCATATAATCGAATTATTTCGATTAGACCACATGCATCATTGGTTTATTATGAATTGAATAGCTTAAATTATTTTGATACAGAAAACGGTAAACCAACGGTAGCACATTACCAAATGGTGATGTAATGACAAAGCAATGTTTTTGGTTCAATAATGAGTATATTCTTGAACAATTGCAAGATTATATTTGATTTTGAGTTCTTAATATTACATATCAAAATCGGAGAGCTAGTATATTGATGATTGGGTTCAATAATGCTAATATCTTTGTTAGTGAACGTACTGGAGAAACTTGTGAAGCCTCTGGTCCGGAAGGCTCCTGAGGGGGCCTTTCGTTATTTATGGGGAATTATGGATAAACCTTTTAAAACATATGATGAGTTGCTTGATTTTTTTGGAGAGAAAAAAGCAATTAGTTATCTCAGGCAGCTGAAATTGATGAAGAAATTACAGTTCTTAATCGAAATCTAGAAATTCTAAAATTACGATTGGACAATTTTCATAACCATCAACTATAGGGATTCCCGAAAAGCTATGGCTATAGGCTATGAAATATATATTGAAATTTGTAGTTTTTTAATGTTATCATCTTAACAAGAAGAAGCAGTGATGCTTCTGGGCTGGTCGAAAGACCCGGGTCCACCAAAAAGCGGGTAAGACACCCGCTATTTTAACCTAATAAAGCTAGTTTTTGTGTGAAACACATGTATTGTTTTTAGGTTAGATTGATATAATATACAGTTAAGAAAGGCGTATGCCTTGGTGGGTTGACACCTAAAATCTGATACTTTTTCCAGACATAGGTGCTGGAGGTTGGCAGACAACGGAAAAATCAACCACTAAATGGGAATGTACATTGCTACGGCATATACATTCCCATTTTAAATGGAAATCTGAGCGAAAGCTCTTTTAATCACCGTAGGTGGAAGAATTTCCCACTATTTTTATTTAAAATTAGCTGTATTGAATACTTAAGTGTTTTGCAGCTGAGGCTAGAAATTGGTATATAAAACATTACTGAATAGAAGAATGATTGGAATTATGATATAATTAAAGCAGAATAAGCGAGGGATAATAATGATTACAGTTTGGATTGACGATTTTACTCCTTGTCTAAAGGATGAATCAACGGGAGAATTAGTTGATACAGAAGTAGTAAGATTAAAAGAAAAAGTTTTCTTGAAAAGTATAATAAAAATAATGGATGGTATATTAATTGGGCTGAGTTACTTGATGCAGATAATGAGATTTATGCACTAGTTATTAAAGGGTCAGTTAATATACAGGGATTGATAGCATTAGCAGGTAGTGATGATATGCAAGCTGTTCATATTGCATGGATGGTTGCAGCTCCTGACAATAATCCTGTTTTTTCAGAAGATCATAGCAAAAAATACAGTGGAGTAGGTGGGCATTTATTTGCCATTGCAGCACAGCGCTCAGAAGAAATGGGATATGAAGGTGCTATTACAGGAAATGCAGCCAATAAGGAGTTGGTCGAACATTATCAAGAAGTATTCAATGCTCAACATATAGGAATGCTTCATCCATACCAGGTTTTTATTGATTCGCCAGATACTGCGAAAATCAGAGAGGTATATAACTATGAATGGACAAATGAAGAACTATAATAATTATTATAAGCAGTTGGAAACGATGGATTTAACGCCTGTTTCTGCAAAAGATTTGCCTCATGTTAAATTAGATATTAGGGGGGGCAATTGCTTATGCAAAGAAATTAGGTAAGCAAGTTTTTGAATTGACAGATGAAGAAAAACAAAGGTTTATGCGTACTTATTAATAGGGGTTAAACTTTGACTTTTTTATAGACCAGCGACTCTGGTGGAGCCCAGACTAACTGGTCTATTATTTTGTCCCAAATGGTGTTTTGATCAAGGTGATGCTAAGTGTCGCAGCACAAAGGCTGCGGCTTCTGAGAGTTTTATGGGATAAAATATAGTCAAAATCTTCATTTTTTTATCGCAGCAAGTCTGCCAACACGCAATCTTTTGTTGGGTTTCGATACAGTAAAATCAAAAATCAAAATAGCGTTAGGTGGCTCAAATTTTAATCAGCGCACGGAGGTTTTATGAATATACAAATTTTCGGCACTAAGAAGTGCAATGATACAAAGAAGGCAGAACGCTTTTTTAAGGAGCGTGGCATCAAGTATCAGTTTATCGATATGAAGGAAAAAGGCATGAGCAAGGGAGAACTTACATCAGTTGCTTCTGCTAATGGTGGTATTGCAAATATGGTTAACGTAAATGCGAAGGACCAGGATGCAGTAGCATTGTTTCAGTATATTGCTGATGAGGATAAGCTGGAGAAGTTACTTGAATCACAGCAGATTATCAAGACTCCAGTAGTGAGAAATGGAAAACAGTCTACAGTTGGCTATCAGCCAGATGTTTGGAAAACATGGCAGTAGATTGACGAACTTCATTTGTGTTATGCTTATTGTAGTTGGAATTGCAGGACTTACGATTCTTGCAAAGGAATGAGAATAAATGGGGGATAATAAGACGATGCCAAACGAAAATGGTACCTGGGTAATGTATGGGGTAGAGTGGGATGATCCTGAATGCCTACATACAGTTGATGAAGCAATCGAATATATAAATGAAATAGGATTTCTTCCATTGTTTAAGAATGAAATTCCCGGCTTCTCATTAGAAGAGCGCACAGTGCCTGAATATTGGTGGAGTGGAAATCCAACACTTGATCCATGGGAATGGAGAGAAATAATAGCACGTCGCGGTAGCGTTGCCTATGGTAAGTTTTTCAATAAGAAAGCTGGGTTTATATCAAAGGAATGGTTCCCATATTTTGCTAACTATAGACGTGATGGCTATGATTTTGATGCTCTTTGGGATGATGAAAAAGCATCAAGACGCCAAAAGAAGATTATGGATGTCTTAGAAACCTGCGATGAAATTTATTCCAATGAATTGAAGCAAAAAGCAGGCTTTGGCAAAGACGGTGAAAAAGGATTTGATGGTACAATTACTGATCTTCAGATGATGACATATCTTACAGTGCGTGACTTTAGGCAGCGCAAGAACAAAAAGGCGAAGCCTATGGCTGGCCAATTGCTATATATACTAAGCCTGAAAACATCTATGGTCGTGACCATGTAGCATCTTTATATTCCAAAGATCCTATAGAATCTGGAAAAGCTATAGCGAATCATATTATGGAGGTATATCCTATAGCAACTACAAACCAGATTAAGAAAATTATAGGCGGCATGGTAGGACATGCATCAAAATCAAATTTAGAATTTGTATAGATATACAATCTGTCCATTAAAAATAAAATAAACTGCCACTTTTAAAGTGGTCAGATATTAGATAGCATCATACCTAAAAAAGAAAGGGGTATGATGCTATGTTTAGTTTTAGTGATTTTAAAAAGATAGATATGCATTCGCATATCGGAACCTGGGGGAACCCGTTTAATTTCAGCGGAGATGTTGGGCTGGTTTTGGATTTGATGGACAGATTTAATATCGAAAAGACGTTGCTTTGTCCATCAGATTCATCAAAAATGCAGATGTAATCGAGGCATATAAATCTGCACCAGACAAAATTGTTCCTATCGCCTGGGTGGACTGTACTAAAGAGCAGGCAGCTTATGATGAGTTGGAACACTTGATTAGAGATGAGGGTTTTAAAGGTGCAAAAATACAGTCATTGTTTGATGGATATGCGGCTGATTCGCCTATAGTCGATCCGGTTGCTGAAATATGTGAAAAGTATAATGTTCCATTTCTGGTTCACTCTGGACATGAACCTTTTTCATTGCCTTGGCAAATCGGTCTTTTAGCTGAGCGACATCCACACTGCAAGTTTGCCATGCTTCATATGGGACATGGACACGGAATATATGTTGAGGCAGCACAAACCATTGCTAAGAGATATAAAAATATTTGGCTGGAAACCTCTGGTACTTCTATGAGCGCACAAATCTATAACGCATATACGAATGTAGGAAATGACAAGGTGATGTTTGGATTAGATACTCCATTTCATGCGCCAGAAGTTGAAATTCAAAAGATACTTTCATGTCCTTTGAAGGAACAAGATTACGAAAATATTTTTTATAATAATGCAAAAAATTTCTTGGGTTCATTATTGGAAGAGGTGTAGAGATATGAATACAAAAACAAATTATAGAGCAATAGATATAGCAATCGATGGCATGATGATTTCACTGGTTTTTCTGGGTACATTCTATTTCAAAATACCATCTTTGTTTGGCTATACACATCTAGGAGACTGCATGATTATTCTGGCAGTATGTTTGCTGGGAACAAAGAGAGGCGCTTTTGCTGGTGGGATTGGAGCAGGACTTGCAGATTTGCTTGGCGGATATACCGCATGGATTTTACCAACAATGGCTTTTAAAGCAACCTGGGCCATTGTTATGGGATTTATCGCCTACAAATTACTAAGGAATAATAAATATGCATTTTGGATTGGTTCAATAGCCGGTGGTATTATTCATATTATTTTATATACAGGCATAAAGATTCCGATGTTTGGATTTGCATATGCTTTCAGCACTTTGCTGACACTTACAGCACAAACTATTAGTGGAATCGTGCTGGGTAATTTGCTGTATTTGTTATTGCGTGGTCGTATTAAGGCGTTTGTGTAAGATTAGAGACTGTCTATATTACAAGAAATAGTGGCTATTCCATTCTTGAATAGCTGTCTTTGAAATCTGAATGACTGCCTCCTTGTTTTCTTGTTATAATTCAATAGTAGTAATCAATAAGGAGGTAGTGTTATGGCTTGTTTTACAGTACCAGCTGGTGAAGCTGTTGTAACAACTATAGTAAAGAAAACAATTGAGAAGAGAGGTGGAAAGCCAGAGAATACAGCAAAAGAGAATGGTATTCCATTTTCGCGTAAGTTAAAGTGGCTCACAAATCTTCTTTGGGGAGGTTCAGTACTTTTAGCATACGAACACGTATGGCATGGAGAGGTAAAGCCATTCTTTCCATTTTTGACAGCAATGGAGAATCCAGCAGATAAGGCAGAGATGCTTCATGAAATGGGAACAGTAGGTGTTGGAATGGCACTTCTTGTAACAGCAGTATGGATTGGAATTTGCGTAGCGGCAGATGTTATTGTTAAGCGTCCACTTTCAGGCGTTAAATCTGTTAATTAGGAGGGGCTGAAATGACATTATTAATTACTGTTTTTGCGGCACTTATTACTACTATTTTGTGGTATAACAGAAAAAATGATGATATGAAACTTCACGTGCTGATGTTTATGTTTTGGGGAGCGTCGATCATGTGGTTTGTAGATGCCATCGCAGAGTATATAGAAATGGGAGCAGATTATTTTGCACCTGCATTAGAAGATATGATTAATGATAGCTTTTTAGGATTTTCAGTTATCGCATTTGCGATGATAATTTGGGTGGTATATATTTTGATTAAAGATCCTAAGGGCGTTGTACGAAAAGCTTTATAGTTTATTCGCATATACGATAAGCTCACTATGATGACTCATAGTGGGCTTTTTTACTGCCGAAGATTGGATGAAATTAAAAATCTGAAAGTATGAACTTATAATGAACTTTTCCCTTGTGGACTAGAATGTAAATTCTATTATGATATTATTGTTTATGGCCTTAGTGCACAATAATAATTATACGAGGAGAAACAATATGAAAAATAAGGGAATTGCATTAATTATTTGTTCTATGCTTTTACTTTCAGCTTGTGGGGCTAACGATGCTGATAAAGCACAAGAGACAAAAACAACCGAAACCCAGGCGACAGAAAACACAGTAGAAAATACCGCAGCAGGAGAGAAGATTTCTAATAAACTTTTTGAAATCACTATGCCTGCAGATTTAGAGGGCGTCTATGTATCAGACGTTAAGGATGATCAGATTTTTATCTATCACAAAGAGTCAAAAGATGCTGGTTTTGATGGATTGGCATTTACAATTTGGGCAAGACCGCTTCCATCCGAATTTGCCGGTGGCCCATATACAAAGAAGGGTGAATTGACAGATGCAGATGGTAAGCGTTATGAAGTAGTGCTTGGTTATGCCACAGAAGTTCAGTGGGATTTTGAGAAATATACCGAGATGCCAGATGATTTTCAAAAGTTGTATGACTCATCAGAGGATATTCTTGCTAGTATGACAGGTGTAAATGGGGCTACATTTGAATACCTGGCAGGTACAAAAGGTGAAGACCTTTATGGAAATATAATTTTAAATTATAAAAAGGCATTTGAAGATGGTTGGGATGCAAATGTATTTGAACAGAATGGCATGAGTCCAGAATTTTATAGCCTTGGCCAGGATAGCCTTTCGAATATCGGCTTCGCATATTATGACACCGATAAAGATGGCGTAGACGAGCTTTTTGTTGGAAGTCTTATGGATGACGAGTTGAAGGGTTCTATTTACGACATATATACAATGGTTGACGGCCAGCCTACTCATGTAATTTCAGGTACAGCTAGAAATAGATTTTATATTTATGATGGCGGAATGATTGTAAATGAGTACTCAAGCGGCGCAATGGAAAATGGCAAGCTTGTATATTGCCTGGAGTCAAATTCAACAGAAATGGTTTACCAGTGGGGAACCAAGATTGACGCATACGAAAATGAAGATCAGCCTTGGTTTACAAGCTACACAGAGGATGAATGGGAAAATGTATCGGAAGACGAATTCCAGTCACGTGAGGCAGCATCAGAAGATTATACAAAGTTAGATTTCAAGCCTTTATCAGAATTTTAATTTGTAAAATAGCATCAGAACCTCATAAAGCAGGATGTAGCTAAAAGGTATTGACAGAAACCGTTAGCTATTTTTAATTGAGAGGTTTATACTGTATTGTAGAAATCTTAAGGGAGGATGATAAAATGCAGTTTGAAACATTACAAAAAGATATGGTTGCAGCTATGAAGGCTAGAGATAAGGCAAGAAAGGATGCGATTTCTTCACTTGTTTCGGATGTTAAGAAAGCTGCTATTGATGCGGGCACTAGAGATAACATTGCTGATGAATTAGTGGATCAGGTTATTCTTAAATCATTAAAGACTGCTAAGGAGCAGCTTGATACTTGCCCTGCTGAGAGAACTGATTTAAAGGAAGAGTATCAGTTTAGATATGATGTAATCAAAGAATATGCACCTGAAATGATGAGCGAGGATGAGATTCGCGTATTCCTTCAGGAGAAATTTTCTGAGGTTATCGCAACTAAGAACAAAGGGGCAATCATGAAAGAAGTAATGCCAGCTCTTAAGGGTAAGGCAGATGGAAAAGCTATCAATATGATTGTTGCGGAGCTTTGCAAATAGTAAAAAATGAGAGGATGTTGTAAATTGAATTACAGCATCCTCTTTGTTTATGCTCTGTGATAGAGCCTATGCCAGCTCTTTCTTCCAGGCTACAGCACCACATCTGGCACAACCGTATTTACGATAATTCTTAGTGAATTGACTATCGCGTTTACGATATATGGTAGCACCACATTTCTCGCAGGTAAAAATGTATTTAATAGCAATAGAATTTTGGGATTTATAATCTTCAACTCCTTTTTCTGTGCCGGTGGTTACGCGCTTGATGTTGTAACCATATACCTGATTCATAACCTCTGCATAATATTTCCACTGGCCAGTGTGTTTCATACAACCTTTGCAGGTGTGAAGTATTTCATGAATTATGGTTTCTTTGCAGGCCTTCTCGGAGATTCTATCATCAATAAGTAGTTTCTCAGCTATCTGGATTTCAAAAGTCCTATCGGGATTTTGCTTGCACAGTCCCCATCTAGTTTTAGCTCTAGTATTGATTGTAAATGATGTGATGACACCTGGCTTTATGCCGATGTGTGTAACTTCGTGTAATGATTCATTTATTAGTTTCTCAAAGTTTTTCATAGCCAATATTTTAGCAAAGGAGCATAATCACTTCAAATCTAATCTCGCAAGTATTAATATATAAAGAAAGTAAGAAAATTTAGGGGGCAGAATGGATTTTAAACGTGAATGGGCCAGAAGCAGGGACGAACTGGTGCAGGCCATAAGGAGCCTTGGCTTTCCAGATGAGCTTGGAGTGCAGATAGCAAAGATGCTTGGCAGTCCAAAGGCAATGGAAAGGATGATGGCGTATCTTTACAATGTAAAGCCAAATACTGCAGAGCTCATAGTGGACGAGGCCCTGGCTATTTGCAGTGATATAGATAGATGGCGAGAAAAGAAAGCCAGCGAGGAAGCTAATGCCAGGTACAATGAAATGCTATACTATGGTTTGGATTCAGATGAAGACTATGAATGATTTTTATAGTTGGATATAATAAAAGATAATAAAACTAGAAGGATTTTTTATGACACAAGAGACTTTAGATAGAATTAGAAAATTTACAGAAGACCGTGACTGGGACCAGTTTCACTCACCATCTAACCTAGCAAAATCTATTGTTATAGAAGCGGCAGAGCTACTGGAATGCTTCCAGTGGGATAATGAAAAGTTTGATGAGGAGCACGTAAAGGAAGAACTGGCAGATGTGATGGTGTATTGCCAGAATCTGGCTGACAAGCTGGGACTGGATCCAGATGAAATCATCAATAAAAAGATGGACAAGAACGAGGCTAAGTATCCCGTGGAGAAGGCTAAGGGAAGCAATAAGAAGTATACGGAATTATAAGAGATGAAAACAATACGTGTGGTTGCAGCTGTAATCAAGGCTGAAAATGATAAGAACGAGCCTATAATTTTCGCTACTCAGCGAGGCTATGGAGATTACAAGGATGGATGGGAATTCCCTGGTGGAAAAATAGAAGAAGGTGAGACTCCACAGGAAGCTCTTAAACGTGAGATTATGGAGGAGCTTGATACAGAGATTAGTGTTGGTGAGCTGATTGATACTATTGAGTACGATTATCCTACTTTTCATTTATCCATGGACTGTTTCTGGTCTGAAATTATTAGTGGCGATTTAGTGCTCAAAGAGCATGAGGCTGCTAAGTGGCTAACTAAGGAACAGCTTGGCGATGTGGATTGGTTGCCAGCAGATATTACTTTGATTGATAAGATTGATGCAGCTATATAGTTAATTTGGGACGATTATTTAAATGAAAGAATTAGTGAGATATCACATGGTTTTTACTGGTCGTGTGCAGGGAGTTGGATTTAGATATAAGGCAAATTATATTGCTGACCAGTATCGACTAACTGGATATGTGAAAAACGAATATGATGGTTCAGTTACTGTAGAAATCCAAGGTTCGGAGCAGGAGATTTATATGTTCCTAAAATCCTTGGCAAATGATAGATATATCGATATTTATGATTTGAAGAAGGAGCGGATTCCTGTAGAAGAAGATGAGCGTGGATTTATAGTTCAATACTAAATTACGTGAGGACATTATGGTTAAACAGATAGTAAAAGATCAAATATTTCTACAGCAGAAGAGTGAGCCAGCCACAGAGGCGGACGCTCAAGTGATTGTGGATTTAATGGACACATTAAAAGCAAATATAGATAGATGTGTTGGCATGGCTGCAAATATGATTGGCGTGAAAAAGCAGATTATTGTGGTGGCGGCCGGACCATTTATCTTTCCAATGGTAAATCCTGTGATAACGAAAAAGAGTGGCAAGTACGAGACTGAGGAAAGCTGCCTGTCGTTGGATGGAGTAAGGCCATGTGTGAGGTACGATGAAATTGAAGTGGATTATCTGGACCAGAATTTTCAGCCAAAGCACGGGAAGTACAGTGGATTTACAGCACAGATAATTCAACACGAGATACAGCATTTTAGTGGAGAGCTGATTTAGAAAACTAGGGGTGAGCCCATGAGTTTATATGCTATAGGTGATTTGCATCTGCATTTTCAGTCTGAGCTTAAAGCAAAGAATCAGATTGAAGATAAGATCTGGCAAAATCATGAAGCCATATTTAAAGAAAACTGTAACAATGTGATGACAGATGATGACACTCTTGTATTGGTTGGGGATCATAGCTGGGGCAAGAATCTTGCTGAATGTGAAAAGGATTTAGAGTACATCTGTGATTTACCTGGCAGGAAGATTTTGCTTCGTGGCAATCACGATATGTTTTGGGATGCAAAAAAGACTGACAAACTAAATGAGATGTTTGCAGGAAAGCTGGAATTCCTTCAGAATAATTATTTCGTATATGCGGATTATGCCTTGGTAGGCACAAAGGGATACACTTTTGAAGGTCCATTCTATCTAGACCAATATGGTTACATTCAGGGGTGGGATGAGGCAGAAGCAGAGCATGCAGAAAAGATGGTAAAAAGAGAATCTGAAAGGTTGATAGCATCTTTTGAAGCGGCAAAGGCTGATGGTTATAAGAAATTCATTATGTTTTTGCATTATCCACCAACAAATATTCTTCAGACAAATAGCATCTATACTAAGATTGCTGAGCAGTATAAGGTGGAACAGGTTATCTACGGTCACTGTCATGGAGAAAGTAGATTTCACGATAGCATAATAGGCAAAAAGCGGAGAATTAAATACTCATTGGTTTCAGGTGATTTTTTACGGTGGAAACCAATGCAGATTTTAAAATGATTAAGGGTAATAATGTTATTTAATCAGGGCTTTGATTTCTTTACAAAGCTCTTTAGCTTCATCATAATCCAGCTCATTTACAAAGATAGAAAGCTGGGATAGCTTATCCGAAAGCTCCTTATCGCATTGGTAGGTAAGGAGTTTTTTTATTGCTTCCTCAGCTGAGATCATATCGAAATCATCAGCAGCCTTCTCAATCTCAGTAAGTAGTGCATTACATTCTTCAATAGAAAATGGGATTTTATCTACTTGTTCTTTTACAGCATATGGCTCAAGAAGAGTTTTAAGCTCTCTGAATCGCGCTAGTACATCCGGTGTTTTATCCATAGCCTTCTCCAATGAACCTTCTTTTCCTATCATTTCTAATTCAAGAAAGCTTTCTGAAAGATTGCTATGCCCAATCATTCTACAGGTGGTTTTTAAGGAGTGAACGGTAGTGGTGAAGCTCTTTAGGTCGCCTTCATTAAGATACTTTTCGGTTTCGGCGCACTTTTTCTCAATAATCCCATAGACGTCACAAAGCAATTCCATATACATATCAAAACTTCCACTTTGCCTGATGCCGGACTCTGTGTCCAGGCCAGGAATAATGATTTCATGATTTGCTTCCATAGATAAACTCCTTTATTTCGTTACGATTCGGACATATCTTATTCATTATTATATATTATACTATCTTGGTACAAAGTATGCACAGTTGGTTTTTTTCAGCGGGGAGGCATAGCAGTATGGCTGAAAAGGTTATCGTTGTTGATGACGATCCGATTATTTTGAAAAAGCATTGAAGAGCCTTGCCGATGCAGGTATGAAGGCTATTGCTTTAAAGTCCGGAGAGCAATTACTTGAATATATTTCAACAAAAGAAAGCCCTCAGCTTATCCTATTGGATATTCGAATGTCTGGAATGGATGGGTATGAAACCCTGACAAAGCTTCGCGAAATAGAGGAAGTGGGATGTGAAACTCCAGTTATATTTTTGACAGGCGAAGAGGAAGAGGAGGCAGAGATTCGTGGACTGTCCCTTGGGGCAATGGATTTTATAAGAAAGCCATTTGTTCCGGGTGTTCTTGCGCTTCGTGTAAAACATGCAATGGAACTCATCAGTCTTCAAAAGGATCTTGCTGGGGAGGTTGAAAAAAGACAAGGGAAAATGAAGAACTGTTTATTCAGGTGGTTGCTTCCCTTGCAGATGCAATCGATGCAAAAGATGCATATACTAACGGTCATTCTGGCCGCGTGGCTCTTTATTCTAAAGAGATAGCCCGTCGATGCGGCTATGACGTAAATGAACAGGACGCTATTTATATGATGGGACTCCTTCACGACGTGGGGAAAATAGGTGTGCCAGATACTATCATAAATAAAACAGGCAGATTGACTGATGATGAGTTCCTAAAGATAAAGAAGCATCCGGAAATTGGTGGAAGAATCCTTGAAAATATAAGAAAAATGCCTGAGCTTGCATCAGGTGCAAAGTGGCATCACGAGAGGTATGATGGCTCAGGTTATCCTGATGGTTTGGCAGGGGAAGATATTCCAGAGACTGCCCGTATAATAGCTGTGGCTGATGCCTATGATGCTATGACCAGCAACCGTAGCTACAGAAACTTTCTTTCACAAGAGGAGGTTCGAAAAGAAATAGAAGAGGGAATCGGACGTCAGTTTGATCCTCGTTTCGCAAAAGTTATGCTAGATATGATAGATGAAGACAAAGATTACACAATGCGAGACCAACCTAACTAAAACGAGGTGTGCTATTGAAAAGAGGATTTACAATCATTGTCAATGTAATCATTATTGCTTTCATCATGTGGTTTATAGTTGAACATACAACACAAAAACGCGAGGAAAGCAATAATCATGAATTGCAGGTCTTTCAAAATACAGCAGAGACCGCAGGGCAGATTATTGCCAATTATCTGGAAGATGAACAGCATTTATGCGACATTTGGGCTAGCTATATAAATCACTATGCTTCTGCAGAGGGGAATCCTATGACTATCCAGGAGGCTATTGACTATACTCGCAGGGCATCTATTTCGGATATTGTAAGTGCTCATATAATTTACTACGATGACAATTCTTTTTCTGGTATTTCATCTTCTGAGAGTTTAAAGGGAAATGATGATTACACTGTTTCCTATAAGTCCTATTCACTTTTTTCCGATTTTTCCGAAGAGAAACTGGATAATGAAATCAAACAGACTGCCGCTTTTGCAAATCCTCAAAACGGCGTGCTTTCTATGGCCTTTTTAAATACACTCACTTTGCGTGGAGAAAAACCAGGAGAAACAAGAAAGGCTCTTCTCATGCGTATTATTCCTGTCAGCGAAATCAGTAGAAAGCTGGTATACCTGAAGGGGGAGTATGAGGATGTGGATCTTGCCATTATTGATAGTGCTGGAAACTATATGTTTCATGGTAGCCAGCTAAAAAATTCTAGTCTTTTTGAATATTTTAAATCATATAATAATACCAATTATCTGAGTCAAAGGGAGTTTGAAGAGCAGATTACGGGAGACACTGGATTGCTTGAAATGTATGACTCCAAAGGTCGTATATGTGTTGTTGCACATACACCGGTAACTGCAGACAAGGACTGGTTTCTTATAAATCTAATTCCAAAATCAAGCTTGATTACCGAGGTGGTGGACTGGGTTCTCCATGGTGGCACAGTCGGTGCCCTCACAGCTCTTTTGATTTTCAATATGACAGCAATGATGCTTTTCAATCGTAGATTAGCCACTATTGCAGATGAAGCGGAAAAGGCAAATGCAGCCAAATCCAATTTTCTCTCAATGATGTCCCACGACATACGTACACCTATGAATGCCATCACAGGTTTTAATGAGATGATTAGTCGTGAAAGCCACGATTCTAATATACTTAGATATTCCGAGGCAATCAGGATGGCGGATAATACGCTGCTTAGCCTGATAAATGATATTTTGGATTTCTCTAAGTTAGAGGCGGGCAAACTGGATATTCTACCAGTGGAATACGATCTTGTAACCATCCTAAATGATTTAGTAAATATGATTCGTGTAAGAATCGATGAAAAGGAACTGAAGCTGGATATAAATATTGATAGAAATATTCCTAGAAAGCTTTATGGCGACGAACTGAGAATTAAGCAATGTGTTTTGAATCTTCTTTCTAATGCTGTGAAATATACCCAGGAGGGAACAGTTACTTTTTCAGTAACCTTCGAGCCATGCGTTGATAGTGAGAATGAGATTCTTTTAAAAGTAAGCGTTGCTGATACAGGCAGTGGCATCAAACAGGAGGATATAGATAAATTATTCATTGCCTTCAAGCGTCTTGAAGAAAGTAAAAACAGAAATATTGAGGGAACAGGACTTGGTCTTAGTATTACACAAAGTCTGCTGACTATGATGGGCTCCACCCTGAATGTTTTCAGTGAGTATGGCAAGGGCTCTGTTTTTTCATTTGCAGTAAGACAACAGGTTATGGGAGATGAAAAGGTAGGGGATTATCAGGAGGCCTTCCGTATAGCAACTGAATCAAAGGCGGGATATAAGCAAAGCTTTACTGCAGTTAATGCAAGAATATTGGTAGTTGATGATACACCTCTAAATATCAGTGTATTCACCAGTCTTTTGAAAGACACGAAAATGAATATTGATGCTGCTTCCAGTGGGGCACAGGCCCTTTCAATGTGCGCAGAGAATAAATATGATGTTATTTTCCTTGATCATATGATGCCTGAAATGGATGGTATTGAAACATTGCATAATTTGCAGGTATTGGATGGCAGTAAAAATGACAGTACGCCTGTTATTTGTCTTACAGCAAATGCTATTTCTGGAATGCGGGAGATGTTTCTTACTGAAGGATTTACGGACTATCTGGCAAAACCAATAGATTATGTTCGATTAGAGCAAATGCTATTAAAGTATTTGCCAAAAGAAAAGGTTAGGGTTTGCGATTCGGAAAAACCGGGTGATGAAAAACATCTGCCAAAGAAAATAGTAAACATAGCTGGACTTGATGCTTATGAGGGACTAAAACATTGTGGCGACAATGAAACATATATTGATACATTAAAGCTTTATGCAGAGGCGGTAAAGGAAAACTCAGCTGCTATAAGCAAGCTGTGGCAGGATAAATCGTTTGATGAGTTAACAATCAAGCTTCATTCTCTAAAGAGTACTTCTAATGTTATTGGAGCTTCTGAAATAGGGGCTATTGCTGCACAGCTGGAGCAGGCAGGTAAGGATGGTGTCTTAGTGGAGTGTGAAGAGGATTTAAAGAAGCTTCTTTCAATGTATACATCACTTGGAAAAGCTTTAGAAACTAACTTTGAACCAGCCAAAGTACTTCTGGTAGATGACGATCCTTTGTATCTGAAAATGCTAATAGGATGGCTTAAAGATAAATATCAGATCACCGCTGTAAAGTCTGGAAATCAGGCTCTTACTTTTTTGAATGACCATAAGGTAGATTTAGTTTTATTAGACTATGAAATGAAAGATATGAATGGCTCCGAGGTTTTAAAGATGCTGAAAGAAAATTCATCTACTGAAGATATTCCGGTGATTTTCCTGACAGGTACTTCTGATGAAAAGACCATTCAAGCTGTAATGGAGCAATCACCTACAGGATATCTTTCAAAAACTATGGATAAGGATTCCATAATCCAGAAGATAGAAAACTTTTTTAGCCAGGGCTTAGTATAGAAAAACGGAGGAATGGATATGAGAGGTCAGTCACGTCGTTTAATATCGATTATCGTTCTCGTTACATTAATGATTACAACAGTTGTAGGATGCAAAGGCGCTAAGGAAAAGCCTTTTGCCCCACGGTTTGATGAATCTCAAAGCGGTTCTATCAAGGTGTATGGCTCCTATTCAAATTTTGAGGCTCTAGAAAGTGAATTCGAGCGTTTTAATGAATACTATCCTAATGTGGAGCTTAGCTACATTTATTTGGATGGGTATAGGGATGCTATTGGTAATTCATTACTTAGTGTGGAAGCTCCAGATATCTATTGTACGTTTTACTGGATGTGGGAAAATCCCGAATGCGAAGATATCTTTGAGGCAGCAGAGGATTTAGCAGCAGCGGATTACGGAATTGATTTTTCTAGCGTTAGAGATGGCATCGTTAGAAAAACAGATGAGGGTAAGGTGCTTATGGCTCCGGTTCTGGCTACCTCCTTTGGAATGCTTGTAAATAATGATTTGTTTGAAAAAGAAGGGCTACAGGTGCCAAACACCTGGAGTGATTTTGAAAAGGTCTGCGATAAATTTAAAGCAGCTGGATATGATTCTCCTGTTATGGGATATGTTTCAACAGCGTCATATTCATTTGAATACAATTTTGCATACCCATCACTTTGTAATTCGGTAGTTTCAAATCCTTCCATGAGAGATAGTTTTAATAATCTTGAGCCTGAGGCAGGGGAACTGATGAGACCAAGCCTGGAGAAGCTAAAGAAAATGGCGGATGCAGAAAATATAGATGTCAAAAAGTGCGAAGATGAGATAGTAGACAATTACGATTCTGCAATAATGAGATTTTTTTGAGGGAGATGTTCCGATGCTTGTTTGTAACGGTGATGTAGTATCTGGAACAAAGAAGCGAGAAAGCCAATCAGAAAGCTTCTCGGCAGCTCCATTTGAATACAGATTTTATCCAGTGCCTTTTGATGAAAAAGGTGGTTTTGTCATTGATACAGTGGCCATGAATTTCTCGGTTAATAAGAATAGTCCTAATAAAGATATGGCAATGGAATTTATGCGATTTCTAATCTCCACAAAAGAGCTTGGAAATATGGCATCTGTAAAAAGACTGATAACCACATCAAAGAATTTAGATTTTGATAATGTTTATTCAGCGCTAGGTAAAACATCAAAGGAGCGGACAATCTGTAGCACCGATGCTGATATAAACGATAACGCTGTTAAACAATTTAGGTACGCGGCACATTATGTTTTATTAGGTGAGATGACGGTGGACGAAGCTGTGGCTCAGTACGGAAATTTAAAGGAATAACTTTAGTAAAATAGCTTTAAGGGTTGCATTATGAAGGAAAACACAAAATATCCAAAGACAGTTAGAAATTCTCTTTTATGGATTATTATTTTTGTTACAGGAATGGTAGTATTTACATTTACAGATTTGCCTATCGCAAAGTCTGTATATGCATTAAATAATCCTTATGGCAAATTTTTTTGAGATATTGGGAATTGTACCTACTTCCTTAGCTGGTATATTCTTTTCAATCAGTAATCTTAAGACTCTGAGAATTGCCTATAACAGGAAATTAGCGGTTATCGTGTCATTCCTTTCTATATTTGCGTTTGCAGGATTTAATTTGCTGTCACTTTATTATTTAGATAGCAGATTTTGCGTGCCTATGGTTTTGGTGGACATTGTTATAATTCGTATTTCCGTTACGGCAAATGATTATATATGCAGCCACGCAACCTCCGTGGAACTTCGTAAGATTATGCTGGTTGCACTTTTTTTCGACATTGGTAGCAGTGCTTGGACAGACCATTATAAAATATGGCTTTAACAGACCACGTTTTATCACCCTTACTAATCCAGATGTTCAGTTTACCTATTGGTTTGTTCATCATCCTATCGCACATGATTCATCATTTCCATCTGGTCATGCGGCACAGGCTGCACTGACTTTTGTACTGGTATTGTTCAAAAGATTTTTGCCTAAGCTTAGGACTAGAAAATGGGATATTATCCTGTATTCAATAGCTATTTTTGTAACTGTCTCCACAATGTTTGCCAGAATGCTTTTGGGCTTGCATTATGCATCTGATGTGTGGGCAGGATGTTTTCTTACTCTATTTACCATATCAGCATCTGTAAGATACGTAGATAAACTATATAACTAGTGATACGCAAAATAATAGGGCAGCTGTCGCTGCCCATAATTTATTGATTCATTTCACCTGCTAACAGGTATATTACTGGGGAATTCCAGTAGATTGTAATCTCGTTTGTAGAATAGCTTTGCGAGTTATCTGCGTAGCATTTTGCTGCAGGCGTTCCTCTTAGCACGTTTGCTACATAAGGATCATCAAGCCCACTGTTTGGACCTCCAACAATCATACCAGGTACTGTTTTTCCGGTTGCCTGTGATGGTCTGTGATGTGGATGCTCTGGATAAAGTGTGCCATAGCCGGTTAAGAAGCTGTAACCGGTAGCATTATTTCCAAATAGATAATTGAGCTGTTTATCGATGGTATCTTTATCAGCATTTCCAAGGGCTTCTTTCATTAAAAGAAGGAATTGACCATTGTTTGCTATGGTTAGGTTACTTCCCCAAGGATAGCTTGTGATGATAGAAGAGCCATAGGCATTTGAGTGAGCATAGCTTACAATCTGCTTTGCAGTAGCTTCTGCCTCAGCTTTAATATCTTTTGTTTCTTTAGCCTGCTTTGCTGAAAGATATGCATATGCACCATAGCCAGCCACACCTTGCCATCCAAGACTATAGCCGTTTTTAGGAAGCTCTTTTAACATAGCTGTTTCATAAGCCTTGTCACCTGTTGTTTTAAAGAGCTCGGCATAGGCCCAGAATCTTTCATCTATGTCGCAGGTATCTTCATATTCACCTGTTGTTACATCAGATGGATTTCTATATCCCTTTGTATCGGTAGGTGTTTTATCAATATATTCAGCAGCCTTCTTTGAAGCCTTAAGGCATTTGTCTGCAAAGGCTTTATCTGTCTTTTCGTATATGCGTGATGCCATTGCCATAACTGCTGCAAAATCGCCAGTTGCTGTTGTAGATACAGGCATAACAATCAGCTCATCGGTTTCATCCTGAGGCATTACTTCGCCTGGGAAGTTGTGGCAGGTTACCTTGTGATAAACACCGCCGTCTTTTCGCTGCATCTTCAGAAGCCATTCCAGCTCATATCTGGCTTCGTCCAAAACATCAGGGATGCCATTATTACTTTCTGGTATTCCTACATTATCATCAAATGCCTTTGGATAATTTTCGTAGGCAAGCAGTAAATCAGCTACAGAAGTAGCACCGGCTACAGAATATCTTCCGTAATCACCTGCATCATGCCAGCCACCAGTTACGTCTATCTGCTTCGATGAATCCTCGTAAAGCACGCATTTTTGTGTGTGACACTCTGGATGGGCAAAATCGCCGGCACAATCACTTTTTAGTTCTGCGCCGCA
The DNA here is from genome assembly GCA_000209815.1 of Butyrivibrio fibrisolvens 16/4. Classification (GTDB taxonomy): domain Bacteria; phylum Bacillota; class Clostridia; order Lachnospirales; family Lachnospiraceae; genus Pseudobutyrivibrio; species Pseudobutyrivibrio fibrisolvens_A. The sequence continues at coordinate 1,540,521 of FP929036.1, forward strand.
TCTCTGATAATAGAGCATCTTAAGAGCGGCTTTTAATGCATTGTCATATACATTTTTTGATATTTCAAATGAAGGAGAAATGGCGTCTCCTGCTTCAATATGATAGGTGCCTTCGTTCTTTATCTTTGTAAAATCAAAAACAGCTTCCCTATCTTTTGTATCTGCATTATTTTCTCCACCGCCGATTTCAGCTTCAAAAACGGATTTGCCTGTTTTTCATCTATAAGTTTTGCTGTCTGATTAAGGCCTGTTCCCTTTATAGTGGCGGTCTTTAGAGCAGATGGAAGATATCCAATCTGATTTACAGCAATATCCGGAATCTCGGTTGTGTTGTTATTTGAAACTTTTCCTTTGGCATCCTCTAGGGTGAGGCTAAAATCATCAAAGCAAATGTGATGCTCTGCAAGATTTGGGTCCATTCCCTCCATTACACCCATATTTATACAAAAGCGTGGGGCGGGGTCAGATGGTTCCGACATTGTAAAGTCGTATTCATAATGAGTTTTTTCTGTTGTTATTACAGGTTCTTCCTGATAGTATGCGTGATAATCGCCACCGTTAAGCTGGAATCGAACCTGTATTGGACGCTCTACATCACTGTAAGCATCAAAGGCTAATTTATATTTACAGCCTTCATCAAGTTTAAAACCATCCTGGAAAAGCTGTACGCCATAGTCCACTGAGCCCAGTTTGAAAATAGCTACATCCAATTCGCTGTTTTTGTTCTGGGAAATGAAGCTTTCTCCGTCGAAGCAGTATGTGTCCCAAGGAGCTGTGCCGCTATTAAAATCTCCGTTTGTGAAAAGATTTACACCTAGTTCTACGGTTTCTTCCTCAGGTTCTGCAGGAGGTTCTTCCACAGTCTCTTGAGCTACTGGTTCTTCTCTTGTCTCTGGCGTTTCACTGGCACCGCACCCTATGGAACTAACAGCAAGGGCGGAGGACAAAGTAATAGCCAAAAGTGGTTTTAACCTATTGTTTTTCATGTCATTACCCTCCAATTATTTTTACATCCTCTCTATTAATGTATAGAATACCACATTTAGGCTGAATTATCCTTCTAAATGTTGAACTATAAAGATTTTTAAGGGGCAATAGGTTGTTGATATAGAGGATATTTTTTATAATAGAATTTATAGAATGAATGATATACAGGAGAGTATGTGTGAAATGGACGAAAGATTAAGGAAACAGCTGGAATTTGCATTGGAAATTGACAAGGAAAAAAATATTTTTAGACAGACTCATCTTTCTAATCATGGCCGTAATGAAAATGATGCAGAGCACGCCTGGCATATGGCTATAATGGCTTATATTCTTAGGGAATATGCTAATGAAAAGGTTGATATTTCAAAGGTAATGCTTATGTGTCTGATTCACGATATTGTAGAGATAGAGGCTGGAGATACCTATGCCTATGATGAGGTAAATCTGAAGACACAAAAGGCTAGAGAGGATGCTGCCAAGGAGAAGATATATTCATTACTTCCAGATGATCAAAAGGCAGAGTTTATAGCTCTTTTTGATGAGTTTGAAGCATATGAGACAGCTGAGTCTAAATTTGCACATGCTATGGATAACTTACAGCCATTAATGCTAAACAACAGTAATGGTGGAGAGGATTGGAGAAATCACGGCGTTACTTCTGCTCAGGTTCATGGTCGCCAGGATAAGACTAAATTAGGTTCCGAAAAGCTTTTTGAGGTTGTTAATAGTATAATCGAAGATAACGTAGAAAAGGGGAATATTAAAAGATGAAAACAGCACTTATTACAGGAGCAACATCTGGAATAGGAAGAGAGTTTGCTATTCAGCTTGCTAAGAGAGGCTATAGGCTCGTGGTTATAGGTAGAAGAGTGGAACGTCTTGAGGAGCTTAAAGAAGCTGTGGATGTTCCAGTGGAAATCATCCCGATGGATCTTAGCAAGAAAAAGGAGTGCTTTGCACTATTAGAACAGCTTAAAGATGAGAATATAGATGTTTTCATCAATAATGCAGGATTTGGTCTGGCTGGTTCATTTATTGAGACTGATATTAAAAAGAAGTTGGCATGATTAAGGTAAATGACGTTGCCATGCACATATTATTCAAGGGCATTCTTCAAAATATGCAGGAGGCCGGCGAAGGTCATATAATCAATGTGGCATCATCAGCAGGACTTCTTCCAGCCGGCCCTTATATGGCTACCTATTATGCTTCAAAGGCTTATGTAGTCAGCCTTACAAGAGCGGTAGCTGTAGAGTTAAAAGAAATGGGTAGCAAAATCAGGGTTAGTGCTCTTTGTCCAGGGCCTGTGGATACAGAGTTTAACGAAAATGCTAAGGTGGTTTTTGCTCTCAAAGGAATCACTCCACAGCAATGTGTTAAGGAAGCCCTTAAGGGTATGGACAAAAAGAAATTAATCATTGTTCCATCGCTAAGAATGAAGCTTGCAACTATATTTTCACATCTTGTGCCTTATCCTATTCTTGTGAAAATTACTGGTAGACAGCAGAAGAAAAAACTGGGGTAATAATGTATGAGAATTCTAATTACTAACGACGATGGCATTCAGGCTGCTGGCATTATTAGGCTTGCCAGAGCAGCTAAAGAGTTTGGAGAAGTGTGGGTGGTGGCTCCGGAAAGTCAGCGAAGCGCAGCTAGCCATAGCATCAGCTTACATAATGCAATTGATATATATCCATGTGAGGATTTTCCTATAGAAGGAGTACATGCATATTCCTGCAGTGGCACACCGGGAGACTGTGTCAGAGTAGGTAGCCTTAGCGTTATGCCAGCAAAACCTGATGTGGTATTATCAGGCATCAATTTTGGACTTAATGTGGCATCAGATATTCAGTACTCGGCTACTGCTGGAGCGGCTTTTGAAGCGGCCTTTCAGGGGTATCACGCTATAGCTCTTTCAGAAGGATGTAATTTTTCTGATGTTACAGATAAATACATACGTGAGATTTTAAAAAAGCTTTTAGATTCGCCTTTAGAGGCTGGAAATATTCATAATGTTAATTTCCCAGACTGTCCACTTTCAGATTGTCAGGGAATCCTTTATGACAGAACAGTTTCCAGAGGAATGTTTTATAAAGACCACTACAATGTTGTGGAAGAACTGGATGACGGCGGCATCAGATATATGGTGGAGGGAGTTTATACCCCTGAAGCAGAAGATGATTCGGATTTTCACGCCGTATTAAACAACTATATCTCAGTCGGTGTTGTAAATAATATTGGTTATTGATATAATTACACTAGTTTTTCTATGAGAATTTAGGAGGCAGCTATGGCAGAAAATAAGAATTTTGTGATAAATGTTAACGGTGATGGTGGTGTCAATATCTCTGAGGAGGTTGTTGGTATCATTGCAGGTCTTGGTGCAGTTGAGGTAGAGGGTGTAGAGTCACTTGCTGGAAATCTTACAGCTGATACTATTTCAAAGGCTGGTCAGGGTAAGCTTGCAAAGGCTATCAAGGTTGTTGATGGAGATCCTGGAAAGATTATTGTTCGTATGGCTATTAATATGAAGTACGGCTACGAGATTCCAAAGGTTTCTGGAATGGTTCAGGAGAAGGTTAAGCAGGCAGTTGAGACTATGACAGGTCTTGAGGTTACTGCTGTAGATATTCGCATTGCTACAGTTAGTGTTTCTTCAAACAACTAGTTTGCAGTTATTTATTTTTTATGCATATTAATGTATAATTATGGGGTGCTATCTTTATGGTGGCATCCCTATATTATTCTAAATATCAACATTTTTTTAGGAGTATTTATTTATGAATAGACACGAAGTCAGAAAAGAAGTATTCAAGGCAGTATTCATGAACGAGTTTCATGACGCTGATGACATGAAGAGTGTTATAGATACATTCCTTCAGGGTCGTAATAATGCCGAGACAGAGGATTTGGCAAAGAACAATAAGACCCCAGAGGATGAGGAATACATCAAGACAAAATCAGAAGCTATTATTGCTAAACTTCCAGAAATCGACGAGATGATTAACAAGTCTGTAGACGGATGGAAGACTACACGTATGGCAAAGGTAGATCTTACACTTATCCGCCTTGCTTTATACGAAATCAAATTCGAGAACATTCCTGTAGGTGTAGCTATCAATGAAGCTGTTACACTTGCTGACGAGTTCGGTACAGACAGTTCTGCCGGATTTGTTAATGGAGCATTAGCTAAATTAGTATAATGAATAAAAATGTATATAGTGTTTCGCAGGTAAATACATATATTGAGCGGATGTTTTCCGACGATTTTATGCTTGGAAATCTATCTCTTTCAGGTGAGGTCAGCAATTGCAAATACAATCACACTGGCCATATCTATTTCACCTTAAAGGATGACAAGGCTGCTATTTCCTGTGTTATGTTTGCAGGAAAGCGCGCAAAGGGGCTTCGCTTTCAGATGAAGGATGGAGACCAGATAGTGGTCACTGGCTATGTAGGTGTTTACAAGCCATACGGCACCTATCAGGTCTATGCTAATGAAATAGAGCTTCAGGGAGTAGGCGATTTATATCAGCGCTTCGAGGCCCTAAAGGCAGAGCTTGAAGAAAGTGGCATGTTTGATGCTATGTACAAAAAGCCACTTCCTACTCACGCAATGAAAATCGGCGTCGTAACAGCACCTACTGGAGCGGCAGTTCACGATATCATTCGTGTTTCCAAGACTCGCAATCCATATGTTTCCATCATTCTTTATCCTGCACAGGTTCAGGGAGAGGGGGCAGTGCCTTCTGTTGTTTCTGGTATTCAGTGTCTGGATGAAATGGATTTGGATGTGATTATTGTTGGTCGTGGCGGCGGTTCTATTGAGGACCTTTGGGCTTTCAATGAGGAGGCAGTGGCCAGGGCGATTTTTAATGCCAATACACCTATCATATCTGCAGTTGGTCACGAGACAGATGTTACCATTGCAGATTTTGTGGCAGATAGAAGAGCTGCTACTCCATCACAGGCCGCAGAGCTTGCCAATTTTGTTTATCAGGATTTTGCTAATCAGCTTTCTCGTTATTCAGATAAGCTGGAACGAAATCTTGATTTTAAAATTCAGGCCTATCAGGAACGCCTAATGGGATTTCGTCAGCAATTGCAGCTTCTTCGTCCAGAGAACAAAATCAAGGCAAACGAGGAACGCTTAAAGAATCTTTCAATGAGACTGGACAATCTTATCCATATAAAGCTGGATAGATACGAAAATCGTCTAGTAGCATTATCAGGTAGATTAGATGGCCTATCACCAGCTAAAAAGCTGGCAGCAGGCTTCGGATATATTACTGATGGGGCAGGAAAACGAGTTGATACCGTTTCTTCTATATCTGTTGGAGATAGCATCAATATCAGAATCAAGGACGGCGAGCTTATCACTCAGGTTACAGACAGGAGATTATATGGCTCAGAAAAATGATAATCAGGATATTACAATTGAACAGAGCTTTGAAGCTTTAGAGGAAATCATTTCAAAGATGGAGTCTGCGGACATTTCTTTGGATGATTCCTTCGCTTTATACAAGGAAGGTATGGCTCAGCTACAGCAGGCCAATGCCAAAATCGAGCAGACAAAGAAAGCAGTTATGGCCATCAATAAAGAGGGTGGCTTAGATGTTTTTGAAGGGGAAGACTAGAATGGATATTAATAACGAGCTGATTGTTAGAGCAGAAGCAGCAGAAGATGTAGTAATTAGATTTTTACCGGATGTGGAAGGTCTGCAAAGTAGCATTTTTGATGCTATGCAGTACAGTGTCACCGCTGGTGGCAAGCGTCTTCGTCCTATTCTTATGAACGAGACTTTCACACTGTTTGGTGGAGAGGGCGATGTAATTGAGCCATTTATGGCAGCCATCGAGTTAATCCACACATATTCGCTGGTACATGATGATTTGCCGGCTATGGACAATGATTCGCTTCGCAGAGGCAAGCCTACTACTCACGCAGTTTACGGTGAGGCTATGGGCGTTCTTGCAGGAGACGCACTTTTGAATTACGCATTTGAAACGGCTCTTAATGCCTATGATGCTGATATTGATACAGTTCGTGTTACAGAGGCTATGCGTATCCTGGCTAGAAAGGCTGGGGTTTTTGGTATGATTGGCGGACAGGTGGTGGACGTCGAATCAGAGAAAAAGCAGCTTGAAATGACCAAAGAAAAAATAGATTTTATATATGAGCTAAAGACAGGCGCTCTTATCGAGGCAGCAATGATGATTGGGGCTGTTCTTGCAGGTGCTACAGAGCAGCAGGTTACCACCGTAGAAAATGTTGCTAAAAAGATAGGACTGGCCTTCCAGATTCAGGATGATATTCTTGATGTAATTGGCGATGAGGCCACTATCGGAAAGCCTATCGGCTCAGATGAAAGAAACGAGAAATGTACATTCGTTACATTTGCAGGTATTGAAAAATCCAAGGAAGAGGTAAAACGTCTCACTGATGAGGCTATTGAGGAGCTAAACAGCTTACCATACAAGAATGAGTTCTTAAATGAGCTTCTCAATTACTTAGTTTACAGAGACAAATAAGATTTATGGTTCTTGATAAAATAAAGCAGCCTAACGACATAAAGAAATTAACTAGCGAAGAGATTCAGGCTTTGCCTCAGGAAATAAGGTCTTTCCTGATTGAACACCTTTCAAAAACTGGTGGTCATCTGGCATCAAACTTAGGTACAGTAGAGCTTACAATTGCGCTACATCTGCTTCTGGACTTCCCAGAGGACAAACTGGTTTGGGATGTTGGTCATCAGGCATACACTCACAAGATTCTTACGGGACGTGCCTCAGATTTTGAGAACCTACGTCAGTACGGCGGTATGAGCGGTTTCCCTAAAAGATCTGAAAGTGATTGTGATAGTTTTGATACAGGTCACAGCTCTACATCCTTATCTGCGGCCCTTGGTTATTGTATGGCCAGGGATTTGGCAGAGGAGCACTATAAGGTAGCAGCTGTTATTGGCGATGGTGCACTTACAGGTGGTCTTGCTTACGAGGCATTAAATAATGCATCACGTCTTCAAAAGTCAAATCTTCTCATTATCCTTAACGATAATGAGATGTCTATATCGAAAAATGTTGGCGGAATGTCTGTCAACCTGGAGAAGCTACGTACCAGCTCAAAATATGTTGGACTGAAAAACAACGTGCTTTCTTCCCTTGAAAATTGGCCACATGGTGAGGGCATTATTCGTAAAATCCGTACAACCAAAAACGGAATCAAATCATTAATGGTTCCTAATATGGTATTTGAGGATTTAGGCATAATGTATCTTGGTCCAGTTGATGGACACGATATAAATGCTATGCTCAACACCTTCAAAATGGCTGCACGTATCAATGGACCAGTTCTTGTACATGTTATTACTAAGAAAGGTAATGGTTATCTTCCAGCAGAGCGCCATCCTTCACGTTTCCACGGTACAGATATTTTTGAAATAGAGACAGGTCTTCCTAAGAGAAGCAGCAATCCAGGGTATACAGATGTTTTCTCCACTGTTATGAGAAAGATGGGAGATAGAAATCCTGAGGTTGTGGCTATTACAGCTGCTATGGCTGAGGGTGCAGGTTTAAAGCGTTTTAGAAATATGTTCCCTGATAGGTTCTTCGATGTGGGTATTGCAGAAGAGCATGCAGTTACATTTGCGGCTGGTCTTGCTTTAGGTGGAAGAATTCCAGTGTTTGCTGTATATTCTTCATTCCTGCAGAGGGCATACGACCAGATTCTTGAGGATGTTTGTCTTCAGAATCTTCATGTTATATTTGCAATAGACCGTGCAGGTTTGGTTGGTGCAGATGGTAGCACACATCAGGGTGTGTTTGATATTTCATTCCTTTCTGCCATGCCAAATATGACAATTATGGCTCCAAAGAATAAATGGGAGCTTTCAGATATGATGAAATATGCGGTATCTTCTCACTGCGGACCAATCGCTGTCAGATATCCTAGAGGAGAGGCGTATTGCGGTTTGAAGGAGCATCGTGCTCCAATTGAGCTTGGCAAAGCAGAAGAAATCAAAGCAGGCTCTAAGGTTTTATTTTTTGCACTTGGCTCTATGGTTAAGAAGGCAGAGGAAGTAGAGGCGCTTCTTTTGGAAAAGGGTATTGATGCAGGTATCTGCAATGCCCGTTTTGCAAAGCCATTTGATAAAGATTACCTTGATTCAGTTCATGATAATTATGATCTTATTGTCACAATGGAAGAGAATGTTATTACTGGAGGCTTTGGTCAGCAGGTGCAGACTTATCTTTCAGACAAGGGTTACAAGGGACGTGTTCTTAAGATTGCAGTCCCAGATGAATTTGTTCAGCACGGCAGTGTTACACTTCTTTTCAAGGAGCTTGGTATGGATGCTGAATCAATTACAGAACGTATTTTAAATGTTTTATAGGATAGTAGAATGAAAGAAAGACTTGATATAGTTTTAGTAGACAGGGGCTTTGCTCCATCTCGTGAAAAGGCCAAGACTATGATTATGGAAGGCTATGTTTTTGTTAAAGGTAATCGCGAGGACAAGGCAGGCACAAAAATTGATGTTGATGCTGATATCGAAATCCATGGTCAGCAGCTAAAATATGTTAGCCGTGGAGGTCTAAAGCTTGAAAAGGCAATGACTCATTTTGACATCACTCTTGATGGCAAGGTATGCATGGATATTGGTGCTTCCACAGGTGGTTTTACCGACTGTATGCTTCAGAATGGTGCCAGCAAGGTATTTTCTGTAGATGTGGGCTACGGCCAGTTTGCATGGAAGCTTCGTCAGGATCCACGAGTTGTATGTATGGAAAAGACAAACATCCGCTATGTCACATTAGAGGACATAGGAGAAAAGCTTGATTTTGCTTCTGTGGATGTTTCTTTTATCAGCCTTACAAAGGTTCTTGGACCTGCAAAGGCACTTTTAAATGACGATGCTGAAATGGTTTGTCTTATTAAGCCACAGTTCGAAGCAGGTCGAGAGAAGGTTGGTAAGAAGGGTGTTGTTCGTGATCCAGCGGTTCATGAAGAAGTCATTAACAACATCATCAATTTTGTTACTGAGATAGGTTTTTATGTGCTTCATTTGGAATTTTCTCCAATTAAGGGGCCAGAAGGTAATATAGAGTATCTTATTCATATTTCTAACTCAGAAAAAGAGGGGGATGCTATTGATGTTGCTGCTGTTGTTGCAGCTGCTCACGGTAGTTTGGACAAATAATGAAAAACTTTTTAATTGTTGCAAGGTCTTTTAGCGATACACACGAGAAATATATTAATCTGATTCGCGATTATATCAAGGCACATGGCGGAATGTGTATTCTGGATTTGGATACTTGTTCTGACAGTTCAGAAGAGCCAATATCTGTTGCTGATGATGTAGAGTGCATTATCACTGTTGGTGGAGATGGTACTGTTGTACGTGTTGCTCAGAATGTTACCAATAGAAGTATTCCTATTGTTGGTTTAAACTGCGGTCATTTGGGTTATCTTTGTGATATGACTGTAGACAACGTGGAACATTGCCTTGATCAGCTCCTTAACGACAATTATAAAATAGATAAACGTATGATGCTTGAGGGCGATTGTTCTAATGATAGTAATAAATACAGGGCACTTAATGATATTGTTGTGGCACCTGTTGCGGCAGGCTTGTATGTTTTAAATCTTACAGTAAAGGTTAATGGTATTCAGCTTTACAATCACAATTGTGATGGTCTTATTGTGGCCACACCTACAGGCTCTACAGCCTATAATCTATCTGCAAATGGACCAATTGTCAGCCCACATGCAGATTGCATAATACTTACACCAATAAATCCTCATACACTTAATTCACGAAGCATCATACTTGCTTCTACAGATGAGGTGGAGGTTTTAATAGAGACCCGTCATGAGGAGGATGATCCTCAGGCGAACATAGTCTATGATGGCACCCTTCGTCAGGTTTTGAAAAAGGGTGAGACACTTAGAATCTACAAATCTAAGACCACATCATATATGGCAATGCTTGAAAATGTAAATTTCTTGGAACGTATAAGAGCAAGAATGCAGGAGATTTAGATGAAAATAGAAAGACAGGCAAAGATATTAGAATTAATAGTAAAGAATGAAATCGGTACTCAGGAAGAGCTGACTGCACGTCTTGAGGATGCTGGATTTAATGCTACACAGGCTACAGTTTCCCGAGATATTCGTGAGATGAAGCTTACTAAGATTGCTGATAGTACTGGAAAACTTCGTTATGTAGCTTACAAGTCTACAGAAGAAGATATGAATGAGAAATATATACGCATTTTCCTTGATGGTTTTGTTTCTATGGACAATGCAGAAAATATATTGGTTATTAAGACAGTTTCTGGTATGGCTATGGCTGTTGCTGCAGCTATGGACCATTTTTGATTATCCAGAGGTTGTTGGTGTCATTGCAGGTGACGATACTATTATGTGCGCCATCCGCTCATTAGATGACACAGTTGCGATTATGGGGAAGCTCAAAAGAATTATTGAGCAGCGATATTAGGAAAGGTGCAATTCCTAAGGTTGGCTATAAGGGTCAAAAAAGGAGAATAATATGCTAGCTAGTTTGCACGTAAAGAATTTAGCTCTGATAGATGAAGAAGAAATCATATTTTCAAAGGGGCTTAATATTCTGTCAGGAGAGACAGGTGCAGGTAAATCTATTATCTTAGGTGCCCTTCATCATAGTTTAGGTGATAAGGCATCAAAGGATATTCTTAGAAATTCTGAATCCGAGGCCTTTGTTGAGGCAGTTTATCTTGTGGATGATGAAAAAACTAAAGAGGCCCTCCGTGATTTGGGCGTAGAGCCATACGATGATGAGGTAATTATGAGTAGAAAGATTACCGAGTCTAGAAGTGTGGGCAAAATTAATGGAGAACAGGTTCCTGCAGCAAAGATGAAGGAGGTGGGAGATATTCTTCTGGATATTTACGGTCAGAAGGAACATCAGTCTCTTCTTAATACTCACAAGCATATGGAATTTTTGGACGAGTTTGCCAAAAACCAAATAGGAGATTTAAAGCTTCAGGTAGCTGATAGCTACAAGGAATACAAAAAGCTTCTTTCAGAATATGAGGATGCAAAGAAAAGTGATATATCAAAGGAACGTGAGATTGTTCTATTAGATCACGAAATAAACGAGATAGAATCAGCAAACCTTAAGATAGGCGAGGATGAGGAGCTAGAGGAGGAATACAGGAAACTATCTAATTTCTCTAAGACTATGGAATATTTCCAAAGAGCTCACGAGGCTATGACAGGTGAGGGTGGTGCCAGTGATGCTCTTAGCTCAGCTATTTCTGATTTGCGTCATATAGAATCAATCGATGAAAAAGCAGCTGGATTTCTTTCCATGCTTAATGATGCTGACAGCATTATTTCAGATTTCAATAGAGAGCTTTCAAGCTATATGGCTGATACAAGCTTTGATGCTTCTCGTTTTAATGAGGTGGAGATTCGCCTAAATGAGATAAATCGTCTAAAGGATAAATACGGACCTTCGGTAGAGATTATTTTAGAGGAGCTTGCAGCTCGTCAGGAAAAGAAAGCCAAATTCGAAAGCTTTGATGAATATTTATCTGAGCTGAAGTCAAAATTATCAAAAGCTACAGAGGAGCTTCAGGATTTATGCGACAAGCTCTCAAAGACCAGACATATTGCTGCAAAATCTCTTTCAGAGAAGATGCAGGTAGCCATGAGTGATTTGAATTTCTTAAACAGTGAGTTTGGAATGGAATTAAACACTTTGGATCACTTTACAGAAAATGGTATTGATGATGGTCAGTTCGTTATCAGCACAAATCCAGGTGAGCCACTTCGTCCACTGAAGGACATTGCTTCAGGTGGTGAAATGAGTCGTATAATGCTTGCTATAAAGACAGTACTTGCTTCTGATGGTGGCATTGATACCCTTATTTTTGATGAAATAGATGCAGGCATTTCTGGTCGTACAGCTCAGGCTGTTTCAGAAAAGCTTTCTACTGTTGCATCAAATCATCAGGTTATTTGTATTACCCACTTGCCTCAGATTGCAGCTATGGCTGACACACATTTCCTCATTGAAAAGAGCGTAGAGAATGGACATACTATCTCTGGTATTAAGAAGCTTTTGGGAGATGAGACTATTGATGAGCTGGCAAGAATGCTTGGTGGTAGTGCTATTACAGAGGCCGTAAAGACCAATGCCAAGGAAATGAAGGAAATGGCAAAAAGTTATAAAGAAAGAGCTTGATTTTAAATTTTTAGATGATATAATGAGATTCGCACGGTTATTCAGTGCGAATCTTTTTCGTTTTATTTTCCCATTTTTATCTATGTCATATAGCGGAGGCTAAATGACTTACGAAAATTTAAGAGATGATATTGTCTTTAAGCTCATTAATAAGGAGAAAAATGCTGATTTTATAAAGTCAGTACCATACGTTGATTATCTTGATTTAGCAGTAATTTTTTATTATGTGGTGAAAGATAATGATGAAGGCCATTTAATGAGGCTTATTACTAATGAGATGTGTGAGTCTTGGGGAGTAGACGCAAACACACTAATGGAAAATGCTTTGAATAATTCACCTAGAATATTAGGTCTTAAGATACGAGGAATTCTTAGTACCATTTCATCCATGTTAATTGAGGGTGAATTATTTTCTTTACATGAGGATGAAGAGAGGGATTTACCACTTTATGTTGCTACAAATGATAATGCCTTTTTAGGGGCTTCGGTTATTCTATACAGAGATATGCTGAAGGCTTTTGCAGCTCGCAAAAAGTCTGATGTGTATATCATTCCTTGCTCGCTTCATGAGGTTCTTTTTATTCCTACAGCTGAGTGTCCAGTTGTGGAAGTTAGTGAGCTGAAAAATCTTATTTTCTATGTAAACCGTAATGAGTTGCAGGAAGAGGATTTTCTTTCAGACAATCTCTACTATTATAGTTTCGTAGATGATGAATTGACTATAGTGTAGATATTAAAAAGCCGGTAGTTATATAAACTACCGGCGTTTTGTTTAATATGCTTTAAGTTTTTTCCAAAGTGTAGTGGTGTAATCAAGTGTCTCTTTATCGTAGGCTTCGTATAATTTGCAACGAGCGAGAGTTTCTTTTGTAGGGAAAACAGTCTCATCAGCAAGTGTATCTTCGTCCTCGTGCTGGGCCACTTTTGTATTAGGAGTAGCATACCATACGTATTCGAAGTTATCTGTAGCAGCCTGTTCTTCACACATAAAATCTATCCACTTCATAGCTGCATCATAATGCTTGCAGGTACGTGGTACAAACCAGGAATCAATCCAAAGATTTCCACCTTCATCTGGAACGATGTAATCTAAATCTTCGTTATATTCCATACCCATAGCGGCTTCGCCTGAATAGCAAACAGCCATTGCTGCATCTTCTGAAATCATACATTCATAGGTCTCATCCTGGAGATACGCATATACGTATTTCTTTTCATCGCAGAGAAGATTGAAGGTATCATCAAGCTCTTTTTTACTAGAGGTATTGATATCATAACCTAATTTTTTCTGTGCAACCATAAATGCATCACGCTGAGAGTTAATCATTACGATGCGGTTTTTGAAATTTGGATTCCACAGACAATCCCAAGATGAAACAGTATCCTTATCAACCATTTTAGTATTGTAAAGAATACCTACAGTTCCATAAAAATAAGGGACAGTATATTTGTGATTTGGATCAAAAGCAGCTGATGCATCTATGATAGAAGAATCAATGTTTGAGTAGTTGGAAAGAGAGTTGTAGTCGATAGGAATCAGCTCGCCTTCCTGACGCATTGTTTCAATCATATAATCGGAAGTACATATAACATCATAATTAATAGAACCAGCTTTATATTTAGCATACATATCCTCAACAGATTCGTATTCCTCGTATTTAACCTTGATGCCGGTTTCTTCCTGAAATCTTTTTAGAACATCGGCTTCGATGTATTTACCATAATTTAAAACAATAAGAGTGTCTGTAGCCTCTGCATCAGACCCACAGCCAGTGAAGCCAAGAATAGGAGTGACACCGAAGACTAAAACGCTTAGGAAGCTAAATAATTTTTTTCTCATTATTTTGCCACAGCCTCCTTTCTAGGATCCTTCTTGAAATTCATAATCAAAAGAAGGACGAATGCAAGAAGGAACAGGATAGTAGATAATGCATAAAGCTCTGGCTGAATTCCCTTTCTAAGCTGAGTGTAAAGCATAGTAGAAAGGGTATTAACACCTGCGCCCTTTGTAAAGTAGGTGATGGTGAAATCATCTAGTGACATAGTAAGTGCCATCAAAAATCCCGACAAAACACCAGGAAAAATCTCTGGCCATACAACCTTATAAAAGGCATATGAAGGAGTGGCACCTAAATCCATAGCAGCTTCAAAGCAGGCTTCTGAAAGTGATTGTAATCTAGGAAGCACATTGAAGATTACATATGGTACTGAAAAAGCAATATGTGCAAGTACTACTGTAAACTCTCCAAGAGGAGTAAATCTTGTGAAGAGAAGCATCAGAGAGATACCTGTAACAATATCTGCATTTAAAAGTGGGATGTTGGTAGCACCAAGCATAATAGCTGCATGTCTTTTCTTCATATAGTGAATACCGATGGCTGCTGATGTGCCAAGCAAAGTAGCCAAAATAGAAGAGGCAAGAGTGATTCTGATGGTGGTACCAAGGGCACCCATAATATTGTCGTTTGAAGTAAGGTTCATATACCACTTCAAAGTGAATCCGCCCCAAACAGTACGTGACATAGAATTGTTGAAGGACAAGACTATAAGTACAAGTATTGGCGCATATAAAAACAGAAAGACAAGTCCGAGATAGATGTAGGAAGCACCTTTTTTAACCTTTGTCATACAAGCATACCTCCATTCTCAGATTCATCGATTTTATTCATTATAGACATAGACAAAAGAACGAAAATCATAAGGATGATTGAAAGTCCTGAGCCTAGGTACCAGTTGCGGGCAAGAGTGAATTCCTGCTCGATAACATTACCAATGAGAAGTACCTTTCCTCCGCCAAGTAGGTTTGAAACAACGAAAGATGAAAGAGCTGGTACAAAAACCATAATGATTCCGGAGATGATTCCATCTCTGGAAAGTGGCACGGTAATCTTAATAAAGGTAGTCCACCAAGTGGCACCAAGATCTGCTGCGGCCTCAACCACCTGGTCACTTACTTTTGATAATGCGTTATAAATAGGCAAAATCATGTATGGAAGAAAATCATATACCATACCTAAAGTAACAGCTGACTTAGTGTATAGAATGTGGATTGTAGGAAGGCCAATAGCAGAAAGAATGCTATTAAGTATTCCGTTATTTGAAAGTATAATCTGCCAAGCAAGGATACGTAACATAAAGTTCATCCACATTGGTAGAATAAATAGGAAAACAACAAAGCCTTTGTTTGTTATTTTCAGGTTGTGCAAAATAAGCGCAACGGGATAAGCAATAATCAGGCAGATTATTGTTGTGATAAGTGCCACCTGTACAGAGAGCCAAAGTGATTTAAGATGGACAGGATCTGTGATGGCTAAAAGATTTGAAAGTGTAAAACTTCCAGCATCATTTGTAAGGGCATAACCTAAAATGTAAAACAGTGGGAGTATGGTACAAATCAAAACCCAAATAGCGTATGGTGCTGCAAGGAAGCTGGTGCGAAATCTATTAAGCATCTTCCTTCATTACCTCCTCATCCTCTGATTCTGGTTTGTTCATAATCTGAATATTGAATGGGATTACATTGAGTGAAACATGCTGGCCAATCTCAAAATATTTGGTAGTGTGAACAAGCCATTCGTAATCACCACACTGTACATCAAGCTCGTAGTGAACACCCTTAAAGAGACAGTCTGTGATAACACCATCCATAAATCCCTTACCAGGCTCTGCAAGCTCTACATCCTCAGGACGAATAACTACGTCTACAGGCTTCATAGTACCAAAGCCTCTATCTACACAAGGAACCTGAACACCAAGGAACGAAACCAGCTCATCTTTAATCATGATTCCTTCAATGATATTACTTTCGCCGATGAAATCTGCTACGAATGCATTTTCAGGCTCGTTATAAATATCCTCTGGAGAGCCAATCTGCTGGATGTAGCCTTGATTCATAACAACGATAGTATCAGACATTGTAAGGGCTTCTTCCTGATCGTGTGTAACATAAAGGAAGGTAATTCCAAGCTCCTGCTTAATTTTCATAAGCTCGTACTGCATGTTCTGACGAAGCTTGAGATCTAGGGCGCCAAGTGGCTCGTCCAACAAAAGAACCTTTGGCTCGTTAACGATGGCACGGGCAATAGCTATACGCTGCTGCTGACCACCTGAAAGGGAGTCGATAGAGCGCTTTTCGAAGCCATCAAGATTAACAAGCTTAAGAGCGTATTTTACTTTATCATTAATATAATCCTTAGATTTTTTCTGGATGTTTAGACCAAAGGCAATGTTTTCCTCAATTGTCATATGAGGGAAAAGAGCATACTTTTGGAATACTGTATTTATAGGACGCAGATTTGCTGGAAGCATAGTGATGTCGTTTCCATTTAAATATATTTTTCCAGAATCTGGCTTTTCAAATCCTCCTAAAAGACGAAGAGTAGTAGTCTTGCCGCAACCTGATGGACCAAGGAGAGTAACGAAAGTATTCTCTTTGATGTAAAGATCAAGCTCGTCAAGGACCAGCTGTTTGTCATAGCTTTTTGATACATGGTCGAATTGAATAAATTCCAACGCATTGTCCTCCTTAAATGGGTATTACTTTTGGGTATAAAATAAGCTCCAAATCAGACTCGAACTGACGACCCCCTCATTACGAGTGAGGTGCTCTACCAACTGAGCTATTGGAGCATTTTTCATGATTTTTCGAGCTTGCGAAGGAAAATCATGAACATGACTTGTGCTTGCCGAAGGCAATTTTAAATGCACAAGTATCCTTATGTAAGTTAAATAATTCTGCTGTTTAAGTCTAATATAATAAGGGTAAAAATCAATTAAATTGTTGAGAAAATCCCGTTGTTTTATTATAATGACACTTGTATTAATTCTAGAAAAAATTAGGAGACAGCTATGGCACAGAATAACAGAAAATCCGTTAATATATCAGGAGTTAAATCATTCTTCTGCAGGGAGAATTTACCTCTTATTTCTTTAATTTTACTTGTGATTTTTTCAGTGGCATCAATTATTGTAGCTGCTGCTTGTTTTCACATTAATGTTGTTGTTGCATGCATAATGGTTATTTTAGAGGCTGGCCTTGCAGCTTGCCTTAATAGAATTCCTATCTGGGTACACGGTTTGGTATTTATTGCACAGATTGTCATTGGTATTATGGCTTCACAGGTTCCATTTATGATACTTATGGCATGTATTTACGTGCTTGCAATTGTATTTTTATTTATTTGGGCAAATC
Source organism: Butyrivibrio fibrisolvens 16/4 (assembly GCA_000209815.1). GTDB lineage: Bacteria > Bacillota > Clostridia > Lachnospirales > Lachnospiraceae > Pseudobutyrivibrio > Pseudobutyrivibrio fibrisolvens_A. The sequence goes on from FP929036.1 coordinate 1,557,933, forward strand.
ATGAATAAAATTAATTATCAAAAAGAATTAGATAAGTTAATATCACAACTTGAAAAAGAAGGCCGCGTGCCTTCTTTATTGCTACATAGCTGTTGTGGACCTTGTAGCAGCTACTGCATCGAGTATTTATCCCAGTATTTTAATATCACTGTTTTTACTACAATCCTAATATTTATCCAGATGAGGAATATTATCACAGGGTGAAGGAACAGCAGCGATTTATTGATGCCTTTCCTACAAAGTATCCTGTTCATTTCATTGAAGGAGATTACGATAAGGATAGCTTTTACGCTATTGCAAAGGGTTTAGAGCATGAGCCTGAAAAAGGGGCCCGCTGTCACAAGTGCTATGACCTTCGTCTTAGATGTACAGCCCAGGTTGCAAAGGAAAAAGGGTTTGACTTTTTTTCAACAACACTTACAATATCTCCAATGAAAGATTCTCAGGTTCTAAATGAAATCGGAATTCGTATAAGCGAAGAGCTGGGAGTATCATGGCTTCCATCGGATTTCAAAAAAAGAGAAGGATACAAGCGCTCTACCCAATTATCAGCGGAATATGATATGTATCGACAGGATTACTGTGGGTGCGTTTATTCATATAATGAAAGAAAAAAGCCTTCCCCTAGAGGGGAAGGGGGACCGCGTTAGCGGTGGATGAGGTGTAACAAAAGGAGGATAATTTTATGGCACAGTTGTGGGGAGGTAGATTTACTAAGTCTACCGATCAGATGGTTTACGATTTCAATGCTTCTATCACTTTTGATAAAAAGCTATTTGCTCAGGATGTCAGAGGAAGCAGAGCACATGTAAAGATGCTTGCATCTGTAGGTGTTATTACTGACGAGGAGCGTGATGCGATTCTTGCTGGGCTTGATAGCATTGAAAATGATGTTAATTCAGGAGCGCTGGAGATAACCACTGAGTATGAGGACGTCCACAGCTTTGTAGAGGCTAATCTTATTGATAGAATTGGGGATGCTGGAAAGAAGCTTCACACAGGCCGTAGCCGTAATGATCAGGTAGCCCTGGATATGAAGCTTTACACCAGGGACCAGGTAGAGAAGATTGCAGATGAGCTTTCACATTTACTTGGTACGATTCTTCACATTATGGAAGAGAATATCGATACCATTATGCCAGGCTTTACTCACCTTCAGAAGGCTCAGCCTATTACTGTAGCACATCATATGGGAGCTTATTTTGAAATGTTTAGACGTGACGTAATGCGTCTTGCAAATATTCGTACTACCATGTGGTCTTGTCCACTTGGTTCTGGCGCCCTTGCAGGTACCACTTATCCTTTGGACCGAGATATGACAGCATCTCTTTTAGGATTTAATGGACCTACCCTTAATTCAATGGATGGTGTTTCAGACAGAGATTATTTAATAGAGTTTTTATCAGCTCTTTCTATTATCCAGATGCATCTTTCTCGTTTTTCAGAGGAGATTATTATCTGGAACAGCAATGAGTATCGCTTTGTAGAGATTGATGATGCATATTCAACTGGCTCATCAATTATGCCTCAGAAGAAAAATCCTGATATTGCTGAGCTTGTTAGAGGAAAGACAGGGCGTGTTTATGGCTCATTAATGTCACTTCTTACTACAATGAAGGGTATTCCACTTGCTTATAATAAGGACATGCAGGAAGACAAGCAGATGGCTTTTGATGCTATGGAGACAGTTTCAAACTGCATAGTTTTGTTCGATGGTATGCTTTCTACTATAAAGTTTAATAAGGATGTAATGGCTGCTTCTGCAAAAAATGGCTTTACTAATGCTACTGATGCAGCTGATTATCTTGTTAATCATGGTGTACCTTTTAGGGACGCCCACGGAATCATTGGTCAGGTTGTTCTTTATTGTATAAATAAGGGTATTGCTATTGACGATATGTCTTTAGAGGAGCTAAAAGCTATTTCACCTGCATTTGAAGAAGACATATATGACGCTATTTCAATGGAAACCTGTGTAAATAAGCGTCTTACAACAGGTGCTCCAGGGCATGACGCTATGGTTAAAGAGATAGAGTCTAGCAAAGAATTTTTAGAAATTATTCCAAATTTATTTAAATAATAAAAATAAATGCAGGGGATTGGTAATTTTGTAGTATTTTCCCTTGCATTTTTTATTCACTTTAATTATAATACACCCTAACACGGACATTTGTCCGTCACAGAAAAACAAATTTAAGGAGAGTGTTTGAAATGGGCGAGAAATTAAGAGTCGGAATTCTTGGTGGTACAGGTATGGTTGGTCAGAGATTTATTTCTCTACTAGAAAATCATCCTTGGTTTGAGGTTACTACAATTGCTGCCAGCCCAAGAAGTGCCGGACAAAGATACGAAGATGCAGTAGGCGGAAGATGGAAAATGACTACTCCAATGCCAGAAGCAGTGAAGGACATCATCGTAAAGAATGTAAATGAGGTTGAGGAAGTAGCTTCAGAGGTAGATTTTGTATTCTCAGCAGTAGATATGTCTAAGGACGAAATCAAAGCCATCGAGGAAGCTTACGCAAAGACAGAAACTCCTGTAGTTTCAAACAACTCAGCACATAGATGGACTCCAGACGTTCCTATGGTAGTTCCAGAAATCAATCCAGAGCATATGAAGGTCATCGAGTTCCAGAAGAAGAGACTTGGTACAACACGCGGTTTTGTTGCAGTAAAGCCAAACTGTTCAATTCAATCTTATGCGCCAGTACTTACAGCTTGGAAGGAGTTTGAACCATACGAGGTGGTAGCTACTACATATCAGGCTATTTCAGGTGCAGGAAAGACATTTAAGGATTGGCCAGAAATGGAAGGAAATATCATTCCATTTATCTCAGGTGAGGAAGAAAAGTCAGAGAAGGAGCCACTTAGAATCTGGGGACACATCGAAGACGGTGTTATCGTTCCAGCTGATGATGTAAAGATTACTTGTCAGTGCATCCGTGTACCAGTTCTTAATGGTCATACAGCAGCTGTATTTGTTAAATTTAAAAAGAATCCTACAAAGCAGCAGCTTATAGATGCAATCAACAATTTCTCAGGTGTTCCTCAGGAACTTAAGCTTCCTAGCGCACCAAAGCAGTTCATCCGTTACATGGAGGAGGACAATCGCCCTCAGGTAGCTCTTGACGTTGATTACGAGAACGGAATGGGCGTTTCAGTTGGTCGTATCCGTGAGGATAGCATCTATGATTGGAAGTTTGTTGGACTTTCTCATAACACAGTTCGTGGTGCTGCAGGTGGTGCAGTGCTTTGTGCAGAGCTTCTTAAGGCTCAGGGCTACATTACAAAAAAATAAGAAATTAGCGGTTTTTGTTGACATTTATTTAACAGCTAATTCACAAGTTATTACCCCTTCTTATGCTAAGATAAGAAGGGGTATTTTTGACTGCGGTTTAAGAGGTTTTTATGGGGACAATTAAAAGCAAATATGTAGCTAACAAAAATTTAACAATAGTTAGTTCAACTATATGGGTTTTTTTAACTCTTATTTGTGTGCTTTCTATCGTTTTTCATTCGCATCCTGTGTACAAATTGGGGCATATATATATAATAATTTTTCTTTTCCTTTTTGCTTATTGCAGGCTTATATGGATATCTTATAAGCATGTTTTCTTTTATAGTATGTTTTCTTGTTTCCTTGATTTTTAATAGTGAACAAGCATATTCTATGGCCGTTTTTCTAATAGCTATGTTTGGTTATTCTCTTTTTTCTCAATATTTTTGGTTTAAAAGTGCTGTCAAATCTGTTTTAGCGGTACTGATAACAACCACTATGACAACAATTATAGCAATACTTTGTTTTCCGATTATTAATAGAAATGAGATAACAGAACCATTATGGCAGGTTTGTCTAGGTTTCTTTTGTGGAACAACTATTATAGTTTTTGTTGCTACGATTTTACTTGTTTTATATTTCAATTATGGATCAGATACCTCTAAAACATTATTCCCTCTAGCCTTTGTATATACAAAGGAGTATCAAAGGAACGAGTTTTATCAAAGACACCAGAGAAAAACAAAGGTTAGTATCAAAATTACAACTATTATTATTGCTGTTGAGGTTGTATTAAGTACATCTGTAGCTTTTTTCATTCCTATTTTGTTTCCGGATTTAAAGGCTATGATGATAGACATTATAGATGTACAGCCAAATAGTGAGAAAATTGAAAAATCAACGGATGATGTATATGGATACATTTCTGATGCAAATTTTAAAATGAATGATATGGCTATAGTATTTGACTTGAAGATGAGTCTTCTGATGATGTGTATCGGTGTGCCTCTTGCAGCTATAGCTAATTATTATACAAAGACTTCTATAGGTGGACCTTTAGGTCTTATGTCTGATTTTATGCATTCATTTGTTCTTACCAAGGATGAGGACAAACTGAAGGTTATAAGACAGATTAGTAATATGGAAATAAAAACCGGCGATGAGATAGAAGTATTATCAGACTATGCAAAGTCTACATTTCTAGAAATGGCCGATTATATAGAGCGTTTTGAGAAGCAACAAAAGCTTGAAACTGAGCTTGAAATCACAAAACAGGCCAGTGAGGCAAAATCAAGCTTTCTTTCAAATATGTCACATGAAATACGTACTCCTATTAATGCAATCATCGGTATGAATGAGATGATTATTAGAGAATGTACTGATGAGCAGATACTAGAGTATGCTAATAACGCTAAATCAGCAGGAAATTCTCTGCTTTCGCTGGTAAATGATATTCTTGACTTTTCAAAGATTGAGGCGGGCAAAATGGAGATTTTGCCAGTTCAGTATGATCTTGCTTCCATGGTAAATGATTTGTTAAATCTTATTGCAGCAAGAGCGGAAGAAAAGGGCCTTGACTTTGAAATAAATGTAGATAGTTCTATACCTTCTATACTTATAGGAGATGAAATCAGATTAAAGCAGGTGGTAACAAATCTGCTTACTAATGCTGTTAAATATACTGAAAGGGGTACAGTGGCTTTAAGTGTATCATTTGAAAAGAACGATGAAAATTCTATTACGCTTCATTTTGAGGTAAGCGATACAGGTATAGGTATTAAAGAGAGCGATATAGCAAAGCTGTATTCTCCATTTGAAAGAATTGAAGAAATCAGAAATAGAACAATCGAAGGTACTGGTCTTGGTATGAGTATTGTTCGTAAGCTTCTAGCCTTGATGGACACAAAGCTTATTGTGGAGAGTGAGTATGGCAAAGGTTCATCCTTTAGATTTTTTGTAAAACAGGATGTTGTATCCTGGGATGCGATAGGAGACTTTAAGGATAGATATAAGGAATATATTAATTCGGCAGAAAAATATCATCAAAGGTTCCAGGCACCAAATGCTAGTATCCTGGTTGTAGATGATACTGAAATGAATCTTACAGTTATAAAGAGTCTTTTAAAGAAGACCCTTGTAAATGTAGATACAGCTATTAGTGGATTCGAAACCTTAGAGAAGGTGAAAGAGAAGAAATACGATATTATCTTCCTTGATCATAGAATGCCGGAAATGGATGGTATTGAAACCTTTGAAAAGATGAAGGTTTTAAATGGAAATATAAATAAGACTACTCCAGTAATCGCTCTTACTGCAAATGCAGTTTCAGGCGCAAAGCAGGAATATCAAAGCATCGGATTTACAGATTATCTGGCTAAGCCTGTTAATTCCAATGAACTGGAAAAGATGATGGAATTTTACCTGCCTGCAGAAAAGATTGAGTCAGTTTCTATTGATAATGGATTTGACAATTACGTTGGCGGAAATGCAGAAATTCCAAAGGATAGCTTCCTTAATGAAGTTAAGAAAATAAATCTGAAGGAAGCGATTACTAATTGTGGCGGTGTTGATGTATTAGAAAATGTTATTAAGGATTTCCTGATATCGCTTGACAGTAAAGCTGACGCTATTGAAGGCTATTTGAATGATGGGGATTTAAGAAACTATACTGTTTTTGTACATGCTTTAAAGAGCTCCGCAAGATTAATTGGAGCAAAGGAGCTTTCAGATATGGCTGCAGATTTAGAAGCAGAGGGAAATGAAGGTAATTTTATCGCTCTTCATGAAAGGACACCTGCTTTGCTTGAAAAATACAGAAGCTATAAAGAACATTTAAAGGCTGCAATGGAAAATGAGAATGATTCTGATAAGCCACTAATACCTGAGGAGGATTTAAAACGCGCCTTCAAAGATATAAAAGAACTGGCAGAAGCATATAATTACGATGCTATTGATTATATTCTTTCAATGCTAGGAGATTACAGCATACCTGATGATTATAAGGATACATTTAATAAGATTAAGCAATATACTGTCGCAGTAGACAGAGATTCAATATTAGAGTTATTATAACTATTGGTTTCATAAGAGGATTTTACTATGGAAAAGAGACTTGTTTTAGTTGGTGATTCTAAAAGCTTTATGGTTTCGTCAATTGCAAAGGAATTAACAGATAGTGGCTTTGACATTATTCAGGCCTCTAGTAATGTGGATGAGCTGAATGCCATCCAAAATCGTCCTTCTGTATTTCTTGTATATATTGATGATTTTAGTGAGATGGATGATTTGTTTGTTTATCTAAAGGATAGTACCTTAGAAGGGGATATTTCTCTTTCTATTATAGGTTCCCAGAACGATATAGACAGGGTTAAAGCATTGATGCCAAACACGCCTCTTGCTGCATCATTTCTTCGTCCGATCAATGTAAAGGAAATGTCCATAGCAATGGAGAAGGTCATTCTTGCGGAGGATGAACGTCTTCAAAATAAAAAGATTCTTGTGGTGGATGATGATGGAACAATGCTTAGAACAATTAAGAGCTGGTTGGAAGGTCATTATCAGGTATTTATGGTAAATTCGGGTATGGCTGCCATAAAATTCCTTGCTAAAAATAATGTTGATTTGATTCTATTAGACTATGAGATGCCTGTTACAACTGGTCCACAGGTGTTAGAAATGCTTAGGTCAGAGCCAGATACAGCCGATATTCCGGTTATGTTTTTGACCAATAAGAGTGATAAAACCTCTGTTTTGACTGCTGTTGATTTGAAGCCAGAGAAATATTTACTTAAAACCATGAAACCTATGGAAGTCCTTAAGTCAATAAATGAATATTTCGAGAAAGAAAAGGGTAAAGGATATTAAAATCTACAAATTATTAAATTTGAATAAAATTCTTTTTTGGTGTAGTCTGCTAAAGTAAAATGTGTTATGATAGTAGCCGTACTAATAGACTGATTTAATTTGTTAGGGAGAAATTGTTATGGTTACTAGAACGAATGAACTGAAGAAGTTAGACACTATTTACCAAAGTAATGCTAATAATCTGGTTCTTGTGTATGGCAGAAACGGTAGTGCAAAAGAGAATCTTCTAGATTCTTTTACAACAGGAAAGTCATATTTCTATTATAGAAGCCGTCAGTGCTCTGATGCCAAGCAACATGCATATTTTGACAAGCAGATGCGAGAGACCTACAACTATCTTAAGGTGGGGCAGGACTATGAAGAGACATTCAAGAATTTTCGCTCAAAAGATGGGTCTAAGCTTGTTTTAATTATTGATGAGGCACAGTACGCAATAAAGAAAAATACAGAGCTTTTTAATGCTCTTGTTGCTTTAAAAAACCGTAAACTTTACCCTGGTAAGGTTATGATTATAATCGTAAGTTCATCTATTGTCTGGGCTCAGAACAATTTCGCGGAAATAGTTGGTTCCCAGAAGTCTGCAGTAGATGAGTCTATCAAGCTTGAAAATCTTTCTTTCCTTGATATTGTAAGAGCTTTTCCTGAGTATTCAGTTGCTTCTTGTGTCAGCACTTACGGTATTATCGGTGGTGTGGCAGAGTATGTGGATCGCTGGAATGGAAGAAAGAATATTAAGGCTAATGTCTGTGAGAATATTCTTAGTCCTACAGGTTTTCTTTATAAAGAGGCAGAGGGCTATATATCTTCCGAGCTTCGTGAGCTTTCTTGCTACAATACAATTCTTGGTTCTATAGCCGCAGGAAATGAGAAATTAAATGATTTGTACGAAGATACAGGTTATTCTCGTGCAAAGATTTCTGTATATATGAAGAACCTTGCAGCTTTTGATGTGGTGGACAAGGTTGTTTCTTTTGAGACTGGTGGATGGGACAATACTAAAAAGGGTGTATATAGAATAGTAGATCCATACATTAATTTCTGGTTTACATTTGTATATCCTCATTTGTCAGAGCTTGTTTCACGTACACCAGAGTCCTTCTATAACGAGTTTATTTATCCTAATTTAGATAAATATCTTCAGAAGTACTTTATAGATGTATGCCGTGAATATCTCCATCTTTTAAATGTGGTAGATCAGCTTCCTATAAAGCTTGTAAAGATTGGTACATGGGTAGGTAAGGAAGGCAACATCGATGTTATTGGACAAAGCTCTAATAGAGAAAATGTTGTTGGTATCTGCAACTGGGCTGAAAAGCAGATGAGCTACGCAAGATACGAGGAATTGCTTGAATCTATGAAGAAGGCTCGCATTACTGCTAGAACAATCTATTTATTCTCGGCTACAAAATTTGATGACAAGCTTGTAGAGCTTTCACATGAAAATAAAAATGTAGTTCTGGTAGACATGACAGAGTTATAATTGATATAATTATATAGAATTTTACAGGAAGAAGCCTTTGCAAATAGTATTTGCAGAGGCTTTAAGTTTTGTTAAATTTAAAAATAATTTTTAGGGAGTATTGTTTTGGGAAAAAAGCTTATCATCACAGAGAAACCATCAGTAGCCAGAGACTTTGCAAGAGTGCTTAAGGTCAGTGGTAATAATAATGGTTATATTGAAAATGGTGAGTATGTCGTTAGCTGGTGCTATGGACATTTAGTTCAGATGGTTTATCCAGAGGAATACGACATTAAATATAAAAATGGAATCTTGAGGATTTACCTTTCTTACCTCAGGATTATAAATACGGTGTTGTTGAATCTGCTAAGGAGCAGTACAAGGTGGTTAATTCTCTTTTACACAGAGAGGATATAGATACTGTTTATTGGGCAGGTGACTCGGGAAAAGAAGGACAGACCATCGAGGAAAATATTCGTAATTACGGTGGAGTTCGTGAGGGCATGACCGAGCTTCGTGTATGGATTGATTCTCAGACTGATGATGAAATCCTTAGAGGAATTCGTGAGGCAAAGCCTATGAGCGACTATGCTAGGCTTGGTGCTTCCGGTATTATGCGTACCATCGAGGATTACAGTCTTGGTATCAATTTTTCTAGAGCTCTTTCTGTTAAATATGGAAGATTAATTAATGATGCAGCTGCCACAACAGGATATTCAGCTATTGCCATAGGGCGTGTTATGACATGTGTTCTTGGAATGGTTGTTGAACGAGAAAGAGAAATCAGAAATTTCAATGAAGATCCTTTCTTTAAAGTTATTGGAAAGTTTTCTGAAGGCGGTTTTCCAGCTGAGTGGAAAGCGGTAGATGGTTCTAAATATTTCGAGTCTCCATTGTTATACGGCGACAAAGGAAATGGCTTTAAAGAAAAGGAAAGTGCAGAGAAATTAATTGCTGAATTAACAAATCTTTCCGCTAAATTAGTAGATAAAGATACTGGAATTTCAAAGAAAAAAGCTCCACTTTTATTTAACCTGGCAGAGCTTCAGTCTGAGTGTTCAAAGAGATTCAAGATTTCTCCAGCTCAGACCCTTGATATTATTCAGGAATTATATGAAAAGAAATATACTACATATCCTAGAACTGATGCCAGAGTTCTTACTACAGCTGTAGCAAAGGAAATTAGAAAGAATCTATATGGTCTTCAGAATTATGGCCCTACAGCTAATTTTGTTAATGATATAATTGGCAATCAAAAATTTGTTGGTATAGAAAAGACATCATATACAGATGATAGCAAGGTTACTGATCACTACGCGATTATTCCTACAGGTCAGTGTAATGGTATTGATAAGTTATCACCTCTTAGCCAGAGAGTTTACGATTTGATTGTACGTCGTTTCTTATCAATTTTTTATCCTCCTGCAGAATACAAAAATGTAAAGGTTACTGTTCAGGTAGGCGATGAAAAGTTCTTTGCAGGAGCAAAGGTTCTTGTAAAGCCTGGTTACCTTGAAATCGCTGGCATTCCAAAGGCAAAAGATTCGGCAGATTCAGATGGCGATGAAGCTGAGGATAGTGAGGAAAGCTTCTCGAAGGAAGATTTTGTTAAATTTGTGGAATCTTCTAATATAGGAGATGAGGTTTCTGTTGTTGGATTTGATCTTAAAGAAGGAAAAACATCTCCGCCTAAGAGATATACATCAGGTTCTCTTATTCTTGCTATGGAAAATGCAGGAAAGCTTATAGAAGATGAAGAGCTTAGAGAGCAGATAAAGACTACAGGTATTGGTACATCTGCTACAAGAGGCGAAATTCTTGAGAAATTAGTACGTATTGGATACCTAAATCAAAATAATAAGACCCAGGTCATCACACCAGAAAAGCTTGGAGAGATGATTTATGAGGTTGTTCTTCTTACAACACCATCACTTTTAAAGCCAGAGCAGACAGCAAACTGGGAAAAGGGATTGGAAGGAATTATAAATGGTTCTGTAGAATTTACTGATTATCGCAGTCAGCTGGAAGATTATATTCGAAATGAAACAAAGAATATGATAGACCAGGATCTCACACAGACTATTGCCATGAATATTAATCAGTTCACTGGCAAGGATTCTAAGGGAGTGGCTACTAGAAAGCCTCTTGGAATCAAGTGTCCTAAATGTGGAGGAGAACTTACAACTACATCCTTCGGATATGGCTGTACAAACTACTTCGATGATAATATAAAATGTAAATTTAATTTAGGACAGGTTGCTGGAGTTGATGTTCCAGAAGAACAATTTAAGAAATTAGTCACCGAAGGTAAGACAGATTTAATAGAAGGCTTTAAGAGTAAATCAGGTAAGCCATTTAAATCAGTCCTTAAAATGGAAAAGAACGAAGATGGAGAATTTGTTACTTCATTTGATTTTTCTGAGACACCAACAGAATTCATAGAAGGCTTAAATTGCCCTGCCTGCGGTGGAAGAATTTTCCAGACGGCTTATGGTTTTGCATGCGAGCATAGATTCCAGGAAGAGAATCAGTGTTATTTCTCTATCGGAGAGGTTGCAGGAAGAAAGCTTACTGTAGATGAGTTCAGTGCTCTTATTAAAGAAGGTGTTACTCCTGTACTTAGTGGTTTTAAATCAAAGACTAATCAAAAATTTGATGCAAAGCTTCGAATTAAAACTAACGAAGAAGGAAAAAGGTAATTTCCTTTGACTTTGATGGAATTGAAGCTACCAAGCTGGAAGGCTGCAAGTGTCCAGACTGTGGCGGAGATATTGCTGTAAAAATGTCAGGCTATGGCTGTGTAAACTACAGCTCTTCAGATGAAAATTCCTGCAAATTCTACATTGGAAAGACTATTGCAGGAAAGAGTATTAGCCCACAGGTTGCTACACAGCTTTTGACAGAAGGCAAAACAGATACTTTACGAGGCTTTAAAGGAAAATCTGGAAAGAAATTTGATGCGGTACTAATTCTTAAAAAGAATGAAGAGTCTGGTAGGACTGAGGTTGTGTTTGATTTTGATAATGCTGAGCCTAATTTTGTTCCTGATATTGTTTGTCCTGATTGTGGAAGCAAAATAGTAAAGACTAATTTTGGATTTGCATGTGAAAAGTATTTTGATAAAGAGAATAAATGTGATTTTGTAATTGGTGAAATTGCATCTAAAAAGCTTACAGATGCTGATGTTAAGGAGTTGCTTTCAACAGGAAGTACAAAGACAGTCAGAGGATTTAAGGGAAAGTCTGGTAAAAAGTTTGACGCCTGCCTTGTTTTAAAGAAGAATGAAGAATCCGGAAAGCATGAAATCTCCTTTGATTTTGACAATGTAGAGGCAAAAGAAATCAAGGATGTTGCCTGCCCAATCTGTGGTGGTAAGATTGTAGTCACTCCATTTGGATATGGATGCAGCAATTACAATAAAGATGATCCTGATAATTCCTGCAAATTTAACATTGGTCAGGTAGCAGGAGTAAAGCTAAAGGAAGCTCAGGTGAAAGATCTTCTTACAAATGGAATTACTGATACCATATCAGGTTTTAAATCTAAGAAAGGCACAAAATTTGATGCAAAGCTTACCCTTTCAAAGGATGAAAACGGCAAGGTTACAGGAATTGGTTTTGTTTTTGAGGACGAAACAAAGGAAATGCCAGGGCTAAAGTGTCCTAAAATGTGGCAGTCCAATAATTAAGAATCATTTTGGCTACAAATGCCAGAATAATGTTCAGGGAAACGTGGACAGCTGTAACTTCTTTGTAGGTAAGGTAGCAGGTGTAGATATTCCAGAAGATCAGTTTACAAAATTAATCAAGGAAAAACGTACTGACGTTATTACTGGATTTTTGAGCAAAAAAGGTTTATTCTTTGATGCGAGATTAAAACTTAATGATGAGTTTAGAACAGAGTTTGATTTTGAGAACTTTAATGGTCAAAACTAATTAAGATAGGAGTTTACAATGGAACAAGCTAAAATTAAATCTATGTATAATTTAAACGAAACTATTGCTGCAGATTTATTCGAGGGCAAGGATTATCCTTGGGAGGTTCTTCCAGAAATTTCTGATTTCATTAAGAAGTTAGGTCCTACTCTTGATCCTGAGAAGTATGAGCAGCGTGGAGAGGATATCTGGGTAGCTAAATCTGCAAAGATTTTTGATTCAGCATATCTTAATGGCCCACTTATTATTGATGAGGATGCTGAGGTTCGTCAGTGTGCTTTTGTTAGAGGTTCAGCAATTGTTGGTAAAAACTGCGTAGTAGGAAATTCTACAGAGCTTAAGAATGTTGTTCTTTTCAATAATGTTCAGGTTCCTCACTACAATTACGTAGGTGATTCAGTATTAGGCTACAAATCTCACATGGGAGCAGGCTCTATTACTTCAAATGTTAAGTCTGATAAGACATTAGTTGTAGTAAAGGCTCGTGATGGAGAGCAGATTGAGACTGGTCTTAAGAAATTTGGAGCTATGCTTGGAGACAATGTAGAGGTTGGTTGCAATTCTGTACTTAATCCTGGCACAGTTGTTTGTCCTCGTTCTAATATTTATCCTCTTTCACCAGTTCGTGGTGTCATCGAATCTGACAGTATTTTTAAGTCACAGGATAATATTGTAAAAAAGAATTAAACTAAATCAATATTAATATATTAATACGCCTGCCCAGGTGATTGAATCATTAACCTAATATACCAGGTTAAGGATACCAATCCTTTGGACAGGCTTTTTTAATATTTAATAAACAAAATTAACATATTATTGTTATATGATATCTATGTACTGTGTATTCTAGGTTTTTTGCGGGGGTGTGGTTTTGAGCTTTCACTATACTAAAAGAAACTATAGCAAATATTATCTTATTATCTTTAGTGTTGCAGGTATATTATTGAATGTCTGCTTAAATTATCTTGCTTTAAAAATGGATATTCCTATGTACTTAGATACTGTAGGAACCATTTTTGTCACATTTCTTGGTGGCGTTTTGCCTGGCATTATTGTTAGTTTGATAACAAGCATGCTTTTAAATATTTTTCTCCTGGATATCTATATTATTCATTAATTACTGTTTTCATCGCGTTATTGGCAGGATGGTATGTGCGATATTCTAAATCTTCTAAAGTACTTAGATTCTTTTATTTTATCTTGGCTTCATCATTGATTTGTTCAGTTGTAGGAATCTTTATTCAAATATACATTTCTGGACTTCCAATGGAATCGCATGTTGAAGCATTAGCCCAGCTTATAAATAAAAATGATGAGAAAAGCTATACGCTTGTGCTTATATTAGTTGTATTTTTAATGAATTTAATTGATAAAGGAGTTGCTTTTTTATTAGCTATTTTGTTGTTTGCTTTAGTTCCTAAAAATATGAGGACATATATTGGAAATTACGGATGGAAGCAAAAGCCATTAACAATTCAGGGAATCAGAGAAGCCAGAAATATAAGTACGAATAAAGCTATTCATAAAAAATAATTTTTATACTTTCTACAACAATTTGTTTACTAAGCATTATTATGATTTGGATTAGTATTACTTTTTATTATGAAGATTGTAAAGAAGAGTATTCAGATGAGGCTTTTGCAATAGTAGAAAGCGCTGCATCAATCTTAGATGGTGATGAAATATACGAATATGTAAAGTGGGGTGACAAAGCCAAAGGGTATCATGATGTAGAAAATCAAATGAATATGCTGTTAAACAACACACAGGGTGTTGTAAAACTTTCATTTTTTATTCCTGAACAGAATGGTTATTTATACCTATTTCAGGTAGGAAAAGAAGGGGCTAATCTTTCGGATAATGGAATAATCATTCCTTATTATGATGAGTTTTCTAAGTACAATGATTATTTTAAAAATAAAGAAGTAATCGATGAGGTTATGTTTAATAGTGATAAATCTGTTATGTTTGCTTCTTACCCTGTAAGAAATTCCAATGGGGAAATAGTTTGTTATGCTATTTCTGACGTGTATATGTCATTTCTTTCCGAATATGCCAGGGATTATTTGATAAAAATTTTCCTATGTTTTTCCGGATTTGTTGTTATGATTATGGTTTTTGGCTTTACCCAGGCAGGATATGAGCTTGTTATTCCAATTAATTGCATTAATAAGGCTGCATGTGAGTTCCTGGATAGTCATGGTGATCAAAATGCATTAGATGAAAATGTTCGAAAGACACGTTCAATAGGCATTTGCACAGGTGATGAGGTAGAACAGCTTTATAGAACTATATGTCAAATGGAATCAGAAATGGCTGAATATGTTAGAGATTTACGGCATTTTGCGAATACAACAAGAAAAACTCAGACGGGGCTTATTATTACTTTGGCAGGTATTGTTGAGAGTAGAAACATCAATTCTACTGCTCATGTTCATAATACAGCAGCATATGTTCGAATCATATTAAATGGTTTAAAGAAAAAGGGCTATTATTCTGAGAAACTTTCTGATGAGTATATGGAGGAGGTTGAAATGTCTGCACCTCTTCATGATATAGGAAAGATTCAGATTTCTGATTCTATTATAAATAAGCAAGATGAACTTACTAATGAGGAAGAGGAGATATACAAATTACATACAGTTTACGGAAGACGCATTATGGAAAAGGCTATAACAATAGTAAATGATGATACGTATCTGAAAGAAGCCAGAAATATGGCAGCTTATCATCATGAAAGATGGGATGGAAAGGGCTTTCCTGAGGGACTTCACGGAGAAGTTATACCACTGTCAGCAAGAGTTATGGGACTGGCTAATGAGCTTGATGAATTAATCGCACCTAGAGGCTTTAAAATCTCCTGCACATTGGATGAAGCTATAGAGATTATTAAATCTGAGTCGGGAAAAAAGTTTGATCCTAAATGTGTTGATGCATTATTGGAATGTATCAGTGATGTTAAAACAGTTATAAACAACAGTAATTTTAGAAGATATTGATGGGGGCAATTTATAGTATGAGTCGAAGAATAAAAGTATTGCCATTATTAATATTGATTTTTGCTTTGATGGTTTCTTTCGAAAAGAAACCTTATGTCTATGGAAAAGATACTGAGACAAATCAGGAGAAAACGGAGAAAAAAGGCGGCGGTGGATATGCTGCCTCTAATCAGCTCAACGGTTTTGGATATACGGCAAAAGTATATGATTCTACAAATGGTTTGCCTACTTCAGATGCTAATTATATTTTGTGTTCTGATTCTGGTTATATTTGGATAGGAGGATATAGTGGAATAATAAGATATGACGGAGCTGATTTTGAAAGGCTCGATTCATACGATGGACTTACTAATAGTAGAAGCCTGTATCAGGACAGAAAAGGCCGTATGTGGGTGGGTACAAATGATAATGGCTTGGTTATTCTTGATGAACAGAGGAATAGAAGACATATTACAGATGAAGACGGCCTGCCTTCCCGATGCATTATGTCCATAATTGAGGATGGTATAGGAAACTTTATTATTGGAACCTCAGAAGGTATTGCTGTTATTGATAAAGATGACAATATTAAAAATATTGATGACAGTAGATTAGATTCTGGAAGGATAGTCAGACTTACACGAGATTATTATGGCGATATATATGGATATTGCGATAATGGTAATATTTTCAAACTTATAGATGGAAAAGTAGAACGAATTCTTAGAGCTTCAGATTTAGATTTGGATTTTATTACCACAATTATTGCTGATCCTAATGATGTTGGAAAGGTATATATAGGTACAGAATCGGGATTAATCTACTACGGAAATTTTGGTGATTCCTATTCGGATTTAAGAAAGATTAATGCCAAGCCACTAGATTACATTAATTGGCTTAGTATTGATTGCAACAGGGTATGGGCAGCATCACGCACTTCTATTGGTTATATAGATGAACATAAAAATTTCAAGGAAATAAAAGATCTTCCGCTGAATACGGATATAGAAATGCTCACGTCTGATTACCAGGGGAATCTTTGGATTGCTTCATCTACAGCAGGTGTTATGAAAATAGTTACCTGCAATTTTACCAGCGTTACCAGTCGTTATGATTTTAATAATCTTGTGGTTTACGCAAATTATATAAATAAAGGTTACCTTTATATGGGAACAGAGGAAGGCCTTTATATATTAGATATTTATGGAAATCAAGTTACAAATAAACTAACAGAGTATATAGGAAAATCTCGTGTTCGGCACATAATGAGTGATTCACAGGATAATTTATGGTTATGCGTATACAACAATGGATTAGGCCTTGTATGTCAGAAAAAAAGTGGTGAAATTATAAACTTTACTACGAAGGAGGGATTACCTAGTGTGCAGGTTCGCTGCTCATTAGAGTTATCCGATGGCACAATAGTAGTTGGTGGTAATAAAGGAATAAGTTATATTAAGGATTTTGAAGTCCAATCGAAGAAGAATATTGAAAGCTTAAGAATAGATGACAGTATTTTGTCTCTTTTTGAAAAAGATAACGATTTATATATAGGCACAAATGGAAACGGAATATATATTTTAAACGAAAGAGGTCTAAGACATTATAGTATCAACAATGGTTTGACCTCTGGTATTGTTATGCGAATTATCTGGGACAAAACAAGGGAAGTATTTTGGGTAATTACTTCAAACTCCATACAATATATTAAAAATGACATTATTGTTAATGTTACATCTTTCCCTTACAACAATTGTTATGATGTATATTTTAAAGAAAATGGTAAGGACTTATGGGTTCTTGCTTCTGATGGTATTTATTGCGTAAATGCTCAGAGTATGATTGATGATAATGTTAATGAATATAAACATTATAATCTTTTGAATGGCTTGCCAAGTATTCCTACGGGAAATAGTTACAGTTCTTTAGATGAGAATTCAAATTTATATGTATCAAGTCGTAAGGGTGTTTGTAAATTTAACATAGAAAAGTTTGTAGAAGAATATGTTGATTTAAATTTTGAATTACGCTCGGTTATATGTGACGGCAAATACATTTATCCCGATAAAAATGGAAAATATATCATTCCAGCAGGGGCTAATCGAATTACTTTTGTTCCAGCTATTTTGGATTATTCTGAAACTAATCCTAAGATACATATATGTCTAGAGGGAGTGAAGGATCAGGGGGCAACTGAGCTTCTTAATAAACTTAGACCGTTGGAATTTACCGGTCTTAGATATGGAACATACAATCTACATCTTCAAATGTTGGATCAAAGTGGAAACGAAATTCTTCGGGAAAAAAAGTTTCTCATTGAAAAGAAACCATTACTTTATGAAATGACTTTGGTTCAGGCTGTTATTTTATTATTGTTCCTAATTATAGGTGGTATTTTGGCATGGAGAATATTGCTTAGAACAACTATAAGTAAACAGTATGTAAAATTACAGGAAACCACTGATGAACTGGCAAGAGCAAATAGCGTAAAAGAACGGTTCCTTGCTAATATTTCAAATTTCCTTAGGACTCCATTGATTACGATTATGGGTGCCGATGAAATGATTCTTAGAAGAGATCCTACAGTTTCTTCTAATGAATATTTCTTCTCAGTTATTAATGATGCTATGGATATAAAAATGCATCTGAATATCTATTGGAGTTAATTGATTCGTTAATATATATTTCCAATATAGAATCAGGAAAGGCTACAGTTAATGAAAAGGAATACGATACTGTGGAGGCTATGCAAAGCGCAATATCAATAACGAGACATCTTTGCAATGAAAAAGGCCTATCTTTTGAGTTCGAAGTGGATGAAAAGATGCCAGTCCGCCTTTTTGGAGATGTTGATAAATTAAGCCAGATTATTTGGACATTGATTAATAATGGGGTTAAGTATACTTCTGATGGCGGTGTGACTATACGGGCAACAGTTGATTCAATAGAGAATAATTATTGTGATTTGAACATTTCTGTAAAGGATTCAGGACCAGGAATTAGTGATGAATTCAAGGATGTTATATTTAACTCCTTTGAAACTATTGGATATATGACGGTAGGTGTTCCTTATGAATTTGGATTGGGACTTACTATATCTAGAATGTTCGCTAATCTAATGAATGGAACAATCGAGGTTTCCAGTGAAGAGGGGCAGGGGGCAACCTTCACTTTTAAGGTTAGACAAAAATAGTTAATTCAACACCAGTTAGTGTATTTAAGGAAAAAGAGAACAGGGTAACCCCTGGACTTTATATTCCTAGTTTTGTTGCTCCAGGGGCGGAAGTTCTTGTTGTAGATAACAATATGAAAAGCTTGAATATTATCAAGAACATGCTGAAAGAAACAAAGATGTTTGTAGGAACAGCCACAACAGGTGAAGAATGCCTTGAGAAAATAAAATTTGGAAGCTATAACCTTGTATTGATGGACTGTCATATGCCTGACATAACTGCTTCAGAACTTTTAATTCGTGTACGTGATATTGTTCCCGATATTCCTGTTTATGCTATTTCTTCCATACCAATGGATGAAGAAGAATTTTATCAGTCTAAAGGTTTTAATGGTGTATTGTTAAAACCTGTTGATAGCAAATTGTTGGAAAAACAATTTTAAAGCATATTCCAACAAAAATTTACATGAAGCTATCTGATACGGATGGTTATGAAGAGGATTCTGAACTTCCAAAAGATAAAGAATGGCTTTATGACATTAAGGAACTTAATGTACGAGATGGAATTAGAGATAATGGTGGGGCTGGTCAATATCTGACATCATTGCTTGCATTTATGAATGCCCTAAATAAATACGTTAATGGTATTGATGATGCATATAAGAATCTTGATATTAAGCTTTACACTGTGAAGATGCATAGTCTTAGGACTTCCTTTGCAATAGTAGGTGCTTATGATTTGGCTGCATTATCTGAAGCTTTAGAAGCTGCAGGAAACCGTAATGATTTAGATTATATAGCAGAAAATACAGATAGTTTCTTATCTGAATGTAGAAGTCTATATACCAAGCTTACAAAATTACACTCATTGTAGAGAGGATGAAAGAAGGATGTTAGAATTTTTTATCAAACATCAATTGGATTTGATGCTGGCTCTAAGCAGTATATGCGGAACAATAGCAATTTTTGTTGTTGTAGCTAGAGCTTTGCCATTAAGCAGAAGAATTGTGCTGCTGTTTCTGGAATTAAGCGCAATGACCCTACTTTATTTTGATAGACTTTCATATTTCTTCAATGGCGATATTTCTAAATATGGTATTATCATGCATCGTTTTTCCATTTTTATGGACTACTTGTTTACAGATGTGATAGTTCTAGCATTCAATCTATATCTTATTGATTTATATAAGAATGATGGAAAGATGAAGAAGACTCCGCTACGATTGGATTTTTGCACGATATTTATGATTATTGGAATTATTCTTTGTATTATCTGTGGCTTATCAGGAATATATTATACATTTGATTCAAATAATATTTATAGCAGAGGACCGGGATATATTATAAGTTATATTTTTCCATTCTTTGTGCCTTTGATTCAATTGACAGCAATTATAAAATATAAAAGATATTTAGATTGGATAATTAATCTTTCAAATACTCTTTTTATTGTTGTTCCTTTAATCTGCTCAATTGCTCAATTATTTATAGTGGGAACATCAATGACCAATATAGGAATTATTATTACTTGCATATTTATTTACGTAGTAGCTTTATTTAATCTTAATCGAGAAATGGAGGAGTCTAAGCGTAGCGAGATTGACTTTTTGAAAAAGAGCAGGAGAGTATGCAACGTCTTTTTGAACAAACATCTTCTGCATTCATGGGGGCTGTAGAGGCAAAGGATGTATTTACATTGGGCCATTCTACTCGTGTTGCAAATTATGCAAAAGCTATTGCTAAAACCTGCGGTAAAAGTGAAAAAGAATGTGATGAAATATATTATGCTGCACTGTTACATGATATTGGAAAAGTTGGTCTTCCTGAAAGCATCTTAAACAAAGGAAACAATCTAAATGAAGAAGAATTGAAGATTTATAGAAGAAAAACAATCATTGGTGCAGATATATTGTCTAATATCACAGAATATCCATTTTTAAAGGATGGTGCTCATTTTCATCATGAAAAATATGATGGAAGCGGATATCCTGATAATTTAAAAGGAGATGAGATTCCAGAGATAGCCAGAATAATTGCTGTCGCAGATTATTATGACAATATGACTTCAAGAAAAAGTGACAGGGATGCGTATCCTCAAGTGATTGTTAGAGAAGAATTTTTAAAAAATCAGGAACTACATTTGATCCACGTTTTGCCGCTATTATGATTAGTCTTATTGACAGCGATAAGGACTATAAGTTACGTGAAAATGTGGAAGATATAGATAATAAGCCTGATGAATACCTCTCTGTTAATGAATATAGAAGTAATGTTACAAAGGGAATTCTTATTGATGATAAGATTACAAAAATCGGTTTTGAATGGAGCCTTAATAGTAATTCGCCAACGGGATTTTCAGCACCATCAATTATTGTTTTTGATGCTTACGATGGAAGAATCCATTCTGATGAGAAGAGTATAAGCGCGTTTGGGTATTTAGAATTTGGGGAGATTTGGTTTAATGGGCACTATAATTCCACTAAGGCTAAGAACATGGAAGTTACAATTTCTCAAAAAGGTGGAAGCATTTCGGAGTTTTACGGTGCTGACTATGAGATGACTGCAGCTAAATGTGGGGATCATCTAAAGATAAGCATATCAAGTGATTCTGAAGTTATAGATGTTATTATGGCTCTACCTGAGAATTCAAAGTACGCCTATATAGGCATCACAGGTGAATATTGTAATATTAATAACATTAATATAGAACGTACAGAAGAGATATTTACAGATGATCAGTTCACACGAATTGCTCCAGCCAACAATTACATTAACAGACTTGAAGGAGATTTACCTAATCTTCAGATTGACAGATTCCGTTCTGCTAGTACACCAGGTACCCTTATTACTGATGGGCTTAATTGCGAATTTCACACTATGAGTCTTCCAACAGCAAACTTTGTTTGGAACTGCCCATTTATAGTAATTTATTCTGCGGATGATGGAAAAGTAGATGGAGAAAATTACTTGGAATATGCACTTATTCAAATGAATGGAGAGCTTAAGAGCGACTCCACCATTGCTACAAATGATCCGATTGTTAAGAAAACCAGAGAGTTTAAGAATTGGGATACCTGGAAGGAAAAGAATAAAAAGGGTATGGAATGCCATATTTCTTTTAGAATCAATGGTGATTCTTTAGAGATGGCAATTGAAAATTCTGATTTTAGAATAAAGAATTCTACTATGTTTTTGTTAATGCCAGACAAGCTCTATTTTACTATTACGGGAGATCAGTGTGCTATTACTGACATTAGAATTTATGATTGAAATGATGTCATACTTCTGTAAATAACAATTAGTCAAATTTTTAACAAAAAGTTCAAAAGAATACTTTACTAAATAAACAAAAATGAGAAAATATTCTCGATAGCGCGCTTATGTTTATAAGCACGTTCCAAATTATGTCATTAATGTAAGTAGCAATTACATTTTAATGGTCATTAATCGAACGAAGAAAGGAGTTCTACAATGATTTACACAAAAGAAGTAGAAAACATGTGTCCTGTAGCTAAGGGCGCAAAGCATGAACCAGCTCCTATCCCTGAAGAGGGAAAATGGGTACACGCTAAGCAGATTTCTGATATTAGCGGTTTCACACACGGTGTAGGCTGGTGTGCTCCACAGCAGGGTGCCTGCAAATTATCTTTAAATGTTAAGAATGGTGTTATTGAGGAAGCTCTTGTTGAGACAATTGGTTGCTCAGGTATGACACATTCAGCTGCTATGGCAGCAGAGATCCTTCAGGGAAAGACAATCCTTGAGGCTCTTAATACAGACCTTGTTTGTGATGCTATCAACACAGCTATGAGAGAGCTTTTCCTTCAGATCGTTTACGGACGTACACAGTCTGCATTCTCTGATGACGGACTTGCAGTTGGTGCTGGTCTTGAGGATCTTGGAAAGGGTCTTCGTTCACAGGTTGGTACAATGTACGCAACAAAGGAAAAGGGTGTTCGTTACCTTGAGATGGCTGAAGGCTATGTAACAGGTATCGCACTTGATGCTGATAACGAAGTTATCGGTTACCAGTTTGTTTCTCTTGGAAAGATGACAGACTTCATTAAGAAGGGTGATGATCCTAACACAGCATGGGAGAAGGCAAAGGGCCAGTACGGTCGTGTTGACGATGCTGTTAAGATTATCGATCCACGTCAGGAATAATTATAGAAAGGAGAAACAATAATGTCTTTATTTGAATCATATGAGAGAAGAATTGATCAGATCAATGCTGTTCTTAATAAGTATGGTATCAGCTCAATCGAAGAAGCTGAGAAGATTACAAAGGACGCTGGTCTTGATGTATACGAGCAGGTTAAGAAGATTCAGCCTATCTGCTTCGAGAACGCTTGCTGGGCTTACACTGTAGGTGCTGCAATCGCAATTAAGAAGGATTGCCGTAAGGCTGCTGATGCAGCTGCTGCAATCGGAGAGGGTCTTCAGGCTTTCTGTATCCCTGGTTCTGTAGCTGATCACCGTAAGGTAGGTCTTGGCCATGGTAACCTTGGTAAGATGCTCCTTGAGGAGGAGACAGAGTGCTTCTGCTTCCTCGCAGGTCACGAGTCATTCGCTGCAGCTGAGGGTGCTATCGGTATCGCTGAGAAGGCTAACAAGGTTCGTCAGAAGCCTCTTCGTGTTATCCTTAACGGTCTTGGTAAGGATGCTGCACAGATTATTTCTCGTATCAATGGTTTCACATTTGTTGAGACAAAGTACGATTACAAGGAAGCAAAGCTTAACATCGTTTCTGAGAAGGCATACTCAAATGGTCTTCGTGCAACAGTTAAGTGCTACGGCGCTGATGATGTTCAGGAAGGTGTTGCTATTATGCACCACGAAAACGTTGGCGTTTCTATCACAGGTAACTCTACAAACCCTACACGTTTCCAGCATCCAGTAGCTGGTACATACAAGAAGGAGTGCGTAGACCTTGGTAAGAAGTACTTCTCAGTTGCTTCAGGTGGTGGTACAGGACGTACACTTCACCCAGATAACATGGCAGCAGGTCCTGCTTCATACGGTATGACAGATACTCTTGGACGTATGCACTCAGATGCTCAGTTCGCTGGTTCATCTTCAGTTCCTGCACACGTTGAGATGATGGGTCTTATCGGTATGGGTAACAACCCAATGGTAGGTGCTACAGTTGCTGTAGCTGTATCAGTTGAGGAAGCTGCTACTGCTGGTAAGTTCTAATATGCATTAAGGAGGGGCCCAGCTTGCTGGGAAGATTCCTTATTGCCACAGCGCGCCCCATTGCCGAAGGCAATTTTCAAATGGGCGCTGCTTTCCCGCTAGCCTTAGAATAATTACAGGTTAGTATATTAAGAGTCCTTAGGTTTTCCTAAGGGCTCTTTTTTGTACATTTTTAAATTTTTAATGATTTGTTTGTGAAGCCTATTACACGAAAAAAAATATGGTTTTATAATTTCAAGTAGGGCATAGCGTATATTATTTTTTAATATATAAAAACTAGAAAACTAATATTTTGTAATGTGGGGGTTACACTATGAGCAATCAAAACAAATCGGGGGGCAACCGAAATATCCAAAAAGGTTCTTTTGTGAAATCTATTTCTTTCCAGAATGCATTAGTATATGGATTGATTATTGTAGCATTTTTAATCTTTGCATATATTTGGTATTCAGGAATGGCATCAGTTGTAGGTATTGCATCATCAGCGAGTTCCGCAGAGGCAGAATTGATTAACGAGATGTCGAACCTTAAGGCTGATTCAATCCATATGACGGCAGAAATCAATCGATATATGGGCGCTTTGGGAGAAGGGGATAGTGTTACAGCTAATGATTTAGCTAAATTCGATTCATATGCAGCTGAATTTCAAGAAAAGCTAGAGTATGTTACAAGTAACGAGATGCTTCGAACACAAATTGCAAGTGGTGCTGGTAACGCTGATGCTTTAAAAGAGGCTGGTGTGACATATGTAACGACTGCTGGACAGCTAAGAGAATATTTGCTTGCCGGAGATATCATGCATGCAGGAATGTATGTTGGTTCCGATTATGGATTGTCTTTGGATGCTTTAAATAGTGCGATAGATGCTACGAATGCAGACATTATGGCACTTAGTAATAATTTGGCACCTTTCCTTAATGGAAGAATGAAGCAGGCAGCACTAAGAGCTTATTTAGTTCTAGCTGTTGTGATTGTATTTATTATTATTAGTTATGTTATATCTTATTTTAGAATCAATAAGACTATTTTAAATATTTCAAAGGAATTACAGGGCATTATTAGTGATATTGATAGTGGAAAAGGTAACTTGACCGCTAGAATTAATACTAAAACCGAAACTGAACTTGCTATGATTAGAGATTGTATTAATCAGTTCATAGTAACTTTGCAAGGTGTTATTAAAGATGTAAAGGATGGGGCTGATGTACTTAGTTCTTCATCAGAAAGTATGGTCGCAAGGATTCAGAGTGCTTCTGATAATGTAACCAATACATCTGCAGCAATGGAAGAGCTTGCTGCATCTATGGAAAATGTTTCTGCAACAACTTCTGAGCTTAATGACAAAGTTCAGGAAGTTAGAGAAGCTACGGATGCTATTGATTCTGAAGCAAGAGCTGGTGCTGAAAAGGCAGATGAAATTAAAGAAGCTGCTAATTCTATAAAGAAGGAAGCAACGGAAAAGAAAGATAACACTGGCGCTAAGATGGAGGAACTTTCAAAGGTACTTGAGGAGTCTGTTAAGGAGTCAGAACAGGTTAATCAGATTAGTGATTTGACTAATGAAATTCTTGATATTGCTAGCCAGACAAACTTACTTGCATTAAATGCTTCTATTGAAGCAGCTCGTGCTGGTGAAGCTGGAAAGGGCTTTGCTGTTGTTGCGGATGAAATCAGTAAGCTTGCAGCAAATTCTAGAGATACAGCTGGTAATATTCAGGAGATTTCTGGTAAGGTTACAGCTGCTGTTAAAACACTTTCGGATAATGCTATTCAGGTAATTGAATTTATTAATGAAAACGTACTTGCTGATTATGATGCCTTTGTAGAAACTGGTTCTAAATATGAGGATACAGCCTCTATGATTGAGGGAATGCTTTCTACTTTCTCTGAAAAGGCAGATAATCTTAATTCTGTAATGAATGAGATGGCAGGACAGATTGAAACTATTTCTCGTTCAGTAGAAGAAAGCTCTAGTGCTATTGGTATGTCAGCAGCCTCAGCAACAGAAATCGTTGGCGAAATCCAGGGCATTAAT
>FP929036.1:1586512-1642854 GCA_000209815.1 Butyrivibrio fibrisolvens 16/4
ATTAATGAAGCGATGGATCAGAATAATGATGTAACCAAGCAATTGAATGCTAGCACTCAGAAGTTTGAGATAGTATAATCCCTTTAGAACTTAATAATATTATAGTTGACAGTGCCTCCTGGTATGTTTATACTAGGAGGTACTTTAATACTTTTAAGCACTAAAGCAACCGGAGGACCACATAAATGAAAAAAGAAATATCTAAGCTTTTAGAGGTAAGAGAGAGCGTCAGAGTTGTTGATGCAACTTTACGTGATGGAGGTCTTGTAAATGATTTTTATTTTACAGATGAATTTGCAAAGGCTCTTTATCTTACAAATGTAAAGGCTGGAGTTGATTATATGGAAATGGGCTACAGAGCCGATAAAGAGCAGTTTGATGAGGATAAATTTGGTCCTTGGAAGTTTTCATCTGATGATTATATTAGAAAAATCGTTGGTGATAACGATACAGATTTAAAGCTTGCTATTATGGCTGATGTAGGAAGATGTAATTACAAGGAAGATATTCGTCCAAAGGCTGAAAGCCCTGTGGATTTAATTAGAGTTGCTACATATCTTCATCAGCTTCCAGGAGCTGTTCAGATGATTGAGGATGCATATAATAAGGGCTACGAGACTACCTGTAATATTATGGCTATTTCTACAGCCTCTATGGAAGACATCAAATCAGCCCTTGATATTGTTTGTCAGACACCAATTTCATGTATTTATATTGTAGATAGTTATGGTTCTCTTTATCCAGAACAGACAGAGCGTATAGCTGATATGTACTATGAAATAGCTTCTAAATATGGCAAGCGTGTGGGAATACATGCACATGACAATCAAAAGCTTGCATTTGCAAATACTATTGAGGCAGTTGGCGATAATGTTGATTATCTTGATGCTACATATTGCAGCATGGGACGTGGTGCAGGAAACTGTGCAATGGAGCTTCTTTTAGGATTTTTAAAGAATCCTAAGTATAAAGAAAGATATGCCATCAAGTTTGTAGAGGACTTTATGCTTCCTCTAAAAGAGCAGGGAGTTGTATGGGGCTACGATATGCAGTACCTTACAACTGGTCTTTTAAATCAGCATCCTAGAACTGCTATAGAGTTTACTAAGCAAGGGAGAAAGGATTACTTTGCTTTCTACCAGGAGATGCTAAATTTAGATTAATAATTTATAGTGCGCTTAATAGCTTTTTTGCTATTTCAGTCCAGGTGTGGTTTTTTGAAGCTACTTCATAACCGGCCTGGGCAATTTTTTTTAGCTTATCCAAATCTCTTAGGCTTTCATCAACTATGCTGGTTGATTCTGCTATGTTATTTAAATCAAAGAAGAGTATGTTTTCTTTATTCTTATATTCCTTTTGTAGTAGAATGGTTGGGTCGGTAAGAGAAACTGCACCATTCAGCTGTGATGAAAAGACTCTATCATGACTTCCTGCTTTGAAATTAGGCATAATATTTACAGAGATTTTAGCCTTCGTAAATACGGTGAAGGTTAGATTAAAAGGAAGTTCTCTGTGTATTGTGGCATGCTTTAAAGGCAGTTCTTCCCATAGCGCACCGAATAAATGAAGTTCATGCTCGCATCTGTCCAGAGCCTCAACTAGTTTTTTCTATTAAGACAACGCACATAGGCATCAGCTAAATAAAATGTTTGGGTGTGTAGTGGCTTGTCTAAATTTATATAATCATATATTTCTGTCTCTGAAAGAGTATCTACAGCTTCTTCAATAGTAAGGCTATTATCTGCTTTTAACATTTCTATAAGTTCATAAACGGTTTCTACTATGGAATCCGGCATTTCTTTTATAGCTTTTTCCAGTCTGGCTGGGGCAGTATAAGTCCCTGAAAATAAAATATCGTATTTACGATTCTCAAATTGATCCCACTCTATTTTTCTTTTCCAAAGGCTAATTCACCTGTCATTGGTGTGACGGTAACAGATTTAATATGAGGATAGTATTTTTGTATATAGTTTTTGTGATATTCATCCAGACAGATTACATGGAAATTAGATAATTTATTTTTAAAGAATCATGATGATAGAGAGGGTGGTCTAATATTATATCAAAAAAAGGCGCATCCACATGATCAAGGAAAAATGAATCATCATCCATAAGTGCTTTTGGCAAATCGGAATTGAAATCTATAAGAGCGTCATAATGCTTCCCGCAATATTTTTCTAATTCATCAAGATCATTTTCATCAACCTTGAAATATTCCACATTATGTCCTAAATTAGTAAGAGCGCTGCCAAGTGAGTCGCCAAAATAGAGATATGAATTGTAACAGACAGTCCTCATTTCGAAAATAAGAAAGTTCATAATCTCACCCCCTATGTTTAACCAAATTTTAACATACTTTTTACTCACTATGGTATACTTTGTATTAAGAAGAAAGGGGAGCCTATGATAAAAGCGGCAGCATATAATTGTGAACCACTACAAAATCCGTTTATTTTTGATGAAGTCTACGACATGATTAGTCCTCAGCGCAGGGCTCATGTTGACGAGGCTAAAACACTCAAGGGTAAGTGTGAGAGACTAGGTGCTTCTCATCTTTTAGAAAAACTTTTGTGGGAGAATCATATTCAAAGGCCCTACGTTTATACGAATACATCTCAGGGCAAGCCTATTTTCATTCAACCTAAAAATGTAGATTTTAGTATAAGTCATGCGGATTTCTTTGCGGTGGCAGCTATATCTGATAAACCAGTGGGAATTGATGTGGAAAGAATCCGCCCTTATGATAAAGACTTAGTAAAAAGATTTTTTACTAAATATGATTTGGAATTTTTAGAATCAACAAAGAAATCCGAAGTAAATAAGAAATTTACGGAGGTATGGACCTTTAAGGAAGCCACCTGCAAGATGATGGACAGGCCATTGATGCAGGTATTGCAGTGGGTTGATTACAGTGAATACTGTGATTGCGAAAAGGGGAAGATAGAGTGGACAAAGCAAGGGTTTGAGTTTAGAGATTATTACATAACCCTTTGTTATGAAGACAAAAGACAGCCTATTCAGATGGGACTTTACAATCCATATGATGGAAAATACTATTAACACCTCATCAGCTTCTTAAACTTTGATGAGGTGTATTTGTTTGTTAAATCCTAATTTCTTAAATTCATATTTTTCTGTTGACATATCAACTGTTTGTGATAGAATTTTATTTAGTTTCATACTTCACAGTAGTGAAGTAATAAAGGAGTATATATTATGGAATCTACAAAAGTTCTATCAATTTTAGTTGAAAACACACCAGGTCTTACAAGCCGCATTTCCGGTTTATTTTCAAGAAGAGGATACAATATAGACAGCTTTTCGGCTGGAGTTACTGCAGACCCTCGTTATACACGAGTGACAATTGTTACTCATGGAGATGAGATGGTATTAGAGCAGATTGAAAAGCAGGTATCTAAGCTTACAGATGTAGTTGATCTTAAGGTGCTTGAACACGATACTTCAGTTACCAGAGAGCTTATGCTTGTAAAAATTTCTGCTAGAAGTACAGATAGACAGGATGTCCTTACAATAGTAGAGATTTTCCATGGTAAGGTTGTAGATGTTACTCACGATTCAATGGTGCTTGAGATTACAGGTGGTGCCAGAAAGCTTGAAGCTTTCTTAGATATGCTTGGAGATTACGATATTTTAGAGCTTGCCAGAACAGGACTTACAGGACTTACAAGAGGCAGCGACGATGTTGTAATTCTTTAATAAATAGAAAATTAGGAGGATAAGAAGAATGTCACAGGAAGCAAAGATTTACTATCAGGAAGATTGTAATCTTTCATTATTAAAGGGTAAGACAATTGCTATTATTGGTTATGGTAGCCAGGGTCACGCTCACGCACTTAATCTTAAGGAGAGCGGATGCGATGTTATTATCGGTCTTTACGAAGGTTCAAAATCTTGGGCTAAGGCTGAGAAGCAGGGACTTACAGTATACACAGCAGCAGAGGCTGCAAAGAAGGCTGATATCATTATGATTCTTATCAATGATGAGAAGCAGGCTGATATGTACAAGAAAGACATCGAGCCAAACCTTGAGGCAGGCAATATGCTTATGTTTGCTCACGGTTTCAATATTCACTTTGGTTGCATCAAGCCACCAGCTGATGTTGATGTTACAATGATAGCTCCTAAGGGACCAGGACACACAGTTCGTTCAGAGTACCTTGCAGGAAAGGGTGTTCCTTGTCTTGTTGCAGTAGAGCAGGATGCTACAGGAAAGGCTCTTGATCTTGCACTTGCTTATGCACTTGGTATTGGTGGTGCTCGCGCTGGTGTTCTTGAGACTACATTTAGAACAGAAACAGAGACAGACCTCTTTGGTGAGCAGGCAGTTCTTTGTGGTGGTGTTTGTGCTCTTATGCAGGCTGGCTTTGAGACACTTGTTGAGGCAGGCTACGATCCAAGAAATGCATACTTTGAGTGTATCCACGAGATGAAGCTTATCGTTGACCTTATCTATCAGTCAGGCTTTGCTGGAATGAGATATTCTATTTCAAATACAGCTGAGTATGGTGATTACATTACAGGTCCTAAGATTATCACAGAAGATACAAAGAAGGCTATGAAGAAGATTCTTTCAGATATCCAGGACGGAACATTTGCTAAGGAATTCTTACTTGATATGTCACCAGCTGGTCGTCAGGTTCACTTCCAGGCTATGAGAAAGCTTGCTGCTGAGCATCCATCTGAGAAGATTGGCGAAGAGGTTCGTAAGCTTTACAGCTGGAATAACGAAGAAGATAAATTCATCAATAACTAAATAAAAATAATTCGCGAGGCTAAGCCTCGCGAAAATTTTTATTACGGAAAAATTTATATAAATGAGGAGAAATCTTTATTTCGGTATAGATATCAGCATATTCACGTGGAGAATATTCCGACACAAAGTTGGTAGGGAATTTTTTAGACATTCCCCTTGATTTACATAAATCCACAGCTTTGTTATAAGCTATGGCAGCTTTTGCTTCTGAAGAATATCTACCCACAATGAAGTCTCCGTTTAAATGTATTTTGGCAACGTATTTAACCTTGCCTTTCTTTTCTTCTTTAGATACTCCGTGATATTTGTTTACAAGTATGATGTTGGAATATCGCAAATCCGTTTCATCACCATTTGCAAACTTATAATCACGATCTTTTACACTATAAGGCTTGATTCCGTATCGACCAAGGATGTTATATTGCATTCCATAGTCACTTACAAACATATGCCCACCACGATTTTGTATTTTATGGGTGGAATAATAGAACAAATCATCATTATCAAATTTTAGAACAATAGCTGGATCCAAATAATAAACGAAGTAATTTTTGAACAGGTAGATTGGATTCTTGATATAGATATTGTTATCTCTGAAATTAATCAGGGTAACACATTTTTCAAATGGAAGATTCTTAATATTGTTTTGATAGGAAAGAAGATTTATTTTTATCCTTTAAGATTTTCCAGGCTTCCTTATAGGCACGGTTGCACTGTGCTTCGGTATTAAAGCTTCCGATGCTGATGTGTTTTCCGTTGTAGGTTATGTTTCCACGGTAATAAGGTTCACCATTTTTTCGAGTTGCTTTATATACTCCTGGTTTCATGATTTTGCCCCCCAATCATTCTAATTATGATTTTACACTTCTGAGAAAGTGAAAGTATTAAAAAACTATGAATAATATTTATCAAAATTCTAAAAAAACAATTATAAAAGAGGGTATTAGAGATGGCTTTCCCATTGCTTTAGGTTATTTTGCTGTGGCCTTTTCTCTTGGAATAATAGCTCGAAAAGCAAATTTTACGCCTCTGCAGGGCTTTATTAATTCTTTTTTGAACCATGCCAGTGCAGGAGAGTATGCCGTATATACGGTAGCTTCTGCTAATTCTGCCTATGTAGTTATGGCTGTTATGACTATTGTGGTCAATGCAAGATATTTGCTGATGTCTACAGCGTTAAGCCAAAAATTTGATGAGGCGACTTCTATGTTGCACAGAATTCTTGTGGGCTTTACTGTTACAGATGAATTATTCGCAATTACGATAAAGCGGCCGGGTGTCATTGAGCCATTGTACAATTACGCTGCCTTTCTTATTGCTGCTTTTTGCTGGTCTTTAGGTACTGCTTGCGGAATTGTGGCAGGAGAGCTGATGCCCTTAAGACTTGTAAGTGCATTATCTGTTGCTTTGTATGGTATGTTTTTAGCCTGCATTATGCCAGAGGCTAGAAAACATAGAATAGTGGCTGTTCTTATTGCTGTAAGCTTTGTGTTAAGCTATTTTGCTTCCAGATTAACCGTTTTTTCAGGAATATCTGCTGGCACAAAAACAATAATTCTCACTGTGGTAATTGCATCTGTTGCTGCTATATTATTCCCACATCCGGAGGTAGAGGACGATGACTAATATATACATTTACATACTTGTTGCTGGTATTGTGAGCACTATTATCAGAGTGCTTCCGGTTACAGTATTCAGAAAACCTATTAAGAGTCGCTTTGTAAAGTCGTTCCTTTACTATGTTCCTTATGTGACACTTGCTGTGATGACTTTCCCGGCGATTATCGATGCTACCCAAAATAAAATTGCAGGCATCCTGGCATTAATTTGCGGCACCGTGGCAGCATGGTTTAACCAAAGTCTTTTCAGGGTTGCAATTATTTGTTGCGTAGTAGTTTTTGCGGTTGAAATTATTTTGGTATAGCTAACTGTAACATATTGCTGATATTAATAATTCCTTCAAGAATTCTTGTGGGATATTTTTCGAAGTATGTTAGAAAGCTTTTGCTTACTGCACTGATTGCTTTTATCCTGTCAATCATTTCAGTAGTAATTCTTAATACAAAGAAGATACATTAGCATATTTTGATTATCGAAAATTGGGTCGTAACTGGCCCAATTTTTTGTGTAGATTTTTTTAGGTTTTGAATAGAATTTTATATTTATGTAGAAAATGTGAATTGGTAATATTTATATAGATAAAAGAGACGCAGCCGGGGGGCTGCATAAACACAAAATTAGGAGGAGAAGGAAATGAAAAAAAGAGTTCTAAGTTTATTGCTCACAGCACTTATGACTATGGGTATCGCAGTGGGATGCGGCCCTGCTGATACAGGTGCTCCAGCGGACACTACAGCTGATTCAGCTACAGAGACAACAGATGACAGCGCACCAGCAGCTTCTACAGGAAAGAAGGTTGCAGTTGCAATGCCTACACAGTCTTCTGAAAGATGGATTAATGATGGTGCCAATATGAAGACAAAGCTTGAGGCTCTTGGCTATGAAGTAGATCTTCAGTATGCTGAGGATGATGTTCAGGCTCAGGTTTCTCAGATTGAGAACATGATTGCAGCTGGCGCTGATTGCTTGGTTATCGCAGCTGTTGACTCATCAGCTCTAGTAAATGTAGAGGCACAGGCTAAGGAAGCTGGTATTCCTATTATCGCTTATGACCGTCTTCTTATGGACACAGATGCTGTTAGCTACTACGCAACATTCGATAACAAGGGTGTTGGTACAGCAATCGGTAAGTACATTGAGGAGGCAAAAGACCTTAAGAATGCAACAGATTCTTATACAATCGAGTTCTTTATGGGCTCTCCAGATGATAACAACGCAGTAATGCTTTACAACGGTCTTATGGAAGTTCTTCAGCCATATCTTGATAATGGCACATTAGTATGTAAGTCAGGTAGAACATCATTCGAAGATACTTGTATTCTTAGATGGTCTCAGGAAACAGCTCAGCAGAACTGTGAGAACTACCTTACAGGTTTCTATGCAAATGATAAGTTAGATATCTGCGCAACAGCTTTCGATGGATTTGCTTATGGATGTAAGGCAGCTCTTGAAGGTGCTGGATATAAGGTAGGCGAGGATTGGCCACTTATTACAGGACAGGATGCAGAGCTTATGGCTACAAAGAACATCATTGCTGGTTCACAGACAATGTCTATCTACAAGGATACACGTCTCCTTGCTGACAAGTGCGTAACAATGGTTCAGGCAGTTCTTGAAGGTGCAGAGCCAGAAATCAACGATACAGAGCAGTACGACAATGGTAAGCTTGTTGTTCCTTCATACCTTTGCACACCAGTTGCAGTTGATAAGGATAACTACAAGGAAATCATTGTTGATGGTGGCTACTATACAGAAGAGCAGCTCGCTGAATAATTAGTTTATAAGTTGTAGTGGCGACTGAATTAAGTCGCCACTATTTATAAGAAGGAGAAGTTAATATGTCAGATTACATCTTGGAAATGAAACATATCACAAAAGAGTTTTCTGGGGTGAAGGCTCTTGATGATGTAAATCTGCAGGTGAAAAAGGGAGAAATCCATGCTCTTTGTGGAGAAAATGGAGCTGGTAAGTCTACACTGATGAACGTTCTTTCTGGAGTGTATCCTTACGGTACCTATGAAGGTGACGTTGAATACCATGGGGAGGTTTGTAAATTCCATAGCCTCAGGGATTCAGAAGCCAAGGGCATTGTTATTATTCATCAGGAGCTTGCGTTAAGTCCCCTTCTATCAATTGCAGAAAATGTATTTTTAGGTAACGAACAGCTTTCTATGAAGGGCGTTATAGATTGGACCAAAACAAGACAGCGAGCACAGGAGATGCTGGCAAGGGTTGGTCTTGAAAATGAAAATGTCAATGCACCGGTTAATTCTCTCGGCGTTGGAAAACAACAGCTGATTGAAATTGCTAAAGCAATGGCAAAAAAAGTAGAGCTTTTGATTTTGGATGAGCCTACAGCCGCTTTAAATGATGAGGAGTCCAGAAAGCTTCTTGATATTATGCTTGAGCTGAAAAAACAGGGGATTACCTGCATCATTATTTCTCATAAGTTGAATGAGATTAGTTATGTAGCAGATGCAGTTACTATTATTCGAGATGGTAAAACAATTGAAACTCTTGTAAAGGGAGTAGATGATTTCTCAGAGGATAGAGTTATCAAGGCCATGGTTGGTCGTGAGCTTACAAACAGATATCCTGTTAGAGAAGGTGTTACCATTGGTGATACTATTTTTGAGGTTAAGAACTGGAATGTTTATCATCCAGATGATCCAGATAGACAGGTTCTTAAAAACATTAATATTGAAGTTAGAGCAGGAGAGGTAGTTGGTCTGGCAGGACTTATGGGAGCAGGACGTACAGAGTTTGCCATGAGTGTGTTTGGACACAGCTACGGACAGAAAATCTCTGGAACTGTAAAGATTAATGGAAAAGAGGTAAATCTTCACACAGTTAAGGATGCCATTGATAACAAGCTTGCTTATGTTACTGAGGACAGAAAGACTAATGGTTTGATTTTGATTGGTGATATTAAGGAGAATATGACCATTGCAGCTCGTCCAAAGTTTTTCTCAAAGCATGGTGTTATAAATGGAAATGAGGAGATTTTAGCTGCTGAAGAATATAGAAAGAAAATTAACGTAAAAGCGAATTCCATCAATCAGGTGGTTGGTTCACTTTCAGGTGGAAACCAGCAAAAGGTTGTACTGGCAAAATGGATGCTTACACAGCCTGATGTTTTGATTTTGGATGAGCCAACACGAGGCATCGATGTAGGTGCCAAATACGAGATTTATTGCGTCATTAATGAATTGGCGAAGCAGGGTAAGGCGGTTATCGTAATTTCTTCGGAAATGCCTGAAATTATTGGTACCTGCGATAGAATTTATGTCATTAATGAGGGAGAGATTGCGGGCGAACTTTCTAAGGAAGAAGTTTCTCAGGAAAGAATCATGCAATTTGTAATGGCCCACAATAGAAAGGATGATGGAAATGGAAAATAAGAGAGTTAATCTTGATATGAAACAATATGGCATGTTCATTGCCCTTATTGTCATTTATTTAATATTTGCACTTCTTACTGGTGGCAAAAACCTTACACCAATGAATATTAACAACCTGGTTATGCAAAACGGATACGTTGTTATCTTGGCAATTGGTATGTTACTTTGCGTATTAACAGGTAACGTTGATCTTGGTGTTGGTTCAGTAGTTGCACTTTGTGGTGCCACAGCCGGCATTATGATGATGGACTACAAAATGAATATGTGGGTTGCTATTATTGCAGCTCTTGCAATTGGACTATTAGTTGGTATGTTTGCTGGATTTTTCATTGCATATCTTAGCATCCCTCCATTCGTAGTTACACTTGCAACTATGCTTATGGGCCGTGGTCTTACATATACACTTTTTACAGGCTCAGACAAAGGGACCTCTTCCAACAGAGTACAATTTTATTGGTGCAGGATTTTTACCTACTTATAAGATTTTCTTTGGTGATGGAATACTTGATTTAGTTTCAATTGCTGTTGCCATAATTGCTTCAGTTGCACTTATCTGGGCTGAGCTTAAAGGAATTAAGACAAAGAAGAAATATAATTTTGCTCTTGCTCCAGCTTGGCAGACAATCCTTAAGGTTGTAATCGAATTATTCATTATTTGGTTCTTCCTTTGCAAACTTGCTCTTTACAATGGACTTCCATTTGTACTTCTTATAATGGTTGTTCTTATTGCAATTTATGCTTTCATTACTACAAAGACAGTAGCTGGTCGCCAGATTTATGCTCTTGGTGGAAATAGAAAAGCTGCAAACCTTTCTGGTATCGATACAAACAAAGTATTTTTCTGGGTATATACAAATATGGGTGTTCTTGCAGCTATTGCAGGTATTGTACTTTCAGCAAGAAACGGATCATCTACACCTAAGGCCGGTGACGGTTTCGAGATGGATGCCATTGCATCCTGCTACATTGGTGGTGCTGCTGTAGCTGGTGGTTCTGGTACAATCCTTGGAGCAGTTGTAGGTGCCTTTGTAATGGGTGTTCTTAACAACGGAATGTCCCTCTTTGGATGGTCAACAGATATCCAAAAAATCGTAAAAGGAGCCGTACTTCTGGGCGCCGTTACAGTAGACGTTATGTCTAAACGTAAAAAGAACTAATTCTCACATTCATAGACTAGGATTAAGCTGGTAAGCAACAAGCTCTTAGGTTTCTCAAGCGAAGCATTTTACGCTGAGCGGAGAAACACTAAGGCTTGTAGCTGTGACCAGCTTTTTGTTATACTAGGGTTAGGGTTTTTATTGGGAGAATTAGGTATGTATAATGTTATGTTAGTTGATGACGAGGAAGAAGTTCGCCTGGCCATCGAAAAGAAAATTAATTGGGAAGAATTGGGGTTTAAGGTTGTTGGTACAGCTGAAAATGGCTATGAGGCACTTGATATGGCCTTAGAGCGCCGTCCAGATGTGGTGATGACCGATATTAATATGCCTTTTATGAATGGCTTAGAATTTTCTAAGCAACTAAAGGCAGAACTTCCTGCTACAAAATTCATTATTTTATCAGGCTATGATGAATTTGAATATGCCAAGGAGGCTATAGAGCTTGCTGTGGTGGAATATGTTCTAAAGCCTGTTAATTCTGATGAGCTGTATCAGCTTTTTTCACGTCTAAAGGTGCGTCTTGATGATGAAGAAGAGCAGAGACGTAATCTTGAAAATCTAGAGAAGTATTACCAGGAAACATTTTCACAATTTAAAGATATTAATACCCATGACCTTGTAGAAAAGCCAAGGCCTATATTTCAGAGCACTTTAATGAACGTGATTTATCGGTAGACACTTTAGCTAATTATCTTAATGTTACTCCTAATTATTTTTCTACTTTATTTAGGAAAAAGACAGGGTATACCTTTGTGACTTATCTTACTAATCTTAGAATGGAAAAGGCTAAATGGCTTTTAGATAATACTGATGAAAAGGCCTATATTATTGCAGGCCTGGTTGGTATAGATGAGCCTAATTATTTTAGTTACGTTTTTAAGAAAGCTTATGGTATTTCGCCATCAAAGTATAGACTGAAAAAGGAATAATCAATGAAGGAATGGGATGTTAAAAGGCAGTTTGCAAGGGTCAAAAGAGCCTCCAAGAGACGAAGCATTCAGTTGATTATTTCGCTTTCTTTTACTATTGTTTCGATTCTTAGTATGGCATTTATGACCTTTGCTTTTTATACAAATTACACTAATACAGCAAAAGCTACTGCCATTGAAAATAACATACAGGTAATAGACCAGATTAGCTGGAATCTTAATTCATACCTGAAAAATATGATGAGAATTTCAGATGGTATGTATTACAACGTAATCAAAAATCTTGATCTAACAAGCGACAGCATGAACAAAGAAATGGATCTTCTTTATGAGGCAAACAAGGATAATCTTATTAGTATTGCCTGCATTTCTCAGGATGGTGCCCTTATTTCTGCTGCACCAATTGCCACTAGAAAAGCTGGAGTAGATTTTACAGAGCAATCTTGGTTTACAAGTAACGAAGAGCGCATGGAAAATTTTCATTTTTCTACCCCACACGTTCAAAATATGTTTGAAAGTAGTAATTACAGATATTACTGGGTTGTTTCTCTTAGCAGAAGTGTAGATCTAAATTACATGGGATATAACAGGCGCGGTATCCTTCTTGTTGACATGAATTATTCTGCAATAGAGCAGATGTTTTCAAGGGTAAATGAGGGAGGTACAGGATATGTTTATCTTATAGATTCCGAAGGGGAGATAATATATCATCCAAAACAAAAGGCCATCTATACAGGGCTTGTAGAAGAAAATAATTTAGCTGCTGCAAATTATGATGA
Source organism: Butyrivibrio fibrisolvens 16/4 (assembly GCA_000209815.1). Lineage (GTDB taxonomy): Bacteria > Bacillota > Clostridia > Lachnospirales > Lachnospiraceae > Pseudobutyrivibrio > Pseudobutyrivibrio fibrisolvens_A. The sequence goes on from FP929036.1 coordinate 1,599,176, forward strand.
TGGCAATTATATAGAAAATTTCAATGGAAGCAAGCGGTCCATTATCGTAAAGACGGTAGGATATACAGGCTGGAAGATAGTGTCCGTAGTTCCAATGAAGGATTTGGCTGCTCCTTTTAATCAGCTAAGGGCTTATATGATGATAATCATAACAGTTACCATTTTCCTAATTGTTTTTGGAAATATTTTTATTTCTAAAATTGTGACTGATCCTATAAGACGACTTGAAGAATCCTTGAATTATATTGATGACGGGAAATTTGATGAGGAAAAGATTTATATTGGTGGTTCACATGAGATAAGGCATCTAGGAAGAACCATAAAATCCCTTGTAGCACAGATGCACAAACTTATGGAAGAGCGCGTCAAGGAACAAAAAGAAAACGTAAATCCGAATTAAATGCATTGCAGGCCCAGATAAATCCTCACTTTTTATATAATACCTTGGATTCGGTTATTTGGATGATTGAGGCTGAGAAATATCCAGAGGCTATTTCTATGATTAAAAGCCTTGCATCTCTATTTAGAATCAGTCTTAGCAAAGGAAACAATATAATTACTATTAAGGACGAGATTACTCACGCCAGAAACTATTTAGCTATTCAAAAGGTGCGCTATAAGAATCGTTTTGAAGCAAATATTGATATTGATCCTGCAATCGAAAACTGTATTACCATCAAACTTATCATTCAGCCCCTTATTGAGAATGCCATTTATCATGCAGTAGGGGAAATGGAGGATGATGGGCAGATTGACATTAAAGGCTATGAGAAGGACGGAGATGTTTATATCGAGGTCATTGATAATGGTATGGGTATTCCTCAGGATGTTTTAGATAATCTTCTTAAGGAAAAGAGTGAGTCCCATGGAAAAGGATCTGGAATAGGACTTTGGAATATTAATCAACGAATCAATCTGTATTTCAAAGAAGACTATGGTCTTAGCTTATATAGTGAACTGGATGAGGGAACCAGAGCAGTTATTCGTTTGCCAAAGCTTACTATGGAAGAATATTTAGGAGGTGAAGCCGATGCGAAATAAAAAGTTATTTATTGGCTTTGCTATAGCCGTTGTTTTTCTTTTGACAGCTGAGTTATATATTTATTTGGACTACACTAGAGTCTCAAAGGAAGAAGTAAAGATTTCTTTTATAGTCACCGGAGATAACCTGGATAGATGGGAAAATATGAAAGCAGGTGCGGAAACCGCTGCAATGGATAATGACTGCATTGTTGATTTTATAAATTCTCCTGTGGAATACGGTGTGGATGGAGAAATAGAGGCATTAAGTAAGCAGCTAAAAGATGGTGCTGACTATGTTGTTGTAGCATCTGTCGATTATGAAGCCATGAAGGAATTCGTAAATACGAATTATCTTTCAGACAAGGTTATATTTGTAAAAAATGGTTCACTAGCAGATTTTAAAGATTCTATCATGACAGATGATTATAGACTGGGCGCAGATTTTGCTCAGTATATTAAGGCTGATGGAAAGGCAGATAAACTGGTATTAGTTAGTACCATAGAGGATTTGGATACTATGGAACTAATGGAAGGCTTGAATGATACCTTTAAAGATTCAAATGTAAAGATTGAATACAGAAAGCTTTCTGCTACCTCTGGAACTATAAATCAAAGCATGTATAATCTTGGCCAATCAGGTTTGTTTGATGGCTTTATCACCTTGGATTTTGCCACTCTTGAGGCTGCCGCAAGGGCTCAGGGGAAATTGAAAAAGCCGGTGCTTATTTATTCCATTGATAATAGCAAGGAAGCTGTTTATTATCTGGATTCTAATGTTATTAATGCTTTGGCATTTAAGGATGATTATTCCATGGGCTATTTAGCTGTAGAGCAGGCACTCTTAGGGAATAATAAATCGCCTGATAATAAAAATGAGAGTCTATATTATATTTCAGACAAGGAAACTATACATTCAGATAAGCTAGAAAAGGTTTTGTTTCCATTTGTTAAGTAATTCGGAGAAGTATTATGAAAAAAGTTTTTACGATGCTTTTATGCTTTGTGACAATAGTGTCGATTTGCGGGTGTAAATCATCCAATGATAAAGCTGTAAAGGAAAGCATAAAAGTGGGGATTACCATGTACAATGAGTTTGACCCATTTACAGAAGATATAAGGCACAATATTGAGGAATACTTAATAGAATATCAGACAAGATACGGAGTAGAGATTTCTACATCTGTAGTTTATTCAGGCAAGAATCAACTGCTACAAAATGATCAGGTTCAGGATTTTATTGATAAGGATTACGATGTTATATGTGTAAATCTTGTAGATAGAACGGATCCTTCTGTGATTATAGAGGCTGCCAAGGCAGCAGATAAGCCTATTATTTTTTAATCGAGAGCTTGTTGAGGATGATTTAAAGCGGTTTGATAAGCTTTATTATGTTGGAGCCAGACCTGAAGAAAGCGGAAAGCTGCAAGGGAGAATTATCGTAGAAGCCCTTCGGGAGAGGATGGATGAAATCGATTTAAATCAGGATGGCATAATCCAATATGTAATGCTTGAAGGGGAACCTGGACATCAGGATGCTATTGTTAGAAGTAGAGTTTCTGTTGAGACAATTACAGGCTGTGGAATAAAATTAGAACGTCTTGGAGACGAAATTGCAAACTGGGATAGACAACAGGCTCAAACAAAAATCACATCACTTTTAGCTGGTTATCCTCGTCAAATAGAGCTTATCATAGCAAATGATGATAATATGGCTTTGGGGGCAGTTGATGCTCTTACTAATTTCGGCGTTCAGACTATGCCTCTTATAGTGGGGGTTAATGGTCAGGAAGAAGCCCTGGAAATGGTAAATGAGGGGATGATAGAAGGAACAGTCCTTAATAATTCAAAGGAGAAGGGGAAAATCATCGCAAAATTAGCGTTATTTTTAGGTGTGGATGGTAAACCGCCAAAGGACCTTCCACTTGTTGATGGAAAATATTATTATATATCCTATGAATTAATCAATAAGAAGAATATTAATGATTATTTTACGGAAGAGAATTGAGTCTAATATTTATAAAAAATCTTGCTAGAATAGGCTTTAAAGGTTTATAATCTTTAAAGTCTATATTTATGTCTTAAAGTACTTACGGAGGGTCAGCTTTGCTAGATAAATTAGAAAAGAAAATTGGTAAATACGCCATTTCAAATCTTATAGTTTACTTATTATTAGGCTATGCAATCGGCTATTTACTGCAGTTTGGACAAAGATTTACAGGGATTCCATATCTTAATTATTTGATGTTGGAGCCATATTATATTTTTAGAGGACAGATTTGGAGATTAGTTACCTGGGTAGTTATTCCACCTAGTAACACAAACATTCTCTTTGCGGTTATTATGTTCTTCTTGTATTACCAGTTAGGTACTACTTTAGAGAGAACTTGGGGAGCTTTCCGTTTTAATGTTTATATTTTTGGCGGTATGCTCTTTACAGTTATAGGTGCATTTATCACTTATGTCATTTATGGACCTACAGTTCCTATTGGTTCATTTATCAGCACTTATTACATTAATTTATCAATATTCCTTGCATTTTCTACTTGTTTTCCAGATATGCAGGTGCTTTTATATTTCATCATACCTATTAAAATGAAATGGATGTCAATTTTCTATTTAGTGATTATTGGCTATTCAGTTTTTGATTATTTGATGTCAGGCTATTTATTTGCAGCTATGCCTATCATAGCATCACTTTTAAATTGGTTCATTTTCTTTATGATGACCAGAAATCTTCAGCGCTACAATCCTAAGGATATTCACAGACGCGCGGAGTTTAGAAGACAGGTGACACCACCTCGTACTCAGTACAGAGATGGAACACCTATTGCAAGACATAAATGTGCTGTTTGCGGACGTACAGAAATCACAAATCCAGAGCTTGATTTCAGATTCTGTAGCAAGTGCAGTGGTAATTATGAGTATTGCTCAGAGCATTTATTTACTCATCAGCACATTCAAAATTAATTAGAAAGTAATTTATAGAAGGGACTATATAAATAATGAGTGAAGAAGTAGTAAGCAAAAATTTTATCGAGCTTGAAATCGATAAGGACTTAAGGGAAGGGGTTTACGATCACGTTTGTACACGTTTCCCTCCAGAGCCTAATGGATATTTACATATAGGACATGCAAAATCTATCATCTTAAACTATGGCCTTGCCAAGAAATACAATGGTGAGTTCCATATGAGATTTGATGATACAAATCCTACAAAAGAAAAGGTAGAGTTTGTTGATTCTATCAAGGCTGATATTCAGTGGCTTGGTGCTGATTGGGGCGAGCATCTTTATTTTGCATCTAATTACTTTGATAAGATGTACGAGGTCGCAGTAGACCTTATTAAGAAGGGTCTTGCATATGTTTCTGATCTTACAGCAGAGGAAATGAGAGAGTATCGTGGTGACTTTGAGCATCCAGGTAAGGAAGATCCTAATCGCAATCGTTCCGTAGAAGAGAATCTTCAGATGTTTGAGGATATGAAGAACGGCAAATACGAGGATGGAAGCCATACACTCCGTGCTAAGATTGATATGGCATCACCTAACATCAACATGCGTGATCCAATCCTTTACAGAGTTGCACATATGACTCATCACAACACAGGTGATAAGTGGTGCATCTATCCTATGTACGATTTTGCACATCCACTTGAGGATGCCTTCGAAAATATTACACATTCTATTTGTACACTAGAGTTTGAAGATCATAGACCTCTTTATGACTGGGTAGTTAAGTCAGCTGGCTTCAAGAATCCACCACGTCAGATTGAGTTTGCTAAGATGTATCTTACAAATGTTGTTACAGGTAAGCGTTATATTAAGAAGCTTGTTGAGGACGGTATTGTTGATGGATGGGATGATCCACGTCTTGTATCTATTGCAGCGCTTCGTCGTCGTGGCTTTACACCAGAGTCATTAAGAAAGTTTGTTGAGCTTTCTGGTGTATCAAAGGCTAATTCATCATCAGATTATGCAATGCTTGAGTACTGCATCCGTGAGGATCTTAAGACTAGCCGTAGCCGTGTAATGGCAGTACTTGATCCTGTAAAGCTTGTTATTGATAATTATGATAGTGATGATGTAGAGTGGCTTGAGGCTCCTAATAACTTAGAAAATCCAGAGCTTGGAAGTCGTCAGGTTCCATTTGGTAAGGAGCTTTACATCGATAGAGAGGACTTTATGATTGAGCCTCCTAAGAAATACTTCAGACTTTATCCAGGAAACGAAGTACGCCTTATGAATGCTTACTTTGTTACTTGTACATCATATGAGACTGATGAAAATGGCAATGTTACTTGCATTCACTGTACTTATGACCCAGCTACAAAGGGTGGAGATGCTCCTGATGGCCGCAAGGTAAAGGGAACAATTCATTGGGTGGCAGCAAAGACTGCTCTTAATGCGGAGGTTCGTCTCTACGAAAATATTGTAGACGAGGAAAAAGGAGTGTATAATGAAGATGGTAGTTTGAATCTCAATCCAAACTCACTAACAGTTCTTAAAAACTGTCTTGTGGAGCCATCTTTAAAGGATGCAAAGGCCTACGACAGTTTCCAATTTGTAAGACAGGGATTTTTCTGTGTTGATGCAAAAGATTCTAAGGAAGGTGCATTAGTATTTAACAGAATTGTATCTTTGAAGAGTTCATTTAAGTTACCAAATAACTAATTGTTAACCAACAAGAAAAGGACGAGTTATGAATTTACTTTCTGGAATGGAAAAGTTCGGCTTTTCGATGGACGGAGAGCTGGATATTTTGGCTGATGAAAAGCCAAAAGCAGGGGACAAAGCTGGAGCAAAGGCTGCAGCACCAGTGGTTAAGCAGGAAAAGGACTTTGTCATTGATAAGAAGATTCGATGTCCAGTATGCGACAAGGAATTTCCAATTAAGGCAGTCCTTGCTACAAAGCTCAAAAGATTAGAACCAGATTTTGATTTGAGGCCTAATTATGAGCATATTGACAAGATTAAATACGATTTTAATTCTTGCCCTAATTGCGGATTCTCCGCTTTGGATACTACATTCTCAAAGATTGATACAGCTCGTGTGAAGCTTATCAGAGCTGAGTTTTGCCCAAGTTTCAAGCCTCAGCCTAATGAGACCCTTCCAGAGACATATTCCTATGAATATGCTATAGAGAAATTTAAGCTAGCTCTTATATGCACTATGAAAAAGAAGGCTAAGATGTCTGAAAAGGCTTATGTTTGTCTTAAGATTGCATGGCTTAGACGTGCACAGCTAAAAGAGCTTGAAGGTGATAAAGAAGCTGATCCTAAGATTATCGAAATGGTTAAAAAGGAGTATGATGGCTTTTATAGTCAGGCCTATGAAGGTTTTATGAAGGCTATTTCTTCAGAAACTCCACCTTATTGTGGAATGGCTTCAGAGGCAGTTGATTTTATGCTGGCTAATATGTCTATCTACTACAAGAAATATGATGCCGCTATGAAATTAGTTGCCAGACTTATTCAATCACCTAGTACATCCCGAAAGCTTAAGGATAAATGCGTAGACTTGAAGGATGAAATAACAGCAAAAGCTGCGGCAGCCAAAGCGGCAGCGGCAAAGAGCGAATAAAGACGTAGGGACCACATATCATTTCGATATGTGGTCTTAAAATGTATAGAGGTACACTATGAATTGGATTAAATATTCCATTAATACAACTACAGATGCAGAGGATTTTGTTGGTGCAGCTCTTATGGAGCTTGGCATCCTCTCTATCGAAATCGAAAATAACATTCCTGTTGACGATGGAGATAGACAGGGTGGGGTTTTTGAAGAGCTTCAGCCAGACTTACCAGAGGACGAAGGCCTTTCAAAGGTTTCTTTTTATTTAGGTGAGGATGATGATCACGAGTCCCTTCTTTTACAGGTTAAGGCAGCACTTGAAGAACTGAAGGAGACTATGGATATCGGCGAAGGTACCATCGATACTTCAGTTACAAAGCAGGAGGATTGGATCAATAATTGGAAACAGTTTTTTAAATCCTTCTATATTGATGATATCCTTATTAAGCCAACTTGGGAGGAGATTGCTGACAAGGATAAAGGCAAGATTTTCGTTGAGATTGACCCGGGAGTTTCTTTTGGTACAGGAAAGCACGAGACTACACAGCTTTGTATACACCAGCTAAAGAAATATCTTAAGCCTGGGGATGAAATACTTGATGTAGGCTGTGGCTCAGGTATTCTTTCAATTATTGCCAATAAATTATTAGATGGGAAATGCCATTTAGTAGGTACCGATATTGATGAGGATTGTATTACATCAACCTATGAAAACTTCCAGGTAAATCATATTGATAAAGCTGCAGGAGATTTTTATGTTGGAAATCTTATTGATGATAAGGAACTGCAGGATAAAGTTGGCTATGGAAAGTATGATGTTGTTGTAGCAAATATTCTTGCTGATATAATTATTGCTATGGCACCAGCTATTCCTCCAACAATGAAGGATGGAGCATACTTCATCACTTCAGGAATCATTGATTTCAAGGAAAATGAAGTTAAAAAAGCACTTGAGTCAGTTGGACTTAAGATTTTGGAGATTAATCATCAAGGCGAGTGGGTTAATATTACTGCTCAGAAATAAGAGAGATTATGCAACAGGTATTTGTTAATGAACAGCCCATAGATGGCAAATTTAATATAACAGGTCAGGACGCACATCATCTCACTAAGGTTGTACGTTTGCGTCCAGGAGAAAAGATTCGTGTTTCTGTTTCTGATGGTTCTAATTACATTTGTGAAGTATCGGATTACATAGAAAAGGATTTGGTAGCCACTGTTGTTGAGGAGGTTCCATCCACAGAGCTTCCCAACAAGATATATCTCTTTCAGGCTATTCCTAAAGGAGATAGGATGGAGACCATCATTGAAAAATGTGTGGAGCTCGGGGCTTACGAGATTATTCCAGTAGAGATGAAGAATTGTATAGTCAAGCTGGATGATAAGAAAAAGAAATCTAAGGTGGAGCGTTATCAATCTATTGCCAAATCAGCAGCAGAACAGTCTAAACGTTCAATTATACCTGGCATTCACTCTGTAATGTCCTTTAAGGAAGCCTTTGAATATGCAAAGGCTTTGGATGTAATATTACTTCCTTTTGAAAGCAAAAATGGTATGAAGGACACCTATGATTGTCTTGCTGGTTTGAAAAAAGGCCAAAGCATAGGAGTGTTTATTGGACCAGAAGGTGGATTTGCTCCAAATGAAATAGAAATGGTAGAAGATTCAGTTCAGCTTATATCGCTTGGACATAGAATACTTAGAACTGATACAGCAGCAATATGCTCACTTAGTATGTTGATGCTTAAATGTGAGGAATTTTAGAAATGATATATTTTGACAATTCAGCCACTACAAGATGCGCTGATGAAGCAGTTGCTATTATGAATAAATGCCTTTTGGAGGATTTTGGAAATCCTTCTTCTCTACATAATATGGGGGCAAAGGGCAAGGATTATCTAAAAGAATCTAGAGAAATAATTGCTGGTATTTTAAAAGTGCAGCCTAAGGAGATTTATTTTACATCAGGTGGTACAGAAGGAAATAATCTTGCTATCAAGGGCGGCGTTAATGCAAAAAAAGACGCGGTAATCACATTATAACTACTAAAATAGAGCATGCGTCTGTACTTAATCCAATGAAGGCCTTTGAAAAAGAGGGCTTTGATGTTACTTATCTAGGGACGGATGAATACGGCGTTATTAATTTGGATGAATTAAAATCAGCATTACGTGAGGATACAATCTTTGTTTCCATTATGATGGTAAATAATGAGATTGGTGCTTTACAGCCTATCGAAGAGGCAGCAAAGATCGTTAAGTCATTTAATAAAGACATTATTTTCCATGTAGATGCTATTCAGGCTTTTGGCAAGCTTCGTATTTTACCTAAGAAGTTAAATATTGATCTTCTTACTGTTAGCGGTCATAAAATTCACGGTCCTAAGGGCTCGGGATTTATTTATATTAATGAGGCTATATACAATATTATGGTTCCTCAGATTCTTGGTGGAGGTCACGAGAGGGGAATGCGTTCTGGCACAGAAAACGTTCCGGCTATTGCAGCTCTTGGTGTGGCAGCTAAAATGGCATATGAAAACCTTGACGAGAATCAAAATCATATGTATGCTATGAGACATCGTTTGATTGAAGGTGTTTCTGCTATAGAGGGTGTCAGTGTAAACGGACATCTAGATAATAATAGTGCTCCACAGATAGTTAGTGTTTCCATAAAAGGAAATCGTACTAGAGCCCAGGTTATATTAAATGCGCTTCAGGATAATTATGGGATATATGTATCAGCGGGTTCTGCTTGCTCCTCTAATAAGCCAGCTATCAGTGAGACACTTAAATCTATTGGCCTTGAAAAGGATTTATTAGAGCGTACAATTCGCTTTAGTTTTTGTCCTGAAAATACAATGGAAGAGGTTGAAGCAGCCATAAAGGCGCTTACAGAATTAGTTCCAATGATGACATTATAATTATTATATACATAGAAAGGATATTATGACTTACCAGGCATTTTTAATTAAGTATTCAGAAATTGGTGTTAAGGGAAAGAATCGTTTTATGTTCGAGGATGCCCTTGTACGCCAGATAAAGAGAGCTCTCTATGAGGTAGAGGGTAAATTTGTTGTTAAGAAGCAGAGTGGTCGTATTTTTATCTCTGTTGAGGGAGAGTACGATTATGATGAGGCTGTTAAGGCACTTCAGCATGTATTTGGTATTAGTGCTATTTGTCCTACAGTAGTAGTTCCTGATGAGGGATTTGATGCTCTTGCAGATGCTGTTATCAAATATGTAGACGAAGAGTTTGAAGATAAGAACTTTAGCTTTAAGGTTATGGGACGTCGTGCTAACAAGCAGTATCCAATGACTTCTATGGAGGTTGCTGCTGAAGTAGGTGCTCGTCTTCTTGCTGCATTCCCAGAGATGCGTGTTGATGTTCACAATCCAGATAAAATCATTTACGTTGAAGTAAGAGAGAACATGGCAATTTACTCTACAGAGATTCCAGGTCCTTGCGGAATGCCTGTTGGTACAGCTGGAAAGGCTATGCTTCTTCTTTCAGGTGGTATTGATTCACCTGTTGCAGGTTATATGATTTCAAAGCGTGGTGTTTCGCTTTCGGCTACATATTTCCATGCACCACCTTATACCTCAGAGCAGGCTAAGCAGAAGGTTGTTGATCTTGCAAAGCTTGTTGCAAAGTATTCTGGTCCTATCGATTTACATATTGTAAACTTTACAGATATCCAGCTTTATATTTATCAGCAGTGCGCACATGAGGAGCTTACTATTATCATGCGTCGCTATATGATGAGAATAGCAGAGCATTTCGCTAAAGAGAACGATTGTCTTGGACTTGTTACTGGAGAGTCTATCGGTCAGGTTGCATCACAGACAATGCAGTCACTTAATTGCACAAATGCAGTATGTTCGCTTCCTGTTTACCGTCCACTTATTGCTTTTGACAAGCAGGACATCGTGGATATTTCAGAGAAGATTGATACTTATGAGACTTCAATTCTTCCTTATGAAGATTGTTGTACAATTTTCGTTGCTAAACATCCTGTTACAAAGCCAAAGCTTGAGGCTATCGAAAAGCACGAGCATAATCTTGATGAGAAGATTGATGAGCTTATGAAGCAGGCTATTGAGTCAGTAGAGATTATAAAAGTAAAATAGTACAAAAAAAGACCAGACATTAAGTCTGGTCTTTAGAATTACTTTTTAAGGTAAAAAGGATTAAACGATATAATCCTTTAATGTAGACATTACATCTTCTGCATCGCCATCAGCGTGAACAGTAAGATCGATTGGCTTAGAAAGATCAAGAGAAAAAATTCCCATGATAGACTTAGCATCAATTACATAACGTCCGCTAACAAGATCAAAGTCATAATCGAACTGGCTGATAGTATTAACAAATGACTTTACCTTGTCAATTGAATTAAGAGAAATCTGAACTGTTTTCATCTTATGTGCCTCCTCCGTAAATTTATGTTGAATACAGTTTTTATACTATAGCAATGGTACTCAAAAGTCAACAAACTCTTGTACTTTTAAATGATTTAGAAAGGTTTTTAATACAATGAAGAAGGCTGCTTTACACAACCTTGGATGTAAGGTTAACGCATATGAAACAGAGGCCATGGAAGAGCTTCTAAAAAGGATGGTTTTACCATCGTTGGATTTGATGAAATCGCTGATGTGTATGTTATTAATACATGTTCAGTTACAAATATAGCTGATAGAAAATCTCGCCAGATGATTCATAAATGTAAAAAGCTTAACCCTACTTCTTGCGTAGTTGCTGCTGGGTGCTATGTCCAAAATTTTGGTAAAGAAGTAGCAGATGAGCTGGGGGCAGATATTATTCTTGGAAATAATAAAAAGAATGAATTAGTAGAGAAAATTCACCAGTACTTTGAAGGGCTTGATTCTTCTGATGGCCCTATCCTAGACTGGATTGATATAAATGAAGGCAATGTATCATACGAAAACATGCATATTGAGAAGGATTCAGAGCACACTAGAGCTTTTGTAAAAGTTCAGGATGGGTGTAATCAGTTTTGTAGCTATTGCATCATACCTTTTGCACGTGGTCGTATCAGAAGCCGTGATATTGAAGACGTGGTAGAAGAGGTTACAGGTCTTGCTACAAATGGCTACAAGGAAGTGGTTATTACTGGAATTCACCTTAGCTCATATGGCAACGGTACAGATTATAATCTTGCTGATTTACTTGAAGCCATTGAAAAGATTGATGGAGTGGAAAGAATTAGACTTGGTTCACTTGAGCCTCAGATTGTTACAGAGGAGTTTGCGAAAAGAGTATCAGCTCTTTCGAAGATGTGTCCTCATTTCCATCTTTCTCTTCAGTCAGGTTGCGATTCGGTTTTAGTTAGAATGAACAGAAAATACACAATTGAAGAGTATACTAGAGGAGTAGAAATTCTTAGAAAGTATTTCGAAAATCCCGCTATTACTACGGATATAATCGTTGGATTCCCTGGAGAAACAGAAGAAGAATTCAATATTACTGCATCTTACGTTAAGGATATAGCTTTTTATGAATTACATGTTTTTGCATATTCAAAGCGTAAAGGAACAAAGGCTGCAACAATGCCGGGACAGCTTACAAATGCTGTTAAAAAGGAGAGAAGCGCAAAGCTTATTTCTATTGGAAATGAAACAACTGAAAGCTATAGAATGTCTTTTGTTGGAAAAGAGCTTGATATTCTTTTTGAAGAAAAAGCTGTAATAGATGGCAAAGAATATTTTATTGGATTTTCTAGAGAGTACATTAAATGTGCTATTTTAGCGGAAGATTCAAAGGACTTTACAAATGTTATTTTAAAGGCAAAAGGTACTGTTTTATCAAAGGATAAGCAATACTTGATTGTTGAAATCTAAGACTTTCTATATTACAATTAAGTTGAAAATTTTTATAGTTGTGCGGTTTTAGGAGACGAGGTATATATGGCAGATTTAAGTAACACACAATATTTTAAGGTTCAAAAGGATAATCCTGTTGGTGTAAAAGAAGTGATAGAGCAGGTATACAGTGCACTTACGGAAAAGGGATACAATCCTGTGAATCAGATAGTAGGATATATTATGTCCGGAGATCCTACATACATCACCAGCCATAATAATGCCCGTAGTCTTATTATGAAAGTTGAACGTGATGAGCTCGTAGAGGAGCTTCTTAAGGAATATATTACTAGTGAGAGCTGGAGTAAGTAAATGAGCAGGATTCTTGGTCTTGATTATGGGACAAAAACAGTAGGGGTCGCTATTAGTGACCCTTTACTTTTGACTGCGCAGGAATTTGAAACTATCACTCGTGAAAGGGCCAGCGCACTTCGTCATACCCTTGTTAGAATCAAAGAGATATGCGAAGAATATCAGGTTGAAAAGATTATTTTAGGTTATCCTCGCAATATGGACGACAGCGAGGGCTTTCGTTGTGAAGATACACTTGAATTTAAAAAGCTTTTAGAAAAGCGTGTAGATATTCCAATAGAACTTGTTGATGAGCGACTTACTACCGTATATGCGGATGAGATTCTTGAGGAATCTGGTGTTGCAAAAAAGGATCGCAAAAAGGTTATCGATCAAATTGCAGCCGCGATAATACTTCAAGATTACTTGGATAATAAAATTAGCCAGTAGATATCAAGCTCATATAATTGTCAAGCGAGACATCTAGTCCAGGGGACAATTAAATGGCTTGATAGGGTAACTGGCGGACTAGGAGTAAGCATGGAAAAGATTATTTTATCCGGAGAAGATGGAGAGGATATTGAGTTTTTTTTATTAGAAGAAACTGTAGTATCTGGAAATAAATATCTTCTTGTATGTGACAGTGAAGATGAAAATGAAGATGCAGAAGCAGCTATTTTGAAAGAGGTTTCTGCTGATGGCGATGATGTTATCTACGAATTTGTTGAAGATGATGTTGAGTTTGATGCTGTTGCAAAATTATTTGGAGAATTAGTTGGCGACGAAGCTGACATTGAAATGTAGACTATTAATAATGCACTTGAATTAGGAGGTTATTTTTTGAAAAAGAAAACTGAAAAGCCAGCTGAAAGGCTGAAGATTATTCCACTTGGTGGTCTTGAGCAAATCGGCATGAATATTACTGCTTTCGAGTATGGAGACAGTATTATTGTTGTGGATTGCGGACTTTCATTTCCTGAGGATGATATGTTGGGCGTGGATCTGGTTATTCCAGATATATCATATCTGAAAGACAATCAGGATAAACTCAAGGGATTCTTTATTACTCATGGTCACGAGGACCATATTGGCGCTATTCCTTATGTTTTTAAGGATTTAAACGTATGCCCAATTTATTCAACAAAGCTAACCAATGGTCTTATCGAGCATAAGTTAGAAGAGCACAAGATGCTCACTAAGGTAAAGCGTAAGGTTGTAAAATATGGTACACATATTAATGCAGGAGATTTTAGAGTAGAGTTCATTCGTACGAATCACTCTATTCAGGATGCGGCAGCGCTCGCCATTTATTCACCTGCTGGTATCGTTGTTCATACAGGCGACTTTAAGGTTGATTACACACCAGTTTATGGTGATCCTATCGACCTACAGCGACTTGGTGAAATAGGCAAGAAGGGTGTTCTTGCTCTTATGTGCGATTCTACAAACGCAGAGCGTCCAGGCTTTACTGCCTCAGAAAAGACAGTAGGTAAGACTATTGATTCTATTTTTGCTGATAATACAACTAGCCGTATTATCATTGCTACATTTGCGTCAAATGTAGACCGCGTTCAGCAGATTATTAATTCTGCTGATAAATATGGACGTAAGGTTTGTGTGGAAGGTCGTTCTATGGTTAATACCATTGATACAGCTCAAAAGCTTGGCTATCTTCACATTCCGGACAATACACTTATTGATATCGAATCATTAAAGGCATACCCAGATGAGAAGATTGTTCTTGTTACAACAGGTTCTCAGGGCGAGTCTATGGCAGCACTTTCCAGAATGGCTAATGGTACTCACAAAAAGGTACAGATTAAGCCTGGCGATATGATTGTATTTTCATCTCATCCAATTCCTGGAAATGAGAAGGCTGTTTCAAATGTTATTAATGATTTGACAATGCGTGGTGCTCAGATTGTTATGCAGGATGTTCACGTATCTGGACATGCTTGTGCTGAGGAGATTAAGCTTATTTATTCCCTTGTTCGCCCTCAGTTTGCAATTCCAGTTCATGGAGAGTTCAAGCATCTTACAGCTCAGGCTAGAATTGCCGAGTCACTTGGATGGGATCACGACCACATCAAAATCATTCGTTCAGGTGATGTTTTAGAGCTTGGAGACAATTACTCTAAGATTGCAGGACATGTTCACACTGGTGCTATTATGGTTGATGGTATCGGTGTCGGTGATGTTGGCAATATCGTACTTCGTGATAGACAGAAGCTTGCAGAAGATGGAATTATTATCGTAGTTCTTACTTTGGATAGTGCTTCTGGAACAGTTCTTGCTGGACCTGATATTGTATCACGTGGTTTCGTATATGTTAGAGATTCTGAGGATCTTATGGACAGTGCCAGAGCGGTACTTTCTGATACTGTGGAGGTTCTTCAGGAAAAGAATATTACAGATTGGAACAAGATTAAATCAGATATCAGGGATAACCTTTCTGATTTTGTATGGCACGAGACACAGAGACGTCCTATGATTATTCCAATCATAATGGAAGTATAAAATGATAGTTGACGAGAGATATACTACTTATCTGAATAGCCTTTATCCGGAGCTTAGCCCTGTGTTAAAGGACATTCAGAAGGAAGCTTTAGAAAATTTTGTGCCTATCATCAGAACTGAGACTGTTAATTTACTACAGCTTCTTGTTAGGATGAATAGACCAAAACGTATCTTGGAAGTAGGGGCTGCAGTTGGTTTTTCTGCAAATGTTATTGCGGAGGCAGCTGGTGATGATTGTGTTATTACAACCATCGAAAATTACGAGCCTCGAATTCCTATCGCAAATGCGAATTTCAAAAGAACCGGAAGAGATAACCAAATCACTTTGTTAGAAGGTGATGCTATGGATATACTTCCTACCTTGGAAGGTCCTTTTGATTTTATATTTATGGATGCAGCAAAAGGTCAGTACATTAATTTCTGGCCTGAAATAAAAAGGCTTATTGCTGATGATGGCATTATTGTTACTGATAATGTATTACAGGATGGGGATATTATTGAGTCCAGGTACGCAATTACAAGACGTAATCGTACCATTCATAAGCGAATGAGAGATTATCTCTATGAGCTGACTCACGATGAAGGTTTTACTACTACGATTCTTCCTTTGGGAGATGGCGTTAGTATCAGCGTGAAAGGAAAGAAATGAGAGAAACAGAATTATTAGTTCCTGCAAGCAGTCTTGAGGTACTTAAGGTTGCTGTTATTTATGGAGCAGATGCAGTTTACATTGGTGGTGAGGTTTATGGTCTTCGTGCAAAGGCTAAGAACTTCTCAAAAGAGGATATGATTGAGGGCATTAAGTTTGCTCACGCCCATGGTGTTAAGGTTTATGTTACAGCAAATATTCTTGCTCATAACGAAGACCTTGCTGGAGTTAGAGAGTATTTTGAAGAGCTTAAGGAAATTGGTCCTGATGCACTTATTATTGCTGATCCTGCAGTATTTATGCTTGCGAAAGAGATTTGCCCAAATATTGAGCGTCACGTTAGTACTCAGGCTAATAATACAAATTATGGCACATACAAATTCTGGTATGATCTTGGGGCTACAAGAGTAGTTTCAGCCAGAGAGCTTTCTCTTAAAGAGATTAAAGAAATTAGAGCAAATATTCCTGATGATTTAGAAATTGAAACATTCATTCATGGTGCAATGTGTATTTCTTACTCAGGCCGTTGCCTTCTTTCAAATTACTTTACCGGAAGAGATGCAAACCACGGAGAGTGTACACACCCTTGCCGTTGGAAGTATGCTGTTGTTGAGGAGCAGCGTCCAGGCGAATATCTTCCTGTAGAGGAAAATGAGAGAGGTACATACATCTTCAATTCAAAGGATCTTTGCATGATTGAGCATGTTCCTGATTTATTAGATTCTGGTATCGACAGCTTCAAAATCGAAGGTCGTATGAAAACAGCTCTTTATGTTGCTACTGTAGCACGTACTTATCGCAAGGCTATTGATGATTGCAAGGAATCAGAGGAAAAATATCTTGCTAATTTAGATTGGTACAAGGAGCAGATTGCAGCTTGCACATATAGACAGTTTACAACTGGATTCTTCTATGGCAAACCATCTGAAGAATCACAGATTTATGATAATAATACATACAATATCGGTTATACCTATTTGGGTATCTGCGGCGCTGCTGATAATCAGGGATACTTTGAGATTGAGCAGAGAAATAAATTTTCAGTAGGCGAAACTATTGAAATTATGAAGCCAAACGGAGATAATGTAGAAGTGGAAGTACTAGGAATTAAGAATGAGGAAGGTGAGGATATGGAGAGTTGTCCACATCCAAAACAGAAGCTTTTCATTAAGCTTAGCGTTACACCTGATGAGTTCGATCTTCTTAGACGAAAAGAAGCATAAATTATTACGAGGAGAATACAATGGCAGAAAAATATGTTGCTTATGTGGGTACTTACACTCATGAAACAAGCGTCGGTATCTATGTATATGATGTTAATCCTGACACAGGAGTTCTTACAGAGCAGAGCGTTGCTCCAATCAACAATCCTTCAGATATTATGAATTCAAAGGATGGCAAGTTCCTTTATTCAATAGCTGATGAAGGTGTTGCAGCCTTCAAAATTCTTGAGAATGGTGATCTTGAGAAGATGAATCAGGAATGGGTTGGCGGTATGCGTGGCTGCAATCTTTGCGTTGATTCTCAGAACAGATATTTATTTGTAGCTGGCTATCACGATGGTCGTGTTACTATGATGAAGCTTAATGAGGATGGAAGCATCGGTGGTATTGCTGATGGTATTTTCCACCAGGGTATTGGTAAGTCAGTAGCAGACAGACCTTTATATCCACATGTTACCTGCGTAGAGCTTACTCCAGATGAGAAGTATCTTTGTGCAGTAGAGAATGGTCTTCATCAGATCAAAATCTACGAGGTAGATTACGAGGCTGGTAAGCTTCACCTTGCAGATATTATCAGATGTCCAATGGGTTCAGCTCCACTTAAGATGAAGTTTTCTCACGATGGACAGTACGCATATGTTGTTACAGAGATGTCAAACGAGATTTTAGTTTATGATTATCACATTATCGGGGATCGTCCAGATTTCGAAAACATCCAGACAGTTTCACTTCTTGTAGGCGTAGATGAAGAAATCTCTACAGGAACAAATATTAAATTTGGTGATGATGATAAGTTCTTATATGCAAGCGTTGATGGTCTTAATGCTGTATGTATGTACAAGAGAAATCCAAAGTCTGGTAAGATTGAATATTTCTCACACAACTTTATAAGTGGTGATTATCCAAAGAGTTTTGCAGTATTACCTAAGGATAAATATTTTGTTTCTCTTAACCACGACACAAACGAAATTCGTAGCTTTATAATCGATAAAAAGGAAGGTCATTCTTTGATGCAGAATCCACCTATTAAGATTGCAAAGCCAAACAGTATTGTTGTTGTGAAGATTAAATAGTTGATTTTTCAGGGGCTGTTAAGCACAGCCCCTTTCTTACTACATAGGAGGGCATATATGGCAGGTTCAACATTTGGCAATAGAATTTCAATTACTACCTGGGGTGAGTCTCATGGCGCAGCTCTTGGTGTTGTAATAGATGGTTTCCCAGCAGGGCTGAGACTATGCGAGACTGATATTCAGATGTATCTGGATAGAAGAAAGCCAGGGCAGTCTAAATTTACTACAGCCCGTGCCGAAGGAGATGAGGTTGAGATTCTTTCTGGTGTGTTTGAAGGCTATACTACAGGCACTCCTATATCTCTAATGGTTAGAAACAAGGATCAGCATTCAAAGGACTATGGAAATATTGCAAATACATTCCGTCCAGGTCATGCTGATTATGGCTTTATAGAAAAATTCGGTAGAAGAGATTATCGTGGAGGCGGACGTTCATCTGGACGCGAGACTATTGGTAGAGTTGCGGCAGGTGCAATTTGTGCCAAGCTTCTTAGAGAGCTTGGTATCGAGGTGTTCGCATATACGAAATCTATTAGTGATATAGCTATTTCCGATTTCGAACTTGGAGAGAGGGATAATAATCCTCTTGCTATGCCAGATTCAAAGGCTGCAAAAGAAGCAGAGGAATTCTTAGAGGCTTGCATCTTAAACCAGGATAGCGCAGGTGGAGTGATTGAATGTGTTATTTCAGGTGTTCCTGCTGGAATAGGTGATCCTGTTTTTGATAAGCTTGATGCTAAGCTTGCTCAGGCGGTTGTTTCTATAGGTGCTGTAAAGGGCGTGGAGATTGGCGATGGTTTTGCTGCTGCTAAAAATGTAGGCAGTCTTAACAATGATGAATTTGAAATAGAAGATGGCAAGATTGTAAAGTCTACCAATCACAGTGGAGGTATTCTTGGCGGTATTTCAGATGGAGATGATATTATTTTAAGAGCTGCTATAAAGCCTACTCCATCTATTTCAAAAAAGCAGTACACAGTTAATGAGGCTGGAGAGGAAGTAGAGATTGAAATTCACGGCCGTCACGACCCAATCATTGTTCCGCGAGCCGTTGTTGTTGTAGAAGCTATGTGTGCTATCACAGTTTGTGATGCTATGCTTAGTCATATGACTGATAGAGTTGATTATATTAAGGAGTTTTATAAGAATTGAAGTACGAGTTATTAAAAACTGAAGGAAGGGCAAAAAGGGGACGTTTTCATACTGTACATGGTGTTATCGAGACACCAGTATTTATGAATGTTGGAACAGTTGCAGCTATTAAGGGTGCTGTTTCTACAGATGATTTACGTGCGATTAAATGTCAGGTAGAGCTTTCTAATACTTATCATCTTCATGTTCGTACAGGTGATAAGACTATCAAGGAGCTTGGAGGTCTTCACAAATTCATGAATTGGGACAGACCTATTCTTACTGATTCGGGTGGGTTCCAGGTATTTTCATTAGCTGGAATCAGAAAAATCAAAGAAGAGGGTGTTACCTTCAATTCCCATATCGATGGTAGAAAGATTTTCATGGGTCCTGAAGAATCTATGCAGATTCAGTCCAACCTTGGCTCTACTATAGCTATGGCATTTGATGAGTGTCCTCCTGCACTTGCAGAACGTAAATACGTTGAAGATTCTGTTGCCAGAACTACCAGATGGCTTCACAGATGTAAGGAAGAGATGGCTCGTCTAAATGGTTTAGATGACACTATCAATAAGGAACAGCTTTTATTCGGTATTAATCAGGGTGCTATTTATAATGACATTAGAATTGAGCATGCAAAGATTATTTCAGAGCTTGATTTACCTGGATATGCTGTTGGCGGTCTTGCTGTAGGCGAGAGTCACGAGCAGATGTACGATGTTTTGGATAATGTTGTTCCATATTTACCACAGAACAAGCCTACATATCTTATGGGCGTGGGTACTCCAGCTAACATTCTTGAGGCAGTAGATAGAGGTGTAGATTTCTTTGACTGCGTTTATCCTAGCCGTAATGGTCGTCACGGTCACGTATATACAAATCATGGAAAGCTTAACCTTTTCAATCAAAAGTTTGAAAAAGATATGCGTCCAATAGAAGAAGGCTGCGGATGCCCTACATGTAAGAGTTATTCTAGAGCTTATGTACGTCACCTTCTTAAAGCAAAGGAAATGCTTGGCATGAGACTTTGTGTATTACATAATCTTTATTTCTATAACACTATGATGGAAGAAATAAGAGCTGCTCTTGATGCAGGTGAATTTGCTGCTTACAAAAAACGCAAATTAGAATCTATGGAGAGCGGCGAAGAGTAATATTAATTTTTTATTAATTAGAGGTTAATACTTGCCTTAAATTAAATTATTTTATACAATTAGTTTCAGTGATTTGGCTTTTAGCCTAGTAGGAGGATAATTAGATGAATAGTTCAATTAGCTTAATTATTTGGGTTGTAGTACTTTTTGTATTCATGTATTTCTTCATGATTCGCCCACAGCAGAAGGAGCAGAAGGAAAAGACAGCTATGATGTCTTCACTTGCAATTGGCGATACAGTACTTACAACAAGTGGTTTTTATGGTGTTATTATTGCTATTCCTGATGATTCTACAGTTATCGTAGAGTTTGGAAGCAACAAGAATTGCCGTATTCCAATGACAAAGAATGCTATTGCACAGGTTGAGAAGCCTGAAGATGCAGTTAAAGCTGAAAAAGAATCTAAGTAAAAATTAAGGATTTGGCGTTTGCCAAATCCTTTTTTATAATCATTTCTTTCGTTTTCTTCCAAGAAATTCTGAACCCTTTTCCATCAGTGCTTTTGTGGAAGCTACAGGATGGGTGAACTGCGCTATATGTCTAAGCTGTCCTCGTTGAGTTTCCGTTGCATTTAATATCCATTGCTTTACAGCCTCAGTAGAAAGCTGTTCTTTAATTTCGGCAAGTCGCTCCGCATTTAATTCTTTCTTTACAAAGGCTGCTTCCTTTTTATAGCTGCTTTTTCTAAACGAGCAATTTTTGCATCTTCTAAATTGGATTGAAGGGTTGCTACTCGTTCTGCCATTTGATTATTTATCTGTTCGTTTATTCTTTCAAATTCTTTTGCGAATGTGGTAAGAGCGGAAATTGTAAGGGCCATATCCATTCCAAAAAGGAACATGAAAAGTAAAGCCATAAGCTCGATTACTACAACAGGAATAAGAGCAATAAATTGAACTATTGGTGGAATAATAATTTGGGTTACAATTATGCCTGCAAATCCAAAGCATATTGTAAATATGAGACAAACTCTGCCATTGATATTTAAAGGTAAATCAGAGTAATCCCACCATCTGGCGTGGAATTTTTTTCTAACAAATAAGAAGTAGAGTACTCTAAGAAGAAAGAACCAATAGCACATCCTAGAAATATCATTAAATATGTTGGCTCTTTGGAATAATAAATGGGTAAATCTACAAATAGAATCTGAGCTAGAGTGGCACCAACACCATAAAGTGGAATACAGGGGCCATATAGAAAGCCGCGATTTTCCCAAGCTTTTTCGTGGACTGTACAATAGAAGGTCTCATAAATCCAACCTAAGAAAGAATATATAATAAAGTAAACAAAATATCTGCATATAATCATAACAAAACCCTCCGTTTAATTAGTATAGAATATATGGCAAAAAAATAAAAGGATTAAGGCTGCGTTCATAATAATTTACGATTTTGATGATAAAATAATACTATCTATAAACATGTATTGGTTTAGGTGGTGATTATAGATGTTAGGTATTAATTCTATGGGGCAAAATCAGATATACAACAGCCCATCTTTAGGTTTTTCTAACAAAAGTCCATCTACTGCTGATTTAGCTAATAACGGATTATCAAGAACAGGCACATCAGCACTTGAAAAAGAACTTAAAGCTGAAGGAAAAAGTACCGATCTGGCGAAAAACTATGCTTCAGAACGGGCTGCTAAAAGAGCTGGAGTCATTGAATGCGAGACATGTGCTTCCAGGAAATATCAGGATGGCAGCGACGAGCAGGTTTCATTTAAATCAGCACAGCATATATCACCTCAGGCAGCTGCTGCTAGAGTTAGAGGACATGAGCAGGAACATGTAAGCAATGCTTATGACAAGGCTAAGGAGGCTGGCGGAAAGGTTTTAAATGCAACGGTATCTATTCACACTGCAGTGTGCCCTGAGTGTGGAAGGACATATGTTTCAGGAGGAACAACACATACTCAGATAAGATATCCAAATGAGGATAATCCTTATCAAAAGAATAGAAAAAAGGCGGATGGCGGCTTGCTTGCTGGTATGAACTTTGATGCAGGAGTTTAATCACACCTTTTTTATACAAAAGTGAGTATAAACTCTTGAAAACAGCATATTCCTATGATATACTTCGATTGTTGCGTGAAGCGTAACACTTTCATTTTTAGGAGGAAATTATGCAAGCATTAAAGTATGTTCTTATTATATTATTAATCGTCATTTGTGTGGCACTTACAGTTATCATTCTTTTCCAGGAGGGCAAGCAGAACGGACTTGGTTCATTATCAGGCCAGCAGTTCGATTCATACTGGAGCCGTAATAAGGGTCGTTCACGCGAGGGCTTATTAGTTAAGCTTACAAGCGTATGTGTTATCCTTTTCTTCGTGCTTTCTGCTGTTCTTAATATTGGTAGCTTCTAAGGATTATGATTTTTAATGCCACCCGTATGGGTGGCTTTTCGTATTTTATACAAGTTTTCTAGGAGGAATATGAAGGATTTAGATAAACAAAGACACTTTTTAATGGACGTATTTAAAAGTCCAGCTTATATACCTATGAAGAAGAAAGACCTTGAGATTCTTTTAGATGTTGAAAAGGATAAAAGGGCTGAATTCGCAGCTGTTCTTCAGGATTTGGTAGATGATGGCCAGGTGGAAATTACAAAGCGTGGCAAATATCAGATTCCAGAGAATAGACCAAAGTTTATTAAGACTAAGGATCATAGAACAAAAAAGCCTACAAAAGCAGAGGCGGCAGCGAAGAAACAATCGCTTAATCAGGTCGCAAAGCGAGCTAACAGACCTTCCAATGAAAATGTTGAACCTGATATTATAGGTAGATTTATTTCTCATAAGGATGGATTCGGCTTTATCGAGGTAGAAGGCCAGGAAGAGGATTATTTTGTATCAAGAGATAATACCGGGTTTGCGATGCAGGATGATACTGTTGCGGCTGTTCTTACTTTTGGTGCCCCTGGAAAACGTCAAGAGGCACGTGTTGTAAAAATAATTACACATGGATTTTCGGATGTTGTAGGTACTTATGAGGATAGTGGTACTTTTGGCTTTGTAGTTGCTGATAGCCAGAAGATGCTTAGAGATATTTTTATTCCATCTGGTAAGAGTATGGGTGCGGTATCTGGTCACAAGGTTGTATGTCACATAGATGATTATGGTGACGATGATCACAAGCCGGAGGGACACATCACAGAGATATTAGGTCATAAAAATGATCCTGGAGTAGATATTTTATCAATTGTAAAATCCTTTGGTATCACTACAGAATTTCCTGAGAAGGTGATTAAGCAGGCATCCACTGTAGCAAAGCCAGTTTCTGAGGCTGATATGGCAGGCAGAAATGATTTGCGAGACCTTTGTGTTGTAACAATTGATGGAGAGGACACAAAGGATATAGATGATGGTGTGTCTCTTGTTATGGACGGGGATAACTATATTCTTGGTGTTCATATTGCGGATGTTACAAACTATGTTCAGGAATCATCTGCTCTTGATGTTGAGGCTCTAAAGCGTGGCACATCAGTATATCTTGCAGATAGGGTTATTCCTATGCTTCCTCATACTTTATCAAATGGTATGTGCTCATTAAATGAGGGCGAGGATAGGTTAGCATTATCTTGCATTATGACTTTTGATAAAAAAGGCAATTTAATAGATCACGATATTTGTGAATCTGTTATTCATAGTAATCATCGAATGACTTATACTAGTGTTTATGCCATTATGACTGGTGATGAAGAAGAAAGAGAACGATACTCGGATGTTGCTGATATGATTGACAATATGTATTCTCTTTCTAAGATTCTTCGTAACAAACGTAAGAAGAGAGGGGCAATTGATTTTGATTTCCCTGAGACACATATTCTTATAGATGAAAATGGTAAGGTTGTAGGGCTTGCTCCTTATGAGAGAAACGATGCTCATAAGCTTATCGAAGACTTTATGTTAGCTGCTAATGAAACAGTAGCTGAACATTTTAATCTTATGGAGTCACCTTTTGTTTATCGTGTTCATGGGGCTCCCGATCCAGAAAAGATTCAGTCTCTTGGCAAGTTCCTGGGTGCTTGTGGTTATTCTCTTAAGGGTAATAAGGACAGTATACATCCTAAGGAAATTCAGAAGATGCTAGAATCCTTGAAGGGACATGAGGACGAGGCTGTTATTACAAAAATGACTCTTCGCAGTATGCAACAGGCTAAGTATGATACAGAATGTAAGGGACATTTTGGACTTGCAGCAAAGTACTATTGTCACTTTACTTCACCTATCAGACGTTATCCGGATTTACAGATACATCGAATCATAAAGGATCATCTGCGCGGACGAATGAACGAAAGAAAATTGTCTCATTATGAATCGATTCTTCCAGAGGTTGCTATTGAAACCAGTAAATTAGAGCGAAGAGCTGAGGACTGCGAGCGTGAGGTAGACAAACTTAATATGGTTCAGTTTATGAAGGAATATATTGGTGAACAGTTTGTAGGAAATATTTCTTCTATTACTGGATGGGGAATGTACGTCGAGCTTGAAAACACAGTAGAAGGACTCGTTCATATATCTACTCTTTATGATGATCACTATGATTTCATAGAGGATAATCTTACACTTGTAGGCGAGAGAACAGGCCGTACATTTAAGCTTGGTCAGCAGGTGAATGTCATTGTAGATTCTGTGGATGAACAGGCTCGTACAATAGACTTTATACTAGAAGAATTTCAGAGGTTTTAGACATGAATAAAGAAGGCAGAAAACTTATTGCAAATAATAAAAAAGCCTACCATGAATATTTCATGGAGGAGGAGTACGAGGCTGGCATCGAGCTTCATGGTACTGAGGTTAAATCAATGAGACTTGGCCAATGCTCAATAAAAGAGGCCTTTGTCAGAATTGATAATGGTGAGATGTTCATCTATCAGATGCATGTTAATCCTTATGAAAAGGGTAATATTTTTAATAGAGATCCGCTTCGTCCTAGAAAGCTTCTATTGCACAAATCTGAAATCAATAGACTTCTTAGTAAAATTAAAGAGAGTGGATATACAATCGTACCCCTTGAGGTTTATTTGAATAATGGTCTTGTAAAAGTAAAGATAGCTTTGGCTAAAGGTAAAAAGCTTTATGACAAGAGAGCCGATATCCAAAAGAAGGATATGAAACGTGAAGCAGAGAGAGACTTTAAGATAAGGAATTTAGGATAATGAAAATAGTACTTGCATCAGGATCACCACGTAGAAAAGAATTGTTATCTCAGGCTGGAATTGATTTTATAGTAGACCCAGCGGATATTGAGGAAAATACAAAAGAGATTCTTCCAAACAAGGTTGTGGAAGATCTTAGCAGACAAAAGGCCTTGGCAGTTTACAAAAAGCATGAAGGTGAAATAGTACTTGCTGCTGATACAGTAGTAGCTTTTGATGATAAAATCCTTGGAAAACCAAAGGATGAAGATGATGCCCTTAAGATGCTTTTAGAGCTTTCAGGGAGAGAGCATCAGGTTTATACAGGAGTTACTATTGTTAGAGAAGATGGCAGTATTACAACTTTTTCTGAATGTACCACTGTTTTTATGTATCAAAATACAGAGGCTGCCATTAGAGATTATATTGCATCAAAAGAGCCTATGGATAAGGCGGGTGCATATGGGATACAGGGCCTTGGAGCTGTGCTTGTAAAGGGTATCAAAGGAGATTACAACAATGTTGTAGGATTGCCTCTTGCGAAAGTATATCGTGTACTATATAATTTGTAGTGCACGTTAGAAATAAGGGCTAGTCATGGTTTCGACAGGGGTCATGCAGCGGAAGAAGCGAGTCCCACGGCGATGGGTTAAATGGCCAAACTTAAAATTAAACGCTAACGATAATTTAGCATACGCTGCCTAGTTGCGGCAGTCTGACCTAGAGCACCTACACTTTAGGATCCAGACTTCGACTCTGTAGGAAACGACGTTATCAAAGCTTTGCGATGACGGGCGTATTATGAAGCTACTAAAGCATAAAACCTGTTTGTGGGTGTTATGTGGAGGGAATGTAAAAATACAAACTACACTCGTAGAAGGGCCGGGAATTGGCTTTTGGACACGGGTTCGACTCCCGTCTAGTCCACTAATTTGATCCAATTGGAGCGAAAAGCTTCAGTTGGATTTTTTTATTTGGACAATAGTTACGAAATGTTTGTTCTGAATTGTATAGAGGATGTATGTTTGTTAAACTTTTTGTATCGGTATTGGGGAGATGGAGTATATTGTTATGAGTAGTAATTATCGTAATAGAAATATGTCTATGGAGGAGCGCAAGGCTTATCGTAGACGCAAAAAATTAATTCGTAGAATTCAGGTATATTCTGAAATGGCCTTAATAGTTATCGTGATTATACTTACGGCCACTCTTATTGTTTCCCATATAAAAGGTAAAGATGATACGATGAAGGTTGCTGCAGAGGAAAAGGTAGCTACCGAAGAAAAAAATATAGAAAAGAAATCAAATGGGCTGAAGGTTTCATCAAAGGCAGCTGAAGAAGAACCTGTAGAAGAGGAAATAAAAGGGGAGGAAACTCCTAAAGGTGCTATTTATTCTGCTAAGGAAACTGCTGATACTGTATCAATTGGCGGAGATGTTGTAAGCGAATACGGTATTCTTATAAATAACAAAACAAAAGATATTATCGCTTCAAGAAATGCTACTGAGCGAATAGTTCCAGCTTCTATGACCAAGGTTCTTACAGTTCTTACTGCTGCAAATCATATTACAGCAGAACAGCTTGATGATAAGGTTATATTAAGCCATGAAGCAGTAGATTATTCGTATGCTGGTGGTGGTTCTACATCAGGCTTTGTTGAAGATGAAGAGGTGACAGTAAAGGATTTATTTTACGGAACAATCCTTCCTTCAGGTGGTGATGCGGCAGCTCAGCTTGCTATTTATGTGGCAGGGGATATCGACAGTTTTGTAAAGATGATGAACGAACAGGCTAAAGAACTTGGAATCAGTGAGACCTCACATTTTACTAATCCTGTTGGTTTCCATAATAAAGAACACTACAGCACCCCTTATGATATTGCTATCATAATGATGGCTGCACTTGATAATGATATTTGCAAGGAAGTTATTTCTACTAAGGTTTATAATTCCACAGCTACAAATGTAAATCCTGAGGGAATAACAATTTCAAACTGGTTCCTTAGAAGAATAGAAGATAAGGAATTTGGTGGGGAAATTGAAGGTGCCAAAACTGGATATGTGGATGAATCCGGAAGCTGCGCAGTTAGTGCTATGATTTCCAATTCTGGCACAGAGTACATCTGCTGCACAGCTAAATCCTCATCATCCTGGAGATGCATCAATGATCATGTAGATATTTACAAAACCTATGCTAAATAACATCAAGGATTTTACTAAATGAATCTACATATGCTACGGGATTAAAATGTTTCAAAACATCCATATCCCTGAAACCGTAGGTGCAAAGCACATAATCTAATCCAGCATTTTCAGCTGTGGTGGCATCTACTTCGGAATCACCTACGTATAATACCTTGGATTTATCTGTAATTTCGAGACGATTAAGTGCTATTTCTATAGGCTCTGGATCGGGCTTTCTTTTGTGTTTACCATCATCACCTACAACAATAGTGATGTTTGGTGCAAAAAAATCATCTATAAGAGAATCACTGGCTGTCTGACCTTTGTTGGTTACGATAGCCATTTTTATATCCATTTCGGCAAGCTTTTCTGTGGTTTCTATAACACCATCATAAGGTTTTGTTTTTATAAGATTATGACAGTTGTAATATGCTATAAACTCTGCAAGAAATTCCTCGAAATGCTCATAATTAGCACCATCTGGAAGGGCATGCTCTACAAGCTTTCTGAGACCATTTCCTACAAATCTGCGGACATCATCTATGGAATGAGTTTCAAATCCATATTTTGCAAGCATATTGTTTATGGAATCAGTTAAATCTTCAAGGGTATATAAAAGTGTTCCATCCAAGTCGAATAAGATAGCCTCGTATTTCATATAAAAATCTCCTGATAATCATTTGTTATTCAAGTTTAAGTTATAGGTTAAATTAAGACTTTTGTAAAGACTAAATATTTATTGCTACATAACAGTATTATTCGTTGAATTTCTCAGCTGGCTTTGTTATTATTCTATTTATATTAGTTTACAGGAGAAATGCTATGAATATTACTATCAGAGATGCGCAGGTTAGCGATGCTGCAGCTATTTGTGAGATTTACGGATATTATGCAGCGCATACTTTTGTTACCTTTACTGAGGATAATCCTTCAGTGGAGGCATACGAGAGAAGTATCCTTGAAACTAAGAAAGCTTATCCATACATAGTTGCCTGTGATGAAACAGGTAAGGTGGTGGGAATGGCTTACGCAGGCAGAGTTAGACAACACGATGCTTACAGATTCTCGGTTGAATCTACCATTTACACTGCAGTTGATGCTCCTAAGCAGCAGGGAATAGGTACCCTTTTATATGACGAGCTAGAAAAACGTCTTTCTGATATGGGATATAAATTTATGTATGGTGTTATTACAGATGATAACGAGCCTAGTATTCAGTTCCACAAGGCTAGAGGCTTTGAGGAAGTAGGGCATTTTGAGAATATTGGATACAAATTTGGACAATGGAAAGGAATAGTGTGGTATCGCAAACAAATCGGTTCTTTAGATGATATGACACTTAATATATAAAATGAAAAAAGCGTTTAGATATTTCTTTATTTCTATACTATCAATTATAGTTACCCTTCTTGTAGTTGGGGTTATTTATATAGTTATTGATACTAAAAATCGTGTAAGTATAGAGGAAGGCCAGACCTATTCTTCAGAAGAGGTAGAGGCTCTTGTAGATGAAGCAAAAGAAGAGGGGCGTATCTCTGTTTTGGATTCTATAAAAGAATCCTTAGAGAACGGCAGCACTATCATTTCTGTGCTAAAGTCCTTCTATCCAGAATATATTGTTGTAGCAGCTAATCAGAAATATAATTTCGTCCCAATCAATGAGGATTTAGCAAAGAATCAGTTCAATATTGATAATCTTGTTGAGGATGAAAAAACAGGCAGATTCAGCTATGTGGAAGATGGAAATGTTACATCTAAATTTGGTATAGATGTTTCTTCACATCAAGGGGATATTGATTGGCAGGCCGTTGCAGATGATGGTGTTCAGTTCGCCTTTATTCGTGCAGTATATAGAGGCTATGGCACAGGAAAGCTTGTTGTAGATGAGAAGTGTATTCAGAACATAGAAGGTGCTCAGGCGGCTGGTATTGATGTCGGTGTATATGTTTTTCTCAGGCTGTTTCTGAGGAAGAAGTTATGGAAGAGGCATCTACAGTTTTCAATCTTATTGATGGATATGAACTACAGCTTCCTATAGTTTTTGATGTAGAGAAGGTTAGTGATAACGAGGCTCGTACAAATGCTCTTTCAGTAGAGGATAGAACAAATCTTACAATTAAATTTCTAGATGCCGTTGAGGCAGCTGGTTATGAAGGTATGATTTATCACAATACTGAAATGGGTGCTATGCTTATAGACTTGACCCAGCTTACTGATTATCCAAAGTGGTTTGCTGGATATAACAAAGAATTCTATTGGCCATATGAATATCAGCTTTGGCAATATTCTGAAAGTGGAACTGTAAATGGAATAAAAGGAAATGTTGATTTAGACATTTGGTTACAATAATAAAGATCCCTCTAGTGATTACTAGAGGGATTCTTTTATTTTAAGAGTAATTCTGCTAAACGGGTATTATCTTCTGGATTCATAAAACAGAATCGAATATATTTTTCATCAAGATAAGGGAAGGTAGAACAGTCGCGTATCATTAGACCTTGCTTAATACAACGGTCAAATAGCTCCTGGCTGGTTAATTTATCATCAAGTATTTTTAAAAGCATAAAATTGCCATGTGGCCAGAAAGCTTTAAAACGAGTGCTGTTAGAAAAATATCATATAAACGTTTTCTTTCTGAAGTAATTAAGCCTCGGGTTTTTTCTATATATTCTGTATCAGAAAACATAAGCTTTCCGGCAACAACGGCGATAGAATTTATAGTCCAAGGGTCCTTACGCTGATTGATTGTCTGCATTAAATCTGTATTAGAACAGATTGCATATCCAAGTCTAAGACCTGGAGCAGCAAAAAACTTTGAGGTTCCTCGCAATATTGCTATATTTGTATATGTGCGGGTAAGGATAACTGAAGAAATTTCATTTATATTTTCTGCGAATTCAACATATGTTTCATCCACCATTACAAAAATATCGCATTCCTTGCAGGCATCAAGAATCTTTCTCATGTCGTGATTATTGATGGCTGTACCTGTAGGATTGTTAGGATTGCAAATCACAAGCATATCAATATCTTCTGAAAGCTTACTGATAAAGTGATCTACATCCAGGACGAAATCATTTTCTTCTCGGAGAGGATAGTATATACTTTTTCCTCCCTGTAAAGCAATTTCTCTTTCATATTCTGAATATGTAGGGCCTAGAATTAAGGCCTTGGATGGTTTCTCAATCTGAATAAAAAGAGAAATAAGCTCTGTAGAACCGTTGCCAACAATTATATTTTCAGTCTCTGTATTACAGTAGCTGGCAATACATTTTCTGAGCTCTACATAATCTCTATCAGGATAAGTGGTGATGCAGTCAATGTTTTCTGCAATTCCGTTTTTAATTTTGGAGAAATACCAAGAGGATTAACATTGGCAGAAAAACTTATAATGTCTTCCTTTTTATTCCATATATCTGTTCTATTTTTCTAAATCACTTCCGTGAAAATGATCTTTATGTTTAATCATCGTAAGCCTCCTTAAAGCCCATAATTATCTTGCTTTATATAATAACATTCGTATTTGGTTTTAGCTATATATTTGGTAACTATTTTTGTTGCTGTATAAGTTTGAAAACACTATATGTTGTGCTATACTAATAAATAATATGCTTAGGTTAGTATTGTGTGGCCTAAGGTTTAGAGGAGAATGTTTTGAGAAAAAGAATCTATCGAATCTCGGAAGATAAATTCGACGACTTAAAACCGGATATAGAATTTGATTATGAGCAGATTGAAGAGACCTGCTTTGTTAATGATGCTTTTTCTGGCAGTATATATTTTAGAAGCACTAATGAAATCAAGGTAAGAGGTGTTGTCTATTGCGACAATCCATATGTAAAAATTTCTAATCCATTATTCGATGGTGTTAACAATCGAATTGATTATCTGGTTGATGATTATAATTTCAAGGTTTCCGAGACGCTTACAGGTAATTTTATATTCGTTGCAGTTGGGATAGAAAAGTATATTCCATT
The DNA here is from genome assembly GCA_000209815.1 of Butyrivibrio fibrisolvens 16/4. Classification (GTDB taxonomy): domain Bacteria; phylum Bacillota; class Clostridia; order Lachnospirales; family Lachnospiraceae; genus Pseudobutyrivibrio; species Pseudobutyrivibrio fibrisolvens_A. Next base: position 1,630,992 of record FP929036.1, read on the forward strand.
TACCATTACTTATGTGGCTCGTCCTCTGATTTCTTCTATAGGCGAAATTCATTCTCTTCAGGAATATACTGAGTTTGCACAGTCTCATTTTGCAGAAGCGGTTTCTTTATTCTATTCTGATAGATTTGCGGAATTCATTTCATATCAGGATAAGCGTACTCGTCTTTTATATAGAGGCTTTAAGGCTGCGCCTATTGCCGCTGTTAATGTAGACGAATTCTTGGTGGCTTGCGGACTAAAAGCCAAGATGACATTCGATTTAAATGAGAGACAGGATTCTTATTATGAAGTAAATGAGAATATAAAGGGCGAAATAGAAATTAGTCGTTCTACTTGGGGATATATCGATATCGAAGTTACCTGTGATGCTGATTTTGTCTCTGTAGAGAAGGATCATATTACCGGTGATTTTTTCCTTGGCTCTATTTTCAATATGAGCTACTACATTCACAAAGATAAAATGCATGCAGGCATTAACTATGCAAAGATTTCTTTTGATTACAGGAATTTACATAAAGAAATCACTATTCTTGCTACAGCAGACAAAGAGGGGATAACCTTAGAATCTGATGAGTACATGCAAAACAGAAAATTCCTTAAGGCATTTCGTCTTTACGAAGATTTTAGATTGCGCAGAGTAACTACCAGTCAGTGGTGTAACGATACTCTTGATATTATTAATAGTCTGTCAGAAGAGACTATAAATGAGAATTTCATCCAGCTTGCAAAGGCTTTCCTTTATGTTACTAATAATCAAAAACAGGAAGCCTTATGGATTATTCAGGATTTGAAACGCAGCATAGAAGATAAGGGAAGTTCCCAGTGGGCATTCCTTCTTTATGTATGCACACTTATAGAAAGAGAAGAGGATTATGTAGATCGTCTTACAGAAAATATCGAGGCTATTTTCAGAGAGCATCCCGATGATGTTCATATTTTCTGGTTTCTTCTTTTCCTTCGGAAAGAATATATAAAGAATCCTACAGCGAAGCTTAGAGATATTTCTAAGTGGGTTGATAATGGTTGGGATACACCTCTTTTATACATAGAGGCTTATTATATTTTCCTTCAGGATCCATATCTTATTTCTACATTTGATGAACTTACAATCAAGGTGCTGAATTGGGCGAAAAAGAAAAAGGCTATTACAAAAGATATGGCTATACAGATGATTCATCTTTTAGAGACTGAAAGAAGTTTCAATCCTAAGGCAGTTCCTATTTTAGAAGAGTGTTATGAAGTATATCCAGATATGCAGCTTTTGCTTTCTATTGTTACATATCTTCTTAAGGCACCTTACATTGATGAGACATTCCTTAAGTGGTTCAAGCTAGCAATAGAAGCAAACCTTCATGTTTCTGGTATTTTTGAGGCATATATGGAGGCATTACCTGCTTATTCTGTAGACAAGCTTCCACAGCTTCTTACAATGTTTTTAAATATAATAGCAATCTTTCTTACGAGAAGAAGGCATTACTTTATGCAAATATTATTCTTCATAAGGATGAGGATTACGATACCTACGAGCATTATGAAAGCATCATTGAATCCTTTGCATTAGAGCAGCTAAAGCTTGGAAGACTAGATGATAATCTTGCAGTGTGCTATCAGAGACTTATGGAACTTGGTCTTTTTGATAAAGAGGTGGCAAGACTTATTTCAGAACTTTCTTTTAAGAAGAAGCTGGCTGTCATTAGCCCAGATATTAGAAGAGTGTTTCTTTATCAGGAGGAGTTTAAAACACCTACAATTGCAAACATTTCAGAGCACAGAGCATATATAAATTACATTGGTAGCAAGGGTGTCATTTTATTTGAAGATAACAATGGCTATTTATTTGCTGATGACGATGCATATTTCACTGAAGAAATCATTAATACAGAAGGCTACACAGAAAAGCTCAAAGAACTTTCATCGTTAAATCTTTCTTATGCTTTAATGCGTATGTCATCGGAAAATTATTCAAAGGATTATTCCTCTACAGATGCTGAGGCTGCTGAATTAATATTAGAATCCAAGCAGATATCTTCGGAATACTTAGAAGGTTTATACCCTAGAATTATTGAAATTCTTAGATTTAACAATAGGGAAGCCTTACTTGAAAAGCATTTTATGCAGGATGCAGATTTAAAGGCATTAAACGCACAGGTTATTGCTGCTGTACTAGAGGTATTTATTCAACGTAGCAAATATGAAGAAGCATATTATATGCTAAAACACACTAATGCATCTTTGCTAAAGCCTGCTGCAGCTGTTAAGTTGTGCCAGTTTATGATTAATAAGGATACAGAAAAATCCGATGATTTCTTAATTTTGTTTACTGCAAAATTGATATCGCTAGGATTCATTCATTCAGATATGATAAGATACCTGCTTAAATTCTTTGTGGGTCCTACAAAGCTTATGCTTTCAATTTATAACAGCGCTTTTGAAAAAGGTGAAGATGTTGTTGAATTTGGGGAGAGAATTCTTACACAGGTTCTTTATAGAGATTTCTTATGTCCTGAGATAATGGATGTTTTTGATACCTATATATCCAGAAGAAATAATAAGATGATTGTGGAGGCCTTCCTGAATTATGAGGCTCACGATTATCTTACTAATCAGGCAGAGACCCCTGAAAAGATTTTCGCATATATCTACAATAGATTTAAGAAAGGCCTCAATGTAAGTGAAAGTATGAGAATAGCTCTTCTTAAATACTTATGTACAAAAGAAGATTTGGATGAGGATGATTTTAATCTCCTTGATATTCTTCTTGCAGATGCCATTCTTAGAAATCAATATTTTGGATTTTTTGCAAAATGTGATACTCGATTAAAGATTAAATATCATTTATATGATAAATACTTTATCGAATTTAATACTGATAAGAGAAAGGCAGTTGATATTACATACTCTATTAATGGTGCATGTGCTGTTAATGAGGATATGATAGAAATGTATGATGGTCTCTATGTTAAGCAATTCATTCTTTTCTTTGGAGATGAGTTGAGATATGAGATTTATAGGGAGGATATAAGCAGTGAGCCTCTTAAGGCAGAGACTTTTGTTCTTAGTCAGGAAATTGAGTCTAAGCGTGGAAGATATGGTCTTATGAATAAGATTGCTCGTCACACCCTATACAATGAGCCTTATGAGCTTGCAGAGGCCGTAAAGACTTATCAAGGACTAGATACAGTTACTAAAGATTTGTTTTCAGTTATTTAATTTGGAGTGAGTTAGAAGATTATGGGAAGTACAGATGGTGCTTATGTAGGCATTGATATTAGTTCTAGAAATACAGTGCTGAGCATTTACAATTCAAATATGGAGGAGCCTGCTACAATAAGCACTATTCTTGGGGAGGAAAATTATTCTATTCCTACTGTGCTTGCTAAACGCCTTGGTATGGGACAATGGTTTTTCGGGGATGATGCTCTCAGGATGAGTCGCCTGAAAGAGGCTGTTCTTGTTGAGGAGCTTTATAATCTTGCTCTTAGAGATGGTCAGGTCGTTATAGATGCCGAGACCTATGGGGCGAGAGATTTGTTAGTTATTTTCTTTAAGAAATTGTTTTCTATTCCTGGCCCTATGGCGGCCCTTGGGGATATAGAGAAGCTTGTGATTTGTGTAGAACAGATCAGCTTAGAAGTAATGGAGCTTATGAATTACGTAGCTTCAAAACTTGGCATAGACCAGAATCACGTAACTCTCATTGATAGAAGCGAATGTTTTTATTATTACGCTCTTTCTCAGAAGCCTGAATTATTTTTATATAATGTGGCATTGTTTGATTATAGTGGCAACAATATGGTTTCTTGTACTTTAAATCGAAATCAGTCCACCAGGCCACAGCTCATTACATTAAATGTAATTAATCATGGAGAAATTACTGATAACAGAGATGAAATGTTTGATGAAGTAATTACTACAGCATTTGGCAGTTCATTATTTTCATCTGTTTATTTGGTGGGAGATGGCTTTGACGGAGAATGGATGAAGGTAAGTCTTTCTCATCTCTGCAAAGGCAGGAAGGTTTTCCTAGGCAAAAATCTTTATTCTAAGGGAGCCTGCTATGGTGGCTATATAAAGGACGGAAAAAGGGATTGGCCATTTATTTATATTGGAGATAATGATTTAAAGCTTAACCTATCAATCAAAATATTAGATAATAATGTTATGAAATTCTTTACTTTAATAGACGCCGGTGAAAGTTGGTATGATGTAAAGGGAGAATGCGAGGTTATTTTAGACGGAGAGCCTGAAATAGAATTTTTTATCCAGCGCCCAGAGTCGAGAGAGGCTCACTCGGAGGTTTTAGAGCTTACTGACATGCCTAAAAGAGAAAATCGTACAACTAGGCTTCGAATTGAGGCAAGACCAGTTTCTGACGTGGCAGTAGCTATCACCATTACTGATCTTGGATTTGGAGAAATATCAGCAGCCTCAGGCAAAAGCTGGGAACATACTATTACAACAAAGTAGGTATATATGAGCACATTAATTTACTGTAAAAATGCGTTATCAGCAACGCCATATTATATCGAAGAAACTTCCTTAAACGTGTATTCATTGGAGGAGCTTAGTTATTTTATTCTTAATAATGTTTATTTGCTTTCTTCCAAATTTATGAATCCAGAGCTTTGTAATTGGATTGGCAGGGAGTTAAAACAAACTAAGCTTGCTTCTGAGCTTTTAGGCCTGGTTCAAAGTAGTGCGCCACTGCATATATTTGTAGGACATATTCTTGGAGCAAATGGATATGCATCTAACAAAGAAATAAAGGATACACTTGCTATTATTTCTACATTTGAAAATAAGTCCGAAGCAGAACGCAAAAAAATGAGAGCAGACCGACTAATCTCAAATAACAAGCTGGTTGATGCTATTTATGAATACGAAACACTTTTAGCTGATGACATAGCAAAGACTATGCCAAAGATTGTTGAAGGGGATGTTTACCACAATTTAGGAGTTGCTTTTTCGAGACTGTTTTTCTTTGATGAAGCAATTAAATGTTTTGATGAAGCCTACAAACGTAATCAAAAAAACAAAGTCTTCATTGTTTGTTATATGCGGCCAGATGCTCAAAAAACAAGATAGCCTTTGATGAATATGTAACCAAATATCTTGTTTCAAAGGATGAGGTAGATCAGGTTCTTCATACTGTTTCAGCAGCAACTGGAAAAGAATCTATTATCGAATTTGATAAAGCCATTAATGATCTCGTGAATGATGATTTTAAAAGAGAAAGTGCTTGTTCGGTTATTAATGGAGTAGTAAAGGATTGGAAAGACGAGTATATTAAATATTGTAAAATCTAAATAGTGTAATTGGGAATCTGTTATTAGTAATGATTGGGGAGACTTACTATGGGATTTTTTACAAGAAAAAGAAAAAAGAGAATTAAGGGCAGCAAAGATTGATGATGCTTTTAACAGAGTCTATTCTCAGATTGAGGATATTGATAATTGGGAAGATCCTAAAAAGTTAGAGCATTATATTCTTGATTCTTGCGAACAAATCATAGCTTCTACAAAGGCTATGGAGCGCCAGAAAATGGAATATAGAATTGTTACCCGCTATCTTAATGATATAAAAGCTCTGGAAAATCTACCCAAAGAGACTGCTAAGGATTTACGTACAACTGCATCACGTATATGCGAATTAGAGCAGAATATTTTGGAATCTAGAGCCATCACTAGAAATATTACAGATGAGCAGTATTCTGTTATTTCTGATGAAGAAGAGGATATGCCTGAGATTATAAACAGATTTGCATCTGATGAAATATATCAGGCAAAGCTGAAAAGAAGCTTGTCTTATCTCGAAGGCGAAAAAAGTCGTTGGGAAATAGAACGTGAAGAGTTATTAGCTCAAGGCAAACTTTTTAGAAGAATGGCAATAGCTGTTTTAGTATCTTTCACAACTTTGCTGATTCTTTTATATGTTATGTATCAAACTTCCGATGTGGATATTTCACTTTGGATTTTTGGTGTCTTATTTATTTGCGCTGTTAGTGGCTTTGTAATTTTCCTTAGACAAAACACTTTGACAAAAGAATCCAGAGGCGCACTTATCAGACTTAATCAAGCTATTAGTATGCTTAATGTAGAAAGAATGAAATATGTTAATGTAACTAATAGTATCGAATATTCTAAGGATAAATATTTTGTAAAATCTGCTGCTGAGCTTCAATATATTTGGGAACAGTATCAGGACAAAGTTCGTGATCAACAGCGCTTTATGCAAAATAATGACGATTTGGAATTTTACAATGACAAGTTAGAGAGATTGTTAGGAAGCATAGGCCTTGCAGATGATAAAATCTGGCTTAATCAGGTTAATGCTTTGATTAACAAACAGGATATGTCTGATTGTAGGCATAGACTTGTAGTCAGAAGAAAAAGATTAGAGACAGACTTGAGGATCATAGAAGAATAGTTCAGGAAGAAAGAGATGAGATAGATAGGCTCATGACTCGCCATGAGCACTATCTACCAGAAATTCAAGAAATAATAAAATCAGTTGATAAGTTGTGTGGCACCAGTGCTAGTCCTAAAGCAAAAATTAAAGCATAGGATTTTTATTTCAAAATGAAGTCCATAAATACAGGATTATGATCTGAATATTTGAATCCTGTATTAACTACATTTGATTCTGTCACTTCAACATTTGATGAAACAATGAATCCATCGATTGTAATAACGAAGGAATCTTTTGTATATGCGGTATCAGCGTTTCTTGCTGATGGAACTGGATCATTTTCATCAACTGGCTTTACTACAGAGAAATCATCATCAAGTAATTCAACTGGGAATGGCTTAGCCCAAAGCTGATCCTGTGCGGATGTATTAAAATACTTTGTTGAATCACCTAGTACATCCTTATTCATATCACCAGCGGCTATAATGTAATTTCCAGCAGCAAATTCATTTCTCATATCTTCGTTAAGCATTACTACCTGATTCTGAGCAGTCGCAGGATCTGTAGTATAGGCTGAAAGATGTACATTATAAAGAACCAGTTTCTTTCCGTTATCTACGTCAATATAGTTTTTACAGTAGCAACGGTCCAGGTCGATTAACTTTGACATTCCTTCCTCAATTGGAAGAGAACGTCTTGTTGCACTATTAATCTGAACAGAAGATATAGTATATATACCAGCATATGATTTTCCGTGAGGCTGAGTTATAGGATAGAGTAAAAATGGACTATCATAGTTTATAGCAAATGTTCTAGAGCTATTTCCAAAGGACGAAGAACTTATTCTATCATATATAAGTTTGCTTTCATCAACCTTATAGCTTCTTGTAGATTTTAAATCTACCTCCTGTAAGGCGATAAAATCAGGCGAGAGTCCTAAGATGGCATCCATAGATCCGTTTAGATTTGTTTTTACGGCATCCTTTGAATATGCCCAGGATTCTGTACCGCCATCCATAAAGAATGAATAATCATCTGAGTACGCACCGAAACCTAAATTTGCAGATATTATACGATATTTTTTATTTGCTTGTGCGGTGGTATTTTCTGCTGTTCCCTCTACATCAATAGACTGATTATCTTCTATACGATGGTAAGAAATTAGGACATAAGCTGCATATACTGCTAGAAAAACTATTATAATGATAATTAAAGTAAGTATGAATTTAAAAAGTTTTTTTAACATATTGGTTCTTCCTTTCTTTTAATATGCGGTTGTATATTACCACAATACTGTGTTTTTTTGATTAAAAAAATATAAAGGAGAGACATTTAATGACTGAATTAATTAAAAAGAATAGAGCCTACAGAATGAATCTGTTATATATAGCATTACAGGGATGCTATTGGATGATGGTATGCTGTACTGTCAGTATGGGTAGTGCTTATCTTTCAAACAGAGGTTACTCTACATTTTCTATCGGGTTATTATTTGCTATTGCATATCTTTTTGCTGCAGTTATTCAGCAGGTAGTATCTGTTGCTACTGACAATTCAATTAAATTTGATGTTATAGATGTTTTACGTATTTTGGGAAGCATAATTACCTTGGATCTATTAATAGCTTTAGGCACTCATGAAAAAGGTTTTGTGACAGGAATAACATTTTTAATTGGTGCAATGATTGCCACTGTGATTCAGCCATTTTTAAATGCTCTTAATTTTCATATTCAAAGATGCGGTATAAAGATGAATTATGGTGTTGCCAGAGCCAGTGGTTCATTTTTCTTCTTTATCATGAGTCTTGTTGTAGGATTCTTTATGAAAGTTACAACTGAAAAGGCTACTGTTGCATTGGGATTTTTGGTATCCATATTATTCGTTATTATCATATTTTGGATCAATGAAGATTTAAAGGACAAGAATCTTAATGTAAAAAAAGATTACGATCCTTTTGAGGAAAAGAAATCTATTGATTTTGAGTTTGATGGCATTAATGCTTTTGTTTCAAAATATAAGATGTTTTTATTTATCTTATTGGTGTAGTTTGCTTTTTCTTTGGACATATTGTTGTAAATAATTTTATGTATCAGATTGCTGTCAACGTTGGTGGAAACGAGAGTACTAATGGAGGACTTTTGGCTTTGCAGGCTATTGTAGAACTGCCAGCTATGATTTTTTTCACTAAGCTAAAAGATAGATTTGATTCAAAAATTTTGCTTAGCGTGTCGGCCGTTTTTTATCTATTAAAGATATTTTTCACTGCAATAGCAAGTTCCATTGGCATGCTATATTTCAGTATGCTGTTTCAATCACTTGCCTTTGCCCTTTTCATTCCGGCATCTGTTCATTTTGTAGATGAGATTATGTCTGAGAAGGATGCAGTAAAGGGGCAAGCCTTTGTGACAATTGCTATGACATTCAGTAGTCTCATAGGAAGTATATTAGGCGGTTTGATCATAAATTTACTGGGAGTTTCAGCTTCATTATACTTTGCTACACTCATCACATTTGTTGGTGTAATTGTTTCTATTTCAGCACTTGTCAGAATAAATATACAAAAATAGTGATAAAAGATAGATTTTTTGATTACAAATTGCTAAAATAACTATATACATATAGTGAGAGAAAGATATGGCTAAATATAATATTGGTGGATATATCTTTAACGATGAGAATAGTGCGAAGAAAGCTGCCAAGGAATTAAAGGCAGTAGAGTATATTCTTGGGCAGATTAAAGTTGCCGACGAACAAGAAGTACTTAAAATCTACAAAAAGATTTTAAATCAACGACTATTTTCTACACAGGTGGGTATGGATTTCCTGAATCAGCTTAGACAAAACTTGGTTGGTTCTGGAGTATTTCAAGAACAGGATGTTCCTAATGTTTATTCTTTGGAGGAGCCAGTAAAAGAACAGGAGCCTGTCTTAAAAGAAGATACCCCGGTTACTTCTGAAGAACCAGTGATTCAGAAGAAAGAAAAAAGACAAAAAAGGATTCTAGGGAAAAGAAACAGGAACGAGAAAATTCCTCTGAGTCCGATAATGGGGTAATCAAAAGACTTCGTTTGATTAATAGTTTTTTGATTATATGCGTTTTTACACTTTTACTTTGTGTTGGCGGAATGTTTTATGTAAGCACTACTATTAACAGTCCTACAATACTTAATTACAAAGAGTCTATTACTGACGAATTCTCTGCCTGGAAGCAGGAGCTTGACGAGCGAGAGAAAGAACTTAACGAACGTGAAGCTGCCCTTGAAGAAAGAGAAGCAAAAGTCAGTGAGATAGAAGGTAACTAAAAAATAATTCAAGGATGGGGTTGGTGTTATGTCTAAAAACAAAATTCTTGTGGCTGACGATGAAAGCCGAATGAGAAAACTTATCAGAGACTATTTGGTAAGAGAAGATTACGAAGTTGTAGAAGCAGAGAACGGTGAACAGGCTCTCGATATGTTCTATATGGATAGTGAGATTTCGCTTATCATTTTGGACGTAATGATGCCTAAAGTTGATGGGTTTGCAGTTTTAAAAGAGATCCGAGAGACATCATCAATTCCGGTTCTTATGCTCACAGCTAAAGGAGAAGAAAATGATGTTTTAAACGGCTTCGAATTAGGAGCTGATGAATACATCAATAAACCATTCTCTCCAAAGATTCTTATGGCAAGAGTAAATGCAGTACTTCGCAGAAGCACTGATGATTCTCTTGGCAAGAAAGTTGTTGAGGCAGGCGGTATTCAGTTAGATGTAGATGCTCACGTTGCTACCAATGATGGAAATCCAGTTGAGTTATCAGTTAAAGAATTTGAACTCCTTTATTACTTCATCAATAATGAAGGTATTGCTCTTTCCAGAGAAAAAATTCTTAATCACGTTTGGGATTATGATTATTTTGGAGATGCAAGAACAATTGATACTCACGTAAAGAAACTTCGTAGTAAGTTAGACGATAAGGGAAATTACATCAAGACTATTTGGGGCATGGGGTATAAATTTGAAGTTGACGCAAAGGCCTAGTAAAATTAATCGCCAAATTGTAGGATCGTTAGGTTTTTAGTAGTTTTATCATTAATATTGGTAAGCATCCTAACATCCTGCTTTTTAGGCGATTATTATATTTATGAAAAAAGAAATGACATGAAAGAGCTTTTCTCTTTGTTGTCTCAAAAATGCTTAGATGGCACTCTATATGGTAAAGATAATCTTCCTGAGAATCTTGACCTTTTCGATAAAAATCTGTTTCGGTTATTATTACTGATGCCGGAGGAGATTCTCTTTTAACTTCTTCAGCTGATTCAGAAACTATGATTGAGCAGCTTAATTATACGTTGCTTTCTAATAATGAAGAGAATCAGCTTGTTAAAACTGCTGAGGACTACAAGATTTTTAAGCAGAAGTTTCCTGATTATGAAGATACCTATTTGGTTTTGGTAGGAGTACTGCCAGACGGGAATATTGTCTTTATAAAAGCGCCTATTTCATCATTAGAGTTTAATGCAAATATTACCTATAAGTTTTTATTTATAGTATTTCTTATTAACTGCATTATTGTGATCTTTATTGTGAGAGCGATAATTGGCAGATTTACAATGCCATTATTTAAGCTCATTAATATCACCAAACGTATTTCTAATTTTGATTTTTGAGGCTACATATCATCCACAAAAGCTATACAACGAGATGGATGATTTAGGTGAGCATGTAAATGAAATGTCTACCACATTAAAACGTGCAATTGAGCAGCTAAGATTTGCTAATGAAAACTTAAAGCATGATTTGGAGTTAAAGGAAGAAACTGAGAACATGAGAAAAGAGTTCGTTTCAAATGTTTCTCACGAGCTTAAAACTCCAATAGCCTTAATACAGGGATATGCAGAGGGACTTCAGGAAGGTATTATGGATGATGAGGTAAGTCGAAAGATTTACCTAGATATCATAATTGATGAGGCTAACAAAATGAACCGTCTTGTTCGTGAAATGCTGATATTGAATCAGCTTGAGGCGGGACAGATGAACCTGGATCTTGTTGATTTTAACCTGACAGAAATGATTGATGGAGTTGTTGATAGCAACAAGATTAATTTTGAGGCTCAAAATATAGTTTATACCTTCATTAATAAAGAGGATTGCTATGTTCACGCTGATGAATTTTTGGTAGAACAGGTTGTTACCAATTTCATTAGTAATGCAATTCATTATGTCATGAATGAAAACGTCATTAATGTTAGGTATGATTTTTTAAAAAAGGAAAAGTTCGAATTAGTGTATTCAATTCAGGCAATAATATTGGAAAGAGGGATATTAAGCATATTTGGGAAAAATTCTACAAAGCAGATAAAGCCAGAAGTCGTGAGTATGGCGGAAGTGGTATAGGTCTTTCGGTTGTCAAGGCAACAATGGATTTATTACACGAAAAATATGGTGTAGAAAACCTTCCAGATGGAGTTGAATT
>FP929036.1:1645540-1743237 GCA_000209815.1 Butyrivibrio fibrisolvens 16/4
GTTGAATTTTGGTTTGAGTTAACTTTGGTAAAAGACACAAAAATCAAAGAAAATTCATAGAATTTTCTGATTTTTCACATTGAAGAATACACATTTTAATGCTAATATACCATTAATGATTAGTGTATTTTTTAGGAGAAGGCATGAAAACTAACAGAATTTTATTACTGGCTTCTGTGTTGTGTTTTTCTCTAATAGCCACTGGTTGTGGAGAACCTCTTTATGAAATGACCAGTGAGGAAGAGGCAATAATCACTCTATATGCTTCTAAAGCGGTTGCTAAATTCAATAAAAATCAAGTTATTGGAATAGCAAATGCCCGTGTGAAAAAGGGAGAGCTTGATGATGAGTACGTTCCCGATGAAGATCAAGAAGATCAGGAGGAAGTACCAGAGGAAACCAGTACTGAAGAATTAATTGATCCAGAAACTGGGGAGCCTGTGGCTTCCGAGGAATCTGATGCTGTGGAATCTTCTAATGAGGGGACCTCAGATGAAACATCAAATAATGATGAGGACAGTTCTGTAGATTCCGGTTATTCTTTTACGAATGCAGTTGGTATAGAAGGTGTGGAATTTACTTGTTCCGAATTTGATGTTACTACTGAATACAAAGCATCTTCAAGTTTTGTCCTAACTCAAATTAAAGGTAAGAAATATTTAGTTTTATATATTGAGGCGGAGAATAAATCTGATTCGGCGGTTGATTTTTCAAAATATTCCAATAGGGAATATAGTTTATCCCTTAATGGAGGTGAAAAATCAAAATCACAGTACACACCGGTTTCAAATGATTTATCTACTTTCAGAGGTAGTATGAAACCTGGCGAAAAGAAATCTTTTATAATAGTATTTTCATTCAGTAACTCGGCAGTGGAGAGTATCTCATCCCTTGAACTTTACGTTACAAGTGATGGCTCTACCAGAGGTACAACCATATAAATCATTATTGATTTAAATGAGAGGAGATTTGCATGGATACTAATATTTTATTGGAATCAGGTACTAACGAGCTGGAGGTCCTTGAATTCAAAGTTGGCAAGAATTTCTACGGAATCAATGTAGCTAAGATTAGAGAGATTCTCTTATATCAGCAGGTGACGCCATTGCCTAACGCTCACCCTTGTATTGAAGGGATCTTCATGCCAAGAGATATTATGATTTCTGTTATTTCTCTTCGCAAATGTTTGAACATTCAGGATGAATGTGATACTGATGGTTTATTCATCATTACTAATTTCAATAGTTTAAATACAGCTTTCCATGTTGATGAGGTTCTTGGAATCCATCGTGTATCCTGGGAAGACATTATTAAACCAGATGCGACAATTAGCTCTGATGAATCTGGTGTTTCTACAGGTGTTATCAAGCTTGAAGATAGACTTGTAGTTATTCTTGACTTCGAGAAGATTGTTACTGATATTAACCCTGAGACTGGTCTTAAGGTTTCAGAAATGGATGATTATGAAACTCGCGACAGAAGTAAATCACCTATTCTTCTTTGCGAGGATTCACCACTTCTTTCAAAGCTTATTGTTGAATGCTTAAAGAAGGCTGGTTACACAAATCTAATTGTAAATATGAATGGTCAGGAAGGCTGGGACAAGCTGGTTGAGATGCATAAGAGAGGCACAGTTCTTCAGGATGTTCACCTTATTATTACTGATATAGAGATGCCTCTTATGGATGGACACAGACTCTGTAAGCTTGTTAAAGAGAACGAGACCATGCGCAATATTCCACTTATTATTTTCTCATCTCTTATTAATGATGAGATTAGACGTAAGGGTGAAAGCCTTGGAGCTGATGCTCAGCTGACCAAGCCGGAGATTGGTAAACTTATTGCGGTAGTTGATGATTTGGTTGCTAAGTACGAGGATGCTCGTAACGGAAATTAGAATTTTAAAATTTTGGGGTATGCTGAGCATGCCCCATTTTTAAAATACGGGAGGATTTAAGATGTCTCAGGCTGAGGACTACTTAGATGGACTATTAAATTCAATAAACAAGGCTAAGACTGATGCTAAACAGGTCGAGGAAAATGTTGAAAGAAAGCAGCAGGAGTTTGTAGAGAATCGCAAACAGGTTGCTCCTGATGAAGACTTTTTTACAGCAACTGGAATCGACGTTCAGCAGACAAAAGGAAAAAGCTCACATCCTTACCTCAGGAAAATTCTTTCTGAGGAAGATTTTTTGCGCAAATTTGAAGAAGAATTAGGTGAGGATGATGTCGATGCATTTATTGCAGATTTTGAACAGGAAATCGATGATGAAGAGCAGGCTTTTCAGGAGACAGGAAAAAGCGGCAACGATGAAGATATAGTCGATAAACTTCTTAATAACATAGAAAATGTAGTTAGTGATGCAACAAAGGAACTTGATGATACTGCAGAAAAATCAGATGGTAAAGATGATGACCAAATTCAGTTAGATGCTTTCCCTAATTTAGATGAAACTTCTGAAGACAGTAACCAGGAGGAAGCACCTATAGAAGAGCCTCCTGCTAATGATTCATCTGATTCTGATAGCTTGACAACTGAAGATGGAGAATTAAAGCTTCCAGATGACGATGATATTGATTTATCACAGTTTATCGAAGAGGAATCGGATGAAGATGCTGATGATACATCAGAAACTGAGTCTTCAGAGGAATCTACAGATGATGAGGATGATTTTGGATTTTCCTTAGATGATGCTTTAGATGATTCGGCTGAAGAAGAGCCTCTGGATGAATCAATGAAGGAATTTATGCCAGATGATATGGATGCTTTAGATGAGGCTGAATATGGTGAAGGTGAAGAGCCAGATCTTTCTGGTGAAGGGGGCTTGATTTAGATAATATTTTAGATGGAGATGAGGATCTTATGGATATTTCATCTCTTCTAAATGGTGACGAGGAAGGACCTTCTGAATCTGCTGATATAGATGAATCTGCTGAGGAGCAAGATAGCTCTACTTCATCTGATGATGGAGGAGGAAAGAAAGGCAAAAAGAAGGAAAAGAAAAGAAAGAAAAGAAGGAAAAAGGTGAGAAGAAGCCGAATCCTATTTTACAAAAGCTTGCCCTTATAATTTTTGGCGCACCTGATGAGGATGAGCTTGCTGAGGCAGCTGCAGAAGAAGCAGCAAAAGCAGCGGCAACAGTTGAGATTACTTATGATGAAGAAGGTAATCCAATTATTCCTGAAGCTGTAGAAGGTGCTGATGACGGAAAGAAAGGCAAGAAGAAAAAGGAGAAGAAGGAAAAGCCTCCTAAGGAAAAGAAGGAGAAAAAAGCTAAGCCTCCTAAAGCTCCTAAACCTAAGAAAGAGAAACCGCCAAAAGAACCTGATAATTCTCCTAAAATTCCTATTTCCATTATTGCAACTTTTTTGGTATTATCTATATCAATAATTGGTGTTGTATTGGTTGGTATGACTTTCACAGGACTGAAACGTCATATGGCTCAGGCAAGGGAATTGTTTGATCAGGGTAATTATATAGCTGCCTACGAAAAGCTTAATGGATTTGATTTCAGAAGCGATGAAAAGGTTGAGCTACTTAGAAATCAGGCTAGAACCTTAGCTGATTTGCAGCAATGTCAGGATGAGTATACTACCTTTATTAATTATAAGATGTACAATTATGCTCTTGATTCTTTGCTTAAGGGACTTGGTAGATACGAAAAATACAAAGATGATGCTGCAGAATATGGTATTTCCGATGAGTACGATGAATATGGAAATAGCATCATAATAGAATTGCAGGAAACATTTGGTTTATCGGTGGATGATGCCATGGCAATTTATAAGCAACCAAATCGACATTATTATACTATAGAACTTAGAAAGGTGCTTAGAAAGTTAGGGTTACCAGACACATGATAGCGATACTTGATTATGATGCAGGAAATATTAAAAGTGTAGAAAAAGCATTTGGAATCCTTGGTAAGGAAACTGTCCTTACCAGGGATTTTCATGTGATTGAAAAAGCCGATCACCTGGTATTACCGGGAGTCGGCTCTTTTGCTGATGCCATGAATCACTTGAAAAAGTACGAATTGGATAAGGCAATAAAGGAATTCGTCCATAGTGAAAAGCCATTTATAGGTATTTGCCTTGGGCTTCAGCTATTATTTGAATCCAGCGAAGAGTCTCCAGGTGTTGAGGGACTACATCTTCTTGATGGCGTTGTTAAAAGAATACCAGATGCTCCTGGCTTAAAAGTGCCTCATATTGGCTGGAATTCTCTGGATTTTCCAAATGATGGAAGACTTTTTAAAGGAATAGATGAGGGTAGCTTTGTATATTTTGTTCATTCTTATTATTTAGAAGCAAAAGATTCTTCTATAGTTAAGGCTACTACTGATTACGGCTGTCATATTCATGCATCTGTAGAGAAGGATAATATTTTTGCTTGTCAATTCCATCCAGAAAAATCATCAACGGTGGGACTTAAGATACTAGAAAATTTTGCTGAAATTAACTGAGGTGAGAAGAATGTTTACAAAAAGAATTATCCCATGCCTTGATGTGAAGGATGGTAGAGTTGTTAAAGGAGTTAATTTTGTAGATTTAAGAGATGCCGGTGATCCAGTAGAAATAGCTGCAGCCTATGATAAAGCAGGGGCTGATGAGGTGGTATTCCTTGATATAACTGCATCCTCTGATGGCAGGAATACTGTTGTTGATATGGTTCGTCGTGTGGCAGAGCAGGTTTTTATTCCATTTACAGTTGGCGGAGGTATTCGTACAGTGGATGATTTTAAAGCACTGCTTAGGGAAGGCGCAGATAAAATCTCTGTAAATTCTGCTGCAATTGATAACCCACGTTTAGTAGCTGATGCGGCTGATAAATTTGGCAGTCAATGTGTTGTTGTGGCTATTGATGCTAAACGTAGAGCTGACGGTGGGTTTAATATTTATAAGCATGGTGGACGTTTGGATTGCGGAATTGATGCTGTTGAATGGGCTATTCAAGTAGAAAAGCTAGGAGCAGGAGAGATTCTTCTTACTTCTATGGATCAGGATGGTACCAAGGCTGGATTTGATATAGAGCTTACGAAGGCTGTCTCTCATGCAGTTAATATTCCGGTCATTGCCTCAGGTGGAGCTGGCAATATGGAGCATTTTAAAGATGCCCTTACAGTTGGAGGGGCGGATGCGGCTCTTGCTGCCTCTTTATTTCATTATAAAGAGCTTGAAATTACAGAGCTTAAGAAGTATTTAAGGGACAATAACGTTCCTGTGAGGTTATAGAATTAACAGATTTTACACATTGTTATTGTATTATAATGATAACTATAGACATGAAAGTGAACATGGATGTTCAGGCGGTTATTCAAAGGAGTGATGTTTATGTCTTTAACTGTTAATTCTTTCGGAAACGAATCTATTTATTCATTGTTTGGCGGCTCATCAAGCAGTACAAGCTCTATTTTTGGTGGACTTGAATCATCTCTTACAAATTTAGTATCCATTCGCTCAGGTTCATATGGAAAGCTTGTAAAGTCTTATTATGCCCAGTACGATAAAGAAGGAAATTTAAAACAAAGGACAGCATCAAATCTAAGGAGAATACCTCTAACTTAAGCGAAATTAGAAATGATGCTTCTGGTCTTAACAAGTCTACTGATGCTTTGCTTGCAAAAGGAAAGAATTCTATCTGGGAGCAGGTTGAGACTACAGATGAAGATGGTAAAGTATCAAAAGACTACGACAAGGACAAGATTTATAAAGCCCTAGAAAGCTTTGCAAAATCTTATAATTCTCTTGTTGATAGTGGTCAAAAGGCTGAGAGCATGGGGGTTCTTACTCAGGTGGCAGCTATGGTTACCACATCTCAAAAAAACTGCATCTACATTAGGCAAGGCAGGAATAACTATAGATAAAGACAATCATCTTAGTGTGGATGAAGATTTCCTTAAAAACAAAGCTAATATGACTTATGTAAAGGATTTGTTTAATGGTACAGGAAGCTATGCTTATCAGATAGCAACAAAGGCTTCTATGGCTAATTCTTATGCTAGTACGGAGCTTACTAGCATCACAGGCAAGAAGTCGTATACAAGCCAGGGTTCTTACTCATTATCTGCAGATGATATTATAAGCAAGTTTGACAAGACTACTTAAACAACAGATTGTAATTAACAAAATAAGGTGCCACTCAAGGAGCCAATCTCGCGACGGAGTGGCTCCTTTTTGTTAATGTAACAATCTGTAGTGGACATTGTTAGTGGGTTCGGTTATAATTTTGCTCGGAAATTGCATTTTAAGGAGGAACCCATGGTAGTTAAATCTTTAGCAAGAGAATTATCAGAAACCAGTTATCCAGGCAGAGGCATTGTCATTGGTAGATCGATTGATGGAACCAAGGCTGTCACTGCCTATTTTATTATGGGACGTTCTGAAAATTCTAGAAACAGAGTATTCGTAGAGGAAGGTGCCGGCATTCGCACAGAGGCCTTCGACCCATCAAAACTTACAGATCCTAGTCTTATTATTTATGCTCCGGTAAGAGTTTTGGGAAATGATACTATTGTTACAAACGGAGATCAGACAGATACGATTTACGAATATATGGAAAAGGGCGAAACATTTGAGCAGTCACTTCGTAGACGCGAGTTTGAGCCAGATGGTCCAAATTTCACTCCTCGTATTTCAGGTCTTCTTCACATCGAAAACGGACAGTTTAGTTATGTAATGTCCATTCTTAAATCTAACATGGGTGATTCTGATTCATGTAATAGATATACTTTTGATTATTCTAATCCTAAGGCCGGTTCAGGTCGTTTTATTCACACTTATATGGGCGATGGAAATCCACTTCCTTCATATGAAGGCGAGCCTACACCAATTGAAATTTCTGGCGATATTGATGAGTTTACAGATTTAATCTGGTCTAACCTTAATTCAGATAATAAGGTTTCACTTTTTGTACGTTATATTGACATCGCAACAGGCGCAAAAGAAACCCGTATCGTAAATAAGAATATTAAATAAATAGGAGAATAATGCTATGAAAGAATTGGAATTAAAGTATGGTTGTAACCCAAACCAGAAGCCTAGCCGTATTTATATGGAAGAGGGAGAACTGCCTATCGAGGTACTTAGCGGTAAGCCAGGTTATATCAATTTCCTTGATGCATTTAATGGCTGGCAGCTTGTTTCAGAGCTTAAGAAGGCAACAGGTCTTCCAGCTGCTACTTCATTTAAGCATGTAAGTCCGGCAGGAGCTGCAGTTGGACTTCCACTTTCAGAGGTTGAGAGAAAGATTTATTGGTGTGATGATTTAGATATGGAGTTTACACCTCTTGCAAATGCTTATGCCAGAGCCCGTGGCGCAGATAGAATGTCTTCATTTGGTGATTTTATTTCACTTTCTGATGTTTGCGATGTTGCTACAGCAAAGCTTATTAAAAGAGAAGTATCTGATGGTGTTATTGCGCCAGGATATGAGCCAGAGGCACTTGAGATTCTTAAAGCTAAGAAGAATGGCAACTACGCTGTAATCAAGATTGACCCTAATTATGTTCCAAAGAGCTTAGAGCGTAAGGAAGTGTTTGGAATCACCTTCGAGCAGGGAAGAAACGAGCTTATTATTGATGACGATTTCTTTGCAAATATTGTTACTGAAAATAAAGAGCTTACAGAGCAGGCAAAGATTGATCTTGCTATTGCAATGATTACACTTAAGTACACACAGTCAAATTCAGTTTGCTATGTTAAGGATGGTCAGGCAATCGGAATTGGTGCTGGACAACAGTCACGTATTCACTGTACACGTCTTGCAGGTCAGAAGGCTGATAACTGGTGGCTTCGTCAGTCTCCAAAGGTTTTAGGCCTTGATTTCGTTGATGGAATTAAGAGAGCTGATAGAGATAATGCTATTGACCTTTACATCGGAGAGGAATTCGAAGATGTCATTGGTGATGATGTATGGCAGAAGACCTTTAAGACAAGACCTAGCGAGTTTACAAAAGCTGAAAAGAGAGCTTGGCTTGATAAGCTTACCGATGTTTCTGTTGGTTCTGATGCATTTTTCCCATTTGGAGATAACATCGAAAGAGCTCACAAGTCAGGTGTTAAGTATGTTGCTCAGCCAGGTGGTTCAGTTCGTGATGACAATGTTATCGAAACTTGTAACAAATACAATATGGTAATGTCGTTTACAGGCCTTAGACTTTTCCACCACTAATACCTAAAAAGCTTGCAAATGTCTGAATATTTGCTATAATAAACTTGTTATTGAAGAGAGCGACTTAAGAGAGAGCGATTTTTAGCTCTCTCTTTTATTTATGTTTTCGCTCTTAGTAGCATTTACAACTGAATAAGGAGGACATTTATGTCAAAACACACCGATTACGAAAAACGTACGGAAGAATTGATTACTCCTATTCTTGACGAGTTAGGCTTTGAGCTCTACGACGTTGAATACGTTAAGGAGGGTGCGGATTATTATCTTAGAGCCTACATCGATAAGGAAGGTGGAATCACAATTGATGATTGCGTTGATGTTAGTCATCGTATGAACGAGTTACTTGACGCAGAGCCACAGATTGGTGGAGACGAAGGTTATATCTTCGAGGTTAGCTCACCAGGTCTTGGCAGAATTCTTAAAAAGACAAGCATTTTGAAAAAGCAATAGGACAAGATGTAGACATCAAGACCTACAAGCCTGTTAATGGTGCCAAGGAATTTACAGGTGCTCTTAAGGCATTTGACAAAGACACTCTTACAATCGAGTTCGAGGATGGCACTGTAGTTTTTAACAGATCAGATGTTGCACAAGTCAGATTATCAATAGATTTTTAAGGGACATAGGAGGAAATATGGCAGCTAATACAAATGATTTTTGGGAAGCTCTCACTGATCTTGCAAAAGAGAAAAACATCAGCATGGATGTATTAATCGAGACTATCGAGAATTCGCTTCTCATTGCATGCAAAAACAATTACGGAAAAGCAGATAATGCTAAGGTAGAAATCGACAAGAATACAGGTGAATATCACGTTTACCTTTCAAAGACAGTAGTTGATGAAGTAATGGATCCTGTTGAGGAGATTTCTCTTTCTGATGCACAGGATATCAGTGGAAAGCATCAGGTTGGAGATATTGTTCAGATTGAGGTTAAGTCTAAGGACTTTGGTCGTATTGCAGCTACTGCAGCTAAGAACACTATTACACAGAAGATTCGTGAGGAAGAGCGTAAGGTTCTTTATGAGGAGTACTATGAGCTTCAGCACAAGGTTGTTACTGGTGTAGTTACACGTTTCTCTGGAAACAATATCCATGTTAATCTTGGCAAGCTTGAAGGCTTCCTTTCTGAGACAGAGCAGGTTAAGGGCGAGTACTACAAGCCACAGGACCGTATCAAGGTTTACATTGTAGAGGTTAAGACTTCTAACAAGGGACCACGTATCTTAGTTTCTCGTACTCATCCAGAGCTTGTTAAGAAGCTTTTCGAGGAAGAGGTTTCAGAGGTTCGTGATGGAATCGTTGAGATTAAGTCTATCTCTCGTGAGGCTGGTAGCCGTACAAAGATTGCTGTTTGGTCTAACGATGAGGATGTAGATCCAGTAGGTGCTTGCGTTGGTCAGAATGGTGCACGTGTAAATGCAATCGTTAATGAGCTTCGCGGTGAAAAGATTGATATTGTAGAGTGGGATGAGAACCCTGCATACCTTATTGAAAATGCACTTTCACCTGCAAAGGTTGTTGCAGTTATCGCTGATGCAGATGAAAAGACAGCTCGTGTAGTTGTTCCAGATTATCAGCTTTCACTTGCTATCGGTAAGGAAGGTCAGAATGCTCGTCTTGCAGCTCGTCTTACAGGCTTCAAGATTGATATCAAGAGTGAGACTCAGGCTAAGGAAGCAGGAGATTTCCTTGATTACGAGGAAGAGTACGATGATGACGAGTACTATGATGAGGAAGAATACTACGATGAGGATGCTGAGTACGAAGAGGAGTACGAAGAATCTGATTCAGAAGAGTCTTCAGAGGAAGAATAAATGAACGATAATAAATTACCTCTTAGAAAATGTGTTGCCTGTGGGCAGATGCTTCCTAAGGATCAGCTTTTCAGAGTTGCTATAGTAGACGGTAAGGTACAGCTTGATATAAGTCTTAAGGCTCAAAGCCGTGGTGCATGGGTATGTAAGAATGAAAAGTGTATTTTACTTGCTGAAAAGAAAAGTCCTTTAACAGAGCATTTAAAACACCTGTTTCAGAAGAGGTGATTAACAGTTTAATAATGGAGTTAGAAAATGGCAGTAGATAAAGGTCTTAATATGATTAGTATGGCCATGAAGGCCGGAAGATTAGTTAGTGGAGAATTCGCATGCGAACAAGCCATTAAAGAGGGCGTTGGAGAGCTTTGTATAGTAGCTACTGATGCTTCTGACAATACTAAAAAATCATTTTCAAATTCCTGTGAGTTCTACGATGTTAAGTACGTAGAATATGGAACTAAAGAATCTTTAGGTCATGCAATTGGAAAAGAATATCGGGCATCCATTGTAGTGTGCGATGAAAATTTATCCTTAAGCATTCTAGATAAGATACTGAAGTAGATGAGGAGGATATTAGATGGCAAAAATTAAAGTACATGAATTAGCTAAAGAGCTGGGAAAGGAAAGTAAGGACGTTATTGCTTTTCTCGAGGCAAGTGGTATAGAAGCAAAGGCTCAGAGCGGAGTTGAAGATGACGTTGCAGCAAAGGTAAGAGCTAAGTTTGGTGCAAAGGAAGAAAAGAAAGCTGCTACAAAGCAGGCTCATACTGTAGATAAGGAAGGCAATCCAGTTAAGAAGGCACGTCCGGTTGACAAGGATGGCAATCCAGTTAAGAAAAAGAAGAACGTTTTTGTAGTTACTCGTGATCGTGACGACAGAAGAAGACGTCCAGGTTCAGATTCTTCTAGAAACGAAAACAGAGATAACAACAATAATGGTCAGAAGAAGCAGGCTCAGCAGCCACAGCCAAGAGGTCCAATCAGACCACGTTCATTTGCTGATGGTGTACGTCCATCTCAGAGAGCAAGCGCTCAGTCTCAGGATACTGAATTTGTATCAAAGAGAAATAATGAGGAAGCTGCAGAGCGTCCAGTTAAGAAGGAACGCACAGAACGTCCAGAAAGAAATGAACGTACTGAGAGAAATGAACGTCCAGAAAGACGCGAAGGAAGACAGGAGCGTACAGAGCGTGGCGATAGACCAGCAAGAGGCGATAGACCAGCTGGAAAGCGTCCAGAAAGAAACGACAGACCTGAGAGAAATGATAGAGGTGACAGACCAGCTAGACCAGACAATCGTGGTGACAGAAATTCTCGTCCATCACAGAATGCTGCTCCTGATATGGCACCTTCTAACAACAATGGTAAGGGCGGACGTCGTGACGACAAGAAAAAGAAGAATAACAAGGACAACAATAATTTAGGCGGAAAGAAGCAGGAGAATTTCATCAATCTTGAGAAGAATGGTGGAAAGAAGAAAAAGAACAATGCTCCAAAGGCTCCAGAGCGTAATATGGAAGAGGTTCTTACTATCACAATCCCTGAGAGAATTACTATCAAGGATCTTGCTGATAAGATGAAGGTTCAGGCTTCTGCTGTTGTTAAGACTCTTTTCATGAAGGGTACTATGGTTACTGTTAACCAGGAAGTTGATTTTGAGAAGGCTGAGGAAATCGCACTTGAATTCAACTGTATCTGTGAGGAAGAGGAAAAGGTTGATGTTATCGCTGAGCTTCTTAAGGAAGAGGAAGAAGATACATCAAGCTTCCCATCACGTCCACCTGTTGTCTGCGTAATGGGTCACGTTGACCACGGTAAAACATCACTCCTTGATGCAATCCGTGATACAAAGGTTACAGACCGTGAGGCTGGTGGTATCACACAGCACATCGGTGCTTATACAGTATCAATCAATAATCAGGATATTACATTCCTTGATACACCAGGTCACGAGGCCTTCACAGCAATGCGTATGCGTGGTGCAAACTCTACAGATATTGCTATCCTTGTAGTTGCTGCTGATGATGGTGTTATGCCTCAGACTGTAGAAGCTATTAATCATGCAAAGGCTGCTGGCATCGAAATTATCGTTGCTATCAACAAGATTGATAAGCCAAATGCAAATATTGACAGAGTTAAGCAGGAGCTTTCTGAGTACCAGCTTATCCCTGAGGATTGGGGCGGAAGCACAGTATTCTGTCCAGTATCAGCTCATACTAAGGAAGGTATCGACAACCTCCTTGAGATGATTCTTCTTACAGCAGAGGTTCTTGAGCTTAGAGCTAATCCTAATCGTAAGGCTCGTGGTCTTGTTATCGAGGCACAGCTTGATAAGGGACGCGGTGCTGTTGCCACAGTACTTGTTCAGAAGGGTACACTTCACGTAGGTGATCCAGTTGCCTGTGGTAGCTGCTATGGTAAGGTTCGTGCTATGCTTGATGATACTGGAGCTCGTGTTAAGAGTGCAGGTCCTTCAGTTCCTGTAGAGATTCTTGGTCTTTCTGAGGTTCCAAATGCAGGCGAGGTTCTTATGTCATTTGATTCTGAGAAGGAAGCACATGCATTTGCTGATACATTCGTAGCTGAGCACAAGAACAAGCTTGTAGAGCAGACTAAATCTAAGATGTCTCTTGATGCACTCTTTAGTGAGATTGAATCAGGAAATCTTAAGGAACTTGATATTATTGTTAAGGCCGACGTTCAGGGTTCTGTAGAGGCTGTTAAGCAGTCACTTGAGAAGCTTTCAAACGAAGAAGTTGTTGTTAAGACTATCCACGGTGGTGTTGGTACAATCAATGAGTCAGACGTTGTACTTGCATCTGCATCAAATGCTATCATCATCGGTTTCAACGTTCGTGTTGACCCACAGGCTAAGATGACAGCTGATAGAGAAGGTGTAGATCTTCGTCTTTACAAGGTAATCTATGATGCAATCAACGATGTTGAATCTGCTATGAAGGGAATGCTTGATCCTATCTTCGAAGAGAAGGTTATCGGTCACGCAGAGGTTCGCCAAATCTTCAAGGCTTCTGGTGTTGGAAACATTGCTGGTTCATATGTAACAGATGGTTACTTCCAGAGAGATTGTATGGTTCGTGTTACTCGTGAAGGTGAGCTTATCCATGAAGGAAAGCTTGGTTCCCTCAAGAGATTCAAGGACGATGTTAAGGAAGTTAAGACAAACTTTGAGTGTGGTCTTGTTATTGAAGACTTTAATGATGTTCAGGAAATGGATATTATTGAGGCCTACATTATGGTTGAGGTACCTAGATAATGAGAAAGAATTCAGTTAAAAATACACGTATTAACGAAGAAGTTATGCGTGAGCTTAGCAATATTATTCGTCTCGAGGTAAAGGATCCACGTATATCACCGGTTACATCGGTGGTATCTGTGGAAGTTGCCCCAGACCTTAAGACTTGCAAGGCATATATTTCAGTTCTCGGTGATGATGAGGCAGTAGCTAAGACTATCGAAGGTCTTAAGAGCTCTGCTGGTTTCATTCGCCGTGAGCTTGCTCACAGAATTAATCTTAGAAATACACCTGAGATTACATTTGTAAGTGATCAGTCAATTGCTTACGCTGCAAAAATGAGCAAACTTATTGATGAGGTCAATGCACCTCTTCATGCTAGAGAAGAAGACTAATACTCATGGCTTCCCCCTGGGGGAAGCTGTCAGCTTTAGCTGACTGATGAGGGGAAAACAGGAGAAAAATTATGATAGACAACTTTAATGAACTTTTATCCAATTCTAAAGTAGTAGGAATCAGCGGCCACATAAGACCAGATGGAGACTGCGTTGGTTCTTGTATGGCTATGTACAATTACATAGATACTTACTATCCTCAGATAGAAGTTCATGTCTATCTTGATCCTATCCCAAATATTTTTAAATTCTTTAAGAATGCTGATAAGATTGAAGATATTCATACAGTATCGGCAGATAAAAATTTTGATTTATTCATTGCACTTGATTGCAGTGATGGCGGAAGATTAGGAGATGTCTTCCCATTCTTTGAAAAAGCAACTCACACCATTTGTATTGATCATCATATGACAAATGGTGGTTTTGCTGAATTTTCTTATATTATCCCAGATGACAGTTCTACTTGTGAGCTTGTATTTAATCAATTTGGAAAGGACAAAATCACTAAGGATATTGCAGAATGCCTTTATACTGGCATTATTCATGATACTGGTGTATTTCAGTATTCCTGCACAACAGAATCCACAATGGATGCTGCAGGCTTTTTAATGACAAAGGGCATCAATTATCCAAAGATTTGTACGGATACATATTTTGCCAAGACTATGGTTCAAAACAGAATGCTTGGAAAGGCTTTATTAGGCTGTAAAACCTTCCACGATGGAAAAATTATCGCTGCTGTAATTACAGCTGATGATATGGCAGAATACAGCGCTCAGAGTAAGCACTTAGAAGGTATTGTTCAACAGCTTCGTGACACAACAGGAGTAGAGGTAGCGGTTTTCCTTTACGAGCTTGAAAACGGAGAGTTTAAGGGTAGTACAAGAGCTTCTGGCGATGTAGATTTAACTGTTATCACTGGCGTTTATGGTGGTGGTGGACACAAGAAAGCAGCAGGATTTTCTGTTAACACTAATGATCCTTGGGCTATTGTAGATGAAATAGTTTCCATGGTAGAAAAACAATTTAAAGAGTTAGGAATTAACTAATGAATAGCGGAATAATCAATGTCTATAAGGAAGCAGGCTATACATCTTTTGATGTTGTTGCTAAGCTTCGCGGCATTTTAAAATAAAAAGATTGGACATACGGGCACACTTGATCCTGATGCGACAGGTGTGCTTCCTGTTTGTATAGGGAAAGCTACAAAGCTTTGCGATATGCTTACAGATAAGGATAAAGTTTACGAATGTGTTATGCTCCTTGGAGTTGAGACAGATACTTATGATATGAGTGGACGTATTCTTCAGAAGAAATCGGTTCAAGTATCTGAAAAACAGGTTGAGGATGCTATCAATTCATTCGTAGGGGATATAATGCAGGTCCCTCCTATGTATTCTGCATTAAAGGTAAATGGCAAAAAGCTTTATGAGCTTGCCAGAGAGGGAAAAGAGGTGGAAAGAAAGCCTCGTCCTGTTACTATTTTTAGTATTGACATTATTTCGATGAGTCTTCCTGAGGTATCAATCAGGATACATTGTAGCAAAGGGACATATATCAGATCTCTTTGTCATGATGTAGGTGAAGTGTTGGGCTGCGGTTGCGCCATGAAATCACTTGTCCGCACCAGAGTTAGTCAGTTTGATATAGCAGATGCAAAAACTTTAGATGAAATAGAAAAGATTTTCAAAAATGGCAAAATAGATGGTATAATGATGCCAATAGCTGCAGCTTTTGAAGAAATGGGAACAGTTTTTGTCATCCCAACAGAAGAGGCTGTAAAACAAGCTGTTAACGGCGGAAAGATTCCTGTTACTAACGTATTTGCGGAATCTATTAGCAGCTTCACAGAAGGAATGCGATATCGAATATTCCTTCCAGATAACCGTTTCCTCGGGGTATATAAATATGAGGAATCAAAATTTATTTTGGAGAAAATGTTTTTGGAATAATTATGGAGTATTTACATTCTTTATTTGACACAGTAATTTCAGAGCCAACAGCAGTCACTGTTGGAAAGTTTGATGGTATTCACAGAGGTCATACTCTTTTGACCTCTGATATTATATCTAAGAAGGAGCAGGGCCTTAAATCCTGTCTCATTACGTTCACTAATTCCCCTAGATTTTTACTTAAAGAAGATAGTACGCCTAGTCTTATCACAAATAAAGAGCGTATGTTTATGCTTGATAATAATGGATTAGACTATCTTATAGAATGTCCTTTTGACGAAAGGTTAATGCAGACTGACGCCAAAAGCTTCATAGAGTTTCTTGTTAAGAATCTTAATATGAAATATATGATTTCTGGCTCAGATTTTACATTTGGTCACAAGGGTGCTGGAAATGCCCGGCTTCTCCTTAAGCTTTCCAAGGAATTAGGCTTTGAATATAAGGTAATAGAAAAGATAAAAAAAGATAACCGAGATATTAGCAGCACCTATATTAGGGAAGAGCTCAAAGAAGGGCATATTGATTGTGTAAATGAAATGCTAGGATACGATTATTTCGTATGGGGCGAGGTGGTCCACGGCGCTCATTTGGGACACAAAATCGGCATTCCTACGATCAATATTATGCCAGGCAAAGTAAAGCTTGTTCCAAAGTTTGGAGTTTATGTCACTACCATAGATTTCGATGGAAGAATATATCACGGAGTTACTAATGTAGGTACAAAGCCTTCTGTTAGCGATGAAAATGTTGTAGGAATAGAAACTCACATTTTAGATTATAACGGGGATTTATATGGAAAATTTGTAAAGGTAACCTTTGAAAGCTTCCTTCGACCTGAAATGAAATTTAATTCAATAGAAGAACTAAAAAATCAGATGAATGCAGATAAAATTAAGGCAAAAAACTATTTCAACAAAAATAATAAGTGACAGATGTCTGATAGGTATCTGAACATATTACGAAATTGTTACATTTGATTGACATGAAAGGTGAAACTTGATATACTCATACAAGTTTCGGTTTTAAGTTTTATTGGAGGATTTATGAAGAAACGCGTTATTTCAGCTTTTTCGTTAGTATGTGCAACAGCCATTATATTTGACTATTGCGTTGATTCACAGACTAATATAAATAAAGATATTAATACAACTAATGCTGTAGCAGGTGCTATAGCTGTTGCGAATGTTGATTTATCTGATTTAGACAGACTTTCAGTTACTGATTCTAGTGCCATTGCTACAGCTAAGTCTTTGGGCGATATCTATGGCTATAATAATATTGGTATTTGTAATGTCTCAGAAGGAAATCTTAACATTCGTGAATCTGCTTCCACAGAAGGAAAGCTGGTAGGTAAGTTCCCTGCATTGGCTGCCTGCGAAATTCTTGATACAGAAGGTGATTGGAGCCATATCAAGTCAGGTGAGGTAGAAGGTTATGTACTTACAGAATATCTTATCACTGGCGATGCAGCCTGGGACAAGGCAGTAGAGCTTGCAGAGTATGTTGCTACTGCTAAAACAGGTGGTCTTAGAGTTCGTGAACAAGGCAATACTGATAGTGAAATTATATATCAGCTTGCAGAGGGTGAAGAGATTGCTATCCTCGATAATACTCAAGGAGATGAGTGGATTAAAGTTGATGTGGACGGCGATGAGGGCTATGTTTGCGCTGAGTATGTCGATGTAGATCTTTCATTTAGAACAGCTATGACTCTTACTGAGGCCAGATATGGAGCGGGTGTTTCTGATGTTCGTATGGCTATTTGCGATAATGCTCTTCAGTATGTAGGTAATCGTTATGTGTGGGGTGGTACATCTCTTACTAATGGTGTAGACTGCTCTGGATTTACAATGCAGATTATGAGACAGTATGGAGTATATCTTAGCCATTCTTCACGTGCGCAGGCTAATGAAGGTACAAAGATTAGTACTTCAGAATTAAAGCCTGGAGATTTGATTTTCTATGGAAAGGGTGGTCGCATCAACCATGTAGCTATTTACATTGGTGGTGGTCAGATTGTTCACGCATCAAACAAGCGTGATGGTATCAAGATTTCAAATTACATGTACCGTACACCTATTAAATGTGTTCGTGTTATTTACGATTAGCAAACAGGAGGGTTCCCTTTAAGGGAGTTACCTGTTTGCTACAACTCACACCATTGCCGGAGGCAATTTGCATGGTGTGAGTTTTCCCGTTTTTGTGGATTTTTATCTACCTTATAGTTTATTTTTATGTTAAAATATTAAACGTGGTTATCCACATAATTTGAATTTACATTGGAGAGGAATTATAAAATGAGTTTACTTGAACAGTGGCAGAAGATTGCCTACAATCAGAATCAATCTCAGGCTGATTTACAGAGATTCTGGCAGAATTATTTTCTTTTAGAGAAGGGTATTTACGAGCAGCTTCTTGATGATCCTGATACAGAAGTTAAGGGTACAGTAAAGGAGCTTGCTGAAAAATATAAAATCGAGGTTATGCCAATGGTTGGTTTCCTTGATGGAATCAACGATTCACTTGTTGAGCCAAACCCAATCGACACAATGGAAGAGGATACAGTAGTTTCTCTTAAGTTCGATAAGGAAAAGCTCTACAAGAACATGATTGATGCAAAGGCTGATTGGCTTTACGGTCTTCCACAGTGGGAGAAAATTTTTGATGCAGATACTCTTAAGAACCTTACAAAGGAAGCTAAGAACATGCACACAATCATTCGTACAGAGAAAAAGATTGGTCGTAATGATCCATGTCCTTGTGGTTCTGGAAAGAAATATAAGCATTGCTGTATGAAGCGTGCATAAAATCTTGAGCTTGCGAAAAGATTTTATGTACTAGTAAGATTCAGAATGAATCTTACATTATGCGTGCCTAAAATTAGAAATAATTTATCATACAAAATTTAAAACTTTATCGGTATTTATGAAATCCTCCGAATGCTAGAATAGATTCATCTATTTTAGTAAGGGGGATTTTTTTATGGGAATTTTTGATAGACCAATAGTTAAAAACTTAAATAATGGCGGCAAATTTTGGGAGCATACATACAATCATTTTCATTTAAAAGCATATGTTCCTGCCACGAACATTGATGGAGAAGTACATAATTATGGCTTTAGAGCCCCATTGCTTTTAGTATTTGAGGAGGACAGACTTTCAGCAGACAAGGCAGTAGAATTTGCTGAAAATTCAGGATTAGCAAAGATTGCTTCAGAAAATGATTCAAGCGTGTTATTTGTTTATCCTACCTGTGAGGGGGGCTGGGAAAGAGCTGATGAGACTCTGTACCAAGAGTTAATTGCTGAAACAAAAATTGATCCTATTTATTCTGATGGAATTGTAAAATATACCAATTTCTTTGATAAAGAATTTAAAGGATTTTTCATTAGAGGCGCTATCTTTAGAGCAGATATTTATAGCTTTGGTCAGTCAGCTGATTACTGTGCAAAGCATTTATTAAAAACAATAGAGGGAGAATATCTATGGGGACCAGGAGAGATTACTCCAGCTATGATTTCCATGGAGGGACTTTCTGTTGTTCCTGATGTGCAAAGAAAGGATATTGCTGTTTTATCTGTAGGAAATCCAGATGAAATAAATAAGTTCTTTGATGGTTGTGAAAATTTACTTGTCAAGGATAAGGCAGACTACACTAAGGATTTTTATGACTTTGTTAGAAAGTTTAAAATGTGGTGCGGAAAGATGGAATTTGAACCTGATTTTGAAGCGCTAAATATGGTTGAGAAAAGAGATTTTACTGAAGTAAAAACCTCATTTGATCACAAGGCAAAATATAAGAATGTGCCAAGCCATAAGGTAGGGTATTTTGTTTATTATAATAAGGGATTATTTGATAACGGCCCTGTTCCACTTGTAATTGGCTTCCATGGTGGTGGAGATTCTTCTATGTATCTTACCTTTGTCTCTGGATGGTGGGAGGTTTGTCACAAGTTTAATTTCCTTTATGTTGGAATTGAAAACCATCAAAATGTTACACCTACTGAGGTGATAGATGTAATCAATGATTTAAAATGCAAATACGACATTGATGAACATAGAATATATGCGACAGGATTTTCTATGGGTAGTGCAAAGACATGGGATATGTTCCAGGAGTATCCTGAAGTATTTGCAGGACTAGCACCAACAAGTGCATTATTCCCTGTAAAAAATAATCCATTTGGATTATCACTAGGAGATCCAAGACTTAATATGACTGTATCAGTTCCTGTATTCTATTCCGGTGGAGAGAAATCAGTACTTCCAGAGCTTCCATTCCAGGATGAGACTTCCCTTGATAGAATAAAATATGCTGCTAAAGTTAATAAACTTACTGTTAAATTTGATGTTGATTATGCTAACAGGGATAACTGGGAGGACTCTATTTATGGAGTTCCAGGAGATAAGGTTGAAAAAATAACTGACCCATCCCGTGGAAGTGTTTTAACAATAAACTATTACAACAGCGAGGATGGTGTTTGTAGAACAGCCTTTGGTAGTGTAAGTGGGCAGATACATGAATGTAGAGAGCATTCCTGCGAGCAGGCTTGGAAATTTATTTCAAAATTTACTAGATAATAAGACTTATAGGAGATAACACTTTGAAAGTACAAAATCCTGTTTTAAAAATGGACATGCCAGATATGGATGTAATTAGAGCTAATGGATATTTTTATATGGTTAGCACTACTATGTTTTTACTCCGGGAGCTCCGATTCTTCGCTCCAAAGATTTAAAAAATTGGGAGATTGTGGCATATATATTTGAAAAAATGGAAGATAACGATATATATGAATTAAAGAACGGAAAGAATGCTTATGGTGCCTGCCAGTGGGCCACTTCTTTGGCATTTCATAATGGAAAATTTTATGCAGCTTTTGTATGTAATGACATGAAAAAGACTTATATTTTCCATAGTCATGATATTGAAAAATCTAATTGGGAGAGATTTGATATTGATGGTATATGTCACGATATGAGTTTTCTTTTTGGGAAGATAAGGCTTATTTTGTATATGGAAATGGTGACATCTACATGTCGGAGCTTAATAATGATTTGACTGGAATTAATAAAAATGGTCTAAATCAATTATTATTTTCAACTCCTAATGCAGATGATGGAATAATGCTTAGATGTGAGGGGTGCCGAGCATATGTAAAAAATGGATATATTTATCTTTCCTTTATTGAATGGCCTAAAGAAGGTATTTCTAATAGCAGAAGACGTCAGGTTTGCTATCGTTCTAAAAATCTATTAGGTCCCTATGAGCGAAAGGTAATTTTTGATGATGATATGGGATATTTTAATAGAGGCATAGCACAGGGCGTATTTATAGAAAATGATAATAACAAATGGTATGCTATGCTTTTCCAAGACCATGGAGCAGTTGGCCGTATTCCTTATTTAATTCCTATGAAATGGGAGAATGACTGGCCAGTAATTGGGATTGAAGGAAGGGCGCCAGCTGAGTTTGAGATTGATATAGAAGAATGCAAGACTAAGTCTCTTGTTACCAGTGATGCGTTTAACTATAGTGAAAACAAACTACCATTGCAATTTCAGTGGAATCATAATCCTTTATATGATGCCTGGTCTTTTACAGAAAGAAAGGGATATTTAAGGCTTAAAAACAAACAGCTTGCTACAAATATTTTGAATGCAAGAAACACCCTTACGGAAAGAACAGTCACTCCTAAATCCGTATATACGATAGAAGGGGATTTCTCTAATTTAAAGAATGGAGATATAGCGGGAATTTGCGCTTTTATGGGCAATTACGGAATGATTGGTATTACAAAGGATGAGGAGAAATTTTTTGTATACTTCAGGCTGTTTAATGGAGAGGAAAAGAGATTTAAGTGTTCTAATATCAAGGGCTTTAATTGTAAAAGCTTTTGGCTAAGAATAGTCTTTGATTTCGAAAATCAGGATAAGGCCTTTTTCTATTATTCCTGTGATGGAAAGGTATTTATTTCTATGGACGATATTCTAAATATGGAATTTACCTTGGATGTTTTCGTTGGGTATCGTTTGGGAATATTTTCTTTCCCTACAAAGGAAATAGGAGGATATACAGATTTTAGAAATCTGGTATTTGAATAATATAAAAGAGGAAGAAATTTACTGCTTAGTAAATTCTTCCTCTTATTTTTATTTGTATAATTTTTTATAGTTTCGAAAAAATCTGGATATGATATCTGGCAACAAGCCTCGTTATCAAATGTGGTTTCTCCATCAGCTACCAACCCTGCTATAGCAAATGACATTGCAATTCTATGATCCAGATAAGTTTTGATATTTGTTCCATGAAGTGGCTTGCCTCCATTTATAATCATACCATCATCAGTTGATATAATATCACATCCCATGTTAGCAAGATTTTCTGTAACTGTAGCGATACGATTACTTTCCTTAACCTTTAATTCGGCTGCATCCTTTATAATAGTCTGGCCTTCGGCACATGCAGCCATTACAGCAATAACTGGAATTTCATCAATAAGAGCAGGAATAATATCACCCTTAACTTCACAACCATGTAAATTGCTGGTAGAAACATGGATATCAGCAACTGGTTCACCACTTACAATTCTTTCGTTTAAAAGTTCAATATTTCCACCCATAGCCTGGGCTACTTTTATGATACCTGCTCTTGTTGGATTCGTATTTACGTTTTTGATTAGTAAATCTGAATTTTCACAAATCAATCCAGCCACAATAAAATATGCTGCAGAAGAAATATCACCTGGTACAGCAATTTTTTGACCGTTAAGAGTAGGATTTCCTACAATTGTTGCTGTAAGTCCTTCGGATTTTATGTTAGCTCCAAATCCAGAAAGCATAAGTTCAGTATGATTTCTGGAAATAACTGGCTCTGTAACAGATGTAATTCCATCGGCATATAATCCTGCTAAAAGCACGCAGGATTTTACCTGAGCAGAAGCTACAGGAGAGTTGTAGTGAATTGAATGTAAAGACTGACCTCCAATTTCTAATGGTGTGCATCCATTATCCTTTAGAGATTTAATATAAGCTCCCATTTCGGAAAGAGGAGTGATAATTCGTCCCATTGGTCTTCTTTGAATTGATTCATCTCCATTAAGGGAGCTAATAAAAGGCTGGCCTGCTAAGATACCTGAAATTAGTCTTGTGGTAGTTCCGCTATTTCCAACATCAAGCATAGAACTTGGAGCTTTAAGTCCATGTAACCCATTGCCATGAATTACAACATGATCTCCATTTTGATTTATATCTATTCCCATAGCTTTGAAGCAGCTAATAGTAGAGCGGCAATCAGCTCCATCCAGGAAGCCTGTTAGTTCTGTGGTGCCTTTTGAAATTGCGCCAAACATAACTCCACGGTGGCTGATTGATTTATCACCAGGAACTGATATTTCTCCTTTTAAACTTTTGACTTTAGTAATTGCCATTAATTTGTCCTCTGTCTAGTGTAATAATTATTATGTGTCAAAATGGACTGCGCTTTTTTCATAGACTCGTCTGAGTAAAATTCTATTCTAAGCACACCAGGTTCAAATTCTCTGTTATGAATAATATCAATGTTTTTAACACTGATATCTGCATCAGCAAGAAGCTGAAGAACACCAACAAGCGTACCAGGTTTATCATCAATATCGCAATATAATTCGTAAAAGCGAAGCATTGGATTATCAGGAATAGTAATCGAATCTCTATAATCTTTTGCTCTGGTCCACTGTTTTAGTATTTCATCAGCATCACTCTTTAATATAGCTGTTCTAAAGGCTTCAAGCTCGTCCTTATAAATATCAATAAGTTTAAGTAATGCTGTTTTATTGCTAAGGAAAATATGCTGCCACATAGTAGGAGAGCCAGATGCAATTCGAGTAATATCTTTAAAGCCTCCGGCAGCAATGGTTTTACATATTGAGCGTTCATCATCAGTATCCTGAACCAAATTTACCAGGGAAGCTGCGATGACGTGAGGCAAATGGGATACAGCTGCTGTGACATCATCATGCTCCTCGGGTGTAAGTTTAATTGGTATTGCTCCAAGACTTTTGATATACTTACTAAATTCATCATAGGTATCTGTATTCATCTCAGAATCTGCAGTAAGGATATAATATGCATTTTCCAAAATAGATGCAGAAGAGTGCTCGAGTCCTGTAAGCTCGGAGCCTGTCATAGGATGTCCGCCAATAAATTGATTTGTCATACCAAGCTCTCTGGCAACAGAAGTGATATCGCCTTTAACAGAGCCAACATCTGTAATGATACAGTCAGGCTTTACAACATCTTTTAGCTGTCTAAGGTAATCACAATTAATTTTAACAGGGCTACAAAGGAAAATGATATCACACTGTCCAAACTGATGGATTTTTAGCAAACCATTATTATCAATAAGTCGTTCCTCAAATGCAGCCTCAATGGTAGATTCTCTGGAAGCTGTAGCAAGTATTCTTGTATTCGGATATACGTTTAATATCGCTTTTGCGATACTGCCTCCAATTAATCCAAGTCCTACAAATCCTATAGTTTTTGTTTTCATATGTTAATCTCCCAAAACATTAGATGCTTTAATACTTTAAAGCGAGAATATATTTATATAATATCACATTTATCCGTTGTAAATAGTCTGAATATTAAATATAATAATATTAAGTTTTTACACATCACGGCGCGGCGGGGAAAAGGCGTCGAATAACTTATTGGGAGGTAAGACACATGAAGGTATTTACTACGGACAAAATCAGAAACGTTGTGTTACTTGGACACAGCGGGGCGGGCAAAACCAGTCTCATCGAATCAATGGCTTTTCTAGCTGGTCAGATCAGTAAGCCAGGCACTATCGAGGCTGGTAATACCATTAGTGACTACGACAAACTGGAGACAAAAAACAAATTTTCTATTTACACTTCTTTAGTTCCAATCATTTGGGGCGATACTAAGATTAATTTCCTAGACACACCAGGTTATTTTGATTTCGTCGGAGAAGCTGAAGAGGCTGTTTCAGCAGCTGATGCAGCTATAATTGTAATATCAGGTAAAAGCGGAATTGAGGTTGGTACAAAGAGAGCTTGGGAGATGTGCGATAAATTTAATCTTCCTAGAATGGTATTTGTAACTGACATGGATATAGATGATGCCAGCTATAGAGAAATCGTAGAGGAATTACAAAGCCTTTACGGAAAGAAGATCGCTCCTTTCCATCTTCCTATTAGAGAAAATGGAGAGTTTGTTGGCTATGTAAATGTTATTCAACAGATTGGTAAACGCTGGAAGGGTGATGGTGCTCCAGAGCATTGTGATGTGCCAGATTATAATCAGGAATACTTGGAAAAATATCGTGAAGCCTTGATGGAATCTGTTGCTGAAACTTCAGAGGAATTTATGGATAGATATTTTGGCGGAGAAGAATTCTCTGAGGATGAAATTCGTCAGGCACTTCGTGTAAACGTAGCTTCTGGTGATATTGTTCCTGTAATGATGGGCTCAAATCTTACAAACAGAGGACAGTACACAATGCTTACAGATGTTGTAAAGTATTTACCTAGTCCTGCTGATTGCAAGATTACAGGAATTAACGCAAATACGAATGAGGTTTATGAGGCAAATTATGACTTCTCTAAACCAAAATCAGCATATGTATTTAAGACAATCGTTGATCCTTTCGTTGGAAAGTATTCTCTTATTAAGGTAAATTCTGGTGTTCTAAAGACTGATGATTTACTTTATAACAAGCACAAAGAGTCTGAAGAAAAAATTGGTAAACTTTACATTTTAACTGGAAGCAAAGCAGAAGAAGTACCAGAGGTTCATGCTGGTGATATTTGTGCTCTTTCTAAATTGCAGAAGGTTGCTACAACAGATTCGCTTTCAACAAAGGCTAATCCAATTCTTTATATCAGAACACCACTTTCAGTTCCTTATACATATAAGAGATATAAGGCTAAGAACAAGGGAGATGAAGATAAAATCGCTCAGGCACTTGCAAAGCTTTGTGCTGAGGACTTAACAATCAAGGCTGTCAACGATGGAGAAAATAGCCAGTCACTTCTTTATGGTATCGGTGACAGACATATTGATATGCTGGTTCAGAAGCTCAATGAAAAGTACAAAGTAGATATTGAGCTGAGCCAACCAAAGATTGCATTTAAAGAGACAATCAGAGGAAAGGCTGATGTAGAGTACAAGTATAAGAAACAGACTGGTGGTCACGGTCAGTATGGACATGTAAAGATGACCTTTGAGCCTTCAGGAAATATGGAAGAACACTACAACTTTACAGAATCTGTAGTAGGTGGTGCAGTTCCAAAGAACTACTTCCCAGCAGTTGAAAAGGGCTTATCAGAAGCGGTACTTGCTGGTCCACTTGCAGCTTATCCTGTAGTTGGTATCCACGCTAATCTCTATGATGGAAGCTATCATCCAGTTGATTCTTCTGAAATGGCGTTTAAGGTTGCAGCAAAGGGAGCATTTAAAGATGGTATTATGAAGGCTAATCCAATTCTTCTTGAGCCAATCGAAACTCTAAAGGTTGTTGTTCCTGATAGCTACACTGGTGATGTTATGGGTGATTTAAATAAGAGACGTGGACGTGTTCTTGGTATGAATCCTACAGAAACAGGTGGTAAGACTGAGGTTATGGCTGAGGTTCCTATGGCAGAGCTTTATGGCTATGATACAACACTTCGTTCTATGACAGGTGGATATGGAACATTCTCTTATGAATTAGCTCGCTATGAGCAGGTTCCATCTGATGTTCAGGCAAAGGAGGTAGAACGCAGAGCTAACAAGATTAAAGACGTAGATGAAGAGTAGAGAAATTTAAATAATTTTTATTAGCCGTGGCAATTACGTTGCAAATTGCCACGGCTTTTATTATAATTTCCGTTAGTTGTATAGTTTACGAGGTGAGAAAATGAAACATAATTTCAAAGCAATTGAGAAAAAATGGCAAGCAGCTTGGGAAAAAGATGAAATTTTCAAAGCTGTAGATGGTTCTGATAAGCCAAAGTTTTATGGTCTTGTTGAGTTCCCATATCCATCAGGAGCAGGAATGCACGTAGGTCATATCAAGGCATATTCTTCAGTAGAGGTAGTATCTAGAAAGCGTAGAATGCAGGGCTATAATGTATTATTCCCTATCGGATTTGATGCATTTGGTCTTCCTACAGAAAATTACGCTGTAAAGACTAACACTCATCCTAGAAAGATCACTGATGACAACATTAAGAAATTTACTACTCAGCTTAAGAGTGTAGGCTTCTCTTTTGATTATAGTCGTACAATTGATACTACTCAGGAGGACTACTATAAGTGGACTCAGTGGATTTTCCTTAAGATGTTCGAAAAGGGCCTTGTTTTTAGAGATAAGACTCTTGTTAATTACTGCCCACACTGCAAGGTAGTTCTTTCAAACGAGGATTCACAGGGCGGAAAATGTGATATCTGCGATACAGATGTTATCCAGAAGGAGAAGGATGTTTGGTATCTTCGCATTACAGAATATGCTGACAAGCTTCTTCAGGGACTTGATGGTCTTGATTTCCCAGAGAATATCAAGCAGCAGCAGGTTAACTGGATTGGAAAATCAAAGGGTGCTTTCGTTAATTTCACTCTTGATGGAATAGATAAAAAGCTTGAAATTTACACTACAAGACCAGATACACTTTGTGGAGTTACATTTATGGTTATTGCCCCAGAGCATCCATACATTGATGAGTATTCTGATAAGATTTCAAATATGGACGATATCTTAGCTTACAGAGCTGAGTGCCAGAAGAAGTCTGAGTTTGAGCGTACACAACTTGTTTCTAAGGACAAGACTGGTGTCAGAGTTGAAGGCTTTGATGCAATCAATCCTATCACAGGAAAAAGATTCCAGTATACATTTCAGATTACGTAATGATGGGATATGGTACTGGTGCTATTATGGCTGTTCCTGCTCACGATCAGCGTGACTGGGATTTTGCTAAAAAGTTTGGCATTGATATTATTCCTGTTATCGAGGGCGGTGATGTTACAAAGGAAGCATACACTGGTGAAGGTAACATGATTAACTCTGAGTTCCTTAACGGTCTTAACAACAAAAAGGACTCTATCGATAGAATGATTCAGGAGCTTGAGAAATTAGGCTGTGGTAAGGCTGGTGTTCAGTTCAAGATGAAAGACTGGGCATTCAATAGGCAGCGTTACTGGGGTGAGCCTATTCCAATTGTTCACTGTCCTACATGCGGTGATGTAGCAGTTCCATTTGAGGAGCTTCCACTTAAGCTTCCTGTAATGGACAAGTTTGAGCCAGGTACAGATGGCGAGTCACCTCTTGCCAGAGTAGAAAGCTTTGTAAATTGCAAGTGTCCTAAGTGCGGCGGTGCTGCAAAGCGTGAGACAGACACAATGCCACAGTGGGCTGGTTCATCTTGGTATTTCCTTCGTTACATCGATCCACATAATGATAACGAATTTGCTGCAATGGACAAGCTCAAATACTGGATGCCAGTTGATTGGTACAACGGTGGTATGGAGCACGTTACACGTCACTTGATTTACTCTCGTTTCTGGCATCACTTCCTTTATGACATTGGTGTAGTTAACACTCCAGAGCCATACAAAAAGAGAAGTGCACAGGGTATGATTCTTGGTGAGGATGGTCAGAAGATGTCTAAGTCTCGTGGTAATGTTATTGATCCACTTGATATTGTAGACGCTTATGGTGCTGATACACTTCGTACATACGTATTATTTATGGGTGATTACGGCGCAGCTGCTCCTTGGTCAGATGCTTCTGTACGTGGATGTAAGAGATTCCTTGAGAGATTTGCAGGTCTTACAGATATTGTTACTGATGAGGCAAATAGCGAGTCTATCGAAGCAGGAATACATAAGACAATAAAGAAGGTTTCTGAGGATATCGAGGCTATGAAGTACAACACAGCTATTGCAGCTATGATGGGACTTCTTAACGATATTGTTGCAGAGGGACATATTACAAAGGATAATCTTATCCTTCTTGTAAAGATTTTAACTCCATTTGCTCCACATCTTTGCGAAGAGATGTATGCAGAGCTTGGCGGTGAAGGATATGTTTCCCTTTCAGCTTGGCCAGAATATGATCCAGCAAAGATTGTAGAATCTACAATCGAAATCGCCGTTCAGATTAATGGCAAGCTTAAGGCTACTATCAAAATTCCTAATGGATGTGAAAAGGATGAGGCTCTTTCAATTGCTAAGGCAAACGAAGCAGTTGCTGCAGCAATCGAAGGAAAGACTCTTGTAAAAGAAATCTACGTACCTAATAAGATTGTTAATATTGTTGCAAAGTAAGGAGGCACCATGAGCAAAATTGAGATGACAACACCTTTAGTAGAGATGGATGGAGATGAAATGACTCGCATCCTATGGCAGATGATTAAGGATGAGCTACTTCTTCCATTTATCGATTTAAAAACCGAGTACTATGACCTTGGTTTAGAGCACAGAAATGAGACAGATGACAAGGTTACAGTAGATTCAGCTGAAGCTACTAAGAAATATGGTGTTGCCGTCAAGTGTGCCACAATTACTCCTAATGCAGCACGAATGACAGAATACAATCTTAAAGAGATGTGGAAGAGTCCTAATGGTACAATCAGAGCAATTCTTGATGGTACAGTATTTAGAGCTCCA
Source organism: Butyrivibrio fibrisolvens 16/4 (assembly GCA_000209815.1). GTDB lineage: Bacteria > Bacillota > Clostridia > Lachnospirales > Lachnospiraceae > Pseudobutyrivibrio > Pseudobutyrivibrio fibrisolvens_A. The sequence continues at coordinate 1,674,780 of FP929036.1, forward strand.
ATAGTTGTAAAGGGCATTGAGCCTAATGTTAAGACATGGAAAAAGCCTATTACAATTGCTCGTCACGCTTATGGCGATGTATATAAGAATACTGAGATGGTTATTCCTAAGGCAGGAAAGGTAGAGCTTGTATATACTGCAGAGGATGGGACAGAAGAGCGTGCTTTAGTTCATACATTTAATGGTCCTGGAGTAGTTCAGGGGCAGCATAATCTTGATGATTCTATCGAAAGCTTTGCACATAGCTGCTTTAAGTATGCTCTTGATACAAAGCAGGATTTATGGTTTGCAACAAAGGATACTATCTCAAAGAAATACGATCATACTTTTAAGGACATTTTCCAAGAGATTTTTGATAAGGAATATAAGGCTGCATTCGATGCTGCTGGTATCGAGTATTTCTATACACTTATCGACGATGCAGTTGCACGTGTTATGAAGTCTGAGGGTGGTTTCATCTGGGCTTGCAAGAACTATGATGGAGATGTAATGAGCGATATGATTTCTTCAGCATTTGGTTCTCTTGCTATGATGACATCAGTACTTGTTAGTCCTGCTGGATACTATGAATACGAGGCAGCACATGGTACTGTTCAGCGTCATTACTACAAGCACCTTAAAGGCGAAGAAACCTCTACAAACTCTGTAGCTACAATCTTTGCCTGGACAGGAGCTCTTAGAAAACGTGGTGAGCTTGATAATATTCCAGAGCTTTGTGCATTTGCGGATAAGCTTGAAAAGGCTTGTATAAAGACAATCGAAGATGGAAAGATGACAAAGGATCTTGCTTTAATTACATCTATCGAAAATCCAACAGTGCTTAATTCAAGGGATTTTATAATCGAAATTCGTAAAACTCTTGAATCTATTTAAAATAGTCAGAAAACACAAGATTTAGTGTTTTGTATTATTGACATACACAATATAGTCAAATATAATAGTCTCATACGTAAGGCGTATGGGACTTTTTTATGCCTTTAATGAGCCAGGGAGAGAATAATTATGGAGATGAATGTAAAGCTTCAGGTTTTTGAAGGACCGCTAGATTTGCTTTTGCATTTGATTGATAAAAATAAAGTTGATATATACGATATTCCAATTGTTGAGATTACAGATCAATATATGGAATATGTTCGTGCTATGGATAATAGTGATTTGGATGTTATGTCCGAATTCCTTCTTATGGCCACTACACTCCTTGATATCAAAAGCCGTATGCTACTTCCACAGGAAGAAAAACAGAGGAGGGTGAGGAACCAGAGGATCCACGTGCTGAGTTGGTTCAGCAGTTGTTGGAATACAAAATGTACAAGACAATTTCTTATCAGCTTAGAGATAGACAGATGGATGCCAGCCTTGTGTTTTACAAGGAGCCTACCATTCCAGATGAGGTACTTAAATATCAGCAGCCTGTGGACTTAGAAGAACTTATGGGAGATTTAACTCTCAATAAGCTAAATGATATTTTTCAACAGGTACTGAAAAGACAGGATAATAGACGAGATCCTATTCGTTCCACATTTGGTAAGATTAAAAAAGAAGAGGTTTCCATGGAGCAGAAGATGGAGTGGACTATCGCATTTGCGAAGATGCATAACACCTTTAGTTTCAGAAATCTTTTAGAAGCGGCCCATTCAAAGACAGAGGTAATAGTTACATTCCTTTGTATTCTAGAAATGATGAAGGCTGGTCAGATTAATATTACACAGGAGGATACCTTCACAGATATTGTTATTGAATCAAAAATTGCTGCATAGCTATTTGGTTCTTACTGGAGGTTTTTAATATGACAACTACAGAAATCGAATGTATTGTAGAGGGTATATTATTTGCAATGGGAGGCACGGTTGAGGCTTCTAGAATTGCTAAGGCTCTCGAAATCGAAGAAAATATATTGTGAAGGCTATTCAGTCTTTAAAAAGAAGATATGAAAATGATGGAAGGGGTATATCTATCACTGAAATTGATGGTGCATATCAGATGTGCACTAGTCCGGATATTTACGATTACCTCATCAAAATTGCAAAGCAGCCTAGAAAATACGTCCTTACAGATGTACTTTTAGAGACTCTATCTATTATTGCATACAAGCAGCCTATTACAAAATCAGAGATAGAAAAGATTCGTGGTGTTTCCTGCGATTTCGCTGTATCTAAGCTGGTTGAATTTGGCCTTTGTACAGAGCTTGGAAGACTTGATGCTCCAGGTCGTCCTATGCTTTTTGGTACAACAGAAGAGTTTTTACGCTCATTTGGTGTCAGCTCAATCGAAGAGCTTCCAGAGTTGTCTCAAACTCAAATTGAAGAGTTCAAAATTGAGGCTGAAAATGAAGCAAATAATGTAGAGGTAACTATATAAAAATCAAGAAAAATCAACAAAAAACCACCCAAATTTTTGGGTGGTTTTTTATGACAATTTTTTAACATATTACGTTGAAAACAGAATTAAAATACACTATTATTAAACTTGCGAGAAATTTGAAATATTTTATATAAATGGAGGTATGAGATGGGTAATGATTTAAGTCAAGCTCAGGCTAGAATTAACGCATTACTTGATGAAAATAGCTTTGTTGAGCTTCAATCATTAGTAATGTCACGCAACACAGATTTTAACCTTGATGCAAAGAAAGAACCATCAGATGGAGTTATTATTGGTCATGGTCTTGTAGACGGCACTTTGGTGTTTGTTTTCAGCCAGAATGCCGATGTTTTAGGCGGCACAATTGGTGAGATGCATGCTAAAAAGATTCTGTCACTTTATGACATGGCGCTTAAAGTTGGTGCACCTGTCATTGGGTTTATTGATTGTGGTGGGGTTCGTCTTCAGGAGTCTTTTGATGCTCTTGAGGCACTTGGCTCAGTAATCGAAAGAGCTGCAGATGTTAAAGGTGTTATCCCTCAGCTTATGTGCGTAGCAGGCAATTGCGGTGGTGGACTTTCAGTTCTTCCTTCACTTGCTGATTTTACATTCATGGTTGATGGTGCTTCACTTTTCCTCAACTCGCCTGATACTATTACAGGTAATCGAGCTGAAGAGTGTGACTCTGCTTCAGCTACTTTCCAGTTTGAAGAGGCAGGTACAGTAGATATGCACGGCTCTCTCGCAGAAGTTGTTGCATCAATGAGACAGGTTATTTCTATGATTCCTAACGATATCGTAGAAGCAACAGATGATCTTAATAGAGCATCTGAGGGTCTCGAGTCTAAAGTAGGCGATGCAGCTGCAGTTGCTACTGAGCTTGCTGATAACAGAGAATTTATCGAGCTTAAGGCTGGCTATGCAAAAGAGATGGTTACAGGTCTTATGAAGCTTGATGGCGTAACAATTGGTGTTGTTGGTAACAGAGAAGTGGATGGTCAGGCTTATCTTTCAGCTGTTGGCTGCGAGAAGGCTGCAGATTTTGTAGATCTTTGCGATATGTATGAAATCCCTGTTCTTTCTATTACTAACGTTGCTGCATTCAAGTCTTGTCTTTGCCAGGAGAAGCGTTTACCTCGCGCTCTTGCTCAGATGACACAGAGATTTGTTGATTCAAGCATTCCAAAGATTAACCTTATTACAAAGCAAGCTTATGGTAGCCCATATGTACTTATGAATTCAAAGTCACTTGGTGCTGATTTAGTTTATGCATTTGAGAGTGCATCAGTTGGTGCTATGGAAGCATCAAAGGCTGCTAGAATCTTAAGCGAGAATGGCACAGATGCTGCTGCTATTGAAAAGGATTATGCTAGTCTTCAGGATAGCGCTCTTACAGCTGCTGCTCACGGCCATATCGATAGAATTGTTTCTACAGCAGATGCTAGAAAATACATTATTGCAGGATTTGAAATGTTCTTTTAAGAGCAGGAAGGTGAATTTATGAAAAAAGAATTTTAGTAGTATTCACTACCTTAATCCTTGCTCTTAGCCTTGTTGCCTGCGGCGGCAAGAAGGATGAGACTTATGGTGGATATAATAAAGATGCTTATAATACTATAGCAATGCTTTATCTTAACTATGCATTTACTTTACAAGAGTCAGAGTACGATGCTGCCACAGAATATTTTATGGCAAACGGACTTAACCAGTATGGTGATGCAGTTAAAGAAGCCGGTCTTCCTAAGTTCTTATCTACTAGCTTAGTTGGTTTTGATCAGCTTATGGCTAGCTATAAAGATATTAAGGATGTTAAGGTAGGAGATTTCGTTGATTTAGGAACAGTTGAAGTTGAGAAGTCTGGAAAGACTATTACAGCAACAGTTGTCTCAGATTTTTCTAAGAGAGATTTAAAGACAACATTTGTATTTAACGCAAATGATGTTGATGCTGGTCCTACAGCAGTGGATATCGAGCCTGTATATACACTTGGCGAGACTATGCAGAAAGCTGCTTTGAATACTGTAATGGGTATTCTTATCGTATTCTTTATGTTAGTTGTTATGTCTGGTGTAATTAAGTGTTTCGAAATTATTCCAAAGTTACAAAAGAAAAAGAAAGAGAAGAAGGAAAAGAAGGAAGAGTCACAGGTTGTTTCAACACCTGCCAGCGCTCCAGTTGCTTCTTCTAAAAATGAAACTGATGATTTACAGCTTGTAGCTGTTATTGCTGCAGCAATTGCTGCAAGCACAGGAGCTTCTACAGATTCGTTTGTAGTACGTTCCATCAAGAAAAGATTTTAACATTTAGGAGGTTTTTCCATGAAAAATTATACAATCACTGTTAATGGAACAGTATACGATGTTACTGTAGAAGATAAGGGAGGCTCTGGTGTATCACCTGTAACACCTGTTGCAGCTCCAAAGGCTGCTCCAGCTCCAGTAGCTACTGGCGCTGCAGGCGGTGTAAAGATTGAGGCAGGTGCTGCTGGTAAGGTTGTTAAGATTGCTGCAGCTGCTGGTGCTTCTGTAAAGAAGGGTGATCCAGTTGTTGTACTTGAGGTTATGAAGATGGAAACACCTGTTGTTGCACCACAGGATGGAACAGTTGCATCTATTAACTGCAACGAAGGTCAGCAGGTTGAGGCAGGCGCACTTCTTGCTACTATGAACTAATAGGAGGATTACACATGAGTTACGTTGGAGAGACATTGTTAAACCTGGCTCATCAGACTGCATTTTTCAATCTGACCTGGGGTAACTTTGTCATGATAGCGGTTGCCTGTGTTTTCCTTTACCTTGCAATTAAAAAGGGATATGAACCACTTCTTTTATTACCTATTGCATTTGGTATGCTTTTGGTAAACATTTATCCCGATATTATTGCATCTCCAGAGGAAACCTCCAATGGAGTAGGCGGCTTGCTTTATTATTTCTATACTCTTGATGAGTATTCAATTCTTCCATCACTTATTTTTATGGGTGTTGGAGCTATGACAGATTTCGGCCCACTTATTGCAAATCCAATCAGCTTCTGGCTTGGAGCTGCTGCACAGATTGGTATTTTCACAGCTTACCTTCTTGCAATCCTTCTTGGATTCTCAGATCAGGCAGCTGCTGCAGTATCAATTATCGGTGGTGCAGATGGACCTACATCTATTTTCCTTGCTGGTAAATTAGGACAATCAGCTCTTATGGGACCTATTGCTGTTGCAGCATATTCATATATGTCATTGGTTCCAATTATTCAGCCTCCTATTATGAAGGCACTTACAACAAAGGAAGAGCGTTCTATTAAGATGGCTCAGCTTCGTCCAGTATCAAAGCTTGAGAAAATTCTTTTCCCTATCGTTGTTACAATTATCGTTTGTTTGATTTTACCTACAACAGCTCCTCTTGTTGGTATGCTTATGCTTGGTAACCTTTTCAAGGAGTCTGGTGTTGTTAATCAGCTTACAGAGACTGCATCAAATGCTCTTATGTACATCGTAGTTATTCTTCTTGGTACATCAGTAGGTGCATCTACATCTGCAGAGGCATTCTTAAATGCAGCTACACTCAAGATCGTAGTTCTTGGTCTTGTCGCTTTCGTATTCGGTACAGCAGCCGGTGTATTATTTGGAAAGATTCTTTGCCATGTTACTGGTGGCAAGATTAATCCACTTATCGGTTCAGCTGGTGTTTCAGCTGTTCCTATGGCAGCTCGTGTTTCTCAAAAGGTTGGTGCAGAAGAGGATCCAACAAACTTCCTTCTTATGCATGCCATGGGACCAAACGTTGCTGGTGTAATCGGTACAGCTGTTGCCGCAGGTGTATTTATGGCAATTTTCGGCGTATAACCCGAGTTTATATGAATCTAGGAGGATAAAATAAATGGCAGATATTAGTCCAAAGCCAGTAAAAATTACTGAGACAATACTTAGAGACGCTCATCAGTCACTTATTGCAACTCGTATGCCAACCTCTATGATGCTTCCTATCGTAGATAAGATGGATAAAGTTGGTTACAATGCAGTTGAGTGTTGGGGCGGTGCTACATTCGATGCTTCACTTCGTTTCCTTAAGGAAGATCCATGGGAAAGACTTAGAAAGCTTCGTGATGGATTTAAAAATACAAAGCTTCAGATGCTTTTTAGAGGTCAGAACATCTTAGGATACAGCCAGTATCCAGATGATGTTGTTGAATATTTCGTACAGAAGTCAATTGCAAATGGTATTGATATCATTCGTATTTTTGACTGTCTTAACGATATCAGAAACCTTCAGACAGCTGTAAAGGCTACAAACAAGGAAAAAGGACATGCTCAGGTAGCACTTTCTTATACACTTGGTGAGGCTTATACACTTGATTACTGGAAGGATATTGCAAAGCGTATCGAGGATATGGGCGCAGATTCAATCTGTATCAAGGATATGGCAGGACTTTTAGTTCCAGCCAAGGCTTATGAGCTTGTTACAGCATTAAAGGAATCTACAAAACTTCCTATCGAAATGCATACACATTACACATCAGGTGTAGCTTCAATGACTTATATGAAGGCTGTTGAGGCCGGTGCTGATATTATTGACTGTGCTATGTCACCATTTGCACTTGGTACATCACAGCCTGCTACAGAGGTTATGGCTGCTGCATTCGAAGGCACTCCATATGACACAGGATTTGATCAGGAACTTCTTTCAGAAATCGCTGATTACTTCCGCCCATACAGAGAAGAGTGCATCGAAAGTGGTCTTATGTCTACAAAGGTACTTGGTGTTAACATCAATACACTTCGTTATCAGGTACCAGGTGGTATGCTTTCAAACCTTATCAGCCAGTTAAAGGAGCAGGGTAAGGAGGATAAGTTACGCGAAGTTCTTGAGGAAGTACCTCGTGTACGTAAGGATCTTGGTGAGCCACCACTTGTTACACCTTCATCTCAGATTGTTGGTACACAGGCTGTATTCAACGTACTTATGGGTGAAAGATATAAGGTTGTTACAGAGCAGACTAAGGACATCTTGCTTGGTAAGTATGGTCAGACTGTAAAGCCTTTCAATCCAGAGGTTGTTGAGAAGGCACTTGGTGCAGATAAGGATAAGGCAATCACATGTCGTCCAGCAGACCTTATTGAGCCAGGTCTTAAGAAGTTTGAAGAAGAGTGCGCTAGATGGAAGCAGCAGGATGAGGATGTTCTCACATACGCATTGTTCCCAAAGGTTGCTACAGAGTTCTTCGAATATCGTGAGGCTCAGCAGACAAAGGTTGATCCTGCTAAGGCAGATGTTGCTAACAAGGCTTATCCAGTATAATTTTCATTTAATATTCTATGAATTTAAGAGTAATGCAAGATTTCTTGCATTACTCTTTTCTTTACTCTATAATTAAATTCTAATGGAGTTTTATGTATTTTTAAGGGTGATTTATGGCAACAACAACAGATTTAATTTCAAAAATTAATGAAAAATACGGAAGAATGTCAAAAGGACAAAAGCTTTTGGCCAACTATATCATTGATAATTATGATAAGGCTGTTTTCCTTACTGCAGCAAAGCTTGGAGAGATTATTGGAATTTCCGAGTCTACTGTTGTAAGATTCGCGTCTTTTATTGGATATAGTGGTTATCCAGAGTTTCAGCAGGCCTTAGAAGAAATGGTCCGAAACAAGCTTAATACTTCCGATAGAATCGAAATTACAAAGGGCGGAATAGAACAGAATGGTGTTTTAAGAGAAGTTCTTAGCTCCGATGCATTAAAAATCAAAAACACTATGGAAACAATGGATGAGGCTGCCTTTTATAATGCGGTGGAGGCTTTACTGAATGCCAGAAAAATCTATGTTGTAGGTATTCGCACCTGCGCGCCACTTGCTTCTTTTTTGGCATTTTATCTCAATCTTATTTTTGATAATGTTGTAAACCTTCAAACTTCATCATCATCAGAGCTTTTCGAGCAGATGATACATATTAACGAAGAAGATTGCATCATTGGAATTTCATTTCCTAGATATTCAATGCGTACACTTAAGGCGTTGGAGTTTGCAAATAACAGACAGGCTAATGTTATCACTATAACAGATTCTATTCATTCACCTATGAATCTTTACAGTTCTTGTAATCTTATAGCCGAAAGCGAAATGCATTCAGTTGTGGATTCATTGGTAGCTCCTCTTTCTGTTATAAATGCTTTAATTGTAGAGCTTTGCAATCGCAGACAGGCCGATGTTGCCAATACCTTAGAAATGGTCGAAAATGTCTGGTCTGAATATCAGTTTTATGAAAATGATGAAATAGACATGGTAGATGATTCTATTAAAATGTTTTACCCAGGAGAATCTTAATGGCAAATGTTATAGTCGTTGGCGGTGGTGCTGCAGGTATGATGGCAGCATATGCTGCAGGAATGTGTGGACATGCAGTTACACTTCTTGAAAAAACGAAAATTAGGAAAGAAAATCTATATTACAGGAAAGGGTAGATGTAATTTTACTAATGCTTGTGACATAGAGGATTTCTTTAAAAATGTAGTTAGCAATCCTAAATTTTTATATAGTTCACTTTATACCTTTGGACCAGAATCTATGATCGATTTCATAGAAATGAACGGTACACCTACTAAGGTAGAAAGAGGAAACAGAGCCTTTCCTGTATCTGACCATGCTTCAGATATTACAAAGGCTTTAGAAAAAGCCCTGAAAGATTATTCTGTTAAGGTTATGCTTCGTACAGAAGTATCAGATATTCTCATAAGCGATAACAAAGTTACCTCTGTTGTTTTGGCAGACGGGACAAAAATGTATTGTGATAATGTTATTATTGCAACAGGAGGTTTATCTTATAGGACTACAGGTTCCACTGGAGATGGATTAAAATGGGCAAAAAAGCTAGGGCTTAATGTTACAGAAACAAGACCTGCTTTGGTTCCTTTAAATACAAAAGAAAGCTACATTCCTACTATGCAGGGATTGGCACTAAAGAATGTTAATCTTTCTATATATAATGAAAAGAAAAAGCTATATGATAGCTTTGGTGAAATGCTATTCACACACTTTGGTGTTAGCGGACCGCTTGTTCTTTCAGCTAGCTCTATTATTGGTTCAACCTTACAAAAGAAGGGCAGCCTAAAAGCTTATATAGATCTAAAGCCTGCTTTATCTAGAGATGATTTAGAGAATAGAATCTTACGTGATTTTAATGATAATTTGAACAAACACTTAAGCTCAGTTCTTAGAGGTTTGTTACCTAGCTCTATGGTGCCTGTTTTTATCGAAATTATGGATTTTGATGACAGTCGCCAGATTAATTCTGTTACAAAAGAGGAAAGGGCATTACTGTTAGACTTATTAAAAGCTTTTCCTTTTACTATTACAGGGCTTCGAGATTACAACGAAGCTATTGTTACTCAGGGTGGTGTTTCAGTTAAGGATATTGACCCATCTACATTAAAATGTAAAAATATAGATAATCTTTCTTTCGTTGGTGAGGTATTGGATCTAGATGCCTTTACAGGAGGATTTAATTTACAAATTGCCTGGTCCACTGGATATTTGGCAGGATTATCAATATAAATTTTGGAGGATATTATTATGGCAATGAATGTTGCAATCGACGGACCTGCAGGTGCAGGAAAATCAACAATAGCAAAGGCTATAGCCAAGAAGTTAGGCTATGTTTATGTAGATACAGGAGCAATGTATAGAGCAATGGCTTTATATTTCCTTCGTTCTAATATTTCAAAGGACGATGAAGCAACGATTTCTTCAGTAGTTGACGATATTTCAGTATCTATCAAATATGAAGATGGTGCTCAGCACGTTATTTTAAATGGAGAGGATGTTACAGGTCTTATTCGTACAGAAGAGGTTGGTAATATGGCCAGCGCCACATCTGTTTACGGTCCTGTTCGTACAAAGCTTGTTGCTTTACAGCAGGAGCTTGCTAAGACTACTGATGTAATTATGGATGGAAGAGATATTGGTACAGTAGTTCTTCCTAATGCTGATGTAAAGGTATTCCTTACAGCTTCTGTAGAGTGTCGTGCCAAGAGACGTTACGATGAACTTGTTGGTAAGGGATTAGAGGCAGACTTTGATAAAATTGCAAAGGATATCGAAGAGAGAGACTATCGCGATAGTCATAGAGAAATCAGCCCACTTAAGCAGGCTGAGGATGCAACTTTGGTCGATAGCTCAGATATGACTATCGATGAAGTTGTTGATGCAATTATTAAATTATGTAACAAGTAATATAAGCCGTTTTAGCGGTGTAAGAGGTGTTTAATGAAAGTTACTTTAGCTAAATCAGCAGGATTTTGTTTTGGAGTTCAAAGAGCTGTTGATGTTGTAGAAAAACAAATCAGTGAAGGCGCAACGCCTTTATATACTTATGGTCCAATCATCCATAATGAGGAGGTTGTAAAGGGCTTTGAGGCAAATGGCGTTAAGGTAATGGAAGAGGATTCATCAGAAAATTATCCAGCAGGTACTGTCATTATTCGTTCTCATGGTGTCACAAGAGCTGTCGAGGAAGAATTAAACGCAAAGGGCCATGAAATTATTGATGCAACCTGCCCATTTGTTAAAAAAATACATAGAGCAGTAGATGAACATTCAAAAAATGGCGAACATATTGTAATTATAGGAAATCCAGAACATCCAGAGGTTAGAGGAATTGTTGGCTGGATAAACGGTAATGATTACACAGTAATACCCGATGAGAAGGCAGCTGAGGATTTTTCAGTTAATACTCGCACGAGTATTTGTATTGTGTCTCAAACCACCTTCAATCACAACAAATTTCAAGAATTAGTTGAAATTATAAAGCAAAAAGGTTATCATATTATTGTTTTGAATACAATATGCGATGCGACTAATAAGCGTCAGGTTGAGGCAGCTGAAATTGCTTCTAATGTAGATGCTATGATAGTAATTGGAAGTAAAAATTCTTCTAATACGCAGAAGCTATATGAGATATGCAAAACAAGATGCAACGATACTTACTATATACAGACAGCTGATGATTTGCAGCTATCTGGCCTTAGTTCCATTGAAAGTGTAGGTATTACCGCAGGGGCTTCCACCCCAAACAATATTATTGAGGAGGTTCAAAAGAAATGTCAGAAATGAGTTTTGAACAAATGCTTGAGGAATCATTTAAAACTATACACAATGGAGAGGTCGTAGACGGTACTGTTATCAGTGTTAAGCCTGATGAAATCGTTTTAAACATCGGTTACAAGTCAGATGGTATTATTACACGTTCTGAGTACACAAACGAGTCAAATGTAGATCTTACTACTGTTGTTAAGGTTGGCGACCCACTTTCTGCTATTGTTGTAAAGGTAAATGATGGCGAGGGACAGGTTCTTTTATCTTATAAGAGACTTGTTCAGGAAAAGGGTAATGAAAGATTAGCAGAAGCTTTCGAGAACGGTGAAGTTCTTACAGCTACAGTTGATAAGGTTCTTAAGGGTGGCCTTACAGTTGTTGTTGATGAAGCTAGAGTATTTATTCCTGCTTCATTCGTATCAGATGTATACGAGAAGGATCTTGGAAAGTACCAGGGTCAGGAAATCAGCTTTGTAATTACAGAATTCGATCCAAAGCGTCGTAGAATTATCGGTAACAGAAAGACTCTTCTTGTTGCAGATAGAGCAAAGGCTCAGGAAGAGCTTATGTCTAAGATTGCTGTTGGCCAGGAATTCGAAGGAACAGTTAAGAATGTTAAGGACTTTGGCGCATTCATCGATTTAGGTGGTGCTGATGGTCTTCTTCACATCTCAGAGATGAGCTGGGGACGTGTTGAGAATCCTACAAAGACTCTTAACGTTGGCGATACAATTAAGGTATTTGTTAAGGAAATCAAGGATGGCAAGATTGCACTTTCTTGCAAGTTTGACAATGAGAATCCATGGAACGGTGCTTCTGAGAAGTACGCTGTAGGTTCTGTTGTTAAGGGTAAGGTAGTACGTATGAAGGACTTCGGCGCTTTCGTAGAACTTGCTCCTGGTATTGATGCACTTCTTCACGTTTCTCAGATTTCTAAGGAGCGTATTGAGAAGCCTTCAGATGTTCTTTCTATCGGACAGGATATCGAGGCAAAGGTTGTTGAATTCAACGACGATGAGAAGAAGATTAGCCTTTCTATGAAGGCACTTCTTGAGCCTGAGACAGCTGATGCTGATGAGGCTGAGGTTGCTGATGTAAACATCGAAGAAGTAGCTGCTTCAGAAGAGTAATATTTGATTAATTTTATGGAGACCTAGTTTACTAGGTCTCTTTTTTTGATATTTAAAATAACTAATACCCTGTAACATGCCTGCTTTCTTTTTATTCTTAGAAAAGTAACAATAAATACACAAATCATTTGTATAATTAAGTTGTTGTATAGGTAGGGATACTTGTTATAAATCTTTTATTTGCGGGGTGAAGCATGGATAATTACGAAGGTTTCAAGAAAGAAGTACACGATTTAACAAAAATTGATCTGAGTTCCTATAAGGAAAAGCAGATGCGTCGTCGTATTGATTCCCTTGTTACAAAGCATAAATGTAAGGAATACCATGAATATGTCATGTTATTAAAGAATGATAAGGAAGTATTTGATGAATTTGTAAATTTCCTTACTATAAATGTTTCTGAATTTTATAGAAATCCAGAGCAGTGGGAACTGATGAGCAAGGAATTTATTCCAGAGCTTATGAAGAAATCTGGACAACAGCTGAAAATTTGGAGCGCTGCTTGTTCTACAGGAGATGAGCCATATTCACTTGTAATGTGTTTATCACAGCATGTTCCTCTTAATAAGATTAAAATCTTTGCTACTGATTTGGATAAACAGGTAATTGCTACTGCAAAGGTTGGATTATATAGTGCTAAGAGTATTGCAAATGTGCCTGCAGATTTAAAGAAAAAATTCTTTACTCAGGTAGGAAATTCTTATCAGATTAGTGATGAAGTAAAGCGATGCGTAGAATTTAAAGAGCACAATCTTTTAAGAGATGCTTATCCATCAAACTATGACATGATTGTATGTAGAAATGTATTGATATACTTTACAGATGAAGCAAAGACAGAAGTGTATGATAAATTCTGTAAAGCTCTGAGACCTGGTGGTATTTTGTTTATCGGATCTACCGAACAGGTAATAGACTACAAAGAACTAGGATATAAGAGAAGATATTCGTTCTACTATGAAAAAGTATAATTCTAATAACTCGCTAATGCTTTAGCATATAGCGAGTTATTTTATAAGAATATCTTCTCTAATATCATTTACGGAGATGTAGGTTTCTTTGGAGTCGTAGTCGGGTTTGAAGGTGCGGATATTTCCGGCATCGATACCATTTGGCAGCGATACGAATATTCCTTCAGCTGCCACTTTACAGTCACGACGTGTGGCTGGTCTACGGCAGTTTTTATCTATGCTTTCTCCTATAGATTTTGGAACAATAATTTCTTCGTTAAGCAAATAATAATAGTTTTTATGGTCTGGCAAAAATGTAAATAATGTTCCATTAAACAAATTAAGAGTAACGTAAATACGATTCTTTTTTATGATATAAATACCGTATTCGCGAATTTTATTGATGGAAGAGGGCAGAGAAATGTCCGTTTCTACCTCAAATCTGAGCTTTTCTTCTATTACTTCGTGACTTATATATCGTAAATCCGAAGTAAGCAAATCAGTATAAGATAAAATATCAGCAATATAAATCATGCCTTTAATATCTTCATAGTTATGTAGTAAAACCAGATCTTTAGATTCCTTATCCTCCATAAGAGAATAGTGCTGATAAACAGGTATTAATTCTCCTCCGTTGTATTTATCCTCACGTTGCAGGCCTAGGAATTCTTCTATGGTTTTTTGCTTGTAATTTGGTAAATCTAAAAGACATTTAGCCTTTGTGGTAGCAAGATACATATCTAAATGATGTTTGCTTTTTATCTTAGTATTAAATTTATATTTTCTGCATCTTTCTACAATGAAAGATTCATCAAATCTTGTTGAATTAAACCCAAGTAAAGTGGAGTATGAATCCATTACTTTTTCAAATTCTTCAATTATCTCTAATTCCTCAGATTCATTTTTTGCCAGAAGCTGAGTGATTGTAATTCTATTTCCTAGTCTGAGTGCATATCCAATAAGGTAAATAAAAGATTTTCTAGGGGATAGACCAGTACATTCTATGTCAAAAAAAACAGTATTCTCATCGAAATATTTGTTTAGTGAATAACTGATATTATCCACTTGATAATCATATGTAATAATCTCCATAATGTGCTCCAGATTTTTTATTCTTATTGTACAAACAATACATTAACTTTACCATTTTGGTACTTAAAAATATACAAAATAAATGATAATAATTCTCTACTGTTTAATGCAAAATGATATAATTTAGTTATGTATTAAGAAACAAAATCTATAAAGAGGGGTAAAAGCATATGAGCCTTAAGACATTCAAAGGTGGTGTTCATCCTTATGATGGCAAGGACTTATCCAAGGAGAAGCCTATCAAAGAATTAATACCACAAGGCGAAATGGTATTTCCATTATCGCAACACATAGGTGCGCCTGCTCAGGCTTGTGTATCGGTGGGTGATTCTGTGCTTAGAGGTCAGAAGATTGCTGATGCTGGTGGTTTTGTATCTGCACCAATATATTCTTCTGTATCAGGTACAGTAAAAGCTATCGAACCTCGAAGAGTAGCTACAGGCGACATGGTTAATTCCATCATCATTGAAAATGATGGAAAATTCATTGAGAAAGGTTTTGAAGCATGCGCAGACTACACAAATCTTTCTAATGAAGAGATCATCAAAAAGATTCAGGAAGCTGGAATAGTTGGTATGGGTGGCGCAGGATTCCCTACCCACGTAAAGCTTTCGCCAAAGAATCCAGAGGCCATCGAGTTTATCATTGCAAACTGTGCAGAATGTGAGCCTTATCTTACTTCTGATTACAGATCAATGGTTGAGGAACCTGAAAAACTTATTGAAGGTATGAAAATTATTCTTCAATTATTTCCAAAAGCTAAAGGTTTACTTGGCATAGAAGATAACAAGATGGATGTTATTCAAAATCTTACAAAACTCTGTGCAAAGGAACGTCGCATTGAAGTAGTACCACTTGTTACAAAATATCCTCAGGGCGGTGAGCGTCAGCTCATAAAAGCATGTACCGGTCGTGAAATCAATTCAAAAATGCTTCCAGCCGACGCAGGATGTATTGTAGACAATGTCGCTACTATTAATGCGGTTTATACAGCGGTTGTAGAGGGTAAACCTGTAATGGATCGTATTTTTACTATTACAGGCGATGCAATTATGGAACCACGTAATTTCCGTATTAACATCGGAACCAGCTACAAAGAAATTCTTGATGCAGCTGAGGGATATGTACGAGATCCAAAGAAGCTTATTTCTGGCGGCCCTATGATGGGATTCGCTCTTATGGATATTGATATTCCTACTACTAAAACTTCAGGAGCGCTTCTTGCATTATCTTATGATGATGTATCTGAACAGGAAACAACTGCCTGCATTAATTGCGGAAGATGTGTTGAGGCTTGTCCTGAAAATCTTATTCCTTCTCGACTTTCTAAGTTTTCTGACCATGGCGATAAGGAACAGTTTGAAAAGTGGTATGGACTTGAGTGTATAGAGTGTGGTAGCTGTAGTTATGCTTGCCCAGCAAAACAGCCTTTAGCTCAGGCCATTAAGACCATGAAAAAGATAGTTCTAGCTGAAAAGAGAAAAAGTAGAAAGGAAAGGAAAGACATGAGCAATTTATTAAAAGTTTCTTCATCTCCACATGTTAGAGACAAAGTTGATACCAGTCGTATCATGCTCTATGTAATCCTTGCCCTTATGCCAACTACAATTTTTGGAATTGTTAACTTTGGCTTTAGAGCATTATTACTTGTAGTAGTTTGTATAATAACATGTGTCTTATCTGAATTTTTATTTGAAAAAGCAATAGGAAAAAAGAGCACAATAAAAGACCTCAGTGCTGCGGTTACTGGACTTTTACTTGCTTTGAATTTGCCTTATACACTTCCTGTATGGCAGGCAGTTATTGGTTCCGTATTTGCGATAGTCGTTGTTAAGATGCTGTTTGGTGGCTTGGGTCAGAACTTTATGAATCCGGCCCTTGGCGGAAGAGCATTCCTTGTTATTTCTTTTGCAGCCACAATGACTCATTTTGAATACGATGGCGTAGCAGGAGCAACACCTCTTTCTTGTTTAAAGAATGGAGAGGTAGTAAATACTCTTGATATGCTCATCGGACGTACAGGCGGAACTATAGGTGAAACCAGTGCCCTTTGTATTTTGATTGGAGCTATTATTCTTATTCTTTTAGGAGTAATTGATTTAACTATTCCAGGTGTTTACATTTTAAGCTTTGTGGTATTTATCGTTTTATTCGGTGGCAAAGGCTTTGATGCAACATATATCGTTGCTCATCTTTGTGGTGGTGGACTTATGCTTGGTGCATTCTTTATGGCAACCGATTATGTAACATCACCAATCACGCCCGCTGGAAAGATAATATTTGGAATATGTTTAGGCGTGCTCACAGGTATCTTTAGAATATTTGGTAACAGTGCAGAAGGTGTTAGCTTTGCCATTATTTTCAGCAATCTTTTGGTTCCACTTATTGAGAGAGTTACTGTACCAAGAGCTTTTGGTATACCTAGAACAAAAACTAAAGGAGGTGAAAGCTAATGAATAAATTAGTAAAAGATGCATTGGTTCTCACCTGTATCACAGTAATTGCTGGAGCAGCACTTGGGCTTGTATACGAAATTACAAAAGCACCAATTGCAAAAGCAGAAGCAGATGCTCTCGCCAAGGCTTATCAAACAGTATTTTCAGATGCTGCATCCTTTGGAGATTTAGAAGGTTTTGATTCTGCAAAGGCTACAGAGATAGTTCAAAAAGCAGGCTACAGTGATGATACTATAGATAACTGTGTAACGGCTCTAGATAATAGCGGTAATGTATTAGGATACGTAATTACCGTAACATCGTCAGCAGGTTACGGTGGAAAAATCACTTTTTCAATGGGCATAACCAATGACAAAGTGATTAATGGATATTCAATTACAAATATTTCTGAAACAGCTGGTCTTGGTATGAAGGCTAGAGATACTGGAGATGGTACATTTTCATCTCAGTTTATAAAAAGAAAAGCAGAAATATTTACTGTTACAAAAAATGGTGCATCTAATTCCTCTGAGATTGATGCCATTTCAGCGGCTACAATCACATCAAAAGCTATGACAAATGGCGTTAATGCAGGTGTCACCTACTTTGATTCTTTAGTAGGAGGTGCAGCAAATGAATAAAAATCTTGAGAGATTATATAATGGTCTTTGGAAAGAAAATCCTACTTTTGTACTGATGCTTGGTATGTGTCCAACACTTGCCGTAACAACATCAGCTATTAACGGTATAGGAATGGGACTTTCTACTACAGTTGTTCTTGTTCTTTCAAACATGATGATTTCAGCACTTAGAACCATCATTCCAGATAGAGTAAGAATGCCAGCATTCATTGTAGTAGTTGCTTCCTTTGTAACTATAGTTCAGTTCTTAATGCAAGGCTTTACCCCTTCATTATATGCGTCACTTGGAATTTATATTCCTCTTATTGTAGTTAACTGTATTATCTTAGGACGTGCAGAGAGCTATGCATCAAAAAATCCTGTTATACCTTCAATGTTTGACGGTATAGGAATGGGACTTGGCTTTACTGTTGGACTTACTCTTATTGGTACAGTTAGAGAAATCCTTGGAAATGGTTCTGTTTTTGGTAATAATATTGATATTTTAAATAATTATCACATTACATTATTTGGACTTGCCCCTGGTGCTTTTATTGTGCTTGGTTTCCTTGTAGCTATTATGAATGTAGTTAGAAGAAATATGGAAGCAAAAGGCAAGCCTCTTCCTGCAGTACAAGGGTGCTTAGGAGGAGATTGTTCTGGATGTACTTTGTCTTCAGCTTGTAAGGGAAAATCTCTTGTACACCATGTAGAGGAGCTTCCTCCTGTTGATCCTAAGGATGTGGCAAAACCACAGCCTGCGCCATCAGATGTGAAGCATACAGCTAATGCAAAGAACACTGAAGACGTTGAAAAATCAGGCTCTGATTCATCTTATGCAGATGATGATGAAGTAGGAAAGGAGGAGAATAAATAATGAGTTACTTTACTGGATTAGTATTATTATTAGTATCTTCAGCCATTGTAAATAACGTTGTTCTTTCTCAGTTCCTTGGCCTTTGTCCTTTCCTTGGAGTATCAAAAAGAGTTGAAACAGCAGCAGGTATGGGTGGAGCGGTAATATTCGTAATTACGATAGCTTCATTTGTATCATCAGTTATTTTTAAATTTATTCTTGCGCCTACAGGTTTTGAATATATGCAGACAATCGTATTTATTCTTGTTATTGCTGCACTTGTTCAATTCGTAGAAATGGTTTTGAAGAAAAATGTACCATCACTTTATCGTTCTCTTGGTGTTTATCTTCCTTTGATTACAACCAACTGCGCAGTTCTTGGTACAGCTATCAATAATGTTACAAATAACTACGATATTCTCGAATCTGTTATAAATGGCTTCGGTGTTGCTGTTGGTTTTACAATTGCAATTGTTATTATGGCAGGTATTAGAGAAAAAATTGAATACAATGACATCCCTGGAGTATTCAAGGGGTCAGCTATAGTTCTTATTACAGCAGGACTAATGGCTATGGCATTCCTTGGATTTTCAGGTGTAATTTAAGGAGGGCTGACAAATGAGTATAGCAGGAATTTTACTGGCAGCTGTTATTGTTGGCGCTACCGGTTGTATTATAGGATTTTTCCTTTGTTTTTCTGCAGAGAAATTTAAAGTAGAGGTTGACCCAAAGGAAGAAGCGATACTTGGAGTTTTACCTGGAAACAATTGTGGTGGTTGCGGTTATGCAGGATGTTCTGGTTTGGCTGCTGCTATTGCAAAAGGTGAGGCACCTACAAATCAATGCCCTGTAGGAGGAGCACCAGTTGCTGCCCTTATTTCAGAAATAATGGGTGTTGAAGCTTCTGATAATGTCAGAAAAGTTGCCTTTGTAATGTGTAATGGTACCTGTGACCATGCAAAGCAGCTTTATGATTATGATGGTGTAGAAGATTGTAGAGCTATGGCTTTCGTTCCAGGTGGCGGTCCAAAAGCCTGCAGCTATGGTTGCATGGGATTTGGTTCTTGTGTTAAGGCTTGTCCATTTGATGCCATTCATATTATTGATGGTGTAGCACTAGTAGACAAAGAGGCTTGTAAAGCTTGCGGAAAGTGCGTAGCTGTTTGTCCTAACCATCTTATTGAGCTTATTCCTTATGATTTCGGACATGCTGTTCGATGCCATAATAATGATAAGGGCAAAGATGTTATGGCTGTTTGTAGCGTAGGCTGTATCGGCTGTCACAAATGTGAAAAGGTCTGTGAGAGCGATGCTATCCACGTAGATGGTTTCTTTGCTCATATTGATCAGGATAAATGTACCAGCTGCGGTAAATGTGCAGAGGCTTGTCCTAGACATATTATTCTTTAAATATTATATTATTAGGCTTCACGTTTTCATGCGTGAAGCCTTTTTTAACAAAAGAATCATATTATTTTGATAGAATACAAAGGTGTAATTATTTGCATCAAATTCAATCGGAGGAAATCTACTGATATGATTTTACTAAAAAGCCAATTTCATAGGGCTTTTTTCATAGCTACCTTGGTGCTGTGTATATCAATTCTTTTCACTACCTTTTTAGAGAAGAGAACAGATAGACCTCAAAACAGGTGGTTTATCACTTTGATTGGAATAGTATTCCTGAACGCTATTTCTGAAATTTTTACAACAATATTTACACCTATCGCTTTAGATTCTCATTTTAATTTCATATGTCTTTTAATCGCTGATAATACCTACTTTATTTTTCATACTGCTTTATGCCCAATGCTTTATATCTATGTTTCAAGTGTTACAGGCAAAAACAGAAGAAGAAAAAATCAAAAACTGTATTATCATTAATTCCTTTCTTTGTAACTGAATTTTTTACCTTTATTAATCCTATTAATAATTGCGTATTTTATTACGATGATGGACTAACTTTTGTAAGAAATTGGGCTGAATATTTAATATATGCTGCAGCTATATTTTACTTTGCTCTGTCAATTGGTCAGCTGTTTTTAGCTGGCAGTCAATGACTTTTAGAAGAGGTATAGCACTTGCTTATCTATTTATTGCTGCTATTATTGGCGTATACATTCAGCTTGTTAATATGGATATAAAAGCCGAGCTATTTGCAGAGGCTATAGCATTAATGGGGGCCATGATAGCAATAGAAAGTGAAGATGATCGTTTAGATGCTGATACACGTATTTATAATCGTCGCGCTCTTCAAATGGATATTCATAGTATTATTACAATGAAAGAGCAGGCTAGTTTAATATTTATAAAAATCAGTAATGCCAATATTATTGAGCGTGTCACAAGATCCACAAACTATGATGTATTTTCAATTGCTGTAGCTGATTATTTAAAGACATTAGTTCCAAGATATAAAATATATCATCCCAATAAGGAATGCTTTGTAATTATCTTTAATCAATTTGATAAGGTGTCTATCTCCCAGATAATTGCAAATATCATACTTAGATTTGAAGATGAATGGCAGCTTTATAGGACTGCCTTTAAGCTTGATGCTAATATATTAAATGCCAAAATCCCTACTGATTTAAATACCTATGATGACATTATTTATATTGCTGATAGCATAATTCCTTCAGGCACTATTAGTCCAGGAGAGGAATTTCATTGGATTAGACGAAGAATTGATGTGGAACAAGCCATCAGAAATAGCCTGATACAGGGAAACTTTGAGGTACATTACCAGCCTACAGTTTACGCTGATGATTTTCATGTTCATGGAGCAGAAGCTTTAGTTAGAATGAACGATTCTGTTGTAGGTGCCATATCTCCACAAGAGTTTATTCCAATAGCAGAACAAATTGGTGTTGTAGATCAAATAGACGATTATGTTTTATCGGAAGTATGCAAATTCATAAAGGAATGTAATCCAATTAAATATCAGTATGATTGCATAAATGTAAATTTGTCTGTAATCCAATGCTTACAAAACGGTTTTGTTGAGCACATTTTAAAATTAGTAGATGAATATGGTATCGATCATTCATATATTAATTTTGAAATAACGGAATCTGTAGGAGCAGAAGATTACTTTACACTGGCAAAAGTTGCACACGATTTGAAAATTTCAGGTTTTCACCTTTCTATGGATGATTATGGTACTGGATATTCCAACATGGAAGGAATGTTTGAGCTTGAATTTGATATTGTAAAAATTGATAAAAGTATTTTATGGAATGCAGATAAAAGCGAAAGAGGACGTTCTCTATTAGTTAATAGCATTAGAATGATTAAGGATTTAGGCTGTGAAGTATTAGTAGAAGGTATTGAGACAAAAGAGCATGTAGAGCTTCTCCAGCAATATGATGTAGACTATATGCAGGGATTTTATTTCTCAAAACCTATACCTAAAACATTGTTTTTAGATTATTTATCTAAATAGTTGCTTTATTGTAATATTTAGTGGTAATATGAACGCGATATTTTAAAGGGAGAAGCGCTATGTACGGACATGATTTTACTGAAAAGAAGCGTGTTGTAGTAAAAGTTGGTTCATCCACTATAACACATGAAGCTACTGGTAACATTGATTACACTAAATTAGAACGTCTTGTTAGACAGCTTTGCGATTTACGCGCCCAGGGTAAAGATGTTTGCCTTGTATCTTCTGGCGCCATAGCTGTTGGTCGTTATGCCATCGGCTTAAAGGAACGTCCAAAGGATTTAGCTACAAAACAGGCTTGTGCTTCTATCGGACAGGCTTATTTAATGTCTGTCTATCAAAAACTATTTTCAGAATACAATCAAAGGGCTGGTCAGATTCTTATGACTAAAAAGACAATGACTGATCCTGAGTCCAGAGAGAACGCACGTAATACATTCGAGCAGCTTTTCAAACTTGGAGTTATTCCTGTAGTAAATGAAAATGATACGGTTGCCACTCACGAGATTCAATTTGGCGATAATGATTCTCTTTCCGCTATCGTTACTGCTTTGGTGCATGCTGATGCACTTATACTCCTTTCAGATATCGAGGGATTATATACAGATAATCCAAATACTAACCCAGATGCTCGGTTTGTTCCTATAGTTGAAAACCTTGATGACGTTATGGATATGGCAAGCTCAGACAGTAGTTCAAATGTTGGAACAGGTGGAATGACAGCAAAGCTTCGTGCTGCCCAGATTGCCACCTACAGCGGAGCTGATATGGTTATTACAAACGGTGCACATATTGGAAATGTTCATCGCATTTTTGAAAACAAGGATAAGGGCACATTATTTGTTTCAAACAAAAGAGATGATGTTCGTATCTTAGATTTATTAGAGGATTAAAATGATTACAGAGAAAGATATTGCAAGAATTAACGAATTATATCATAAGAGTAAGGCAGAGGGTCTTACAGATGCAGAAAAAGAAGAACAGGCTAAGCTTAGAAGAGCATATATCGATGCTATTAGAGGTAATGTAAGAGCTCAATTAAATAACATTGATATTATTGACGAAGATGGCAAGGTAGAAAACCTTGGCGAAAAATATGGAAAGAAGTCTAAATAACGCTGAACTTAGAAAACAAAACAAATTAATGAGAGATGAGATTGCATCATTTGACAGGCAGTTCCTTTCTCAGCAAATAGTTATTAGTGTAAAAGCTCTTTTGGAATCTGATTTTAAAAGGGCTGATATTTTTTTGTGCTTTTATCCAACTGGTTCAGAGGTGAATTTACTCCCTCTTTACAAAGAACTTTTACAAGAAGGAAAACAATTATATTTTCCAATATCTCATAAAGATACTCGTCATTTAGAATTTAGAAAAGTAAGTAATTTAACAACTGATTTTCATGAGGGCTGTTATGACATAATGGAACCAAATGTTGATTTGCCTTTATATGCCCCAAAAGAAAATACAGTAGTTTTTACTCCTGGTCTTGTATTTGACACAAATCTTAACCGATTAGGTTATGGAGCTGGTTATTACGACAGATTTTTCAATGATAATCCTAAGGTTATAAAAATCGGTCTTTGTTATAATGTACAAATTAACAACAAAATAACTCCTAAGGAGCATGATATTCCTATGGATTTTATAGTTACTGACAGGCGCATCATAAGGAGAAGTGGTTATGACATTAATTGAACTAGCAACAAAAGCCAAAGAATCAAAATATAGAATTGCCTTATTAGCTTCAGAAACAAAAATAAAGCAATTCTTGCTGTAGCTGACGCGTTAGAAAATAATGCATCTGATATTATTAGTGCCAATGCTATTGATATGGAAAATGGCAGGAACAAGGGATTAAATCAAGGCCTCTTGGATCGATTAAAGCTTGATGAAGCACGTATCAAAGGAATGGCAGATGGACTTAGAGTTGTTGTTGATTTAGAAGATCCAATAGGAAAAATTACTGAAGAATTCGATAGACCTAACGGATTAAAAATCAAAAAACGTCTTGTTCCAATTGGTGTAGTAGGAGTTATATATGAAGCTAGACCTAATGTAACAGCTGATGTGTTTGGTCTTTGCTTTAAAACAGGAAATGCTGTTATTTTAAAGGGTGGTAGCGATGCGCTAGAATCAAACAAAGCAATCGTTAAAGTAATAAAAGAAACTCTTAAAAAGAAAATCTTCCAGTTGATGCAATTACTCTAATAGAAGATACCACCAGAGAATCAACCAATCAAATGATGCGAATGAATGATTACATAGATGTTTTGATTCCTAGAGGTGGAGCTGGGCTTATAAAGTCAGTTGTAGAAAATGCCTCTGTTCCAGTTATAGAAACTGGTTCTGGCAATTGCCATATATATGTAGATTATGATGCTGATATTGATATGGCAATAGACATAATAGATAATGCCAAGACACAACGTATAGGCGTATGTAATGCCTGTGAGTCTTTGGTTATAAATGAAAAAATAGCATCTGAATTACTTCCAAAATTAAATACAAGATTAAAGGAAAAAGGTGTTCAGATATTTGCAGATAGTAAAGCACGAGCCTTGATGGAAGGCTCAGATGCTGCTACTGAAGAGGATTTTGGCACAGAGTATCTTGATTATATTATTTCTGTTAAGACTGTTTCAGATGTAGATGAAGCCATTGCTCATATTAATAAATATAATACAGGCCATTCAGAATCAATTATTACTAACGATAAAGAAAATGCCGAAAAATTCCTTAGTGGAATAGATGCAGCCTGTGTTTATGTAAATGCTTCCACCAGATTTACTGATGGATTTGAATTTGGCTTTGGTGCCGAAATCGGTATTAGCACTCAAAAGCTTCATGCCAGAGGTCCTATGGGGCTTTTAGCATTAACAAGTTATAAATATACCATCTATGGTGATGGTCAAATTAGAAAGTAAGATAGGATTTTTAAATGAGTATTACAGATTTATTAAACAATGCTCCAGAGCAGGAGCCAGAACGTCAATATTATTTTATTGAGGAAGCAAAGAAAATAATTGCAAAAAAAGAGCAGGAATTAGGTCGTAAGCTTACCTGTTGTGTTACTACATTTGGTTGCCAGATGAATGCCAGAGATTCAGAGAAGCTTCTTGGTATTTTAAAGCAAATTGGATATGTAGAAACAGAAAGCGAAAACGCTGATTTTGTAATTTATAATACTTGTACTGTACGTGAAAATGCTAATAACAAGGTATATGGTCATCTTGGTATTCTTCACGGATACAAGAAAAAGAATAAGGATATGATGATTGGTCTCTGTGGATGTATGATGCAGGAGCCTACTGTCATTGAACATCTTAAGGCTAATTACAAATTCGTAGATCTTATTTTTGGTACACACAATCTTTATAAGTTTGCAGAATTATTTACAACAGCTCTTCTTAATAAAAAAGGTATGATTATTGACATTTGGAAGGACACAGATAAAATCGTTGAGAATCTTCCAATTTCTCGTAAATACCCATTTAAGTCTGGTGTAAATATTAGTTTTGGCTGCAATAATTTCTGTTCTTATTGTATCGTACCTTATGTAAGAGGTCGCGAGCGTTCTAGAAAGCCTGAGGACATTGTTGCAGAGATTAAAGAGCTTGTAGCTGATGGCGTTGTAGAAGTTATGCTACTTGGCCAGAATGTAAATTCATACGGAGTAGGATTAGAGGAAAAGATCAGCTTTGCAGATCTTCTTCGAATGGTAAACGACATCGAAGGATTAAAGCGAATTCGTTTTATGACTCCACATCCAAAGGATTTATCAGATGACTTAATTGAGGCTATGGCTACTTGTGACAAGGTATGCCACCACATGCACCTTCCACTTCAGTCGGGAAGCACAGAAATCCTCAAGAAAATGAATCGTCGTTACACAAAGGAGCATTACCTTGGCTTGGTTGAAAAGCTTCGTGCTCGTATTCCAGATGTGGCAATCACAACAGATATTATTGTTGGTTTCCCAGGTGAAACAGAAGAAGACTTCCTTGATACTATGGATGTAGTAGACAAGGTTCATTATGATTCTGCATTTACATTCATCTATTCAAAGAGAACTGGTACACCTGCTGCAGCTATGGAAAATCAGGTTCCAGAAGATGTTGTAAAGGATAGATTCGATAGACTTCTTGCCCTCGTTCAAAAGCATGGTCATGATAAGGTAAAATCTTTAGAGGGAACTGTTCAGGAGGTTCTTGTAGAAGAGGTAAACGAGCAGGATAATACTCTTGTTTCAGGAAAGCTTGCAAATAATGTTACAGTTCATTTCCCTGGAGATGAATCTATGATTGGAAAAATTGTCAATGTTAGGTTAAACTGTTGTAAGGGATTTTATTTTATAGGTGAAATCGCCGAATAATATAACTTACAAGGGGGAGAGTGTATGTTTGCTTATGTTCGCGGCACACTTTCAGATATTGATGAAAATATTGTTATAGTAGAGAATAATGGAGTGGGCTATTGCTTAAGCTCATCTATGAACACTATCAGGCAGTTGCCTGCAATCGGTTCAGAGGTAAAGCTTAATACAAAGCTCATTCCAAAAGAGGATTCTCTTACTTTATATGGATTTTATGATAAGGAGGAGCTTAAGATGTTTGAGCTTCTTCTTTCAGTTAGTGGCATTGGACCAAAGGGGGCTCTTGCTATCCTTAGTTCTATGACTGTTAGCGACATTCAGTTTGCTGTGGCAGGTGAGGATGCAAAGGCTTTTGCTGCCTGCCCTGGTATTGGTAAAAAGACAGCCGAAAGAGCTATTATCGATCTCAAGGACAAGGTAGATATTATTGGTGCATTTGAAGCTAAGATTACTTCAGACTTATCAGGAAAGAAGAGTGCTTCTCCTGGAATTTCTGTTAAGGAAGAAGTATTAGAGGCCTTAGTTGCACTTGGATATTCGGCTAGCAATGCAGCTCGTGCATTAGATAAAATGGCAATCACAGAATCCACTACAACAGAGCAGCTTTTAGGTGACACCTTAAAACAGATGTCATTCTTATAATTCAGGGAGTTTACAATGTTATCTAATAAACAAATCACATCAACAATAGCAAGTCATGAAGATCTTGTTAATGATAATGCCCTTAGACCAAAGTCTTTTGATGGTTACATCGGTCAGACTAAGGTTAAGGAAAATATGAAAATATATATTGAGGCTGCCAAGAATCGTGGGGATGCTTTGGATCACGTTCTATTATATGGCCCTCCAGGACTTGGAAAAACCACATTAGCTGGAATAGTTGCAGGAGAGATGGGCTCAAATATAAAGGTTACTTCAGGCCCAGCTATTACTATTCCTGGTGAGATAGTAGCTGTTCTTATGACACTAAAGGATGGAGATATTTTATTTATTGATGAAATCCATCGTTTGTCAAAACCTGTTGAAGAAACCTTGTATTCAGCTATGGAAGATTTTGCAGTAGATATCGTAATGGGCAAAGATACTACTGCACGTTCTATTCATACAAAACTTCCACGTTTTACATTAATAGGTGCCACTACACGACCTGGTTTGCTTTCTGCACCTCTTAGAGATCGTTTTGGTATCATTGGTCATATGGATTATTACACTCCAGAAGAGCTTTCTACAATTGTTACAGCATCAGCTGCTAAACTTAATGCACCTATTGATTATGAGGGAGCATATCAGATAGCACTTCGTTCCAGAGGGACACCTCGACTTGCTAATAGATACCTTAAACGTGTTAGAGATTATGCAGAAGTTCGCTACGATGGAGCAATCACTAAAGAAGTAGCATCAGCTACACTTGATTCTCTTGAAGTAGATACATTAGGCCTTGATTATAACGACAGAAGCATTCTTTTAGCTATAATAGAGCGTTTCGGCGGTGGTCCTGTGGGACTAGATAATTTGGCGGCTACTGTAGGCGAGGATTCCGGCACAATCGAGGATGTATATGAACCATATTTATTACAACATGGCCTTATCATTCGTACTCCAAAGGGTAGAGTAGCTACAAAGCTAGCATACGAGCATTTTAATATGCCTGTACCAGAAAATGTTATATAGACTACCCCAAAATACTTGTTTTTAAGCCTAAATATATATATAATTAAATTTGAAATTCTGACGGGAGGATGCGTTATGGTTTCCGAGAAAAGCGCAAAGGTGCTTATAGGCGGAAAAGTATATACGTTAAGTGGTTATGAGGAGGAAGAATACCTCCAAAGAGTAGCCAATTACATCAATGCTAAGCTCGATGAGTTTAATTCCATTGATGATTACAAGCGTATTTCAGCTGACCTTAAAGCAACATTATTAGAGCTGAATATTGCTGATGACTACTTCAAGGCCAAAACACAGGTAGAATCCCTTGAATCAGATTTAGAAATCAGAGATAAAGAAATCTATAATCTTAAGCATGATTTGATTTCAGCTCAGCTTAAAACAGAAACATTAGAAGAGACAATTTCAAAGCTTGAAAGGGAGAACAAAGAGCTCCTTCTTCAAAAGACAAAGCTTGAGGCTTCTCTAGAGGATGCTCTTCTAGGTTCGGTATCAGATGTTTAATTTTGAGTCCCTTTTATATGGGACTCATTTTTATTTCAAAATAATATAAAGGATTAATATGAACGAATTAGAATTACTTTCACCAGCAGGTGATTTACAAATTTTCAAAGCCGTTATAGATGCAGGAGCAGATGCAGTTTATTTTGGAGGAGATTTATTTGGCGCTAGGGCTTACGCTAAAAATTTCACTATAGAAGAGGCTGCTGAAGCTATTAAATATGCTCATTTACACGGCAAAAAAGCATATTTAACAGTTAATACATTATTAAAGAATCCTGAAATAGAAGGGGACTTATATAATTATCTTCGAGCTTACGTTGAAAATGGTATAGATGCTTTCATTGTTCAGGATTTTGGAGTTTTTAATTTTATTAGAGAATACTTTCCAGATACTCATATTCACGTCAGCACCCAGGTTAGCACTTGTACTAGCTATGGCGCAAAATTCTTAGAGGAACTAGGTGCTGCTAGAATTGTTACTGCTCGTGAAATATCCTGTAAAGAAATAGCTGAAATACATAAGGAGTGTCCGGATCTTGAAATAGAAAGCTTTATTCACGGTGCTCTTTGTGTTTGCTATTCAGGCCAGTGTCTAATGTCATCTATATTAGGAGGCCGCTCAGGAAACAGAGGTCGATGCGCTCAGCCTTGTCGCCTTCCTTACGAAGCATTTGATGGCACTGGCAAAAAGCTTAACAAACAGGGTAACTATATTCTTTCTCCAAAGGATTTTTGTACAATAGAGCACCTACCTGAAATGATTGAGTCAGGAGTTATGTCTTTCAAAATAGAAGGTCGTATGAAGCAACTTTCATACGCAACTGGTGTTGTCAGTGTTTACAGACATTATCTAGATGAATATTTGTATAAAGGTAGCAGGAATTATTCTGTTTCACCTGCAGATATTCAAAAGCTATTGGATTATGGAAATAGAAGCGGATTTACAGATCTTTATTTACATAAGCATAATGGACCAGAAATGATTACATTTGAGGCTCCATCTCATACCAAAGCAGAAACAGAAATAGCTTACAGTCATTCTTCAAAAATAAAGGTGGATTGTAAGGTAAGTGCATTACTTGGAAAAGAATTTTCTATTCGTTTTTACGATAATGATGGTCACGAAGGTGCAGCTTTAGGAAATATTATAGAAAGCGCAAGCAAAAAGCCTGCTACAAAGGAAGATATTGAAAAGGCAGTTTCAGGACTTGGAAATACACCTTTTGAATTGGATAAATTAATGATAGATTTTGATGACGATATTTTCCTTCCTGTTTCTGTAATTAAAAATGCCAGAAGAGAGGCCATCGAAAAACTTTTAAATAGTATTTCAGGTGATGATAAAGGAAAAAGGGTAAATGAGTTTAATAAACTTGTATTTTCAGGAAATATTTCACAACCTACAGCTACTTTTATCACCGTATCTACAATAGATCAGTTAAAAGCGGCTTTGGAATTTAGTTTTGTAGATTCAATAGCTGTTCCTTTAAAGCTTTTTGATGAAGCAAAACAATTATTCAAGAAAGATATATATATTTATCTACCACCTGTTTTACGACTTGAATATTCCAATATTAAAATTCCTGAAGATGCTGCGGGAGTTATTGCTGCATCTTTTGATGAGCTTGGATTATTACATGATTTAGATTATCCATTTGATAAAGTTATTTTAGATTATAGGCTATATACCTTTAATAATCGAAGTCTAAAAAGCTTTAGAGAATTAGGACTGAGCAAGGACTGTATTTCCTACGAACTTTCATTGAAAGAACTAAAACACAGAGATAATCGTAATTCTCAAATGATAATCTATAGCCGAATACCAATGATGATTACGGCAAATTGTACAATCAAAAACACAAAAGGATGCCAGAAAATAATGATTTGATTACATTGGTGGATAGAAAAACGAAAGTCACTTTGTTAAATGTAATTGTGATTATTGCTACAATACAATTTACAACAGTAAAAAATATATTGCTTTCGATTTAAAAAATGATTTGATGGAGCTTGGAGTAAAAGAATTCAGAATGGATTTCACCCTGGAGGATTACAATGAAACACAGGAGATACTTCGTATATACGATAGTATTTTCAATAAAAATCAAAGCACATCAATAAAAGAAGACTATACCAAAGGACATTTAAAAGAGGCGTAGAATAAAGTGGTTAGTGTAATTACCTCATTTTCAAGAATAACGATTCTTTCATACATTCTAATATTTACAATCATTGATTTGGCACTTATCTTTGAGCCCAAATTAAATGATGTTGTTGCTGGCATACTTACCACCATTCAATCTGTAATGGTGGTATTGTTTCTTTGCAATGGGGCAGCTGTACTATATTTCTCAAAAGGTGATTCTAATATAATTTTATATACTGCTTTTCAGTTGGTATTCTTTATAGCCCTTGCAATTGTTTTAAATAAATTATTTATTCCGGCTTCGCCTGCACTTACAAATAACATTCTTTTATTGCTATCTTTCGGTTTTATTACTATCGAAAGACTAAATTTGGATAAATCTGTTAAGCAGCTGATTTATGCTATAGTTTCCCTTTTTATTACCACTATAGTTATATTAATAATTAGAGAAATATCAGATATATCACGGTTTCTATTTGTATTTGCCATAATAGGAGCTTTATCTTTAATTGCAATTACATTAGCTGGAAACATTGAATATGGAGCAAGATTATCTTTTAACATCTTAGGCATTAGAATTCAACCAAGTGAATTGGTCAAGCTTTCATTCATATTCTTTCTTGCAGGATGTATAGTAAAATACAGGGACTTTAAGGGGTACCTTTTTTCTACAATAGGCGCACTTGTGCATGTTTTAATTCTTGTTCATTCAAAGGATTTAGGAACAGCACTTATTTTTATGGCTACTTTTGTATTTCTTACATTTATAGCCTACAAAAACTATATTCTTTTGGCTTTGGAAATTGGTTTAGGTTTGATTGGTGGAATCGTTGCTTATAACACTTTTCCTCATATTCGAACCAGATTTATAGCCTGGTCAGACCCACTTTCTGTTGTGGACGATAAGGGCTATCAGATATCACAATCTTTGTTTGCCATTGGTACGGGCAGCTGGTTTGGTTCAGGCCTTAATAAGGGAATGCCCACAAAAATCCCTGTAGTAACAAACGATTTTATTTTCGCTGCCATATCAGAGGAGATGGGAGCTATTGTAGCTATATGTCTTATCTTGATTTATATGTGTACCAGCATTTGTTTTTTCAATGTAGCTTTTAAATGTCATAATAGCTTTTATATGCTTGTTGTCAGTGGTATTGCTGTTGATTTTTCTTTACAGACAATTTTAAACATTGGTGGGGTTATTAAATTTATTCCATCAACCGGTGTAACTCTTCCCTTTATCAGTTATGGTGGAAGTTCATTATTATCTATGTTTTTAGCATTTTTTATAGCTCAATGTTCGGACGGATTATGGCGACCAATGAAAGGCAGCAGAAAATATCATGAAGAATAGCAATAATAAAAATTCAATACGCAAAGAAATATACGTAACAGCGGTTTTATTTGGAATTTTGTTTATGGCAATGATTGTATACTTGGCACGCTTTCTTATAGTGGATTCCAAAACTTTTATTTACAATTCCTATAATTCGCGTTTTTCTGTATTCGCTGATGATATTACTCGCGGGGACATATATACAGCTGATAATGTAACCATTGCAACAACTTCAAAGGATGAAGAAGGAAACGAAGTTAGAGTATATCCAGATGATAGATTGTTTTCCCATGCTGTAGGCTATGTGGGCCATGGTATGGCAGGCCTGGAAGCCAGCTATTCCTTTGATTTACTTACTTCTCATATTTATCTTAAGGATCAAATAAATAACAGTCTTACTGGACAAAAAAGTATGGGAGATAGTTTGTATACTACCTTTGATTACGATACCCAGAAGGCTGCTTATGAAGGCTTGGGAATGTTTGATGGAGCAGTGATTGCAATAGAGCCCAAAACCGGTAAAATCGTCGCTATGGTATCCAAACCAGATTATAATCCAAATACTATTGATAAATATTGGGATGATATAAATGATGAGGAAAAAAGTGACTCAGCACTTTTAAATAGAGCAACAAACGGGGCTTATCCTCCAGGATCAACCTTTAAAATTGTTACTACATTAGCTTATCTAAGAGATGGTAATTCAGCATCTGATTTTTCTTATAAATGTAGTGGAAAAATCAATTTGGATGATTATACAATTCATTGTAGTGGTCACAAATCCCATGGTCAGGAAGATTTGCTAAAGGCATTTTCAAATTCCTGCAACAGCGCCTATGCCTACATGGGAACCAATATCGATAGGGATTCTTTTATATCTACATCAGAGGATTTGCTATTTAATAAACCGCTTCCAACATTACTAAAGGGTACAAAAGCTTCTAAATTAACGATTGATAATTCAACAAAGGAGAGTATTGTTGCACAAACTGCTATAGGCCAGGGGCGGACAACAGTATCACCTCTTCATATGTGCATGTTGGTCTCTGCTATAGCAAATGGCGGAGAATTAATGGAACCTTACTTAGTAGACAGAATAATTAGCGCAGATGACAAAATAGTTTCACAGACAGAACCTGTAAGCTATGGTACAATAATGTCTGCAGAAGAGGTTTCGCTATTACAAGAGTATATGGAGGCTGTTGTAATGGATGGAACTGCTGATTCGGTTGATTTTGGCGATTTAAATGTATATGGTAAAACTGGTACAGCCGAATATACCGAAAACAAAAAAATCACACATTCCTGGTTTGTTGGTTTTGCCTCAGATGATAAAGGAAATAAACTTGCAGTCGCAGTTATTATGGAGGGAGCAGGCTATGGTAGCAAATATGCCGCCCCTTTGGCAGCCAAAGTTTTTAACGCTTATTACAAATAATAAGAATTAAAAATTAAATTAGGAAAAAAAGATTGCAATTTAGAGATTGCTTTGCTATAATCCATTTGTTGCGTAATCACGCACACTTGGTTTTTGAAATAATTTACAAGGAGGTGCAATCATGGCAAAATGTGCAGTTTGTGGAAAAGGCGCTCATTTCGGTAACAATGTGAGCCATTCTCATAGAAGATCCAATCATATGTGGAAGTCTAATGTGAAGTCCGTTAAGTGTAATGTGAATGGAACACCTAAGAAGTTATATGTATGTACTTCTTGTTTACGTTCTGGCAAGGTTGAGCGTGCTTAATCTTACATGACACGATATTGAAAGTCACTCGAAAGGGTGACTTTTTTATTTTAAACGGTATAATTTACCATAACGCAATAATAGTTGCTTTAAATTGGCTAGTGTCTTTTATTTTTTGTCAGATTAGTATATAATTACTTCATCATGAAGAAATATGCGAATTTGGAGGTTGATTTTATGCAAGGTCAAATGGAAACAGAACTTGGTAAGATTGTTATAGACACAGATGTAATTGCGACCTATGCTGGTTCAGTTGCTGTAGAATGCTTCGGCATTGTCGGTATGGCAGCTGTTAATATGAAAGACGGCTTGGTTAAGCTTTTAAAGAAGGATTACTTAAATCATGGTATTAGCGTTACTATCAATGAAAATAACGCTATTTCACTTGATTTTCACGTTATAGTATCATACGGTGTCAGCATCGAGGCTGTAGCAGAAAATCTTATGGAAACTGTTAAGTACAAAGTATCATCATTTACAGGATTAAATGTAGATACAATTAATATATATGTTGAGGGCGTAAGAGTTATCGACTAAGGAGGCAATATATAGTGGAGATCCAAACTATCGATGCGTCTTTGTTAGCAAAGATGTTTCTTTCGGGAGCAAAGAATCTCGAAGCTAAAAAGAGTGGATAAATGAATTAAACGTTTTCCCTGTACCTGATGGTGATACAGGTACAAATATGACAATGACAATAATGTCTGCAGCTAATGCTGTTTCTGAGCTTAAGGATGCAGATATGAAGACTGTTGCAAAGGCTATTTCTTCTGGTTCACTTCGTGGTGCCAGAGGTAATTCAGGTGTAATTTTATCTCAGCTTTTCCGTGGACTTACAAAGGTTATGGGAAATTATGATGAAGTTACAGTAGAAATTCTTGCTGAGGCTTTTGAAAAGGCCGTTCAGACAGCATACAAGGCAGTTATGCAGCCTAAGGAAGGTACAATCCTTACAGTTGCCAGAGGCGCTGCTGATAAGGCTGTTGAAATGAAAGATAAGACAACTGATATTGTTGAATTTGCTGAGGCTGTTATTGCAGAAGCAGAGGATGTTCTTGCAAAAACTCCTGATATGCTTCCAGTACTTAAACAGGCAGGTGTAGTGGATTCAGGTGGACAGGGTCTTGTATGTGTTCTTCAGGGTGCTTATGATGCCCTCATTGGTAAGGAAGTTGATTATGAGCCAGTTTCAGGTTCAGAAGCTGCTCCTAAGGCCGCTACAAAGGTTAAGACTACCGTAGAATTTGTTATCGAAAGTGATAAGCCACTTGCTACATACCAGATTAAGGAAATCAAATCTAAGATTGAGGCTCTTTCAGTTGGTAGCGTACTTGATATCAAGATTGGTGATGAAGCTGAGGCGAAAGAAGAGGTTAAGGCGGCACCAGCAGAGCCTGCTAAGGATATGGGTTTTGTTTCAATTGCTACAGGTGATGGTCTTACATCTATCTTTACAGAGCTTGGATGTGATTATATGATTCCAGGTGGTCAGACTATGAACCCTAGTACAGATGACATCCTTAGCGCTGTAGAAAAGGTTAATGCAAAGACTGTATTTGTATTACCAAACAACAAGAATATTATTCTTGCTGCAAATCAGGCAGCTGCAATATGTGAGGATAAAAAGATTGTTGTAATCCCTACAAAGACTATTCCTCAGGGTATTACAGCACTTATTTCATTCGATCCAGATGCTAGTGTTGAAGATAATGAGTCTAACATGACAGAAGAAATCAAGAATGTTAAGACTGGTCAGGTTACATATGCTGTCCGCGACACTATGATTGACGATAAGGAGATTACAAAGAACGATTGGATGGGAATGGGAGATTCAGGTCTCCTCTCAGTAAATGCTGATATTAATGTAGCATTCAAAGAAATGATTGATGAAATGGTTTCTGAAGCTTCTGCTGTAGTTTCTATTTATTGGGGCGAAGGCAGTAATCAGGAAAAGGCAGAAGCTCTTGGTAAAGAAATCGAAGAGAAATACCCAGATCTTGAGGTAGAGATTTCTGAGGGCGGACAGGCCGTTTATGCTTACATTGTTTCAGTGGAGTAATAATTTATGGAAATGTTGTCAAATATAGACACTATCAAAGGCGTCGGAGAAAAGACAACTAAATTATTGAATAAGTTAGGAGTATATACCATAGAGGATATACTCCTTTTTTTTCCGCGTACATATTTAGTTTATCCAGAGCCTTCTATACCTGATAAAGATAGTGTCAACTCACTAATAAGTATTTCTGGAAGAATTAAAGCTTCTCCAAAAACTTTTAGAACAAGAAACAGAATGGATATACTTTCTGTTACAGCCTATGCAGGGGATATTCCGGTGGATTTAGTATGGTTTAACTCAAACTATATTAAAAATTCAATGGAACCTGGGAAGGTATATATTTTTTACGGAAGGCTTGTTTTTGATAAGGGTCGTTTTAAAATTTCTCAGCCGGCTATTTTTGAGCCAGAAAAATATTTAGAAATTCAAAAGCAAATTCAGCCGATTTATCCCCTTACCAAGGGATTAAGTAATACAACTATTTTAAAAGCAGTAAAGGAAGCTTTGAATAATTGTTGTATTCCTGATAATAGACTTCCTGAATATTTGGAACAGAAGAACGGTTTTATGTCTTATTCAGATGCAATAAGGACTTATCATTTTCCTGATTCTTTTGATTCACTTGTGGCAGCAAGAAAACGACTTGCATATGAAGAAATGTTTTCTTTATATTGAATTCAAGACTTCAGGAAGATACAGCAGTATCTTTCCCAAATGAGTTTAATATTACGCATCACAAAGAAACGGATGATTTTAGAGCAAGCTTGAAATTTGTTCTAACAAACGATCAATCTAAAGTATTAAATGACATTATCAGTGACTTAACAGGAGAGTACATCTCCCAAAGATTAGTCCAAGGTGATGTCGGCAGTGGAAAAACTATCGTAGCCTTTCTTGCTATGCTTGATGTAGCTTTATCTGGTTATCAGGCTGCCATAATGGCTCCTACGGAGGTATTAGCAAAGCAGCATTATGAGACCTTTGTTAATTGGGTGAAGGAGTCTGGGCTTGATATTCCTGTGGCTTTATTTACAGGTTCTATGAAGGTTTCTGAGAAGAAAGCTATGCAAAAATTGGTTGATGAAAATCAATCTTGCTTAATTATTGGCACCCATGCATTAATATCCGAAGGTAGGAGCTTTGGTGATTTGGCTTTGGTTATTACGGATGAACAGCACAGATTTGGAGTGCAACAAAGAGATAAGCTTTCATCCAAGGGAAATCATCCACATATTGTTGTAATGTCAGCCACACCAATTCCTAGAACCTTAGCCATGATTTTATATGGAAATATGCATGTTTCAGCTATAAAAGAACTACCAGCAAACAGACTTCCTATAAAAACCTGCGTCATCAAGGAAAGCATGCGCTCAACTGCCTATAAATTTGTATCAGATGAAATTGCAAAGGGCCATCAGGTATATATCATTTGTCCTTTGGTTGAGGCTTCTGAAACAACAGAAGCTCAGAACGTTACTGACTATAGCAAAAAACTAAAGGAACATTTTAAAGATGCCTATGATATAGGGGTGCTTCACGGCAAGATGAAGCCAGCTGAAAAGAATCAGGTTATGGCTGATTTTGCAGAGCATAAGACTCAGATTTTGGTTTCTACAACAGTAGTAGAGGTTGGAGTTAATGTACCTAATGCTACTGTTATTATGATAGAAAATGCCAATAGATTTGGTCTTGCAGCACTTCATCAGCTAAGAGGTCGTGTAGGTCGAGGTGATGCACAAAGTTACTGCATTTTGATGAATTCGAGCTCTGATAACAATCAGTCAAAACGACTAAATATAATGCTAAAATCTAATGATGGATTTTATATTGCAAGAGAAGATTTGAAGCTGAGAGGGCCAGGAGATATGTTTGGAGTCAGACAAAGCGGTGAGTTTAGCTTTAAGGTTGCAGACATATATCAGGATGCTGATGAGTTGGAAATGGCTTCTAATGATGTTGATCAGATACTAAAAGAGGACCCAGCTCTGGAAAACAATCCAGATCTAAGGTCCACCTTGAATTTATTCCTGGCTAACCAATTTTACGTGCTCTAATGTGGGGCTAACTACCATAGAATAATTTGTATAATAAACTACAAAGCCTGCTACAGCGCTAGCGGGCTTTTTACGTTCTTCTTTTGTAGGTAGTCGATTTCTACTTTATCGGTATCTCTGCCAGAAGAATAGTATGCTGCAAGTTCCGCTGCATATTCGTATGAGCTATCAGGAAGCTCCTTGCCGTTTGTTTTAATTATTACGTGGCTACCATGAATCTTTTTGTGTGGAACCACCAATCATTACCAGTGGCAAACTTAAAGGTAAGCTCATCATTCTGATAATTATTCTTTCCAACGTAAATATCAAAACCATTATCATCTATGAAGTGAAGAGGTTTACTTTTCTTAACCTTTTCTTTTTATTCCCGTTATGTTTTTGATAAATCCGTGGTCTGATAATTCTCTTCGTAAGTCCGATAAATCAGATTCTGTTTCAGCGATATTTAAAGATGTTTCAATGGATTTTAAAAGCTCCAGCTCCTGTTTTGATTGTTCAATATAAGTGTCGAGAGCCTCAGCAGTTCTTTTAAGCTTTGCATATTTATCAAAATATCTCTTAGCGTTTTCGGCAGCTGTAAAATCAGGATCAAGAGGAATGGTAAGCTCTTCATTATTGTAATAATTAATTACTGTAATAGATTTGTCCTGAGGCTTTGCTTCGTACCCGTAGGTATGGAGTAACTCTCCATAAACCTTGTATTTGTCACGTTTTTCAGTATCTTTAAGCTGTTTGAGCTGTAAATCAAGCTTTTTAGAAGCTCGTTCTATATGATTAGATATTATTTTTCTTAAATCAGATGATTTCTGTCGAATATTAGTGTATTGATTTCTTTTTGCATAGAATTCAACAAGGACCTTTGACATACTGTCGTAGGTATTAGAGGTCTTGTCCTGATACATAGATAAAAGGACAGGGGCGTATTCAACTGGCTCACCTTTATTTTCGTCTATAACAATATTAAAAATATAGTTATCATTTGAGACATCATCCATTAATCCCATAAAGGATTTATATAAAGCATCCTTATGTTCATCAAAAAGAGAAGCGCAGCTTGCATCAGAATCAATGTCTGCTCTATAGCAGATTTCATTAGCTATTGTAGGGCTGATACCAATAAAAGATGACATAATAGCTTTGAAAATAGACTCACTACGTTTTAATACAGTATTTTTAAAGTAATCCTCAGAAATTGTAAGGGGATTAACCTTTCCCTCCTGTGCAGGAATAAAGTAAGTACGTCCAGGGAGTACCTCTCTAACTGAGCTTACTGAAGATGGAACGTGCTTAATTGAATCTAAAATCATATCTTCCTCATTACAGAAAATGATATTAGAATGCTTTCCCATAATCTCAACATAAAGATATTTAAAAGTAATATCGCCCATTTCATTAAGGTGCTGGATTTTAAAGCGAATTGCACGCTCTAATTCCATTTGCTTAATCTCAATGATTCTTCCAGCTCCTATATGTTTTCTAAGAAGCATACAAAAACCAGGAGCTGTGGCAGGTGCAGGCTTGTTATCTTCGGTAATATACATAAATGGAAGAGAAGCATTTGCTGAAATAAGCAATCTTTTATTTCCATTTTGAGTATTTATGGTAATAAGTAATTCTTCCTTTTCAGGTTGAGAAATTTTATTGATTTTTCCATTTAAAAGATTTTCATTAAATTCGTGTACTAATGCATGTATAGATATTCCGTCAAGTGCCATAATTTCAATCCTTTCTAATTGACTAATATGATACATTTATTTATAATTAAAAACAACTATGTAAATGTGGGAAAGTTTGCGACATACATAGCTAAAGGAGACTCACATGGTACGAAGCATGACAGGTTATGGCAAAGGAATTGCCGAAAACAAAGACGCTCGCGTCACTATTGAGATGAAATCTGTAAATCACAGATATCTTGATTTGAATATCAAACTTCCTAAGAAGCTCAACTTCTTAGAGAGCACTGTTCGCAATAAAATCAGCGAAAGTATTTTCAGAGGTAAAGTAGATGTTTATATTACTCTTAATGAGCATTCAGATGCCTGCTACCAGGTATCTATTAATGATGCCATCGCATTAAAGTATTATGAATCTATTTCCGCTATGGCTGAAAAGCTTGGAATTGACAACGATTTAAAGGCCAGCAGTCTTTCACGTCTTCCGGATGTTATCGAATTAGAGGAGACAGATGCTGATGAAGATAGCCTTAAGGAGCTTGTTCTTTCAGCTTTAGATGATTGCATTAAGCAGTTTATTGAGGCACGTATAGCTGAGGGTAATCGTTTAGAGGAAGATCTCATTACTAAGATGGATGAGATGCTTGTTCTTGTAGATAAGCTTGAAAATAGAAGCCCTCAGATTATTGATGAATATCGCACTAAGCTTCTTACAAAGGTTCACGAGCTTCTCGAAGATAATAAAATCGACGAAAATCGTATAGCACAGGAAGTTGTCATTTATGCTGATAAGATTTGCATCGATGAGGAAATGGTTCGTTTGAAGAGCCATGTTGCTGAGACTCGTTCAGTATTCGATTTAGATAAAGAGGTTGGACGTAAGCTTGACTTTCTTGCTCAGGAGCTTAATAGAGAAGCTAATACCATTCTTTCAAAATCTACCGATGTAGAGATTGCTGATATTGGTATCACTCTTAAG
This sequence comes from Butyrivibrio fibrisolvens 16/4, assembly GCA_000209815.1. Classification (GTDB taxonomy): domain Bacteria; phylum Bacillota; class Clostridia; order Lachnospirales; family Lachnospiraceae; genus Pseudobutyrivibrio; species Pseudobutyrivibrio fibrisolvens_A. The sequence goes on from FP929036.1 coordinate 1,715,288, forward strand.
ACACTTATAGAAAAAGTTAGGGAGCAAATCCAAAATATAGAATAACTATGGCTTTTGTAAATATTGGTTTTGGTAACATTATAAATAGCAAAAAAATCGTTTCTATGATAACATCAGACTCTGCCCCTGCTAAACGCATTATTTCCAATGCAAAAGAGGCAGGAAATATTATCGATGCCACCCAGGGCAGAAGAACCAGATGCGTTATCATATGCGACGAACATATTGTATTGTCAGCACTTATGCCAGATACAATATCAAATAGAATAAATGATAATTCCATAAAGGAGGAAGCGGATTATGATGCATGATAAAGGGCTTGTAATAGTTCTTTCTGGCTTTTCAGGAGCTGGCAAAGGCACTATTATGAAGCATTTATTAGAAGCCCATCCAAATGATTATAATCTTTCAATATCTGCCACAACACGAGATATGAGAGCTGGAGAAAAGGACGGCAGAGAATATTTCTTCAAAACTCGAGAGGAATTCGATTCAATGATTGAAAACCACGAGTTATTAGAATATGCCACATTCAATGGCAATTCCTACGGTACACCTAAAGCCTATGTAGAGAAGCTGATTGAAGAAAAAAGGATGTTATCCTTGAAATAGAAATTCAGGGTGCACTTCAGGTAAAGGAAATGTATCCAGATGCATTACTATTGTTTACAATGCCTCCTTCAGCAAAGGAATTGGAAAACAGATTAGTTGGCAGGGGCACTGAGACTCCTGAGGTTATTTCTCAAAGACTTGCTATTTCTTGCAAGGAATCTCAGTATATGAACAAGTATGATTACCTGATAATAAATGACTCACTAGAAAGAGCAGTAGATCAGGTTCATAATATAATTCAGGCCGAGCATTTCAAGGTATCTAGAAATACAAAGGCCATCAGTGAAATGAAATCACAATTAAAGATGTTTGAAAGGAGTAATTAATTATGATACATCCATCATACGTAGAACTTATGGAAAAGGTAAATGAAAATGTTGAGGTTGGTGAGGAGCCAGTAGTTAACTCACGTTACACAATCGTTGCTGCTACAGCAAAGCGTGCCCGCCAGATTATCGATGGTGCAGAGCCACTCATCAAGTACCAGAAGGGTGAGAAGCCACTTTCTATCGCAGTTAATGAGCTTAACGATGGTGCAATCAAAATCTTAAACGAGGATACAAATAACTAATTATATGAAAGTATTATTTGTTTCATTAGGTTGTGATAAAAACCTTGTAGATTCCGAGCATATGCTTGGAGATTTAATAGAAGAGGGGTTTACAATCTGTGATGATGAGGCGGAAGCTGACATCATTGTTGTAAACACCTGCTCTTTTATTGCTGATGCCATGGAAGAAAGTATCCAAAACATCATCGATATGGGTCAGTACAAAGAAAACGGAAATCTTAAAGGGCTTATTGTTACAGGATGCCTTGCTCAGAGATTTACTGATGAGATTCTTGCTGATTTACCAGAAGTTGATGCTATCATTGGTACAAATTCCTATGACGAATTATTAAAAGCAATTAATATTGTTCTTGAAAAGAACGGCGAAAAACCAATTATAAAAAAGCCTCTTACAGGTCTGCCTAGAAATGGTAAAAGAGTACTCACCACAGGCGGACATTATGGATATCTGAAAATAGCAGAAGGATGCAATAAACGCTGTACATATTGCATTATTCCTTATATCAGAGGTGATTACCGCTCAGTTCCTATGGAGGAAATCCTATCAGAAGCTAAACAGCTTGTAGCTGATGGAGTAAAGGAGATTATTCTTGTTGCTCAGGAAACCACCGTATATGGTATGGACATCTACAACAAGAAATCTTTACCAGAGCTTTTAAACAAGCTTTGCGAAATAGATGGACTTGAGTGGATAAGAATTCTTTATGCTTATCCTGAAGAGATTACAGACGAGCTTATTGAATGTATGGCTTCCCAGCCAAAGATTTGTCATTACATTGATATGCCTATACAGCATTGTAACGATGAGCTTCTTAGAAAAATGGGTCGTAAGACCAATAAGGCAGATATTATGAATATCGCTGCCAGACTCAGAGAGGCAATGCCTGATATATCACTTCGTACTACATTGATTTGCGGTTTTCCAGGTGAAACAGAAGAAATGCACCAAGAATTACTTCAGTTTATTAAGGATATGCAGTTTGATAGACTGGGTGCATTTGCCTATTCAAAAGAAGATGGTACAGTTGCTGCCACTTGGGATAATCAGGTAGATGAAGATCTTAAACATAAATGGCAGGACGAGGTTATGCTTTGCCAAAAAGACATTTCCATGTCCAATAACGAAAAATATGTAGGAAGAACAATTCCTGTATTCATAGAAGGAAAGCTTCCTGAGGATGGAGTTTTTATCGGTCGTACCTATAGAGATACCCCATCGGTAGATGGCTTCATTTTTGTTAATAGTGACACCGAGCTAACTAGCGGTCAGTTTGTTGATGTTACCGTTACTAGCTTTGATGAATATGATTTAATAGGAGATGTGGCGTTATGAATTTACCAAACAAATTAACACTGTTAAGAGTAATTATGATTCCATTCTTTGTGTTCTTTCTGCTTATTAATCCAGAAATCACAGCACTTAGAATTATCGCTGACCTTATCTTTATCGCAGCATCACTTACAGATATGGCCGACGGAAAGATTGCACGTAAGTACAATCTAGTTACAAACTTCGGAAAATTTATGGATCCTTTAGCAGACAAACTTCTTGTTTGTTCAGCAATGATTTGTCTTGTATCTACTAAGCAGCTTTTTGCTTGGTATGTAATAATTATTATTGCAAGAGAATTCATTATTTCTGGATTCAGACTTATTGCTGCTGAAAATGGTCTTGTTATTGCTGCAAACATTTTTGGCAAAATCAAAACTACAACTCAAATGATTATGATTGTTATTTTAGTAGCAAATCTTCCATTTGGATGGCTTTCAGTTCTCGGAGAAATATTCAAGTGGGTTGCTCTTATTATGACAATTCTTTCTCTCGTTATTTATATCTATCAGAATATTGATATTCTCAAGGAGCAAAAATAATGGAGATTAATGATCTCATTAGTGCATTGATTTCCGGTGGCTATACTGTAGCCACTGCAGAATCTTGCACTGGTGGTATGATAGCCAGCACAATAGTTGATGTTCCAGGTGCATCTGACTGCTTCAATGAAGGTTATGTTACATACTCCAATGAAGCAAAAATGAAAAACCTTGGTGTTAAAGATTCCACTTTGACGGCCCATGGAGCAGTAAGCTACGAAACAGCTACGGAAATGGCCAAAGGAGTAAGAAAACAAGCTAAGGCCGATTTTGGAATTGCATCAACTGGTATAGCTGGCCCTGGTGGTGGTTCTCCTCAAAAGCCTGTTGGTTTAGTTTATATTGCCTGCGCATACGGTGATGATAAATGTATCGTCAAAGAGCTTCATTTAAAAGGCGATAGAACTCAGGTCAGAACCTCAGCCACCAAAGAAGCACTTCAGCTTCTCTTTGAAATCGTGAATAATTAGGTGATTTACATTGAGAATAATATCCGGAAATAAGAGAGGAATGGTACTAGAGACCCCTGAAGGCCTTGATACCAGACCTACATCAGATAGAATTAAAGAAACTCTTTTCAATATGATAGCCTTTGATATTCCAGACTGTTATTTTTTAGATTTATTCTCTGGAAGCGGACAGATGGGAATTGAAGCTCTTAGTCGCGGGGCAAAGAGCGCTGTTTTCGTTGAAAAGGATAAGAAAGCATTAAACTGTATTAATAAAAATATTGCGAAGGCAAAATTTCAGGACTCTTCAGTGGTCTTTAGTGAAGATGTTTTTCTGCGCTAAATAGAATTAATTGTCCTGAGGGCTTTGATTTTGTTTTTATGGATCCTCCATATAACAAGCTTATAGAAAAGCAGGTTTTAGAAGCTCTCAAAAACAAATCCTACATAAGAGATGATACAGTTATAATCGTAGAAGCTAGCCTAGAAACTGAATTTGAATACCTTTCAAATTTAGGCTACACAATTACAAAAGAAAAGATCTATAAGACTAATAAACATTTATTTATAAAGAAGGCGTAATAATGAAAAGAGCAATTTATCCAGGAAGCTTTGACCCAATCACATTCGGACATTTGGATATTATAAATAGAGCAAGCAAATTATGCGATGAATTAATCGTAGGTGTTCTAAACAACAACCAAAAAATCCGTTGTTTTCCGTAGACGAACGTGTTAGTATGATAAAGGAATTGACTGAAAATTTAGATAATGTGAAAGTAGAATCTTTTGAAGGTCTTTTAGTTGATTTCGCAAAAAGAAGGATGCTCCAGTTATTGTTAGAGGTCTTAGAGCTGTTACAGATTTTGAGAACGAAATCCAGCTGGCTCAATCTAACAAAGTGCAGTATCCTGAGCTCGAAACGTTGTTTATGACAACATCTTTACAGTATTCTTATTTGAGTTCTACCGTTGCAAAGGAATTTGCATCATATGGGGGAGATATCAGCCTATTCGTTCCACCTCAGGTTATACCTCTTATAGAAGCCAAATTTAAAACAAGGAGAAGTAAAATATCATGCCAAACGCAAGCAAAATAGAAGATATTATTGATGAAATTGAAGCATATATCGACGATTGTAAGCCAACTGCTTTTTCTACAAGCAAAATCATAGTTAATAGAGATGAGCTTGAATCTTTAATTCAGGAACTTAGAACTAAGACACCTGACGAAATAAAAAATACCAGCGTATGATTGCTAATCGTGAACAGATTCTTGCAGATGCAAAGGCAAAGGCAGATGAAATCATTAGTCAGGCTCAGATTCAGACTAATGAGCTTGTTTCAGAGCATCAGATTATGCAACAGGCTTATGCTCAGGCTAATGAAGTTATTCTCATTGCCCAGAAAACTGCTCAGGAAAAAATCGATAGAGCAACAGAAGATGCCAATAATATTCGTATGGGTGCTATAGCGTATACGGATGAATTACTTGCAAATATTCAAACTATACTTGCAAATTCTATAGAAACTACCAGAAGTCGTAACGAGACTTTCCTTGCTACTATGCAGACATATCTGGATACTGTTGATGCAAACCGTGCATCACTTCTTCCAGAGTCTCTTGATGAAGAAAGTTCTAATACTTCCACTGGTGGTGATGTAAATCAGAGCTCTACGAATTCTCAGTCATCTATTCAGGCTGCGCCTACAAAGGAAGATGATGATATTCCAGCTCTGGATATACCAGATCAGTTCTTTAATAAAGAGTAATTATCTAAAATTAGGGGCATCCACAGGTTGGATGCCTTATATTATTTAAGAGGTTTATATGCAACAGTTTTTACCAGTATCAAAAGAGGATATGAAAAAAAGAGGCATCCAGCAGCTGGATTTTGTCTACGTCTGTGGTGATGCCTACGTAGATCATCCATCTTTTGGAGCTGCCATTATATGTAGAATACTTGAATTACACGGATATTCTGTAGGTATTATCCCTCAACCAGATTGGAAGGATGATAATTCTATTAATATTCTCGGCGAACCACGTCTAGGCTTTTTTGTCTCTGCAGGTAATATGGACTCTATGGTTAATCACTATAGTGTTTCAAAGCATCACAGAGAGTATGATAATTATTCTCCAGGTGGAAAGGCGGGATTACGCCCAGATTATGCAACAATCGTATATTGCAATCTGATTCGTCATACATATAAAACTAAACCAATTATTATTGGAGGTATCGAGGCGTCATTACGTCGTTTGGCTCACTATGATTATTGGTCAAATAAAGTTAGACGTTCTATTCTGCTAGATTCAGGTGCCGATATCATTTCCTATGGAATGGGTGAAAGATCTGTAGTAGAAATAGCAGATTGTCTTGCATCAGGAATGGATGTAAAAGACATTACCTATATTGATGGTACTGTCTACAAAACCAGAGATAAATCCTTTACTGAGGATGCAATTATTCTTCCATCATTTGAAGAAATAAAGGCAGATAAAAAACTTATGCAAAAAGCTTCTATACTCAATACGTAAATACGGATGCATTTACGGCAAAGAAGCTTGTAGAAACCTATGATGGTGCAATGTTTGTTGTACAGAATCCTCCTCAGAAACCATTATCAAGACAGGAGATGGATGATGTTTATGCTATAGAATATATGCGTACCTATCACCCTATGTATGAGAAGGATGGTGGTATTCCAGCTATCAAGGAAGTAAAATTTTCCCTTATTAGTAATCGTGGATGTTTCGGTGGCTGCAATTTCTGTGCCCTGACATTCCATCAGGGAAGAATTATCCAATCTCGTAGCCAGGAATCTATAATAAACGAGGCAAAACTCATTACAAAAGATCCTGAATTCAAAGGCTATATCCATGATGTAGGTGGTCCTACTGCTAATTTCAGGAATCCTTCATGTAAAAAGCAATTAGAAAAGGGCGTATGTACCAATAGACAATGTCTATTTCCTAAAAATGTCCTAATCTACAGGTTGATCATAAAGATTATGTTGAGCTGCTCACAAAGCTTCGTAAGCTTCCAAAGGTAAAAAAGGTTTTTGTACGTTCCGGCGTTCGTTTTGATTACGTTATGTACGACAAAGACGATACCTTCCTTAGAGACCTTTGTAAATATCACATTAGCGGACAGTTAAAGGTTGCTCCAGAACATATCTCAAACAATGTATTAGGATACCTTGGAAAGCCCGATATTTCAGTCTATAACGCATTCTGTGATAAATACGCTAAGATTAATAAAGAGCTTGGTTTAAAGCAGTATTTGGTACCTTATTTAATGAGTTCTCATCCAGGTTCTACATTGGATGATGCTATAGCTCTTGCAGAATACCTAAGAGACCATCATTTATCCCCTGAGCAGGTTCAGGATTTTTATCCAACACCTAGTACAATCTCTACAACCATGTACTATACAGAGATTGATCCAAGGGACATGAAGCCTGTTTATGTATGCAAGAATCCTCACGAAAAGGCTATGCAACGTGCTCTTATTCAATACAAGAGACCTGAAAACTATGATCTTGTAAAAGAAGCACTGATAAAAGCTGGCAGAGAGGATTTAATTGGCTTTGATGAGAATTGTCTTATCCCACCTAGAAAGATTAAGGGTAAGGATTTTAAAAAGTCTGATTCCAAAAAGCAGGCTACTAACGGCAAGACAAACGATTCAAAGAAAAACACAAAGAATTCAAATCCATCAAATAAAAATAATAAATCTGCCAGAGTAAATAACTCAGGCAAACAAAGTAGGTCAAATGAAAGAACTAAGAATAGACACAGGCGATAGCAATCAGCGATTTGACAAATTTTTAAAGCGTGTACTTCCAAATGCAAGCACAAGCTTTATTTATAAAATGCTGCGCAAAAAAAATATTACTCTTAATGAAAAAAAGGCTGATGGCTCAGAAAAGCTTAATGTTGGGGATGTGATAAAAATTTGGTTTTCTGACGAGACCTTCGCCAAGATGGCTGGTGTATCAGAAAGAGATGAGCTATATTATTCCATTAAGGAAATAAAACCTAATATTAATATTGTCTTTGAAGATGATGATATGATAATCATCAATAAGCCAGCGGGAGTAAAATCACAAAAGGATTCCCCATCAGATATTTCTATTAATGAAATGGCTATATCCTATATGATTGCATCAAACCAACTTTCGGAGGAAAGCTTTAAGCATTTTCATCCTAGTGTGTGCAATAGATTAGATAGAAATACATCAGGTATTGTTCTTTTCGCAAAAAATCTTCATGCGGCTCAGTCGTTAGGTCAGGCTCTTAAGGAACGTAGCTGTAAAAAGCTTTATCGTGCTGTAGTTCTCGGAAAAGTAGATTCTAAGCAGCAAATTGAAGGCTTTTTATGGAAGGATGAGGCTACTAATAAGGTTACTATTTCAAAGAATGAAATCCCTGATTCTAAGCCCATCAAAACAGCTTATAATCCAATAAAAAATATTGGAGATAAATTTACATTGTTAGAGATTCATCTAATTACCGGACGAACACATCAGATTAGAGCCCATCTGGCATCAATCGGTCATCCGATATTAGGTGACAATAAATACGGAAATACGATAATTAATAAAGAACAGAAGGTAAGAGGACAGCTTCTCCACGCATATTCAATAGAATTTGCTGATGAACGCAAGTTTGTCTGTGACTTACCAGGGGAGTTTAATGGCTACTTATAAATCAAGAGGCTTACGTGGCTCTACATTCGAAGAATTTATAAATAAAACAAATGAGGTTTATTCGGAAAACGGTTTAGCCCTCATCCAAAAGATTCCTACACCTATCACTCCAATTGATATGGATAAAAAAGGCCATATCACTCTTGCATACTTTGATCAAAAATCTACTGTAGATTATGTTGGAGCAATTCAGGGAATTCCTGTCTGTTTTGATGCAAAGGAATGCAACAAGGATACCTTCCCTTTGCAGAACATACATCAACATCAGATAGATTTTATGGGCAATTGGGAGGCTCAGGATGGATTAGCTTTCATCCTTATATTCTTTAGCGAGAGGGATTTATATTATTATCTTACTTACGAGAAGTTAAAAGGATTTTGGAATAGAATGGCAAATGGAGGTAGAAAAAGTTTTAGAATTGAAGAACTTGATGATAAGTATTTTTTCTCCACAAAGCCTAATCTATTGGTGCCTTATTTAGATATGATTAATGTAGATCTTGCCAATAGAAAATAGATAATAAAAATAGAAATCAGACCACAATCTTTAAGATTAGGGTCTGATTTTTAAATTGTTATAAAAGATAATGCCAAATCTATACCTTTCTTGCCAAGTTATTGTATATAACAATTTTTGCTGATATATTATGTGACCAGTGAGTTCACAAATTCTTCACAGGTTTTCATCAACCAGTCAAATCTGTGTAACTCCATAGTGTTATACAAAGAAAGGTAGTAATTTATATGAAAAAGAATGTTGTAAAAGCTATGTCATTAGGTTTATCGGCAGTAACACTTGCTGGTTCTATAAATATGACAGCACTTGCTGATGAAATAACATCAGAAGAACAAATTGAAAATACAACTGAGAATGTCTCAGAAAATCCTACAGAAACAAATACAGAAGATGCTGCTGATGAGGCATCAAAATCATTATCAGATGCAGTAGAATCAGTTGGAGAATATAATAAATCAGTTAATGAAGATAATATGGGTGTTGTAGAAGGTGATCTTACAGCATCTGAGGCTGCTAGAGAAGCAGCAAAAGAAGCAGCAGAGGCTGGTAAGAATGCATCTGTTTCTGAGGCTGTTAAGCAGGCTGAAAAAGCAGCTGATGCCGTTGCTACAGCTGAGGCTGTAAAAGTTCAGGCTGAAGAAAAAGTCGAGAACGCCCAGGACGCTTGTAATGAAGCAAAGGCTTCACTTGATAATGCCAGAGCCGAGTTGAATAAGTTATTAGCTAAGAATGGCATTAATGTAGATCATAAGGAAGATTATTCAGAAGATATGCAGGCTGCTATTGATTCAGCACAGAAAGTTCTTAATGATGCTCAGCTTGCTTATGATTCAGCTGTTAGTGAGTTATCTGATGCTGAGGCCAGATTAAATTCTGCAGAATTAGAACTTGCTGCCAAGGAGCAGGCATGTAAGAATGCTGAGGAAGCACTAGCAAATGCTAATGCTTTAAAGGCTGGTGCAGAATATGCAAAGGGTGTTTATACAACAAACTATGAGGCTGCAACTAAATTCTTAAGGGAAGCACAGGCAAAGCAAATCGATAACGCAAATAAATTAAATAAGCTTAATGGTGAATATACTGATGCTGTTGAAGCTAATGAAAAAATCGATTTTAATGAAAATGATTTATCACAGGCAGAAATTGATTTAGGAAAAGCAGAAAAGGATTTTGAAAGCGCAGATTCATTAAATAATTATGTTAATCAGATTGATGAAAGCATTAATAATTTAAGTAGAGTTAGAAGTAAGGATAATAATACTAAAATTGCTAAAAAACTAATCGAGTATTATGTTTATCAGTCACTTGATAACAAGGCTGATTTTAATCCAGCATTATTAAAGATGAAATCCAACTTTTCAAGCCCTGAATGGGAGCGTCACTATATTGAGGTTTGGTACAATAATCAATTCCAGGGCTATTTTAATTTTGAAACATTAGATAAGAATGGTAATCATGTATCTGGTGTTAATTTCTTCGGATTAGGCTCAGTTTATGAAAGAGATACTCATCAGGTTTCTATTATTAAGAAAAGTAGTGCTTGGTCATATGGAGGAGATGTAGTTCTTTATGAAAAGTCTGGTTTAATCAATAGTGTAGAAAAGAGCTATACTTCTGAAAAAGAAGCAGCAAAGAATGCTTTATCAGACGCAAAAATAAAAGAGCAACCTTCAGAAAACAGTGGCAACATTAACTCAGGCAAAATCCGACAAAGAAGCTGCTGAAAAAAAGGTACAAGATACTAAAAAAGCTTATGACGAAGCAGTGAAGCAATATGGCGTAGATTCAGAAGAAGCTAAAAAGCTTGCTGTACAGATTATCTTTTCTAGCTCAGAGGCTCAAAGACTTAAGACATTAATTGCATTTTCAGATTCTACTATTGCACTTGCTGATGAAAATATTAATAATGCAAACTTAGCAATTTCAAATGCTAATGAAGCTAAGAAGGCTGCTAACGATGAATTAACGGCTGCTGTATCTAATAAGTCAGATAAGGTTTCTGCAAAAAATAGCACTTCTTCAGCTCTTGAAGCTGTTAAGGAAACCTACAAAAAGGTTTCAGATATGGCAAAGAATCTTATTGGTCTTAAGGACAAAAAGATTCTGCAAATAAGTCACTTTCATCAATGAAGGATGACCTTAAGAAGATTATTGAAAATTTAGATGCAACTAAGGAATCAGCAAAAATTGCTGATAACAATGTAGAGGCAGCTAAGAGAAGAGCCGCTGAGGCAGCAGCAAAGAACAATCATAGCTCATCACATTCTTCAAGTGTAGTCACTGTAATTGATGATAACACAGAAGAGATGGAGACAATTGAAAACTTCACAGTTGTAACACCTGTTAAGACAGCCGCAAAGGCATCTAGAACAAACAGAGTTGCTAAGACAGCAAGTGTTTCAAATGACGTTGTTGCAATCGAAGATGAGGCTACTCCACTTGCAGGTGATACTGTAGAGAAGACTTCTAATGAGTCAAATAGAGTTGTAAATATTGGAGATGAAGAAACACCAAAGGCTGTAGCTACAAAGAAGGGATTCACTAAGACTCTCGCTGGATTATTAGTCCTTCTTATTGCAATTTTAGTTGGTGGTACCACAGCATACGTTAAGAAGAAATCTTCTGACAAATAATTAAATTTATGAATATAAAAACAGGCCTTAATCTTTATTAGATTAGGTCTGTTTTTTTACGCCCTGAGGCCATTGTTGACTTCGGGGCTTTATTAAAGTATAATAACTTTAGTTCTTTATCAGACTAAAGTGTTTTTTATAAGAGGGACAAAAATGAAAAATCTTACTTTACACACTCCAGAGGGAGTAAGAGATATATACAACAGTGAATATGAACAAAGATTAGATGTACTTTACAATCTTAGAAAGTGTTTTAAGGAATCAGGATATTCACCAATATCCACACCAACATTTGAGTATTTAGAAACATTTTCAAGGGAAGTAGGCTCTTGCAAATCAAATGAGATGTTTAAATTTTTTGATAGAGATGGAAATACACTGGTTTTAAGACCAGACATCACACCATCTATAGCAAGAGCGGCTGCTATGTATTTTTCTGATACAGATGGTCCTGTTAAGCTTTCTTACGAAGGCAATGTATTTATAAATTATCATAGCCTTCAGGGACGATTAAAAGAAAGCACACAGGCCGGTTGTGAATTTATAGGGGATAGCTCTGTAGATGCCGATGCTGAGATTCTTACAATTGTAGTAAATGCCTTAAAGAAAATTGGTCTTAAGGAGTTTGAGATTGGTGTAGGCCATATCGATGTGGTAAGAGGACTTATTGATGCTGCAAATCTATCAGAAGACAAAGAGGAAAGACTCATCGATTTAATATCAAATAAAAACTTTTTTGGGGCAAAAGAGCTTTTACAGCAGGAAGAGGTTAGCAAAGGTTTAATCGAGCTTTTTGATATTACAGGTAAAATAATGAATTCTCCAAAGGAATGGGCGCCTTACCTGGAAAAAGCAAAAAAATATAAAAAGGTCTATGATGCTTTAGAATATCTTACAAAGCTTTATGACCTATTAAATAAAAACAAAGTAATGGATTACATTTCCTTTGAACTTGGAATGATTTCCGAGTATAAATACTACACTGGAATCATCTTTACAGGCTATTCTTATGGTGTGGGAGAGCCACTTGTAAAGGGAGGAAGATATGATTCACTCCTTAGCCTTTTCGGAAAAGACTCTCCAGCAATTGGATTTGCTATTACTGTTGATCAGCTAATGTTGGCCTTAAAAAGGCTACCAATTGAAAAAGGTAACTAATGAGGTGAAAGATGGAAGATAGATACTTAACCTTCGCCCTAGGTAAAGGACGATTGGCAAAGAAAACACTGGAATTATTTGAAAGTATTGGTATTACCTGCGAAGAAATGAAGGATCCAGATACTAGAAAGCTTATTTTTACCAATGAAGAATTAAAGCTTAGATTCTTCTTAGCAAAAGGTCCTGATGTCCCAACATACGTAGAATATGGAGCTGCAGATATTGGAGTTGTGGGAGAAGATACAATATTAGAAGAAAATAGAAATATATACGAGGTTTTAGATCTTGGTTTTGGAAAATGTCGTATGTGTGTCTGTGGCCCAGCTGAGGCTGCTGATTTATTAAAGCATCACGAGCTTATTCGTGTAGCCAGCAAATATCCTCGCATTGCAAAGGAATATTTCTACAATACTAAGAATCAAACAGTAGAGATAATTAAGCTTAACGGCTCAATAGAGCTTGCCCCTATTGTTGGATTATCCGAGGTTATCGTTGATATTGTAGAAACAGGTTCCACACTCAGAGAAAATGGTCTTGTGGTTTTAGAGGAAATATGTCCACTTTCTGCCAGAATGGTAGTAAATCAGGTTTCTATGAAAATGGAACACGAAAGAATTACGGAACTTATCGAAAAGCTAAAGGGAGCACTAGAAAATGAAGAAGCTTAAGCTTACAAAAGATACCATAGATAATATTTTAGAATCATTATTAAAAAGAAGTCCAAATCAGTATGCTGAATATGAAGCTACTGTATCGGATATCGTAAATACGGTTAGGAATGATAGTGATAAAGCTATATTCGCATATACGAAAAAATTTGATGGAGCAGATATTAATTCATCAAATATCGTAGTTACGAATGAAGAAATAGAAGAAGCCTATAAAATAGTACCAAACGAGCTTGTAGAGGTTATTAGAAAAGCCCTGGTAAATATCGAAAGCTATCACGCAAAACAAAAGCAAAATAGCTGGTTTACATCAGAAGAAGGAATAATTCTTGGTCAAAAGGTAACACCTCTTGCAAAAGTTGGCGTATATGTGCCTGGCGGAAAAGCTGTATATCCATCATCAGTACTTATGAATATTATGCCTGCTAAGGTGGCTGGTGTACCAGAAATATATATGTGTACCCCTTGCAATAAAGAAGGAAAAGTAAATCCTAGTACATTAGTTGCAGCAAACGAAGCAGGTGTAAATAAAATTTTTAAATGTGGTGGAGCTCAGGCTATAGCCGCAATGGCCTTTGGCACAGAATCTATCCCAAAGGTTGATAAAATCGTTGGCCCTGGAAATATATTTGTAGCACTTGCTAAAAAGGCTGTGTTTGGATATGTTTCAATTGATTCCATCGCAGGCCCTTCAGAAATACTGGTTCTTGCAGATGAAACAGCAAATCCTACCTATGTAGCAGCTGATTTATTGTCTCAGGCAGAGCATGACGAACTTGCATCAGCAATACTTGTAACTACTTCTGAAAAACTTGCAGATGAGGTGGAAAAGGAAATCGAAAGATTTGTAAAGATTTTATCCCGCAAAGATATTATTCAAAAGTCCCTTGATAATTTTGGATATCTTCTTGTGGCTGATAATAAAAAGGATGCAATCGACTGCGTTAATGCCATAGCCTCAGAGCATCTAGAAATCGTTACAGCAAATCCATTTGAGGATATGACATATGTAAAAAAATGCCGGAGCGATTTTCCTTGGTCAATATTCATCAGAGCCGCTTGGGGATTATTTTGCAGGACCAAATCATGTGCTTCCAACAAATGGAACAGCAAGATTTTTCTCTCCATTATCGGTGGATGATTTTATAAAGAAATCAAGCATTATTTCTTATTCCAGGGAAGCTTTAGAGGCTGTTTATCCTGATATTGTTAAGTTTGCCAACAACGAGCAATTAACAGCACATGCTAACTCTATAAAGGTAAGATTTGAGGATATATAATCATAAATCAACGGCAAATATATAGAAATTCAAATACTCTTTTTGTGTAGTTTACCAACCTTTAAATAAATTCGTAATTTCGGTATAATTAAAGGCGTGGGTAATATAAATAATTAGGTGAAAAAATGTCAGAAGAACGTAGAGCAAAGGTAGCTAGAAAAACAAAAGAAACAGACATTACTATCGATTTTACCATTGATGGAAAGGGCGATTGCCAGGTAAATTCCGGCATAGGTTTTTTTGATCATATGTTAGAGGCATTTACCAGACACGGGCTTTTTAATTTATCTGCATCTATAAAAGGAGATTTGCAGGTTGACTGTCACCATACAATAGAAGATACGGGCATTGTTCTTGGTAATGCCATTAAAAAGGCCTGTGGCAGCAAGCTTGGTATCAAGCGTTATGGCAGTTTCATTCTTCCAATGGATGAAACATTAGTGCTAGTAGCAGTTGATCTTTGTAACCGTCCTTATCTTTCATTTGAAGCAGAATTTCCTACAGAAAAAATCGGTTATATGGACACTGAAATGGTTAAAGAGTTTTTCTATGCTATTTCATATTCCGCTGGAATGAATTTACACATAAAGGTTCTTACACCGGGGAATTCGCATCACATGTGCGAAGCAATATTTAAGGCCTTCGCCAAGGCTTTAGATGATGCTACAACCATTGACCCAAGACTTAATGATCAGGCAATGACTACAAAGGGTTCAATATAATTCAAAGGAGCAGAACATAAAATGGAGCATAAAAATATTGTTGCCACTATATACCTTAAAGATGGTATGGCTGTAAAAAGTCCTACTGAGCTTGATAACAAGAAGGACGTGCTTGAATTAGCATCTGTTTACGACGATAGCGGTATTGATAAAATTATTTGTTATGATTTATCCACTGATGATGAAGAGCATGAAAAAAACATTCTTGCAATCAGAGAAATCAATCGAAACGTTCAGGTAAAAACAGCTGGCGGCGGAAATATAAAACGATTAGAAGATGTTAAGAAATTTCTTTATGCTGGATGTGTTGAGGTTATTCTTAATGGTTCAAAGCCAGAAACAATAGACCTTATAAAGGAAGCCAGCGCAAGATTTGGTTCTCAAAAGATGCTTGTGAGTCTTGCAACAGTAGATTTTTATTTAAGACAAAGGATTTCCTTCAAGATAACATCCACGAGCTTTTAATTATGAACACATCCCTTTTAGAGGGATTAGAGAATATTACAAATATTCCATACATTGTTCAGGTTGATGAATACAACCTTGAAAATGTAATTAAGGTTCTTAAATCAGACCAGATTAGAGGAATCTCAGGTCAGTTTATTAATGACACTTCATTTAACATTATGCAGATGAAGAGTGACCTTTCAGATAATGGCATTAAGATGGATAATTTTGAGCCAAAGCTTAGCTGGTCAGATTTAAAGCCAAATGCTGATGGTCTTGTACCAACAGTTATTCAGGATTTCCAGACTGGCGAAGTTCTTATGATGGCTTATATGAATGAGGAATCCTTCAATACAACTATTAGAACTGGAAAAATGACATATTATTCCCGTTCTCGTCAGTCACTTTGGGTTAAAGGAGAAACCAGTGGACACTTCCAGTTTGTCAAGTCATTGACTGCTGACTGTGATTTTGATACTATTTTGGCGAAAGTTTCTCAAGTGGGAGTAGCTTGCCATACCGGTTCACCTAGCTGCTTCTTCAATGAGATAGTAAAAAAGGAGTATATTGAGCGTAATCCTCTTAAAGTTTTCGAGGATGTTTATTCAGTTATAGCCGACCGTAAGAAAAATCCAAAGGAAGGCTCCTATACAAACTACCTGTTTGATAAAGGACTGGATAAGATTCTTAAAAAAGTTGGAGAAGAAGCTACAGAAATTGTTATCGCCGCTAAAAACCCAGATTCAGAAGAGACTAAATATGAGATTTCAGATTTTCTGTATCATATGATGGTTCTTATGGTTGAAAAAGGTGTAACCTGGGAAGATATCACATCTGAGCTTGCTCAAAGATAATTTTATTATATGAAAAAACTTGCATTATCTGACGATATTTTGATGCAGATTGATAAGCCTGCACGATATATCGGCAACGAATTTAATAGTGTTAAAAAGAATCCTGCTGATGTAGACATCAGATTTGCCATGTGCTTTCCTGATGTCTATGAGGTAGGTATGTCCCACCTTGGTATTGCTATCCTTTATGATATGCTCAACAAGCGTGAGGATACATATTGTGAAAGGGTATATTCGCCTTGGCCAGATTTACATAATCTGATGAAGGAGCGTAATATACCTCTTTTTGCGTTAGAATCTCAGGATGCCATTAAGGATTTTGACTTTATTGGTATGACACTTCAGTATGAGATGTGCTACACCAATATACTTCAGATTCTTGATTTAGCAGGCGTTGCCCTAGAATCTAAGGATAGAAATAATGATGATCCTATCGTTATTGTTGGTGGACCTTGTGCTACAAACCCAGAGCCTATCGCAGATTTCATCGATATGGCCTATGTTGGAGAGGGCGAAACCAGCTATCCAGCACTTCTCGATTTATATAAAGAACACAAAGCTAAAGGCTTTGATCGTCAGGCTTTTCTTAGAGATGCAGCTAAGATTCCTGGAATTTATGTACCTGCCTTCTATCAAGTTACATACAAAGAATCAGATGGAACAATCGAAAGCTTCAAGCCTATTTACGATGATGTTCCAGCTGTAATTGATCGTCAGGTTGTTAAGGATATGGATTCTTCCAGCTATCCTACAAAGATGCTTATACCATTTGTTCGCGCTATTCAGGACCGTGTAGTTCTTGAGATTCAGCGTGGTTGTATCAGAGGCTGCCGTTTCTGTCAGGCTGGTATGATTTACAGACCTAATCGCGAAAAGTCTGTAGATATTCTGAAGGAACAGGCTAAGGAGCTTCTTGCTTCAACAGGACATGAGGAGATTTCCCTTAGTTCCCTTTCATCAAGTGATTATCATGCACTTGGAGAACTTATGGATTTCCTTATAGATGATTGTTTATCTGAAGGTGTTAATGTTTCATTACCATCTCTTCGAATTGATGCCTTTTCTCTTGATGTTATGTCAAAGGTTCAGGATGTTAGAAAATCCAGCATTACATTTGCTCCTGAGGCCGGTTCTCAGCGTATGCGTAATGTAATAAATAAAGGACTTACAGTTGAAGATATTATTGGCGGTGCAACACTTGCTTTTAAGGGTGGCTGGAATAAAGTTAAATTTTATTTTATGCTTGGTCTTCCTACAGAAACAGATGAAGATATGAAGGCTATTCCACAGCTAGCAAATGAAGTGGCCGCTGCATATTATGATACAGTTCCAAAGGAGCAGCGTCAGGGCCGTTGTCAGATTACTATATCTACATCATTCTTTGTTCCAAAGCCATTTACACCATTCCAGTGGGCACCTATGTACGAGGCAGGAGAGTATCTTCGTCGTGCAAAGGTAGTTAATGATGAAATGAAGGCTCAGCTGAATCAAAAATCTCTTAAGTATAACTGGCATCACTCAGATGTAACAGTACTTGAGGGTGTATTTGCTCGTGGTGACAGACGCCTTTGCCCTGCAATTCTTGATGCTTACAAGAGCGGCTGCTTCTTTGATGCCTGGGGTGAGTACTTTGATTTTGATAAATGGCTTGCTGCATTTGAAAAGAACAATATTTCTATAGATTATTATGCATATCGCCAGCGTGATTTAGATGAGATTCTACCTTGGGATTTCATTAATTGTCACGTTACAAAGGATTTCCTTAAGAGAGAATGGAATAACGCCATGAACGCTAAGGTTACTCCTAACTGTAAAATGAACTGCAATGGATGTGGTGCAGGAATTATTGGATCGGGGGTATGTCATAATGCGCGTTAGAATTAGATTTGAGAAAACAGGAATTATGAGATACGTAGGCCATTTGGATCTTATGCGTTTTTCCAAAAGGCCGTTAAGCGTTCTCAGCTTCCTATCAGATATTCAGAAGGATTTAATCCTCATCAGATAATGTCTTTTGCAGCACCACTTGGTGTAGGACTTACCTCAATCGGAGAGTATATGGACATCGACATTAAAGAAGAGGTTGATGCCGCTGCTTCCATTAAGACATTAAATGACAATATGGTTGAGGGATTAGCTATCACAAGCTTTAAATATCTTCCTGATACAGCTGAAAAATGTATGTCTGCAGTTACTGCAGCAAGCTATGTTGTCACTTATAAGGATTCAAAGGATGATGCCTGTTATATTGATAATATCTGTGATTTAAAGGTAAAATTCTTTGATGAAGCTCACTCTATAAACATTGTTAAAAAGACAAAAAAGGGTGAACGAGAACTGGATTTAAAACCACTTATTTATCGTTTCAACATCGAAATAAAAGATGGTGTTCCTGTTTATGACCTTCTTCTTTCAAGTGGAAGTACAGACAATATTAAGCCAGAGCTTGTTATAAAGGCATTTCATGAATTTTTAGGTTTGCCTGAGTTTGACGATTTATCATTAGATATTATGCGTACAGATATGTACACTGGCGAGCCAGATTCCTTAATTTCTCTAGGAGATATTGGAAATGAGCATTAAAAAATGCGTAATTACAAAAGGAATATACAATGATAAGGAGCTTCGGCTCCTTGTTTCTTTTGACGAAGACGATAAGCCGGTTGATTTGATAAATCTTGATATTACAAAAATTGGCATACATTGTGAGGCAACTGTAGAAAAGGTTTTAAGTGATATAGATGCTTGTATTCTAAAGCTGTCTACTGGAGATAAAGGTTTTATAGAAATCAAAAAGCTCTCCCCTGAGAATTATTTGAAGAGATGTTCATTAAAAAGAAAGTATGTCAGGGCGATAGATTTTACGTAAAAATCACTCAGGATAAGAAAAATACAAAACCATATTCATGCTCATTTTTAAAGATTGAGGATTATAAAAATGATAACACTAGCTATATCAATTACTATATTGAAACATATTGCGATGAAGCTGTTCAAATAATTACAGATTTAGAGGAATACAAATTTCCTAATTTGAACATTAGATTATATAATGATGATTCCTTATCTCTTTGGAATTTGTACAGCTTTAATTCAATCTTAGACAAAGCTACTTCGAAAATTGTACATCTTAAAAGTGGTGCAAATCTTTTAATAGAAAAGACAGAAGCTATGACTATCGTAGATGTCAATTCTTCAAAAAATTATGGGAAGACAGATTTTTATAAGATAAATGAAGAAGCTATTCAGGAGCTCATAAAACAACTTAGACTAAGATCCATTTCTGGAATAATCCTTGTAGACTTGCTAAAAGTTTCAAGCGAAGAGCAAGAGGCCTTAATAAATGAAATAAAGAATGCAGCAAAGGATGACATTTCACAAATCGATGTACATGGTTTTTCTAATCTTGGCCTACTAGAACTAACAAGAAGCAGGAATCTTGCACCATTTACAATATAAATTGTTGGAGAATAATTAATATGAAAACTCAAAATAAGTGGCAGCGTATTGCAATTATTATAATTGCAATTATGATAGGTGTCGGTGTACCGGAATACTTAAATAGCCAGAATGTTACTGATCTAAACATTAGTGATTCTTATAATCAGGAGAGCAAATTGGACAAGGTAAAATTTGTAAGAACTGTAGATGGCGATACAATTATTGTTACAGATGAAAATGGTGAAGATAAAAGAGTCAGAATGATTGGTATTGATACACCAGAGTCTGTAGCGGCTGAGGAAGAACGTAATAACGAATATGGTGTAATGGCTTCTGATTACACCAAAAAACTCTTAGAGGACTCAGATACACTTTATTTAGAGTATGATATTGATGCAGATGATCAGTATGACAGAATTTTAGCCTATGTTTGGCTTGATAATGTAGACGATACATTTAATGAAGAAAACATAGAAAATTCAATGGTTAATGCTATAATCGTTAAGAATGGGTACGGCGTGGCAAAAAGATATGAGCCCACTGTTTCTCATGATGACAGCTTACAAGCCCTAATGAAAAAGGCTATAGATAATGAAACTGGGCTATGGAAGTATAAAGGTTTCCGTGAGTTATGGGATAAATAGCTTATCTGCGGGGGTGCAGCTATGGAACTTAATGAAATTATACAGGTTGTAGAAAAAAAGGCACAAGAAGTCGCCCAAGAAGAAATTGTTAAATATAGCAAGGAGTTTCCTGAGATTACACTTACGCCTGATGCAAAAGAGGCAGTTCGTATCCGTTCTACCTCACAGCTTACATTACAGCTGAGTAAATTCAGGTTTCATAAGGAACAGGAGCTTGACGAACAGTTTAACAACTGGTTTACACAAAACGAAGAAGAAGATTTAAGGCGTACCTGTAGACATTGTCTAGAGGATGAGGCAAAGAAGATTAGAGATGCTAATAATAAGAATTTGAGTTCGCTGGATGTATATCTGAAAAAGCATCTTGGTGATGCCCATCAGGTTGATTAGATACCATATAAATTTTCTAAGTTTTATGAACAATTTAGATTGACGTAGTGAAAATCCTGTGTTAATATACTTGAGTATGCCGCTCAGTGTGGTTATTTAAGCGTGTTTCATTCCGAGACACCACCGAAACTGGCGAGTAATGATAAAAAGGAGGAACAAACCATGTACGCAATTATTGCAACAGGTGGTAAGCAGTACAAAGTCTCTGAAGGCGATATCATTACCATTGAAAAGCTTGGCGTTGAAGCTGGTGAGAAGATTACTTTTGATCAGGTTCTTGCTGTTAGCGATAAGGAGCTTAAGGTTGGTGCACCTACAGTAGCAGGCGCAACAGTTGAGGCTTCTGTGGTTAAGGAAGGCAGAGGTAAGAAGGTAATCGTTTACAAGTACAAGAGAAAAACAGGTTACCATAAGAAGAACGGCCACAGACAGGCTTTCACACAGGTTAAGATCGAAAAGATTAACGGCTAATTATGATTAGCGTAGTAATTACCAAACATAATAACAAATATTCTAAGGTTTCCCTTGATGGTCACGCTGGATATGCTGATCACGGTCAGGATATTGTATGCGCTGCAGTATCAGTTCTTGTTATTAATACTTTCAATAGTATCGAACAGTTCACTGATGATGCTTTTTCAAGTGAAGCTGCTGAGGATGGTGGTTATTTAGCCATGTCATTCCCAGAGGATATATCCGATAAGTCAAAGCTTCTGCTTGACTCTATGATATTAGGTTTGGACGAAATTCAAAAACAATACGGTGATGAATATATTTCATTACAATACAAGGAGGTGTAAGACATGTTACAGATGAACCTTCAGTTCTTCGCTCATAAAAAGGGTGTAGGCTCTACAAAGAACGGTAGAGATTCAGAGTCTAAGAGATTAGGCGCTAAAAGAGCAGACGGTCAGTTCGTAAAGGCTGGCAATATTCTTTACAGACAGCGTGGTACAAAGATTCTTCCAGGCAACAATGTAGGTCTCGGTGGAGACGATACACTTTTTGCTTTAGTTGATGGAGTACTTCGTTTCGAAAGAAAAGGTAGAGACAAGAAGCAGGCTTCTGTCTATCCAGTAGAACAGTAATTCATTTGACCCGACTCACATTAGGTAAGTCGGGTCAATTTTAAATTTGAGGAGAAATCTATGTTTGCTGATAGAGCAAAAATTATTATAAAATCAGGTAAAGGTGGCGACGGTCACGTTAGCTTCCGCCGAGAAAAATATGTACCAAATGGTGGTCCAAATGGTGGTGACGGCGGTAAAGGTGGCGACGTTATTTTTGAAGTAGATCCAGGTCTTAATACCTTGGTTGACTACCGTCATAGACGTAAATTTGCGGCAGGTGCTGGAGAAGAGGGCGGCAAGGATAATTGCCACGGTAAAAATGGTGAAGATCTTATCCTTAAGGTTCCAGAAGGCACTGTTATCAAGGATGCCGAGACCGGTAAGGTTATTGCAGATATGTCTGGAGACAACAAACGTCAGGTAGTTCTTCCTGGTGGTAAGGGTGGACTTGGAAATCAGCATTTTGCTACATCTACAATGCAGGCTCCAAAATATGCAAAGCCAGGTGTAGATGCCATCGAGCTTGAGGTAATCTTAGAGCTTAAGGTTATCGCTGATGTTGGTCTTGTAGGTTATCCAAATGTTGGAAAGTCTACATTCCTTTCACGCGTTACTAATGCTCAGCCTAAAATTGGAAATTATCATTTCACAACACTTTCTCCAAACTTAGGTGTTGTAGATGTTGATGATATAAATGGATTTGTAATTGCTGATATTCCAGGACTTATCGAAGGTGCTTCAGAAGGCATCGGTCTTGGTCATGAGTTCCTTCGTCACATTGAGCGTACTAAGGTAATCATTCATATGGTTGATGGAGCTTCAGTTGAAGGACGCGATCCTGTAGAGGACATCAAAACAATCTCTGCAGAGCTTGAAGCATATGATTCTGAGCTTCTTAAAAAGCCACAGGTTATCGCCGCTAATAAGATGGACGTAATCGGTGAAGAATCAAATGAAGTTATAGAGGCTTTAAAGGCCGAATTCGAGCCAAAAGGAATCAAGGTTTATCCTATTTCAGCTGTTTCAGGAAAAGGCCTTAAAGAGCTATTATACGAGGTTGTAAGACTACTTGAGACTTGTGATGATGCACCAATAGTTTATGAGCAGGAGTTTGACCCTACCATACGTGCATTTAGCGAGGAGCCATATACAGTTGAAATTAATGATGAAGGCGACTTCGTTGTTGAGGGACCTCGTATCGAAAAGATGTTAGGATATACAAATCTTGAATCCGAGAAGGGATTCTTATTCTTCCAGAACTTCCTTAAAGAGCAGGGCATCCTAAAGGAGCTTGAGGCAAAGGGTATTCAGGAAGGCGACACAGTTAGAATGTATGGTCTTGTATTTGACTATTACAAGTAAAATAGGAGATAGAAATGACTAATAAACAAAGAGCATATTTATCATCTCTTGCAGCTGATATGAGCCCAATCCTTCAGATTGGTAAGGCTTCACTTACACCAGAGTATACAAATGCTGTAGATGAAGCACTTGAAGCAAGAGAGCTTATTAAAATCAATGTATTAAAGAATTGCTTTGATGATCCAAAGGAGATTGCACAGGTACTTTCTGAGCGTACTCACTCCGAGGTTGTTAGAGTTATCGGTAGAAAAATTATACTTTACAGAGCTGCGAAGAAGCCTGGTATCAAGCTTCCTCAGTAAGGAGACATCATGAGAATTGGTATTTATGGCGGGACATTCAATCCAATTCATAACACACATATAGACATTGCTAAGGCTGCTCTTGTGCAGTACAACTTAGACAAAGTATTTCTTTTGGTTGCAGGCACACCACCTCACAAGAACACTGCAGAATCTGTTGCGGATACCTGCAGACTTGAAATGGTAAAGCTTGCAATCAAAAATGAGAATGGATTACTCATAGATGATCGAGAAATCTATCGTTCTGGAAAGAGCTACTCATATATAACTATGTCAGAGTTAAAGAATGAGCATCCAAATGATGATATATTCTTTATTATGGGTAGTGACAGTCTGATTAATTTCAAAAATTGGGTAAAGCCAGATATTATATCAAAAGCTGCTACGATTCTAGTTGCCCCTAGATTGGGAGACGATATTGATTTCCTAAATAGCGCCATGGATGAGTGCAGGAATTTGTTTGAGGGCGATTTCCAGTTGATTGATTATAAGGCCAACGGAATTGCTTCCTCAGCTATAAGAGCTTCATTCTATGATGATGATAATATAAAAGAATGCCTTAATCCTAAGGTTGCACAATATATCATTAATCATAATTTATATAGCAAATATAAATACTCCTATGATGATATTTTAAGATTATCTGAGGAGATGAAAAAAGAGCTTAAACCAGGCAGATATATACACACCCTGGGTGTTGCTACAACAGCCTATGCATTAGCCTTAAAATGGGATTATCCAGCCTATACAGCAATGGTTGCAGGAATGCTCCATGATTGTGCTAAATGCATTTCAGATGAAAAAAGAATTAATATCTGTGAAAGCAACAATTTGCCTATTAGTGAAATAGAATATAAGTATCCACACCTGCTTCACGGCAAGGTAGGAGCATATTTTTGTAGCACTAAATATAATGTAAATGATCCTCAGATTGCACATGCAATCACATACCATACTACAGGCTGTCCTAATATGAATCTTTTGGATAAGATTATATTTGTTGCTGATTATATTGAGCCTGGAAGAGACAAACAGCCACGTCTTGATATTTTACGCTCTACAGCTTATAGTGATTTAGATAAATGTGTCTATATGATTCTAGAGGATTCTGTAGCATATTTAAATGAAAATCCCGATATGGTTGACCCAACCACTATTGATACATACAATTACTACAAACAATATATGAAAGAAGAGAGGTAAGAGATGGATTCTAGAGAAATAGCTAAAATCGTTTGCAAGGCCCTTGATGATAAAAAAGCTATCGATATCAAAGCTATTGATATTTCAAATATTAGCATTATGGCAGATTATTTTATCGTTTCTTCTGCATCAAATCAGAGCCAGCTTAATGCTATGCAGGATGAAGTAGATAGACTTCTTTATGAGCAGGGTATTCATGCAAAATCAATCGAAGGAAACCGTCAGAGTACATGGGTACTTATGGATTACGAAGATGTTATCGTACATCTTTTTTCTGAAGAAGATAGAATTTTCTATGATTTAGAGCGTATCTGGAAAGATGGAATTCTTATTGATGCAAAAGACATCTAACATATGAAACCCAAAAGACGACCGCAAAAAAGCGGCCGTCTTTTTTATTAGAAAAATCTAAATACACCAAATACTTTACCAAGAATAACGCAATTATCTACAATGATAGGATCCATATTATCGTTTTCTGGCTGAAGACGAATATGACCATCTTCTTTATAGAATGTCTTTACAGTAGCACTGTCATCTACAAGAGCAACAACCATATCGCCATTTTTAGCGGTATCTTGTTGCATAACTATAATAGTATCTCCATCGAGAATACCGGCGTTTATCATAGACTCGCCCTTTACCCTGAGCATAAATGACTGAGCATTAGGCATGTGCTCGGCTGGAATAGGGAAGTACTCAGAAATGTTCTGAATAGCAAGTAGTGGCTGTCCAGCGGCAACATTACCTACAACTGGAACATTAACAACCTCGCGGCGAACCACATTAAAGCTGTCATCAACAATTTCGATAGCACGAGGCTTTGATGGATCACGCTTAATGTATCCATTCTTTTCTAATGTTTCGAGATGAGAGTGAACAGATGATGTAGATTTAAGATTACAAGCGTCACAGAGCTCACGAACAGTAGGTGGATAGCCTCTATTTAATATTTCGGTCTTTATTACTTCGAGAATTTCACGCTGCTTCGCGGATATTTTTCCATATGCCATATGAAGCTCTCCTTTCAAATTTTCTATATTTAGAGTATCATACGGAACATATTTTTGCAAACACATTTTCCGAAATTTTGTTCGAGAAAAGTGTTGACAAACAGTCGTTCGTGTTTTATATTGATTTCAGAACAAACGTTTTCGAACATATTTTTCTTCTATAAAATTGGAGGGTACTATGAGAAAGAGTTCAAAAGCAGAAATCATCGTTAGAAACAGAAAGATTATGTTATTCGCAGGTATTATACTTACTATCGTTCTTGCATTTATTTTCTATAGTAATAGAGCAGTAGCAGAAAACAGCCGTCCTGTTTATACATACTATACCAGTTACGAAATCCAGCCTGGAGATACTTTATGGACTATAGCAGACCAGTTTATGAATGCTGAAACCTCTGATAAAACTGCTTTCATCGATAATATCAAAACACTCAATCATATAAGCGGTGATAATATCACAGCTGGAAAATATATTGTCATCGAGTATTCATCCTATGACAAACTTTTAAGATATTTTATTTAACAGCTCCCTTATGATAAAATATAAACTACGTAAATATTTGGGAGTGATTATGCTTAGATTTTTATTGTCAATATTATTAAATTTAAAAAACGGTCCTTCTTTCATTAGTACTATGAGAAAGATGACCAAGCACCCGGAAAAATATTCTGAGCGAGATAAATACGCATATGCGTTAAAGATTGTTCATCGATTAAAAAGAGCGTACACATTTCCACCAAAGTATACGGCATGGAGAATCTACCAAAAGAGGGTGGCTATGTAATGTATCCTAATCATCAGGGCAAATATGATGTATTAGGTATTATGTACGGTCATAAAAATCCCTGTACATTTGTTATGGACAAAGCCAAATCCTACGGTTTTTTGGTAAGAGAAATGGTCGATTTGCTTGGTGCAAAACGCCTTATGTTAGATGATGTCCGTCAGAATATTATAATTATGGATAAAATCACTAAGGAAGTACAGGCTGGAAAAAGATATATTCTTTTTTCAGAGGGCGGCTATGATAACAATGGAAACATTGTTCAGCGATTCAAGCCTGGTAGCTTTAAATGTGCTATGAGGGCTAAAGTTCCAATTGTTCCTGTTACACTTATTGATTCCTACTTGGCTTTTAACAGTTTAAAAATGGGTACTGTCAATACTAAGGTTATTTTTGGTAAGCCTCTATATTACGAAGATTATAAGGATCTAAAGACTCCAGAGGTAGCAAATATTGTTAGAAACACAATTATATCTACCATGGAAGAGTATGGTGTTTACGATAATAGAAATAATCCACCAGAGATATTAACCTAGGATTATTCTCAGTATTAATATTTTTGACTAATATGCAATATTACTTAACAATTTAGTAATATTTCATAAATCTTTTATTTATAGTTCTACGAACCTTTATATTTTAAGCACTAGTAAGCTAAGTGCTTTTCATTTATAATGGTAGCACTTGCGGTTTTACTATAAATAAAAGAAATGAGAGAGAATAATGACTAGAAAATTTGTTGCTTTAATATGTATCAGTTTAACTATGCTTATGTTAGTTGGATGCGATTTACCAACTACTAAAAAATCTAACCCTCTTTTTTCTAATCACGATTTCCGTACATTCGATTGGGATGAATACGATTATGTTATTCGTAAGGAAGAAGGGGCTTTACTCACATATGATGGTGAGAACAGAATCATGTATTGGTCCACTTTCCTAGGATATAATGCCAATATTACATACTGTTTTTATGAAAACCAGCTAAACAAAGGTTATATAAGCATTGATTCAGATGATGATAAGGAAAACATCTATAAAGCTATTTCATCTGAATTTACCAAATTATATGGAGATCCTATAGAAAAACTTCTAATTCAATGAAGTTCACCTGTGAAATAGCTCAACAGTTTATCTATCAAAAGATGGAAGAGAAGTTGGTATTTTATTTTCAAAATAAATAAAGCGGCTGCTTTTATAACAAAGCAGTCGTTATTTTTATAGTTATTATGATTTTATTATGGAA
>FP929036.1:1745905-2005325 GCA_000209815.1 Butyrivibrio fibrisolvens 16/4
TTATGGAACATATATCTGATTGATAAACTCATCAAGATAGTCCACCAAATCACCTCTAATATCTGTTATGTTTTCAATGTTTATAGTCTCGTTGACTTGGCTAATTTCTTTAGTTCTCATAAGGATTATTTTTTGCTTTACAGTATCTATTTTTTAACCTGTTCTTTTACTGTAATATATTTTCCTCCTGATTTATTTGTATCAGGAACAAAATATGTTATTGCAACAGTAGGAAATACACCTTTTTTAATAGCTTCAGAAATAAGATTAATCTTTTGGCTAATCAGGTCTTTAATAGAATCCTCCAGAAGAATAGCATTGTCGGTGATTCTTGCTTCTTCATTTACCATGTCCTCATAGCCAGTAAGGGCAGCAAATGGCATAAATTGAGCAGCACGGTCGTATAGGCTCATATGTGAATGCTTTGTAGATATATGATGAGGCAAATCGATAATATCTCCATATACGATTCTCGCATTAGGTTCTTTACCTTTTATTCCTTTTGTCAAAACCAACCTCCATATATTTATTATTCACCAGAAGAATGTCCGCCCACCTGTTTATTTCGTTTCATTGTCATAGCGCCTTCTTCAAGATTCATGCCTTTTAACACAGCATTCTTTCCAAATTTATCCATGATAGAAAGTGTAGCTTTTTGTAGCTTCTTTTCTTTTTCATCAGCGGCTTTCTGCTTGGCCTTTTCTTTTTCTAAGGCAGCATAATCTGTAAATAAATCCATCTGATAAGGACCTTCTTCTGGTATGTCTTTGGTGAAAATCAGGTTACAGGCAGTAACATTTATTCTGCGAATTAATAGCTCCTTATCTATAATCTCATCATACAGCTTAATCATTGTATCTTTGATGCTTTTAGTGGAGCTGGTCCATCTGTCTAAATTACCTGTTCCGTGGGCGTGATAGGGGAGAGGACGACCATAATGATCAAGTATAACCTTACCCTTATATAGTTTATTTGTTCCCTGTATTTTAAAGGTAGAATCAGAAATCCCACGACCTTTGTGGGCAGGCTCAATACTGGTTCTATCATATCCAATAGTGAGCTCAATCTTTTTAGTAACAAGGTCTTTTCTGACAAGATCTAGCACTAACAGTTCTGTCATTTCTTTTACTATTAATCTGGCCTTATCATAGGTGTATGGCTCCATTAATACCTGCCCACTGGAAATGCTGTTAGTTTGTGGCCTATAGCTTTTGATGGTAGAAATCTCTGTAGGCTCCCAACCCCAGGCATGGTCTATTAGAAGTTCCGCATTTATGCCAAATTCCTTATATAGTAATTCTTCATTTTCAATGCTTATTTGAGCAATATCACCCATTGTATATATGCCATATTTTGCAAGTCTTTTTGCTATGCCAGAACCTACTCGCCAGAAATCTGTAAGTGGTTTGTGGCACCAAAGTAGCTCCCTATAAGTTATTTCATTTAGCTCAGCAATTCTAACTCCATCCTTATCTGCAGGCACATGCTTTGCTACCACATCCATAGCTACCTTGGCAAGATACATATTAGTACCTATACCGGCAGTGGCAGTAATACCCGTCAGCTGCAGTACCTCACGTATCATTTTCATAGCAAGCTCATGGGCCGTGCAGGCATATGTATTCAAATATGCTGTAACATCTATAAAACATTCATCTATTGAATATACGTGGATATCTTCATCTGATACATAACGCAGATATACGGAAAAACTTGGGTTGAAACCTCTTCATAACGTTTCATTCGTGGTGGAGCAATAATATAAGAAAGCTCTAAGGAAGGATCATTCTCAAGCTCTAAGGCATCTGAGCTTGAACCCGAGAAACAAAGCTTACCAGTTTCAGGGTCTTTAACAAGAACACCTAGCTTCTGAGCTTTTGAAAATCTATCAGCATTTATTTCCTTAACCCTTTGTACAACCTCAAATAATCTAGCTCTGCCAGAGATACCGTGAGCCTTTAGGGAAGGACTAACAGCCAGGCATATAGTTTTTTCTGTTCTAGAAGGATCAGCCACAACAAGATTAGTGGTAAGGGCATCCAGATTTCTGTCCATCAGCTCGCAGGATGCATAGAAAGACTTAAGGTCAATTGCAATGTAGGTTCTTTCCTTCAAGTGGCTTTTTCTCCTTTCAATAATTTCAAAACGAAAATCTGTTCGATATTAATAATATACACTGAATTGGGTTTCAATGCAATCACATTAAAAATGACACTTAAATGAAATATATGAACTTATTTCCAAATTTCAAAATTTACATAATGAATTTAGACAATAAAATGTCAAATTATTGGGAGGTAATTTACATGAAAAAGAAAGAGCTAAAGAAAAGATTCTTTGCTATGGGAATGGCCACAATGATGGCCTTTGCCAGCTCAGGAATGCTAGTTTTGGCAGAACCAGCAGATGAAGTTGATGTAATTGAGACAGAAGAGTCCAAAGAAACTTCAGAAGATGATCTAATTGAAGAGGAACCAAAAGAGTTAATTGATGAGCTAGAAGAAGAGGCTGCAAGCCAGGAAGAAGCATTTAATTTTGAAGATGCAGATACCGAACTCTATGTAGGAAGTGATTGGGCAGGAGCAAATGCCAGCCTTACAGAGAATGGTACAAAAGCAGTTATTGATGCTTCAAGCTTTGGATGGAATGGCGAATGGGGACTTCAGTATATCATCAAGAGTCTTGGATTATCAGATTATTCAACCTATACAATAGAATTCGACATTACATCAACTGCTGATAAAAATATACTTTTAAAGCTTGATGATAATGGTTTTCTAGTAAATAATATTTCGTTATATGCAAATGAAAAAGACATATTTCGGCTACAGTAGAATGTGGTAGTTTCTCAGAAAAGCCATATCTCTTTTTCGCATTAGGCCAAATGTCAGGTGAAGCTGCTAATAGAAGTGGTAAAATAACTATTGAGAACCTTGTATTCTCTGAAGGCGAAGGCAAGGAAGAAGATGATGATGATAATTCATACAAGAAGGGTCCCGAATATGATTTTTCTGTAGATAACAGTGAATATGACTATGCAGATCCTGGCAAATCTAAAAAAGATTATGATTTGATCTGGGCAGATGAATTCGATGGAAATTATGGAAATGCAGATGTAGATGCAGACACAGGACTCAATCTGGATAACTGGGCTTGTCAGCTAGGTGATGGTTCCACAGATTGTGGTAATTACGGCTGGGGTAATAATGAGCTTCAGTGCTATACAGACAGAGTAGAAAATCTTGGTGTGAATGAAGATTTAAATGGTGATGGAAGTGGTGAAGGCGTTCTTCGAATCACT
Organism: Butyrivibrio fibrisolvens 16/4; assembly: GCA_000209815.1. Taxonomy (GTDB): domain Bacteria; phylum Bacillota; class Clostridia; order Lachnospirales; family Lachnospiraceae; genus Pseudobutyrivibrio; species Pseudobutyrivibrio fibrisolvens_A. Next base: position 1,749,207 of record FP929036.1, read on the forward strand.
GCAAAGCGTGAAGATGGATACATCTATGCAGGTGAAAGCGCAAAGAACTACACATCAGCCAGACTTCGCAGCACAAAACCAACAAAAGAATTATTCAATACTACTTATGGCTATATAGAATCAAGAATTGCTCTGCCTGCAACAGCTGGTTCATGGCCTGCATTCTGGATGCTCCCACAAAGTACCACTGTATATGGCAATTGGCCTGTATCAGGTGAGATTGATATTTTAGAGACTTGTGGAGCATTTTCTGACAAGGGAAATGATGTGGCCTGCGGAACTCTTCACTGGGGCACACCTACACATGTTTATAAGGGAAGTGGTTATGTAAATCTTGACAGTGATTATACATATTTCCATACATATGCCATTGATTGGGAACCGGGACAAATCACTTGGTACTATGATGGTAAGGCTATCAATACCTTAACAAATTGGGAAAGCGCTATTCCTGGCGCGTCTGACAGTCTTTCATTTGATGCACCATTTGATATGCCTTTCTATATGTTATTAAACCTTGCTGTAGATAGCGGCCAGTTTGGTGGCAGCGTAAACAAAGCAAAGTTTGAAGATGACATCAATATGTACGTAGATTATGTCAGAGTATATCAAAGAACTGTAGGATATGCTGAAGCAGTATCAAGACAGGCTTCTGGTAATGCAAATGCTGACTGGGAGAAGTATAAGGGTATCAATCAGATTGCTGATATTAGAGAAGAAAATCTTGATAGCACAGGTGGTGGCCTTTCGGATTCTACTAGCGACATAAACACATGGTATTTATCAAATCAGGATGACGCTAAAGATGCTACACTTGATAAATTCGTGGATAATGATGGAAAAATCTGGGCGAAAGTAGGAGTGAAGACTTCAGGCTCACAGAACTATTCTGTTCAGCTAATTGGTCATTATAATGCAAAGGCAGGATACGTTTACAAGGTATCTTATGACGCTTATGCCGACGGGGCTATAGTAGGTCAGAGTGTTGATTGCGATTCAAAAGAGTGGAAGGGATGGAGTACTTATGGCGTGCAGCAATTCAAGCTGACTGATAAGCCATCTCATTATTCATATACTTTCCAGCAGGAGGATGATTTTGACAAATGCCGTATCGAGTTTAACCTTGGTTCGAAAGCTGCTGGTAATGTATATATTTCTAATGTAAAGGTAGAAATTGTTGACCCTGCTACAATAGGTAATACAGAATCATCAAGAGCCCCTCTTGCTGATGGAAATATGGTTTACAATGGTACATTCGATCAGGGAAACTATCATACAGGCAATTGGGAAACTACTAAAGGCACTAAATTAAATGTACCAAGATATACAACAGAAGCACTAAAAGCAAACGATTTATCAGTAATTGATGTTGCATCCAAAACAAACTATGAAGGCATAGAAGATGGTAAGAAGTACTTTGAAAGAAGAGCAATAATCAGTGCCGAAGGAAATAATGCACCTGCTATATTCCAGCCTGAAATAAAAATGACAAAGGATACTTACACAGTAAAATTCGATTTATACAGTGAGGATGATACTGCAGTAAAAGTAAGTGCAAATACATATTCTTACAATAATGATAGTTTGGTGCTTGGCAAGGAGCTTGGAGCTGCTACAGCTAGATACAACAAAAAAGATGGCGTTAGAACATACACATTAGCTTTTGATACAAAACAGGATGCTAATGAGGCTGCTCTTGTATTTACCTTTGCAAAAGGCGCAAAGATACAGCTTGATAATGTGTACATGAACGGTCAAAATCAAGCATCTGCGGTAGAAGAGCACCCATTAAAAGCAAACGCTAGCTACAAAGGCGATAACGGTGGTGGAGTTGAAATTCCAACTATTTATGACGATGGCGTAATCACCATGTCAGGAATCACAAGTGGCGGAAATTGGTATTCTCCACAGCTTGCATCAGAAGACTTTGAGCTTGTGGCAGGACATAAATATAAGCTTAGCTTTGACTACAAATTATCAGGTGCTAATAATGGCACATTCCAGTATATTATCCAGGAAAATGGAAGTAGCTGGCACGTATATGATGGAAATGGTCCTACTACTGTAGAAAAACTACAAAGTCAGATGGCTTTACTCATTATGAGAGAGAGTTCATAGCAGATGCTACAATTTCTGCTGTCCATTTAAATTACGGCTTTGGAAATAGTGATGCAACAGGAGACATGGGTTTCTCATTTAAGAATGCAAAAATTGATCTTGTAAAACAGTCAGCAAGTAGCCCTGATGAACTGGACAATGAAGATGTAGATGATAAAGAATTTGGTGTGAATCCAATACCTCCTTCTAGACCATCTAATTCACAGGCACCATCAAATAATAGTTCATCAAACAGCGGTTCATCTAATGGAGGAAGCTCAAATAGCGGAAATAATAAGGCTCCAGAAGCAACAATTACTGATACAAAGATACCTCTTGCAGGTGCAAATGTTGGCGATTCTTTAAATACTGTAGATTCAAAAAAATCTAACAGTTCAAAGAAAATAGCCGCAGCTAATGAATCAGTAGCTGTAGAGGAAGAACCCGAAGATATTCCTGTTGAAGAAGAAGTACAGGAAGAAGATGAGGAAATGACCATCCAAATCACTTCTAACGAAGATAGTGAGAATAGTGATGTCCAGATTGAAGACGACCAGACGCCTTTAGATGGAACAGAAATTTCCAATAGTAATAAAATACCTTTTATTGTAGCAGCTATTATCATTGCCATAGCAGCTATAGTTGGTGTTTTGGGAATAAAAATAATTAATAGAAAATAAAAAGGATATGAATTTTTTACTGCTCGGTTTGAATGCCGGGCAGTAATTTTTATGTTAAGGGTAGGATTGTTGTTTATGATTATATATTGACATATGTCAGAATGAAGTGTATGTTTTATATTGACATATGTCAGGAAGGATGAATTATGCCTAAGAACACGAAATGTAGAAGAATATCAGGTCTTCCCAGAAATTTTGGTTTTGCACCTACGGATAACGTTGATGAGGAAGCGTTACGGCTGACGTTTGATGAATTTGAGACTATACGCTTGCTGGATGCGGAAGGGATGACTCAGGAGCAGTGTGCGGCTAAAATGGGTGTTGCCAGAACTACGGTGACAGCAATGTATGATAATGCTCGAAAGAAAATAGCGAAAGTGCTTGTGGAGGGAAGGAGTCTTATCATTTCAGGTGGTAATGTAAGCTTTGACATTTCAAAAGGCGAAAGCATCAATAATAAAAGAAAAAGGAGACAATGAGATGAGAGTTGCAGTAACTTATGAAAATGGTGAGATTTTTCAGCATTTTGGACATACAGAACAGTTTAAGGTATATGATATAAAAGATGGAAAAATCGTGCATGAAGAAATTGTGGATACAAATGGTCAGGGACATGGCGCTCTGGCAGGTTTTCTTTTGGGTGGAAAAGTAGACACCCTAATCTGCGGAGGTATTGGATGGGGAGCACAGGTTGCACTCAGTGAAGCCGGCATCAAACTCTACGGAGGTGTATCCGGCAATGCAGATGAAGCAGTAAAAGCATTGATTGAAGAAAGACTTGATTATAACCCTGATGTAAAGTGTGATCATCATGGTGAAGGCCATAATTGTAGTGATCATCACGATGAAGATCATCACTGTGGAGGCCATTGTGCTCATTGATCTGTTTTTAACATTTGCAAAGATTGGGGTATTTACATTCGGCGGTGGGTATGCAATGATCTCACTTATCGAAAATGTCTGCGTGGATAATAAAAAATGGATAACTCATAATGAAATGATGAACATTACTGTGATAGCAGAATCCACGCCTGGTCCCATAGCAATCAACTGTGCAACTTATGTCGGATATAAAAAGGGGAAACTTCCCGGAGCGATTATAGCTACTCTTGGGATGATACTTCCGTCTTTTGCTATTATATATGCTGTCTCAAGATTTCTGAATGGTTTTCTTGAAATAACTTGGGTCTCAAATGCATTTCGTGGAATAAAAATCGCTGTTGGGATTCTTATTGTTGATGCTGCGATAAAAATGCTGAAGAAAATGAAACAAAAACCTATGCAGATAAGCATAGTTATATGTTCTGCGCTTACTATGTTCCTTATAAACATATTTGCCGTTAATATATCATCCATGATACTTATGCTTGCAGCTGCATTTATCGGTATCATAGTTTTCGTTATAAAAAATAATATGGAAAAGAGGCGGGAAGAGAAATGATATATATTGATCTTTTAATCGGATTTCTTGAGGTCGGCCTTTTTTCTTTCGGCGGAGCTTATTCGGCAATACCTTTAATCAGAGATGTTGTCAGGGTTCACGCTTGGTTGGATGATGAAATGCTCGCATACATGATTGCTATCAGCGAAAGTACTCCCGGACCAATTATGGTAAATATGGCCACATATATCGGAAGTGAAAAGGGAGGATTACTTGGTGCGATAATTGCTACCACATCGGTTGTATTACCTGCTTTTTTATCATTTTGCTTATAATGGCAGCAATGAAGAAATTTCTTCAAAACCGCTTAGTCAAGGCTGCTTTATCTGGGTTACAGCCATGTATTATAGGAATCATCTTGGCAACAGGTATATTTATGATTATAAAAAACTGTGGTTTTGTTTTCAGTGGCAAGCCTGATTATCTTACGGCAAGTCTTACTGGTGTTATCGCATTGATATATTTTGGTTCGAGAAAAATCATAAAAAAAGGATTAAGCCCCATCACACTTATTTGCTTTTCGGCATTTGTGGGAGCAATGGCTTACATGCTATAAAATCCAAGACTAAATAAAACATAAAATTGTGTCTATGTAGAGTCAATTAAATTCAGGAGCAAGTTTCAAAATCAATGATTATACACGAATAAGGAGAAACAATGTTAGAAGTAAAATGTTCAGAGGATTATGCTGTAATTAAAGATTTGTTCACTGAGTATTCGCAGATAAAAGGTGCGGAGGGATGCTTTGTCTCTTTTGATAAAGAGTTAGCAGATTTAAAAGGGTTTTACAAAGATGGAGCAATTCTTGTTGGATATGAAGATGGTGAACCTGTAGGCTGTATAGCTATTAAGAAAATAGATGTAAAGACATGCGAAGGTAAGAGACTATTTATCAAACCAGAATATCGTGGTAAAGGCTATGCAAGGATTCTACTTAATTCAATGCTGGAACAGGCGCGCAGTCTGGGTTACGAACTATTCACATTTACTACTAAGCCAGATGTAATGAAAACAGCCTATGAATTATATAAACGAATGAATTTTGAAGAAACAGGATTTAATGACGGAGTTGTCTCAATGAGAATGTCATTGTAAAGATTAGTTACAATTTTAAAGAAAGAAAGGAATTAATACATGAATCTATCTACTATTCATCACATCGCCATCATCGTGTCTGACTACGAGAAATCAAAAGATTTTTATGTTAATAAGCTCGGTTTTACAGTGATTCGTGAAAATTACAGACCTCAAAAGAATGACTGGAAACTTGATCTCAAAATAGATAATACAACAGAGCTTGAGATTTTCGCTCCAAAGAATCCGCCAAAGAGACCTTCATTTCCAGAAGCTTGTGGCCTTAGGCATCTGGCTTTTAAAGTAAATGAAATCGAGAGAGTAGTAGCCGAACTGAATAAACTTGGTATCGAATGCGAGCCAATACGGACAGATGAATTTACAAATAAAAAATGACTTTCTTTTTTGATCCAGATGGATTACCTTTAGAGCTTCATGAATAAAAAATGCCAAAAGAGAAAAACTCTACCAAGAACATATGATAATTGACTTTCCAAAGGATGAATTAAAGCCATTAAACATGATTCTAAAAGCAGTAGAATAATCTAACACCATCACAATGGGGCGCTTCAAAAATGTGTTATGTTTAGATTTACCTTTTCTTTTAAAATATTATATTGATCTTCATCGGAGATATCAGAGTCTGTGATAATAGTATTAAAGTCTTTGATATCTCCGAACTTTTTCATGATATGTTGCCCAAATTTTGAGTGGTCAACGAGAAGAATATTTCGCTCCGAGTTTCTCATAACAACCTGTTTTATTGAACAATCCATTTCAGTACTGGTTACGCCATAGACTGTATCAATATAGCCTGTTCCTAGAAAGGCAGCGTTAAAATGAAAATTTGAAAGATAAGTCAAAGTATCCATATCCATAGGACCGCCGTTTGAGTCCTGATATTTACCAGGAGCTATGTATAATGTTATATATGGATTATGAGAACACTCCTGCATTACAGCCAATGAGCTTGTCACAACGGTGTGATGCAAAGATGGAAGATATCGGGTCATAAGCAATACTGTGGTGCTTGGATCTAAATAAATAACATCATTTTCTTTAACAAATTCTGCAGCTCGGCGAGCAATTGCAGCTTTAGCCTTGTAGAAGCTTTCTTTTCGCATGTCAAAAGCATGTATGCCTGAGTTTAGATTCCTGATAGTAGCTCCGCCATAATGAGTGACAAGTATTCCCTGTTCTTCCATTATGTGTAAATCTCTTCTGATTGTCATATCAGATACGCCAAATTTTTGTGATAAATCCTTTACATTTACAGTAGTCTGTTCTTTTAACGATTCGTAGATAGATTCACGGCGGCTTATTCCATTATTTTCATTTATCTGTTTCATAGAATGCTCCTTCAGATGATAAAATGTTTTGTTAAACATAATTATACCACAGAACTCGACAAATCAAACATCATCGAACGTTATATCATGTTAACATGTGTGCTATTATCTTTTTGCAATCGAAAATATAAAATACTGTTAGGAGATAGCAATGTGTAAGAAAAAGTATTTGTTTTTTGATATCGATGGCACACTTGCCGCAGGAGGATATGAAAATTTCTATATTCCTGACTCAACTGTTTTAGCGCTGCAAAATCTTAAAAAGGCTGGACATTTTTTATGTATTGCAACAGGAAGAGCTCAGGCTCTTGCAGTTGATATAATGAATGAATTAGGTTTTGAAAATATGGTAAGTGATGGAGGTTATGGTATTACCATTAACAAAACTCTATTAGGAATCAAGCCACTTCCAAAAGAAAACGTTGTTACTTTAATAAGAGAATGTCAGGAGAAAGGATATCCATGGGGAATTCAACCTGAAAATTCAGCTGTAAGATATGTTCCCGATGAGCGCTTTAATGAAATCGCAAAGGATACATATATGGAACAAAAGATAATTAAGGGATTGAATCCTGAAGATTATGAACATATATATAAAGCATATGTAGCCTGCAGAGCAGAAGATGAGAAAAATCTCAAAGCACTGGATAATCTTCCTTGCTGTAGATTTCATGAAAGTTATTTGTTTATTGAGCCAAGCTACAAGTCTGTAGGCATAAAAAAGGTTATGGATTATTTTAATGCTGATTATAGTGATGCTGTTGTTTTTGGTGATTCTGGCAATGATATTTCAATGTTTACAGATGAATGGACAAAGGTTGCCATGGGAAATGCTATTCCTGAATTGAAGAAGCTTGCAGACTATGTGACTTCCGACGTTGATAAAGATGGAATTTACAATGCCTGCGAGAAGCTGGGATTATTTGATACTGTTGCTTGTTAATACCTTTCAGCGTGATCTCGATAGGGAGCGTTATGAAAGGTATTAATATAATGTGGTAATTAAAGCTTTAATTAGATAGTCAAATCAACTAGAATAAAGACATTGATAAATCGGCATTTGAGGAGACAGAAATATGATATTTGAAAAATCTTGTGGGGCAATAGTATATACAGTAGACAACGGTGTCATAAAGTATCTGCTAGTTGAAGAAAATAGTGGATTTCACAGTTTTCCAAAAGGACGTATGGAAAACGAAGAAACAGAAGAACAGACAGCAATTCGTGAGATTAAAGAAGAGACAGATCTTGAAGTTGAACTCATTACTGATTTTAAGGTATGTGAACAATACAATCCTGCGGAAAAACCGGGTTTTACAAAACAAGTTGTATATTTTTTAGCTCATTATTCAGATGCAAAACCCAGAGTGACAAGACCTAATGAGGTCAAGTCGTTAAAAAGCTTGAGTCTTGAAGATTCGCTCATAATTATAGAGCATGAAAATAAAAAGAATTGCTTAAGCAAGCAGATGAGTATATAAAACATAAAATTGTGTCTATAGAGAGTCAATAAAATTCCAGTTTATAGGGGATGCTAATGATATGAACTGATGCAATATTTTCTAATTTAGGGGAGGATAGCAAATGAGCAGATTAAAAACACTTCGTGAATACGTAGATAAAGAACTAAGTCTATTGGAAGAAGAGAAGCGTACAAGTGCAACTGCACATTTATATGGCGTATCTCTTGCAGCCACAATTCTAGCAAAAAGCGTGGGCTAAATGAAGAACTTGCAGCAATGGCAGCAATGCTTCATGACATGCACGCATATAAGAGTGGCTCATATGATGATCACGCTCATTTAGGAGCTGATTTAGCTAGAAAGATTCTTGATGATTTAGCTATAACTTCTGTAGAAGAAACTGATACCATTTGCTCTGCAATATATCATCATGATGACAAATTAGTGATTGATTCCCCTATGGATGAACTACTAAAGGATGCAGATGTAATTGATCATTGCTTCAAAGATTCCTCTAAACCTATCAAGGAAAAAGAGCAAAAGAGATACGAAAATCTTTGTAAAGAATTAGGTTTGTAGAAATGTTATTGGGGAGGTCTAACATGTGGTTTGTATTTGCTTTACTATCAGCTATATTTGCTGCCTTAACTTCAATATTAGCTAAGATTGGTATTGAAGGTGTAAACTCAAACTTAGCTACAGCTATTCGTACTATCGTGGTGGTTACCATGGCCTGGATAATGGTGTTTATCACAAATACTCAAAGTGGCGTATTTACTATAAGCAAAAAGAGCTGGATTTTTCTAATATTATCGGGCTTGGCTACTGGTGCATCTTGGTTATGCTACTACAAGGCTTTACAGCTTGGTGATGCATCTAAAGTTGTTCCGATTGATAAGCTAAGTGTTGTTATCACTCTAGTTTTAGCTTTTGTATTTTTACATGAAGACTTTACTATAAAATCACTGATAGGATGTGCATTGATTGGTACAGGAACCCTATTATTAGTCCTATAAAATAAAAAGATTATGATGGTAAAAATCACCATCATTAATTTTTATTTTTAGGTTAGACATAACTAACCTTTAGCGATATAATAAATATAGATATAGAAGAGGAGGTGTTTACTATGACACTTATTCAGATTCTTTCGATTATATTTATTGTTGGAGCTTTAATTTGGCAGCAATATTATTTACACAAACATAAACATTAAAGAAATTGAGGAAATAACAATGACAAAAACAATATTGAAAATTGATGAAATGATGTGCGGTGATTGTTCTAAAACTATCTGGGGGATATTAGTATGAATAACCTTACATCACGCCAGAAGATTATGTTTGGCGTATATTCGATGATTTTAGCTATGATAGGTGATTATCTGCTGGGTTACAAAACATTTAGTACCTCCAGCTCACCTGAAGCATATATGGGAATCACTTGGAATGTAGTACCTGATTGGAGATATGCAACATCTTCTATATTAGGCTTTATGTGTGCTGCATTATTTGCCGTAGGTGCTGTGGAAGTAATCAGCGTATTAGATAAAAAATACAAACTAGGAAGTTCAAAACTATTTAAACTCTTCAAAATAGCAAATTGGGCCGGTATTCTCTACTTCGCATTTATTCATATAGGAATATGTATGCTTCCCGTTGTATTCAACGCTGGAATGGAAGTAACTGGAGATGTTCAAACCTCTGTAAATATGGTTTTCAGAGTATTAAAAAGTATTGCGGTACCATTAGCTGTAGGTTTTATAGTATGTGATGTATTCGTAACTATAGCCTGGATTGGAATGATTCTAAAAAAGATGATTCCAGTTAAAATAATTGGAATCATTTGTTGCCCAGTAATTACTGCACTTTTGGGTCAGCTTATGAATTACATTTCTGAAGAATCCGATTCAGGATTTGAATCATTCGGATGGTTACTTATGTACTTGATTTGTGCGTTTTCTTTAGTTAATAAAGAGGAGAAAGTATAACTATCTGTAGAACATGCAGCCCAACAAATTGGAGAATGGCGAATTATCTATTTCTGGTTGATGCAGATTGTTTTCTGAATGCTGATGGCGTCATGCCTGTATGTTTCTTAAACTGTCGAATATAGTGTTCGGCAGTATCATATCCAATTGCCTCTGCTATTGTTGCTACAGACATAGTGGAGTTTGCAAGCAAATCCTGTGAGTGTTCTATTCTTACAGTTCTAAGAATCTCAGTGTAATTCATGCCAGTCAATTCCTTTATCAAACGAGAGGTATATTCATTTGAGTAATGGAACTTCTTAGCCAAATCTGAAAGAGTAATCTCTTTATAATTCTCCTGAATGTATTGAATGAGAGCGTATCTTTGGACATCAACTCTACTGTCGAACAAGGGCATTTGTACTGATTCAGAATAATTTCTGATAATCATGTAAAAATCTAATAGCAGAGTATTGGTTATTGCTTGATAGTAGTATTCTTGCTTGTTTGTGCTTTCTGCCAACATCCAGATAAAAGATATCTTTAAGGACTCGTCACTTCCGGTTCTAAACATAATATAATCATTTGCTTTTTTTAGCGTAGATATTGTTTAGAAAGAATGATGAAAGAATATTTGGTGTATTCAAAAAGCCATAAAACATGGAGTGTAAAGTATCTTTTCTAAGCATAATATTGATGGCAATTGTGTCGTCAAAAATGGAAATAGAATGCTTAATACCTGGAGGAATAATACAAAAATCTCCTGTTCGCATATTGATAGTGCTTCCTGATATTTCCTGGGTGCATTGTCCATCAAAAATATAAGTGATTTCAAAGAAAGTATGACTATGTTCAATGGCAGGACTATATCTTTCGTGCTTCTGCACAACAATACTGTCGTTATTTGACAAGTCAAAGAAAAATGAATCCTCGAAAACTTCGGGAATGGTTTCCTCTATTTCCAAAATCAACAAATGCTTTTTGAAAACCTCGTCCATATTCAGATTAGCAAGAAACTTGTTAAGTTCTTTCTGATTGCTTCTTGCTAAGTAATATTCTTTATAGAATTTTTCTGTTTCCGTCATATCGTAGATATGCTGTCTTAATGCTTTTGCGTCCATGAAGATGATGATAGCTCAAAAAGGGCTCTATGTCAAAAATAATCAAAAATACATTTCATATAATCCATATACATCATAATAGGTCAATATAGTTGAACAATATTGTTAATTATTAAAGGGCAAAAATGATTCTATAATCAACCTGCAAGTTAAGTAAGGAGAAAGGTGTTGATGATTATGAGTGAACCAATACTTGAAATGAAAAATATTTCAAAAAGATTTGGTAGCGTTATAGCCCTTGATGATGTTTCACTTACAGTTTATCCAGGTGAGGTAAGAGGTCTTATTGGAGAAAACGGTTCGGGAAAATCAACTATATCCTCTATAGCTGCTGGTATGCAGAAGGCAAATGAGGGCCAGATGATTTTCAAGAACAAAGAGTGGAATCCAGAGAGCATGATAGATGCCTTAACGGGTGGAATTGGTATGGTTGTTCAGGAAAGCGGTACTATTGCTGGAATAACTGTAGCGGAAAACATTTTCTTAGCAGAGTTAAAGCTTTTTAAAAATAAGTTTGGACTTGTTGATAAGAAAAAGCTTTATGAAGAAGCTGGTAAAGTTTTACAGGAAATTGGAATCAAAAATGTAAAGGCTAGTGACTTAATGGGAAGTCTTGATTTCCAGGAAAGAAAGCTTGTTGAAATTGCGAAAGTCATGATGAAAAAGCCTGACATTTTAGTAATAGATGAGACTAGCACAGCATTGTCACATGATGGAAGAACATTGATGTATGGACTTATCAAAAGACTTAAAAGAGAGAATAAATCAGTTATTTTTATTTCCCACGATTTAGAAGAAATCACTACTGTTTGCGATACATTGACAGTGCTTCGTGATGGTAAGTTGATTAGAACATTTGAAAAAGAAGAATTCGATGACGATTTAATCCGAACAAGCATGATTGGACGTGAGCTTCAGGGGGATTATTACAGAACTGACTTAGAAGCTACTTCTCAGGAAAAGGTTGCATTAGAAGGTAAGAATATCAATTACGGCGACAAATTAAAGAATGTTAACATCAGTCTCCACAAAGGCGAGATAGTTGGAATCGGAGGCCTTTCAACATGTGGAATGCACTATTTAGGGGAAGCTCTTTTCGGAGCATTGGAACTTGATGGTGGACAGGTGATTACAGAATCTGGCAAGGAAATCAAAAGCTGTCATAATGCTGTATCTCAAAAGATTGGATATGTATCAAAGGACAGAGATACAAAGTCCCTTTGTTTGGAAGCCAGCATTAAAGACAACATCGCTATTGCAGGAATGAATATTTTCAAAAATAACGCTGGCATGATTACAGAAAAGAATGAGAAGGATTATGTGCAGAAACAGGTTAATGATCTTTCCATAAAGTGTAGCGACATGAATCAGCAGGTGAGCCAGTTATCTGGTGGAAACAAGCAGAAGGTTGTTTTTGGAAAATGGATTGGATGCGACAGTGAAATTCTCATTCTAGATTGTCCAACACGTGGCGTTGACATCGGTGTAAAACAGGCTATGTACCAGCTGATGATAAAGCTTAAAAACAGGGAAAAGCAATTCTTATGATAAGTGAAGAGCTTCCTGAATTACTGGGAATGAGCGATAGAGTCCTGATTATGAAGGACGGAGAAATAACAAAAGAATTTAATCGTAGCAAAGATTTGTCTGAAGCAGACGTTATTGGCTACATGATATAGGAGGTACGCTGTGAGTAAACTTAAGAAATTCAAAAATACTCAAATGCTTATAGCTACATTGCCATTGGTAGCGCTTATTGCTTTGTTTTTATCTTTTGTGGGGTCATTCAATCATATGGCTATAGGCTTGATATGTATTTACAAATAGTTTTCAACGAGGCTGTAGTTCTTGCAGTTGTAGCAACAGGAGCAATTTTTATTTATACCTTAGGAACATTTGATATCAGCCTTGGTGCATCTACTCTTTTTGCAGCGACCCTTGGTGTTACTGTTTACAACAAGACAGAAAGCCTTACGCTAATGATTCTTGTTTTGTTTGCAACAGGTATTGCATGCTCATTGTTTAATTCAGTTTTGGCATCAGTATTTAACATACCTGCATTCGTAACAACTGTTGCTATGATGTCAGTTTTGTCTGCAATAGCATCTCAGATTATTACAACAGATGGTGGTGCTCTCGGTGGAATCAGTATTCCTTCAAGCGTTGTAAAGCCTTATTCAGGAATCGGATTTAAAGCAATGCTCTTAATTATATATTTTGCAGTTTGTTTCTATGTTTTCCAGTTAACAAAAACTGGTAGAAGAATGAAGTTTATAGGAGGTAATCCACTATGTGCTTCACTTACAGGAATTAAAGCAAACAAGTATACAATTATCGCATTTACGATGGCAGGAATTGGTGTAGGTCTCGGGGCATTTCTTACTCTTACCTATACACCATCAGTTACAACACAAACAGCATCAAGCATTGGAATGAATATTTTTATTGCAATTGTATTTGGAGGAATGCCTATTTCAGGTGGCCCTCGTTCAAAAATCTATGCAGCCTTGATTGGTGGATTTTCCTACATGCTACTGAACGACATTTTGGAAATTGTTATTGATAGTAGCGCGGCATATGGAATTACTCAGGTGATATCTGCTTTATTCTTTATGGCAGTTGTATACATAACAAGTATGAACTACCGTACTCAGGCATTGCCAAGATAAAGGTACTAACTGCTTTGGCAGTTAAAAATAATGGTTAATTATGGAGGGATTTGAAGATGAAAAAAAGATTTGCAAAACTTATTAGCTTAGCACTTGTTGGTGTGATGAGCGCTGGTGTTTTGGCAGGATGCGGAAATTCTAATGACACAGCATCTGCATCAAAGGACGGGATTAAAATTGGAGTCCTAGTAGCTGATGTAAGTGGTGAGGAAGCTCTTGGTTTCAGAAACTATTATGAAGAGTATATTCAGAACAACTATGACGTAACTTTCGAATATACAGATGCTCTTGAAAGCGCAGAAGATGAGAAAGCTGCAATTGAGAAGTTTACATCTAAGGGATATGACGCAATCATTTCTCTTTCAAGCTCAGATAGAGCACAGCAGATTGAGACATGTGAAGAATATGGTGTTTACTATGCAATTGCATCTGGTGTTCTTGATGACGAGCAGTACGAACAGTACAAGGGATATGAATACTTTGTAGGCCAGATTGGACCATCAAACGAAACAGAGTTTGAAGCTGGAAAGGCTATGGGGGAGTACTACAAGGAGCAGGGAATTAGCACAGTTGCAATTTACGGTGCATTTATTCCAAATCCAATGCATGTATATCGTGCTGCAGGAATCATTGCAGGACTTGGTGATACATACGGTGGAACAGATGATATGAACGGCATGATCGGTCAGATTTTTGGAGATCAGGCTGTTGACCCATCAAAGATTGAAGGTGATGTAGAGGTAGTTGCTTACCTTCAGGGATATGGTGATACAACTACAGATGAGCTTAATGCGGCAATCCAGAAGGCTCCAGAAGCTTTCTTATCAGTTGGTATGGCTACAACATTCTTTGCTCAGACATTATCTCAGAATGATATTCAGTTTGCTGATATTGATTCATTTACAGAAATGAATTTGGATTCTATGACAAATGGAACACTTACATATCTTGCTGGTAAGTATTCTTCATCAATTGGACCTGTATTTGCACTTGTTATGAATGCAGTAAATGGAAATGTAATCCGTGACAATGATGGAAATGCAGTTTCATTAAGCCAGGGATACCTTGTAGCAACAGATGTTGATTCGTTCAACGAATATTATGTAACAGACAACGGAGATACACCAATTTTTGATAAGGAATCACTTGATACAATCATCGGTGATGCAGTTACTTATGATGATGTAAAGGCTCTTGTAGAGTCAAAATAGTTTTTTGGAGGCAATTATGAGCACCCTTAAGAAGATAATACATTCATTGGCAATACCCGTTTTAGTAGCAGCAATACTTGAGGGACTTTGCCTTACACAGGGACAAAATATTATTACAAATGCAAAGAGCTTTGATAATTTTGTTGTTTACACAGCAATTGTCATGATTACAACAATGGCTCTTTCTATAAATCTAAATAGTGGACGATTCGATTTTTCACTTGGTTCAATGGCAGCACTTTCATCAGTAATTGGAGCTGAAATAACATATTCAGCTCTTGCTGGTGGAAAAGGCTCAGCAACGATGATGCTTATTGTAACAGTTACTGTTGGATGCTTATTGGGATTAATCTCAGGAGCTATCTACGTTGCACTGCGTTTACCACCTATTATCACTTCACTTGGTGTGACTCTTATATATGAGGGAATCATGTATACAATCACAAGTGGAAAATACCTTATGAAAGAGGTGCAGAATTCATCTATGTCTGCTTTTGCTAATACATGGGTTTATGCATTTATTATCATTCTTGTGGTGCTCATATTTATGGTTGTTGTATTTGAAAAGACAACATTCGGATATGATTACGCAGCTCTGAAAAGTGGACAGAAGGTTTCAATAAACACTGGCATTAATGAAGTTAAAAATGCGCTGATTTGCTATGGAATATGCGGGGCATTAATGGGACTTGTAGGATTTTTAAATGCTGCAAGAAACACAACAATCAATGGTGGACAGCTAAACTTCGGAAGTATTGCAATCATGTTTACAGCATTTCTTCCAATGTTTATTGGTGGATATATCAGCCAGTACTGCAATGAAAAGATGGGATTTTTGCTTGCGGCAGTTTGTATGTCACTTTTGAATTCCACATTTGCTGTTTTTCAAATCAAGTAACAGCTTCCATGCAATCAATTATAAATGCCGTACTTCTAGTGGTATTTTTGATTTATTTAAACAATATTAACGTGATAAAGAGATTATTTAAAAGATGAGAAATGAAAAATTATTAAAGACAGCGCTTGACCACATGCCAAAGCTGGTTTATAAGGATGTAAGTCCTATAAATATGACAGAGACCCAGTATCTTGCAAAGGGAGATAGCATAATAATAGATTTTGGTGACCACCAGGTGGGAAGATTAGCTTTCGATTTGAAATCTGTCGGTTCTCATGCTGATGCACCTGCTTTTCTCAAAATTCATTTTGCAGAAAGAGAAATCGAGTTATACGAGAATCCTGCTGAATATAAAGGATGGATAAGTGCTTCATGGATTGAGGAAGAGCAGATTCACGTAGATGTTATTCCATCAAGAGTATCACTAGAAAGAAGATATTCATTTAGATATGTAAAAATTGAAGTTTTAGATATAAGTGATAAATACCAGCTTTATTTAGATAATGTGGTGTGCACAAATGAATCTTCAGCTGACGATTCTAAACTAGTTCCACTTAATTCTGATAATCAGCTACACAAGGCTCTTGATAGAGTTGCTATCAAAACTCTTCATGATTGTATGCAGCTGGTTTTTGAAGATGGACCAAAGAGAGATAGACGTCTTTGGATTGGCGATTTAAGAATGCAAGCGTTGGCTAATTATGAGACATATCGTAATTACGATTTAGTAAAGGAGTGTCTGTATCTTTTTGGCGCTCTTACGAACGATGAGGATAGAGTGGGAGCTTGCATATTCCTTGAACCAGAGCCAGAGGTGGATGACACTTTCATGTTTGATTACTCCTTGTTTTTATTAATACATTATTGGACTATTACAGACAAACAGGAGATGATTCGGCTGTAAATGATTTGTGGCATGTATGTAAAAGACAAATTGAGCTGGCAAAAGAAAATCTTGATGAAAACTATGTTGTAAGGGATTCCGATAAGCTAGGTTGGTGCTTTGTAGATTGGAACCTCATGCTTAACAAGCAGGCTAGTGCCCAGGGAATATTCCTTTATGCTTTGGAGGCAGCAATTGAGCTTGCTCAGATTACAGGAGATGTAATGGCAGAAGAAGAGTATGCCCAGGATTATCTTAAATTAAAATCAGCAGCTAATAGCTTTTTATTTGATGAGGAAAAGAAGCTATATGTTTCTGGTACAGACCGACAGGTATCTTATGCATCTCAGGTATGGATGATTCTTGGTGGAGCTGTAGAAGGAAATGGCGCTGTTAAGCTTATTGAGCGTTTGCGTCAGGAAGAAAGTGCTCTAACAATGGTTACACCATACATGTTCCATAACTTTGTAGAAGCTTTGATTATGATTGGTGAAAAGAATCAGGCTTTAAAGGAAATGGAAGAATACTGGGGTGGAATGCTTAAGGAAGGGGCAGATACATTCTGGGAATTATACAATCCTAAGAATCCAAATGAGTCTCCTTATGGCGGAACAATAGTTAACAGCTATTGTCACGCATGGAGCTGTGGCCCTACATATTTCTTAAGAAAATATTTTTGTAATTAACGAGGTTATAAATGTCAAAGATAGATTTTAAGGGAAATCCCTTTTATTTAGATGATGAGGCTGTAGAGTGGATTGAAACTACTTTTAGCGAGATGTCACTCGAGGATAAGTGTGGACAGGTATTCTGTCCAATGGGATTCAGCAGTGATGATGGAGTCCTCAACCACATTGTAGGAGATATAAAGGTAGGGGGTATGATGTATCGAAGTGGCAGAGCCGAGGAGATACAGAACACTCACAGAAAAATTCAATCAATCGCCAAGGTGCCACTTCTTCTTGCTGCCAATATTGAGGCAGGAGGAGATGGTTTGGCTTTTGAGGGAACATCCTTTGGAAAGCCTATGGCAGTAGCTGCAACAGCAGATAGCGAATATGGCTACAAAATGGGATATGTTGCCTGCAAAGAAGGTGCAGCTCTAGGTATGAATTGGTCTTTTGCACCAATCGTTGATATTAACAAGGAGTTTCATAATCCAATTACAAATGTAAGAACATTTGGAGACAATCCACAGATGGTGGTTGACTTTGCCAGCAGATATATGGATGGTGCTGATGAGAATAATGTGGCGGTTGCTATCAAACATTTCCCAGGAGATGGTATCGATGAGCGAGATCAACATATTCTTACAAGCATCAATAGCCTTTCTGTAGAGGAATGGGATGAGACCTTTGGATATGTATATAGGTCACTTATTGAAAAGGGAGCAAAGACAGTTATGGTTGGCCATATAGCTTGCCCCGCCTATGTTCGTAAATACGATAGTGGTGCTTCAAGAGAAAAGCAGTTACTTCCTGCTTCATTGTCTTATGAATTACTTACCAAATTGCTTAGACAGCAGCTGGGATTTAATGGCTTGATTTCTACAGATGCCACACCTATGGTTGGATTTACAGCTGCTATGAAGCGAGAAATGGCAATTCCTACTGCAATTCAAAATGGATGTGACATGATTCTTTTCAATAAAAGCTTAGAAGAGGATTATGGATTCCTTATGGATGGTGTGAAAAATGGAATCCTTAAGGAAGAAAGATTAAACGAAGCAGTTCTTAGAATACTTGCTACAAAGGCTTCTTTAGGGCTTCACAAAAAGCAGGCAGAAGGAACTCTTGTGCCAGGCAAAGATGCTTTGGCTGTAGTAGGTTGTGAAGAGCATAGAAAGATGGCCAATGAAGTTGCAGATAAGGCCATCACACTCGTAAGAGATGAGGCAAGTTTACTTCCACTTTCTGCCAAAAAATATAAGCGTATTTATTTGAATGTTATCGATAGAAATGATGATCCAAATAGCGATTTTGTAAAGATGTGGAAAGAAAAGCTTGAAGCAGAGGGCTTTGAGGTTAAGGTTAGAGACAGACGCACTCGAGTTTCTGTAATGGATTTCGCAGATCCAAGCAGAATGACTCCAGAAAAGCAGGCTCTTATGAATGAAATGTACAGAAGCGTTGCAGATATGAAGGCTGATTATGATTTGTATCTTTATGTTTGTAACATGGAAAATGCTTCTAATAACACAACACTCCGTTTGAATTGGAATGTTTTGTTTGGCCTTGGGGATGATGCACCTTGGCATGCTGCTGAAATACCGATGCTTATGGTTTCAACAGCATATCCATACCATCTGTTTGATGCCCCTATGATGAAAACATATATAAATACCTATAGTGGCAATGAGGATTTTGTAACAGCTTGTATTGATAAAATGATGGGCCGTTCTGAGTTTAAAGGAATCAGCCCGGTAGACCCACTATGTGGAAAGGACTATATATAAAATGGAAATCAAGGGAATTATATTTGATTTAGATGGTGTTATTTGCAGCACTGATGAATATCATTATCAGGCATGGAAGAAAATGGCTGATGATGAGGGAATATATTTTGATAGAAAAATAAATGAAAGACTTCGCGGTGTTTCTAGAGCTGCCAGCCTGGAGATAATTCTGGAGAAAGCTGACAGGCAGTATTCAGATGAAGAAAAGCTTGAGATGATGACAAAGAAAAATGATTTATATAAAGAGCTTTTGGCATCAATGACAGAAAGGGATGTATCGTCAGAGGTATTAGATACTTTACATGCACTTAGAGCAAAAGGTTTAAAGCTTGCTATTGGTTCATCATCCCAAAACACTAAGCTGATTTTAAGTCGCATTGGTCTTTTGGATTTCTTTGACGGAATATCTGATGGAACAATAATTTCTCAGTCAAAGCCTAATCCAGAGGTTTTCATTAAGGCTGCCGGTATTCTTCAGCTTAAGAATGAGAATTGTTTTGTTGTTGAAGATGCCGAGGCTGGAATTGACGCAGCAGTAGCTGGTGGATTTCACAGCATAGGAATAGGCAGTGCTAGCAGTTATGACAAGGCAGAATATAAAATAAATAGCTTTAAGGAAATTATCGATTTAGTATAAGTCGATAATCCCTAGGAGACATTAATAAAATAAATATTTCTACAAAAAAGGACTGCTCACATACTGTGGCAGTCCTTTATAATTTGCTTTATATGATTATCTAATAAAAAATTTTACCATCCATATCCAAACGATGGCCCGTAGTTTGCAGCATAACCACATTCAAAGTCATCCTTATACTGCCCCGTATGCTTATCAACTAATAGATTGCAATTTGATACATCAAGGGTGATTTGTACATCTCCACCAGTTGTGATTGCCTGCATATCATTCCAGGTACAGTCAACAACCAGCCATTTACCGTCTACATATACTCGGTTCCAAATGTGATTAATGGCGTGGGAACTGTCTGTGATATTAGGCACACCACATAAATCTAACATATAGCCACATCTAGCCGTGTAATCCTCGCATATGCCTGCTATTGTTCCTGTATCAGTTTTATTCCAAGGCTTTGTCTTACCTATACGCTCATAATCATAATAGTAGTTTTCAATTACCCACTGATTAACTGCACATACCTTTTCTCTGTCAGTCATACCTGCTCTGATAATTGAATTAAGTGCATCAATAGACTGATTAAAGTAAGTATCGTAAGTGCTATAACCCATACGACCTTCGTAGATACCTGTTTTAGAAAAGTGATTCCAAAGAGCATCGTGATTTGTTCCTACGACTGCAGCTACATCTGGATTCTCTGCTGCATATCTTGCTGAATCAAATGAGCCACCTCTTTTAAGGTTAGGACCGAGGCCCGAATTAAACTGACCTAGATAAATATGTACAGGCATCTTACACCAAGCATATCCTGACTGATCTGGATCAGCATTTAATTCTGTAAATTTCTTTAAAGCTTCATTCTGGTAATAATCCAGTACTGCTGCATAATTATTTCCACGAGCATCCTGCTCTGCCCACTCTTTTTGAATATCCTCATATGAAATATATTCATAGTAAACCTCTCCGTTTGTTTTCATGATTGGAATACAGATAAGGTCATCATTATTTTCTTTAGCATTTGCTGTCATAGAAAATGCCGGTACTACCATGCATGCTACTAATGCTGTAGATATAATTGTTGTTGCAATCTTTCTAAAACTCATAGTCATATATTTCCTCCTTGGCTATCGCCTCAGTTATGATACAACCATCATTTTCAAAGTGTCAATATTATATAACTATACATAAGGTGTATTATTTGTGAAATGGTGCAAAAAAATGGGTAATATCCCACAGATATGCCGATTGTTCTTTTCTATGGACAGAAATATTGATATTTACTGAGGTTACTGAAAACAGTAACCTTTTTCTATATGCAGAGTGTTTTAATATGTATATATGAAACAAAAACGGGAAATATGGTAATTAAAACTTTTATTTAGCTCTCTAATCAACTAAAATAAAGAAATTAACAAATTCGAATTTGTGGGGAGGCGCGTATGACCAAAGCGGTTATATTTGACATGTTTGAAACCCTCGTTTCAATGTTTTCTGGTGATACTTATTTTAGCGAAGACATGGCGGCAGACTTAAAAATCCCAATCGATGATTTCAGAAATGCATGGCATACCACAGAACATGATAGAAGCTGCGGAAACTGCACAATAGAGGAAGGGATAAAAACGACTCTTGAAATGCTGGGGCGTTACAGCGAGGAATCTGTAAAACTTCTCGCAGATAAGCGAAGGAAGAATCTAGAAGGGATATTTGAACGAACTCCCGTGGAAACTATAGTTCTTTTGCAGGAGCTTAGTAGACGCGGCATAAAGATTGGACTTATAAGTAACTGTTATTCTGATGAAGCTGATGCTATTAGAAAAAGCTCTATTTTCCCGTACTTAGATGTCGTATTACTTTCATATGAGCAGGGAATATGTAAGCCAGATTATGAAATATATAAAAAAGCAATGGAGGAGATGGGAATTACAGCTGAGGAATGCCTGTATGTCGGAGATGGCGGTTCAAAGGAGCTTTTTGCTGCCAGAGACCTTGGGATGAGATGCCTTCAGGCCTTGTATTTTGCTGATCTGGCTTTTGAACCACATATTCCATGCTACAAACTTGATGATTTTGAACATGCATATAAGCAGAATGATATATTATGCGATTTTGCACTGGTGCAAAAAGGGAGATGAGTGACTATCGTTCAACTGGTAAATTGTTAGATCAGATTAATAGTGAAGAAAATTAATAAAAAATATTGGGGGAATATTCTATGCAACCAGAAATAACATTGGGAATAGTAACTGTACTTTGTTCAACGGCAATAAGTATATGTGGTATCACTATGGGGTGGTTTGGGAGAAAACATTCAGTCGAGCATACGGAGTATTACAAGGAAAGACAGGATGCTGCGAATATAATATCTTCTTATGCAGAAGTTGCATCTGCAGATTATTTACAAATATTTTATCAGAGAGCAAGTGCTGTAAAGACAACTGAAGGTTTAGATGTTTTTACTAGTGTCATGCAGAAACATCAATCTGCATTAAACATGTATACTTTTCAATTATTATCTATTATTGATGAGGATAATGATAAATTAAGAGAAGCTCTGATAGAATATAAGAGGTTGACTAGAGGCTGTTTAATATATCTCACTGATTTAAAAGCCGCTGCTTCAATAGCTAATGAATTGGTTGATCAGTCTGTGATTAATGATAGACAAAGTAAGGTAAGTAATCGTATTCAGGAAATATATGATATTGAGAAACCAATACAGGAAGAGTTACAAAAACTGTTAGCTCACTATTTAAAGCGAATAAAATAGTTCAAAAAGCATATTACAATCCAACCATCAAGCTATGTATTTCCATATGTAAAGCTTTGGATAGAACATTAGATGAATTGTTTTGGGAGTAATTTTTGAGAGGAAAAACTATGAAAAAATATAAGATAGCAGCAATTATCATGATTATTCATGGCGGATTCATGGAACTGGCTGGTGTGCTATGTATGATACCTGCGTTGTTACTAGGAAATGATAAGTTTGATATAGGAAAGTTTTTTGAATTCAAGCTTCAATATTTCCAAGATAACATTTATATGATGATTGTTATGGGGGCAATCTACGGTTTGATTAGACTGATTGGTGCTATAGGTCTACTAAAAAATAGAATGTGGGGTTTAGTGCTGTCGATAATCATCTGCACAATAACCATTACGCTGATAATGTTTTTATTGCCAGCCGGCATTATGGATGGAATTCTTGCTGGAAGTGCATTGATATTGATTTTAATGGGATTTTATGGCGATAGAAAGATAACTAATTGAAGTATGAATATCACATTGGAAAAAAGAACTGCTGATTCTGTTAGAACTTATTTTGAAAAGGCAAAGAGACCGGAAATCAAGCAAGTATTACCGCAAAAGGCAAAAACAGTTGAAGAGGCATTAGCCGACTACGAACAAACTTTGCTGCCAGATGCACAAAGCTTCGGCCAAACAGTGTATGTTGATGGAAAATATGTAGGTGATGTTTGGTGCTATTGTATTGATATGGATGATGAACCAAATTGCATGCTCAGTTTTTGCATTTTTGAACTTGAATACTGGAATAAGGGCATAGCTACTACAGCAGTAAAAAATTTATTCAGAGTTTTTGCACTTTATACCATGTAAAAACCATTGGCGCCTTTACCTTTGCTCATAATCAGGCTTCCATTAAAGTATTGGAAAAGAATGGTTTTGTCGTTATGGAAGAATTTGAAGATAATGCCATATTGTCAAAATATCTGCAATTGGAGTGCTGATATATCGGAATTTACGGAGGAAAAATGCTTAAAAATAGCCTTGGAGGTAAATAATATGAGCGATAACAGTGTATTTAATAGTATTATGACAGGTCTTAATGAAGCTCTGGAAGATGCTAAAAGTGAAAGACCTATTCTTAAAAGACATAAGGTTACGGTAGAAACTGTAAAAATTTATGAAGCAGCAGAAGTTAAGAAAATAAGAAAATCAACTGTATACCATGATTTTACAAAGGTTACTGCAAAAAATGTGGTAGCCTTTTTTAGTTGACAGGAACGGAAAAATAGTATCTTGTTGTGACTATTGTAACTACAACGAAAATGATTTAAGATAGAGTCGATGGAGGTGTCAGAATGCAGATTTCAAGCAGATTTACAATAGCGGTTCATGTGCTTATAGCAATTGAAACATTTAAGAATGACAATAAAATCACCAGTGAATTTCTTGCGTCCAGCGCAAATGTAAATCCGACGGTAATCAGAAGACTCTTGCAGCAGTTGAAGAAGGCGGAGATTGTAACAGTGAAGCGGGGAAGCGGCGGTGCCGATATAGAGAAATCCTTGACGGAGATAACGCTTCTGGATGTTTACAATGCCGTGGAGCCTGTCGAAAATGGACAGTTGTTTCATTTCCATGAGAATCCGAATGAGTTATGCCCTGTGGGACGGAACATTCACAGGATCATGGATCACAGGCTTGAAGAAATACAGAATGCCATGGAAGATAAAATGCGGCGAATAACCATAGCTGATGTAATGGCGGATGCGAACAAGCTGATAGAATTTTAAAAAGTTTTGTTGTAACACTTGACATCACAACAAGGCAGTGGTACACTCCCGTTGTATCAATCAACATTACAACAAATGGAGGTATCAGAAATGTCTAACTATAGTAAGGTAAGTGTTGCAAGCAATCCGAGAACTGAACTACATGATCAGCTGGGACTTACAGGGGCTGAGATCAGCATCAACCATCTTCCGGCAGGTGCGAGTGTTCCTTTTGTTCATTATCATAAGACCAATGAAGAGATTTACATCATTCTTTCCGGCAAGGGAAAAGCGGTAGTTGACGGTGAGGATATAGAGCTTTCTGCCGGTGATATAGTGCGTATTGCGCCGGATGGGAAAAGACAGTTCTTCGCGGCAGATGATTCTGAGATCAGCTATGCCTGTATCCAGGTGAAGGCAGGTTCTCTTGAAGCGTATACCGCCGACGATGCAGTAATCGAGTAAGTATGAGTTTTAAAGTTGTGGGCATTTCTGCAAGCAGATGTCCATAACTTTTTATGTGGAGAGCTATGAGTATTTGTATTAAAGATCAGATTCAGAACATGAATCTTGTTATAGGGTGCACTGTTGGATGTCCGTACTGCTATGCCAGAAACAATACGAGGCGTTATCACATCATAGATGATTTTGAAAAGCCACAGTTTTTTCAAGGCAAGCTTCGTATGATGGAAAAGAAAAAGCCGCAGAATTTTCTGCTGACCGGTATGAGCGATCTCTCGGGCTGGCATGAGGAATGGAGAGAGGAAGTCTTTAAAAGATAGCAGAGAATCCTCAGCACCAGTTTCTTTTTCTTACCAAACGACCGGATTTTCTGTCTTTTGAAACAGATCTTGATAATGCATGGTTTGGCGTTACAGTTACGAGAAAATCTGAGTTATGGCATATTGATGCACTGCGGAGCAATGTAAGGGCAAAGCATTATCATGTGACCTTTGAGCCTTTGTTCGATGATCCGGGTAAGGTTGATCTTACAGGCATTGACTGGATTGTGGTGGGAACTATGACAGGTGCAAAGAGCAGGACTGTTAAAACAGATCCCGGATGGGTTTATTCATTGACAGAACAGGCTCATGAACTGAAAATTCCTGTATTCTGGAAAGAAGATCTTGTTCCGATTATGGGAGAAGAAATGATACAGGAAATGCCGGATGCTTTTAACAAAGTGTTGGAGGAACAGAGGATATGGAACAACCAGAAATCAAAGTAAATCATATAGAAACAAAAAGTGTAATGACAAAATCGAATACTCCTATTGGAGGATATTCGGTGAATCCCTATGTGGGGTGCCCCCATGCCTGTAAATACTGCTATGCATCTTTTATGAAACGCTTTACAGGGCATACGGAAGAATGGGGAACCTTCATGGATGTGAAAGACTGGCCTGAAATAAAGAATCCTAAGAAGTATGCCGGCCAGAAGGTGATTATTGGAACAGTTACGGATGGTTATAATCCGCTAGAGGAAACATATAAAAATACAAGAAGACTTCTGGAAGAACTAAAGGACAGTGGTGCGGACATACTTATCTGCACAAAGTCAGACCTTGTACTAAGAGATCTGGAACTGCTAAAAGAGATCAATGAAAATAGCAGACTTACAGTATCATGGTCAATCAATACTCTCGATGAAGAGTTTAAAGATGATATGGATGCGGCAGTAAGCATAGAAAGAAGGCTTGCTGCAATGAAAGAGGTATATGCGGCAGGCATTCGTACAATTTGCTTCATTTCACCCGTGTTCCCGGGGATTACGGATATAGAGGCAATCATAGACAGGACAAAAGATCAGTGTGACCTTGTATGGCTTGAGAATCTGAATCTTCGCGGAGGGTTTAAGGCAGATATCATGAAATACATTTCCGATAAACATCCGGATCTGGTGCCACTGTATGACGAAATCTATAACAAAAAGAACCGCAGCTATTTTGAAGCACTAGAAAGGAAAGCAGAAGAGCTGGCTAAAAAGTATGATTGCAGGTTTGTTGATAATGAAACTCCGTATGAGAGAGTAGAAAAAGGACATCCAACAATCGTAGATTACTTTTACCACGAAGAAGTAAGAGGAACTGCCAATAGTGGAAAGAGAAATGTAATACATAATCCTTGATTGAAGAAAAACCGGAAGTTAATCGCAAAAATTCCAGTTTGTCTAACTAAATAAACATATTATAAGGAGCTGGTTTAGCTCCTTTAATTATGCCTGTTATTTCCAGAACTAAATGCAACAGTAATGTATGTTTTGCTTTTACCTCTATAATGTTGCATTAAGTTTAAGAAATTTGCATTTACATAAAAAAGTTACTCTAAAGTTACTAGTACAAAAAGCGTCACTTCCAGAGGTAAATGCAAAAAATCCTATATACCATGATTTTACAAAGGTTACTGCAAAAAATGTGGTAGCCTTTTTTAGTTGACAGGAACGGAAAAATAGTATCTAAGAGCCTTATTTTTCAATATTTAAGCATGCCAAAAAGGCCTTTAACACAAGCTTTCCAGAACTTAATGCTAAATGCCTGGATAGAATCCATATATTGCATTAAGTTCTGCAAACCGATAATTGTGTTATACTTTACTCGAATTAATTTTTATTAATACTCAGGTTTACGCAACAACCAAGGCTTTAAAACAACGTCATCACGCTCAATTTTGACAGCATTTAAAGCCTTCAAAAATTCATCACCTAAAAGAAGCTTAGCTAATTCGTATGGGGATACATTATTTAAGCTTTCACGGGGATAATTGTTGATGTGGTTCATCAAAAGATGAATGTCAGATTGGGAAAGGTCATTAAAGCTTTTCCCTTTCGACAGAACCTGTCTAATAAACTCATGATTTCTTTCGAGCATCCCTTTTTGCCATGAGCAATAAGGATCGCAGTAAAACAGCTTTGTTTTGATTTCTCCATTTCTATCACATTCAATAGCATACGGATTACCAAATTCTGTTCCACGGTCAGCTAAAATGACCTGAAAGAGCTTTTGAAACAGCTCAATTCCAAGCTTATCGCATATGTCATTTATAGCTTCAATTACGGCCATTTGATTGTGTTCTTTCAGAAGACATATAATCATAAATCCTGATTTACGATGTAGCATTGTCATGAAGCTGTAGCCGCCTATGGCACCTATCACAGTATCTAATTCCCAAATGTTTAAATCAGGCTTATCCTCAATGAATTTTTGAAAATCATTGTAGGTTCTCTTGAATACAAAGTCCTGGAAGCTCTTTGGTCGATTTCCGTGGCTATAACGAGGCTTAAATCGGACTTTTCTTGGCATATCTATGTTTCTAGCGGTAAGATAGCAGCGGTCTACGTATTCATAGAGTGTACTAGCTGAACAAGGGATTTCATCCTTATGATTTGCATAAATAGTCCTTATAGATTGGCCTTTTAGAAGAAGAGGAGATACTAAGTTATCAAGTTGTTCCATTTCTTCTGCAGAAAGTGTTATTCCGCCTCTAGACTCTTTAAGCTTATCTTCATATACAATCTGAGCTCGTCTGGCTTGATACTTGTATTTAGCAGAAAATGCGCTTATACGGCAAGGATTTTCACTGCAGCCATTGCATACATATGGAGATTTTAGTAGCTTAGGGCAAATGTATGGCTTATATTCAGGGCATTTATCGCTGTTACAGTAGTCATCGCAACCGCTACAAGACATATGTCTGCATTTACCACTTTGGCATAAGTTTATGACTGTACATGCACCGGCACCAAACTGAAACTCGCATTTCTCTTTAGTGGCAGTATGACAAACATATCGGTTTCTTTGTACTTCACGAACGATAGAAGAGTCAGGCCTGCCAAGCTTTTGCGCAATCTTATGGATTTTTTCTCCCTTATTTAGTAGATCTTCAATTATAGAACGTTCTTCAAATGTAAGATGTTTATTATTCATGTGATTACCTCCAAATTCTATAGGTAATCGATTTGCAGAACAGTATTAGTATAATTCTAATGAACAAATATTGAAAATATGGTAATTAAAGCTTTATTTAGGCTGTTAAATCAACTAAAATAAAGACATTGATAAATCGGCATTTGTTAAGCTTGATAAATGAAGGGATAATTGATGGCAAAAAATAACAAAAAGTAACTAACATATTTGAGGTTATTAGTAGATTACCTGATGTGGAATTTAAACATTCATTTATTCCACCATTATTTTTATTGTGCGGATTTACACCATTCATCATAGATGGAATTGTTAATAAGTTTTTATGGTATTAACTATATGTATATTTATTTTATGTCCTTTTATTATGCTTATTTCTTTATTTGAAAAAGAAAAGGAATACAAACACATCAAAATGTTGATGGTATTTGAGAGCGAATTGATAGTAGTTTTAACAATTACTATAAACTTATTAGTCTATTATATTTTTGCTAATCTGTTGATTAACATAGCAATCACATTGCTTTTCATCGCGTTAAGAATATTTAAAATTTATCGACTTGAGAAAAAAATTGAGGAAAGAACATATGGATATAATATGGATGGAAAGGTTAACTTATCCATTATTGGATTGGCGAGTTATATCGGTGCTAGATGTGGAATCTCAGCAAATAATGCCACAAATCCAGCAATTAAAAGCGCCTATTTCCTATTAATTTTGTTATTAATTGGAAATGTCCTTTTGATTTTATTTGCTGTGGATCCAATTGTTGCTTTTAGGATTAAGCTTAGAGAGAAAAATAAAGCGATGAATTAATGGCAGAACCAAAATTTAGTGATGAATACTTCCAGAAAGTAATTACTTTATTTCGGTAAAAGAGGACGTTGAGGAAGAGACAATTATGCTATCCAAGGAGATTACAGAAATAATAAGAAAACATGTTGATAATTCAAGTTTGTTGGGATGATGCGATAGTCAGTTCTATCTGAAGTTAATCGCATAATTCAAATTTGTCTGGCTAAATAAACATATTATAAGGGGCTGTTCAGTTCAATCAGCTCCTTTAATTTTACCTATTATTTCCAGTACTAAATGCAACATCGATATATGTTTTGTTTTTACCTGTAGAAACTTGCATTAACTTCAAGAAATTTGCATTTACATTAAAAAGTTACGTTTAGTACAAAAAGAGAGTAGTAAAAGAGAGTAGTATTTTGCTAATCTATCTATCGGTTAAATATCTGTTTTTCCGATAGATATTGCCAAAAGAACTAAGAAGTACTATAATATTTATATAGAAATAAACCGCGTATTTACAAGGTTTTTATTACATTTGGAGGTTTTATGGGTAAGGACTCTCATTTTTACAAAGATAAAAACAAAATTTAAAATTAAAGTTACGTGAACTTGAATCTCAGCTTCCAAAGCCTGCTTTAGATTTCATTCAATCAAAGGAACAAAATGCTCAGCCTAGCTCATTGATTTCATATTGCTATGATCTACTTACGTTCTTTCGATTTTTACAGCAGTCTAACCCTACAATTGCAGGTTCGGACCTCAAAAAAATTGATTACGACTTCCTTAATAAAATCACCCCAGATGACATTGAGGAATATAAACGTTACTTAGAGTTAAATACTATAGGTGAACAACACGAAAACGGCAAAAAGGCAATTGCACGTAAATTATCGCCACTTAGAGGTATGTATAAATATCTAATGGTTCGTGAATACGTATCCAAAGATCCTACACAGCTTGTAGACCTTCCACATATTAAAAAGGATAAAAATATTGTTCGTATGAACAATTATGAGGTCCAAGCCATATTGACGGCTATTGATGAAGGAAACGCCTTTTATTCCGAGCGCCAAAGGAAATACAATCAAAAAACTCGTGGCCGTGATTTAGCCATATTAACACTTATGTTAAACACAGGCATCCGTGTCAGCGAATGCAATGGCCTTGATTTAACTGATGTTGATTTTAATGTTAATTCTTTAACAATCGTTAGAAAGGGTGGCGGACAGGATATCATCTACTTCAATGATGAAGTTGCTACTGTTTTGAAGGAATATATTAATGGGGAACGAGAATATATTAATCCAAGAGACGGTCACGAAGCTGCACTCTTCTATTCATTGCAGGGAAAGAGAATTAGCGTTGATGCTATAGAAAATCTGGTGAAAAAATATGCTAAGCTAGTAGTTCCTAATAAGAAAATCACTCCACATAAGCTAAGAAGTACTTATGGTACTGCTTTATACCGTGAAACAGGCGATATTCGCCTTGTTGCAGATGTTTTAGGTCACGAAAATATAAATACTACTATAGACTACTACGCTGCTATCGAGGACGAACATAAGCGTCAGGCAAGAAACGCAGTAGACTTTAGTAGAAAAGATAACTAAATAATTGTCTTTCTATATTTAGTTAATAGCTCTTCAAAATAAGCAGGCAATGGAGCATTTACCTCCACGTATTCACCTGTAGTAGGCTGTACAAATCCTAAGGTCTGGGCATGTAATGTTTGACCCTCCAAGCCTTTTACAGGCTTTCCATATACATCATCCCCTAAAAGTGGATGGCCTATATGAGCCATATGAACACGTATCTGATGGGTACGGCCAGTTTCCAATTTAAACTGTACATAGGAGAAGCCCTTATATTGCTCTAAAACAGTGTAATGAGTGATTGCTTCTCTTCCATCGCTTACTACAGCCATCTTCTTTCTATCTTTAGGATTTCGGCCTATATTAGCGTTTATAGTGCCTTCCTCCTCCTTGAAATTGCCTACTACAATTCCCTTATATATACGATTTACAGAATGTACCTTTATCTGTGCAGCTATATCATTATGAGCCTTATCATTCTTACAAACCAACAAAGAGCCTGTTGTATTCATATCGATTCGATGAACAATTCCTGGACGAATCTCTCCATTAATTCCAGATAAAGAATCCTTGCAATGATACATAAGAGCATTTACTAAAGTACCAGAATAATGACCAGGAGCAGGATGTACCACCATCCCCTTAGGCTTGTTTACTACGATAACATCTGAATCTTCATATAGAATATCAATAGGAATATCCTCAGGTAAAATATCTATTTCCTTAACTGGTTCTATACTAACAATTATTTCATCACCAAGCTTGGTTTGATATTTTGATTTAATCTGTTTTCCATTCACTAAAACAAAGCCATTATCAATTGCTTTTTGATAATAGCTTCGTGATTTTTCAGGAAGTGCAGCCGCTAGATATTTATCTATGCGAATACCTTCATCTGATGGTTCTTCAATTATGATAGTAAATTCATCCATTATTTCTTAAATAATAAGCTATGCTTAATCTCCTCAAAATCTTCATCCTTATAGTAGAAAAGCACTAAAAAGAATAACACTATAACACCGCAGGTAACATAAATATCTGCAACATTAAATACAGGAAAATTAATCAAAGAAAAGTATATAAAATCTACAACATAGTTGTTTAAAATTCTATCTATATAGTTTCCAATTGCACCAGCAATGACGATTACCACTATGTAATTCAATAATGAATATTTCTTTTCCTGAGGCATTCTAATAACGCTGTATACCAAAAATAATAAAAGAATAGGTGTAATAACCGCAAATAATAACTGTCTTCCCTGTAACAGAGAGAAAGCTGCGCCAGTATTCTCAAGATAATGAAGCTGTAAAGCACCTGGAATAAGAACAACATCAGAATTATTCATAAGATGATGAACAGCTAAGTATTTAGTAAGCTGATCAAGAAAAACCAATAAAACAACTAAAAATAAAGCATATATTAATGAAATCGATTTTTTAAACTTGTAAAACATTTATTCCAACACCTGTTCTATCGCTTCTAGCAAATCCTCATCTGTAAAATCCAGATAAGATGCTGCTTTTCCAATAGCCTTTAATATAGTAAATTTGATTTTTTTGCCAGTCATTTTCTTGTCTGATTTAGATGCTTCAAGGATATCTTCTTTATATAATCCAGAAACTGATACTGGCATATTAAACTGCTTTAAGCATTCAATTATATCGTTATATTCTTCAATTGATATGTATCCAAGCTTTTTCGACAAATATCCTGCGCATACCATTCCAATACCTACGCATTGTCCGTGTCCCAAAGAAAAATTGGAAAGCTTCTCAATGGCATGACCTAAAGTATGACCGAAATTAAGATAAGCCCTGATTCCTTTTTCCTTAGGATCAATTTCTACAACATTTCTTTTAATATCAACGTTTCTTTGAACCATGTACTCTAGGGCTGAGTAATCTTTTGCCATAATAGATTCTTTATTATCTTTAAGCCATTTATAAAAATCTTTATCCGCAATAAGTCCATGCTTAATAACCTCGCCCATACCACAGGCAAAATTATCATCATCCAAAGAGGTTAAAGTGCCAATATTCATATAAACCATTTTAGGCATATAAAAAGCACCAACCATATTCTTGTAGCTGTTAAAGTCCACACCTGTTTTCCCGCCAACAGAACTATCTACCTGGGATAATAAAGTGGTAGGCATCTGGATGAAATCTATGCCTCTAAGGAAT
This sequence comes from Butyrivibrio fibrisolvens 16/4, assembly GCA_000209815.1. GTDB lineage: Bacteria > Bacillota > Clostridia > Lachnospirales > Lachnospiraceae > Pseudobutyrivibrio > Pseudobutyrivibrio fibrisolvens_A. The sequence goes on from FP929036.1 coordinate 1,782,170, forward strand.
GTAGCTGCAGCAAATCCTGTTAAATCGCCGACAACTCCGCCACCTAAGGCTACTAATAAAGAATTTCTAGTAAATTTCTTAATAATGAGATGCTCATAGAGCATACTAACTGTATTAAGATTCTTTGAAGCTTCGCCAGCATCAAAACTGAATGAGCAAACATTATCACACAAATCTTTGAAGATATAAACTACCTCCCCTAAGTATAAGGCTGCAACATTCGAATCAGAAACTACGCAAATGTTGTCATAATTTTTATTTAAATCAGATTTAAAAACCTGTGCAAAGTCAGTAAAATCAGGCCTAAAATAAATATTATAACAAGGTTCATTGTCATATCTAACATTCAAGCTATTACTCATAATTTCAGTCCCCTCTAAAAAGTAGCCAAAAACATTTGAATAAAAATCATTAAAGAAAAAGCACCAGATATTCTGGTGCTTAATACTTAAAATCCTGTTTGAATCCCTGTAAAGTCAAAGGCATCAACGATACCTGCTAAATCACCAGATAGCTCAACTCCTGCAGGTGTAATAATGAAGATATAATCCTCGATACGCTGTAAATTACCATCAATAGCATAGCAAGTTCCACAAGTGAAATCTATGATTCTCTGTGCAACCCCTAAATCTAACCCCTTCATATTAAGAAGCACTGTACGTTCAGCTAAAAGTGTCTCTGAAATCTCACGAGCATCTTCAAAAGAGGATGGTCTAATAACACAAACTTCCATAACAGCTCCTTTCCCTTTATTTCTCATTGGTGTAATCTTTGGCGCTGGTTTAGAAGCTCTAGTCTCCCTATCAGAAGGCTTGTTCAAAACTGGACGCTTTTCTTCCTCATCTTTTTTTGAAAACTTATTAAAGAAGGAATCTTTCTCTTCCTCTTCGTAGAGCTCTTCGTCCTCGTACTCATCATAGTCATCACTAAGATGCATTGCATCAAGCATTCTTTCAAACATAACATTACTCCTATTAAATACTGTAATTTCTCTCTCCGAAAATGGCTGTTCCCACGCGAACATGAGTAGCACCTTCTTCTATGGCGACTTCAAAATCATTGGTCATACCCATAGATAAAATTCTCATATCTACATTATCGATGTTTTTACTAGCAATGTCAACTGATAAAGCCTTTATTTTGTGAAAAATTGCTCGATTTTCTTCTGGAACCACAACATTTGGTGCTATTGTCATCAATCCCATAATGTGAACAGCATCAAGATGAGCTATTTCCTCACATAACTGAGCTGTTTCTTCTACCTTAACACCAAACTTTGTAGCTTCGTTTGCTGCATTTACTTCTATAAGAATAGGAACTACTACTCCCTTCTTCTTTGCCTGGATATTAATTTCTTCTGCAAGTCTATAGCTATCCACTGAATGAATAAGCTTTACCTGATCAACAATGTATTTAACCTTGTTTCTCTGGAGATGACCAATTAAATGCCAATCAATATCCTTTGGCATTTCTGGAATCTTTCCCGTAAGTTCCTGAACCTTGTTTTCTCCAAAGCTTCTGATTCCGCAATCATAAATAACCTGTAAATCTTCAACTGGCTTTGTTTTACTAACAGCAATAAGGGTAACCTCTTCTCTCTTTCTACCAGCTCTTGCACAGGCATCAGCAACTCTTTTTCTACGCTTGTTAAATTCTCTTTTAATTCTTCTGTTCTCATTTACAGCTCCTTAATAATTAATTTATGATTGAATTTTCTTCTATTTCATTTCCCTGCAATACGATGTGATCATACATTGAAATACCATAATTGGTACCTGTTTTTATTATAGAATAATCATTATTCTGGAAAAGTATTTCTATCTGTTTAAAAACAGCATAACCTTTATTTACATTATATACACCTTTAAGCTTGCCCATATCAGTCCCTACTACGTAAGTCTCATTAGAATTAGGCTTACATAATACATCGCCCCTTGAAACAGATTCACTATCTACATAATAAAAATCATCTGATTCATAGTATATTGTAGGACTAATATATTCACTAGAGCTTTCTGTTTTACGTAGGAAACCAGCATCATCATCGTTATTGCCCTGCATAACATAGGATTTTGGAATAGTAAAAAAGTTCTTTTCCACGATAGATGAATTAGGAATTTTAAGGCCTGAAATATTGTTATTTATTATCTTAATATGGACATATCTGCTTTCCGCATATCTATCCATAGAATCGTCTAATGAAAGTACAAGATAATACTTGCCTGCTTTTTCAGCAAAGTCCAAGGCAGTCCAGGTTTCTACTTCATCCTCCAGAAATCTAATTTTTAAATAAGATTCCGCCTGGAGGGAATCATATAAATCCTTATCAACCTCGCATATAAGATTCCAATGATCAGAGGTAATAAGCTTATATACCGGCTGTCCAGCAACAACTGACTCCTGAGATTTAAGATTTGTAGCAGCATATTTTGATATATCCATTGAATCCGAAATAAATGAATCAATGGTAATATCCTCAAGCCCATCTACAGAATAAACTATAAGTCCTGGCTTTGGGCTGGAATAAATATTAAATGTACCATTGGCGATTGCAGACTGAACAGAATCATTCATTGCCTCCATTGCTGATACTGTATAAAGCTGCTGAACCTGCGACTCAAGTTCAGTTTTAAAGGAATATAGCTTGTTATAAGAAATATTTGAAAAGTCATAAGTATAAGTGGATATACTATTCTGAAGCTTTTGATAATCCTCTGCATCAAGATTCACGTCAACTGCCTGAGAAGAATCCTTTAATGAGGAAAGTATTTCTCCAGAAGAATCAATAGCATAAACCTCTGATTTAGCACCAACCTTAGTATAATTCTCAGCTAAATATAAAACATCACCGCTGATATCAGCATTAACTATCTGCTCCTGTCTGATTGCCAATGCATTATATTCAAGATTTGAAGAAATGGAACCCTGAGAAACCTCATAAACAGTAATATTAGCTGCAGTGATAAAGGTAAGCAGATGATAAAACATGTAGATGAACATTACACCAATGGTAATAAAGCCAATGGATATATGATATTGTTTAGGATATTTAATTACTTTTTGTTCCTTCTTTTTAGCATGCTGTAAATACAACTCCAAACAATTTAAAAGGGCACGAAACCGTGCCCCCTATATTCTTTAATTATAATGAAATAACAATCTTACCCTTTGCATCCTCAGGTAAATCTTTTTCGTTCTTACTAACAGATAATACAAATTTCACATCAAACATGTCGCAAATTTGGTCAAGCTTATTTAGGGCAATTGTAAAGCCTTCATTTGTGTCTATATATGATACTGTAAGGAAACTGTCTAGGAAAACCTCTTGAATATCAGAATTTTGAGATAAAACGCCACTTAAGAAACCTAAAAACTCATCAGAAGAATCGATTGGATAATCCCCCATATTTATTAATCGAATCTTTGAATCAAGCTCATACATGTGCTTGGTATTTTTGTCGATGTAAACAATAGAGCCATCAACATTGTTAATGTCATTGTTTACCTTATCAAGTAAATACTTTGTCTTGCCCTTGCCCTTCTCGCCTGAAATAATCTCCACCATGTCAAAATACCTCCCTTTTGTGTGTTTTATAGCTCTCCTCTACGTTCAGGAAATAACTATTTATGTGATAAATTTATTCTATCATAAGATGAATAAAACCTAAATAACAAAACCACAATTTATTAAATAATTATCAGTATTTTTATAAGTATATAGAATAATTAAGGCAAAAGCGCAAAGTTTCAGATTTTACACACAGTAATTACTGAGAATCTGATTCATAAGTAGATACAGATTGCTTCTACAATCTGCATTGAACACAATAGAAATAATTCTATCTTGCTCCTCGTTTTCTGATAAAAGGACCAGGCAGTAGCCAGCAGCACCGGTTGTTCCTGTTTTTCCTCCAAGAATTGTAAATCCAGAAGGAACCTTTATTTTACCTGTAAGATATTGATTTGTAGTAGTCCAATCAGCAGATTTTGCCTTACCACCACTAGTGTAATTGGCAGTATAGCTGTTTGCTGTAAATATCTTATAAAATGTCTCATTTTGAATAGCTGCATTCAAAATCAAATACATATCATAGACAGTTGTGTAATGATTCTCATCATGCAGACCATTAGGTGTAATAAAATGTGAATTGGTTGCTCCAAGAGATTTTGCAGTCTCATTCATAAGATTTGCGAAACTCTCAACATCACCGCTAATCCCCTCCGCAATAGTAACAGCTGCGTCATTTCCAGAACGAAGCATTAATCCATAAAGCAAGTCTCTAAGAGATATTACATCACCTTCTTTGAGATTAATAACAGAGGAATCGCTGGCCTGCTTTACTGCATTTGCACTGACAGTATAGTAATCATCTAGATTACCATTAAGGCATGCAATGTAAGCTGTAAGAATTTTGGTAGTGGATGCAGGATAAAGCCTTTCATGAACAGACTGAGCATATACTGTTGTCTGATCAGTAACATTAAATGCACCCGCCCCAGAAGCCACCTGTGAATCAACTGTGGAAGTACCAATGTCATCAGTGTTACTTACACATAAATCCTTTGCAAAAAGCTCTGCATTTGAAGGTGTTCCACCATTTTTTGTGATACCGTATTCAAAAGAAGTATTGTATATATTATATCTAGTAACATCACCTGTGTCCTTGCTACCGCAACCAGTAAAATTTACAGCAAGAATAGTAACAAGAACAACAGAAATAATCTTATTTATACATTTCACGCCACTCAAGATCTCCTCTATCCAATGACTTAATAAGCAACTCTGCTGTAGCCAAATTTGTGGCTAAAGGAATGTTATGAGCATCACAAAGTCTAACAATACTATTTACATCAGGCTCGTGAGATTTAACTGTAAGTGGATCGCGGAGAAAGATAACTAAATCTATCTCGTTCTGTTCGATCTGTGCCCCAAGCTGCTGAGTGCCACCAAGGTGACCTGCAAGATATTTATGTACAGAAAGGTTTGTTACCTCCTGAACCAGTCTTCCGGTAGTTCCTGTGGCAAAAATATCATTTTTGCTAAGAATCCCTCTGTAAGCAATACAAAAATTCTGCATAAGCTTCTTTTTGGAGTCATGAGCTACTAATCCAATGTTCATTTAAAAAAGCCTCCCATTATTATTTTTGATTGGATACCAACATTTAAAACTATACCAATTCCAAAATATACTGTTACTAATGATGTAAGACCATAGCTAACAAATGGAAGTGGCAAACCGGTATTTGGCATCAACCCAGTGACTACGCAAATATTAACAAAGCTCTGGAAACCTATAAGTGTGGCCATACCGACACAAATAAGCTTTCCTGAAACATCCTTTGCCCTCTTTGCGATAAGTAAAATTTCTACTGTAATGAAAAAATCAAAAGAATTACTAAAGCAGAACCAATAAATCCCAACTCCTCTCCTGCTACTGCAAAGATAAAGTCAGTATGTGGCTCTGAAATATAATTACCATTTTTAACAGAATCGAAGGAATCATTTCCAAGTCCCTTACCTAGAAGCTGACCTGAACCGATAGCCATAATTGAATTCTGTTGCTGATATGCTCCCTGTGGATATTTCTCAGGCTTGAGCCATGCAAGAATACGGCCACCCTGATATTCCTTTAAGATAGTCTGCCCCTCCTGCATAACAAGCACAAGCAAAATGATAATCGATGGAATTGTTACACCTAAAACAATGGCTACTAATTTGTAACTTAATCCCACTACAAACATCATAACACAAATTATCATCATTGTGACTATAGTAGTGGATAAATCTGGCTCTTTTTCTATTAAAAATAACGGAAAAGCAGATAAAAGCAAAGTTAAAGCAAGAATTTTAGGTTTATTTATATCTTCTTCATGCATCATCAAAAACCATGAAAAGAATAAAATCAAAAGAATCTTACCTAACTCTGAAGGCTGAAAACGTACTCCCACATCAATCCAACGTGTTGCTCCACCGGCTTCATCACCAAATAATAGAACTGCAATAAGCAAAGCAATAACAAGACCGTAATACACCCAATGAAAATGAAGTATAAAATCATAATCAATAAGTGTCATAACTCCCATTACAATAACGCCAAGTATCATCCCTATAATCTGCTTTTGCTGGTTTGATTCATTAGCACTACCTATTACAAAAATACCGATGATTGTAAGAGTAATAACTGCCAATATTAACTTAATATCGAGATTTTTAAACCTATAATTGTGAAACATTAATTTTTAATCCTTTTTAATAAACCGCTACTAAGTGGCTCGGCCAAAAGTTCGTGGTTCCATACCGATATTCCTACTGGCTCTTCCTTAGATCGTCTAACTCTAAGGGACCATTTTTCCTGAATATTTATCTCTCCAGTGACTGTACCTATCTGGATGTCCTTGGAATTAAGTTCTCCAGCAACAATATAGCAACCTGTATTATCTGGATACCCAGCGTGACATGCTCCATCGAGACTACCAAGAATAATAATATTACCCTTTGCTCTAACAGTAGCCTTGGATTTAACATCACCTAAAATAATAAGGCTGGAATCCGAGGTAACAACATCCTTTTTGATGACGCTACCACGAATTATTTTAGCGTTCTCAAATATTTCATCAGTATAAAATCTGTCAACCTCTCCAAGCATACGGGTGTCTTTATACTGATTATTTTCATTGAGAAGAATTATTTTAATTTTAGAATTAAGCTCTATAGCCTGTATAATTACGAGCCCTTCTTCTGTAGAAATCTCACGGCCGAAGGTCTCCAAAATCATGGATGTCTCTCCAAAAAAATCTGCTGATTGAGCAAACTTTTCACATATAGCTCTAACCAAATCCTCAAATGGAATAGTTGGATCTAGCTGAAGTGACAAACCGTATTTATTACTTTTTAATACTACAGGATCGTTACTCAAATCTTACCTCCTGAATAAAGTATTTTATTTAATCTGTAAACTCATTTTCTGAATTTGATACAGTATTTGCCTCACCATTCAATAATTCTTCTGTAGAAGAAACACCGAAGTAATAAGACAAGATATCCTTAGAAACTGCAGCTGCATTATGTGATGTATAACCGTAGGCAATACGGGTAGCAATTGCAACCTCTGGATTATCATAAGGAGCAAAACCAATAAATAAAGCGTGGTTAGGTCTGCTCTTTACCTGCTGTGCTGTACCAGTTTTACCACAAACCTGTACAGAGAAATTATTGAATGAAGAAAGTGATTCTACTACCATTCTCATACCGTAATGAATAGCATCCCATTCTCCAGTATTTAAAACATCAACCTGATTTCTAAGTGTAGGTTTATAGCTTTCTAGAACATTTCCCTCTGAATCTCTAACACTATCTAAGAGTGTAAGATTATAGACATTTCCTCTGCTGGCAATTGCTGTAGCGTATCGAGCCAAGCCAACAGTAGTAAAGTTGTTATCTGACTGACCAATTGCAGCCATGACTGGGTACTCTGTTGCAATATGTGGCGAATTCTCTTCTATCTCGATTCCAGTAGTCTCATCGAGACCATAAAGAGAAGCATATTTAGTAATCTTCTCAATACCCTTAGCATCATCATATGCTCCATCGCCACCGGATAATCTCCAACCTACTTCGTAGAAGAAATAGTTACAAGAATCTCTGATAGCCTCGGAAACATTAATGCTACCGTGATTGCTAGGGTAAATCCAACATTTAGGATTGTTAGATACCTTAGTGTATTGACCCAAATCCACAATTTCTGATGTGGTAGTAATAACATTTTCAGCAAGACCTGCAGTAGAACTAACAATCTTGAATGTAGAACCAGGAGCTGTTCTCTGCTGGGTCGCATAGTTATAAAGTGGATTTGCTGCACTATTTGTAAGATACGAATAGTAATCTGAATCAACTGAATTAGCCAGCTTATTATTGTCGTAACCAGGATAAGTAACCATAGCAAGGACTTCGCCTGTTTTAGCATCCAAAATAACTGTGGAGCCAGAACAAGGATCCAATGCAAGCTGACCTGGAGTCAGTTCAAGATTCTTTATCTTTGAACGAATAAATTCGTATGGAGCAATTCTTCCACTAGTAAGTGCACTATATGTCTCTGGATCTTCTTTTAAAACACCCTGATCATACAAAATAGTACAAATCTGAGTACCAGAAATACCATCATCTAAAATAAGGTATTTATATATCAGACTCTGGAATGCTTTGTCTGTAGAAATATAATCCAGAGTATAATTAATCAAATCATTGAATAGCTCTTCTGTGTCTGCATATTTCGCTTCTGATTCGTATTTAGTAATATCAATCCAGTTCTGTTCAATGGCATATAAAAGATATTTATTAACTGCCATATTCTCAGATGTCCAATTATTTTGGACCTCAGAGGAAGTATCGATTGCTGAAGAATCAAAAATTCCAAGACTCTTTAGCTTAGTAACAATGAATGTGGAATATGCCTGATACTCCTTAGGCAAATCCTTATATATTACTTCATTTCCAACTGTAAGCTGAGATTTAAGTGTTGAAAGAACAATCTTTTGCTTTTGCTCATAGGCAGACAATACCGCCTTTTCAGTAGCACTTGCATTCTCATCATAGAAAGCAGTAGTATCGATGATTCCATTTGCAATCAACGAATTATAAACATCATATATAGGAACTACTACATCCGAAGAAGAAGCATTTTCAGATGCGTGATATTCCTTAATATTAGCAATCTTTGAGTAAAGAATACCGGCGATTTCCTGCTCCAAAAGTGTATAGGCAGCCTTCTGTAAATCCATATCTATAGATAGATATACATCGTTTCCAGAAACAGCTGCTGTATAATCTCCCTCGGCAATAGTGTTACCCACACTATCAACGAATAAAGTAGATTTACCTTTTGTACCTGAGAGGTAATCATTCATGTATTTTTCAATACCTGATTTACCTACAATATCAGTAGCCTCAACATTATCATCTTTAGCTGAGCGCTCTTTATATTCGTCTGTTGAAATCTGGCCAGTATAACCAATAATATGAGCGAAATATTCACTATTAGCATAGCGACGAAGTGATTTCTGCTCGATGGCAACACCTGTAAGCTCATTTACATTCTCTTCTATATATGCAACAGATTCTTCTGATACATCTGATGCAATAACAGTAGAGATGTATTTCTGATATGAATTCTGGCCCATATTATATCTAACTACCATAATTTCATATCTAAGCTTTTTATTAAATTCATCGGAGATATTGTAAACTCTCTCACCCTCAAGGTAATTTATAATATCATCCGCTGTAGCAGTTGCCTCATCAAGTCCTAGCTTTTCATTGTATTCAAGATCATCTATGCTGGTCTTTCCAAATACATCAGCCCTAAAACGCTGAAGGGAGCTGCCCGAAAGCATAAATTGATAAGCCCCTGAGGAATCAATATAAATTGGGAAATTATTATCTATATTATCCCCATTCGCTTCCAGCTTTGTAATTATTTCAGCAATTTCAGCATTAAGAGATTGACTCTTTTCTTTTTGCTGGCATATGAACCATTATCCTGGATGGTAACTGCATAAACTAATTCGTTATAAGCTAAAAGATTTCCATTGCGATCGTAAATATTACCTCTGGTTGCAGGAATAGTCTCTGTTTTTTCAAGTTTCAAATTATAGTTGTCCTGATATTCGCTTCCATTGATAATCTGCAAATAAAAAGACGTGAAATAAGGATAGCGGCAAAAACACCCATTACCACCGATACCACGCGAATACGTGAAGAAAATGCATTTACAAAAAAGTCCTTAATAATTTCCAATTCTATCAGAACCTTTCTTCTCTAATTTTTCTAGCCAGTTATTTATACGTAAAATAATGTAATAAACAAATATTGATACTAACAGGGTATAAACAACCTCAGGGAATATGATATTTATTAAATAAAAACAAAATCACGCTGAGATTTAAATGCATATAGAGCTAGAAACGAAAAAACTCCATATACAAAATCACTGGTGCCTATAAGAATCATAGGAAGTCTTAAATCATCACCAAAGAACTGCTTTTTAAAAAGGCCGTTAAGAAGACCTATATACATATAAACAAGGGCATAGAAGCCAAATAATGTTCCGGAGAATATATCTAGCAACAGCCCTGTAAAAAATCCTATTAGTATACCGTGTCGTCTTCCTTTCATAAATCCATAAGTAGCAACCACACAAATAAGAATATTGGGAGTGACACCTGCTAATCTATAGCGGGAAAAATACTTGTTTGAAGTAAAAGCAAACATAAATAATAAGTGCAATTACCAATATTTTCTTTAAATATTGTTTAAAATTACTCACTCTTGTATGACTCCTTTAGCTGCTTAATAACAAGTACCTCTGATAAATGTTTGAAATCTACAACAGGAGTTATAGTACCTGATTTTGACAAATCATTTTCATCTTTATTGACCTCAGAAACATATCCAATCAATAATCCTGGTACATATTTATCAGAAATATTTGATGTAACAACTACATCACCAATTGCAACTTTATCTTCACTATCATCAAGGTTTGAAAAATTGATAAGATTGCTAGCTGTCATATTTTCCAATGAACCAGAAACGATGCAATTGTCCTCTGTTGATGAAATGGTTGCACTGACATTAGAAGTATCATCTATGATAGAACGTACCACTGCATAGGAATCTCCAACTGAAGAAACTATGCCAACCAAACCACCATCAGCGATAACATTCATGTTTACCTTGATTCCATCATCAGAACCTTTGTCGATAGTAAAGGTATTGAACCAGTTTGAAGTACTCTTACCAATTATACGAGCACCAGTAGTGTCGTAATCGTAATAACTCTGATCCAATTCATATAATTTTTGGAGCTCATCTAACTCATCTAGTTTAAGCTCCATGTTACTAATCTTTGCATTAAGCTCCTCTACCTGAGCCTGAAGCGCCTCGTTCTCAGCAACAAGCTCTTTTCTGGTCTTAGTATCTGCAGAAGAAATAGCAATAGTACTTCCAATGTAATCGATACCCTTTTGCATTGGAATAAAAATATGGTTTGCTACCGTCTCAAGCGGACCACCGGAAAACCGGTAGAATAGCTTAAAAATAAAAGCATTATACAAATAATAGATAAAATGGTGAGCAAATATTTACTTGGAATACCACCATTCGCTTTTCTTTGTCTCATACTACCTCTGTATTATTTGAAAATTCTAGTTTTCATGCTGTATCCATACTGCTTGTATTTGCTGTCAGTAAGAACCTGACCAAGTCCGCGAACACAAGATTCCTGAGGATCCTCAAAAGCATTAACCTTGATGTTTGTAACCTCAGAGAATAAATCATTAATCTGATAAAGCTTTGATGTACCACCTGTAAGATATATTCCAGAATGAACTATATCTTTTGCAAGTTCTGGTGGAACCTTCTCGAGAATAAGCTTTACATTAGTGCAAAGGCTCTCTAAATCAGCCTGAATAGCCTTATAAATAATGTCGCTTTCGATTTCCATCTCGATTGGAAGACCGCTTACAACATCACGACCAACAACTGTAAGCTTCTCTCCTCTACCTTCAAGAGCTGAACCAATTTCTTCCTTAAGCTGCTTAGCAGTCTTCTGGCCAATAACAAGATTATAATTTCTCTTAAGGTATGTAACTATTGATTCGTCTATTTGATTACCTCCAAATGGAAGAAGCTCTGAAAGAACAAGACCACCAAGAGAAATAACTGAAATTTCAGTAGTATCTGCTCCGAGATCTACCACCATAACACCTGTAGGCTCAGAAACATCTAACCCAAGACCAATAGCGCTGGCGATAGGCTTCTCGCAAACCTTTATAGAATGTGGCTTATTCTTTGATTTGCTGAACAAATCAGAGAAAGCCTTTTTTTCAACCTCTGTAATATCTGTAGGTACGGCAACAACAATATCCGAACCCTTAATCTTTCCCTTTAAATCCTTTTCAAGAACTTCAAAAAGCATTGTCTGCATATTATCAAAATCTGCAATAACACCTGAAACAATAGGGAATGAAACATCGATTGTATCTGGTGCCTTTTCATACATTGAATATGCACTATCACCATAAGAATACATCTGATTCTTATTAACAATAGCAATTGTATTTTTAATATTTAATATTTGACTATTAGAACCACTGAAAATCTTGAGATTTTGTGTTCCTATATCAATACCGAATGAACCTGGCATAACTTTCCTCCAAACTAGTTTTAGTAAAAAACTCCATAATCAATAAAAATTTTAGCACAGTTGACTAGGGTTCACAAGGTTGCTGTCCACAAGTTTTTGTAGTGATTTAAGGATTCCAAGCTTAGCGTGATTCCAGGTTAAACCACCCTGGAAAAAGGCTGTGTAAGGTGCTCTAAGTGGACCATCTGCTGAAAGCTCTATAGAAGAACCCTGAACGAAAGCGCCAGCCGCCATAATGACCTGGCTGTCATAGCCTGGCATATCCCAAGGCTCTGGTGTTACATATGAATCTACTGGTGCAGCAGCCTGAATTCCCTCGCAAAAAGCAATAAGACCTTCTGGCTTAAGGAATGTAACGGCCTGAATAATATCAAAACGAGGCTCTGTAGCATTTGGCACACAAAGGAAGCCAAGTCTTTCGTATACATTAGCAGCAAATATAGCGCCCTTTAAAGCACCAGCAACTACTGTTGGAGCAAGGAAAAATCCCTGATAGAATGACTGCATAATACCAAGTGATGCTCCTACTTCCTTTCCAAGACCTGGGGAAGTAAGTCTGTGAGCTGCATTCTCAACGCAAGACTTTGTACCAACAATATAACCACCAATAGGTGCAAGTCCGCCACCTGGATTTTTAATAAGTGAACCAACGCACATATCAGCTCCTACTTCTGTAGGCTCGATCTTCTCAACAAACTCTCCGTAGCAATTATCAACCATACAGATAATGTCCGGCTTTATTCCCTTAATAAAGGAAATAAGCTCGCCTATAGCCTCAACAGAAAGTGTAGGACGATTTGCATAGCCCTTGGAACGCTGAATTGTAACGAGCTTTGTACGTTCATTAATAGCGGCCTTGATTCCTTCATAATCAAATCCGCCATCCTCAAGTAAATCAACCTGAGCGTAAGTAATGCCGTATTCTGCAAGCGAACCATTTGAAGGACGAATTCCTATAACCTCTTCTAGAGTATCATATGGCTTGCCAACTGGAGATAATAGCTCATCTCCTGGGCGAAGATTACTCATAAGAGCAAGTGCAAGGGCATGTGTACCACATGTAATCTGTGGACGAACCAAAGCATCCTCAGTCTTGAAAACAGATGCATATACCTTTTCAAGTGTATCTCTTCCTACATCATCATAACCATATCCAGTAGATGTATTAAAGCATTCTGCAGCAACTCTATGCTCCTGCATGGCCTTAAGAACCTTGAGCTGATTATACTCTGCCACTTCATCAATTTCTTTGAAACGAGCTTCCAAATCCTTGATTACAGAAGCGCCATAATTGAAAACTTCATTTGAAATTCCAAAATCTTTATAAATGTTTAACACCTTATATAATTCCTTTCTCTTTTAAGGTAAGTAAAATTTTATCTAAAAGCTGTTGCTCTGTTTTAAGCTCTGTTTTATCAAGCCACACAACTTCTTTTTCTCTTCTAAACCATGTTAACTGTCGTTTTGCATAGTTTCTAGAATTCTTCTTGATAAGCTCCAAGGCATCTTCTATGGACATATTTCCATTTAGGCTGGAAATGATTTCTTTATAACCTATTCCATCCATAGATGTCATTCCAGGTTTGCAGCCTTCATTCAAGAGGGACTTAACCTCTTCGACAAGACCAGCCTCAGCCATCTTATCTACTCTTAAATCTATGCGATTATACAACAATTCTCTATCATCATTTAATACAAAATATGCAAAATTATAGGGACTAATTCTGTCTCTTTCACGTTTGTTATGGACTGAAAACTTTTCTCCAGTTTGTTTATAGTATTCCAACGCCCTAATAACACGTTTTCTATTGTTTGCAGGAATACTTTCAGCTGACTCCGAATCCACCTGTCTAAGCTTTTCTAAAAGTGCCTCATTACCATTTTCATCAGCAAACTTTTCCAACGAATCTCTATAGCCGTAATCAATATCCTGTTCGGCAAATTGTATATCATATAAGATTGCCTGAATGTAAAAGCCTGTACCACCGCAAATAATAGGTATTTTGCCTTTATTATAGATTTCCTCCATGGCAGCCAGTACCATTTCCTTAAAGCGTACAACATGGAAATCTTCCTGAGGTTCAATAACATCAATCAAATAATGAGTAACACCATCCATCTCCTCAGGCATTATTTTGGCGGTGCCTATTTCCATTCTCTTATATACCTGCATGCAATCAGCAGAAATAATCTCGCCATTTATAGCCTTGGCGAGATTAATAGAAAGTGAAGTTTTACCAACTGCAGTTGGACCTGTAAGAACAACTAAATTTTTCATTAAATTATCCTTTTAAACTTTTTACCTAGCTCGTATTCAGAAAATGAAATCATTGTTGGTCTTCCATGCGGACAATGATAAGGATTTTCCAATTCAAGCAAGTCGTCTATAAGTGTTTTTATTTCTGGAATTGACAGCCTGTTATTTCCTTTTACTGCTGCTTTACAGCTCATAGAAGCCACCCTTTCAATAATCATATCAAAGGAATCGCTGGCCTTGTATGATTGGCAGTCAGCCAAAACCTCTAAGAAAAATGCCTTGGGGTCCAGATTCAAAAGATTTCCTGGAATGCCGTTAATAGCAAGCTCATTTCCACCAAAGGATTCCACTCTGTAGCCCAGCTTTTCAAAGGCTTCCCTGTAATTTTCAAATAAAAGAACATCCTGTGGTGATAAAGAAACAATAACAGGAGGGCTAATCATTTGAGAAGTCATCTGATTGTTTTTTAGACGCGCCATAGTCTTCTCAAATAAAACCTTTTCGTGGGCGGCATGTTGGTCAATTATGTACATATTTTTGTCGTACTCAACAATCCAATATGTATCAAAAACCTGACCAATTATCTTATGTTCCTTTACAGCCTCCTTATTAAGAAAGCTGATTTGCTCGTATTTTTCTCCGCCCCTGTTTTTCTCAGCAAACTTTTTCTCATAAGGAGTATCATTATGTATTTGTGCGGTAATAGACTGCTTAATTCTCTCTAATCTATCCTTCTCAAAAGGCTCAGGAGTCTTAACTGGCTTTGGAGGAATTACCTCTGATGAAGTGGCACTAACCTGAGCAGGAATACTTTGATAATTTGTCTCTGGCTTTACTTCAGCCTCAACAGGTACTGTAGATACAGTAGGCTGCTGAATAATAGGCGCTTGTTTTATAGTAGGTTCATCTATATGTGTCTCTAAAACATCCTCTCTTCTACGAAGACGCTGATTAATTGTTTTAGTAAGAAGCTGACAAACCTCTGATTCATTTTCAAATCTAACTTCCTGCTTAGTAGGATGAACGTTAACATCAACAGCAGAATCCGTAAATGCGATATTTATAACAAAGAACGGATACTGATGTCCCATCAAAAAGCCGTAGTAACCTTCCTCACAAGCCCTGGAAAGATTATTGCTTTTAATATATCTGCTATTTACAAAGAAATGTTCAAAGGCTCTATTACCTCTGGCAATAACTGATTGACCAATAAAGCCAGTAATAGATACTTTTTCATCTACATATTCTATATCCAAAACATTAGATGCAATCTGGCGACCATAAATCTGATAAATAGTATCAGACAATGTGCCATTGCCAGAAGTCATAAGTTTTTCCTTGCCATTAACAAGAAACTTAAATGATATCTCAGGATGAGAAAGAGCCAAATGCTCTACCACATCAAAGACATAGCTTCCCTCTGTACTTTCGGATTTTAAAAACTTCTTCCTGGCAGGTGTATTGTAAAAAAGCTGTCTAACAATAAATGTAGTGCCATCAGGCGCGCCTACATCTGTTAGAGAGATTTCCTTGGCGCCCTCAATAATATAGCTGGCACCTAAAAGTGAATCCTTAGTCTTCGTAATAAGCTCCACCTTGGAAACAGCTGAAATACTAGAAAGAGCCTCTCCTCTAAACCCAAGTGAACGAACATTATCCAAATCCACTGCTGAAGAAATTTTTGAGGTGGAATGTCTAAGGAATGCAATCTGAATCTGATCTTTGTCTATTCCAGAACCATTATCGGTTATACGAAGATACTCTATTCCGCCACCTTTAATTTCCACTGATATGGCAGTAGCACCAGCATCAATACTGTTTTCAATAAGCTCCTTTGCAACAGAAGCTGGACGCTCTACCACTTCACCAGCAGCAATCTTATCTATTGTTTCCTGACTAAGTAAATTAATTTTTCCCATTATTCATTAACCTTATTGTGAAACTCAAATAATATGTTCATAGCCTCAAGCGGAGTGATTTTTGTAACATCAAGCTCCTTTAATCCTGCTATTATCTCACCTTCATTTTCTGATATGGTTACCCCTTCAAGAGATTTTAATTTCTCTTCTACCTGTTCCCTTATGGAAATTCTATCGGAAACAGCCGCTATATCATTCTCATTTAAAGAATTTACAATTGTTCTAGCCCTTGAAAGTACCTCCTCTGGAAGGCCTGCAAGCCTAGCTACCTGAATACCATAGCTCTGGTCTGCTCCACCTGGAATAATTTTTCTAAGGAATATAATATCCTCTCCCAATTCCTGAACAGCTATACAGTAATTATGCACACCCTTTATCTGTCCCTCAAGCTCTGTAAGCTCATGATAATGGGTAGCAAATAGAGTCTTGGCACCAATTTTGTATGCAATATGTTCTACTACGGACCAGGCAATAGAAAGACCATCATAAGTAGATGTACCACGACCTATCTCATCTAAAATCAAAAGTGATTTATTTGTAGCATTATGTAGAATATTAGCTACTTCATTCATCTCTACCATAAATGTAGATTGTCCGGTAGATAAATCATCGCTGGCTCCGACTCTAGTGAAAATTCTATCTACCACTCCAATTTGAGCGGATGATGCTGGAACGAAGCTTCCTATCTGAGCCATTAAAACTATAAGTGCAACCTGGCGCATATAGGTTGATTTTCCGGCCATATTAGGACCAGTGATAATTGCAATTGTTCTGGAATCCAAATCAAGCTGACAATCATTAGAAATAAATTGATCAGCATTAATCATCTGCTCTACAACAGGATGACGACCGTCCTTAATATCAATGATTCCTCTATTATCAATGATTGGTCGAACATAATGATTTTTCTCAGCAACAACGGCAAGAGAAATCATGGCATCTAAAAGGGCTATTGCCTTTGCTGTAATCTGAATTCTATCTACATTAGATGCTATTGTATCCCTGACGGTTTTAAAATATTCATACTCTAAGGTATTAAGCCTATCCTCAGCACCCAAAATACTATCCTCTAATTCCTTTAATTCCGGAGTGTAGTATCTTTCAGCATTTGCTAAAGTCTGCTTTCTAACATAGTAATCAGGAACTAAATCCTTGTAGGAATTTGTGACCTCCAAATAAAATCCAAATACCTTATTGAACTTGATTTTAAGGTTCTTTATACCAGTCTTATCTCTTTCCTTTGCCTCAAGCTCTGCAAGCCATTGCTTGCCATCAACCTTGGCTCTGCGAAGACGATCCACCTCTTCATTAAATCCAGTCTTTATAATATCTCCATCTCTTGAAGAAATAGGAGGTTCCTCGTCAATAGCAGCATCAATAAGCTCATACAAATCCTTCATATCATCGATATTAGCATTTGTATCATCCAGGAGATGACAATGAAAGCTTGCAAGTAATGTCTTAATAGGACTAAGCATTCCAATAGACTGTTTAAAAGCAATCAAATCTCGAGGATTAGCTGACTGATATGTGATTTTAGTAATAAGACGCTCCAAATCATATACAGAAGAAAGATATTCTCTAAGCTCCTCTCTATCAATCAAAGATTCATTAAGCTCTGATATAGCATCCTGACGTCTGATTATTTCATCTACAGAAAGAAGTGGCTGCTCCACGAAGCTTTTAAGCTGTCTTGCCCCCATTGCTGTTTTTGTCTTGTCTAAAACCCAAAGAAGTGAGCCTCTCTTTTGCTTGTCTCGCATGGTCTCAGTAAGCTCAAGATTTCTTCTTGTGGAATTATCAAGAAGCATATATTTTCCATCAGTATATGGAGTAATATGTGTCAAATGAGCAAGCTCTGTTTTTTGAGTATCCTTTAGGTAGCTAAGCAGAGCACCTGCAGCAACTCGACCAAAAGGAAACTCCATAAGGCCAAGCCCTTCGAGAGAATGGGCATGGAAATGATTAAGAATTTCTCTTGTGGAAAGAGTCTCATCAAAGAAGGAATCATCAAGCTGAGAAAGAGCACTTTCAAGCTTTTGAGAAACCTCTGTAATATCTATACCTGATTCAAAAATAGATTTTGAATAAATAATCTCTGCTGGATTGAATCTAAAAAGCTCATCCAAAAGCTTTCTAACATTATCAACCTCTGTAAGATAAAAATCTGCTGTAGAAATATCGCAGGAACTAACACCAAAGACACCACGATTATAAAAGATAGACATAATATAATTATTGCTGCCCTCTTCTAGTGCCATCTGATCAATATTGGTTCCTGGTGTAACTACTCTGATGACTTCGCGCTTAACAAGTCCCTTTGCTTCCTTAGGGTCTTCCACCTGCTCACAGATTGCTACTTTGTAGCCTCGTGATACTAATCTATTAATGTAAGTATCAGCTGCATGAAAAGGAACTCCACACATAGGAGCACGCTCTTCCATACCGCAGGACTTTCCTGTAAGAGTAAGCTCTAATTCTCTTGAGGCTGTTTTTGCATCCTCAAAAACATCTCGTAAAAGTCACCTAATCTGTAAAATAAAATACAATCTTCATATTCTGATTTAGTTTTTAAATACTCCTGCATCATTGGAGTGTATTCTGCCACAATTATTCCCACCTATTCTATGTATTAAGATTTGCAATTACTGCCTCTGCAACCTTTAATCCGTCCATAGCTGCAGATGTAATTCCGCCGGCAAATCCAGCACCTTCACCGCAAGGATAAAGCCCTGCGATATTAGACTGAAACTGCTCATTTCTATTGATTCTCACAGGAGAAGAGGTTCTGCTTTCTACGCCTGAAAGAATCGCATCATACCTATCGAATCCCTTTATTTTAGTACCAAAATGCCCCATGGCGTCAATAATAGATTGATTAATTTCCTGAGAAAATATCTCAGAAAGAAGGCCAAAGGCTGTTTTTCCTTTAGTTTCAGAAGAAAAATCTCCATATCCATTTGAAATACGTTTTTCCTTAAAATCTCCATATAACTGCTGTGGTATTTTACCACTGCAAAGAGAAAATGCTTTTGATTCTATTTGTCGCTGGAACTCAATACCTGATAGTGGATTTGACTTATCAAATTCCTTTGCCCCAACAGAAACTACAATAGCACTGTTGGCATTATGGCTATCACGCTTTGAATAGCTCATTCCGTTGACAACAAGGCGATTTTCTTCGGAGGAGGAATTAACTACAAAACCACCTGGGCACATGCAAAAAGAGTATACGCCTCTACCGTTATCAAGATTATGAGCAAGCTTATATGCAGCAGGCTCAAGTCTTTTAAATTCTGGTCCATACATGGATTCAGAAATCATTACCTGCGGATGCTCGATTCTAAATCCTACTGCAAAATCCTTTGCCTCCATATCAAACCCAAGATCATAAAGAGTCTTGAAGGTATCCCTTGCACTATGACCAATGGCCAAAACGACAGAATTGCTATAGTAGCTTTCTTCCTTTGAAATAACGCCCTTTATGGCATCACCTTCAATAATGAAATCCTGAACCTGTGAATCAAAATGGAATTCTCCACCTAGACTTATAATTTCATTTCTCATATTGGAAATAACCTGCTTTAAAATATCGGTTCCGATATGAGGTTTATTATCATAAAGAATGTTTGAAGGAGCGCCAAATTTTACAAATGTCTCTAAAACAAACTGATTTCTTCCAAGCTTGTCATTAACTAATGTATTAAGCTTTCCATCTGAGAAAGTACCAGCACCCCCCTCTCCAAATTGTACATTTGAAGCAGTGTTTAATACTCCGGTCTCCCAGAATTCTAAAATATCTTTTGTTCTGTCCTCTACCTTTTTACCACGCTCAAAAATAATAGGAGCCATGTTGTTTAAGGCAAAGATGTAGGCAGCAAAAAGCCCAGCAGGACCTGCTCCTACAACAATAGGTCTAGAGGCAGAAGCATAATTTTTAGGTATTGAATATACCTTAGGTTTATACGTATTTACGTTATTATCCTTAGCACTCTTCTTTAGAATCTTTGCTTCTAAAGACTTATCAAGCTCCACAGCAACAGAATAAACAAAAACAAATTTGGCTTTTTCTGGCATCAATAGAACGTTTTAGAATGTGATAGCTTTTAATATCTTTTTCATTGATTCTAAGCTTTTTTGCTATAGCACTATTTAATTGATTTTCTGATACCGAAACATCTAGCTTCAGTTGGTCAATTTTAATCATTTACACCTCTTTAATAATGGCTTCAGCAACCTTTGATGCTGATGAATATGCCCATGTTAAATTGTACCCACCACAAATACCATCTACATCAAGAACCTCTCCTGTGAAGTATAGCCCCTTACAGTTTTTAGATTCCATAGTATCCAAATCAATGCTATCTAAATCAATTCCTCCAGCAGTAACCTGAGAGCTGTCGAAGCCCTTTGTCCCGTCTAAGGAAATAGAAAAATGTTTGAAGAAGTATACTAGATTATCTATATCTTCATCATCAAGTTTTGATACTAAAGTATCTCCATAGATGCGAGCATAGCTTACCACGGTCTGTATTATCTTTTCGTTTGAAAGACCATTTAAAACTGCCAAAATAGTAGCATTCTCATTATGCTTAAATCTTTTATGCAGCTCCTGGTTTAGCTCTTCATCAGACATAAAATATATAAAATCAACTGATATGTCAGAAAGCCTTTTATCAAGCTCATCAAAACCTATATAACGGCTGATGCACATAACAGGATATCCCGAAATGCCATCCTTATTAAACTGAATTTCTCCCTCACAGCTGGCTTCCTTGTAGGTTACCTTACCAAGTGCCCTAACACCTGCCAAATCCTTAAGACAAATATCCTTTGAACAAACACCAACTAAAGCTGGTGCAAGCTTAGTAACCTTCATTTTGAATTTATTAGCCATCTTATATCCAAACTTTGATGAACCTAAGGTTGCAGCTGAAAGACCACCAGATGCTACGCAAACCTGCTTTGCATTAATAGTTGTGCGGTGGGTAGTAACAGTAAATAAATCGCCTTTTGTAATATCAGTAACGCGATTATCTAAAAGCACATCAATCCCAAGTGCATTTATCTCATTTTCAAGGGCATCTCTAACTGTCTTAGCTTGATTTGTAATTGGATAATAATAACCATCAAATTCACGCTCTATAACACCAAGCTCACGAAGGAATCCAATTAAATCAAGATGATTATCCTCTATAAAATCAAGAGAATGATTACTGTAATAATAGGCGCTTCCCATTCTACTGTTTGTGAAATTGCATCGACCATTTCCAGTAGATAAAATTCTTCTACCTACAACTCTGTTAAGCTCGGCTAAACAGACCAAAAGACCTGCCCTTGCAAGCTTAATTGCAAGAACAAGTCCTGAGAACCCAGCGCCAACTATACAGACATCATAAATCTTTTCTTTGTTATCCATATAATTACCTCAATAAATGTAAGCCTATAGCAATACTACAAAGCTTAGCTCCACCAGGGAATTTCATCAAAGTTTCCTCATCGATACCCTTAAATAAAAGCATCGAAACAAAGTAAACAATAACTCCAATTACAATAGAGAAAAAGCAAGCAATAAAGTTTGCCATGTTAGATGATGCACTGATAGAAATCAAACCATATAGTAATCTATAAATAAGATAAACGATAACTCCCATTAGTGCACTTGCTTCAAGTGGAGCAAGAAATACTTTTTAATATCAATTCTGGCACCTGAATATTTCAGTACAGCAGATTGATTGAGGAAGCACATAAGCAATGCATAAAACGCATTTGCGATAATTACTGCATAGATATGTAAATCGAATACCTCCATAAGTACAAGCAAAAACAGCACATGTGCAACCAATGCAATAAGTGCATTTTTAACAGGAATATTCATCTTATCTAAGCCCTGTAATATACCGTTTGAAAGGGTGGACATAGAATAAAAATAATAGAACATCCACCAATCATCAGCATAAGGCCAGAAGATTTTTCTGTATCATTAAATAAAAGCTGCATAATAGGAGAAGCAAGAACCATCATTCCAATACAGCAAGGGAATGCGATAACCATAACAAAACGATTGGCCATATTAATCTGTTTTTAACTAGCTCTTTGTCTCCAGAATTAAAAGCTGCTGTAAGGCTTGGTACTGTTGATGCAGCCATTGCAGATGCAATAGCTAAAGGCACATTAATAAGAACCTTGTATTGGCCAGTAAATACACCCCAGCTTTCGCTGATAAGTGTTGCATCATGACCTTGTGCAAGGGCTAAATTCTTATAAATTCCCTGATCAATAATTGAGCTGATATTGTAAACCGTTGTACTCAAAAGTACTGGTATTATAGTCAAAATTAAAGCGGACATAATGTCGCCATAGCTCTCTTCCGTTCTGTGCTTATCTTTTTAAGCATTTTCTTAAACACTTTTTGAAGGTAAAGAAAATAAACAGTACAAACAAAAGAGCAAACGCTGCACCGGTGGATGTACCTAGTGTACCTCCTGCAGCACCATATGCTGAAGCGTATCCTTTAATATTTCCAAGAACACCTCCAACCTTTTTTCCATAACTAAAAAGTATACCTGCAGCTACAACGGAAACTATAGCATTAACAATCTGCTCTCCAATTTGAGAAATGGCACTAGGAATCATTGTTCCCAATCCCTGGAAAAAGCCTCTGAATACGCCAAGAATCGCTACAACCAATAAAGTTGGAGCAAGTATTTTAAGGGCAATAGCTGCAAGTGGAGTTTTTAGCATGCTGCCTGTGAAAAATTCCGCCCCGAAGAATACAACCAGTGACGCTATACCACCTGTTGTAAACGCAAAAAGAAGGGCGCCGTGCAATACCTTGTTTGCGTCCCTTACGTGTCCTTTCGCCATCCTTGCAGAAACCAGCTTTGACACTGCAAGCGGTATACTGTAAGAAGATATAAGCAATATTATGTTATAAATTTCATAAGCGGTACCATAGTAGTCATTTCCCATTTTACCAATAATAGCCTTAAGTGGGACTCTATACATGAGTCCCACAATACGGCTTATTATTGATGCCATTGCAAGGATAGAACCTTGCATAAGAAATTTAGTATCGCTACGTCTATTTCTTGTAGTCATAAAAATTTATTTTGCCTTACTAAAATCGTTTTTATCTGCGTAGTAAACGTTCTCGTCTGAATAATCGTGCTGGCAAGCCTGAATCCATGTTGTACCAATATTTAACTTGATTTCCTCTCCTGTTGCCAAATCATAATAATGAGTAATATCGCTATCTCCGTCCTTAGACCAAACGATATCAATCATCTTACCATTAGAGATGTACTTACCTGTTCCTGTATTATATGACAATACATATCCTAAATACTCAGAGCCTTGGTAAATCCACCAAGCAACATCCTCGATAATGATATTCTTAGCAGTGAGCTGCTTTCCTGTAGTAGCATCAACCTGCTTCTGATTAAATTCATATCTGTAATAGAGGCCATCATCCTCATTGTAAATCCAATATGGCTTGTTTGTGTAATAGTACATCTGAACTGCCTGGCAATCTGTACCATTCTCAAGGGCATTACCTTTTTCAGCAAACTTGAAATGTGGCTCGTAGTTTGCTGGAAGGCTCATATCATATCCCATCTTTTCAAGACCAATATCGATACCTTCTGAATTTGTATATAATGTATGCTCTGTTTTACCAGTTCTGAATGTAGCAGCACTACCCTTCTTACCCTCAAGCTTTAGAGCGTTAAGATTTTCTACAAGGCCACCATCGATAAGCTCAAATGCAGCAGGGTTACCACCAGCGTGCATATAAACAGCATCGTACTCGCTAGCAAAATATACATAATATGGTCTAGAACTACGAACATTACCAATCTGTTCAAGACCTGTATAATCATCAAAAATAGCCATCATACGTGTGATGCCACCCTCAACAACGCACTCGTAAATAACCTTGGCATTTCCAATACCATACTGAGGTAAACATGCCTTTGTGTTCTCAATCATGACAGCAACGGGACGTTGTCTACCATATTTAGGGTCGACCCACTCACCACTAAGATAGCTTCGAACTCTACCATCTTCTGCGACCTGGTCCCAAAATGCAGCAGAGTCATCAAGTACCTCTACTTCCTCCTGTTCTGTAACCACAGCAGCATCATCCTCTGCCAGAGGGGCTTCATCCTTCTTACCACAACTTACAAATGATAAAGTCATTGTAAGAACGAGCATTGCGGATAATAACTTTCTCTTCATTGATTAGTCTCTCCTTTTCTTAGTCTCTGGAAATATTAAGTATATCTAATATTTCTCTTTGTTTTTGTTCCATAACAGAAGCGTCTGATTCTGTCATGTGGTCAAACCCAAATAAATGTAACATACTATGGGCTATAAGAAAAGCATACTCTCGGAGCACTGAATGTCCATATTCTTCTGCCTGTGACAGAATTCTAGGTACTGAAAGCACTATATCTCCAAGAATTACTTCCCCTGTCTCTGGATTAAATAAATCGTCATCATTTTCAATGTGATCAAACTTGCCAGGAGCTGGATAATCAATCATTGGAAACGACAACACGTCGGTAGGAGCATCTATATTTCTAAACTCCTTATTTATGGCCTGAATGCCATCATTATCAGTAATTGTAATGCTGATTTCTGCTTCAAAAGGAAATCCCAGGTGATCCATTGCTGTATTAACAACATCTTTTGCCACCTTTTCATAGTCAAAATCAAAGTCAAAATCGCATTCACTTTCAATAAAAATTGTCATGCTAAAATATCCTCATTAGCTAATATATTTCTAATAATTAAAAACTGGTTCATTGATAAACCTGAATTGTCATAAACACCTTTTTGCGATAATTCATTAATGGTCTGATATATAACCATGTTTTGATTCCAGGTACTGCTCATTGCATCTTTATCAAAAAGCTCTACCTTTGTAACAACAGAATCAACCATATGAACAATGGCAGATTCCTTAGAACTAGGCAAATATATAATGCCACCGTATTCTGCAAGAATCTGGGTGACATCATTAGGGAAACAATAATCATTAGCAAGCTTTAAAGCATTGTCAATCATTGGTTCTCCCTCGATTTTGCCAAGCCTGTAATAAAATCCGCCGCAGGCTGCCAACTCAGAATTCGCATTTATGGCCTCAGCACATTTTCTTGATAAAATAGATACCCTACTAGCGTGCTGATATTCAATAAATGAAAATTTTCTAATATCCTGTACCAGGGTGTATTCCTGGCTTAAGAACTCCTCGTAGTTTGCTTTTTGTTCCTTGGTGACATACCTGAAATACAAAGGAACTATAGCAAGTGAAAATACAGAGGCTACACAGCCATCCACCAATCCAAAAACAGAATTGATAGATTGAGTTCCAAAAACTAAAATAATAAAAAATAACTGATACTATGGTAGTTATGGCAAAAATAAGAACAAGAATATATAGTCTCTCCAGACCTTCTTTTACCTTTATTAACTGAGAAAAACATTACCAAATGCAACCAGTAGCACATAACACAATACAATAAAAATATTGTAATCCATACAGATGGATGTAATAACTACAAGATAAAGGCTAAGCGCATTCGAAATACTATTATCAAATACTGTACTGCAAACAATTGGAAGTACTATAAACGGTGCAAAAAAATCTGGTGCAACCATAGCACAAAGGAAAGTAATAATCCATGTAAGTAAGAGAACAAAGGTTATTTTTCCATATGTAATGTAATTAAACTCTGGAAGCGCCCCTTCTAATCTTTTCCTAATGAGAAGTAAAACAAACATAAAGAAGAAGCACGCATTAATTGCCATTATGCAAATAAATTTATCCATAAGTACCTGATTCATCAAACAGAGTACCGTATTTGCGATAATGAAAATCAGTGCCATTCCAACGGTATATCCTATCCTAATCGAAGAAAACCTATTGGTGTATTTCATTATTCTGCCCTTTTATTATTTTGTCCTTTTATTTTATTCTCTAGCTTTTTCTCGTGAGTTTCGTATGCATTAACTATCTTTTGTACAAGTGGATGTCTTACAACATCCTTTGAATCAAGGGTACAAATCTTTATATCATCAATGTTTTTAAGAACCTTCATAGCATCATCGAGACCTGATTTTTGCCCAGTAGGCAAATCCTTCTGAGTCTGATCACCGGTGATAACTGCTTTAGAACCAAAACCGATTCTTGTAAGGAACATTTTCATCTGTGCAGGTGTTGTATTCTGAGCCTCATCAAGAATTATGAAGGAATTATCAAGTGTTCTACCACGCATATAAGCAAGTGGTGCAACCTCAATAAGCCCCTTTTCCATGTTTCTCTGAAATGCCTCGGCACCCATAATTTGATATAAGGCATCATACAAAGGACGAAGATAAGGATCAACCTTGCTCTGTAGATCTCCAGGCAAAAATCCAAGCTTCTCTCCTGCTTCTATTGCAGGACGAGTGAGAATGATTCTGGAAACCTCTTCATTCTTGAAGGCAGTAATAGCCTTTGCCATAGCAAGATATGTCTTTCCTGTACCTGCAGGACCAACACCAAATACAATCATATTATTTGTGATGGCATCAACATATTTTTTCTGTCCTAATGTTTTTGGAGCAACAGGCTTTCCTGTGGTGGTGTGACATATAATCTCGCCTCTGGCTTCAGAAACATCATGACTTTCTATTTTTCTTTTTCAATTGACATAACGTAATTTACATCCTGTGCTGTAATAATATTTCCTTTTTCTGAAAGAGCCAAAAGCTCGTCGATGATAATCTTTCCATGTTCAACTCTGTCTTTATCACCTATAAGCTTTATGGCATCATCTCTAAGAATAAAGGAGATATTCATCCCATTTTCAATAGACTTAATATTTCTATCAAACTGACCAAAAATATTATCAATATGATCAGAGGGAATACTGATATTTAAAGTAAATTCATCCATACTATTCAACAATATCTATAATCAAATCCATGTGGTCACATTTCTCAGCAGAAATAACTGTAGCATTTCTAATCATTTCTTCAGCGTGAGCAGCCTTCTTCATATCATTAGCGTGAATATAGCAAAGAGGCTCACCCTTTTTAATGGTATCTCCAACCTTTTTATTTAATACGATACCAACAGCCATATCGATAACATCATCGAAGGTCTCTCTTCCGCCGCCTAACGACATAGAAGCAAGGCCAATTGCCTCAGCCTTAATAGCGTGAACATATCCATCTGTCTCAGCATTTACTGGAATGATATGTGCAGCCGGCTTAAACTTCTTGATGTCCTTTGCGTAGGATGCATCGCCGCCCTGAGCCTGAATAAATTCAACAAACTTTTCGAAAGCCTTTCCAGAAGCAACTGCCTCTTTCATAAGCTCCTTTGCCTTTGCCTTATCTGTCTCAATACCTGAAAATACAATCATCTGTGAGCCAAGCTCATATACAACTGTCATTAAATCCTCAGGACCATTACCATTTAAAGCATCAATGGCCTCAATAACCTCTAAATCATTTCCTACTGCAAAGCCTAAAGGCTCATCCATGTTTGTAAGAACTGCAGCAATTTTCTTATTAGCGCGCTTTCCAATATCAACCATTGATTTTGCAAGCTCCAAGGCAGATTCCTTGTTTTTCATGAAAGCACCATCGCCAACAGTAACATCAAGAACGATAGCATCTGTACCAGCAGCAAGCTTCTTAGACATAATAGAACCTGTGATAAGAGAAATCTCATCAACTGTAGCGGTAACATCTCTTAATGCATAAAGCTTTTTATCTGCAGGTGCAAGATTCTTGGACTGACCAGTAACTGCTATTTTGATATCGTTAACCTGATTAATAAACTCTTCATCTGCAAGCTCAGCATTAAATCCAGGAAATGCCTCTAATTTGTCGATAGTACCACCTGTATGTCCAAGTCCTCTACCACTCATCTTAGCAACTGGAACACCAATTGATGCAATGATAGGTCCAAGTACAAGTGTAACCTTATCCCCTACACCACCTGTTGAATGCTTGTCGATTTTAACTCCATCAATAGATGATAAATCAAGAATATCGCCTGAATCACGCATAGCCATTGTAAGATCATATCTTTCTCTTACATTCATACCATTAAAATAAATAGCCATAAGAAGGGCAGAAATCTGATAATCAGGAATCTCGCCGTTAGTATAGCCATCGATAATATGATAAATCTCTTCTGTTGAGAGCTCCTGACCTAATTTCTTTTTTTCAATCAAATCATACATTCTCATAATAAAATACCTCTTAAAAATTATTTATGATAAGGCTCGTTTTTCATAATACGCATAGCCCTATATATTTGCTCTGATAAAATAACTCTCATAAGCTGATGAGGAAATGTCATCTTGGAAAAAGAAATTTGAAAATCCGAACATTTAAGGATTGTGTCAGATAACCCTAAAGAACCTCCAATAACGAATACAAGTGAGCTCTTCCCCTGAATTCCTAAGTCCTCAATAAATCTGGAAAAGACAACGGAATCCATCTGTTTTCCAAGGATTGCAAGAGCAATCACATAATCTCTATCGCTTATGTGTTTAAGTAAACGTTCTCCCTCCTTGTCCTTTACTATGGCTATCTCGTTATCGGATGCATTTTCTGAAGTTTTCTCATCCGGCACCTCAACAACACTTACAGAACAATATTTTGAAAGACGTTTTACATATTCATCTATAGCATCTCTATAGAATTTTTCTTTGATTTTTCCTACACAAAGAATCTTGATATTCATGTATTTCATTTTAGAACATTTAGTGTGAATTAACAATAGAATCACATAGATTTAGTGGTTTTAATTAGCTTTAGTTTTTACCAAAATCCCCTAAAAATAGACAAAAAAAGACACGCCTGCGGTGACGTGTCTTTTTAAAGGGAGAATAATGTTATGAAAAATGTATCTCTTTACGAGATAGGCTTATATTACTAATAATTTATGAATAAATAAAGTGTTATTTGTGAAAAAAACGTGAACTTTATTGAGGATTATAAATATAATCCCCATGATAAATAGGGCTGTTGTTCCCCTTACCATCAATAATCACTACAGACAAAACACTTGACCCTTTTAGGATTGGGAAAGGCTGTGTGTATAATGTTCCAGATGCAGATGGATCTGTACCATCCCAAGTATAATATGCCTTGCATCCTTCTGGAACTGTTATAGTAATATATTCCTGCTGGGTGTATGTACCTGCTGAAGGACTAACAACAGGTGTCTCTAAAGCTTTATAGGTAATATTGTATACCTCAGTAACTACTTCTGAATATTCTCCCGCTGAATTAAGTGATACTGCTTTAACTTCTGTGGTTCCCTCTTTCAAAATAATAGGTTTAGAAAAAAGCTTTCCTGATATAGTAGGATTTTTTCCATTAAGGGTATAAAAAATCTGATTGCCATCGGAATTAGACAAGGTAAGCACCACATCCTCTTCATAGTCACCACCTGCCTCACTAAACTCAGGTGGATTGATAACATAATCACTAAACAGCTGTAAAATATCATCATTTGGAGCTGTTTCACGAAGGGCATAAATACTATCTAAATCCCCCAGGGCATAATATGACTCCAACAAATAGGAATAAATTTTTTTATTTGCAGGGTCAAAGGTAAGTGCTTTATTCAAAAACTCTATAGCATTTTCATACTCTTTAACCTTTAAATACATTCTTCCAAGGCCATAAATCGCCTCAAAAGAAGAATCATCTAAATTATATGCCTCTTCGTAAAAGCCTAATGCCTTGGCAAATTGCTCCTCAGATTCAGCATAAACTGCCTTATTCATAAGATTGTCATAGGAATGACTACCAAGTAAAGGAATGATGATAATCAATCCTAGGATTACTATACCAACAAAAACTCCAAGCTTTTTAATTAAATCTATTTGTTTTGTACTTGATGCTGTTGTAGAGGATTTCTTTTCAGTCTGCTTAGTGGAAGCCTTTGCTACCGGCTTGTATACACCAGTAGCAAAGCGATTATCCTTAGCTTTATCCTTATCTTCCACCACTCTTGAAAGAAGCTCTTCTTCTAAAACATCATAATTAGGCACAAGCTGAATAGACTCCCCACATTTTGGGCAGTACAAGAATCCCGATTCAATTTCAGCTCCGCATTTTTTACAAATCATTTTAGAAAAGTCCTGTAATTACTCCATCGTCTGTAACGTCGATATTATTTGCAGCAGGCTGCTTTGGAAGTCCTGGCATGGTCATTATGCTACCAGTAACTGCAACAACAAATCCTGCACCAGCGGAAGCGTAAACCTCTCTTACATTAACTGTAAAGCCTTCTGGTCTACCAAGCTTGCTGGCATCATCAGAAAGAGAATACTGAGTCTTAGCCATACATACAGGGAAATCACCCATTCCAAGCTCTTCTATCCTCTTAAGTTCCTTTTCAGCTGCTGGAGAATATGTTACATCGTCTGCGCCATAAATCTCTGTAGCAACTGTCTTAATCTTATCCTTTAATGATAAAGAATCCTCATAAAGTGGCTTGAAATTGCTTTCCTTATTTTCAAGAACATAAAGCACCTTCTTAGCAAGCTCTACGCCGCCTTCGCCACCTTTTTCCCAAACTTCTGAAAGTGCAAATTCGCATCCTCTTTCCTGACAGAAGTTTCTAACAAAATTTGTCTCAGCCTGAGTATCAGTAACAAAAGAATTAAGTGTAACAACAACAGGTACACCATACTTTTGTAAGTTTTCAATATGCTTTTCAAGGTTTACAATACCCTTCTTTAAAGCATCAAGATTTTCTGTGGTAAGCTCTGCCTTTGGAACTCCACCATTATATTTAAGAGCACGTACAGTTGCCACAAGAACAACGGCATCTGGCTTAAGACCTGCCATTCTACACTTGATATCAAAGAATTTCTCTGCACCAAGATCTGCTCCGAAACCAGCCTCTGTAATAGTAATATCAGCAAGCTTCATAGCAGCCTTTGTAGCACGAACTGAATTACAACCGTGTGCAATGTTAGCAAAAGGTCCGCCGTGAACAATTGCAGGTGTGTGCTCAAGTGTTTGTATAAGATTTGGCTTTAAGGCATCCTTTAAAAGAGCTGCCATAGCACCTGTAGCCTGTAAATCATCAGCTGTGATTGGCTTGCCATCAAAAGAATAAGCAACAATAATTCTTCCAAGTCTCTTCTTTAAATCATGCATATCATCTGCAAGACAAAGAATTGCCATGATTTCTGATGCTACAGTGATAACGAAGTGATCCTCACGAACCATTCCATCCATCTTTGAACCAAGTCCTACAACTATATTTCTAAGAGCTCTGTCATTCATATCCAGACATCTCTTCCACACAATCTGACGTGGGTCAATTCCAAGTGTATTTCCCTGCTGAATGTGATTATCAAGCATTGCTGCAAGCAGATTATTAGCTGATGTAATAGCGTGGAAATCACCAGTAAAATGAAGATTAAGATCCTCCATAGGAACTACCTGAGCGTAGCCACCGCCAGCTGCTCCGCCCTTGATACCAAAACAAGGTCCTAAAGATGGCTCTCTAAGAGCGAGACAAGCCTTCTTTCCTAGAACACCCATTGCCTGGCCCAGACCAACTGATGTAGTAGTTTTTCCTTCACCAGCAGGTGTTGGATTGATAGCAGTTACAAGAACAAGCTTACCGTCCTTGTTGCTTTCAATTTTGCTTAACAGTTCATCAGAGAACTTAGCCTTATATTTGCCATAAAGCTCAAGGTCATCCTCCATAATATTTAAGGATGAAGCAACCTCCTTAATATGAACCATTTTTGCTTCCTGTGCGATTTGAATGTCTGACTTCATTTCCAAACTCCCTTTACTATGCATTTATTAGTTCTTCAAACTCTGATATTGCCATTCGAATTTCTCTAGGCTTTGTGCCCATTTCAGGACCTACAACACCCGCCTCAGCAAGCTGATCCATGATACGAGCCGCTCTATTAAAGCCAATCCTGAAATTTCTTTGCAGGTAGCCAATAGAACCCTTTTGATTTTCTATAACAAGACGTCCTGCCTCAGCAAACAATGGATCCCTGGAATTATCCGGTTCACCTGAAATGCTTACCGAGCCTGAACTTGTCTCAGAGTTTTGAATTTGAGCTTCGATTTCCGAATTATCGTCTGCAGGCTCATTGTTGTTCTTAAGGAAATCAACAACAGCACTGACTTCATCATCACTTACAAATGCACCCTGAATTCTAACTGGTTTAGATAGATTCTGAGGGTAATAAAGCATATCACCATTTCCTAATAGATCCTCTGCGCCGTTCATATCAAGAATAACTCTTGAATCATTTCCGCTGGATACTGAAAAGGCAATTCTTGATGGAACATTTGCCTTGATTAGACCTGTAATAACATTAACTGTAGGCTTCTGAGTGGCAATTATCAAATGAATACCTGCAGCACGGGCAAGCTGAGCAAGACGAACGATTGAATCCTCAACATCTGCAGCAGCAACCATCATAAGATCCGCTACCTCATCAAGGATAATTACAATCTTTGGAATCTTGTCGCGTTTTGCCTCTGGAACCTCATCAGGCAATGTATTCGTCTCAACCTTTTCATTGAAGCCTTCGATATTTCTAACTCCTGCAAGGGCAAGAAGTTCATAACGATCTGTCATCTCCTTAACTGCCCAATGAAGGGCACCGGCGGCCTTTTTAGGATCTGTAATAACAGGAAGTAACAGATGTGGAATACCATTGTATACTGATAACTCTACCATCTTTGGGTCAACCATTATCATCTTAACCTCATCCGGGCTGGCATGATAAAGCATACTCATGATGATGGTGTTGATGCAGACAGACTTACCCGAACCTGTAGCACCAGCAATAAGAAGGTGAGGCATCTTTTCGATATTTCCAACAATAACACTGCCTGCAATATCTTTACCTACACAGAAAGCAATCTTTGATTTATCTTCCTTGAATTTCTTAGTAGATACAAGCTCCTTGAAGGCAACCATTGATTTAACCTTATTAGGTACCTCGATTCCAATAGCAGATTTACCAGGAATAGGTGCTTCTATACGAACATCAGTAACAGCAAGGCTAAGCTTAATATCATCTGCAAGATTAACAACCTTTGATACACGTGTACCAACAGCAATTTCCAGCTCATATCTGGTAACAGACGGACCTAAAGTAACCTCTGTAACCTTGGCCTGAACACCAAAACTACTGAGAGCTGTTTCAAGCTTGTTTGCCATTTCAGCAAGATATTCTTTTGAATCTCCACCATTTTTCTTTGCATCCTTAAGCAAAGTAAGCGGTGGGAACTTGTATGGCTTTTTAGGCTTTTGTTTATCTGCATCAATAGATGCTCGAAGTGTTTCAGATGAATTCTCTATTTCATCAGCTGAAGACATAGATGGCTTTGCAGTGCGTGTAACTTCTGGCTCTGTCTTTGCATTTGCCTCCATCTCCTCCATAAGAGCTGCGCCCTTAAATGAAATACTGCTTGTTTTAGGAAGCACTGGCTCTGGTACAACAGGAGCTGCCACCGGAGTAGCCACTGGAATATCATCAGCAGGGGCCACTGTTTCCTTAAATGCATGTGCACTCTTAGATTTTCTATCACCAGATTTAAGACGATGTCTGCTAGTCTTAGTGATTTCCATATCCTCTTCCCCAGCAGCCATATTAAAGCGTATTTCGTTAACATCTTCTGTTGGTGCAGTGGAAGTAGCCATATTAGGCATAAGTGTAGTATCTGAAGTGACACCAGAATACTTTCTATCTCTGCGATTTCCGTCATTTTGCATTCTCTGCTGACGTTCTAATTCTTTTCTTTTTCAATTTTATCTATAATAGCCTGTCTGTCAGAATTAAATCTTGTTTGATTAGCTTCTCTTTCCATAAGCTGACGCTCTCTGCGGGCACGTCTCTTCTCTGCCGCTCTGTCAGCGTGATATCTGGAAGATTTCTGAACTTTATCAAAGGCAAATCTCTCGATGATAATGATAGTACATACAATCATAGCTATAAGAACTATGAGATAGGCTCCTAAAAGCCCAAAGCTGTCATTGATACCAAAAACAATACTGCCGCCAACAAGACCACCTCCGTAGTGTCTTTCCTTGGCGAATGAAAAAGCTTCCAACGGAACAAGAATGTTTTGTCCGTTGATAATCAATTCAACAAATGCACTGCCAAAAATAAGCAGAACAAAACCAGCTACAACCTTGGCAATTGCAACTTTATTTCCGTAATTTGAAATTATAAAAAATGCTGAAAAAGCTACCATGAATGGCAGGACATACTGAATAATGCCAAATACTCCAAATAAGAAATCAGCAACGGCATTACCAGCCACTCCACCTATTCCAAAGTTACTAATGCAAAGTAAAATACATAAAGCCAATGAAGACCAAAGAATAATCTCCTTGGAAGAATCCTCAAAAAATGGATCTTCAAACTCAACTTCATCCTTTACCCTTTTAGTAGTCTTTTTCTTAGTGGAAGCTCTCTTAGCAGAGCTGCCTGACCTGGTATTAGATTTTTTCCTAGAATTATTCTTCCCTTTTGTTGCCAAATTAAAACCTCATTACATTATTCTTCATTACTAAATAATTTTTAGAATAATTACAAATCATCAAAAAGAGAATAGATAAACTATTCTCTTTTCAAGCATTTGATTTATTAACCAATTAAATAGTTATAAATATTTTCGTATTTTTCCTTTTGTACAGACCAAGAATAATTTTTGCTTAAGCCACGTTCCACCATTTTGTTCCACTGTGCCTTCTTATCAAAAAAGATATATTTGCTGTAATTTACAGTATTGAGAAGCTCGTCTCCATTATAATTTGCAAATGAGAAACCGTCTCCAGTCTTCATGTACTCATTATAAGCCTCTACTGTATCTTTTAAACCACCAGTCTCGCGAACGATAGGTACAGTGCCATATCTAAATGAAATAAGCTGTGTCAAACCGCAAGGCTCGAAGCGTGATGGCATTAAAAACGCATCAGCTGCAGCATATAATCTGTGAGCCATAGCATCATCATAACTGATATTAGCTGAAATCTTTTCCGGATATTTCCATGCATAATGTCTAAACATATTCTCATATTTAGACTCACCAGTTCCAATGACTACAAGCTGAGTGAAGTCATCAACAATACCTTCGATGCAGTAATTAATAAGATCTAATCCCTTTTGATCTGTAAGTCTTGAAATAAGACCTATCATATATTTCTTAGGATCAACATCAAGTCCCAGTTCCTGCTGGAGCTTTGTTTTGTTGATTTTCTTATTCTTTCTGAATGTAGAAATATCGTAATTTTTATAAATCTTTTTATCAGTAGCTGGATTATAAATGCTATTATCGATACCATTTACGATACCCTGCATATCATAATGACGTGCACGAAGCAGTCCATCTAATCCTTCTCCATAGTATGGAGTCTGGATTTCATCGCAGTAATTAGCTGAAACCGTAGTAATGTAATCTGCGTATACAAGACCACCCTTAAGCATATTTCCACATTTCTTATATTCCAATTTATCCGGTGTAAATAAATCCACTGGAAGGCCAGAAATACCTGAAACGGTCTTGGTATCCCACATGCCCTGGAATTTAAGATTGTGAATTGTCATAACAGACTTCATTCCCCAGAAGAACTGGTCTCCCTGGAAATCAGTCTTTAAATATACTGGAATAAAGCCAGTCTGCCAGTCATGACAGTGAATAAGATTAGGCTGAAAACCAATAAGCGGAAGCATAGAAAGTACAGCCTTATCAAAGAAAATAAACTTTTCAAGGTCCCATCTATCCTCGGAATAAGGATAGAAACAATCGAAATAATCGTGATTGTCTATAAAGTAAAAAGTAACACCATCTAATTCATACTCAAAAACACCAACGTATCTGGTACCTACAAGTGGCCCCATGTTCATCTGAAAGCTTGTAAGATATTTGAAATCCTTTTTGTATTTCTCAGGAATAAATGTGTAGTATGGTAAAACCACTCTAACATCGAAATAATCCTTACAAAACTCCTTTGGCAATGCTCCGCATACATCTGCCAAACCACCTGTCTTTACGAAAGGTACACACTCACTTGATGCAAACAAAATTTTGTTCATTTATTCAACCCCGCAATAATTTTTACTCGTCCCAATTATGATATACATTCTGAACATCATCATCTTCATCAAGAAGATCAAGTATTTTATTAATTTTGTATAAATCCTGCTCGTCTGTAAGCTCTACATATGTCTGAGGAATCATAGTAACCTCAGCATCTGCCATAGGAATATTCTCAGCCTCAAGAGCTTCTCTAACAGCAGAGAAATCTTCTGGTGTAGTGTAGATTTCGAAGCAATCATCTTCCTCTGAGAAATCTTCTGCTCCAGCATCTAAGGCGATCATCATTAAATCATCAGCCTCCATAGAGCAATCCTCTTTAGAAACGATGATCTGTCCTCTATTATCAAACATAAATGATACACAACCTGGAGTACCAATGCTTCCGCCACCCTTTGTGAAAGCATTACGTACATTTGCAGCTGTACGGTTGCGATTGTCTGTAAGGCAATCTACGATGATTGCTGTACCATTTGGACCATATCCTTCATATGTAACTGACTCGTAATTTACAGCATCAGCATTACCTGCTGCCTTCTTAATACCACTTTCGATAGTAGCATTAGGAACGTTATTAGCCTTAGCCTTTGCAATAACATCACGAAGCTTTGAATTATTATTAGGGTCTGGACCGCCTTCCTTAACTGCTACGGCAATCTCACGACCGATAATTGTAAAAATCTTACCCTTTGCAGCATCATTCTTTTCTTTTTGTGCTTAATATTAGCAAATTTTGAATGTCCTGACATATATTTATATACCTCTTTTCTTATTTTAAATCTCAAAAAATTATATCAAAAACACAAGTCTTATTCAACGTGACTTTTCCTACGAACATACACTTGTCCTATAACTTTTTCTGAGACATTTTTTACATAAAATATAAAGTTATCATCTTCTAGCTTGAAGGATGTGCCATCTTCTGGGATTTTTCCTAATAGAGAAATCAAATAGCCATTTAAAGTCTCATAATCCTCAGACAGATTCATTCCAAGTATTTCCTCCACTTCCTCTAATGTTGTGCTGCCGTCCATCATAAAGGAATCCTCAGTTCTCACCTCTATAGAAGCTTCTTCCTCATCATGCTCATCCTCGATATTACCAACTATTTCTTCAAGTATGTCCTCAAGTGAAAGAATACCTGATACCTGACCATATTCGTCCATAACAATGACCATATGGCGTTTCTTAGACTGCATCTTAGCAAAAAGTGTATTAATACCGTGAGTTTCAGGCACAAATTCAGGAACAGACATTAAATCCTGCAAATCCTTTACCTTAACATCATCAACATCTTTATCAAAATACGTAAGAATATCTTTTATATGAAGAATACCGATGATATTGTCCAAATCATCCAGATAAACAGGATAACGGCTCATATTATTATCATTTATAAATGAAATGGCCTCACGTAAAGTAAGCTCGCCATCAATAGCTACTATGTTTTTTCTGTGAGTCATAATATCTTTTACATCAGTATCAGAAAACTCAAAGATATTTTGAATCATAGCAGCCTCAGAAGCAAGAATATTACCATCTTCATGGCCCTCGTTAACAAGGGAGATTACATCCTCCTCAGTAACATTTTCCTGTTTGGATTTTCTATATAGGACAATTATTCCTATCAGCTCTCCAATAGCCAAAATTATTAAAAAACAATTAAAATGTAGGGGCTGGACCCGTCTTCCATTCTTTACTCCTTTCAGATAAAAAATTGTTTATACACCAAATATTGTATCATATCCCATGAAAAAAGACTAAACATTATGGTGTTTAGTCTCTAAAGTTCATATATTATTCAGATTCTGGAATATCCGAAACCTCTGAAGCTTCTAAATCTGCCTCAGTCTCTTCTGAATCCTTGGTTTCCTTGGATACCGCATCCAAATCTACATCTTCTAAATTAACATTCGATAAATCAGCTACTTCATCATCTGTTTTCGACTTAGCTGTGGCATCATCAACCTTATCATTAGCAATTCCTATGTAGAAATCACCATTTTGCATATCAAAAAGATTAAGTACTTCCATACCAAAAACATCATGCATGTAAGAATATATCTCTTTGTTATTAATCTCACGATTATGCTTTCTAATGACGTTCTTTTTAAGCTGGACTCTGATGTCCTTAATCCAGTTAGTGATTTCCTCTGCCTCGGTGGAATTAGTACGAAGCTTGTCGTAACAATAATCCATTGTGGCCATCATAAGATCTCTATTAACCCGATCTGTCTCCTCAGGGAGATCTTTTTGTTCTTCTTCGGCAGCCGCGATTCTTTCTTTGCACTCTTCAAGTAAACGCTTATCATCATCAAGCTTTTTGGAAATCAGGTCCGAGGTGCTATCCATATTCTCCATAACTGAAGACATAAGACTCTCCTTAACCTTTTTCAAATCCTTAAGCTCTTTTTTCAGTTCCGCGTCTCGCTTTAGAAGCTCGCTTTCTTTTGCTTCAAGCTCTTTTACATCCTCAGGCTTTCCACCTAAAGCAAAAAGCCTGTGCCATTTCTGGTCTAATATAAGCATTGGAACCTTGATTTTAGAAATTGCATTTTGAAAATCATGTTCTGCCATAAAAATCACCTACTTATTCTGCTGGGTAATATTATATGATAGCTGCATTAAACTGTCAGAAAGATGAACATTTTCAATAACTACATCAGGAATATCATCCAAATCTACGTGAGCAAAATTCCAGATAGCATGAACTCCTAAGGAAACAAGCTTTAATGCTGTAGATTTAGCATTTGCCTTTGGAAGTGTAAGAGCTGCTATTTCGACTTTATTGTTCTTAATGAAATCTGGAAGTTCGTCCAACATTTGAATAGGTAAGTCCCTAACAAGCTTCCCTTTTAACTCTGGATTGGTATCGAAAAGGCCGATTATCTTAAAGCCAACACGTTCGAACTTAACGTATCCTGCAATAGCCTGTCCTAAATTACCTGCACCAATAACAATAACATTATGAGTCTCATTTACACCTAAAATATTACCAATTTCATCGTGTAAATAAGCAACATTATATCCATAACCCTGCTGACCAAAGCCACCAAAATTGTTTAAATCCTGTCGTATTTGAGATGCCGTAACGTGCATACGCTTACTTAAATCATTTGAAGAAATGCGTTCAACACCATCATCAAGAAGCTCGCCTAAATATCTGTAGTATCTAGGAAGTCTTCTGATTACTGCCTGAGAAATTTGTTTGTCCAATATAAACGCCTCCTAAATAAAGATATTTTTATTATAAAATCCTATAAAAAGTTTGTCAACAAATTAACAATTTCTACACTATATACTACTGATTTCTTCCCACTGTTGATATAAGTCGTCTAGTTTAGCATTAATATCGTTCTGTTTCGCTGTTAATTCATTTAATTTTGCTGAATTTGTCATATTCTCAGGCTTAACAAATTCCTCGTCAATAGCAGCTTTTTCTGCTTCTAACTTTTCAATTTCTTCTTCTATTTTTGAAATGCGATTCTGAAGCTTTCTCTTCTCAGCTTCGATACGCTTTTGTTCCTTAAAATCAAGCTTTGCAGCAGTTGCCTCCTGAGAAGCACTAGCATTCAATGAAGACGATACAGCCCCTACGCCAAAAAGCTGCTCTTTTTAGCAATATAATCATCATAATTTCCAAGATATTTTGTAAGTCCTCCAGCAGAAAGCTCAAGGATAGTATTTGCAGTTTTATTTACAAAATATCTGTCATGGCTAACATATAATAGAGTACCATCATATTCATTCAAAGCCTCTTCCAGCATCTGTTTCGAATCCATATCAAGGTGGTTTGTAGGCTCATCAAGAATAAGTAAATTTGACTTTGAAAGCATAAGCTTTGCAAGTGAAACTCTACCTCTTTCTCCACCGGACAAATCACTGATACGCTTGAACACATCATCCTCTGTGAACATAAAGGCAGCAAGAGTATTACGGACCTTTGTCTCTGTAAGGAATGGATAAGCATCGTGAAGCTCACTAAAAATAGTATTAGATTCTGTTAATCCCTGCTGTTCCTGATCATAGTAGCCTACAGTTACATTGGCCCCGAAGCGAATCTCTCCTGACTCAAAATCAGTAAGACCATTTATACATTTAAGGATTGTAGTCTTGCCAGTTCCATTATCTCCTAGAATTGCAATCCTATCACCCTTATGAACCTCAAAGGATAAATCTGTAAAGATATTTTTATCATCGTATGATTTGGTAACGTGAGAAAAATCTAATACATCCTTGCCGCTTTCCTTCTCGATTTCCAGCGTGAGTCGCATCTTTGGCATGTCCTTATCAGGAGCATCCATAACTTCCATCTTATCAAGTGTCTTCTTTCTACTTTCAGCACGCTTAATAGATTTTTCCCTATTAAATGACTGGAGCTTTTCAATAACAGCCTTCTGATGCTCTATTTCCTTTTGCTGCTTTTCATAGGAGCGCTCATAGGAAAGCTGATTAAGCTCCTTTTGAGCAACAAAAGAAGAATAATTACCTGTGTAAACTGTTGTCTTTCCATATGATAAATCAACTACATGGTCTGCCATCTTATCAAGGAAATATCTATCGTGGGCAACAATTACAACAGCCCCCTTATAAGATGCAAGATAGCCCTCTAACCACATAATAGAATTTAAATCCAAGTGGTTAATAGGCTCATCCAAAAGAAGTAAATCTGGTGTAGAAGCTAAAAGACGTCCAAGGCTGACACGAGTTTTCTGACCGCCAGACAGCTCGTTCATACTCTTTGTAAGGTCGTCTCCCTCAAAGCCAAGTCCCTTAAGGATACCTACTGCCTCTGAACGGAATGTATAGCCACCCAGCAAATCAAACTGATGCTGAAGCTTGTGATAGCTTTCCATAAAGGCTTCCATTTCAGATTGGTCTACCGAACTCATCTGAAGCTCCATGTCAGAAAGACGCTTTTCCATTGCAAGTAAATCTTCTCTGGCAGAAAGGACTGTGTCTAAAATATTGTTGCCAAAGGAATCCTCCTGGTACTGAGCCAAGTAACCCATGGTGGCATCCTTCTTTAGAGTAACCTCTCCGTCATCTGCAGGAAGCTCCCCAACGATGATTTTTAGAAGTGTAGACTTTCCTGTACCATTATTGCCGACAATAGCTACCTTTGAGCCCTCATCAACAGTAAATGTAGCATCTTTAATTATGGAATCCTCTCCAAAGGATTTATATATGTGTGAAACATTTAATAACATAATATTTTCCTTAAAAAAAGCGCCCGACAAAATGCCAGGCGCATTTGATTCTAGTTAATTACTGAACATCCTTAATAGAGAAGCTGATACGTCCCATCTTGTCCTTGCCAAGGCAAACAACCTTAACAGTATCGCCAAGAGTAAGAACATCTTCTACTCTATCAATTCTCTCCTTAGCAATCTTTGAAATGTGAACCATTCCTTCCTTGCCAGGAGCAAACTCGATGAATGCACCGAATTCTTTGATGCTGACAACCTTACCTGTAAGAATCTGATCCTTTTCGAAATCTGTAGTAATGATTTCAATCATTCTCTTAGCTTCATCCATCTTTGCAGCATCTGTACCGCAGATAGAAACATTGCCATCATCTGTAATATCAATCTTAACATCGCATCTTGCAATGATTTCGTTGATTGTCTTTCCACGCTGTCCTACAACATCACCAATCTTCTCTGGATCGATAGAAAGCTGGATAATCTTTGGAGCGTACTCTCCAACCTGTGGACGTGGCTCAGCAATAGCCTTGCTCATACAGTTGTCCATGATGAAGAATCTAGCCTCACGGCAACGAGCGATAGCACCCTCAACGATTGGACGTGTAAGACCGTGAATCTTAATATCCATCTGGATAGCTGTGATACCTTCCTTAGTACCAGTAACCTTGAAGTCCATATCTCCGAAGAAGTCCTCAAGACCCTGAATATCTGTAAGAAGTACAAAATCGTCATCTGTATCACCTGTAACAAGACCACAAGAGATACCAGCAACCATAGCCTTAATTGGAACACCTGCAGCCATAAGTGACATACAAGATGCACAAGTAGATGCCATTGATGTAGAACCATTAGACTCGAATGTCTCTGACACGGCACGGATAGCATATGGGAACTCTTCTGGTGTAGGAAGTACAGGAAGAAGTGCTCTCTCTGCAAGTGCACCGTGACCGATTTCACGACGTCCTGGTCCACGTGATGGCTTTGTCTCACCTACTGAATATGCAGGGAAATTGTAGTGGTGCATATATCTCTTCTCAGTAACAAATGCATCTAATCCATCAATCTTCTGAGCCTCTGAAAGAGGAGCAAGTGTAACAACGTCACAAATCTGTGTTTGACCACGAGTGAACATAGATGAACCATGAACACGTGGAATAATATCTACCTCAGCAGCAAGTGGACGAATCTGTGTAATCTCACGACCATCTGGACGCTTGTGATCCTTAAGAATCATCTTACGTACTGTCTTTTTCTCGTACTGGTAAATAGCCTCACCAAGAACTGCAAGCCATTCTTCGTTCTCTGCAAAAGCCTCTTCAAGACGCTCTGTAATCTGACGAATGTTCTCCTCACGAACCTGCTTCTCATCTGTGAATACAGCCTCTTCCATCTCTGCTGGAGGAACGATTTCCTTCATCTTAGCGAAGAGCTCTTCTGGGATAGCGCAAGAAGTGTACTCGTGCTTTGGCTTACCGCATTCCTTAACCATCTCATCGATGAAAGCGATAACTGTCTGGTTAACATCGTGGCACTTGTAAATAGCCTCAATCATCTTGTCCTCAGGGATGATATTAGCACCAGCCTCGATCATAATAACCTTTTCTCTTGTAGAAGCAACTGTAAGCTTAAGGTCTCCCTTATCCCACTGCTCCTGTGATGGGTTAACAATGAACTCTCCATCAATCATACCCATCTGTGTCATAGCGCAAGGGCCATCAAATGGGATATCTGAAATACATGTAGCGATAGCAGCACCAAGCATAGCAACAAGCTCTGGACGGCACTGTGGATCTACAGCCATAACCATGTTGTTAAGTGTTACGTCATTACGATAATCCTTTGGGAAAAGTGGACGCATTGGTCTATCGATAACACGAGATGTAAGAACTGAATTTTCAGAAGCCTTACCCTCTCTCTTATTGAATCCACCTGGGATTTTACCTACTGCGTATGTTTTCTCTTCGAACTCTACTGAAAGTGGGAAGAAATCGATGCCATCACGTGGCTTATCAGATGCTGTAGCAGTTGAAAGAACTGTTGTATCACCATACTGAATAAATGCTGCTCCATTAGCCTGAGCTGCAACTCTGCCGATATCTACACGAAGTGTTCTACCAGCTAAATCCATTGTAAATGTCTTCATGGTTTTCTCCTTATAAACTTAAATTATATTAAGCTCTAACCCGAAACTACTGAAAATGAAGCGAACTTCTATAACCTCTGGCTTATAAAAAGCCTTTCGCTAACAAATTCAGTGGCTTCGGATTGGGCTCGAAAACTAATTCATAGAAAAATGAGCGGAGAATACACTCCGCTCGTATAGATTACTTTCTTAAGCCAAGACGCTCAATAATTGAACGATATCTCTCAATGTCTGTGTTCTTAAGGTATGCAAGAAGGTTTCTTCTCTTACCAACCATCTTCATCATACCACGACGTGAATGATGATCACCTGGGTTAGCCTTAAGGTGCTCTGTAAGCTCTGAAATACGAGCTGTAAGAACTGCGATCTGAACCTCTGGAGAACCTGTATCACCAGCTGTTCTAGCGTACTCATTGATAATAGCCTGCTTCTTTCTTTTGTAATCATTTTAACTACCTCCTAATAAAACTGTAAATATGCCGTAACTAAGGCGAAGGTCGGAGTGTCCTAAACCTGAGTTACAGTAAAAAGTACTTTAGTATAATATCACAGCCTACTAAATATGTAAATATCGAAAAATCCCATAGATTATAGCTATAGCAAATCCTGAACGCCGTATTCACAAAGCTTGCCTAATTTACCACCATTTACATATA
This sequence comes from Butyrivibrio fibrisolvens 16/4, assembly GCA_000209815.1. Classification (GTDB taxonomy): domain Bacteria; phylum Bacillota; class Clostridia; order Lachnospirales; family Lachnospiraceae; genus Pseudobutyrivibrio; species Pseudobutyrivibrio fibrisolvens_A. Next base: position 1,826,664 of record FP929036.1, read on the forward strand.
CTGTCGTAAAGTCATAATTAACTGCAAAATAGACCTTGCCAGTAGCCTCATCTATATTGCCAACCGAAATAATAATATAATTATCATTATCCTCCCCAAGAGTAAATGTCTTGGAATCCTGGCTAAGACCATATTTGCTGCCATCAGCATTTTCTATAATCTCAACACTTCTTATGTCTGAGAGATAATTTAAAATCTTATCTATTCTTTCTTGATTAATATTCATATCAGGGTCGTCAGTATATACCCATTTGTCATCTATATATTCAAAGCCTAATACAATACCATTGGAATCAGTCATGGAGAATTTATATATTTCATCTTTGGAAATATAAATAATCTGTTCGCCTTTTTCTTTGTCAAGACTTGCCTCATCTAAAAGAGCTGCTTTAGAGGTTTCAGCGTCCTGTTCTTTACCTCGTCCAGAGACACCTATACCACCTTCTTTATAATTGAAAATAGAGTAAAAGATAATTAATCCAAGTAATGCAAATACCAAAATCAAAAGAACAATCTTTAATCCCTTAGATTGAAGAAATTTATCCATAACCCCTCCTTAAAACAAAAAGAATTGCTTTACAACTAATATTGTAAAGCAATTCTGACTGATTATCTATAAATAATATCCTCTCTGCCTGGACCATTTGAAACCATTGTGATTGGGAATCCAATTTCCTTTTCAATGAATTCAATGTAATTACGGCAGTTTTCAGGAAGATCTTCGTATTTTTGATTCCACGAATATCTGTCTTCCATCCTGGAAGTGTCTTGAGAACTGGTTTAGCCTTTTCAAGCTTTGATGTAACAGGGAAGTCTGTAGTAACTTCGCCATCTATTTCATAACCAACGCATACTGGAATTTCATCAAGATAGCCAAGTACATCAACTACAGTAAAGGCTACATCTGTTGTACCCTGCATTCTGCAGCCATATTTTGAAGCGACGCAATCGAACCAGCCCATACGACGTGGACGACCTGTTGTAGCGCCAAACTCTCCGCCATCTCCGCCGCGACGTCTAAGCTCATCTGCCTCATCACCAAAAATCTCTGAAACAAAAGCACCAGCGCCTACAGCTGATGAGTACGCCTTACATACTGTAACCACCTGCTTGAGCTCCTGAGCAGGAATACCAGCACCAATGCATCCATAAGGAGCAAGTGTAGATGAAGATGTAACCATAGGGTAAATACCATGATCTGGGTCCTTAAGTGTACCAAGCTGTCCCTCAAGAAGAATAGTCTTATTCTCTTTGATTGCATTCCAAAGAAATGCTGAAGTATCACATACATATGGTGCAATCATATCTCTATACTGGTGAAGAGTATCAAGAAGCTCCTCTGGAGTAAGAAGTGGCTTGTGATAAAGATGCTCTAAAAGAACATTTTTCTGATCGCATGTACGAACTACCTTTTCCTTTAAAAGCTCTTCATCAAAAAGCTCCTGAACCTGGTAGCCAATCTTTGCATATTTATCTGAGTAGAAAGGAGCAATGCCGCTCTTAGTAGAACCAAAAGAAGCCTTTCCAAGTCGCTCCTCCTCATACTGATCAAAAAGGATATGATATGGCATAACAATCTGTGCTCTGTCAGATACTAAAATCTTAGGTGCAGGTACGCCTTTATCAACGATTGATTTAATCTCATTTATAAGGATAGGAATATTAAGAGCTACACCATTTCCAATAATGCTGGTAGTGTGACTATAAAATACTCCAGAAGGTAATGTGTGAAGAGCGAACTTACCATAATTATTAACTATGGTGTGACCAGCGTTAGCTCCTCCCTGAAAACGAACAATAATGTCTGCATTCGCAGCCATCATGTCAGTAATCTTGCCTTTTCCTTCGTCGCCCCAATTGGCGCCTACAACTGCTTTAACCATAACAATCCTCCTAAAATATTACCTTTTTATTCTATATCAACCAGCTTCTTTGTAATTGTGCAGGCTAATGCGCCTGGTCCTATGTGACAAGAAACTGATAATGATAGCGGATCTATCCAAATATTTTTAACAGGGAATTCTTGTAAAAGCTCGTCTCTGAACTTTTCAGCTGCTTCCTGATTCTGTGTATGAGCAACAGAAATCATAACATCATCGAAATTATCTGTATGAAGAACATCTTTCATGTCCTTTTTTAATGCTTCTATCATAGTCTGCTTTGCAGCCTTCATGGTACGTGCCATACTGTATTTATCAAGCTTCTCTCCGTAGATAGAAAGAACTGGCTTGATCTTAAGTAATGAGCCAATAGCTGCAACTGCTGGAGTAAGTCTTCCACCCTTTTTCAGATATTCAAGTGTGTCTACTGTAATGTATATGGTAGACTCGGACTTAACTGCCATAAGTGCATCGCAGATTTCCTTAGCGCTCTTTCCCATATCCGCAAGCTTTTTAGCCTCCAGGGCTGAAAGCTTTTGTGTAACGGAAATACGCTGATTATCTACTACTACAACTCTTCCATCGTAATCCTCTGATAACATCTTAGCTGTAGCACAAGATGATGAAAGACCAGATGACATAGGAATGTAAACCAATTCATCATAATCCTTTAAAATCCTATCCCAGTTGTCCATAAGATTTCCAGTGATAGGCATTGAAGTAGTAATCTCTCCGCCCTTGGTAAGTTTTTCGTAAAACTCCTCCTGGGTAAGATCTATATCCTCGTAATATAATTGTCCATCAATATAAAAAGGCATTGGCTCAACGAAGATTCCTAACTGCTTAGACTCTTCCTGAGTAATGCCACTATTGCTATCTGTAAGTATTGCTACTTTACTCATAATTCACCTCGAATATTGTATTGCTCTAAAACAAAAGCACCGCTGATTATGATACCATAATCAGCGGTGAAAGTGAACCAATTTATCTAAATTAATACATTCCCATTCCTGCACCACCAGCAGCGGCTGCAGCAGCTGCATCAGCAGCAGGATCCTTAATATCGGCAACAACTGACTCTGTAGTAAGAAGTGTTGAAGCTACAGAAGCAGCATTCTGAAGAGCTGTACGTGTAACCTTAACTGGATCAAGGATACCAGCCTTAACCATGTTTACATACTCTTCCTTGTATGCATCAAAACCTACGCCGTCATCTGACTCACGTACCTTATTAATGATAACTGATCCCTCAAGACCAGCATTTGCTGCGATATAGAAAAGTGGAGCCTCAAGAGCCTTAACGATTACGTTAGCACCTGTCTTCTCATCACCAGAAAGCTTCTCAGCAAGCTCAGCAACCTTCTTCTGAACGTGGATATAAGCAGATCCGCCACCTGCAATGATACCTTCCTCAACAGCTGCACGAGTTGCGTTAAGAGCATCCTCCATACGAAGCTTAGCTTCCTTCATCTCTGTCTCTGTAGCAGCACCTACACGGATAACTGCAACACCACCAGCAAGCTTAGCAAGTCTTTCCTGAAGCTTTTCTTTATCAAACTCTGATGTAGTCTCATCAATCTGAGTACGAATCTGAGCTACGCGAGCCTCGATAGCGTCCTTATCGCCTACACCATCAACGATTGTTGTATTTTCCCTGTTAACCTTAACTGACTTAGCACGTCCAAGCTGAGCAAGTGTTGTATCCTTAAGCTCAAGACCAACCTCCTCAGAGATAACCTGTCCGCCTGTAAGAATAGCGATATCCTGAAGCATTTCCTTACGTCTGTCACCATAGCCTGGTGCCTTAACAGCTACTACATTGAATGTACCACGAAGCTTGTTAAGGATAAGTGTTGTAAGAGCCTCGCCCTCAATATCCTCAGCAATGATAAGAAGTCTAGCGCCAGACTGAACAATCTGCTCAAGAACTGGAAGAAGATCTTGGATGTTAGAAATCTTTTTATCTGTAATAAGGATATATGGATCATCAAGATTAGCTTCCATCTTATCCATATCTGTGCACATATATGCTGAAATATATCCTCTGTCGAACTGCATACCTTCTACAAGGTCAAGTTCTGTCTGCATAGTCTTAGATTCCTCGATTGTGATAACACCATCATTAGAAACCTTTTCCATAGCATCTGCTACCATCTGACCTACTTCGTCATCACCAGCAGAAATAGCTGCAACTCTTGCAATCTGCTCCTTGCCATCAACAGCCTTTGACATAGCTGAAATAGCCTCAACTGCCTGGTCAACAGCCTTCTTCATACCCTTTCTAAGAACGATTGGGTTTGCACCAGCAGCAAGGTTCTTCATACCTTCCTTTACCATAGCCTGTGCAAGAACTGTAGCTGTAGTTGTACCATCACCAGCAACATCATTTGTCTTTGTAGCAACTTCCTTTACAAGCTGAGCGCCCATGTTCTCAAATGGATCATCAAGCTCTACGTCCTTAGCGATAGTAACACCATCGTTTGTGATAAGTGGAGCGCCATAAGGCTTTGCAAGAACTACATTGCGGCCCTTAGGTCCGATTGTAACTCTAACTGTATTTGCTAATTTATCAACGCCTGCTTCTAAAGCCTGTCTAGCTTCAGCACCGTACTTAATTTCCTTTGCCATATTATTCTACCTCTTTTCTGTCTTTTAAAATCTTATTATTCAACAACTGCAAGAATGTCATTCTGACGAACAATAATATATTCTTCGCCCTCAAGCTTAACCTCTGTACCAGCGTACTTAGAGTAGATAACCTTCTGGCCTTCTTTTACCTGCATAGTAATTTCTTTACCATCTACAACCCCACCTGGACCAACAGCAATAACAAGAGCCTCCTGTGGCTTCTCCTGAGCTGCTGATGCAAGAATAATTCCTGATTTTGTAGTCTCCTCTGCCTCGCACTGCTTTAATACAACGCGATCTGTTAATGGAACCAACTTCATTTTATATTACCTCCTAATATTAATAATCAAATTCTTTTGTTAGCACTCTTTTAATCCGAGTGCTAACCACAAAAAGTATAATAGGATTCTATTGAAAAACTTTCAACTAAATCCGGTTGCAGAAATTCAATAGAATCCTATCAAAAGCTCTCTATATCTCTCATTTACTCTTTTTTTCTCATTATTACGTTTTTTGGCAGCATAGAAAGTATTGAACTCTTTAGATTATCGCCGCCTACAGTCATAAGATGTTTGAAGACATCGATAACAATAGCCTGATTTTCTGGATCAAGTGATTGTATCTCTTTTGTTACTGCAGCTATTGATTTCACCTTATTTCCAGTGATGTGTGACATCTTTGTAGCCCCAGAATTAGCCAGCAACGTAAAAAATGCATCACCAAAAGCTGCTTTGGTGTCGTAATCAAAGGTCTCTGACCACTCTTTCACCACCTCATCAACTTTAAGGGAAAAATTAGAAACGCAATCTACGGTAGAAAACCTGTTACGGGTTACCTGCCAGCTAAATAAATCATGTTGATTGATTCCCTTTGTATTGGACTGTACAACAGTGGTTTTTGCCTTAGTGTACATCATCATTCCAATAATAGATTCATTAGGAATGATTTTATGCACTCTTTTGATGACTGATTTGTATTCGCTGGTTTTAAGAATCTCTGGGATGAACCCCGGACCATCATTATTATATATTTCAATAATATTATCCTTAATATGAGGCTTGCAAAAGGCTGATCCATATAAAGCAAAGCTTCCACCCTTGGAATGGCCTCCAATTCTAAGTGGCTTCATTGTGCGAGAGAAATTCTTATTCAAATATTCTACCGCCTTCAGCTGGCCTCCTGTGCCTGGTGAAAAGCACATATTAAAATCTTCTTTCCAGCCTATAAGAGAGTCATCTGTACCTCTAAAGGCAACATATATGGTGCCATCTGGCAAATAAAATGTACAAGCCGCAAACTGAGACTGGGTTTCACCATCGATTTCATTCACGAAACCCGCAAGCTTTATTCCACCAAATCTCTTAGACCCCGCCATATTGCGCAACAAAAAAGGAGCGCGCTTAGTAAGTGAAGACTTTTCTAAAAGCTCCTCCTCTGTATATTTTGCAAAAACAAATTGCAAACATCTTCTATTGACATTTTTCTTTTAAACCTGGTCCTGGAACGATATCATCGAAGGCTGAATAAACAAGTTCTGAAAAAATAGCATTATCCACTTCGTTAAAAGGATCGATATCAAAGGGAACGTCACCTCTCCAAACCAGATAATCTTCAATATTCGCCATTTTAACCTATTAATCCTCAAATAAAGAATCAGAAGATGTATCCGCATAATCTGAACTATACATCTCAGATTCAGGTTCCTCTTCAAAAATAGAATCATCTAATGAAGAAGGAGCATCTGCAACATTTCGATTATAATTTCTATTCGAATCCTTTCTATGGTCGCGAAGACCGATAGCCATAAGCAATAAAGAAAATAGCGATAAACCACCAACAGCAATCATAAATGAGCAGGTAAGTATATTTCTTTCAAAGAATTTATGTGGTGTTATAAGGAAATAAATGCTAGCTCCAACTGTTGCGATACCAAATATCAAAGAAAGGAACCAGGTACCTCTTTCGATATGGAAAAGAGCAAATGATTGCTGAAGCATAACTGCGCCAAGAACGATTCCAATCAAACAAACCAAAGAATCAATAAATGCAGAAATATAATTAGCCTGGAAAATGAAAATAGCACCGATAATAACAAGGATTACGCCCATTGTGAAGCCGTAATTTGATATACGGTTATACTCGTGATTAAAAAAGTATTTAATCATATACCAGGCACCAAATGCTATAAAAAGGATGCCAACGGCAAGTACAGAAAAAGAATAAACTATTGTAGAAATCATATTCGCATCAAGAGTCAAAAGACAAATTCCCAGTGCAAGAAAAACTACTGATGAAACAATGTGTGCCACAAGAGCAACCTTTGAATCTTTTATTTCTTCATTTCTAGCCATAATTATCCTTACCTCCTCAAGTAAAAATTCTAGCTAAATAATATTGCAATAAGATTAATCAAACCATGGGCTATTATGCACATTGAAAGCCTTTTATTTTTCACATACATAATGCCAAGAATTGCCCCAATCAAAACTGCATATATAAATTGTACTATATTATTATGTATTATACCAAAACAAATTGTAGATAAAAACACAGCTTGTACAGGGCCGTACCATAAACAAAGCTGCCCAGCTATAATTCCACGCATTAAAAGCTCTTCTAAGATAGGAATAATAAGGGCATTGCACAATATTTTTATTAATATATCTCCATCTGTAAGGGTATTCTGAGCCTGAGAAAAGTTCTGAGAGTGAGTTACAAGACCACTATGAGTAAGAATGATATTTAGAATCACTCCCACAGCTACCACAGCAAAAACCCACACAAAATATTTAATCAATTCTCTTTTTCTTTAATGGAAGCAGGTATAAGCTTAGGAACACTTTTGTAAATAATCCACATAGGAACCAAACAAAATAATGCTGCAAACAGCAGGCATAAAAGCCTGCCATATTTTGCAGCATATAAATCCATAAGCAATGCTCCTCCCAACTGATATACAATAAAGTATACCAGTAATGGATATGTAATTGATATTACACGATTTGTTTTAATGCGACTCAATGTAATCTAACACCTCTTCAGGAAAATCAAAAACATCAATTGCTCCATGTTCTATCATCTCTTCTTTCGACCCAAAGCCCCAGGAAACACCGATGCAGTCTATACCGTAAGCACTAGCACCTTCTGCATCAAATTTAGTATCGCCAATGAGAAGAGTTTCTTCTTTTTGTGCCAAGGAGCTCTACTAAAGCAAAGCTTTATAACCTGCTCCTTAGTATCGATTTTAGCATCCATGGTTGCACCACATATTTCTGTAAAGTACTTATCAATGCCAAGTGAACTTAAAATCTTTTTAGCTGTAGGCTCTGGCTTTGAAGTGCAAACAAACAGACAATAGCCTCTTTTTACAAGAGCCGCAAGCAGTCCTTCTACACCTTCAAAAACATCAACATTAAGGCAACCATTTTCTTTGTCGTAGTAATTACGATATGTGGCAACAGCACCTGCGAAATCTTCCTGCTTAATACCTAAGTAATTAGGAAAAGAATATGTAAATGGAGGGCCTACACATTTTCTAAGAGTGGCATAATCTGGGATATCATAGCCATATTTTTCAAGAGTGATTTTTAAACCAGTGATAATACTGGGAGCAGAATCTATTAATGTACCATCTAAATCAAAATATATATTCTTTATCATTTCTTAACTCCCTTAGTATCACGAGTACCTATATGAAGTCTGTTTAGAGCCACCTCTTTATCCTTTACCTTGACCTCGATTGAATCGCCTTCAGCAAGAACATAGATATTAGTAAGCTCATCACCCTTTGCAAGCTTAATTCCGCGTACACCGGCGGCAGTCTTCTTCTTTTCAGGGATAGTATCTCCCTCGATTCTAAGGAACATATCCTTAGCTGATTGCATAACAACTGTATCACCAGGATTAATAATCTTTACGCAGATTACCTCGTCCTTATCATTTAATTTTGTGGCTGCAATAGTTTTTCTAGAAACATCAAACTCTGAGCCATCTACAAGCTTAATCATAGCCTGCTTTGTACCAAAGATAAGCTTTTTATCCTTGATATTTTCCATAGCATCTGCAAAGATCAGATTTTCCTTTGTAAGGTCAATCTTTGAACCCTTTTCTGCTGTATCAATAGGCTGGCCCTTATCTCTAAACTTTCCAAAAGGAAGACTGAGAACCTTTATAGTGTGCATATCTCCTTTTTCTGTAAAGAGACAAATCTTGTCTGTATTCTTGCAGAATACTATCTTCTTTGATTCGGTTTCAGCTGCTTCTTTATTACGCTCATAGGTAGGCATATCAACAACACGAGCGTAAGCAAATCTATCAATAAGAACCGCAACATCTATAACCTCGATTGGCTTTTCTTCAACTACAGCCTCTTCTACATTATCAATAACTGTGCGACGTTCTCTAGCATATTCCTTTTTAATAGCCTGAAGGTCCTTGATGATAACCTTTGCCATCTCAGCGCGAGAGCCAAGAATCTTTGTATATTTTGCAATTTTATCTAAAGTCTCGGCATAATCTCCACGTAATGCCTCGATTTCCAAACCGATTAAGCGATGAAGACGCATATCAAGAATAGCCTGAGCCTGTCTTTCAGTAAAGTGAAGCTGCTCCGCATCTGCCTTTGACTTTTGAGATTTGAATTTGATTCCTGCTGTAATTCCATCAACAAGACATGCCTTCGCCTGCTTAACATCTTTAGATCCACGAAGAATCTCAATAATCAAATCGATAACATCACAAGCCTTTATTAAGCCTTCCTGAATCTCCTTCTTTTCCTGTTCTTTTCCAAGGAGATGATTGTATTTTCGAGTACATAATTCGTACTGGAAATCCACATGATGTCTGATGATAGGAACTATACCAAGTGTTTCAGGCTTGCCATCAGCAACAGCAAGCATATTTACACCAAATGTATCCTCAAGTCTTGTCTTCTTATAAAGGAGATTAAGGACATTTTGAGCATCGGCGCCCTTTCTGAGCTCTACGATAATTCTCATTTGCTCGCCCTTAGACTGATTTGAAATATCAACAATATCATTAGTCTTCTTTGTCTCAACAAGGCTGTAAATATCATTGAGGAACTTTCCGATATTTGCGCCAATCATAGGATATGGAATCTCTGTAATGACAATCTGTTCCTTACCGCCCTTAAGCTTTTCGATTTCGGCCTTTCCACGGATTTTGATTTTACCTAAGCCGGTAGAGTATATCTCTAAAAGGTCGTCCTTATTTGTAACAATACCGCCAGTAGGGAAATCAGGACCTGGAATAATCTGCATCATTTCAGGTGTGCTGATATCAGGATTTTTCATGTAAGCGATAACACCATCTACTACCTCGCCAAGATTGTGCTGAGGAATAGAGGTAACCATACCTACTGCAATACCGTCAGAACCATTGATAAGAAGATTAGGAACACGAACTGGAAGCACCTCTGGCTCCTTTTCTGTCTCATCATAGTTTGGAATAAAATCTACGACATTTTTATCAAGGTCTCCAAGGTAAACCTCCTGGGCAACCTTAGCAAGGCGGGCCTCTGTATATCGCATAGCAGCAGCTCCATCTCCTTCGATAGAGCCAAAGTTACCATGGCCATCAACAAGCGGAAGGCTCTTTTTGAAATCCTGGCTCATTACAACCAAAGCTTCGTAAATAGAGCTATCACCATGTGGATGATATTTACCCATTGTATCACCCACGATACGGGCAGATTTTTTGTATGGTTTATTATAATCAACCTTCAACTCGTACATATCGTAAAGAGTACGACGCTGTACTGGTTTGAGACCATCCCTTACGTCCGGTACCGCACGTGCAAGTATTACAGACATAGAATAGTCAATGAAGGATTTTTGCATTATCTCAGAATATTCTGTTCTAATTATTTCTTGTGCCATTAATATTATTTACCTTTCACTATACGTCTAATTCAGCTTCTTTTGCGTGCTTATATATAAACTGTTTACGTGGAGCAACATCGCTACCCATAAGAAGTTCTGTAACCTCAGATGCCATAAGACCATCTTCGATTTCAACAAGCTTAAGCTTACGACGTTCTGGATCCAAAGTAGTCTCCCAAAGCTGCTCTGCATCCATCTCACCAAGACCCTTGTATCTTTGAAGTGTGAAAGTTTTTCCTTCCATCTTCTTGCGATATCTCTCTAGGGCCACATCATCATAGAGATATTCTTCCTCTCCCTTTGTAGGAATAGCCTTGTAAAGAGGAGGCATAGCGATATAAACGTGTCCTTCTCTAATAAGCTCTGGCATAAATCTATAGAAGAAGGTAAGAAGAAGTGTGCTGATATGAGCACCATCCACGTCGGCATCGGCCATAATTACAATCTTGTCATAGCGAAGCTTTGTGATATCAAAGTCATTGCCGTATCCCTCTGAGAAGCCACAGCCAAAGGCATTAATAAGGGTCTTAATTTCAGCATTGGCAAGTACCTTGTCCATTGAAGCCTTTTCAACATTAAGAATCTTACCACGAATAGGCATAATAGCCTGATACATACGATTTCTAGCCTTCTTTGCTGAACCACCAGCGGAATCTCCCTCAACGATAAAGATTTCGCATTTTTCAGCATCACGTGATTCGCAGTTTGCCAGCTTTCCGTTCTGATCAAAAGAGAATTTTTGCTTTGTAAGAAGATTTGTCTTAGCCTTCTCTTCGGATTTACGAATCTTAGCACTCTTTTCAGCGCAGGAAATAATAGCCTTTAATGTTTCAAGATTTCTATCGAAGAATAAAACAAATTCATCCTGGCAAACCTTTTGAGTAGCCTTTGATGCATCAGGATTATCAAGCTTTGTTTTGGTTTGTCCCTCAAAACGAGGATCTGGGTGCTTTATAGAAACGATTGCTGTGATACCATTTCGTACATCCGCACCGGTAAAGTTGGCGTCTTTATCCTTTAAAATTCCAAGCTCACGGGCATAATTATTAATAACTGTAGTAAGTACTGTTTTGAAACCAGTGATGTGTGTACCGCCTTCGGAATTGTATATGTTGTTACAGAATCCAAGGATGTTTTCCTTAAATTCGTTGCAGTACTGGAAGGCAACCTCAAGCTCAACATCATCGCATTTACCACTAAAGTAAACAACATCGTGAAGAGTCTCAGCAGTCTTATTGATTTCCTTAACAAATCCCTTTATTCCTTCGGGCTCGTGGTATGTAATATACTCTGGAGTCTCACCTCGTAAATCTGCATAGTTGATAGTGAGTCCTGGATTAAGATATGCAGTCTCATGAAGACGAGATTTTACCTCATCTTCCTTGAAATATGTCTTCTCAAAGATTTCTGCATCTGGAAGGAAATTGATTTTTGTACCGTGCTTATTTGTCTTTGAAATTTTTGGAAGAAGGCCATCTACAAGCTTTTCTGTAGGAACACCTCTCTCGTATCTATCATGGTGAACAAATCCATCACGAGAAATATCTACAACCATATATTCAGACAGCGCATTTACAACAGACGAACCTACACCGTGCAAACCACCTGATGTTTTGTAAACGCTATCGTCAAACTTTCCACCTGCGTGTAGTGTAGAAAAGACAAGACGTGCAGCAGGAACTCCCTTTGCATGCATACCAACTGGAATGCCTCGTCCATTATCCTCCACTGTACAGCTGCCATCCTTTTCAAGGGTAACGTAAATAGTATCACACTCGCCTGCAAGATGCTCATCAACAGAGTTGTCTACGATTTCGTAAATAAGATGATTGAGACCCTTTCGTGATGTGGAACCAATATACATTCCAGGGCGCTTTCTAACCGCCTCAAGTCCCTCTAAAACAGCAATACTGCTTTCATCATAGGTAACCTTTTTTGCCATAAAAAATACTCTCTTTCAAAATATTAGTAAAACAGACGAAAAGGCGTCTGGATTTCCAGGCGCCAATTAATATCCATTTAGTGTTTTCCGGTAGAACCAAAACCGCCCTCGCCGCGGTCTGTATCGCTAAGCTCAGAAACCTCTGAAAATTCTACTGAAAGGAAAGGAACTACTACTAGCTGAGCAATCTTCTCTGCTGGAGTAATTACTCTTTCTACCTCTCCATCATTGTGAAGAGCCACCTTAACTTCTCCCCTGTAATCCGAATCAACTACACCAACACAATTTGCTGGGCGAAGACCTTCCTTAGAAGAAAGACCAGAACGAGCAAATACTCCGCCGAAGTACCCAACTGGAATCTCCATAGCTACACCTGTGCCAATCATCTTAGTCTCGTGTGGTGCAATCTTTACCTCCTCTGCAACATCCGCGAATAAATCGTAGCCTGCAGCGTACTCAGAGCCTCTTTCTGGAAGCTTTGCAGAGTCAGTAAGCTTTTTAATATTAATATTCATAAAAAAATAAATCTCCCTTAGTTTAATCTACATGCAAAACAATTTGCCCTAGCTTTCTAGTCTGAGGCACATCTATAACCCGCTGATTGATGCTGCCTCTCCACTTTGCCTGTAAATCTATCTTATCAATTTCAAATTCTCCGTCAACCAGAACATCCACATATTCCATAATTTCCAGAGATTTTATTTCCTCGTAAGTAAATCCTGTGTAGAGCCAGACGGTCTTGCCGGGAAACCTCTCCCTAATTTCCCGGGCAAGCTCCGTCACTTCCTTACGATTTCCTGGAAACAATGGGTCTCCTCCGCTGAATGTAATTCCGGAAATATAGTCTCTGGACAGTATTTCAAATAATTCATCCTTGGCAGCCTGATCAAATTTCAAACCACCATCTGGGTCCCATGTAATAGGATTCTGACAATCCTTACAGTGATGGTCACAGCCTGAAACCCAAAGCACAGCTCTAAGACCATCGCCATTAAGCATATCATCTTTAGTTATATTATGATAATTCATTACATACTCTTCCTATCTGCGATTTCCGCCATTTTTGCCTCGTTCAATCTAGTATCGCCTTTCACACGAGAATATGAAAGATATCCGTTCATACGGTCAATCTTTGTAAGGTTCTTGCTTCCGCAAACTGGACAAACATCCATCTCAAGCTCCTCGTGACCGCAATCATCGCAATATGAAAGTGAAAGGTTAACTCCCTCATAAAAGCCCTTATCCATAGCTCTACGAACAAGAGTCTTTACAGCCTCTCTGTTGTAGTTGATTGGATAACGAACATATTGAATCTTTCCACCATTTGAAAGCTCCCAGAAACGTCCTTCCTTGTCCTGCTTTTCAATTGGTGTAATGTCTTCTGTAACATGACAATGGAATGAATTAGAAACATATTCTCTATCTGAAACATTTTCTACAATTCCATATTTATTTCTAAACTGCTTTACCTGCAATCCGCAAAGATTCTCAGCAGGAGTACCGTAGATAGCATAAAGATTTCCATCCTCCTCCTTAAACTGATTAACCTTTTCATTGATGTGTTTAAGTACCTCTAAAGCAAACTCTCCATCCTCTACAAGAGATTTACCATTGTAAAGCTCCTGAAGCTCATTGAAAGCCGTAATACCAAATGATGCTGTAGCAGCCTTTAAAAGTGGCTTAATCTTATCGTGGAAACCAAGATGTCCTCCGTAGAAACCACCTTCGCAGTATGCAAGTGGATTTGTGGATGCACGCATCTCTCCAAGATAAGCATAAGTACGAATGTGAAGCTTTCTAATCATCTCAAGATAATAATCAAGTACTTCGTAGAAATCCTTAGATTCCTGGCGAGCTTTAGCTAAAATCATTGGAAGGTGAAGGGAAACTGCACCAATATTGAAACGTCCAATGAATACTGGCTCATCATTTTCATCAGCTGGCTTCATACCGCCTCTTTCATACCAAGGTGAAAGAAAGGCACGACATCCCATTGGAGAAATAACCTTGCCATATTTTTTGTACATGCTGGCAATATAACCCTCACCTGTAAGAGAAAGCCAGTCTGGATACATAGTCTTTCTAGAGCAATCAATACCTGCCTCGAAAACATCCTCAAGCTCCTTACCTGGGCCGTGAAGATTTTCATCATAAAGGAATACTACCTTAGGGAAAAGAACTGGCTTTTTAAAGCCTGGCTTTCCCTGACCAATAGAACGAACCTTAAGACAAGCCTTTGATGCCATCTTCGCAAATACGGATGTACCAAGACCGATTGTAACTGTAATAAAAGGATAATCTCCACGTGATGAAGCTACAGTATTAAATTTGTACTCCCAGCCCTGGAAGCCCTGCTCCATATCACGCTGAACCTCGGCCATAGCAACTTCCTCAGCCTTAGCTTTGTCGATTCCTAAATCAATGTATTTATTAAGATATTTGTCATAAGAAATCTGGGCATATTTCTCTAAAATCTGATCTGCCTGAGGGATAGTAAATCCACCATACTGCTGGCTGGCAGCAGAAAGAACAATGTCTCCTATTACGTCGAAGGCAACGTCAAGACTCTTTGGCTCGTTGTAGAAAATGTTTCCCATCTCGAAGCCACCCTCAAGAACTGTCTTAACATCGAAAAGACAACAGTTCATAGTGTCTCTTCTGGCATTCATATCGTGGATGTAAATATAACCATCACGAATAGCCTGTACCTCTTCAGTTGTAAGGAAAAATTTCTTGTAAAGCTCTCTATTAAGCTCATTGAAAATTAATGAACGCTTGGTAGAAACAAGGGCCGAATCAGTATTTGAATTTTCCTTGTCACCGATGTACATGATATTCTGAGACTTCTTGTAAACATCATCAAGCATCTGAACGAAGTCCTGCTTATAATTGCGATAATCACGGTAACTCTTTGCAACCATTGGATTAACTCGCTCCAAAGCACCCTCAACAATGTTATGCATTTGTGCAATCTCAATTTTTTCAAGGCCAAGCTCCTCCACTCTTTCCTCAACAAATTGACATATAAATTTCTCCTGCTCAGGAGTAAATTTAACAAGAACACGTGTAGCAGACTTTCCCACAGCCTCTACTACTTTTTGCACGTCGAATAATTCTAGTGCACCATCCTTTTTACTACATAACGATCCATACTAACCTCCGGGTTATTTATTAAAAATACTACTCATAAATTTTGAATATTCTGTCAATATCTAGATAGATAAAATAAAAACCACTAGATATTGTGTTGATAGATTTATACTACCACCACACTATCTAGTAGTCAATAGGTTCACAAAACACAAAATAAAGTTTAACAATTCAGACACATTTCACTAAAAAATAAGTATCTATGCTATATTTTCGCTACTTCTTATGGCATCAATAAGTGGCTTTATAGCATCTTTATTTGTCCAATCATGGACGTCAGTGCCGGCCTCTACTAAAGCCTTTTCCCAAATCTCGTAATCCTCTGGATTTTTCTTACTAACTGATTTCTGAAGCATCTTACAAAGATTTCGATCCATAAAAGTCATATTAGGCATATCCCATGCACCGCGGAAATAGAAGCAAGGAAGCTGCTTTAAATAATTTTTCATATTGCGATCGATAATAAAATCCACAGCCTTGTCCTCGCAAGGTGAAGCCCCATCGCAAAATACAAAAAGATTCTTATTAATCAATATATCGATATTCTTTTCCAAGAATGATAATCCTGCAATACCATTAGCGTATATTCCACCACCATATACAACTGTATCGTATTTATCAAGGTCGCTGGTTTTTATATCCTTTACACTAACACAATCAAAATCTGTTTCCTCAGCAATCCACTGGGCGTAACGCTTAGTGGCTCCGTACTTTGATTTGTAAATAACTATTCCATTCATAACACATCCTCCAAAATTACAAATTAAAAGCTCAAATCTGGTATCTATGCCACATAAGTATACTAAATGTCTATCCTAAAATAAACACAATTTGATAGTATTATATGGCATATGTAGTTTTAGCTTTATGAGGTTATTTTATGATTTGGTTACTAATGTTTGTAGGCGCAGCCTTAGGTGCAGTTCTAGGCTCTATCTACCTGATAAATTCAATTGCAAAATTTTCTTTTATTAAAATAGACTTGTTTCATTTATACTGGTTTTAGGTATATTTCTGTTCTTTTTCTTTACAATGGGCTGGATAAATGCCCTTACTATCAGCATATTCACAACCATATTCTTTTTGATTTTTGGCTTGTTAGGAAGAATATTGAAAAAGAAAATTACTATGCCTACATCTATACACTGGCAGGGATGGCTTGCTATCCTTGCATCTGTTCTATATCTGGGCACAGGTTATTATCTGTGTGTATCAGTAGTAGAAAAAGACTATAATCTTTCCTCTGACAAAAATATTGCCCCTTTAAAAATTGCTATGATTGCGGATTCTCATATCGGAACTACATTTGATGGAGATGGTTTTACGAAGCATCTTGAGACTATAGAAAATCAAAATCCCGATATTCTTTTAATTGCAGGAGATTTTGTAGATGATGGTACTAAGAAAATAGATATGGAAAAAGCCTGTAGGGCCCTTGGCAAAATGAATCTAAAATATGGGATTTACTATGCCTATGGAAATCACGATGAAGGATATTTTAATCACAGAGATTTTACTGCAGATGATTTAGAAAACAACCTTATAAAAAACGGCGTTCATATTTTAGAAGACCAATGGGAACTGATAGATAATACTTTTTATTTAGTAGGAAGACTAGATAAAAACATAGATGGTGACACACGAAAATCTATGGATGAATTACTAAAAGATATTCCTAATGATAAATACATTATTGTAATGGATCACGAGCCTAACGATTATGAAGCAGAAAGCAACTCCAAAGCTGACCTTGTTGTATCAGGCCATACCCACGGTGGCCAAATGATTCCTATTCGTCACGTAGGAGTGCTTGTAGGAGCCAATGATGCCACATATGGGTATGAGCGAATAAACGATACAGATTTTATTGTTTCCTCCGGAATATCTGATTGGGCATTAAAATTTAAGACAGGGGTCAAATCAGAGTATGTAATAATAAATGTTGAATAGATTATATTATTTTTAATCTATTTCTTGCAAAACATAGAATACCTATTTTATAGTTTCTCCAAGGGATAGAACTGCATTTCTTACACACTCAGGACACTCGCAAAGTACCTGACCTGTTGTGATACCTTTTAAATCTTTGCATATTGTGGCTCCACATTTTTCATTAAATTTGCTTACGATGTCCTTAGAATATCTTGGTGTACCATTTCCTTCTGTAAGCATTCCTGCAGTCATAACGGCGCCAATCAACGCTCCGCATGTACTTTCCATACATCCCATTCCGGCTGCAAATCCAGCTGAAAGTTTAGAAAGTTCATTAGGATCTATATTAATCTTGTCCTCAAATGCCTTAAGTACGGACTGAGTGCAGTTGCACTGTCCTGTTGCCTTTAAATTTGCAGCTAAATTAGCTCTTTCTTCTATTGTCATTATTTTGCTCCTTTTTCTTTAATCTTACATATGCCTTGTGTCATAGTTCCCATAGGGCAAAATGTACACCAGGTTCTTTCTTTATATATTACCATTACAATCAGCCCAATCAAAGTAGATGTAAGCATCAGACTGTAAAATCCATAGCCAAACTGAGCAACCCAATCTGGGAAAATACTTCCAGAATAAGCCCATTTCCATGGAACCTTAAAAGTCCAAAATAGTTTTATGGCTTTGCGAAGTGTACCTGCACCTGCAAACACTTGGTAAGTTGTAAAAATCATAGTTCCAAACATTGTCATGAAAAATGTCAAAAATCCATATCTGAACCATTTTGAAGATAACCATTTTGGAGCGGGTTTCTTTCTAGAACATCCAACATTTCGTCCTAGCACCCAAAACAATTGACCGCGCCCACACATGTTATTACAAAACCATTTATTTCCACCTACTATTGCAAATATCAGTGGCAGAATAAAATCAATCAACCCAAGCCATGCAAACAATATATTGAAGAAACCTAAAGCGAAATAGATAATACTCCAAATCCACAGGTAGTTATACCAATGCTTTTTCTTATTAGTCATTTATCATATCCCTCTCTTTCACTTCAATAACATTTGCAGGACAAGCCTGCGCACATAATCCACACCCTACGCAGGAGTTCTCATCAACCACCGCGAAACATCCTTTGTAAATAGATATTGCCTGTCTTGGACATTGTAATCTACATACTCCGCAGGCTACGCAGCTTGCAGTATTTACATTTGCTTTTTCTTTGCCATTTAATCATCCTTTTTCGATTTTACTTGTATTTTGTTGCCAATACGAATATTATATGTAGTATAAAAAACTTATCAAGTACGCAATATTTATTAACCTAGTAAGGAAAAACTGACTATGAAAAAAGAACCATTATGTGATGAAATAGCAGGCGAAGGCTGCGGATTAAAGAAAGTACTTAACATTGTTGGCGGAAAATGGAAAATAATGATACTCTGTGTCATTGATAACAGTGAAATTGCGAGATATGGAGATTTACGCCGCTCGGTATTCGGAATTACGAACACTATGCTGGCTCAATCTCTCAAAGAATTAGAAAACGATGGAATGGTCTTAAGAACCCAGTACGATGAAATGCCAGTGCGAGTAGAATATACTCTCACCGAAAAGGCAAAATCTATGATACCCATTTTGTTACAGTTAAAAAAATGGGGCGAAGAATATTTATAATAAGAATTGCCCAGCTGAGTAACCAGCTGGGCAAAATTACTCTTCTAAATTCATTAAAAATTGCTTCCATTCCAGCCCCAATCATTTACAGGATGATAGGTAACATATACAGCATTACCTGGAATGCCAAGCTTTTCCTCAAACAATCTACAAATCTGGCCTGTAAGCTTATCATATGATTCTGCCGGCGCATTCCCATATAGACTTACAGAAACATAAGCTCCTTTATCAAGCTTCTTACCACCAAGCCATAAATCATAGGCATCATCGATACCTATCATAAGATAGTTTTCGCTTTTCCCTAAGGTAGTTATAAGCTTTCCTAATTCTGTTTTGATTTCTTCCTTTAATTCAGCGGTAACTGGTACTGTGATTTTTGAATCAATAAATGGCATAGCTTTATTCTCCTTTGTAAAAAATTATTTATTCTCTTTTGCATGCTTTACATAAAGCTCAGCATTTTCAATAATCCCCTGCTTTTCAGCGTCTGAAAGTGGGCGTATTACTTTGGCTGGACTTCCAAATGCAAGGGAACCGTCAGGGATTTCCATATTTTCTGTAACAAGAGCCCCCGCGCCAATTATACAGTTGTTTCCAACCTTGGCCCCATTCATAATGATAGCACCCATACCAATCAGTACATTATCTCCTACTGTACAGCCATGGACTATAGCGCTGTGACCGATAGTAACATTATCGCCCACTGAAAGCGTAAAGGTCTTATCTACATGTAAAAGAGCAAGATCCTGTACATTTGTATTTTTTCCTATGGTAATTTTCTGGGAATCACCTCTTACCACTGCGTTATACCAAATCCCGCAGTTTTCCCCTATAGTCACATCTCCTATAACCTGGGCGCCTGGTGCAATAAAAACACTTTTATCTATAGTTCTCATATTTATCCCCTCGTCCTTTATTTATACTATGCTTATTATAACTCAAAATTCCTCGTAAATGAAAAGAGATGGGATATTTTTCCCATCTCATTCATTCGTCATCCGAATCCTATTGTATAAAATCTACATTAAAAGGCTTAAGACTATAGGCTTCTATATTATCAATACTTCCCTCTAAAGAAATTGAATTCTTAACATCTTTAGCCTTAAAATATTTTGTAGTATATGTATAAATACCGTCATTAATGAAGATTTCGATGCTGCAAGTATCGACATAAATCTTCATATTTTCAACTCTCTCCCCATCAGCTAACTTTAACTTTCTAGTTGTTCTATTACTTCCTAAATTTTTATCAGTAAAAGAAAATACCAAGTCATTTCTTAGCTTGCTATATTTGACATCAAAGCCTTTGTTAAATTGAATAATAAAATCATTCTGATCAAATCCTGCTAGATTTAATTCATACGACTCAACATCTGCTATGTCTCTGATATCAATTTTTTTATCTCTTAATTCCTTAATCTCAGCTATAGGCTGCTGAAGAATCTTTCCTGATTTACTATCATAGGTTAATTCTCTAGGAATTGATAACATATGCTGCCATCCATCCTCTATAGATACATCGTGCCCATATTCTGCATCTGGCATACCCATCCAGGCGATTAGGATAGTTCTTCCCTTTTCATCTACATATGTCTGTGGAGCATAAAAATCAAAACCGTAATCCCACTCTGTAAATTCACCTAAGCCCTTGCCATCAGCCAACAAATCCCTCTTGGAATTAAAATAACCAGATTGGTAAATATTCTGGAAGCTATACTCCTTTGCCTCCAACCCCTGAGGAGAAATTGACAAGAACTGCTTGCCATCTACATAGAATAAATCTGGACATTCCCACATGTAGCCAAAGTTTTCTTTTTCTATAAAGTGACTAAAGTCCCAATTAATCTTATCCTTAGATTTGAACAGAATGACGCAGCCTTCGTCATTCTTGGTTCTTGCACCAAGTGTCATATAGTATACCCCATCCTGGCACCATACCTTAGGATCTCTAACATGAAGCGTAAGATTATCTGGGTAATCCTGACTTCTAAGCAATACTCTTTTTTCACTAGCCTTAATTCCGTCCTGGCTAGTTACTAAAATTGTATTACTCTCTCTTCCCTCAAGGATGTAGTCGTAGTCTCCAGCATGCTTTACGTTACCTGTATAATAAATATACATTTTGTCGTCTTCCACGTAGGCACATCCCGAATAAACACCACTTGCATCCTCTGGCAGATCAGGCTTCATAAATACTCCTGAGAATTCATAATTGATGAAATCCTTAGTAGAGTAATGTCCCCAGGTCTTTTCACCGCCCTTAGGCTCGTCTGGTGAATACTGGAAAAAGATGTGATGCACACCATCAAGCTGGCAAAGACCATTAGGGTCATTAAGCCAGCCTGTTTTTGGAAAAAGATGAAATCTAGGAGTTAAATATTTTTTATCTTTTAAACTCATCTAATAAACACCTATTATTTTGCTACTGCTATAACCTTTTCACTGAAATCTGTGTCACCCATCTTTACATTGCTAACCTCAGCAAACTTTGGTGTGTTAGAAACGATAACTGGTGTAACAAGTGGATAACCAGCCTTTGTAATAGCATCCATATCAAATGTTACAAGAGTCTGTCCACAAGCAACCTTGTCACCCTGAGCAACGTGTGCTGTGAAGTGCTCTCCGTTGAGCTTAACTGTATCAAGACCAATGTGGATAAGAACCTCAATACCATCATCACTTACAAGACCGATTGCATGCTTTGTATCATAGAGCATTGCAACTGTTCCGTTGAAAGGAGCAACTACCTTACCTTCTGTAGGGTTGATAGCGATACCCTTACCAAGTGCTTCGCTAGCGAATACTTTGTCAGGAGCCTCTGTAAGAGGAATGATTTCGCCCTTAAGAGGAGCGTATACTGAATCTGCATCTACTTTAACATCAGACTTTGGCTCTACTACAACTGAAGGAGTCTTCTCCTCGTCCTTGTATAAAATCCAAGAAGCTACAAATGCTACAGCTGATGCAACTGCAAATGCAAGTAAATATCCTGGTAAACAATCAGTTACGATAAGAAGTCCGAATAAACCTGTAATACCGTTTGCTGTTGCATAAACGCCTGTGATTGATGCAACGCAAGCACCTGCAGCACCACCAATCATACCTGCGATAAATGGCTTTCCGTAACGAATATTAACACCGAAGATTGCTGGCTCTGTAATACCCATGAAAGCTGAAAGTGAAGCTGGAAGGGCCATTGACTTTGTCTTCTTATTCTTTGTCTTTAATGCTACTGCAAGAGCAGCTGCACCCTGTGCAACGTTTGCTGCTGTAGCAATTGGCATCCAGATATTCATACCGTTATCTGAAAGCATCATCATCTCGATAGCATTGTACATGTGGTGAGCACCAGCAAGTACTGTAGGAGCATAGAAACCACCCATAAGGAATGCACCGATACCAAATGGAATAGCGATAAGAGCCTTTGCTCCTGAAAGAACCCATGTCTCAATCTGTGCAAAGATAGGTCCAATAAATGTCATAGCAATGAAACCTGCTACAAGAACTGAACAAAGTGGTGTTACGAATAAATCAAACATTTCTGGAACAATCTTGTGAAGCTTCTTTTCGATAGTACACATTAACCAAACAGAAAGAACGATTGGAATAACATGACCCTGGTAACCTACATTATCAATGTTCCAAGCACCAAACCAAGACCAAAGTGTGCTTGTTTCAGCACCGCTTGCTACTGTCCAAGCGTTAACAAGGCTTGGGTGAATCATAATCATACCGATTACCGCGCCAAGATAAATATTTCCACCGAAAATCTTAGCTGCTGAAATAGCAATAAGAATTGGTAAGAATGTAAGTGCAGTATTTGAGAACATATTTACAAGATTGTAGAAATATGAATCTGCCATTGATGGCCAAACCTGTACAAGTCCACCAAGTAAACCATTTAATAGTCCTGTTGCTACGATAGCTGGAATGATTGGGATAAAGATATCACCAAGAGTCTTGATTGCTCTCTTCCACCATGGTGCCTTGCTAGCAGCGACCTGCTTAAGCTCTTCCTTAGTAGAAGCCTCAATGCCTGCTATATCAATAAATTCATCATAAACTTTGTTAACTGTACCTGTACCGATTATAAGCTGAAGCTGACCAGATGCATCAAATACACCCTTTACCCCTTCTATCTCCTCTAAAGCAGATACATTTACCTTGCTGTTGTCAGCGATTACTAATCTAAGTCTAGTTGCACAATGTGCAGCTGAGATTAAATTAGCCTTTCCACCAATCTGTTCATAGATTTGGCTTGCACACGATCTGTAATCCATGTTTTTCCCTTTCTGTTTTTCCTTTAATGAATACTTTAATGACTGTACGATAAAATCGATTAATCTCACTTATGAAATCGATTTCACATCTTGGTGACATTATATAACTATTAAGGCAAAATTCCTATTAGTAATGTATGATAACGATTTCACATATTTTTTATATGTTTTTCACAAAATAATCTATAAAAGCCTAATTATCCTTACAAAAATTGATTTAGACCTGTCTAATAAATATAATATTAGTGAAAACGATTTCAATAATATTTTAGGAGAAACCCATGAATATTAATCAAATAGCAAAACTTGCAGGCGTATCCCCAGCAACAGTTTCCAGATATCTAAACAATGGCTACCTAAGCGAGGAAAAGCGCCAGGCAATCGCAAAAGTAATAGATGAGACTGGATATATTCCATCTACCCAGGCTCAAACTCTCAGAACCAAGAAAACCAAGATTATTGGGGTTATTATCCCTAAGATTGATTCGGATTCCATTTCACAAGTTGTGGCTGGTATTGGCGAGGTTCTTAATGAAAAGGGCTATAAAATGCTTTTGGCCAACACAGATAACCATGATGAAAAGGAAATAGAATTTATTAATACATTCAAACAGAACATTGTTGATGGCATCATCCTCCTTGGAACTACACTTACACCTAAGCATAAAAAGCCCTAAAAGACCTTACAATCCCATATGTAGTCTTAGGACAACAGACTGATATTTCCACCTGTATATTCCATGATGATTACACAGCAGCATATGAATTAACAGATTACATCATAAAAAAAGGTCATAAAAATATTGGCTACATTGGTGTTACTGAAAAAGATATTGCTGTAGGTGTAAATAGAAGGAAAGGCTTTCTTGATGCCCTGGAAAAGCACAATATCAAGCTTCCTGCCAAGCTCATCAAGACCGGCTCATTCTATATGGATAATGGCTATGAAAATGCTAAGGCTCTACTTAGCCAGAATAAGAATATTGATGCTATTTTATGTGCTACAGATACTATAGCTTTAGGTGCTATCAAATACCTAAACGAAAATAAAATAAAGATTCCTGGCGATATTGCTGTTGCCGGCTTTGGGGAAAGCAAGCCATCTTCCATCCTTTCTCCTAGTCTAACTACAGTACATTTCTATTACAGAGAATGTGGAATTGAAGGGGCTACTTTCCTACTTGATAAAATCGCCAAGCCTGATATCCCAGATAAAGCAATGAAACTGGGCTTTGAAATAATAAAAAATCAGTCTGTTTAAAATTGACTCTACAATGAATTAAGCAGTCCTTTTAAGCCTTCTCTTTCATATAGCGATTTATAGCTTGATACCTCGTCAGAAATTATCTCATCTATGACTTTCATTCCAAGTAGCTCCACAGGAGCTTTATCGTCAGTCATAATAAGCTTTCCAGGATGATAAACACTAAGCCCATCGTAAACCTTTGCCATCATAAGAAACATATCCTCATCCGTTTCATTTGACATGGCAGCAAGCAATCTATCTTCCATATCTTTATTATTGCTGGCATAAAGAATACGATTAGACCAACCTGCAACATCTGTTGTAAGCATATTCGTAAATACGTTACCAATAGTATCAGCCAGATAATCATTGATATTTCCAGGTGTGTTGCTACGCATATTCATATTAACTACCATCACACCATCATCCTTTAGGTGGTCCTCCACCAGCTGGAAAAACTCTACCGATGACATCTGAAATGGAATGGTAATATCCTGATAAGCATCTACCATTATTACATCGTATTTTTCATCTATGGCATTTAAATATGCCCTGCCATCATATGTAACTACCGGAACATCCTCTGGGAGCTCAAAATATTCCACTGCCAAATCAGTTATCTTCTGATCAATTTCCACACCTGTAATATCTACATCATCAAAATATCTCTTGCATTGAGTTGCAAATGTACCACTACCATTTCCAAGAATCAAGATCTTCTTAGGGCCATCATTTCCAGACATAAAAAGGGAAGCCATAGCATAATCATAGTACATACCTGTAGGGCCCTTTTCCTTTTGATAAATGGACTGAACTCCAAACAAAACATTAGTGGAAAGAATCACTCTGTCATCAGTCTCACTGACCTGAAGATAATTATAAATAGACTCTCCCTCATAAGTAAGATTAGTCTGCCAAAATGCAAAGCTATTGTTATGACCAAGAAGGCAGCAGACTAAAAACAACACTATGCTAACAGGAACCCTCTTGGCCTGAGAAAAATTTATTTTTGAAGTAACAAAATAGATGATGCAAAGCACCAACAAAATACCTGCAAAAATCAAAAACGATATTGATGTACCAACTGCTGGAATACTGATAAATGTAGGCACGAATGTACCAATGATACTTCCGATGGTATTGCTGGCATTAAGCTTTCCAACTACAGTTCCGCTGTCATCCAGGCTGTCTACAGAAAACTTTACAAGTGAAGGTGTAACTGTACCAAGTAAAAATAACGGAAATACGAATATTACCATACAGGCAACAAAGCCTGCTATAATCAGGAAATTATTGCTTACTGTAAAAATCAATAATCCTGAAATAGCTATGATTATATATTTACCTACCACAGGAATCGCCGCAATCCAAATGGCAGCTATTACAATTCTAAGATACAGTTTATCTGGATTAGGATCTTTATCAGCAGAACGTCCTCCATAAAGATTTCCTAAAGCCATGGCAATCATAATAGTTCCGATAATAATAGTCCAAACTATTTGTGATGAACTAAAATAAGGCGCCAAGAGTCTACTGGCGCCAAGCTCTACCGCCATAACTGACATTCCTGCAAAAAATTCTGTAAGATACAGATAGAGTTTATTTTTTAATATTGGTCTATCCATTTTATTCCCCCAATTATCTCCCCTTATTTTTTACGACCGCTTTCAATAAGCTCCTTTTCAAAAGCCTCAGGATTCTTTAAGTAGTAGTCCTGATGTTCTTCTTCAGCTGGATAGAAAGACTTAAATGGCTCTAAAGCCACCTGAACTTTTTACCTGATTCCTCTTCCAAAGCCTTTATTCTACTCTCAGCAATCTCCTTTTCTTCATCATTTTGATAGTAGATAGCCAGAGTATAAGAAAATCCCTTGTCGATGTACTGTCCTTCACCATCAAATGGATCTACATTAGCAAAGTAAATATCTAGAAGCTTATCAAAAGAAACATTGTCCTCCTCGTAGGTAAGTTCGATTGTCTCTCGATGACCTGTCTTTTGAGCTTTTACATCCTTGTAAGAGGGATTAACTTCATCCCCACCAGAGTAACCGCATACAACTGAGTCTACTCCATAAATTTTGTAAATAGGTGTAACACACCAAAAGCAACCACCTGCAAAATACGCTTTCATATAAATCAATTCCTCTCAATTAAATTGCTTACATTCTACCAAAAAGGACTAGCCTAAGCTAGTCCCAATTATTACCATTCCATGTCGCTAGTCTCGTCTTTTTTAGAACGTGTCATCAATTCGTAAACTGCATCTTTCGCAGCCATTCCATCAAATAAAACAGCATTAACGACATCAACGATTGGCATTTCTATATTATATTTTTCAGCAAGCTTCTTTGCTGCCTTTGCAGAATATACACCCTCAACTACCATGGCTACCTTTTCCATGGCCTCGTCCTTTGGCATTCCCTGTCCAATATAAAAACCAGCCATTCTATTTCTAGAATGCATAGATGAGCAGGTAACAATAAGGTCACCTACGCCTGTAAGACCTGCAAGCGTCTCTGCCTGTCCTCCCATAGCAACAGCAAGTGCAGAAATCTCCTTGATACCTCTAGTAATAAGAGCTGCCTTTGCATTATCACCAAAACCAAGTCCATCAGACATACCAGCAGCAAGCGCAATAACATTCTTAAGTGCTGCACCAACCTCGATACCCTTTACATCTGGTGAAGAATAAACTCTAAAGTACTTATTCATAAAAAGATTCTGAACGAAAAGGGAGGTCTGTCTGTCAGTAGAACCTGCTACCACAAGAGTAGGCTTGAATACTACAACCTCCTCTGCGTGACTTGGTCCTGACAATACGCATATACGTTTTTCAGTACCTAACACATCCTCTAAAATCTCTGTCTGAGTGAGAAGAGTCTCCTCCTCAATACCCTTTGTAACAGTGATAAAAATCTGATTATCATTTACAAATGGTTTAATCTTTTCTGCAGTTTCTCTAGTAGCCTTAGATGGTACAGCCATCAAAACTACATCTGCAGTTTTTGCAGCATCCTCGATGTCTGCAGTAAAAATCATAGACTCTGGGAGCTTTACACCCTTAATCTTATCGCTGGTATGAGTGTCATTCATCTGGTCTACCTGCGATTGTCTGTGGGACCAGACCTTTACCTCATGTCCATTCTTATTAAGCATAACAGCCAGGGCAATACCCCAGCTGCCTGCACCTAAAACACTAATTCTAGCCATAAAATACCTCTAGTCTTTATAAAAATTACGCTGGTTACGGTTACAATCCTTTATGTCACTCCGTCGCGAGATTGGCTCCTTGAGTAACATAAAGAGATTGTCACCTACCAGCTTACTCTTTCTATGAACTATGCTCTTGTTTCTGGGTGAAACGAGAATTTATTTTCGTTGCCATTCAGCAGACGCTTGATGTTCGCGTGATGGAGAAGAATTGCAAGCCCTGATACAAAGCAGCAAATTACAAGAACTTCTACCAATTCTGAGCCTTCAAAAGGTACTAATCCGAAATATGCACCTACAAGCATCTCTATTGCAAAGGAAAGACATCCAATGATTGAGCCTAAAGACACATATCTTGTAAGAGCTACAAGAGCTATGAAAACTACTGCTGGAATAGGAAGTCCCATTGGGAATAATGCAATGATGAATCCAAGGGTAGAAGCAACACCCTTACCACCCTTAAAATGCATATAGCAAGGAAAATCATGTCCTAACACTGTTCCAAGACCTGCATAAACCATATAGATATGTACATCATCAAAAAAACGATGATATGTCAGCCATACAAAAAAGCATGCTACTACACACTTAAAGCAATCCCAAAGCAAGGTAATTAGACCTGCAGGAACGCCAAGGTTTCTCATTGTGTTTGTAGATCCAACATTACCGCTGCCTACCTTTGTCAGATCAATGTGCTTTGACTTTCCAATTAAATACCCCATTAAAATCATGCCAAAGCAATAGCCGATTAATACAGCAACAATTCTCCCAATTATCATTATTCGTTTTCCTTTCTCTCTCTAATTATAAATTTCAGAGATGTACCTTCGAACCCAAATGCATCTCTGATTCTATTCTCAAGATATCGTACATAAGAGAAGTGCATCAAATACTTCTCGTTTACGAAAATAACGAATGTAGGTGGCTTTACAGCAACCTGTGTAGTGTAGAAAATCTTAAGTCTCTTGCCCTTATCTGTAGGTGGCTGCTGAAGAGCAACTGCCTCAGAAACGATTTCATTAAGAACACCAGTGGCAATACGCATTGAATTATTCTCAATAACCGCATCAATTGTCTCGTAAATCTTGCCGAGACGCTGTCCACTCTTAACAGAGATGAAAAGAATAGATGCATAAGGCATAAATGAAAGGATCTGACGAATCTTAGTCTCGTGTTCCTTCATTGTCTTATCGTTCTTTTCAATGGCATCCCACTTATTTACACATATAATTATACCCTTTCCACGCTCGTGGGCAATACCGGCAATCTTTGCATCCTGCTCTGTAACACCCTCTGTTGCATCAATCATAATGATAACAACATCAGCCTTTTCAACAGATGCTACAGCACGAACTATAGAGTATCTTTCAAGATCTTCTTTTATTTTGCTCTTACGGCGAAGTCCTGCTGTATCAATGAAGATATAATCCTTGTGGTTGTATCGAACCCTGGTATCTACAGCATCGCGAGTAGTACCTGCAATGTCTGAAACAATAACACGTTCCTCACCACAAAGCTTGTTAATAAGTGATGATTTACCTACGTTTGGCTTTCCAATAACAGCAATCTTTGGAGTATCATCCTCTTCTTCTTCCCCTGACTGCTCTGGGAAGTACTCTACAACCTTATCAAGCATATCACCAAAGCCAAGACGGCTTGATGCTGAGACCGGAATAGGATCGCCGATTCCAAGATTATAGAACTCGTAAACATCAGCCATATCACGCTCAAAGCTATCCACCTTGTTTACAACAAGAATAACTGGCTTGTGAGAGCGACGAAGCATATCTGCTACCTTTGAATCACTATCCTGAAGCCCCTGCTTTACATCTACAAGGAAGATAATAACATCAGCTGTATCAATAGCTATCTGAGCCTGCTCACGCATCTGCGAAAGAATGATATCGTTAGTATCAGGCTCGATACCGCCTGTATCAATCATAGTGAAATCATAGTTAAGCCAACTAACATCGGCATAAATTCTATCTCTAGTAACACCTGGTGTATCTTTTACTATAGAAATACGCTCCCCTGCAAGAGCATTAAAAAGCGTAGATTTTCCAACATTTGGACGGCCAACGATGGCCACAACTGGTCTTGCCATATATTACCTCTTTTCTAATAATCATTTCCCAATAATAGCGTATACGAAGTCACGCCCGTCTGATTGTACAATACGGGTCTTAACTTGTAAAGCTGACTCCAGCTCTGACAAGGTTATATCATCAAGGAAAACCTCTTCCTGTGCACGAAGCATAGTGCAGGATAAAAGAAGATTATCTCCTAAATCTCTACCCTTTAGCTGTGAAATAAGGTCCTGTCCTGTGATAAGACCTGAGACTGTAATCTCTTCACCAAAGAATTCATTAGTGATTGGAACAACCTCCACAGTAACCTTATTAAACTTTTCAGTGATTAACTCTCCCAGCTCCTTCATAAATGGAGCGGCTAATTTACCTGTAGCTATGGTAACCTTTCGACGCTTCATAAACAAAGGCTTCTTGATATCTTCTAATGCATCTAAAACCTCTTCCTTAAGAAGGCGAAGCATTCCAACACCATTTTCCAGCTGGATAAATCCATCATATCTGTCTGCTTCTGGGAGTGGACGTCCTGCTAAAATATACCACTCATCTGAAGCCTGAACAAAATGATTGCCAACCTTTTCCATGGCAATATCCTGCCACTTTTCAATCTGATCTATAACAGCTCCCGCTTCCTCTGCTGTGTATGTTCTAAGAGGGAACAGTCCATCTCTGAATTTTGTGATACCTACAGGAACAACAGACATAGATCTCATAACAGGTGCAAAGGAAAGTAAATCGCCTATTGTTCTATCAAGCTCTGGTCCATCATTTAATCCAGGACAAGAAACCACCTGTGCATTCATAGGAATCTCTGCTTCGTAAAGCTTTCTGATTTTATCTAAAATATCTCCAGCAAAACGGTTGTGCAAAAGCTTCATTCTAAGCTCTGGATTAGTAGCATGGACTGAAATATTAATTGGTCCAAGCTTGTAAGCAATAATTCTATCTAAATCCGCCATTTTCATATTTGTCAGAGTAACATAATTGCCCTGTAAAAAGAAAGACGGGTATCATCATCTTTAAAATAAAGGGTCTCTCTCATTCCTGGTGGCATTTGGTCAATAAAACAAAATGCGCACTTATTGGAGCAGGATTTGTAATCATCCATAAGACCATTGCAGAAAATTACTCCAAGATCCTCCCCTTCTTCTTTCTTTACAAAAACAGAACTGGTGGTACCATCCTCGTGAAGAAGCTCCACGGTAATATCCGCATCATCTGAATAATAATGATAATCAAAGATATCTACCAGCTCTACATTATTAATTTTTGTAATAATATCTCCAGGTGTAAGCCCAGCTTGCTCTGCAGGGCTGCCTTCCATAACCTGTTTAATTTTATGACTTGAATTTAACATATTGGTATATACTCAAATGCATTTTTATAATGCGATAAATGTCCTTCCTCTATTGCAACTACATCAAATCTCACGCTTGTGTCTCCACTCATATGATTTTGCATCATATAAACATCAGCACAGCGGGAAATCTTCCTCTTTTTATTAAAGCCTACTGCCTCAGCGGCGGTACCTGCTCTTTTTGTAGTTCGGTATTTTACCTCCACAAAAACAAGATACTCTTTATCCCTTGCGATGATATCCACCTCTCCCATTTTACAATAATAATTCTGTTTGAGAATGGTCATACCGTTTCGCTTTAGAAAATCAGCAGCAAGGCTTTCAAAATCATTTCCTTGTTTTCTATTATTCATAAATCCTATCTGCCAAGCTTGGCCTTAAGCTTTTCCATATCATTGACAAAGACCAGAATCTCTGCAACTACCTCGTACAGCTCTGGTGGAATAGCATCGCCTATATTAAGCTTACTAAGTGTCTGCGCTAATTCATTATCCTGATAAAAAGGCACATCATTTTTCTTAGCTTCCTCAATAATCTGTTCGGCTACATATCCCTTACCGGAAGCAAGAATCTTTGGCGCAGCATCCCCCACCTCGTAGGAAAGTGCAACCGCTGTTTTATTTTTGTCGAATGTCTTTTCCTCGGCCATATCACACCCTTAGATTAAGCACGCATATCAAAACTGTATCTATGAACTAATCCATCGGAATTACTTGTGGTACTAACAGGAGCCGCCCCAAGGAAATCCTCCACGAAGCTGGTTCTAGGCTGTCCACAGGTAACCTCTGATGTAACCCAAAAGCCCTTTTC
Organism: Butyrivibrio fibrisolvens 16/4; assembly: GCA_000209815.1. Lineage (GTDB taxonomy): Bacteria > Bacillota > Clostridia > Lachnospirales > Lachnospiraceae > Pseudobutyrivibrio > Pseudobutyrivibrio fibrisolvens_A. Next base: position 1,858,765 of record FP929036.1, read on the forward strand.
TTTAAGTCTTTCAGTAAGAATATCCAAATGAGACTCAATTAATTTCATGGAATCTTCATTAGCAAGATTCCATTTGCAGCCAACCTTAGTATCCTTTAAAGAAATAAAAATATCTGTTGGGCCTAAATATTCCATATCGAAATGTAGAAAAGCTGTAATCTCTTCGCCTTCCTCATAGCTGCCTTTCTTATTCTGACGAACATAAAGCATGCTGTCTGTATTTTGATTGTACATCTTCAAAGGAATCTGCACAAAATTATACATCTCGTTGGCATTATTCATGAAATTAATATTCTGTTTTATTTCGGTGGTCTGCTGTTTGATTGTTTCAGCGGCCTTATTATTAAAGCTGGATACAAGCCTTTCCAAAGCTTCGTTTTGTTTTAATACTCTCTCGTAAAGCTTGGAGAGTGCTCCAGGCTTTGTAACATCCTTAGGCTCTAGTGTAAAGCTATCAGCTATAAGATTTTTAAGCAAGCCTTTATACAGCGGAGCCTTTATTATATCATTTAATGTCTCTTTTGGAATATCTGGATGATTATTTAGATAATCCGATATTTCCCTAAAGACTTCTTTTATATTAGCATCAGCCTTTAGCGTGCCATCCTCCGAGAATATTTCCAGATTATCCTTTGGGAAATCTGGAATTGTACTAAGGATAGTGTTAAAGGAAGCAATCTGTTTTTCGCCAGCAAAAGAATTCAAAGTCTGTGTCCCCACATCCTGCTGTATAATAGCTTCTTTTGCCTGCTCTAGAGTTGCTTCACTTTGCTGTAATACACTTGTTTCAGCAGTAGTTTCTGTGGTGGATGCAGCCCTAGTCTCACCACCTAATATATTGATGGTCTCCCCTTCAAGAGGATTTGTAATATTAGGCTGATTATTGCCCTGACCTATAGTTTTAGCCCCTGCATCTGCATTTTCAGTGGCTGTAAAATCCTCTACCAAAGCTTCTTCAGAAGAAGCTGTATTTAATGTTTGTTCTGTAGCCTGTCCCTCTGCTGATTGTACGGCTGCCTGAGGCTCTGCTAAATCAACAAATATGCCTTTTAACTGATTATTTAGATTAATAACATCAGCTGTACTTACATCCTCTGAGGTCATTAATTCTGTCAGCATATCTGATATTACTTCGAAATTTCCTGATAATGCTGCCTTATCATTGGCATAGTTTTGGAACATAGAAACATTCTCAGGACTAAGCTCCAGACCATATTTGGCCATTGTAACCAAGGTCTGAGGTTCCACCTGAGGATTGTTCAACATCGCTCTATTCATAGCTGCCAGATTTTCTGGATTAATAGAAAGAGAATTCTGCATCAAAGAATTAACCATACCTATGGTTCTCTCATTTGCTGCGATATTCGCCATATCAAGAGCCTTTAGAAGTGTGGGATTAGCATCAAGGCTATTTAAAGAAACGGGACGAATCTGAACCAGACTGCCATCATTACTCTTTACCTGAAAGAATACTGACTGACCAGGCACAATACTAACGCCAGCATCAAGTCTGGCTGTCATAGTTTGACCATTAGCAAGCCCAATGGTCACTTTTCCATTTTCAACAGAATTAACAGAGCCTTCAAAAATCTCTCCTTCTTTAAGATTGTCTGTAATAGACCCAGTAAGAGATTGGCTCTGGCTCATCTTTGTGGTGTCACTAGCATTAACAAAGCTATTGGCACCGTATGGATTAAGACCAGTATTGATGTTCATAACTCACCCCAGCAAATTAAACAAAGTTTCCAATAAAGGATCTTCTATGAATTGGACAAGGGCCATATTTCTTAAGAGCCTCAATGTGCTCTGCAGAGCCATACCCCTTGTTGTTTGCAAAATGATATTCTGGGAAGATGCTGTCATATTCTACCATCATTCTATCTCTGGTAACCTTTGCAATAATGCTGGCTGCACCGATAGAAATGGACTTAGCATCGCCCTTAATAATAGGAACCTGAGGAATCTTTACCTGAGGAATAGTGACTGCATCATTGAGAAGAAGCTGAGGCTCCACCTTACATTCCTCAATAGCCTGTCTCATGGCCTCGTAGGTAGCCTGAAGAATATTGATGTCATCAATGCGCTCCTCAGAGGCAGCGCCAATGCTAACAGAGATTGCCTTTTCCATTATCTCTTCATAAAGCTCCTCGCGTTTTGCTGCAGTAAGCTTTTTTGAATCATTAATATAAAGAATATCGCAATCCTTTGGTAGAATGACACAGGCAGTAACAACAGGCCCTGCAAGAGGACCTCTTCCTACCTCATCAATGCCGCCAATGTAATCATACTGCTCCCAGTATTTATACTCATATTCTTTGAGACGCTCTATACGCTCTTTCTCAACACGAAGCTTTTCCATGCGCTTCTGAGCCTGACCAATGATTTTTGAAACTCCAGGTCTGCCATCATTGATGTATTCCTGGATGAAGTCAGGTAAAAGCTCTATGGATGCCTCTTTGTATTCCTTTTGAATCTCGGTAATCTTCTTCTCGCCCATAACTATTCAATATTGTCTACAAGACCAAAATCGCCAAATGGGTATACCCTAAGCCATGCCTTGCCTACAATATCATCTCCCTTTATATTTCCAACAGCTTCAAATCTTGAATCTGTACTGTTGTTACGGTTGTCACCAAGAACAAAATACTCATCTGCCCCAAGAAGAATCTCTGAGCTGGCCAAACCAGCATTAAGAATAGTTTCAGTGCCATAATTTTCCTGAAGAAGCTCGCCGTTTACATAGATGTTTCCGGCTCCATCAATATAGACATGCTCACCAGGAAGCCCGATGATACGCTTGATGTAATAGGTGTCATCCTCGTACTGATAAGGAAATACAACCACATCAAAACGCTCTGGATTATGAATTCTATAGCTTATTTTATCTACAATAAGATTATCGCCATCTGTAAGTGTGTCCTCCATAGATGAACCACTAACTACAGTACGCTGACCTATGAACTGTGTAATAAGAAATACTACCAAAAGCATACTAAAACGTTAACAACAACACTTACTATTTCTTTGATTACCACTTCTTTTGTGATTTTTTCTTCTCCATCTTCCTCCTGGTCCTTAGCCCTGTTCGGACGAGCCTGAGATGGTGAATTATTTACATTTCTTCTAGCATTTTCAATATCTTTTTTAATCTGTTCTTCTTCGTTAAAATCGATTATGTTGTTCATTTTTATGGCCTTTCAAGTGATATATTTCCTAAGCTTCCATTTCTAAATTCATCGATTAAAACTAATGATGCCTTGTCAAAATCAAGCTCAGAACCTTTTTAACAAAATTTCTTTTAGATGCTATCTCAGAGATTATCTCGTGATTAACAGCCTCTTCATTTACATCATATCGTTTATTAAGAATACCTGGATAATTAGCCTTAAGAAAATCAGCCAGCTCCAATGCAAGCTCTCTGGTTTCTATGATGGCATCATTTATAGAGCCAATAAATGCCAAATGAAGACCTACTGTGTTATCCTCAAACTTTGGCCAAAGAATACCTGGAGTATCTAATAGCTCTACCGATTTATTAAGCTTTATCCATTGTTTGCCCTTTGTAACACCAGGCTTGTTTCCTGTCTTTGCAACTGCTCTTCCAGCAAATGAATTGATGAATGTAGATTTACCAACATTAGGAATACCAACAACCATTGCTCGTACTGGTCTGTTTTTGATACCACGTTTTCTATCTCTTTCGAACTTTGCAGCGCAAACCTCATCAAGTGTAGCCTGCACGCCCTTCATATTCTTTCTATCACGGGAATCAAGCTCTACGCAATAAAAGCCCTGGGACTTAAAGTATTCTTTCCATTTCTGATTTACGCCCTTGTCTGCAAGATCTGATTTGTTCAAAAGAATCAGTCTAAGCTTTCCATTAGCAAGCCCATTTATATCAGGATTGCGGCTGGAAACCGGACATCTTGCGTCTATAACTTCTATTACTAAATCTATAAGCTTAATATCTTCCTGCATCTGACGCTTTGCTTTCGTCATATGCCCTGGATACCATTGAAACTCCATAAATCACCTCTAAAATGGATATTTAATCCATATTCTTCCTAAAATATCTTCACTGGCAACAAAGCCCACACTTTCGTATCTGGAATCCTCTGATGAATTACGATTATCTCCAAGGACGAAATACTGATCCTCCATAAGAGTAATAGGTGTAGCTGCGATACCTGGATTCTCGATACGCTCTACCTCAAGATTTTCTTTGTATAATTCATCATTAATGTATATGCGGCCATTATCGATATAGATAGTGTCCCCAGGTGTAGCGATAACTCTTTTAACGCTATAGCTGGCATTAACATTAGATTTTGGCTTAAATGCAATAACATCTGATTGTTTTGGCTGAGAGAACTTGTAAGCAATAGTGTTTACAAGTAATATATCGGACGTTTGGTAGGTTGGCTCCATAGATGCATTGGCACATTCTACCTGTTTTCCAAAGGAAAGAACAACCAAATAGGCAAGGCCTACTACAGCCAAAAATTCCAAAAAGAAAATGCTGACGTATTTTACTTTATCAAAGTCTATTTTTCTGCGTCTTCTTCTGAAGCTAAGACCATCTTTTTCTTAAATAAGTGACCATTATTTAATCTTCTATTTGATAAAAACATACAAAATCCCTTTTTAATCTTTAGTATAAATATACCGCACTTTGCATTTAATTTCCATTAAAAGTCCTTAAAAGTAAAAGAACAGTCACATTTGTGACTGTTCCATAAACTTTCGAGATTAGATTCTCTCCTTAACCTTAGCCTTCTTACCTGTAAGATTTCTGAGGTAGTAAAGCTTAGCTCTACGAACTTTACCCTTACGAACTACTTCAATCTTCTCAACGTTAGGGCTGTGAAGTGGCCAAGTCTTCTCTACACCAACACCGTTTGATGACTTACGTACTGTGAATGTCTCACGGTTGCTGCCACCCTGTCTCTTAATAACTGTACCCTCGAAAACCTGTGTACGAGTACGGTTACCCTCAACGATACGGCCGTAAACCTTAACTGTGTCTCCAACCTGGAAATCAGCTACTTCTGACTTAAGCTCAGCAGCTTCAATGTTTCTAATAATCTCGTTTGCGTTCATTTTATTTCCTCCTAAACACTCGCGACGTTCTTGAAATGCCCTATTGCAAATCAGCGGACCATCTCTTCTTTTAGCAACTCTAGTATAATAACACGGATTGTGCCATTAATCAACATTAGATTCTAAATATTTTGCGTATAAATCAGGGCGTCTTTCCTTAGTTCTAAGGATGGACTGCTCTTTTCTCCAGGCATCAACCTTTGCATGGTCTCCTGAAAGTAAAATAGGTGGAACCTTTCTATCATTCCAGGTCTCAGGACGTGAATACTGAGGATACTCTAAAAGATTATTCTCCAAGGATTCATCCTCCCCTGATTCTGCATTTGTAAGAACTCCTGGAACCATTCTAGATATAGCATCTATCATTACAAGAGAAGGAAGTTCTCCTCCTGTAAGAACATAATCACCTATAGAATAATACTCATCTACGATTTCTTCTAAAACTCTTTCATCAATGCCCTCGTAATGACCACAGAGGAGACAGATATCTTCTTTTAAAGCAAGCTCCTTAGCGTTCTGCTGCTTAAAAAGCTGTCCCTGAGGAGTAAGATATATGCAGTGTACCTTGTGTCCTGCCTTTTCGCATATGGCCTTGTAGGCATCGTAAATAGGCTGAGCCTGCATAACCATACCAGCTCCTCCGCCATAAGGATAATCATCCACCTTTTTATGCTTATCTAATGTGTAGTCTCGAATATTAACAGCCTCAAAGGAAATGGCCCCTGCTGTCTTTGCCCTGCCTAAAATACTGGTATTTAAGGCATCCTCTATCATTTCTGGGAAAAGGGTTAAAATGTAATACTTCATACTAATCCATCAATCCCTTCAATAAATGTATATCTACTCGACGTGCCTCCACATCCACCTTTAAAATGCAGTCCTTTATAGCAGGAAGAAGCACATTGCCTCCCTTAACAAGCTCAATATCATATACATCATTAGCGCCTGTCTCCATAACATCAGAAATCTCACCGAACTTCTCATCAGGATTCTCGTCTGTAAATACATCGCAACCAATTAAATCAGCGATGAAATACTCATCCTTCTTTAATTCAACACGATTTTCCTTTGTAACATAAAGACCCTTGCCCTTATATTTCTCGATATCATTGATATTATCAATGCCCTTAAACTTTAAGATAACAAGATTCTTCTGTGGGCGGGCATTCTCCACCTCAAGCTCGATATAGCCTTCCTTTCCACCATCTAAAAGAAGATGCTTCATTCCCTTAAAACGAGAAATATCATCTGTAAGTGGAAATACCTTTACCTCACCTTTAATACCGTGAGTCTGTGTTATTGAACCAATCTGAAATAATTCTTCCAAATATGCCTCCTAATTTGTAAATATTTTAAATAAGAAATATAAAAGTGCTAACACGATAATAACACCTGTTTCAATATAAGTCCATTTGCGCTTTTTGTAATATTTCTCTTTTGCGATTTCTAACTCAGATTTTGCACCTTCCGGAACGATACATTCAGTAAGATAGCTTTCTAGACCAACACTGGTAAGAATCTCTACAGCAAAATCCCAATCAGCAGCTGGAACAAATAAAAGATTAGAATCATTTACAAGCTTATCATCTGCTAAATGGAAGCTTTTTTCTTTATATGGCACATAAACTTCAAGTCCCTCATTGCTGAGAGACTTGTAAGCTTTACATATTACTTCTGAAGAATCAGAAGCTATAATTGTTCTTAAATATCCAAAATCATTCATAATTATTTATCATCATATAAGTGACATCTTACAACATGTCCGTTACCCATATCCTTTGGCTCTGGAGCAACTTCCTTACAAATGCCCATACACTCAGAACAACGTGTATGGAACTTACATCCCTTAGGAGGATTAGCAGGTGAAGGAATATCTCCTTCAAGAATTACTCTATCCTTCTTAAGATCTGGGTCAGGCATTGGGATAGCTGAGAAAAGAGCCTTTGTGTAAGGATGAAGAGGATTGTCAAATATATCCTCTGTCTTACCTGTCTCAACAAGTCCGCCAAGGTACATAACACCAACTGTATCTGAGATATGCTCTACTACAGAAAGGTCATGTGAGATGAATAAATATGTAAGACCTCTATCCTTCTGAAGCTTTCTAAGAAGGTTAATTACCTGCGCCTGAATAGAAACATCAAGAGCAGATACTGGCTCATCACAAACGATGAAATCAGGATTAAGAGCAAGTGCACGTGCGATACATACACGCTGTCTCTGTCCACCTGAGAACTCGTGAGGATATCTATCCTTGTGATGTTCCTGAAGACCACACTCCTTCATAATCTTTGAAATGTATTCGTCATATTCGGCAGCAGGAACAAGACCGTGCTCTCTAACTGCCTCACCGATAATCTCACCAATTGGAAGACGTGGTGAAAGTGATGAATAAGGATCCTGGAAAACAATCTGCATCTTTGTACGGAGTTCTCTAAGTTCCTTTTTGCTCTTAGCATTAACATCCTCGCCATTGAAGATAACTTCACCGTCAGTCTTCTCTAAAAGACGAAGGATTGTACGACCTGTAGTAGATTTACCACAACCAGACTCACCTACGAGACCCATTGTAGTACCTCTTTCGATTTTAAATGAAACGTCATCTACAGCCTTAACGTTTCCTGTTACACCACCAAAGAAGCCGCCCTTGATAGGGAAGTATTTCTTAAGGTGATTGACTTCTAAGATGTAGTCTTTCTCGTTACTCATGTCTCTCACCCTCCTCTTTGCATCTGTAACATCTTACCATATGTGTATCTGAAATGTAGTATTCCTCTGGGAACTCGCCATTGCAGCACTCCATACACATATCGCATCTATCTTTGAAATAACAATAATCTGGCATGTTAACTGGGTTTGGAACAGAACCTGGGATAGAGTAAAGCTCATCTACCTTCTGTCCAACAACTGGCTTAGACTTCATAAGACCAATTGTGTAAGGATGACGTGGGTCCTTGAAGATTTCTCTTGCAGTACCCTTTTCAACTACACGACCAGCATACATAACAACAACATAATCTGCCATCTCAGCTACAACACCAAGGTCGTGTGTGATGAGCATGATTGAGCTGTTGATTCTGTCCTTAAGATCGCGGAGGAGGTCAAGAATCTGCGCCTGGATAGTAACATCAAGAGCTGTTGTAGGCTCATCAGCTACGATAAGCTTTGGCTCGCAGGCAAGTGCCATAGCGATACAAATACGCTGTCTCATACCACCTGAAAGTTCGTGTGGATACATTGAGTAAACACCTTCTTTATTGGCGATACCAACCATACCGAGCATCTCGATTGTACGAGCCTTAACCTGCTCATCAGTCATCTCTGGACGATGAAGCTTGATAACCTCATCAATCTGAGCACCTACTCTAAATACAGGGTTAAGTGCTGTCATTGGCTCCTGGAAAATCATAGCCATTTTGTTTCCACGAAGCTCCTGCATCTTAGATGCTGGAGCATTTACAACATTGACACATTCGTCACCAGAGTTGAAACGAATTTCACCTGAAACTGTCTGCCCCTGTGGACGCTGTACAAGCTGAAGCATAGAAAGTGATGTAACTGATTTTCCGCAACCAGACTCACCTACGATACCAACAGTCTTACCCTGTGGCACATTAAATGAAACACCATCTACAGCCTTTACTGTTCCGATATCAGTAAAGAAGTATGTATGAACATCATCGAACTCTACACAGTTCTCTGGGTTCTTCATCTTTGTAATATATTCCTCTTCTGGAATATGTTTTCTATTTCTCTTAGCCTCGAATTCCTTAGTAATCTTTCGATTCTCTTTTGAAATCTTACGGGATTCCTTGGCTGATATATAATTTACATTTTTCTTTGCCATGTTATCACCTCTATTATCTCTTCATCTTTGGATCGAAAGCATCACGAAGGCCGTCACCAATAAAGTTAAATGCAAGTACTGTAAGGAGAATAAGAATACCAGCTGGGATCCATACGAATAAGTAGTTTGTCATAACGTAAGAATCATTAACTGCATTGATAATATTTCCCCAAGAAGCTGCTGGGTACTTAACACCAAGTCCAAGGAATGAAAGTGTAGACTCAGCAAGGATAACTGAACCAATATCCATTGATGCAAATACAACAAGCTGAGGAATAACATTAGGGATAAGGTGCTTAAATACACGTCTCTTAACACTAATACCGCATGCTTCACAAGCTGTCATAAATTCCTGCTCTCTGAGGGATAAAATTTGTCCTCTGATGATACGAGCAATACCAACCCATCCGATGAGACCCATAAGGATACACAGATAGAAAATACGCACACCAGCTCCTACCTTGTAAAAGTCCATGATTGAACCGATGATAAGGTAAAGTGGCATTGAAGGTACACAGTAAATGATATCTACAAGTCTCATAAGAAGTGTATCTACCCAACCTCCAAAATAACCAGCGAAACCACCTACGATAATACCAAGGAAGAGCTCGATTGCTACTACTACGAAACCGATAAGAAGAGAAATACGACCACCATACATAAGACGAGCAAGAAGGTCCATTCCGTTTGCATCAGTACCAACCCAGTGTTTTGAAGAAGGACGTTCGAACTGATTAATAACGCTTGTATTCTTATATTTAGTAATCTCATACTGACCATTTGTATTTGCTACCTGATATTCCTCATCATTAAAATCAAATGATTCAGCATTATCAGCGATTGCTTTAACAACTGCCTCTCTGAAATCAATAGTAATAGAAACACCATTTTCTACAGCATTGATACTGTATGATGTTACATAAGCTACATCTTCGCCTGAAGCATTTCTAACCATTGTACCAGAGCCATGCTCCTCTACTGTGTATGACTCACCATTATAGTCAAAGCTTGTTTCGTCATTAGCTCTTGCAGCAACCATAGCAGCTGTAAGACCAGACTCTACTAAACCACCTTCTGGAGCATAAGCCTGAAGCTTGCATACGTAAGCAAGGCTCTCGCTTCCATCAGCACTGGCAATTTCAAATATATCATTATTTAACTCATTAAGAGCAAATGTAGAACCATCACGAGTCTCGATTGTAGGCTCTTTTTAACAAGTGCACGGATAAGTTTTGAGCTGATATCCTTTGGAAGCTCAACACCGTCATTTGCAAAAACTTGGTACTCAGTAATCTCTGTTGCACCAGCATAATCCTTTTTCATCTCCTCAGATGTGTAAAAAACCTCACTCTGAGAATAAGGAACAACAACACCACCTAAAAAGGCAAATAAAACATACAAATAATAATAACAAGACCTGTAATTGCAAGCTTGTTTCTAAAGAAACGCTTTGCAACCATCATTCCAGGAGAAAGTACCTGAACGCGGTTAGCATCATCAAGCGCAAGCTCTTCGCTATTATTTACATTCTTTTCTTCACTCACGTTACTTTCCTCCTTAATTTACTCTTACTCGTGGGTCAACTACTGCATAAAGAATATCTGCAATAAGGTTACCCAAAAGAATAAGCATTGCAAAGAATAACATATAGAACATTACAAAAGGAATATCACCCTGAATAATGCACTGATATGATGTATATCCAATTCCTGGAATCTGGAACAATGTCTCAGTAATCATAGCACCACCAAAAAGACCTGGAAGTGTACCACCAAGTAAAGTGATGATAGGAATAAGAATGTTTCTAAATGCGTGATAATTTACAACTCTGCTTTCAGGAAGACCCTTAGCACGAGCTGTACGAATATAATCTGCATTAAGTACCTCAAGCATATTTGTACGTGTGTAACGCATTAATGAACCTACTGAAACAATAGTAAGTGTAATAGCTGGAAGCACAAGATGATAAGCCATATCAAGAATCTTTCCACTGGTAGAAAGGTTCATATAATTACGACCTACAATACCATATAAATCAAAAATATTAAGCTTTACTGCAAAAATCCACTTAAGAACAGTTGCAAAGAAAAAGCTTGGGAGCGAAATACCAATAAGTGCAAATACAGTAATGGCATAATCTGCCCCTGAATACTGTTTTCTTGCTGCTATAACACCAAGAGGAATTGCAATACAAATCTCAAGGATAAATGAAGCAAGTGAAAGTGCAAATGAATACCAAATTACACTAGAAAACTTCTCAAGTACTGGCATATTGAAGTACCAGCTATCACCAAAATCACGCTGAGTGATAAGCTTAACAAACCACTTAAGATACCCCTGTACAATACCTACATCAAGACCATAGGCTGCATTTAATTGATCGAGCCACTCCTGATAGCTCTTTGCTCCTGGCTTCTGTGAAAGAGCCATAGCTTTCTGTTCTACGAAGGATGTAGGCATGCATCTCATGATTGCATAGATAATCATCGATACGAAGAACAAGATAACGATTGATAATAATAATCGTCTGATCACAAATTTCTTCATGACACTAAAATTCCTTTCTTTATTATTCCCCTTTATTTCATAAATAAAGATATTTTATGGTGAGACAAATAAAGGACTAATGCCCTTTACCAAATTCAATAACCCATCCCATCATAAAATACCTTTATTTTCATATATTTATTAAAGGTAGTTTTAATCTAAAAAATAAGCAAAATATTTCCTAGGGCTATTATACACAAGCCCTAGGAAATAAAGAAGACCTAAATTAATTCATCTCAAGTGTAGCAAGATCATCCATCCAAATCCAGAATGGTGTTGGATCCTTTACAAGAGAATCAATATTAACTCTCTCTGATGAGTAAAGAACTGCATTCTGTCTCTGGTATGTAGGAATTTCTACAGCATAATCTACGATGTAATCAAGACATTCCTTATAAACAGCCTTTCTGTAAGACTGATCTTCACTAGTTCTAGCATCCTCAATAAGAGCATCGAGCTCTGGCTCGTTTACTTCATAGTGAGTAGTACCACCCTTGCTGTGGTATACCTGATACATATCAGGATCTGGAGTAGCACCCCAAGCTGCACACCAGATTTCTGCAGTCTTTGCATTAAGAGCATCCCAAAGTACTGAAGAATCTGAAAGGTCATTAATTACGAGTTCGAAACCAATCTTTGCAAGTGACTCCTTAGCACCTGTAAGAATACCAAATGCTGGGTGGTCACCATTTCCACCACCTGGAATCATAGCTTCGTATGAAAGCTTTGCGCCAGCAGGAGCTGCTGTAAGCTTACCATCTGTAACTGTATAACCAGCTGCCTCAAAGTAACCAAGTGCTGCATTAAGAGCTGCTTCGTACTTCTCGTCATCTGACATACCGTCAGTGTAGATTGGATCACCATTTACATCCTTAGAGAATGCAATTTCGTAATCTGGATCAGACTTCTGTGGAGCTGCCCATGATGAATTTGAAATAGGATACTGAATTACTTCAGCAGCATCTCCATAGTATGAATCAATAACTACATCACGGTATGCAGCAACAACTGTTGCGATAGCCTTACGAAGGTTCTTAGATTCCTCTGAACCCTGGTCATTACCAACCTTAACATTCTTTGCACACATACCGATGTAACCATAACCAAGGTTATCAGCAAGTGTAGCTGTAAGAACATCACCAGCAAGCTCTCCATTAGAGTTCTCACCAGAAATCTGCTCTGCTGCTGCCTTAGACATTGAAGGCTCAGCTAAATCGATTGTTCCCTGAAGTACACCTGGAATCTTATCAGCTTCCTGTGTCTCCTTGAACTGAAGATACTTAATCTTTGGAGCACCAAGGAAATAATTTTCGTTTGCCTCAAGATAAGCAATCTTGTTCTTGTACTCTACGAACTTGTAAGGACCAGCACCAAGTGGCTGTGTTGTCTTTGAACGAATAAGTGAAAGATCGTTCTTAGGGAAACCGAACTTGTTGTTATCATAATCATAAAGTGACTTATCACCATAGTAGTGCATTGGAGCGATTGCTGTACCAAGCTTCTCAATAGCTGGAGCTGAGAACTCTTCTACAGTAATCTGCATTGAGTAATCACCAGTCTTAACAATACCCTCGATGTGGTCTGCAGACTCACCAGTCTCAACACCTGTTGTAGACATTGCTACTACATCTGCTGGGAATGAATCAGCGATTGTAACAGAAGCTGCTTCCTTATCCATAGAAGCGAAATTCCAACCATACTGCTCACCAATTGCAAGGAAGAAATCCTCTGTAGTAGCACCAGCTGGAAGCTCAAAGCCCCAACCTGCAGCTGCAGCTGTTACATCTCCTTCAGCAACACCAGCATTTTCTACCATATAATCAACGATTGACTGAGTGAACTCAGCACCCTTTGTCTCAACTGCATCCCAGAAAGCCTTCTGCTGCTCTTCTGTGAAGTTTGTGAAATCTGTGTTGTCCTTACCTGCCTCAGCAATAAGAGTAGAAAGTGTAGAAACACCACTTCTGTACTCTTCCATACCCTTTACAGGAAGTGAAGCAAATGTTGAAGGACCATCATATGTAGGATCTGCTACTACATAGAATGAGAAGATAACATCATCGATAGTAACAGGCTCTCCATCAGAGAACTTCATATCATCTCTAATCTGAATATCGTAAGTAACTGAGCCGTCTTCATTCTCGTTAACCTTGATATTAGATGGTGTGTAGTATGTGTACTCTGTACCATTGTACTCTGCCTTATAACCATCTATACCCTCTAAGATATACTGGCCAGCACGGTCAACACCAAGAAGACCAATCTGTACACACTTATCATCCAAATACATATCAGGATGTGATTCAGCGAAGAATGGGCTGAATTTCTGGCTCATTGCATCCCATCCGATTACAAGTGGAGTATCAGAAGATGAATCGCCGTTTTCGCTGGCTTTCTTACCAGCATCGCCACTCTTTCCGCAAGCTACCATTGAAAGTGCCATAGTAGCTACAAGAAGGAGTGAAACAATCTTTTTCTTTTTCATAAGAATTCCTCCTATTATTTATATTTACACCCAAAATAAATCCCCGGGAGCAAATTTACTTTTTAATTGGAGTTCCTAATTACCCCTCCAAACATTTTGTCATATTTTACACCAAATGCAATAACTGAGGCTATAAGCAAAAGTAATATCGCAATATAAGAAAATTCTATAACAAAATTTATATCATGATTAATACATATAAATATTAAATCCAAAATTATATTTACAGCAGCCAATATCATAATGGCCATGGAGCTCTTCTTTAATCGAATTATGCTTTCTTCATATCCTGCCTTTTCCATTCTGCACTTTTGACCAAATAAATTAAAAGTACCAAGTAGATTAAATCCTATAGGAAGGAACAAGAAGAAATATGGAAATACAATCCAAGCTGTTTTTGATGAATCCGGATTAATAAGACCAGCTCCTAAAAATATAAGTAAAAACAACATTGAAAAACCAGCACATATAATTTTATTTTCTTGAACTGCTTTTCATCATAAGGAAGTTCGAAATAGCTTCCTTCATAAAATGTAACGGTACGTAATTTGCCATCCAGGCCAATACTTTGTACCTGTTTGTAATCATCTTTATATTTGTTAAATAACATAACTAAAAAACATATGTAAGTGCCACGCGGACATTATAGGTAACAAAAACAAGGTTTAAGAACGCCCTTGTTCATAGAAGCTATTGTAGTTTATTACTTTAAAGTATTCAATAGCAATTTTTATTCACACCAGTGAATAAAAATACAAAAAGTGAAAAAACTGTGATTTTACGGGGTTTGTTTAACAGTTTATCACTTTTATGGACTAAAGTGTTAGAGTATTGTATCCCTAAATAAACAATATTGTTAAAATATATGGACCCAAATTGCTTCGGGCCCATATGTGATTTAGTTGACATCTACAATATCAACAATAACCTTCTTGTCAATCTTTGAGGCTGCAGCCTTAACAACCGCACGTATAGCCTTTGCGATTCTACCCTGTTTTCCAATAACCTTTCCCATATCTGAAGGTGCAACACGAAGCTCTACAACGATAGATCTTGCGTCTTCTTTCTCGGAAACAACAACCTCTTCTGGATTGTCTACAAGTGACTTAGCAATTACTTCAACTAATTCTTTCATCACTATATTCCTCTACCTTTCGATTATGAATGATTACTGAACACCAGCCTGCTTGAAAAGTCTAGCAACTGTCTCAGTTGGCTTTGCACCGTTTGCAATCCACTTCTTAGCTGCTTCAGCGTCAACTGTAACCTCAGCTGGCTCCTGATTTGGATCGTATGTACCGATCTCATCGATATTTCTACCATCACGTGGTGCTCTAGCGTCTGCTACAACGATTCTGTAGATTGGTCTCTTCTTCTGACCCATTCTCTTTAATCTAATCTTTACTGCCATTTTTAATTCCTCCTGTGAAATAAAACAATAAATTAATAATTACTAACGGTTAAAATGGAAAACGCATTCCACGTCGTCCTTTACCCATCATATTCGGCATTTGCTTCATCATCTTCTTTGATTGCTCAAATTGTTTAACGAAGCGATTAACCTCTGCTATATCTAAACCAGCTCCAGCAGCAATTCTGTGCTTTCTGCTAGGATTTAGTAATTTTGGATTCTCACGCTCTGCAGGAGTCATGGATAAGATGATTGCCTCTATGTGCGCAAGCTTTTTATCATCTACAGCATTTTCAAGCTGTGCCATCTGTGAAGCATTCATTCCTGGCATCATACCAAGTATAGAGGTAAGACCTCCAAGCTTTTTCATCTGCTCCATAGATGTAAGATAATCATTGAAATCGAAGGAAGCTTTCTTAACCTTTTTCGAAAGTGCTAAGGCTGCGTCCTTATCAATCTCTGCCTCTGCCTTTTCAATAAGAGATAACACATCTCCCATTCCAAGGATTCGGCTAGCCATACGATCTGGATGGAACTGCTCTAAATCTGAAAGCTTCTCGCCCATACCGGCGTATAAAATAGGCTTTCCTGTGACAGCCTTAATAGAAAGAGCTGCACCACCTCTAGTGTCACCATCAAGCTTTGTGATGATAACCCCATCGATACCAATCTTTTCATCAAAGGTGCTGGAAACATTAACTGCATCCTGACCTGTCATGGCATCTACTACTAATATAGTGTTAAGGATATCGATATTGCTCTTTATAGAAGCGAGCTCATTCATCATATCCTCATCTATATGAAGACGACCAGCTGTATCGAAAATAACTACATCAAAGCCGTTCTTCTTAGCATAATCCATAGCCTCTTTTGCAATCTTAACAGGCTTTTCCTTGTCCCCAAGGGAGAAAACCTCCACACCCTGCTTTTTACCATTAATCTGCAACTGCTCTATAGCTGCAGGTCTGTAAATATCGCAGGCAACCAAAAGTGGCTTCTTACCACGCTGCTTAACCTTTCCAGCAAGCTTTGCTGTGGTGGTAGTTTTACCAGCACCCTGAAGACCAACCATCATAATAGTGGTGATGGCCCCGCCAGTGCCATAAGTAATATCTGTAACCTCTGAGCCCATAAGATTAACAAGCTCTTCGTTTACAATCTTTATAACCATCTGTCCAGGATTAAGACCATTCATTACATCTGAACCAATGGCACGCTCTGTGACAGTGTTTGTAAACTGTTTTACAACTTTAAAATTAACATCAGCTTCCAGCAATGCCATCTTAACTTCCTTTAAGGCTGCCTTAACATCTGCCTCTGAAAGTCGGCCCTTGCTACGGAGATTCTTAAATACCCCTTGAAGCTTCTCTGAAAGTGAATCAAAAGCCATATATTATAATTCCTCTAAAATCAATGTTGATAAACGGGATATTTCTGCCAATGTGTCCTTGCCAGGATCAGAAGAAGTAAGCTGATTAATCTTAACTACGTCTTCTCTGATGTGCATGAACTTATCTACCAGATGGAGCTTATCTTCATATTCCTGAAGCTGATGATCACATCTTTTGATAATATCATGAACTGCCTGTCTGGATATGGATAAAGTGTCTGCAATTTCAGACAAAGATAAATCCTCATTGATACTCATTTCATAAACACTACGCTGACGCTCTGTGAGAAGCTCACCATAGAAATCATATAAATATCCTGATTTAATCTTATCTTCCATGACTCTCCTTTATCACCGGACACTAATATACTATATAAACAAAACAGTGTCAAGTAAAATACTTGACACTTTAAAAATTTCAAATTATATGTCATCTCATCATTCAGCTCTGCTGATAATTTCCTCTCAAAAGGAAGCCTAGAGAGATGTTCTTACAATCTTTGGTTTATATCCGCCTTCATCAAGAGCCTTAATAATCTGCTCCTTGTGATCTGTACCGAAGGCCTCAAGTGTAATGCGAAGCTCTACAGCAGCAGAACGATTTGTAGTAACAAACTGATTGTGCTCAAGCTTGATTACATTTCCCTGATTATCAGCGATAACCTGAGAAACCTTTGCAAGCATGCCTGGCTTATCAGGAAGAAGAACCGATACTGTAAAGATTCTGTCTCTAAAGATAAGTCCCTGCTGAACAACTGATGACATGGTAATAACATCCATATTACCACCAGAAATTACAGAAACTACTCTCTTACCCTTAACATTAAGATGATTTAATGCAGCAACTGTAAGAAGACCAGAGTTTTCTGCAATCATCTTATGATTTTCAACCATATCAAGGAAGGCAACGATAAGCTCGTCGTCATCCACTGTAATAATCTCATCTATATTTTCCTGGAGATAAGGGAAAATATTAGAACCTGGAGTCTTAACTGCTGTACCATCAGCAATTGTATTAACTGAAGAAAGTGTTGTTACCTCTCCTTTATTAAAAGAAGCCTGTAAAGATGCAGCACCACTAGGCTCTACACCTATAACCTTAATCTTTGGATTGAGAAGCTTTGCAAGTGTGGAAACGCCTGTAGCAAGTCCTCCACCACCAACAGGTACGAGGATATATTCTACAAGTGGAAGCTCTTTAAAGATTTCCATTGCAATAGTACCCTGGCCTGTAGCAACAGCTAAATCATCAAATGGATGGATAAATGTGTAGCCGTGCTCGTCAGCAAGCTTGTAAGCGTACTCGCAAGCCTCATCATAAACATCACCATGAAGTACTACTTCTGCACCATAGCTCTTTGTACGATTAACCTTAATGAGAGGTGTAGTAGTAGGCATTACGATAGTAGCCTTTACACCGTATTTTTGAGCTGCATAAGCTACACCCTGAGCATGGTTTCCAGCAGATGCTGTAATAAGTCCCTTCGCGCGCTCCTCATCTGTAAGAGTGCTGATTTTGTAATATGCACCACGAAGCTTATATGCTCCTGTAAGCTGCATATTTTCTGGCTTAAGATAAACATCATTGCCAGACTTTTCACTGAAATAGTCACTGTAAATAAGTTTTGTCTCGTGTGTGACCTCTGTGACAATTTTTGAGGCCTCTTCAAATTTGTCTAATGTAAGCATTTTTTCTCCCTACTGACACTTACTGTTCAGCGTAGAACAAGGCATTAACAAATTCGTCTGCGTTGAACTTTTCTAAGTCGTCTATTGTTTCTCCAACACCAATGTATTTTACCGGTAATTTTAACTCAGATTGTATTGCAATTGCAATACCTCCTTTTGCAGTTCCATCAAGTTTTGTGAGAACAATACCTGAAATGTCAGTTACCTCGGAGAATTCCTTTGCCTGAACAAGGGCATTTTGACCTGTTGTTCCATCAAGAACAATAAGTGTCTCCCTATATGCCTCTGGAAATTCCTTTGTAATTGTATTATTAATCTTAGAAAGCTCATTCATAAGATTTTTCTTATTGTGAAGACGGCCAGCTGTATCAACAAGCAGTACGTCGATACCACGAGCCTTTGCTGCGTGAACTGCATCATAAACAACAGCCGCAGGGTCAGAGCCCTCAGGACCACCAACAAAATCAGCACCAGCTCTATCTGCCCATTCCTTTAGCTGGTCTGAAGCAGCAGCTCTAAATGTATCAGCTCCGGCTACCATAACCTTCTTGCCATTTGCCTTAAGCTTACCTGCAAGCTTTCCTATGGTAGTAGTCTTTCCTACTCCGTTTACGCCAATAACAAGAACTACTGATGTCTTTTTCTCGAAATCGAAGCTGGTCTCATCAAGAGACATCTGTTGCTTGATTTCGTTAATAAGAAATTCCTTACATTCTGCAGGCTCTTTGATGTGTTCCTTCTTAACTGCTTCCTTTAAGTCATCAAGGATAGTCTCTGTGGTACGCACACCAATATCGCCCATGATAAGGACTTCTTCTAATTCTTCGTAGAAGTCCTCATCTATGTTTGAAAATCCATTAAAGATATAATCCATGGATTTTATAAAATTATCTCTGGTTTTGGTAAGTCCCTTAACGAGACGTTTCCAAAATGGTATTTTTCTGCCATAACTAATCATCCAATTGCGATTCAATAAGGTTAACTGAAACAAGTGCTGATACACCCTTTTCCTGCATAGTGATACCGAAAAGTCTGTCAGCTGCGTTCATAGTACCACGACGATGTGTGATAACAATAAACTGAGTATTTTTGTAAGCTTATGCAAATAATTTGCAAATCTATCTACGTTTGCATCATCAAGAGCCGCCTCAATCTCGTCGAGAAGACAGAATGGTGATGGCTTAAGATTCTGAATAGCAAATAACAACGCAATGGCTGTGAGTGATTTCTCACCACCGGACATCTGCATCATATTAATAAGCTTCTTTCCTGGTGGCTGAGCATTGATAATGATTCCAGTCTCAAGAAGATTCTCGCTATCAACTAGCTCCAATGTACCGTGACCGCCTCCAAAAAGCTCCTTGAAAGCCTTGTCAAACTGTACCTGAATATCCTTGAAGCCTTCGGCAAACTGCTTTCTCATTCCCTCATCAAGCTCATCAATGATACGAACAAGTGAAGCCTCTGCCTCAACCAAATCATCATGCTGACCCTTAAGGAAATTATAACGCTCTGAAAGCTCTTTGAACTCTTCGATAGCATTAACGTTAACATTTCCCATAGCCTTGATTGCATTCTTAATCTTGTTTGCTTCTTTTTTCATCTGATCAAGATCAGTAAGCTCTGGATCCTTTAGCTCCTCAGCGCTGTGGTAAGTGAGCTCATACTCATTCCACATATAATTATTCTGATAAGAAATAGCATCGTTGATTTTTTCCTTCTGGGAATCAAGACGATAAATTTCTTTATCAAGTTCTGAGATTCTATCTGAAATCTCCTGGCGCTGCTCAAAGAAATTCTTGTGAGAATTATTAAGGTTCTCACGCTTTTCAACATTTTCTTTAATCTCTGCTTCCAGCTGTCCAAAGGAATCATCTGAAGCTGCAATAGTTGATTTGATTTCTTCGATGCGCTTTGTATTATTGGCAATATCTTCTTTTGAAGATTTTGCATTTTCTTTTATTGTGGCTATATCACTATCACATTTTGTAATTTCTGTAGTAACACGATCAATATTTTGCTGAACGAAATCTACATTGCTACGAGCGTTTGCCTCTTCGATAAGAACTTCGGACATTGTTCTATTAACAGATGTCTCCATATAGGTCTTTTCATCCACCTCATCAGAAAGCTTCTGAATCTCAGCCTTGAGCTCTGCTTCCTTGTCCTCAGATTCCTTCTTTTCAAATTCGATTTCCTTTTTACCAGCAGCAATCTCAGTAAGCTGTGCTTCTAATTCATCGCTTTCCTTTGAAAGACCTTCGTAAGCTGTAAGACTTTCTTTGCGTTGCTCGTTAGCTCTGTCCAAACCAAGCTTTGCAGTATTAAGAGCAATAGCTGCCTCATTAAGCTTTGTAGTGTTCTCTTCTTTGTCTGATTCCAAAAGACCAGCAGCTGTCTCTATGTCTGCAGCGCGTTTCTTTAAATCATCCATTTCATTAGAAAGAACATCAAGCTTCTCTTCAAGCTCTTCAATCTCGCGGTTTCTTCCAAGAAGATTAGACTTGTTCTTGAAGTGACCACCAGTCATTGAACCACCTGGCGCCAAATATTCACCATCGATTGTAACAATATGAATGCTGTAATTATTCTTCTTTGCAAGAGCAATAGCCGAATCAATATTATCTGTAACAACTACACGACCAAGTAAGTAAGCTACTACACCGTCAAATTTGCTATCACAGGTAACAAGCTCTGAAGCAAGACCAAGAACGCCCTTATCATTTAAGACCTCAGTCTTTTTGAAATTGCCACGTCCATCAACAGATGTAAGTGGAAGGAATGTAGCACGACCAAGCTTGTTATCCTTAAGGAAGCGGATAAGCTCCTTAGCACAGGCCTCGTCTGCGGTTACGATGTTTTGGATGTTTCCGCCAAGAGCTGTCTCGATGGCCATCTCGTATTTCTTTTCTACGTGGATAAGATCAGAAACAACACCCTCGATACCTTTTATCTTGCCCTTTTGCTCCATAACCTTACGAGTAGAGTTTCCATATCCCTCGTAACGCTCTGCAATATTCTTAACTGACTCTAAACGTGTCTGAACTCTTGCGAATTCATCCTTCTTAGCCTGTAAATCAGCAAAATTCTTGCGATTCTTTTCTTTCCACTGTGCAGACTTTTCTGAAAGCTCTTTATCCTTATCCTGAAGCTCTAATAGAAGGCTTTGAGCATTTTTAAACTCTTCTTCTGCCAATGCAACAGCAGCATCAAGGTCTTCCTCGCGAGTCTTTCGCTCTAAAAGACGCTGAGTAAGCTTTGCCTTACGGATGTTGGTCTGCTCAAGCATTGTCTCTAAACGCTGTTCCTTAGATTTAATAGAAGCTCTGTTGTTAAGGAGCTCCATAATAGCCTTGTTATCAGCATCAATCTTTTCGTTGTTTGCGACAATAGCGTTCTGTAATTCTGAGTAATTGCTCTTAACAGAATTAAGACGCTCTAATGCTTCCTCCAAAGTCTTGTCCAAGGATTCTTTTTCTGATTTAAAACCAGCAAGCTGCTCTTCCTTTTCCTTTTTATCTGCCTCGATTTCTGCCACACGGGCTGTGAGACTTTCGTCAGTAGCATTTGCTGAACGAATCTTTTCCTCTAAAAGTGCAATCTCATTTTCAAGCTTGCCCTTAAGAAGTGTAGAATCCGACTGCTGTTTCTTTAAATCTTCTATCTTTTGATCTAAATCTGTAATCTCTTGCTCCAATGCATCGTACTTCACACGAATTTCTTCCTGGGAAGACTTGCTAGCCTCCAACTGTTCAGTAGCAATGCTGGTGTTTTTCTCAACTTCCTCAAGATTTGTATGAAGTCTGTCTACCTCAAGAAGGAAGGAATTGACATCTATCTTCTTTAAGTCTTCTTTGAACTTAAGGTATTTTTCGCATCCTCAGACTGCTTCTCTAATGGCCCGATTCTACGCTCCTGCTCAGATAAAATATCGTTAACACGAACAAGGTTTTCTCGCTCGCTTTCAAGCTTTTTAACAGATGCAGCCTTACGCTTTTTATATTTAACAATACCAACAGCCTCATCAAAAAGCTCACGTCTATCCTCTGGCTTACCTGAAAGAATCTTTTCAATCTGACCCTGACCGATAATAGAGTAGCCTTCCTTACCGACACCAGTATCATAGAAAAGCTCTGCAACGTCCTTTAGTCGGCAAGGGGTACCATTTAAAAGATACTCACTCTCACCTGAACGATAAACTCTTCTTGCTATTGTGACCTCTTCATAATCCACTGGAAGCACATGATCGCTATTATCCATAGTAAGCGCAACGTATGCGTAAGATAAAGGCTTTCTAGCCTCTGTTCCTGCAAAGATGACATCCTGCATAGAAGCGCCACGAAGCTGCTTTGCAGACTGCTCACCAAGAACCCAGCGAACGGCATCTGCTACGTTTGATTTGCCGGAACCGTTAGGACCAACGATACCGGTTATTCCGTTATGGAATTCAAACTTCATCTTATGTGCGAAGGATTTAAATCCATACAATTCTATACTTTTTAAATACATATTTTTCTCCCTGATTTTTTCAAACTCTTATTCAACTCCCCGCTGGTTACAGCTACAAGCATCTTCGCCTGTTACGCTAACAATTATTATATTCCTTGGTCGCGAGATTGGCTCCCCAAGAAACATAATAATTTGTTAGCTACAGGCTAGATTAATCTAAATCATAAAATAGATTTTTATATGATTTTAATAGAATCTTCTTTGTGTAAACGCATGAGGCCTTCGTAGGCGGCTTCCTGCTCGGCGGCTTTTTTGGTGCTGCCTGTGCCGTGGCCCAGGACACGACTGCCAACTAAAGCCTGTACGCTAAACTGCTTTGCGTGATCAGGACCTGATTCTGAAAGAAGCTCGTAAGTAAGTGGCTCCTTAAAATTAGCCTGAACAACCTCCTGCAAGCGCGTCTTGCTATCGTAAAATAGCTGCTTATGCTCTATATCATTTAATACAAATCGATGAATATACTTTGATGCAGGCTCCATACCGCCATCTAAGAAGATGGCACCAATAGTAGCCTCAAAGGCATCTGACAAAATGGATTTTCTGGTGCGTCCACCTGTCATATCCTCACCTTTAGAAAGGAGAACATAATCACCAAGATTTATCTCCTTGCAGATATAAGCAAGGGTAGGCTCGCATACTATGCTGGCTCTAAGCCTAGAAAGCTTTCCCTCGTTAAGATCGGTGTAATTTAGATACAAAAACTCACTCGATACAATTTCAAGCACTGCATCACCAAGGAACTCTAATCTCTCGTTATCAGAGAGCTTTTTCATATGATGCTCATTAGCATATGAACTATGTGTAAGCGCCTGTCGTAATAAGCTTTCGTCTCTAAACTCATACCCGATTGTCTTTTGAAATTCTTTTAAATCCTTCAAAATATTACCTCCTGAGTTTAAAATGGTGTCCAGCATAGCTGGACACCAGCAATAATTAAATTATTTTTCAGCTACAGTCTTCTTAATAAGCTCAACTGCATCACCTACAGTAGAAAGCTTCTCTGCTGCGTCTGTATCAACCTCGATGTTAAGCTTCTCCTCAACGCCCATAATAATCTGGAATACGTCAAGAGAATCAGCACCTAAATCGTCAACGAATGTTGTCTCTGGCTTAATCTCAGCTGTATCTACATTTAATACCTCTGCAATAATCTCCTTTAATAAATCGAACTCCATTTCTAATCCTCCTTTTTATCTAAAACAATGTTGTTTTGAATATGCTCGTTAATTTTCTGCTCTTTGAATGTAAGACACTGGAAAATAGTGTTTTTAACCTCTCCTGCTTTGGCACTACCGTGAGTCTTGACTACAAGGCCTTTTAAGCCAAGAAGTGGTGCTCCGCCATATTCTGTAGCATCAAAGCTCTTTAATGTCTTCTTAAGAGCTGGAAGGGCAAGTGCAGCACCAATCTTTGAGCGAAGTGTACTCATAAGACCACCTTTAATAACAGAAACAAGAGTGGCTGCCAAACCTTCGTAAAGTTTTAAAATAACATTTCCAACGAAACCATCGCACACAATAACATCTGCGTCTCCGTTAGGAATATTTCTAGCCTCTATACTTCCGATAAAATTAATATCGCTACACTCCCTGAGAAGTGGCATAGTCTCTTTAACAAGGGCATTTCCTTTTTCATCCTCGGCACCAACATTTACAATGGCAACCCTAGGATTCTTAATGCCTACAACCTTTTCCATATAGATGCTGCCCATCCTTGCAAACTGAACAAGATGGCTGGCACGACAATCTACATTAGCTCCTGAATCAGCAAGAAGTGCAACACCAGTTTTTACTGGGAACAGTGCACCAAAAGGAGCTCTTTCGATACCACGAATACGGCCAACTATTCCAAGACCACCTGTGAGAAGGGCTCCAGAATTGCCAGCGGAAACAAAGGCATCAGCTATTCCATCCTTTACCAGATGGAGACCAACTACCATAGAGGAATCCTTTTTCGTTTGATAGCCATAACAGGATGCTCGGCAGTCTCAATAACCTCTGTGGCATTTTTAATTTCGATTTGATCTGCTGGGTAAGAATAAGACTGAAGTTCAGACTTAATAACGTCTTCTTTTCCAACAAGAATAACCTTAACTTCTTTATTAAGATTTACTGCATCTACTGCACCTTTAACCATTTCTTTAGGAGCATTATCTCCACCCATGGCATCAAGTGCTACAACTGTATAATCACCCATAACATTCCCTTTCTTACATACTGTTAAAAGTATACTTGAAATGCACAAATAATTCAAACCAAATAGCAAAAGAAAAGCCCCTCGTAAACGAGGGGCGATTCCATTCGTAATTAATCTACTGCTACGATCTCTTTCTTGTTGTATGATCCACAGTTCTTGCAAACTCTGTGTGGAACCATAAGCTCGCCACACTTGCTGCACTTAACAAGAGTAGGGTTGCTCATCTTCCAATTTGCTCTTCTTTTATCTCTTCTTCCCTTAGAAGATTTGTTCTTTGGACAAATAGACATGCTATTTCACCTCCTTAAAGCTATTAAAGACATCTAAAAATTGTGCCATTCTAGGATCTAAAACTGTATCATCACAGCCGCAAGGCTCGATGTTACGATTCTTTCCGCAAACAGGGCAAATGCCCTTGCAGTCATCCTGGCACAATATCTTTGCCGGGAAATTCACTAAGATCTCGTTTAAAATTAGCTCATCTACATCGATATCCTCTCCATCAACGAATGAATAAGGACCCAGCTCCTCATCAGGAACCACCTCTCCATCTGAAACCTGAATGGTCTCATCCACAGAAACAGGAACCTTAAAGGAAACATCTGTCAAGCATCTGTCACAGGAACCAGAGATAATACTCTCTGTATTGAATGTGATGTGAAGCTTTCCGTTGCCAATCATAGATGTAACTACTTCAAATGGCTCTATGTGATTGATAGAAAAATCACTGCCAAGGTAAGAAAATTATTAATATCGCAAGTACCTGCGAACTTCTTACTCTGATCAGTTAATGAAGTAATATCTTTTATAGAAATCTTCATAAATATCTCCTATCCACACTTTGTCAATTATACATAGCAAAAATATAGTTGTCAAACATTTTCTTAATTTTTTGAAACTATATTTAATAATTATTTTCCTGAAACGATAGCTGCTGTATCTCTAGCAATCATAACCTCTTCGTTTGTAGGGATAACGAATACCTTAACCTTTGAAGAATCAGCTGAAATAAGCTTGTCCTCGCTAGGTCCATCGTTTCTAGAAGGGTCGATTTCAACACCCATAAATCCAAGGTGATCACATACTGCCTGACGAAGGCCAGCATTGTTCTCTCCAAGACCTGCTGTGAAGCAAATCATATCTACACCATTCATAGCTGCAGCATATGCACCTACATACTTAGCGATTCTGTAAGCAATCATATCCATAGCAAGTTTTGCTCTCTTATTGCCCTCGCCTGAAGCAGCGATAAGATCACGGAAGTCAGATGAGATACCTGAAATACCAAGTGCACCAGACTCCTTATTAAGAACGTTCATAACGCCTGCGAAATCAAGACCTTCCTTCTTTGCCATATATTCAACAGCTGAAGGATCGATATCACCTGAACGAGTACCCATAACAAGACCCTCAAGTGGAGAAAGACCCATTGAAGTATCAACAGACTTTCCATTTAATACTGCACAGCAAGATGCACCGTTACCGATGTGGCAAACGATAATCTTTGAATTGTTGATATCAGCATTTGCGAACTCGCAAACTCTCTTTGAAACATAGCTGTGGCTAGTTCCGTGGAAACCGTAACGACGAACGCCGTACTGCTCATAGTACTTGTAAGGAACAGCATACATATAAGCTTCCTGTGGCATTGTCTGATGGAAAGCTGTATCAAATACACCTACCTGTGGCTTGCCTGGCATAAGCTCGCGGCATGCGTTAATACCAATAATATTTGCTGGATTGTGAAGTGGTGCAAGATCATTACACTCCTCTACAACCTTAATCATTTCATCTGTGATAAGTGCAGAAGCTGCAAACTTCTCACCACCGTGTACGACTCTGTGTCCTACAGCATCGATTTCATCAAGAGACGCAATAGCGCCTGTCTTAGCATTTGTAATAGCCTCGATAACAGCTGCAACTGCTTCCTTGTGTGTAGGCATAGGAATGTCTGTAATCTCCTTATCAAGACCTTCCTTCTGATATACGATACGTCCATCGATACCAATTCTCTCACAAAGTCCTTTGCAAAGTACCTGCTCACTTTCAGAATCGATTACCTGATACTTAAGTGATGAGCTACCACAGTTGATAACTAAAATCTTCATAATAGCTATTTCCTTTCTTATATAAATTTTTCTTTCTTTAACTTATGTTTTACGCAACTATAATATTATAGCATTTAAATTTGTCATCTCAACCCTTAATTAATGTATAATAAGTGAAGAAAAGTTTTTTCGGAGGAACAAAAATGGTTGTAGGAATCGTCGCAGAATATAATCCTTTTCATAATGGACATAAACTACAGATAGAATATGCCAAAAACGTCCTAGGAGCTGATGCTATTGTGATAGCTATGTCAGGCAGTTTTACACAAAGAGGCGAGATTGCCTGCTTCGATAAATACACAAGAGCACAGGCAGCTTTAAAATGTGGTGCAGATATAGTTCTTGAAATTCCTACTATTTTTGCCACCTCTTCTGCCAGGGAATTCGCCTCTGCCGGTGTGCAGCTTTTGGCATCTTCCGGTATAGTAGACACACTTTTATTTTCAGGAGAATGCGCTGATAAGGATTTATTTATAAAAGAAAGCAAAAAGCTTGTAGAACTGGAAAATTCCGGAGAAATTAATAACGAGATTAATACTCTGGTTGCATCAGGTATAAGCTATGCCACTGCAAGGGCCAAGGCTTTAAAAACATTCTTAGCTGAAGATATCATCTCCTCTCCTAATAATATATTAGGAATCGAGTACTGCAGATATATTATTGCTAATAATCTAGATATGGATATAGCTGTTATGAAGCGTCAGGGCAACGAATATAATGATTTAAGCCTATCAGGAGAGCTTAGCTCTGCTACAGCTATCAGAGAGCATTACAAGCTTAACAAGGAATATTTTGCCGTCCCTGAGGAGGTTATAGATCTATACAATGATTCCTGCTTTATAAAGGCAAATGATATATCTGCTCTTCTTCATTACAAATTATTAAGCTGTAAGAGTTTTGATAAGTATTTAGACTGTACAAAAGATCTTTCAGACAGAATCATCAACAAATTAAACGAATTCGAAACCTATACCCAGTTTTGTGAAGTACTTAAAACCAAAAATTTCGAGTACTCACGAATCAGCCGTGTGTTATGTCATATTCTTCTTGAGATTACAAACGAAGATTTCAAAACTGCTAAAGAGGCAGGCTACATTTCTTACCTTAGAATGCTAGGCTTTAGTAAAAAGGGAAGTAAATATTTAGGAAAGATAAAAGATAAGGGTGAGTGTCCATTGATAACAGCTCCTACCGACGACATAAGCTATCCTGACATTCTATCAAGCGATATAGTAAGAATCATCCAAACCCAGAAAAATAAAGCTGCCATCCCTAATGAATATACAAGAAAATTTGAATTGAAAAATATATAATAAAAAAACACTCAGAACTCTGAGTGCTTTTTAGCAGTTCCTAGCGGAATCGAACCGCTGTTTTCGCCGTGAGAGGGCGACGTCTTAACCGCTTGACCAAGGAACCATATTTATCTTTTGCCTTGCGACGAAGATTATATTACTATGTAAAACTAAATAAGTCAAGCAAAAATATATAATTATTTGTAGAAAATTTTAAACCTCTAAAATATCCCAACAAGCGGGAAAGCAGGGCCCATGCAAATTGCCTTCGGCAATGGGCCCGCTGTGGCAAACAGGTTCTCCCCGCTAGCGGGTCCCCCCTATTTACATATCATATCCATTAGGATTGTTCTTCTGCCATCTCCAAGAATCTGCACACATCTCCTTGATGCCATACTCTGCTGTCCAGCCAAGCTCCTCCTTAGCCTTTGTAGCATCAGAATAGCATGTAGCGATATCGCCTGCACGACGTGGCTTGATTGAGTAAGGAATCTTAATGCCGTTAGCAGCCTCGAAGTTCTTAACGATATCAAGAACTGAGTATCCTACACCTGTACCAAGGTTGTAAATCTTAAGGCCTGCATTCTCCTCAATCTTCTTGAGAGCCTTAACATGTCCCTTAGCAAGATCAACAACGTGGATGTAATCACGTACGCCAGTACCATCTGGAGTATCGTAATCATCGCCAAATACACCAAGCTCTGGAAGCTTTCCTACTGCTACCTGTGTAATGTATGGCATAAGGTTGTTTGGAATACCATTTGGGTTCTCTCCCATTGTTCCTGATGGATGTGCACCGATTGGATTGAAGTAACGAAGAAGTACTACATTCCATTCTGGATCAGCCTTCTGCATATCAGAAAGAATCTGCTCAAGCATAGACTTTGTCCAACCATATGGGTTTGTGCACTGTCCCTTAGGGCAGTTTTCTGTAATAGGTATCTCTGCTGGATCTCCATAAACTGTAGCTGAAGATGAGAAAATGATGTTCTTGCATCCATGCTGTCTCATAACATCTACAAGAGTAAGAGTACCTGCAATATTGTTCTCGTAGTATTCCCAAGGCTTTGCAACTGACTCACCTACTGCCTTAAGACCTGCAAAATGAATACAAGAATCAAGCTGCTCCTTCTCAAATACTTCGTTTAATCTGTCTCTATCTAAGATATCACCTTTGTAAAACTTTACAGGCTTACCAGTGATAGCCTCAACTCTTTCAAGTGACTTCTCTGAAGCGTTTGAAAGATTATCATAAACTACAACATCATAACCCGCCTGCTGGAGCTCTACACAAGTATGACTTCCAATAAAGCCTGCTCCACCTGTAACTAAAATAGCCATAATAATATCCTCCTTTGTATTAACAAAAATGTTAACCAGAAATAAGGATATCAAAAATAGAACGCCAAATAAAGGGACAATTTCATACATATTATGGTTAATTCAATAAAAAGATTGTAATGTTGTACCAAATGCCCTTTAGTATGTAAAAAAATAGCCTAGTACATCTGCACTAGACTATTTTTATTTTGCATACTAAGCAGCAACCTTTTCCTTTGCTACTTCAACAAGCTTTGCAAATCCTTCTGCATCGTTAACAGCGAGCTCTGCGAGCATCTTTCTGTTCATCTCAACACCTGCAAGCTTAAGACCGTACATGAACTTAGAATATGAAAGTCCATTGATACGAGCTGCAGCATTGATACGAGCGATCCAAAGCTGTCTAAACTGTCTCTTCTTCTGCTTTCTACCAGCATATGAAGATGTAAGGGCACGCATAACTGACTGCTTTGCAACACGATACTGCTTGCTTCTAGCGCCTCTGTAACCCTTTGCTAACTTTAATGTTCTATTATGTCTTTTCTTAGCGTTTAATCCGCCTTTAACTCTTGCCATTTTAAATTCCTCCTAACCAAATAAATAACTGTTCCAACTCAATCTTAGAGATATGGAAGTACTTTCTTCATGTTCTTTACGTTTGTAGCATCTACAATTGTAGCGTGACGAAGATTTCTCTTGTTCTTTGTTGTCTTCTTGGTTAAGATGTGACGCTTGTAAGCCTTATTTCTCTTAAGCTTTCCTGTTCCTGTTACCTTAAAGCGCTTTGCAGCTGCTCTTCTTGTCTTCATCTTTGGCATGATAATTTTCCTCCTGTATTACGATTTCTTTTCTGTAAGCACCAGGCTCATAGAACGGCCTTCAATCTTTGGTGCCTTTTCCACTACTGCAACATCAGCAAGTGCCTCAGCAAAATCATCAAGGATATGCTTACTAGACTGCATATGTGCCATCTCACGGCCACGGAAACGAAGTGTTACCTTCACCTTATCGCCCTTAGAGATGAATTTCTTTGCTGCATTTACCTTAGTGTTCATATCATTAGCATCGATGTTTGGAGACATACGAATCTCTTTAACCTCAACAACGTGCTGCTTTTTCTTGGCTTCCTTCTCACGGCGTGCCTGCTCGTAACGGTATTTACCGTAATCTACGATCTTGCACACTGGTGGATTTGCCTTTGGTGAAATCTTAACGAGATCTAAGCCCTCGTCATCTGCAAGCTTCTGAGCTTCCTTTGCTGACATAATGCCAAGCTGTTCCCCATCGGAGCTGATAACACGAACTTCCTTATCGCGAATCTGCTCATTAATCATTAAATCGCTAATGGTACTACCTCCAATAAATAAAAAATAGTGGATACAGAATATCCACCATAAATCATCACAAACAAGGTTTGTGTGAAATATAAACCCGAGTCACCAGACATTGAGTGCTAAGGTGAGAGTGGATACTCTACTTTGTTTTCACAACATAGGTAATTTAACACATAAATCCCCTATCGTCAACAACTTTTACTGATTTAGTACAAATTTATTAATAACCTCTGCTATTCCAGCGTGATTATTATCATTTTCTGTAACATAATCTGCCACAGCTTTAAGCTCTTCTCTTCCGTTTGCCATGGCTACTCCAACACCAGCAACCTCTACCATACTAATGTCGTTTCTCTCATCGCCAACTGTGATAACATCCTCTACTGGAATATCAAGAAGATTAGCAAGCTTTATTACGCCATCTCCCTTTCCAGTTCCCTTTTTAATGTATTCAAGGAAAGCATAATGAGAAAAGAAGCTTTCAGCTCTATCTCCATATACTGCCTCATGTTCATCCTTAAATGCCTGTAAAGCTTCTGGATGATCATAATCAATAGCGATAAGCTTAGTAATGTTTTTGTCCTTGAGCTCGTCTACGCTGGAAAGATATTTAAGCTGTTCACCAGAGAGTTTTTTGTAGCTTTCGATAAACCAGTTGTCATTGAATGTATAAATATGACTGGCATCAAAGGTAACGCAGGTAAATCCACATTTGAGAACCTCAGAAATAATCTCTATTGCATCATCATTATTCATGTAATCCCCAAATAATGTGTCGTCTCCAAGCATCTTTGTGCCGATTACACCCTGATGACCAAGGATATAAACATTTTCTCTTTTAAATTCATCATATATAGATAAAATTTCTTTTAATGCATGATTAGGTCTGCCTGTATTAAATGCAAAAGCATGACCAGCATCTAAAAGTTTTGTAATTGCCTCTAAGTTCTCCTTTGAAATAGTCTTATCGTCGTTAAAAAGTGTGCCGTCCATATCTACGGCAAGTAATTTCCTACTCATCTAAAACCTCGTTAGCCAGGATTGGTACAAAAGTCCTCTTTTTAAAGAAGTCTATTTCTGGCTCGTTATTCTTTTTTGCCTCTTTACAGAAGGTGTCCTGTGCACCAACAGGCTTTTTACCCCTCGAAGGCTTTATTCTAACATAGCTTCCGTCATCTGTCATCTCATAAGCCTTAAGAGTATCTGATAACTGCACATCAAGAATATGTTTAACCTGAGATTTTAAGATTTCGTCTTCAACCGGAAACATTATTTCTACTCTTCGGTCCAGATTTCTAGGCATCCAGTCTGCACTACCCATATAAATATCCTCAAGACCATTGTTATAGAAATAAAAATTCGGGCATGCTCAAGATAAGTTCCTACAATAGAAGAAACCTTTATATTTTCGCTAACGCCAGGTATTCCTGTTCTAAGACAGCAAATACCACGAATAATAAGACTGATTTTTACTCCGGCATTGCTGGCCTCATATAGCTTTTCAATGATTTCCTTGTCGCATAAGGAGTTCATCTTTGCCACAATATAAGCCTCTCTGCCATTTTTAGCATTATTGATTTCTCTGTCAATCAAGGTGACAAAAGTATCTCTAAGCCAAAGTGGTGCAACCACAAGCTTGTTCCAGCTTGCAGGCTCTGAATAACCTGATAGCATATTAAATACAGCGGTAGCATCCTCTCCATAGGTCTCCCTGCAGGTAAGCATACCGCAATCTGTATAAAGCTTTGCTGTTGAATCGTTATAATTTCCAGTTCCAAGATGTACGTATCTACGTATTCCATCTTCTTCACGACGAACCACAAGAGCTATTTTACAGTGAGTCTTTAATCCTACAAGACCATAGATTACGTGACATCCTGCCTTCTCAAGCTTCTTTGCCCAAATAATATTATTTTCCTCATCAAATCTAGCCTTCAATTCAACGAGAACCGTAACCTGCTTGCCGTTTTCTGCAGCATGAGCAAGACTTGCGATAATAGGTGAATTACCACTGACTCTATATAGGGTCTGCTTTATAGCCAAAACCTGTGGATCAAAGGCGGCCTGAGC
This sequence comes from Butyrivibrio fibrisolvens 16/4, assembly GCA_000209815.1. Classification (GTDB taxonomy): domain Bacteria; phylum Bacillota; class Clostridia; order Lachnospirales; family Lachnospiraceae; genus Pseudobutyrivibrio; species Pseudobutyrivibrio fibrisolvens_A. The sequence goes on from FP929036.1 coordinate 1,892,066, forward strand.
AATAAAGTCCACAACAGGATCGAAGGTCTGGTATGGATGATGTAAAAGGATATCCCCCTTTTTAATCTCATCAAAAATTTTCTCACCTGGCTTTAGTCTAGGATTTTCCTGAGGCTTGAAGGAAGGCAAGCGGAGGTCGCTATGTCCTTCTATTCCATAAAGCTTCATCAAAAATGTCAAATCAATAGGTCCCTTGATTTTATATATATCAATCTCGTTTACGCCAAGATTTTTCTTTAAAATGCCAAGCAGCTTTTTATTAATAGATGATTCAACCTCAAGACGGATAACCTCGCCCCACTGGCGAGATTTAATCTGCTTTTCTATCTCGATGAGCAAATCTTCCGCACCTTCTTCGTCGATGGAAAAATCTGCGTTTCGCATGATTCTATATGGAGATGCTGCAACAACATTGTAGTTTAAAAACAGCTTATCCATATTTCTTTCAATAATCTGCTCCAAAAGAATGAAGCAGTCGTTTGATTTTTCATCAGAAGGTAGTGAAACAAAACGAGGAAGCACTGATGGTACCTGAACGGTAGCAAATTCTACATCGTCACCCTCTGCGCCGGCTCCTACCGACCCCTTCTTCTTTTCAATAAGGGCTGCAATATTAAGAGATTTATTTCTAATAAGTGGAAATGGGCGTGATGCATCAAATGCCATAGGTGTGAGAACCGGATACACCTGACTCATAAAAAACGTATCTACGTATTTCAGCTGCTCCTGATTCAAGTCCTCATACTTTTCATAGATAATGATTCCCTTATCCTTAAGAATAGGTGTAAGGGATTTATTGAAGGTATTGTACTGAAATTCTACCAGTTCACGAGTCTTCTCATTTATGGCAATAAGCTGCTCCGTAGGAGTCATTCCGGCAATATCAGGCTTTGTATAGCCTGCATGCTCCATATCCTTTAGGGAGGCCACGCGGACCATAAAAACTCATCCAGATTAGAAGAAGTTATACTGACGAATTTCAAGCGTTCTAAAATAGGCAGTTCCTTATTGGTTGCCTCATTTAAAACACGTCTTTCAAATTTTAACCAGCTTAGCTCTCTGTTGTCATAATATATAGGATCAGAAATATTTATTTTAGCCATAACTCCTCCTAAAATTTTCTATTCTCCTTAAGCACAGGCTTGATGGAAAAGATTTCCTGGAAGAAATCTGCATTCTTTTTGAAAAGCCCCTTTTCCAGTGCCAGCGAGCTGTTAGCTTCGATGGAAATAACAAGCTCCTTTTCCTTTACTCGCATTGAAACATTTTTAATCTTTTGCTTATGAGAACGATCCAGTGCATTTGCAACCTTTAAAATAGCAAGAAGCTTTAGAATTAAAAGGTATTCCTCTGTTGTAAATCTATCCGAAAGATTCTCATAAGGCTCCACTGGCTTGCGATTGAACTCTACAGTAGTTGCAATAATCTCTCGCTCCTTATGTGTAAGTCCAAGTATTTCAGAAGACATAATTATTGTGTAAGAGCAACTTGATGCATCTGCAAGGGAAATATATTTCCCACAATCATGTAAAATAGCAATGCACTGCATAAGTACACGATGTCTCTTTCCAAGGCCATGGTACTTTTTCATGGCATCAAATATCTCTCCTGACAGCTTAAACAAAGCCTTCAAGTGAGGCTGATAGCTATCATATCTTTTTGCTATGGACCAAGCTGCAGTAATGATATCATTATCAAAATCATGCTTAGCAACAAGCCATTTTTTACTATAGCAATGATGATATGCCATACCATCACAGACAGATACACCAGGGGCCACCACTGTCTTTGGAGATAATGTCTCTTCTATAAGCTTTACAATATAATCCTCTGCCTTTATAGCCTGGCTTGAAGACCCTGTAACCTTTTCTACTGCTTTTCCAATCTGACTTCCAAGGAGAATCATATATTTAGGCTGCAAATCTCTAAGGAACATGGTTTTAAAAACTTCCAGCTCCTTAAAAATCATCTCGTAAATCTGGTCCATTGATGTACCTGTAACACCAAGCTTTTTAATATTTTCACTTACAGAAACAGTACCCATAGACAAATGCTGGGTAGTAAGAATCTTTCCTTTTGAAAATAAAGTGATTTGAAGGGAAACGCCACCAATATCCACAAGAACTGCAGAATCACTAATCAACTCTTCAAAATCGTCTGTGGCAGCAACGGCCTGATAACCAAGAAATCTTTGTTCTGAATTTGAAAGCACATTTACCGAAAAACCTGTCTGCACTTTTATCTGTTCCAGGACAATAAGAGCATTTTCAGCCTGGCCTATATTAGGGCCAGCAGCAACTGAAAAGCTATCAACCCTATAGCTTTCCATTGCACGCTTCATATCATTTAAAGTCCTGCATAGCTTGTCTGTAGTTTCTGGCAGAATCCTACCGTGATTCAGTACATCCTTAATCACATCGGACTGCGCTTTTATGGTATCTATTGTTTTAATCTTTTTTGTTGTTTTCCTATTTCAAAAACCTTCAAAGTAGTTTCATAGGTTCCAATGTAAATACTTGCAAATAATTTCATACCAACCCCTTTAATTAGTAGTTACCAAGTACTCTAAGACTGACGCATTCTTCCTGAAGGCCGATTAGTGCATTTCTAACGGCTTCGTCATTTAGGTTACCATCAATATCTATAAAGAATCTGTACTGCCAATTAACCCCCTTAATTGGACGAGACTCGATTCTGTTCATATTGATGCCATTAAACATAAGATTAGATAATATTCTATAAAGGCTGCCTGGCTCGTGAGAAATCTCTACACACAAGCCAATTTGATTAGCATCCTTCTTGTATTTCTTTTCATTTGAAACAATCACAAATCTTGTTTCGTTATTTTTATTGTCCTGAATACCTGAATCCAGAACATCTAAATCATAAAGAACAGCATTGTATTCGCTTCCAATAGCAGCCTGTGTTACATCCCCGTCATCACGGATTTTTTGAGCACTGACAGCTGTGTTATGAAGATTCTTAACATCCCAGTCCATATGCTTGGTGCGAATGTATTCATCACACTGTGCTATAGCCTTTGGATGAGAATATACTGTTTTTATGTCGGAAATCTTTGCGCCCTTTACTCCAAGAAGAGCATGATTAACCTGAAGAATCTGCTCTCCAATAATTGCAACATTGTATTCTGAAAGTAAATCAAAATTTTCTTCTATAGAACCTGCTAAGCTATTTTCGATTGGTAGCACAGCATAATCTGCCCTGCCATTTTTGATGGCATCCATTGCATCGCGCCAGGTATCAACATGAAAACTGTCCTTCATTTTGTTTTCAAAGAATGCATTCATAGCAAGCTGCGAATATGCTCCCTGCACGCCTTGAAAGCAAACAGTAGAATTAGAAAAATCAAAATCATCTACCTGCTGAAAACCGCTTTCAAAATTAACACCGTTTGCTCTAAGGATAGAAAACTGTTTTTTACGGCTAATAGACATTATCTGTGTGTAAAGCTCTTTTACTGCCTGCTGCGAAAAAACGTCGTCCACATAAGAAGATAGCTTTTCCAGCTTTTCATCCTCTCTTGCTTTATCATATACCTTTTTTCCAGTTGCTATTTTGTATTCTGCAACCTGGCAAGCCAGCTCCATTCGTTTAGTAAATAATCCAAGAATCTCCTTATCTACCTGATCAATCTCCACTCTAATGTCTTTTAAATCTCTCATGCCGCTCCTTCTTGTGCCAATTATTAGTGCTATTCCTCCACTGACTGGATTGGTGGATCAAAAATAGATACGCTATTTCCACCAATAGGACAATGGAATGTACTTCCTGAATAAAAATCTGCAAAATAAACATACTTGCTGGTGATGTTTATATTATTGTACTGCCCCTCTGCCAAAAGCACTTCTGCCCCTGACAGCAAATCAACCCTGTACAAACCATCAGGATTGCCTTTCATGCTTTGGTAATACAGATATGTACCAGACACATTGTAATTTTGTGCTGGATATGTAGTCACCGCTACTTTTTCTGTACTTCCTACAGTGGTTTTGTATATCCTTTTATGATTATCTAAATCCATAAAATACAAAACCTTACCATCTATAATAGGAAGCCAAAGATTATTAGATGAAACGTATGTAATATCCTTTGTATATATATTCATGCTGTGGAGATTATGATCCTGCTCCACTCCGGCAAAATATAGCTTTTCACCAACAACACAGCGAGGATCTATTGGAACCTTGCTTAGCTGTTGTTTTTCGGTACCATCAATCTTTACAGAATACATTGAGGAAGCATCCTCGGCATCATATCGAAGATAAATCACTGTATTGCCTGCTAATGCACAGGCATTGCAATTTTCGTCATCTAGAATATCCACCTTCAGATTCTTCTTTTTCATTCTGCAAAGTGAGTTTAGATTAACATTTAAAAATCCCATTTGGGAATTGTCTCTATTGTGATTACGGCTGTAATAAAGATAGTGAGAATCGGCATTAATAAAGTAAACACTATCATTGGCAAGAATCTCTATATCAGTCTCATCTGGATTCATCTTGTAAATTCTGCTGTAATCATTTGGGTTGGCAAAATATACCACTCCATCCGACTCGCAGAACAAACCATTTCCATAGAGATTACCAATGGTGTTGCCATTTGTGCCTGGTTCATTAAAATAGGTGACAGTATTAATGTATTTGTAATAAAAGGCACCTACAACAATTCCAAGCGCTACAACTATTAATATGACTCTTCTAACTATCTTCATTCTCCTGCCCTCCCCATATAGACTAGGTAAAATCAAAAATAGAAAGCTGATTAGATTTTGGTAAATCCTTGATAACACCAAGCTCTACCATCTTATCAATTATAGTCTGTGATACCTTTCCTCTGTCCTTAATATCATCAAGTGAAAGGAACTTGCCCTGGCTGGCAGCAATCTGAAGCTGCTCCGCAGCCTTATCACCCATTCCCGGAAGTGAATTAAACGGAGGAAGTATCTTGTTATCTACTATTTTAAAGTATCTTGAGTCAGATTGGTATAGGTCCATAGGTAAAAAATCAAATCCGCGGGCATACATTTCCTGAACAAGACGAAGGGCGATAAGAACATCCTTGTCTGTTGCAGATAAATCTGACTGAGCCTTCAGATTTTTAATCTCCTGCTCACATCTTGCCTTACCCTGACAGCATTTCTCGTAATCAAAACCACCTGCTCTGATAGAGAAAAAGGCAGCGTAATAAGCAAGAGGATAATTAATCTTGCAATAGGCAACACGCCAAGCCATCATAACGTAGGCTGCGGCATGGGCCTTTGGGAACATGTATTTAATCTTTTCACAAGAACCAATGTACCAATCAGGAACACCGTGCTCTTGCATGTGCTGCTTGTAAGTAGGCCACTCGTCACATTTTCCCTTGGCAACAACTCCCTTACGAACTCGCTCCATAATAGTAAATGACTCCGCTGGATCAAGCCCCTTATGGATAAGGTAAACCATGATATCATCACGGGTACAAATAGCCTCTGTGATGGTGGCTGTTCCACTAAGAATAAGATCCTGAGCGTTTCCAAGCCATACGTCAGTACCATGGGCAAGACCTGCGATACGAACAAGGTCAGTGAAATATTGAGGCTTGGCCTCAACAAGCATCTGCATGGCAAAATCAGTACCGAACTCTGGAATACCAAGTGTGCCAAGAGGAGTGCCCATAATATCATCTGGTGTGATTCCAAGAGCCTTTGTGCTTTGGAACAATGACATAACATCCTTGTCATCAAGTGGAATTTCTGTAGCATTAATTCCTGTCAAATCTTCTAATCGCTTAATCATAGTAGGATCAAGGTGACCTAAAATATCAAGCTTTAGAAGGTTGGCATCAATTTTATGGTAATCAAAGTGAGTAGTGACAATATCGGTATCCTTATTGGCCGGATGCTGAACCGGTGTGAATGAATAAATGTCCTCTCCATTTGGAAGAACTACTACACCACCTGGATGCTGACCAGTAGTAGATTTTACTCCTTCAACACCCTTTGCAATACGCTCGTTTTCGGCACGGCGCTTTCTAATATCTCGCTTTTCATAATATTTTAGTACGTAACCTACGGCGTTTTTATCAGCAAGTGTAGAAACAGTACCAGCCTTGAAGGTCTGGCCTTCACCGAAAATAACCTCTGTATATTTATGAGCCTTAGACTGATATTCGTTTGAGAAATTCAAATCGATATCAGGCTCCTTATCACCCTTAAAACCAAGGAAGGTCTCAAATGGAATATCAAAGCCATCCTTTGCAAGTGGCTTGCCGCATTTAGGGCAAATCTTATCCGGCATATCTACACCAGATAATCCCTGGTTTACAATCTCCTGCACCTCTGGTCCATCGAAATCCACGTAGAAGCAATTAGGACATCTATAATGAGGAGGAAGTGGATTAACCTCTGTAATACCAGCCATTGTAGCTGCAAAGGAAGAACCAACGGAACCACGGGAACCAACCAGATAACCATCCTCATTTGATTTCCACACAAGCTTCTGGGCGATAATGTACATAACGGAATATCCATTACCGATGATAGAATTAAGCTCTCGCTCCAGTCTTGCAGAAACAATCTCTGGAAGATCTGGTCCATATACCTCGTGAGCTCTTGTTTCGCAAATACGACGTAAATCCTCCTCGGAATGCTCGATTACAGGAGGACACTTATCAGGACGAACCGGATGTATGTACTCGCACATATCAGCAATCATATTCGTATTTTCGATAACTACTTCATGAGCCTTTGCAAGACCTAAATAAGAGAATTCCTCAAGCATCTCATCTGTAGAATGAAGATAAAGTGGCGCCTGCTGGTCTGCATCATCAAAGCCCTTATTAGCCATGATAATTCGGCGATATATCTCGTCCTGAGGATCAAGGAAGTGAACATCACAGGTAGCAACAACTGGCTTGTTAAATTCCTCTCCTAAAGCAACAATCTTTTTATTTACATCCTGCAAATCTTTTACGGAATTGAAGTTCTCGTATTTTGGTTTGTCAGAACGAATCATAAATTCATTATTGCCAACAGGCTGGATTTCCAGGTAATCATAAAAGCTTGCTATTCTGGCAACCTCTGAATCATCTCTATCATCAACGATTGCATCATAAAGCTCTCCCGCTTCACATGCAGACCCTATAATCAAACCTTCTCTACATTCTGATAGAAGTGACTTTGGCACCCTAGGATAACGCGAAAAATATTTAAGATGAGATTCCGAAACAAGTCTATACAGATTAATTCGCCCAAGATCATTTTTTGCTAAAACAATACAATGGTGGGCTTTCATCTTCTTGATTTGTTCTGCCTTTGGCTTTGCCTTGTCATTGAGCTCAGTAAGAGTATGAATATTTTCAGCCTCAAGCTTAACAATGAATTTTTCAAAAATCTTTGCAGTTACCTCTGCATCTGCAACCGCTCTATGATGATGCTCATTAACAACATTTTCCAGTTTACATACAGCATCAAGATTGAATCTGGCATTGTTAGGATGAAGATAACGAGCTACCTCCACCGTATCAACGTGGGTATAATCGTATTCTAAGCCCAGCTGCTTGCAGTTGTATCTGATAAAGCTGGTATCAAACCCTGCATTATGAGCAACAAGAACTGTGCCCTTACAGAACTCCATAAATTTAGGCAAAATAACATCGATTGTAGGAGCATCTAGCACCATATCATCAGTGATTGATGTAAGCTCAGTAATCCTGTATGGAATAGGAACCTCTGGATTAATAAACTCTGAAAAATGATCTACTATTTCTCCATCCTTAAACTTTACTGCACCAATCTCAATGATTTTATTATTCTTAGGATTAAATCCAGTAGTCTCAATATCAAATACTACATACTCGTCATGTAATGACTGACCTCTGTCGTTTACTACAGGACGCTTTGTATCATCTACAAGATAAATCTCGCAGCCGTAGATTACCTTGAAATCTCCCAAGCCCTTCATGTGATCTGCATCACAAAAAGCCTGAACAACACCATGGTCTGTAATAGCCAAAGCCTTGTGACCCCAGTCCTTTGCACGGGAAATGATACTTGTGATTTCAGAAACTCCATCGAACTCGGACATCTTTGTATGACAGTGAAGCTCAACACGTTTTTCTACTGCTGTATCCTGACGGGTAACTCTGAAATCCTTAATCTTCTGGACGCAATTGATACGTCCAACTGTAAGCTCCTTAGAATAAATATCCTCATCAAGCTTACCCATAATTTTATAGAATCCGCCAACCTTGATTGCACTTTCGAATTCTCTACCCTGATCAGCATCAGAGAAGAAAAATTTTACAGAGATGGAATCTGTAAAGTCTGTCATTGAACCAGTACCAAAGTATCCACCCTTTTTGGTTTCGCGGAACTCTAATGCTGTAAGCTGACCTCTGATTACGATAGGGCCTAAAAGCTCACCATTAATATCCTCCATAGGAGTGGCATTCTCAGCTATTTCAGAACCCATAATAATATCAGGATCATCTGATTTGGTAAGAGGTCTGACATATTTCTTTTCAGGCTCGCTAGCCTCTGGCTTTTCATCAGATTTAGATGCTGTATCTGCTGGCTTTTCTTCAGATGCATTATCCTCAGAAGTCTCTGCAGCCATAGTCTTTGCTGTAATAGAGGCAATACGCTGCTCGATTTCTCTTTCAGCATTCTGAAGATACTTACTCTTTACAGGTTCCTTATAATCGATGATTATTGAGGCATCCATGTGACATCTACGACACAAAATTCCATGGAGTAAATCAAAAAGCTCGTGCTCTTTTTCTCTACCAATTACAGTGTCCTCGATAGTAACCTTTACTTTGCCATCCTCTGTAATATCTAAATCTGCTTTTTTATATATGTTAAAAAGAAGAGCGCTACGTTCTTCAAGCTCTTCTAAAATACTATCGTTATAAGATGAAATTAAATTTTCTGGAGTGTACTGACTTGATAAATCAAAAATCCTCCAAAATACGAATGGAAACTCCATTGTTTGGAAAGAATTGTTTTTAATAGACTTCTCTAAACTCCAAATGCGTCGTTTAGGAATCAATGTATTGAAAGTAACGTATATACGAATATCGTCTTTAGAACGACCTGTACTGACCTTAGTGATTGTGGCATCACTAAGGGCAGTGGAAAGATCATTTTCTGCATTCATATTAGGGAATACTTCATAAAATCCCATTTGATCCATAACATATCTCCAAATGTTACTATTCAAAGTTATAAAATATATAGAAAAGACTCTTGTTAAATTTATTTATAAAAGAGTTCAATTATGAATATAGAGGGGGTATTTTGAATAGTAACTCTATAATTTTTATTTTTCCCAATTCTCCAGTTCTTCCCTTAGTGCAACGAGGAGCTGGTCCTCTGGAAGTTTACGAACAACCTCTCCATGCTTGATAAGAAGTCCTTCGCCAATACCGCCTGCAACACCAAGGTCTGCTTCCTTTGCCTCTCCTGGTCCGTTTACTACGCAGCCCATAACAGCAACCTTGATATTAAGGTCTGAGAACTCTTCAACCATTGTCTCTACCTTATTTGCAAGTCCAATTAAATCTATCTGAGTACGTCCACAGGTAGGGCAAGAAACAACCTCTATACCACCCGTTCTAAGTCCAAGTGTACGAAGAATAAGCTTTGCTGTCTTAATCTCCTCAATAGGTGCACCTGTAAGTGACACACGAATTGTATCTCCAATGCCCTGAGAAAGAATCATAGCAAGTCCTGCTGCGCTTTTGATATTTCCAGCTCTAAGAGTACCTGCCTCTGTAATACCTACGTGAAGTGGATGATTAGTCTTGTCAGCAATAAGCTCATGAGCCTTAACGCACATCATAACATTTGAAGATTTGATACTGATAACCAGATTATCATATCCAAGATCCTCAATAATCTTTACCTTATCAAGAGCAGACTCTACAAGACCTTCTGCAGTAACACCACCATATTTTTCAACAAGGTTCTTTTCAAGTGAGCCTGAATTTACACCTACACGAATAGGAATGTTCTTTGCCTTTGCAGCATCAACAACAGCCTTGATTCTATCTATGCTTCCGATGTTACCAGGATTAATTCGGATTTTGTCAGCGCCATTTTCAATGGCTGCAATAGCAAGCCTGTAGTCAAAATGAATATCTGCAACAAGAGGAATATGAATCTGCTTCTTAATCTCTCCAATTGCCTTCGCTGCCTCCATATCAGGGCAAGCGACACGAATAATATCACAGCCTGCCTTTTCAAGCTCAAGAATCTGTGCGACTGTAGCTACAACATCCTGAGTCTTTGTATTACACATAGACTGAATAAGGATAGGATTGCCTCCACCGATTACTCTATTTCCAATATGAACGACCTTTGTATCCATAATAAACTCCTATTACATTAATTTAATAATATCGTTGTACATTACCACAATCATCAACAGCATTAAAAGGGCGAATCCCACAAGATTGATACCGTTTTCAATCTCTGGCTTCATTTTCTTACCTCTGATAGCCTCGATGATAATGAGAAGAATTCTGCCGCCATCCAGTGCTGGAAATGGAAGTAAATTCATAACACCAAGGTTTGCCGATAAAAGAATGGCAATGGAAAGCATGTTTACAAATACATAAAATGCTCCGCTTCTAACGGACTCATCGTAAACATTAGATATGGTAGAAACAACGCCCACCGGTCCTGAAACTTCATTTACAGAAATCTGGCCTGTAAATAACATTTTAAGACTAGATATAGTAACGTATATCTGATATTTCATCTCATATACTGCGTACTGAAGAACCCCAACAGGAGAAACCTTAACATATTCCGGAGCCTTTTGGATTCCCATAAGTTTGCGTCCAGATTCTTCAGAATACTTTGGAGTAAGAGTGGTAGCGTGTTCTTTTCCATCGCGCTCATATACTACTTTTATAGAATCAGCATCTGAATGAAGGAAAGTGAAAATACTGATTTCATTGTAGAAATGAACCTTGTAGCCATCTAAGCTAATAATCTTATCTCCTGCCTCAATACCTGCTTCTTCGGCTGCATATCCTGGCATAACATCAGTGATTGTAGTGTCATTTACACCAATAGAAGCAATATAAACTACAGAAAGAATATATGCCAAAATAAAGTTAAAGAAAGGACCTCCAAAAACAATCTGGAATCTCTCCCATTTGCTCTTTTTATTAAAAGCTCTATCACTATCACTTTCTTCATCTTCACCTTCCATAACACAGCTTCCGCCAAATGGAAGTGCCTTGAGACAATACTTAGTCTCTCCCTTGCCCCAAGAAAAAAGTGTAGGTCCTAAACCAAGTGTAAATTCATTAACCTTAACACCACATTTCTTTGCAAATAAAAAATGTCCAAGTTCGTGAAAAATAATTATGAAACTAAAAATCAGTATAGCTAGTATTATCTTAAAAATAACTACCACCTGCTCTCTATGAAATCGTAAGTCATCTGCTCTGTCTCAAGTACCTGCTCGATTGTAGGATTTGCAATGAAATCCACATTAATCATAGCCTCTGAAACAATCTCTGGAATCTCTAGGAACTTAATCTTATTCTTTAAGAACTTTGCAACTGCTCTTTCATTTGCTGCATTGAAAACTGTAGGGACATTTCCACCAGCATCCATAGCATCATAGGCTAATGAAAGGCCATAGAATGTCTCCATATCAGGCTTTTCAAATGTAAGTGTGCCCACCTTGAACAAATCTAAAGGCTCGGAATATAAAGTCTTACGATTAGGATAGAACAATGCGTAAAGGATAGGCAGGCGCATATCAGGTGTGCCCATCTGACCAATAACAGCACCATCCATAAACTCTACAGCTGAGTGCAAAATACTCTGAGGATGAACAACAACCTCTACCTGATTAAGTGCTACACCAAAGAGCCACTTAGCCTCCATAACCTCTAGACCTTTATTAATCATTGTAGCTGAATCAATAGTGATTTTTGCTCCCATTGACCAGTTTGGATGCTTGAGGGCATCCTCCAATGTAACATTCTCTAAATCCTCTAAAGTACGGCCTCTAAATGGACCGCCTGAAGCTGTTAGAAGAATCTTAGAAATCTTATTATGACGTTCACCATTTAATGACTGGAAAATAGCACTATGCTCACTATCTACAGGAAGAATAGAAACTCCCTTTTCCTTTGCAAGTGGCATAATAATATGACCAGCTGTAACTAATGTTTCTTTATTAGCAAGGGCAATATCCTTGCCTGCATTAATAGCTGCAATAGTAGGCTGAACGCCAACCATTCCTACAACTGCTGTAACTACAGTATCAGCGCCCTCTGCAGTAGCAACTGCAATAAGACCTTCCATTCCAAAATGAATATCAATATCTAAATCGTTAGTTCTTGTTTTTAGATCCTTAGCAAGCTCCTCTGTGCCTACTGAAACAAGAACTGGATTGTATTTTCTAATCTGCTTTTCAAATAAATCTAGATTACTGCCACAAGACATGGCAACAACATTTAAATCATCTGGATTCTGGGAAACAATATCTAATGTCTGTGTTCCGATAGAACCTGTTGAACCAAGAATCGAAATATTCTTTGCCATAAAAAATTACCCCTATAAAATATAATATGCTAAGAAATAAATGATAGGTGCAGTAATGATAACGCTATCGAAACGATCTAGTACTCCACCGTGACCTGGAATAAGCTTTCCATAATCTTTGATATCAAAATTTCTCTTAATAGCTGAAGCCGCTAAGTCTCCAACCATAGAAATAAGAGCGCCAATGCCTGCAAAGATAACAAGTGGAAGAATTGGGAAATTCTCCAAATTGAATATGTTATCAATGATATAGCAATAAATTGCTGTAAAAAGCATGGCTCCTACTACACCACCAACAGCTCCCTCTACAGATTTCTTTGGAGAAAGAAGTGGTGACATTTTATGCTTACCAAATAGTACACCTACACAGTAAGCTGATGTGTCACAGCCCCAAGAACATAGGAAAATAAGCCATACAATGAACGGTCCATTAGGAAGCATTCTTGTCTGATAAAGAAAAGAAAGCATAACGCCTACATAAAACAGGCCAAAGAAAGCTGCCAAAATCTGGTGTGTGTGATATTTAGGATATGCAAAAACAAACACGCCCAAAAGACAGATAAGGAACGCTAACATAATTGCCATATTATCAGTAGAAAAATGAAGATTAAGATTTACATAATATGCAACGCAGGCTGCATACCCAAGAAAACCTAGTGGCTTCTTTTCTATTTTAAATATACGATATAGCTCAAACATTCCTACGAGAGATAATGTAAGCATTACCCCCAGAAGTAAATTCCCACCAGTACATATAAATAGCAAAGCTAATGCTACAAGTACAATTCCGCTAATAAGTCGTGTAATAAACATTTATAATCCTCTCTAAATTCCGCCGAATCGACGGTTTCTCTTGTCATACTCTTCCACAGCCTTTTTTAACTCCTCAGGAGTAAACTCTGGCCAAGGAACTGAAGTGAAATAAAATTCAGAGTATGCCAACTGCCACAATAAGTAATTTGATAATCTCTGCTCTCCTGATGTTCTAATCATAAAATCAGGATCAGGAATATCTTTTGTATCAAGATAGGTTCCAAATAAAGATTCATCAATATCATCAATATTTATTTTACCATCTTTTACATCAGAAGCCACATTTCTTATTGCTCTGGTCATCTCATCTCTGCTGCCATAATTAATAGCAATTGTAAGAGTAAGACCTGTAAATTGTGATGAATACTCTGTTAGCTCTGCAATAGCCTTTCTAAGCTTTTCATCAAGCTTTGATAAGTCTCCGATAAATCTAACACGAAGATTATCTTTCTTTGCAGTGCGCATGCAAGTCTTTATGTACTCACCTAAAAGCTTCATCAATGCTTTTACTTCGTCATCTGGTCTTGACCAGTTTTCTGTAGAGAAAGCATACATTGTTACATATTTTACACCTAAATCATGTGCTGCTCTACAAATAGTTTCAACATTTTTTTGCACCTACTGTATGTCCATAGGTACGAGGCATTCCTTTGGATTTTGCCCATCTTCCATTTCCATCAAGGATAATAGCTATATGCTCTGGTACGTTCATAGCTCCTCCATATTACATAACATAAAATAAATGAAACAGGGCACAAACTGTGCCCTGTAATAATTGATATCGTCGCTTTTAGACAGTCATAATCTCTTTTGTCTTTGCCTCAACAGCCTTATCAACCTCAGCAATAAACTTATCTGTCATCTTCTGACACTTATCTTCGAGATCCTTGATTTCATCCTCAGAAACGCCCTCATCCTTTGAGTGCTTCTTTAAATGATCAATAGCATCTCTTCTAATATTTCTAATAGCAACCTTGGCATCCTCACCATGCTTCTTAACGTCCTTAGCAATTTCCTTACGACGTTCCTCTGTAAGCTCTGGGAATACAAGACGAATAAGCTTGCCATCATTTGTAGGATTGATTCCGATATCAGACATGTTAATAGCCTTCTCGATTTCCTTAACTAATGAAGGTTCCCAAGGCTGAATCTGAATAAGTCTTGGCTCTGGAACCGAAATATTTGCTACCTGCTGAAGTGGAGTTGGTGCTCCATAATAATCAACAGTAATCTTGTCTAAGATATGTGGATTAGCACGTCCAGCTCTTATTGTAGTGAACTCGCTTTCAAGATTATTGTAGCTCTTTGTCATTTTTCTTCGTATACTGAAAGTATATTATCCATTAGCCCTCCTTATACGGTAACAACCGTACCATTAAATTTGCCTGTAATAGCCTTAATAATTGAATCCTCTTCGTTAAGTGAGAATACATACATTGGCATCTTCTGCTCCATTGCGATGATAGATGCTGTCATATCAACAACCTGAAGCTTCTTATCGATAACCTCCTGAATGCTAATCTCGTCATAACGCTTAGCATCTGGATTCTTTGCTGGATCGCTATCATAAACACCGTCGATAGACTTAGCTAAAAGAATGCAATCAGCTTCGATTTCAACTGCTCTAAGAACAGTAGGTGTATCTGTCGAGAAATATGGATGACCTAAGCCACCTGCAAAAAACACAACCATTCCTCTTTCGAAATATTTATTAGCTCTGTCTTTAGAGAAAAGCTTTGAAACATTTCCGCATTCAAATGGAGTGAGAACCTGTGTCTTCATTCCAACTGTTCTGAAAATCTCAGAAACATAAATGCAGTTCATAACAGTGGCAAGCATACCAATCTGATCTGCCTTTGTTCTGTCGATATTCTCTGAAGTGCGTCCTCTCCAGAAATTACCGCCGCCGATAACAACGCCAACCTGTACGCCATCATCAACAAGCTTTTTAACCTGATTAGCAACCATTAAACAAGTAGCTTCATCAAATCCAAAACCCTTATCCCCAGATAGTGCTTCTCCACTAAGCTTTAATACTACTCTTTTCATTTAATATATGTTTCCTTTATATTTATTTGCCTCGTAAGTAAGAATTAGATAGCGAATACGCTATTAACATCAACGTCTGAGTAGCTCTGTGAGCAGAAGCCCTCAATAACTGCACCGTTGTTAATCTGTACTGAACGAGACTTAATATTACCCATAACAACTGCTGAAGTATCTACAACAACAGGACCATTAACATCAATATCACCCTTTACAGCACCAGCGATAACTGCTGAAGTAGCTGTGATGTTGCCGATGATAACTGAGCCAACGCCAACCTTAGCTGTACCAGAAGTAACAACCTCGCCTTCAATCTTAGCTGCATCTGCAAAGAACTCTGCTGATGTAGAATTTCCATTTACCTTACCAGCAACAACAAGCTTACCATTGCAAGTAACATCACCAATGATTTCGCCCTGAACCTCGATAGAACCGATAGATTCAACATTACCAGTAACCTTCATACCGCCTGTAATAACAGCATTTTCATCTGAAGCAACAGTCTTTGCCTCAGAAGCATTTTCCATAACTCCCATTTTTGGTGCCTCCACTCTAATTTTTGCATCTGCGAAGAATGACTTCTTATCTGTCTGTTCTGTTGCTGTTGGTGTAGCCTCTGCTACCTTAACAGCTGGCTCATCAACCTTCTTTGATACCTGCTCAAGAAGGCCATCAAGCTTTGTAAGCTCAGACTCTACGTCAATATCGCCATCGAGGGTATTTACCATAACTTCCTCTGAAGCTGTGTTATCCCCACCTGGAACAAGCTCGTTTACCGCATCGTTAAAATCCTCTTTGAAATCTTTAAAAAAACCCATTACAATTCCTCCATAACATATTCTTTATTGAACAACACTAACGTGTTGTATAATCTCTGTTTCATCTGTAATCGGTAAAATCATGGCTCCTGCATCGTTAAGAGACTCAATCAATCGAGGTAATGCCTCGACTGTGGTGTCTTTATTTGCCCCATCATGCAATAGCACTACAGACGTCTTGTATTTTACCACATCACTCATAACATTATCAACAAGTTCATCCGCTGTAAAAGCTTGGGATGTAGCGTCACCTGATGCCACATTCCAATCATAGTATACTGCCCCTACACTATTAAGATAATTGATAAAAACAGACATACCGGTATTGCTAACCTTATTACTGCTTCCCCCAGGGAAACGGTATAGTTTGGTATCAACACCTGTAGTATCTAAGATTAAATCGTGAATCTTATTATAGTCAGCAATAAAAGAATCTTGTGACTGATATAACTTAGAATAATTATGACTGAAAGAATGCATACCAATAGAATGGCCTTCATCGACTATACGACGATAAGCATCCCCATAGACCTCCGTATCCTGACCTACCACAAAGAAAGTAGCCTTTACATTGTAGTCGTCTAGAATATCTAAGATGGCATCAGTGTTTTCACTAGGGCCATCGTCAAAAGTGAGATAAACCATAGGAATATCTCCCTCCTCGGCAATGTTATCTGCATTATCTACCAGATAGACATTATCAAGGAAGCTGTCATCTACCATTTCATCTGTGTCTTCAACGGTTTCTGTAACAGCTATCTGTGCTGCCAAGGCGTTAATCTGTTTCTGAAGGGAAACTACCTGAAAAACCAAAAACACCAATACAGCAATAGTGAGAAGCATAAAAACGATAATGGTATGTACTATCATTTTTTTCATCCGGGCTACTCGTTTACGCTTAGCGCGTTGCTTCTCGAGCCCATCATTAGCAATATCCAAACCCATCACCCTCCCCGTATAGATTCTATTTCATTTTATCACAACCCATTTACAAGATAAAGTGTAAAAAAATAAAGGGTTCCACAACATAATGTTGTGAAACCCTAGTACTCATTATTCCATCAGCAAGCTTCGGAAAATATGATATTAAGCGTTCATCTGAGCTGCAACTTCTGCTGCGAAGTCTTCGTTCTTCTTTTCAAGACCTTCACCAGTCTCAAAACGAACGAATCTCTTGATTGAAAGCTCAGAACCAGTAGCCTTAGAAACTTCCTCTAAGTACTTAGCAACTGTCTGCTTTCCATCCTCAGCCTTAACATAAACCTGATCAAGAAGACAGATTTCCTTAAGTTCCTTAGATACACGACCTTCGATCATTCCGTTGATAACCTTCTCAGGCTTCTGAGATTCCTTAGGATCGTTCATAATCTGTGCAAGAAGGATTTCCTTCTCGTGTGCGATATAATCTGCAGAAACTTCATCACGGCTAACATACTTAGGATTAAGAGCTGCAATCTGCATAGCAAGGTTTGTAGCTGCTTCCTTAGCTGCATCTGACTCAGCACCAGCCATATCAACGATAACGCCGATACGTCCACCACCGTGTGTATAAGATACTACGAAACCATCAGAAACAACCTTCTCAAATCTTCTAAGAGAAAGCTTCTCACCGATTGTAGCAACCATCTCTACGTGAACATCGTTAACTGTCTTTGAAGAATCCTCTGCCCACTTCTCAGCAAGTAACTCGTCGATTGTAGTAACATCAGACTTAAGGATCTGTGTTGCAACCTTCTCAACGTATGTCTGGAACTTCTCGTTCTTAGCAACGAAGTCAGTCTCTGAGTTAACCTCAAGAATAACTGCTGTATTGCCTTCTACAACTACCTTACAGATACCCTCTGCTGCGATACGAGATGCCTTCTTCTCAGCCTTAGCTGCACCGTTCTTACGAAGGAGCTCGAAAGCTGCATCCATATCACCATCACACTCAGCGAGTGCCTTCTTACAATCCATCATACCTGCGCCAGACTGCTCGCGAAGGTCCTTTACCATTGCTGCTGTAATAGCTGCCATAATCTTATGCCTCCTCTTCTGCTGTTGCTTCCTCAGCAACCTCGTTCATTTCACCCTGCTTTGCCTCGATAACAGCGTCTGCCATCTTTGCAACGATAAGCTTTACTGCACGGATAGCATCATCGTTACCAGGGATTACATAATCAAGCTCATCTGGATCACAGTTTGTATCACAAACACCTACAAGTGGAATACCAAGTGCATGTGCTTCCTGAACACAGATGTGCTCCTTCTTAGGATCAATAATAAAGATAGCATCTGGAATACGGTTCATTTCCTTGATACCGCCGAGAACCTTTGTAAGCTTCTCCTGCTCCTTCTTGAGAAGGATAACTTCCTTCTTAGGAAGCTGCTCGAATACTCCGTCTGCTTCCATCTTCTCGATTTCCTTAAGACGTGCAATTCTTGTCTGAACTGTCTTAAAGTTTGTAAGCATACCACCGAGCCATCTCTCGTTTACATAGTACATACCGCAACGCTCTGCCTCTGATGCGATAGCATCCTGAGCCTGCTTCTTTGTACCAACGAAAAGGATGTTACCACCCTGCTGAGCGATGTCGAAGATAACATCATAAGCATCGTCTACCATACCTACAGACTTCTGAAGGTCGATAATGTGGATACCATTACGCTCTGTGTAGATGTAAGGAGCCATCTTAGGGTTCCATCTACGTGTCTGATGTCCAAAGTGAACACCTGCCTCAAGTAACTGCTTCATTGAAATAACACTCATTTTAATACCTCCTGGTTTGTTTCTTCCGCATAAATCCTCCTGACAAAAACCCGGCCTACGATAGGTTGGGAACCAATGCCAGTCCTTATGCGTGTATTTTCAACAGCCCTTAAAATTTACCATGAAAATCAATATATTGCAACTATTAATTCTTAGGTGGGGTTGTTGTTCTAACATCTTTATTTACTAGTATTGCAATAAGGTCGTCGTAGGAACTTCCCTGCTTTACATAAAATGTTCCATTTTGAATACGATGGTCAACCTTGCAGGTATGCAAATACTTATTAAAGGCATCAGAATCATCTACTAAACCTGCATCCTTAAGATGGGAACTAATGACTTCTGATGATTCGCCACCTCTTACTGTAAAAGGCACGTAAGTAACGGTCTCATCTTCACTTTCTGAAGTAGCTTCTTCCTTAGAATCCTCTTGAGAACCTGCCAGAGGTACCTGCTCATCTGAAATAGCTGAATCTGCAGATATTGTCTCCTCCACATTTAAAGCCTCTTCCGAGTCGTCCTCCGCCGCTGCATCCTGCTGCTCCTCAGCATTAGCCTCTTCCTCCTCAGATTCAGGCATAACCATGCCAAGGGCTGTAGCCTTCTCAATAATCTCCTCCTCTGTAAGAGTTGGCTTTACAAGATAATCTTTACCAAAATAAAAACTGATGGTCAAAAGCAAAGTAGCCAGTGTAACGCCAATACCAATTCCTCTAAGATAATACTTAAATCTCATTATCTCCCCTCCTGATATAAACCAATAACAAATTTAACCTCGCCAAGACCACGTCCAAGTTTTTTAGCAATCTCAACATCTGACAGACCTTCATCCGCAAGTGCAAGGATTTCCATATTGTCATTTGCCTTAATAGGCTGATTCTCCTCAGAAAATTTCTGGGCAAGAGCTTCTGTAAAGGAAATAGTTTTTTCAGCCTCTACCTTTTCAGGCTTTGAAGCTTCCTCCATAGCCTGTTTTGCTTCGGCAAGCTTATTTAGTTCCTCTTCTATATCAAGCTCCTTATCCTTTAGAAGACTCAGTTTATTAGAAACTGACGCATCTAAAGCTACAAGCTTGTCCTCCAGCTCTGCCAGCTTTTTAGTCATCTCCACCATGGCCTGATGCTTTTCATTGAGCATGGAATACATAAAGGTAACTTCTTTATGTGATTTGTCAACAGACTCTAAAACCGTATCAGAGTACTGGGAGATTTCAAGTATTTTTTCATTTGTCTCCTTGTCGGTACGTCTGTCCAGTTCTTCCATAGCTGAATCTATGGTGGCAGAAAGCTTGTCCTCCGTCTCTACCTTAGCATCAGCCATTTTGTCCTTTATTATTTCTTCAATTTGCTCTTTTGTGAGCTTTGTAAGATTTTCTCTATCCTTTTCAGATAATCTCTCAGACACAAAAAAGCTCCCAACACACAGGCCAAAGCCAATGATTAGGAGCACAATTTCCAGTATAGTCATTATAGTCTCCCTCTTTTCAAATTCTCATATCAAACGATGTGGTATGTTTCTCTGAAACACTGCCATCCGGCCTTTTTTCTTCTTTCTTTTTTTCGAAGGCTTTCTTCCGCTGTTTATTGCCTTCGTAGCCTCTACCATTTCCCTCTCTGTCGTACCTGTCCTCTTCCCTATCGGCCTTATACAAATCATTTACCTGTTTAGCCTGCTGCTCCTGTTGTTTATCAACAGTGTGAGTAAGATTCTGTTGCTCAAGCATAGGCTTTTGATCCTCTTGAGCCTTGGTATGACTGAGTTCATTGGTATTTTGGATCATTCCATTGAAGTTGATTGGACTAATTGACATAACAAACCCTCCCTAAGATTCAATACATAATTATCAATCACTCAATCTAACAAACTATTGATTCGTTAAAATACCCATATATTCCCCAAGAACCTTTCTCATCTTCTGAAGGGCCTTGGTGTGAAGCTGTGATACTCTTGACTCTGAAACCTCAAGAGCTGCACTAATCTCCTTTAAGGTCATGTCTTCATAATAATATAGAAGAATAACCTGTTTTTCCTTTTCTGTAAGCATATCTAAGGCTTCCTGAAGCTTTTCAGAAAGCTCTTTTTTGAAATATTATCCTCTGGCTGTATAAAATGAGAGTTATGTTCCGCCTCCATAACCGGCTCATTTCCAGCTTCTACAAATTCATTGAGAGATACTACATTAGTAACATTAAGCTGATTCTGCCATTTTAAAAATTCATCTGAAGAAATATTTAATTCCGCAGCAATATCCTCGTCAGAGGCACTATGGCCTGTGCGAGCTTCTACTGTCTTGATAGCATCGTCAATCATCCTCTGTCTTTGACGAATGGTACGAGGAATCCAATCCATCTTTCGGATCTGGTCCAAAATTGACCCACGGATTCTAAGACTTGCGTAGGTTTCAAACTTAACATCCTTGGCCAAATCAAATTTGTCTATAGCATCGATAAGACCAAAAATACCATAGCTACACAAATCCTCGTACTCTACAGTATTGCCTAAATACATACAGAGTCTGCCAGCAACTATCTTAACAAGCGGCGCATATTCAAGAATTAATTGCTCCCTAAGCTCGGGAGTAGGAGTAACTTTGTATTTATCCCAAAGTTTTTCCTTGTCAATCGCCTTCATTAAAGCCCCCTTAAATCACCTCTGAATCAGTTAATCAACCCTCCTCTGATTCAGACGAAATATCCTCGGAATCCTGTTCTTCATCAGTATCATCATCTAAAAGTATGCTATTTATATCTGAAGGCTCCTCATCCAAAGCTGGAGGTGGTTCAAGTGTTCTAAAGGCGTAATCAAGAACAATCTTTATTATGGTGCCTATGAACATAAAAACAATAACAACAATAAGTAGTCTTGTTACAAAAACCGAAAAATCCACCCTTTGAAAAATAGACACAACACAAGATAAAAACGCTGCAGCCAATGTAATAATAATAGGTATAGGCTTTGTGTTCATCTGTGCCTCCAAATAATATTTTAAATAATTTTCAACGGTTTGCCAACTGCCTTAATGTAATACTCTCCTGTCTCGCTATACAGCTCGACGGTACGACCAAAGTTCAATCCACAGTCCTCTGCAACGAGTTTTACTCCCAGTGCCTTTAGCTTTGCACGACTTGCCTCAGCATTTCGCTCACCAACGTTTATGCCTGTAGATGCTCCAGGCATTTCAAACATCTTTGCGCCTCCAGCTATCTTAGCAACCAGTCTTGCTTTATTAGCTCCAGCTTTAAGCATATCGTCATAAAGCTTTTGAATGCCAGTGTCTGCGAACTTGGCAATATTGCTATTGTTTCTGATAGCAGTACTGTCAGGAAGCATTATATGCGCCAATCCACTAATTTTAGTAGACGGATCATAAATAGCTATTCCAATGCATGATCCTAATCCAATAGTAGTCAACGCATCAGGAGCTTTACATATTTTAAGATCAGCCATGCCGACTTTAATCATCTGCCCCATACATTCACTCTCCTTATAATGGAATACCCAGCGCTGACAATATCTTCTCGTAAGAATCTTCTTCTGGCATCAAAATAAAGTGCCCCTTAATTCCTAGATCATCTGAAAAATCTGTATTAATCATAAGGGCATTGTCTCCAAAAATACCAAACTGTACAGCAGGTACAGAAAGTATGGCAGCAGCCATATCTACAGCTACAAATGGAACAGATGGAACAATGGTAAGGTTTGTAAGCCCTGAAAGGGCAGACAGGTATGAACCGGCAATAATATTGCCAACCTCCTTGATTGCTGACAAATCCATCTCGTTAAATGGTTCGTTATAGCTGTCATCACGCATCATCAGCTTGTTTACAATATGATGTGCTGATTGCATGTCCATCAAAAACATCATGGAACCATCAATATCAGCCTCAACGCCAAGCATGATGCCTACGATAATCTCATCTTCGGCTCCGATGGCGCTTCCCAACTCCTCTACAGGAAGGAAAGCAACCTCTGGAACACTCATATCAATCCTAAGGCCAAGCATATTGGCGATGGCTGTTGTAGCATTGCCAGCGCCAATATTACCTATTTCCTTGAGGACATCAAAATACTTTTCATTAACTTCGTTAAGTGTGAGCATATAACCTCCCGTTAAGAAGCCTCATTCTCTCCAATAATTGAACTGATTTCAAAGATTGAAATGAGCTCGTCCCCATTTTTACCTACGCCATTGATAAATGAATTCTTACTCTTCAAAGTAGACGATGGTGCCTCAATATCATCCTCTGATAATGAGAGAACCTCCTTAACTTCATCAACAATAACGCCCATTAAGCCACCGCCATCAAGCTTTAGAATGATGATACGTGAAGCATCTGTAAACTCATCATCTTCCAAATCCATTCTGCGTCTAAGACTCATTACAGGAACAACCTCACCACGAAGGTTAATAACACCGCGATAGTACGAAGGTGCCTTTGGCACTCTGGTAATCTTGCTTAGTCTAACAATGTTATCAATATAGGAAATGTCGATACCATAGTGCTCGCCACCAATTTTTACAACAATGTATTGCTTTTTCTCTTTTTCAACTACATCATACATAGCTAAATCTGACATGGTCTCACCTCCTATTAAATGACAGCGTTAACATCAAGAATCATAGCGATTTCACCATCACCAAGGATTGTAGCACCGCTGATGAGCTTGTTGTTGTCAAGCTTACCAAGTGACTTGATAACGATTTCCAGCTGTCCAATAAGGTTATCAACGATAATACCGCCAAGAGTATCGCCCTTCTTGCAGATAACTACGGTCATTGTAGTTTCGTCATCCTCCTCCTTTGGTTCACAATCCAAAAGATCATCAAGATGAATAAGAGGAATAACCTGACCTCTAAGGTGAATAACCTCTTTAGACTCTACGTACTTGATTTCTGACTTAGGAATATTTTCAATGTTCATGATGGAAGCAAGTGCAATAGCGTACTTCTCATCTCTAATCTCAACCATGAGGGCCTGAATAATAGCAAGTGTAAGAGGAAGTCGTACAGTAAAGGTTGAACCTTCACCCATAACAGACTTAACTGTTACATCACCACCAAGGGCCTCGATATTACTCTTAACAACGTCAAGACCTACGCCTCGACCAGAGATATCTGTAATCTGCTTAGCCATTGAGAAGGATGGCATAAACAGGAAGTCGATAATTTCTTTCTGAGTAAGGTTTTCAGCTTCTTCTGGAGTAACAAGACCTCTTTCAACAGCCTTATCTCTTACCTTATCAGTATTGATACCGCCACCATCATCACCGACCTCGATGATGACATTGTTGCCTTCCTGGAAAGCATTAAGGAAAATTGTTCCCTTTTCAGGCTTACCAGCAGCACGTCTATCTTCTGGGCTTTCAATACCGTGGTCAGCTGAGTTTCTAAGTAAGTGCTGTAAAGGATCTCCCAGCTGATCTACTACGGTTCTATCAAGCTCTGTATCCTCACCAGTCATTACAAGTTCCATAGGCTTATTAAGCTTACGGTCCAAATCACGAATCATTCGTGGGAATTTAGCAACAACTGATTCGATAGGAACCATTCGAACCTTCATAACTGATTCATGAAGGTTTGTTGTGATTCTCTCTAAGTATTCAATGTTCTCATGTAAGGTCTGGCTATCAATTTCAGAACCATTGCTCTGAGACGCAAGTGAGTTCTTAGCAATGATAAGCTCGGATACCTGATTCATAAGAGCATCAAGCTTTTCAATATCTACACGAATTGTACGTGAAGTAACAGGCTTGTTTGCTGGCTGATTTGTCTTGCCGCCTGATGAAGACTTGGCTGCCGGAGCGGCTGGTGTCGCAGGAGCAGGTGCTGCCGGAGCGGCTGGTGCTGCAGGAGCAGGTGCTTCAGCTGCTGCTTCTGGAGCTGGAGCCTCTTCCTTCTTCTCGTACATATCTGCAGTAACCTTTTCTGCCTCAACAGATTCGATTTCTGAAACAGTCTTAATAGACTCTATAATAGGATCAAGTTCTGATTCAGATGAAAGGATGAATGAAAAATCAAATTCAAAGTTTTCATCTTCGATATCTCCAGAACTAGGATTAAATGCCATAATCTGACCAAAGTCTTCTACAGCTTTAAATACAAGGAATGCACGAGCTGCCTTAAGCAAACATTCCTTACTGATATGAACTGTAAATCCATAGAGCTGCTTCTCGCCTTTAAGCTTTTCGCAAAGCTCAGGGTCAACAGGAATCTTCTTGTATAAAGGACCATCAGCAGCATCTGCTGGTGCAGCCTCAGAGCCCGCTGCATCACCTTCTGCTGGTGCAGCTTCAGCAGGCGCATCACCACCACCTTCAGCCTGAGTAAGATAATCATTTAAAAGCTTAATTAAAGCTTCGTTTTCTTCCTCGCCCTCATTAGAAGTAGCCTTTACAGTATCAAGATAACTCTCGATAGCATCAAGACACTTGAAAAGGATATCAATAAGAGCTGAATTAACCTTAACATTGTCATTACGAACTTCCTGGAACACATTCTCCATGTCGTGGGTCAGATGCTGCATTCTCTTGAATCCCATAGTACCAGCCATACCCTTTAGAGAGTGGGCTGCACGGAATATTTCATTTACAACATCCTTGTTATCAGGTTCCTTCTCCAACTCCATAATGTTGTCAGAAAGGCTCTGAATATGTCCACTTGTCTCATCGATAAAGATATCTAAATATTGACTTACATCCATACCTACTAACCTCCAAGTTTTCTACAACCTTTTAACAATTGAATTAGCGACTGAATTAAGTGGAACAACTTCGTTTGACAAGCCCCCCTGTTCCACCGCTTTCGGCATTCCATATACAACGCATGTGGATGCTTCTTGCGAAATCACGTAAGTCCTTTTGTGTTGATTCAAGTATTTAATACCTTCAGATCCATCTGCTCCCATTCCTGTAAGCACTACGCATATAATCTCGTCAAAGCTGGACCTTGCTAGTGAACGATACATAACGTCTGCGCAAGGTTTTAAGCTGTTTACAGGTGGGCTGTCGTCCAAATGACAAAATGCTGCACGACTTCCGTCTTCGCAGATTTCCATGTGCTTACCGCCTGGGGTAATGTATACCCATCCTGGCTTAAAGTACTCACCGTCCTCAGCTTCCTTTACATTTATCGCTGAAATCTGATCCAATCTGGCTGCCAGGGATGCTGTAAATCCCTCAGGCATATGCTGAACTAAAACCAGTGGAACAGAAAGGTTCGCTGGTAACATTGGAATAAATGAATGCAAAGCCTGTGGACCTCCTGTTGAACAGGCTAGTGCAATGAACTTTTTTGTTCTTACACCTGATCCAGAGCTTGGTGTTGGTGCTTTCTTTTCCACCTTTGGTGGTGGAGGAGGTGGTGGAGGTGCAGTCTGTGTTACAGGCTTTTTCTCCATAGCTGCAGGCGTCGCAGGTGTAGGGCTGGTCTGCGCAGTACCAGCACTTGACTTGGTGGCCTGAAGGCTCTTTTTACATTCTCCATCCTCTCAAGGGTAGAACGTTTGGCATCTTCATAAGATTTCGTAGTAGATGCTGCAGCGGAAGAGGCTGAAGGAACCGGCCGAGCTGCAGGAGCCTTTTTTACAGTAATCTGCTTAAAATTCGACTGCCTAGTTGCATTGTGCAAAGCAGTCTTAAGCTGTTTACCAAATACATCTCTGGTATCACTACCCGAGCGTATTGGCTTTACTACAAAGTCTAATGCACCATATTCCAATGCCCTTATGGTACTTTCTGTATCCTCCTTGAGAATAGAACTAACAAGAACTACATTGAATGGGATCTTCTCATTGTAGAGCTTGGCAAGTAAGTCAACGCCCTGCAGTTTTGGAAGAACCATATCAAGTACCACAAGATCATACGGATTGTTCTTTATTTTGTTGTAAGCATCTTCGCCGTCTGCACTAACGTCGACTACACGAAAATCACTATCTGCGTTGATAATATCACAGATAACCCTTCGCATAAGTGCAGAATCATCAACAACCAAAATCTTATACATTCTTTAGCCCTGATCCTTCTTTCTCAAGCGTCTCTCCTCGTCAAAAATGTACTTAATAATTGTCTCTCTGTCTTCTGGCTCTTTAAAGAGAAACTCTATGCGATGCTCATAAACTCTTAAATCTTCTTTGTATGTACTTCTAATCTTTTTGCAATAACATTAATGGTTTCGCTGACAGAGCTAGACTTAAGTCTAAATGAAACATACATATATCTGTCTGTTTCAATATCCATTCTTGCATGGATTTTTGCTCCGCCACCACTTATATCCAATATGTTGCCCTCAACAGGAGCACCATATGTATTGCCGTATTTTTCCAAATCATCCTCCACCAATACCATGCTAGGAAGAAATGCTACATCCTCTGGTATAGGAAGAATCTTTACTGAGATAAGACAATCAAATCTGTAGTAATCACGTCTTTGAACCTTCTGTAACTCTGTGGATGGTTCGAATACATATACCGGAAAGTTTTCTAATTTGCCACGCTTTGTTATCTCTCCGGTAAGCTGAAACATCCCTCTTCTTGTATTAAAAACAGCATTAAAAGGAACATTCATAGGTATGGTAACTATATGTCCCTTTCTTGTTGGGATATGAAATATTATTTCCTCATTTTTGGTAACACCAAAAACGCTGGAAATATAAACACTTCTATCCTCATCTATGTTGTTTTCCACATCAGAGTTTGAGCTGGCAATTGTAAATTCCACAGGTGTGCCAGGTCTTAGTTCAAATATTTCCATAAGCTATGCCCTATCTCTTAAAAGTGCATTGAAAATATGTGAAACGCCCCATTTGAAATGGGTGGTCTCGTCTTTCTGTAAAAGCTTTGATGCTATGCCTTCAAAACTCTTTGCAGCCTTGCTTGCAGGATACTCTATAGAAACAACCTTTTGGTTTCTAACAGCCTTTTCCAGATTTCCGTCATATGGAATAAAGCCTAAGTAATCCAAATCACCACCTAAAAATTTCTTAACAACTGACTGCATCTTAAGATAAACAGCTTTTCCTTCTGCTTCGCTATTTACTTTATTTGCAACCAAATGTACATTAGTCCCCTCCTTAATGTATTTCGTGCTCTTGCACATGGCCTTCATCAAGGAATAGGAATCCGTGAGGGAGCTAGGCTCGGGAGTCGAAACGAGAATCACCTCTGGGGATGCTAATACAAACTCCAAAACCTGGTCCGAAACGCCCGCACCGGTATCTATTATAAGAATATCACATAAGTCATTTAAAAGTGATAGATTATGCACTAAAAACGTAATTTGTTCACGATTTAGATTATTTAATCCAACCACTCCTGAACCACCTGAAATAAAGCCAATTCCCATAGGTCCTGTGGTTATTATCTCCCTAATGCTTCTACCGTTAAAAATCACATCTGAAAGATTATAGTTTGGCAATGTACCAAACATAACCTCCACATTAGCAAGGCCAAAATCTGCATCCAAAATAATTACCTTCTTACCCATCTGGGTAAACTGGACAGCCAGATTAACAGCCATATTGGATTTGCCAACACCACCTTTACCTGATGTGATTGTAATGACCTTGGTGTTTTCTATATTTCTGATACTTTGGGCTTTTATTACATTTCGTAAATTTTCCGCCTGATCCATTTAGTTTCCTCCCAATAACTGTTTAACCAGCTTCTGGGCATTAACAATTTCAATGTCGTCTGGTACGTTCTGTCCTGTTGTTATGTAGGAAAGCGACGAACCTGTATACTGTTTCATATTAAATAAATTGCCAAGGCATTTTGTCTCATCCAGCTTTGTAAAGATAAGATTGAACTTTGTAAATTCCATATATGCATCGGCAATATCCATCAAATCCTTTTGCTTTGTAGTAGCTGACAAAACGAGATATACTTCGCTATCATAAATATCGCCCAAGGCTGTGATAAGCTTTTTAGTATCATTTTTCTGATCCTGATTCTTGTGAGAAAATCCGATGGTATCAACAAGAATCACATCAAGATCCTGATATTCTCTGTTTTGTCTTTTAACTGTGTCTAAAAGCTCGTCTGCAGAATAAATAACATTTAAAGGTACACCTAAAATATTGGCATAGGTCTGAAGCTGATTTGCTGCAGCCATTCTGAAGGTATCAGCAGTAATAAGGCCAACCTTCTTTCCTTCCTCCACCTTAAACTTAGATGCAATTTTCGCTATGGTAGTAGTTTTACCAACTCCTGTAGGACCAATGAAGAATACGACCTTTGGTCTTTTTTCTCCAGGCACTATCTTTGTAGGTGTTCCAAGCTTAAGAACCATTTTCTGGTAAACAGAAGAAAGCAAACTATCTAAGGAATGACTGGTCTGTAAAACCTTGTCCATATCATCCAAAACCTGATTAATGTATTTCTCCTGTACCTCGTTCTCCAGTAGAACATTGTAGAGCATCTTAACAAATACATGATTATCATTGTCGATAGATGCCTTGTTTCCAATAGGCGCCTCTATAGGCATTTCTACTGGAGCAATATTTTCTACAAATTCCGGTTCCTTTTCTCGTTAAAGGTTGTTTTACGAAGGCTGGCTTTGAGTAAGTAGGTTCAAATAATTTTGCTCTTGGTGCCGAGCCAGAAAGAGGTTCAAATTCTACATCAGTAGTCATGTCTTCTTCCTCCTGCTTCTCCAACAATTCGTTAACCGCAGAAAATGCATCCTTCAAAATAAGAGCATCATCTGCAACCGCATCAAAAGTGCTACCTGTCTGTTCCTCTTCTCCCTCTTTTTCATTACCTTCCACAGGTGTAGCAAAATCCAAGGCGTCCTTTGAAAAACCATCGTCCTCGACAGCTGCAGTAACCTCATATGTGCTGCTTTTAAAGAAGCTACCCAAGCCCTTAGGCTTGATTACCTTCACATTCATAATAACAGCAGCACTTCCAAGCTCCTTTCGAACCTTAGACATAGCCTCTTCTTCAGTTTTTCCTGTGTACTTGTTAATAACCATTTAATTCACCCTGTAACCATTCCCACTGATGACAGTTCTACATTAGAATCTATTTCATTGTATGAAACAACAATCAAATCCTTTATATAATCCTGAGTCATGCTCTTGAAGTACATTCGAACGATTGGAGAAGTAACAACGATTGGTGTTTTTCCCATATCCTCAATCTTCTTAATCTCCTCCTCAAGAGAAGCAATGATTGCTTTAATTCTTTCAGGATCAAGGGTAAGATATGCTCCCTGTTCAGTCTGCTTGATGGAAGCCATAATGTCCTGTTCAACCTTAGGGTCTACCGTAATAACCTGAGTAACCTCATTAGGTGTGAAATATCTTCCCGAAATAGCTCTCTTTAAGCCCTGACGAACATACTCTGTAAGCACGTCAGTATCGTGTGTTGTTGTGGCGTGATCTGCCAAAACTTCAAATATTGAAAGCAAATCTCTGATAGAAACACCCTCTGACAAAAGATTCTGCAAAACCTTCTGAACATCTCCTAGTCCCATAAGCTTTGGAACAAGTTCCTCAACAATAACAGGATTTGATTCTTTAAGATTATCAATAAGGTTTTGAACATCCTGTCTGGTAAGAAGCTCTGCAATGTGGCTTCTAATAACCTCTGTAAGATGAGTAGCGATAATTGAAGGTGGGTCTACAACTGTATAGCCTAATGACTCAGCCCTCTCTCGCTGGCTTTCAGTAATCCAAAGAGCAGGTAAATGGAATGATGGTTCGAAGGTAGGAATACCTGTGATTTCCTCCTCCACGTAGCCTGGATTCATAGCCATATAGTGGTCAAAAAGTATTTCGCCTTCAGTAACCTGTATTCCCTTAATCTTTATAATGTACTGATTTGGATTCAGCTGAATATTATCTCGTAGTCTGATGATAGGAACGACAGTACCGAGCTCCAGTGCTATCTGTCGTCGAATCATAACCACTCTGTCAAGTAAATCGCCTCCTTGATTAACATCTGCAAGTGGTATGATTCCATAACCAAATTCCAGCTCGATTGGATCCACCTGCAAAAGGGAAACAACATTTTCCGGTTTTCGGATTTCTTCCGCCTCTGTTTCCTCTGCTGCCACCTCCTGCTCGATTTCCTCTTCTCCAAGAGTTTTTGACATTGAGTAGCCTGTGGCTCCAAAAGCTGCAGCAAATCCTAAGAACAAAACAGTATTAAGTGGTGTGAAGGCAAGCACTGCCATTGCACCAGCAACAATATACAAAACCTTTGGAAGACCAAAAAGCTGTTTTACAAGCGTACCTGAGAAATCTGCTGCCTTTGAGCCCTTCGTTACAAGAATACCTGTTGAAAGAGATATCAAAAGTGAAGGAATCTGGGAAACCAGGCCATCACCAATTGTAAGAATACCAAACTGCTGTATAGCCTCGGCAAATGGTAATCCCTGATTAATCATTCCCATGGCTGTACCACCGGCCATATTTACAACTGTAATAATAAGACCTGCAGTAGCATCTCCTTTTACGTACTTAGTAGCACCGTCCATAGCTCCGAAGAATGCTGATTCTTCCTGAATCTTATCTCTTCGTCTTTTGGCTTCTGCATCATCTATGGCACCTGTATTAAGATCTGCATCAATAGCCATCTGCTTGCCAGGCATAGCATCCAAGGTAAATCGTGCTGATACCTCAGCTACACGTTCTGAACCTTTATTGATTACCATAAACTGAATGATAATCAGAATAAGGAAAATAATTCCGCCTATGATAAGATTGTTTCCACCTACGAATGAACCGAAGGTTGATACAACGTTTCCTGGATTTCCACTTGTAAGGATAAGCTTTGTTGAAGAAACATTAAGGGAAATTCTAAAAATTGTTGTAAACAGCAAAAGTGTTGGGAAGAAGGACATATCCAAAACTTCCTGTACAAACAGAACGTTCATAAGGACGATCAACGCAATGGATATATTGAATGCAATCATTACGTCCAGCAAAAAGCTAGGAATTGGAATGATAAAGAATGCAACAGCAGCTAGCAAATACAGTGCTATTCCAACATCAGTTTTCTTAACAGATGCAGCTAAATCCATTACTCGTCCCCCCTTTCCCTAAAATTTATGAAACTGCTTTATTCTTTTGCGTATATACAACAGCTAAAATCTCGGCAACCGCCTGATACAATTCCGGTGGAATAATTTCATCTATTTCCACGGTGGCATAAAGAGCTCTGGCAAGAGGTTTGTTCTCCACAATGGGAACTCCACTATCCTTGGCAGCTTCTTTTATTTTTAATGCAAGATAATCCTCACCCTTCGCAATAACTCTAGGTGCCTCATCCTTTGTATTGTCATATAAAATAGCTACTGCTATATGGGTTGGGTTTGTGATAACTACATCCGCCTGAGGAACATTTTGCATCATTCTACGGCGGGAGCTTTCCATCATTTTTTGTTTCTGTCTACCCTTAATCTGCGGATCACCTTCAGTGTTCTTGTATTCATCCTTGACTTCCTGTTTAGTCATCTTCATATCATTGGTAAATTTCCATTTTTGATATGCATAATCTATAAAGCCAAGAATGATATATACAATACTAATCTTAATTCCAACATCGCAAATCAATGTAAATATCAGGCTTAATGCAGATTTAAGACCAATGTCATATAGTATAAAAATATTGTTAGCCTGATTTCTTATAGAAACATAGGATATGTAGCAAACCAAGGCAATCTTGGCTAGTGCCATCAAAAGGTTTACTATTGAATCCTTCGAAAATATTCGTTTGAATCCATTGATTGGATTGAATTTGCTAAGCTTTGGTTGCAACGGCTTCATTGTAGGCTTCCATCCCACCTGAATCAGATTTGTAACAAAGCCTGTAAAAAACCAACCACAAAAACGGTAATAGAATAATCAGTGTTTTTAATAAAAGCGTACTAATAATGCCATGTAATGTCTGGATGGTAAGTCCACTCCCATTCATAGAAATAACATCTGGAATAATCGCATAAACCCAGGCAAAAATCTCTTCAAAGCGCACTCCCGCAAAGGATAAAAACACTCTCAGCGCAAAGAAGAAACCCAGTAAAGCTATGCCATTTACTATCTCTTTACTTTTTGCAACCTTGCCTTCTTTTCTTGCATCCGAAAGCTTTTTAGAGGTAGGCTGTTCAGTCTTTTCTCCACCCTCACCATCAGCGAAGAACTGTAGGTTATATGGAATTAATAAGACTCTGGTTTCTTCCATCAATGTAACCCCTGACTCAATGCAAACCCTGAATGTAAAGATTTAGCATGTTTTTCATTTCCTTGAAAATAAAGCCTGCTATATCTGGTAAAAGGAATACTGTAAGAAACAGTATGGTAAAACCAACTATAATTTTCATCTGAGCACCAACAGAAAACATATGAATCTGAGGAGCCACTTTTACAAGAATTCCAAGTATGGCATTTAACAACATAATAACTGCAAAAACCGGAAGAATTATTCTGAAAGCTATTACAAATACATCAGCCATAAATATGGCCGTAGATTTAAAGAGTGAATCCCATCTAAAAATAGCACCACCTATTGGTATAAGTGTAAAGGCATCGCAAAAGGCCTTAAAAATATATCTGTGCATTCCCGAAAGAACGAGAAGTATCATAATAAAATTATTGTAAAGAGAACCTGTAATTGTTGTTTCAGTTCTTAGTGTTGGGTCATACTCCTGAGCCATTGAAAGACCAATATTCATATCAATCATATTGCCAGCAAGCAGAATTATAAAATTACAGCAATAGGTTGAAAAACCAATTATTAGTCCTGTTAAGGCTTCTCTTACAACTAAAAAAGCATATCCAACAACCGTAGAATAATTTAGGGCACTAAAATCTACTACAAAATACAAAAGCAGGGAAACCAGGGCTGAAAAGCCAATTTTCACCCTTGCTGGTGTATTGCTGATGCTGAAGAAAGGTGCCACTACTACAAACATGGATATGCGTGTAAGTATCAACAAGAAATATTCAAAGTTTTCTAAAGTAAAGTGTATATTAAACATTCATTTCTAGCCCAGGTAAATACTAAAATTAGCCCACAATTCAGTGATATATTCTGTTAACACTGTTAGCATCCAAGGACCGAAAAATAGAAGAGCCGCAAATACCCCTACAATCTTTGGAATGAAAGTAAGAGTCTGCTCCTGAATAGATGTGACTGTTTGAAATATACTGATTGCTAAACCCACAATAAGTGATACCAGCAAAAGTGGCAGAGATGTAATTAAAAGAGTATATACTGCATCTCTAATAATGTCTAATACCTGTCCTTCAGTCATAACCTACCCTCTCCTAAGCCTGGTCACATTAGTAAAATGTCTTTACCAATCCACCAATAACAAGATCCCAGCCGTCAACTAATACAAAAAGCAGTATCTTAAATGGTAGTGAAATTGTTGTAGGTGGAAGCATCATCATACCCATTGACATAAGTACCGATGCAACGACCATATCTATTACGATAAATGGAACATAAATCAAAAATCCTATAATAAAGGCTGTCCTAAGCTCTGATAAGATAAAAGCCGGAACTACAACTGTAAATGGAACCTCATCGTATTCCTCGTAGGTGATTCCTGCTATATCACAGAACAAATTCAAGTCTTTTGTCTGAGTCTGACCATACATAAATTCTCTAACAGGAGCTATTGCTGCATCAATAGCCTCCTGCTGGGTAATCTCACCAGCATCAAAAGGATCAATTGCCTCAGTTTTTATGGTGGTCAATACAGGGGACATAATGAATAATGTTAGAAACAACGCCAAACCTATAAGAACCTGGTTTGGAGGCGCTGTATTTGTTCCAATAGCAGCACGTACAAAGTGTAAAACGATGACGCATCTGGTAAAGGAAGTTAACATTATAAGAATTGAAGGCGATAATGTAAGGATGGTTAAAACCAATAACATCCTAAGGGTGGAAGAAAAATTTCCATCCTCGCCATTGAACGTTAATGTAAAACCATTTCTATCACCAACAACTTCATCCGATGCATTCGGTGCATTTTCTGTAGCACCATAGGATTCGTTTGATGCCCCGTACTGGGTACCGTCATATTCAGTTGCTTGAACTGTAATTACACTAGCACCAAGCGTATAACAAACAACTACAGTTGCAAAAATAATGCTGAAGACTAAATACACCTTTTTTAATTTATTCATAACATAATCTGCCCCAACGCTGTTATTTCTTCTTAGAGAATTTGTCCAATACACTTTTGAAATCAACAGGAACAGCATTTATTTCTGTTCCATCGATTTCCTTAAGTTGGTCGGATGATATCTCGCCCAAAGGTACTACCTCGTCTTTGCCGAGGGCAATTGCGAAATATCTATCCTCGCCAACTCTTATTATTTGAACATATTTATTGCTGGAAATTTTAAGCACTTCAACAACTTCAAGGTTTTTGTTAAAGCCCGCCGCCTTCTGATATCCGGCAATCCATTTTGTTACATAATATGTAGCAGCCAAAACTCCTACAAATATAAACAAAACAACTATCAACTGAAGGAAGCTCTCACCAGCAGAAGAAAGAAAAAGCATAATTATCCAATAACCTTCTTAACAGCTTCGAGAACTCTCTCTGCCTGGAAAGGTTTAACGATGAAATCCTTAGCACCAGACTGGATAGCCTCGATAACCATAGCCTGCTGACCCATAGCAGAGCACATGATAACGCAAGCGTTTGGATCCTTCTCTTTAATGGCCTTTAATGCACCGATACCGTCCATTTCTGGCATTGTGATGTCCAGAAGAACAAGGTCAGGTGTAAGCTCGGCATACTTATCAACAGCGATTTTGCCGTTCTCAGCTTCGCCTACAACATTGTAGCCATTCTTTGTGAGAATGTCCTTGATCATCATTCTC
This sequence comes from Butyrivibrio fibrisolvens 16/4, assembly GCA_000209815.1. Lineage (GTDB taxonomy): Bacteria > Bacillota > Clostridia > Lachnospirales > Lachnospiraceae > Pseudobutyrivibrio > Pseudobutyrivibrio fibrisolvens_A. The sequence goes on from FP929036.1 coordinate 1,927,907, forward strand.
ATAAATGCAGCATCGTCACAGATTAAAATGTTTTTTGCCATGTCTTCATCTCCTTAAATATGTATTTATTCTTTGATGATTTCAGTGATACGTACTCCAAAGGATTCTTCAATAACTACTACTTCTCCTTTGGCCACGTACTTGCCATTAACAAGTACATCTATTGGTTCACCGGCTATTTTATTTAGCTCGATGATAGTACCTGGAGCAAAATCCAAAATATCTTGGATTGTTTTATTGGTTCGACCTAATTCAACGGTAACATCAAGTGGTACATCCAAAATCAGGTCTATATTCTCCTGAGCAAACTGTGCGGAGAATCCTGGTCCAAATGGTGTAAACTGCGCAGGCTGTACATTGATTGTAGGCTGCGGCATATACATATATGGAGGCATCTGTTGGCCTGCCATCATATTTGGATCCATTTGAGGTGGTGGCGCCGCCTGTGGAGGTGGTGCCGCTGCCTGTGGGGCCGCCTCTGGAGCAGGTGTAGCCGCAGGAGCAGGTGCAGGTTCTGGAGCAACTCCATTGTCCACTGTGGACTTGGAATCTGATTCCATTGTGTTTTGAACCGCATCACACATTTCCTTTGCCAGAGAAATTGGATACAGCTGCATCATTTCTGAATCAACTAAATCTCCAATTTCCATTTTGAAAGCAATTCTTACGAAATTGCTTTCAAGGAAAGAATCTATCTCACCACCGCTTATGGTGCTAAGGTCCGTCAAAGTAGCTGTTGGTGGAGAAATATCAACCATCATGCCAAGCATAGATGAAAGGGAAGTTGCTGAAGCACCCATCATCTGGTTCATGGCTTCTGAAATAGCGGAAAGATGTAATTCGGAAATCTCACCATCGGTGTTCGTTCCATCACCACCCATCATCAAATCGGTGATGACTTTTACATCATTTTCTTTTAAAACAAGAACGTTGCTTCCATCAATACCTTTTGTATATCCAATACGAACAACAACGCATTTATCAGTATATTGAGAAGCCAATTCATCCCAGGTCGTCTCTGATACTACAGGAGTAGAAATCTCAACTTTTATGTTTACAAGCGCAAACAAAGATGTTGCTGCACTACCCATACTGATATTGGCAACCTCGCCAATAGTATCGATTTCCTGTGTTGAAAGCTCTCCGCCTCCACCGCCGGAATCTCCACCGCCATCAGCTGGGGCAGCATCGGGAATTCCACCACTTAGTAGTGCATTAATCTCATCCTGTGATAATACACCATCACCCATTCTGCTACTCCTCCCTAATGATTTGTGTCACTCTAACTGCATATTCTTTTCCTGAAGCACCTGGAAGGGCAGCGAATTTCCTAATGTCGCCCACAAAAACATCCAGCTCTTCGTCAACCTTTGTGTCAAGTTTTACTATGTCGCCTACCTGGAGTTGGGAGAAATCTGCTACTGTGATAACACTGTTGCCAAGAACAGCTTTAACAGGAATTTTAGCCCTGCTGATAAGTGCTTCCACAGTGTCTGAGAAGCTTGCCCCCGTCTTCTCCTTTTGACTACTATACCAGAACTTTGTGTTTAATTTGTCCATAACTGGCTCTAAAGTTATAAATGGAAGACAAATATTCATAAGACCTTCCACATCACCTATCTTTATATTCAAGGTGACAATCGCAATCATTTCTGATGGCGATATAATCTGAGCAAACTGTGAGTTTGTCTCGATTCTCTCAAGTCTTGGGTGCGCATCTAAAACGTTCTCCCAAGGTTCTCTTAAGAGTTCTACGCAGGAGGTCATTACTCTTTCTATAATCAAAAGCTCTATCTCGGAGAAATCTCTTACTTTATCAAGAGGTTCTCCTACACCTCCTAGCATTCTATCTACCATGGCAAAGCCAAGATTAGATGCCATTTCAACGATGATATTTGTCTCCAAAGGAGCAAAATCAACGATTCCCAAAAGAACTGGATTTGAAAGGGAATTTGAAAACTCCATATAGGTAACAGCCTCGGAGTTAATTACCTCAACCTGTATGTTCTTTCGAAGGAAGATTGGCAGGTTAGTGGATAGCAATCGTCCATAATGTTCAAAGATAATCTCCATAGTACGAAGATGTTCCTTTGAGAACTTTGATGGTCTGGCAAAGTCATAGTTCTTTACTGGTTTTCTTTGTTATTTTTAATCTCTTCAGCGTCCAGCTCACCACTGGTCAAGGCATGAAGCAGATTATCTATTTCGTTTTGAGAAAGAACGTCACCCAAGCTATCTCACCACCTTATTTTCCCTGTATTAATACTACTGATATGTTGCGCTAGAGAAGTTTACTCTTACGATGAATGAAGACTTAAACAGCGACTGAAGGGCCTCTAAGATTTCCTCCTTTACTTCCTCTTCATTGTTTCTCATTTCATCAATTGTATGGCTCTGAACAACAGTCTTGATAGTATCGCAAATGATACTGTCATATGGTGTTAATCCATCAGTAGCGAATTTATCAATATAATCCTGATTCTGATTATCCATAGAAAGGGATACGCCAAGTACTGCGTAATGAGGCTGTCCATCACCACTGTCCTTCAGGTTAATGGTCATTGTAGCTCCAGTATTTGCAGCATAATCAACCATATTAGCTACATCGATTGCCAAAGAACCTGCTGTATCACCGGCTACTAAATCCAAATCAATGGCTGAACAAACCTTTGTGATTAGCTCGTTGGCCTTTTTGTTTCTGGAATGATAGTAATTGTAAGAACCGCTGTAAGAACAAGATTTACTACAACTAGCGCTAAAATAACTACCGTAATCAAATTCTTTTTCATAATCGGCCCCTTTCTATTCCCCCGCCTCCGGCTCTTCATTCGGAACCGAAGTTAATGAATTAAAGATTTTAATCTCTACTCGCCTGTTTCTGGCTCTGCCCTCGGCAGTGCTGTTATCTGCTATAGGTACGTATTCACCTCTGCCGGCAGATTTGATGTAGGCTGGATTAAGATTTGTCTTTTCTCTAATTCTGTCTGCTACATATAAGGCTCTGTACATAGATAACACGTCATTATTTTCATAGGTTCCAGATGACATTGGAACATTATCTGTATGACCTTCTATCTCGATTATATTTTGATTATAAGATGCTAATATATTTGACAGGTTATCTACTATCTCCAAAGCATCCTCTGTAAGAATCGCCTTTCCGGAATTAAAAAGTAATGCACCATTTATGGTAATCATTACATAATTGGCATTGAAATCTACCTCAACCTGATCCTGTAATCCATATAACGCAAGCTTTTCTTCAATCTCTTCTGCGATGTTTTCACTTTCAGAAGCACCAGCCTCTTCCAAGGCCTCCTTGGCTTCAGCTACGGAAATATCTTCTCCACTTTCGCTGGATACATCTGAAGGATTTTGCCCCTCTTCAGTCTGATTTCCATCTTCAGACTGCTCCCCCTCATTTTGAGTATCAGTGGCACCTTCCTTTTCGTATTTTTGATCATCTCCATCGTGAACGCTTTTAAAATAATCATCGAACATTTCAAGCTGGCTGATTCCCGAAGAAATCATCTGTCCTTCACCGATGGAAGTTCCACCTGATGAAAAAATACTAAAGCTTGACTGAATACTTGCTATAACCTCTTGGAACTTTTCGGTATCGGTACTACTCATAGAGAAAAGCAAAACGAAGAAGCAAAGCAACAGGTTCATTAAGTCGGAGAAAGTGGCCATCCAGGCAGGAGACCCAGCAGGAGCTTCTTCTTGCTTTTGCTTCTTTGCCATTAGCCTTCACCTCCTCCGCCGTCACCTTCGCCGATAGCACCTCTTGCAGAAGGTGGAAGGAATGATTTAAGTTTTTCTTCTATAACTCGTGGATTTTCGCCGGCCTGAATTGAAAGTAATCCTTCCACTGTTATTGACTTCATCATGATTTCCAAACCGTTATCAACGCCCAGCTTTGTTCCTACCGGGCCTGTAAGCCAGTTTGCAATCAAAGAACCGTACAATGTTGTGAGTAAGGCTACGGCCATGTTTGGTCCGATTGTAGATGCATCAGAAAGGTTCTTTAACATATTAACAAGTCCAACAAGGGTACCAATCATTCCCCATGCAGGTCCCATTTCACCCCATTTAGACCAGAAATTAATTACTACTTTATGTCTGTCCTCAAGACAGCTCATATCTGTTTCCAAGATAGCTCTAACAAGTTCTGGATCAGTACCATCAACAACAAGATTTATTCCTTTTTTTAGGAATTCATCTTCAATACTGTGGGCAGCTTCTTCAAGTGCAAGGATACCTTCCTTACGGGAAATATTTGCAAGATTTATAATATTTCCAATAGTATCTGCTGCATTACCTACTGGAGGCTCCTTAATAGCTAGGGTAAGTCCTTTTAAACCTGCTACGAAATCAGGCATCTTATTACAAGCGATACATGATGACAAAGAACCACCGATGGTGATAATAACGGATGGAACATCTATGAAGTTCGAAAGAGCTGCAACGCCTCCGGAAGATACGATACCGAAGATAACCATTACAACACCAAGGCCCAAGCCAATCAAAGAAGCTATATCCAAAAACTCTCTCACCACCCCATCAAATAAATCTGTTTACATGTTTCAAATGTAAAAATCCAGAAAAATTTGTATAGAAATACTCGGTATACACTTTTGTGATTATTTTACTAGATTTGTACATTATTGTCTACTTTTCTTAGGAAAATGGTCGCATATTATTGTGTAATTTTCGTGTCCAAACCACTATATATAGATTATTCACAGAATTTTTAGAATTTTATCGAAAATTTAGAAAGAGAGGGTCAAGCCCTCTCTTCCAAAAAATCTAAGGTTATCTCTTCAAATTGATAAGTTCCTCAAGCATAGTGTCTGAAACCGTGATTATACGGGAATTTGCCTGGAAACCACGCTGTGTTGTAATCATATCTGTGAACTCACTTGAAAGGTCTACATTGGCCATTTCCAGCTGACCTGTATTCATAGCTGAACCATCTGCTGAAATATCGATACCAATACCATCAAATTCACCAGAGTTAAGTGTTGTATCGTAGCAGTTATCACCCTTCTCCTCAAGACCTGATGCATTAGCAAACTGAGCTACTGCGATCTGTCCTAAAAGAACTGTATTACCATTGCTATAAGATCCAAAAATCTTACCATCACTCTGAACTGAAAGACCTGTCATTGTACCAAGCTTCTTTCCTTCACCTCTCATTGATGAGCCATCAGGAATACCACGGTTTGCAACTACAGTAGAAGTACCGCTATTGTCGTAGTTTAATAAAGCGCCAAGCTCTACTTCAATATTTGACATAGCTGCATTCTGCTCTGTTGTAGGATTTCTGTTAGGTCCAAGAAGCGATGCATTGAACATAAGTGTTGTGCCGCCATCGTTTCCTGCAGTAATAAGTGTACCTTCTTTTGTATCAAACTGAAGACCATAATTTACTGTATCAAATGTAATCTGAAGTTCGCTTTTAACTGTTCCACTTGAAAGATTAAGTCCTGACCAGTCAATAGTGTTAAGATTCTTTAAATCGTCTGTAGCCACACCAAAAAGCTTTGTAAGTGAAACATCGCCGATTTGGTTAGTTGCCTCATCATAAGTGAGAACTGTACCATCAGAAAGCTTTGTTAACATAAGCTCTCCGGCTGTTGTGGTAGCCTTTGATAACAAATACTTTTCGTTTGTTGCAGTGTCTGTGTATACCCATCCACCAGTACCAGTACCATTTGCCACTGTACTGTCATAGGTTACGTTTGAAGAGAAATTATAGGTCTTTGTAGTTGTTCCAGCAGCACCGAAAATTTTATCAAGTGTGTTATCTGGAGATGCTGCAAGGTACTCTGCAAGCTTATCTACGTTATCCTGATCAAATACGTTTGTAAGCTCGATAGAATACTTACCTGTTGTGCCATCAACCTTCTTGATAGAGAATTTTGCATTATATGCATATCCTAAATTATCGTAGAAAGTAAATGAACGAACGTAACCGCCAGTACTTTCAAACTGACTATCATTCTTATCGATAACGCCAGCGAAATTAGCAGCTGTTGTTGCCTCAGGAGCTGAGGTAAGGTTTTCCGCTCTCATAACTCTAAGAGGTGAAACAGTATCCTTAATGATATTTGAAGGATCATCTGCATCAACCTGCCATCCCATTACAAGATATCCAGTTGTAGTCATTGCAAGGTTACCGTTTCCATCAATGTAGAAGGAACCAGCTCTTGTAAATAAGTTCTGGGAACCGTTGCTAACGATAAAGAAATTTGTAGAATTAGCGTCTGTAAGTCTGATATCAAGGGCATCACCAGTAGACTGAGCAGCACCTGCTGATGTAATGGAAACCTTTGTAGCACCATTAGTAACACCAAGACCTATCTGCTTAGCATTTGTACCACCACGAGTAGCTGTGGCGCCTGAAGCCTGCTGTGTTGTCTGGTACATAATATCAGAAAAAGTTGTTGCTGAAGATTTAAAAGCAACTGTATTTACGTTAGAGATGTTATTACCAATAACATCCATCTTTGTCTGGTGAGTCTTAAGACCTGCTACACCAGAGAAAAGTGATCTCATCATAACTAAATGACCTCCTCATTGGCATCAAAGAAAGACCCTTTTAAGGCATCTTTAATGCAGACTTAATTGAGGGTGATCTGTCTGTCGCATCTGTCAGTCCGCGATATTTAGCTTCCATAAGGTCCAGCTAAACTATAACAGCACCATCAATATTTGTAAAAATGTTCTCATCTGATTCAGTCTGATCCATAGCTGTAACTACGGTTTGGTTTGGTACATTAACGATGAATGCTAATGTATCAACTAAAACAAGCGAATCAGTAATCCCTTTTTCAGATGCTTTCATAACACCTTCTTCTAGTCTTTGGGATTGCTCTTTTGTAAGTTCGATATTTCTGTCGTCAAGCCTTTGTGTTGCGTGCTTGGAAAATTTAAGCTCTGATGTGCTTTGAAGCTTCTGCTTGAATATTTCTTCAAAAGACTGTCCCTTTAAAGTACCAAGCGGTCTTGACTCAGCGGCTGGATTCAAATAGGTTCCAGCTACCTTCTCGATGGAGGTAAAGTTTGGATTAATATTTATATTGTTCATATCCACCTCCTAGACTCCCTCTACGTTAGTCTCCTGTTCCTTATCATCTGTGATTTTTGTTTCTTCTGTTGCTTCCACTGCTGGATTTGCTGTAGTCTCTTCAGTAGTTGTCTCTGCGTCTTTCTTAGCTTCTGCTTCAGCAGCTTCCTTAGCCTTTTTTGCTTCCTCTCTTGCCTTTGCAAGTTCATCAAATCTTGCTGCAATCTTTGTAAGATTTTCTTTAACTTCATCTTTAAGGAAGCTTTGTGTGTAATTATCCATTGAATTGAAGATAGTTACAGCCTCTGTAATTTCCTTCTCATTACCAAGTGTTACATTCTCTAGAGTTGGAAGTTTGTTGTATGCATCGTTGAATGCCTCGATCATAACAACTGCTCCATAGTAGGCTTCATCTACTACAGATTCAATATCATCTACCTTGTAGTTCTTTTCGTTTACATTGACGTACATTGTACCGTCATCATCCTGTGAAACGAAATTAACTTTTCCGCGAACCTCTTTGTTATTGTCGTTAATAACAACATATTTACCAACAAGACTGTTTGCTTCAATTGTTGCCATATCATTCTGTACCGACTGAATTGCTTCAATCTGTGTAAATGATGCAAGCTGTGCAACATACTGTCCGTTATCTGTTGGTTCCAGTGGGTCCTGATACTGCATTTCAGCTACTAAAAGCTGTAAGAACATTTCCTGATTGTACTGAGTTCCCTTACTTTCTGCAGTTTTTGAAGTAGATGTTGTACTGTTAGATTTTGTAGCTTCCTGAGATGCGGCTGTCTTTTTATATGCACCGTCATTGACTGCGCCAACTAATAATGATTCCGCCATCTAACTCCTCCTAACTAAAAACCTAGGCCATAAAATCTAATGTGCCTCCATTGTCTTTCATCATCTGAGCTATCAGCATATCCTCATCAGACATCAATCCTGTAAGTTCATCAAGACTGTTAAGATTGATTCTGGAATTACGTTTTGCTGACTGCTTTGATGCCTGCTCCTGATTACTAGAATTATCTCTAGCGTTTTCATCAAGATTTCTTTCGAACTCGTGGGCTCCAACAGAAACCTCAATTGATGTAACCTTTGTATTACTTTGGTTCATCTCAGTTCTAAGAGATGCCATCTGATTTTCAAGAGCTTGTTTTACTGCATCGTTTTCTGTAAAAATCTTTGCTGTAATCTCGTCGCCCTTTTGAGTAACCTGAAGGAAAATTTTTCCAAGTCCTTCTGGATTTAGTGTCATTTCCATTGTGGTTGCCTCTGAATCTGTCATCACCTTGGCCTGCTCTATCAGCTGGTTTGCAATATCTTCTGCCTTAACAGTTTCTCCTGTTGGAAGTGTTACCACTGATGTTTCAGGAGTGAACTGAATTTCATTATTTTGCTGAGCAAAAATCATATTTTCGCCTCGGCTAACAAAGGATTCATTCTGGGCTTTCTCAGGCATTTTGAAATTATCCTGACTGTCTTCCTTTTTTCACTTTCGGTATCTGGATTCTGCTGTTTGATTTCTGTAACAACAGGCTTAATGTCTTCCTCGGCCTCCATAGCTACTACATTTTCCTTTTCTACTACAGCCTCCTGTTTTACAGCTGTATTAGAATTCTCCTGAATTATAGGAGCTAAAGATTCCTGATTATCAGTCTGTACTTCTTCAGTAACAACCTGTCCTTTTGTTTCAAAAGTTTCAGGTATTATATCAGCTTCAGGTATTTCTGATACCTCTGCTAAATCAACCTGTTCTTTTGCAACCTGTTCAACCAGATCTTTTAATTGAATAAAGGAATTGTTTGTCTCTTCAAATAGCTGGTTTGTAAGCTCTGTTACCTTATCCAAAATTCCTGCAAAATCATCACTTAACACAAGAGAAATAGATTCGGTCTCCCCTGTTAGCTCTGATACAAGTTGTGCCAGACTCTGTGGATTAAGAAGATCAATAAAGGTTAGCCCAAGGTTTTCCATAGCCTGCTGAATGTCTTCATCGGTCACATCCAGTTGGTCTTTGATTACTTCCTTGACTTCCTCTACTACCGCCTCAACCTTTTCTACAACCTGTGGATACGCTTCCTGTGGCTTTGATTCCTGATTAACACTTATGCCCTCCTTTGGAGTATCTACTCCTCGGGTCTTAATGTTTGTTTTTGACTCAGGAACTGTAGAATTCTTGTTTGGGTCTACACTAGGAACTTTGTTAGCAACGTTAATTAAGGTCTTTTCAAATAAACCATTCTGGGACTGAGCTGTAGTCTTGTCAGATGTTACAGAAACGTCCACCTGGCTTACCTGAACCAGCAAGTTAGTAACATTGCTACTAGTCATGTAATCCCTCCTTTCGCACTATTTTGTTTTCAAGGTGCTATAAAACGTATTTATGATTAAGGTTCCATCATTTTTGTAAGTATTGCTGCATTTTCCTTATCCATAGCCTCCAAGATGGATGAACGAGTGCTTGCATCCATAGCCTGAAGAATTTCACAAACAAGGTCAAAATCATCTGTCATAGTATCAAAAATTGCCGCTGCATTTTTAGCCTTCATACTTGTGTAAGTCTTTACGTAATCTTCGATTTCCTTGTCTGTTTGAAGCTGTGAAACCACCTGCTTATAAATAGCGGCAGCGTTTTCAGCTTCAATGGATTCATAATACGTCTTATATTCATTTATATCGGGCGCATTATCGGAAAAAACAACCTCCTCGTAAAATTTTTCCTTAGTTTCTTCAAAAGTTGCTTCGTTAGCTTTGTATTCTGCAAGCTCAGCAGCGGCCGTTTCCAGTTCTGCTATATAATCAGCGTTAGAGCTACCGGCATTTTTCAGCTCCTCCACCTCTTTTTCGAGCTCTTTTATTCTCTCAATTGCCTGCTCAACAGTCTCATACTGAGCATATGGATTATCCTCTTCTTCCACAGGCAAATATTCCTCTATACCAGGTAAAATCTGATTAACGTATGGCACATCTTTTAATACAGGGAAAAGCACAGTGGAACCAAAACCGCCCACATCCATCTTTACAAGGAAGGCAAAAATAACAAGCCAAATAAGCAGAATCAAAAGCACAACAAAAGCCATTATGATGCCACCGCCTATACCTAATCTTTCCTCGTCCTCAGGCAGTACCTCACCATTTTTTTAGCTTCCTTGCGTCGTTCTTTTTCCGCCTTTTTAGCCTCTTTTTTTGCTTCCTTTTCAGCCTTCTTATCGGCTTTTTCCTGCTCTTTGTCTACTGCAGGTTCTTCTGTTGCCTGTGTTTCTGCTACATCTGCCATAACTTACTCATCCTCTTTTTCATTGTTAAAATATGTGTAACTTACCAACTCATCTGTAATTTTACTTTCCTCATGGTCAAGCTCGTCTAAAAAATCTTCAAATGCATGCTCTCGTAGCTTTTCATGCATTTTTCGTTCCATCATAACAGTATTCAGTCTGTTTCTAGCCGCTTCCATAGCCTTTTTCGCCTTGGAAACCTCAATCATCTGATCCCTAAGAGCCACCTTCATGGAGGTGATTGCACTTTTGCAGGTTTTAATGGCCTTGATATCTATCTTTCCTACAGAAAGCTCCTTGAGCCTTCTTTCGTACCCAGCCTGTTTTATTATTAACTGTCTAAGCTTGTCCTGCTCCTCATTAAACCTGGCGGTAGCCATTCCAAAATTGGCCTTTTCCTGCTCTTCAATCTTCTGCTTTAGTTCCAGGATATTTTGCATTCGATATACAAATTTAGCCAAATAGCATCACCTCTTAATCTGCAAAAATAGCCGTCATAAGCTCCAAGATTTCATCATAGTCAAATTTATCATGAGTCTGCTGAAGCAAAAATTCATTTACTGCATCAATTTTTTAATAGCATAATCTATAGACTTGTTTGAGCCGTTTTTATATGCACCAATATTAATCAAATCCTCTGCTTCCTGATATGTAGCAAGTACATTCTTTAGCTTTCCTGCAATAGCTTTGTGCTCTGGAGTTGCCACTGCAGACATAACTCTGGAAATAGACTGTAAAACATCAATAGCCGGATAATGATTCTTCTGGGCTAATTTACGATTTAATACAATATGACCGTCCAAAATAGAACGTGCTGTATCAGTAATTGGCTCGTTAAAATCATCACCATCAACAAGTACTGTGTATAGTCCTGTAATGGAGCCTACTGCAGCATTACCTGCTCTCTCCAAAAGACGTGGCATCTCGGAATAAACTGAAGGTGGATAGCCTCTTGTAACTGGTGGCTCACCAGATGCCAAGCCTATCTCTCTTTGAGCCATAGAAAAACGTGTCAGAGAATCCATCATCAAAAGCACATCCTTTCCCTGATCTCTAAAATATTCTGCTATGGCAGTGGCTGTAAGAGCCGCCTTTTTTCTGATAAGGGCAGGCTTGTCTGATGTGGCACAAACTACTACAGACCGGGCCATACCTTCTGGGCCCAAATCGTTTTCAACGAATTCACGAACCTCACGACCACGCTCGCCAATAAGAGCAATAACATTAACCTGAGCCTTAGTATTTCTGGCAAACATACCCATAAGAGTAGATTTTCCTACGCCAGAACCGGCAAAGATTCCAATTCTTTGTCCCTTTCCTACAGTAATAAGTCCATCTACAGCCTTTACCCCAAGGGAAAGAGGCTCTTTGATGATTACACGTGCCATAGGGTCTGGTGGGTCAGCCTCTGCAGGATATTCAACCAAATCTTCAAAATCTGATAAATCATCCACATCTGAAGGCACACCAAGTCCATCTACCAGATGTCCCAAAAGCTGGTCGCCTACAGCTACGCCAAGAGGATGTTTAGTATTTTCAACCATACAGCCAACGCCAATGCCTTCCACGTTCTCATAAGGCATCAAAAGCAGACGCTTGTCTTTAAATCCGACAACCTCTGCTTTAATTCTCTGTTCAGAGCCTTCTACGATTATTTCACAAAGGTCTCGTAGCTTGGCCTCTGGTCCCACTGATTCAATTGTAAGTCCAACTACCTTTACAACCTTGCCAAGAGATTTAAAGTAATCCTTCTCAGTCAGCTGCATCAATAATCCCTGGTCCACTTAGCCTCCTAACTTAGGGCTTTTATTTCCCTGATAAGATTATCTAATTCCGTATCAATACTACAATCAAAAATGCCACCATCTGTCTCGATGATACATTGGCTCTCGTTTAAAAGCGGGTCTGCAATAATATCCAAGCCCACTTCAGCACCTATTTTTCCTTGAATTTCTTCCTTCTTACTCTTTATAAATTCCGCATTGGCATCACTTACCTTTATTTGCATCTGGCCAGTGCGCTCAATTTTCATTATGCAGTGGTCCAAAAGATGATAAATCACATCCTTTTTGCCAGAAAGCTCTGCCGCAAAAACGTGTTCAAAAACAGGCAAACACATTTCCACAATCTCTCTTTCCATTTCCATCTGCTTTTCCATATATTCGTTTTCTATGCGCTGGATTTGGGATTGCATATTGTTTTGAGATTCCTGAAGCTCTAATGCTGCTCTTTGTGTCCCTTCATTGTAGCCTTCCTTCTCTCCGTCCTGCCTAGCCAGATTTTTCATGGCATCAGCATTAAGCTGTGCAGCATTTAAAATCTCCTCGGCCTGGGCATTGGCATCTGCAATTATCCGCTGAGCCTCCTCCTGTGCCTGAGCAATTATCTCTTCTCTTGCAGGTCCCGCATCATCAGGCTCCTCTTCCTGCATAATGGTATCTGCAAGCCCTAAAAACTCATCAGCATTCATACCTTCCGGTATTTCTGCACCAGACTCACGCATAGCTTCTAGACGACGTTCTCTTTCCTCCTCTAATAGCTTAGCCTTATAGGCCTTCTCCTGCTTTAGAATCAGCTCTTTTGCAAGAGCATTGGAGTCAATAACAATCTCATCTTTTTCTCCGGTTTCCTCATCTGGTACATTAGGCACCACTAGACAACCATATATTACGTTGTTACTAGACAATGAGCTCATCGCCGCCTCCTCTTGAAATTACAATCTCTGCGGAATCCTCAAGCTTTCTGATAATACCAACAATCTTCTGCTGAGCTTCCTCAACATCCTTCATACGAACAGGACCCATGAATTCCATGTCTTCCTTGATCATAGATGCAAGACGAGAAGACAAGTTCTTAAAGATTGCGGCCTGAACCTCATCATTAGCTCCCTTAAGTGCCACGCCGAGATCTGAGTTATCAACGTCTCTAAGAACACGCTGGATAGCTCTGTCGTCCAGAAGAAGGATATCCTCGAATACGAACATCTTCTTTCTGATTTCTTCAGCAAGCTCTGGCTCTTCAATTTCAAGAGACTCCATAATACGTTTTTCTGTACCACGGTCTACTGTATTCAGGATGTTTACTACCGCATCTACACCGCCGGCGATAGAGTAATCCTGATTGATAAGAGAAGAAAGCTTTCTTTCAAGAACTCTTTCAACCTCTTTAATAACTTCTGGGCTGGTTCTATCCATCAAAGCAATACGCTTTGCAACATCAGCCTGTTTTTCTGGTGGTAAGGCGCCAATAATAAGGGAAGCCTGACCTGCAGACAAATAAGACAGAATCATAGCGATTGTCTGAGGATGTTCTTCCTGTATGAAGTTTAGCACCTGTGATGGCTCTGTCTTTCGGATAAACTCGAAAGGACGAACCTGCAGTGATGCTGTCAGCTTTGTAATTACATCCTGAGCGCGGTCGTCACCAAGAGCCTTCTCCAAAAGCTCTTTAGCGTATCCGATACCACCTTCAGCAATATACTGCTGTGCAAGACATACCTGATAAAATTCTTCGATAACCTCTTCCTTGAGAGCAGGAGAAATACTTCTCGTGTTGGCAATCTCCAGGGTAAGCTCCTCTATTTCCTCTTCCTTGAGATGTTTAAAAATCTGAGATGATTTCTCTGGTCCTAGGGCGATTAATAGTACGGCGGCTTTTTGTACGCCATTCATGTCTTCAGTAGCCATAACCTTATCCCCAATCCTCGTTTAGCCAATTTCTCAGAAGCTGAGCAACAGCCTCCGGTTTCTCATCCACAAACTTTTCAATAAGTATGCGGGCTTCAGATTTCTCTGTATAACCAATATCCTCAAGCTCCTCTTCCTCTTCTGCAGCGGTAGAAGCAATAAGATCATCAATTGTAAGCTCCTGCTCCACAGGCTCTTCTTCCTCTGTCTTGAGACTTCTGAATACAACAAAGCCAAGCATTGCAAAGATAAGAAGTGCAAGTACAATCTGAATAATATCGGTAGGCTTAATTGGCATACCCTCAGAGTACTGGAACATAGGAATCTCATAAGCTACAACCTTAACGTTCGCAACTGGGAAGCCTGTGGTTCTCGCTACTATTTCAACGATATCATCAGTAACTTCCATCTGAACAGGATTTGAATTTGCTTTAACAAACTCATCGAAGGTCTGACCAGCTTCTGTTAGAGTACCATCCTTCTCCATCTTATCCTGATTATAAATTGCAAACTTTTTGCATGTAACAGAGATAGATGAATCATCAAGAATCTGCTTTCCTATTTCATCCTTGTGAGTTGTAATTCTTTCATCAGGAAGATAATCCTTCACAAATTCCTCTGTAGAGGTCTGTGTCTGATTATTATCCTCCATTACATAGGTGGTATCATCATCGTTGGTATCAGTGCCTGGAACACCACCATTTCCACCTATTGATGAAGAGCTGGATCCTGATTCACTATCCAGATAACCTTCTGTACGTCCTTCATCTACTGAATAATCGTAATCTACATAGCTGTTCTCATCAAAATTCATTGATAGGTTTACACCTACAGAAACAGCATCATAAAGATTGGTTCCATCAAGCACAGTCTGAACTCTACTTACGATTTCAGCTCTGGCTTTATCTCTGGCATCCTGATTTGCAGATGCTGAAGCACCTGCCGAGCCTGTGTTTGCTGTTGGGTAAAGCAGATTTCCATCTGTATCCATGATGGTTATATTGTCAGTTGTTTCATTGGCAAGGTTAGTAGCCATAATTGTTGCAATTCCTGTAACTGTTTCATCAGAAATTGGTGCAGACAACGTAAGAATAACTGATGACCAACCAGGCTGATCCCTTGCAATAATTGTTCCATCATCCTCTGGAATATTGAGCGTGACTCTGGCCTTCTCTACCATTTCAAATTGCTCAATATCTTCTGCAAACTGCTGCTCCAAAAGAATCTTATATCTCTTTTGCTTATCAGCTTCCGTTGTAGAGAAGCTGCCGTCAATAACATTATCAATTGTATATTTTGATGTTGGGATTTCATTAGAACCTAAAAGAACATTAGCCCGCCACTCATCCTTCTCATCAATGTAGAAGGTGTAGCCATCCTGAGAAGTCTCGTATTTGATTCCTTCGTCCTCAAGAAGAGTCTTTACAGCAGCTGCCTGCTTTCCATCTTCACAGACAACCAGCTGCATCATTGTAGGCCTTGTCAGTATCACCCCTAAAATAATCAGTGACACCACAACAACAGCAGTGATTGAAACAATCAGTACCTGCTGTCGCCTTGTAAATTTTCTCCACCATTCAAGTATCTTGTTTAAAATAGCCTGAATTTGTTCTGGCATACTTCTCTCCCCTTATAATTATCCTACTAGTTCTATTCAGACTCTATTCGCAAAATCGCATTTTCAATGCTTTCCTTTTGCTCATAGAGGTATCTCACCAAATAAATCTTAATCTTATAATTGATGCAAGCATCATATCAGATTAAGATTTACTTGGCTCTGAATAGAACTATATTTGCATCTGCATTATCTGTTGATAAGCTTCCAAAATTCTATCTCGTACTGCTACTGTATACTGCAGCGCAGTATTTGCCTTCTTTTCTGCAATCATCAAATCGTGAGTGTTATCAGATTCACCAAGTTCTAATGCTACCTGTTCTCTATTAGCAACCTTTTGCAAAGCATTGGTTTCATCTAAAAGCCCCATAACAGAATCCAGCATGCTTTGGAATCCGGTTGTATTATCTGCTTTTTTAACCTGAGTATTACTTACAGGTGTTGCCCCATAAAGACTTTGAAGAGAAGCAATATCCATATCCATATGTAACCCCCATTATTCACTAACGCTGACCAATCTGAATGCCGTAGCCTGCCATAGACTTTATGGCATCAAAAGCTGTTACATTTGCCTCATAGGAGCGACTGGCATCAATAAGATTTGTCATTTCAGTAACTGTATTTACATTGGGATATCTAACATATCCATTCTCATCGGCATCCGGATGAGATGGGTCGTATTCCATAATAAAATCTGTCTCTGTGTCTTCAGAAACCTTACTAACCTTTACACCGTTTCCGTAAAAGCGAAGCTGCTTATCCTTAAGAACATTCTTGAAATTAGGAATTCCGGCATGATAATTCTTTTCTGTAAAAGTAACAATTTTTCTTCTGTAAGGTCCACCATTTTGTGTTCTGGTTGTACTTACATTGGCTATATTCTCAGCAATAATATCCATTCTAAAGCGCTGAGCTGTAAGTCCTGTTGCCACAATATCAAAAGGTTGAAATAATCCCATAAAGCACCTCCTAATCAAACCAACTACTTACCGCAAACAATTGAAAATCTTTCAAATTCGTTTGAAATGCTTGTGGTATACGCTTGATAACGAAGCTGTTCTGAGGCCAACTCGACATTTTCTGTGTCTGGGTCAACATTGTTGCCGTCTAGTCTGTAAGAATAGTTTTCGTAATCAATGTACTCATAGCCGTCTACATGATTGCCATTATCGTCAAGCACGTTTACAGCTCTGTCCAGAGTCCTTTCATGGGTTTCCATCAATTCCTTTTTCAAGACACTTCCAAATTCTATATCTTTTCTCTTGTAACCGGGAGTGTCGTCATTAGCAAGATTATTCAAGATAAGTGTTTGCCTGCGCCAGCTGGCATCGGCAGCACAGTCAAGTGCATTAACATAAGAAAAAGCATCCGATAAAATCATACTTACACTCCTCCTAGATTACTTTTAACTAAATTATAAAAGAAGTATTCTGAAAAACAAAGCATTTTTACCATATATTGTGTTAATTTACCATTTTTTAACAATTTGTACACAAAAAGGACTTAAGAATTTCTTAAGTCCTTTTAAATCAAATTCACGATATATCCCTGTGAATTACTTATTCTTTTTGATTTCCTCTAACTCGTCGAATACTACATCGTTAAGAACCTTGATGTATGTTCCCTTCATACCTGATGAACGAGACTCAATAACACCAGCTGATTCAAACTTACGAAGTGCATTAACGATAACAGATCTTGTTATACCTACTCTATCGGCAATTTTTGATGCAACCAACACCCCTTCGTTACCATCTAATTCTTCGAAGATGTGGATAATTGCTTCAAGCTCTGAGTAAGAAAGTGTTGAAATAGCACTCTTTACAACCTGGAGCTTACGATTCTCCTCTGCAGACTCTTCATTAACTGAACGCATCATTTCAAGACCAACTACTGTTGTGCCGTACTCTGTAAGAATGATGTCATCAATATCGTACTGCTTGTCAAATCTGTAAACAAAAAGAGTACCAAGTCTCTCACCTGCAATATCGATTGGAGCGATAATTGCTGAGTACATATCAATATCAGACTTTTCAAAGCCTAATGTCTTAAGATTAACATTTTCCTTTGTTGAAAGAATTGAAAGTAATCTCTCATTTAAAAGTGGATCGATGAATCCACCAACCTCATCAACGATAAGCTCACCAATCTCTGTTGTGTTTGGAAGATGTGAAAGTCCAAGTACTTTACCCTTCTTAGAAATAACAAGTACAGAAGAGTCGAGAATTTCTGTCAATACTGAACAAATATCATTAAATACAACTTTTGAAGAATTGTTGTTGTGAAGAAGCTTTCCAATCTTTCTAGTCTTGTCTAATAACTGTACACTCATTTATCTTTATTCCTCCTAAATATAAAACAAAATGCAAATTTTCATAAATCATTTTGTCCCCGCAAATCTCACAAAATAATATCAAGCATTTAAAATTCTAGTCTGGAAGAAATTTGTACCAATTATAGCACCGATTCGAACAAATAGCAATAAATTTCAGAATATTTTAACTATTCACAAATTAATTTTGACTCTGAACAAATCTACATTCGTCATTGCCACAAACAAGTTTGTTGCCCTTTTCGACCATATAAGTACCACATTTTGGACATTTAACGGTAGTTGGTTTTGACCAGCTAATAAAATCACACTCTGGATGATTAGAGCAGCCATAGAACTTTCTACCCTTTTGAGATTTTCTAATAACTACATCGCCACCGCATTTTGGACAAGGAACTCCAATTTTCTCTAAAAATGGCTTTGTATTACGACACTCTGGGAATCCAGGACAAGCCAGGAATTTACCGTGAGGGCCAAATTTTATTACCATGTTTCTGCCACATTCTTCGCAGATAACATCTGTAACCTCATCATGAATCTCAACCTTTGCCAGCTCTTCCTCGGCAACCTTAACTGCCTTTTCCAAATCTGGATAGAAGTTTCTGACTACTGATTTCCAATCAACTGTACCTTCTTCTACACCATCTAAAAGAAGCTCAAGATTAGCTGTGAACTTGTCATCGACAATGATTGGGAAGGAATCAACCATAATAGAGTTAACTACCTCTCCAAGCTCAGTAACGAAAAGGTTCTTAGCTTCCTTTGTAATGTAATGACGCTTAATAAGAGTTGTAATTGTAGGCGAGTATGTACTTGGTCTACCAATTCCAAGCTCCTCAAGTGTCTTAACCAATGATGCCTCAGTAAAGTGAGGTGATGGCTGAGTAAAGTGCTGCTTCTCCTCAAAGCTGTTGAAGGAAAGCTTTGTATCCTCAGTAAGCTTTGCAAGTGGATGAGTCTTTGACTCTTCCTCATCATCTGCAGCTGTATAAATCATCATGAAACCATCAAAGTTAATTGATGATTCTGATGCTGTAAACACCTGGTCCTTAGCAGAAACGCTAAGTGAAACTGTATCATAAACAGCATTTGCCATCTGACTGGCAACAAAACGCTTCCATACAAGCTGATATAATCTAAACTGATCTCTTGTAAGACTATCCTTTATTTCAGAAGGGATAAGCTCTATATTGGCAGGTCTTATAGCTTCATGAGCATCCTGAACCTTGCCTGAGTTCTTCTTTGCATTTCCTGCTGACTCTGATAAATAATTATCTCCATAATTTGAAGAAATAAAGCTTTCTGCTGCAGCCTTTGCCTCATCAGAAACTCGTGTAGAATCAGTACGAAGGTAGGTAATAAGACCTACTGTTCCATAACCTTTTACAGTAACACCTTCATAAAGCTGCTGCGCAACACTCATAGTCTTTTGAATTGAGAAATTCAAAGCCTTTGAAGCCTCCTGCTGCATTGTAGATGTTGTAAAAGGAAGTGGCGCCTTCTTCTCACGTGTTCCCCTCTTAATAGATGCAATATTAAATGACGCACCTTTAAGAGATTCCATAATCTTATCAAGGCTTTCCTTATCAGAAATATCCTTCTTTCCGGATGTATCTCCATAGTACTTTGCAACTATAGGCTTTTTAGAGCCTGCTGCATCAAGGAGAACATCAAGGGTGTAATACTCCTGTGGAATAAACTGTTCAATTTCTTTTTCTCTGTCGCAAATAATTCTAAGAGCAACAGACTGAACACGTCCTGCAGAAAGACCTCTCTTTACCTTTGCCCAAAGAAGTGGTGAAATTTCGTAACCAACCATTCTATCAAGCATACGACGTGCCTGCTGTGCATCAACAAGATCCATATCGATTTCTCTAGGATTCTTTAATGAATTCTTAACAGCAGTTTTTGTAATTTCATTAAAAGTAATACGATATACCTTTTTATCCTGTAAATTAAGGGCGTGAGTAAGATGCCAAGAAATAGCTTCTCCCTCACGGTCGGGATCAGTTGCCAGATATATCTTATCTGCTTTCTTTACTTCCTTACGAAGTGCTGCAAGCAACTCTCCCTTTCCTCTTATTGTTATATATTTAGGTTCAAAATCGTTTTCAGGGTCGAATCCCAGCTGAGACTTTGGCATATCTCTAACATGTCCCTGGGAAGCCATTACTTCGTAGCTGCTTCCTAAAAACTTCTTGATGGTATGCACCTTAGCTGGCGACTCTACAATAACAAGATTTTTTGCCATAGATTTTCATCTCCATATTATTAGTCTTGTTCCATTTATTATGTTGAAACGTTACTCACTATACAACATTAATTTTCTATTTTCAAGGAAAACTTTAATTATTGACAGAACATTCAAAGAGTCATAACAAAAACCCATGTTAAATTATCCTTGTTTTACGTAATTATTTTTGAAGGCCTCACATAGCAATCCCATACGTTCTAAAGTAAGTACACTGGATAATAACTGAAGATAATCAAGGCCTGATTCTTCAAGAACTGTTGAAAGACTCTTGGGATACATATCAAAGAAATTGTATACCTTAAGCAATTCTGGCTCTAATTTTATTTTTGTGTTTTCGTATGTTTTGTGTTTAGTACGGGTGCGCCATAGGTCTCCTGCAATTCACTTAAAAAATTATCTATGTCCCAAATTACTCCTGCACCTTGGGAAATTAATTTATTACATCCTACAGATAGAAAATCCCCTACCCTTCCAGGAACAACATAAATATCTTTTCCCTGCTCTAAGGCAAAATCCGCCGTAATTATAGAGCCTGATTTTTCTCTGGCCTCCACTACTATTACTACATCTGAAAGTGCTGACACGATTCTATTTCTACGAGGGAAATTCATAGCAAGTGGATCTGACCCCATTTGATACTCAGATATAACAGCTCCATTTTTAAGTAATCTCTTCATATAATAAATGGTTTTCTGGGGGATATATTACATCGCAACCACAACCTAGCACCGCTACAGTCTTTCCGCCCCCTTCAATGCAGCCTTTATGAGAATATGAATCTACACCTCTGGCCATACCACTGATAACCGTAAATCCTGCCGCACCAAGAATCTTTCCCAGTTCAAAGGACATCTTTTTGCCATATGCACTACATCGTCTTGCCCCTACAATAGAAACACACCTTTCAAAGCTAGGAAGCTTTCCTGTGTAATAGAATCCATATGGCGTGTCATAAATATTCTTAAGCTTATCTGGAAATGTATTATCTTCTACCGTGGTAAATGAAAAAGGTGAATGGGTAAATTTCTCGTATTCCTTTGCCAAATCATATTTGCTTCTGTTTGATATAAATAAATCTACAGTCTTTTCATCTAACAGACCACTGTTTAAGAGCTGCGCTTTGTCAGCAAAGAATATATTATAGGAATCATAAAAATAATCTAATAGCTTAACCTTTTTCCCATAGCTTATGTCTTCATTCGTAAGAAACCAGTGCTGATATACTATTTCATTCATATTAGGCCTCCTCCCAGTACTTTTTATCTAAGCCTCTGTAAAGAATGGCCTCCTGTAAATGAATACGGCCTATATTTTCACTGCCATCCAAATCTGCAATGGTTCTGGCTACCTTTAGAGTCTTATGGTAGGTTCTGGCTGTAAGACTATATTTATCATACATTTCCTCCATATATTCCAGATCTTCAGCAGACAGTGGACAGAATTTTTCAATGAGATTGCTAGGAAGCTGACTATTAAATCTAAACCCGTACCCTTTATATCTATTTCGTTGAATCTCATGAGCCTTTACCACTCGTTCTCGTATGTTAGCGGAGCTTTCATTATCCTGCTTCCTATTTAACATCCCAAAATTCAGGGTAGGTGCCTCCGAGCAAATGTCTATTCTATCTAGCAATGGCTGTGAAATCTTGTTTAAATAGCGCTGTATGGATAAACGTGTACAATGACAGCGATTTAGATCCGGATAATATCCGCAGGAACACGGATTCATTGCCGCCACCAGCATAAAATCTGCCGGGAATGTAAAGCTTCCTGTAGCTCGGGATATATTTACCTTTTTATCCTCTAACGGCTGTCTAAGGATTTCCAGTGTGGATTTGGAAAACTCTGTAAGCTCATCCAGGAATAAAACTCCACCATGGGCCAAGGAAATCTCTCCTGGCTTAGGAACCTGTCCGCCACCTACAAGTCCCTGTGGAGATACAGTATGGTGAGGACTTCTAAAAGGTCTGTTTTTGATTAATCCCATTCTCTCATCGAACTTACCAGATACAGAATATATCTTTGAAAGCTCCATCTGCTCCTCTGAATCCATAGGAGGCAGTATAGATGGAATGCATTTTGAAATCATTGATTTACCTGCACCCGGAGGACCAACCATTAAAAGATTATGCATTCCAGACACAGCAACCTCGCAGGCACGCCTAAGGGCCTGTTGTCCGTTAATCATGGAAAAGTCATAGGATTCCTCTTTTACAACTTCTCTAAAATTAGCCTGAGGAATCTCCTCCATATGAAAGTCGCCCTGATTAAGAAGCTCTATAACATCCTTCAGCTGCTTTACTCCTATAGTGACAATATCAGGAACTAGTCTTGCCTCTAATAAATTATCCTGTGGAACGATAACAATATCCAAATTGTTCTTCTTTGCCTCGATTACCATGGATAACACGCCATTTACAGGCTGAATTTTGCCATCTAAGGCAATTTCTCCACACAGGCATATATTCGCCAGGCTTTCACAGTTTATTATCCCTATAGCCGATAAAATGGCTACTGCAATGGGTAAATCAAATCCTGCTCCTGTTTTTCTAATACTTGCTGGTGATAAATTTACTGTAATTCGTTTGATAGGCAAGGTATAGCCTTCATTTTTGAGAGCAGCTCTCACACGCTCTCTAGCCTCCTTAACCTCAGACGAAAGATATCCCACCATGTCAAACATGGGCATACCTTCAGAAATATCTGCTTCTACAGATATGATTTTAGAATCGATACCAAAAATGGTAGCGGTTTTAACTGTACTATACAATTTATTATTCTGGGGAAATATTTGAATATGTAAAAAGACAGGGGTTATGTTAACATACCCCTGTCATAAAATCAATATTATCTGATACGCTCTGTAAGGCCAAGCTTCTTGTGAACCTTACGTAATGTCTTGTTTGCAAAATATGAAGCCTTCTCTGCATTTTCCTTGATGCATTCGTCGATAAATGCCTTATCCTTTTCAAGCTCAGCGCATCTTTCGTGGAATGGAGCAAGCATATCTGCAACAGACTCTCCAACTGCAAGCTTGAAATCGCCGTAGCCCTTACCCTCAAACTCCTTAGCGATTTCATCCATAGTCTTTCCTGTAACAACACCATAGATTTCCATAAGATTTGATACTCCAGGCTTGTTTTCTGTATCGTAGCGAACCTCAGCATCAGAATCTGTAACAGCCTTCTTAAACTTACGAATGATTGTATCTCTGTCATCTACAAGATAGATTGTAGCATTAACATTTTCGTCTGACTTTGACATCTTCTTTGTAGGCTCTGCAAGAGACATAATTCTAGCGCCTGTCTTTGGGAAATATCCCTCTGGAATAGTAAATACATCACCATAGATGTTATTGAAGCGCTCTGCCACGTCACGGCAAATCTCAAGGTGCTGCTTCTGATCGGCACCGATAGGAACTAAATCAGCCTGATATAAAAGAATATCTGCTGCCATAAGTGCTGGGTATGTAAATAAGCCGGCATTGATATTATCAGCGTGCTTTGCAGACTTGTCCTTAAACTGAGTCATACGATTAAGCTCACCCATATATGTGAAGCAATCAAGTACCCAGCCAAGCTCTGCGTGAGCAGATACATGAGACTGGAAGTAAATGCAGTTTTTCTTTGGGTCAAGACCTGCTGCCACGTACTGTGTATAAATTCGTCTTGCGTTCTGTCTAAATTCTGTAGGATTCTGACGTACTGTAAGTGAGTGTAAATCCATTACACCAAAGAAGCAATCGTACTCCTCGTGTAAATTAACCCAGTTTTTTAGGGCTCCAATATAATTTCCAATGGTAAGCTTTCCTGTAGCCTGCATACCTGAATATAAAACTTTTCTTTCCTTTTCCATAATAACTATATCTCCAAATTACTTTTTATTTTTTAGTATTTCTCTTCTGATGTAATCGTTTGTAGCCTCTTCACCGTGGTCTGCCAGGTAGTGAAGCATACTCTCTAATAGCTTTGCAGTATTAGCGTGCATAAGATATTTGCCCTTGCCCTTTTCGTAGTATTCAAGGGCGCTTCTATCTGTATAAGCATCCTTCTGATAATTTTTGCAGGCAGCAACTCTATCGCAATACATTTCCACTACGTAATTTACAGGCATTTCCATACCTGTCATACCGTGATGCTCATCAAGTCCGTAATCAATCCAATACTCAAAATGGTGTTTGTTACGTCCCTTGTGATGAAGCCAGGCCATTGATACACCTGTAGCTTCTCTTTCTGCATTATTAGGACTTTTGTCTCCCTGATAGTATTTTGCCCCTACGGAAAACTCCGTCCAAGAATATTTTGATAAATCATGTAAGAGCCCCTGCTTATAGAGACCTACAGCAAAGCATCCCTTCATAACTAAATGTCTATGATTTGTGATTGTTTTAAAATGTTCCCAAGCCTTCATGAATAACTCCTAGTCTTACTTCTTTTCGTATTTGATTCCCACAAGCACACTGATAGAACTTCCTGGAACCTTAATAGACTGTTGGTCATGTATAGGTTTTGGAGAAAAATCACTATCTGCATCGAATTCAGCTGTATTGAAGCAAAGACGCCATCGTTTTCCCGGTGCCAAAAGTGGAAGTGCCATATCCACACTATCATAATGGAAGTTGTAGCAAACAAATACATCTTCCTTTTCATTTGCATAAGCACCATTATAGAGAACCCCCAGAGCCTTTTGCTCTTCTCCTATGCTCATCATCCAAGGCTCGGAGCCGTGGAAGGACATATCCGGAAGGCCAAGGTGTTTATAATCATTCATGTAGAATGGCGTCTCACCTCTAAGGCACTTGTGCTTCTTTCTGAACTCAATTAACTGGATAACAAAGCTCTGCAAAGCATTCTTGCTCTTGTTCTTTTGAAACATAGTGTAGCCTGTCTTGTTATCCTGGCAATAAGGATTATTATTGCCCTCATGGGTGGCTGCCATTTCATCCGCAGCAACAATAAGTGGTACGCTTTGGGACATAAAAAGTGCAGCAAAGGCATTTCTCATTTCCCTGAAGCGATTAGCATTAATCACTTTATTTGTGGTCTTTCCTTCTATGCCATAGTTGAAGGAATAGTTGTTGTTTGTACCGTCTCTATTGTCCTCGCCATTGTCATAATTGTGCTTTTCCCCATATGAGTACGAATCCCATAAAGAAAAGCCATTGACATTAGCCATATAATTTACAAAGCCATAGGAAGCATTCTGTCTTCGCATATGATTTGCAAACTGTACCATACTACCATTCATATGATTTTGAATCTGACGGGTAACATTCATAAATGAATCATTGTAGATAAATAAATGCTTTTTGCCTGATTCACTGCAAAGAATCTCCTCTGGAATAAATTCGTAGAAAATCTTTGTATCAGAAAGGTATGGCTCTGCAGCAATCTGCTCTATAGGCGCATTGCAGCCTACAATGTGAAATCCATCAATATGGAAATATCTAACATAATATTTAAGGCAATCAATGTATACCTTCTGGCTAATCTCATTTGCAAAAGAAAACTCCATAATAGCCTCAAGTCCATTAGCATGGAGAGTGCTAACAAGAGCTCTCAAGCCCTCTGCCGCGCTTCCTGCGCCGCCAAAATAAGAAGCCTTTGGAGCAAAATAATTAGCCAGACCAAAACCCCAGTAATTATTCTTACCTGTATATTCTAATGTATCTACCATTTTGCCCTTAGGAGAAATGATAGTCTTAGTCTCTAAAAACAACTCGTCGAAATCATAAAGAGGCATAAACTCAATGCTTGTCACTCCAAGCTTTTTGAGGTATGAAAGCTTAGAAAGCATGCCCTTATAAGTGCCAATTTTAGAATCTGCCATAGAAAATCCAGCAGTAAAGCCACGTAAATGCAGCTTGTATAAAACCATATCCGAAGGCGCTATATCAACAGAAGTATCCTTCCAATCCTTCTCGATATGGGAAATGCCAGAATAAACCTTGTAAGAAAGCCTTGATCTGGTTTTGGCATCGCCCCATGTATCTCTTCCTACTACGGCAGTAGCATAAGGATCCACATAGGATTTGTGGTCCTCTCTTAAGAGATAGCAGATTTCATCTGGATTAATACCTGAAACCTTTACAGAATAAACTGACCCAATGGCATAATCCTTGGAAATATCTATTAAAAACAATTGTTTATAAGTGGATTTGTCGAATAAAATGATGGAGACCTTCTCCGAAGATGGCTTTACAGAAAAAGTAAAGATAACCGCATCCCTTCCACTGATTCGTGGACCATATTCCCCAAAATCTCCTCTTGAAATGTTCATAATAAGCCCCGTTTTCTTGTGAGTTGTGTAATAATCGGCTGAAATATCAAAAAAACACTAGACATCGCCATTGCTGAATTATATCATAAGGACAGTTCTTAAACAAATATTATCTTAAAAGGAGTATAAGATGGACGAGAATCAGGTTTTCCCAGTAGACAATGAGGATGATGACGTAGTAGTAACTTTAAATTTAGATGACGGTTCAGAAGTGACTTGCGAAATCCTTACTATATTCGATGTTAATGATCAGGATTATATTGTTTTGCTTCCACTTGATAAGAAGGGTGAGCCAAACCAGGACGGAGAAGTTTACATCTATCGTTATTTTGAAGATGAAACAGGTGCTCCATCCCTTGACAACATCGATTCTGATGAGGAATACGAGGCAGTAGCAAAGCGCTTCGACGAAATCTGCGAAGAGGATTTTGATGAAGAATAACTCTATATTTTCATTTCACTTAAAAATCGGGACTTGTCCCGATTTTTTTTATTGTTATAGGTTATGGACAGGTTTTTCTTGCATCTGGTAATGCCAACATAAAAAAGCCTTCTCTCCCCTTCCATTTCCTCTCTGGTTTCAGCCTTACTATTCGGAATGATACCATCATTTACAGCTATAATAAAGACATTTTCAAATTCTAGTCCCTTGCTGGAATGTAGGGTGTACAGGCCCACTTTACCTGTTTTATCCACATTTCTGTTCTTATTCTCATAGTCAATTTTCAGTCTAAGAATGTTTAATTTATCAATGGCCTGTCGTACAGTTCTGCACTCCCTAAAAACCTCTGTGATAAAGTCTAATACATCCCTGTATTCGGAATAATCAACCTGTTTTTTAACAGCTTCCTCGGCTAGAAAAGTATCGTATCCCATGGCTCTTCTAATGTAGCTGATGGCCGCAACAGCATTCATTTTCCCGATAAGCTCTATATCAGCCCAAAGGGCTTCTACTGTTCTGTAATTCCCCGGATTTATTTTATAAAAATCAAGCATTGCTCTTTTTTCAGCGCCCCGCTCTACAGATTGTCTGTGTAAAAACCTGTTGGGACGATTTAAAATGGCAAGCATCCTTGCCTTCGTGATATTTCCAAGGGCCAGCTGAAAGTAGTTTTCTATATCACTAATTATAAAATGGGTATATACATTAGGCATTTGCTCCTTTAGATAGAAAGGGATATCGCTACTTACCAGCCTATCTACCACATATCTGGCATCAGAGTGATTACGGTATAGCACAGCTATTTCATCAAGGCTTACTCCTTTTTCTCTTAGCTTACATATGCTGTTAATAATATAATCAGCCTCTTCTTCAGGAGAATTTCTTTCTAATACCTGAATACTCCCCTCTGGTGTAGTACTCTTTATATCCTTTGGAAATCTATTTTTGTTTACACCAATAAGACTGCCTGCAGCAGTCACAATGTTCTTGGGATTTCTGTAGTTGTAATCAAGGATTATCTTTGTGGCATCAGGATAGATTTCCATAAAATCCTGCATCATCTTTGGATTTGCTCCTCTAAATCCGTAGATTGATTGGTCGTCATCACCGACACAAAAAAGATTATTAGTCTTTGCAGATAGCATAAGGATAAGCTGAAACTGTAAATCATTCATATCCTGCATTTCATCCACAAGAAAATATGTGAATCTATCCTGCCATTTGGTAAGTACCTGTGGCCGCTGCAAAAATAGCTGATGTGCCTTTGTAAGCATATCATCAAAATCTAAAACGTGATATTTATCCTTTAAAAACTGATACTTTTTAGGGATTTCAGCTTCATCCTCTCCTGCTAAATGCATGGCCTCTCTATAGACTCTTTCTTTGGCTGCTCCCATAATGATGTCGCAGTTTTTGTAGCCTAATTCTTTTTGTATAATTCCCCAAAATAAAGAATGGAACGTTCCAAAGGTCACCGGAGCTCTCTCCTCTGATAACCTTTCGAAACGTTCCTTCATTTCAATAGCTGCAGCCTTGGTAAATGTGATAACCAAGACCTCGTTTGCTGGTACACCAGAATTTATAAGCTCCTTAACCCTCTGTGTCAAAACCGCAGTCTTTCCACTACCTGGGCCTGCTATAACAAGACATGGCCCTTCCTTGTGGAAAACAGCCTGCCTTTGTGGGGCATTAAGATTCATAAAACTCCTCTTTGCCCGAATTCAAGATCAACCAACAAATTAAATTTACCCTAATAATTATGACAACTTTTCGATAGCTGCCTTGATACGCTTGATAGACTCTTCCTTACCAAGAATCTCCATAAGCTCTGTTGCACCACCAGGAGTCATCTGCTTTCCTGAAACAGCTGTACGTACTGGCCAGAGAACGTATCCATTCTTGTATTCGTGCTCTGCAGCAAATCCTGAAAGAAGTGCGTAAAGAGCATCATTTGAGTAATCGTCCTGTGCCTCAAGAACTGGAAGAAGCTCCTTGAGAACTGCAAGTGAAGATTCCTCATTAGTCTTCATTTTCTTGTGAGTATACATTGAGCTGTCATACTCTGGAACAGCATCAAAGAAATCAACATGATCTTTGATGTCTGGGAAGATTTCGATTCTTGTCTGAACCATCTTTGCAATCTTCTTAAGGTCGTAATCGCCCTTGATGTATTCCTTAAGATATGGCTCAGCCATCTCGTAGAACTTGTCAAAGTCCATAGCCTTCATGTACTCGCCGTTCATCCACTTAAGCTTTGTGATGTCGAATACTGCAGGTGACTTTGAAATACGATGATAATCAAACTCCTTAACAAGCTCCTCTAAAGAGAAAATCTCGTTATCATTCTCTGGTGACCAACCAAGAAGAGCTACGAAGTTAACAACAGCCTCTGTAAGGAAGCCCTGCTCGATTAAATCCTCGTATGAAGAGTGGCCTGAACGCTTAGAAAGCTTCTGGTGCTCCTCGTTTGTAATAAGTGGGCAGTGAATGTATTTTGGTACTTCCCAACCAAATGCCTCGTAAAGACGATTGTACTTTGGTGATGAAGAAATGTACTCATTACCACGAACTACGTGAGTGATACCCATAAGGTGATCATCAACAACGTTTGCAAAATTGTATGTAGGATATCCATCAGACTTGATAAGAATCATATCATCAAGCTCTGCATTATCTACTGTAATCTCTCCATAAAGCTCATCTACGAATGTAGTAGTGCCTGTACGTGGATTGTTCTGACGGATAACATATGGCTTTCCAGCTGCAAGATTTGCCTCTACCTCTTCCTTTGAAAGATTAAGGCAGTGCTTGTCATAGATGTGGATTTCCTTATCTCCGATGACCTGTTTGCACTCAGCAAGACGCTCATCATTGCAGAAGCAGTAATATGCTTCTCCTTTTTCGATGAGCTGCTTAGCGTACTCAAGGTAGATACCAGCTGCCTGACGCTCAGACTGAACATATGGACCAACGCCCTTGTCCTTATCTGGGCCTTCGTCGTGAATAAGGCCTGTAGCTGCAAGTGTTCTGTAGATGATATCAACAGCTCCCTCTACAAGACGCTCCTGATCTGTATCTTCTATTCTAAGAAGGAAATCTCCTCCCTCGTGCTTTGCTACTAAATATGCATAAAGAGCTGTACGAAGATTACCAACGTGCATACGACCAGTTGGTGATGGTGCGAAACGTGTTCTTACTTTACTCATTTATATTTCCTCTCAATATCAAAAATAAACTAAGGACTGCAAAAATCCGCAGTCCTTAATTATTTTATACCAATTTCTATTTTTTTCAAGTAGTTGATTCTTATAATGAATCATCATTCTGTTGGTTATCAGTGCCACCTTCTGGTGCTTCTGTTTTTTCACCATTTTCAGGTGGCTCTGGTCTGTTTTCAGGATCAAAGTCCTCTGGAAGGTTATTAGGATCGAAATCCCCCTTCTCGCCAGGGCCGCCCTGACCTCTCTCGCCACCTGGGCCTGCTTTGCCACCCTGGCCACCCATTCCTCCGCCTGAGAATGTCTCGCCAGTTATATTATTATCTCCACCGTTTTCGATGATTGGACTGTTGCAGCCTCCTGTAGCAGTTACCTTTCCTCCGTTTATAATGACAGAAGATTCATCCGCATCTAATGCACCATCAGGCATTCCAGCTCCAGTAGCATTAACAACGCCATCATTTATGGTAAGGCAACCATCAAAACCGCCGTTACTATCTATAGCATCATTATTAGTGCTTTTAACAGTAACTGTTCCTCCATTGATTTCTATATAGCAGCTGGCGTTAATACCATCATCTACAGAATCTACAGTTATATCGCCTCCATTTATGAATATCAAGCTCTTTGACTCGATACCCTCGTTTTCACTAGTGACGTTAACAGTTCCTCCGTCTATGCTCAAAAGATCATTGGCACGAATTCCATCCTTCACATTTGAAACTACATTAATTGTTCCAGATTCTATATAAAGCTTGTCATCACAGGCAATGCTATGCTTATAATTTCCTGTTACATTAAGAGTTCCCTCTCCTAAAAAGATTAAATCATCGTTGCAAGAAATAGCTGCTTTACCGATATCATTTCCCTCAGAATCCGTTTCGTATTCAGAGGAATCCTCTATGGAATTTGTAGTGCCGGCTGCTGTTTCAATATACAGATTTTTCACCTGCTGGCCATAAATCACCGGGCCTTTTGCACTCTTTAATTCCACTCCATTAAGAATCAGCTTTACATTTTCATCAGTATTGATAAGAATAGATGCATTATCGCTGGTGCCTGTCAGTGTGTAAGCGCCGCCCTCTGTGATATATAAAACACCATCCTCATTAGAGCATCCACTTCCGTCTATAGTCATTCCATCAGATGAAAATGTAATAGTAGCTTTACTATCCCAGTCAGTTTTAATAGTCAGCTCTTTATAGGCAGCTGACGCAGACGCAGCATCACTATAAGCTGTATCCGAAGATACTTCTTCTGTGGTGACTGTAGTTTCTGTCTGTTCCTCTGATTTTGCTGAAGTAGCTGTATTAGTTTTATTAAAACTGCAGCCAACTAAAGAACCAACAAGTAATAAACCTAAAATACTAATTACAATTTTGTTTTTCATATTATAATTCCTCAGCTTCGTTCATATCACAACGACCACATACAACTGTAAGATTTCCATTTCTCATTCGGATTTCATCGATGAATGTTTTTCCTGCTTTTCATCATTTAATTTTACCCTATAATTGATCTCATACATAGAGCCCATATTTGTAGTCTTTACTGCGACCTGCTTGTGACTCTTTGTATATTTCTCAAAAATATCATCGAATATATCTCTATAATCAAGATTTTCTGGAATTGTTACCCTAAGATCCTTTTCATCCACATCATTTGCTGCAAAGTTTGTATAGTAAAGAACCATATGAATTGCACAAATAAATGCTGTTACCAAAAGTGCCAGTGGCAATTCTCCAATTGCACAAATAATACCTACAGTCATTGTAAAGAAAATAAATCCAATGTCCCGGGAGCTTCCCTGAAGGGATCTAAATCTAACCAGTGAAAAGGCTCCAACAACAGCAAGACTTGTTCCGAAGTTTCCATTAACTGCCAACATTACAAGACAAACTAAACTAGGTAAAATAATAAGTGTTCTTGCAAAATTCTTTGAGTTTTTTCCTGTTTTGATATACGTAAATGAAATAATAAGTCCTAAAATTGCTGCAAGACCTGCATCCATTAATGCGTCTGCGATTGTAAAAGTTGTCTCCACATTTGTACTTTGAATTGCTGATAAAATCGATTCCATATTTTAAATTTACTCCTTTTCTTACGCTTCCTTTAATTGTTTCTTATAAAAATTTCCATATTTTGAAAATGATGTTGGATATATCTCATACCTTGATAGTAATCTTACAAACCACAAAGGCATTGAATCTGATATTTTAACTTCCATTAATCTTTGACCTGGCTCTAATAGATACTCATTATCCTCATCACTGTACAAAGTCAGGTTGTAATCCCTGCTTCTTATGTTCATATCAAAAGTAACTCGAAATTCTGAATCTTCTTTTCCAAACATTGCCAGTCTGTCGTATGCTATGTATCTTTTAGGTTCTAAAGGATAATGACTAAAGAAATAGTCTATCTCTCTAAAAATCTGATTTGGATTAGAAGGTAACGTACCATCTATCAGATAGCTTTCTGCCTCTTCCATTGGAATTGCTACTCGCCTCTTATTAACCAGGCCCTTGTATTTTTTCTTTATTTCCAGAAAACACATACTATCGTAGGATGGCTTTCCGTAACAACGTACTCTGAATTTTTCTTTGTACTTTGGTCCCTCTATAGATGTTCTTATAAGCTCATCTGTTGGTGTGTCATAATAAATATTTCTAATAGTATGGACTCCGTAATCATCTTCCTCCATATATTCATCCAAATCTTTCTTAAATTTCAGATAAGTATTTTCATCTAGTAGAAATTTCTTTTCGTATCTGTTAAATACTTTTTGGATCTCAGCCATACTGTGGCTCCTTTCTGTGTGATTTGTTGCTATGGCTATAATCTAATGGTGGAAAGTGATTGTTAGGTGAAGATAAAATGAATTTCAAAAAAAGGTTAAATGAAAAAAAGCTCCTTGATGGTCTCCCATCAAAGAGCTAAAAAATCAATATTATAATGTATCAACAAATCTCATAAATGCTGCAATTCCTTCTTCATTGCACTTGTAAACACCAGCGCACTCTAGTACTTCACAAAAGACCTTACCGATTTCCTGTTCAAGGATTTCATTTACGTTACTAGCATCGATATGGTCGTAATTCTTAGAAAACTCTTCAACCCAATCAGCATGCTTTTCAAGTACCTCATTGCTTCTAAGGTCCTTACCATTGACAATATAATCAGCAAGCTGTTCCATCTCACCTTTGAGACGACTAGGAAGAACTGCAAGTCCCATAACCTCTATAAGACCAATGTTCTCCTTTTTAATATGGTGAAGATGAGCATGTGGATGATAAACACCAAGAGGATGCTCTTCTGTAGTGATGTTGTTTCTAAGAGCCAAATCTAGCTCGAACAAATCCCCACGCTTTCTAGCAATAGGTGTGATAGTGTTATGCTTTTCACCATTGGTCTCTGCAAAAATAAATGCAGCTTCATCACTATAGCCTCTCCAGGCATTTAAAATATGCTCTGCCAAATCAATAACACGCTTTTCGTCCTTGCACTGTAAGCGGATAACTGAAAGTGGCCATTTAACAATACCGGCATTAACATCCTCAAATCCCTTTACAGTGAATTCCTTTATAATAGGAGCTTTTTCCATAGCAAATGTGTAGCAACCGCCCTGGAAATGGTCGTGACTAAGAATAGAACCTCCTACGATAGGAAGGTCTGCATTACTTCCAAGGAAATAATGTGGAAACAGCTTTATAAAATCAAAAAGCTTTACAAATGTGGCACGCTCGATTTTCATAGGAGTATGCTCTCCATTAAATACTATGCAGTGCTCGTTGTAATATACATATGGGCTATACTGGAATCCCCATTTGCTATCATTAATAGTGATTGGAATGATACGATGATTCTCTCTTGCAGGATGATTGCTTCTACCTGCATATCCCTCATTTTCCATACAGAGCTGGCACTTTGGATATGATGACTGCTTTGCATTCTTTGCAGCAGCAATAGCCTTAGGATCTTTTTCTGGCTTTGAAAGATTGATTGTGATATCAAGTGTTCCATAATCAGTCTCTGTAGTCCACTTTAAATCCTTCTTAACTCTATAGGTGCGGATATAATCAGATGCCTTACTAAGATTATAGAAATAATCTGTAGCTGCCTTAGCACCTTCATTTTTATAAATGTTATTAAACTCTGTAATTACCTGTGATGGTCTTGGACAAAGGCAATTCATAAGCTTTGTATCGAATAAATCTCTATAAGTAACAGAATCCTCAATAATGCCTTTTTTAACAGCCTCGTCTAAAAGATCTGAAAGAACATCCTCAAGAACGATATCAGACATATCGCAATCTGGATCAGTGTACTCATCCTCCTCAAGACATTCTAGCAATAGATTTGTAGTGTAGATTCGCTCGCACTCTGGTGTAAGCCCCTTATTAATTCCATACTGAACTAATTTTTTATACTTTCCTGAACCATAATCCCCTCCGATTATTTCCAAATATTGTATTTCAAATTATTCATTCCCTATGGAAACTATTTTAAACTATTTCAGTTTTCAAATTCAAGCTTTCTTACTAAAAATGTTGCAAATTCGACCATAAAAAAAGCTAGCAGCCCTTTTCGACTACTAGCAAACATTTTATAAATCATCTATCGCATCTTTAATCTTATCTGCAAATCCCTTGCGTTTCTTCTCTGTCCTAACTGTCTTTGGACCACCTGTAGTAGTGTTTCCAGTAAGCTCATCGTATTTACGAAGTGCGTCCTTTGCATCCTTTGAAAGTGATGTAGGAACCTGAACTACAAGTGTAACGTAGTGATCGCCACGAACAGCCTTGTTTCTGAGTGAAGGAATACCTTTGCCCTTTAATCGAATCTGAGTATTTGTCTGGGTTCCAGGCTTAACCTCATATGAAACCTTTCCATCAAGAGTCTCGATAATAACCTCTCCACCAAGTGCTGCCTGAGCAAATGAAATAGGAGCTTCTGAGTAAATATCATAATCACGACGATGGAATGTAGGATGACTAGAAACGATAACTTCTACAAGTAAATCTCCTCTAGGACCACCATTTCTTCCTGGCTCACCCTTTTCACGGATTCGTACACTCTGGCCATTATCAATACCTGCAGGAATAGATACAGCAATCTTCTTTCTGCGAGATACATAACCAGTACCACCACAATCTGGACATGGAGTGTCGATAACTTCACCAGTACCATGACAATCAGGACATGTTGTAACATTCTGAACCATTCCAAAGAGTGACTGCTGTGTAACCATTACACGACCCTTACCACCACACTTTGTACATGTTCTCTTGCTTGTGCCAGGCTTTGCACCTGATCCATGACAAGCTGCACACTCTTCCTTAAGAGCAATTTCAATCTGCTTTTCACAGCCAAAAGCTGCCTCTTCAAAAGTGATGTGAACAGCTGCACGAAGGTTAGCTCCACGCATTGGACCATTAGAGGCACGGCCTGCGCCGCCACCACCAAAGAAGCTGCCAAAAATATCTCCAAAGATATCTCCAAAATCCATGCCAGAGAAATCAAATCCACCGGCACCACCGCCACTATTTTCAAATGCAGCAAAGCCAAACTGGTCATACTGACGTCTCTTGTCTGGATCTGAAAGAACCGCGTATGCTTCTGAAGCTTCCTTGAATTTCTTTTCAGCCTCAGCATCACCAGGATTCATATCTGGATGATACTTCTTTGCAAGCTTTCTGTATGCACTTTTAAGCTCACTATCTGAGGCTGTCTTGGAAACACCAAGGACCTCATAGTAATCACGTTTTTGTTCTGCCATATTTATCAATCCTTTATTACACTATAAGCTCCCCCGAAGGGGAGCTATTATTTTATTTATTATTTAGACTTCCTTGAAATCAGCATCAACAACATCATCGTTAGCTGGGCCCTGTGCGCCTGCACCAGCGCCTGCTCCTGTGAACTGGCTCATGTCTGGGCCTGCACCTGCAGCACCACCCTGAGCCTGCTGTGTCTGCTCGTACATCTTAGCAAATACCTTCTGAGCTGACTCTGTAAGCTTCTCCTGAGCTGCCTTAAGCTCACCAATCTGAGAATCGTTCATTTCCTCAGGAGTTGTGTACTGATCAAGTAACTTCTGAGCTGCTTCGATATCAGCCTCAACTGCTGCCTTATCAGCTGCGTCAATCTTGTCGCCTACTTCATCAAGAGCCTTCTTTGTCTGGAATACAAAGCTCTCAACATCGTTTCTTGTATCAACAGCTTCCTTACGCTTCTTATCCTGAGCCTCATACTCAGCTGCTTCCTTAACTGCCTTCTCGATATCATCATCAGACATGTTAGAACCAGCTGTGATTGTGATGTGCTGCTCCTTACCTGTTCCAAGATCCTTAGCAGATACGTTAACGATACCGTTAGCATCAATATCAAATGTAACCTCGATCTGTGGTACACCTCTCATTGCTGGTGGGATACCATCAAGTCTGAACTGTCCAAGTGACTTGTTATCCTTAGCAAACTGACGCTCACCCTGTACTACGTTGATATCAACGGCTGTCTGATTATCAGCTGCTGTAGAGAAGATCTGGCTCTTCTTTGTAGGGATAGTTGTATTTCTCTCGATAAGTCTTGTAGCAATACCACCCATTGTCTCGATTGAAAGTGAAAGTGGTGTTACATCAAGAAGAAGGATATCGCCTGCACCAGCATCGCCAGCGAGCTTACCACCCTGGATAGAAGCACCGATAGCTACGCACTCATCTGGATTTAATGTCTTGCTTGGCTCGTGACCTGTAAGAGCCTTTACCTTATCCTGAACTGCTGGGATTCTTGTAGAACCACCAACAAGAAGTACCTTAGAAAGCTCTGATGCGTTAAGACCTGCATCCTTAAGAGCCTGGTTAACAGGGCCTGCTGTAGCCTCTACTAAATCGTGTGTTAACTCATCAAACTTAGCACGTGTAAGATTCATATCAAAGTGCTTTGGACCTTCTGCTGTAGCTGTGATGAATGGAAGGTTGATGTTTGTAGTTGTAGCAGATGAAAGCTCCTTCTTAGCCTTCTCAGCTGCTTCCTTAAGTCTCTGAAGAGCCATCTTATCTGTTGAAAGATCTACACCCTCAGCTGCCTTAAACTCTGAAAGCATCCAATCTGTAATCTTCTGATCGAAATCATCACCACCAAGTCTGTTGTTACCAGCTGTAGCAAGTACTTCGATAACGCCATCACCGATCTCAATGATAGATACATCAAATGTACCACCACCTAAATCGTAAACCATAATCTTCTGCTCCTGCTCGTTATCAAGACCATAAGCAAGAGCTGCTGCTGTAGGCTCGTTGATGATACGCTTTACATCAAGACCTGCAATCTTACCAGCATCCTTTGTAGCCTGACGCTGAGCATCGTTGAAGTAAGCAGGTACTGTGATAACTGCCTCTGAAACTGTCTCACCAAGGTAGTTCTCAGCATCGCTCTTAAGCTTCTGAAGAATCATAGCTGAAATCTGCTGTGGAGAGTACTTCTTGTCGTCGATAATACGGCCATTGTCTGTACCCATATCTCTCTTAATAGAAGCGATAGTCTTCTCTGCATTTGTAACAGCCTGACGCTTTGCTGGCTCACCAACAAGTCTCTCACCTGTCTTTGTAAATGCAACGATAGATGGTGTTGTTCTAGCACCTTCTGTATTTGCGATAACGGTAGGCTTTCCACCTTCCATAACAGCTACACAGCTGTTAGTTGTTCCTAAATCGATACCAATAATCTTTCCCATTTTTATTTCCTCCTAAATATTAACTTAGTTAGCAACCTTTACCATTGAATGACGAACTACTGTATCATTGTACATATAGCCCTTTTGGAATTCTTCTACGACGATATTCTCGCCAACCTCCTCATCCTCTACGTGCATTACTGCATTGTGGAAGTCTGGATTGAATT
This sequence comes from Butyrivibrio fibrisolvens 16/4, assembly GCA_000209815.1. Classification (GTDB taxonomy): domain Bacteria; phylum Bacillota; class Clostridia; order Lachnospirales; family Lachnospiraceae; genus Pseudobutyrivibrio; species Pseudobutyrivibrio fibrisolvens_A. The sequence continues at coordinate 1,965,991 of FP929036.1, forward strand.
CCTGACCTACAGCCTCAATAGGCTTAACTCCTGCCTCATCAAGTGTTGTAAGCAATTGCTTGTATATCATAAGCATTCCATCAGCAAATGGATCTGCTCCTTCTTCAACTGTAGCCAGACCTCTTTCGAAGTTGTCTACTACAGGAAGTATCTTTTCAACGATGCTCTTGGCACCTGTGGCGAACATCTGAGACTTTTCAAGCTCTGTACGACGTCTGAAGTTTTCAAACTCTGCCATCTGACGCATTACCTTGTCATTAAGCTGTTCAATCTGCTCGTCTCTTTTGTCCTTCTTCTTTTCCTTTTTCTTGAAGCCCTTCTTTGATTCCTTTTCAGAATTCTTTTCATCTGCAGCTTCTTCAGTAGTTTCAGCTGCTGGAGCTTCCTCTGTCATTTCTTCCGCGTTCTCTACAGCTTCCTTAACTGCTTCTTCTGTAGAAAACTCTTCCATTTTATTCTCTGCCATTAAGAAAATCTCCTAACTATCGTTTTTTTCTCATTGCGAAGCAGCTTATCAAGCTGTCCCTTGAGACTCTTTATATTATCAACAACATTTTCGTAATCCATTCTTTTTGGACCTACGATACCGATTGTGCCCTTAACTCCGTCTCCAAGTTCGTATGTTGCTGTAACAATCGAACAATCCTTCATAGTAGATATAGGCGATTCGTCACCGATATAAACCTGAATGCCTGTCTCCTCCTCAGATGACTTATCTGTAAGGAGCTCTATCAATGACTGCTTTTCTTCGAATGTATCTAAAAGCTCTGAAGCTTTCTTAGAATCTGAAAGCTCTGGGTATTTGAAGATGTTGGTAGCACCTGAAGTGTATACCTGTAAATCCTCATCCTCTGTAATGGTCTCAGCAACTGTATCCAAAACCTGAGAAACTATCTCATCGTGAATGCCTGCCTGTTCTTTAAGTCTGGTGATAAGTGCCAGATTAATCTGATCAACAGAAAGACCATTAAGGTTTGTATTTAAAAGCATATTCAGCTTAAGTAATGTTTCGTTATCCAGTGGCTTATCAATATGGATGATTTTGTTTTAACAATGTTTCCATCCATAACCACAACTGATAATAACTGATTTTCATCTACAGCTGAAAGCTGAACAAACTTTAGTCTGTTTGAAACAACTGATGGAGCGGAAATCATTGTAGCGTACTGGGTATTTGTAGCTAAAACCTTTGCTACGTTTTTGAGAAGTGTTTCCATTTTCTCTTCTCGCTCTATCATCCATTCCTTCATATCTGAAACTTCCTTATCTTTGGAAGCTATCAGATTGTTTACGTAGAATCTGTAACCTTTATCTGAAGGGATGCGGCCTGCAGATGTATGAGGCTGAATAATGTATCCCAAATCCTCAAGATCTGACATTTCATTACGAATGGTAGCAGAACTTAAATTTAAATCTGTATATTTAGAAATGGTACGTGAACCTACAGGCTCTCCAGTTTCTAAATAGTTCTTTATTATCGCATTAAGAATCTTAACTTTTCTCTCATCAAGCTCTGTATCTGCCATACATTCACCTCACTCCCAACCTGTTGTTTGGAAATTTTGATATTTGTTAGCACTCATCTAATTGGAGTGCTAATCATTTTCTGATGTTAATTTACACCTACCCAATGGGTTTGTCAACAGACTTTAGATTTTTTTAATAAAACATTTATTTCTATAATGAAGTGATTATTTTTACCTGCCTGTTTTGCCAGCAATTCTTGTTATTTTCACCTGCCTCTGATAAGATAATTTCAGTATTTTTATAGAGGTAATGTATGGATCAGAGTAAAATAAGAAATTTTTGTATTGTAGCACATATCGATCACGGCAAATCGACTCTTGCGGATCGTATTATACAAATGACCGGTACTCTTACAGACCGTGAGATGCAGGCACAGGTTCTTGATAATATGGACCTTGAGCGCGAGCGTGGAATCACTATCAAGTCTCAGGCCGTTCGTATTATCTACAAAGCCGATGATGGGCAGGAGTATATCTTTAATCTCATCGACACTCCAGGCCATGTAGATTTTAATTATGAAGTTTCCCGCTCCCTTGCAGCTTGCGATGGAGCTATTCTTGTTGTGGATGCTGCCCAGGGTATCGAGGCTCAGACTCTTGCAAACGTATATCTTGCACTTGATCACGACCTTGATGTTATCCCAGTTATCAACAAAATAGATTTACCATCTGCAGACCCAGAGCGCGTTATTGAAGAAATCGAGGATGTTATCGGCCTAGAAGCTCATGATGCTCCACAGATTTCTGCCAAAACTGGACTTAATATTCACGATGTATTAGAGGCAATCGTAAATCAGCTTCCTGCACCAAAAGGCGATATAAACGCACCTCTTCAGGCACTTATTTTCGATTCCCTTTACGATCCTTACAAGGGAGTTATCGTTTTCTGCCGTATCAAGGAAGGTACCCTTAAAGTTGGCGACAAAGTAAAAATGATGGCCACAGGCGCTCAGTTTGACGTTGTTGAAGTAGGCTATTTCGGAGCTGGTCAGTTCATCCCTTGTGAAGAGCTTCCAGCTGGAATGGTAGGTTACATGACCGCCTCTATCAAAAACGTTCGAGATACACGTGTTGGTGATACAATCACTCACGTTAATCATCCAGCTCCAGAGCCACTACCTGGATACAAAAAGGTCAACCCTATGGTTTATTGCGGTTTATATCCAGCTGATGGTGCAAAATATCCTGACTTAAGAGATGCCCTTGAAAAGCTTCAGCTTAATGATGCAGCTCTTCAGTTTGAGCCTGAAACATCTGTAGCTCTTGGATTTGGTTTCAGATGTGGTTTTCTCGGTCTACTCCACTTAGAAATAATTCAGGAGCGCTTGGAGCGTGAATATAATCTTGATCTTGTTACCACTGCTCCATCAGTAGTTTACAGAGTCCATAAAACAGATGGCACTATGATTGAGCTTACAAATCCTAGCAATCTTCCAGATCCATCAGAAATCGATTATATGGAAGAGCCAATCGTAGAAGCTGAAATCATGGTTACCAGCGATTATATTGGCGCCATTATGGATCTTTGTCAGGAGAGACGTGGTCAATATATCAGTATGGAATACATTGAAGAGACCCGTGCTCTTCTTAAATACACTCTTCCACTTAATGAAATCATTTACGATTTCTTTGATGCATTAAAAAGCCGTTCCCGCGGATATGCATCCTTCGATTATGAAATGAAGGGTTACATGAAATCTGAGCTTGTTAAGCTTGATATCCTTATTAATAAAGAAGAAGTTGATGCTCTCTCATTTATCGTTTTTGCTGGAACAGCTTACGAGCGTGGACGTAAGATGTGTGAAAAGCTAAAGGAAGAGATTCCACGTCACTTATTTGAGATTCCTATTCAGGCTGCCGTTGGTTCAAAGGTTATTGCCCGTGAAACAGTTAAGGCTATGCGCAAGGATGTACTTGCAAAGTGTTATGGTGGTGATATTTCACGTAAAAAGAAGCTTCTTGAAAAACAGAAGGAAGGAAAAAGAGAATGCGCCAGGTTGGTAATGTAGAAATTCCACAGGCTGCCTTCATGAGTGTTCTCAAGCTTGACGAGGATTAAAATGACACCTATCGAACTGTACATACATATACCATTTTGCGTTAAAAAATGTTTATATTGCGATTTCCTCTCTGGGGTTTTCGATGAAAAAATGCAGCGGCGTTACACCGCTGCTTTGTGTACTGAGATAAAATATGTTGCAAAGACTCACCCTGGCTGTATCATTTCCACTATTTATGTAGGTGGAGGTACTCCATCCTGGCTCTCAGAGGATTTGATGGATTCCATTATAACTACCGTCAAACAGAGCTTTAAAGTGGATCCTCTTGCAGAAATATCCGTTGAATGTAATCCAGGTACCCTTTCTGCAGAAAAGCTTAATGTTTATCGTTCCATCGGAATCAACAGACTAAGTATTGGGCTGCAGTCTGCCAATGATGACGAGCTAAAGGAGTTAGGACGAATTCACGATTACAATCGTTTCCTGCACACCTTTGATTTGGTCCGTAAGGCTGGATTTGATAATGTAAATGTGGATATTATGACAGGATTGCCACATCAGACTGTAGAAAAGCTAGAAAAAACTCTTAGCTCTGTTACTATGCTTCGTCCAGAGCATATATCTGCCTACTCTCTCATTATAGAAAAGGGCACTCCTTTTTATGATAAGTACAAATTCGATGCTGTTAAGCAACAAGCTGGTATGGAAACAGAGGATTTACCTACTGACGAAGAGGCATATCACCTTTACAAATTCACAATGGAATACCTGGAAAACAAAGGATACAAAAGGTACGAAATTTCCAACTACGCCAGAGGAGGCAAAATCTGTCGCCACAATGTAGGTTACTGGGATAGAGTTCCTTATCTTGGAGTAGGTCTTGGAGCAGCTTCACTTTTTGATAATGTCCGCACCAGTAATATGCGTGATATATATAAATATGTTGAGACCTCCGAGGCTATTGCCAATGGCAAGGCAGTTTCTTCAGAGCTTTCCTCTCCTTATTTTGACAGTGAAGAGGTCCTTTCTAAAAAGGATGCCATGGAAGAATTTATGTTTTTAGGTCTACGCAAAATAGATGGTGTGGCCCGTTCAGATTTCTTTAACATGTTCGGCATCGATATTGAAGCTATTTATGGTCCTATTATTACCGCTTTACGCAATCAGGGCTTTATGGAGGCCAAAGAAGGCCGTCTATTCCTGACAGATATTGGTATAGATGTTAGTAATCAGGTTTTATCAAAATTTTTATTAGATAAATAGCCAAATTCTATTGACAAATGGTCATTTATTCACTATTATATTCGAGTATGCGTTGAACTGTCCGTGTCCGGCTACAACGTATTTTAATTAGAACATTTAATTTTTATACAAATTGGAGGTGTAGCAATACATGGCAAATATTAAGTCTGCTAAGAAGCGCGTTTTAGTAACAGCTGTTAGAACAGAGCGCAATAAGGCAATCAGATCAGAGGTTAAGACATACGTTAAGCGTGTTGAGGCTGCTGTTGAAGCTAAGGACAAGGCACTTGCTGAGTCAGAGCTTAAGGCTGCTGTTAAGGTTATCGAGATGGCTGGTTCAAAGGGTGTTTATCATGATAACACTGTTAGCCGTAAGGTATCTCGTCTTGCTAAGCTTGTAAACACACTTGCTTAATTTTAGATAAGAATTTATATTTAGAGCATCGGAACCGTCATCCGATGCTCTAATTTTTTAATCACTTAGGAGTTACTATGGATTCGAACAAAAAAATATACCTTGCCCCGCTGGAGGGAGTTACAGATAGTATTTTCAGAAACACCTTCAAAAAATACTTTGGTGGAGTTGATAAATACTACACTCCTTTCATCTCTCCTAATTCCACTTTTAAATTTACTACAAGAGAGTTCAAGGATATCGACCCTGAAAAAAATGATATAAATACAACTGTCCCTCAGCTTCTCACAAACAAGGCTGAGCATTTTTTATGGGCCGCAGGCGAAATTGCTTCCCTTGGCTTTAAAGAAATTAATTTTAATCTAGGCTGTCCTTCTGGCACAGTCGTTGCAAAGAAAAAGGGGTCTGGTCTTCTATACTATCCAGAAGAGCTTGATAGTATGCTCTATGAAATATTCGCTGGATTAAAAAATGATATTCAGGTATCTATAAAGACCCGTCTAGGCAAACTGGAGTCTGATGAGTTTTACGAGATTTTGGAAATCTACAACAAATACCCTATCTCAGAGCTTACAATCCATCCAAGAGTACAAAAGGATTTTTATCGCGAGCCTATTCATCCAGATTTTTTTCAGTATGCATATTCAAACGCAAAAGCTCCACTGGTATTCAATGGAGATGTTAAAACAATATCTGATATTGATGATACCTTTAATAACTATCCATTAATAAATGCTGTAATGATAGGCCGAGGATTAATCTCCAATCCTAAGCTTGCCTTAGAATTTAAAAAGGTCCAAAGAACGAATCCTTAGACCAAAATGTTTTCAAAAACTTTCACAATGAGCTTTTAGCTCAGTATATAGATGTTCTTTCCGGAGAAAAGCCTGTACTCCACCGAATGAAGGAGTTCTGGGTTTATTGGGAAAATAATTACCCTAATGAAGAAAAGCTTATAAAGAAAATCAGAAAATCAAATAAGATATCTGAATACAAATCTTCGGTAGATGCCCTGCTCTAGTCGTCCAATGTACGACCCAAGGCATCTGCTACTTCCTGTCTCCAATTTTCGGAAGTAGATATCTTTTGAACATCATCAAATACCTTCTTTCCTGTAAGGGCTTCCATTTGCTTCATAGCAATATATTTCTGTAGCTGGGCTTCGTGCTTTTCCGCTAAAACGCAGCCATAGATTGTATTGCCGTTTTCAGGCTCTTCCACCCTATGTACTTTTCCTATAAATTTACCAACAGTAAATGATTTATCCCCATCACGCTCAATCAGCTTCAATATAAACGGTCTGCTGGCATCTATATCAGTTTTAGTCAGATTGATAAAACTAAATCCGCAATAAGATATCTCTCTTACAAGAATTATAAATTTGCTATCCCCCTGCTCTAATTCCATTCTAGTGTCAACATTCACACGCACGCCACGTCTTCGATTGTATCTTACCCCTAAAGTAGATACCGCATTAATTAAATGAAATGTCTTATCTGGTGGTAATGTGGTCTTTCTGATAAGTATATTTTCAAATTTGAATACACCATCGGGATTTACAACAACTACTTTCAAAGCGGAATTTTGTCCCTCAAATGATACCACAACCTCTTCTCCATTAATCTCCTGTGTAATTAATTCTATTGGTAGATAATGGTTGCCATAATTTACATTAAGAAACTCTATCTGCTCTAGGGTGAGTTCTGCATAGGTAGCCTGTATCTCGACCTTCTTAGGCCCCATCATAGCAGTAATAGAAATGCTATCTGCAGGCTGCACCTCTGATATATGAAGTTGCTGTTTCTTTGGTTCACTCATTCTTTTTCTCCGCCAGAGATTCTACTATAATGCCCTTCCAATTATCTCCAGTAACATTCCTTTGAATAGTTGGTGACATTTTCTTTCCGCTAATTTGTTCCAATTGCTTCATGGCAATATATCTTTGTAAAAAGGTAGAATGCTGGGATGACAAAACACATCCATTAAAAATACCACCTGCAGGGAGCTCCCTCTGGTTAATAACTTTTCCATAAAATTTACCTACCAGATTCTCACCATCCTTTGAATCCTCAACTAAGAACAATTCAAACGGTTCTCCCACCTTAATATTGGATGTCTCAGTATATTCAATAAAACCAACACCACAGTATGAAAGGTCTCTTACAACAACCTTGTGTATCTCTCCATCCTGTTGGATATCCATGCTTTTATCCAGGGCAATTCGTACTCCTCGCCTGCGATTAAATTTTTCTCCCTCTACCCTATCTGATTTAATAAGGTTTACCATTTTCCCTGATGCAAGAACTACCTTGTATATTTTGACTTTCTCCCAAAGAAACACACCCTCTGTATTAATAGCCATAAGATCTAATTTAGACAAATGCCCATTAAAGGAAACCTTAAAAAGCTTTCTCTTCCATTCCTGCACAACATCTTCGATAGGAATTATATTTTCCCCATACTTAGCTCTTATTTCTACCAGCTCATTATCTGTAATATGGGCGTACTCCACCGGCAGTTCCAGCTTCTTGTCCTCCAAAGAAGCTATAACCGAAAGTGTTGTTTCTTTATTTATTTCTTGAATTGTTAGTTTAGGAATACGTTTTTCACTCATATCGTTATTATAACAGAGATTTTTTAAATTCAATTCGTAATAACAATTTTTTCACCATCATATCATATTTTTTCAGTAGAATACAATCAACAGTGTGGGTAAAAAGCCGGAGGAATTTTTTGAAACAATTTAATTACAAAATAACCACAACCACAAATGTTTCAAGCATCCTTAATGAGGTGCAGCAGAAGCTAGCTGATACCTCTTATTTATCTGTGCTTTTTCACATCTATTCATCTGGTTATAGCGATGATAATATTCTAAAACTCCAACAAGAAATCTATGAAGTATTTCCAAATGCATATATTTGTGGAACCAGCTGTAACGGTGCTATATATAACGGACAGCTGGTTGAGAAAGGTATTGTTTTAGCTATATCAGCCTTTGAAGATACTAAGATTGAAACTCACCTTATAAAGTGTGAGAAAAACGGAGAAGCTATTGTAGGAAACCGTGTAAAGCAGATAATAAATGACTCTCCAAATATAAGGGCTGCTGAAATCATTATTACTCTCAAATCAATCAACAGTCACACCATTCTAAACATAGTAGAAACCTGTAATGAATCTGTTCCAATATTCGGTGGAGGAAGTGCAAATTTTGATATTACAGGCACTGATACAAAAGTAATAGTTAATAATTCTATTTGCCACGAAGGCGTAGCCTTAGTAATCTACTCAGGCAACGATTTAATTGTAGATATCCATCACGCAATAGGTTGGAAACCACTTGGCAAAGAATTTTTGGCTACAAAAATCGAAGGAAAACGTTTATACGAATTAAATGATATTCCAGCAGGTGATGTATATAGGAATTACCTGGATATCCAAGCCGATGATGACTTCTTCTCTAACATTTTGGAATTTCCTATAATGTCCCATCAGCATGGAATTGAAGTTTTGCGTATGCCTTTCTCTTGTTCAAATGAAGATAAATCCATTCTTTTGGCCGCTGATATAGATAAAGGCACCCCTGTTCACCTCTCTTATGGAGATCCTCAGGTAATACAAGAAGATGTCACTACACTGAAAAATATAGTAAAAGATTTTTCTCCAGAAGCCATCTTCTTAACCAGTTGTGGTGTAAGGCGTTTATACTGGAAATATTTAATCAATGATGAAACATCCCCATTTGCAGAAATTGCTCCAGTTGCTGGTTTCTATTCCAGCGGCGAAATAATGCGAATGGATAATTACCTCATTGAGCATCACGTTACACTGATTGCAATTAGTATGCGGGAAGGCAAGTGCGTTGCTTCAAAGCCTGCCGAGAACACATTAAAGGCTGAGCCAAAAACCGACAACGAAATAATCCATAGTCAGATGTCTCTTGTAAAGCGACTGGCCAACTTTATTAATGTAACATCTGCAGAGCTACAAGCTGCTAATGAGCAATTACAGGCTGCAAATAACCAGCTGCAGGAAATTGCTGATACAGATGCTCTAACTGGTTTATACAACAGACGAATGCTTGATAGGCTGGTTCATGATGCTATAAAACGTGCAACCAAATACAAAATTGAAATGACTTTGGGAATCGTAGACATAGATGATTTCAAAAAATAAATGATACCTATGGACATGATATTGGTGATAAGGTATTAAAGGAAATATCTAACTCTATGGCTTTTGAAGTAGACAAGCTGCCAAGTGCTATCTTTGGTCGTTGGGGTGGCGAAGAATTCTTATTTTTAGCTCCTACACTAAATGCAAAGCAGATTTTCGATAATATTGAGACAGCCAGAAAAAGAGTTTCCGCTCTAAATATACCACCTGTTGGTGTAGTGACATTAAGCCTTGGAGTGACAAGCTTCTGTCCTGGAGATGATTATGAATCATTTTTCAAACGTGCTGACGATGCTTTATACGAAGCAAAAGCTACAGGAAAAATAAAAGCTTACTAATTCTATAATATAAAAAGCTGAGCCAGCATAGCAAATGGCTCAGCTTTTTTATTTGGCTGCATATTTCATCATTATCATTTCTACCGCAAGATTCTCATCTAATAAACCTGTTTTAACCTGCTGCTCAAATGTAGCCGCATCAACAAGAAGATTCTTTATCTCCTTTGAACCAAGGTTTCTAATGAGGGCTTCATTTTTTCTAACAATGTAATCCTGCATACCTATTTTTTTAGCAATGGAAGCGCTGCTCTCTCCCTGCTCTTTAAGCTCCCTGATAACCGCTAGCTGTCTAAACTGCCTAACAATCATATAAAGAATACGCATAGGTGGTTCCTTTGCAGAAAGCATATCCTGATATAAATCCATGGTCTTAGGTAAATCCTTTAATGCAATAGAATTTATCATATCAAATATCTTTGTTTCTATTTGAGGAATGCAGATAGCATTTACATCCTCAATAGTTATCTGTGATCTATCCCCAACATAAGTAACAAGCTTATCAAGCTCTCGCTTCATATTGTCCATACTACTGTCGGTCATATCTCTAAATTGAATCCAGGCATCCTTTTTCATTTGTTTGCCGGAATCCTTTAGCATTGCCCCTACCCACTGGGTAAGAACTGTTTCGTTAGGCATATTAATCTCGATATCACGGCCTGCTGCTTTTGCTGCCTTATATAGCTTTCCTCTTTTATCAGCGGAAGGCTCTACAAAGATAAAGATAGTAAAATCAGGAATAGTTGATAAATACTCTCCTAATTCTTCTGGCATCTTTTTACCAAAACCACTATTTTCTATAAGAATAACTCGATGCTCAGCAAAAAAAGGCATAGTCTCCGCCTGATCAATCACCTGATTTACATTGATGCCTGTATCAGTATATTTGGAGAAATTCATATTATCCCCTTCACTCACCAGAGCAGCTATCAGCTTGTTTCTATACTGAAGTTTTAGATATTCTTCCTCGCCGTAGATCAAATATAAATTTTGAAATTGTCCGTTTTTATGTCTTCATCTATTCGTCTCATAGAAATTTAGTTTGACCTCTTTGTATTAATTATTTTTTGCCGATTCGCAGATAAGATTAACGCAATTATCAATTCCAAGGGTAGAGCTTTTTACGCACAAATCGTAATAAGCAGCATTACCAAATTCCGTATCAGTGTAATACTTGCAATACTTCTTTCTGGTTTTATCAACAGCATGTATACGCTCTATAATCTTTTCTTCTGATACACCTGGCATCTTTTCCTTCATTCTATTTATTCTAAAATGCTCAGATGCAGAAATAAAAACATGAAGTGTTCTGTCAAACTCTTTTAAAATAATATTTGCATTACGTCCAACAATAACGCAATTTCCCTTTTCAGCAACCTTCTTTATAGCCTCAGACTGAGCCTTAAAAAGCTTTTCATCAAGTGGCTTATTGTAGAAATCAAAAAGACTCTGACCAAAGCCGAATTGTTTTGGAACCCTCTCATCGTAAAAACGAACTTCATCAGGGGTAAGACTACCACTTTCAATAGCAGCTCTCACAATCATATCCTTATCACAATAGTAGTAGCCTAATTCCTCAGCAACCCTCATTCCAATTGTGCTTCCACCAGCACCAAACTGGCGGCTAATTGTAATTATATTTTTCATACCTTCAAAAATCCCTTTTATAATACTTTATTCAAGAAATCGATTGTTCTTGCTTCCTTTGGTGCCCCAAGAACCTCCTGTGGAGTACCTTCCTCGATAATGTATCCACCATCCATAAAGATAACTCTATCTGCTACTTCTCTGGCAAATCCCATCTCGTGAGTAACGATAACCATAGTCATTCCCTCAGCGGCCAAGTCCTTCATTACCTGAAGAACCTCTCCAACCATCTCAGGGTCAAGTGCAGATGTAGGCTCATCAAAAAGCATAATATCTGGCTGCATACAAAGAGCACGGGCTATTGCAACGCGCTGCTTTTGTCCACCGGAAAGCTGATTAGGATAGCTGGATTCCTTTTCAGCCAATCCTACTCTTGCAAGCATTTTCTTTGCTCGCTCCTCTGCTTCTGCCTTAGAACACTTCTTTAATTGAACTGGTGCCAAAGTAAGATTATCAAGAATATTGAGGTTGTTAAATAAATTGAAATGCTGAAATACCATTCCAATATTTTCTCTCACCTTATTGATATTTACCTTTTTATCAACGATGTCCTCATTGTTAACAATGATGCTACCAGCAGTTGGCTTTTCAAGCTTGTTAAGACATCTTAAAAATGTAGACTTGCCTGAGCCAGAAGGCCCTATGATGCAAAGTACCTCCCCCTTATGGACATCAGTACTAATATCTTTCAGTACCTGCAAATCCCCATAAGTCTTCTTTAAATTTTTAACACTGATTTTCACTTCATTCTTATCTACCAACGCTTAGCCTCCTCTCAACAACCTTTGCACTACGTGAAAGGATTGTAATGACAATCAAATACATAATTCCAACGATTGCCCAAGTCTGAAAAGACATAAACGTATTAGCCTGCACATTTTTTGCAGTATTAACTAATTCTGGGAATCCAATTACAGAAAGAATCGATGTATCTTTGAGTGTAATTATAAATTGATTAATAAATGTAGGTATCATAGTTCTAATAGCCTGTGGCAACACTACCTTTCTCATAGCCTGGCTATAGGTAAGGCCTAAAGAACGAGCTGCTTCCATCTGCCCAATATCTACCGACTGGATACCTGCTCTGATAATCTCTGCCATATACGCACCACAATTAAGCGCAAGACAGGCAGTACCAGCCTGAAGAGCTGTAAGATTAATTGCAAATCCACCTATAATTGTGTTGAACAAATATGGAATACCAAAATAGATAAAAAATGCCAGTACTATCATTGGTACCCCTCGAATAACATCTACAAAAATCTGAGAAATAATATTGCATGCTCTATTTTTCAGAACACCCATTATTCCAAAAATCATACCGATGATACAGGCAAAGAATAATCCTAAAAGTGCCAACAGCAGCGTGCGTCCCATAGCTATCAAAAGCATAGGTCCGTAAACTGTAATAATATTAACCATAAAAACTAACCTTTCTTAAAACACACAAAGGGCAAAAAGCAGACCAAGCAATGCCTGGCTACTCCTGCCCAGATAATCAAAGATGATAAATATATAATTGCTTATTCACCAAGATACTTTGCGATAATTTCATCATATTTTCCACTAGCCTTAATATTCTTAAGACCTGTGTTGAACATATCAACGAGCTCCTGATTATCAGCATTAAATATTGCAAATCCATAAGAAGCTGGATCATTTCCAGTACCATCAAGAATCTTTAATGCAATACCTGTATCCTTGATATTTGAAGCCATAATTGGAGTATCATCAAAGCAAGCGGCAACCTGACCACCTACTACTGCCTGATACATTGTTGGTGAATCCTCAAAATAAGTAACTGTAAAATCATAATCTGCAGAAAGGCTCTCTGCATAAGAAGCGCTCATTGTACCAGTCTTTACTGCAACAGACTTTCCAGATAAATCCTCGAAGCCCTTAATATCTGATGATGACTCAACAGCCATACTCTGGTTTGCATCATAATATCCATCAGAGAAAATCCAGCCTGAGCCCTTTCTCTCATCTGTGATTGACGCACCAGCCATAAGAGCATCTGCCTGACCTGCCTGGCACGCAGCGATTGAAGCATCCCAACCAAGTACCTGAACCTCATATTTGAATCCCTGGTCCTCAGCGACTGCTGCCAGAATATCCATATCTATACCTACAAAATCGCCATTATTATCTGTGTACTCAAATGGCTTAAAGGAAGTATCTGTTGCGATTTTCCAAACCTTATCTGAGCCTGACTGGTTATCAGAAGTACCTGTGCCAGATGTGCCACCACAAGCTACTAAAGACAATGCCATAACACCTGTCAATAATCCGCTAATAAGTCTTTTTCTCATAAGTATCTCCTTTTCTATAAATTTATAAACTAATTGCCTCTAAAATTTTATCAGCAATATATTTCATTCCTAAATCATTTGGATGTTTTAAAACTGCCTGATTTCTGATGGTATGCTGCTTTCCATCATCACCAAGTACCTTTGTACCACTAGAAGCGCGGTATGCTTTTTTACCTCTGATAGAAGAAATATCAACGTAATTGCATCCCTGATTTGCTGCCACCTGACTCTTTGCTGAGTCTCTACCGCTTCTGTACCAGTAGTCACCTACTATAACGATTTGTGCCTCAGGCTGTGCAGCCTTAACATATGAAACTAGCTTGTTGAAATCCTTTTTGAAGGTAGTCATATTATTTACATTTTCGCCAAGCTGAATAACCACTAAATCATATTTATTAGCAAGCTTTTCATCAAACTTTGAAAGCTGTCTTGAACGATTAGAGCTTGTTTCCCAACTCTGAACTGAAATAATGTCTAAATTTACTGTCTCATATTTTTCTGAAAGGCCTGCCTGAACCTGGTGGATGTAGTCCTTATCCTTGCTAGATGCAGCCATTCCCCAAGAGCCCCACCAATATCCGCATACTGGATGAAGAGTGATTGAATTACCGATGGCAAGAATATTGTAGCTACCTTCCTTTACTGTAGGAAGTGCTGCAGCCTGGTCTTCCTGAGGAACCTGAGCCGATGTAGCTGCCGCTGCTTCCTCAGCATTTGCAAATCTGCCTTCTGCCTTGCCAAAATTAACATAATGCATATATAAAAGCTGTTCGTCATTTCCAAGAACAGCAACAACGTCAGGATAAGTAGCAGCATAAAATGCTGCGTCAAAAACAGCTTCTTCTGCCTGTTCTGTTTCTTCTGTAGTTGAATTAATTTCCGCTGCATTTGCAGTACTAAACGGCATAATAGTGCATAACAGTGCTAGTACGAAATAAGTTAAGATTCTCTTTTTGAGTTTTCATTACGTTGTTAATTGAAATCATTACCTACCACCTTTACTATTAAATCTCATTTGAAAATTCCGGAATAAAACTTTCCTTTGCAACTTTTCTATCCTGGATAAAAGCATTTTCTATCCCCAGCTCCAAAGCAAAATCTATTACCTGTTGGTATTCACGTTTTGTAACTCGTCTACCCAGCTCAGGATATTTCTCTGCTATCTGAGGCATTGGCGTATACTGGCTCATCAAACTTATGTAAATATTATCACAGTACGTCTTATAAAGATACTCTATTACTGCCTTTGAATCTTTTGTATGTCCTGGCAGCAATAGCTGTCTAACAATAACACCTGATTGGATAAAACCATCCTCATTAAACTGAAGTGGGCCTGCCTGTCTTACCATTTCTGCTATAGCAGCCTTAGCAACCTCAGGATAATCCTCTGCAAAGGAATATTTTTTTGCAAGTGATTTGTCCCAGTATTTGAAATCCGGCAAATACGCATTTACGATGCCCTCCAGCATCCTTAAGCTCTCCACCTTTTCATAACCACTGGTATTATAAATAATAGTAATAGATAGCCCTTTATCTCTGGCCAATTTCACCGAATCAACAATAGCAGGTATATAATGAGTGCCTGTAACCAGATTAATGTTATTAGCCCCCTGATTCTGCAGATTAAGATATATATCTGCCAGCTGCTCTATGGTGATTTCTTTTCCAACCTTACCGTGACTGATTTCCTCGTTTTGGCAAAAAACACAGTGGAGCGGACATCCACTAAAGAATACCGCTCCACTTCCATTATTTCCTGAAATACAAGGCTCTTCCCAAAAGTGTAAGGCAGCACGTGCTATTTTAACTTTGCTTGAAACCTGACATACGCCAAGAGTATTATCTCTATCAATGCCACAATCTCTTGGACATAGCCTACATAAATTTTGCATTTCTATATTTTCGTCTTAGTGACGACCTTTTGACTTAATTTCATTTACGATAAGCTCAACAAACTCATCGAACTTAACTGTAGTAGTACCATGTTCGCCGTGAAGTCTGTATGAAACAGTGCCCTCAGCCTCTTCGTTCTTACCAAGAACTGCAAGATAAGGAACCTTCTGAATCTGAGCTTCACGCATCTTGTAACCAAGCTTCTCTGAACGTGTATCAAACTCAACACGAACATCTGCATCAGCAAGTGCATCAACAAGCTTCTGAGCATAAGCGTTAAGATCAGCATCATCATTCTTTACAGGAAGTACCTTAACCTGTGTTGGAGCAAGCCAAAGTGGAAGGTTACCCTTTGTCTCCTCAAGAATATATGCCATAAATCTATCAAGTGATCCAAGAATAGCTCTGTGGATTACTACTGGTGTCTGCTTGTTGCTATCAGCATCTGTGTATGTAAGGTCAAACTTTGCAGGTAAGCAGAAATCAAGCTGGCATGTAGAAAGTGTAATCTCGTTACCAATAGCTGGCTTAACATTAACATCAAGCTTTGGTCCGTAGAATGCAGCTTCACCGATTTCCTCTGTGAACTCAATACCGATTTCTGTAAGAGTCTCACGAAGAGCCTGCTCTGCTGTGTTCCACATCTCATCATCCTGGTGATACTTCTTTGTATCAGCTGGATCACGAAGTGAAAGAACGCATCTGTAATCTGTGATTCCAAAATCCTCATATGTGCTGAAGATAAGGTCGCATACGCTCTTAACCTCAGACTTAATCTGCTCCTGTGTACAGAAGATGTGTGAATCGTTCTGGCAGAAGTGACGGCCTCTTTCGATACCCTTAAGAGTTCCTGATGACTCGAAACGGAAATCGTGTGCGATTTCAGCGATACGAATAGGAAGCTCCTTATATGAATGTGGTCTATTAGCAAAAATTCTCATGTGGTGTGGGCAGTTCATAGGACGAAGAACGAAGCTCTCTCCCTCAACCTCCATAGCTGGGAACATGTTCTCCTTGTAGTGATCCCAGTGACCAGATGTCTGGTAAAGCTGAACTGTACCAACGCAAGGTGTCATAACGTGAAGGTAACCAAGCTTGCGCTCCTTGTTACGGATGTAGTTTTCAAGCTCTGTCCAGATTGTATAACCGTTTGGAAGGTACATAGGAAGTCCACGACCAATTAAATCATCAGCCATGAAAAGCTGCATGTCCTTACCAATCTTTCTGTGATCGCGCTCCTTAGCCTCCTCAAGAAGTGCAAGGTGCTCATCGAGCTGCTCCTGTGTAGGGAAGCAAACACCGTATACACGGTTAAGTACCTGATTTTCTGCATCGCCCTTCCAATATGCACCTGAGTGCTTAATAAGCTTGAAGTAACGGCAAAGCTTAACATTATCAACGTGAGGTCCACGGCAAAGATCTGTGAAATCGCCCTGGTCGTAGCAAGAAATAGTCTGAGTATCCTCATCCATATTATTAATTAAGTCAATCTTGTATGGGTCATCCTTGAACATCTCAAGAGCCTCGGCCTTAGAGATTTCTCTTCTGTAAATCTTGCAGCCAGACTTTGCTACCTTCTTCATTTCTTTTTCAATTGCAGCAACATCCTCGTCTGTAAGCATAGTATCACCAAGATCCATATCGTAATAGAAACCTTCCTCTACTACTGGACCAACCCAAAACTTAGCATTTGGATAAAGGTGCTTTACAGCCTGTGCCATCATATGAGCACATGAGTGATTGAGCATATTTAATGACTCATCTTCTTTGAAATTAACCATTGTTTTTCTCCTTTTTACTAATGAATGAATAAAGTTACTACTTGTACTAAGGGTGCTAAATAAAAAAACCTTAGGAAAAGCCATCTCTAGCATTTCCTAAGGGTGCATTCAAAGGATACTCGTCCATTTAAAGATTGCCTTCGGCAATAGGGCTCGTCTTGTTCTCGATTTTCTCTCATACTGAGCGAAAATCAAGAAATTTAGCACGGTTCCACCTTAGTGTTTCACTCATTTTGTCTTTAACGGAACTACCCGGAGACGCTTCGCACAAAATGTGTTTCTACGTTCAGCTCGAGAATGGTGTTCATATAAGCTTTCACTAGACGCTTCCAGCCTAGGCGTCCTCTCTCTTAGCTTCCACAAATACTACTGTTTCTGTCATCGCTTTTCGCAATTATCCTACCACAATTAACGTTTTTCCACAAGATTATTTGCAACTCTTTTTGCCCAATCAAGCTCCCATTTGATTCTTACATTAAGAATCTCCTGCTGCTGATTTAGCAAATTATCTTTCGTCTCCTGCTTTGATGTCATATATTTCATAGACTCACAGTTTTCATACATTTCATCATACTGTGATATTCTGTTTTTAAATTCATTTTTCATCATAGAAGGCACGCCTTCCTGATTGTATATAGCCTCTGCTTTTTTATGAACAACAGTCATTTTGGCATATAATTCTTCTAGTTTTGTTTTCTCCATAATATTTCACCCCTCAATTATTGTATCTAAAAGATTGTCCTGATTATCATAAACAAGCTTTAGAGAGAAAAAATCTTCCCTTTCCTTTAACAGTTTCATGAAAGCCAGGTCTCCCTCCCAGAGATTTAGTTTTGTAACCTCATCAATATCAACCCAGACAAGCTCTCCTTCATCGCAATCCTGACGTAAAGTTCCATCAAAATCATCACTTGTAAAAAGGATGGCATGCTCAGTTTCATCTCCCATTACAAAAGTAATGTAGCCCCTTAACTTTGCACTGTTTAAAGTAAGGCCGGTCTCCTCCTTTACCTCACGCTTTATGCAATCAGTAGGAGACTCTCCCTCTTCCACGTGTCCGCCTACACCAATGTACTTTCCGGCATTAATATCCTGCTCCTTCTTGGTGCGGTGAAGCATAAGATACTTATTATCTTTTATTAAATAGCAAAGTGTCGTAAGTGTCATTTGTTTTTCCTTTTCATTGAGATATTATTATAGATCTGAAAAGAGCTTCTTCCAAAGCATCAGGATTCTATACATAATATCTGGATTAATCAAGCTCTATGCTGTCTGAAACATAAACTATAAATCCATTTTTATGGGATTCCTTTACTGCAAAATCCTTGAGCTTGCTATCATCTGTATATTCTAACACATATGCCTTCTTTCCGTGAGACACAACAGAATTCAAATATTCCAAATAATAGTCTCTTGTATCCTCATCATTTTCTGCAAAGGATTTATTATCAAAATCAATTGACGTGTACACACTTTCCTGATTTACTCCATCAAGGATACCATCCAGATTTCCATTTTCTTCCAAATATTTGGAAACATAGGCATCGCCACCATTGATTACAATCTGGGCCTTACTATTCTTTAACTCCATTAGAATATTGGTAAGTCCCTGATACACTCCATCATTGTTATAATTGTAATAGACATCGGTGTTATCAATAAAAATCCATCAACACCTTTGTTTAATATTGGTTTTGCCAAATCCTTTACAACAAAATCCTGCCATCTTTCATCTGCCACATTAACCCAGTATTCTTCTTCCCAATTTTCGTAGGGTCCTAAAATCAAATCCTCGTATTCTGGAAAATAATCTCTAAAATCTTCAATAGAACCAACATTAAGATAAGATAACACAGTCCCATTGGTCTCTTTTAATTCAGCTATTTCCTTCTTTGAATAATACTGAGCATCGATAACTATTGTTTCGCAACTTACATCTTCTGGAAGCTCAGAATAGTTGTCACTAAGATATACGCCATATTCATTTTTATATTTTTCAGTATCTACATCAACGCATCCCACTAAAATTGAACTCAGCAGCACCAATGAAATAATGGATACGTATTTTTTGTTTTCTTTAAATTGATAATTCTTTTTTTCAAGACTTCACCTTCTTTTTTACTCTATCAAATAAAAATTATAGCAACATTGTATTACATTATTTTAATCATTTCATCTTACTACTGTAATAGTTTCAGTATACTTAGGGTTATACTATCCCGGGTCATTTTATAAAAGATAGGATTTTATTTTTGCTCTATCAAATGTACATCCAAATTTATTCCCTCTGCCTCGGTCGATACCAATAAATTTTTACCTATTATAATTCCAGATTTCTCATATTTAGCAAGTTTCTCCAAATTCTTTTTTGAATATGCAGCATCTGATGTCAATCCAAAGTGCTCCCAATAATAGGTCTTTCTTTCTCTTGAATTAAGCAATGCAAAATCTGGGTAGCATTGTTGCCCATTATAAAGAATAATCCTTGGCTCATAACAGTAAACTATTCCATATTTATCAAACAAATCTGCTAGTATTTTTCTGACTTTGACCTAACTAATTCTCCATTATTTGTAGCATATGGCATACTGCATTCTATTGTATTTTCTCCTCCAGTATATTTTTCTTTCCATTTGGAAATATATTCATCATCAGGCATTACTATAGGTTTTATCAATTTCTTTCTACCATCAGATAGTCCTTCATACAAATTATTTCTGAATAACACATTATACTTTTTGTAAAGATTGAAATCGCCTTTTCCTGATTCTGAATTTCTTGCAACATCTTCTCATAATAATCTCTCTGGGCCAATCTAGCCGCGAATCCCTTATCCTTTGCAGCTATATATTCCATATCCCCTTTATTTCTTCGGAAATAATATTGAAACCATCTGTCAGATTTTCTAACCACCAGAAAGCAGTCTTTAATATCCGAGTTATTTTTTAATTGCTGTATAACATATTCCTTCTGTTCTTTGATAATTGCTAATTCGTTTTCTAGTTCATCTATTTTCATATTTATCCTTTCTTTGTTATTGGTCCTATATGCTGCTTTATAATTATTTTTCTTTTATGCAGTAGTCTTCTAGATGTCCTCTACAGCATAATTACCATTACATTTTAATATGCAGTAGCCTTTACCTGAATACCTACTGCATCAGTACAAAATCTTGATCTACGCAGTATTAATAATTCTACTGTCTACTGCAGATATCATATTTATATCTGTTACGCAGTAGGTCACAAAATTCTATCTACTGCACGATTAATACTTTCTCCCCTTACGCAGTAGATACCCAAAAACATCCTACTGCTCAGTTAATACTTTTCCTCTTACGCAGTAGACACTGCAAAACACTCTACTGCACAAATGGTGTTCCCATCACATATGCTGTATTAATCCCCTAAATATCAGCTTATTTTCTTTATAAATAGCTTGATATCACCATCCAGCACCTTCACTCGTCCAGAATTCATGGTGTAATATATCCTAGCGCCAGAGTTTTCCAGACGTTGGATGGCTTCATCAGCTGGATGTCCATACCTGTTTCTCTTAGAACAACTGATAACAGCAACATCAGGTGATATAACAGAAAGAAAATCTGCATCAGAGCTGTAGCGGCTGCCGTGGTGGCTTACTTTTAATAGGTTTACATGCTCCACCAAGCCTAAGGATGCTATCAGCTTTTCCTGCTCTGAGCCAATGTCTCCACCGAAGAAGGCACTATAATCAACTATTCCATCTAAATCATTGTCATATTCCATCAAAAGAGAAAGTGACAGTGCATTAATGTCATCTGAGCTATCATTATCTCCTGGGTATACACATTTAAATCGTAGATGCCTTGTTCCGCATAAATCACCTTGATTCATATATAAAATATTTGTGTCATTTTTCTTCCCCAAAGAAATGATTTCAGCCCAAGCATCCCCTTTTGGAATTTGTGAAGACAATACAATATTTTCAATATCATACCCCTCCTCCAAAAGATCCAATAATCCAGAAATGTGATCCTCATCTGTATGAGATACAAACCAGTAATCTATTCTATTTGCACCCTTATATTTCAGAAATGGAAGTAGCACGTATTGTCCAACCTTATCCGATGACGTACTTCCTCCATCTATAAAGAAACGAATCCCATCTCCGGAGTCTATAAAGATTCCATCCCCTTGACCCACATCTAAAATATCAATTTCAAACTTACCCCTAGTTGGTGCAACCCAGATCAGACACATAAACAAGAGCAATACTACTTTTCCTAGAAGTCCTCCAAATATTACGCTTGATGTTTTTCCTAAAGACTTATAGCGTTTTTCCTCTAATCCTCTTTTCCACTTCACAAGATAATCCATGCCATGTATTACAAAAACAAGTATCAAATAGTAAGCCGCCACTATCCAAACACTCTTATGCCCTACAATAATTTCCGCTAATGGTAGCTTGTTTACAAAAGAAGAAAGCAGCTCATAAAAATAAATAACAATATGGCATATATAAAGAAGCTCCTCTGCTATTGGCATGAAGAATAATCCCATAACCCCAGCCACGAGCCCAACACCAATAACAACCGGCATCAATGGCAGAACGATAATATTTAATAGTAATGAGTACAGAGGGGTCTGATGATAAAGCTGAGTCACTATAGGGAGCATTGCTGCATACATCCCCAGAGAAAAAATCAGACTTCTAATAATGTATTGAATTATTCTTCTACCCAATGGAGCTTTTTCTTCTATGAAATGCTCATGGGATTTATTAGCCTTTTTAATAATCTTGCAATGATTTGTATATGCGGTATTAAGAGGTAGGACTATAAAGTATATTCCTATAACCGCAGAAAATGAAAATATAAAACTTCCATTTCTGATATAAAGCGGATTATCGAAAAGCAGTACGTCTGCCATAAGTGCAAGGGCTGTTAGCATGTCGTATTTCTCCCCTACAACCTGAGCCAAAAGATATACTAAAAACATCCCAATAGCCCTAATGGAAGAAACACTTCCTCCAGTAATAATTCCATATAAGACAGCAACAATCCCTGCCCAAAAACTGCACCATAAAAAACTCAAACCTCCTTTTCTTAGAAGTCTGTATAAATACATGCAAATGATTGACACGTGTAGGCCGGATACTGCCAAAATATGGGCTATTCCTACATCCTGAAAAAGTGATTTCAGCTCACCATCTAATCCGCTTTTTTCTCCGACAATTACACCAGAAAGAAACCCAGCTTCCTCTCCTGGCAGAGCTTCCTCGTAAACCTTAGAAATCTGTCTACGAACTAAAAAGCCAAAATCAATACTAGAAAAATAATTACTTTGATAATCATAAAAACTAATATCCTGAAGCTCAAAATATAAGCCTAGGGAATTGTAATAATCCTTCATATCTAAGCAACCATCGTTAGTGGCTACGGAAAAATGTTTTATTCTTCCTTTTATATTTAATTTACTATTGTTTGGGATTTCATCCGAATCAATTTTAAAAAGAAATGAAATGTTTGAAAGTGTTTTGCTTCCAGTGGTAATAGAAGCGTTTTTTACATAATAAAGAACTTTGTCTTTTTAATTTCCTTGTGATAAACTAAGCCTTCGGCATTTGCAAAAGAATCCTCTACAAGATGTTCTTCCACAGCCTCAGCTTTATCATATACCCCCAGGAAATCCCAGGGGGCATATGAACTAATGGCAATTATAAGAATAATCACAAAGGAAATCCTACAAAGTACACGACCTTGTAACATATAACCTCCTGTTATTCTTGAACTATTTCCTCTTCCAAAGGAGTCTCCTCATCTTCGGAAACGTAATCATCCTCTTCAATGAAAGAATCCTCTTCATCCAGTGATGTAAAGTTTATTATATTATCATTACGAGATATGGCAGTTGATAAATCAGTCTCCACATTAGAAAGACGTGGTGTCTCACCGTTAACTAAAATCTGCACCTGCTTAATGCTATCAAGCTCAGTAAGGGAATTTACAATAGAATAAAGTGTAACATTCTCGGTAATTCCTGTGACTGCTGTTTCAAAGGTTGCATCAAAATTTACAATACAAACTCCATTTTCCGATACTGAAATAGAATTAAGCTTTGTTCCTGTAGGAAGCGCTGATAAAAGCTTGCTGTTGTCCGGACCTTTTAAAAGCTGCTCCATAACAATCTTTTCAACAGAGACATTTCTACTGTAATAAACTCTTCTATTTTCTGGAACTACAGACATTCCATCAGCACTGGCAAAATACAGCGTGAGCTCTGTGGAAAGAAGTGAATCTGTTTCCTGACCAAAATCTTCTATAAATGTATCCGCTGTCATAGCACCAATGGTCTCACCAGTAGAATCTACAAGTGGAGCATTGTTTACATAGAAAGAAACAGACCTAACCTTATCAATCTGAATAAGAGTTTTAACAATAGCTGCCCTTACCAGTATCTCTGTGTATGTATCTAGTGAATCGTAATCGCCTACAAAGAAAAGCTCCAAATTTCCATCATTCAATGTCCAGCGTTTCAGCTCTAAGCCAGCAGGAATGGTAGTGATGTAATCAATATTATCAGTATCCTTTTTCAGCATTTCGATTGCTTCTTTGATTTTGCCTTGAACCTGGCTGGAAGTAAATTTGTAATCTACTCCTGTAATGCTGGTTTTATCCGTATTTACGTAATAGATCTTTGAATCGTAATCTCCAGATGAACCACTACATCCAACAAAGGAAAGCATCAATGAACATATAAGTAATAATCCCACTAGTCTTTTCATTAGTGCACCTCCTTTTCTATGAAATTAAGAGGAATTCTAACATCAAAGGTTGTGCCTTCGCCAAGCTTAGAACGTACCTTGATTTCGCCATTGTGCATAGCGATAGCACTCTTAGTGATGGCAAGTCCAAGACCTGTTCCTCCGATTTCTCTGGAATGTGATTTGTCTGCACGATAGAATCTCTCAAAAATGTGGTCTACAGAATTCTCTGGAATTCCAAGACCATTGTCCTCTACCTTAATATAGAAAAACTGATGATCAGAGTTTAGGGAAATATGCACCCATCCACCTTCATCATTATATTTAATAGCATTTTCCACCAAATTTGTAACAACCAGTGTAAACTTAACCTCATCAACCTCTGCCACAACTGGTCTGAAGGATTCAAATACAACTTCGATTCCAGCCTTTTCAGCTATTGGCTTTAAGCGTTTTAAAATATGCTCGATCAGTTCGTTGATATTTACCGCAGAAACATTAAGCTCCGCACCACTCTTGTCCATTCTAACAAGACTAAGAAGATCGTTAATAATCTTAGTCTCTCTGTCGATTTCATCTCCGATGTCCACCATAAATTCCTTGTACATCTCGATTGGTACGTCCTCGGAACCATTGAGGGAATCAGCCAAAACCTTCATGGAAGTAAGTGGTGTTTTAAGCTCGTGAGACACGTTTGATACAAACTCCTGTCGAGATTGGTCGATGGCCTGAAGCTTTTTTATTACCTCGTTAAATTTGTCTGAGATTTGCTGAAGCTCCCTGAACACGTGTATTTCTGGAAGGCTATCTGTATATTCTCTGATGATTGCATCTAAAGAATTTGACATCTTTATCATTGGACTAGAAAAATGAATAGCTGAAAATACCGCTACCATAATAGCTAAAGAGACTACAATCACCGCACCAATAAGTGCATAGGATACAAATATATCTGTGTTTTGATCAATGTAATCCATAGATTTATTGATTACAAGAGTACCTACTATTTCGCTATCAGAATTAGAAAGTGGTACTGTAACGATGAGATATTTTGTAGCATCATCATAATAGTAGAGAGAATCTCCCTGCATAGAATGAATAATATTCTCCCAAATAACAGTCTTACCTATATCAACTGAATATGAATCTTTAACTACCTTTAAAGCTGAATTAACAATAAGAATACGGCCGTTATAGCTGTCCGCAATAGATTTTAGCTCTGTATCCAAAATGTTATTCTCCTCGCCGAGGATATAACCGCTGGTAACAATCTGACTATTATACTGCGCAGCCTGAGCCATAAGATTTGTAGCATCAGTATGAATTGAGACAGATTTATACGCTCTCAAAGAAATAGGCACGCAAACCAAAAATGGAATGATGCCTATTAATATTATAATGGTTGCAATTTTAAGTCCTAAACTGTGTAAAGCAGAAAAGCTGAATTTATTTTTCATCAATATAACTCTCTTGTAAAGTAATCCCTAAGATATTACTGATAATAGTAGCCTACTCCCCATTTTGTACGAACGTACTTAGGCTCCTTAGGATTAGGTTCAATTTTTTCTCTGAGACGACGAACATGTACATCAACTGTACGCTCGTCACCAGGATAATCTGTTCCCCAAATAGTATGTAGTAAGTCTTCTCGTGAAAATACTTTTCTAGGATTTGTTACAAGTAACAAAAGCATATCAAATTCCTTAGAAGTAAGATTATATTCAACCCCAAGAATAGTAAGTCTTCTGTTACTCTTATCAAGAACAAGATCACCATTCTCGATAATATTTTCTTCTTCTCTACGCTCTTGAGCAGCTGCCATACCTATAGAAGCACGTCTCATAATAGCTTTGATTCTAGCCTTAACCTCAAGAATATTAAATGGCTTAGTAATATAATCATCTGCGCCATACTCCAAACCAAGAATCTTGTCCATATCGTCGCCCTTAGCTGTAAGCATAACGATTGGAACTGTCGAAAATTCTCTAATGCTTTGACAAACCTCAAATCCATCTAGCTTTGGAAGCATAACGTCTAATAGAATCATATCGTAGTGATTGGCAGTGGCTAAATCCAGTGCCTCCTGTCCATCGTAAGCGCAGTCGACTTCCATACCGTCCTGCTCCAATGAAAATCTAATTCCTTTGACAATGAGTTTTTCATCATCTACTACCAATACTTTTTTAGCCATAATCATCCTCGAATTAATTATTATATTTTTATAAGTGAATAAATTTGTTTGAAAATGCCATCACCGATTCCAGAAACGTTTTTTACATCCTCTATAGAAGCAAAATCACCATTAGCACTGCGATAAGCAATAATCTGTGCTGCTTTGGCCTGTCCTATGCCAGGAAGGGATGTAAGCTCTGCCTCGGTGGCGGTATTTATATTGACCAATCCATCTTCCTTATCTGCCTTTTCAGATTCAATCTGCTGTCTTTCCTCCAGAGAATAGACGTATATTTTTTGCCCATCTTCCAATAAAGAAGCCTGATTAATATCTGAATCGTCTGCTGAATCAAGCAGACCGCCTGCAGCCTCTATGGCTGCATAGACCCTGGAGCCTGTAGGTAAATTATATACACCAGGCTTGCTAACTGCCCCTGCAACCTGAATACAAATTACCTGTGGAACCACCTCAGAAATATCTGATGTAGCATCCTCCGATGCCTCACCTGATTCCGCTGATTCTTCAACCAGCTGAGTGGATTGAAAATATGATGTGTGCCCACAGCCTGTAAACAAAAATAGGCTACAAAGCACAAGAAATAAAACTTTTTTCATGTAATCTCCTATCTAAATATAAAATATTTAGCTTAGGAAATGTCAGTATCACTTGTACATTGTAGCCAATATCTGTAAATATTACAATAGTTTTACGTTATTATGTCAAAACTTTTTTCATAACACTCGCAAAAACCTTGTATTTATATGAATGAATCAAATACTTTTTCCAGCTTTTCTTTGAACTCATCTACATCTTTTTCAGTGATAACCAGTGGTGGAAGTAGGCGTAGCACGTCTTTTCCGGCAGAAAGAACTACCAGATTCTCCTCTGTTAATGCTTTTAACACAACATCCTTAACAGGTACAGTCAAAACAAGCCCTTGCATAAGCCCCATTCCACGTCTTTCTGTTACAAAGTCATATTTTGCAACAAATATATCAAGTATTTCCTCTAAATACTTTGAAACCTCATTGACGTGATCTAAAAGCTTGTAATCCTCAAACATATTAAAGACCTGCGAAACAGCAGCTGTGCAGAGAGGATTTCCTCCATAGGTTGTTCCATGATCCCCTGGAACAAGTGATGCAGACGCTACTTTATCGGTCACACAAAATGCTCCTACAGGCACTCCATTTCCCAGGGCCTTGGCGGTGGTAAGAATATCAGGTAAAACGCCGTACTGCTGGAATGCAAACATCGAACCTGTTCGTCCCATTCCACACTGAATTTCGTCAAGGATAAGGAGGATTCCTTCATCATCACAAAGCTGACGAACCTTTTTAAGAAATGTCTTATCTGCCGGATATAATCCTCCCTCTCCCTGCACAGTCTCCATAATAATGGCGCAGGTCTTATCAGAAAGATTTGCAAGAACTGAACCAAAATCATTAAAGGTTGCAAACTTAACCCCTGACATAAGTGGATAAAATGGCTCACGATAATGCTCTGTTCCTGTAACAGATAAAGACCCTACTGTTCTGCCGTGGAAGCTATTTTCCATTGCAATAATCTCGTATTCCCCAGGACCGTTTTTCGTATATGCGTATTTTTTTGCAGTCTTAAGGGCTCCCTCAATGGCCTCAGCACCAGAATTAGTAAAGAAGACCTTGTCCATTCCCGAAGCCTTTGTAAGCTTTTCAGCTGCCTCAATCATTGGTATATGATAATAAAGATTTGATGTGTGGGTAATTCTCTTAATTTGTGTGGTAAGAACCTCCTCATAATCCTCATTACCATAACCAAAGGCCATTACGCCAATTCCTGAAGCGAAATCAAGATACTCCTGATCTAGCTCATCATATAAATGAACTCCCTTTCCATAATCAAAAATTACCGGAAAACGATTGTAAACATGTAATAGATTTTCTTCTGCAAGCTCAATGTATTCTTTCTTATTCATGGTAATACCTCGTATCCTTGTTTCCTATAATTGCAGTACCGATTCCTTTGTTTGTAAAGAATTCAAGTAATAGACAATGGGCAATTCGTCCATCAAGAATATGCACTCTATTTACGCCCTGCTCAATAGCATCAATGCAGTTTGTGAGCTTTGGAAGCATTCCTCCGCCAATATAACCTTCTCCTATAAGGTTTCTTGCCTCATCAACAGTCATTTCAGAAATAAGAGTATTGGGATCATCCTTGTCCTTATAAACCCCCTCGATATCAGTTAGGAAAGCAAGTTTTTCTGCATTAAGGGCCTTGGCGATAGCACAGGCAGCATCATCTGCATTTATATTGTAGGTTACAAAATTTTCATCCATACCAATAGGACAAACAATAGGAAGAAAATCCTTTTCCAAAAGGTCCTCCAAAATCTTAGGATTTACCTCTGTTATCTCTCCAACAAATCCTATATCCTGACCATCGGAAAGCTTCTTTTCTACCTTTAAGAGACCTCCATCCTTGCCAGATACTCCCACAGCATTTACCCCAAGGGACTGAACATTTTGAACCAGTGATTTGTTTACCTTATTCAAAACCATCTCCGCGATTTCCATTGTGGCTTCATCAGTTTTTCTAAGGCCATTTACAAACTCTGGCTTGATTCCATTCTTCTCTACCCATTTGCTGATTTCCTTGCCGCCTCCATGGACAATGATAGGCTTGAAGCCAACCAGCTTTAATAGAGTAACGTCCTGGATTACCTGCTTTTTTAATTCTTCATCTACCATGGCACTGCCACCATACTTTACAATCATAATCTTGCGATTAAATCTTTGAATGTAAGGCAATGCCTCGATTAAAACCTGAGCCTTATCTAATATTGGCTGCATACTGCTATCCATGAATCCTCCAATCCGGCAGTTACGCTTACAAGCATTGGTGTACCCCCTCACGAGATTGGTTCGGGAGTATCACCAAAAGCTTGTTAGCTACTGCCTCACTTAAAATATTCTAATTAGCTGCGGTAATCTGCATTTATTTTTACGTAGTCGTAGGTCAGATCACAGCCCCAAGCGGTGGCTGATGACGAACCTTCATGCATATCAACATAAACTGTTACTGCATCTGCTTTCATTATTGAAAGTGCCTTATCTTCATCAAAAACAATAGGTGTTCCTTTATCAAATACCTTTAGTTCTCCATTAACGCTCTTGAAGTAAAGTTCCACATCATTTTGATCAAAATCAGCTCCTGAATATCCCATAGCGCAAAGGAATCTGCCAAAGTTTGCATCACATCCAAATATGGCTGCCTTTGAAAGATTAGAACCTACAATAGCTCTTGCAAGTGTCTTTGCATCTTCCTTAGATTTTGCGTTAACCACCTGGGCCTCAAATAATTTGCTAGCACCCTCGCCATCTGCCGCCATACGCTTTGCAAGGTTCTCACAAACATACTTTAAAGCTTCTTTGAAGCTTTCGTAATCCTGATTCTTAGAGGTGATTTTAGCATTTCCAGCTAATCCGTTTGCCATACATAAAAGCGTATCGTTTGTAGAAGTATCACCATCAACAGTAATCATATTAAAGCTGTCTGCCACCACTTCGCTGACAGCTTCCTGAAGAAGTGATTTTTCTATATCAACATCTGTACCAAGGAATGCAAGCATTGTGCACATATTAGGATGAATCATTCCCGAGCCCTTGCTCATGCCTCCAAGTGTAGCAGTGACTCCTCCAATCTGAAATTCCACAGCAATCTCTTTATTCACTGTATCTGTAGTCATAATGGCCTTCGACGCAGCAGTGCCAGCCTCTGTACTATCATCTAGCTTAGGTGCCATAGCCTCAACACCTGCCACCAGCTTATCTACTGGAAGCTGCATTCCTATAACACCTGTAGATGCCACAGCCACAGAATCAAAAGGAACACCCAATACCTTTTCTACCCCCTTTGCAGTAGCTTCACAGGCATCAAAACCTTCCTTTCCAGTACAGGCATTTGCAATTCCTGAATTAATTACAACTGCCTGAAGTGGTTTGTTCGTATTTACGATATTCATATCCCATTGAACGCAGGCTGCCTTTACTACATTACTAGTAAAGGTACCGGCACTTACACAGGCAACCTTGGAATAAACCATTGCCATATCAGTACGTCCCTGATATTTAATTCCTGCTGCGCAACTGGCTGCCTTAAAGCCTTTTGCAGCTGTGATACCACCCTTTATCTCTTTCATAATAATCTCCTATTTATTAAATGCTGTGATATTTGCTTCATTTAATACGAAGTCATATACATTTAAATCATCTCGCATAACCCACTGTTCAGCCTGCCAGAAGCCATTACCAAGAGCATTTTCCTTGAATGCTACCAGTTGAATCTTATTGATTCCTTCAACCTTAAGTCTCATCATGGCCTCTGATGCCATAGCTTTTCCAATACCGTGATTACGATAATCCTCATGAACACATACGTGATAAAAACAAGCTCTTCTTCCGTCGTGACCAACAAGAATGGATCCTACAATCTTACCACCTGAAACTGCAACAACAGATAGTCCTGGATTTCTCTTTAATACTCTTACAACACCTTCTTTGGAATCATCCAGACTTCTCATTGCAAAGCCGTGAATAGTAGTCCAAAGCTTATAAACCTCGTCGTAATCGCTTTCTTCCATAGTTTTGATTGTATAATTCATATGAACCCCTAAATCTAAAGTAACATTAACGCTTTCCTTTGTTGTAACCATAATAAAACTCCTAACAAAAACCTATGGGAACATTGGTGCAAAATCAAGTCCCATCTTCTCATCAAGTCCAAAAATAATATTCATATTCTGAACCGCTTGTCCTGCAGCCCCTTTAACAAGATTATCAAGAGCCCCCATCATAACAACACGTCCGGTTCTCTCATCAATCTTGCAGCTAACATCCACAAAATTGCTTCCCTCTACCCATTTTGTTTCTGGGCATTCACCATATTCAAGGACACGTACAAAAAATTCATTATCGTATGCATCGTGATAGGCTTTCATTACTTCTTCCTTAGTAGGAAGCTGGCCGTCCTTCTTTACAAGACTTGCATATTCAGTAACAAGAATTCCTCGGTTCATAGGTACCAAATGAGGTGTGAAATTAATCAAAATCTCCTGACCGCAAGCATACCCAAGCTGCTCTTCAATCTCTGGAGTATGTCGATGAGAAGTAACGCCATAAGCCTTAATGCTCTCGTTCACTTCACAGTAGAGATTAGGAAGCTTTGCTCCACGTCCAGCACCTGATGTGCCGGATTTTGCATCTACAATCAATGTAGATGGGTCGATAAGTCCAGCCTTCACTAACGGATATGCGGTAAGAATCGAACAGGTTGTATAGCATCCTGGATTAGCAATGAGCCTTGCGCCCTTTTCTTTATCTCTATTGATTTCGCAAAGGCCATACACTGCTTCTTCTATGAATTGTGGGCTAAGTTGCTTGATTCCATACCACTTTTCATATGTAGCAACATCCTTTATACGATAATCAGCTGAAAGATCAATTACCTTACAATTGTTGAGAATCTCTTCTGTAAGGACTCCTGCTAAATATCCCTGAGGTGTAGCTGTAAATATCACGTCAACCTGTTTTGATAACTCAACTATATTGTCATCAAGACATTTATCCTCAACTAGAGTAAACATATTCTTATATATAGAAGCAAATCTCTCATCTACATATGATTTAGAACCATACCAAATAATTTTTGCCTCTGGATGACTGTATAAGAGTCTGACGATTTCTGCTCCAGCGTAGCCAGTAGCACCAATAATTCCCACCTTAATCATAGCTGTCCATTCCTTTTCTTTTTATTAATTTTTACTTCCAAAATGTTTATGAATAATTTAATATGATTGTAGTACTTCACTTTCACAAAGTAAAGCACTACAGTGAATTTTCTAAAAACAATTTTGCATAAATATACATCTAAATGTTGAATAAATCAAGGGTAATTTTCACATAATTCATTTTTATACTTTATTAATGCATAATTTTGCACTTGAATTATTAAAACAAGTGGTGTATGATTTTTTCAAATTCATAGGAACAAAAAATATTTCAATAAAGGAGAACTATTATGGCACAGGAAAAAGTTATACTTGCATACTCAGGTGGACTTGATACCACCGCTATCATTCCATGGCTTAAAGAGAACTATGGATACGAGGTTATCTGCTGTTGTATTGATTGTGGTCAGGGGGAAGAATTAGACGGACTATCAGAAAGAGCTGAGGCTTCAGGAGCCACAAAATTATATATAGAAGATATTGTGGATGATTTTTGTGATAATTACATTGTTCCTTGCGTTCAGGCTGGTGCAGTTTATGAGAACAAATATCTTCTTGGTACAGCTATGGCACGTCCTGGAATCGCAGCAAAACTTGTTGAGATTGCCAGAAAAGAAGGTGCTACTGCTATTTGCCACGGAGCTACAGGAAAAGGAAATGACCAGATTCGTTTCGAGCTTGGCATCAAGGCACTTGCTCCAGATTTAAAAATTATTGCTCCTTGGAGAAATGATAAATGGAAAATGCAGTCACGCCAGGATGAGATTGACTACTGCAAGGCTCACGGAATCGACCTTCCATTCTCTACAGATCAGTCTTATAGCCGTGATAGAAATCTCTGGCACATCAGCCATGAAGGTTTGGAGCTTGAGGATCCTGCAGTGGAGCCAAATTACGATCATCTTCTTGTTCTTACTACTCCACCTGAAAAGGCTCCAGATAAGGCTGAATATGTTACTATGACATTTGAAAAGGGTGTTCCAACCTCAGTTAACGGCAAAAAGATGAAAGTATCTGATATCATCAAAGAGCTAAATGAGATTGGTGGAAGAAACGGTATTGGTATCGTTGATATAGTAGAAAACCGTGTTGTTGGTATGAAGTCTCGTGGCGTATACGAAACACCAGGCGGCACAATCCTTATGGAGGCACATGCTCAGCTTGAAGAGCTATGCCTCGACCGCGCGACAATGGAAATGAAAAAGGAAATGGGCAATAAGCTGGCTCAGGTTTGCTACGAAGGAAAATGGTTTACACCACTTTGCGATGCTATCCAGGCTTTTGTAAAGTCTACTCAGGAATATGTTACAGGCGAAGTAAAGTTCAAGCTCTACAAAGGCAGCATCATCAAGGCTGGAACAACATCACCTTACTCACTTTACTCAGAAAGCCTTGCAAGCTTCACAACTGGAGACCTTTATGATCACCACGATGCAGAAGGCTTCATCACCTTATGGGGACTCCCACTTAAGGTAAGAGCTATGAAGCTTCAGGAAAATAAAAATAATTAATAAAATAAAAGGGCTCTGTCATAGTTGGCAGAACCCTTTCTTAATCTTATTCATTTGAATCTAAAGCTGCGTCCATAATGTTCATAAGCTCCATAGCGCTACGGAAGTTTATCTTTTCATCACGATCAGCCCAAGTAACCTGGCCCTGCCAGCTTTCATTTTCACATTTATTAATATGTACTACAAAAGTTGCTTCTTTTTTATCTGCCATAATCTACTACCTCCCACTAATAGTATCTTTAGTATATGGATATATTAGCACATCTTCCGTTATATGAAGCATTACATTTTGTAAAAAAGTAAAATTTATTTGTTATAGGACTTAAACAGCTGCTGAGCTCTGTAGTACGAGTAATTAAAATGTCTAATATCATTATATTGTTTTCTTTGAGAGTATTTATACGTACTAGTAATGTGTAAATCAAATCTATGAAGTAGCTGTTTATCATCCACAAGAGCAGGTGCAGCATCTGTAGATAGATTATTTAAAATATAATCTGTAACGGAATCATATTCATCTATCTTTGCATTTTTCTGATTCTTAGAATTATGCTCCACAGCCACTAGATCATATTTGGCAATCTGATAATCTGGATTCGCAAATACGAAACCAATATAAGCAACTGTAATAGCAATCATGCAAGCCTTAAACACTGGAAAATCCTTATTTAATACAGCCACAAGTAAAAATGCAAGCCAAAGGCAAAGCACTGCCAAAAACCATAAAACAAATAATCTAAGGAATGTAAGATTATAAACCTGAATGTACATAAGCATTCTTACAACTGCTGATGCAATCATAATATAGGTGCAGGCTCCGATTACAAATAGAACCACATTTAATACCTTAGATTTTTTAAACTCACGACTACAAACAGAAACCATAACCACATTGATAAGACATACTGTAAGTAGCTGATAGAATCCTTCGTGAGCATACTGGGCATATGTATATCCAGCAGGAAGCTTCATTGAGCCTGTGAATAAAAATACTACCTGAATAAGACAAAATACTAAATATACTGCTCCAATGATGGAAGCAAATGTAATGGCCATAACAGGATTGCCCTTACCTTCACCTCTAGCTTTAATATTAACCTCGCCTTTTTCTAAAACATAAGGAATAAGATAAGCAGCCAAAAAGGCAACTAGCAAGGTGCAAATAATTCCTACTATATCACCAAAATTATCAGGAAGATGTATAGACTCTCCTATCTTTTCCAATAGTCTGTTAAAGACAATATCTGCTGAACTAAGAAGTACCACAACAACAGAAAGAACTGGTATAGCACAAAGTGCTCCTACAAAAACTGCACTAATTGTCTGCTTTTTAGAA
Source organism: Butyrivibrio fibrisolvens 16/4 (assembly GCA_000209815.1). Classification (GTDB taxonomy): domain Bacteria; phylum Bacillota; class Clostridia; order Lachnospirales; family Lachnospiraceae; genus Pseudobutyrivibrio; species Pseudobutyrivibrio fibrisolvens_A. The sequence continues at coordinate 2,000,855 of FP929036.1, forward strand.
TCATCTATACTGCCCTTTCTGCTTCTGGTCCAATCTGATAAATCAAAGAAAGGATTTAAAATATGTGGAACAGGGGTAACTATTGAAAGGAAAATTCCTGCAAACCAGGCTGCAATATCCCATCCTGTAGTATCTACATACAGATACAAAACAAAGCTAAAAAATAAAAGGAATATGGCAATAGCATCTAAGCTTAAAAGTGCCCAACTGGTAGAAAGACACTTATGAATGGAAATAAGCATTAATGAGGCTACATGGAAAATTCCAAGTGCTCTGCTACCATTTCTACTATTAATAAGAGATAATCCATCCTTCTTTCTAAGATAGTACAAAAGCCCCAAAGTAATAAGCATAAAGAATGGATATGTAATGCCCGAATGATTTTTGTACAGGCAAAACGTATATACGATAGAAAAAAGCACTGCTATCAGTCCATATTTTTTGAATGCGAGGGCATTTCCTTTTTTCTCCTCAATAACTACAGTTTCTACATGTGGAACTGTTTCTTTTACCATTTTTCTAATTTCGGCCTCTGAAAACTGTGGGCCATTGTATGCGTTATCCATTATTCTTCCTCCTCGTCTGAAACATATTCTAGTATATCCCCAGGCTGACATTCTAAAGCTTTACATATAGCATCAAGCGTTTCTAAACGAACTGCCTTAGCCTTGTTATTTTTAAGGATTGAAAGATTTGCCAAAGTAATGCCGACCTTACCAGCAAGCTCCGTCAATCCTATTTTTCGTTTTGCCATCATTACATCTAAATTTATTACTATCATTGCTACTCCCGTCTATACAGAAAACTAAATGGTTAAGTCATTTTCCTGCTTATAAGTAACCGCCCTATCAAATACTCTTGCAAGTACCTTACTGAATAAACCTGCAAATATAAACACTCCTGCGATAATAACTGCAGCAGGTGTGAAATAAACAAAACAGCGAAGCAACTTTAAACCTGCAACAACAAATGCATATGTGCCCATTCGATAAAGACTGGTAACATTTTGCTTAACAAAACAATCATCATCAATTACTGTCTTCATCATTCTCCTAAGTTCGAACAGAATCACAAGAGCTGATGCCCCAACCAACATAATAGAAACTACTGCATACGGATAATGCTCTAATATCTGAGCATACTCAGTGCTCTCTCCCCAAAGCTTCATAACAAGCTTAACAGCATACTTTAATCCAAAAGGAACTGCTAGCTCCATAATTAATCCAGAGAAAAACTAATATCTAATATCGCTTTTACGAATCTATTTAATCTGTTATCCATTTACGTGGTCCCTCCAAAAATCTTTCTAATGATGTTATAACACGTTAGTTTTTGTTTTGCAACAACTTTTTATCGTTTTTCGATAAATATTTTTCGAGTCACAAAAAAAGTACTACCGAAGTAGTACTTTACACCTCATCCTCCCTCAAGGGGAAGGCCTATTCAAAATCCAACTCTATTGGGCAATGATCTGAGCCCATAACATCTGTATGAATCTTTGAGTCCTTCATTCTATCTTTTATATCCTCTGATACGATAAAGTAGTCAATGCGCCATCCAGCATTCTTCTCTCTAGCCTTAAATCTATATGACCACCAAGAATATATATCAGTCTGATCTGGATAGAAATATCTAAAGCTATCCACAAATCCTGCAGATAAAAGCTCTGTCATCTTAGCACGTTCTTCATCAGTAAATCCTGCATTATGTCTGTTAGTCTTAGGATTTTTAATATCAATCTCCTCATGGGCAACATTTAAATCTCCGCACAAAATGACGCCCTTTTTCTCATTAAGCTTTTGAAGATATGCTCTGAAATCATCCTCCCAGGTCATACGATAATCAAGTCTCTTAAGCTCATTCTGAGAGTTTGGTGTGTAGCAGGTAATAAAGTAGAAATCCTCAAATTCAAGAGTAATAACACGTCCCTCGTGATCGTGCTCCTCAATGCCTATTCCATAAGAAACAGAAATAGGCTCCTTCTTTGTGAAAACAGCTGTTCCAGAATAGCCCTTCTTTTCAGCATAATTCCAGTAAGCGTGGTAGCCAGGTTTATCCCACTCCAGCTGCCCCTCCGAAAGCTTAATCTCCTGTAAGCCAATAATATCTGCATCAATGCCGTCAAAAAAATCCATAAAGCCTTTGCCCATTACTGCGCGAAGACCATTAACATTCCAAGAAACAAATTTCATAGGTGCCTCCTTCTCTAGTCATTTTCATAAGATAACTATATGTTACTTCACACCTATTTACAAGCAATTCCCCAGCATAAAAGCCTAATAAAAGAAGCAGGAGCCTTAATCTTTGATATTTCAAAGACTAAGACTCCCACTAAAAAGATGTTAGATTAAAATTTTACTTATAGAAAGTAGTTACTGTCTCTCCGTTTGATCCAAGAGGTACTTCGTGGTCGAGACCTACGAATTTACCTGTTTTTGAATCTGTCCAAAGAGTTTGCTTCATCATATTATACTTTGCAGTATCCCAAGTGCTCCAGTCGTCCTTAAGAAGTCCGCCTGTATCACCTGAATTAGGATTAATGCACCAGAATGTATGATTGATATGGTTCTTAGCGATGAAATCTGACATGAAATTTAAGTATTTCTCATTGTCTCCACCATCCATAAATCCACCCCACTCACCTATAAGAAGTGGTGCGATTTCCTTATCCTGGAGATAGAACCAGCTATCATACCAAACATCATCGAGAAGTGTCTGCTCTGTGAAATCCTTGTCGAACCAAGCCTGCTTGTAAACAAGTGGGCCGTAGTCGTGTGGTGAATAAACCAACTGGCTCTGATAACGTCCTAAATCAACAGGATATTTTCCGGCGTTTCTAAGGTTTCCACCCCACCAGCCGCCGTAATACTTCAGTTCATCTTCTGAAGCATTAGGATTTTGTGTGCCAGAATTGTAATCAAAGCCTGGTCTAGGTGTTTCCTCGATACCTTCTACCATAATAAGAAGGTTAGGGTTTATATCGAGAATAGCCTTTCCACAACGACTTGCAGCGTACTGCCAGTTATTCTCATCCTTTGAATCGTCCCACTTTGCAGCGTTTGAATCAGCCTGAGAATACTTTCCGTGTGGCTCGTTCTTAAGGTCACAAGCGATGATTGTATCATCGTTCTTGTATTCCTTTACAAACCATGTCCAGCCTTCAATCCAATCCTCGGTAGTGAAGCCCTTAGGACCATACCAAACATTGTAATTGTGACCAGAGTTGTTTGCATCAGCACTGTGGCAGTCCATCATAACCTTAATTCCATTTTCTTTGCAAAGAGCAAGGAAAACATCAAAGATTTCTCTTGAACCCATATCGCTTCCATCTGCTCTCTTAAGCTCTGGATTTGCATATGAGTTAATGTTTACCTTTACATTCTTGCCAGCCTTCCACTCATGGAGGAGCTCTGTAGAAATTGGTACACGTACAAGGTTAATTCCGTGATCTGCCATAGTTTCAACAACGTTCTTCATATTTGCATTCCATAAGCCATGGAATACTCGCTCAGAACAGTTGAAACCAAACCAGTTTGCACCAGTTAAATAAACCTCACGTCCCTGCTTATCAAGAATATGAGCACCATCTGTATGAAGCCAATCATCACCAGCTACTGCCTCAGATTCCTCCTGGCTTGGAGTAGGTGTTGGCTTTGGAGTAGGTGTTGGTGTTACTGTTGGAGTAGGTGTTGGTGTTGGTGCTGGTGTATCAGACTGTCCATCACCACTTGCAATGATTTCAACCTTATCTCCTACATGTGTAGAACCCTGGACACCAAATTCTACAGTGCCACCGTCCTCTATTACTGCATTCCACTCCATTGGAGTGATTTCGTAATAATCTCCACTTTCTTTGATTTTTACATTCCAGCTTGAATCGATTCCTATATCCTTTTTATTAACCTTTAGTGCCCAAGAATCAGCTCTGCTTCCAGTATCGTTCTTAACCTTAATAAGCACCTGATAACCTGAGCCCCAGTTGTTAATTGTATAAGCTGTTGTAAGATTCTTTGCAGCCGCATCTACATTTAAAACAGAAAGATTTGTTCCTGCAAAAATCATAAATGCTGCAAGTGAAGCAGAAAGAGTCTTTTTGCCTAAGCCTTTAAAGTTATGCATAAAGTCCCTCCTACTCTACTGTAATATCAATTACATTACCAACGGAACCTGCTCCCTGGATACCGAACTCTACTGAGTTACCTGGAGCGATATTAGCATTCCAATCCATTGGTGTAATTACATAATAGTTGCCAGCTTCCTTAACAGAAACACACCAGCTATTATCAATAGTTACATCCTTCTTGTTAACCTTAACAGTCCATCCATTTACACTTGATGTACCTTCATTCTTAACCTTGATAAGTACCTGGTAGCCTGAACCCCAGTTATTAACTGTGTACTCAACACTTGGTCCGTCACCTATAGGTGTAGGAGTTGGAACTGGAGTTGGAGTTGGTGTTGGTACTGATGT
>FP929036.1:2005349-2058051 GCA_000209815.1 Butyrivibrio fibrisolvens 16/4
GGAGTTGGTGTTGGTACTGGTGTTGGAGTTGGTGTTGGTGTTGGAGTTGGTGTTGGTGTTGGCTCATCAACAACGTCAACTGTCTTCTCACCAAGAACTAATGTAGAGCCCTCAAATAACTGCATTCCCTTAGGAGCAGACATCTGAGAATTGCTTGTTCCGCCAAGTCCTGCTACACATGGGCTTGTAGAATAATCCCACTTACCAGGAGCTGTAATTCTAACCTGAAGCTCGCACTTGCACTCGCTCTGTCCACCTGGATAGATTTCTGCGCCTGCTAAATCAAGGTCGATATAGTAAAGACCTGAATTACCAGACTTCTTGAAGCTAGAAATCTTTACAGGATGCTGCATATAAGTTGTAGAAACCTTCATATCTGATGCACTATTTCCCTGTGCGATAACATCGCTAAGGTCAAAGTACATACGAAGCTTTAAGTTGTCTGTAACTCTTGCTGGCCAAGCTGTATGATTCTCAATAACAGTCTTAAGCTCTACAAAGTTAATCTTATTGTTCTTGTCCTGAGCATTGATGCCAGCCTTAAGAACAAACTCTTCGCCATCTGTCTTTTCGATAGCTGATGGTGTTGTAACTGCACCAAATCCGTTCTTCTCATAGAGATATGCACAAGCACCTGTGAAGCCTGCATTGTAATCGCAAGCAACTTCGTTTGCCTGGTAATCGCTACGAACATCCTTGTAAGAATCGTCTGCAGAACCAGGTCCACCAACGATAGCGCCTACAAGTGTATGTCTAGAATTCTCTGGAGCTGCATTAAGGTTGTTTGACCAGCAACCATGAGCTGCTCTATGATGAGGATTCTTTGGTGAGCTAGCATTGTAGCCTACCATAAAGTTCTGGCCATTGCTTCCCAGTGTGTAATTGATTGTTCTTTCGATATAAGCATTTGCTCCATCAACGTGAGCCTTATCTGCCTTATCAAGTCCAAGATAAATAGTATCGATAAATGCCTGGTTGCAAGCATAACGAACTGATCCCCACTCGCTTAAGAATGAAAGTCCGCCTGGAGTAATTCTAACTGGGTTAGAACCAGGAAGCTTTCCATTCCAGCAATCAATACTGTTCTCGATTGGTGTGTAATACTTATCTTTTCCTGTTAACTCAGCAAGAAGTAAGCATGCCCCCATATGTGTGTCGTCCCAAGACATTGTCCAAGAGTAAGCCATCTCATCGCCACCCTGGAACTCTGTACCAAAGTTATTTGAATAACTTTCAGCCTTTGTGAGATATGTCTTATCGCCTGTTGCCTTGTATAACCAGCAACCTGCCAAAGCTAATTCATCATAAAATCCGCTGTATGATGTATAGAATCCGCTTGCAGCTGTGTAACCTGCATCGCTCTTAGCTCTTTCAGCCATGCCATATAAGGTCTTAGCGTGAGCTAAATATGTTGCACTTCTAGCAGGATCTGAATCCTTAAGTACTAAAGATGCAACTGCCAAAGAAGCTGCTGCCTCACCTGTTACACAAGAACCGCCATTTGCAGAAGTATCATCAACCTTAAATGATGGTCTTGACATCTTTGTCTCAACAAGCTCAGGTGCGCCCCAGAATCCATGGTCTTTTCCACCATCACCTACCTGATAATAGTAAGTGCTTGAATCTGGGTTACACTTTACAAAGTAATCATTAGCCCACTTAATATCGTGAAGCATCCATTTCTCCTGGCCTGATTCCTTGTAAGCCTTTGGATTGTTAAGATATGACCATCCAAGAACCATTGATGAGTATGCCATAGGTAAATTGAACTTTACGTTATCACCTGCGTCATACCATCCACCTGTTAAATCTAAACCATTATCAGAACCATCTTTAAGTCCTGAATCTGCTCTCCAGTTTGTTCTTGAAAGTGTTTCATCTGAAAGCTTTCCAGATTCCTGAAGCTGGTAGAAAAGCAAAGATTTTGCAAGTGCATCACCATAATTGTAGTTGCCCGCTGCATCTACCTTAAGTGATGGAATGCTAGCGCTGGATACTGCCATTAACGCAGACAGAGAGCATACCAACGCTTTTTTACAAAAAGCTTTAGTAACCTTACTCATTTAACATATCCCTCCTTAAATTATTTATACATCTGAATAGATTTTTTTACTCAACTGTGCAGCCAACAGATGTACCGATTGATCCGTTGCCCTGAATTCCGAAATCTACAGAAGCCCCTGGCTCGATTGAAGAATTCCAAGACATTGGTGTAATGATATAATAATTCCCCTCTTCTTTAACATTTACGCACCAACTAGAATCAATATTCACATCGCTCTTGTTAAGCTTTACTGTCCACTTATCAACTCTTGAGCTGGAATCATTCTTAACCTTGATTAATACCTGATATCCAGATCCCCAACTATTGATTGTGTACTCTGCCTTTAATCCACCTGTTACAACTGGAGTTGGTACAGGAGTTGGTGTAGGTGTTGGCTGTGGCTTAGGTGTTGGAGTTGGTGTTGGCTGTGGTGTAGGTGTAGGTGTTGGTGTAGGTGTTGGTGTTGGAGTAACTGTAGGTGTTGGTGTTGGAACAGTTTTTCCATTGATTGTTGCAGGTGTTCCATCAACATGCTTCATAATTGCGCTGATGATTTCAGAATCACACCATCTCAATGAATTTCTATCAATGTATCTATGACACTCGCCGTCTGAACCAGCTGAATTGTTGTCATAAATATTGTTGTCCCAAAGTACCATTGCTACATTGCTGTATTTAGCAGCTGAACCCCAATAGTAATCAGCCCACTTAACACGCTCTGGAGTATTGTTTCTGTTTGTTGCACTTGTTTCTCCAACAATAACAGGAACATTCTTTGATAAAAACTTAGAGTTTAAATCATTAAAGAAACTATCAATATCTCCCTTGTTGCTGCCATCAAATCTTGTAACATAGGTATCACTTGCAAGTGCAAAGTAATATGGGATGTAAGCATGAACTGAAAGGATTAATCTGTTGTTTGCAGAATCCTTTGGAAACTTAAACGAATCTGTCATACATCCCTCAATTGATGCATCATATCCAGGCACCATAACGCATCTTGTTGCGTTATTACCACCTGTAGCTCTGATAGCATCAAGAGCAACCTGATTGTAATCATTGATGCAAGCAACTGCTTCTCTGATATCTGAGCTTGGATTATTTCTTGGGAACCACCACTCTTCACTGTGACCAACGAGTCTTGGCTCGTTCATTGTCTCGAATACAAGGTGGTAATCATAATCCTTAAACTCCTTAGCTATTTGTGTCCAAACTGATTTGAAATATCTTTCAGAGCGATCCCTGTTAGCATTGTTTGGAACGTAGAAGCAATAATCTGAGTTGATATCATGATGTGTATTTAAGATTACATACATATCATTGGCGATACAGTAGTCCACTACTTCCTTTACTCTGCTCATAAAGAAATCTGGGATTCTGTAATCAGAACCAGTTGTGTACTGTCCCCAGGAAACAGGAATTCTGATTGTGTTGAACCCTGCCTTAGCAACAGCATCTATCAACTCTTTAGTAGTTTTTGGGTTTCCCCAATATGTCTCATTTGAGCTGGTATATGGAAAGTTAGATCTTTGGCCATAAGAATCTAAACTGTTTCCTATGTTCCAACCAACTGTCATATCTGAGACAACTTCTGTGGCAGTTTTGTTTGTAGAACTTGCTGCCTCTGCTGTTTTAACTGGTACCGCCGAAGCTAAAACAACCACCGCCAAAAAGAGGGTTAAAACTCTCTTTAAGGCACTAACATTATTCTTGTGCATATCACGCACCTCCCTTATAGTCTGTCGCGACAAATATATTTTATGTTCTAAAAAAAGGGTTCGTCAACAGTAAATACTCACCTGTATAATATGTAACACATCAAGTTAAACGTTTGATAATACACTTTTGAGAATTTCTAGTAGCTTTTTAAACAATTTATTGTTTGACAATTTGTCTTTTTTTCCTAAAAGTTGTCATTTTTAACGTTAAGTAAAACCATTTTTCAAAATACTAGTGTACAAGTTGCACAAAACCCATCTTTAAATTTTCTATATTTAACTTAATCGTTTTAAGTTACGTGTTTAAGCCAAAAAGAACAAAAAAGACAGTCCCTTAGGACTGTCTTAAAAAGCCATTTTTAAGTTATTTTAGTTAGTTCTCAAGGCATCAATTGGGTTGAGATTTGCAGCCTGATGACTTGGCAAAATTCCAAATACAATTCCAATTACCATAGAGAAAATTACTGCACCAAAAGCCGCTGGCCATGATATAGCTACAGGTGTTCCGCTCATAATTGAAATAATCTGAGCCAAACCTATTCCACTAATTACTCCTAATAATCCGCCTAAGGATGTAAGAACTGCAGCCTCTGTTAGGAACTGCCACATAATCTTTCCCTTGCGGGCGCCAATAGCCTTTTTCAAACCAATCTCTGCGGTACGCTCTGTAACAGAAACCAGCATAATATTCATTACACCTATACCACCAACAAGAAGTGATATTGCCGCAATCCAAATCAGCATAGAATTAGTTGAAGACGAAAGCTGCTGTAGCTGCTGAGCCTGCTCCAATAAGTCTTTCGACTGGTACTTGATAGTTGTGTCAGTTGGATGAATTGATGCATTTAAAACATCACTGGTTTTCTTTCCTGCCTGAGTCATATCGTCAGTAGAATTAGCTCTAACTAAAACATTTTCAGGCTCATCATAGCGATAGCTTATTGGCCAATCACTAATTGGCATATATACATTTCCAGATTCATCCTGCTTGTATGTTTCATAATCGGCCATAGTCTTAATTACAGGTTCAAAGGTCGAGCGGGTGTCAACCACACCGATTATAGTATAAGAATCCTGTCCTATCTCTAAAACCTTTCCAATTGGATCCTCATTCTGTAAAACAACCGATACAATTGCATCATCAATTACACAAACCTTCTTAAATTCTTTTAACTCCTTTTCTGTAAAGAGACGTCCCCTCTTAAGGGTAAGATTAGCTGTTGTAAAATAATCTGGCTCTACACCCTTTACATAACCACCACTCATGGCAGTATTCTGATAATAAACCCCATCATAAACCTGTCTATAGTTGTAACGACTGGCTGATTTAACCTCAGGTATATCTCTGATTTCATTAAGAACATCATCAGAAACAGTAGGTACGCCATAAGGGGGTGTATTATAGGAAAGATCCATAGGCCAATCATTTTGATACAACTGAATATCAACAGTATTTGACCCAGAACCAATTAAGTTTTCTTTTATCTGCTGATTAGTTCCTTCTATGGTGGAAACAATGGCAATAATGGCAGCTATACCAATAATGATTCCCAGCATAGTAAGAAAGGATCTTAATTTATGGGTCCAGATTCCCCTGAACGCCAAACGAATATTTTCAAACATTATCCTAAGCCTCCATCATCACCTAAGTATTCTACTTCTTCGCATTTAACTCCTTCAATAGCCCCGTCACCATAAGGAAAAGAAACATAGTCATCAATTGTAATTCCCTCTTTAACTTCAATCTGGTCACCCCAGATTGATCTACCAATCTTAATATAAGTTTTTTCCAATACACCATCATCATTGCGTTTCATGACGTAGCTTCCACCATTGTCTTTTCTGACAACGTAGTTTGGAATAAACAAAGCATTTTCCGCTTTGCCAGATGGAGTGATTGAGATTTGTACTCCCGAACCGATTTCAATACCACTATTCTTATCGAAGCTAGCCTTGAATTCGTAATTACTACTGTTTGAATTTCCACTGCCAGACCAGAAATTACCTCCATCGGCCTGTGGAGTGTCACTAACCGAAGTAATTACAGCCTCTGCAGAAGCACCTGTATCCCAAGATGAAATTGACACAGTATCTCCAATTTTTACCTGATCAAGATAAAATTCGCCTATGCTTCCAGAAATAAAGTATTCATCAGTAGCAGTAATTACAAAAAATGGTTTTGAAGTACTATAGTTCTCAATGTCTTGAAGCTTAGACACTGTACCAGATACCTTTGCAACTACCTGACCATCATCAGTAGTATTCTGCATTGTCTGAAGCTCATAATTAAGTTTTCTAAGATTCAAATCCTGCTTTACTATTTCTGTCTTAACATTTTCGATTGCTTCAGACAGTTCCTTTGCGTTCATTCCCTCAGGAACCTTTTTCTCATTTTCCACTTCACCATCAATAGTGTAATTTGTCTCGCCTACAACCTTGCCAGTATCATAGTCAAAATATGTGGTACTGCGGTGATATGAATAAACACCAGAAATATCTTTTGTATGGGTATTTTCTTTTCTGGCAGCAATCTTGTCCTTATCAGTTATGTCAAAGATTATCTTTTCGTTATTTTCATCATAATTAATTCCACTGAATCCTATAGAATTTCCATGAATATCAAAAAGCTCTTCTGCTACCAGTTTGTCATCAGAATCATAATATTCCCTTTTTCGGTATAGTTATAATCCTTGTAAACTTCCTGGCTGTACACATAAGTAGGCACAGGTTCTGTGTCCATAAGACGCTTTAACTTAAGATTTTGAACATTAAGCTCGTGATTAGCCTTTGATATTTCCAGCTTTTTATTGTTAATGTCTTTTGTCTCTTTCTTAACAGAAATAATTACGTCGCCTTCTTCAACATGATCACCTTCTTTAACATTAACACTTAAAACCTCAGCCCCCTGTGGCAAATATCCCATCTGGGATTTATCAGCAGTGACCTCGCCATAGCTGTCTATACTGTCACCCCAGTAGCTATCCATTCCAATATTAGATAATGGGGCAACCTTGGCAACCTTTTTGCCCTGATTGAATTTGTACCAACCAAACAAACCACCGATTATTATGGCAATTATAATCAGTACAATGAGGAGTATCTTAATCGTCTTCTTCATGCTTATCCTCCTCTAATCCGTGGAACAGCTGACCATCCACGATTCTATAGGTCTTCTTAGCGTGGCTTGCAATGTGAGAATCGTGAGTAATCATAATAATTGTTGTTCCTTCATCATTAAGCTTCTGAAACAAGTCCATAATGGCAGCACCAGATTTTTGATCTAAGGCACCTGTTGGCTCATCAGCTAGCAGCACCTTTGGGTTATTCACAATAGCTCTTGCTATAGCAACACGCTGCTTTTGTCCACCCGATAATTGATCTGGGCGGAATTTTACTCTTTCTGCAAGACCAACTCTTGTTAAAGCCTCTATTGCTCTACGCTCTCTTTCCTTTTTAGGAACACCGGCATAGCTAAGTGGAAGTGCCACATTTTCAATGGCATTTTCCTCGTTCATAAGATAGAAGCTTTGAAAAACAAATCCAATAGAATTAAGTCTTAAATCAGAAAGCTGTCTGTCCTTCATCTTTAAAACATCGCTATCTCCAAAGAAATATGAACCAGATGTAGGTTTATCTAAACATCCAATAACATTCATAAGGGTACTCTTTCCCGAACCGGAAGGCCCCATTATCGCCACATATTCTCCTTCGTCAACGGAAAGAGAAACATTGTTTAAGGCTGGCACAGAGGTCTCAGCCCCCTGCTCTCCATATACCTTATTAATATTCTCAAGCTTTACAATCATAATGCCTCTCCCTCACTTGTGCTGACAGTTTTCATTCCCTCAGTGAAATCTTCCATAGGATATGCAATCTTTGTATCCTTGTCGATTCCAGAAACTGAATAAACCATCTGCTCTTCATAGTAATCTCCAAGCTCGATGTAAGTTTTTGCAAGCTTACCTTTATTGTCTGTCCAAACAAAAGGCTTTGAATCTTCATCATAAGCAATGTAATAATCATAAAGATATGTACCATCAGAAAAATCCATTTCAGGAGCAGCAGTCTGGCCAAGCTCAATGTAAAGATGCTGGCCCATCATAAGACCCTCGCTACTATCCAATGTGACATAGAAAGGATATTTGGTAGAATTTTCTTCAGAGCTTCCACCAAACATGTCGTTATTATTTTCCTGTTTTGACTCTGTATCAATCTTTGTGATAGTTCCCTTCCATGTCTTGTCTGCATCAACGCGTGAGCGAATAGTTACAGGCTCATCAACATTTATAGCATATACATTTTGCTCATTAATCTGTCCCTTAACACGCATCTCCTTAGATGCAAGAATGGTAATGAAGGTACCATCTGATGTATATGGGTTTGTGTCATCTGCAATCTTTGTAATAATTCCATCAACTGTTGAATTAACAGAAGCATTATTAATCTTTTTATTGTTCTCTTCTATCTTTGCCTGAGTAGAGGCGATGGAATTTTGAGCAATGGCAATGTCTGTCTTTAAACCTTCTATTTCATTTGCCAAATCCTCTCGCTTTTCCTTATCTTCATCAGACTGGCCCTTTATTTTTCTAACTCCTCGGTCTTTTTTCAATTGTTCTATTCAGCTCTCGAATATTTATATTTTGGCTTTCAATATCAAAATTCATCTGAACATTTTCAGCCTCTAAAGCGTCAGATTTGTATGAAAATAAAGGAGTGCCCACTGTTACAGTATCTCCCTCAGAAACGAAAACCTGATCAAGCTCTCTTTCAGAACTTTTTGTGACAGAAGTAGTCTCCTGCCCTTCTACAATACCCATGAATACATCCGAAGAATATGAGCTGTTATCGCCCATTATTTCAGATAAGGACATTACATAGATTTCAGACGAAGTGTCACCCGAAGAAGCACTTCCTCCTCCAAAGAATCCAAATTTGAATGCACCAAAAGCGCCGCCTGCAATGATTGCAGCCACAATAAGAAAAATCACTATTTTTTTCTTCATAACATTCCCTTTCCGAGTTTAACTGTTCTAGTTATATTAATACAGTTATAACATCACAAAAGGAGTAATGCAATACTTACATCACTCCTTATTGTTCAAAATTTTTAATATTTAAGAGCTATCTGCAAAGCAATGTCTCCTTGGTGGAAACATATTTGTCTGCCAAACAAACTATCCAAGCCTCACGGCATCTTGGAATCTTTGTAATAGTCAGTGGCCACATATGGCTTTCTATTACATTCTGTGTGTGACGACTGATTCCAAAATGCTCCCTGGCATTTTCCATCGCTGTATTTGAATGGGAAAAACCATGGAGTCCATGGCCCCCATCAGTCTCATGCCAATCATACAGATAATAGTCGTGTAAAAAAGCCCCTACAGAAAGAACTCGTTCGTTAGCTCCTAAATGAAATCGCTTGTTAATCCAGTAGCTAAGTCGTGTAACATGTTCTACGTGATCAAAAGTACTTATTTTTCCGTGCTGAGTATATCTCCTCATAGACTGTACTCTCTCATCACTTTTAATGGGAGCAAGAATCGAATTTAATCTTGCTTCCTCCTCTGCCCTCAATCTCATAAAAAACCTCATAATATATCCTCTGAAGCTTTTAGGATTGTATCAGAGAAATATGTAAATGTTGTGAAATCTAAATGCGCAATAACTATATTTTGTAGATAAATCTATTTTACCTGTATTTGTAGAAACTGTCTATCCTTCTTCCATCATTAAATTTACCTAGAAGAAGTATTGACCCTGATTGATTTATCTCTGCTATACCTATTCTTGCAGAATACTGTTCAATATTTGAAATATAGAAAACATAAACTGGTTCAGTGAAAAAATAATCATATCGTTCTTCATCTGAAAGATTTTCTTCCACTTCCGCACAGCAGGCTCCGTTTTCTAGTAGAAATCTTCCTACGTTATCATAATCTTCCCTGGCAAAGGTAATTTCATATCCTTCCTCCTCTGGGAATTCCTTTTTAAGCTCTATCAAAGCACTATCCATATCCGATACAGCGGAAGGTTCAGTTGAAGAAACCTTAGGCTCAACTGTAGGATTACGGTCTGGGATAGTGTGCAAAAGGTAAAGAAGCCACATTTGTATAAATAAAATCAAGATTAAACAAACCGCAGCTGCATATTTTAAATAATCTTTTACGTTTACTATCTTTTCTTTAATCTTGATTTTATTTTTCGCATAATCACTACCAAGTATCGTCTCCATGCAGTGATTACATATTACGTGATTGTCTGCTGGCATTCCGCAAAGAACACACTTCTCATCAATATCAACACCAGCTGCTATATCAAAAATCCTGGTTTTAAATCGGCGACCAAAAACAGAGTCTAGAATTCGTCGTTCATTTTCTAGCCTCAATATCCCCTCCACAACCTCCATACGATGAAAATCATATTTAGAAGTCAGGCTGGCCATATATAAAAATTCTTGTTTTAGTTTGTCGTCCGCCATCAACTTTACCTTTTAATCAGACTTGTCATTTGCTTTACGATCCATTCCTTTAAAACATAAATATGCAAGAAGCTTATTGTCACGTTCTAAAACCTTTCCTGCATAAAGAATTCCATCTTTTTCTGCTTCTGCTCTGACTATCTGAGCTAGTATGGCTAAACTGAAATCTGTTTTATGCGCAGTATCAGCAAAATTAATCTCTACCTTATCTCCTATGGTAACTCTATTTGCATTTCCAATAAAAGAGACACCACTATCACTTACATCAATCACAGAAATAGAGAAACGTCTGCCATCTTCCATCATGGCAGAACCTGGTTTTTTAACCATAACTCTAGCATCCTCTCTTCTTTCACTGGATGCTGCTATAATTCCGAAATTACTGGAATCTACGGCGTAATAATCCACGCCCTTGAATTTTACTAGATTGACTGAAACATTTTTCCAAACAACTCTACCGCCAGTATTTGGATCAATGCAATGTAAAGAGAATGTCAGGCTCTTAGGTGAACCCTGAGTAAAATCGATAGCCTGATTATTGTAGACATAAGGCTTAACTAACACACCTGTACCTGCGTTAGTTCCTACCACTTCTGTCTTCAGTTCGAAGGATGAGCCGCCGACTAATATTTCAAGTGTAACTATCTGGCCAGCCTCAAGCTGATGAATATTCATTACTATCTCCCTTAGCCTTTCATATATTATCTATTATATATGAACATCGGCTATTTATCACAATTTTTTAAGACTTTTTATGCGATATTGATGGAAAAGCCCCAAAAAATCTAAATTATTTATTAATTGCTCTGAGAAAAACGCTTAGCTGCTTCTACCACATGCTTTACCAAAATGCTTGTAGTAACGCCTCCCACTCCACCTGGAACAGGTGTTATTGCATCTACTACTGACTCGACTTCATCAAAACGTACATCTCCACAAAGCTTGTTCTTCTCAGAATTCCAGCTGATTCCCACATCAATAACCGTTTGACCTTCAGATAGATACTCTGCGCCTACACTCTCCATCTGGCCAGATGCTACAACTACAATATCCGCATTTTTCGTAATTGAAGGAACATCCACAGTTCTTGTATGACAAATTGTAACAGTGGCATTTTTATGCATAAGCATCATTGCGACAGGACGTCCTATTACAAGTGATCTTCCAATAACAGCAACCTTCTTTCCTGAAATAGGAACATTATAATAATCCAGAATTTCCATAGCAGCCTCTGCTGTACAAGGTGCAAAACCGAGCTTAGTATTTGTAAACACTCCTGCAAGAGATAAATCTGTACATCCATCCACATCCTTATCAGCATTAAGTAGCTTCCTAGCTTTTTCTCCATCTATATGCTTAGGAAGAGGTCTAAACATAAGGATTCCGTGTATTGTTATATCATTATTTAATTTTATCAAGGTATCAAAGAACTCTTCCTCTGCAACATCCTCAGGAAGGGCAAAAACCTTTACCTCTACTCCCACCTGTTCACAGCGCTTTAGAGCACCTTTTTCATATGATAAATCATCCGGCCTTTCTCCCACTCTAAGTATTCCAAGTGTAGGTGTGATTCCCTTTGATTTTAATTCCTCTACATCTTTACTAAGCTTATTATTTAATGCTTCAACAACATCTTTTCCCTTTAATAATCTAGCCATTAAATCTAGTCCTCCTATAATCTATTCCAAACATCATCATAGATTGCTTTTGCCTTGGTAGTATATTCTTCTACCATTTCATCAACCTGACGATCTAAATTTTCTGCGTACTCTCTATCTTTCATAGATTTTGTATTGATTCTAACATTTACTGCAGCACCCTTTATAGCTCCCTCAAGCATAGCCACACCAGTAGCAGCATCACTAATCATTAATGTGGAACCCTTATCTGCAAAATCTCTCTGAAGATCTACAGCTATACAGGCAAGCTTCAGTATCTTAAAAGGAACACTCGCTGCATCTCTAAGGCATTTTTCCATTATCTCGTCTCTTCCTTCAGCATCCTTTGGAAGCGAATATGCTTTTGACAATGGCTCAAAGGCTGTGGCATCATCCTCGATGCATTGAAGAAGAGCCTCTCTAAGCTTTTCAGCTTCATCCATCAGCTCAATTATTTCTGGTTCTACATCAGCATATTTTTCTTACCAACAGTAAATTCACCCACCATATCACCTAATGCAATTCCAATAGCTGCCACTATAGCACTGGCCCCGCCGCCACCTGGAACAGAAGTCTTAGATGCAAGTTTCTTTGTAAAATCAGCAACACTAGAATTAATTAAATCCATAAATAATTTTTCTCCTATAACCTATAAAATATAAACAAAACTCCAAAGCCTTGAAATCTCAAAGCCTTGGAGTTTTATGCCTTTATAAAATCAAATATAGTCATCTGATTAGAATCTGAAACCAGTGAATCATACATTTCCTGCTCTTCTGCAGTCATTTCTCTGTGAAACACATAAGTCTCCTGTTTAATTGTTCCGTCTATATCAAAATACAACTGTCTGTAATTGATATTCTCCCTATCTGTCATACAGCCTTCAAGTTCCTTTCAAGTCATCATTATAAGCATAATCCATAGCTGTTGCAATTGTTTTATCGCTCATTGCGACGCTCATGCTCAATAGATGAATAATATGCCTTTTTATCAAGATACATATTATCATCTGCAATCTTACAAAGCGCATTTAAATCAACATTTGGATAATCACGCAAAGACGCCGAACCTACTGCCATACTTATCTTGTCTATATATTGGCCCTTCCAGCTAGTCATACAATCATTTAGCCTTTTAAGACGAGTATGTAATTCCTTTTCGTCAGCTATAAAGGTAGCTATAAACTCATCTCCGCCCATTCTGCTAATAATACTGGTGCTGTTATCTTTAAATGATTTATTAATGCATTCTGCAGCCCCAACCAAAAGCTCATCACCTGCATCATGGCCTAATGTATCATTAACACGCTTCAACCCGTTGACATCAAAGAAAACTATTGTGAAATCCGATGAAAGATTCTTTCCTTCAAGGCTCTTCATTTCCTCATAGAAAAATCTTCTATTTGTCAGTCTGGTTAGCTCATCTGTGTAGGCAAGCTCCTTTACCTGTACAAGCTCTGCCTCCTCCTCAACTTTCGATCCAATTCTTCGATAGATTACACCGAGCTGAATTCCTATATATATCATAAGTCCTATAACTACAACCAAATTGTAATAGCTATCAATACTATTGATATACATAGCAAGAGCAATAACAACTACAAGAAGAAAAATGCTGTTACCTATAGCAATTTGTCTTCTTTCATTTTGTCGCTTTTCTTCTTTAATACTTGAATATGTATAGTATCCAACGAAAAATAGCATGGTAAAATCAATAAAATGGGCAAATATGACTATGTCGCCCCAATCTACAATTCCAATTAACGAAAATAGAAATGCTCCTAAAATCATTAAGGCATATATACCATCTATAATGTTATCGATTTTACTCACTCTAAAATGGACAGCCCTTACAAGCTCAAAAAAAGACAAGGCCATAAGCAAAAAAGCCATAATTTCAAGGATTGCAAAACCTGTATAATTGCCAAATACTACTTCAAGTATCCTTGATTGGCAAATAAGCCATATTCCGGATAACACAGAAAAAAATCCTGAATATAGCACAGCCTCAAAGGAAAGTTGACGTAAAATAAGGGATTTTCTAATAATGAAATGTAAAGCTATTAATATCTCCAATATTCCAGAGAATACAAGAACAACAGCTATTACAAGAGAAAACATATTTTTCTTTAGAAGAACTATTCCCCAGCCAGAGCGTGTTGTGATATATGAAGCGGTAATCTCAGAACCATACAAAGAATCCTGAAGATCAAACTCTATTTTTATTCTCTTGCCTGAATAAGAAGGCTTCATTGGAACATGAATTTCTTTATTTCCAACATTTGAAGTGTTTCCAAAAAGCTTGGCATCGACAGAGCGATATATCTCCTCATTGTTTATAAAAGCTCTGGCAGAGTCATAAAAGCACTGAACAATAAGAAACTGATCTCCATATACAACCGGTAAATCCTGTTCTATAGTAAATACGCCGTCTTTTGCATATGGAAATTCAATCTCAACATTATCAACACACCACCCTTTATCCAGCTCGATAAAATTCTCGCCAAACTGAGCAGTGTCCTGATTACTATAGGCAAAGCCTATTATCATTATGAAAAGAACAAAAATAATGTAGACTGTTGCAACTACACGTTTTATAAGCCCCTTATTCATAACCCCACTCCTACGTAATAACTATTAGTTATTAACCTCGATACCAAATTCACTTGGCAAGAATCTTGGACATACATTGTCGGAAGTAACAATTACAGATGCTGCAAGTGTTGAACCAATCTCGCAAGCTTCCTCTATTGTCTTTCCATATGTAAGACCAATAGTAACGCCTGCGAAGAAAGAATCTCCTGCACCTGTTGTATCCTTTACATCAACCTTTCTTGCTGGAACAAAACCTGTATTACCCTCAATATCTGCAAATACAGCACCCTGTCCACCAAGAGTAACTATCATCTTCTTAATCTGAGCGCCCTGAATCTTCTTAGATAATATTTCCTGCATTTCCTCTGGAGACTTTTCAGAGTAATCATCCATGAAAAGAATACCTGCCTCCTGCTGATTACATACAAAGCACTCTACATTCTTAAGAAAATCTCTACGCTCAACTGCAATACTCATATTAGAAACTGCAGCATAAACCTTTAGATTATATTTCTCAGCATATTTAAACACTCTTTTTATAGTGTCTTTTTCCATATCTATCTCAAGAGCAATGCTATCTGCATCCTTAAAAATTTCATCACCCTCTTCATCAAGAATATTATTGATTTCAGAAAGATCTGGGCGCTTTGAAATAGATGCAACCACATCGCCATGATTATCAAAAACTGCAAGCCACTTTCCCATTCCATCAGGAGTGCGACGAACAAATCTTGTATCTACCTTGTGATTATTAAGCTTCTCTAAAACTCCTGTACCGATACCGCTATCATCAACAAGGCTGACAAATGTAGGTCTAAGCTCTACATTGGCAATATCCTCAACAACATTTCTACTAACACCACCGTGAACTTCCTCTACTGTACCAACATTTCTACCTGCTGGTATGTAGCTGGCTGTAGAATGTCCTTTAATATCAATAAAAACTGCTCCTAGTACTACGATTCCCATGCTATTTATACTCCTTAACAAAAATAGTATCATTGATTATAGCACTACGTGTTATAATAGCAAATAATTGTGTTAAAAAATTAATTCACAAGGTTCCTGCTTTATATTAAATACACAGGTAAGAGGAAAATAAAAATGATTAAAGTAGATTTGATAACAGGATTCTTAGGCAGTGGTAAAACTACCTTCCTAAAAAATATGCTAAACATTTTATAGACCAGGGTCAGCGCATAGGAATACTGGAAAATGACTACGGTGCAGTAAATGTTGATATGCTTCTATTAAATGAGCTTCGTGGTGAGAACTGCGAATTAGAGATGGTTGCTGGTGGATGTGATGCAGATTGCCACAGACGCCGCTTTAAAACAAAGCTTATTTCTATGGGTATGAGTGGATATAACCGTGTAATCATTGAGCCTTCTGGTATTTTTGATGTGGATGAATTTTTCGATTCACTTAGAGATGAGCCATTAGACAGATGGTACGAAATTGGTAACGTAATTACGATAGTAAACGCAAAGCTTGATGAAAATCTTTCTGATGATTCAGATTTCTTTTTGGCTTCACAGATTGCAAACTCTGGAATCATACTGCTTAGCCGTAGTCAACTTACCGATGAGGCTCATATTAATGCCACTATCTCCCATCTAAAAAAAGCTTCTGAAAAAGCAAAGCTTGATAAAAATATAGACTCAATCATTTTTTCCAAGGATTGGAACGAGCTTACATCAGAAGATTTTGAAAAATAGCCACTAGTGGATATAGCACCCACTCCTATATAAAAAAACTTGGAACAGATGACGCAGCTTACAAGACCCTATACTTCCTAGAGCTTCCTATGACAAAACAAGGGCTTAAAGAAAAAATTGATACACTAATGTCCAACTCAGAATATGGAAAAATATTTAGGGCAAAAGGCTTCTTTAATGAGGATGGCAAATGGTATCAGTTTAACGCCACTAAAGAAGATTTCGAGTTGACAGAAATGCCTGTTGGTCAGCAGGTATTTATCATTATCGGAGAAGAAATAAACGAATCAAAAGTAAAAGAATTATTCAGTCTATAATAATAGCGGGTCCCCTAGATTTTCTTAGATGACCCGCTTTTTTATCTTTTCAAAAATGCTGTAATCTGCCTTTGCAGTTACTGTACATCAATATAATCTGGCTCATCGTCCATAATAATAGCTGCAATGATATAAGCAAGAATACCAGAACCTGCGCCCAATACAAAAGCGACCCAGATAAGGCGAACTATTGTAGGATCAATATCAAAATAATCAGCTACACCGCCACATACACCACAAATCTTTTTATCTCTGCTCTTATATAATTTCTTAGCCATAATAAATACCTCTCTTTCTTTTGATAACTATATATTATTAGATTTATATATAAAAATATACCCCTATAATTGCAAAGATTGCCTGCCTATTTTTCTATTTTTGAGAAATACGCTCCATAAACACAAATCTGCAAAAAATACAATAAAAATGGTTGCCCGCCAGCAACCATTTTAAGGGAGAATGATATATGAAAAAGTTTTTTATCGCTCTTGCGATGTATAGATAATACTTTACTAATATGTTTTTCACCTGACTCTAATGTGACGGTCTTCTGAACATTTATAAAATTGCAATTAGGGTTTATAATATAATCATCCAGGAGGATGTATGGGAGGCGAAGAACAAAGCAAGGGTAGTAAATTACATATCATAATTGCTATTGTAATAGGCATTGAAATAATCGCCTTATTGGGTATCTTTGGCTTTTTTGTAATTAATAAATCTAATTCTAATAAATCTGAAACCGCATCCGCGCCTATTACTAATTCCACTTCTTCAGACACACCTGCTACTAACAATTCCCCAGTTACAGAAACCTCCGCTACTAAGACAACACCTACTCCTACGCCAGTTCCTACACCTACCCCAGTTGTAACCATTCAACACACAGTTGATGGAATCACCTTCGAGATTCCTGACAAATTCAAAAATACTAACGGGGATTTTAAATCTGATTATTCACAGCTGTATTTCTTTTCAAAAAAGATTCCAGGCTTCTGGGCCATATATATGGTAGCACCTGATAGCGAAATAGATAATTATGCTGATACCTATGTAACTCAGTATTTTCCTGGTGCCAAAAGAGAAGAAGCAGATGATACAAAAGTAGCCGGCTGCAAAGGTAGAAAATATAAATACACTGCCAACTACAACGGCGAGAAAAGTATTCTGGTGGCAAATATAGTCGTTAGTCCTAGTAAAGATGGAGTTGTTGCAGCAATCTTTCTTACCCCAGAAAAGAACTCAGAACTAGCAGATTACAACTCTATAATAGAAAGCGCAAAATAAGGAGCTACTCCATGTTGATATTATGGGTAGCTCCTTTATATTTTGATATTTAGCCTTCCTTTATCTCACCTGCAATAGCTGTAGCTGCAGCTGTCACAGGACTTGCCAGATAAATTTTCACTTTACTAGTTCCCATTCGACCAAGGAAATTTCGGTTGTTGGTAGCAACTACCACCTCATCATCTGTAAGGATTCCACCACCACGGCCACAGCACAGGCCACAGCCTGGTGTAGTAATAATAGCTCCAGCCTTTGAAAGAATTTCTAAAGTTCCATCTGCAAGTGCCTCACGATAAACCTTTCGGCTTGCTGGTGTAACTATCAGCTTCACAAATTCTGCAACATGCTTACCCTTTAATATTGTAGCTGCTGCACGCAAATCCTCTAATCTGCCATTAGTACAAGAGCCTAGGAATACCTGATCTACCTTTGTCCCCTTAAGCTCTGATACAGGCTTAATATTGTCTACCAAGGATGGGCAGGCACATACAGGCTTAAAGTCTTCTGCTCTATATCTAAGAATTCTAGAATAAGAAGCATCATTATCTGAGCGCAGATTCTTAATCTTATCATCATATGGAATCTTGCAATAGTCACAGGTCTTTTCATCTGGCGCAAAAACACCGCATTTTGCTCCAGCCTCCACCGACATATTGGACATGGTCATACGGCTTGCCACACTCATAGCATCTACAGTGCTTCCAGTAAATTCGATAGCCTGATATGTGGCACCAGAGGCTGTTAAATCTCCGATAATTGTAAGGATAATGTCCTTTGAAGTAACATTTCCAGGCAATGTGCCATCAATCTCCACCTTTATAGTCTCAGGAACCTTAATCCACAGCTGACCAGTTCCAAGTATTCCTGCCATCTCCGTATAGCCGATACCTGTAGAAAAAGCACCTACGCATCCATAGGTAGTAGTGTGACTATCAGTACCAAAGGCAATATCTCCCGGCTTTACATATCCGGCCTCTGTCATAAGCTGATGGCAGATTCCATCTGTACGATGAACATTTTTAATTCCATACTTTTCTGCGAATTCATCTCCCACTCTAAAGTGTCTGGTATCGTCCACCTGAGTTGCTGGAAGAAAATGATCGTAAATGAGTACTACGCTATCCGGCTTTGCCACCTTTTTGAAGCCCATCTCCTGAAACTTCTGAACGGCAAAAGGAACCATAATGTCATCTATCATACACCAGTCCACATCAACAGTTACTATGTCACCAGGTTTTACCTCATGACCCACCTTGTTTCCAATAATCTTTTCAATAAGTGTATGTCCCATTATATTCTCCCAAACTAATCTAAACCGTTACGCTTTCTCATAGCCTTTACCAATCCGCCTGCTTCTAAAATCTCTGTAAGATTATCTGGCAGATTTGCAATTGGATAGTGCTTTCCATTTACAATTATCTCTTTACCAGGTATAACCTCTGCTTCATCTCCCTCATTTACCTCATCATAAAGATCCGGCTGCTCTATTAGCAAAAGTCCATTATTTATAGCATTTCTGAAGAAAATTCTAGCAAAGGATTTTGCAACAATACAGGAAATCCCAAGTGCCTTTACAACCTCTGGTGCCTGCTCTCTAGAAGAACCACATCCAAAATTGTTTCCTGCCACTATCATATCTCCTGGCTTAATCTGACCTGCCAAATCTGGTCTAAGAGGTGAAAAAGCATAGGGCTTCATCTCCTGAACAGTTTCAAAAGCAAGATATTCTGTAGGCAGAATAATATCTGTATCTATATCATTATCCAATTTCCAGATTTTGCTCATTACAGTACCTCCGCTGATGTTATGTAGCCTTTGATTGCCGAAGCTGTTACGGTAGCCGCACTTGCAAGATATACGAAAGAGTCCTTATGTCCTGCACGGCCCTTAAAATTACGGGTGCCGGTAGAAATAAGTGTTTCTCCCTCTCCAATTACACCCTGACAAGCTCCCCAGCACACAGAGCAGTTTGGATTCATGACCATAGCCCCTGCATCCATAAAGATATCTAAAAGTCCTTCCTTTAATGCCTGCTGATATACTTCTCTACTAGCAGGCACTACCAGAAATCTCACCTTCTCAGCCACATGCTTCCCTTTAATTACAGCCGCACCAACTCTAAGGTCTTCTATACGTCCATTGTTACAGCTACCCAGGAATGCCTCGTCAATCTTTGTCCCCTCACATTCCTTTACAGGAACTACGTTATCCACAAAATGAGGCTTTGCAACTATTGGCTCTATCTCACCTAAATCAATATCAAACACCTGTGAAAAAACTGCATCATCATCTGATTTAAAGAGAGCCTTAGGTTCACGTCCATGTTCCTTAAGGTATGCCATAGCCACATCATCTACTTCCATTAGTGCTGTCTTTGCACCAGCCTCTACACAGAGATTGCAGATGGCAATTCTATCAGCCACTGAAAGATTCTTTAATCCATCACCAGCAAATTCCATTGCCTTATAATTGGCTCCATTTGCAGAGATTTTGCCAATGATTGTAAGAATAACATCTCTGGCATAAACACCTGGTTTTAAATTGCCAATAAGATTAAAACGAATGGTCTCTGGAACAAGAAGCCAGGAGGTACCAGTGACCATTGCATAAAGATAATCTGTACATCCTACACCTGTTCCGAAAGCTCCAAGAGCACCGTAAGCACAGGTATGTGAATCTGCTCCAAAAATCAGTTCTCCAGGACGAACGTGGTTTTCCATCATAACCTGATGGCATACACCCTCCCCCTCATAAAAAGTAATTCCATGCTCTCTTGCAAAATCTCTCATCTTCTTATGTGAAGCTGCAGTCTTTGGACTATCAGAAGGTATGTTGTGATCGATAATCCAAACCAGCTTATTCACATCCTTTATATGAGGATTCTTTAAATTGTTATACATATCAATAGTAAGATGTGTAGTTCCATCATTACTCATAAGTCTGTCTAATGTAACAGTCTCTATATCTCCTGCACGACAGCTTTCCTTCCCTGCAGCACAGGCGATAATCTTTTCAGCCATTGTCATTCCCATTATTAGTCCTCCTAAAAAGTCCGCCACTATTTATCTAACGACGCTATTAATCCACCCTGGTCGAGTATCTCTTGCATCTTTGGTGGTAACTTCGTGCAAGAATATGATTGTCCATTTACAGTGATAACTCCAGATAATAAATCCAAGTCCATTTCGTCTCCATCTTTCACTGCATCATATAACTCTTTACTAACAATAACAGGCATGCCAATGTTAATTGAATTTCGGTAGAAAATACGGGCGAAGGATTTAGCCACAACAGCTTTTACGCCTAGTGCTTTTAAAACGGCAGGCGCCTGCTCTCTCGATGAACCGCACCCAAAATTCTCATCAGCGACAACGAAATCCCCAGGCTTAACCTGGCTCGTAAAATCAGAATTTAGCGACTCGAAAGCGTGCACCTTCATTTCATCTATTGTGGGAAATAGTAGATACTGTGACGCAATAATCTGATCAGTATCTACGTCTTTGTGAAAACGAAATACCTTACCCATAATTCCTCCTAGTCTAAAATTAATTTTTCAAATATTGTACCTTAATTCTTTAACGATTTAAAGAGGTAAATTATATTAGTCTTCTCTAATCCAAACCTGCATTTCGTTTTCCCCACGATTTGCCCATGCATAATATGGAATAAATGTAAGCTTTGCATCCTTTATAGAAGGCTTTACATTTGAATACAAATTATTTGTCTTTTCCGGTACGACTCTCTTACCCATAGCAGTAATCTTACCTACACCATTTAAAAGATTATTATCAAATTCATATTCAAGCTTTGTCTTTGAAGAAAGACTAAGGCAATTTAAATCTTCTCCATTATCTACACCCTCAAGGCAATAGACAAAAGGACCTCTTGAAATTGCTACCTTGCCAACATCCTCTGATACCAGTGGGCTGGCATAGTTGCGGTGAATTGTCATATCAAAAATGACACCTACAACTGTCGACTCTCCAGCTGGTACCTCAAGATAGTGATAGCCTCTATCATCTGAAAGTTCGATAAGCTTTCCACCTATACTGATTCTAAAATTCTCACACCATCCAGGCACTCTTACTCCAACCCTTATAGTGCTTCCAGAATTATTGTTAATAAATAATCCGGCCTGATTATCCCAAGGGAATTTTGTGGTCTGCTTTATAAGCACTGCCCCATCAGCCACATCTAAAAGAGCATCCGATTCCATATACTGATTTATAAGAATCGTATTTCCGTTTACCGTATATACGTAGTCATCAACTGATGCAATCATTCTCGCAAGGTTTGGAGGACAGCATGCGCATCCAAGCCAAGATGGTCTTACAGGCTTAACGTGGCTTTTTGAAGGATCTTTCTTAGACTTTGCCGGATTAACCTCCAAAGGATTTACGTAGAAGAAATGCTTTCCATCAAGTGCCATTCCTGCAATGGCACAGTTGTACAACGATCTTTCCATAATATCTGCATAGTTGCCATTTGGATCCATTCTAAGCATTTGTCTTGCAAAGAAAATAAGGCCGATAGCAGCACAGGTCTCGCAATACATTGTGTCATTTGGCAAATCATAATCTAAAGTAAACGCCTCTCCGTGAACAGTAGAGCCTATACCTCCAGTAATAAACATACGATGATTTGTTATGTTCTCCCAGAGGGTCTTACAAATATCAAATATTTCCTGATCCCCTGTGGTAGCAGCTAAATCTGCTAACGCAGTACACATATAAACCACGCGAACAGCATGACCTTCTGCCGTCTTTTGCTCTGCTATAGGAGCGTGATTCTGGAAATATGTATTAGAACAATTTGCAACCCAGTTCAAAGCATTTGGTCCCTTGTAAACGGCAGCCTGCTCCTTAAAGAAGTTTGGATGCTTGCCTCTTTCTGTAAGGAAATATTTTGCCAGATTAAGGTATCTTTCCTCTTCTGTTACATGGTAGAGACGAAGTAAGCCTATCTCTATTTCTTCATGTCCATCATAGCCATGTATTTTTCCTTCTTCAGGACCGAAATTAGCATCAATATTATCAGCACATTTTTTTGCTATATTTAAAACCTTTTCATTTCCTGTTGCATCGTAATAAGCAACTGCAGCCTCTATAAAATGTCCCATACAATAAAGCTCGTGACTGCCAGCTAAGCTTTGATATTTATATTCAATTCCCAGAATTGAAAAGAATGTATCCAAATATCCATCTGGTTCCTGAGCTTCCTCGATTAAGTCAATAACCTCCAAAGCCTTTTGCTCTAGCTGTGGATCTATCTTCTCTCTGAGAGAGTACGCAACAGCCTCCAGCCATTTATAAACATCACTATCCTGGAATGTCCATCCATAATGAGTGCCGCTAGCTCTTCCTGCTGCTATCTTGAAATTCTCAATAGCATGACTTTTCTCGCTAGGAATTCCAGCATCATCTCTTTCCTTTTCGATAGTGATTCCGGCGATATCATTTAAAACATTCCACTGATAAGGAATCATTTTGCTTCGAACCAGTTCTCTGTATCTTCCCCAAAAACTAGATGTAATAGTAACTTTTGACATATTCTTTCTCCTCACTTTTTGTATTCTGACTATACACCAATTGAATTATATCAAATCAATTCATGTATGTATCCCGAAAAATTTTTATGTTTTCCATTAAAAACTTTTATTTATCACATTTTTGCCTTATTATAGGTGTCTATTGAATTAAAAGATGAGGTATTGATTTATGAATTTATATTTAATCAGTCAGATTTTTGCCATTGCAGCCTGTATCTTAATGGTGACAATCGGCTATTTGAAAACAAAGAAGGGCATGCTTATTGCCCAGAATATTCAGTTTATTTTATTTAGTATTTCTTATGCCTGCATCGGTGGTGTTGCTGCCGTAGTAGGAAATATGATTAGCCTTCTAAGAAATCTTATCTGTCTTAAATGGAATTTAAACACACCACTAAAGGTATTTTTCATTATTTTACAGTTTGGTGTTACATACATTTCTTTATACAATGTATGGTTCAGCTGGCTTCCTCAGAACGCTGGTACACACGGCATTATGGATTGGCTTCCATTTGCAGCGGCTACACTTATTACTATTACACTTAGTTCAAAGAATCCACTTGTTATTAAACTTGGATGTATCGGCAGTATCATCTGCTTTGGAACATATGATTTTATCCTTCATAACTGGATTGTATTGGGATTTGACTGCTTCTCCCTTGGAACAAGCATGATTGGAGTATACAGAATCCTCAAAGACAAGAAGGAACCATTTTAGGAACCAAAAAACACCCTGTAGCTTGATAGCTACAGGGTGTTTTTTTACATTCTAAGCATAAGTTCCTTATCTACGACTTGGCCATTACGATAATAAACACGTGGTACACGCTTGCTAACTGCGCAGGTGAGTTCGTAAGGAATTGTGCCAGCAAGTTCTGCTAATTCATCAATAGAATTCTTCTCGCCGAAAATTTCTACTTCACTTCCAACATCAACGCTAGGCATATCTGTGATATCAATCATACACATATCCATACAAATCTTTCCACGAAGCTTTGCAGGGCCTTCCTTGGTGTAAAGGCTGCACTTATTAGAAAGGCTACGAAGGAAACCATCTGCATATCCATAAGGAAGGACGCCTATACGTGTGGTCTTTTCTGTTTTAAAGATTCCACCATAGCTGATAGCTGTACCAGCTGGGTAAATCTTAATTGTGCTGACTGTAGTCTTCATAGTCATAGCAGGCTTCAATCCCATTTCATGGGCAAACTCACCATAGCCATAAAGTAAAAGTCCTGGACGCACCATATCAAGATAAGTCTCTGGGAAACGTGCAACAGCGCCAGTATTTGCGCAGTGACGAATAGCAAATTTTCTGCCCAGCTTTTCCTCTACAGCTTCTATTACACCAGTAAACAATTCAAACTGATGCTTTGTATATTTATCACATTCATCGCCAAATTCATCAGCTACCGCAAAGTGTGTGAAGATACCTTCAGCAGAAAGACCCGGCATATTACAAGCCTCTACAATACCATCTACTCCTGTATCAAAATATCCATTGTCACAAAGGTAACCTAAACGTGACATTCCAGTATCAACCTTTATATGTACCTTTAATGTGCCACCACACTTAACTGCCTCCGCGCTGTATTCATCAGCCTTTGCCTTGCAGGTAATAGCCTGTGTAATATTGTATTCGATAAGACGACCTACCTGCTCCTTTGGAGTATGTCCAAGAATAAGGATAGGCATCTTAATTCCATTAACACGAAGCTCCAAAGCCTCATCAGCACTGCTGACTGCCAGATAATCAGCCCCTATTTCCTCTAAAAGCTGTGCCACCTGAACACTGCCGTGTCCATATGCATCTGCCTTTACAACTCCAAGGAACTTTGTGTTTTCGCCGATTTTCTCTTTAATTTTCTTATAGTTATAGGCAATGGCATCAAGATTTACCTCTGCCCAAGTACGTCTTAGTGTAGATTCCATTTTAAATACTCTCCTATTCAAAATTACTTTCTCATTATACTCTTTTATTTAAATAAAAAAGAGCTTCAAAGGCATTATACCTTATCCACTCTAAATTCTAATCTTATAGTACCTTTGATAGGAAATCCTGAAGACGCTGACTCTTTGGAGAATCAAAAATCTCAGCTGGAGTGCCCTCCTCCTTAATGCCCTTCTCATCAAAGAACATCACTCTATCGGCTACTTCCTTAGCGAATCCCATTTCGTGTGTAACAACAACCATTGTCATACCGTCATCTGCAAGCTCCTTCATAAGTGAAAGAACCTCGCCTACCATTTCTGGATCAAGTGCAGATGTAGGCTCGTCAAAAAGAATCACCTCTGGATTCATAGCAAGTGTACGAGCGATTGCTATACGCTGCTTTTGTCCACCGGAAAGACTGTCTGGATAAGCCTCTGCCTTATCGGAAAGTCCTACACGTTCTAGCAGCTCTAAAGCCTTTGCATCAGCCTCTGCCTGACTCATAAGACCAAGCTTTACAGGTGCAAGTGTAAGATTCTTCTTGATTGTAAGATGTGGGAAAAGATTGAAATGCTGAAATACCATTCCCACACGACGGCGAACATCATTTATATCAACTCCCTTTTTTGTAATATCCGCGCCATAGACATATATTGCACCGCTTGTAACATTTTCCAGTTGATTTAATGTACGGATGAAGGTAGATTTGCCACAGCCTGATGGGCCAATGATGGCAATCACCTCTCCCTTTTCAATTTGCATATTTACATTTGAAAGAACCTCATTGTCACCAAAGGACTTTGAAAGATTCTCAACTTTTATTAAAACTTCGTTAGCCATTTTCTATTCTCCTACTAAATCTAGCGTTCACTCTTTCTTAAGTTCTTTTCAAGCTTTCCAACAGCAAGATTAAGAAGCTGAACAATAAACAGATAAACAATTGCAACTCCAATAAGTGGAAGGAATGGCTCGAAGGTAATGCTTCGGATGATATCGCCTCCACGAGTAAGGTCCATAAGACCAATGTAACCACAGATTGATGTTTCCTTAATAAGTGAAATAAACTCATTTCCAAGTGCAGGAAGAACATTCTTAATCGCCTGTGGAAGGATGATTGAAATCATTGTCTGCTTGTATGTAAGACCAAGGCTTCGTCCTGCCTCCATCTGTCCATCATCAATGGACATAATACCGCCACGCATAATCTCTGCTACATATGCTCCAGAATTTATCGCAAATGCGATAATCGCAACAAGAACCTTTGGAACATTTACAGCTGCGAAAACTACATAGTAGATAATCAAAAGCTGAATCATAATAGGTGTGCCACGGATTATTGCAAGGTAAAGCTTACATATAGCATTAGCAATTCCCCAGCCTCCAGTCTTATCGTGGGTAACTCTGATTATAGCTACAACAAAACCAATAATCATACCTGCAAGTACTGCACATAAAGCGATAAGAAGAGTATTCTGCAATCCCTTTAGGATATATGTCCATCTGCTGTCATCAATGAAATTTCTCTTGAAGTTATCTACAAGACTAAGACTGTTGCCAGCATTTTTACCATTATTAACAATGATAACCTGCTTTGAGGTAGCATATGAGTTTGAGAAATTAATAGATTTTAATCTCTCTTCTGTCATAGTCATACCGGCAATTCCCAAATCTGCCTTGTGTGAATCAACCGCGTTGATGATGCTGTCAAACTCGATATCTTCAATCTTAACCTGCATACCAAGCTTATCACCAATAGCTTTTACGATATCCATATCGATACCAACAGCCTCACCATTTTCATAATATTCATATGGTGGGAATGCTACGTTGGTAACTACTACAAGAGTGCCATTGTCATAAGTAGTTCCCTCTGGAGTAACATATGGGCAAGTACCCTTAGTGTCATCGCCGATATAGTTCTTTGTAATCTGCTCTACTGTACCATCCTCAATAATCTCTGAAAGAGCTGTGTTAACCTTTTCAAGAAGCTCTTCATTATCCTTTGCGATACAGATTGCATACTCCTCTAATGTAAAAGGCTCGTCTAAAATCTCCAGATTCTTTTCGTCCTTTGTAGTGGCAATAGCTGGCTGCTCATCTACGATAACGCAATCAATCTTGCCCTGCTTTAATGCCTGAGCTGCATCTGTAATCTTATTATAACGCTCGATGGTGGTGCCGGCTTCATCCCCCTCATAATCCGATGCATAAATATCACCGATTGTACCAAGCTGCACACCAATGCGAGCACCCTCTAAATCATCAATTGAATTAACCTGTTTTCCTGTGTCCTTTTCAGCTGTGCCGCAGCCAATAAATAGTGCTGCTGTCATAGCTAAAAGAATAAGCGATAATTTCTTCTTCATGAATTTTTATTCCCTCGTTCTGAATTTTTATGCATATATATTAACACAAAATGAATAAATATCAATAGAAAAATTAAAAGAGAATCTAACTAATTTAAGCCAGATTCTCTACTGTAAGTATTATTCAATTATTTTCTTTGCTAATCGTCTTACGCGACGAACTCTTGTGGATTTTTAGTGCCTCTTCTACGAGGATTCTTCTCCTTTTGGTATTCCTTAATATCGGCAAGAAGCTTTTCATAATCACGCTCAAATAATAGCTCGCTGATTTCTTTATTAAGATCTGCAGGATTAAGCTTTGTCTCCGGAATTACAGGTTCTGTTCCTGCTTCCTTTGCAGCTTTCTTTATCCTGGCAACCTCAGCTTTTGTAGGAGGAGTCTTTGTCCATTCAATTAGTTTCTTTCTGACGAATGGTTTGCTCTGCCCGTTGTACTTAGGCATATTAAATCTTTCTAATAGAATGCCAAGTTCCGGGCGCCACAAAAGTTCCAGCTTGCGCTCTATTTTCATCTTTTTATTAGGCTGTGGATGTCTAAGGAAATAAAAATCAGCCTTGTCATCTATCTCATCCACAGTAATAATACCCCAGTGCTCAGGAATATGCTCTTCTATGTGATTAGCATGAGAGCTTCCCACAACAACCATATTGTAATCAAAATATTTATCGTAATCCTTTATCTGGCCATCTAATCTGGTATAGGTATCTGCGTCGGATTTAATCTCAATCCCTACCAGTGCACCAGTAATTACCATATACACATCAGCCCTTGATTTACCTATCATCTTCTCTTCATAGATTCTGGTTTTGCCATATTCTATTTCCAGATAGTCAAATAAGGCTTCTCGAATATCTTTATCCTTTAGCATATATATTTTGCCTTTTCTTAATTAATTGCCCAGATGCTTAAGTAAACCTTCGCAGCCTCGTACTACATCATCATAGCATACATCAAACTTTCTTGTGTACCAAGGGTCATCAATATCACGAGGCCTGTCTGTGAAATCTAAAAGTCTATAAAT
This sequence comes from Butyrivibrio fibrisolvens 16/4, assembly GCA_000209815.1. Taxonomy (GTDB): domain Bacteria; phylum Bacillota; class Clostridia; order Lachnospirales; family Lachnospiraceae; genus Pseudobutyrivibrio; species Pseudobutyrivibrio fibrisolvens_A. Next base: position 2,034,033 of record FP929036.1, read on the forward strand.
CTTATCATCTTTGTCAGGACCGAATTCATATGCAAGGTCTCGCATATTCTCTGCATCCATTCCAATAATATAATCGTATTCACGATATTCGTCTTTGCGAATATGTCTGGCAGCATATCCATCACAGTTTATCCCTTTGGCATTAAGCACCTGCCGCACTGGAGGGTAAACCGGATTTCCAATCTCCTCATAAGTCATAGCTGCACAATCAATATAAAAATCTTGGCTGATTCCGCGCTTATCAACCATATCCTGTAATACATATTTAGCCATTGGGGATCTACAGATGGAGCCGTGGCAAACAAAAAGTATTTTTTCATTATTTAATCTCCGCATAAGTTAACGTCTATCTTTAATAATACTTGTATTATACATATTGGTCAGTGTTAAAGAAAGACTACATTAAAGCTAGAGCAACATAGAGGACTAGCTTAAAGGTAAACCGACCAATCACGCTTGTAAAACATCTGGAATTGCTTTAATTACATCATTAAATGAACCTACTTACTCTATCTACTAAACAAGGCGGCATCACTGCCGCCTTGTAATAAAACCTAATATTTCTGTTCCAACATATTCTATAAATTATCTCTGAAGTTGCTTTGAAATAAGCTTTCTATCATTATCTGTTATTCCAAGATTGCAAAATGCTTGCTCTAGTGAAACCGATGTGTTTTTCATCAGCATCTTAACAGCCTCAGCAAGAGTATTAATTCTATTTTTTTCAGCCTTCTTATCTGCATATCTTTCTACTGATTCACACATAATCTCACGTCCTTTCTCTGTTTCCAAAAACCTTACTCATTAATGTATCATCAAAAAGAGTACGATCATCAACAATCTGTATTACATCTGAATCAGCTTTTATTGGCTGGATTTTATCATTTTGCATATCTTTTTTCAATATCTCCACACGATTATAATAACATCTTAATATGTTTAAAACAATTAGCAAAGTGCAAATGCAGGCAGAATAATTATGGTTATTTGTTGTTTGCCATAATCATCTTTTGTAATCCGCTGATACATCAAAAAACGTCCGTACCCCTGAGATGTAATCGTCATAAGCTGTTTCTGCATCTTTTCCATGAAACACCTTGCAAAGCCCACACATATCGCAATCTGCAATACATGGAAATCTTTGCTTTATATAATCACGCCGTTCTTGTTCTGTTGAATTTTTAATATCTGGAGCTTCTTTCATAAATATACCTATTTTATCTGCCTATCCTGACGGTATATAGACATATAATCCTTATTAATATCACTAATTTCACGTTTTCCATCTATATAATCCTGGTAAATATCCCACGGACTACCGCCACCAAGCCAACAAGACGAACAGTTTTCACATCCGCCTCCACAATCAAGAGATGCTTTTATAATATCTTCGCGCTCTTCTCGTGTTGTATCTTTAATAAGGATTGATTTCATAGGCCTTTACCCCGCTAACATTTCCTTGTTAATAGTATCCTCACTAGCTGCCATTGCTTGCAATGTTTTATCTAACAAATCATTAAGCTCCCAGCCAAGCTGATTTGCGCCACGTTCTATAACCTCTCGTGAACATCCTGCTGCAAATCCTTTGCTTTTATATTTCTTCTTGAGAGATTTTAGTTCCATATCTTTAGTACTCTTAGATGGTCGCATCAGAGCTGCCGCCCAAATAAGTCCTGTCAGCTCATCAGCTGCAAAGAGTACTTTTTCCATCTCTCTTATTGGCTCTACATCTATAGTTTCCCCGCAACCAACAGTAATTCCATATCCGTGTGAACATACTGCATGAATAATATCATCACTCACACCGCCCTCTTTTAATAATTCTGGAGCTTTCAAACAATGCTCATCTGGATACAATTCAAAATCTATATCATGTAAAAGTCCAACAATTCCCCAATATTCCTTTTCATCTGCATAACCAAGTTCATTTGCATACCATTTCATAACAGCTTCAACGGTCAATGCGTGTTGAATATGAAAAGAATCCTTGTTGTACTTTTTCAATAAGTCGAAGGCCTCTTCTCTTGAAATCATTTTTACTATCCCCTTTCTCTTCTTCTTTTCTAAAAGCATACTCTTTTAGTAGGTAAATAGCAATCTCATTATTACTATGACAGAATACATTAAAGCATATTCCTTAGCTTGAAGATTTCTTATCTGTCAATAGTTTTCCGCCAAATCTGTCAAATTTCCCAAATCTGTCTAATCTGTCTAATCTGTCTAATCTCCCAAATCTGTCTAATCTGAATTGCATTGCAGATTATGTCATAAAGTTATAATTCAAAAAGAGCACAGGCATTTGCCTGTGCTCCAGAAAAACAAATTATTAATGAACAACCACTTTTGTTCCAATTGATACCTTGCCATATAGCTGTTCAGCAAAATCATGTGGTAGATTTACACATCCGTGGGAACCATGATTTATATAGGTATCTCCACCGAATTCCTCAGCTGTTCGCCAGGTTGCATCGTGGAGTCCGATGTTGGAATCGGTAAATCTCATCCAGTAATCAACCCATACCTTCCAGGTAGGTCCACGTAAAATCTTTCCTGGGATATGAGTCTTAACTGAATAGGTGCCCTTTGGTGTACCCCGTCCTACAGAAGTCTTGCCTGTGACACAAGGACTTTGCATAGCAAGCACATTGTTTTCAAAGTAAGATACCGTCTGATTTGTAATATCCACATCAACATAGGTTGGATATGGAAGATTTTCAAATGTCTGACCTATAAGGCTCTGTGGCTGTGCCAAAGCTGTCTCTTCTACTGGTTCCTCTATTTCAACTATAATCCCAGTCAGCTCCTCTTCCAAATTTTTATATCTGCCTTCCGTCTTACCAAAGGCAACATAATGATCATAAAGAGCCTGTGGATCTGTACCTAGCGCCAATACCACATCAGGATTATTGGCTGCATAATAATCAGCATCAAATGATGCAGGAATAGCTGCCTCAGCCACAATAGTATTTTTTGATGCGGTGAAACCTAGGATAAGAATGGCGAGTGTGAAAATAATCTTTTTCATAGTTAAGTCTCCTACAAATGATTATTACACTCCCTTTTTGAATTGAACCATTTTCATTTTAAAATTATCACAAGGATAATTTTTTTCAATAGGGTTCACATATTTAGGTTTCTTTTTTCACACAAGTCACATACTATTTTTTAAAGACCGCTACAAATAATTTGCCCAGCAATTGCCATACATATTTGCTTATGTAATACATAATTATGGCAAATACCGTAACTACTACCAAATACAATAAAATCATCTTGATAGATAATGCTGGGAAGAATTTTGGCATCAAATATGAGCGGAAAATTATGTGGTTCAAATATATTGAATAGGATATCTTATTGAAAAATGCCAGTAGCTTTGACTGAAAAATCAAATTAGTGTTGAATGAAATAGCAACACCAATTGATATTAAAAGCAAATATAGATATTCTATCTTTCCCTTTCGATAATATGCTGCAACAAATGTAATCAAAAGAATAAGAAATCCAAATATCTGAACTGCTTTATTCTTAAGGTAAATGGAATACTTCTCATTGAAATCAAAAAGCAAAATACCTATTCCCATTTCAAGGAAGCCTCTCACAAATCGATGATGATACCAAATACCCTCATAGAATTCGGTTAAAAGGCTTCCGTAGGTTCTGTAGGAATATGTAAGCCCAACAATAATTGCTGCAGGAATTATTATCTCTTTTGCAATTCCTGGAACCCTCTTGCACAAGCTGTAAAGGAATAATCCAGCCACTAGTAAAATACAAACATACCAAGAAGCATTATTTGCATATGGCACATCCCACCAAGGCCAGTAGTGAATGCATAAAAGCTCTTTTATACCATCACCTTCAAGCCATGCTAAAGTGTCATTTACCGTAAATTTATTTGCATAAATAAGACAACCTGCACTTACTATAAATGCCATAAAATATTCTGGATATAATCGCTTAATCCTATGTAACGTATATCCGTATGGAGTCCTATTATATTTATTTAAATCAGCTGCTAAAAGCCATCCACTTACTACGAAGAAAAACTCCACACCTATGTCCCATCCTGTCCAATGCTCATATTGATTAAACAGATGAAACAGCACTACCCCATAGGTAAAAACTATTCTCCAAAATGAAATCATATTGTCTTTGCGGTCGCTCATTGTATTCTCCTTGGTATGTATTTTTAAATCGTACTACCTAATAATATTACTTAAATACAATTTGTGCAAAGTTATAAAATCCAAGATACCAAATATCAAAGTCATGTCCACCGTTGAGTTCCTGCCACTTAAAGTTTTCCCCAACCTTAAACTGGTTACAAACTGATGGAAGGTTCTTAGCTGCAGCAGATGCACTTGAGTAAGCTATACCATCCTGGAGACCACAAATGTTGTAGAAGTAGTAAATTGGATACTTGTTGTTCTTTAGAATATCAGCTGTCTTAGCTGCTGTGTTACTTGTAGGTGCAGCTGAGAAAGCTCCGAAATATCCAAATAAGTCTACACACTCACCAATACCAATATTGATTGTCTGCATACCGCCCATTGAAAGACCTGCACAAGCTCTGTGCTCTCTGTCAGTGTATGTGCTGTAGTGAGAATCAATATATGGGATAAGGTCGTTTCTAAGCTCCTTACCAAAGTTATAGAAAGAATCTGTAGATCCACTTGCTGATGCCTTACCATTTGGTGTTACAACGATGAATGAATCAATATCTCCATAATATGAAAGGTTATCCATTACAGCCTTTACACGAGAATAATTACCTGTCATACCCCACTCATTTTCATTTCCACCAATTCCATGAAGAAGATAAAGAACTGGATATTTCTTGTTTGCACTGTATCCTGCTGGCAAATATACGTTAGCTCTCTTTGTATATGTACGATTATTATTTGAATAATCGTGAGCTGTATAAGAAATGTTGACTATTCTTCCAGAACCCTCTCCGCTTCTAACAGCTGAATACTTTGTAGGAATAGAGTTTGCTATTGTAGCTGTTGGATTGTAATGACCACTCTGTGTTGGAGTTGGCTTTGGTGTAGGAGTAGGTGTTGGCTTTGGTGTAGCTGTAGGCTGTGGCTTTGGTGTAGGTGTTGGCTGAGGAACTGTGCCAGATGATGCACCCTCAAATTCATATTCAAATGAGCTTCCAATTGTGCCTGAGCCCTGTGAACCAAATTCAACGCTTCCTCCATTTGGAATAGCCTTATTCCATTCTACAGGAGTAATTACATAATAATTTCCGCTTGTCTTTACATTTACATTCCAGCTTGAAGAAATGTTAACCTGATTCTTATTAACCTTAAGGGTCCAACCGTCAACATTTGCTCCTGTCTTATTTGTAATCTTATAGCTAATCTGATATCCAGATCCCCAGCTATTAATTGTATAAGATAAATCAAGTCCCTTTGTTGTAGCTTCTGGCTGCTTAGTTGGCTGAGGTGTAGGTGTAGGCTTAGTTCCCTGTCCTGCCTGTCCATTTACACTCTCAAACTGCCACTGCTGATTCTGGTTACCATTAAATCTGTACTGAATTACATTAGAACCATCATCAGTCTTATGACCATTTACATCAAGATAACGAACTGAATTAGAAGCTCTTGTTGCGATTGTATAGATATCGCCGGCATCTGTAGTCTTTACAACAAACTTCTGGGCATTTCCGCCATATCCCTGATAAATGCCAATGTTTGCTGAATCTACATCTTCTCCGTTTGCTACATCAAGCATATAGTTCCCCAATCCTGATGTAAGATTGATGTAGCCATCATTTGTGTTTGTAACATACCATTTCTGTCCCTCTGTACCTGTTCCAGAGCTGATGCACACATTTGTCCATCCGCTAGCTCTGTTCCCCTCTACAGTAAGGTACTTCTGAGACTGCACGCCCTTGATGTAATACCAACCATCATCAATGTGCTTTGTGTCCCCTGCTGCCTTTGCATCTGTCTTTAATGTCATGCCAAATGAGCTGACAACAAGACCCATTACTAAGGCTTTTGCTAAAATCCTTTTGCTTTGTTTCATAAACATCTTCTCCTTTGTATGTTTTTTATTTCGGGATTCCCGCAACTTTATTTCCCGAAATATGTTCAATGAGTATTATATCTATAAAACATATTTTATGCAATATTTTGTTAATATTTTTGTAATACTTAAAAACCCACACATTGTTTACAGGGGGATTCGATTCTCGCCTGCCGGCTCGGTCGGCTCGCAACCATGTGGTCCCCCGGACCACGCTCGCCCCTCGACATCGCGGGAAACCCGCGGTTTGATTGAGTTGAATCCACATATCGATATATAATAAATAAGAGATAGACCTAAAGGTCTATCTCTTATTTATTAGTAGCGAGAGGGGGATTCGAACCCTCGACACCGCGGGTATGAACCGCGTGCTCTAGCCAACTGAGCTATCTCGCCAAAGTCATGTAAACAAGAAGCAAAGCTTCTTGTAAATGAATTAAATTGTTTTAAATGGGACCTACAGGGCTCGAACCTGTGACCCTCTGCTTGTAAGGCAGATGCTCTCCCAGCTGAGCTAAGATCCCAGAGCTTTTAGCGCTTTATTACCGCTTCAAGCGACTCGTATAATATAGCATTGGATTAGGGGAATGTCAACCGCAAAATGAATATTCGCAATACTTTTTGTATTTGTCCAATTTGCAGAAAATCATTCCCCTTTCCAAAGTAACTTTTCCTAGCTAACAGATAAACCATAAAAAAATCAAGCCTTAACAGCCCATCTCATTTTTGTAGACTTGCTTCTAGGATTGATTCTGCACTCCTCTGCCGAAGGACGTACTACATCAGAAGAAACCTCTGAATAAACTCCCTCCTTGGCCAATTCCTTAAAGGATTTCTTTACCAGTCTATCTTCTCCTGAATGGAATGTAAGAATAGCTACACGGCCTCCTGGTTTGAGTATACCAGGCAACTTTTCAAGGAATGTATAAAGCACCTCAAATTCGCTATTAACGTCTATACGAAGTGCCTGAAAAACTCTGGCACAGCTTTTCTTGATAGCCTGTTCCTTTTCCTCCTTAGGAACCTTCCATAAGGCCTCTGAAATAGCCTCCCTGAGAGCTGTAGTGGTATCCATTGGATTCCCCTTAGCCATAAGAGTAAATACCTTATGAGCAATCTCCTCTGCGTAAGGCTCATCAGAATTTTCTACCATCATTCCGATAAACTCTTCCTCCGTAATATTGTGAAGTCGCTCTGCTGCAGATTCACCATGCTCTGGATCAAGACGCAAATCAAGAGGCCCATCAATCTTGTAAGAAAAACCTCTTTCTGGATTGTCTATCTGCATTGAAGAAACTCCAAGGTCTGCTAATACAAAATCAAACTTTCCTGCCTCTTCAGCCACCTTATCTATATTTGCAAAATTAATAAGTCTAAACTGAAAATTATCCTCGCCAAAGCCAAACCCACGTAAGCGCTCTACAGTCTTTTTAGATTCAATAGGATCCACATCTAGACCATAAATGCATCCTTGTCCCTGAAGTTGCTCCAGCATCTTTCTGGTATGACCGCCATACCCTAGTGTACAATCCAAGCCCTTCTGCCCAGGCTGAATCTGAAGAAAATCCAATATTTCCTGCACCATAATAGAAATATGCATACCAGCTGGTGTGGACCCTTTACTAATAACACGTTCAATAGTGTCCTTATATTTTTCTGGATTATGTTCTTTATATTTTTCTTCAAATTTTTTAGGGTATTTACCTGAATATCTTACCCTTCGTTTATGCTTCTGTTCTTCCATTTACACCTCTATATTTTCAACAATCTCTGCACAAGCTTTACAGCATCCGCAGCGTCCGCCGAATAACCATCAGCATGGATTTCATCTTTAAATGATTCATTTATACAGGCTCCGCCTATGATAATCTGGGCTCTGCACCCCTTTTCCTTCGCAAGCTTCACAACATCATCCATTCGCATCATAGTTGTAGTCATAAGTGCAGAAAGCCCGATAATATCTGCATCAACCTCTACAGCCTTATCAATAATAGTTTCTGCTGGAACATCCTTGCCTAAATCTATTACTTCAAAACCATAATTCTTTAGCATCAAAGCCACAAGATTCTTTCCAATATCATGGATATCACCTTCTACTGTGGCAATAACAATCTTAGCCTTTGCCTCATTTCCATCTCCTGTAAGGAGAGGCTCGATAAGCTTCATACCTATTTCCATGGCATTTGCACCAGCTATAAGCTGTGGAAGGAAATACTTCTTTTTATCATACAGCTCTCCTACCACGTTGATTCCCTTGATAAGATGTTCCTCTATAATTATTTGAGGCTCCACGCCCTCTTCAATGGCCTTATTAACCTCAGATACGATCTGTTCCTTTTTCCCTTAACAACGCACTGAGCAATAACAGACAAGCCTTCACAAGCAGATGCTACTGTTAATCCACCGCCTGTACCTGCACTTGCCCCACCAGCAGAAGCAGCTGCCGCTGTCTTGGCCTCCACAACAGGAAGGGATGAATATTTTTCAAGAGCCCCTGGCTTATTCATAAGGGTGTCTGCCGCTGCAGCACAATACATCAGCATCTCCTGATTAGGATTTGCGATAGCCATAGTAAGACCACGGCTTACAGCAATAGTAAGATACGTCGTATTTACGAATTGACGGTTAGGCATACCAAATGAAATATTTGAAAGACCACAAACAGTTGGTAGTCCTAATTCGTATTTACAATAATCAATAGTTTCAAAACATTGCAAGCCTGCTGTTCCTTCAGCTCCAACAGTCTGCACCAGCACGTCCACAACAGCATCTTCTTTTTTAATCCAAGCTCTATAGCCTTAATTAAAACCGTATTAATGTGCTGTTTCTTTTCTTCAATATCCTTTGGAAGACCAGCACCTGAAAGCGGAAGTGTGATAAACATGGCCCCATACTTTTTGGCAAGCTTAAGCATAGGCTCCATCTTCTCTTCCTCTGCTGAAATAGAATTAATAAGTGCTCGTCCAGGATAAATGCGAAGAGCTGCCTCCATAACATCCACATGACTAGTATCAATACAAAGTGGCAAATCAACGGATGATGTAACCTCATAGATGCTTTCAATCATCATCTTCTTCTCATCAATTCCATTCATTCCCATATTTACGTCAAGGATATTTGCCCCACGTTCTTCCTGCTCTCTGGCAAAATCAACAACCATTGAAAGAGAACCGTTTCGCAAGGTTTCCTGAAATTTCTTCTTACCTGTAGGATTGATTCGCTCTCCTATAACCATAAAAGGTCCATCTAAATCAATCCAGGTATTCATACGCTCTGAGGTAACTACACGAAGTGGCTTATCCACTACCTTGTGACAGGCCTTATCCTTAAGACGTAAAACCAGCTCTTTTATATGTTCAGGAGTAGAACCACAGCATCCACCAAATAATGAAGCACCAGCCTCATATAATTTTTCACTGGCATCAGCGAATTCCTTTGGCCCCATTTTATAGACAGTCTTTCCATTTTCTAATTCTGGAAGGCCAGCATTTGGCTTTACCATAATTGGAACTGTTGCAACCCTCGCGATCTGATTAACAAGCTCAAGCATAGCATCAGGACCAGTACTACAGTTCATTCCGATACAGTCGATTCCCATAGACTGAAGCACAATAGTGGCTGTATCTGGTGATGTTCCATAAAGCGTCTTTCCATCCGGATTATATGTAAGTGAAACGATAATAGGCAAATCACAGGTTTCTTTGATTGCTAGAACAGCAGCACGACACTCTTGAAGGCTCATCATAGTCTCTACTACAAATAGATCAACGCCTTCTTCCAAAATGGCATTAACCTGTTCCTTATAGCAATCCACCAAATCCTCAAACATTAAATCACCAAGCGGATATAACTGCTTACCTGTCATGGAAATATCAGCAGCAACAAACTTTCCCTCAGGACATATTTCCTTTGTGAGTCTAACCAAAGTTCTATTAATATTTACTAAATCATCTGCCAGGCCATACTCATCCAGCTTTATTCTGGTGCCAGTAAAAGTAGGTGCCAAAACTATATCAGAACCCGCTTCATAATAGGCCTTCTGCACCTCCTGAATAGCCCATGGATTATCTATAATCCATTTTTCAGGACAAACACCTGCGGCCATACCGCGTTTCTGAAGCTCAGTACCTGTGGCTCCATCAATGAACACTGTTCTAGTTTCAAGTAACTGTCTAAAATCGTTTCTAGTCATCTAATTACTCCTCAATTGCGTGTCTAACATAATCCAAAAACTCTACGGCCATAGGGCCAGGTGTGTAATCCTTATTAATTAGGTATCCAAATTCAATCTGTCCATCATCATTAAACAGCTCAATACCTGGAATATAATCGCTATCGTAATTATTGAATGATTCCGCACTAAGATTAGCAAGATGATTTTTATCCAGCATATTGTGCATTACATAATCACTGTTTGTAACTACAGCTATATCTTTACTAATGTCGATATCATCCCCATCAGCAGTCTTCCATTTTCCATATTTAAGATACGCATCATTTTCCGACTGGATAAATTTAAGTCCACTCAGTACCTTTGCATGCTTCTTCTTAGAATATGCACTGCTCTCCGGTTCAAAATATACCATTCCATTCATACTCTTTAATGTTACGAATCGAAGATTATATTTTTTAATCAGATAATCTACCTGTGGCTTTGAATCCGGAAATACGTAGATAAAACTAAGCTCATCATCAGAAACACGTATTCTCTCAATCAATGCAGGTGTGCTGTCAGCGTGAATATAAAAGCACAAATCATCCTTCTTATGCTTCTCATAGAATTCTGAAAAGCAGTTTGAAATCCAGGAGCTATGATTCATTCCAATTCTTACTACATTCTTTTGTACATTAGAGCTCTCAGACTCCAGTCGATCAAAATCGGAAACCAGATGACTAGCCTTTTGGTAGAAGGCTCTCCCTTTTTCTGTAAGAGCAATACCCTTGCTAACCCTTTTGAACAAAGGGTATTCCAATTCCTTTTCTAGAGACATTACCACCTTGCTGACGCTGGACTGAGTGGTAAAAAGTATCTTAGCCGCCTCACTAAAAGAGCCAACATCTGCAGATACAACAAAATACTTTAGCTGTTTAATTTCCATTTATTATCCCCTCTTAAAGCTAGGTGTATTCACAAATGGAATACCTATCACTTTACTATGCTAAAGATTGTACCATAATAAAAGGAGCAGTCCAACAAGAACTGCTCCTTTTATCATTAATTTTACTTTTTTACATTCCTAGAACATACTCTGCCATAAAAAAGGCATCTCTAGTCTCACACTACTGTCACATGCCCTTATAAATAAATCCAAGCATTGTTATATCATCAAACTGTGGTGAACCATCCACAAAAGCATCAATATCTTTCTTTACATTTTCAAGAAGCTCTTTTGCTTCTGCTCTATTATTTTTATTTAACGCTTCAACTAGTCTTTCTTTACCAAACAGTTCCTGCTTACTATTTGTAGCTTCAGTTACACCATCCGTATATACGAAAATACAGTCTCCTGGATTTAGAACTGTTTCCTGTTCTTTATACCTGATACCCTCCATAGTAGCAAGGGCAGGTGAATGTTTGTATATATCCAGCTGGAATTCTCCATTATTTCTCTTGATAACAGGATGTTCGTGTCCTGCATTTGATGTAGTAAGCTTTCCTGTAGAAATCTCTATGATGCCAAGCCATACTGTCACAAAAAGATAGGCGTCATTTCCTTCGCAAAGCTGATTGTTAACCTCAGTAAGAATCTTTGCCGGAGAATAATTATGGACTATTGATGCCATATTTTTAATGAGAGTCTTTGCAATTACCATAAACAAGGCTGCGGGAACGCCTTTATCTGAAACATCAGCAATTACCAGTGCCAAATGGTCATCATCTATAAAAAAGAAATCATAGAAATCCCCGCCCACCTCCTTGGCTGGAGTCATGGTAGCATAAATATCAAACTCCGTTCTTTCTGGAAATGGCGGAAATTTTCTTGGAAGCATATCCGCCTGAATTTTAGTGGCTACATTTAACTCTGCGCTGATTCTTTCCTTCTCAGCTGCTACAGAATTATATGGTTTCACCAGATTAAAATCGAAATATCTCCAGTTAAGAATACATAATACCAAAAGTACAATCAGGGAAATAATTATCATATTTATTATAAATCGCCCCAGTACCTCTTGGATAACAGCCATATTAGTATCTACAAACAAAAGAGCTACCACATTTCCACTACTATCCCTTACAGGCAGACAGCTTGATGTGAGATGACCATACTGAGAATGACGAACCAAATAGCTTTCAGGTTTTACACCTTCTTTATAGCAGCGCCATATCTCATCAAAAGGCGCTGAAACTGGATCCACAAATCCCATATCGCTATCTGTATCATAAATATATTTAATAGTTTTATCTTCATAAGGAACGCATATGTAGATATATGCAGCATTAGAGGCCTCCTGAATGGAAGATAGATAATCCGACATTTCATAGTAGTAATCATCCTCCTGCCAGGTGGATGCATATTCTGCCACCTTGTCATTATCGATATGATTTAATATAATCCTGCCTAAAATATAGCCTCGCTCATTATAGATTTTCTGGATGGCATGGTTGAAGATAAATGATCCGCTAAGGCACATTGACAGATTGGTAAGTAACGTAAATACGATAATTCCAGCAATAACCCTTCGTTTAATTATCCCTATTCGTTTTTTTCTTTATTATTTTCGATTATTTGTTTATCCATAGTTTTATACTTGTTTAATCAGTGTAAGTACATTTTTTCCATTTTTATATTCGTAGATAACATTATCCATACTCTTTTTAACCATGAATATTCCTAGTCCCCCTATTTGTCTTTCCTCGGCAGATAAAGTAATATCCGGGTCCTCTCTTTCAAGGGGGTTGTAAGGAGTACCTTCGTCCGTAAAAGTAAGAGTAACACTACCCTCCTCAGCCTCCAAGCCAAGTGACATTGGCCCACTTCCTGTGTCTGGTATTGGGACACCATCTTCATCAAGTTTTCCATAGGCATAGTGAGCTATATTAACAAAAACCTCTTCAACTGCAAGAGAAATTTGCATAGAACAAGCCATATTACAATTTATAGCTTCCAAATTGCTTTCAACAAATCCCATTATTTTTTCTAGATTTTCTAATTTAGCCTCACACTCAAATGTCTTTTTCATAAATATTCTACCTATAATGTCTTACTATAATGGAACACAAAAAATAAGGGGTAGAAAACCACCCCTTAAATAATTCTTATTGGATTGTAAAAATATCAGAAAATCCAGTAACCTCAAATATTTCCTGAACTTCTTCTGTAGGATGGCTTACAACCATTTCTCCCTGCTTATTCATAATCTTCTGTGCTGATAATAGAACTCTTAATCCTGCACTAGAAATATATTCCAAATTCTTCAAATTAAAAGTAAGGTTTGTAACACCGTCAATAACGGCATTAACTCTCTCTTCTAACTGATTAGCAGTGGTTGTATCCAATCTTCCCTCTAGCTCAATAATCAAATCCCCACCATTTTTCTCATCTTTAATACTTAACATAAAATACTCCTCCTCATTCTCCTTAGAATAATCTCTTAAATCCAAGTCAAACATTGAATTTATTATACTCTAACGAAAATTTATACTCAATAATAAGGAGCTGTTTCACATTTTTTTCATAAATTGATTATTGAACAGTTATTAATATTATTCTAACTCTTTATAATTCCACCACCGAGAACTATTTCCCCATCATAGAAAACAGCCGACTGTCCTGGAGTGATGGCACGCTGTGGCTCATCAAACAGGATTTTAGCAGAGGTCTTTCCTAGTCTTTGAACCTCACATGGTTGTTCTACCATTCTATACCTAACCTTTGCCGCACATCTAAATGTCTCTGGAAGCTCCTCTGGTCCAATCCAATTGATATCCTCCACATAGACATCTCTTGAGAACAAATCCTCATTCTTTCCAAGCACTACCTGATTTTTTTCGGTATCAAGCTTTACCACGTAAAGTGGATATGCTGCAGAAATCCCCAGTCCCTTTCTTTGTCCGATAGTATAGCAAACAAGTCCTTTATGTCTTCCAAGAACATTTCCTTCCATATCTACGAAATCTCCAGGCTCGTATTCCTTACCTGTAAATCTCTTTAAAGCAGATACATAATCTCCATTAGGGACAAAGCAAATATCCTGACTATCTGGCTTGTTCGCATTTACGAACTCATTTTTTTCTGCAATCCTTCGTATTTCATCCTTTGAATATTCACCTAAAGGGAAATCTGTATGTGCCAGCTCGTCCTGGGTCATAGAATAAAGTACATATGACTGATCCTTGCTGGCATCCTTCCCCTTTAGGAGCTGATAGCCATTATCGCATTTGCGAACTCTGGCATAATGTCCTGTAACAATCTTATCGCATCCAAGCTCCTTAGCTCTCCTATAAAGCTCGCAAAACTTCAGATGTTTATTACATTCGATACAAGGATTAGGAGTCATTGCATGCTCGTAGCAGTAGGTAAAATTATCTATTACCTTTTCCTTGAACTGATCCTTAAAATTCCAGGTGTAATGAAGCATGCCAAGCTTTCTGGCAACATCCTTTGCATCCTGAACATCATCAAGGGAGCAGCAGGTACTGGTATCACTTAAATCTACATCCTCATTACCATATAATTTCATAGTGCAGCCTATGCACTCATATCCATTTTCCTTCATTAAAAGAGCTGCCACGCTACTATCAACGCCACCGCTCATTGCAATCAATGCTTTCATATAGCCTCCATTCATATGATAAGAATATACAGCCATTTAAAATATCAGTCAACTGCAAGGCTGCTTATAAGATATAGGGAACCAGCTATGCAAATAACCTCTGCATCATCCTCTAGCTCCATAATATTATTCCCCTTAAATACCTGTGCCTTAATGCCTCGTTTTGTTATCATATCCGCAAGCTCATCTGCCGGTAAGGTTCTAGGACTTGGCACATGCATTGTGTAGACTTCCTTCGCCAAAGGAAGTAGTTCGTCTAGCATCACATCTACTTCCTTATCCTTTAAAATTCCAAGGACAAAGGTGATCTTCTTATCTTTAAAATAAGCCCTTAAGGATTCAGCAAGAACTGCAGCCCCCTGTCTGTTATGACCACCATCTATAATCACAGGAGGATTCTCCCTGATTACTGTGAATCTACCGAACCACTTTGTTTTTCTGATGCCTTCCTTTAACGCACTATCAGAAATGAAAAATCCGCAGGCCTTCAGCTTTTCTATAGCTAAAATTGCAAGGGCACCATTTTGAATCTGATAGCTACCTAAAAGCCCTGTAGAAAAGCTACTACCAAATTCGGCTACCATAAATTCCTGTCCCTTAAGGCTTCTTGATACAAGGCAAGGAGAAGAAGCGTATTCAAGTGAGACCTTTTGCTCCTTGCAAACCTTACTAAGCACCTGCTGAACTTCTTTTTCCTGTGGTGCCGATACCACTTTGGTTCCTTGCTTTATTATGCCTGCCTTTTCTGTTGCGATTTCTGAAAGGGTGCTTCCTAGTATTGTCATATGATCATAGCTGATAGGTGTGATTACAGTTACAAGAGGTGAAGGAATAACATTTGTGGTATCCACTCTTCCCCCCATACTCACTTCCATGACCACTACGTCACAGCCCTTTTCCTTAAAATATATAAAGGACATAACTGTAAGAATTTCGTATTCGCTTGGACTAATACCCTCAGCGTAAAGTTCATCATAGGAAGGCTTTACCAAAGAAAATATTCTAGCAAATTCATCGTCAGAAATATCAGTTCCATTTACTTTAAACATTTCATTGTAGGTAAACAAAAAAGGTGAGGTAAAGCACCCCACCTTATAATTTGCTTCCTTAAGTATGGTTGCGATAAAAGCTGAAGTGGAACCTTTTCCATTTGTCCCTGCCACATGATTATATTTCAGATCCATATGGGGATTACCAAGCTTTTCCAAAAGAGCATTTTCTGCATCTAAGGAAAAGAAATCCTTCATAACCCCTTTAAAATTTGCTGGTGGAACAAAATGTGGAAGATTCTTAAAAAACTCTATCGCCTCTTCATAGGAATAATTTTTCATTAAGCCAATGCTCCTACTTTGATTTTATCAAAAGCTTTAAGCACACTATAAAATAAAATAGTGTATACAGGAATCATAATAAGTTCCTTTGGAAGTCTTGATATGATAGCAGCTACATAGCCACCCTTTAAGTATAAAAGACTTAACCAGTAGCTGTTCATAATTACGCCTACGATTAACGTATATACGATTTGAGTCATAAGCACTCGAAGGAATGTAATCTTCTTGCCGTGAAGCATTAAGCCAAAAATAATTCCTCCTACAATACCACTAACTGTAAATCCAGGAAAGAATGGGCCTGTTGGCTTAACCAAGTATCCGCCAATATCAACAAGCGCTCCTACAACGCCTGCTACGCCAGGGCCAAAAAGCATTCCTGCCAAGCTAATTGGCAACGAGCCAAACCTAATCTCAATCAGCTGATTGATTGGAATCTTAAAGAATCCAAGTACGATTCCAACAGCTGTAAGCATGGCTGCAACAGTAAGTGTCTTTGTGTCCATAAGTTTTTTCATAAAAAATGCACCTCCTTTGCAGTTCCTTTTGTCTACAATGGAGATGCTTAACGCACAACTCTTATGTAGCAGCGGGATGCGACCATAAAACCGCGGATTGCCCCTTCGTCCAAATGACAACTCCCTGTTCATCTGGCACTTAACGCTTTACAGTCTACTCTGCATTTGTTTTTCCTGTATTATAATTGTACGCAATCATAAATGCAATACAAAAATAAAAAAGCTGTGAATACTTTTTTGTACTCACAGCCTTTGTGGTAATTAACTATTTAATTGTAATATTTCCCTTTGGTGTTCCATAGTCCTTAGCAGTAATATTACCATTAAGCTGAGTATTTACATACTCCATAACTGCCTCGTCCATTACAATACCTGTATCAAACTGGTTTGTAGCACTACCAAATGCGTAGTAAGTATCGCCACCTGCTGCAACGAAGTTGTTTGTGATAACAGCATATGTATCATCAGCCTTGAATGGCTTTCCATTGATGCTATCGATTGTAACTCTTCTGATTGCTGCTGGCTTGTAATAAGTAGAATCTGGATAAGCCTCACCCTGAGCAAATGGAACTGCTGTGTTTACTGTAAACTTGATTCCAGAAACCTGTGGGAAGCCACCGATTGCCTCTGGTGTGCAATATGTACTAGCCTCAAGAGCCTCTAAAAGAACAGAACCCTTTACATAAATAACTGCTACAGTATTTCCAAATGGAAGAACTGTATTGATATCCTTCTTTGTTACAGAACCAGCCTTGATAGTAGCACGGATACCACCACCATTTGTAATAGCTACAACGTGATCATCAGGTACTGTAAGAGCGCCCTTTTCCTTTGTTACACTCCACTTGATACCATCTGCAATTAAGTCACCAAGGTTTGTTTCCTGTGTACGTACACCAGGAGCCTTCTTTCCATTAAGCTCAACCTCAGACTTTGCAAGCTCAACACCATACTCGGCATCAACTGCGTCCTCAATTGTCTTATCAACAGCTGAAATAAATGTATCCTTAATGATTCCATCATCAAGCTTTACAAGATACATATCTTCAACCTTCTTTGTAGCATTATCAATTACAACAACACCTGCTGTCTCAAGCTTTGTACCTGTAGACTGAGCTGACTCATTGCCTTCCTCTGTAGGATCAGCATCCTTAACTGTCATAAGAGTATGTGAATGACCGTCTAAGAGTAAATCAATACCTGAAGTATGTGCAAGTAAATCTACACTTCTATGTCCATCTGGAGCTGACTCATCATCAACACCGAGGTGGCTGAGACATACAACAAGGTCTACCCCCTGAGCCTTAAGCGCATCTACCTGTGACTGTGCACAAGTATAAAGCTCACCCTTTGAAAGGAACTTGATGCCCTTGATAAGTGCTGGATTAACCTTTGTCTGTGTCTCTGGTGTCTCCATACCAAAGAAACCAACCTTTAATCCAGAAGGTGTAGTAAATACATAGTTCGAATCAACAATAGTATTTCCCTTCTTGTCCAATACATCTGCACAAACAACTTTGAATCTAGCACTTGCAAGATTCTTCTTAAGCTGCTCATAACCAAAATCAAATTCGTGATTGCCAAGTGTTACAACATCATAACCCATAGCATTCATCATGTTGATGGCATACATACCCTTTGTGGTACTTACATAAGGTGTACCCTGACTAAAATCACCTGCATCTGTAAGGATTACATCTGCACCTCTTGCTCTAAGCTCGTTTCTAAGAGCTGCAAGCTGAGAATACTTATCCATAGCACCGTGAACATCGTTTGAGTGAATGATAAGTGTTTTGCCAGAAAGGTCTGTAGGAATCTGAGGAACAATTTTGTAAACTGCCTCTGCTTCATAAGCGTATGCCTTTGCTGGAGTAAATCCCATGGTCACTACCATGGCTGCTGCTAATGCGAGAGTTACCACTCTCTTTAAACCATTAAGCTTTTTCATATTACCCTCCTTAAAAAAAGTATCTAAGGTTATTATATTCATTTTTAATAAAAAGGGTAGTTATATATGATAAATAATAAGTGTTTATTTTTCACACAAAAGGGCCCTATGCCAAGCATAGAGCCCAATAAAAGGAATAATTAAATTATCTTGTAACGTGTACAATAACAAATCTTACACCATAGAATGGGTCGCGACCGTCAACTCTAGCTAAACCTAAGCCTAAGAATCCACAGTACTGTACCATATATGCGTTGTAATCTTTGCCTTCCTTTAATTCAACTACTGTACCCTTCTTAACGCCAAAATATGAAGCCTCATCATTTGCGTTAACCTTGTAGTTCATATTTAAAGTAAGTCTGTTTGCTCTTCTATCCCACTTTACATCCCAATTCTTAACGTGTGCGAAAAGGATATTTACCTGAGCATCAGCAATGATATTAAGAGCTACTTCCTTAGTGCCAGTGAAGTTTGTTCCAGCAGCCTTGATAACTGCATAGTATTTTCCATCACCATTTGAAGCTCTTGCAGGAAGCTGCTTCATCTCTTTGCCATTCTTTCCAAGCTTGTATGTAACTGTGAAGTCATTCTTAGAAAGCTTCTTTCCAAGATACTTAACTGTTACCTCAGGTTTTGTAGCCCACTTCTTTTCCTTAAGATTCTTTGGAGCTATAAACTCAAAGTTCTCACCTGAGAAGTCTGCTGCTGCAATAGAGAAGTTTGCCTTAAGCTCGCCCTCATATTCACCCTTAAGCTTAACAATTACTGTAGGAAGATTCTCATCGAAATCCTCGCCCATACCTGTGCTTACCTTAAGAGCAGCATTCTTATTATTCTTGTAAGAAACCTTGTAATCAATGCCTTTTACAAGAGTCTTACCACCAACAGTTACAACTACCTCTGGCTTAAGAGCCTTGCCTGTGTATACGCAGTCCTCTACCATTGTGATAGCTGGCTCCTCAACTACTGGCTCTTCTGGCTCTTCCTCAGCATCAACTAAAGCTACCTCGCCATAAACGCTTGGTGCGCTCCAGCCGTTACCTGTCTCATCATACCATGTTCTTGTACCAATACGTCCACCGTTTGCGCCATCATTAATCTGTAAATCAAAACCGATTGTCTGACCTGCTACTGGTGTAATATCTGTCCAAGCAAAAGCTGCCTCAACTACATAACCATCATCTGTTACTGTAACAGCGTGCTGGCAATTTTCCTCAAGGCACTTTGTACCATTAAAGCTTGTCTCATTTAAGTAGTTAATTCTGTACTGCTTGTCATCATCTTCGAATTTAGATGACTTATTGTTGTTCTCATCAATAAATACTTCAACAGAATCCTTCTCGTGAACTGCCTCTGCACTTGCATCGAGAACATCATCCTTTACGTTCATAAGAACATAGAGATTCTTATCATCCCAGAGAACCTTTGCACTAGCCTTTGCGTTAGGCTTTGTGCCACCTGTGATTGTAAGCTCAACATCCTGAGCATTAGCCCAAACATCATCAGTCTTACCATCAACCTCTGGTGTACCCTTAACTACTGACATATATGGCTTGCAAAGACCCTTTGCAAAGAACTTGCTGCCATCGTCATGTGTAAGTCTTAAGTTGTTGAATGCATGGTCACCCTCTGCATCAGTAACAACTACATCTAACGCAATCTTAGAAGAAACAACTAATGGATCAGTTGTCTCAACCTCAAGAACGCACTCACCATTTTCGTTCAAAGCTGATTCTGCTGTCTTAACATCAGCGCCATCCTTCATAGCCTGTGCAAAATCTACATAAAGCTTTGCTGAGCTAGCGCCATTTGCCTTAACCTTTACAGAAAGCTTGTTGTCAGTCCATACTGGAATGAAGCTGTAATCTGTACCAGCAATGCTTACATTCTTACCGTGAGCAAAGATATCTGAGCCTGTGCCCTGTACTAATGTAATGCTGTTGATAGCTGGCTCAAGCTTGCTTGGATCAACAAGTGCCCAGTATGCTGGCTTAGCCTTGTACTCACCATCGAAAAGAAGTGGTACCTGCTTCTGTCTTCCATTAGCTCCACCACCAACGCTGCTGCTTGTCTGAAGCCATGAGTTAGGATCGATTACACCCCAAACTGTAAAGCCGTTTACATCGATACCAGGCTGTGCATCAATTTCCTTGTATGCATCATAAACATCCTTGTATCTGTAAGCTTCCTTTGTGTACTCAGCAGAAAGCTCTGCGTCTGTACCACCAAAGTCTGAGCTGCACTTGAAATCAAGCTCTGTTACCTGAATCTTTCCAACAATCTTACCGTATCTGATACCACAGTCAATAATCTGCTGCTTTGTTGCAGAAAGCATATTGTGATGTCCCTGCATACCATATCCTGAGATTCTTGTAGGAAGAACTGAATCCTTCTCGTGTCTCTTTACGCTCTCAAGTAACTGAGCGATTGCATCTGGCTTGTTGCCTGAGCACTCATTGTAATCATTGTAGTAAAGCTCAAGCTTATCCTGGCCCATCTCGTGTGCATAGTAGTTTGCGAATCTAAATGCATTAAGGATGTAATCTGGTGCATCCTTCTTGCTACCAATACCATAAATTCTAGCCCAGTTTGATCTTTCGCTAGGATCTGCACTTCTGTATGTGCCAGAGCCATCAGAGCATGCCTCATTTACAACATCCCATCCATAGAACATATCCTTGTACTCTGATGAGAATACATGCTCGAATACACTCTTAATGAACCACTCGTGACGAAGAGTCATCTCCTCTGGAGATACCCACTCACCGTTTGGATCATAGTTCTCCTTGAAGAACCATTCAGGTGTCTGTGAGTGCCATGTAAGAACGTGACCTCTTACCTTTATCTGGTCATCTGGATGCTCATCATTCCAATCCTTGAGAAGTGCAAGCATCTTCTCTGGACGAGAGAAGTCCATCTTAGGAACCTTCATATCCTTATGAGTAACACCCTTAGCATCTGTCCATGTCTCAGTGATGATCTGTCCATCTGCTGGCTTGCTATTATTGTATCCAAATAATGAGTCTGGCTTGAACTCATTACCAAATGTTACAGCATTAAAATGCTTCTCTACAAGGGCCATAAGTGCCTTATCATTGATTTCAGAAATCATGATAGCTGCACCTGTGTAGCAATCCTCGCCAAGTCCCTTGCTAGAAGATACAGAATCCTTTAAATCAGGAATGTCGCGCTCAATCTCAACCTTTTCCTCTTCCTCTGTTACCTCAGATGGCTTAGGGAAATCGCTTTCCTCACCAGCTAATGTAAGAGTAATGCTTGTGATAGTGTAATTTGCTCCACCATCAGCTGTTGTCATTAAGCCGATTCCATCAAAATCCTGCTTATCTGAATTTTCAATAACATTAGTGCCATAAGCTGGTTTAACCTCTTCGCCGTTGTTGCGAAGCTTAACTGTAAATTTGCTTACTTCACCCTTTTTGATGTTAACCTTAACAGCCTTAACCTGCTTACCACTAATTCCCTCTGGTAAACCTAAAACTTTCTCAGCGTACTGTCCACTAAATGAAATCTTAAAGGCGCCACCACTTACAATGATGTCTGTTCCCCAAGAGCCGCCTTTGTTATAATCTCTGTCAAAATCAATCATAGGATATGTGATTTCACATTCCTTATCTGATTCCTCTTCAGAATCTTCCTTAGTTTCTTTTTTGAATCCTCAGCATCAGATTCCTCATCTGCCTTATCAGAATCTTTATTTTCCCCATCAGATTCTTCGGCCTTTTTTTCCTCTGCCTTCTCAGATTCTTTTGACTCTTCGCCGTCTTTGCTTTCAGAGTCCGCTGTCTCCTCTGCCTGTGATTCTTCGTCCTGTTCCACTGCTGTAGTTCCATCTAACTCTGTTGCATACACAGAAGGTGGAACCACAGATGTAGCCATCATTGCAGAGATTGCAACTGCGGACAAGAATCTGTAAAGTCTTCTTTTTACCATTCCCAAATATTCTCCTTTTTTTGATATGTAAAAACACCGATCGGTAATCTTATATTACATTGGAAAAGTATAAAAAAAGAGGGATAATCTATAGGATTATCCCCCACAAAATATATATCGTTGATTAAAACTATTGAAAGTGCCTATCTACCTGGTCTACACTCATATAATTTGCTTTCTTTGGGACCAAGATAAGATTCTCTAATTTCAACATTAGGATTCCAAAGCACTATTTTTTCAATTACTACAGCCGGGTCAATAGCTGAAAGGGTAATTTCATTAAGCCCCTTCTTAAGTGATAGCTGGCACTCTCCAATATGAATATTATCTAATACACCAACTCTCCAGCTTGCAGACTTCCAAGGATCGAAGCCCTTATCCGGAATAGTGTTTACCGCTGCTCTTTCACTGTCATTTACAGCTACTCCAACAGAAAGCTTTCCATGGTATACCACTGGATTAGAAGCACCTGCATATATTTTGCAGGTATATACGCCTTCCTCAGCAGCAAAGATTTTATATGAAAGCGCTGGGGCCTCCTCAGCTTTATCAAATCTTATATTCTGAGGATAAGCCTTCATACCACTTAATGTACGTCCAAAATCTCTGATTTCTTTATACTTGGCAAGAGCAGATGCTTTGCTATTTGTAAAATGGGCTGCCTCGATGGATATTACGCCATTTTCTTCAAGGAAGCACTTTCCCTCTACATTAGCTAAATCAAGGGTCTTTGCCTGTACCTGAATCTCCACCATAGGAATACTTGTGCCATTTTCAGATTCGTCTGCCACTACTTCACCATTATCTACGTAAATACGAATCATAGCATTTGAATTATTGTCCCACTTATCCTTTAGTATCTTGACCTTGTAATTATTTGAAACCTCAGTGGTTCCAGCTTCGTTCTTCGAAAGAGTCTCACCTGTTGAAACATCTATGATTTCAATCCAGTCTCCCTCCCAGTCAATATGATATTCTAAGGCCTTGATTCCTCCATTTGCCAGTTCAAATTCACCAAGATAATTTGATTCAAAGCAAAGAGGCATATTAAGAACATGTCTAGTCCATCTATGTGCCCAGGTAAAATCTGTCTGATTTGCTACGCTAACAATGAGTCTAGGATCCCTTACCGCATTAACGTAATGGCTTGTTGGAAGCTGACACTGTTCATCATTCCAATGAGTAAATCCAATATGATAAACAGACTGCATATGGTTCCATTTTCCATTATTTCTAGTATGGAATTCATCTGTTAAGCTTCTTTCTCTTTCAATACATTCTGTTATAAGCTTTCCATACTCGTTAGCTTTTGTTTTATGCTGATTAGCATAAAGCTCATTTAAGCCGCTATAGATTTGCATCTTGTTGATTTCAGCAACTGCATTAACAGGATAATATACCTCCTGGAAGAAGCACTCTTCTAAATCAGTTCCCTTCATCTTTTCCATTAAATCATCCGA
>FP929036.1:2059207-2061575 GCA_000209815.1 Butyrivibrio fibrisolvens 16/4
GTTTATTCTTCGGTACCCTCTACCAGCTGACCATTTTCAATTATAAATCGGCCCAAATTATTATTAATAATATCTACCGCATCAGATACACTTGTGGCTGCCTGGGCAACAGTTTCGCTGGATGTAGCAACATCCTTTGATGTCTCAGTAACCTTATCAACACTGTTTGCAATTTCCTGAGTAGATGCTGACTGCTCCTCTGATACAGATGCCATATTCGTTGCCACATCGTTAACAACACGCATCTGCCCTGCCATCTGGTTAAGAGTCTCAGTTGCTGATTTAAGCTCCTGAGTAATCTCATGGAAGGTGTCAGCAGCCTGATTAACTGTTTCAACACTATCATTAATAAGCTCTGTATTTGTTGCAGATTTTTCTGACAGATCCTTTACTCTATCTGACATCTCTCTAATGATATCAGCAATCTGATTTGTAGCATCAGCTGAATTATTTGCCAAAGCTCCAATTTCTGTAGCAACTACTGCAAAACCTTTTCCTGCCTCTCCCGCTCTTGCAGCCTCAATAGATGCATTAAGAGAAAGAAGGTTTGTCTGAGATGAAATAGAATTGATTAAATCTACAATCTGAGTTATGGCCTGTGCAGCATCATCAACACTCTTAACTGCTTCAGCCATTTCATTCATAGAAGCTACTATATGATCCATACCATCGGAAACAGTCTTCATATCCTTTTGTCCGACGCCAGCCTTTTCTACCAATTCATTCATAGTAGTTTCTATCTTTTCTTCATCAGTAGTAACATCAGAAATTGTCTGAGCAAGAGTTGTAGCATTTTCGGCTACCTCATTTACAGCGTGAGCCATATCCTCAATGTTGCTTCTAATCTGATCCATAGATACAGACTGATCATTTGCAGCCAATTCCAGATTCTCAGCAGTATCCTTGGAATTCAAAGCCTCACCGATTAACTGGTGCGAAACATCCTTGATTTCCTTAAGACTATCACGCATACCGTTTACGAAATCACCCATGGCGCTGCTCATAAAGGCAATCTCGTCATTACCTCTAGACTGAATATCAACTGTGAAATCACCGCCTGCTATTTTTTCAATGTTTGTTGTAAGTGTAGATACAGGCTTTTTAATCATGTTACCCAAAACCTTACTCATAACAATAACTACAAGTATGGCTACAAGAACTGTAAATACTACAAGCACCTGCACCGCTCTAATTAATGCTGCAAGTGCCTCTGTCATCTTTGCATAAGTTATTACCTTCCAGTCAGTTCCACCAACTGTAGTTGCAACCATATAATAAGATGCATTGGCACATTTAATAATCTTAACCTCGCTATCCTCTGTAGTCAGAAATGACTTTACTCCTGCTAAAAAGGAATTATCTGTAGTATCTTCAATCACAGAACCACATAATGAAGGGTCATCTCTATAGGTAAGGATAAGGCCCTGTGAGGTTACCATCATAGCACCGCCAGTTTTATATAATGAAACTGCATCTAATGTTTCCTGAGCTGTTCCAAGCATTAAATCCGCTGCAAAACATCCCTCACGGCCATCCTGTAAATGTACGTGTCTAATAACTGTTGCGCACAAATCTCCAGTTACTTCATCAAAATATGGAACATCATAATAGTAAAACCAGGTATTATCATATTCCAAAGCTTGTTTGTACCAGGGCTTTTCAGTTATGCCTTCCATGGTAAATCCAGGATCTGATGGATAAAAGAATTTTCCATCTTCAAGTGCAAGATATGCGCCCGTTGGAATCATACCATATCTTCCTACAGTCTGTGTAAGGTAATTCATAATATGCTCATCATCTTCAAATGTAAGCTTTTCGACAGAATCACCTATACCATTTAAATAATAGAACGTAGAATGAAGCTCTCTATTGATATTGCCGGCATCAGCTACACACTCATTTTTAAGAGATGTGTGTACTAAATCCTTAATCATGTTGAACTCAAGTGCTACAACAAGAATTTCTGCAATAACGATACTAACCATCAGAATAATCGCAAACATTACAGCAAGCTTATTACTTATAGATTTTACTGCCTTGTTTTGCTTTAATCCGTCATTTACCCTGCCCATAATAAAGATTCCTCCTATACATGTGATATCAGGCCCCCAACACCCCCACACATAACACTAATATACAACCATAAAATGAAAAAACCGTGAAAAAAAGTGAGCTCACTATAAAAGTAAGCTCACTTATAATAAGGATTTGTTAAAAACTATTCTAAATAACTAGGGAGAATCTTATTTAGATTTCTTACCTAATACTCTATATAAGAATGTAAATACTACACCTGCTACAGAAATGCATGCTGGAAGAAGCACTCTTCTAAATCAGTTCCCTTCATCTTTTCCATTAAATCATCCGT
>FP929036.1:2062510-2136035 GCA_000209815.1 Butyrivibrio fibrisolvens 16/4
ATTTACAATCGAGTTACTCTGTTAAATCTGTCTCAATTTTAAACTTGGCAAGTTCATCATTAATTGCAAGTGCAGAATCTGAAACAGAATTAGCAACATTCTCTACACCCTGGCTTTCTGATGCAATCTGATTTGCACTTTCAGCTAAGGCAGTAATTGTAGCTGAAATTTCTTCTGCACTAGCTGACTGCTCTTCTGAAATAGCTGCAACAGATGAAGCAATATCATTTACCTCACCCATCATATTAATCATTCGCGCCATAGTTTCAGCTGCCTGATTCAAATCATCATAAATCTTATTAAAACTTGTTCCCGCCTTTTCTACAGCTTCGCCACTTTCATTAATTGAATCTGTATTTCGCTGAGATTTATCAGCAAGATCTGATATAAGTCCTGTAATCTGCTTAATAATATCTCCAATTTCCTTAGCAGCATCCTGCGAATTCTGAGCAAGCTTTCCAATTTCATCAGCAACAACTGCAAAGCCCTTACCAGCCTCACCGGCACGAGCAGCTTCAATTGAAGCATTAAGTGAAAGAAGATTTGTCTGTTCAGCGATAGAATCAATCATCTGTACAATATCTGTAATCTGCTTTGCAGACTCACCAACAGTTGTAACAACCTCATTCATCTCACCCATAGATTCAGTAATACGTCCCATGTTATTCTGAACGGCTGACATATCTTGCTGTCCAATCTTTGCCTGTTCAACTAAATCAAGCATTACTGTATTGGTTGAATTACCATTATCAGTCAAATCAGAAACTGCCTGAGCAAGACTTGTTGCGTTTTCAGCAAGTTCACCAACTGCATTTGTTATGTCATCCATGGTCTCCTGAATCTGCCCCATAGATGTAGACTGATCCGATGCCTCTGAACTCATCTTTCCAGATGCACTCTTAGAGGTTTCCGAATCCTCCTGAAGCTGCTCAGCCTTACCTTGAATTGAACTAATGGCTCCGTTCATTATTTGAACGAAACGAGTCATCTCATTACTGATAAGACCAATTTCATCGCCTCTATCCCTTGGCATTTTTGCAGTAAAATCACCATCTGAAATCTTTAAAATACTATCTGAAAGGCTATTTACAGGCTTAGTAATTATTCGGCTAACTGTAAGTTGAATTACGATTACTATAAGGAGTATAAGCAATACCATTACAAACAACGAAATGGTCATAAATCTATTTGCTTCCTTCATTACATCATCCACTGAAACAGAAGAAATTAGTGTCCATGGTGTACCAGGAATTGCTGCAGCACTTACATAATAATCAATTCCTGTTGTTGGCTGATTAATCTTAATAACCTCTGTAGAACCACTATCTATATAATTCTTACAATCTATTAAGAACTGGCTTCCAGACTCTTCTATTTTCATACCATTCTTATCTGTTTCGAAATAAGAAACAATATATTCTTTATCAAGAATAACTGAGCCACCAGTTTTCATAGGAGTAAGCTGAGAGACTTCATCTTGAAGCTGTGTTAAGAAAACATCAACTCCAGCAACACCAAATTCACCATTATAGAAATCAACTGCTCTAACATATGTAACGCACATTTCACCTGAACCTGAATCAATATAAGGCTCTGTGGCTACGAATGTCTGATTATCTTTTCCCAAAGCATACCAACCGCGTTCAGTTGGCTTCCATGAAGCATCCTGTATAGTTCCATTTGCAAAGAAATATGAGTTATCCGAGAATCCAACATAAATACCAGAGTTTGGAACAGGCTGATAGTTAACTGATGGTTCACAGTACTTTAAATATGTATTATGGTCTTCCATAGGAAGCTGTTCCATAGTGTCACAATACTCACCAAATTTTGCAGTCAACATCTTAAAGCCACTGCCAAGTATCTGTGCATTATCATTACCCTCTGCCTGCAAATCCATCATTGCAATTTCGGTAATAATACTTCGTGCATTAAAAGAAATAAACAGAATGATACCTACAGTACCTATCAAAATAATAGGTACTAAACGAATCATTAATGAAGCACCGATACTCTTCTTAACTCGTTTCGTCTTCTTAGCCATTATTATCTACCCCCCCAATAATAAGTGGACACAATACGTCATAAAGTATTCTACAACCAATTGAGTTTCGATTTATTTTTTCACACTTTTTTCGATATATTCACAGAATATTCTGATAGTTTATTTCTTGCTAAGTGCTCTGTAAAGGAATGTGAATACTACACCTACTACAGAGATACATGCTGCAATAAGGAATGCCTGCTGGTATGTACCAGTAGAAGCTACTGTCTTGGCCATAATCTGTGGTCCGAAGTATCCTGCAAGGGCAAAACCGATGAACATAATACCGTAGTTTACCGAGTTGTTCTTTGGTCCAAACTGATCAGCTGTAAATCCAGGGTAAACACCCATAAATGAACCAAAGCTGATACCTACAACAGAAAGTCCTACGAAGAACTGAGCTGTTGAGCCCACACCTGTAAAGTAAAGGCAAATAAGACCTGCTGCACCAAGAACACAAGCTAAGCAAAGTGTATTGATTCTACCAATCTTATCTGAAAGTGTACCTGCTACAATTCTTCCAAAAGCATTGAAAAGTGCAAGAACCGAAACTGCAAGGGCTGCTGATGCCTCACCAATCAAAAGATTAGCAACTGGCTTAGCCTGAGAAATAACCATCATTCCTGAGAATGCACCACATGTAAGGAGAAGGAGCATTACATAGAATACTGGTGTAGAAAGCATTCCCTTCCAATCAAGATTCTTAGGAGCTGCTCCACCGGCCTGAGCTGCTGGCTCCCAGCCTGCTGGTTTGTAACCTTCAGGACACTGTTCAAGGAAAAGACATGATACTGCAATAAGTACAAGGAATACTACACCTACTGCCTTAAAGGCAAATGTTACATCTGAGTTTTTCATAACAACTGTAACAATTGGAGGAAGGATAACTGAGCTTAATCCATATACTGCAGTTGTGATTCCACCAATAAGTCCTCTCTTATCTGGGAAGAACTTAACACAGGTAGAAATTGTGCTACCGTATGCCATACCAAGTCCAAGGCCACCGATAATACCATAGGCAAAAATAAGGAATCCAATGCTTGTTGCGAAGCCTGAAAGAAACATTCCAAGGCCCCACATAATACCACCTACAAGGATAACCTTCTTTGGACCAAACTTATCGTTAAACCAACCACCTGAAATCATAGTGATAGGTCCTACAGAATTTGCAATAGTATATACGATTGCAAGATCTCCAGGTGTAAGCTGCTTTCCTGTAATTCCACTAAGATAAGCTGCCATCTCAGGTGAAAATACGCTCCAAGCATAAATTGAACCTAAGCATATGTTAATAAAACATGCTGCGATTAAAATAATCCATCTTTTTTTATCTAAATTCATTTTTTTCTCCATTCCGCAAATGTTGCAACTACATTTGCTAGTTGTACTAAATATCCAATGCTGCGTGATAGCCCCAGTATACTGCATTTGTAATTGTTGATACTTTAGCTGCATCACCGATAACACGTACAAATGGAGCTGCATCGCGAAGCTCATCTACAACGTTGCTACGTGAGCGCTGGCCAAGAGCACAAATTACGCTTGAGCCTTCAACCATAACTTCCTTGCCATCCTTATCCTCACATACAACGCCATCAGCTGTAACCTTAACTGCCTTAAGTCCAGTATGAACATCTACGTACTTATCAATTTCCTTAAGAAGAAGTGGACGATGACGTACATTAGCATCTGGTGCAAGAGCATCTCTCATCTCGATGATAGATACCTTCTTGCCTTCCTGTCCAAGGTGAACAGCACACTCGCAACCTGCAAGTCCGCCACCCATAACTACTACATTATCGCCTACCTTGTCTTTTTCCTTGTAATAGTTGTTAACTACTACTACATTATCTCCATCAAGACCTGGGATAGGTGGTACAAGAGGTGTAGAACCTACAGCAATAATCAGTGCATCTGCATTTTCTTTCTCTGCATATTCCTTGGTAGCCTCTGTATTAAGACGAATCTCTACTCCAGCCTTTCTAGCAAGCTTCTCGTATGTTCCAGTAAGCTGATACATCTCATACTTAAATGGAATTGCCTGCTCACTCTTAAGGATACCGCCAAGCTCAGCTTCCTTCTCGCAAAGGATAACTTCATGACCACGGCGAGCTGCTGTATAGGCTGCATAAAGTCCACCAGGACCACCACCAGCTACAAGTACCTTTTTCTTAACAGGAGCTGGCTGCACCTCATCACCTTCAATTTCACGTCCAATGAGAGGATTAACTGTACAACGACGTGTAGATGTAGCTGCACGCTCTGCCATACATGTAAAGCATCTTAAGCAACGTACAATTTCGTCATCACGATTCTCTGTAACCTTCTGTGGTAAATAAGGATCTGCAAGAAGTGCACGACCCATATATACAATGTCTGCCTTTCCTGAAGCAATAATCTCTTCCATCTGCTCTGGATCATTGAGACCACCAAGTGTAGCTACTGGAACCTTTACATGCTTTTTAATCTCTGCTGCAAGGAATACGTTACGTCCATGCTCTTCAAACATAGAAGGGTGTGTAATTCCAAATGTCTTCTGATATGTACCAGCAGATACGTGAAGAATATCAACATAATCCTCAAGCTGCTTTGCAATTTCAATACCATCTTCAAGTCCATAACCACCCTCACAGAACTCAGAACCACTCATTCTAAATTCGATTGGGAAACGAGGACCTACAGCCTCACGAATAGATGTAAGAATTTCCTTTGCAAGTCTGCAACGGTTCTCAAGGCTTCCACCATACTCATCAGTTCTCTGATTGAAAAGTGGTGAAAGAAACTGGTTAATAAGCCATCCATGTCCACCATGAACCATAATCATCTCAAAGCCAGCTCTCTTTGCCATAGCAGCAACATCGCCATATGCTTTAACGATTTCATCAATCATTTCCTTTGTCATACCCTGTACTTCTACGCCATCAGGTCTGACTGTGTCCATTGGTCCCCACTGCTTGAGACTCTTCTGCTTTGTTTTATCTGTCATATATGTACCTGCGAACATACCTGAGTGAGAAAGCTCAAGTGAAGGCATTCCACCGTGACGTCTAATTGCGTCAGCTGTGTATGTTGCACAAGCAAGTGAATTTAAGATTGCTGGATTAAGTCGGTAAGCGTGGCTTCCGTCTGATTCGTGAACCATGCACTCTGATACTGTAACAGCACCAGCGCCACCCTTAGAACGAAGCTCATAGAATGCAGTAGACTTAGGTCCGATACAACCATCATTTGTAATGTCTGTTCCTCCCATAGGTGCTGAGAACATTCTGTTTCTGAATGTTACACCTGCAACTGTGATTGGACTGGTAAGATGTGGATACTTTCTAACCATCGTGTAATTTCCTCCTTTTACTTAGAGTCTGTTAAAGAATTAACATTCTCATTTGTTAATATCTTAACACTTTGCCCCATTTCTCTTCTATCAACAAAAAAATAGAAGGTGCAAACCAAATGTTTACACCTTCAAATATTAACTAAAAAAAGTTTCCAAAAAGTGTTTTAATAGCAAGCTTTGTTGCCCCTCCATACTGTAAGCCACATAGACAGCCCAAGGTATTCCATCTGTAATAGGAATAAGCTTTATATCCTTGTACATGCTACTTTTGTTATGAATATCCACATCTATACCTATTCCAAGTCCTTCTCTTACGAATTCGTATATCATAGCCGCCTCCATAGTCTTGGCTCTGATATTTGGATAAAAGCCTGCACGCTCGCAAGTGTTAATCAAATTAGTATAGGACTGGTATTTTTCATTTAATGAAATAAGCTGCTCATCCTTTAAATCCACACTTTCTATGGACTCCTTATCGTAAAGCCTATGCCCCACAGGCACCACTGCACACATATTTTTGCTGGAAACCTCTATTTCAACATAATCTGTTGCGGCGATTCTCCCTATCACAAGAGCTACATCCAATTGGCCCTTTACAAGCTTATCCTTAACATCCTGATTGGAAGCTTCCTCCCATATAATGTCTGTTCCCAGAATAGATTCCTGAAACTGTTCCATCTTTTTCATAGGAAGCATACGTATCAACCCACAGGAGTAACCTACGTGAAAGGCCTTTTTCTTGTTACGAATCAGTTCTAATCCCTGTTCCAGCTCTTGAGTGTCTCTGATAAGCTTCTGGCTTTTATCGTATAAAAAACTCCTGCCTCTGTTGGGACAAGCCCCTGCTTTGTTCTATCGAACAGCTGAATCCTAAGCTCATGCTCCAGCCTGTCTAGTAGCTTCCCAAGGCCTTGTGGACTAATATATAAAGACTTGGCAGCCTTATTTATACTTCTTGTTTCATAGCATTCCATAAAGGAACGAATGTCTTTAACATCCATAAATGCCTCTTTTATCCCAGTTCGAAACTACTTTCAAGTTTCTTGATAATATCAACCAGCTTGTTCTCACTATCAAATGAATAAACATATCCATGCAAAGATTTTGCCTTCTGCATAAGATTCTTTGAATTAGCCCATACAAAGATGGCTGATTTACCTTTGCCATTCTTTGCCTCCTGAATAAGATTTGTAGCAGCACTATTTCCATCAAATGCAACTACAGCTGATGGGCGACGCTCAAAAATCTCATAGTTAAAGCTCTTATAGATTCCCATTCCCTGGGACTCGGTAGAAACTCGTACCTTCACATCAGCCTTTTTATTTTTCTGCCTCACGCTTGGTAATAACTGCTGGTACAAATGAATAAATCCTAAATCCCTTTGTATTGTGATCCAACAGATATTTCTCATAACCTGATAGCTTATGTCCGATTACGAAGCATACCTCTTCTGGGTCGCAGTGCTCCATAAGCTCATCAATCTGTTTGGTAGCATTAGCACTAAGCTTTGTAGCACGGTTTTCAGTATTAAAGCTTCCTCCCAGTAAAACAACAGGGAATCTGTCCCAGGTGATTTCCGAAATCTGCTCCTTTAATTCTGTGTTGGCATCAAGTACTGCCTCTCCCTTGGATTTCTTATTTGAAATCTTTACGGTCTGCATCTTCTCAAGGAGCACCTCCTCTAAAATCCCCTGTCTCCTAACAGCTTTGCAAAAGCGGCCTTTTTATCAGAATATGACTTTTGTCCCTCTTCGATTATCTTTGATTCTGCATTCTTCATAAGCTGAAGTTCTTCGTCAGATAATCCAAGCATTCTTTCAAGGGAAAGCTCCTCTTCTATAGCATCAGTTCCATAGAGGGCAGCACCATCTGTACCCTGTACACAGGAAATACCCTGTTTTAGATACTGCTTTAATGGATGATTATCAAGAGAATTAAGGTTATTAAGTCGCACGTTACTTGTAATCTGGAATTCCAAAACAACGTTGTTATCCTTTAGCTGCTTTAGTGCCTCTTTTCCCTTTTTACTGTTTAGACTATAGGTATAAAGACCATGACCTAAGCGCATCTTAGGCATAGGCTGCCCTGGAGCCAGCGAATCTCTAACGCACTCAATAGAATGAGCAATATTATCCTTCTGACTATCGTTTTCACCTGCGTGAACTCTAATGACAAACGAAGGATCAGCTGCTGCAATTTTAACCAGTTCTTTAAATGCTGGCTTTAATTCGATAATGTCATTTATTTCCTCACCGACGAAATCACATCCTGCAACATATGGATCTAAAGCTGTAGCTTTAAGAACCGCAAGATTCTGCTCCAGATAGTTCTCTGGTGTAACAGCATCTTTAATAATTGTAAGAGGAATACGACGCATTGCAGCAAGGAAACGAATCATAACCCCAGTTTCCTGATAGATATGAGGCATAACTTCGTGAACCTGTCTTAACATTTCAAGTGACTCGTATTTTTTAACAAGTGTGGTATCACTTATCTCTGCATAATAAGTACCCTGCTTCTTATAGCTTCTGGCAATCCACAAAAGCTTATCCTGGAAAATAGTGTTATGACAATAAACAGGATTTTCCTTATCTCGAATCATCTGCTGAAGTGCTTTTTTTACATCTTCATCAGGAATCATTTCCACTTTAGAAAGATTAATCTTTTCCTCGCTCTCCTTGCCTTTACAAAATACATAGCGATATAGATATACCTTTTCCAAATTGGTAAATACGGCCTGTCCATCCTTAATTACAGCAAGAGAACCTCTGATTTTGACAATGTTGTCCTCTGCATTATCCATGTTATTAAGGATAAGGTCTGCGAAGTTGATAAAAGTATTATCATCAATTCTTCTATCTAAGTATTTACCTTGAAGTCCAGATGAAACAAACTGTCTTGCAACCTTTTCACGCTGCTCATTTAATCTGCTCCACTGGATATCTGTAAGCTGCAAATTAAGCTTCTTCACGTAATACAGTGGATATCTGATTTGATGAGA
The DNA here is from genome assembly GCA_000209815.1 of Butyrivibrio fibrisolvens 16/4. Classification (GTDB taxonomy): domain Bacteria; phylum Bacillota; class Clostridia; order Lachnospirales; family Lachnospiraceae; genus Pseudobutyrivibrio; species Pseudobutyrivibrio fibrisolvens_A. The sequence continues at coordinate 2,070,890 of FP929036.1, forward strand.
AACGCCAAGAGCTATAAGCACATCACCTGAAAGATTACCGTTCATATGGGTATGTAAATCGGCTCTAAATTTAAGTTCTCTTCGTATATACGTTTTAAAGATAGTCTTGCCTACTGGTAAATCAAAGTTTTTTGTCTGACTCATAAGAGTCTTTGCGATTGCAGGGATGGTAGCCTTTACATCAACAGTACCATCAGGACTTATAATAGCTACCTCTGTATCTCTAAGCTTAAAAACATAGCTTTCCTTATTATTACCATCAATAAAACAAGGTATTTCATCCTTAATTACAAGCATATCATTTTCATCTTTTGATAAAGATAGTTTACATGTTTTTGCTATGTTCCTAATCAAATTACCCGTTCCATGATTAGGTGTCTTTAGAACATAAAACATCTTATCCAAGTCCTTGTAAAGATTTACAATAATATCCTTTTCTTTATCTAAGAAAAAGCAGGTGAAATATGTCATTTATATACCTCGTTTTAATCTATTATTTCTTGCTGCAAAGTTCCCAGAATGTAACTGCGCTGGCAGCGGCTACATTAAGAGAATCCACTTCGTTGTACATAGGAATGATTGTAACATAATCTGATTTCGAAATTGTGTCGTCTTTGATTCCTGTACTTTCTGTGCCAAATACTATGGCTAGCTTATCCTGATTTTTTAATTCAGGTGCCGAAAGTGGAATAGCATTTTCTTTTAATGCCATAGACACTACCTTAAATCCGGCCTGATGTAAAGCCCCAATATAATCTGAGTCCTTATAAAAATATGTCCAAGGCACCTGAAATACTGTTCCCATTGAAACTCTGGCTGCCCTTCTGTAAAAAGGATCTGCGCTTGGATGAGTAAGAAACACTGCTTCTACACCAAGAGCTGCTGCAGACCTGAAAATTGCTCCAACATTTGTCGGATTCATTACATCTTCGAGTATTGCAATCCTTTTTGTGTTTGCTAAAAGCTCTTTAGGGTCTGGAAGGGCTGGTCTTCTGCAGGCTGCTAAAACTCCACGGGTAAGATTAAAACCTGTGATATTATTAATAACATTGAGTGCCGCCACAAAGACCGTCGTATCATCATCTAAATCAACTAAAAGTTCCCGAACCACATCAGTATCATATGCCTTTGCCTCCACAAGAAAAGCTAATGCCTTTGCCCCACGGTTTAAAGCTCTTTTAATTACTTCTGGAGTTTCTGCAATAAATACTCCACCATTTGGTTCAAAATAATGATAGAGCTGTGCCTCATTATATTTGGTAAACAGCTCTACTCTATCATCATTTATATCTTCTATTCTAATAACTTCCATCAAATATTCCTTTTATTTCACAACCTTATAATCACAGATGCCATCTTCTGCGTTAAAAATTCTTAGTGTTAAATCTGCTCTGGCTGACTTGTTTAGGCAAGTCCTTACATTCACCATATCGCTATAATCCACAAATGCTGTGGCATCCTCTATAGTATTTCCACTAAGTGCCTTTCTAGCGATGAGCCTATCCCTTAGCATATTTTCATCTGCTGTAATAGAAATTGTAAAATCTGCATAGTCTTTAAGCTTATTCCAGCCTGGCTCATTTAGGAGGAGATAATTCCCCTCTAAAATAACAATATCCTTTGTTACATTAATAGCATTATCCACTGGATTATGAAGAGTCCTGTCATAAACAGGCCAGCCGCACTCCTTTTTGCTGAGGCATTTTTTATTTGCTCTGTAAATAGTTCTAAATCAAATGTCTCGGGAGCGCCTTTAATCTTTACCATAGGGATTACTTCACCATCCCTTACAGTGGTATGGCAGGTGAGATATTCCTGTCTACGGTGAAAACCATCCATGCCTATTGTTTGAATTTCTGCCACGTCCTCAGTTTCCTGAGATAGCTTTTCTAAAAAACTTACCAGTGTGCTTTTGCCAGCCCCCGGAGGAGCTGCAAGCATCACAAGAATCCTACGTTTCTTATCCTGCTGCAGCTTAGTCAGCTTTCTAAGAAGTGGAATGAAAATATTATCTACAGTATCTTCACTGTAATTTGCTTTTACATCAAGTCCATTTATATTTACATTGTAATCAATCATATTATTTAAATGCCTTTACACCATGTGGTGGTATAGTAACCTTTAAGATACTTCCTGACTCAATATAAGCCTTTGTCCAGATTTCCTTGAAGTGGTAGGTTTCTCTGCTATCCTCTAATATGGTATTCAAATCTATTTCATAATCTCTGTACTCATCTGAAAGATTAAATACAGCAAATACTGTTTTTTCCAAAGATTTGTTCTTTGACTTCCAAATAGCATAAGCATCGTCTCGATACACCTGAGATGCCTTCCAGCCTTCCTTTAAGAACTCAAGAAGATCCTCATTAACAAGAACTGATAAATCCTCCTCTGTCATCTTTGTAAGCTCGCCGCCAATCATAAGAGGTGAGCGGAACATACACCAGAGTGTCATCATAGTTCTTAGCTCTTCAAGATTAAAGTTAGATAAGCGCTCTTCCCTAAAGCCTGCACCAACAGTGCCTACAGGAAGCATATCGCAATCTGGGAAGCAGCCTGCCTTTACAATATCCTGCCACATTTCACAGCGCCAGAACATATTCTTAAGAAGCTCCCATTTGTCCCAGAAATCATCTGTAATTCGCCACATATTAGCGTTTTCACAATAATGAAAGGCCTTGTCGATATGAGCTGGTCCAGGAGAAAGACTTAAGACTATTTCTCTTCCAGATTTCATAATGGCTTCGTGAAGCATTCTTGTCTCGTGCCAGCCGCTAAAATCCTCTGGCTTGTACATCCAGGAATCGCAAATATCATCACACTTAATAAAATCCACACCCCAATCAGCGTACATCTGAATAAGTGAATCATAATATGCCTGGCCTTCAATAACATTTCTCACGCCATACATATCTGGATTCCATCCACAAATACTGCTAGGATTTGCAATGTCAGCTGCTGTTACGTTTGTACCAAATACTGGTAAATGACGCTCTGCGGCAGTACGAGGGATTCCTCGCATAATATGGATTCCAAACTTGAGGCCCAAATTATGACAATAATCTGCCAAAGGCTTAAAGCCTGCTCCATTTTTAGATGAAGGAAATCTTGATGGGCTTGGAATGAATCTCCCATACTCATCAATCTCATCATCTCCAAATGGGATATACTGATGCTCATATCTTTTGGTACCAGCATCGTTTGAATACCACTCTATATCTACTACGATATACTCATAACCAAACTTCTTTAAATGCTTGGCCATGTAATCAGCATTTGCCTTTACCTGTTCTTCATTAACAGTAGTATCATAGTAATCATAGCTATTCCATCCCATTGGTGGAGTAACTGCAAAATCATTTTTATTCATTACCTTACCTCTCCTTGTTGTGTCTCAATAATATGCTAAAACCCTCTTTATATTAACAAAAAGGATGACAAAATATCACCCTTTTCGTAAAAAAACTATATTAATATAATCCTGCAAAAACTGTAGCCAAAATAACTGTAAGTATACCTGCAACAGCTATTGAAAGTGAACTCATGGCTCCTTCAACATCTCCAAGCTCCATAGCCTTTGCTGTACCTATGGCATGGGCTGCTGTTCCAAGGGCAAGTCCCTTGGATATAGGCTCGTGAATTCTAAAAATCTTACAGATAAACTCTCCCAAGATATTACCAATGACGCCTGTTATAACGATAACTGCAACCGTGATAGTAACATATCCACCAAGCTCCTCAGATACGCCCATTCCGATGGCTGTGGTAATTGACTTTGGAAGAAGTGTAACGTAGTTTTCGTGGTCAAGTCCCATACATCTTGCTAACACAAGTACTGTAGCAAGGCTTGTAATAACACCTGCTGTAACACCAAGCACTACTGCGCTTGCGTTATTTTTAAGAAGCTCCCATTCCTCGTAAAGTGGAATGGCAAGACATACTGTGGCTGGAGTTAAAAACCAGCTAAGGTATTTAGCACCCTCGTTGTAAGTCTCATAATCTATATTACATCCAACTAGAAATAAAATAGTTACGGCGATAGAAATAAGCAGTGGATTGAAAAATCCGAATCCAAATTTTTTCTTTAGCCAAGCTCCTAATGCATATGACACAAGGCTGATTGTAACTCCAGCGTATACGCTGTTTTGCATAAATTCACTCATTATTTTGTCTCCCCCTTACTATGTTTGATAATCATCTGGGAAACAATTCCTGTTGCACCCATAACTGTAAATATCGTAATTACGGTAATAACTGAAACTGGTAATAATACTGGCTCTAACACCTTCCAAGATGACATAAGGCCAACACCTGCAGGAATAAACATAACAGGCATAATCTCTATTAAAAACCTGCCTACATCTCTAACCTGCTCAAGCTTTAATACTCCAGTAAGAAGTAAAACAAACAAAATCACCATTCCATATATACTAGCTGGAACTGGTAATGGCAACACGCTTTTAAGTATTTCACCTATAAGTGAGATTGCCAAAATAATCAAAAACTGCTTCAAATATTTCATTACCTTAAATCACCTCTAAATAAAATTAGGGCTAAGATTTCCCCCTTAGCCCTAAATCATTATACTACTTATTTTTGAACAAATTGTCCTTTTTCAAGTACTATCCGCTTCATTCGTTCATCAAGCTCGTGATAAACCGGTGCAAGTGGCCAAGGTAAGAGCATTATATACTCTTTATCTCCTGGCTCTAGTTTTCTATAAAAGCTCTAAACTCTTCGGTATTTTTATATTTATCCTTGCCAAATTCACACCTTACATATTCTTTATCAGAATTATCCACAGTTTCTGTGACTCTTCTAAAGCTTATTCGCCCGAATTCATCCTGCTCCTTAATAAATGATGCTTTTTCGTGGATAGGCTTAGGCTCCTCCAAAGAAATCTTTCCAATGTTGAGAAAATGTTCCCACATATACTTAGCAATATGTTCCTTGGATATGGGATAGTTTATTTCATCCGAGATTTTGCTAATGGAATATCCCAAATCTGCAAGATGGCGCACAGCACCACCTGCTGCCGCATCATTTATGAAATTGCCTAGAGCCTTATTGAATTCCTTCAATTTTTACACCTTATCCTTAATAATGATTGTCATCATATATTTAGAATCATCAGGAATCATCATTGCGCCATTAAAGATCTGCTCTGTCTCCATGCCACAGTCTACTACCGCATATACAGATATTTTATCAGCCTGTTCCAATTCAAGAAGACGTTCTTTAATACTGGCCACATTTCTACCGCTTTTCATAATTATTTTTGTGCCAGAGATTTTAAGTTCTTCCTCAAGATTTCCCTGACCAGAAATTATATGAATATTCTCATCCCGCTCACTAAGAAGGATCCCTGCTGCTGCAGCAGACCCACAGAAAGAAGTGATACCATTAATAATCTCTACTTCTATGCCATCCTTCTTTGCAAGCTTCATTATATAACCAAATGTTGAATAAACTGTGGGGTCTCCAATGGTAAGAAACGCAAGGTTGTAGCCATCCATAATAAGCTGCCTGTACTTATCGTAAAATTCTGCATGCATCTTCGCAAGAGCCTCTTCATCCCTTGTCATCTCAAAATCAAAGCTTATTGTTTTTTATATTTAAGTTCTGGCACTGCAGGAAGTGCTATCTGAAAAGCACGACACTCATACTTATCTGCCTTTGGAAGACAAATAACATCCGCCTCTTTTATTGCCCTGACTGCCCTAAGAGTAAGCATCTCAGGATCACCTGGTCCTACACCTATTCCATACAATATTCCCGCCATAGGATACTCCTTAATTTATTTCAATGTTATTCGTCTTTTAGTTTAAATCTGTATTTTCCTTTACCCTTCCCTTTAACAGGTATGATAATCTCCAAGCTTTTCAATAAATTAATTATTTCACTCGCTCTAAAAGACTTCACATTAATTGCCTGCTCCACATCAGATCTTCCAAAATATTCTTTTTGCCTAATTCTTTATATAATATTTGTATTTGCTTTTTTGAAATCTCAGAAACAGCATCTAATTGCTCTATATCAATAATACCTACTAGATTATCTCGACCAATGTTTGTTTTTACCTTCAATGTTTGGTTTTTCACCTCCAATGTTTGGTTTTTCACCTCCAATGTTTGGTTTTTCGCCTCCAATGTTTGGTTTTCTCTTAAAAGTATACCTTCCACTAATGTGCATTTCTCTATTATGAAGTTCATTATTTTCATCAAGTAAAAGATTTCTAAGGAAAATCTCAACATATTCTGTAGTCTCATGAATGCCTTTTTGCAGATTAGAATAATTAGCTCTTACTAATGCATTTCTAAAATACCAAGCATTTTCAGCAAATATATCATTAGTAGCTTCGAATCCCAAAGTTCTTAAATATTTAATAAAAACACTGCAGTCGTTCTCGTGTTTCCTTCTTTAAAAACATGAATCTGCCAAAGATTGGATACAAACCTAGCTAAATGTTTTATTACCTCATCAATATCTAGACCTTTATAAGAAAACTCACGCTCAACTGATAAATCATATTCCAAGGTTTCCTTCAAGTCTAAAGCACTTCCATAAGTAACAGTATCTCCATCTAAAACCCACTCTTTTTTTGTAACATTATAATCTCTAATAGTACCAGCATGGTCAAATATCCCATTAAATAATCTCTTATGAATTGACAGATATTGGTTAGGAGTAAATGTAAATGCTTTTTCTGACAACACCGCAGCTATTCTAGCAGAAACTTTATCAGCTTCCTCAGTCCTATTATCATCTTTTTCAGGTTTATGCTCATAATATGTATTTAATAACTCTTGTGCCTCTTCAAAAGATATTTCACCCTCAATATTTCTAATAGCTGTATCTTTCAAATATTCAGATGTTTTCAAACCATCAACAGCTTGTAATCCAATAGCTGTATTCCATGCATTGCCTTTTTCTCTTTTACTAGGCTCTAGCTGCCTATAATATTCTTCAAATGGATCTCGTTCCATGAAAACCTCCAAACATATAATATAATCACCTTTTCTTTATATCTCAGTTATTTCTTCTAAACTTATTATCTCTTGCTCTAACTTACAATTGTTTTCAAGCATATACTCTAGAACTTCTTTGTATTTACCGCTTTCTATTAAGTTTTTAGCTTTAACTTTATCATTTTCCGCAAGTTCTTTTCTGTATTGCTTATATTTTTTAAGATATTCAGCATTCATAAACTTTGATTCAAAATCAATATTTGTAGTCATTTTTAAATGCTCTAATATATAAAATCCATCCGGATCTAAATCGCCAAAATGATACCAATTCTTCCGCTGATTATGTTGATTAATCAATTTTAAGAAATTTGTCTTAGCCGAATTATGATAACCTGCAAGATACATACTAAAGGTATTTTGAGCAAAATACCTATTAAATGAAGTAAGATTCTCGATTGTTACAATATTATCATCATAAATTTCTATGTTCTTGATATCACCTATAGCATCTGATATTAATCCTATAGAAATATCATTTTTAAACTGATTTGATGTCCGTCCTGAAACACAATTTTTCCATTCCCCTTAAAATAAATATATGAAGGGTTAGCAAAAATCTTGTACTCTTCTAAAATAATATGTTCAACTTCACTTTTAACATCAATACCTTCAAGTCGCTCCTCGTAATTACCGTATTTACGAAGAATAGCACATACCTTACTTTTATATTTATTTTCAAATACTTTACTGTCACCAAACTTTAAAATAGAGAGTTCCCTTTCAAGTAATGTAGTCTTGTTACCTATTATTGTTTCCATTAACTCAACAATAATCTTTAATTCATCAAAACTATATAATGGCTTTTTCCCCTGATATAATCTTTGTAACTGTTCATCACAAAACATCAAAATAACATCGTCTTTATTGATGCGAATCACATCTTCAAGATATGCTTTTTGTTCAACTATAGTTTGATTCTTAGTAACTCTACCTAAAAGGCTATAATACGTATCCCACTTTTCAGGTAACGCAAGAATTTTCTTAACCACTAAATTCTTATCATACAAAATGTTTATCAATCCATTTTCGAATAACTCTCGAAGTTCGTCTTCAAACTGCTTCACCTTATCAATATCAGCAAAATCACTATCATAATCGGTAAAGACATCAGTGGGCAACAATTGTATATGTCGATTAACTTTACAATCTCCATCATACATTTTGCTTCGCTCATATTTATCTATTAACTTATTTAAAACAGTCTTTTGACTTTTAGATAATTTATCCTGCATAATGTCCCTCTATTGCATAAGAATAATTTCCTTTAGGATACAATGAAACAGTTGTTGTTATAAATTGACCTATACTAGCAATCTTTTCTGGTGGTGCGGCATATATAACTTGAAAATCATGCTCTTCAAAATACTTAACCATTTGTTCAATACGTTCTCTTGATAATGCAGCAAAAGCCTCATCAATAAATGCTAATCTAGCACAGCATTTATTCTTCGGATAACATTGCATTAAACTAGCAGCCAAAATGATAAAATATGGAGTCTGCTTTTCACCATTGCTTGCAGAACCCTGCTTTTTTGATAAATCAGATGTTACTAATTTATTATCAATCGTTCTGGCGATTTCCATATCATAAGTAAAATATCTTCTATAATCTGTATACTCTAGCTCATCTTCTTCGTCTAAAATAGTATCCATGAACTGTTTAATGTCATGCTCCATTTCTTCATCATCGGCTCCACTAGCTAAGTAAAAATCGGCTCCCGCATATTCTGATAGCTTACTGCTAATCCTAAAAAATATAGCTCTATCAGCCTTTTCTTTCATTTTGAACTGATAAGTATCCTGTCCAAATGGTATCTGCTTTAACTCTTTATTAATAGCTCCAATTTCATCTTTTGCCAACCTTATAGCTTCATTTATTTCACCAATGAAATCATGCATGAATGCACTCTGAAGATTTTTCTCCTGATCATGCATTTTATTTTTTGCCTCTTCAAGCTTCACATTTGATAAATTACTAAGCTCTGCTCTATAGAATGGAATATATGCTACTCCACGCTTACTATTGTCGGTTTCGGCAATCTTACAGTAATCCAGCTGTTTGTCTTCTAATACCTTAGCAGCCTTGTCCACGTCAGTGGCTAGATTTTTAACATAGTTCTCTGTTACAACCTTTATAGTACCCCTTGATTCAAAAGCCCTGCCATATTCAGCTTCTGCATCAAAAACTATTTCTGGATTATTCTTTTTCTTATCATCATATAGCTCAGCTGCTTTTGATAACTCCTCGGTTAACCTAGCCTCATCTGCATTGCATTGATTAATACTTCCCTCTAAGCGTCCTATATCCTGCTGTAACTTATCGTATTTTTATTAGCTTCATCCTTCAATTGTTTTGATTTTTCTTGTTCTATTAGAATACGTGCAAAATCAGGATTTTGTTCATATTCTCTTATATCTGATTCTATCTCTGCTTTTCTTAACTTACTATTAGATAACAAAGAAGGCGCATCAAATCTATAGTTATCAATATTGGTATCTAGTTTTTCAAGTGAAGCAATTTTAAGCTTGCAATCATTTTCAACTAATACACAATTATCAATCTCCTCTTTTAGCTTTTTACGCATATTCTCAGCATGTCGCTTTTGCAATTTGATAGCATCACTACCAAGACACATCTCTGTTTTCTTTAAATTTAAGCATGAAATAGCGTAGCTCTTTGATAACATACCATCCCTTGTTAGTCCGCCCAATGGATATTCATGAAGCTCATCTATGTTTTCACACAAATGAATTCCATTCAAAAGATAGTTAGCATATCTTCTAGCAAAAATATTTGGAATGCTTAGTATCTCAGCTGCTGAGCCTTTAACAATATCACTTTCTGGTAATTTGTCGGTCACTACAACATTAACATCGTATAGCTTCCTATTATGCACAATTTTAATCACATTTTTACAGTATTTTGCATCTACAATAAGATTATATCTCTTCCTGCCTAAGAAAGTTTCTATTGCAGCTCTAAAACCGTCATCTTCAATTTTTGCTACCAATTCTGCAAAGGTTCTTACTTCAGTTTTTATACCTTGCTCTAACAATTCAGTTTGAATAATATCCTTTGCTTTTCTAACACTAGGAGGAAGATGTAGTATATTGGCATCCAATTTTTTTATTATTTGCTCCTGCTCGTTAAGTTTTTCTTTTAAATCTTCTCTCTCAACTTCATTTTTATATTTAATTTTTGAATATTTATTGAATGTATTTTTTGAGCATCGACAAGCTTAATAAATAATTCGCTTTTCTGGCTACCAGCTACATTTTCGGATAGATAATTGCAAAAAGTACCAATTTCACTTTTTAGTTCATCTTCATCAGCTATCAACCACTCCAAATCTGTATCTATTAGACTTTGTAATTGTCTAAGCTTTTCTACATCCTTTTCCTGCGAACATATTTCTCTATCAAGTTCTTCTAATTGCCTATTAAGATTATCTATCGATTTCGTAAAGTTCTGAAAGTCCGTGTTATTTGTAGCGGCATTATATCTTTCGTCAGCGAGCTTTCTTTCATTTTCAACTGCGTCTATTTTTGAAGTTAGTTCTTTTAATTCCTGCTTATATTGAATTATTCTTAAATTCATTTTCTTTAATTCTTCTTCGCATAATTTTACTCGCTGTAAATCTAAAAGCATATCTTTGACCATAAAATTATGTTGCTTCTTTTCATAATCAGATGAAAATCTCTCAATCTCTTCAAGAAGCACCTTCGACTCTAGTAAGTTTTCATACATATTTCTTACTTTTTCAAATAATTCTTTTTGCTCTCTCAGCTGATTAAGGGATTCGATAGGATTAGCATCTAACACGCATTCTGAGATAAATTGATCTATATTATTTTCAGGATTAAATGCCATCATCTTAAGAAGCTTCTTTTTATACATTGCTGAATCACATCGCATACCAAGACATCTTATTATTTGATCTTTTGCTTTATCACGACCGATGAAATCATTTCTATTTAATTTTTGTTTTTCACCAATAATCTATTTTTAGGATAGACACTACGAATGCCTTCTTTTGTCTCGCAAAATTGAATATTTTCAATTTTTGTATCACGCAAAATAAACCAGCTTGAGCTGGCATCATTTTCACTTGAAGATTCTATTTCTACACCGATAACCATATATGCATTTTCATCTGGAGAGAAAAATTCCATTGCTATATAACTTACAACATCACCTTCTCTTAAAAATCTGTTTGATTCGTTACTCTTGGTATCTCCTCTTACATAGGCTTTTACATTTCGATCCTTATCCTTTGCTGCAGTATTAAACTGTGTATTTCCTGTAAGTAAATAAGTCATGGCATCAAGTACTGTAGATTTTCCACTTCCATTTACACCAGTAAAAAGAGTTGAGCCGTCCAAACTTATATTTTCATATTGAAACCTAGACCAATTAATAAGTAACAATCTAGTAGCAGACTTTCTATTGTTATTCATCGAACTCATCTATTTCTTCCTCTTCAAATCCATCATCTTCATCAGCATATTTAAATCGTTCAGTAGCTTTTTCAACAAATTGCCTAAACTCTTCTCCATTTAATGCAAATTGTATGGAAGGATATATTCTTATACTACAATCAACCTCGCCTATTTTTCCAATAACATCGACCAAATTATATTTCTTAAAAGTATCAATAGTGTTTATCATTAATGTTTTATTATCAATCTGATCTTTTAATCCGTATTTCTCTAATTCAAATCGCAAATCTGTAATTCCTATAATAATATCTCGCTTAAGAGAGCCCTTAGAAATTCTATCAACATATATTGTCCATAAGCAGCATAATACAATGCTTTCAAATTTTTTAACTGAATTCGATTTGCCTGTATTCTTCTAGTCTCGCTAACACTCCTGTCATTTTGAAGCATAACCACGCCATTTTCTCTATCTACAACAATGTCAAAGCCAATGTACTTAAAGTACTCGCTAAAAGGGTCCGGTCTCTTAGCTATAAAAAAATATATTTTTCGACTATCATCATCTTTATCTCTAACTATAAAAGTATTCTTTAGTAATCGTCTGGCCGCACGTTGAAACTGCTCCTTTTCTGACGAAGTATAATTATCCCAATGTTCTTCTATCATTTACTATTCCTTCTTATTTCAAAATCCTTGATGATTAAATCATTACTTTCAACATAACCGTCTTTTGTTATTATCGTATATCCGTTATCCATTGAATACGCAACCGCTGATAAACTAACTAGCATATCATCCTTTGATATGAGCGGTAATTCAGCTGCGCTAACAACTACTTTGTTCTCCATTTGTTCATCTAAGAAATTCTTCATGCGCTCTTTGGAATATGGATTAAATGCGCTTTTTCTTTGTGCTTCCATAGCCTTTAATTTATCTTCATCAGTAAGAACTTCATACTGTTGTTTAATATTCTTCTTAATGGCCTTTTGCTTAGCAGGGTAGCGAATTGAATTCAAATCAATAAATTCATTTTTCTGAAGAGAAAATAAATCCATATAATCCTCGGGCATATCATCTTTTAGACCTAATTCATCCATCTCTTCAACAATATATTTAATAGTCTGTTCAACACTGCCTCTGATATCTGCACCTTTATTCCTTAAAAATCGTCCTCGCCCGACAGCAATTTGCAGATAAATATTAATCTTATGCTTAATATCTGCCATAATTGCATCATACTCATTTTCAAGGAAATGTTTGGTCTTTTGAATCATATCTAAGACCTTATCTTGGGCCTCTTCTTTTGAAATATTGTTTTCAACCGAACAACCTTCCAGTATTTTTTCAAACAATTCCTGATTATTCTCAAACTCTTTGATACTATTAATAATCGAGCTTCTGTAAATATGAATGTTTTGCCTTTTTGTTAATCTAGAATACTCCTTTATAAAATCTCCATCGCAATAAGAAATAATATTCTCCGTAAGGCTTTCGAAAGAATTTTCATTCATCATTTCTTCAATTATTTTTCTAATAAATGTAGCTAGTTTCTTCAGAGCTTTTGATAAATTTCTACTATTCTTATAAACGCTTAATAGACAAAGCGCATATGGATTTTCCTCCCATTGTTCATGACTTCTAAGAATGTTATAAATATTAAAAATATAACTGGAGAATTCTTCTTTTTCAGGAACCTTCAGTCTTTCCAAAAATTCGGCAAGCATGATTCCTTGTTCAGTCATAATTATCTGTTTTTCAAAAGTCGCCTCATCATTGTCTTCTTCAAGCCAACCCACATCAGCATCTGCAAATTTTCTTATAATAGCCGATGCCATTTCAGAATAATTTTTCTCAATTTCGCCATCATCAAGTATTAAATCTGAATGAATTTCATTTAGATAGAATGCAACTGCATCTCTGATTTGGTTACGCGATAATCTATATGATATTTCATTTTCATATTCACCATAAATAATTAACAAACATTCTGCGTATATTCTATTGTTACTTCCGCTTCCCAGATAATTAAAAATTATTCGGAACCACATCAAATAGCTTTACCATTTAATATATCCTTCTCTTTATTTCCATCTCACTTAAATACAATCCACAAAATACAAAGCGGATTGCATATAAAAACCTCGTAGCTTCATTTTAAATGAGACTACGAGGTTTTACAATAACTCCTCAAGCTATATAGTTTCAAGTAATCTATAGACTGAGCTAAATTAATATTATATTAATCAGTTTTTAGTCTAGCTCTCTAACAAAATCCTGAACAGCCTTTACCACTAAATCCAAATGGCTACCATAACAATGGTCATCGCCTTTTATTAACTCTAATTTACAATTAGAGAACTTTTTTGCTGCTTCAATACTGCCCTGCACTGGCACAGCCTCGTCTGCATCTCCGTGTACGATTAAAACTGGTCCTTTAAATTTCTTTATAGCTGCATCTAAATCAATTGACTGAGCTACTCTAATATAGTTTCCGCTAAGGGTTCTGTCATCCCATGAAATCAGCTGATCTGGGATGTTCTCTGGATCAAATGGCTGTCCTAATAATTCACCCTCTTTTGCACCCTTGATTATAACGTAAGCAGGTGAAAGTGGGATAAGAGCTTTCACTGTATCTCTTAACATGGCAGCTGCAAGTGTTACAGCAAGTCCTCCCTGTGAGTGTCCGCAGATGTACATATCAGTAACAAAATCTAATTTCTTAGCATAATCTACTACAGCCAAAATATTATTGAGCCACTTGTAAAGATTGTGCTCCCTGAATTCTCCATCACTATTTCCATGGCCATATAAATCCACTCTAAGTGTAGCAACACCGATTTCATTTAATCCCTTTGCCACTGCAACAATATGGTCTTCCTCAATGTGACCTGTAAATCCGTGAAACACAAGGCAAAGTGGACATTTCTTTACATTCCCTGCAGGCATATCAAGCTTTGCATTTAGTTTGATTCCATCATCATTAATATACATTATTATTCTCCTCTTTTTAAGATGTTATTATAATATCACATCTTTTTCTATTGCATACGTAATAAAATGTCCTGCTCTATTCCAATTTTTGTCAGATTGTTTTTATATATCAAAACTTTTATAATCTAGAAAAAGACTAGAAAAGGGGGATTTTAATGGACTCACTTACAACGAGAATAAAGCTAAACAACGGTACCTCTATCCCAATGTTCGGGTACGGCACATACAAAATCAAAGATTCTAATGAAGCTTACGAATCTGTGAAGCTTGCTTTAAAGAATGGCTACCGTCACATTGACACAGCAGCCTTCTATGAAAATGAGAAATATGTAGCAAATGCTATCAAAGATTTTATGTCCGAAACTGGCACAAAGCGTGAAGATATTTTTGTTACAAGCAAGGTCTGGAAGACCGAGCTTGGCTACGAGAAAACTCTAAAGGCATTTGAAAAAACCATGGATGAAATGCAAATGGATTATCTGGATTTGTATCTTGTTCACTGGCCTGCATCCTACGCTTTTGATGATGATTGGAAAAACACTAACCGTGAAACCTGGAAAGCTATGACCGAAATCTGCAAATCAGGCCGTGTAAAGGCAATTGGTGTTTCAAACTTCCTTACACATCACTTAGATACAATCATAGATATGGAAGTAAAACCAGCAGTAGACCAGATTGAAGTTAACCCTGGCTTCCTACAAAAGGAAACCGTAGATTATTGCCATGAAAAAGGCATCGTAGTTGAGGCTTGGAGTCCACTTGGTAGAGGAAAATCTCTGGCACATCCACTCTTAGAAGAATTAGCTGATAAATATGGTAAAACTGTAGCGCAAATCATTCTTAGATGGGAGGTTCAGCATAATATTGTTCCTCTTCCAAAATCAGTTAACGAAAGCCGTATAATTGAAAATTCACAAGTATTTGATTTTGAATTATCAGATGATGACCTAAGCTCAATCGATGAAATTCCACCATATGGAAACAGTGGCCATAGCCCAGATCAACCATAAAAAATAATCCCAATACCGCTCTAGATAAAAATCTATGAGGGTATTGGGATTTTTATTACTTTCTAATAAATGACTGGTCATGGTCTGGAAGTTCATCTGATACGAATCTTTCCACAGTCATATGTAAATCATACTTTTCTCTAAGTTCTGCAATCTTTGCCATCATTGGAGATGCGTGATGCACATCTATAGCTTCCTGACTTTCCCAGCTATCAATAAGAAGTACAGTCTCTGGGTCATCAAATGGTGTATAATACTCATAACGAAGATTGCCTTCCTCTTCTCTAATCTTTTGAACAGTACCGCTACTAATCATTTCCTGAGCAAATTTCTTTGCTGCTCCATTTTCACCCTTGTATCTAAGGTTAACTACAATACTCATTATTTATCCCTCTCAATCGTATATTTATTATTCAAAACTAATAACTTCTTCTAAAGCTTTTACAAACTTCTCCAGCCCCAGCTTATCTTCCTCTGAAAATCTATTAAGATTTGGGCTGTCGATATCAAGTACACCTACAACCTCACCGTCCTTATGAATAGGCACTACTATCTCAGAATTAGAAGCGCTATCGCAGGCAATATGTCCTGGAAACTCATGTACATTTGGAACTACAAGAGTCTCATCATTTTCTGCTGCAGTTCCACACACGCCCTTGCCAAGCGCTATTCTGATACAAGCCACCTTACCCTGGAATGGTCCAAGTAAAAGTGAGCCTTTGTTCATTAAATAAAACCCCGCCCAGTTCAAATCATACATAGCATCATAAAGAATCGCTGATGCATTTGAAAGCACTGGAATGTAGTATGGCTCGTCCTCTGCCAGGGATTTAATCTGTTCTGCTAGTAAATTATAATCTGTCATAAATCATTCTCCTAAAACTATTATATTAATGAAAGCCTACATTACACAGCTTCTGCCATCTCGACCTTCCATATTGTCATCCTTTACATATCTGGCATTGAACTCCATATTAATCTCGCGAAGCTCCTTTTTGCCCTCAATGTAATCCTCGTACATTTCAGCAAGACCTGCCATGCATCCATCACAATTAGCCTCAATATTACCAAGAGATTCCTTTACAATCTGCTCTCTTTCTTCTTTTGTTGTGTCTTTAATTAAATATGACATACCTAATCTCCATTACTTAATCTAGATTTTGCACAATTATACATCATCTAACTAAAAAGAGCCAGAGGATATAATTCCTCTGACTCTAAATAACTATATGAACTTTACGGCTGTTCCAAAGGCAAGCACCTCTGCTGCTCCCTGCATCACAGAAGATGATGCATATCTCACACCAACAATGGCATCAGCTCCAAGCTGCTCTGCCTCATCCACCATTCTCTTGGTGGCAATCTGTCGTGCCTCTACCAGCATATCTGTGTATCCTTTAATTTCTCCACCTACAAGTGTCTTCATGCCTGCCATGAAATCCTTACCAAAATTCTTAGACTGTACGATGGTTCCTTTTACTACTCCAATTACCTCAAAATTCTGTCCTGGAATTGTTTCAATACTTACGAGCTTCATTAATCTCTCCTCCTTCTATTTCCTTTAATCTTTGTTTAAGTGCAACAATCGTTCCAACAATCATTGCAATAAATAGCAGTATTACAATTGCGATAAATCCCATAGGTGTTTCTGGGTCACTTGAAGCTGTCCAGCATATTACAATAATCATTGCTATGAAAAAAATAATGCTAACACCTGCTGCAATAATAGGACCCCTTTTTGACTTTTTTATATCAGTCTTATTAACATCCATAAATCTAACGCCTCCCTTCTCCAGCTTTTTCATGTCCTCAAGATAAGAGTCAGCTTTTAGATCATCAAATTGAACATTTGCTTCTATGATTTCCTTGCACAGTTCCTTCATTACATCAATTTCCTGTTGTTTGTGGGTGAAATGAGAAATGTGCCTATCCAGACAATCTGCCATAGAGACTTCCCCTATTTCAAGCTTTCGTATTTCTTCAATAGGAACATCCAGCCTTCTTAAAAGCTTTATTTTGTTTAGTAGCTCTACATCCTTCAAGGAGTATTCTCTATAACCATTGTCCTTGTTTCTCTCAGGATTGATTAGACCCTGCTCCTCATAAAAACGAATATTCTTTTTTGTAATTCCAACCAGCTCTTCTACTTGATTGATTTTCATTGATGACTCCCTTTCAGTCTTGATAGCACTTTCTTATTCAATCTCTAGGAAATCAAATATTATTGCTAAGACTTGGCCTTGTCTTTATGGAAAATATAAACCTTCCACAAGGTGGAAGGTCAACACCTTTTTTAAAATTTACAAATATTCCACAATTATTTTAGAGTATACCATAATCCATGTGGTAATATGAACACATATAGTACCTTTATACAAACAAAAATGTTTGTTTCAAATCTTTAGTTTAAAGTAATCTATGAGGAAACAATATGTACACTAATTCAGATATCAAAAAAATAGTCGATTCACAAAGAGCTTTCTTTCTATCAGGAACAACCTTGGACATAAACTGGCGTCTTGAAAAATTAAAAAGACTAAAAATGGCTGTCATATGTAATAGAGAAAAATTAGAGCAGGCACTTTTTGAAGATTTAGGCCGTGCTCCAATGGAAGCTTATTTTTGCGATATTGGAAGTCTTATATTAGAAATAAATGAAACTATTAAGGGATTAAAAAAATGGGCGAAACCTGAAACCCATTTTAGTGGAATCCATTGTTTTCCAAGCATTATTACTAAGGTATACAAAGTTCCATACGGAGTTTCTTTAATTATAAGTCCATTTAATTTTCCTGTTATACTTTCTCTTGGTGTACTGACTGCCGCTATAGCTGGAGGAAATACCGCTATCATTAAGGCAAGTTCAAAATCTCCTGCCTGCACAAAAGCTTTAAAAGAAATAATAAGTGAAACTTTTTCAGAGGAATACATCACTCTCATAGATGGAGGCCATGATGTTGCTGATATGTGTCTAGCTCAGCGTTTTGACAAAATATTTTACACTGGCTCTCCTAGAGTTGGTGTCCATGTACTTCAGGAAGCTGCTAAAAATCTTACTTCCACCGCTCTTGAGCTTGGTGGTGAAACTGGAAACTGGTGCATTATCAGAAAAGATGCCAATCTGAAGGATGCCGCCAGAAAGATTGCCTTTTTCAAAGCTCTTAACAGTGGACAAATCTGTATCAATATAAATCAGATCGCTGTGGCAAATGAGGTGGCTGAAGAGTTCATAGAAGAATTAAAGCAGGCATTCATAAATCAGCTTGGTGAAAATGCTACATTAAATGAAGAGTATCCACATCTTATTAATGAGGCTGCATATGATAAATGTGCAAAAAGCGCTGATAATTACAAAGAAAAGATAGTATTTGGAGGTTTCGGGGATAGAGGAACTTTAAAATTCTCCCCTACTATTTTATATCCAATAGACATTAATGAAGAAATTGTTAGGCGGGAACTGTTTTGCCCTCTTCTTCCTATAGTACCTTTCACAGATTCCCAGATAGATGAACTGCTAGATACTATTTCAAAAAGAGAAAAAGGCCTGTCCCTCTACGTATTTACGAAGGACATAGCCTGGGCAAAAAATGTGATGCAAAAAATCCAATTTGGTGGTGGCTGTATAAACGAAGTATGCCTTCATATGATGGTAAAGGGCGTACCATTTAATGGCGTGGGACATTCTGGAATAGGTGCTTACCACGGTAAATGGGGCTTTATGGAATTTACCCATCCTCAGACCGTCCTGATTGGTTCCACCATATTTAATCTGTCTATGAGAGAGCATCCTTACTCTCATAGAAAAATAAGCTTGTAGAGTTTTTTGAAAGATAAAAAAAATATATATGCCAAATTCCCATTATGACAATGCAAAAAATATCCCGCCAGCATATGCTAGCGGGATTTCTTCTTTTATATCTTTGCTACATCAACAAGTGTGTACTCTGTTGTAGCACTTTCAAGTGAAGTTGCAAGAGCCACTGCAGTATCCATTGCTGTGATACAATTGATACCTGTTTCTATAGCATTTCTTCTGATTAAGAATCCATCTCTTGTCTTATCACCGTGGCCCTGAGTTGGTGTGTCGATTACAAGATCAATCTTGTGACCAAGGATTAAGTCCATAACGTTTGGAGATTCCTGAGTAATCTTGTTAACCTGGCGACATTCAACTCCACCATTCTGTAAATACTTAGCTGTAGAACGTGTAGCATAGATTGTGTAACCAAGCTTCTCAAATCTCTTTGCCACCTCAAGCGCCTCTGGCTTATCGGCATCCTTTACAGTGATAATCATCTGCTTGTGTTTTGGAAGTACTACACCAGCGCCTAAGAATGCTTTGTAAAGAGCCTCCTCGAAGGTCTTTGCAATACCAAGACACTCACCAGTAGATTTCATTTCTGGTCCAAGTGAAATTTCAGCACCTCTTAGCTTTTCAAATGAGAACACTGGCATCTTGATTGCGATATAGTCTGCCTCAGGCTGAAGTCCTGGCTTATAGCCCATATCAGTAATCTTGTGACCAAGTATTGCCTTTGCTGCAAGGTCTACAATTGGAATACCAGTTACCTTACTGATGTATGGAACTGTACGAGAGCTTCGAGGGTTTACCTCGATTACATACACCTCTCCATCCATTGCAATAAACTGGATGTTAATCATACCAAGTACGTGAAGTGCCTTTGCAAGGCGTTCTGTATAATCTACAATCTTGTCCTTAATATCCTGGCTGATTGTGTGAGCAGGATATACTGAGATACTATCACCTGAGTGGATACCAGTACGCTCAATATGCTCCATAATACCAGGGATTAAGATATTCTCTCCATCACAGATGGCATCAACCTCAATCTCCTTACCCTGTAAGTATTTATCTACAAGAATTGGATGATCCTGTGCAATCTGATTGATGATATCCATAAACTTTTCGATTTCATCATCGTTAAAGGCAATCTGCATACCCTGACCGCCAAGTACGTATGAAGGACGAACCAAAACTGGGTAGCCAAGTCTGTTTGCAACTTCCTTTGCTTCCTCTGCTGTGAAAACTGTACCGCCTGCTGCACGAGGAATCTGTGTCTTTTCAAGAATCTCATCAAAGAGCTCTCTATCCTCTGCTGCATCTACATCCTCTGCCTTTGTACCAAGGATTGGCACTCCAATTTTCATAAGATGCTCAGTAAGCTTGATAGCAGTCTGACCACCGAACTGTACGATGGCTCCATCAGGCTTTTCAAGATTTACGATTGATTCAACGTCCTCATTTGTAAGAGGCTCAAAGTAGAGCTTGTCTGCTATATCAAAGTCTGTTGAAACTGTCTCCGGATTGTTGTTTACAATGACTGTCTCCCAGCCTTCCTTAGCAAATGCCCAAGTAGCGTGAACTGAACAGTAATCGAACTCCACACCTTGTCCAATACGGATTGGACCAGAGCCAAGTACAAGTACTTTCTTTCTACCAGTAGTCTGAACTGCCTCATTTTCACTACCGTATACACTATAGTAGTAAGGAGTCATTGCATCAAACTCTGCTGCACAGGTATCTACCATCTTGTATGAAGCTACGATGCCGTTATCGTAACGCATCTTCCTAACTTCTTCCTCAGTCATCTTTCCATTCAAATGAGCGATGACATTATCTGGGAACTCGATTCTCTTTGCTTCTTTAAGAAGTTCAACTGTAAGCTCTTCCTGCTGAAGTCTAAGCTCCATTTCTACAAGAATCTTAATCTTATCAATGAACCACATATCAATCTTTGTGATATTGTGAATGGTTTCATATGAAGCTCCACGTCTAAGTGCCTCTGCAATACAGTATATTCTTCTATCGTCTACTACTGTAAGTGCTTCTTCCAGCTCCTCATCTGTCATATCGCAGAAATCGTAGCTTAAAAGTGAATCTACATGCTGCTCCAATGAGCGGATGGCCTTCATAAGAGCACCCTCGAAATTGTTGCAGATAGACATTACCTCGCCGGTAGCCTTCATCTGAGTTGTAAGAGCTCTTGTTGCGGTGATGAACTTATCAAATGGCAATCTAGGTATCTTTACAACACAGTAATCAAGCATTGGTTCGAAGCTGGCGAAGGTCTTCTTTGTGATTGCATTTGGAATCTCATCAAGTGTGTAGCCAAGAGCAATCTTTGCAGCAACCTTTGCGATTGGGTAACCAGTTGCCTTTGATGCAAGAGCAGATGAACGAGACACACGTGGGTTTACCTCGATAACACAGTACTCGAAGCTCTCAGGATGAAGAGCATATTGTACGTTACATCCACCAGTAATTCCAAGCTCGTCGATAATACGAAGTGCAGATGTACGAAGCATCTGATATTCCTTATCACCAAGTGTCTGTGAAGGAGCAACTACGATTGAATCACCTGTGTGCACACCAACTGGGTCGATGTTTTCCATATTACAAACTGTGATGCAGTTGCCATTGGCATCGCGCATTACCTCGTACTCGATTTCCTTCCAGCCAGCGATACATCTTTCTACAAGGACCTCGTGTACACGAGAAAGGCGAAGACCGTTTGTAAGAATTTCTACAAGCTCTGTCTGGTTGTGAGCGATACCACCGCCTGAACCGCCAAGTGTGTAAGCTGGTCTTAAAACTACTGGGTATCCGATAGTATTAGTAAACTTGATTCCATCTTCTACTGTATTTACAACGAGTGAAGCTGCAACAGGCTCACCAAGCTTTTCCATAGTGTCCTTGAATGCCTGTCTATCCTCAGCTCTAAAGATTGTCTCTGCTGTTGTACCGATGAGCTTAACTCCCTGCTCCTCTAAGAAGCCTGATTCTGCAAGCTCCATACCAAGGTTAAGTCCAGCCTGACCTCCAAGTGTTGGAAGGAGTGAATCTGGCTTTTCCTTAATAATAATCTGCTTTAAAACATCTACTGTAAGAGGCTCGATGTATACCTGATCTGCAATTTCCTTGTCAGTCATAATGGTAGCTGGATTTGAATTTACCAGACATACCTCCATGCCCTCTTCCTTAAGTGAACGGCAGGCCTGTGTTCCAGCGTAGTCAAACTCCGCAGCCTGTCCAATGACGATAGGACCAGAGCCAATCACCATTACTTTCTTAATGTCACTTCTCTTTGGCATTACTGCTCTCCTCCCATCATCTTAATAAATCTATCAAATAAGTATCCGCTGTCCTGTGGTCCTGGGCAAGCCTCAGGATGGAACTGAACAGTGAAGATATTCTTTCCTGTGTATTTAAGCCCTTCATTTGTACCGTCGTTTACATTTACAAATGCAGGAACTGCAATCTTTTCATCCAGTCCATCTGTATCTACTACGTAGCCGTGGTTCTGCGATGAAATGTAAACCTTGCCAGTCTCCAAATCCTTAACAGGATGATTTCCGCCTCTGTGGCCGTACTTAAGCTTATGTGTATCAAGTCCATTTGCAAGAGCCATCAGCTGATGGCCAAGACAGATTGCAAAGATAGGCACCTCACTGTCATAAAGCTTTTTAACCTCATCAATGATAGGTCCACAATCCTTTGGATCTCCAGGTCCGTTTGAAAGCATAATTCCGTCTGGATTTCCTGCTAAGATTTCCTTAGCTGTTGTGTGAGCAGGATAAATTGTAACCTCACAGCCTCTATCATTAAGTGATTTTGCAATATTTTTCTTTGCACCAAAATCTAAAAGTGCAACCTTCTTACCATTACCCTTCATTACCGATTTTTCACGACAGGTAACCTTAGATACTACATCGCCAGTTGCGTATGCTGTAAGCTTTGGTTTGATTTCTTCGAAATTATAATTTTCGTTTGTAGTAATCATTCCATTCATAGTTCCGCGGTCACGCAATATCTTTGTAAGGGCACGTGTATCAATACCTGAGATACCAGTGATGTTGTGCTTTACTAAAAAGTCCTGAATGGTTCCTTTACAGCGGAAGTTTGAAGGAATTCTGCTAAGCTCTCTCACGATAAATCCATCTGGCCAAGGACGTGAGCTTTCCATATCATCAGTAATACCGTAATTACCAATAAGTGGATAAGTCATACATACTGCCTGACCTGCGTAAGAAGGATCAGTAAGAACCTCAAGGTAGCCTGTCATAGAAGTATTGAATACTATTTCGCTGACAACCTCTCTTGTGGAACCGATGCTTGTTCCCTCAAAAACTGTACCATCTTCCAAAATTAAAAATGCTTTCATCTTTCCTCTTTTCTACCCTTTAGAATAATTTAATCCGCTTCCTCAGAAACTTCTAATTCTATTCCAATATCGTTTTCACTATATTCATTGGAATAGAAAGAAGTTTCTTGAGTAAGCTCATTTAAAGTTTTCACTTTATTAAAACTCCAAGGTATAAAGTTTACCTTGGAGTTTACGATTTAGCGGAAGTAATCTACACCAGATTCGAACAATTTCATATCCTGATTTCCGTAGATATTGAGAGCTACGCCATCACCGATACGCTCAGCGTGACACATCTTACCGAATACTCTACCATCTGGGCTAGTAATACCCTCAATCGCACAGTAGCTTCCGTTGATGTTCCATTCCTCATCCATTGTAGGATTTCCATTTTCATCTACGTACTGTGTAGCAACCTGGCCATTTTCAAAGAGCTTCTTGATCCACTCTTCTGAGGCAACGAAACGTCCCTCGCCGTGAGAAGCTGGTGCACAATATGTCTCACCTAAATGAGCACCTGCAAGCCATGGTGACTTGTTGCTGACTACCTTCGTATATGCGATTTTTGAAATATGACGTCCGATTGTGTTGTATGTAAGTGTAGGAGCATCAGCCTTCTGTGTATGAATCTCTCCATATGGTACAAGACCAAGCTTGATAAGAGCCTGGAAACCATTACAAATACCAAGCATAAGACCATCTCTATTATCAAGAAGACCCTGAATAGCTTCCTTCATCTTTTCATTTCTAAATGCTGTTGCAAAGAACTTTGCAGAACCCTCTGGCTCATCACCTGCTGAGAATCCGCCTGGGAAC
This sequence comes from Butyrivibrio fibrisolvens 16/4, assembly GCA_000209815.1. Lineage (GTDB taxonomy): Bacteria > Bacillota > Clostridia > Lachnospirales > Lachnospiraceae > Pseudobutyrivibrio > Pseudobutyrivibrio fibrisolvens_A. Next base: position 2,095,340 of record FP929036.1, read on the forward strand.
ATAACAATCTGTGACTGAGCAATTGCTCTTGAGAACTCGTCAACTGATTCTCTAATGTCCTCTGCTGTCTGATTCTTAAATACCTTTACATTGGTGATTGCGCCAGCCTTCTCAAAGGCTCTTGCTGAATCGTACTCACAGTTTGTTCCTGGGAATACTGGAATAAATACTCTAGGCTTAGCAATCTTGTTCTTGCAGATGTAGAAGTTGTTAGCCTCATAAACACCTGTATCTACAAGGGATGCATCCTCATAGCTGCGTGTCTTAAATACCTTCTCAAGTGTACCTGTCCAAGCTGCGATAGCTTCATCTACAGAAATCTTTGCATCTTTATATGTGAATGTAGAATCCTCTGTAACCTCACCAACTTCAAATCCACAATCTGAAAGGCCACGCTTTTCAAGCTCATTAATGATTGCAAGAGCTCCGTCCTCTGAAACTTCTACTACGATATCACCGATGACACAGCCAAAGAGCAATACTGACTGGCACTTCTCATTAAGCTTTACACCAAACTTGTTACCAAATGCCATCTTTGAAACAGCTGGAACAAGTCCGTATGCATCAAGTGCATATGCAGCCTTAATATTTCCAAGCTCAACCATATTTCTTACTACTTCAAATATAGCCTTAGCCTGGCTGTAATTTGGCTGATCATAATTATCACGAAGAATTCTAAGTAAGAAGAGCTTATCTCCTGCTTCCTTAAGTTCTGGTGTAACAATATCCTGTTGCTTTGCAACATCTACTGCAAAGGAAACAAGTGTAGGTGGAACATCGATTTCGTTGAAAGTTCCTGACATCGAATCCTTTCCACCGATTGATGGAAGTCCAAACTCCATCTGTGCTTTATATGCACCAAGAAGCGCTGCAAATGGCTGGCTCCATCTCTTTGGATCCTCGCTCATTCTGCGGAAGTACTCCTGGAATGTAAATCTAATCTTCTTGTAATCACCACCAGTTGCAACGATTCTTGAGATAGATTCAAGAACTGCAAGCTGTGAACCGTGATATGGTGACCAAGAGCTGACATAAGGATTAAAGCCATATGCCATCATTGTAACAGCGTCTGTTTTGCCATCAGCTACTGGCACCTTTGCCACCATTGCCTGTGTCTCTGTAAGCTGATATTTTCCACCGAATGGCATAAGTGTTGATGCTGCACCGATTGAACCATCGAACATCTCAACAAGTCCCTTCTGTGAGCAAACATTTAAATCTGCAAGACAATCCAGCCATGCTGCCTTAAAGTCGCCCTTAGCAACATCCTCTGCTACCTTTTCAATACCAATCTTATCTATATATTTATCATTATTATCTGGAAGCTCTACATAAACATCTGTCTCCTGATGAGCACCGTTTGTATCAAGGAAAGCTCTTGAAAGGTTAACAATCTCCTTGCCTCTCCAGTTAAGTACAAGACGTGGCTCCTCTGTAACAACAGCCACCTCAATAGCCTCAAGATTTTCCTCTGCTGCATACTGAAGGAACTTATTTACATCAGCAGGTGCAACAACTACTGCCATACGCTCCTGTGACTCAGAAATGGCAAGCTCTGTTCCATCAAGACCTGCGTACTTCTTTGGAACCTTATCAAGATCTACCACAAGACCAGGTGCAAGCTCTCCGATTGCAACTGATACACCACCGGCACCAAAGTCATTACACTTCTTTATAATGTAAGAAACCTCTTCTCTTCTGAAAAGTCGCTGAATCTTTCTCTCTGTAGGTGGATTACCCTTCTGAACCTCTGCGCCACAAACTGCAGTAGACTCTGTATTGTGTGCCTTCGAAGAACCAGTAGCACCACCGATACCATCACGACCTGTACGTCCGCCAAGAAGAATAATCTTATCTCCTGGATCAGAATTAAGACGCTGAACAGCACGTCTTGGAGCAGCACCCATAACAGCACCAATCTCCATACGTTTTGCAACATAATCTGGGTGATAGATTTCCTTTACGTAGCCTGTAGCAAGACCAATCTGATTACCATATGAGCTGTAGCCGTGAGCAGCCTCACGAACCAGCTTCTTCTGTGGAAGCTTTCCTTCGATTGTATCCTTTACAGAAACTGTAGGGTCTGCTGCGCCAGTTACGCGCATTGCCTGATATACATAAGTACGTCCTGAAAGTGGATCGCGGATTGCACCACCAAGACAAGTAGCAGCGCCACCAAATGGCTCTATTTCTGTAGGATGATTGTGTGTCTCATTTTTAAAATTGATAAGCCACTCTTCCTCTGTTCCATCTACATTAATAGGTACAACAATTGAGCAAGCATTAATCTCATCAGATTCTTCCTGATCTGCAAGCTTTCCATCTGCCTTAAGGCGCTTCATTGCAAGAAGTGCAAGGTCCATAAGACATACGAATTTATCATCTCTATCCTTATAGAGAATCTTGAAATTATCAAGATAGTCATTAAAAGTATCCTGGATAGGCGCTTTGTAATAGCCATCCTCAATAGTAACGTTTTTAAGTTCTGTAGAGAAAGTTGTATGTCTACAGTGATCAGACCAATAAGTATCTAAAACTCTGATTTCTGTAACAGTTGGATCTCTGTGTTCTTCATTGGAAAAATAGTTTTGAATATGTAAGAAATCCTTAAAAGTCATAGCTAAATTTAAGGAATCATATAAAGTGCGTAAATCTTTTTCAGCCATAGAAGTGAAACCGTCAAATGTATTGACGTCGGCTGGTTCATCGAAATTATTAGATAGAGACTCTGGCTTATCAAGTGAAGTCTCTCTAGAATCAACTGGATTAATACAATGCTTCTTAATAGCATTAAATTCATCATCAGATATGCTACCCTCGATTACATAAGTAGTAGCTGTGTGAATAGTTGGATTTTCATTTTCGTTCAATAATTTGAGACACTGCTCCGCAGAATCTGCACGCTGGTCGAACTGACCTGGTAAAAATTCAACAGAAAAACACGACCGTCGTATTCAAACGACTCTTCGTAAACATCATCAACAGGAGGTTCAGAGAACACTGTCTTGACCGCTTTCCTAAAAACATCGTCAGAAACATCCTGAATATCATAACGAACCAGAACTCTGACTCCCGTAACACCCTTGATGCCTAAGTAACTTCCTATTTCAGAAAACAGTGACTTGGCAGATACTGCAAATTGTGGCTTTTTCTCAACGTAAACTCTTCTTACTTTGCCCACATTACACCTCCGTGATATTTACTTGAATCTGTGAGACAAGACCCCTGCTATATATAAATTGGGCTAAAAAAACTAGTAAAAATAGCAGGTAGCCTCACAGTTAAAATGAATATAACACAAAAAATTCACAACTCCTAATAATTTTTTAGTCTTTTTTCAACCAGAAATTTGTCACTTTTAACGAAACATCATCCACTGATGTAAATTCAGCGTCGTTCCATTCTCTAGGAAAAGTTTTTCTGTAACTTCCAAAGCGAAATCTTTCATCAAGCAATGCTATAACTCCAACATCATCCTTTGTTCGTATCAATCGCCCTGCCGCCTGTATTACCTTATTCATTCCAGGATATAAATACGCATATTCGAATCCATTTTTTCCCTGCTCATCAAAGAAATCACTCATAAGCTTTCGCTGATTTCCAACCTGAGGTAAACCTGCTCCAAGAATAATAGAACCTATTAGCTTTCCCCCAACCAAATCTATTCCTTCTGAAAAGATTCCACCTAAGGTACAGAAAGCTACCATTGATTTATCTCGTTTAGTTTCAAACTCTAATAGAAAATCTTCTCGCTCCTGCTCTGTCATATTCTGCTGTTGGATAAGAATATCCACATCATCACCAAAGGCCTGATACTCAGTTACTATATCCTCTAAAAATTTATAAGATGGACCAAATACCATGTAATTACCTTGCTTCGCATTTACGATAGTTTGAATATATTTTGCAAATTTTATATATTCATCTTGACCGCGTCTTGTATATTTACTGGTAACATCAGTCCCAAGCATTAAGAGTCTATTCTTCTGATCAAAAACCGAATCTACATATATGGCATAAACATCACTTATGTTGCAAAGCAAATCCTTGTAATAATCTATTGGTAAAAGGGTTGCACTAAAGTACACTGTCGCTCTGGCCATATTGAGTCGTTGTTGTAGCTGTTCCGAAGGGTCTATACAATACAGATGAAGATTAAAGTTTTTGTCATCATCAAAATCACAATAAATCCTATAATGATCCCTGTCATATTGATATGCCAAGGCGGTGAAATTTCTTAATCTAAAATAGAAATCCAAAACTTCGTCCTGGTATATACCAAACTTTATCTCCTTCTTAAACAGCTGTTCAAATATCATTTGTAGATTATCGCAAGCTGAAAGAAGCATATCGATATCATCTAAAACTGTAATCTCCCTATCGCATAATCGCTTGTACTCCAACATTATGCGATTACATTTTTCCAATGCATTAGTCAGCTTTTTGCTGATTGTTTTTGCATATCTTTTAATAGAGAGAATCTCTTCTTTTATAAGAGTTTCGGAATACATCTCCCTGGCTCTATCCACCATATTATGGGCCTCATCTATAAGGAAGATGTGCTCGCCAGTTCTTCCCTCTGCAAAAAATCTTTTTAAATAAACATTAGGATCAAAAACGTAATTATAATCGCAAATAATTCCTTCGCACCATGTACTGACATCAAGTGCCAGTTCAAAAGGACATACCACATATTCCTGAGCATAGTTTAAAACCACATCACGTGTTATAACCGATTCTTTCGTAATGATTTCATAGATTACGTCATTTACTCTATCGAAATGTCCTCTCGCGTAAGGACAATTATCCGGATTACAATCAGATTCGTCGCAAAGACACATCTTTTCCTTTGCTGTAAGCATAATGGTCTTGCCTTCATAACCATTTTGAACAAGCAGGCTATAGGCATCCCTGGCAGCTAATGCTGTAGCAGTCTTTGCAGTAAGATAAAAAACTCTTTCAGCCAGATTCTGTCCCAAAGCCATCACTGCTGGAAAAACATTTGCAATGGTCTTTCCTGTGCCGGTAGGTGCCTGCATAAATAAAATCTTTCTTCTATATATACTGCGGTATACATCTGAAACCAGTTTCTTTTGACCATCTCTATAATCATAAGGGAACTCCAATCCCTGGACAGATTCTAACAGCTCTAGCTTGTGGTAGTATTGAAAATCAGACCATTTTTTGAAAATACCAATAATAGTCAAAAACCATTCTTCTATTTCTTTAAATGAATAAGTTGTATTGAAATGTTTTATTTCCTCTGTCTCCAAACTAACATATGTCATTTGAACTTCTATTTCATCAAGCTCATACTCGGAAGCAATCATATATGCATAACATTTTGCCTGAGCCTCGTGGACCAGCACCGGCTTTTCAAATGTCATTACATCCATATACATGCCTTTTATTTCATCTACAGTAGCTGACCAAACTGTACCATCCTCATCCATATCAAGGACCACACCGTCTGCCCTTCCCTCCAGACCAAGAGTATAATCTTCATACTCTACTGAAAATTTAAGTGGAACTTCTGCACGATAAAAAGGACCCATAGAGTTTTGAATCTTTCTATGAATCCTGCTTCCTGCCTGCATTGCTTCAAAAGGATCAACCGAGCCTTTACGGTCATCAATATCACCCTCCCTAAGCAAAAACTCAACCAGGTTTCTAACAGATATATTTATTTGGGCCTTTTCTCCCTCTGGAGTAACTAATCTAGATACTTTCATATAAATCCTTAATTTTAGGCATAATAAAAGCCTGTGTATTCCACAGGCTTAATTATACATTATTCGATTTTATGCAACAACGAACTTTTCGACCGCATTCTTAAACATTGAATCTTCTGGATTATTAAGAGTAACTGACATTTCTCTTTTAATACCCATTGCAAGAACTCCTAAAAGTGACTTTCCATCAATGTAAACAACACCACTATGTAAGTCTACATCACCGCCACACTGTACTGCTGCCTTAACAAACTCTTCTGCCTCAGCTGGATTCTCTAATCTAATTTTAAACATTTCTATAACTCCTATTACAAAAACAAATAACTAACAAATCAACTGTGTAATTTATAACATCATTTTTTTGGCATGTCAATGCTATAAATAATCGCAGAAAATCAACACATGTGTATTAGAAAACAACTATTAGAAATTGCGCAGTTTTGTTTTATATAAAAAGGATTATAGTTTCCTTTAAAACCTTTATTTTAAAGGATTTATGTTCTAGTGACTTTTTCAGTTTCCGAGAGTATATATTAGGAAGCCTTATAAAACCCAGCAATAATTAGCAATCAAAATATTGTATTATTTCAAATACAAAACCTCGGATATATATAATCCGAGGCTTGTGACTCACTATCATATGACTGTTTTTGATTATCTTTGATTACTCATTAAACATATCTCCATACCATTTCAATGCCTCTACATAAGAATCATATACCAAGTGCATCTCAATGTTATGTAGCACCATAAGTCGTGATACTTCCTGCCAATCTCCAGCTTCATAGCTTAGTATAAATTCTAACTGTGGTGAGAAAATACCATCATCATTAACAAGAGCTTTCTTAATCTCGGCGCTAACACCGACCTGATCTAGCGCATCCGCCATAGGCATATCCAAAATAAGATTTAAAAGTGAGAACAGGCCCATAAGGAACAGCTCATCTTTTCTCATAGCATAGTCAAATGCAGGAGCTAAATTCTCTGCAAATCTGGCTCTTATTAGAGAAAGTCTTGTTATTTCATTTGGTTTTCCTGCTGCAAGCTCATTAAATAAAGTAGCATTAAGCCAACGACGAATTTCCTTCTGCCCTAATAGTGCTGTAGCCTGATTTATAGAGCGAATATTTGAATTAATAGTAAGCTTGTTTGCTATTTTCAAAAGTTCAATTGATAAAGCAGGATCCTGGGCAACAACATTTGCCACTTCCTCCAAATCAAAATCAGACTGATTAATAACTGTCATAAGCTTCATATAGTTTATCTTGATTGGAGTAACTTCTGTATCCGAGGTATTAATAGGAACTCTAAAGAAGGTTCCTTCGAAAATCTTAAAATAACCAGACTCTCTAGCCTTATCGAATTCCTCTTTACTATGAAGATTCTCTGCACACAAAACCATATTAGGCATTATTTTTCTAAATTCTAATGCCTGCTCCACAACATCGCCAGAATCTGCATTAATTAGGAATAAATCAAAATCATCCAGCATAAATTTATACTGTTCTATTTCCTTAAGAGGAAGATCTTTAATTGCAAGCTTAAATCCCTTGCTCTTCAAATCTAACAAACGCTTATTGTAAGACTCTTCAGGTTTAATAGACTGATCCATCATAAGAATGATTCTTCCATCAAAGCCTTGTAACTGCTGTTCAATGTTTGCAAAAAGAGAAATATTATTAATAGGAATAATAATATTACAATTTGCTACTAAATCGTCCTCTGAAATACTCTCAAAAACCTCGATACCTACAATGGAACCTGCCCCGTCGTATTTTCCAGCAGCAAGTAGATGTGGATTTTCAAACATGTTCTCCTTTTGCGCATAAAGACAATAAGAAGCTACAGACATGTCCTCATAAAATAGTGGTACTAATGTTGCAAGCATAACCCTTCTCCTTTGTATAAGCCTCGTATTATTGAATTATTTAAACCCCATTGGTATTCTGACAGAATAGTCTGAATATTTTAAGATAATTATATCACTCTATATTTACGGATTCAATTAATTGAGTAAAAAAATAGGCCAAAGACTTATATAAAATAAGCCTTTGGCCCTTATAGTTTTATGCATTTATAGAAGTATTGCTAACAGCTCATAAGGTCTCAGATTTAATGATTTTTCCATTATATTTACATCATCTGAATAATTATGAATTAGCAATTGTCCTTTAGTGAGACTTTCACTAACTGTAATTTGAGTTTCAGTTTCACCCAAATTCCCTATGACATATAAGCATTCATCTTCTAACTTTCGCTGAAAGCTAATAATCTGTTCTGGTACAGCTATATCAAAACTAATATTCCCCTCAGAAATAATTCTATATTGCTTTCTCAGAGCTATTAGCTTCTTATAAAACGCCAGAATAGAATTTTCATCATTTATCTGTGATGAAACAGTAATAGATTTACCGTACTCAGGAATTTCTATCCAAGGCTTTCCGGTAGTGAAACCATCATTTTCTGATGTATCCCATTGCATAGGGGTGCGGCAATTATCTCTGGAACGTTGGTTAATTATATCTAATGCCTGATTAGCATTCTTACCTTGTTCCATAAGTATATTGTAATAGTTTAAGCTTTCCACATCCTTATACTGATTAATATCAGTAAAATGTGTGTTAAGCATACCAATCTCCTCCCCCTGGTATACGTAAGGGGTACCTCGCATTAAATGAATCACCCCAGCAAAAAGCTTAGCCGACTCCCTCCAATATTGTTTTTCATCACCAAATCTAGAAACAATTCTTGGCTGATCGTGATTAGTAAGAAAGAGGGCATTCCAGCCATTTCCATCAGTCATCTTCTCCTGCCATTCTTTAAATAGCTGTTTGAAAGCTATCTTGTCGTATGGCATAAGTGACCACTTATCTCCATCTTTATAGTCCACCTTCAGATGATGAAAACTGAAAGTCATAGCAAGCTCTTTTTCATCTGGATTAGAGTATTTGATGCAATTGTCAATTGATGTAGATGACATTTCACCTACTGTTATCATTTCTTCGATACCTGTATCTGCCACTAACTCCTTCAAATACTGATGTACCTTAGGACCATCTGTGTAAAACCGTCTTCCATCACCTATATCATCATTCTGAAGAGAATCAGGTTTTGAAATAAGATTAATTACATCAAATCTAAAACCACTAACCCCCTTAGATTTCCAAAATAGAATAATATCCTTTAATTCCTGTCTAACCCTAGGGTTTTCCCAGTTAAGATCCGCTTGAGTAACATCAAATAAATGCAAATACCATTTTTTAATAGCAGGAACATATTCCCAGGCATTCCCACCAAATTTTGATACCCAGTTTGTAGGCGGAGAGTCTGGCTCTCCATCTACAAATTTATAATAATCCTGAAACTCCTTTTCCCCGGCCACAGCTCGTTTAAACCATTGATGTTCTGTAGACGTATGATTAAAAACCATATCCAGCATAACGCCAATATCACGAGCTTTAGCTTCTTTTGTTAATTCTTCAAAATCCGCCATGGTTCCAAAGCGCTGGTCCACAGCTCTGTAGTCTGCAATATCATAACCATTATCTCTCTGTGGAGAAGTAAAAATGGAGTAATCCAAATATAATCTATTCCTAGCTCTTTAAGGTAGTCAAGCTTTGCAGTAATACCTTTCAAATCCCCCCCAACCATCTCCATTAGTATCATAAAATGATTTTGGATATATTTGATAAACTACTTTATCTTTGAAATTTAACATTAATTGCCTCCAACAATTACACAAACAACAGTATCCTTTTTACCTGCTGCTAAAATTGCTTTTTACTAAATCTAAGTAAAGGCTGACCTTCCGTTACCTTTTGCTCTTTTTCTACAAGGTATTCAAAGCCTTCACCATTCATCTGAACTGTGTCAATACCTACGTGAATCAATGCATCCGCACCATTATCTAGTTTAAGTCCAATGGCATGCTTACTATCGTCCATTGTCACCTTTACCACACCATTAGCAGGCGCATATATTGTTTCATCAGATGGAATAATTCCAATTCCATCTCCCATAAGTTTTTTTGAGAATACAGCGTCCTCTACTTTTTCAATAGCGATTGGTGTGCCTGCTACAACCTTTGTCAAATCAACTCCGTTTACTACTGAATGCATCTCTGGCTCTACTGCTTGTGTAGTATCCTCTTCGTCCTCAGCTTCGCCATATAAATCCTCTGTTGAAAGTCTATTCTTTCCAACAATTGTAGTAAGTACAAATGGAACTACAATGGCTACAAGCATTGAAAGCGCAAACACACCCATAAATCTTGTCTGAATAGAAAGAATACCAGGTATACCACCTACACCAATAGAATTTGCCATAACACCACTTGCTACTGAAATTACAGCTGCGATACATGAACCTATCATAGCACTAAAGAATGGAAAACCATACTTTAAGTTAACACCAAACATTGCTGGCTCTGTTACACCAAGATAACAAGAAATACAAGCTGGAATAGAAACTTCCTGAGTCTTAGCATTCTTTTTCTGTAAGAAAATCATACCAAGAACTGCTGAACCCTGAGCAATATTTGAAAGTGCAATCATTGGCCAAAGAATTGTTCCACCAAAGTCTGCAACAAGCTGTGTATCAATAGCATTTGTCATATGATGAAGTCCTGTAATTACAAGTGGTGCATAGAACATACCAAATACACCTGCAAATAACCAATTAACAGAACTTGTAAGCCCAGCGTGAACACCTGCTGAAATCCAAGAACCAATCTTCCAACCGATAGGTCCAAGGATAAAGTGAGACGCCATTACTGCAAGTACAAGTGAGAAGAAAGGAACAACAATCATTGAAATTACCTTTGGACAAATCTTATTGAAAAATCTCTCAAGGAATACTAAACAGAAGCCTGCAAGGATTGCTGGAATTACCTGAGCCTGATAACCAATCATATTAACCTGAGCAAATCCAAAATCCCACTTAGGAATAGCATCAGCAGCTGCACCTGCAACACCATATGCATTAAGGAGCTGTCCTGATACAAGTGTACAACCAAGAACTATACCAAGGATCTGAGTAGTTCCCATCTTCTTTGTAATAGACCAGCAAATACCTACTGGAAGCATATGGAATATAGCTTCACCAATCAGCCACAAGAAGCTATGAACACCTGCCCAAAACTGAGACTGAGAAACAATTGTACCATTTCCAAAATCAATTTCTCCAATAACATTTCTAAAACCTAAAATCAAACCTCCCACAACAAGTGCTGGAATAATAGGTGCAAATATTTCAGCAATAGCTGACATAATTTTCTGAAGCTGATTCTGATTCTGTTTTGCAGCCTTTTTAACCTGGTCTTTAGAAACACCTTCTACACCAGATACTGCTGTGAAATCATTGTAAAACTCCTGTACTTCCTGTCCAATAATAACCTGAAACTGTCCAGCCTGTGTAAAAGTTCCCTTTACACCTTTAATCTTTTCGATTGCTGGTACATCTGCCTTTGAAGGATCATTGAGAACGAATCTCATACGTGTAACACAATGTGATACCGCTGCTATGTTACTCTTTCCCCCAACTAGTTCAAGCAATTGTTTACTTTGCTCGGTAAATTTTCCCATGATAATCTCCTTTTTCTAACAACACATTTTTCCATACCTGTTTAAACAGGTCTTAATTAATATATAACATACCTGTTCAAACAGGTCAACATATTTTTTTATTTTATATAAAAAAAGTACCTAGTATATAAATACTAGATACTTTCAAATAATATTGATTCGTTTAGAGTTTACCTGTAAGGCCCCCACAAGAAGCTTAATTAACTATCTTCCTTGCCGAACAGCTGTATCCATAAAACAAAAATACTCTGGCAAATGACGAGACTGAGTATATTCAAACATAATACCCATTTTATTAAATGTCTGGCTGGTAACAACAGCTAAGCAATTATAATCACCAAGTGCAAGATGCATCTCATCCATTTCGGTAACCTTTTCTACTGTCATCTTACGTTTGCTCATACTAATCTCCATGTTTAGATCATTTTCTATATAGTCATAAATGGATTTATTAGCAATCTCTTCGGTTATCCCAGGAACAATAGATTTATCAAACATATTAATATCTAAAATACAAGGCTTTCCATCCAATAAACGGAGCCTTTGAATAAAATAAAGCTCAGTCCCCTCTACAAACCCAGTCTTTTTTGCAAGTCTTTTATCAGCAACTATTTCTGCAAACAGCACAACCTTTGTAACACTATTTAGCATGTTTCTCGCAGCTGACTCCTTAAAAGTTTCTATACCTCCAATAACAAAACTAGCCTTCCCTATTGGTTGATAAATCACTCTGACGCCTACACCATTTATTGCCTGAACATATCCTAAATCTGCCAGTTGAGAAAGTGCTCGTCTTACAGTGTTTCTAGAACAATCATACACACCAACAAGCGTATTTTCTGATGGAAGAATAGATTGATATTCATACTCCTCTGACTCAATCTTTTCTTTCAAATCTTTGAAAATTTTTTCATATTTTGTTTTTGCCATTACTACTTTGCCCCTCTCTACTTGTTTAAACAAGTACAATAAAAGGGTATCACATTCATTTATTTCTGACTAGTGACTTTTCGACATGATTGTATAGTAAAGTTAAACATATCTAATATATTCAGCTTTATTTATGCTACATAATCATAGTAATCGTCTTCTGTGGCAAATAATTCGTATTTTCCATCAACTAAACCCATATATCCTTCTGAAACAACATATCCTTTCATAAAAATACCTCCTTAAACTATTACGTACCAATTAACTAAGTACATAATAATCTACGGAGGTGTCCATAAATATTCCCATAAAAATAGGTAAAAAATAAGTGCTTATAAACATCGAAATACAATGTTTACAGCACTTTGTCAAACAGGGGACGAGAGAATCGAACTCCCACCAAAGGTTTTTGGAGACCCCTATCATACCATTTGACCAGTCCCCTAAATCGTAAGCGAAAAACCCAAAATTGATTTGAGTCCCTCACCCACGCGACTATGATATAGTAACACAATATCTAGCCGCTTTCAATAGAAAAACACAAAAACTTCACATTTTTTCTAAATTTTTTTCATAGTTGAATTAACAACTATGGCATAAAAATAGCAAGCTAAAATGCTTGCTACCACTACTAAAATTAAAAACTGTATTAATTCAAGGTTTGTTTCACTGTTCAGTTATCAATCTTCATTTTGTTTTGCTCTGTGTGACTTGCTGTCCCTCAGTGCTCGATTATAGTATCATCCAAAGCACTCGGTGTCAACGCATTTTTCCATATTTTATTAAAGTAAATCTATAGCGCGAAACTCGAGTTATTGCGCGAATTATGTTAATTATTTAGACAATTATCCATCAACCTCTTATTAGTGCAAATATAACCCCTCCGTACTGGAGGTCAAAGACGGTAGATCTTTAAGAATTGATTAAGAATCTCTCACACAGGTAAATAAATGCTGGTAAGGTCAAAAGCATGATAATCGTATTTTGCATAATTGTTGTAGTAGCATATTTTACATCTGCATCATACTTGCGTCCTATGATTACATTAAGTGAGCCTGATGGCATTGCTGTCAACAGAACCATTGTCATAGCAAATGACTTTTCCACATGTAAAAAGAACAAAACCACAAGTGTAATAGCTGGCACCAAAATCATTCTAAAGAAGGATGTAATGTAAGCCACCTTATCTTTTAGTACTTCGTCAGGCTTAATAGTATAAAGCTCCGCACCAATAATCATCATTGAAACAGGAAGCATACATCCGCCTAACACATCTACTGTCTCTGTTAAAACCACTGGGAAACGATATGGAATCACATAAAGAATAATTGCAGCGATAGCAATCCATATGATTACATTCTTCATAATTGCATAGATGGAAATCTTTTCCTTCTCGCTCTGCAATAGCATTACGCCTATAGAAAAATACACTACATCAAAAATGCAATTATATACTGCTGCATATAAAAGACCTGAGCCAGCCACAGTTTCTCTAATAATAGACATGCCAATAAAGCCAGTATTGGCAAATGCGATAAGCAAAGAAAACATTCCGCTCTTGGTCTTATCCTTAAAGAAAGGGCGACTGCCTAAATAACATAATGAAATAACAATAGCATAGTACACTAACGTAAATACGATAGTATTACCAATTCCTATCATCTGCCTGATAGAAAAATCTGCCTGCGATGATACAAACAAATTAGCTGGAAGAAAGATGTATATCAACATTTCTGATAATCCTTTCTTCACAGCCTCATCCATAATTTTAAAATGTGCAGCAAAAAATCCTGCCGCCATCAAAACAAAAATTTTTAATGTAATTGAAACTAATACACTCATCTTACCTAACTAATTCAGTAATCTCCTCATTTTTCCCAGCGAGGAAATATCCGAGATTCGCCCCACTGATTCTTTGTAGTTTCTCGATAGACTCCTGACTGTAGAACGCACTGTGAGGTGTTATGATTACATTTTTTCGGTGAAGCAAACTACAAATATTTAAATCTGGATTCTCTTCTTCAAGAACATCTATGCCCGCGCCTCTAATCAATCCCCTATTCAGAGCAGTTACAAGAGCCTGTTCATCAACGCTGCCTCCACGCCCTACATTAATAAATATCGGTCTACGCTTCATTTTAACAAAAGCATCCTCATTAAAAAAGTGTCTGTTTTCCTCGGTAAGATTCATATGATTAGTAATAATGTCAGCTCTGGAGAATGCCTCCTTTTTGTTCACAAACTCCACTCCAGCCACATCATACTCACTGGCAGCGTATGGATCCACAGCCAAAACCTTCATTCCAAGGGCAATAGCTATTGTTGCCACACGTCTGCCAATTTTCCCAAATCCAAATATAGCCAGTGTCTGACTGCATAAATTGGGATTTCCATCTATGGAATAATACTTCCACTCCCTCTTATCATTGATTTGTCTGTCATAGAATTTCAGATTACGATTCAGGGCACACATCAGTGCAATGGCATGTTCTGCCACCTCCTGCGTACAATATTCCTGAATATGGCACACTGCCACATTGTTCTGCTTAGCGCTCTCAAGATTGATATTTGAATATCCCACGCCACTAACTGAAATACATTTTAAACTTGGGCAGGCATCAAGTATCTCTTCATCAGTCTCAATAAATCCAGTAACCAGCCCATCTGCATCCTGCAATACCTTGATAAAATCATCCTTATCCTTATAGGCATGCACTACCGTATCAACTGGCTCTCCAAGTGCCTCTTCAATGCTTTCAATTGTGATGGAATAATCCTCTTCCAGTGCGCTTTCATAATCCGCAATTACGATTTTTTTCAAACCTTTACCTCCGCTAAAATCTCCTTGATTGCAATCAGTACAACAGCCATTTCCTGTTCTGTTCCAATGGTGATTCGAAGATATTTATCTAGTTTTTATCAGCAAAGTGACGAGTGAGAATCCCTTCTTCTTTCAGCTTCTCACAAAGCTCCGATGAAGAAATTGCATCATGATAACAAAATACAAAGTTTGCCTTTGATGGAATAACATGAAATCCCAGCTTCTCCAAATCTGATTTGAACTGTTCTCGATTAGTTACAATTCTGTTAATACATTTATCCAGATAATAGGTATCCTTAACTGCTGCAATTCCAGCTGCCATAGTAACAGAATTAAGATTAAATGGATTAAAAGAAAACTTTATGCTATTCATATCTGCAATAATTTCTTTTGACGCAATGGCAAATCCGATATGAGTTCCCGCCATATTTCTAGATTTTGAGAAGGTACGAACAACAACAAGATTTGGATATTTTGTAGCGAGCGGCAAACATGTCTCACCCCAATAATCAGCATAAGCCTCATCCACTATTACCATTCTCTTAGGATTCTTTTTAACAAGCTTTTCAATATCCGCTATTGGAATTGCTTTTCCCGTAGGATTATTAGGGTTTGCAAAAATAATATCCCCTTCCAAATCCATATAATCATTTATGTCGATTGAAAAATCATCCTTTACAGGAATCTCTTCCATATCAAGTCCGTATGTCTTAGCGTATGTGCGATAGAAGCCATAAGTAATATCTGGAAAATAGATCTTCATTCCTCTTCTGAAGAAACTCATTAATACAAAGGAAAGAACCTCGTCTGCTCCATTTCCAACAAAAACCTCTTCCTCTGTTACTCCATATACAGTTGCAACTGCCTTACGAAACTCGTGACAATGTGGATCAGCATAATAGCTCATATTCCAAATTTCACTTTTTGAAATTGCCTCAAATACCTTTGGTGATGGTGGAAGAGAGGTCTCGTTTGCATTTAATTTGATGTACAGCTTATCCTTTGGCTGCTCTCCTGGAACATAAGGCTCCATCTCTTTATATTCATCTACTAAAAAAATACTCATTATATAGTGTCCCTTCATTATTTATACACGTACAAGTGGAAATGTCATGCAATGTGGTCCGCCGCCTGCCTTTAAAATCTCGGTAATATCCATCTCTATTACCTTCATTCCTCGCTTTACCAATTCCTCATTAACCTTTTTATTCTGCTTAAGCGAAAGCACTGTATGATTTCCAAGAGCCTGTAAATTACAGCCATGTAAGAAGATTGCTTCCTCTGGAACAGGAATTAATTCCACTCCTCTTTCTTTCAAAAGCTTCTTGAAATCCTCTGGCAAACCGTCTACATATGCCACAGCCAAATGATCATCCACCAAGTTAAAACACATATCTAAATGTAAATATTCTTTCTTCAAAGGAACCCCTGTAACTTCATATCCAAGTGGCTCCAATATAGCTTTCAGCTCCTTTAGACCTTCCTCATCAGTTCTGTCAGCCATGCCAACTGCCACCCATTTTTCATTCATAAACATGAAGTCGCCCCCCTCAAAGAGTCCCTTCTTCACTTCTCCTATTTTGGGAATACCAAGCTCAGCCATACGCTTTTCATAATCAACATGCTCCTTGTAGCGCATGTCCAGCTTGAAGTTTCCAAGGATATATCCTTCCTTTACACACCCACCAAAGTCTCTTGCAAAAACTGAGTTTGGACGCTCTTCATCTGCATCTAAAAACTCCACTTCAACACCAGCATCCTCATAGCTTTTTACAAACTCCTCATGTTCACGAAGCATAACCTCCACATCCATAGTTGTATCCTTCCACTTTTTTGCTATCTCATTTATTGGCGCTGGCTTTAAATATTCAGGTCTTGAAACCAAAACCTTTTTTAATTTCCCCGTACCATTTTTAACAAACATTTAAAAATACCTCCGTAGTTTTCATAATAAGCTTTGGTAACACACCAACGCTGTATGGTATCTGTAATCTTTCTGTGCTTTTGTGTGCGTCCTTTCCATAGACTCCAAAATTGACTGCCTTAATGTTTAACTTTTTAATCTGCTCCAATGGCAGTGGATATAGCTGCTGCATCTGTGGGAAGTTATGCTTAAGTGTCTCTATAGATTCCATGGAATCATCCAGTGATAAATAGCTGCTATCTGACAAACTCGGGAAAAATCCATCCATCTTATATGTGATGTTATATTCTTTTTCCACAGTCTTAAGAATTTCTCCAAGCTTATCCACTGTTTCATCATCCTTTTTCAAGGTATTATGTGGACAATAAGGAGTTGCATAGTAAAGCACTACAACTGGATGATAAATATTTGCCCTTGCAAGCAAAATTCGTATATACGATACAGGAATCTCCCTTTTATCCACTCCAGCCTCCTGTAGCTTTACAGTCTCCTCAGCAAGAATTTTATCTATGGATTCATCCTGATTCTTTACCATCTGATATAAATCTTCATATGACATAACAGACCAGCTGTTTTTTATCTGCTGAAAATCTTTTCCCGACTTTTCACAATAGGCTTTGTACTTAATATTCAAATCTACTGTAGCTCTTCTAACAGCCTTATCACCAACAGTCACAAGCTTTTTAGTTATGTCACGAACATCTGAATTCAAAACAAAATAATTAAAATATACCAAAGCTTCCTTGGCTGTCTGCACGTTATACCAGCCCTTCAAATCCTTACTTTTCAAAAGTGTAGGAGGCAGAGCATATTCCCCCTCGTAGGAATCCGAATACTCAGGATTCAAATTTAATTCCTTTATTAACTCCGCCATTACTGTGGTAGGATCATAACCTTCGAAGCACTGTCCCACATGTGTTTCACGTCCCTGAATATAAAAGCAGGGAAGAAGCTTTCCGCCTACACCAGTGTATATATAATGATGCTTGTCCCCTGGATACATAGGGCAAGTGTAGTCATTATTTATCGCCAATACGTACTCTAAGTCATATTCTTTTTCAGATTTTCAATTACTTCTATTCCTTCAATAATTCCCGTATGAAGATTCTCCTCAACAGGATTCAAGGAAAGAAGAATATTACCAGACAAATTATCTACATGCTCAGATAGTTCCTTAAGCAAAATCATGAATACTGCATCACCGCTTTTCATGTCACAGGCACCGCGACCAAATAAATATTCACCTGACTCCAAATCCTTTTTGACTTCTTCTGACAATTCAATCTGCTTTAACTGTTCTGCCAAACCATCACAATCAAAGGCATATCCAGAAAGCGCTCCATAATCTTCCACCCCAACGGTATCTGTGTGACCATGGAAAATTATGGTTTGACTATTTTTATCCTTCTGGCCAAGCAACAGTGCAAACACGTTTCTTCGCTCCAATTTATCATTCTTAAGTGTCTGCACAATAACCTGATTAGGATGTTCATTAAAATATGGTATAGCTCTTAAATAATCTTCAATGAAGAGCCCTATATCCTTTTCTCCCTTTGTAGTATTTACGCTGCTTACAGCCACCATATCTTTTGTCAGCTGCAACATTTCTTCATTTATTTTCAACATTTTCCCAAAATAAAAAGGCACTACATCACCAAGAATGTAAAGCGCCTTTGCTTTCTCCTATATTACTTTGTCTAAAAATGTTTTAAGTCTTTCTGACTGTGGATGCTCAAAAATCTGCTCTGGTGTTCCCTGCTCAATCAACTGGCCTGCATCCATGAAGATTACCTTGTCTGCCACTTCCCTTGCAAAGCCCATCTCATGGGTAACAACCACCATGCTCATTCCCTGGGATGCCAGTTCTTTCATTACATCTAAAACTTCTCCTACCATCTCTGGATCCAAAGCTGATGTGGGCTCATCAAACAACATAATCTTAGGATTCATGCAAAGGGCTCTGACAATTGCAATACGCTGTTTTTGACCACCTGAAAGCTGACTAGGATAAGCCGCCGCCCTATCCGCCAAACCAACTCTCTCTAAAAGCTCCATTGCATATTCTGTAGCTTCATCCTTTGACTTTCCTAAAAGTCTGGTTGGTGCGATAGTGAGATTTTTCAAAATGTTCATGTTAGGAAACAGATTGAAGTGTTGGAATACCATTCCCATTTTCTGACGATGCTTATTTATGTCCGTCTTTGGATCTGTAATTAAAACATCATCTACAAATATATTTCCCTCTGTTGGAATCCCTAAGAGGTTCAGCGAGCGTAAAAGTGTTGATTTTCCCGAACCAGAAGGTCCAATAATTACAACAACCTCCCCCTCATCTACATTTATGGAAATATTATCCAGAGCCTTGATTGTTCCCCCTTTATAATATTTCTTCAGGTTTTCCACTCGAATTATTTTGTTATCTTTCATTAGCTCGTAACCTCCTTTCCAATTTTCCAACGAGATATGTTAATACAAGTACCAAAAGAAGGTAGATAGCTGCCACACCAAACAGTGGAAGAAATGCTGAAAATGTACGTCCGCGAATTAAATCTCCTGCCTTTGTTAAATCAGTAATTCCGATATAACCTGCAATTGATGTTTCCTTTATAAGCACAATGAACTCATTACAAAGAGCAGGTAAAACATTCTTTACCATCTGCGGAATGATTATATGAAACATTGTCTGAATATAATTAAATCCAAGTGAGCGACCTGCCTCAAACTGTCCCTCTGGCACTGCCATAATTCCTGCTCGAATTATTTCTGCCACATATGCACCTGAGTTAATACCAAAGGCAAATACCGCAATTTGAACATCATTGTTTGATGTAGCAAATACAATGAAATAAGCTATTAACAGTTGTACTACAGTTGGTGTTCCTCTAATTACTGTTAGATATATTTTGCAAATTACATTGCAAACACATAATACGTAGTATCCTAAATTTTTCTTTTCTTCAGACTTTCAATGTTCTTATCATAGGTTGAACGGATGGATGCCACTACAGTACCAAGAGCTATACCAATCAATACTGCAAACAATGTAATCTCCAATGTTACAAATAATCCTTCGATGATTAGCTTATATCGTTCACTCTCTAAAAAAACAAATTTGAAATCTGAAATAAAATTACTGAGCCACATCATCTTTAATCCTCAGCAGAAATATATTTGCTAACAATCTCATCTATAGTTCCATCTGATTTAAGCTTAGTCAAAGCTGTATTAATCTTTTCAAGAAGCTCATCGTTTCCCTTTGCTACACAGATTGCATACTCCTCCTCTGCATATGCTGAATCAAGTAATTCAAGTCCATCATTTGCTGCCACATAAGCCTTTGCTGGCTCCTTATCGATGATTACGCAATCAACTTTGCCTGACGCCAAAGCCTGAACGGCATCTGGACCTGCCTTGTAACGAACAATTGCTTCATCGCCATAATCCTCTGTAGCATAGATATCACCTGTTGTATCCTGCTGCACACCAATCTTTGTATCAGCTGAAATATCATCAATGGATTTGATATCAGAACCTGCTGGAACTATAACTGACTGAACTGCTACTGCATATGTCTCAGAAAAGTTTACGCTCTCTTTTCTCTCATCTGTGACTGTCATTCCAGCCATTCCCATATCGTATTTACCACTCTCGACACCTGCTATGATAGAACCAAACTCCACGTCCTCAATAACAAGCTCAAGATTTAATTCCTCTGCTATCTTTCCTGCTATTTCAACATCTATTCCCTCATACTCACCATTCTCAACAAACTCGTATGGAGGGAATGTCGCGTTAGTAGCCATAATCAGCTCTCCCTCATATTCTCCTTTTTTTGAGCTTGAGCTGGCACCACAACCTGTAATCATAGCCATGGCAACAACCATTGTCATAATAAATGCTACTAATTTTTTTCGTTCCATCATACCATTACCTTCCTTTTCCTTTATTATCGTAAATGCGTTTTTGAATATAAAAAAAGAGGCACATGTCAATCGACATATGCCCCTTTGCACATTCACGCTTTATTTATGTGCAAAATTATATCTATCCTTTATTTTGTTTGTCAACAAGAATGTTTATAACACAATTGTGTATATTTATACTGCGTTAGAAATAGATTTTATTGTTAATTCTTAAAGCAAATTATCCTTTCTTTTTCATATCATTACACAGCATAAATCCCATATTACTTACATCGTATATACGAATTATCTCCTTGAGACTATCATACTTTGAATCAAACTCCTCGAGAATATTTTTACAATCCTTCAAAAGCTCCATGTTGAAAATCTTAGTCTTATCATTTTCAAAAATAGCATTATAAAGAATTCCTGACTCCACCAAATCCTGGAAGAAATGACTGCCATATGAAAGTTCAGGATTGTACCCTGCCTCAGAATTTGCAATCTCGCAGATGGCTTCAAATTCACTGATATCTGCAAAGGATGTAGGCACGCCAAGCTCTGGTGAAGTGGTACCAATGCGCCCCGGCACCATAAGAAGCATCTTCTTGCCGGAATCTCTCATCTTCCAGTTAATAGTGCCTATGGCATTTGCAATGGTGTATTTATCCTTGTAGTCCATGTTGTAGTAATTTACAGGGTCTACATATACAATCATATCCAGCTTCTCCGAACGGGAAAGTCCCATGGCTGACTTTTCGCATTCAAACAATACTTTTTCTGAGGCAATCACATCTGGCATTTCAAAGTCTCCCGAATCCTCGAAAACCTGTAGTGGTCTGCACTGCAGAATGTTTATTACATAGTCTCCATCCTCGGCAAAATTAATGGTAAACTCAGTATCCACAGGGTAGTCGTATTCCTTCTGAATTGTCCCCAAAATATCCTTCATCTGAGCCATAATTTCCTGTTTTTCCACAATACCCTGACAGGATATAAACTGAATATCGCGGTTATGTCCCTGCTCCCTGAACAGTCTCTCCACATCAAAATCATGCTCCAGCAAAAGTCGCTGAAGATAATATGGCATAAATGGCTTAATAACACCCAGCTCCACCTGCTGCAATTTACCTTCACCTCTGTTTATCAGTTCCAGCTTCTTCTGTGAATATTTATGCTTCTCCCCACAGTCTCTTGAAGTGGTAGCCTTTGGATTATCCAAACTTACAAGTCTTGGATAGGAGCCTTCCGTTCTTTCTACTGCAGATGTTCCAAGTCCCATTACAAGACGCAGCATACCTGCCTCAGGATCAAGGCTTTCCATAAATCTGTATGGACTGTAGGAATAGCCAACACCTGCTGCGCAAGGCATATAATATTCCCCATAATAAGAGCCTGAAACTCTCTGAATCAAAAGTGCCATCTGCTCATCACGAGCCTGAAGACCACGTCTATTTCTGTAATCCAATGCAGACTTACTCATTGTGCTGGCATAGACTGTTCTGATGGCATCCTCCAGCTCCTTTAACCTTTGGTCCATATCACCTGCATTTGGACAAAAAACAGATTCGTATTTTCCAGCAAAGGCATTTCCAAAGCCATCCTCAAGAATAGAGCTGGATCTGACTATGATAGGATCTTGACCATAATACTCCAATAACTTAACTAATTCTTCCTCCATATCTCTAGAGAATTTTCCATCTAACAATCTCTGGGCAAATTCATCGGCCAGTGTAAAATATTCTTCTGGCTTTCTCTGACGCACTCTGATATCCCAAAAATGATTTTCCACAATAAAGGTATAGAACACATCAGAGCCTACATAAAAAGAATCATGGGGCTCGAACTTTTCAAATATATCAGGCCTGTTATTTTCTATTATCTTTCTTGCCAGAAGCATTCCACAGGCTTTACCACCAATCATTCCTGTGCCTATCATCCTCTTTTTTACATGAAGATAATCCTCTGGTTTGAAATTCTCCATAATCATGATACGCATACGTTCATCTCTGGTCATCATGATATTACACATCCTGCTGCACTGTTCGGTCACATCAATGCCATTTTCATTCATGGTTGCAGTCATGTCGAAAAATCTATCCCAGCTGTCTTTGTTATCCCTGTCGGCACTGTTTGCTTCTTTTTCCAAAAGCTGATAAAAATGGCTGGCTCTCACACCGTCAAGCATCGGTGCAAACAGCCCTGCCTCTGGCTCATAAACGTGTGGTAAAAACATTGTTTCAGAATAACGGTTCCACACCTTATCAGGTCTTACAAATACATTGTTCTTATCAGTATAAACATCTAAAAATAGTTGAGTTGTATCACGAATTTTTGCAATAGCTTTAAAAGAATGTTTTCCACGAATCAGAGGGAAGAATGCAACTGTATCCAGTTGGAAAAGATATGGGCAGGTCACCTGGAAGAAATTACCCATCATAAGATCTGTGGCCCACGCAGTCTGCAACTCAGAAAGGCAGTCGAATACATAGAAGGCGTCGAAGCCTTCCTTTTCAATTATCTCATGTATATCCACAGTAAAGGTTTCAAAACGATGTGACAGCTCCACATTTACAATCTTCAATCCTTCCTGTGGTTCAAACAGCGGTTCATGGCTGGCAAACCTGATATAAATCAGGTTTCTTCCATCCTCTATTGCCTGCTGCACATACGGCTCAGCAAACAGCTTGAAATCCTCCAGCTTATCCACACGCCAAACCACGTTATCCCCCAGTCGAATATTATCAAACTGTTCATCCATCTGTGGAATTCCGGAACAAACTCTATCAAACGCTGCCATAAAAACCTCCCCCAAAATCTATCCTAAAATCCCCATATATTAACCAGCACACCAATAGCGATACCTATGACAGTATCTAAAAATCTATTGCAGGCAAATAAATAAGGGTTTGAATCCCCAATATGATTCACAACAATACTCAAAAACACTACACATGAAAAATATGAAGCCTGCTTTTTCTTAATAAATACTGATGTGTAAATTACAAGCACAATCATCCCCGATATTATCACTGAGCCCACATAATCATATCCACTTGCCTTTGGCAAAACGAGCTGCTTAATAACAATATAAAGGAAACCATAAAAGGTTCCTATAAAGGTTCCTATCATTCTCTGCTTGGCATTTTTAATTGTGCTTTCCCTGGTGGCCTGCATGCACCAGAGAGCAGAAAGCTGTGAGTAAAACACAATTCCTGCTCCATTTCTAAAATAATCCACTACAAAGCAGAGTAGAACTGCTATAGCTGATTTTATTATCCGCATTCCAATTCTTGGAAACTCTAGGTTTAATTCTTTAAGCTTCTTCAATTCTTCTAGTCCACCAATCCATTTTGAAATCTTGATAAATGTTCAAATGGTAAAATCTGTCGTCCCCTAAATAACCCACAGCCATCATTTATTAAGCTATTATTTACTGCTGTAAACATATTTACATCAAGTTTTGCCAAATCTAAATTTTCCAAGGATACAACCCTCTCATAAGCCTCATCAAAGAATACACATTCCCCTTCCGGTATCTCTAATCTTCTGTTTTTCTGCTGCTCCTGAGACTCCACATATCTCAGATGATTAGTCTCTCCAATTTCAGCACTATCATCCATAGATTTCGTTCTAAGCTGCACCTCAACGTGGCACCTTGCCTGATCATCAAACAAGGTTAAATGTAAGGATCTATATCCAACACTGGTTGGCTTATGAACATAATCTCTATAGGTATCCCACAAACTTTTATCCAACAATTCCGAGCATTCACGCCCTTCCAAATTTGCCTTAACAACTGTAAACCCCTGGGATTCCAAGAACACAGGCATTTTATTTGCTATTTCATATAAAAGCTTAATCTCTTCCTCTTCTAAATCCTGTCCCTTTTTTAAATGACACTTAGGTAAAGAGATAACGATTCGATAGGCGAGTACATCCCTAAAACAGCTTAATTTTTCCTTTATCTCCTGGGTTGCTGGGAAATGATGGTACTTCTGATAGTATTCATATATGAAGTCCACAATGTATCTATTAAACTTTTCTTCCGCCCGGATAATAGATTTAATTCGCCCCTTAAAGGTGAATGCCAAATATGGATATGCTACTACCATATATTTATAGAACTCACGAATTCTTTGAGACTGAGAGGTTAAAAATTCGTTGTGCTCTAAAATCTCATATATAGTGTCAAGAAATGCGCAGTGCACTAAGTCCACCTGATTATGGGTTGCTAATGCATTTTCCTCCAAGTCATCTATATATTTTTGTAATATCCTAAAAATAGTTTCACCATCATATAAATAATCGTTAAGTTTAATCATGTTGTCTCTCCCAATACTATTTACATTCATTCACAAAAGCAGTTACAAGCTTTATACTGTCCTCATTATTTTCATAAGAAAATTCTGGATGCCATTGAACTGCAACGGCGAATTTTTGGTTCCTCACTTCTATAGCCTCAATTAGTCCATCTTCAGAAACTGCCATCTTTTTCACTTCATGAGATAGCTCCTTTATAGCTTGATGATGATAACTGTTGACTTCATGCATACCCGCGCCTAGTATTTCAGCCAGCTTGGTGTATGGAAGTATTTCCACTTTATGTGCAGGTCTGTCATATGGCGGTTCCATGTGATGTTCCACTTTACATTCATATTCTGTTGGAAGATCCTGATACAGTGTTCCTCCTATATACGCATTTACGAATTGAATTCCTCTACATATTCCCAGGAAAGGCTTGTTATCTGCAAGACATTCCTTCAAAATATATCCTTCCATAGCATCTCTCATGTCACAGCTTATACCACAGGTGCTTCTTTTTCTTCACCATATACCACAGGCGACACGTCATGTCCTCCAGTAAAAAGAATTCCATCACAAAGGTTGTATGCCTGCTCAAGCTCCTCCTGATCTGTAGTTAACGGAAGCATTATGGGCAAACCTCCACATTTTTCTATCACCCTCATATAACCTGGAAGCATCCAGTAGCTTTCTTTTTCATCATCATATAAAGGTATCAATCCAATAACCGGTTTCATTTTTTCCTCCAAAAACCTGGCCTTCAAACTAAAGGTATAAGCTTAAAAGCCGCTGTGTTCTGATACACTATCGGGCTATCATATTCAAAGGCTATGATGCCATCCTCCGGTGCTGTCACAGTCTGGATGATATCACCTGTTAGTGGCTCTGTGACATGTGCCATTACCTGTCCCCTGATAACCACATCTCCTGCCTGAACCAGCGATTCCATAAAGCCTGCCGAACTGGTTCTGACACTAATAAAATTATTACTGTCAATCACTTTAGACTGACATCCCTGACTGTTTTCATAATCTATTATTTTTCTTTTTCCAGGAATGCAAGGACTGCATCCACTCCCTGTCTGGCGCTTTTCCTTTTTATCTTTTCCGTACTGGATGTATAAATAGAGAAGGCCTCGGTGTCCCAAATTTGCCAATTGTAGTTTAGGGTTGCTGTATCAAAGGGTCTTGGGTTGTGAAGTACCACAAATGGTAATCCGAACTCCTTCGCCATCTCCACGTTTTCATTTCCAGTTTTCATGATTCTTACCTGGGGCACAAAATGCCCTGGCATATAAAAGGATGCAAACTGAATTCCATATCTGTAATCCTTTATCTGGTTAAATATTCCTGCAGCGATTCTCTGTGTGGTCTCGCCTTTATCATATCCTGGAAACATCCTGTTTATATCTGTATTGTCAATGCTCCAGAATCGTTTCTTGATATTTACAGAATATGGATTTCCGCAGGAAACTACCATGATTGATTTGCCCTGCCTAATCTTTCCCGCTTCTTCAAGCTTCTTTAGTTCCTTTATCAACAAGCTGCACACATATATCTGCTGGTATTCGTTACCTCTCAGACTTCCAACGATGCAGACTGATTTTTCACCTTCTCCAAATTTAAAGCCCTTCACCCGGAAGCTGTCTCTGTATAATCCGTTAAACGAATAAATAGTTTCTTCCTTCATACCTGATTCTCCAATAATACTTTTTCTTTGAGAATTCGTCCCATCAAAGAACCTTCTTCAACTACTGGGTATTCCCTGACTGTAAAAATCATCCCCTTCTCGGGAGCCGTTATTTCTGCCAATACAGCCCCACTTAATGGATTAATAATTTTGCCTACAGATTCTCCTTTTTTCACCCTGCTTCCATGGTCCTTTTCCTTCATGTAAATTCCGGAACAAGGAGCATTGAGATAGCATACATCTTCTCCATCGGCGTCATATGCTACTATAGCATTTCTTATTTCAGGCACCTCTCCAGTCCATATTCCCAGTTCGCTCATAAGAGAAAAAATACCGTCTGTAAGCTGATTTCCATATTCTTCTGTGATTCTCATTCCCACACCCATCTCCACAACAAGTGTATTCGTTCCTTTGCTGTTAAGAGAATATGCAAGTGTAGACTCAAGAACTGTGCTTGCTCCATGTACCCAAATCAAATCCATGTTTGCTCTTTTGGCAATTGGAACAAGCACATCTGCATTCAATTCGTTTATACGAATTTGTGGAACTTCCGTCAGGAAAATATTGCTGGCATGAATATCAATTACAAGGTCTGCTCCCTCCAGTTCCTCGATGATTCTTGATGCCACATACTCATTCATATCTCCCTCGAAATTTCCTGGAAATATCCTGTTCATATCAAGATCAAAAGCTGGAATTCCTCTGGTTATAGAATCAATTCCAAAGGGATTCATGGCAGGATATATGTCTACTATGCCGTTTAAGCTGCTTACACATCCTCTAATACGCCTTGACAGCTCATAGCAGACATATTGTCCCTCAAGTTCATCTCCATGAATTCCGGTCACTATACAAATTCGTCTGAGTCCTTCCTTTTTAGATGACATCAGCCTGTGCTTCGTAATTACGAATTCTTCATCCACTGGAAGGAAAAGTCGTACCACATCTTCAATTGATTCTATTATTCCATTCATCAAAAACCTCTTCTACCACAACATTAATTTCCTGAATCTGACTGACATTTCCCGTGAATATACCCTGATTTACGAGACAATCCTCCGAATCCCGTCCGTTGGAAATCTTGATATACTCATCATTTACAAGCTTATGATTTGTAGGGTCATAGCCAATCCATCTGCCTTCATTCCATATTTCCACCCATGCATGGGATAATCCTTCTCCCATCATCATTCCCGCCACATATCGACAAGGAATCCTTTCCATCCTGCATAATGAAAGCATAATGTGGGCATAATCCTGACATACTCCACATCCACCTGCGAATGCTTCCTCCGCAGTGGTTTCCATATCTGTAATTCCCTGAACATACTTAAAAGACTCTGCAAGTCCGTCCATGATTGCTGACGCTTTTCCCGTGGCACAAGCAAAGTTTTTCAAATCCAGCTTCTGATAAAACCCCGATATTCTAAGACCGGGCTTGGTCTTTGGAGACTGATATTTAAACATACCTATCTTATGAAGTTCATCGGCCTTCTCATACTCTTCCCTGCCAGTTACTGCAATGCCCTTTACATCAAATCTGAAACTGTCGTGCAACTCATTTGTATACCCGAATAAAGTGATGTTTCCGTAGGAATCCTCATCCTCACTGGTAATATTATCCGGGTATACTTCCACTGTCATATTTTCGATTTTTTGCAAATCTGTATCATGGGGAACACACTTAAGTGAAAATCTGTGGTTCTTCACGTAATCACTAAAAGTGAGCTTCATATGATAACCAAACTGCAGCTTTTTCAAAGCTCATCACCTACCAATTTTTCGATTTCCTCAGTCAATGTCTCAAAAGGAATATCATCTAACTGAACAAGATAGTTTACATGTGCCATCCGCTTATGGTCGTACCGCATGGTGCTTTTATCTATACGATTAGTAAGTCTTCTTGTCTCTTTTCGAACCCGTTCTGGAAACACCTTGAGTCTGGAATATAAATCGATTCGTTCTACAAGCTTTCCGACTCTTATCATATTTCTTATAGATGATTCCTCTATATCATCATCTGTCATTCCCCAAAAAGCAGCTATGTTGTCCGTCACGTGCTGTAAACCGATAAGTGGAGACCTGCCCAGTGATGCCTGATTCATTGCATATACTGCCAACTGAATGTAGGAAAGGGACTCGCTTCCGATTTCTTCTCTGAGGACAATTGCATTGTCATAAGCTCTCATTAGATTTGAGATAATAGAGTTTTCATCCTCCAACGAGAAACAATATCGCGCAACAAAATCCTCTTTGCTTTTATAAATATTAGGAATATCCTGGCTTACACAAAACTTTTCGTACTCCAGATCATCAATATCAATCATTGAATCAAAGCGAGACTCAAAGACTTTTATTGTTGTGTAAACCCGTTCTGTGTATCTGCCCAGCCAGTATAATCTGTCTGTGTTCTCTACTGAGATAATACCCATGTATCTTTAAATCCTCCTCCCTGCGAAGAATTAACAATAAATGAATCTGGATTTCTGGAAAATCTGGTCAATCCACTTTTCCATACCATTGGTTCATCCCCCATAAGTACAAAGGCTCTCAAGTCCGCTTTTCTTGGAAGAAGCTCGCATTTTTCCATGATATCGATATCCAGAAAATCTATAACCTCCTGTGCAATAAATCTTCGTGGTTCATTCTTCAACATTGTCTTAAAGTTTTCCTTTTCCTCTGAAGTCATCTTGTTGCCGAATACAACTCCATATCCTCCAGCCTCAGCCACATCCTTTAAAACAAGATTGTCAAAGTTCTCAAGCACATACTTCATATCCTCTTTGTAATATGGTAAATAGGTTGGTGCATTCTGTAATATTGGTTCCTCTCCCAAATAATACTTCACCATCTTTGGCACAAAATAATAAATTCCCTTATCATCAGCCACTCCATTTCCTGGTGCATTGATAAGTGCAACATTTCCTTTTCTGTAAATATCAAAAATGTGAGGAATGCCAATTACTGAATCCTTCCTAAAGGTCATTGGGTCAAGATATTCATCTGATATACGTCTGTATACAGCTCCTACTCTCTCTTTACGTCCAGAATAATCAATAAAATACAAGTGATCATTTTCAACTATCAGCTCGTGTCCAGAAGCCAAATGCGCACCTGTCTTTTCTGCAAGATATGAGTGTTCAAAATAAGCTGCATTATATCTGCCTGGAGTCAAGATGACCGTGTGTCCTCCCACATTCACATGGTCCATAGTACGACGTAGCATAGCGGCATAGTTTCTGTTGTCTTCAACATGTTTCCCTGTAAAAAGATCTGGTGAGCTTCTTCTGGAAATCATTCGCGCAATCATTGGGTAAGATGCGCCTGAAGGAATTCTTAGGTTATCCTCCAGAACATACCAGTCTCCATCCTTCGCCTGAACTAAATCAATACCTGCTATGTGGGCATATATTCCCTTGGGTGGTTTGATTCCATCGCACTGAGGCAGGTAACCGCTACCGGCGTATATAAATTCCTCCGGTATGATGCCGTCTTTCACAATTTGCTTTTCGCCATAGATGTCGTTAATAAAACAATTTAGAGCAACAACTCTTTGCTTCAATCCTTTTTCAAGGTA
The DNA here is from genome assembly GCA_000209815.1 of Butyrivibrio fibrisolvens 16/4. Taxonomy (GTDB): domain Bacteria; phylum Bacillota; class Clostridia; order Lachnospirales; family Lachnospiraceae; genus Pseudobutyrivibrio; species Pseudobutyrivibrio fibrisolvens_A. The sequence continues at coordinate 2,125,802 of FP929036.1, forward strand.
GGTAAACTCATCCTTATCAATGATTCTTGGAATCATATCAAAAGGGAAAAGCTGCTCTTTGAATTCATTGTTTTTATAAATCCCGAATTTAACACCATACCTGGCCAGCTGCTCGTTAACGGCTCCGGAACCTGCATAGATTTCCATATCCTCGACCCGTTCTTTTTACTAAAAATGTCTGCGTATGTTGTCATGCTCTCTCTCCTCCTTTCTGTAAAATAAAAAGGCGCCTCAAGCCACAATTGTGACTCAAAACGCCTTTGTTTGATTAAAGTATACGGAAATTCAAAGAATATGCAACCGTTTTCTATTAAATTATCTCAATTTCTTTCATCCAAAGATTTACTGCTGCATCACTTGGCATTCTAAAATCTCCTCTTGGAGATAAGGTTACTGTACCAACCTTTGGGCCATCTGGCATACAGCTTCTCTTGAACTGCTGAGTGAAGAATCTCCAGTAGAACTTCTTCAACCATTTAAGGATTTCTTCACGACTGTAGTCACCATCAAAGGATTTTTGTGCAAGCCTGAAAATCTTTGATGGTGAAAATCCAAAGCGAAGCATGTAATACAAGAAGTAATCATGAAGCTCGTATGGTCCCACCAAGTCTTCTGTCTTCTGTGAAATCTTTCCATCTTCATCTGGTGGAAGAAGCTCTGGGCTGACTGGTGTATCCGGTTATACCTAATTCTGGGAAACAGATAATCTTTACACCTTTCCCATTTGCTTCCCTGATTAATCTAATTATCTCATCTGCATTGTGCTCAGTATCAGCCACCTTAATATCAGGTGTAGCACAAGCAATTTTTATAAATCCGTCTTTCACTTTAGTGTTCCTTCCCGAAAAAAAAGACGCCCGCTAAAAAGCAGACGTCTTTGTCTTCATTTAAAATTTTACTTCTTTTTATTCTTTATTCAACGGCATTTTATCTTTGCACAGCACTTGCTGCCACAATCGGAACTGGTAAATTAGTCTGGTATAGTAGATATTTATATTTTATTAACTTTTATCTCTTTGTATTTCTCATATCCTTCGTGAAGCATATCTGTCTCCAGCTTTCCATCCTCATATGTAAAACTATAAAGATTATATTCTCCGTCAAGATATGCAAAATCTTCACCATTATCCTGATAATGAGTGCCCCAGGCATTGTCACCTGCCACCAGAAGCTCAAGTATGTCATATGGCTTTTCCCCAACATACTGAACTGGCTCATACATAGGAATAATGCTGCCTTCCTTGATAAAAATTGGAAGCACATCAATTGGTGCATCGACGATTATGTATTTTCCACCTGAGTAGCTCTCCTTGGTCCAATAATTAATCCATTTTCCTGCTGGAAGATATACCATTTTCTTGGTAGCACCCTGATCTACAACAGGAGCAACCAGCATATTTTCACCGACAAGATACTCATCATTAAGATTATAGGTATTCTCATCATCCTCATAGTGGAGTACAAGAGGGCGCATTACAGGAAGACCTGTGATTTGACATTCAAAAAGTAAGTCATATATATATGGTAAGAATCTATAATGAAGTTCTACGTATTTACGATATACATCTACTGTCTGCTCTCCAAAATTCCAAGGCTCCTGCATTCTATGTCCCTTGGCACAATGATTCCTAAAGAAAGTAGAAAATACTGCTGCCTCAATCCATCTCATAAGAAGCTCTGGCTTTGTGTCGCCACCAAATCCACCTATGTCAGTTCCTGCAATAGGGAAACCGCTGATTCCTAAGTTGCAAAGCTGTGGTATGAGCATCTGCAGATGTGGCCATACGCTCTGATTATCTCCAGTCCAAACAGCAGTATATTTCTGAGAGCCACTGTAGCAAGCTCTTGTGATAACTAGTGGACGCTTTCCAGTAAGCTCCTTCATACCTTCAAAAGTGGCCTTGCTCATAAAATGGCCATATACATTGTGCATCTCACTGTGGTCTGTTTCTCGGTCGTTTACAGAAAACTGTACATCAAGTGGAAGTGGCCCTTTAAAGCTGGCTGGCTCGTTCATATCGTTCCAGATTCCCTGGATGCCCATGTCCACAAGCTTTTTATGACTCCTGCTCCACCAGTTTCTTACTTCTTCCTTTCCAAAGTCTGGGAAAACAGAATCTCCTGGCCAAACCTCATTTACATAGACATTGCCATCCTTATCCTTGGCAAAATAATCTTTTTTGATTCCTTCATCATACATGAAGTAGCCTTCATCTTCTTTTACACCAGGATCAATAATGCACACAGCCTTAAAGCCATCCTCGGCAAGCTCCTTTATAAGCTGCCCCTTAGACTCGTAGTTTTCTTCATCCCAGGTGAATACTCTAAAACCATCCATATAATCAATATCATACTGAACAGTCTCGCAAGGGATTCTGTTTTCTCGCATCTTTTGGGCAACTGTACGAATGTCCTTTGCACTTTCATAGCCCCAGCGACACTGATGATAGCCTAGTGTCCAAAGCTGTGGAAGAGGCGCACGCCCTGTAAGATATGTGTAGTGTTCTACTATGTCTGTCATTTTCTCGCCAGCCATAAAGTAGAAATCCAGGTTTCCATCATCTGCGCCATAAACAAAATACTCTGTACTCTCTTTTCCAAGATCTAGATAACTATGGAATGTATTATCAAAGAACAAACCATAGGTGTAGCCCGGACGCTTTCCAATAACAAATGGTATGGATTTATAAAGTGCAGGCATATTCTCCATATGCATCTGAGGAATATCTGAATTCCAGTTTTCGTATGCATAGCCTCGCTTATTTAAAAATCCAGTCTTATCCCCAGTTCCATAGAATCTATCATCCACGCCAAGCTTAAAGAGCTGCTGAACCTTGTGATTTCTGTACTGGTCAGCATTGAAAACATGGCCTTCCGCAATAAGAAGTGCCAATGCCTCCTCCGATAATCCTCCCAAAATAGTTCTGGTACCATCGTAACTTGAGAGCAATTCATCAGAGAACTTATCCATAAATTTAAAGCTAAAATTATCCTTTAGCTGAAGAATAACTGAGCCTGTTGTTATAGAAAGATGATCTTCCGATTTTGAAACCTCAAAATCACAAGGAACCTCTGGATGCCCCTCTATAGCAACTGACTTGTAGTATTTTATCCAGGTAGGAACAAGTACCCTGATTATCTCATCTGTAATAATCTGAATAATTACTTCCTGTTTTTCATATTTCACTGTAACCTGATTGTCTACAATCTCATATGACAGTAACTTTCCAAATTCCATAAATACCCTCCTAACATCAAGTTAAGCTTAGGATAGCACAGAACTGGAAACGTTTCCAGTATTATATAAAAAAAGAGACTGATGAAGTGAGCAAAACCTCATCAGTCAACGTAAATGACATAATAATAAATCTTATCTATTGTCTACCTTTTCAGGATACATATCGTGGTTTGCCATACGATTAAAAGCTACCTCTTCCCACTTTGTACCTGGCTTACCATAGTTGCAATATGGGTCGATTGAAATGCCTCCTCTTGGAGTGAACTTGCCCCAAACTTCGATGTACTTTGGATCCATAAGCTTGATAAGATCCTTCATGATGATGTTTACGCAATCCTCATGGAAATCACCGTGATTTCTGAAGCTGAAAAGGTAAAGCTTTAAAGATTTGCTTTCTACCATCTTTTCTCCTGGAACATAAGAGATGATGATGTTTGCAAAATCAGGCTGTCCAGTGATTGGACAAAGTGATGTGAACTCTGGACAATTAAACTTTACAAAGTAATCATTCTCAGGATGCTTATTTAAGAATGTCTGAAGCATCTCTGGTGCGTAGTTATCTGGATATTGGTTGTTCTTGTTTCCAAGAAGGGTAAGTGTACCCTCGGCTGCTCTATCTGCCATAATTATTTACCTCCGTATTTGCGATATCGTATATGCGATAATTAATTTTCATATGCTATTGGATCTGTGGTTCCATTAAGTTCAAATGCAGCCTTTCTGTCAATGCAGGTACCACATTTCCCACAGGCCTTTTCGTGCCCTTCATAACAACTCCAGGTAAGCTCGTAAGGAACACCGATTTCCAGCCCCTTCTTTACAACCTGTGCCTTTGTAAGATTAATAAATGGCGCTTCTATCTGAAGCTGCTTTCCACTGCCCTCATAGATAGCTGTATTCATTGCATTGTTGAATGCCTCAGAGCAATCTGGATAAGCATTGCCTGCTGCATCATCGCTGTGTGCTCCGTAATAAATCTTTGAGCATCCCTTTGAAAGGGCAATTGCGCTGGCACTTGAAAGGAATAAACCATTTCTAAATGGCACGTATGTGCTTACCGGCTTTCCATCTGTCTTTGCAAGTTGCTCAGCATATGATTCCTCTGGAATCTCTCCATCAGAATGCTGTAAAAGTGTGCAGTCACTAAACTGGAACATTGTAGATAAATCAAGTGTGATATGCTCTACATTATAGTGCTCGCAAACTGCATCTGCCGCCTTTATCTCCTTATCATGGCGCTGACCATAGAAGATTGAAAGACCTACTACGTTCTCGCTTCCATATTCCTTTACTGCCATTCCAAGGCAAGTGGTGGAATCTACACCACCACTAACTAAAACTAATGCTTTCATAATATTTCCACCTCATCCGCCCCTTCGGGGCACCTTGTCTCGCCTCCCGGCTCGGTCGTTGCTTAACAGGCTCCACTGGAGCCTAGCAACCCTTATCAAGGGGAAGGCTATTTTATAATAATCTCGCTAATAAATCTCTATCTGTCTTAAACTTTCCACGCAAAGTCTGTGTCTGAGTGCGGGCACCTGCATTCTTGATGCCACGAGCTGTCATACAAGAGTGGCTTGCCTCAATAAATACAGCCACATCATCAGAACCAGTAACCATCTGAAGGATTTCTGCGATGTCATTTCCGATACGCTCCTGAAGCTGGAGGCGCTTTGCAGCCATATCAGCGATACGGGCAATCTTGCTAAGACCGATTACCTTGCCATTTGGAATATAGGCAACGCTTACTTTCATATCATACATAAGTGCAAGATGATGCTCGCAATAACTGAAAACCTCTATATCCTTTACAAATACAAGGTCCTGACTGTTTTCGTCGTAGTAATCCTCGTCGAAAGTCTTATTGAACATATCAGCAATTTCCTGATTGCTGTAATTCATTCCTTCAAAAACTTCCTCGTACATACGGGCAACCCTGTCAGGAGTCTCTATAAGACCTGCTCTATCAGGGTCATCCCCCAGAGCAATGATAATATTTCTAATGCTTTCCTTAATTAATTCCTTATTAATTGCCATATCAAACCCTCTCTATACTCCGCGTTTGTTTGGGTCCCATATAAATTTGTGAAGCTGAAGCTGCAAGCGAATATCATTGCGCTTGTGCTCAATCAAATAATTCACCATATCTGCTGGATCAATGCGACCAAATACCGGACTGATGAGAACTGTACATTTTTCTGCAAGACCATATGTATCTACAAGCTCACAAACCTTATCAAGCTCACTTACATCAGAACAAACAAATTTCACGCTGTCCTTTGGCTGCAAAAATGCAAAGTTGGACAAATCCATTTCGTCCTCCATACCAGAGCCAGCCAGCTTATAATCAAGTGTAAAAGCAGGAGCATTAGGAATGGCAGCAAATGGAACTATGTTCACACTTCCGTTAGTCTCTATCTCTACTTTTATATTAGGCTCCGCTGCAAAAGCACGTAAAAGATCTTTGATGTCCCTGGCCTTCAGTGGTTCACCACCCGTAAGTGTAACCCTGTTGACACCTGTAGATTTTACATAATCTAAAATCTCTACCTCTGTCATTTGTTCGGCTGGTGCCTCATAGCTGCAGGCCCATCTTGTATCACAGTAGCTGCAAGCCAAATTGCAGCCACGAAGCCTTATAAATACAGCAAGCTCACCAGCGTGCTGTCCCTCGCCATTAATACTGACGAACTTTTCTACTACATAATATACCGACATTATTAATCCTCCGAATAGCTTGCACAGTTATTTGGAGTCTCATATACTGTCACTTCTGCAACTGTAAAACCATATTCCTTAAACTTATCAAAAAAGTATTTCGCAAAGTTTTCTGCTGTAGGTCTGAAAGGAACTACATGCATTTCAAAATTCTCTGCCTGAAGGGCTGCTACTGTAGCCTCCTTAAGAGAACCCTCTTCATATATAAAGCTGTGGTCGAAAAGGTCTGTTTCTTTTTTAAGGGCGTTTTTTACATCCCCAAAATCTACAACCATTCCACGTTGCTGACCTTCTTCCTGAAGCTTATCTGTCTTAATTTTTAAAATAACTCTCCAACGATGACCATGAAGATTAGAACATTTGCCCTCATAGCCAGCTAAAAAATGGGCTCCATCAAATGAAGCTTCTGCAGTTAAATAGTACATTGAAAATCTCCTAGAAACAGGACTGTGAATACCTAAAAATTGATGTGAATAAAGTCAAACAAATAAAAAGGAGGCCTTGTAGACCAAAGACCTCCAGAATCATTTTAAGTAATGCAGTCCTGGTTTTGTTTATAGACAGGATGGTACAAACGAACTGTCTCTCACTCATATGAGTGAATTTCTGTTTTTAATTGCTTGATTATAATACAACCTGTTATAAAAAAATGCAAGCACAATTAAATTAATCATTAACGTAACTTAATGTTTGTAAATGTAGGTTTTGTACCGTCCTTCTTAGTTCCATTAAAACCAAATGAAACAGACTGACCAGCAGGAACAGTACCATTATAAGATTCGTTGACAAGCACATAATGCTTACCCTTATGGGATGAAATCTTAGCATTCCAGATATCTGTAATCTGAACATCACTATCAAATTCTACTGTCCATCCGTTAATTTGATTGTTACCATTATTGGCAACAGTACTATTTGCTGAAAAGCCCGTGCCCCAATCAGATGGAATGTCAAAAATAACATCTCCATCTGTTGCTGTACCTGCCTCAGGAGTAGGAGTAGGGGTAGGTTTTGAGGTAGGAACTGGGGTTGGCTTAGGTGTAGGCTTAGGTGTTGGAGTTGGTGTTGGCTTTGGTGTAGGGGTAGGAGTTGGATTTACCTTACCACTATTTCCTGAAAGTGATTTGCAGGTTTTAACCAGCCATTTACCAGCTTCTGTAAGGTCTGACTCTGTCCAATTGCTTGTCTTATTACAAGATGGATTAATAACTGAAGCAGACTCACCCTTATTACATAAGCTCCATAATGCAAAACTGATGTTGTTTTCCTTGAAAAGCTTCATCCAATCATCAGCATTGTTAAAATCGTATGCGCCGTTACCAGAAGCATCGCAAACACCAAACTCTGTACAGATTACTGGTGTGCCAGCCTTAACGGCTTTTCTGACATTTTCCTTTATATTGTCATAATGTGTTGCCGCGTAGAAGTGAACTGTATACATGATATTTTCAAAGCCATCATTCTTAAGTGGCTTGTCTGCCACCTGATCTACTCTCTGAGACCAGTCGTTTGTACCACAGATGATGATATTTTTTGCACCAGTATTTCTGATTGTTCTAGCAATTGTCTTGCTGTATGTGTATAAATCCTTGCCGCTGCCATCGTACCAATTTGTGCCTGTTGGCTCGTTAGCAATTTCAAAGATTACATTGTCAACGTTCTTGTATTTTGTCGCGTATTTGGTGAAGAATGTCTTTGCTGAATTAATGTCCTCATTTGGATTGTAGCTCAGTACATGCCAATCGATGATAACGTACATACCTAATTCCTTTGCAGCTGATACAGCCTCATCGATTTTCTTATCCATTAGGTCTTTGTTACCCTGAGTATATCCATTCTCTCTTGCGTATACTGCAAGTCTTACTGTATCTATTCCCCAATCATCTCTAAGACTCTTAAAACTATCCCTATTAATGTACTGTGGGAACCACTGAACGCCATGTGTACTAATTCCGTGTAACTGTACTGGCTTTCCATATTTGTCTACGATAGTTGGAGCAGAATAGCCTGATACCTTCTTTACTGATAAGGTTCCATGCTGGCCAACTGGTGTCTGTGATTTTGACACGCTAACTGCCTGTGTTGTCAAGCTAGATGCATTAACATATGGAATTGATGCGGGTCCGCTAACCGCAAGTGCCATAGCTAACATTATAGATGCTATAATTCTTGTTCTCTTTTTCATTACATATTTGCCCCTTTCTGGTTATTAATAAACAAATCATAAAGTTTGTTTATTTTCTTACGAGAGTATACTATAGCATATGATTTCATTTCTGTAAACATATTCGTAATAATCTTGTTATATTTATGACTTTTTTTGTAATATATTTAAAAAGAGCCTATCTTAGCTTTTGCAAAGATAGACTCTCTATATATTATATTTAGTTTATGCCCCAATATAACAAACACATTACAATCAAAAAAATAACATTGGCAAGTGTAAATATTCCCATATATTTTTTCTTGTCAGCCCCATCAATATATCCATATTGCTTAAAGGAAATCAGGCTTGCCATAGATGCAATAAGTGTTCCCAATCCTCCAAGATTTGTTCCAATAATCAGCTTATCAATATGGTCTGTAAATCCTGAGCAAAGAATTGCGGCTGGTACATTACTGATAAACTGGCTAAGGAATATTGATACCCCAACTTCATTAATCTGCAGGAAGCTTCCTATTGCATCTGAAAGAGCAGGAATTCGTTTTATATTTCCAATAAAAATAAACAGGAAAATAAATGTAAATAAGAGGGAGTAATCCGGCTTGCGTAAAACTCTTCTATCAAATATCAATGTCAAAACTACAACGATTAGTAATCCAATTCTGTAATCAAGTACTCTGGCTACCACAAGAATAGAAATAAAAACGTAAATACGTACATGGTAATCATATTCTTATCACGCTTAGTGCGTTCGTAAATATGCTTTTCTGCCAAAGTAACGGAAGCGGCCTTTACAAATATAAACCCGCATAGTACAAGCATCAAAAGAGCAACTACACTATAGGGAAGCATCAGCTTTATAAACGCTCCAAGGCTCATTCCAGCGATTGAATATAGATAAAGATTCTGTGGATTGCCCAAAGGTGTAAGCATACTTCCAAGATTTGCTGCGATTGTCTCTAGTACAATTACGATGATGTACAAATCCCTGCGATCAGAAATAGACAATGTAACAATTGAAAATGGTACAAATGTAAGCAGTGCCACATCGTTTGTAATAAACATGGCTGAAAAGAAGCAGAGTCCAATCAGCACCAATACTACTCCGCGAATTGAACTCATCTTTGAAACAAGCAGCTCTCCTATCTGTCTGAATACCTGCAAGCGCTGAAGGCCTGCCATGGTAATCATCAGAGCTAATAGGATGCTCAAAGTTCTAAAATCGATGTAGCCTATATATTGGCCGTCTGGGTGCACAAAAAATGATGAAAGCACAGCAAGAATAAAAGCCACACAAAGCACTATTTCATTTTTATAAATCTTTTTACTGATCTTTCCAATGTTTCCATAATTTCACTATAAAGGGAGCTCTCAAGAGCTCCCTGGTCCTTTTTCTTAAATTATAATTCTCTGGATTTTTCTATACAAACTCTTTCTGCCTCGATTACTGCATTTCTGAAGCCAAGTGCCTCAAGGGCTGCAACCGCCTCTATAGTAGTACCACCTGGTGAACAAACATTATCTTTTAAAACACCTGGGTGCTCGCCAGTTTCAAGTACCATCTTTGCAGAACCAAGTACTGCCTGGGCTGCAAACTTATAAGCCTGAGCTCTAGGCATTCCCTCTGCTACAGCACCATCTGCAAGTGCCTCGATAAACATATATACATAAGCAGGTGATGAGCCGCTGATACCAACAACTGCATCCTGCAATTTTTCAGGAACAATTTCAGCCTTTCCAAATGACTCGAAAAGCTCAACAACAATCTCTGTATCCTCTTCTGTAACCAGCTCATTTGGACTAAGGGCACTCATGGCCTCGCCAACTAATGCTGGAGTGTTAGGCATAACACGAATCAGCTTTAAGTCCTTTCCAAACAATTCTCTAAGATGTGATAAAGACTGTCCTGCAGCTATGCTGACAACAACCTTGTCAGTATAATCCATATCCCTTATTCCGCCAATTGCGTCCGCAAGATACTGTGGTTTTACCGCAATGATAATGATATCGGAAAACTCTACAACATCTCTGTTGCTAATACTGGTATTAACTCCAAACTCGCTACTAAGATCATCTAATGTAGCCTGAAAAATATCACTTGCCATTATGTCCTG
>FP929036.1:2136055-2248219 GCA_000209815.1 Butyrivibrio fibrisolvens 16/4
TGCTTCAACTGTACCAGATGAAATAATTCCTCCCATCATGGAACTGCCCATGTTTCCAGCACCGATAAAACCTATTTTCATGTCTATTCCTCCTAATAAAAGAAGCCCTCTAACAACACACTAAGTGTATCATTTTCAGGCTTCTTTGTACATTATTTATAATTAGGACCTGTATATTTTTCAGAGCTTGTCTTTTCCTTTTTATCACTAGAATCAATATCTAATTTTTATTTTCTGAAGGAGCAGATGTGCTCTTACGTTTCCTTGCAGTTCTTTTTTCTTAGTAATCAAAAGAACTATAATCAAAATTACAGCTGCAATAATTGCATAAGGCAAAATATAGATTAATGCTACAACTAACCCCTGTAAGAATGCTACAAAGGAATCAAATGAATCTTCAAAAGCTTCTGCAAAACGATTCCAAGCTGTGTCCTTCTTTACCTCAGAATAGGTAACTACCTCATTTACATTTATGGTGACTGTGCAGTAGTCCACCTTGTCATCATATAATCTGAGCTGTGCTGTATAGTTCTCTAAATCATACTGAACATCATTAATTCTGTCCTCTATGGCAAGCAAATCCTCTACAGTTTCTGCCTGAGCCTCCAGCTCCTCTAAACGGGCAAGCTTTGTACGCAAGCTCTTTAGACGTGCCTGAACATCTACATACTGACTGGTAATATCATCTACATTTTCATCACATGAAGTTACCGAGCCAATGCCACCAAGACTATCCATAAATCCCTGATATTTATTAGCAGGAATTCTTGCAGAATAGCTGGCATATCTTCCACCATATTCAGCATTACCAGAAACAGATGAGCTCTCATAATATCCACCGTTTGCCTGCACCAGCTCACGAATGGCTTTTATGTCTTCATCAAACTTTTTGTCTCGATGCTCATACTTGAGGTGTATACAATTTTTCTTTCCTTGGTATACTCCTCTTCATCAGATTCAATTGGTTCTGATGGTTCCGTTCCAACAGGCTCTTCATAATCTTCTAATGAGTTATCTTCCGCATAGAAGCTGCCTAGCTTTGCATCAAAGCCACCTGCATCTGCAACCTTCTCTGCTGCAAAATCTGCAGTACTGCTGGTTTCTGTGCCGGAACCACAACCAATCAATATAAATGAAGCAGATAATAATAAAGCTAATAATTTTAAAACCTTATTTCTCATACTACACCTCCCATTTCCCCTATATTAAAATGATACATCAAGTCAGGCCTTATTCTCAATATCTTTTATATTCTTGCTCCCCCACCCTTACTGAGCTCACTCCTATCCAAAGCGTTATGCAAAATAATTATTTCACCATTTATTCACAACTGTCCATCTTTTTTTTGCTATTATAGGAGTTGCTCGAGCACGAAAACGTTTAAGTCTATTAACCGACAGAACAGGAGGTACTAAAGGTACTATGAAGAAATTTATTGCAAGATTATTAAGTGCGTGTCTTATCGCAGGATTATTTTTTACATGCAGTTCAAAATTATATGCTGCCGAGACACGAAATCCATATGAACATCTTGGATCAGCAAATGCAGATATGATAGGGGATCATACTACTTTTTCTAATCGTGACCATGTATGGATGTATATATTTAATGGTAGCTATCTAGGATATAAGAATGTAGATTTTGGAGATGGTGCAGTTTCAGTAACAATTTGTGCAAGTACTTATAAAACTTCACCTTCTGCTCTTGATGTAAAACTTGATTCACGTGACAGCGAGCCTATAGGTCGCATAGATTTCGATACACAAGGCTCTTCGAATTTTGTAGAAAACACTTTAGAACTTGATGAGCCAATTACTGGAATACATGATGTATATTTTACTTTCCCTGCTTCAGTTCCAAAAAAATACATACAAGTAGATTATTGGTATGCATCAAAAGCTCCTGAGCCAGAACCTACTAACGACTTAACACTTGAATACACAGTAAACAACTGGGGTTCAGGTTACAATGTAGATTTCAACGTAGTTAACAACACTGATGAAGATATCGTAGGCTGGGCTTTAAAGATTTTAAAGTCTGATTGTCCTATCAATTCTAGTTGGAACGTAAATATAAAAGAAGACGGTGATTACTATATAATTACTCCATTAGATTGGGATTCAATTGTTCCTGCAAATGGAAGCATCGCGTTTGGAATCAATGGTTCTGGGGAACTTGCTGAAACTATCGAGTATGTTTTTGAAGAACCTGTAGCTGTTGAGGAAGAGGAACTAGGACTAGATTACAGCATTCAGAAATGGGATTCTGGTTATAATGTAAACTTCACATTAACTAATAATTCAAATCAGCAATTGAACGGTTGGACACTTAAGCTTAAGAAGAGCGAGGTCACAATCGATTCTAGCTGGTGCGTAAAAGTTAACGAAGACGGTGATTACTATGTACTCACTCCTGAAAATTGGAATGCAATCATTGGTGCTAATGGTAACACCACATTTGGATTCCAGGGATCAGGTGAAATTGGCGATGTTATTGAATATGTTTTCCAGTAAAATATGACTTCTTGATTTTCTGAGGAAAATCAAAAACCTATAAATAACAATACTAAAAAAGTATCTCCCAAGTTTTTTTGAATCTGGGAGATACTTTTGTTTTTCAATAATATCTTTTATATTCTTGCTCCCCCACTAACACTACTTGTATTCAATCTTTTTATCAGATATAATCCAATAAATATCGTAAATACGAAGCACAAATAGGAGACAAAATGAAATTATTCAGCCAATATAAGGGTTTAAATAGGGCCAACTACATATTATTCATAGGTCGAATCGTCACAAATATGGGTGCCATGATTTGGCCTATGCTAACACTTATTCTTAATAAGAAAATTGGGTTCAATGCCACTGAAACTGCGCTTTTTACTATTTGCTCTGGCATTTTATTTTTACCTGCAAATCTTTTGGGTGGACATGTGGCTGACAGGTTCAATAAGAAGCGTGTCATTATTTACTGTGACATTGTGTCTATTGTTTTATTTGTCATCAGCGGTTTCCTGCCTCTTTCAATATTCTCCATCTGCATACTGTTGGTAGGCGCTTTTTTCCAGACTTTGGAAGGCCCTGCATATCAAGCGTTGGTTGCTGATATTACACCTGCAGAAAAAAGAGAAAAAGCATTTTCTTTATTATATTTAGGAGCCAATATCGGACTTATCCTCTCGCCTACATTAGCTGGATTGCTTTTCAATAATTATCTCTGGCTATGTTTTGTAATTAGCGGATTATCAATTAGTGTTTCTACCGTATTGATTGGACTGTTCGTAAAAGATGAGCAGTTGGAAGAAGCTCCTGTAGAAGATGTTGAAGAATCTGCAGACGATGACCTAAATATCTGGAGTATCATCAGAAATAGCGGCGCATTAATCGCATTTATTGTTTCGTTGGCATTTTATCAGGGCGCTTACTCACAGTTTGGATACCTGATGCCTTTAGACATAGCAAAAGCCTTTCCGGAGAAAGGCTCTGTAATTTATGGAACTATCACTAGTGTAAACTGCTTCTTAGTAGTTTTGTTTACACCTATTATCACTATGGTATTTGAAAAAGTAGATCTGACAAAAAAGTTTGCTTTTGGCGTGTTCCTTCAGGTAGTTAGCTTTGCTGCATTCCTATTATCATTTGGCATCATCGCCGGCTACTATGTTTCAATCGCCTTATTTACTTTTGGTGAAATTCTTACCACCATTATGATGGGCGCATTCCTTGCAGAACGTGTACCTGAAAGCCATAGAGGTCGCATCTTTGGTGTGACAAACTTCGCCGGTGCTTTTATGCAGGGCATCACACAGTTCGGCAGTGGAAGAATGTTTGACACCTTCGGCCCTGCCTACGCCTGGGCCTTCTCTATTGCAATGACAATGGTCGCTGTCATCGCAGCACTGATGCTTGTATACTTAGACAAAAAAGAGTTTAGCCAGCTGTATGTTCAGGCTGACTAAACTCATCATCTTACGTATTTGATTACTGCACTTTTCTATTTCCTGCAAGAACCTCTTTATAATCCTCCAGGTTCTTTCTTAGAAGTACAGGGATATTAAGTTCATATGGGCAGTGTGTCATGCATTTTCCACATTCAATACAGTCGTTGATTTTTTCCATTTCTGCCTGCCAGTGCTCGCTGAGCCATCCAGCGCTAGGTGCTCTTCTAAGCATCAGTATCATTCTGTTGCACTGATTAATCTGGATACCAACTGTACAAGGCATACAGTAGCCACATCCACGACAGAATTCTCCACTAAGCTCATTCTTCTCATCCGCAATAAACTTAGCTATTTCAGCATCATATTCTGGTGTATTATCCATATATGATAGCCATTCATCTAGCTCAGATTCCTTTTGTATTCCCCAGATTGGAACTGCTCCATCAAACTGGCTGATGAAAGCCATAGCAGCCTTGGAATTTGTAATAAGGCCACCTGCCAGGCCCTTCATCCCAATGAAACCAACATTTTTTTCATTGCAAAGCCTTAGAAGCTCTATCTCCTTATCTGATGCAAGATAGCTCATAGGGTATTGAACTGTTTCATATAACCCAGACTCGATAAGCTCTTTAGCAACACCAAGCTTATGTGCGGTTCCAGCAATATGGCGTATCTTTCCCTGGCGCTTAGCCTCTTCCATACACTCATACATTCTAGTTCCATCTCCAGGCTTGTAGCACTGTCCCATCATATGAAACTGATAAATATCAATGTAATCAGTTTTAAGATTTGTAAGGGATGTATCCAAATCCTTCCAGAATTCTTCTGGGGTCTTTGCGGTAGTTTTGGTGGCAATAATAATATCTTCTCTTTTAACATAGCCTGTTCCAAAAGCTTCCCCCAGCTTTATCTCACTATCACTATATGCTCTGGCTGTATCGAAAAATCGCATACCTCCATCATAAGCTTTTCTGAGAATCCTTACTGCTTCTTCCACAGAAACTCTTTGGATTGGAAGTGCCCCAAAACCATTCTGTGGAACCTTAATACCTGTGCGTCCTAATGTGACTTCTTTCATATCTTATACTCCAATTCTCTTCTTTATTATTTTATAAATGTGCTACATGAATCTTTCCATAACCTCGGTTGTGTGCATAGAAAGAATTCCTGCTCCGAAGGCTTCCATAATCTCTGTGTAGCTATCATCAATAAACATAATTTCATCCATATTAATGCCATCCCGCTCGGCTATCATCTTCATAATCAGAACTTTTTTGTGTCGACTTTCTGTAGAAATAAGATCACCATGATGCTCAAATACACCTGGGTAGCATTCTCTTAATCGATTATATTTGGAATTGTACTCAAATGAATTGCTGCATTCTGTAAGCCCATAGACTTTTACCCCATGATTAAAATGCAAATCATCAATCAGGTTTTTCACTCCTCTAGGGGCCTGGCATTTAATATAGGCATTGTGATTAATATTAAACCTTAGCCAATCCTCAGGACTCTCAAAGCCGACAACACGCTTGCCCTCCTCGTTATACATCTTCAAACAAAGCAACGTGTTATCTACATCACCAAAAAGAACTTTAATCTTTTTCAATTTCTCTTTCATCCCAGTCCTCCTATATACCGGCCACATTTTCATTTTTACAACAACTATGTCAACCTAATATCTCATTTATATGTTCAATAATATAAGATTGTGCTTTTTCTGTATATAATGTAGCAATGTAAGGCTTGCCTGA
Organism: Butyrivibrio fibrisolvens 16/4; assembly: GCA_000209815.1. Classification (GTDB taxonomy): domain Bacteria; phylum Bacillota; class Clostridia; order Lachnospirales; family Lachnospiraceae; genus Pseudobutyrivibrio; species Pseudobutyrivibrio fibrisolvens_A. The sequence continues at coordinate 2,141,754 of FP929036.1, forward strand.
TGTGGATGTTCTTTCTTCAGAAATAATGCCTATAGCATTTCCTTTTTCTGTAGCTCTATTGTTAGTCTTTCCATCAGGCATATCCACAACCATAAGATATCCATTTTCTTTTAGATAATCTGATATTACCTTGTAACTAATTTTCTGATAAATATTTGAATCAACTAATTCATTCATTTGCTCAACAAATTTAGTAATTGGTTTGTCTGCTCTATATAAATAGTCCTTTAATACATCTGTCGGAAATGGTAGCAAATCTTTTTTGAAAATTTCTTTCCAATATTTCCGCCATTCCTTTTAACCTCCTCCAAAATCTCTTTTGTAAAATACATGCATCTAATTACATTAGGGTTATTCAAGACAGAATCACTTTCAGCTGGCATATTATTCACTGGATTTTTACCATCCGCAATTCGTTGTAAATATAGGATTGCAGTATCTAACTTATTAATATCTATCTCCATAATACAACCTCCTGTTCAAGATATTTTTTTAACTCTAATATCTTACTCTTAGTAATTATCTCTGAATAATGTAATCCCTCATATGTAGAGTGAATAACTGGAACATTTTCCCTTGTTTTAAGGAGAAGATTTTCCTTAAGCATCCACTCTAGTATAACTTGTACATTTTCTTCACCTAACTCTTTTAATTTGCCAAAATGTTCAAGCATATGAAGTTTATCATCAAACATTACTTTTGATTCAAACCCAATTAAATAATCACATAAAGTTTCTAAGGAATAGAACTTTTTGTCACTAATTTCTTGATTCGCATTTACGATAATATAAATTACTTCATTTAAGTCAAACCCTTGATAAGCTACTAAATCTGTTTCTAGTTTTTTATCTTAACATATTCAGATGGGAACGTCTTAGCCTGCTTATCAATACAACTTGCGTAGGTTTTCATCCTCTGAACTGAATGTTGCCTTATATCCCCCTCATCTAGAGAATAGCCCATACCCCTATAATAATACTCCTTAGACATCATTCGATTACAACCAGTACCGTCCTTTTTGTAATTAGTACAGCCCAGGAAATATTCATTATTTGCTCGTCTAGCAATCAAATAGCCATCTCTGCATTGATCACATTTTTGGATTGCTAGTTTGCCAGCTTTAAGATCATTTGTCATAAAGCCACACACTTCTGGCTCGTTTGTACAAATATATAAAGGCAATCCATATGCAGGTTTATACTTTAACTGCATTGGATATCCACAAATTGGACAAGCCTTACGATTGGTTTTAGCAACATAGTTTTCATCCCAATTACCATTTAATCGAACACTCTTATAATCATGTTTTAATTCGAGTAAAAACTCAGAAGGATTTTGCTCTGGTGCAACAACAAATACTCTATTTTTTGTTCTTGTCATCGCAACATAAAATAATCTTCGTTCCTCGGCATAATCTATACTATTATCGCCTTTTAGGACAAATGATAAAACAGGATCATCCTCTACCTTTGATGGAAAGCCATATGTTTCATTTTTACCATTAATGATTATAACATCATCATATCCCAGTCCTTTTGATGAATGGGCAGTCATAAATGTAATATTTAAATTAGGATATTTTACACTTTTCACCTTGCTGGTTTTATATTGAAATTCAAATAATCCGGTTCGTTCCAAATTATTTCCATCAAATCCATATCTCCCTAACAGTAAAATAGTGCCAACTTTCTTTCCTTCTTTCTTTTTATATTTAATTAATTCCTGAATACAAGTCTGAACAGCATATGCTAGAGCATAATTTGAACCACTCCTTCTTTCATTGTTCTTAGCTTTAGCTTTACCATCATATGTATATATTAATACTGGGTCTTCAATTGTTTTTGGAGAAATTAATCTCTTTGAAATCTGTGATGTATTCTTCTGAATAAAACCACCAGCTATATCTATTACATCCTGAGAATTACGATAAGTTTTTATTATTTTTAGTTGCTTAGCATATCCCATTTTTTCTGCGAATTTAGTAAACAATGTGATATCTGAGCCACTAAATGCATAAATAGATTGCCAATCATCACCTACAGCTATGATTTTAGCATCAGTTACATCTGCTAATGCCTTAGTTAAATCAAATCGTTGGCGAGATATATCCTGATATTCATCAACAATAATGTATTTAAAATCTAGCTTCTGCTTCATATCCTTAACTTCCTTAAGAATACGAGCAGACTCGTTTATCATGTCTTCAAAATCAACAGCTTTATTTTCTTTGAGCCATCGTTCATATTCCAAGTAACAATCATTGCATATATCCAAGAAAAGTCTGCTTCTAACATTCTGAGTGGAATGATACATTCTATTGAATTCATCTGCATTATAACCATTCACCTTAAAGTTTGATATAAAACGACAAATTAGTGTAATAAGTCTTCTTGTATACCTATTCTCTTCTCCAGCCACTAATAATTCCATTACCTCTTTATTTGGACGAGGCTTTATAATAAATCCCTGGTCTTCCAACTGTTCCTTAAGATGAATAACTAGTGGTCTATTATCGTTATACTTTGAAAAAGTATAAATCAACAATGTATTATGCTGGCGGTGTTGTAATATTTTATCGTTTATTTGTTTTTGTATCGTTCAATTTCTGCTTCACTATATCTGTCATTTTTTCCATCCTCTGATATTCCGAAATGCTCTATATAAGCTGTTTTTCCATTTTGATGAATTACAAAATCAGGTGTATATGGCTTACGAGAATACAAGATGTCATATGGATATAATGGTTCATATTCATAATCTATATTATTTAAATAAAGAAAGTTAGCGATTTCCACTTCTTGATGAGAGCGTAGAAATTCATTTTGAATAGTGACTGATTTTTGGTTCTTGCATCAATTACGTTACGCTTAAACTCTTCCAAATCACTTCTCATTGTTGAATAATTAGCCTTAGCAATATTATTAAAGAAACCATTAAAATCCTCTCCAACATATGGCGCATCAAAATATGAAGCAAAAAACATAATCAGATTATTTACAACTGATTCATTTCGCATAATGGAATTTCTAAAATAATCCCTTATTACAAAATAAAGCTTTGTATTATCTACTATATTAAGTTTCTCGTCTGGAGAATTCTTATGAATTATTGCATTACCCGTAGAATGAAAGGTTGCAATAGGGCATTGAATACCTAGCTGTCCTTGAATCTTTTCTTTCAACTCATTGACAGCTTTATTAGTAAAAGATACAACTAGAATTTGTGATGGATTAACACCTTGCTTATCTACTAAATACTTAACCTTAGCAGCTACTGTGGTTGTTTTACCTGCACCAGCGCCAGCGATTACCAATGTATAGTCTTCATCAGATAAAACCACACGTCTTTGATCATCATCAAGTATTATTGCTTCATCTATTGGTTTTAAAACATTATCGAGATATTGCTTTTCTGAATCCAAAGAATTAACAATAAACTCCTCATTGTGCTCATCTATAAGCTTATCTATTTCCGAATATGTATGTATCGCTTTATTTACATAAATAGAATCTTCCGCATTTTTAACACAGAATTGCTCTACCATATTACCTGATTTAATGGCATCAAAAAAATGAATTGTATTCACATAATTATTTATTAAAGGCACATACTCACGTTTTGAAATATATCGGTTACATTCCAACAAATCACTTAATGCATCATACAATTCATGTAACTTTATTAAATTCTCGTTCTGTGCCACCTCTTTCTTATTCTTAATTCCACGTGGCAATAGTTTATCTAGTAGGCTCAATACTAATACTTCCTCATAAGTTTTCTATTATTTAAAATTATAGCATCAAACGGCTGACAAAATAACTATTGTCACAAAAATTACAATAACATACAGTTGTGGATTTGTACTTTATAAAATACGCGGAATTATGGGATGTTCGATTGAGAAGACAGAACAAGCGAAAAAAAAGACCTCTCTCGTCGGAAAACGAAAGAGGCAGCTCTCACTGAGAGCTAATTAAGTCCTTATACAGCCTTCATATTGATAAGCTTCTCAACATATGCGATTCTTGCACATACTGTAAATACATCTGCTGCCTGCTCAAGCTCCTCGATTGGTGGAAGGGATGGTGCAAAGCGGATGATTGAATCGTTAGGGTCCATATGATATGGGAAAGGAGCGCCTGCTGGTGTAAGAACAACACCTGCCTCCTTAGCCAAGTCTACGATACGTGTAGCTGTGCCCTTTGGTGCCTCAAATGTAATGAAATATCCACCCTTTGGTGAAATCCATCTACCACATTCTGGCTCTGTTAAATCTCTTTCCATTGTCTTGATAACGAGCTCAAACTTAGGACGAAGGATCTTAGCGTGTCTTTCCATATGCTTTTCAACAGATTCTACATCTGCAAAATATCTTGCGTGACGAAGCATATTAATCTTGTCGAAGCCGATTGTCTGAACTGTAAGTGTCTTCTTAAGCTCCTCGCGGTTGTTGTGATTGCAAGCGATAGCAGCGATTCCACCACCTGCGAAAGTAATCTTTGAAGTAGAAGCAAACTCGAATACTAAGTCTGGATTGTCTGCCTCTTCACACTCGTGAAGTATATTTAAAATTTTCTTCTTTTCCTTGTATAAATGGTGTACCGCATATGCGTTATCCCAGAATACTCTAAAGTCCTTAGCTGCTGGCTTAAGATTAGCCATACGTCTAACAACCTCATCAGAATATACAATACCCTGTGGATTAGAATACTTAGGTACACACCAGATACCCTTGATGCTGTCGTCAGCAGCTACAAGGCCTTCTACAACATCCATATCTGGGCCGTCCTCATTCATAGGGACATTTATCATATCAAAACCAAAGTGCTGTGTAATAGCGAAATGTCTGTCATAACCTGGAACTGGGCAAAGCCATCTAACTCTTTCAAGCTTGCACCAAGGTGTGCATCCGCCGAAACCAAACATATAGCCACGAGCAACTGCATCAAACATAAGATTAAGTGATGAGTTTCCTCCAACGATAACCTGTTCTGGCTGGCAATCCATAATCTCTGCCATAAGATGCTGTGCTTCTACGATTCCTTCGAGCTGTCCGTAATTTCTGGTCTCTACGCCGTTCATGCACTTCATTAAAGACTTTCCATCGAGAATATCAAAAAGAGGCATAGAAAGATTAAGCTGCTCAACTGATGGCTTACCTCTGCTCATATCAAGCTTAAGCCCTCTGCGCTGCCAATCTTTATACTGGCTAAAGAGCTGCTCCTTTTCTGCTTCTAATTCCTGTAATGACATTTCGCTGTACTTTTTCATTGCATGGTCCTTCCTTTATATATCTATTTCCACCTCATCCACCGCTAACGCGGTCCCCCTTCCCCTAGATAGGGGAAGGCTTATTCTGAGCGGATTTTACTTAGGTAATCCTTAATATTTTTTTCATACCCCAAATCCCCTGGGCGATAGAAATCACCGATTTCCAAACCGTCAGGTAAGTAGCGCTGATGTGAAAAGTGATTTGGAAAATCGTGTGCATATTCATAGCCTATGCCGTGCCCCAGCTTTCCAGCTGATTTGTAGTGAGCATCCTGAAGGTGAGTAGGTATTGGTCGCGTGGTATTATTTCTCACCTCTGCCAAAGCCAGATCAATAGCTCCGTAGGCTGAATTTGACTTTGGTGCGCAGGCTACATATGTGGCTGCGTGTGAAAGAATAATCCGTGATTCTGGCATACCTATCCTTTCTACAGCTAAGAATGCATTGGTGGCAACTACAAGTGCCATAGGATCTGCATTTCCAACATCCTCTGATGCACAGATACAGATACGTCTTGCGATGAATTTTGGGTCTTCACCAGCATACAGCATTCTGGCTAAATAATAAACAGCTGCATCAGGGTCTGAGCCTCTCATACTCTTAATGAAAGCAGAGATGGTGTCATAATGGTTATCGCCATCTTTGTCGTATTTGATAACTCTTCGCTGAATACATTCGCTAGCCACATCTATTGTAATATGAATTTTTCCATCTTCGGCTCTGTCTGTAGTAAGCACACCAAGCTCGATTGCTGTAAGGGCGCTTCTGGCATCGCCATTGGCAATGTCCGCCAGGAAATCCAGTGCATCATCATCGATGACGGCATCATAGCTTCCCAATCCCTTTTCGCTATCTGTGATGGCTCGCATTATCAAAGTCTTAATGTCTGCTGCCTCAAGTGGCTTTAGCTCGAAGATGATAGACCTTGATAGAAGAGCTCCATTAACCTCGAAATAAGGGTTTTCTGTGGTGGCACCAATAAGGATGATGGTGCCATCTTCAACAAATGGAAGCAGGTAGTCCTGCTGCCCCTTGTTGAATCTATGAATCTCATCTATAAACAAGATAGTCTTTTTGCCGTAAGCCCCGAGCGTTTGCTTTGCGGCCTCCACCACGGCCTCCATGTCCTTCTTCCCCGATGTGGTGGCATTTATAGATGTAAATTCCGCTGCTGTAGTATGGGCAATAACCTGGGCTAGAGTGGTCTTACCTGTGCCAGGAGGCCCATAAAATATGATAGAAGAAAGCTTGTCTGCCTTTATGGCGCGATAAAGGAGCTTGTCCTTGCCAATGATGTGCTGCTGTCCAACAACCTCATCCAAGGTGGTAGGACGAAGACGAGCTGCAAGTGGAGATTCCTTTTTCTTGGCTTCCTGCCTCATATAATCAAAAAGATCCATGTGATACCTTCCTATTTTTTCGAATTATTAGCACAAACATTATAGCACAAACGTTCTATTCTTAAAATAAAAATAGTATCAAAAGCTTTCACTTTAGTAAGCTAAAGTAATCACCTTTGATACTATACTATAATTCAATCCATATTACAATAAAAAGTTTGTCCCCGGGAGACATTTGTCCGTAGTGCACAAATTTTCATCTCTAATAATCCTATTTTGCAGCTTTTATATAGTTATGTATTTCCTCTACTGAAGGCATAACCCTAAGAGCTCCACGTCGCGTAGTAATAAGAGAAGCAGCTGCATTTGCTGTTGTTAACATCTCTTTAAGAGAAGCCTCATCATAATTGTCTATTCCAACCTCAAGAACAGAATTGATAACTGACCCCATGAATGTATCTCCTGCACCTGTTGTTTCAATAGTATTAGGATTTAAAAATGGAGCACACTCAACAACAGTATCACCATACAAGGCATAGCTGCCATCTTTACCAAGTGTGGCACATACAAGCTTTATTCCATATTTTTCCTTAATAATCTGAGCCCCTTTAAGGATATCTGTCTCTCCAGTAAAGAACTCTATTTCATTATCAGAGATTTTAAGAATATCGCATTTACGGAATCCAAAATCCATTTTTTCTTTAGCGATTTCTAAATCTGACCAAAGTGGTGGTCTAAGATTAGGATCAAAGCTTACTAAGATACCGCTTTCTTTTGCAGTATCCAAAGCCTTAATAGTTGCTTCCTCGACAGTTTTGTGTGTCATTGAAAGTGTACCGAAATGGAAAATCTTTGCCTTCTTAATAAGGTCAGTATCCACTTCATCAGCTGAAAGCATAACATCTGCTCCAGGATTTCTATAGAAAGAAAAATCTCTGTCACCATCCTCATAGGTATGAACAAATGCAAGAGTAGTATGAATATCCTTGTCATACTTTAATCCACTTACATTAATGCCAAGACCTGCAACGGTGTCTGAAAGCATATGTCCAAAATTATCATCTCCAACCTTACCTATAAAGGCTGTGGACTTACCATAATTCTGGAGCATTGCAAGCACATTACAAGGAGCTCCACCTGGATTTGCCTCCAACAGTGGATTTCCATGCTCACTTATGCCATTTTCAGTAAAATCTATTAATAGCTCTCCTAATGCAACTACATCAACCATTTAATAATCTCCCTAAGCGCTTTTATAAATCGTATTTAACAATGTTAAGAATTGCATCTTCATTTGTATTGAAGAAGATTCCATCGCATGATACATCTGTAGGAAGTGAAGCTGTCATTACATAAAGACCATCCTCAAAGAATACTTCCATACTGTATCTATCCATAACAATTCTAAGCTTGATAGAATCCTTATTCCAAGGAATATGAGCTCTACGCTGGTGCACTATTGCTCGTCTGCTACCGGAGAACTTTCTATCGATTTTAGCGATATTCTCCTTAGGTCTAAGAACAATATCGGTATGATATTTTTCATCTGCTGCAATAGAAATGACAAACTTGTCAAACATTGCATCAACATCCTTTGGTCTTACTTCAAGCTCTAAATCTAAGCAACGACCATTAATTCCCTCGAGAGAAATTGCTCCATCAATTGACTCGCTATCTCTGTCCTTTAAATCTGTTGTTGCGGAAATTTCAAAGTCTTTGTACGCAACCTTGCCGCTTCTCATGTCCTCTAATTCTTTGATTGGCCACTGGCGTAATCTTCCATCTTTGATAGAGATTTCTCTTGGAAGAGCCATCTGTCCAAACCAAGGCTCTCTGGCGTCGTGAGCACCTGCTGTATCCCAGTTCTGCATCCAACCAATCATTACACGTCTGCCATCTACCATTTCAACAGTCTGCATAGCGTAATAATCGATACCATAATCTACAGCCTGAACCTTTTCCTCTGTAAAGGAATCGGTAGCATCATCATATCCACCAATAATACAGATATTACCATTTCCATTATGGAACTCGAAGCCTTCTGGAAGCATATCCTGTGGGCTTGTAAGAAGAACACCCTTGCCATCTAATTCAAAGAAATCAGGGCACTCCCACATAAGACCATATCTGCCTTTATTAGAAGCGAAAACCTTTTCAAATTCCCATTTAAAGCAATCGTTACTCTTGAATAATAAGAGCTGACCGCTGCCATCTGCTGCACGGTTAGCAACTAATACTCTGTATGTGCCATCCTTTTTCTTCCAAATCTTTGGATCTCTGAAATCAGTTTTGCTAGATCCCTCTGGAATCAAATCAGCATTAATAACTGGGTTGTTTTCGTATTTTTCATAATCAATTCCATCACCAACAGCAACACACTGTGTCTGGAATTCTTTCATCTGTCCATTTTCTACTGTGCGCTTCATAACACCTGTGTACATAAGAAGATGTCTACCATCCTCAAGTGTAATAGCGCTTCCAGAAAATACTCCATCCTTATCATAGAATTCGTCTGGAGCTAAAGCTGCAGGAAGGAACTCCCAATGAAGTAAATCAGTACTTACTGCGTGTCCCCAATGCATTGGGCCCCAGTGAGCATCATATGGATGATACTGATAAAACATGTGATATTTGCCTTCATAATAGCAAAGACCATTTGGATCATTCATCCAACCAACACGTGGTGTTAAATGAAACTTTGGTCGGGTTTCTTTTGCAATAAGTTTTTCCTGTGCTTCTTCGTATTTTCTTGCTTCGCGAAGAGTCTGACTGTTCATAGTTAATTAAATTCCTTCCTAAGTTATAGCTTGTTTATAAAAACTTTGTGGGCAACTTATAAAAGCGCCCACAAAATACTTTTAGTTAGCGTAGAAATCGTCAAAGTACTTCTGATAAATATCAAGGTACTCTGCTACACCATAATCATCTACCTGCTTGAGGTAAGCATTCCAAGAATCATCTGTGATACCATCTCTGATGAACTCAGCCTTGCTTGAGTTAAGGTAGCTTACTAAGTCTGCCTGGATTGCTGAAAGCTTCTCTGTATCTTCAGAGTTCATAAATACACGTGGGTATACATACTTGCCGTGCATATCATCTGTATAGTAATCCTTGATCCAATCAAGACGATACTGAGCATCATCTGGGCAAGTTACATACTTTCCATAGTACTCATCTAAGATTGCAAGAGGACCACCAACACACTCAGCCTCACGTACTTCTACTGGAGAAGCATCGCCAAGTGGTGCATGCTTAAGCATCTTCTCGCCATCAGCGTTCTCGCCTAATTCAAAGATATCAAAATCATCGTCCTCACCATATGTTCCCCAGTTGTTCTGTGGAGACTGGAATGGATCGTACATCTTGTCAAGCCAAGCGCAAACGAATGCAGGATTCTTACATACACTTGTGATTACGCAACGACCTCTGTCGAAACCTGATGTGAATGAACCGTTCTGTGGTGTAACGTTTACTGTATCAGCCTTAAGAGCCTTAAGTGGAACGTAATCCTGAATGTTATCGATGTTAGCTACATCCCAAGAGAAGCAAACACCATATCTGTGTGACTTACCCTTTGCTACGTATGTAGCCCAGTCCTGAGTAAAGCACTCTGGGTCAATAAGGCCTTCAGCGTAAAGCTTGTGGAGCCATTCTGTACCCTTTCTGAAACCATCAGTTGTTGCTGTACAAATAACCTTCTTGTCATCTGTTACTGCAATATGCTGACCCATATCTACATCACCGATACCATCGCCGAAACCGTTTGTAAGAAGGTTTGGATCCTGATCGTTTACGATGCAAGACATAGGAATGATGTCACCATCAATACCGAATTCCTTCTTAAGATCTGAAGCGTGCTCCTGGAATGCTAAAAGTACCTGCTCGAACTCATCAACTGTTGTAGGTGTCTCAAGTCCAAGGAAGTCAAGCCACTTCTGATTGATGAATGTCATATTGTTACCAACTGTCTGGATAGCTGTCTTTTCGCTACCAAGCTGCTCGATCCAAGGAAGTGCCCAAATGTGTCCATCCTCGTCCTCGCACATTGTTCTGTACTCTGGGTACTTATCAAATACTGCCTTAAGATTTGGCATGTTGTTATCGATGTACTCTTCAACTGGAACGATAACGCCCTGATCTGCATATCTGATTAAGTCGTTGTCGCCAAAACTAGCGTTAAATACCATATCTGTAAGTGTGTTTACATTTGACATATTGAGGGAAATCTTATCTCCCCACTGATCAGATGAGATTGCTGTCCAATCAACATGTACGTTTGTCTCTTCCTCAAGTCTCTTGAAGATTGTACGGTTGTTAGGATTCTCCTCTGTTCCTACAGGATAGCTGATTGTTCCTGTGATTGTTACCTGCTCTGCAAGTGGCCAAGTGATGTTGCTTGCATCTACCTTGTCTGCATTGCTGGCATTGTTGCCACCCTTGCCACAGCCGACAAACATTGATGAAGCCATTGTCATCGCAAGAGCTGCAGCTACAATACGTTTTGCATTTCTCTTCTTCATTTCTTTTTTCTCCTCCTAATTTATATAACAGCTTATGCTGCTATTAACTAATTAATTATTTTTAACCCTTTACTGAACCCACCATAATACCTGCATCGAAGTACTTCTGGAAGAATGGATACATTACTAAAAGTGGTAAACTTGAAATAATGATAGTTGCATACTTAAGTAATTCTGCCAACTGTGCTCTCTGTGCTGTAGACTGCATATCTGCAATCATCCCTGGGTCTGGTTGGTTCTGAATCAAAATAGATCTAAGAACCAGCTGCAAAGGTTGCTTTGAAGCAGAATTAAGATAAATCATTGCGTCGAAATAGCTATTCCACATTCCAACAAACTGCCATAGACAAAGGACAGCAATTACAGGAGCACAAACTGGCAAAAGTATTTTGAAGAAAAAGGTTAATTCATTAGCTCCGTCTACTTCAGCAGCTTCTCTTAACTCTGCAGGGATACCTCTATAATAAGTTCTGGCAATAATCATATTCCAAACTGAGAATGTTCCAGGAAGGATTACTGCCCACATGCTATCAAGCAAGCCCATCTTGCTTATCAACAAATATGTAGGAATCAATCCACCACCAAAGAACATAGTAATCATAAAAATGGTGTTAAAGAATTTTCTTCCCTTGAACTCCTCCAATGACATTGGATAAGCACAAAGCATTGTGATAAACACAGATAAAAATGTAAATAAAACTGAATAAAGAATTGAGTTTTTAAATCCAACCCAAATCTGTGCATTTGAAATAACTCTTTCGTACGCGGTTAGTGTCCACTTTTCTAAATCGAATGTAAGACCCTTGTTCTGAAGAGTGATTGGATCCATAAATGATGCGATAACGATGTAAATCATAGGTACGATAATCGCAAGAACGAATAGGCCCAAAAGTATATAACCAATAAGTAAGAATGCCTTATCGCCTAGTGAATACTTGGCGAATTTACTTTTTTCTTCTTCTTTGTTTCCATCATAACCTCCAATTAAAGTCCCTGTCCGTCATTCATCTTTTCAACTACCTTATTAACAACGATTAATAAGATAAGGTTGATAACAGTGTTGAACAAACCAACGGCTGTTGAATAACTATAGTTTCCATCCAGAAGACCTTTCTTATATACATAGGTAGCAATGATTTCTGATGCACCTAAGTTCAAATCTGTCTGTAATGCGTATGCCTTTTCAAAGCCAAGGCTCATGATGTTTCCGGCCTGAAGAATAAACTGGATAACTACCATATCTTTAATTGCTGGCCACTCAACTGCTTTGATCTGCTGGAAGATATTTGCTCCATCAATCTGGGCAGCTTCTTTAAGTTCCTGGCTTGCATTTGCAAGTGCTGCAGTGTACATAATTGATGCCCAACCTGCACCCTGCCAGATACCAGATGTAATGTAAATTGGTCTGAACGCTTCAGGTAATGTTAGGAAATTGATTGTAGTTCCAAGTAACATATTAAGTGGTCCTGTTACTGAAAGGAAAATTCTAACCATACCGCAAAGTACGATAACTGAGATAAAGTTTGGCATATAAAGTACCAACTGAATCTTCTGTTTGATTCGCGCGCTCTCTATTCTATTAAGTAACAGTGCTAAGATAATTGGTACTGGGAAGCCCCACAATAATCCGAACACACTAAGCTTCAAAGTGTTTACCAGATATGTCATAAAATCTGGTGATGAAAGAAATTGCTTGAAATATTCAAAACCAACCCACTCACTATTTAAGAATCCTTTGAATGGACTGTACTTTTCAAAAGCAATTAGAATACCACCCATTGGTAAGTATCTGAAAATTATAGTCAGTAATAATGCTGGTCCTAAAAAGAACACATATAATCTCCAATGATGCATCACATACAGCCAAGTGTTATGCATTTTCGCCTTCGTCTTCATTTCTCCTCCTTATGTTGCACTTGATTGTGCATTTGTGCATTTGCACAAGTTTTTCGATGTGTTAAATATAACACATTTTTACATATGTCGCAATTGTTATTTCAGGTTTGTGTAATGTATACAGAATGGGCTATTTACTTTTGTTCAAATGTATCATAATTTTTTCACATTTTTACATTTGACAAAATGATTTTTACATTTTATGATAGTTAGGACGATAAAATCAACTATGTTTGGGGGATTATTATGGCGAATAAAGTCACCATTCAAGATATTGCAGATGCCCTGGGGGTATCTAGAAATACAGTTTCAAAAGCTATCAATAATACCGGTATCCTTGCAGATGCCACCAGAGAAAAGGTTTTAGCAAAAGCTGTTGAGATGGGCTATAAACAATTTTCCTATGCTAATTCTATGGAAGATTTCCTAGATAAGGCTTCAGCAAAAAAACCTTTAGCAACTGGAGATATAGCTTTTTTCAGTGGTTCATTTCTAGACAATTCACATTTTGCATCTACTATGCTTGATAAATTTCAATATGAAATAACACAGCTGGGCTACGGTCTTACAATGCAGAGAATCACACCTGAGAATGTTGAGGCACTTAGTTTACCAGCTAGCTTTAATAAGGAAAGAACTCAGGGTATTATCTGCGTAGAGATGTTTAATCAAAAATACTGCGAGATGCTTTGCGATTTAAACATTCCTATATTATTTGTAGATGCTCCCGTAGGCAGCTATAGTCATCAGCTTGCTGGGGATGTTCTTCTTATGGACAACACCACTGGCATCTTCACTATTATCAGTGAAATGAAAAAACGTGGAATTAAGGAAATCGGCTTTATAGGAGAGTCAAACCACTGCCGTTCTTTCTTTGAAAGATATGTAGCCTTTAGAAATGCTATGTTCCTTAATGGTCTTGAGATTAACGAGGAATACTGTCTCACAGATATCCATAATCATGGACCAGAATACTTTGCTTGTCTTTTCGAAAAGCTGGCAAAGCTCAAGAAATTGCCAGAGCTTTTCATCTGTGCAAATGATTTCGTTGCTATCGATCTTGTAAACTGTCTCAAGATTCAAAAGCATTCATACCCAGAGGATGTTATGATTTGTGGCTTCGATGATTCAGCAGAGTCAAAGGTTATGACTCCTGCTCTTACCACCTGCCACATTCACTCACAGATTATGGGATTCACTGCTGCCAATCTCTTAGTATCAAGAATAGAGCAGCCAGATTTGAATTATCGTACCGTATATACGGAGGCAAATCTTATTCTAAGAGGTTCCACTAAAGATTAAAATTCACATAACAAAAAAGGTTGTCCACTGTAAGGTGTGCAACCTTTTTCTTTTTGGGAACAAAATGGATTATAGACACAAATTTTTCACATATACCATAATTTACATCAGGTTGGGGAATGATTATAATTTGAAAAGTACGCACCTTAAACCTTTAAGGGAGTTTACTAATATATAAGGAGAATTTGTTATTTATGAGTAACAGAAAAAGAAGAAGAAAACAAAAAGAATGGCAAGTATACTGCTGATAGTAGTAGCACTTGTACTTGTGGCAGGTGTCGCTGCATATATGTTCTTGTCAAATAAAGATGATAGTGTAGATACAGCATTAGGTAGCGCCACTGAAAAGATTTCAAATGTAGCTAGCTCAGTAAAAACAGAGAATACAACCAGTACATCAAGCAACGGTGATATCTATGAAGGTTTTCTAGCTGGTAACGAGAAAATGAGCTTTTCTTATTATATGAGTGGCGATAGCCTTAGCATTCATGAAAATTCACTTGACTATGAATTGTTTGCCAAGCTTGCTAACAAGGAATACACTCTTCCAGAGCTTGTTGATGGTATGAATACTATCTTCACAGATCCTGATGGATTCTATGCACCACAGAAAATCAGCAAGATGTCTTATGCTTACCTTGATTGTGGAAAAGATGGCAACAAGGAACTTGCATTGGAATTTGTATGTCCTATCGTTGAGGAAGAATCTACACTGACTATGATATTTAAAGAGATGGATGGAAAGCTTCAGCTTGTACACTCCTTTGATTCTTGGTCACGTGGAGAAGCTTCAATTAATGAATATGGTTATGTTACTTCAGGCGGTAGTGGCGGTGCTGCACTTCACTACTTCGAAGGTGGTTATATTGATGCATCCGGAAAATACAACTTTGCCTACAGCGAAGAAGATTACAGTGGTGTAGATGCATTTGCAATGACATTTGATCATACTGATTTCAATACAGATATTGAGGCTCTTTCACTTGAGGGCATGGCAGAGATTTTTACTCTAAGAACAAAGCCTTCCACAACAGAAGATTATATGCCTGAGAAATATGCATACACCGTTGATGGCAGCACAAATCCTAATTTAGAGGATACTTACAAAGAAGTAATGAGTTGCTTCACAGATATTACTTTTATGAGCTATACAGATATGATGAAGATTGAAACAGAAAGAAACAATGCCGTTGGTGCCACAGACGATATCATCGCTGGAAACCCAGTAGAGTTTAAGGAATTTTCTCTTAAAAATTTTAAAATGGCAATCAAAAGGGGGCTGCATTTTGCAGCCCCCTTTTGCTATAACAATAACCTAATAGGGGAATGGTATTTGTCTATTCTTCCTCAGCCTTATCCTCAGAATCCTCATTGGTATTATCTTGGGATTCTTCACCAGATTCTTCCTCAGACTCTTTTTCTTCTGACTCCTCTGGTTTTACATCAGGCTCATCTGATTCATTTTCCTCAGCAGTTTTTTCCTCAGATTCTTCAGGCACATCTGCATCGTAAATCTTTACTTCCAGGCGTCCACCGTCATAGCTGTCGTTACCATCAGGGTCGATTGCAAACATTACAGAGTCGCCCTTATGAACAGTATAAATTTCCTTGAAGGAAACTGTACGTTCCTCGCCAAAGTTACCCTGGATATCGCCACCAATCCACTTCTTTTCCTCTCCATTAATGAAGATTCTCATGCAAACACCATTTGCATTAGGATCTGCGCTGTTTGCAAATTTAGTGTAGCTTCCATCCACAACAATTTTGCCATTTTTTGCAGCCATCCACATGTAAGCCGCGTTTCTTCCATTGCCTGGCTCTACAAAATCAGGCTTGAGTTCTGGCTTTCCGTTATTGTAATAACGATTGTTTTCTTCATCGAATGGAAGTCTTTCAAAATTCTTTCCATCCCAATCGCACATACCATAGTACCAGCCGTTTTCTCCCTGAACGCCGCTAAAGTCATCTGCAAGTGTAGTCTTATTTTCTCTAACTTCCTCTTCTGGAATATCACTTGCATCGTAAATGTTTACAGATAGTCTACCAGCGTCCCAGGCATTGTTATCCTTTGCATCAATTACAAAGGAAATCTTGTCTCCTCTTGAGACATTTACACCCTCAAGCATAAAGTTTACAGAGTTGTCATTTCCATCGCCTCTAAGGGCTTCTACATCCTCAGTTACTACAACTGTATCATTTACATAAACAAGGACCTTTACGCCATCTGGCCAGCTTGGATTGCCATCATTTTGGCCGTACTTCACATAGTTGCCAAGTACATCGATTTTGCCATCCGCATAGACAACCCACTGATAAATAGCTGCTGCATCCTTAGCTGGATGTACGTAATCCTTCTTCATCTCCAGCCCTTCATTCTTTGATGAAAGGAATGCTGAGCTATCATCATTTGTCTTCATCAGACATCTAGCTGAATCGATGCTCTTTCCTTCAAGGAACCACCAGCCATCCTGGCCCTGTGCAAGTGGTGTTGAAAGGGCACCAAGAGATGTATTGTTAGAGCGCTCTTCATCTCCAACTGTTACTCTAAGCTCGTCGGAATCTGCAATATCTATATCAAGACATCCTCCATCCCAGGCACTATTTTTATTGCAGCCAATATCAAATGTAAGAATATCTCCTGCCCTAACTGGAAGCTTAGAAAAATGAATATTCTTTATGGTTCTCTTGTCCTCACCTCGTGGACAAGTGCAAACCTCTTTATAAAGCTCATTATTATTTTTGTAGATTGAAACTACTACTCCATCTGGCCAATCCATATTTGGATCCTCATTACCAAATTTTGCATAGCTTCCATTGATATCAATCTTTCCATCAGCAGCAACCACCCATTTGTACATTGCATGAGAATTGAGTCTAGGCTGAACATAATCTCTCTTAACCTCCAGCCATTTCTGCTTTCTAGAAACATATCCGCTTCCATCCTCTGTTTTCTTAGAAAGGATTTCAGCATTTTTGATTGAACGTCCTTCAAGGTAATACCAGCCATTGCTACCCTGCTCACCAAAATCAACCTTTAGATTTGCAAAGTTTTTCCACTTCTGTTTACCATATCGGTGGTCTTATTCACAGCATCCTCAACAACAAAGGTATAATTTCCACCGTCGTATGCTGTGTTTTCTTTTCCATCTACCAAAAGTGAGATACAATCCCCTGGCTTAACAGCAAGAC
The DNA here is from genome assembly GCA_000209815.1 of Butyrivibrio fibrisolvens 16/4. Classification (GTDB taxonomy): domain Bacteria; phylum Bacillota; class Clostridia; order Lachnospirales; family Lachnospiraceae; genus Pseudobutyrivibrio; species Pseudobutyrivibrio fibrisolvens_A. Next base: position 2,159,272 of record FP929036.1, read on the forward strand.
CTTCATAGCTTAAATCCTTTGTAACCTCTTTTGATACCTCTGGAGCAAACTCTTCCTTCTTAAGAACAGTTTTATTTCTCATAAGATAAACTGTTGTGCCATCAGGCCATTCAGGATTCTTATCAAGATTCTTGTGCTTTGTGTATGTAGTTAAAACGTCAACACTGCCTTCTTCTTTTGCCACCCATTTTACAATGGCAGCTCTGCCCTTATTACCAGGCATAATATAATCACGCTTAATCTCTACGCCATCTTTTGTAGTGTACTTTTCATTCTTAACATAGCTCTCCAGGTTTACTGCATACATAGGATCATTGTAATAACCTGACTGATAGCAAAGACCATTTACACCCTGTACATTAAAGTCCTCTACTGTAGAGCAATTGTTAGATCTGCTAGGAGCATATGATACAACATTCTTTTCAGTCTTACCTGTAAGTGGAGTTATTCCCTTAATAGAGAATTCATACTTACCAGCATCATACGCATTGTTTTCCTTTGGATTTACAACCATTGTGATGAAATCATCTTTTGCAACATCCACCTCTGCAACATCCAGGCGCTTTGTCACTTCGTTTATACGATCTGGCTCAAAATCCTCTGAAATAAGAGGCTTGTCATTATGGAAAATAGTTACCTTTGTTCCATCTGGCCAGCTAGGATTTTTATCCTCATTCTTAAACTTTGTATAAGAAGCATCTATTTTGATTTTTCCAGTCTGAGCAACCTTCCACTTAATCACAGCGGAACGTCCCTTACCTGTATTTACAAAATCACGCTTAATTTCAAGATAGCTTTCATCAAAATATCTTTCTTCGTCTTTTTCGAAGTTTGTCATATTCAGAGTGTCTGTTGGGTCATCCTCGTAGCCTTCCTGATAGAACCAACCATTATTACCCTGCTCACCGAAATCGTATTTTACATCAGCAAAATTCTGTCTTGTTTCGGTTTCATCAATTGCCACATCCTTCTCGGTGGAGATGCCTTTTCTATCTAAAATGTTAATATCAAAGGCACCGCCATCATAGGATGCATTACCGTCAGCTGACACCATAAAATATAACTTATCCGCAGTCGTTACTTTTATGTCCTTATCACGGAACTTGATTTCATTAGTTCCTGATGAAGGAGCAGCTACTTTCTTTGTATATAAATTCTCCCCATTCTTATAAACAGAGACGGTAACACCATCTGGATACTTAGGATTTCCATCGTTCTGCTCGAACTTTGAATATTTCATCCTAAGCTCTATATCTCCATCCACAGCTGGCTGCCAACAAAGAATCGCATTATCATTGATAGATGGATGAATGAAGCCCTCACTCATTGTGAGATTTGGTGATGTGCTATTTAAATATTCCTTGCCATCAAATGCTGAAACAAGCTTTGCATCCTTAACACTCTTACCGTGAAGATATGTCCAACCTCTATGTCCCTCAGCACCGAAGTCCTCAAAGTTATTAGCATTATTATTTTTCTTTCATGGTCAACAGTTGCCTGAAGTCCCTTATTATCAACATCATTTATTGATACATAAAGTGAGCCACCATCATAAGCATTATTTGCCTTTGCATCTACTACAAAATAAAGGCTTTCAAGCTCTTTAACCTCCAGATCCTTGAGCTCCTGCTCTAGAACCTTTTCTGTTTCTGTGCTGACATCCACATCATATCTTCCCAGCATCTCGTCACCTTTATACGCATATACGGTAACACCATCTGGATATGATGGATTCTTATCACCATTTACAGATTTTACATATGTAAGACTAACATTTACTTTTCCAGCCTTTGCAGCGCGCCACTCTAAGATAGGAGCAGCAGCTTCAGAAGTATGGATGAAATTGTTTTTAACCTCAAGACCGCTTACACCACGCTGCGAATATTTCTCTCCATCAAAATTCTCAAGTCTCTGTGAACGACTAGGAGTTTGCGCAGAGCCATATCGATAAAACCAGCCATTCTTTCCCTGCTCGCCGAAATCACTTACGTTAAATGCGTTGTTAGTACGGTTTGGTACATCTACAAATTCAGGTTCTTCATACCCTTTTACATCAAACACCTCTGGCCATTTTGCTGATAGAAATGTAAGACCTGTTTCCTCTACCAAGCCTCCATCACTAAGATTATTAGCAACTGTCAAAGCAGCTGCTGCACCGCCACCGATAACAGCCACGCCTGCCAGTGCAAACAATGCCTTTTTTGTGATTAGTTTTTTAACCACATTTTTTACCATATTTATTCCCCCTTACTTAAATACCTTAAACTCCTCCACAGTCATCTTTGACTTAATACTAAAGATTCCCCATTCCATACCCTGTGAAAGATACATACGCTCCGTAAATGCGATATCTCCATTTACGTACATTGATACAACACCATCAGCTATAACCATCTTTACATCAAGCTGATCCATTTTTCCAAAATCATAATCCACATATGACTGTGGAACCTCTGCCATAATATTGTCTGTGTTGTAAAACTCAATACGCTTATTTGCAGCATTGAATACAATATTAAGCTTGCCTACGTTTTCACTATCAAGATTAAAGGCGAAACCAAACATTCCATTTTCATCGAAATCTTTGATTTTGGCATCCACAATATAGCTTCCAAGAAGACGCTTGAATCCTGCTACCTCATAATCTTCTCCAGAAAACTTAAGAACATCTCCATCAGCCTTTATAGACTCTGTCAGCTTTTCAGGTGAAGCAGAAAGTTCATTTGTCATACCAGCTTCAATTTCATTTACCATTACAGGTCTAAGGCTGCCATCTTTTTCCTGAATCAGCTCGTGGGTAACCATATTGCCACCCCAGTCATATTCCGCATCATCAGCATGTCCTACCTTTGTACCGTTCCAACCAACAACAAAAAGTCTCTCGCCATCTGTTTCCATTCTTCCAGCATAGAAACCATTGCCATCAAAGAAATCTCTTGCAGGCTTTTTGAATCCTGACTTTAAATCATCTGTCACTCTGTAATGAACAAGTCTGTTTGGCCACTGATCAGAGAATGAAAGATACCATTTATTCTTATATTTAAGAAGTGTTGGACACTCCATATTTGAATCTGTATCCATATCGTTTTCAAAGAATACGCCATCATCATTCCAGGTCTTTAAATCCTTTGAAGTGTACTTTGCAATTACACCAGTGTTGTTGCTTCTGGTAGTAACAAGCATCCAGTAGCAATCCTCATCCTCCATATATAAAACGTATGGATCTCTGAAGTCATTCTTTGCATAATTCTCGTTTGCGTAGAAAGTATCCTCAGGTACCTTCTCCCAATTTTCAAGGTCATCGCTAATGGCATGCATTACAGCTTCCTTTGGTTCATATGCATCATTATGACCTGTATAGAAAGCGTGATACTTTCCATTTTTATCTTTGATTACACTACCTGTACCAAGTGCAATATCCTGATCTTTAATAGTCTCACCGTAATTAATTACAACTCCCTTGTCATCATAATTAACAAAATCCTTAGTCTGCATCATTGCCCAAGGATGATATCCCTGCTTACCATTTCTTTGATCTGCCAGGTAAAAAATATTGTAGGTACCATCATCATAAAATGGCATTGTATCACCTACGAATCCCTCGACTGATGCAGGGAAAACTACATGGTTATCTATGCTCTCTCCCAAATACTGTTCCTCCGCTTCCTGTTTAGCTTCTGATGTCCCTGCAGAACAGCCAATACAGCTTAGGCTAAGGGCGCCAAGCAAAAGCATAACGATTATTCTCCTCATATACCCTCCTTTTGGTGCTACTGCACCTTCGAATGTTACATTTATACTATCATTATGGTGCATATGTATCAATTAGTTTGTGCAAATGTATCACAATTTTGTAGAAACCATTGATTTTTCAATGTTTGATTTTGTACAAAATGCACACTAGTATTTTTTAGAATGGTGCATTTGACACATTTTTGATATTCCTGTACTATAAATGTAACTAAAAATACTTAGGAGAATATAATGAGTAACCGCGTTACCCTTCAGGAAATTGCAGACTCTCTTGGACTTTCAAGAAATACTGTTTCAAGAGCTTTAAATAACACAGGAAATGTTTCTGCCAGCACCAGAAATAAAATCTGCCAGGCCGCACTTGCTATGGGCTACAAGCAGTTTGTATCAGCTGATTCAATTGCACCACTTTCAGAATCACCAAGCCTTACACCTGGTGCCAAATCTGAAATTGCTTTATTCACACAGGCATTTCCAGGTAATTCCCATTCTGGAACAAAAATGCTAGAAGCCTTCCATCACAAAATTGATGCATTAGGCTACAAGCTTTCTATAAACATAATTCGTGATTACGAAATAAATAACCTATGCTTTCCAGCAAATATAAATTTAGAAAACATCGCAGGCATAATCTGTATGGAATTATTTTCTATCCCATACTGCGAATTTCTGTGCAAGCAGGGTATTCCGCTACTTTTTGTGGATACACCAATCACACAAAAGAGCTCTATCGATGCAGATGTTTTGCTCATGGAAAATCTTTCAAGTGTTTACCATATGTTGGATTCCTTGGTGGAAGCAGGCAACAAAAAAATATCCTTTGTAGGTGATCGTTTCCACTGCCAATCCTTCTATGAAAGATGGCAGGCATATGTTTCAGTCCTTGCAGACAGAGGGCTTACATTAGATACTGATTGTTGCATTCTTGCTGAAGACAGCGCGCCATATTCCGATGCCAATTGGCTAAGCGAACAGATTGCAGCCCTGCCTTCTATGCCAGATTTATTTTTCTGTGCCAACGATTTCCTTGCTATGTCAGTGCTTAAGGCATTACGATTACTTGGTAAAAATGTTCCAGAGGAAGTTCGTATATGCGGATTTGACGATGCACCAGAATCTACTCTTACAGAGCCTAGCCTTACTACTGTAAAAATCCACAGTAGCTCTATGGGATACACTGCTGCAGAGCTACTACTTTCACGTATTGCCAATCCACATATTCCTTTTAAGAAAACTTATATCGAAACAGATATTATTTACAGGGATTCATCTAGATAATTATGTGATACAATGGAAGAACTGTTTTTTGTAGTCTGGTTTTCTACCGACTCACAAAAACTTAATGATAATAGGAGCTTTACTTATGTTTGATTCAATAGAAGATATTTGCAAAATTGAAGAGGAATCTCATATTCCTTTTTGGAAAATAGTTCAGGAGGATGATTGCAAGGAGCGTGCCGTTTCCTTGGAGGAATCTTTTCAGGCTATGAAGGCTATGTATACAGCCATGAAGGAATCTGCCTTAAATTATGATTCGCATATACGAAGTAACAGCGGACTCGTTGGCGGGGAAGCTGGACTTCTTAGAAAATATTTAGATGAAGGTCAGCCTTTAGTTGGAGAATTCACTGGGCGTGTTATGGAGCTTGCACTTCGTGTAGCCGAGGGCAATGCCTGTATGAAGCGTATCGTTGCTGCACCAACAGCAGGTTCCTGCGGTGTTGTACCTGCTGTATTCATTGCCGCTCAGGAAAAGCTTGGACTATCAGATGAAAAAATGACAGAGGCTCTTTTTGTTACAGCAGGAGTAGGTGCAGTCATTGCAAAACGCGCATCCCTTGCAGGTGCGGAAAGCGGCTGTCAGGCCGAAATTGGCTCAGCTTCTGCTATGGCTGCTGCCGGTCTTGTTTATCTAAAGGGAGGCACAGGACGACAGAGTGCCAATGCCGCCTCACTTGCCCTTAAGAATCTTTTGGGACTTGCCTGCGATCCAGTTGCAGGTCTTGTTGAGGTTCCTTGCGTTAAAAGAAATGTATGCGGTGCCATGAATGCAGTGACATCTGCAGAGCTTACTATGGCTGGAATCGAAAGCCGCATTCCTGCGGACGAAGTTTTCGACGCCATGAGCGCCATCGGGAAAAATATGAATCCAAATATAAAAGAAACCGGCACAGGTGGCGTTGCCGCCACACCTACCGGTTTAAAAATAGCTAATTCAATCTAGTATATGAATTACTGCTCACCAAGTTTTCCGTGCTTCTCGTAGTTTGTAATGCGAGAAGCCTTATTTTTGTCGTCTACAAAAACAACCTTTGGCTTGTGCTCCTTGGCTTCAGCGGCGTCTACGCTGCAATAGCACATGATGATTACATGGTCGTTTACTGATACGCAACGAGCTGCTGCACCATTAAGGCAAATCACACCGCTTCCACGCTCGCCTGCTATTGTGTATGTTTCAAAACGGTTTCCATTCTCCACATCAACAATCTGCACCATCTCGTATTCAAGGATGCCTGCAGCATCCAACAAATCCTCGTCAATGGTGATACTTCCAACATAATCAAGCTCTGCCTGTGTTACTGTTGCTCTGTGTATTTTGCCTTTAAGCATTGTTAAATTCATTTCTTTATACCTTTCTTACTTTACTGCGTCTTCAACGATGAAGTTATCAATTAATCGCACCTTGTCTCCAAAATAAACAGCCACTGCTGTAAGGATAGGACCATCAATCTTATCCACCTTTTGAAGCTCGTTCCAGTCTACTATTTCCACATAATCAACTCTTGCAAGTGGCTCAGACTCGATGATATCTGTAACAGCCTTCTTTACCACATTTGCATCCTTCTCACCTGAGCGAACCATCTCTTCACCTACTGTAAGTGCCTTGTGAAGAACAAGAGCCTTTTCACGCTCTTCCTCAGAAAGATAAGTATTACGTGAACTCTTTGCAAGACCGCTTTCCTCGCGGATGATTGGGCAGCCAATGATTTCAATGTTGAAATTTAAGTCGCGAACCATACGTTTAACGATTGCAAGCTGCTGCGCATCCTTCTGACCAAAGTATGCCTTGTCAGCCTCTGTAATATTGAAAAGCTTGCTAACAACAGTGCATACTCCGTTAAAGTGGATAGGACGGCTCTTTCCGCAAAGCTCTGTTGATAAAGTATCCACACCAACATAAGAATGGAATCCCTCGAGATACATCTCAGATGGCTCTGGATGGAAAATCAAATCAGTACCAAGACCCTCGCATAATTCACAATCAGCGTCGAAGTCCCTAGGATATGTAGCTAAATCTTCCTTTGGTCCAAACTGTATCGGATTTACGAAGTCAGAAACTATTACCTTGTCACACTCCCCACGTGCGCGCTTAATAAGGCTTGCGTGCCCCTCATGTAAATACCCCATTGTAGGAACAAGACCAATTGTAAGCCCCTGCTTTTTCCACTCTCTTACATTCTCTTTAACTTCTTTTATAGTTGTAGCCTTTATCATAACTATGCCTCTACCCTTTCGTCTTCAAGTGTTACTGTAAATTCCTTTGTGGCTGCAGCCTTGCGAACCTCTTCCATAACCTCTGAATCAATTTTGAAATTGTGCTCTGCAGCAGGGAAAGCCTTTGACTTAACCTCTGAATCATACTCCTTGAATGCACGCTTCATTTCCTCACCGATATTTGCAAAATGCTTTACAAACTTTGGCTTGAATCCAGAGAACATTCCAAGCATATCCTGATATACAAGAACCTGACCATCGCAGCCATTTCCAGCACCAATACCGATTGTAGGAATTGTAAGCTCCTGAGAAATAAGAGTAGCAAGTTCCTCTGGAACACACTCAAGTGTAACCATAAATGCGCCAGCTTCCTCAACAGCCTTTGCATCCTTGAGAATCTGGATAGCACGCTCCACGTTCTTTCCCTGAACCTTAAAACCACCAAAGGCATTGATAGACTGTGGTGTAAGACCAATATGTGCAACTACTGGAATATCCGCATTTACGATAGCACGAATCTGCTCACAAACTGATGCACCGCCCTCAAGCTTTACAGCCTGTGCATGGCCTTCCTTTATAAGACGTCCTGCATTTTTTACTGCATCATAAACTGATGTCTGATAAGACATGAATGGCATATCTGCCACAAGAAATGTATCCTTAAGACCTCTTGAAACTGATGCACAATGATGAATAATATCATCAACTGTAACAGGGAGTGTATCGCTATATCCCATCATTGTCATTCCAAGGGAATCACCAATAAGAATTGCATTGATTCCAGACTCCTCCATAAGGCATGCTGTTGAATAGTCGTAGCAAGTAAGCATGCTGATTTTTCCCCGTCTTTCTTCATCTGCTGAAGTGTTGTAACTGTGTTTTTCATTATTCTCCTAATCCTCCTGATTTTTAAGAAGAAGCTCCAATTCACTATAATCTGTTTCTGGATGCTTTGATTTTGCAATCTCCAGTGTTTTCATTGAAAGAATTCGATAGATTTCTCTATCAAGCCCCGCAAAGGTATCCATATGTTTTTCTACAGTACCTTTGTCGTTTCTCTCAATTGGCCCAGTTAATGCCTTTTTTGTGCCAACCTCAAGAACCTTTCTCACATTTCCCATCAGTAGTGGTGCAATTGCATCTCCCATCTGCTCCTCAGAGAATCCGCATATACGTAATTCATCCTCAGCTGCCTGAATAAGGGCAACCACCAGATTAGAGCAAAGTACCGCTGCCCCATGGTAACGGGTTTTCACATCACCACTAATCACTGAAATCTTAAGACCACTAGCCTCTAAAAGTGACTTAATTTCACCTATGTGATGCTCATTTCCTTCAATTGTAAATAGTGCTTTAGAAAGCTCCTGGTATGATCTGTATCTATCTGATACAGCCAGTAATGGATGGACCGAGAAACCGAATGCGCCAGTTTCTTCAATATCCCAAAAGACGTTCGAAGATAAAGAACCGCTGCAATGACATATCATTTTTCCAGCAATATGCATGTGTTTAATGCTATTCCATACGCTTATGATTTCATCGTCTGGAACAGTAATGAACACTGTATCACTTTCTTCAATTAATGTCTCTAAATTTTGAAAATGTTTTGATTTGGTAAATTTCGCTGCTTCTGCAGCAGATGTAGACGTGCGGCTGTAGTAGCCTGCAAGATTATGCTGGGTAATTTCAAAGAGCATTCCAAGAGAACAGCCCACTTTTCCAGCACCAACAAATCCAACCTTCATAAGCAACACCTCCTTCGTAATATAGAGGTGATACAGTCTCGTTCATATAGATACGAGCATGCCATCCGGCGTACCTTTTTAAAATTTAGAAGCTAAAAGGTATAGTTTCTTTCGAATACCATCCGAAGGACACTATAGCATTTGTGTGGAGCAAAGTAAATACTCTCAGAAACAAAAAGCGAGTCTATTCCAGCTTTATAAATCATTTATAGACTAGAATAGACTCGCTTTAATTACTTAGGTGAATAATATGATACGTTCAATATGCCTTCAAGAGTAGAAAGCTCCTGACGGGTAGCTACTGGAACCTCGTCGTCGCATTCGATGACCATGACAGCTTCGCCACCACGATTCTTACGATGTAGCTGCATGGTAGCGATATTGATGCCCTGGGTTCCAAGAAGTCTTGTGACTTCGGTGATGTAGCCAGGCTGATCCACGTTGTGTACGATAAGTGTTGGGCTTTCCCCAGAAAAGCTGACATCCACACCATCCAGCTGACAAACCTCGATTCGTCCACCACCAAGTGATGCAGCAATTACCTCTACCACTGCCCCGCTAGCGCCATGCATAACTATCTTGGCTGAATTAGGGTGAGCATCACCTAGATCAATTGTACTAATAGTAAAATCAAGACCATATTCCTTTGCCAGTTCGAAGCTTTCAGGAATGCGAATGTCATCTACATCCATTCCTATAAGCCCAGCAACCAAGGCTTTATCAGTACCGTGACCCTTTCCAGTTTTGGCAAAGGAACCATGTAAATAAATCTCTGCTCTTTCTATCTTTTCCCCCATCAGCTTGTGGCACACATTGCCGATTTTGGCTGCACCTGCTGTATGAGAGCTGGATGGTCCTACCATTACTGGACCTATTATGTCGAATAAATTCATATATTTAACACCTCATCAGTTACAAAAAAATGGAGGAGCACTACGCTCCTCCACTCATTATACAATACAAATTACAATAAGTAACTATCCCTTATTTTTACTGAACATCAATGCTGATGCTTCCAACATTGCCTGAGCCGTTAAATCCAAATTCTACGCTTCCGCCATTTGGAATAGATGAGTTCCAATCTACTGGTGTAAGTACATATGAATCACCTGATTCCTTTACGTTAACGTTCCAGCTAGAATCCATCTTTACTTCGCTCTTCTTAAGCTTAAGTGTCCAACCATTTACAGTTTTTCCTGTATTGTTAGATACCTTAATGTTTGCTGTATAGCCGCTTCCCCAGCTGTTAACAGTAGCCTTAGCTGTAAGACCACTTTCTGTAGATGGCTGTGGAGCTGGTGTTGGTGTTGGCTTTGCTGTTGGAGCTGGAGTTGGTGTAGGTGTTGGCTGAGCCTGTGAACCACCGTTAACCTTCTCAAACTGCCACTGCTGATTTGGATTTCCATAGTATGTCCACTGGCATACGTTTGTGCCGTCAGCTGTTTTGTGCTCATAAACATCAATGTACTTTGTACCAGCTGATGTCTTTGTAGCGATTGTGTATACACCACTCTTGTTTGTATTCTTTACTACAAACTGCTGTGGGTCGTGTGCATATGCATTGTAAATCTGAAGATTTGCACCATCCTCATCCTTACCATTTGCAACGTCAAGCATGAAATCTCCAAGTCCTGACTTAAGTGAAATGTAACCATTTCCTAAGTTCTGAACATACCACTTCTGTCCATCAACGCCTGTACCTCTTGAAATACATACATTTGTAGCTGCCTTAGCTGAGTTGCCCTCAACTGTAAGGTACTTCTGTGAAAGTGTGTTCTTGAGATAGTACCAACCATCTGCAATGTTTGCTGTAGTATTTGCATCTACATTCTGTGATGGTGTTGGTGTAGGTGTTGGAGTTGGTGTAGGCTGTGCTGCACTTCCACCATTGTCTGTGTTTGCCTTCCATCTATCAAATCCAAATGAACCGCGGAATACAAATACGATATCCTTTGCTCCGTTTACATTTCTTACGTTAGCTGTGAAATCCTTGAAGGAACCACTTGTATTTGAAACATTGATTGTTCCAAGTAATGTACCAGACTGTGAGCCTTCTCTTACCTCGATGCTTCCATTTCCACCACTTTGAACTGTAGCTGTGATAGACTTAACACCCTTAGAGAACTGTACGCCCTTAACCTTTGTGAAATCACCATTGTTAATATCTGTTACCCATGCAGAACCATCGCCATTACCGCGAACCTTGATTCCAGCCTGTGTAAACATTGTCTCAGCCTGTACCCACTCGTATGGGTTTACTGAAGGATTCATAGGAACACCAGCCATAGTCTGTTTGATAGTCTGGATTCTTCCACCAGAAACATTAACTCTGTCAATCTGAGTTGTTCTGTAGCCCAGGTTCTTCATAACTGCATTTTGAACAGTCATTGTATGGTAAGCAATGTAGTAATTTCCCTTGAACTCAAAAATCTGATGATGATTGTTTCCCGCAGAGCCATTGAAGAATGAGCCTGGGTTTGCCATAATTTCACCCTGATATGTGAAAGGTCCCATAGGGTTACGGCTTGTCATAACCTGAATTGTTGCATTTCTAAATCCGTTTCTGCAGTTCCAGTTTGAGCAATATGAGTAGTAGTATGTGTTGCCAATCTTGTTAATTCCTGAATCCTCGAAAAGATAAGGAGCATCAATCATAGCAGCAGTACCTACTGTACTAATCATATCGTTTCCAAGCTTGATAACTCTTGCTGTCTTTGGATTTGCATCCTGTCCTCTTGGAACACCACCACCAAAGTAGAGGTAGCCTGTTCCATCACTGTCTACTAAAACAGCTGGATCAAAAAGCCATTCTACATTACAGTTTGGAGTTGCTTTTGTAATGAAAGCATGTCCAAGTGGATCACGCCATGGACCTGTTGGGCTGTCTGCTGTAAGAACGCCTATAGAGCTTGCATTGTTTGCAAAATAAAGGAAGAACTTATCTCTACCATTAATTCTCTTGCAGCAAATTGTAGGAGCCCAAGAATTGCTAGCCCATCTAGCAGCACCATTGCTACCACCTACATTAATCTGACCATGGTCAGTCCAGTTAACCATATCTGATGAAGAATAGCAGTTTAACTGATTAATTTTTCCATATGAATTTTGTGCATGAGTAGCCTCATATTCCTGGCTATCATTTGTTGTATATACATACACTCTGTTGTTGTAAACAAGAACTGCTGGATCAGCGCCATAGTTCTGGCTCACAAGTGGATTATTCTCGTTATCTCCTTTTACGTAGCTGCCATTAACTACTGTTGCAGCTTCTGCACTTACCGCTGTGCTAAAAAGCATTGCGCCAGTAACGGCTACACAAAAGAACTTCTTGATATACTTATTCATACATTATCCCTCGATGAAATTATTAATTTGAGTTATAAGTACAAGCAGGGGAGAGTCTGTATTTTTAATTACTAAGTATAATCTTCTTACTGAACATCAATGCTAATGCTTCCAACATTTCCTGAGCCGTTGAAGCCAAATTCTACGCTTCCACCGTTAGGAATAGATGAGTTCCAATCAACTGGTGTAATTACATAAGAATCACCTGATTCCTTTACATTTACATTCCAGCTAGAATCCATCTTTACTTCGCTCTTCTTAAGCTTAAGTGTCCAACCATTTACAGTCTTTCCTGTGTTGTTAGAAACCTTGATGTTTGCTGTGTAACCGCTGCCCCAGCTGTTGATTGTAGCCTTTGCTGTAAGGCCTGCTCCTGTTGAAGGCTGTGGAGTTGGTGTTGGCTGTGGCTTTGGAGTTGGTGTAGGTGTTGGCTGAGCCTGTGATCCACCATTTGCCTTCTCAAACTGCCACTGCTGATTTGGATTTCCATAATATGTCCACTGGCATACGTTTGTGCCATCAGCTGTCTTGTGCTCGTAAACATCAACATACTTAGAACCATTAGATGTCTTTGTAGCGATTGTGTATACGCCGCTCTTGTTTGTATTCTTTACGATAAACTGCTGTGGATCGTGAGCATAAGCATTGTAGATCTGAAGGTTTGCACCATCCTCATCCTTGCCATTAGCTACATCAAGCATGAAATCGCCAAGACCAGACTTAAGTGAGATGTATCCATTTCCAAGATTCTGAACATACCACTTCTGACCATCAACGCCAGTGCCCTTTGAAATGCATACGTTTGTAGCGGCCTTAGCTGTGTTGCCTTCAACTGTAAGGTACTTCTGTGAAAGTGTATTCTTGAGGTAGTACCATCCATCTGCAATATTTGCTGTAGAGTTCTTATCTACATTCTGTGATGGAGTTGGTGTTGGTGTTGGCTGTGGCTTTGGAGTTGGTGTAGGTGTTGGTCTAGTACCTGGGTTTGAACCTGGCTGACCAATTACATCTGTGTAAGCCTTGATTACGCTGTTGTAAGACTGCTTAGCCTGACCTGGTCTAGAGAACAATAATGGAGCAGAATTGCTAATCCATGTTGTCTGATCAGAAAGTCCCCACCAAGTAATACTTGTAATCTTGCCACCGTTCTTCTTAGCTGTATTGATATTTTTGAAGAGCTGATAAGCGTAATTAGCCATATCATTATCGCCCTTGTTAGTAATATCCATCTCAGTAATCTGAACTTCGAAACCTGCTCTTAAGAATGAGTTAAGTGCTGTTGTATAGTAATCAACTGAAGGGAAGCCTGTTCCAAGGTGAGACTGCATACCTACACCTGCACAAACCTTTCTGCCCTGGTTGATATAGTTTACAAGTGTGATTACATCATTAACTTCCATATATGTGTTGTAATCGTTGTAGAAAAGCTTTACAGAATCTGTAAGCTTGAAATACTCAAGTGTGTCGTAAGCATAGTTGAAAGCCTTCTTTACATAAGAAGCATTCTTTCTGTTATTTCCATAAACTGCTTCCCAACCTGAGTTATTTGCATGTAAAATCTCATTTGCTACGTCCCATGCATAAACAACACTACCATACTGGTTTGTGTATACATGGTTCATAACTGTCTTTACATACATTTCAAGACGTGCATCCATAACAGATGAATTAACAAAACCTGCTCCACCGCTATAGTTGCTACGGAAGAACCAAGAAGGTGTCTGTGAATGCCATACTAATGTATGAGCTCTCATCTTGAGACCATTCTGGTAACAGATTTTCATAACCTCATCAACTGTGCTGAAGTTAATCTGTGGTACGTACTGCTCTCTGTAATTATCTGGGATATAGTAGCCCTGATTCTTAGCCTGTGAAACTGAGATAAGTCTTGCAGAACCGCCAAGTAATGCGTCTGGCTTCATCTCGTTTTCAAGAGTAATACTGTTGTAGTGCTGCTTTAAGAAATTAAGCTGCCCTGCATCTCTAAGCTGATAGAGATTGATACATGTTCCTGAATAACCATATGTGTTTCCATAGGTATTAAGGAGTGTTGCCTGTGCTGCGTTTGCAGTAAGGCTTGGTGCTGATGCAAGCATTGTAAATGCGCAAGCAACAGCAAGGAGTTTCGAAGCGAAACTCTTCAACAATTTTTTCTTCATTTCATTATCCCCCATGAAATATTATTTAACTCGTCTCCCCTGCTTGTAATAATATTGTAACTTATCTGACATAAAATCACCTTTTTAATTCTTGCTCTATAATTACTAATTATTGCCTTATATACAAAATAAAAAGGCATGTGGTTAATTGCCCACATGCCTATCTATTATTTTACCATTTTTACTATTTTGCTATCAATTTTTGACCATCGCTGTCTATTGTGATTGTAGAACCCTCGTGTATATCTCCACCAAGAATGATTTTAGCAGCCATAGTTTCTACATTTTTCTGGATGTATCTTCTAAGAGGTCTTGCTCCATAGACTGGGTCATAGCCCTGATCTATTACAAACTTTTTACCTTCTTCAGTAAGCTCAATTCGAAGCTGTCTGTCTGCTAATCTTTCGTTTAATTCCTCCATAATGAGGTCTACAATGCCGCCGATATTGTCCTTTGTAAGAGGCTTGAACATAATGATTTCATCAAGTCTGTTAAGGAACTCTGGTCGGAATGAATTTCTAAGCTCACTCATTACCATCTCATTTGTCGCGTCGGTGATCTCGCCAGTTGCTTCATCAATACCCTCAAGCAGATATTGTGAACCAAGGTTAGAGGTCATGATAATGATTGTGTTTTTGAAATCCACTGTACGTCCCTGGGAATCTGTAATTCGTCCATCATCAAGAACCTGAAGCAGTACATTAAATACATCAGGATGTGCCTTTTCAACCTCATCAAAAAGCACTACCGAATATGGCTTGCGTCTTACTGCCTCTGTAAGCTGACCGCCCTCGTCATATCCTACATATCCTGGAGGCGCTCCGATAAGACGGCTCACGCTAAACTTTTCCATGTACTCGGACATATCAAGACGTACCATTGCGTTCTCGTCATCGAAAAGTGCCTGAGCAAGTGTCTTTGCAAGCTCTGTCTTACCTACACCAGTTGGTCCTAAGAATAGGAATGAACCGATTGGCTTTGTAGGGTCCTTGATACCTGCCTTTGAACGAATGATGGCTTCCGAAACAAGCTTTACAGCATCATCCTGTCCCATTACTCTCTTGTGTAATTCCTCGTCAAGATGAAGGGTTTTGCTGCGCTCACTCTCGTTAAGCTTTGCTACAGGAATACCTGTCCATCTTGAAATGATTCTTGCAATTTCATCCTCTGAAACATTTTCGTGAACAAGGTTTGCATCCCTACTCTTCAGTCTCTCCTCAGCATCAGCAAGCTGTGCTTCAAGCTCTGGAAGTCTACCATACTGAAGCTTTGCTGCTTCCTCAAGGTCATACTTTTGCTGAGCAATTTTGATTTGGCCTTGAACGTCATCTAATTCCTCACGAATTTTTGTAACATCCTCAACAAGCTTTTTCTCGTTATCCCATGCAGCTTTCTTTGTGTTGTACTCGTCTCTAAGCTCTGAGAGTTCTTTCTGAAGATCGGCTAATCTATCCTGAGAAAGCTTATCTGTCTCCTTTTTAAGAGCGGCCTCTTCAATCTCCAGCTGCATTACTCGTCTGTTCATTTCATCCAGCTCTGCTGGCATTGAATCAAGCTCTGTCTTAATAAGTGCACAGGCCTCATCCACAAGGTCGATTGCCTTATCTGGAAGGAATCTGTCTGAGATGTATCTGTTTGAAAGTGTTGCTGCGGATACCAGTGCACCATCTGTAATCTTTACTCCGTGGAATACCTCATAACGTTCCTTAAGTCCACGGAGGATTGAAATAGTATCTTCCACAGTTGGCTCGTCTACCATTACTGGCTGGAAACGACGCTCTAATGCAGCATCCTTTTCTATGTATTCTCTGTATTCATCAAGTGTAGTGGCACCGATACAGTGAAGCTCACCACGAGCAAGCATTGGCTTTAGCATATTGCCAGCATCAAGTCCACCACTGCCATTTTTTCCTGCGCCGATGATTGTATGAAGCTCATCGATAAACAGGATGATTTCACCATCAGAATTTTTGATTTCATCAAGGACAGCCTTTAATCTTTCCTCGAATTCACCCTGATATTTTGCACCGGCAATCATCGAACCAATTTCCAGCGAAAATACCTTTTTATTCTTAAGTGCATCTGGCACATCACCACGAACAATACGCTGAGCCAAGCCTTCTACAACTGCTGTTTTACCAACACCTGGCTCACCGATAAGCACTGGATTGTTCTTTGTCTTTCGGCTAAGGATTCGGATGACATTTCTGATTTCCTCATCACGTCCGATTACAGGATCAAGCTTGTTATCCCGGGCTCTTTCCACCAGATCATAGCCATATTTTTCAAGTGTATCGTAGGTAGCCTCAGGATTATCCGTATTTACGGTTTGATTTCCTCTGACTGTAGCAAGGACTGCAAGGAAGCTGTCTCTTGTAATACCAAACTGTTTAAAAATATTCTTAATAGGAGTGCTAGGCTTCTTAATCATGGCAAGCATAAGATGCTCCACCGAAACATAGCTGTCTCGCATAGCCTTGGCTTCATCCTCAGCATAGGTAAGCACATAATTCAGATGCTGACCAACACGAAGGTCGCCTCCCTGCACCTTTACTCTGGCACTAAGAGCTGCATCTATTGCATTTACGAATTGAGTAGTGTCGATATTCATCTTGCTAATCAATGAAGGAATCAGACCATTCTCCTGACGCATCAGCGCCATCAAAAGATGCTCCTGCTCCAGCTCCTGATTACCATACTCCATTGCTATCTTTTCACAGCCATTTATGGCTTCTATTGATTTCTGTGTAAATTTCTGGATATTCATAAATCTTCTCCTTTCTCCCCTGAAACCGCTTTAGCGTTGGATAAGGTTTTCTCTTAATCTAATTATGTTCTAACACAAAAATTAGCACTCTACAAGAGAGAGTGCTAATAATTTATAAATATTTAAGAATTACATTATCATAAAGTCCTATCACAAATCCATAAACATTTTCTTGATTATCTTTTTTAAATAAGTGAATAGTGAATTTCTTAACACAAGATATTTATCAAGAGAGCGCATATGCTCTCTTATTTCTTTGCCAAAATCAATCTATACCTGCCCTTGAGCTTGCAAAAACCTAGAATCAATGTATAATGGAGCGAGTTTTTATTTAGGATTTAAAGGTGTGAAATATGCTCTATTATTTAAAATTAGATGCTTTCTTTAGAAATTTATATGTATTTGATTACATCACTATTGATGACTTCAAAAAATATTTAAAAATAAAAGGATTATGCTATTTATCCAGCTATTACCATTTTTTATGCCATTACTAGCATGTATTATTGCCGGAGCGGCATATCTACTTAATTTTTGTGATGCAGATTCTTCTCTATTTATTATTTTGATGTCAACAGGGCTTATGATAATTAGTTTGCCAGCAGCTCTAACTTTAGGCTTTATATGTAAGTCAGGAAGACGTATGGCTGAAATAAGACAAGTTGTTCTATCCCCAAATTATATCCAGCCAGAAAAAGCCCAGTTAATCATGAATATCTTAAACTCCTCTAATCTTGACTTGGATCTAAAATCATTGATAACGACCATAGTATGTGTAGGTTTTACTGTAATAGCACTCGTCAGTCCTTTTGCTATCAACTTGGCGGATAATATTTCGGCTTCCAGAAATAAGTCACTCCAAAAGCATCTTGCACAGGCAGAGCTTCTCAAAGAAGCTAATAAGGAATCTGGAAATTTCGATGCTGCATTAGATAAACTTCGTGAAGACTTTGATGATGAGAAAACCTATTACTACGTGTTCGGTGAAAAAGATTACTTAGGTGAGCCCACTCTTATCATAGTCCTTGCCAGAGAATCTGAAGAATCAGTATATATGACACACTTTAAAGTTAGGGATACAGGTCTTTACAATCTTGATTACTGGGTATCTTCCCCAGACAATCTTACCAATGAGAATATTATTGAGAAAGCTGATGGTATTTTGTAAACATGAATGAATTAACAAACAGTGAAATCAGATTAATAAAAAGATTATTATCATATCCAACAATATACATTACACTGATTGTCGTGCCTTTAATTAATTTTTATTCGTAACCTTTTTGGATATGCTTGGCTATGTTCTTTATGAATATGAAGGACCAGACTATGCTACAGATTTTTCTATATATGTTCTGGTTTTTATTGTTATTGGCATCCTGATGATATTTATTCCTGGCATATTAATGAATACTCATAAGTGGCTTATAATCAGAAAAAAGCTTGGTGGAGGTCCACGAATCACTCTTGGAGACTTTGAATCTGGCCTTTTTTTGCCTAGATTTATTAAAGCTTTTTTTATCAGTCTAGCAAGTGATGAAGTCTTATATGTAGCCAAAAGAACTGGTGTAAAACCAATTAATCCTGGAATCATTTTTTGGTTTCCTATGATACTCCTCTTTGCATTCAATCTTAGTTTAAGTATATATTGTTGGAATTACTTTTAAGTTTACTTGGTAGTTAATTTCTTAACATATAGTAAGCCACTAGCTCCACAGAGAGTTAGTAGCTTTCCCACAAGAAATATATGAGCTAGATCTCAACAAAGTGCCTTTTCGTGGGAAAAGAGATATTTTCAAAGTGCCTTTTCGTGATATCCCAGCATTGAAAAACGTAAACCACTTGGACAGGCACTACATCGAAATATTATGAAGCTGTTCCGCCAATATATGCTAGTAGGTGGAATGCCTCAGGTAGTAGAAACTTTTGCCGAGACTCATGATTTTGAAGCTGCAGACAGAATTAAAAGACGTATTCTTAAACTCTATCGAGATGACATATCTAAATTTGCCGAAGGGTATGAAAGCAAGGTTTATGCCATTTTCGATGATATTCCTGGTCAGCTTTCAAGGAAAGAAAAGAAATATAAATTGTCGTCCATAAAAAAAGTGCTCGTATGAGAGAATACGAGGATGCATTTGTATGGCTCGATGAAGCTATGATTGTCAGCCCTTGCCTAAATGCTACTGATCCTACGGTTGGATTAAAACTGAGTGAAGAATATACTACTCAAAAACTATATATGGCTGATACAGGTCTTTTAGTAACATTGGCATTCCAGGATGATTCCTACATGGATAATCAACTATACAGAGACATATTATTTGATAGAATAAACGTAAATGAAGGAATGCTCACCGAAAACGTCGCTTCCCAGATGATACGAGCTGCAGGACATGAACTATTCTTCTACTCTCGTAGTGATACAAATAACAGAGCCAACAATATGGAAATTGACTTTCTTATTAAGCGTGGCAGAAAAATTAGTCCAGTCGAAGTAAAATCATCAGCTTATAGAAAACACTCATCGCTGAACAAATTTATGGATAAATTTGATTTGAGACTAGGTGACAGATATATTCTTTATGGAAAAGATTACATGGAAAAAGATGGCGTAATTCATTGCCCTCTTTACATGGCTGGATTGCTATAAAATTATAAAAACGGATAGTTGCAAAACTACCCGTTTTTCTTTTCTTTAAATCCCTCACTATTCAATTAAATCAGTGTTAAGTTGACCTTCTTTGTCATAGTTTATTGAGCCTCCATCATCATTGTCCTAATCTGCTATTCTTATATTTCCTAAACCAACCAGCTCAACACCATCCCACTGATATAATTTTGAAAGCTCCCTCGTATCTGGGAAATACTGATACAAAACACAAGGTAATTGCCAATTTACATTATGCTTTTCGAATACAAAGATATTTCCATCTACATTAAGTATTTTTACACCATAAATATCGTGATCCGCATTTTCTGCCACATCATCAATGATTCTTCTCAGGTTACCATCAGCCTCATAACTGCTTCCATATTCATCCTCTATCTCATATTCATTTACGATGACAGAAATCTTATTACCGTTAATCTCGGAAGAAAAGTCATTATCTGGTACATTTAATACTTTAATGTTTACTGGCTGGAATTCTTCTGCTTTTTCAGCTTTATTATTATCATAAATGGTCCAATACTGAACATCTCCTAATTCTGTATTGGATGTTATAACATCTATGACGGGGCTAGAGCTTTTTCCACACCCCAACAAAGAAATTGCTAAAATCGATAATAATATAATTGAACCCCTCTTCATCATATACCCTCCCCATGGTATTGCTACGGTGCATATGAAATCCCTCTTTATAAAGCCTTTTTATCTAATACAAACTCAGGTGTCATTATCCACTGGTTTTTCCCATCCAAAGTCAAATGAAGAACTCCATAGCCCAAAGCATCAAAATGGCCATAGGCTCCTTGTATAAGATATTTTACTAGCATTTCTCCATCATCAGTAACTACAAACCCGCTAGCACAGTCTGCCATTGTATCATAAGCATGCATAATTTCTTCTTCCAACGAAGACAAATCTTCTCCCTCAGTTGCTGCTTTATTAAAATATATGTCTTTTACATTTTCCTTCGTTAATTCAAGCAAAACATCGTCTAAGTAATATATGGTTACAGCCCCGTTATTCCACTTTATTTCAAATGGACTATCATATACATCTTCTTGATATTTCAACTCGTCTCCATTAGATGAATATACATGAGGAAAGTAACCACCATCACCACCATTTGCAACTAACTTTTCCACTGTTATTTTTTCATTTTTACCGTCATAATTCAGATCAGTTTCTTTAGTGTAACCATCGTCGCAGCTCTCATGCTCATGAGGATTGTCAAAATATTCATCTATAGAGTTTAAATTCGGGATTTTCTTAGTGTATTGTTCAAAATATATTTTTTCATCTAAAGTTTCAAATTGAAGTTTTCTCTGTTCTAGACCAAATTCATCTTCATAGCATTCTCTACAAGATACGACCTCTATTCCAGTCTGCCATAAAAGATCACTCAATGACGTTGCCTCTAATTCTTCAATAGGCTTTTCGATTATTATATCTTTAATAGTGAAAGTATACGGTCTATTCTGCTCTAACTCATCGCCAACATTTTCATAATACGGAATTGTATATGGATAGCTTTGAAAATCTGAAACAATCATAGCTACATTTGTTTCGCCATTAGTATTTTTATCTGGAATTAATCCTTCATAAAATACAGTAAATGCCCCATAGACTCTTGTTCTTGCTACTGATTCCTCCACTTCTTCTGTTATGGGATTTATGAAATCTTCTCCAGTTGTATTCTCTGAGACTGTTTGAGTACAGCCAGTGCAAAGCATTGCTATTACTAAAACTGCACAATAGATTCTTTTCATTATTTTTCCCCCACTATATTAATCTTAATCTTTATTTAAATATAACACCATTTTATAAACATTGTCCATTTAATGTAGCCGATAATGTTTCCCAATTTTTAAAAATAACTTGCTAGTTAACTTTTTGACATACCGTTAATTAAGCATAAGCAGAGCCACCAATTCATGCATTCACCACTCCTATGTTTTATAAATATAGCTGCTTATATATATCCAGCACTTCAACCATAGACAATTCTACGCCAAGTTGTTCCAGTCTGATATTCTCATCCTTTATAACATCAAGAAACTCCTGAACACTCTCTTTTACAAGCCCTTCTGTAAGAATCTTCTCCTCATCATTAATTATAGGTAACAATCTGAATACGTCATTCTTGTGTTTCTTGAAATCTTTTTCATTTACGTGCTCACCTCTGCTCTTCCTTGCTCGCAGATCCAACCATGCATACATTTTGAAGGGAATAATATACTCAGCACCAAGTACACTTATTCCATTTACTACTCTTCTACCTGCAAGCATGAAATTATAGAAATCATCGTTCAACAGAATTGCTGATAAACTTGATGTGTCCTCATCAATATGAATAGGGATAATTCCCTCATCAATTTCAAGATGATAGCCTGGCTTTCTGGAGAATAATTCTATCATTACAGGATAACCCGCCTTAGGCTCTGTAAACCTATAGAAATGCATATCATCATTATTTTTCCAGCCACACTTATATTCACCTTCTTTTATGAATGACCAAAATGTCTTTGCAAACTCTACCTTCTTGTCCTCAAGGATAAGAATCATATCTATATCTTTTGTAAGACGAAAATCATAATCAGCATCCGACATCAATATATCGCATGCAGCTCCGCCTATAACTGTATAACAGTCTTCAAAACCTGCAAACTTCTCTTTAAATGCTTCTATTCCACTTACCACGAGTATTCCTCCAATAGTTCTTCTAATTCTCCCTGAACACGTTCATCTTCATTATCTGAAAGAGACATGGCCAGTGAAACAATATCAACGGTAGACTGTCCAGCTATTAGCTTTGGATTATATTTCCAAAGTTCTATTTCGTAATAACCATTTTCACCTTCCCATTGTTGATTTATAGAGCTAAGTGATTCTACAATCTCATCGCCTTTATAAATAGCGTAAATATCATGCTTTGGAGCCGCCAGCATAGATTGCATGCTTAACGCACTCTCTCCCGCCACAAGCATCTTTTCGACATCCTTCACATCAGTTACTTGAATTCGAGACTGAACTGGATTAATTAAATACTTCCTAGCCATTTCAAACAATTCTTTTCCCTTGGCCAAAGTAGTCATCCTTATCTCTCGTCCAAAATTCTCTTCCTTTATCAGACCCATAGCTTTAAGCTGTGCTGATGCTCTGGTAATGGATGTCTTTGTCAATCCCAGCCTCTCGGCAGCTTCTTTTTTATCACAAATTCAGAATCTGCGTACAACATATAAAGGAACAGCAACTGAGTGGCAGGCATCATCCTTTCATTGGAAATCTTTTCCTCTTTGGAAAAATTATTTCGAAGAACCATACCTAGGAATGGCAAGTACAACTGTCCTGATTTCCAAATAAATGCCTGTCTGTGTTTTATCAAAGAATCACGCTGTGGCTTTGAAAGGTCATTAAATAAATATGCCACTTCCATATTTGTCTTTCCACTATACTGGGCGGCCTGTTTTTGAAGGGCAATAACACCAAAGCCATCTTTTGAAGACAATTCAACAACAAGAAATGAATATCCCTCAACTGTAACAGAAAAAAATTTTCTGCCTGTTTTCATGTACAAAGGAAGGCCCTTAATATTTATATCTTCTATTTTTGCATCAATACCAAATTCTGAATTAAAGAGTTCCTTAAGCATATCAATCACCTCGGTAACATCTTTTTCTATATAGTAACATTATTTATGTTACTATTCAATATTTTATGTTACTATTGGCAGCGTAAATATTCCGCACAAATTGACACAATCAGACAAACCCTGATAAAAATATAAAAGTCCCACAAAGCCCTATTTTATAAGCTCTGTGGGACTTGATAACATCAGACAAAGTTCACCAATTTATTTACAAGAGAGAGTGCTAATAATTTATAAATATTTAAGAATTACATTATCCTTGACAAAAGTTTACCTTTTCCTACCAGCTAAGCGAATCATCAAAGTCCTCCAGGCTTGGGTCCACAGGCTCTTCCTTGAGAATGGTGCGCATGTAGCGATTTACCTCTGTGCGCATGTCACGTCGGGTGCCGTCATAAGGTACCATCAGATTGTGATTTACCCAAATCCAGTGAATGCCGCGCTTTCTAGCTTCCTCTTCAAAAAGGCCGTGGTAGCCTGCCATGGACTTGCAACCAATGTGCACATACATAATGACCATATCTGCGTTCATTTGCTCACAGATTCTGAAAAGGTCCTCCACTCCAGTTTCGTAGCCACCATTAGAGCGGCTTCTCATAATCATGTTTTCATAGAGATAGCCCAAATCTAAAAGCGCCTGATGCTTGTCTGTGGTACTGACCATCTCTGTAGAGACACAGCAAAGCATGTCATTGATTGGCACGATTCCCCAGCAGTTCATAAGCCAATTCGGAAATGCGGTATAGTACGCAGCCTGCACACCCCAAAGGATTGCACGATGACGATACTCTTTGCAAGCCATCTCCTTATTCCTATAAGCCTCAGTTGCAAGTTTTGTAATCTTCTTACTTGTCTCTAAAAAGAGCGGACTGCGTCCTCCTGCTGCCATATATTCACCATATCTATAGAAACCAAGTGTGGCTCCAAGCAGCTGTGGATATGGTGTCTTATTGATTTCAAGCCACTCTAAAAATTCCTTTGTTTCATCATTGAAGCGAGCCATATTTTCAAAAAGATAATCCCAGTCGAATTTCTCCCCTGTCTGCTCCTCGATAAAGTGAATGGCATTTAAAATTTCCTCACCTGCGTATTCCTGCACGCTCTCCTGGCGATGACGGATTGGCGATGCCAATTGGAATGTAGGTATACCCATACTTCTTGCCATAAGACCACCGCCCATAAGACTGCCGTCACAGGTAGTGTTACACTGAACTGCACATGCACCTATCTTTGGTAAATCATCATCAATGGCTGCTCCAAGCTCCGCAGCAGGCATTGGGCAAACATCTGTAGGAACTCCATATTCGTGAGTCTTGTCCACGTAATGCATTACGCCTTCCTGACACATAAAGGAGCTGGCATAGATGGCAGGTACCTCATAGCTGACCCACTTAAGATTGCGGAAGCCACCCATAAGAGTACTCATCATATTTTCATCGAAGATAACCATCTTCTTTGAAAGCTCTGTATCATTTCCAATTTCTGGATCAGCCTTAAACATATCTGTAAGAGATAATGTCATATCGATAACAATCAGACCGATTCCTTCGTGTGCAAGACGAAGTGCTGTTCCACGAAGTCCTTCTGTATGGCGGTCCATAAAATCTGGAACCGCAAGATAATTGCTCATCCAGCGATATCTAAAGAAGCCCTTGAAATTATTTGGCTTCATCATAAATCTGGCTAGTACAGATAAGTAGTAAAGCCAACGAGTGTAATCGTACCAGGTATCTTTAAACCCACGCCATTCTCTGCGGCGGCGAGGGCGACGTCCTGAATAAAGCACTTTGCCAAGTGGCTCACTTCCATATTCTTTTCCCATTAGTTCGCCCTCCTTTCAGCCTTTTTCTCTGCAATCTTTTTCATTTCCACACGCTCTACAAAAGCCTGAATTCGTGTGCGAAGCTGACCGGAAGAACGGACTGAATATGGTCTGTCCACGGAAAGTACAGGCCAGCCATACTCCTCCTGCATAACGTGAAAAGCTGAAGCTCGCTCGTAGCCCCAGTAATCACAGAATTTTATCTGCTCATAAATCAAACCATCAGCGTGATATTCCTTTGCAAGAGCATCCACATAATCACGTCTTTCGAAAATCTTGTCCTGATTGAAAAAGCGAGGGCACTTGCCCCACTGTAAATAGGTGCGACAAATCTGAGTGAGGACATCCTCCTCATCATTTAGCTCTATCACCTGTCTGCCAGGAAGAGAGCCAAAACAATATCTGTCAGCCACTACAAGAGCACCACATTCCTCTGCAAGCTTAATAAATTCCGGATCATCCACCTCAGAACCAACCACTACTACCCTGATGCGATATTTATCAGGTGTATCTGGCTCACGAGTCTTTAGCTCCTCTAAAGTCTCCTGTAGCTTTTCTATAAGAAGATATTTAGGACAGCAGTATGTAGCAAGACACAGCACAGCAAACTCATATCCTGTAATAACAGGATTATCGCATTTACGATAATCACCAATCGCTGTAATCAATCTGCTAATCTCATTTTGCTCCTCTACTGCCTTGCGAAGTGCAGCATCAGAAATATCAATTCCAAAATTCTTTTGTAGTGGCTCGAGCACACGAATACGCATCTGCTTTACATAGTGTCTTAGAGCAGTTTCATCAGATTTCATAGGAACATCTGCATATGTAACAAAAACGAATCCTTTGGATTAGTTCCAAGCTTTTCTATATTTTCCACGCAACGATTCATCTGAGCGCATGCATCTGGCGCCAAAATGCAATCTAGGAAATTGAATCCACCCTCAAGAGCACGTTCAAGATATGCACGGCAAGCCTCACATAATGTGGAGCTCATATAATATGTACCCATTTCAATGGAGCCAGTGCGAGGTGCACGAAGACGTGTAGAAAAACAACCTGGCAAATTTAAAAGAGGTTCAGGGATTTGAAAGCACACGTGACCTATGGCCCGGTTGCCATCTGCCTGTCCCTGACGGCATAAATCGTTATAGGATTCCTCCAATAACTTTTCAAAAAAATATAAATGTTTTAAATCTTTCAAAATATACTCTCCCAATTAAGTCGACTTTGGATTAACTAATAAAATCACTAGAAAATCCTGCTAGGTATCTGTATTTTACCAATTCTACGAGCTTCGCACAATCAAGAAAGTTTTCTCCAATTAAAAAGACCCACAAGCTTTTACGCTTGCAGGTCTTTGAAACTACACAGAATATTTCACGGCAGGTATATCTACAGAATTCTTGTCTTCTACCGCTAAGGAATTGATATCAGATGCGATATCCACCAATTCTCTTGCATTTTCAACTTTTCCCTGGAGTAACAGAACCTTTGCCATACTCAAAAGAGTAAGCCCGCAGTTCCTCTCCATCTTCAAGGCCTCATAGGCCTTTAGAATTTCTCGGTAGATTTTAAGTGCATCATCATAATTTGCTTCCCCAATAGCAATAGATGCTCTTTCTTCTAATTCATCTACCATTTCCAAAATCATGTTCTTTTCCTCAATGCTCATAAAAACCATTCCCTCCGTTTATTTTCTCCTGCTACATTCCTCCCTTTAAAAAATGTGTGTTGTCTTGCTGAAAAACTAATACGAACCTCTTCAGCAAGTAGTTATGGGACTATAATACACTAAAAATCCATTAGTGTGCATTATTTCACACTTATTTCACAAAATCTGCATAACTTGGATTATCCGAATTTAGTATATTTTAATAAAAATAACTAAATGTTGTGATATTGCTATTCCTCCCATACAATATATGCTATTATTCACTTAAGGTGGAGGATAAATGTATGGTTATTAATGATATTATGTTCAAAACACACTTAAACTACCAAATTCAGGCAAATACAATTGAATCAGAGGACACTTCCTTGGATCTTAAGGATGTCCAGCATATCGATTTGCACAGATGCTATTTCAGCGAATTCAAAAAGGCTATGGAGTACATCCGTGAACACAACAGCGATTATGATTTCAGCGATTTCACCATCAATGCTGTAAAACCAGCTCCAGCTGATTTCTCTGAAAACAAAAATACGATTTTGTTGAGCTTACAGATTATGCCAAGCATACAGCCATAACTATTGGTAATATGAGCCTTTTCAGCGAACTTCAGAAAATAGCAAGTGCCGCAGAGACCTTTAACTATCAGGTCTACAAAGCTTCTGCTACTCCTGAAAAGAAGATTGGAAATGTCATTTCTTTCCAGGACTACAGCAACTATTTTCTTGCTGATGAAACCAATACATTTCAAGAATTAGGTAGCTGTGTAATCGGTGGCGGAAATGAAGAAGCAATAAAACTTACTGCAACTCTTCATGCAAGTAGCACTGCAGAAAAACCCATTATATCTATCAGAGCATTTTCACTGAACACTAATTCATATCTTGCTAATCAAGATATAATTGATTTGGATACAATATTCAAAACAAATGCATCCCTTATGGAAGTTTTTGCCTACATGAGTTACTACGATTATCAGAATAACGATTTTAATAAATCCTTTGATAAACTGCTGTTTAGTGGTACTTTTCAGGTGGAATCCCTTGAAGATATGTATGCTCAGCACTATAGCCTAGGAACCTTTGATTATATCAACAATATGTAAAATTGTTACAAAACTGTGTCTTAATTACGTTATTTCTATGAAATATAACTATTGAACATTTCTTGTATACCTTGTATTATTATCGACGTTGCAAACGTGTATGTTTTTAATAGGAGAAATCAAGAAATGTTAAATATTATTACATTAGTAGTTTTTCAGCAGTTACATTATTTTTCGTATCTTTTATCGCTTCAAATGTTAGCTATGCAAAGCGTTCAATCGCTATCGCAGATACACACTGCATTATCAGAGCAATTGGCGCCATCATCGTAAGCGTTAGCGTTCTTGTAGCACTTTGGGCACAGGCATGCTATTTATTCTTATTTGCTTAATAACTTTTAATACTAGAAAATAAGCAAAGGCACCGCAAATCGCGGTGCCTTTTTCGTGCCTATTTATAGGGGAAATGATTAACCTTCAATTGCAATATATCTGGTCTCATCTTTCTGAGGAATTGCTTCTTTCTTTGGAATATTCAGGGTAAGTACGCCATCCTTAAATGCTGCGTGAATATCTTCCTGAGTTACATTATCTCCAACATAGAAGCTTCTAGAGCAAGATCCTGTGTAACGCTCACGACGGATGTACTTGCCATCATCATCCTGCTCATCATTATTCTGATTTGTCTCAGCCTTGATTGTAAGGTAACCATCCTTCAACTCAGCCTTGATATCTTCCTTTGAAAATCCTGGAAGGTTCATATCTACCTGATAATCATTTTCGTTTTCCTTAACATCTGTAGTCATCATTCTGGCAAAATCACTGTCCATTCTTTGACCGAAACCTGTCATACGTGGTACTCCGAAGAAATCATCCATAAAATCATTTGATAAAATACTAGGCATTAACATAATTACTACCTCCTCTTATATATGAAATATAGTTTTAATCCCGGTTACGTTGCTGCCACAGTTCTTAAAATTTACTGCTCAGCCAGGTTGGTTTGGGAAGCTTTTCTTTTTCCTTCCCTTGTTGTAACTATGTTATACACCCTCAATTAGCACTCGTCAATAGAGAGTGCTAATAATTTATAATTATTTAAGATTTATTTTATAATTATCTGATATTAATCCTCTAGCAGTTGAGAATCTCTCATAGTTAAATACTGATTTCCATTCTCCTCATAGGTATCAAAAGTACCTTTTATAACAATCTCATCCCCAGCCTTAGGATAGTCTTCCTTCTGATACTGGTCCTCATCTAAAACAAACTCCAGGCCCTGAGAACAGCATTGTGTAGCATCCTGAACTATGCAGGCATAATATATGTTGCCAGTATTCTCATCTTCATAAATGCTGCACACTCCATCCATTTTTACAGTCTTGCCTACATATTCAAGAGGCTCCATCATCATATTAAACACTTCAGAATATATTAAGGTTGATGAAAGGGCTGTCAAATCAATGTCCACAGATGGGTCTGCTAAAGTTTCGTTTTTTCAGCAACTGATTCTTCCGATGATGTCAGGTCATCCACAGTAACTGTTTCTTCTGGTACCTCAGATTCATTAATAGCGGCACTCTGAGATGGACTGCCTTCTGTCTGTGATCCACAAGCCACCAAACCAGCCGCCATTATTCCTACGACAATTAATATTTTTATTCTTTTCATATTTAACCCTTAATCTTTCCAACTATAAAACAAATCAAAAACAACACCACATCAACAGCCACAATAGTGGAACCTACAGGAGTTCCTGCAAGTATAGAAATTATAATTCCAATAAAAGCACAAACCACAGATGATGCTGCAGAAAAAATAGTTACAGCTCTAAAGCTTTTAAGGACACTCATTGCTGATAAAGCTGGGAAAATTACAAGGGCCGAAATAAGCAGTGAGCCCACCAGATTCATAGCTAAAACTATTATTATTGCAGTGATGGTTGCAATGAGAAGGTTATAAAAATCCACCTTAGTTCCTACCGCATTTGCGAAATTCTCATCAAAAGTGACCGCAAAAATCCTGTTATATAAAAGTACAAATATTACTAGCACTACTATTGATAGGATTCCACTTATCCATACCTCTTCTTTTGTGAGAGTAAGTATTGAGGTGGAACCAAACAAAGTAGAACAAACATCCCCTGAAACATTTGATGAAGTAGGAAAAAGGTTCATCAATAAATAACCGAAAGCCAATGCCCCTACAGAAATCATAGCAAGGGCGGCATCTCCCTTTACCTTTGTGTTCTTGCGATTCTTTAATAGAAGAATTGCGCTAAGAATTGTCAAAGGAAGAATAATTAACATCTTATTTGTAAGATTCAGCACAGTGGCAATGGCAAGCGCCCCAAAAGCAACATGGGACAAGCCATCACCGATAAATGAATATCTTTTTAGCACAAGTGTAACTCCAAGCAAAGATGAGCAAAGAGCTATAAGCACTCCAACAATCAGCGCGTAACGGACGAATGGGAATGCCATATACATCATTAATTTATCAAGCATTATTCCACCTCCGTAACATCAAAGATTTTTGTAGCGTATTTTTTAACATTTTCTATATCATGACTAATCATAATAATAGTAAGTCCCTGCTTGTTTAAATCATCAATAAGCTCGTACATTTCCGCAGTAACCTGAGGATCCAAACCTGCCACCGGCTCATCTAAAAGTAAGATTCTGCTGGTAGCACAAAGAGCTCGTGCAAGAAGCACTCTCTGCTGCTGACCACCTGAAAGTTCTCTATAGCATCTATTCTTTAAGCCATTAATCCCCATCTTTTTTATGTTTTCCAAAGCAAGAGCTTTCTGCTCCTTGCTATAGAAAAATCTCTTTCCAAGGCTATTCTGAAAGCCTGAGAGAACTATCTCATATACTGTAGCTGGAAAGTCCCTTTGAACATCAGACTGCTGTGGCAAATAGCCAATCTGATTTTTCTCTACTCCTTCTCCAAACTCTACTGTTCCTGACACTGGGTTCTGAAGTCCTAAGATTGTTTTCATTAGTGTAGATTTTCCCGAACCGTTCTCCCCTACTATGCAGAAGTAATCCCCTGCTTCGATTGTAAAATTAATGTTTTTAAGAACTGGCTGTCTATCATAGCCAACAGCCAAATCACTTGCGCGTAATACACACATTCTAACTGCTCCTTACTTTAATGCTTCCTCAAGCACTTTTAAATTCTCTTCCATTATTCCAAGGTATGTTGCACCAGCAGCCACATCCTCAGAGGTTGTTGATTGCATAGAATCCAATGATAATATCTTTGCATCCTTTGAATCCGTATTTGCGATAATTGTTTCTGCTATTTTCTGGTCAGAATTTTCAATTGTAAATACTGTTTTTAAACCAAGCTCATCAACCTTGGCTGAAAGAAACTGGATAGTTTCAAAGCTAGCCTCTGTTTCTGCAGAGCATCCTACAAATGCAGCATAATAATTTAAGCCATAATCATCCACTAAATATCTAAATGGGAAACGGTCTCCAAAAAGAATTGTGTTAACAGATGCCCCATCAACTGTAGCTTTATATTGTTCATCCAGTGCCTTAAGTTTTTCATTGTAGGCTAAAGCGTTTGATGTGTAAGTATCTGCATTAGCGGTATCTACAGTTCCAAGAGCTTTTGCAATAGCCTCCACAAGAAGCTGTGAGTTTTCTAAAGAAAGCCATACATGTTCATCATACTCTGGCCCTTCCGCTTCTTCCTCGCCTTCTTCAGCTTCTTCCTCTTCACCTTCCATACCTTCAACAAGCTCTTCTTCTCTAACCTTATCACCGAGAGTATCTAAAAGGTTGATTACCTGCATATCACTATTAACTGCCTCTGCTAAGGCATCCTCAACCCATTCGTCAGATTCTCCACCTACATAAATAAATACATCGCAGGTAGCAATTTTCATAATGTCCTCTGCTGTTGGCTGATAGCTGTGAAGATCAACACCATTATCTAAAAGCATAGTAATGTCCACATTAGCATTATCGCCAGCTATCTGACGTACCCAATCATATTCTGGGAAAATAGTAGTAACAACAGAGATAGATTCTCCATTTACGTCTGTAGCTGTACTTTCAACTGCTGGAGTCTCTTCTGCCACATCAGTAGGTGCCTTAGAGGTCTGGCCACAACCAGTAAAGAGACTGATAGTAATAACCATAGCTGCCATTATTAAGTTTTTAGTTTTCATGATTAGATCCTTTCTTATTTAAAAAATGAGTACAACAAATAAACCTGCTAAATAGCAGGGCAAATACCCATTTTCAAGAATCTAATCTAACCTTTTGGGAAACTAGTGTAGTCTGAACAGACTGATATGTATAGCAAGCAACTGTATCGACCATTACTTTGATAATCATGGCCGATACAACTGCAAGTATTAATCCTGAACCTATAGTCTTGATATTTTGTTCGCACTGAAGAATGATGGCGCATACTGGACAATGCTCCTCATCATTACAGTGGTGATTAACATTTTCGGAAATTACGGTCACAGAAAAGAATACAACAAGTATAGTAGCTAAAATAGCTACTGCAGAAAGTATTCTATTAAAAATGCTTTTATTGCTCATTTTGCATTTCCTCTATCACTTTACTAAGCTGACCGGTAATTTCACTGTAGTTTTCTTTGATATGTGGGCGCAGACAATCTACACAGGATTTAATTCCTTTTGCAGTGTATTTAAAATTGCCTCCGCATTTATTTCCTAGACAGTATAATGGACAATAACAAAATAAGCAATTAAAATTCTCTGGATTGTCCGTTTTGTGACATGGGAAATATTCGCATTCTTTATTTTGAAAAAATTTATAATTCTCCATTGGGATCCCCTCTTTCCCAATGATAGCAAGATTATCCTAAAATATCAATGTATTCCCCAGACAATGCCTTGTTCATACTTCTTACTGCGCAGAATTTTCCGCACATAGAACAGGTATCATCAAACTCTGGGGAGCGATCTGCACGGATAGCTTTTGCGGTCTCAGGGTCAAGGGAGCAATCCCACTGTGCGTCCCAATCAAAACACTGACGTGCCTCAGCCATCTTATTATCTATATCCATAGCATGTGGAATCTTCTTTGCAATATCAGCTGCATGTGCTGCAATCTTTGAAGCAATAATACCCTGCTTTACATCATCCACATTTGGAAGTGCAAGATGCTCTGCTGGTGTAACATAGCAAAGGAACGCTGCACCATTTTCAGCTGCGATAGCACCACCGATTGCTGATGTAATGTGGTCGTAGCCAGGTGCAATATCTGTAACAATAGGTCCAAGTACATAGAAAGGTGCACCCATACAAATCTTCTGCTGAATCTTCATGTTTGCTGCAATTTCATCCATTGGCATATGGCCTGGGCCTTCTACCATTACCTGAACATCCTTCTCCCAAGCGCGTTTTGTAAGTTCTCCAAGTCGCACAAGCTCCTCAATCTGACATACATCACTGGCGTCTGCAAGACAGCCTGGACGGCATGCATCACCTAAAGAAATTGTCACATCGTGCTCACGGCAAATCTCAAGAATCTCATCATAATATTCATAGAAAGGATTTTCCTCTCCTGTCATTGTCATCCATGCGAAAACAAGTGAACCTCCACGGCTTACAATATTCATCTTACGCTTGTGCTTTTTGATTTGCTCGATTGTCTTTCTAGTGATTCCACAATGAAGAGTAACAAAATCCACGCCATCCTCAGCGTGAAGACGAACCACATCTATGAAATCCTTTGCTGTAAGTGTGGCAAGGTCTCGCTGATAATGAATAACACTATCGTAGATTGGCACTGTACCAAGCATAGCTGGACATTCTGCAACAAGCTTCTGTCTAAATGGCTGTGTATTTCCATGGCTGGATAAATCCATAATTGCCTCTGCACCCATATCAACAGCTGCCATTACCTTTTCCATCTCTATATTATAATCCTTACAATCGCGACTTACGCCTAAGTTTACATTGATTTTTGTACGAAGCATGCTGCCTACGCCCTCTGGATTAAGACACTTATGATTTTTGTTTGCAGGGATTGCAACCTGGCCCTTTGCTACTAATTCTCTAATCTCCTCTGGTGTGCGATATTCCTTTAGGGCCACCTGCTTCATTTCTGGTGTAATAATCCCCTGTCTTGCTGCATCCATCTGTGTTGTGTAATTGCTCATTATAATCTCCTCTTATCTATATTTTTATCCTACGTATACATAATCATTAAAGACTGGCTGAAGCCCCTCTGCTGATATGTCTGAGTACATACTGTTAAGGCTTCTTCCATCTGATATTTCAAACTGCTCGTCACCTGTTTCTTCATCCTGCTTGCCAGTGTATTTTTCTTCGTGATCACCAATTCCTGTTGATACACCTGCTGACACCTTTGTTGCAGCGATTTTTACAATGCCATTTCTAAATTCTGCAGTCTCTCTGGAAGACACAGTAATTCCACAGTATGGCAGGAAAATTCTATAGGCACATATAACCTGACAAAGCTGCTTTTCCCCAACATCTAAAGGATTAATAGTGTCGTTATTGATTATTGGGCGAAGTCTAGGGCAAGAAAGCGACATCTCTGCATGTGGGTATTTTCTCTGAAGGAAATACACATGAAGAGCTGAAGCAAGAGCATCCTTTCTAAAATCAGATAGACCCAGAAGGGCTGAAAAGGCTACGCCTCTCATTCCACCCATAAGAGCTCTTTCCTGAGAATCAAATCTGTATGGCCATACTCTCTTATTTCCCATAAGATGAAGGGTCTCATATTTATCAGAATCATAGGTTTCCTGGAATACTGTCACGTAATCCACGCCACATTCATGTAGATATTTGTAATCCTCCACATTTACAGGGTAGATTTCGATGCCTACCATCTTGAAATATTTTCGAGCAATCTTACAGGCCTCTCCTATATATTTCACATCTGATTTTGAAGGGCTTTCACCAGTTAATATCAGAATTTCCTCCATACCACTGTCAGAAATAACCTTCATCTCGTGCTCTATCTGCTCATAATCAAGCTTTAATCTTTTTATCTTGTTGTAGCAATTAAAGCCGCAGTATACACAGTAATTCTCGCAGTAATTTGCAATATAAAGTGGTGTGAAAAGATATACCGTATTTCCGAAGTGCTTGCTGGTTTCCTTCTGGGCCTTTGCAGCCATTTGCTCTAAGAAAGGTTCCGCAGCTGGTGAAAGTAACGCCTTGAAATCTTCTATTGTACATCTGTCACTTTCTAATGCCCTGCGGACGTCCTTTGCTGTGTATTTGCTGTAGTCGTACGAATCAAAATGCTCCATTACGCATTTACGAATATCAGAATCAATTACATCCATTCCTGGAAGATACTCCATATGATTAATTCTGCAGGATGGGTCTGTTTCTATCTGATGCTTTCTTTTTAATCCTGTTTCTGTCAGCAGGTCTGAATCAAATAAAAAATTGTTCTCCATGACTGCCTCCTAATGCAAGAAACCTGTAAGTGGATCCGATGCTGCTGCACCTCTTGTAAGCACTCTTCCAAGACCTGCAAGATATGCCTTTCTACCTGCTGCAATAGCATCCTTAAAGGCTGATGCCATCATGGTCAAATCACCTGCTGTGGCAAGGGCTG
The DNA here is from genome assembly GCA_000209815.1 of Butyrivibrio fibrisolvens 16/4. Taxonomy (GTDB): domain Bacteria; phylum Bacillota; class Clostridia; order Lachnospirales; family Lachnospiraceae; genus Pseudobutyrivibrio; species Pseudobutyrivibrio fibrisolvens_A. Next base: position 2,194,988 of record FP929036.1, read on the forward strand.
TATTTGCCATAATAGCAGCTGCACCCATCTCCATAGCCTCGCAGGCCTGAGATGGCTTTCCAATACCTGCATCCACAATGATTGGAAGATCAATCTCATCTATCAAAATCTGAATAAATTCCTTAGTGGCAAGACCTTTATTAGAACCGATTGGAGAAGCAAGCGGCATAATTGTAGCGGCACCAACATTTTGAAGTTCTCTTGCCACATTTAAATCTGGATACATATATGGCATTACCACAAAGCCTTCCTTTGCAAGTATTTCTGTGGCCTTGATAGTCTCATAATTATCTGGAAGGAGATATTTGCTATCTCTCATAATTTCAATTTTTACAAAATCACCGCAGCCTAGTTCTCTTGCAAGTCGGGCGATTCTAACTGCCTCTTTTGCATCTCTAGCACCGCTAGTGTTTGGTAGGAGAGTTACCCCTTCTGGAATATAATCCAAAATGTTTTCCTCGTCCTTTGTATTTGTACGTCTTACAGCAAGAGTAATAATCTGTGCTCCTGCATCCTTCACTGCAGCTTCAATAAGCTTCATTGAATACTTTCCTGAACCAAGAATGAATCTTGAGTCAAATTCTTTTCCACCGATTACCAGTTTGTCGTTTTCCATTTCTAATCCTTTCACATTTTAACTATGGGTTTATTTCTCCCATTAATAATCTAATTACCATATGTGCCTCGTGACCAGCACAGACCATAACCCTGGTTGCAACAAGTCCTGTTCCAGCATTTACATCGCTTACTCCATCACCCGATATGAAAAAGTGGGATGTGATTTTTCTAGTGACAATGTCATTTGCTGATGACAGGCCAGCCATACCTGAGCCTGATACTAAATATTTTTCAGGATAATTCGTAAATACGATATCCGTTAACATTGCTTTACATTCAGCATTATCAAATGCTTCACAGATTACATCAGCATCCTTTATAAGTGAGGATGTATTTTCATCTGTGAGCTTTACCTGATGAGTCTCTATTTTTATGAAGGGATTTATCTCCAAGAGATTTTCCTTTAGAGCATCTGTTTTTGGCATTCCCACCTGATTAAATTTGTATTGTTGTCTATGAAGATTTGTTACATCCACGGTATCAAAATCTATTAAAATCAATTTCCCGATACCCACTCTAGCCAGACATATTGCGATGTTTGAGCCCAATCCTCCAAGCCCGCATATTGCCACAGTAGCATCATCAAATTTCTTTTGATTTTCTGCTCCATGCCGCTTTACCAATGCCTGATAAAATGCCTCTTTTGTACCCACTAATCAGCCACCTCCTACAAAGCTGACTACTTCCATTACATCCCCTTCCTTCAGGGTCACCTGATTAAGGGTTGCCTTAGGAATGATTTCTTCATTGAGCTCCACAGCTATAGTCCTCACATCATACTCCAATTCCTGTATTACGCTCCCTACTGTTTTGCCCGCTGCTTCGTATGCCTTTCCATTTATCTGTACCATTTTCTTCTCCTTTATGAACTGCTATTCCTACCATATGATTTAGTGGACCAGAGCCCTGTCCTATATCAAGCCCAGCAGAAATTGCAGCACTGATATAATCCTTTGCTCTGGCAATGGAATCCTTCAAGGAATATCCAAGAGCCAAATTTGATGCTATAGCACTTGATAGCGTGCAGCCTGTTCCATGGGTGTTGTCATTATCTATTTTTTCCCTTCAAACCATGTAATTTCACCATTTTCATAGAGAACGTCACAAGCATCCTCCACGCTATGTCCGCCTTTGATAAGCACGCCGCAGCCATACTCATTTCCTAATTCTTTTGCAGCCTTTTCCATCCCTGCCTTATCAAAAATCTTGCACTCTACCAGACATTCTGCCTCCGGAATATTCGGAGTAATTACAGTGGCTATACCAAAAAGATTTTCCGCCATAACCTGCGATGTATTTTCTTCCATGAGTCTGCTTCCGCTTGTTGCCACCATTACAGGGTCTACGACGATATTTGAGACTCCGTACTCTTTTAGCTTTTTAGCTACCAGTCTCACCTGCTCTGGTGATGGAAGCATTCCGATTTTTACTGCATCGGCAGGGATATCTGTAAGGCAGGCATCGATCTGCTTTCCAAGGAATTCTGGGCTTGATTCCACAATGGCACTGACCCCTGTAGTGTTCTGGGCAGTCATGGCTGTGATTGCCGTCATACCGAACACGCCGTGGGCTGTCATTGTTTTTAGATCCGCCTGAATTCCTGCTCCACCGCTGCTATCACTACCTGCGATAGATAAAACAACTTTCATTTTTCTTCTCCTTATGCTCTTAATTCCACAAATTTTTTCTTCATTTCTGTGGCAGCCACCATAGGTGAATCTGCCTTCATAATTGCTGATACTGCACAAACACCGGCTATAGGAATTCCTGCCAAGACATCCATATTTGAAGGATTTAGTCCACCGATGGCATTTACAGGAATTGGCACCGCCTGGCAAATCTTATCCAGTGTCTCTGTGGATGTGATGATGGTCTTTACCTTTGTGGTAGTCGGATAAATAGCACCCACCCCCAAATAATCTGCGCCAGCCTCATAGGCTGCCTTTGCCACCTCCACAGTCTTTGCAGTAGCTCCAAGTATTTTATTAGGTCCAATGATTTTTCTAGCCAAAGCAAGAGGCATATCCTCCGCACCTACATGGACGCCCTCTGCATCCACAGCCAGCATTACATCCACCCTGTCATCAATAATCAGAGGCACATTATATTTTTTTGAGATTTCATGAACTGCCTCAGCCAGCTCTATGTATTCTCTTGTGGTTCTGTTTTTCTCTCTCAGCTGCATGAGGGTCACGCCCCCCTTCAGCGCCTCCTCGACACGAAACAAAAACTCCTTCCTATCGTATGGCGTACTATCTGTAATAAAGTACAATTCAGTATTAAATTCCATTATTCCCTCCACTCCGGCTGATTACGCATTAAAAAGGAGACCACCTGATTTCTCAAATGGTCTCCATGTAATTTACGTTACGCACGGCATCCCTACGTTGGCATTATCCAAATCAGGTTCTCGGTCGAAGGTCACACCTTCCTCTCAGCCTGTCTACAAGCTCCCGTTTATTTAGTTCCTCAATATAATGCCCTATCTCTGAAGAATTTGCAACATATATTTTTAAAATGGAGAATTATCTTTACCTTAATAAACAATATATTGACATCATCCTAAAATTTATTATAATTACTACCGCAATGCGGCATTATATATTGACACCATATATGACACCATTTTATAATAAAGGAGAAAAGTATGTCTAAATGGGAAAAACTACTAAAAAAGATTCTTTCTTTAGATCCAGACATAAGATTTGAAGAATTACAAAAAGTATTAGAAAGCTATGGGTATGAAATGAAGGCTCCTAAATCTGGAAGTAGTCATTTTACTTTCAGAAAGAAAGGCTATCCTATCATCACTATTCCAAAGCATATTCCTATTAAGAAAGTTTATATTCAAATAGTTAAGGAACTAATAGAAAGTGAGGAATCCAAACATGAAAAAATTTGATGAGTACATGAAACTTCCTTACAAAATGGAAATAATCCCAGACACTGACGAAGGGGGATTTGTTGTTTCTTTTCCTGAGCTTCCAGGCTGCCTCTCCATGGGGGAAACTATGGATGAAGCTATAGCAAATGCCATGGATGCAAAAAAGGAATGGCTACATGCAAATCTTGAGGAAGGAAATGAAATCCCTTTACCAGACTCTATTAACAATTACTCTGGTCAGTTTAAACTCAGAATTCCAAAAAGTTTGCACAAATCCCTTGCAGACCACTCTAAAGCTGAGGGCATAAGCATGAACCAATATTGCCTATACCTGCTTACTAAAAATGATGCTTTATATTCTTAATATTAGGAAATTATTATGGATGATAAATTAGAAAATCTTGATACACTTGCAATTGAAATCTTAAAAGCTCCATCTGACAAAGAAAAGTCAGCCCAGGCTTTTAGATTACTTAGATATTCTACTGGCATGAATAGAAAAGAATTATGTGAGTATCTTCATATCCCCTATAACACCATGAGAGATTGGGAGCAGGCCAAACGAGCTATGCCCCCCTATGTTTTTGAGCTAATTTTATACAAGCTTAAAAATGAAAATATATTTATCAAATAATTTTTACGCCACACTTGTCCATAATTGCCAATTAATTTGACAAAATATTGTTTTAGGTGTATTATCTCAAATATTTTAACTAAACATTTTTAACTAACATTTTCTGAATGGAGAATAAGTCATGGAAATTAATGGTAAAAAATTAGCCCACGGGATAATACAAGGTGGAATGGGCGTAGGTGTTTCTCTTTCAAATCTTGCTGGAAATGTGGCAAAGCAGGGATGTATGGGCGTCATCAGTTCTGTTAATATTGGCTTTAAAGAGCCAGATTTTTTACAGAATCCATTTGAAGCTAATATTAGAGCTTTGAAGGAGCATATTAGAAAAGCTAAGGAAATTGCAGGTGGCAATGGCCTTATTGGCGTAAATATTATGGTGGCAGTAAGCCACTATGAGGAAACTGTAAAGGCAGCAATCTCAGCTGGAGCAGATGCTATTATTTCTGGCGCAGGCCTTCCTCTTAATCTTGCTGAGCTTGTGAAGGGAAGCAACACCCTTTATGCCCCTATAGTTTCAAGTGCAAAAGCTGCTATGCTTCTTTGCAGAACCTTTGCAAAAAAAGCTCAGTCTATCCCCGATTTTATTGTTATAGAAGGTCACAAGGCTGGCGGACATTTAGGCTTTTCATCTGTGGATTTAAAAGAAGACACCTGCCAGGAAAATCTTGATATTTTAAGGGAAGTTCTAGAGGTTATTAAACCATTTGAAGAACAGTTTAAAAAGAAAATTAAAGTTTTTTAGGTGGGGGAATCTTCACAGGAAAAGACATTGCAGAAGCTATAAACACCGGGGCAGATGGTGTTCAGATTGGTACAAGATTTATAGCCACAGAGGAATGCGATGCCTCCACTGCTTTCAAGGAAATCCTGGTAGATGCCACGGAAGAAGATATTAAAATCATAAAAAGCCCCGTAGGAATGCCTGCAAGAGCAGTTTACACTCCTTTACTACAAAGTCTTGATAACGGCAAAAACTTCTTTGCCAAAAAATGTAACGGCTGCCTAAAGGCTTGTCCTAAGGGAGATAAAATACCTTATTGTATCAGTCGTGCACTTATCGCTGCTGTAGAAGGCAATAAAGAAGAAGGCCTTTTCTTCTGTGGAGAAAACGCCTTCCGAATAAACAAAATTACAACTGTAAAAGATTTAATTGACGAACTACTTACTGACTATCAAAGCAGTATGTTGTCCTCTCATTTAGCTTAATGTGCAAAATACTTTTTTAATCTAGCCAGGCCATCCTCCAGGGTGGCCTTTGTGCATGCCACATTCATACGAAGGAAATCCTTTCCGCATTCACCATAGGCTGTTCCTGCAGATAGATAAAGACCTGTTTCTTTTCTAATCTTAGATGCCAGTTCATTGCTAGGAATTCCTGTAGCACTCACATCTATCCAGAGGAGATAAGTAGCATCCCCACGAACCACGTGAAGCTGAGGGATATTTTCATCAACATACTCCTCTACTCTTCTTCTATTATCAAAAAGGTATTCTCTTAATTCATCAAGCCAAGGGCCGCCATGATTAAATGCAGCTACTGCAGCGTGGGCGGCAAATACATTTGGCTCTGCCACCTCGTCGGTATTGATTCCACGCCAAACCTTGTGACGTAAAAATCTATTAGGAACAAAAATAGCTGCGGTCTGAATGCCTGGAATGCTAAATGTCTTAGTAGGTGCAATGCAAGTGATGCTCACATCCTTACAATCCTCGGAGACGCTGGCGAATGGAACATATTCCTTGCCAGGCTCTGTCAAATCGCAGTGAATCTCATCTGATACGACAGTAACGCCATATTTCTTTGCAAGCTCACCAACCTTTGCCAAATCCTCTTTGCTCCAAATCTTGCCAACTGGATTGTGAGGATTACAAAGAATCATAAGGCTAACCTGAGGATCAGACATCTTCTCCTCCAGGTCAGCAAAATCCATAGAGTAAATTCCATCCTCATAATGAAGTGGGCTCTCTAAAACTCTACAGCCATTATTCACAATGCTATTAAAGAAAATATTATAAACTGGAGTCTGGATAATAACCTTTTCATTTGGAGTAGTGAGCTTTCTAACTATAGATGAAATAGCAGGAATAACACCTGTACAAAACATTAACCACTGCTTTTCGATAGTGATGCCGTGGCGATTTTTCCACCAGTTAATATATGCCTGATACCAGTCATCATTTACATCTGTGTAACCAAACACACCTTGACTCACACGCTTTTGCAAGGCATCTATTATTTCAGGTGCAGTCTGAAAATCCATATCAGCGACCCACATAGGAAGCTCATTTTCAGCCACATCCCATTTCATAGAATCCGTTCCACGACGATTTACATCCAAATCAAAATTGTATTTTCCCATTAATTCCGGTCTCCTAATTTTTGTTTCTTCTCCACTCTACGATTTCTTCTGTCTTACCAATCTGCTTGCAGTTGATAACAGTTTTTGATGGATCAACCAAATCTGGCTCCACAATAAGATGCTGGATTTCAGGTGCTGTTATTGTACCGCTGATTGGGTTAAATACACTATCAATCTTTGTAGTAATATTCGCATTTACGTTATTAACATATTCAAATGCAAGTGTTGTATTGATAAGCTTGCAATTTTCCATTTCAAGATTATCAATGTAACAGAAGCCCTGTAAGCTCTCGATTGTACAATTTACAAACTTAAGATTCTTAGAATTCCATCCTAAGTACTCTCCGCAAATATATGAATCATATACTGTAACGTTTTCTGTGTTCCAGAAGCTGTCCTTTGAAAGGAGTACTGCATTTCTTATAGTGATATTCTTAGCACCATCAAATGAATAATTACCATCAAGCTTGAATCCATCAATCTGAATATTCTCAGAATTCATACCAAAGTAATGGCCCTTAGCAGTAACATTTGTAAGCTTTATATCTTTACAATTCCAGAAAGTCTCCTCAGCATTTGTTAGCTGAACATTCTCTAATGTAACACCTTCACATCTGCGGAAATTCTTTGGTGCAGTGATAAATGAATCCTTTACTGTAATATTATTGGTGTACCATACACCCGAGCGTCCCATCTCAAGCCAGTTGCAACGTTCTACTTTAACATTATCTGAATACCAAATAGGGTACTTATATTTAAACTGAGAATCGTAAATCTCAATGTTCTTGCTTTCCTTTAATGGAGACTCTCCCTCATCAAAAATTGAGTCATAAATACAGGCTCCATCCTCTGCATAAAGAGCACGTTCTCCCTTAAAAAACTGCTGTCTATATTCCTTCATTTTTACTACCTCCTTGCTGGAGTATATCACAGATATTTGATTTTGTAAAATCTAATAGGTTACAATCTATTAATGCTATCCCACAAAATCTCACATATATAATATTATAATATCACAAAATCAAAAATACTTTTACGCAAAAAAAGAGATGCACACCACTGCATCTCTCCAACCCAACAAATTTTTCATAGCTTATTTAGCATTAATACCGACAACCTTTAATGTGTTTCTAGCCACAAACACGGTTTGGATTCCCTTTAATCGTAAATCCTCAGCCCTTCTAAATAAGTCTTCTGCGCTAGTGCAAGTAATGATTTCACCAACTGCCATACTCTTGTTCCTCCCCGGGTTATATAATATATTTTGTTCGCCTAAATTTCGATCTTGTACCGCGAACATCCTTATAATATTCGCAAAAGGAGGTTTTGTCTACATGAATAATGTGAACATTCTGTGAATTCTACGCAAACGATTTCGGAAACCGGTTGCGCTCAGTACTCTGTCAACCGCTTGATATATGGGCTTTTTTAGGATACTAATTGCGCAAAATAATTTTCCTTCATCGTTTCACTCTTGCTCCTGCTCCACCCATGATAGCTTCTACCTCAGAGCAGGTAGCCATAGTAGTATCTCCAGGTGTAGTCATTGCAAGCGCACCGTGAGCTGTACCATATTCAACTGCCTTTGCTGCATCTCCCGTTGTCATAAGACCATAAACAAGACCTGATGCGAAGGAGTCTCCGCCACCTACGCGGTCAAGAATCTCCAATCCCTTATAGTCCTTTGCCTTAAAGATTTCTCCATCTGCCCAGCAAAGTGCAGACCAGTCATTTACAGTAGCTGTTTTAACTGTACGAAGAGTTGTTGCCACTACCTTGAAGTTTGGATAAACCTTGGCTGCCTCATCAATCATCTTCTTGTATCCCTCGATGTTTAGCTCCTTAAGATTTGCATCGTTGCCTTCGATTTCAAAGCCAAGGCAGGCTGTAAAATCTTCCTCATTTCCAATCATTACATCAACATACTTTGCAATCTCTTTATTAACTTCCTGCGCCTTCTTCTGGCCGCCAATAGCAGACCACATAGATGCACGATAATTTAAATCATAAGAAACGATAGTGCCATATTTCTTTGCTGTCTTAATAGCCTTTACAACAGTCTCAGCTGACTGCTCTGAAAGTGCTGCATAAATTCCACCTGTGTGGAACCATCTAACACCAAGCTCACCAAATATATAATCAAAGTCAAAATCCTTATCAGTAGCCTGAGAAATTGCAGTATTAGCTCTATCAGAACAGCTAAGTGCTCCTCGAATGCCAAATCCTCTTTCTACAAAGTTAATACCATTTCTGCATTCACGGCCAATTCCATCTGTTTTCTTCCAATTAATTAATGAAGTATCTACACCACCCTGAAGAATGAAATCTTCCACAAGATGTCCAACCTCATTGTCTGCAAATGCAGTAATTACTGCTGTATTCATTCCAAAGCATCTGCGAAGTCCACGGATAACATTATATTCTCCGCCACCTTCCCAAACCTTAAATTCTCTGGCTGTGCGGATGCGGCCCTCGCCTGGGTCAAAGCGCAACATTACCTCACCAAGTGAAACTGCATCAAATTTACAATCCTTCTTATCTCTAATATTCAAGTTCATATCTATCTCCTGGTCCGCTATAAATTGTCAAGTCATACATATATCACCAGACACGCTTTCGCTCTGCTCGCGCTCATTACCCTACATAAGATGCTGCTAAAGCACCATCTAAGTAGGGATGGCGCTTTAAGGTCTGGATGATTATATGTATAACTTTCCAATTTTTAGCTCATCTAAAAATTAAAATATTCAATTGCATTTTTACCGCATATACGAATTGACATGCTACGCAAATATGTTAAGTCTGATGGGTATTCGCCTGCCTCTACCCAAGTGCCAAGCTTGTTACAAAGTATACGACGATACAGCTCGTGGCGAGGGAATGAAAGGAAGCTACGTGAGTCTGTAAGCATCCCGACAGATGTAGAGATGAGCCCTGCATCACTGACAGCCTCAATCTGACGCTCCATTCCGTTTTTATGATCGCAGAACCACCAAGCCGCACCAAGCTGCACATTGCCCTTGATGCCCTTTTCATTGCTACAGAATGTGCCAGCCATAGCTGCAAGCATCTCTGTATCCTTAGGGTTAAGACAATAAAGTATTGTCTTTGGTAATTCATCATTTAAATCCATAGCTGACAAAAGAGCTGAAAGCTGTGGAGCGTAATTAAAATCATTAAGCGCATCAAAGCCTGTATCTGGTCCAAGCTTTTTGAAGAAACGCTCTGAATTATTTCTAATAGCACCAATGTGGAGCTGCATTACAATATCGTGCTTAGCGTATTCCTTTGCAAGGGCTGTGTACATGTATCCGTGATACTTTCCAGCATCCTCCTCTGAAACCTTCTTACCGTTAATCCTATCCATAAAGATTTCATTTACTTCTTCATATGTGGCAGGAACAAAGAATGTATTTTCAAGACTGTGATCAGAAACACGACAACCATTTTCAATAAAGTACTGTAGTCTCTCACCTAAAATTTCAATCAAAGTCTTTACGTCATAGATTCTTCGTCCAGTTACCATAGAAAGTCTAAAGATATAATCTGCAAAGCCTTCCTTTTCTATACCTATAGCTTTCTCTGGTCTGAAGGATGGAAGAACCTTTATTTCAAAACCATCCTCACGGAGTTTTCTATGCCACTGCAAATCATCTGCAGGGTCGTCTGTGGTACATAGGACAGATACATTTTGCATTCTAAGGAGGTTTCGTACTGAAAATTCAGGAGTATGTAATTTCTCATTACAAGCATTCCAAATATCTTCAGCTGTTTCTGGATTTAAAGGTGTAGTAATGCCAAAATATCTCTGTAATTCCAGATGAGTCCAGTGGTATAGAGGGTTACCAATTAAATTCTGGACTGTATCTGCCCATGCCACAAACTTATCAAATGGAGCCCCATCTCCAGTAATAAGCTTTTCTGAAATTCCATTAGCTCTCATGGCGCGCCACTTATAGTGATCGCCCCCAAGCCAAACCTCTGTCATATTGTCAAAGCATTTATCCTCATATATTTCCTGAGGGTTTAAATGGTTGTGAAAATCTATTATTGGCTCATCCTTTACAGCCTCAAAAAGCTCCTTGGCTGTAGGATTTTGAAGAAGGAAATCCTCATCCATAAAGTTCATCATACTGCCTCTAATTCCTTTCTTACATTACCAACGCCCTTCATATTTGAGTAGATTTCAAGTACTCTCTTTGCCATTGTATCCTCGTATAAATCTACGCCAAATACGTCTTTACGTTTTAATACATCTTTTGCAGGAAGATTCTTCAGTTCCTCAAGAAGTGGATCTGGGCTCTGCTCGAAAACCTGTCCCTGATCATCAACACCTTCAAGATATCTAAGGTATCCAGCTAAAACTACAGGAACAACCTTAAGAGACTCTGTTGTAAGTGAAGAATGTCCGCGGTATGCCTTGATTGTCTCACCAAAACGAATTGGAAGCTTCTGTGATGTGTCGCAGGCAATGCGCTGTGGTGTATCTGGCATAAATGGATTTGGAAGACGCTTTGTAAGAACAGCATCTAGGAATTTGTCTGGTGATAATACCTTAGGGTCTACCACTACCTTCATTCCCTCTTCCTTGCCAAGCTTTGTTACAAGCTTCTTTAAATCTTCATCATCCATTTCGTCGTGAATTGTTTTATATCCAAGAAGACAGCCAAATACAGCCAATGCTGTGTGAAGAGGATTAAGGCAAGTGCACACCTTCATCTTCTCTGTCTTATCTACTGTCTCTCTGTCTGTGAAAATAATTCCACCCTTTTCAAGAGCTGGACGTCCATTAGGGAATAAATCCTCAATAACTAAATACTCTGTTTCCTCCGCATTTACGAAGTTGGCTACATAAGTATTCTTTGTTGTGACGATTGGCTCTGCATCCTCAACACCATCATCAATAAGCATCTGCTTTACAGTGTCATCTGGACGTGGAGTGATTTTATCAATCATTGAAAGTGGGAATGCCACCTTCGATGGATTCTCAAGGTATGCGATAAAGTCTGTCTTGCATTTGCCCTCCTTGAACCATTCCTTTGCAATTTCTATTACTGCTTCTTTTAGTTTGTCACCATTGTGAGAGCAGTTATCCATACTAACTACAGAAAGTGGAAGAGCACCAGCATTAAATCTTTCAAGAAGAAGACCCACCACCTTATTCATGTATGCTCTTGTTTTGTACCCCTTTTCAGTGATTGTAAATGAAATCATCTGAAGAGATGGAGCTCTGAAAATCTCGCGAAGTCTATTAATCTCCTTCTCATTTTCCTCGTCTAAAATGCAGGACTCTACGATAGAACCAACTACTCTCTTTTCAACAGTTCCATCAGCCTTTAGTGTTGCAAGAATGCTCAAATCGTCACAAGGTCTATTGTACTTTTCGATAATCTCATAATCATAGCCTTCAGCTACAATAAGACCTTTATCCAACACTCCCTGATTTAAAAGCTCTTCAACCACATTTGCCTGAAATGCTCTAAAAATATTTCCTGCTCCGAAGTGAAGCCATACTGGATTCTCCTTCGTATTTGCGATAATTTTTTCTCTATCATATTCTGGAAGCTTATAGCCTTTTTCCTTCCAAGCTTTTCTATCCTTTATACCTTCATTTGTTAACTTCATTTTCTATCCCCTTTTACTGCTCTTTTCGATTGCTTCCCATAGTCCATTGATGTATGTAGCACCAAGGGCTCTATCATAAAGACCATATCCTGGCATAGCCTTCTCGCCCCAAATCATACGTCCGTGATCTGGTCTAATTGGTCCTGTAAATCCAATATCATAAAGTGCCTTTACGATTTCATACATGTCAAAGCTTCCATCACTTGAAAGATGTGCAGCCTCCTCAAAATCTGTAGGTGAATTAAACTTAAGATTTCGCACGTGGGCAAAATGAATTCTTCCCTTCAGGCTTCTAATCATATCTGGCAAATCGTTCTCCAGATTTGTACCATATGAACCTGAACAGAAGGTGACGCCATTGTGAGGGTTATCTACCATTTTCATCATGCGATGTATGTTTTCCTTGTTGATGATGATTCTTGGAAGACCAAATACTGGCCATGCTGGATCATCTGGATGAATAGCCATATTGATGTCATATTTATCACAAACTGGCATAATTCTCTCAAGGAAATATTTAAGATTATCAAATAAATCCTCATCAGTAATGTTCTTATATTCATCAAAGAGCTCTTTTACGTGAGCAAGTCTATCTGGCTCCCAGCCTGGCATTACTGTTCCATTTGTATCTGCTGCAATTGAATTGAACATTTCCTCTGGAACAAGAGCATCTACAGCTGCCTGATTGTATGCTAAAACTGTTGAACCATCTGGACGCTTTCTGGCAAGCTCTGTACGAGTCCAGTCAAATACAGGCATAAAGTTGTAGCAAACAAGATGAATATCTTCCTCGCCAAGATTCTTTAATGTCTCGATGTAATTATCAATAAGCTCATCGCGTCCCTGCTTTCCAAGCTTAATGTCCTCGTGTACATTTACGCTTTCGATTCCTGCCACCTTAAGGCCTGAAGCTTCAACCTCAGCCTTCATAGCCTTGATTCTCTCTCGGCTCCAAACCTCTCCTGGCTTAGTATCATAAAGTGTAGTGATTACACCTGTCACCCCAGGAATCTGTTTAATCTGCTCCAATGACACGGTGTCAAATTCTTTTCCGTACCATCTAAGTGTCATTTCCATATAATCTAAACCTCCTACTGCTGTTATCCTCTAATTTGTTTTACGATTGCTGCAGCCTCTTCGGTAAGTTTTTCTACGGTAGAAAAATCGCCGGACGCGATGAGGTCGCCCTTTACCATCCAAGTACCGCCGCAAGCTACAATCTTGTTATATGCCAGGTAATCCTTTACGTTATCTCTATTGATACCACCTGTTGGCATAAATTTTAATTTTGTATATGGTGCAGCAACTGCCTTAATCATTGGAAGGCCACCAGCTGGCTCTGCTGGGAAAAACTTTACAAAATCAAGTCCAAGCTCCATTGCCTGCTCCATCTCCCCTGGAGTCTGCACACCAGGAGTCACTGGATAACCCTTTTCAAGGCAGTGCTTTACAACTGTTGGATTAAAGCCTGGAGCAACAATAAATTTAGCTCCTGCTGCAACAGCTCTATCTGCCTGTTCGCAGGTAAGAACTGTTCCTGCACCTACAAGCATCTCTGGGAAATCATGGGAAAGTATTCTAATAACTTCCTCTGCGGCATCTGTTCTAAATGTAACCTCTGCTGCTGGAAGACCGCCATCCATAAGAGCCTGACCAAGTGCGTGGGCATCTTTAGCATCCTCTAATACAACAACAGGAATAATTCCAATTTCTTCAAATTTCTTTTGTAAATCCTCGTACATTACTATCTCCTTTTATTCCGCAAATTTTGACACCCTATTTACATTGCAATTCACCCAAATAGGCTGTCAGAATTCACTCAATCTAAATGCTTTAATATCGATACATAAATAATAAAATAGTAATTTAACGATTAGTATTGTGTGGTTTGTTGTGCACATTGCAAAAGTTGTTATTTTATGTTATACGTAAAATAAATTTTATCGGGGGTTTATCACATGAAAAAGAATTTAAAAACCGAATTTACAACCAGACAATATATGCTTTCTCAGGACTTTGAGATCTACTATTACAGCGACAGAGTCCTTCCAAATGTTACCGCCCACACACATGATTATTATGAATTCTACTTTTTCATAGAAGGAAACATCATAATGTACATGGACGGAAAGCAGTTCGTTCCTACTCCAGGTACTATGGTTGTAATCCCACCAAATCTTCCTCATTTCGCACGCCTGATAGATGGAGATGTGCCATATCGCAGATTCGTATTTTGGGTCACAGAAGATTTCCTTCATACACTTGGAGATATATCAGAAGACTACCTTTATCTCACAAACAAAGCCAAGACCAGCGGTAACTTTTCTATTACTAAATTTAATGAAATAGAGTTCAATACCATTCAGGGAAAGGTGTTTTCATTGATTGATGAAATTCATTCAAATAGATTTGGTAGAGATGCAAAAATAATGCTGACCGTAAGCGACTTTATTATCAGCATAAATCGAACGGTGTTTGAAAATCAAAATCCTAATTTACCTTCATCTGACACTGACTCACTATATCAAAGCCTGATTCAATATATCGAAACCCACATAGATGAAGATTTATCACTGGACATTTTGGCTGAAAAACTACACGTTAGCAAATTTCACATTTCCCACTTGTTCTCAGAAACAAACGGACTGCCACTTCATAAATACATAACTAAAAAACGCCTCGACATGTGTCGAGACGCAATACTTAGTGGTCAGGATATTTCTCTTGTTTCCACAGCCTATGGTTTTTCTGATTACTCTGTTTTTTATCGAGCCTTCGTAAAGGAGTACGGTAAAAGTCCTAAAAATACAGAGACGAGATTATTAGAAATTCTTAATTAGGCACCACTGGAATATAATTCCAATTAATATCTAAATCCGCTGGGAGTGTATTTACTATATCATTAGACTCCACAAATTCCGTTTCTTCATCTGATTTATGGGATAGTGGAGTTCCTTTCACATTAATTACTTCAGCATCTGGGATGTTTACTCTCAGTAGCTCTTCAATACTGTCATCTAAAGCCGCCACATCATCTATAACCTCTGGATTGTAGAAGTATTGAACGGTGACAGTATTATCTGTATCATCGTTAATATCAATATCCAAATTGACCTTACAGCCAAGAACACCATTGTAGGTCATAATGTCCTTAGCAAACATATTCTCCAAATACTCATTTAATATCTTCTGCTTTTCTTCTTCACTAAAGCCCTGACTAGGTGCTAGCTCAATCTCCTCATAGGTTATATTTTCATCCCCATTATACAGAGGAAAATCTATGGCTTTGCAGGCTACACATACAGTAAAAGTAAGCACCACCAAAGCCATTAGTATTCTTAATTTCATAAGTCCTCCTTATGTTTAATTCCTCTGACTAATATCATTTTTCATAACTCAGCAACTATTAACATTGTAACATATTTTATACTCATTTCTACCCAAAACGTGTACTATTTTATTGTTAATACTTACTCAAAACAATTTTTTAACTTGTTTTAGTTAAATATTTGGATGAAGGGAATAAGACATTAAATGTATAATTTTTTCATTGAACATCGTAATAGATGAATGAGGAGGTTAATGTAATGAAAATTTTAAAAGTAACAGATCCTGAATTTAACAACTACGGTAGAATCATTGAAGGATATGAAGCAGAGAAAAAGGAAATTGTAGAGGCTCTTAAAACTAAGACTCCAATTCCTGAAGGAACAGATTATGTAGCTGAGGAGCCAGCTCTTCAATCGCTTGCTGCTGCAGACAAGATTACAAATTCTTTATTTGGTGGTTCACCAATGCAGTTCGGATGGTGCAATGGTCACAACACAAAGCTTAACTGCCTTGAGTATCACCGTTCAAGCGAAATCAACCTTGGTGCTACAGATTTCATCCTTCTTCTTGCAAAGAGAGAAGAAATCGTAGATTTCAAACTTGATTCAAGCAAGGTTAAGGCTTTCTTCTGCCCAGCAGGCACAATGATTGAAGTTTACGCTACTGCACTTCACTATGCACCTTGCCAGGCTAGCAAGGAATCTGGTTTCCAGGTACTTGTAGGTCTTCCAAAGGGTACAAATGTAGGCTGCCCAGATTTCGTTCGCGCCAACACAGAGGACAAGCTTCTCACAGCTACAAACAAGTGGTTACTTGCTCACGCTGAATCTGCTGAAGCTAAGGATGGTGCTTGGGTTGGAATCACAGGCGAAAACATCGATATCGCTGGTGATTTAAAATAGCATCCCAAATCAAAACTTTTCTTTTAGGGATGCATAAAATTAAATATAAAAAATCTATATGCATCCCATTTTGCTTTTTGGTAATTATGGGATGCATTACTCTTAAAAATTCTATTACCAGTGAGTCTTATGCTCATCAATTACAGTCTTTTTCTCTGCATTTACAAGGTAAAATCCCTTTAGGCTAGCCTCTGCCTGCCCTAGAGAATTTCCATCCTCATCTAGTGGCTCCGCCTCAAGTACAAGCTCAATGCACTCATTGCCATATTCATCGTCCTTCATGCCATTATCATAAAGCATGTAGACATAGTCATCATCCTTGGCAATCTCCGCCTTCACATATCCCTTAGCATTGTAGCCAAGCTCGATTGAAAAATCAGGAATTACACCTTCCTTCACAAGATAATTGCAAAGAATAATCATCTGATTCATGATGGTGACATCGTCCATGTAATAGTCTTCTGAATCCTCACTATATTCATCATCATAGTAGTAATCTGCTGAGTAATCCTCTGAACTGCTGTAATCATCATAAGAGTAGTCGTCATAATCGGATGTATCTTCAGTGGCGTATTCATCCTTGTTTAAATCAAATCCAAACTCTAAGACTTCAAATCTGGCTATTACATTTACTAAAGCAGAAATTACAATCGCAATAATAAGAATGCTTTTTCTTGTCTTAAGTTTTTAAATTCTTTTCCTGTAATGTAGGTATAAATAGTAAAAACAAAAATGAGTATAACTGGAGCCACAAGGCTAAAGCCAAGCATACTAATCATTCCAAATATGCCTACTGCAAGCTTGCTAAATCCATACCAATAATAATTTGTATAGTGTGTGCAGACAAATCCAAAGGCGAATGCCATAAGCCAGAATATATAGATAACTTTAAAAGGGCTCATCATCTTCTGCTGCTCAAAAAATGATTGATCAAGTTCTTCATCTGAATCAATCCATTTCTTAAGTTTCACAACACTATCTGGATTAAATCCTTCTGTCATGTTTTCTATTGCTTCCTTGCAGCGCTCCTTGTCATTCATCTTAGCTAGCAATCTAGCAATAGTAAGCAGGCATGTATTTCTGCTTATCTTTCTCTTATAATAACCCCTTTGATAAAGGACTACATCATAATCCAGTCTTTCTTCATCACTGAGTTTCTTGGCCTTCTTCACCGCATGAGCTTTGTATGCAAGGACTAATCCTTCTGTAAATAAAATAATTGCTATTCCAAGATTTATCTTTGCTGAATCAAAAAACCATCTGTCAAAGAATTCTCCGTGTACATAAAAAATCAAATAATATGCCAGGAAAAAAATTGTCGCTCCGTATAAACGAATTATATTAATTGCGATACGCAATCTTTTTGCCAACGCAACTCCTACACTACCTGGATTATATTCTTCTAATTTGAAGTATTCTGTATCAAATATATTTTGCATTATTTCCTCACATCCTTCATCCCTTCTTGGCACAAAAAGCACCGCCAGAGTATTATAATACTCCAGCGGTGCAAATGCTATCCATATTAGTTATTCTGGCTCTATAGGACTAGTCTTGTAATAGAATACCATTCCATCATATAAATCTGCTGGAACCATATCAATTCTATACGCCATATGCATTAAGTAATAGGCCTCCACGAAGCCTTCTCCTATTGATCCCATTGTCACCTTTGAGTGAACCTTATCGTAAACAGCCTTGTCTTCAGTCTCAGATAATGCTGTAAAATCAAGACAATAGCGCTTGTCCTTAAAATACTTTGCCTGATAAGCAAGTGGATCAGCTGACTTTAAGTAAAAATCTTTGCGACCGTTCTCAGAATCAGGTTCTTTACCCAACACTGAAATGTTATCTGTTCCCTTAAAGAAATCTGTGCCAAGGGAATAGTATTTGTCTCCATACTTTTCCTTCAGTTCACCTCCCATTGATGTCTTCTGATATCCTAACTGGGCTTTCTTTCCTATATGACCGTCGTGAGCTCCTAACATCACTTTTCCGCCACCGATTTGCTTTTCCAAATCTAAAATCCATGTTACATTTTCAGCCATACATTTATCTCTGTAATCTAACATTTCAATCTGGTCAGGTTTCTCATAATCCATATTCTGAGAAATTGTAGTAGTCATATGAAGAGCTGATTCCAAGTCGTAATCTAAATATTCTTTTGACCTCTTGTTAAGCTCTGTTCTGATATCAGCCAGCTCTTTCTTGACCTTTTCTCCTTTAGCTACCGCTTCATAATCTGTCAACTTTTCAAGCTCAGTAGTTTCTACATCAATGTTATTCTTTTTAAGTAATCAAGAAGATATGGAACTGTCACTTCTGGGTTTTGCATATCAAATCCATAAAATCTTAACTTCTGATTCTCATTTACAGCCATGTTATAGTCACGCATCCACTCTAAGGTATCTGCCATCTCCTCTGTGTGATATAGGGTGAACATCATGTTGTTTACAATTTCTCTGGCATCACCTTCACCACTCTGGATATATTCATTGGCTGCAAGACAGTCGCCGTAATCTGCTTCAATAGCAAAAGCTGTGAACCCATTTTCTTTTACAAGCTTTTTGAACATTTCAAGCTTAATTTCCTGAAACTCTTTATTTCCGTGGGTAGCTTCTCCCACACCTACAATTTCTACATCAGAAGGAATTGTAAATTCCTCTACTGTTGTTCCTGCTGCAACTACATCCTTAATTTTGTGACTGGCTAATACTGTCTTATAATTAAGCCCAATCACACTGAGAATAATTACTGTTATTATTAAAATTGCTATTACCTTTAATATTTTTTTCATCTGTCTTAGCTCCGTAAACTATATTGTAATATTGCTTTGAAGTCATCTTATAAACCAATGTGTAAACCGCTACAAATATCAGGCACACCGCAAGTGTTGCCAAGAAAAATGTAGGAGTATCAACAATTACCAGCATGTTCATGAAAAGTCTTAAAATCTTGCTTGCCACAAGCATGTGGATAATTGCTGTTCCAACAGGAAGGAAGAAAATGATTCTAACCTGATTTCTGATTGTCTGCTTTACTTCCTTTTCTGTAAGACCTGCGTTGCTTAAAATCTTAAATCTCTTTTGATCCTCAAATCCCTCTGACATCTGCTTGTAATAGATAATCATTACTGTTTCAATAAGGAAAAGGATTGCAAGAAAGATTCCCACAAAGAATGCTCCTCCAAGTATTCCATAGAAAAAGCTGCGCTCCTGCTGCTTATATTTTACTGAAATAGCATCTCCATATTCAGCATTAAGATTCTGCTTAAATGCATTGAACTGTGCATCATCTATCTTTTTACTGTCAAATCCTACGTAAAGAGTCTTACTGCTATCTGCAAATAAACCGCTATTATCTATCAATTGGGACATGACAGCTTCGTCTGGTACGATGATTACCTCCTTACCAAACAATGTCATTGTTGAGTCAAAAATGACTTCTATAGCATCAGTATCAATTGCTGCTTTTTCCACATAATCCTTACCAAAAATGGAAACTACATCACCACTTTCATCTTTTGATTTGTCACTATATCTTAATATTTCCTGTGAATTTAATGTTTCATCTGTACCTGCATAATGATTGTAATCCTCAAGAGTCATAATATATACAACGCTCATATGATTAAAATCATAGGAAGTTAAAGGCAAAAGCTTATTTTCTTCAGCTACACAAGTAGTTACTGCGAATTCACGATAATTAATTTCTTCTGGCTGAATTCCATTTTCATCTGCTGCATTCTGGATTGCAGCTAAATATTTTTCCTCAGCTATATCTTCATTCTTCTCTCCGCGGATCATAACATCCTGTTTGAACATTGCATTAATGTTCTGCTCTCCAAGAGCCATAAGTGATCCTGAGCAAACCATCAAAAGGATAACTCCTGTTGAGAGAATACAGATAGATGCAAGACCTACTGCATTGTGCTTCATACGAAATAGCAAATTTGAAATGCTAATAAAATTCTTTGTCTGATAATAATATTTCTTATTCTGCTTTAAAAGCTTTAATACAAAGATACTTCCAGCAACAAATAGTGCATAAGTTGCTACCATAACAAGTGGAATACTCTTCATAAGTCTTTCCATAGCATCCAATGTACTTGATGTGGAAAGAGCTAAATAATAACCAAGTGCCAGACATACCGCCCCAATAACTAGTAAAGCTACCTTTACCTTTGGCTCTTTCTCGCCAGTGCTTTCACTTTTAAGTAGCTCGATTGGCTTACCTACTCTGATAGTAAAAAGATTGTAGATTAAACATGCACCGTAAACTAGCATAAAAAATACAAATGTCTCTGCAAATGCTGCTACAGGAAATTCAAGTCCTCTAACTGGCTGCTGATGTGTCAATCTGTATAAGAACGTAACCATCAGCTTATTTAAAAACGCTCCACCAATAATTCCTAAGCCTATACTGGTGATAGCCTCTATAAATGTTTCAAGCAAAAGTACAATAGTAACGTGTTTCTTGCTAAGTCCCAGAATTCCGTACAAACCGATTTCTTTTCTTCGGGACTTCATAACAAACTGATTGCCGTAAAACATAAAGATTGATGAAAAGAAAGCTACTGCAACGCTTCCAATCATAAGGAAGAGCACAATGTAATTGGCACCGTAAAAGGCTGGCTTGCCATCATTTATAATATATCTACTGTGAATCATAGCTCTTAAGATTTCAAAGAGCATTACTGTGATTGCGCTTACCCCAATATATGGAAATACTGTCTTTTTATTATTCTGAATTCCACTAACGGCCAGCTTTGGCAAAAGATGATTATTCATTGTCCTCGCCTCCCCTCATAACAACAGTTACTGTATCGCAAATCTTATCAAGCATTTCATTTCTCTTAAGATTGCCTCTGTAAATCTGATGGAAAACCTCACCATCTCTGATAAACATTACTCTGTCAGCATAGCTTGCTGCCACATTACTGTGAGTAACCATAAGGATTGTCTGACCACTTTTGTGAATATCTCTTAGCTGATGCATAAGATTTGTTGCCGCCTTTGAATCAAGGGCTCCTGTTGGCTCATCTGCAAGCAAGATATGTGGGTTTGTAATAAGTGCTCTTGCAACTGCTGTTCTCTGCTTCTGTCCACCAGATACCTCGTATGGATACTTCTTAAGAAGGGACTCAATGCCTAGCTCCTTTGCAAGTGGAAGCACCTTTTCATCCATTGTCTTGTAATCCTCTCCTGCAAGAACTAAAGGAAGCTTAATATTATCTTCGATAGTAAAATTATCAAGTAAGTTGAAATCCTGGAAAATAAATCCCAGATTGTTTCGGCGGAAAATAGCTCGCTCACCATCTTTAAGATCAGAATAATCTTTTCCATTAATCAATACCTTTCCTGCTGTTGGTGTATCAAGACTTGCGAGAATATTTAAAAGCGTTGTCTTTCCGCTTCCTGATTCACCCATAATAGCTACGAACTCACCTGGCTCAACACTAAAATGAACATCCTTGAGAGCTGTTACTCCTTCACCACCAAGTCTTGTTTTATATACTTTCTTTACATGATTCGCTTCTAATACTGACATTATTTTTCCCTCCGTAAATACGTTATTTGTCTCATCTGATGGTATAAGAATAACAAAAAGGAAATGCGTTACCTTTTTATTGGCTTACATTTCCTCACTCTAATCTTACATTTTTGTAAGGTCCGAATTTTTAAGTCCATCCTGGTAAATTGTAATAATTACATCCGTACCTTTATTTTCTTGTGACTGTATGCTAATTTTATGCCCCAGCTTTTCACATACTCCCTTGCATAGATACAAACCAAGCCCACTAGCTTTTTTATCAATTCTACCATTGTAGCCTGTATAGCCCTTTTCAAATACACGAGGTAAATCTTCTGCTCTTATGCCCATACCTGTGTCACGTATAACTATCTCTCTAGCATTATCTATATCCCTTGCGAATATCTTTACGCCACCCTTTTTGGTGTACTTAAGTGCATTGGATAAAATCTGCTCTATTACAAAGCAGAACCATTTCTCATCTGTAAGGATGGTACCATCCAGATTTTCCAGCTCTACAGATAAATGCTGATGTATGAAAATTGTGGAATACTTTTTCACCACCTGCTTTACCATGCTTTCCAGTTGGCAACTCTCTAAAAGCATATCCCCAGACATATCTTCAAATCTAAGATAATTAAGGGCCATCTCCACATAAGATTCTATTTTGAGCAGTTCCTGACGACAGTCCCCTGGGTCTATCTCTTCACTCTGTAACAATAGTCTCATTGCAGCTATTGGCGTCTTAATCTGATGGGTCCAAAGGGCAAAGAAATCTTCCTTTTCACGAAGCTTCTCCCACTGCTCATCTTTTCCTGTATCCTCTGGCTGGTATACTTCCTGAATGACTGTTACCTTGCTCCTATGATTAACAACACAGGTGATTAAACCAATGAAAAAAACAAATCCTATCTCATAGAAAAGAAATTCACTATCTATCTCATAAACCGAACCAATTATCCACAATATTAACAGTAATATCGTATTTGCGATAATAATAACCTTGTTATTTTTCCAAAAACTATTCCCCAACAATATATCCAAGCCCTCTCTTTGTTGTAATAAAATCAGGTACTCCAGCTGCCTCTATCTTCTTTCGAATTCTGGTGACATTGACCGTAAGTGTGTTGTCATCTACAAATTCATCTGCACCCCAAAGGCGCTCCATGATACTCTCACGCGATACTACCTTTCCAGGGCGCTCCATAAGAGCCTTTAGAATCAGATATTCATTCTTGGTCAAATCCAGCTTATCACCATCTATTGTAGCTGTGGTGTCATCCAGATTAAGTGAAATATTACCGACCTGAAGCTTGTGGACGCTAATACTTTCCCCATAGCTTCTTCTAAGGATAGCCTGAAGCTTTGCCGTAAGTACCTGCAAATCAAAAGGCTTTGAAATAAAATCATCAGCCCCCATATTCATAGCCATAACGATATTCATGTTGTCATCAGCTGATGATAAAAATACCACAGGCACCTGAGAAATCTTTCTAATTTCCCCACACCAGTAAAACCCGTTATAACAAGGAAGATGAAGGTCCATCAGCACAATATCAGGTTCACATTCATTGAATGTCTCTATAACCCTTTGGAAATCCTCCACTACTGTACATTTCATCTGCCATAGGGATAAGTGCTTTGCCACCTCCCCTGCTATTATTTCATCATCCTCTACAATCAATACATTTTTCATATTTACACCCAACTCATTTTAATCTTGTTTCGTCTTTACAATTTTTACAGACTTTACAGCCTTAGCTATCTGGAAGAAAACTATCAGCAGCCAAACAAATAAAATAGCAAATTTTGTTATTCCCATGGAATCCTTTGGTTTAGCAATCAGACCCACAAAGGCACAGAATAATGGAAGGAAAATCAGATACATGACCCACGCAGTCTTTCCCGCCTTGTTTAATACAGGATTTGTATAAATCATATATCCCCATGGCAAAGTAGCCACAACATGATCATAGTTAAATGCAGTAGCAAGATTGTCGAGGAACTCTTCTGCAGGTGAGAACTGTACACCCTGCTTCTCCTCATCAGCTACATAATCGAAGAGACTAACCATCTCCTCCATGGATTTATTTCCATCACTTATTGCTTTCTGGCAAAGGCTTTTAGACGCATAGATTTTTGCTTCTTCCTCATCAAGTGCTTCTAATTGTTTTGTCAAAGCCTGTTCAACAGAAATGTCTCCATTTTGAATATCAGTAATTGTCTCAATGGACATACCCATCTTTCTTAAAACAATTATCTGCTTTATCTCATCTAAATCCTCTTCTGTGTAATCTCTATATTTACTTTCTTTATCCCTAACTGGATCAATAAGCCCCTTCTTTTCGTAAAAACGAATATTGCTTATTGATATCCCAAGTCTTTCAGACGCTTCTCCTATTTTCATTTACGTAACTCCTTGCTGTCTGTACTATTTCCGTAGGATACTTTAAATATTCTAACAGTGCTATGGCATTTTTGCTACTAGAAATACCCAAATGTATCTTATAGTCGAAAAATATCTCATCAGACTCTATTTTGCTATCAAAATGATAATTGTCATATCCCTCTATTTCTGTCAGCTCCACATCATGAGTTGCAAGAAGGAGGTATACCTTCTTATCTGACAAAAATTCCAAAATAGCTTTTGATGCTGCGATTCTTTCCTTGGTGTTTGTACCCTTTAAAATTTCATCTATGACTATAAGAAGTGGTTCCTCACAATCCCTGACTTCATCTATGATTCTCTTTATGTAATTTGCCTCGCGGTAATAATAACTCTCCCCAGACTGTACATCATCCCTGAGAGCCATGCAGGTCATAATCTTCATTTTTGGCATAGCGAACTCTGTTGCGATACAGGTTCCAATAGTCTGCCCCAGTATTGCATTGATTGCCACGGCTTTCATAAAGGTAGATTTTCCTGCTGCATTTGGGCCTGTAATTATTACCTTGTTTTCCAACGAAAAATCATTTCCAACAGGTGAGTCCAAAAGTGGATGTGCCATGTTTTTCATTTCAGGGTAATCAGATGCTGATGGCTTGCACCAATACTTACGTCCTTCTCTGTACTCTGCAACAGATAAAGCAATATCAAACCTTCCAATCATCCCCATCAATGTGGATATCTCTTCCTTCTTCATAGCCAGTTTCTTAATAACTATGTTGTAAATAGCTATGTCATAAAGCAATACACCATATAGGTAATCCATCAGAAGAGAACTTACATCTCCCGCTATGCTTGCGCGACGTCTTGAAATAACACCTACTAAAATTCTGTTTATACCACCAAGTGCTTTTATAGTTTCACGTTCTTTATCAGTAACGTATTTACGAATTTCCTGATTCTTATTTAACTGATTTGCCACAGTGTAAATGTCTTTAAAGGATGTAAGAGTATTTAAATAGATTTCGTATTTCTGCTTCACCATAAAATAAAAGGCAAAATTCACTGCTACATTTACACCTAAGGCAGCAAGAAAATAACTGCCTCCTGTAATAAGTGCTAATAATCCCAATATTAAAAGTGATGCCTGAAGAAGGTAAATTATGAATCCGTGGTCTATCAACATCAGCTCACTGTCCTGCAATATTTCATAAAGATAATAGCTCTCGCGACATTTTCCTATTCTATGGATTTTATCAGTAAGACTCTTTTTGAATTTTTTGTTCTGAGAGATTTCCACTGCCACATCATCTGCAAATTCATTCTGTCCACAATGTAGACTGTGATATAAAAGCTGTTCACCAATAAAACTTTTTGTATGATTCACTTCAAGGAACACTTCATCCATTTCAAGATCGTTCCAGGTAATCTCATCCACCATGCCAGAATTCATTCTGTCATGCATTCTTCTAACATCTTTTAATCTGCTTTCTGCTTCGTAATATTTTCTTTCTGACATAAAAAAATCCTCCTATTTGAGGAGGATTTTAAAGTATGAACCTGGTTTAGAGTCAAGTATTTTCTTCATTTTCTGTGTTAATTCCGTAAGCTTTTCTCATCCAAGGTGCTACAACGTACAGTATGATCAATATCACAAAAAATTGCAGACCTGATATCACTGTGTCATAAAGTGAAAACTCATGCTTCAAGATAAAATCCATTACTACAGTAAATAGACTTATACCAACTGAAACTGTAGCTGCTTTGATTATTATCTGTTTAAAGATTTTTTATTTAGTTTAAATTTCTCAAGCTTCATAATTATTCTCCACCATACCGATCGATTTTATACCAATTATTATCTTTGAAATATTTAATCTGAGTTCCATCACTTGTACCAGATTCCATAACAAGATATTCTGGACCAATTTCTATCTTAGGAAGCATTCTTTTTCCTCAACAAATCCGCATAGCAGATTGTCTCTCCTTCGAATTTAAACCAAGTTTTGTCTTGAACCATTTTTCCATGAGTTATCATGCAGATTTTATAGGGGTTAAACTCATCAAGACCAATCATTTTTAAAACCTCTTTAATATCTGGCCTGTGCTCATCCCAACAACGACGTCTTAATATCTCTCCAAATTCAAACCTGCTAATCTCATCCTTATAAAAAATCTGTTTTATTGGATTTACATCAAAGCGCTGAATCTTTACAGTAGTTTCACCAACGCGAATCGATGCAATAACCTCATCTTCCCACATAAGCAAGAAATCCTTTATAGGCTGCCCATTATCTTTTTGAGTAAACTGAATAAAAAGCTCGTCCATGCTTATTCCCAAAACTCTGGCAATCCTATATAAGCTTTCAGTCTTGGCATCTGTAATACTCTTTTTACCAGTAAACAAATTATAGATAGTAGAATACGCAACCCCAGAGCGCTCACTCAATGTATGTAAATTTAAATGGCAATTATTAAGTTTATCATTTAATAATATATCTTTATTCATATGATTATTTTATCGCAGCTGCGATAAAATTTCAATGACCTACTCTACCATCTGTCCATAGAACAAAATCTCATTCTCAGCATTTTCAAGTTCTGTATATACAATAAATTTGAAAGGCTCGTCAGCGTGGAACACTTTTATCTCTGGTTCTTCCGCAGGCATTGCTGCTGACTCCACCATCATGATGGCTGTTACTGCAGCCGCCTCAAGACCTTCTTCATCAGTCTTAATCTTTGTCTTCTGGATGATTTCATCTATCATAACATCATCATCTGTCATCTCTGAAAAATCCGCACCTGCTCCAAAAGCAGATGTAGCTCCTCGGCTATTGAGATAGCCAATCATAATATCTTTTCCAAATTCGCTATCGATATCCATCTTTGGAAGCTTTACATCCACCTGACAGTAATCTACATTTTTAATTGCATTATCAATATCCTTTATCTCTCCTAAAATAAATGCAGCCTTTACGCCATACTTGAGTGGGAGAATTACAAGCTTGCCACCATCCTCTTCATAATATCCAAACTGGTTAACCTGATTCATAAACTCCTTTGTCACAGTACTTCCGTCAAAGGTTTTAAAATCATCCTCTTTTGTCTGATATTCTTCAAATTCATCCTGCCAAGGAGCACGAAGATAAAGAGCATTAGCAAGAATTAATTTGTAATCATCTAATTTGTCAGCAAGCTTTTCAATCTGACCATTAGTAGACTCATTTACCCATGAATTTACAGAATCTGTAAGCTTTTCTCCTGGCAATGAAGCGGCAGTAGCATCATAGTTTTTTGCTACCTTTTCAATATATTCCTTCTTAAATTCTCCGCCACGGCTTTCATTAGCCCAGATAGAATTTACAATTTTAAAGGCACCATCTGGAGTTCCTTCTCCAGAAATATAAAAATCGTCATCACCCTGAGCTGCTTCTACAGCGCTCTGGTCATCCTTCAACCATTCATTAAAATCTACTGTGGAATTATAAACCAGAGAATACCAGGTATTCATCTGCTCCTCGTTTTCAAATCCTGCGGCCTTTAGAAGCTCTTCTTTTGTTTCTCCATTTGCCCCTGCTATAGCAAGGCATAGAGCTGCCTTATATGAAGTTGGGGAAATCATGTAATTCTGATTTGCATAATCCTTTGTTTCAAGGAACTTAATTAACTCCGAATCAAAATCACCCATTCCACCAATTACTTCTACATCCGTATTTACGTTTTTATGCTCTGTAGGGTCTTTTACAGGAGTTGTATTTCCTCCTGCACCAGAGTTGCCACATCCAACAAACATTCCTGTCATAAGCAATCCAATTAACAAAGCACTTATTATTCTCTTTTTCATAGCTGTTTCCTCCGTTAATCTCAGCTTCATTTGCACGACACATTTTATTTCTTGTTACAAAAAATTATATTAAATTTTATAAAAAAATCGACCATCTTATGATGGTCAATTTCTCTTACTATTTTATAATTCAAGCTGAAGCCTAAATGCTGATGTCAAGCTCTGTAATTGTTCTGTTTGTGAATTTAAAATATTTGCGTACTCAGAATCTAGTTGATTTGCTCTGTCAAACATATCTCTTATGGTAAGAACAACATCCTCATCTTGCTCATCAATTTTTCTGTATATTCTTTTTGTATAATCTATGTTGTCGTCGATTCCAATGTGATCTATAAATCCCGTGTTCCAACCGCCAGCATATACAAATCTTGCTACATCAAATAATTCCTCACAATGAATTTCATTATATAGGCCAATTAATTCTTCCTTAAATTCTGTAGTATAGTTTCTTACTACATCACTAGATAAATTACTGACAAATGATGAAACCTTTTTTGTTCCCCTATCCCACAGTGCATTTACCTTTTCTTTTAATTTCATAATTTCATAATCCAAAAAATCACATAAATTCTTTATAAATGTTTTATCTGTATTTAAGGTAATCATAGCATCTTTCAATAGCGATATTATAAAATCATAGGAAGAAATAAACTCTTTCACCTTCGGGTCTATATAAAAAATAATGCAACAAATGACTGCTATAATATATTTACTAAAAAAGCCTACTCCAAAAGTCTCCAAAAATGATGCAAATCTTATTTTGCCCAAGTTATTCTCTTCAGCATATGCAGAAACTAATTTCCTGATTTTAATCAATGTTGTAGGTCTACTAACTAAATGTAGTATCATCTTTATAGTATCTTTTTCACCTAGCACTCTCCCAGCAGCAGGTCCAAGACATTCAGCTATCTCTAACAAATCCTCATCAGTGCTATGATCCATTACATAGGTTACGAAACCTCTGATAAGCTTGATGTTTTCGTTTTCTTCCTCCTTAACAAAAATGGGCGAATTATTATCATCTACCTTTATCTTTCCATTTTTATCCAATGCAAAAAATGAATTAGGGCTATGATATTGAGCACCATTTGACATTCCATACCCTTTGCATGATTTTTCCCTAATTCCCGGAATCTGTTTCATCAAAACATGGACAAAATCTGTGGAAATATAATAATTTGTTATCAGTCCTGCTCTATCAGATATTCGATCCGAATAAGTATTCAAAAAAAGATTCGAAAAGCCTTGCCCATCAAATGCTACACATCGGGAGATTTTATCGTCATCTGCTTTTATCGTGACATACATAGCCTTATTAGCACCTTTAGAATGTCCTACGACGATAACATCATCAAATTTTTTAGTGTAATCATTATAAAAATCCAGTGCATCTTTTTGACGTTGTGTATCTGCCTCTAAAATACCATAAACATTATCATTCCACTCTTCAAAACCTGTTGTACCTTTGTAGGTAACAATACATTGTTTTGTGCCTGGGACAGAATAACAAATATTGAGATTATAAGTATCTCCAATCGAATTAGTATATGTGTCGGCATTAACTACCTTTAGTGAATTCAAATTTGAATTATGTTGTATTTGCTCTATAACATCTGCCCATTCATTCCCACTCATCATGGCTCCATCAATGGTTTTGTCTCCGTATTTACGGAGGTTGTTTAGGGCGTCTTCATTAAAATCTTTTAGAACAGATTTTATTGTTTTAGTATCCTTAATTTTTAATATTTCTTTTCCCTCACCAGGAAATGCTATCTCCAATACATTTTTATCTATATAAGTCACATGTTCTAATAATCCCAATTCTTGATCAGTCATTTTTCATCTCCCTACTATGATAAAAAAACAATCTAGTTTATTTCTTGTTCCCATTTAGGACCTCCATTTTTTCGATCAGTATAATAACTACCATAAAGAAGTTTAACGTCATCTATATCAAAACAATCCTCGTAATTTTTCTGGTTCATATCGGAAGTTATCCCTTCTTTATCGAAACAATACATAGATATTTCCCAAACATTCTTTTCTTTGCCAATTGCATCTACAATACTATCCATTAATGAATTACATTCTTCTACATCTACAGATTCAATATAAATACTTATATCAGCAGCCGTAACATTTCCATCTTTTACTCCAGTAAGTGTAGTGAACATCTTATATGTCTGCCCCTCAAGTATAGGTGCAAGCTTTTCATCCATCTCCTTCTGATATTTTGGTGCCAAAAGCACCCAATCATAACCGTCTTCAAAACCATCCTCAGTTCTTGTTACTGTAAAACACTGTGTTTCTGGATCATCACCTTCTGCATATGCAAGCAATGCCTCTTCATCATTAAATAGTGCATCCGGATATCTATAGCCAGCATAAATAAAAGTCTTATTATATTTGGCTTCCAAATACTCTAGCATTTCCTCAATAGCAACTATAGACTCTCTTTGCTTATATCCCAGCTCATCCCAATCAGCTGGCAAATCCATTGACCATAATATTTCACACTGACGCTCATTCAGTTCTACTTTTCCACCAAAAACTTTATCTATCAAAGTGCATCCTCCTAACACTGTACTTACCGCTATTACCGATGTTAAAAAATTATTTTTCTTTTCATCATTTCTCATCCCTTTTTAACTATTTGCTTTTAATCTAGCAAGTTCAGCCTCTCTAGCAGCCCTTGCTGCTCGAGCCTCTTCTTCCTGTATTCTTCTTATTTCTGCCTGAAGCGAAGAAATCATACTTCGCTTATGACTAATTTCATCTTCAATATTAGTTATTCGGCGTTTTGCTTTATGAACTATTCCATCGCTCATTTCCTCCGCGATTTCTAGCCTTCTATTTACACCATAATTTTCTTGTATCAACCCAGCCAAACGATCTGCATATGTGGCATTTAACCTGGTAGCTGCTGCCTTTTCATTTACACCATATCTTCTACATATTTCTTCAACATTTTGATTCATTTTCAAAGAAAAGCTTTCTAGGAAATCTTTTCCCTCATTTAGCTCTCTTTGTAAAATCCGTATTTCATCTTCCAGTTGCCAGATTCTGGACTGTAATTCTCCAATTCCCATCTATAATATCCTGCTTTCTAACTAAGTGACCTAAATAATTTAGCCCAAGTCTCGTCAGTTTCTTTGAATGTTTTGGCTACATTCTCCAGCTCATCTATAAGCTGTCTAATTGTTGCTTGTAAGGTCACTCCAACAAAATGCACCTCTTTTAATTGACTATCTAGTGCTTCCTTTGAATTTCCTTGAGATTTAGAAAAACTGCTTGTACATATACTGTATTTATCAAGCTCCTTTTCTAATCTTTTTAATCTTTGAATATCATTTTTTAAATTAATATAATCAATTCTAATCTCTTGCTTATCCACATTCGCTCTCCTAACGCAGTAAATTATCAATATTATCTATTTCGCCTAGAAACTCTTCAACATTACTCCTGCTGGAAGCAAGTATCTCAGAAACCTCAGCTGTGTATTTACTTATATTATTAATTTTGTTTTCCAATTTGTTGTCTATTAGTTTGTCAACTATACCATTTTCTTTTATGTTATCAACAATTCCATCTAGCCTTGTGCATACACTAAGTATATGTTCCACAGAATTTTCAATAGCCTGAACTTCCTGGTCAAATTCTGTGTCATTAACAATTAAACTCATTCTAATTCCTCTATCTAAAAAAATACTAATTAAAAAAGCCTTTTTATTATATAACATCTCAATTCTTCAAACAAATTTTATAGGTTTGCTCTTCTTATAAAATAAGAATAATAAAAAGGAAATGTAATACCTTTTGATTGGCTTACATTTCCTCTATAGCAACTATAGACTCTCTTTGCTTATATCCCAGCTCATCCCAATCAGCTGGCAAATCCATTGACCATAATATTTCACACTGACGCTCGTTCAGCTCTACTTTTTCACCAAAAACTTTATCTATCAAAGTACATCCTACTAACACTGTACTTACCGCTATTACTGATGTAAAAAAATTATTTTTCTTTTCATCTTTCATCATTCCTTTTGTACTCTGTCTATTTCTTAGTATTGCAAATGGCTCCCCTCTTACACAAAAAGAGGAGAGCCACTATTATACTTTAAACTCTTTTCACAAACCCTACCTGCTCAAGGTGCTTCATATAAACACTAAGGCGCTCATAGAGAGGCTCTGCTTCATCGCCGAATCTGTCGTGAACAAGAAGACCTATGTCGTAGACACTTTTCTGGCCGTCTATGCAGTTCCAAATGAACGAACCCATTCCCTCCAGCGTGATTTTGCTAACAGCTGGCTTCTTAAAGAAGCGCTGAGCTATGCGGTTTGTAAATCCTTTATTTTCCATTTCAACAATGACCTCTCCGGACTCAGAGAGAGTCCAGATGAGGTCATCATTTATCGTATATACGAAATCTAAATAATTTTCTTTATTTCTCATTCTTCTTTCCCATGGCTGCCTTATATACTGCAGCTGCGATTAACACGATAAGAATAAGTGCTGGTGTATTTCCTGTAGGAATTACTGAGCTAAGATCCA
Source organism: Butyrivibrio fibrisolvens 16/4 (assembly GCA_000209815.1). GTDB lineage: Bacteria > Bacillota > Clostridia > Lachnospirales > Lachnospiraceae > Pseudobutyrivibrio > Pseudobutyrivibrio fibrisolvens_A. Next base: position 2,227,661 of record FP929036.1, read on the forward strand.
TCTTATCAGTAATACCAGCTACCTTAAGGATAGCAAGGAGTACACCTATGATACCTTCACCAGCAATAAGTCCTGAACAGAAGAGGATGCCCTTTCCTGACTCATCTTCCTGGTTACCAAATTTAGCATCAGCAAACTTTCTGATAAGACCACCAATCATGATTGTAGTAGAAAGCTCAAGTGGAAGGTAAAGACCTATAGAAACAGGAAGTGCTGCAATACCAAGGATCTCGATTGTGATAGAGATGAAAGCACCGATGAAAATAAGTGTCCAAGGAAGATTTCCATCCATAACGCCTTCGATAACCATCTTCATCATTGTAGCCTGTGGAGCTGCAAGCTTGTCTGAACCAAATCCGTATGCTGAATCAAGAAGTACCATAACGCCACCGATAGCAAGTGCTGCTGCAACAGTACCGATGATTTCACCAATCTGCTGCTTAACTGGTGTAGCGCCAAGAATGTAACCTGTCTTTAAATCCTGTGAAGTATCACCTGCCATACAAGCTGCGATACAAATAACTGAACCGATTGCGATAGCACCTGTCATTCCGTGTACGCCTGTATCACCCATAGCCTTAAGACAGATTGTTGCGATAAGGATAGTAGCGATTGTCATACCTGAAACAGGGTTGTTTGAGCTACCTACAAGACCAACCATACGAGAAGAAACGGCACTAAAGAAGAAACCAAATACAACTATGATGATTGCGCCAAGAAGTGTAACAGGTACTGCTGGTACAAGCCAAATTGCAAGAATAAGAACTACGATAGAGCCAAGTACAAAACGAATGTCCATATCACGTGCTGTACGCTCTGTAGATGTAGAGCCTGCTGTCTTAATGCTCTTGATTGAATCCACAAATGTTCTAACGATAAGTGGAAGTGTCTTAATAAGTGAAATGATACCAGCTGAAGCTACGGCACCTGCACCAATGTACTTGATGTAGTTTGACCAGATAGCTGATGCACCATGTGCTGCATAAAGCTCTGCAACAGAAGCGCTAGCTGGGTACATAACCATGTCGCCACCAAAAGCAACAATAGCTGGAATAAGTACGAACCATCCAAGTACACCACCTGCAAACATATATGCAGAGATACGTGGGCCACAGATGTAACCAACAGAAACGAGTGCTGGATATACCTGAGCAGAAAACTCTGTCTTAAGAGACTGAAGCTTAACTGTGAATACGCCCTGGATTGCGCAAAGACCATCAACGATGAACTTTACAGCTGCACCAATACCCATACCAACAAATACAGACTTAGCAGATGAACCACCTTCCTCACCAGCAAGAAGAACCTCTGCACATGCTGTTCCCTCTGGATATGGAAGCACACCGTGCTCCTGAACGATAAGTGCACTACGAAGTGGAACCATGAAAAATACACCAAGAAGTCCACCGAAAAGTGCGATTACAGTGATAGTGATAAGTGAAGGCTTGTCCATAACGCCTTCCTTAGCCCAGATGAAAAGTGCTGGCATTGTAAAGATAGCACCTGCTGCAAGGCTTTCACCTGCAGAACCGATTGTCTGAACCATATTGCTTTCAAGGATAGAATCCTTTTTCATAATAACGCGAATAACAGCCATTGAAATAACTGCGGCTGGAATAGATGCAGATACAGTCATACCTACTCTGAGACCAAGATATGCGTTAGCAGCACCAAAGATAACTGCAAGAAGAAGACCCATAATGATAGATGTAGGAGTCATCTCAGGAGTAACCTTATCCGCTGGAATGTAAGGTTTAAATTGTTCTTTCATACTAAATATATCTCTCCTTCTATTAAACCAAGTTTTTTTATTATATACACACTTTAAAGTGGATGCAAATCGAAGTACTAAAGCGATAAAGAGATAAAGCAAAATACACCCCGCCGTGTCCGGCGGGGTGTATTTTGCTTTATCTCTTCTTACTTAAACAGACGGTTTAGGAAGCCCTCAAGTGCTTTACCGTGGCGAGCTTCATCACGGGCCATCTCGTGTACAGTATCGTGTATAGCATCAAGATTGTACTTTTTAGCACAGGTTGCAAGATCAACCTTTCCCTGAGTAGCGCCATATTCGCAATCAACACGCCAAGCAAGATTCTGCTTTGTTGAATTGGTCATATTCTTTTCTAAATCAGAACCAAGTAGCTCTGCAAACTTAGCAGCATGCTCTGCTTCTTCCCAAGCAGCCTTCTCCCAGTACAATCCAACCTCTGGATAGCCCTCTCGATGAGCCACACGAGCCATACATAGATACATACCTACCTCTGAACACTCACCCTCAAAGTTTGACTTAAGCTGTTCAAAGATATACTTCTTTACATCATCAGGAATATCGGAATTGTTCTTTACTGTAGCTGCATAAACACCAAATACATGCTCTGCAGCAAGGGCGATTTCCCCTTCTACCTTCTTGAACTTGTCTCCACTTACGTGACAGACTGGACACTCATCAGGTGGATTGTCTCCCTCATGAATGTAACCACATACCGGACATACATACTTAGCCATAACCTGCTCCTTTCAAAACGCCCCACATAAAAATGTTAATAGTAACAACAATCCCTACAAGTAAACGATTAATGATATTTTATCATATCTCTATATATGCCCTATTCAAATCACTAATACTTCTCAAATAATTCACATTTAAGAAAGATTTAAATTTTCTATAAACAGCTGCTCAAACTTTGGATCTGTTGCCAGAATTACAATCTGAGAATTGTCCTTGATTGCTTTTAGCTCATCTTCATTTGGATCCAGAATAAATGCTATGTCTCCCATAAGGGAAGCATTTCCTATTGATTCAAATTTATTCAATAATTGCGGTGGAAATAATCCTATACCTGCTGCAGACCATATTCCTACAGATGCCCCCAAGCCACCTGCAATATATAGATGCTCAATATCATTTACATCCACACCGGATGCATCCAGAAGCATCTCTATACCTGAGCGAATAGCAGCCTTTGCCAGAATCACCTGCTGAATATCCTCCCCTGAAACTACAATATTTTCTGCAATAGGAAATCCTTTTTCTGAGTATTCGTCCTTTAACAGTCCACCATCATCTATGATATTGTTTCGCTTGAGCTCGTGAATTAAATCGATTACACCACTTCCACAAAGACCTATTGGCTTCTCTCCACCAATGGTTGTATATTTAACCTTTCCATCATTAATTGATAAATGATTTATCGCACCTCTTACTGAGGCTACACCGCAGCCTAAACTTGCTCCCTCCAATGCTGGGCCAGCTGAAGCAGATGAACACCAATACTTTTTACCGTCAAAAAGTACAAGCTCTGCATTAGTTCCCATATCTACTAAAAGGAATTTGTCATCTTCTTTCTTTTTAGCCTTTGCCTGCTGCTTGATATAATAAAGACCAGCAACAATATCTCCACCCACAAAAGCGCTGATAGGTGGCATAAAGAATATATCTCTTCTTTCCTCACGAAACTTTACAGCATCTGTAGTGTATGGAACAAATGGATACTTTGCCATTCCATCTACTGGGTATTTCAATATCAGATGGGTCATTACCGTATTTCCGGATGCCACAACCTTATGGGTGAGAAAATCCTTACCAATAATTTTCGTTCCGATCTTTATCAAATCATTTACAACAAGCTTCTGAAGTTCTTCACTGTGGCCATCTATAGCCGCCTTGACTCTGGACATAACATCAGAACCATACTTTAGCTGTCCATTAGTCCAAGTATATTGGCGCAATACTTTTCCTGTATTAAGTTCAACCGCTGCAGCGGCAAGGGTAGTTGTACCAATATCAACTGCTATTGCTATATTGGTTTTATCAAGAGGGAGCACGTCCATGGACTGTGGTGCCCCAATAGAATTTATTTCAGATACAAGTCTCTTTGGCACCTGAATCTTGCAATCTTTTGTGATGGTACACTTGCAGCCAAGTCTCCATCCTTTTCTCATTTCCCAAAACTCGAGGGCACGCTCGTCCTCAGCTGTCATTTCAGGTGCGCCATAAACAAACCTTACGGCACAGCTAAGGCATTTTGCAATGCCGCCGCAAGGTCTATAATATTTTAATCCTAATCGGCTCATGACCTCCACGAAAGAAATACTGTCTTCCCCTGGTCTGGTCATAAGTATATGCTCCTGTTCAGGAACAACGTCTTCGATAACGACTTTAATTTCCATGTTTCCTATCGTATTCCTCAAGAGAATGCAAATCCATTTTTAGCTCACCACTATTATCCACCAAAATTGTCATATAAGTGTGTTCACGGGAATTCTGTCTAGGAAATGCAATACTTCCTGGATTTGCTATAATCAATTCTTCGTATCTATCGATAGTTGGAACGTGGGTGTGACCATATAAAACAATATCGCAACCTTTTTTTTAGCGGCCTCGGCAATTCTGTCGTAACCATATCCCACCCCGTAGTAATGACCATGAGTAAGCATAATCACATGATTTCCAACCTCTAATACTACTTCATTTGGAAGATTAGTGCCCCAATCGCAATTACCACATACGCATTCCGCTGGTGCTTCACTCATCATCCATAGATTATCTTCCACCCCTTGACCATCACCAAGGTGGTAGATTCTATCAGGTTTTTCTATATTTATGGCATCTCTAAGGTTCTCAGAGCTGCCATGTGTATCACTAACAACTAATATTTTCATGCTTTAATATTTCTTCCTTTATCATTCTAAGAGCTTGTCCTCTATGGCTGATAGCATTCTTTTCCTCTGGAGAAATGCTTGCGGTACTAACATCCTTATCCCAGAGATAGAAAATTGGGTCGTAGCCAAAACCATTTTCACCCATTGGCTCCCAACCAATATACCCTTCTATTGTGCCTCTGACAACTGCTTCTTTTCCATCTGGAAAAACAGCTGAAACAGCACATACAAATCGAGCGCTTCTATCCTGCTTTTCAACACCATCAAGTCTCTCAATAAGATTTGCATTTTTAATGTCATAGGAGGTATCTTCGCCCATATATCTGGCAGAATAAATACCTGGCTCCTTATTCAATGCATCTATCTCCAGGCCACTGTCATCTGCAAGAACGATAGCATCCTTTGCAATAGCTGCAATAGCTCTGGATTTAATGAGGGAATTCTCCTCAAAGGTCTTTCCATCCTCAACAATATCTATATCAATTCCGGCTTCCTTCATGGTGACGATATCATATTTTTCTTCGCCGAGAATCTCCTTAATCTCTCTAAGTTTATTTTTATTTCCTGTTGCAAAAATAATTTTAGTTTTCATGTGCTCCTCATCCGCCAGTTACACTCTCAATCCTGAGATATTGCTTTCAGTCACTAGATGTTCCTTTCAGCAACACTCAGAGATTGATAGCTACTGGCTCACTTAATTCTCACCTAAATATTCTACGATGGCATCGTATAGTGCCCCCGCAGTCTTTTTCTGATATTCCTTGTCCTGAAGTTTTTCCAGCTCATTGGCATTAGTCATAAAGCCTACCTCCACCAATGCTACTGGAACCTGACTCATCCTTATAATGTATACCTCATCCCCTACAACAGTGCCCTTGGATTTTGAACCGAGAGATTTTAGAAGATGATCCAGGCATAGGGAAGCAAACCGCTTGGACTCCCCAGTGGTATCTGCGCCTTTATACATAACCTCTGTTCCATTTATGGAAGACATTCTACCAGAAGCAGTAGAATTATTGTGTATAGAAAGGAATAAATCCGCTTCAGAATCATTAGCCAAACCAACTCTGGATTCAAATGATGGATTCGTATCATCAGTACGGGTATAGTATACGCCTATATTTTTCCCATTCCTATCCATCAGTTTTTTAAGCTGCATCACAAACTGAAGATCCAAATCCTTCTCACTAACGCCCATTTTTGTAGCACCAGGTACGTTTCCGCCATGACCTGCATCCACAACAACAACATAGTCATACACATCGTGAGGATTCAAAAAATCCAGATAGATGTATTCTCCCTCAGATGTCATCTGTACTTCTTTCACATCATCTAAGGTGATTTCAATAACACCTATAAGATTTTCACTGTCATAAATAACATCTACTATATTATCCGCATTACCTCTCATTGGATAATTATTAAAATAATCTTTTCCAATTCCATTTATCGTAATTGCGATAGTTCTGTCAACGTAATTATTTAAGATAGATACGCCGGCACTGGTGACATTTTGAGGAAGCATCAGACGAATCTGATGGCCCTTTAAAATATCCTCCTCAACCTCATTAGGTTCTTCCTGAAGCTCCTTATCAGAGTTTTTCAGCATCTCCATAACAGAGACTCTGCCCCCAGAGATTTTGCTGTCCTGAACCTTCAATGCAATAATATGCATATTAGGTACATAAATTAACAGGCAGCACATAGCTATAACTATAACCAAAATGATTGCCGTAAAGGCCCCCATAACTTTATTTTCCATTACATTACTTCTCCGCCAAAAGGACTTTAAGGCTTATTTCTTCTCTTCCTCAAATACCTCAACAACGTCATTCGCGTATGCCTTAATACACAAATTAGCCTTTGCAACATCCTCTACGTTTTCCCAATCCAAACCATTATTGCTGATAAAGCCCTTGCCGTCTGTGATGTCAACAGCCGCTGTCATTGAATCGCTGACGTATTCCACTGCAAGAGGACGCAATGTGTCTGGTGTGTTGATGTAGAGAATAATAGCGAAGTTTTCTCCCTCATTTACTGTTTTAGCCTGATTAAATTTAACTGTATAATAGCCCGCCTGACTTACTGTTCCTGAAGCCACAATCTCCTTAGAAGAAAGAGTGCTGGTGTTTGTGTAATTTGGAACAAAGTAAATCTGATAGCTGGTATTTTTACCTAAAGCATAAAAACCTGCAGCTTCAATCTGCTGATTGGCCTCGGCTGTAAAAGTATTAGCGCCATATGCCCACTCTTTGCTATATCCAATCTGACCTACCCAACCACAAAGGTCGCTTTGATATATGTAATTGTAGGTATTATTGGTATCCGCCTTTACATAAGAAACAGCCTGATTTCCTATATTGGAATCATAGTATGAAATATAGAAAACCCCGTCATCACCAAAACCACTTCCCCAACTGTTCTGGCAAATAAAGGCTCCATTTCCTGGTACCTCTGTACTGAAGTTTTCTGCTGAATAAGTGTCATCCCATCCTATGATAACTACATCATGATTTGGTTTTGCATTTCCTGTATAGCAATAGGAATTAGTCCTGCGATTGTAACAGCTAGATCCATTAAGGTTTGCTGTGGAAACGCTGGCATAGATAGATGTAGAAACACCACCGTATTTATAAACAGCCCATTTAATATCATCCAGATTTTCAGAATCATAAAAATGTGCTTCCTGAAGATGAACTGCTGCAGTATCAGTCTCCCCTGTAAGCTCCTGAATCAAGCCCGTTTCCTTGTTATCCTCAATTGGTCCCTGCCAAGAAAGTAAATATGCCAAAGCCATCGTGTACTCTCCACCTGCAGACTCGTCCAGCTGGAAACTATTGGATTTTATCATCGAATCCACTGAAAACTTGTATGGATTTGCTGGTAGCAGTGATGATTCCAGAGCCTCTAAAGAAGCACAGGCCCAGCAGGTAGCAGTAGAACCCTGATTTCTAATGAAGCTGACCCTATCAACATTTCGAAGGTCGTATATCATAGGCAATTTAGGTACCTTTGAGATTTTGATATTGGCGGTGTATGTGGTTCTGTCGTAGGAATACTCATAACCGAAAATATTACACAGGTCCTCTAAGCCTACATATAATCTACCTAAATGAATGGATGGTCTTATGGAAATTTCCATATCATCTCCATTTTTTGTGGCAGTCCTATTGTCTGATACAAACTCGTAGATATCGTTTGAAATCTGTACTACAGCGCTTCCCTCATCCTCCATAAAGGCTGAGCCCTTTAACACCTGACGTATAAACTCCAATGAACCTACAGGATTAAGGCTGTCATCTAAGATGGCATCCATTTCATTGCTAGAATATTGCTCATTATTAATGTAGAGCTTTAATTTCCCAGAATCATTAAGATTTTTAGACATCAAAGGATACAGCACGTCTTCATTTAAAGCTGCTCCTCTAAATGATTCAACGGCTGCATATCTATCATTCCAATTATTCAGTTTTGCAAAAAGGGTGATTGCAAGAATAAGAACAAACACCGTGAATCTCTTGGAAAGTTTCATTTTCTAGTCCTTTTTCTTAGGCTTAGGTCCAAGGAACTGATAAAAATATGTCTTTATCATTCCGTTGTAAATTTTGCGATTTTTATCTGCCTTTCTTCCAATTGACTTTGGTGCATCCTCGTAGCTGGTGATTACAAACATAGACCAGCTATCAAGACCTGCAAAAGATTTTCCAAGCTTGCCATAAATCTCTGGCAAGTCCTTTTTATCTTCCAAACGCTCTCCATAAGGAGGATTAGTCAATATGAAACCAAATTTCTTTGGATGGCGTAATTCACCTACATCTCTTACCTGGAAGTGAATAAGATGATCTACTCCCGCCTGTTTTGCATTAAGACGGGCAATCTTTACCATGTCAGGGTCAATATCAAAGCCCTGAAGATCACATTCTACAGATGTATCAACATCAGCTCTAGCCTCGTCAAAAAGCTCGTTCCAAAGCTTTGGCGAAATAAGATTAGTCCAATCCATAGATGTAAAATCTCTGTTAAGACCAGGTGCAATATTTGCTGCAATCATAGCAGCCTCTATAAGGAATGTACCTGAGCCGCAAAATGGATCCACAAGAATTCTATCAGGACGCCAAGGTGTCAGCTGAATAAGAGCTGCAGCCATGGTCTCTGAAAGTGGAGCCTTGCTGGTGTAGGTACGGTATCCGCGCTTGTGAAGAGGTGTACCTGTGGAATCCAAGGTAACCACCACATCATCTTTTAATAAGAAGATACGAACAGGATAATCTGCCCCATCCTCCTTAAACCACTGAACGTCATAATATGACTTCATTCTCTCAACCATGGCCTTTTTGGCAATGGACTGAATGTCTGTAAGAGAGAAAAGCTTACTCTTTACAGAGGTCGCCTTAGTAACCCAGAATTTGCCATTCTCAGGAATATATTCCTCCCAAGGAAGGGCCTTTATCCCCTGGAAAAGCTCCTCAAATGTGGTGGCATGAAAACGTCCCACCTCTACAAGGACTCTCTCCGCTGTGCGCAAATGTATATTGGCGCGACAAATAGCCTCGGCATCACCTTCGAAGGTAACTCTACCATCAGTAACTTCGGTAATGTCATAACCTAAATCATATATTTCTCTTTTTAATGGGGCCTCAAGTCCAAAATGACAAGGGCAACTAATTGTAAATGTCTTTGGCAATTTATAAATCTCCTAAAATAAAACTAACTAAAAATATCTTAGACTAGATGGTATATTTTTCAACTTTTCCTTGCATTAGTAGATTATCTATATTATAATCACAAACGTGATGAGGAGTTTCCTCGTCATACCCTTATTAATTATTTATACTCCCCTCAAAAAGACCGAAAACTCGGTCTTTTTCTTGCGATGCAGTTTTTATACTCACCTGTCAATTATGCAATTATTCTTAAAAAGTTTCCATTGTATGCAATTTAATACATAGAAAAAGGGTCACACACCTGCAACCCTTATCGTTTTATATAAAATTTACATAAAATGAGCTAATGCCTCTGCAAATCTCACTTCATCAAATGGTTTGATAACAAAGTCCTTTGCCCCTGCCTCAATAGCCTCAATAACGTAACATTTCTGTCCCATTGCACTAACAACAAGAATCTTTGCATCAGGATCAAATTCCTTGATTTGCTTGATGGCATCGATTCCATTAGAACTACGACCGACAGTATGACCATCTACCGTCATTGTGATATCCATGGTAACTATATCAGGCTTGAACTCCTTGTATTTTTCTACCGCTCCATCACTGCAGTCGGCTTCAGCTACAACAGTACAGCCATTTCTTTCACATTCGTTTCTGACTACCGCTCGCATAAAGCGGGAATCATCAACTACCAATACTGTTTTGCCCACAACCAGTCCTCCTTGTCTCTCAAGTATTATATGGATGTGTAGCTTTATTATAGCATATAACCACTAGCCCTAGTTATGAACTTTATGTTAACTATTGATGTCGATGTTGATTATTGTGAGATTTTTAGCATATTCGTGGCAACCCTTCCCCTTGTAAAATATCAAGATATCGTTTGCCACCTATTTCAGTTTTCATAATAAGTGCACCAATTTCTCCATCATCCTCTGGAAGATTTACAGCTCCTATCATACAGGCATTTGCGCCATATTTACATCCTCGAATAATCTCTACAGCCTTTACTGCATAGTCCTTAGGTACAATAGCTACAAGCTTTCCTTCATTGCCCATATATAAAGGATCCAATCCCAAAAGCCCACAGAAGGATTTTACCTGTGGATCAATAGGAAGCTTCTCCTGGAACAAATCGAATCTAAGTCCACTTGCTACTGCAAGCTCCTTTAAAACTGTAGCCAGTCCGCCTCGTGTAACGTCTCTTAGAACGTGCACAGGAATTTTGTTTTCGATTAATTTAGAAACCATTTCCTGAAGAGGTGCGTTGTCACTGACTATAGTATTCTTTATTCCCATACGCTGACTGAGAACAGTGGCGTGATGGTCTCCTATATTTCCTGAAACAATTATAACATCATCATCGGCAGCATTTTTTGCTCTGATATCCACATCCTTTGGTACAAATCCAACACCTGCTGTGTTAATGTAGATTCCACCATTGCCCTCTATAACCTTTGTATCTCCAGCGACAATTTTTACCCCTGCTTCCTCAGCAGTTTCAGCCATTGATTTGACAATTCGACGAAGAGTCTCTACATCTGCCCCTTCCTCTAAAATAAATCCGCATGTAATATATTTAGGAACAGCACCTCTCATACAAAGGTCGTTTACAGTTCCACAAATGCAAAGACGGCCAATATCTCCACCTGGAAATTCTAAAGGTGTAACCACAAAGCTATCTGTAGTCATAGCAATTGTTCCATCTCCTGGAACCACCGCTGCATCTTCCATTTCAGAAAGCACATCGCTATTAAACTGAGATTCAAAAATCTCTCGTATAAGTTCTCCCGTTGCACGGCCCCCTGAACCATGCTCCATTATTATCTTCTCCATGAATTAAAACAACTTCCTTCCTCGCTTACCATACATGCCCCCTGAGGTGACATAGGTGTACAGTTTTTTCCAAATAGTGGGCAATCTGCAGGCTTTGCCTTTCCCATAAGAATTTCTCCACATCTGCAGGCCTTATTCTTCTTGTTATCCACATCCAGCCCTCTGCTTCCCGCATCAAACTGTGCATAATCATCTTTCAAGAATAGTCCTGAATCCGGAATTATCCCCATTCCGCGCCAAGCCACATCTGCAGGTGTAAAATATTTTTCCAACTGCTGTTCTATGATGGGATTCTTTCCCTGGGCCACAACTGAGGTGTAGAAATTTTTAACTTGATATTCGTTATTCAAAACCATCTGTACTAAACCATAGATGGCTACCACAAGCTCCTTGGCGGCAAATCCTGACACTCCAAATGGAATCTGGTATTTTTTTGCCAGCTCATTGAAATAATCAGCCCCTGTAACAGCGCATACATGTCCTGGAGCAATGAATCCATCAATCTTGGCGCCGTTATCACAAAGATATGCGATTGCTCCCGGCATAGTTTTTAAGGCTGTTAGTAACTGAATATTATTAAGATTTTGGGCTATGGCATTGTCTAAAAGCAATGTATAAACCGGTGCGGTGGTTTCAAAGCCCACTGCCGCAAATACGTATTTACGATATGGATTTTTCCTTGCCAATGTAAGTACATCCATTGGGGAATATACCATTTCAACACTTCCGCCTCTGCCCTTCGCCTCGTTTAGGCTTTCCTTAGAACCTGGCACCCTAAGCAAATCTCCAAAGGTAACTACTGTGATCTCTGGCTGTAGGCTAAGCTCGATTAATTTATCAATATAGGCTGTAGGTGTAACGCAAACGGGGCATCCTGGCCCAGATAAAAGCTCTATATCAGGTGATAAAATATCTCTAATACCGTTTGTGGCAATGGCATGAGTGTGACTGCCGCACACCTCCATTAGCCTTATTTTTCTTCCATTATAGTTTTTTAAGAATTCTATAAGCTGTGGTAATTCCATTAAGCGAAATCTCCCATCAGCTCTATTATTTCTTCTGCCTCGTCCTTCTTCAAGGTCTGAATAACGCAGCCTGCATGAACTAGGGCATAATCCCCCTCTTTAACATTCACAAGGCCGGCGTATGCCTCCACTTCATTACCATTGAAATCTACCGTTACTTTTCCATCTTTAATTTTTTTACTAACCCTGGTATTGCAACACACATTAATACTATCTCCTAAAAATTTTCTGTTATAATGATACTACATTTGCATTGTTTTGGGAGGGTAAAATGCACGAACTAGCTATAACAGAATATGTTTTTAATCTTGTAAAAAAACAGGCCGACGCAGCCGGTGTCAGCCATGTGGATAAAATCCATTTATTAATTGGTGATCAATGCGATTATGTACCTGAAATTATCGAAGAATACCTTCAGGTGATGAGCGAAGGCACTTCCTTGGAAGGTGTAAAGGTAGATGCCAGCGTTAAGGAATCTACAATCCTTTGTAAAGACTGTGGCAGCCAATTCACCCGTCACGAATTCAAGGATGTCTGCAGCAAATGTGGCAGTGATAATCTCAAGCTTAATCGCTGTACTGATTTCATTGTAAAAATATCGAAGTATCCTAATCATTTATTCCAAGAGATACAGCTTTTATTTGACCTAAACAGATTCCCCCATCACCAGGTGGTAGCTGTTCAGAAATGTAAACTTTAAATCCATCTGCTTCAAGGAGTTCTATGGCACGTTCCAACAAAATTCTATTTAGGAAGGTGCCTCCCGAAAGCACTATCTGCTTATCATCTCCAAGTTTCCCTGAATAAATCGAGGCAATCTCCAAAATATAATCTGCAACAGCATATATAAATCCTCTGGCTATCTGCTCCTTTGGAACATTATGGCTAATTGCATTTGCAATCTCTAAGAAGATTTCTTCTGTTGAGCCATTTTCCCCAAAGCAAAGAGGATATACCTCCTCAGTTTTTGAAGCAATATTTTCCAGCTCAATAGGTGCCTGCCCTTCATAGCTGTTATAGTGGCAAATATCAAGCATTGCAGACACCCCATCAAACAGTCTTCCCATGGAGGTGGATGTAATCACATTTATATTGTTATCAATGGCAGCTTTGATAAGCTCTGCATTGTCATTTTCTATTAAATTATCCAGCCCATTATTATGAAGCATTCCCACCAAGATGGTATCACAATTCTTAGCTCCTTCGTCCCCTCCAATCAGTTTAAAAGGCTTCAAATGTGCTACTCGCTCCATACTAATTTCACTGTCATAGAAAAATACTTCGCTGCCCCAGATAGTTTTATCATCACCGAAACCTGTACCATCAAATGCAAATCCAAGAACAGTACCTTTAAGATTATGCTCTGCAATGACTGATAACACGTGAGCCTTATGATGTTGCACCTGCTTTATTGGAAGATTCTTTTTGTGGGCTGTATCAATCCCGACCTGTCCACTAAAGTATCCTGGATGCAAATCTGTCACTATCTCTTTTGGTGAAAACTCAAAGATTTGCTCCATTGCTGCCATTTCGTTTTTGTAAAACTTTTGGCAACTGACAGACTCTAAATCTCCCAAATACTGACTCACATAGGCAAGTCCATTTTTCACATAACAAAAGCTGGCTTTAAGATCTCCACCCGCAGCAAATAATTCCCCCTTGATATCCACATTAATAGGATTTGGTACGTGCCCTCTTCCACGACGTATAAACTGCTGACGTCCTCTGACAATCTTCATAACAGAATCGTCCATTGGTCGAAGTATTCTTCTATTATGGCTAAGAAGTGCAACGGGTACATCACCAAGCTCACCTGTGTCCACACGCTCTTTCAGCCAATTTAGCATTCTGTCATTATCAATTTCTAACACATCACCACTGGCATTGCCGCTAGTCATAATAAGAGGCCCGCATTCCTTTATAAGCATCATCTGAAGCGGATTACAAGGAAGCATGGCCCCTATATCAGGACTATTAAGATATACATTTCCTGCAATTTCTTTCTTTAGGTGTGTAAAAGTCTTTTCTTCTTTATTGTAAGAAGTGGATTTCTGACTTTTTCTTCTAACTAACACTATAGGTCTGGCAGGGCTTTCCAAAACTCTAGCCTCTTCTTCATTTACGTAGGAATATTCCTTTATCTGATCTACGCTTTCAAACATTACCGCAAATGCCTTGGCCTCACGATGTTTTAGCATCCTTAAAGCTGCTACTGTATCTTTATTAAATGGATCACAAGCCAAATGATATCCACCAATATCCTTAACTGCCAGTATTCCCCCCCTGAGTTATCAACTTTGCAGATGCCGAAATATCGTCATCTAAATCGTTTACGTTATAGTTTTCCACGTAGTTATCAACAGACTTATTGCGGATAATATTGTCTGCACATTTGAACTTTAAACCGATAAATTTCAGACGAGGGCCGCAGGATTTGCAGGCAATTGTCTGAGCGTGTCTGCGTCTATCCTTTTTTTGGGTATACTCGGCCCTGCAATCAGGGCACATTTCAAAATCCCCCATTGTTATGGTGTCTCTGTCATAAGGCAACTTTTCGATAATCGAATATCTAGGTCCGCAGATTGTACAGCTAATAAATGGATGATGATATCTTCGATTCTTAGGGTCAAATAATTCTTCCTTGCACTTATCACAGGTGGCAATATCCGCTGGAATCAATGGAAGATTCTTTTTTGCATCCGTATCTGATTCTACAATCTTAAAACCTGGTTCTACCTGCTGATTAGCTAATTCCTCTTCATCTATAGAAGTTATGAAACCTCCAGTAGGAACCTCCGAAGAAATTCTAGTTTTAAAATCTGTAAGCTTTTTTCCTCTCCACTTGCAAGAATACTTACAATTCCTCCAGTATTTCTAACCCAGCCATCAATATTAAGTTCATCTGCCAGCTTGGCTACCCAAGGGCGATACCCTATCCCTTGGACCAAACCTTTAACAGTGTATTTTATTATCATACTGTTTTTGCATCCGGTGTAGCAGGTGCTGCTGGCTTTGCAGCAGGTTTTGGTGGTTCATATGGCACCTCTACCGTATATGCGAATTTTTCTGGACCTGGCTCCTGATAGCCAGGTGTTATTGATAAGCACTTCTTTGGGCATTTTTCTGCGCAATATCCGCACTGAATGCAATCAAAGCGATTGATACTCCAGGTCTTGCCTACTCTATCGACTGTGATGGCTCCTGGAGGGCAGCTACGCATGCACATACCGCAAAGAATGCAACTATCCTTATTTATATCTATATGTCCTCTTGTTCGCTCTGGGTATTCTCTTGGTACAAAAGGATATTGAGTTGTAGCAGGCTCCGAGAAAAGATTCTTTATTACCTGCTTAGTAAAAGGTAAAAACTGTCCCATAATAATCTCCTTACTCCGCATGTCACGCTCTCAATCCTTGTTATCACTCCGTCGCGAGATTGGCTCCTTGAGTGACATCAAGAGATTGATAGCTACATGCTCATTTAACGTTCAGTACAACTAATACAAGGGTCGATAGTTAATACGAGGAGCGGTACGTCACCATACTGGCATCCCTGAAGCGTCTGTGTGAGAGCAGGGATGTTTGCAAAGGTAGGTGTGCGGACTCTGAATCGATCTAAGAACTTTGTGCCATTTGCTCTGACATGATAGAATGCCTCGCCTCTAGGCTGCTCAACACGGATAAATGACTCACCATTTGGCATGCCTGTAACCTTGGTATTAATTTCTGTATCAGGAATCTTTTCCACGCACTGTCTGATGATATCTATAGACTGGAAGATTTCGCCAATACGTACTTCACATCGTGCATAAGAATCGCACTTGTTGCTTGTGATAACCTCAAAATCCAAATCATTATAGGCAGCGTAGCCATTCTTTCTCATATCCACATTAATGCCGGAAGCCCTCATCATAGGGCCAACAGCACCACGACGAATGGCATCCTCACCAGTGATGATTCCGATATCCACCAGTCGGCTCTTAACTGTGTAATCTGTAAGGAAAATATCTGTCATCTCACGGATTTCTTTTTCCATATCATTGAGCTGGCGTACAAAATCCTTAAGCATATCATTTGGCATATCCTTTAATACACCACCGATAGTGTTTACCGAAAAATTACACGTCCACCTGTTGATACTTCAAACATATCTAAGATCTTCTCGCGAAGTCTCCAAGAATGCATAAAAAGTGATTCAAATCCGAATCCATCCGCCAACAATCCAAGCCATAACAAATGACTGTGTAGACGGCTCATCTCGGCCCATATTGTACGAAGATAATCTGCACGACGAGGAACCTCCACATTCATAATATCCTCTAATGCCATACAGTATCCCATGCCATGCATAAATGAACAAATGCCGCATATACGTTCCGCAACATAAACCATCTCATTAAAATCTTTTTTGCTTGTAAGGCTCTCTAATCCTCTGTGAATAAATCCTATTGATGGAATTGCTGCTAAAACCTTCTCATCCTCTAAGACTAGGTCTAAATGAATTGGCTCTGGCAAAACTGGATGTTGAGGGCCGTAAGGTACTATACTTCTGTTTCCCATATTACTCACCCTCCTTCTCTATAAATGGTGTCTCTACGTCTATACGATATAGCTTGTCATGCAAATCTACCTTAATATTCTCTACATTAAGCCCCCAAAGCTCGTGCATTTCATTTTCGTAATAAATGGCTGATTTATATACACGAGAAATTGATGGAACCTCCTCATCACGCTCTGCAATAAGTCTGTAATTTGCAATTTCATATCCATTAGCAAATGAATATGTCACTTCATAATGCTGCTCTGCCTTTGGGAAAGAACAGCAAATCTGACAAAGTCTCCACAAAGCATTTTTCTTCTCCATAATTACCTGAAGGAGCTCTGCCTTATCTATTAAATATAAGTCCTTCTTTAACTCTTGCATAATTTCCTCCTACTACATAGCCTTCTCCGATGCTGCAAGAGCCTCAGCTTTTTCCTTAAAAAGAGCAACACCCTTCACTACACCATCAATTATTGATTCTGGTCTCGCTGCGCAACCTGGAACATATATATCCACTGGAATAACTGTGTCCGCACCCCCCTTAATGTTGTAGCACTCCTTAAAAATGCCACCTGTGCACGCGCAGGTACCAACTGCTATAACAACCTTTGGCTGTGGCATCTGCTCGTATATCTGCTTAACTACAGCTTCGTTTTGAGAATTAATGCCACCAGTAATGAGGAAAATATCTGCATGCATTGGATTACCTGTATTGATTACTCCAAATCTTTCAACATCATAAACAGGTGTTGTGCATGCCAGAACCTCTATATCACAGCCATTGCAGCTACTGCCATCGTAGTGTAAAAGCCATGGCGATTTATGTATTGTACTCATCTCAATGTCCCCCTAATTATCTCTAATAAGAAAAGATTCATTCCTGCTGCAACTATTGTTACTCCCCAGGCAAGCTTTAACATCAGCTGCCATTTAACTCTTGCAGATGTGTTGTCGATGAGAATTTCAAGGAACCATACTGCTAAAATTGCAATTATTGCACCTATAACTGAAAGTGGATTTTTATTAAGGAAGAACAATGCTACGATTCCATAGAGAATCGCGTTTTCATACCACTCTGCTAAGGTAACCATTCCATATTCCTTACCAACCATCTCTGAAGTAACACCCTTTACAACTTCCTGATGAGCATGGTGAGATGTGGAAATATCAAATGGCGATTTCCTAAATTTGATAGTAAGGATAAATATGAATCCTACAAAAAATCCTGGTAAATAAATAATATTTGAAAAATCACTGTTTATAACAATGTATGATACATTAAAAGTCTTTGGTATTGTGGCAAGGTAAAAACCAACTGCAACCAAAAGCTCCATTGGCTCACAAGCCATAATCTGCACCAGCTCACGATGTGTTCCCTGTGAGCTGAATGGAGAATGTGTTGTTGTTGATGCCAAAATCAAAAACATTGCTGAAGTCGAAAGCGCAAATACCACCAGCAACAAATCAAAGCCTGCAAAGAAAAGTATTCCTGACAAAATTATGAAGCATAAATATGAGCGAATCATAAAAAGCTGCATATTGTTTGCTGTTAAGAATTCCTTTTCAAACAGCTTTTTCAAATCATAGAATGGCTGTAGAACAGATGGACCTCTACGTCCCTGCATTCTTGCTGAAATCTTTCTATCAAAACCATCTAACAATCCTATTACTATTGGAGCAAAAATGAGATAACATCCTGCAAGTATTAGTCGTGTACTTAAAGCCATTAGATTGCACCTCCTATAACGATAATCAAGTAAACAATTATTACGAAGGTCGAAATCATAATAGCTGGAGTAAATAACTTCTTTTCGCCCATAATTTCTTCCATATAGAAGTTTGCTACGTGCATCTCCTTAGCCTCGCCTGTAGCAGAAATAAAGTTCATATTATCTCCTGCATTGGCGCCACCCATATAGGTTATGACAGGCTTATATTTTCCGTTCTTTGTCATTAAGTAGTTCACAAATGGAATGACAAATACACCAACAAGCAAAACAATCATAATAATGATATTTTCGCGAGAGATAACCTGCTCTACAGCACCAAACATACTTCTTGAAAGTGGCTTCAGCACATTCTGTGAAAGCCAAGGGAATCCTAGGATAAGTGCTACCATCAAAAATGCATGGAAAAACATGGAAATGTACTCGTTCTTCTTTGTAAGGTCTCTTGATTTTTCACGCTTAGCTGCACCAAGAATTTTTGACATCCACTTTGTCCAGTAAAACATTGTGGTAGCAGAACCAAAGCTGATGAAAAGTACCATAAGTGTAGATACATAAACCGATTTTGTATCAATAAATGCCTTTAATGCTGCCCACTTTGAAATAAGCATTCCAAATGGAGCAAGGAACATTCCTGCAATACCAATCATAAGAATGAAGGCAAGCTTAGGGAATATTGACATTAAGCCTTGCATATCTTCCACGTCACGGCTGCCAATTGTGTTTTCAATAGCACCTACGCACTGGAAAAGCATTGATTTAGAAACTGCATGGAATATTACAAGGAATACTGCTGCCCAGATTGTTTCCTCATATCCACAGCCTGTACAGGCAACAATCAGGCCAAGGTTTGAAATAGTAGAATAAGCCAAAACCTTTTTTCCATCTGACACTGATATTGCAAGGCAGGATGCTGTTAAGAAAGTAAATCCACCTATAAGGGCTACCATGTTTCCAACATAGTTGTCTGCCATAGCTGTTGTTAATCTGATAAGAAGATATACACCAGCCTTTACCATTGTTGCACTATGAAGAAGTGCAGACGAAGGTGTTGGTGCAACCATGGCTCCTAACAACCAGCCTGAAAATGGAAACTGTGCTGATTTTGTAAGGGCTGCAAAAGCAAGCATTGCTATCGGAAGAAGGCAACGCATATCATTTGGTGATAATTTTGCAATACGGATGAATTCGAAAAGATTTACTGTGTTGAACCATAAATATCCAACTGAAATAGCTACCGCTAATCCGCAACCACCCAAAAGGTTCATCCACAGTGCCTTGAAGGAATTATTTATTGCCTCATCTGTGCGGGTATATCCTATTAGAAGGAAAGATGTAACAGATGTAACCTCCCAGAAGAAATACAAGCTTAAGAGGTTAGCAGAAAATACAAGTCCAAACATAGCACCGAAAAATACAAAGATCATTGCAAGAAAGAAGCTTCTTCTATCTGTAAGCTCTTTGTGATGATGGATGTGATATCCATGCATATAACCTACTGCGTAAATTCCAATGAGTGAACCAATCACACCGATGATAAGAATCATTATAAATGTGAGCCAGTCAAACCTCATTGTGTAGGAATATGGAAGCTTTGGCCCGGCCAATTCCAGCACCGTAGGAATCACAGTAGATACGATAGTAAGAACTGAGATTATTGATTTTTTGTACTTAAACGATAGATATGTGATAAAACACATTAAGAATATGTCGCCAACCAGAAATACGTGGCCAAAAGCCTCCTGATATGGCAGTCTAAAATTCAGTGTCTGGCCCCCTGCCAAATACCACCGAATTCCCGTGAAGACTGAAAGAACCATAACAATTCCACAGCCTAGATAGACGAAAAATGCTCTGCGCTTTGAATTGTGAATCACGGCAGGCAAAATCGCCCAGAGAAATGGAAAGCAAATCAATGCTGTCACTAAGGTTTCCATTATTTCCCCCTCCTTATTTAATTACATTATATATACATCTGCTGAACTTCTGATGAAAAAATCATATCTATTCCCCAATAGCATTCAGCTATTCTAGTATAGCATACATCTCACAAAATAGTTGCTAATTATTGCGTTTTTTGGTAAAATAGAATAAAAA
>FP929036.1:2248527-2254076 GCA_000209815.1 Butyrivibrio fibrisolvens 16/4
AATAAGTATAAAAAAATCAGGTGCTTACGCACCCGATTTTTTTATACTTATTTTTATTCGATATGTCCATCACGGTACATAGAGAATTTATCCATTGGGTAGTTCTCAAGGTTCTCGAGAATCTTACGTCCATCAGCCTTGCCGATAAGACCTGTTCTTGCCTTAAGGATTTCTCTTTCTGCTCTGTGCTTAGATGGGCCACCAACGCAACCACCTTCACAAATCATACCCTCGATGAAATCAACATCAAGCTTACCGCTCTTGAGAAGCATAAGTGCCTTCTTACACTCAGCACCACCTGCACACTGCATAAGCTTGATATCATCTGTATTCTGTCCACGCTCCTGCATGCACTCGATAACAGCCTTAGCAACACCGCCTGAAGAAGCGAAGTGCTTACCAAATGTAGAAGACTCCTGGTAGTTCTCTTCTACTGGCTCGAACTCAACGCCCTTAGAACGCATTAATGCACGAAGCTCACCAAATGTGATAACGTAATCTGCATTTCCTGGTACTGTCTCATCCTGTGCCTCAGACTTCTTAGCGATACATGGTCCAACGAATACTGTAACAGTATCCTCTCCCATTGTAGCCTTAACGAAACGTGAAATAGCACACATTGGAGATACAGTTGAAGACATATTGTTCTCGAACTGCTCTGGGAAGTGCTTTCTAAGCATATTGATGAAAGCTGGGCAGCAAGATGTTGTCATCTGACGTCCCTCTTCCTTAGCCTCGAACCACTCAGCTGACTCGTAAGCAGCTGTCATATCGCCACCGAGACCTACCTCGATCATGTCTGTGAAGCCTACCTTCTTGCAAGCTTCCTTAACTGCTGCCATAGAGATGTCCTCACCGAACTGTCCCTCTGTAGCAGGAGCACACATAGCGATAACTTTCTTACCCTCAAGGATAGCCTTGATGATATGTACAAGATATGTCTTAGAACCGATAGCACCGAATGGGCAGCTGTGGATACAGTGACCACAAGAGATACACTTCTCATCATCGATTACACAGTGGCCGTACTCATCATAAGAAATAGCGCCAACTGGGCAAGCCTTCTTACATGGTCTCTCAAGGTGAACGATAGCCTGGTAAGGACACTCCTTAGCACACATACCGCACTCCTTACACTTTGTAGGATCGATGTGCATTCTTCTCTCGCCTGGAGTGATAGCGCCAAACTTACAAGAGTTGAGACATGCCTTTCCAAGACAGAAACGGCAGTTGTCTGTAACTGAATAAGAAGCGATAGAGCAGTCATCACAAGCTGGCTGGATAACCTGAACTACGTTCTTTGAATCAGGATTTGTAGGAAGATTCTCTGCGCAAGAAAGAATAACTCTCTGTCTTACGATTTCTCTTTCCTTGTAAACACAGCAGCGATATGTTGGTCTTGGACCAGGGATAATCTCATAGCATACTGCTTCCTTGTGCTCAGCATCAAGCTCACCATTCCAAGCAAGCTTACATACCTCTTCCATAATGTTGTGCTTCAAACGTACAATACTTTGATCTGAAGTTACCATATTTTTCTCCTTTTACATTAAATTTGCCAGTTAATTGATTAATATAGAACCCTTAAACTTCTGTCTAAGATTCCGTTAAATTCAGCAATTGCCATCCCATAATTAACTACTGGTACCCCATAGGATTTACAATGCTTAACGCGATTCTGCATTTCAGCCCCATTAATCATGCAACCACCGCAATGAATCACTAATTTATATTTTGATAAATCCTCCGGAAAATCATTTCCAGAAGAGAATTCAAAATCAATTTCTTTGCCAGTGTATTTTTTAACCCATCCAGGCATCTTCACGGTGCCGATGTCATTACACTGTCTATGATGAGTGCAGGCCTCAGCAATAAGGACCTTATCACCATCCTGTAGCTTTTTGAGAGCTGCAACCCCCTCAAGCTGAGTATTCAAGCTGCCCTTGTAACGAGCCATAAGAATACTGAATGAAGTAAGTGCTGTATTCTCAGGAACTATCTTTGAAACTTCTTCAAATGCCTGTGAATCAGTAATTACCAATGATATATTTTTATCTTCTTCAAGTGCCTCAGCCAATTCTTCTGGCTGGCAGCAAAGAATCTTACAATTGTTATCAAGTAAATCTCTAAGAACCATCTGCTGTGGAAGGATAACTCTTCCCTTTGGTGCCGACTCGTCGATTGGGATAACCAGAACCACCGTGCTCTTAGGCTCTACTAAATCAGCAACGAGTACAGGCTCCTTAATATTTGGAAGAAGCTTTATGAGAGCCTCTTTCACCTGAGACATATCGTCTTTTGTGGCATCCACAAATATCAGATTTTCATTTTCCAAACCTGGATAATCGTGGGCAGCCTCCTCATCTGTATGATTCTCGATTATGATGTAAGGAACCTTTCGCTCCTTAACATTTTTAAGGAAATCTGCTTCCTCTGTAGAAAGCTGTTTTTCTCTGGCATCAAGTACCATTACCACAATATCAATCTCGTCTAAGATACGATATGTGCGATTCTTTCTAAGCTCGCCTAGCTCGCCTTCATCATCAAATCCTGCTGTATCTATAATGACTACCGGGCCGATAGGAAGAATCTCCATAGCCTTTTTCACAGGATCTGTAGTGGTGCCCTTGTGGGCTGAAACCAGAGAAATCTCTTGATTTGTAAGTTTATTTACAATACTGGATTTACCAGCATTTCTAATTCCAAAAAAGCCGATGTGAACTCGCTGTCCACTGGCTGTATTGTTAAGTGACATTAATCCACCTCACCCACAGACGATTATATTATAAAAGTTTGTATTTTTTATTAATTAGAAGCGGAAATCTCTACGGTTAGAATTCTTGATTGCCTCAATATTTTCCTCGGCTGTCTTTCTAACATTTTCCTTTGGGATCTTCTTAAGCTCTTCCTCGATCATCTTGTAGCCAATCTTCTTTGTCTCCTCAGAAGCATAATCCACAAGGTACTCTGTAAGTGTCATAAGAGCATTTGGGTGGCAGCAATTGATAATCTGACCTGTCTTGCAAAGGGACATAAATCTGTCTCCTGTACGACCTGCTCGGTAGCATGCTGTACAGAATGAAGGAATATGTCCTGTCTCCATAAGCCACCTAACTACCTCATCCAAAGTACGCTGATCTGAAACATCAAACTGCTCTGTATCGTGTGGACGCTCCTTTTCAGTGTAGCCACCTACTGATGTACGGCTGGCGCCAGAAACCTGAGAGATACCAACCTGAAGCATCTTGCGACGTACTTCCTCTGACTCTCGAGTAGAGATAATCATACCTGTGTAAGGAACAGCAATACGGATGCAGGCTGCAATCTTTGTAAACATCTCATCTGGAATAGAATTATCAAATACATCTGGATTGATATCATCAGCGTGCTTTACACGTGGAACTGAGATAGTGTGTGGACCAACTCCGTGAACTGCCTCAAGATGCTCTGCATGCATAAGAAGTCCTGTGAACTCGTACTTGTAGCTCTCAAGTCCGAAGAGAACACCAAGACCTACATCATCGATTCCACCTTCCATAGCTCTATCCATAGCCTCTGTGTGGTAAGCATAATCGTGCTTTGGACCTGTAGGATGAAGCTCCTCATAACTCTTTTTATTGTATGTCTCTTGGAAGAGGATATATGTACCGATTCCTGCTTCCTTGAGCTTGCGATAATTTTCAACTGTTGTAGCTGCGATATTAACATTTACACGACGGATGTCACCATTCTTGTGGTGAATGCTGTAAATTGTGTTGATGCACTCGAGGATGTACTCGATTGGGTTGTTAACTGGGTCCTCACCAGCCTCGATAGCAAGACGCTTGTGACCCATATCCTGAAGTGCTATTACCTCTGCCTTAACCTCTTCCTGTGTAAGCTTCTTTCTACCAATGTGCTTGTTCTTAAGATGATAAGGACAGTAAACACATCCGTTTACACAGTAGTTTGAAAGATAAAGTGGAGCAAAGAGAACGATACGATTACCATAAAAGGCATCCTTAATCTCCTGTGCTACTTCGTACATCTTCTGAATGTATTTTTCATCTTCGCAGGCAAGAAGAACTGCTGCCTCACGATGTGAAAGACCGCTACATACACAGCCCTCTGCTGTCTTTACTGGACGGGCCTTTTCAAGGAGCTGATTAATGAGCTCAAAATTGTTTTTGTTTGCTTCGGCATATTCTATTGTGTCGAGGATTTCCTGATGATCGATAAACTCATCAGCTTTTAGTGAATTAACGTTATACATTTTATTACCTCTTATATATCCCGCTGGTTACAGTAACAAGCATTATGATTTCTTCCATCGACTAGATGTCTCTTTCAGAAATATAATAGCTTGTTACTTACCAGCTATCTTTACTAACTAATCAAAAAAACCTACACGGTTGCCGGCGTCTTCTACGATTTCGTAGCCTACGGAAGATACGCGTCCCTTTAGGCAGTTGATGCATTCTGCTGCTTCCTCGCCTGTGCAGATTTTATTGTCATAAAGGCTGTACATCTTTCGGACGTTAGTTGGTGAAAGATTTGGCATAACTACATTGGCACCAGCCAAAATCCCCTTTTCTCGTCCCTTTGGATCAATAGTTCCAAGTGCAGTGGTAGCTGGAATGAGCATCTGTGGATAGATAATTCTCAATAATGATAATAGGAAGAGAGTCATCTCCAATGTGCCGCTTTTTTCCTTTGCAAAAGGAGTATCCTTGTGGCTGATAAATGGACCTATTCCACACATATCAGGCTTGAATTCTTCTATGAATTTTAAATCCATAGCTAAATCTCCGGCTGTTTGGCCAGGGGACTGAACCATAAATCCTGCCCCAACCTGATAACCAATATTCTTTAAATCCTGCAGGCAATTCATTCTGTGTAAGAAACTCATCTCGCCAGGATGAAGCCTAGCATATAGCTCTGGATTCGCTGTCTCATGTCTAAGTAGATATCTGTCTGCACCAGCATCAAAATATGCCTGATAGCTATCGTGGTCCCTCTCTCCTATAGAAAGGGTGACAACCATATCAGGATGAGCGGCCTTTATGCCCTTGATGATGTTGCAAATGTCCTGATCTTTAAATGCCAGATCCTCTCCACCCTGAAGAACAACTGTCCTAAAACCAAGCTTGTAGCCCTCATCTGCACAGGAAATAATATCATCCATTCTGAGGCGATATCTTTCACACTCTCTGTTATCTCTGCGAATACCACAGTAAAAGCAATCATTTTTACAGTAATTTGTAAATTCTACAAGACCCCTAATGAAGACCCTGTTACCGTAATATTCCTTCTGATATTTCACAGCATATTCTGCTGCCAGCTTCATTAAATCAGGATTAATATTCTCGATAAGAAGCTGATATTCCTCTAGCTCAAGGGAATGTTCTCTATTAAGCTTTTCTAATAATGATTTCAACTTTGTATCCATATCTTATTGATAAAAAATTATCGTTTAATTTTTCACAAAGTATACTATATCACAATTATCTAAACTAATTCTGTTTTCTTTTAAATACAATATACCAGATAATTTATCCACAAAAATCCAA
>FP929036.1:2255626-2348300 GCA_000209815.1 Butyrivibrio fibrisolvens 16/4
GCAAAAAAGGAACCCTCTTCAGGTTCCCTTTGTGTGTCGTCGTGGATGAACTAATCAATACCTCTCAAATTTTCCAAACTCTCAGCGACCAATCACATTACTAGAGAATAGCTGTGGCCTCCCCTGCCCCAGTCTTCCCAAACTGCGATTTAATCTAACCACTTCGATACCTCTCTTTTCCCTATATCCGCAACATTCATATGAATGTTACTCACATTATGTACTTTAACATTTTAATATTGCTATAACAATAGATTGGCAACATCGTCGATTATTTGGCAACATTATTGATTAAGCTTATCAATAATCTTTGCTGCAGCTCTACGTTTAACCTCAAAAAAATCCAACACCAGCGCCTGCTGCAGATACGCCAGCCAATCCAGCGAACCACTTTCCATGCTGTAAAATACCAGCTAAAGTAATTGCCAGTGGAGTTTCTGGTTCTTCGATGGTGGTCTCCTCTGGAATGAGTGTAGGCTTAACCTCTTCTAAAGGAGTAGTCTCTATGGTAATATCGCCCCCGGCATTCCCACCGTTTGTATTAGCTCTTGCAGAAGTGATAACTTGCTGCTCTTGCTCTTCTATAGCTTCTTCCTCCTGCTCCTCTTCAACCTCAACTTCTGATTCTTCCGGCAATACCTCGTATGAAGCAACGGAAGGCTCCTCCTGTGTAGCGGCAGCTGGACTAGGAGTAAGAATTGCAAATCTTTCATTATATATGCTCTTTGCCTCAGATAATGATTCCTTTGCTATTCTAAGATTTATTTTTGCCTCAGAGTAATCCTCCTCAGCTGTCTTAAGCTGACTTTCTAATCGTGCCATCTCTGCAAATGAGATTATATTTCTGGTATCGCTTATCTTTTCAAGCTGATTCTTAATAGATTCAACCTTCTTTTGAGCCGAGTTAAAATCAGCCTTTGCATTTGCTACTGCTGATAAAAGTGCCTGATATGTAGAAGTCTTTGCCCTGATGGAAGAAACATATGACACATAGCTAGATGATGTATCCTGCCACAATGAATCTCCTGCATTTATATATTTTTCAGCAATCTTTGCATATTCTGAAAAATGTTTAGCAGTAAGACGACTGTCGTTTTTATCTATCGAATAGGCACCCTTTTCTTCTTTGGCCTGCTCTATTACCGCTGCAATGGCCTCTTCCTGAGAATCAAACTTTCTTGCAGCAACAAATTCATTTACCTTGCAGTTGCCCCAGTCAGATACTCTGCAATACAATGCAGTGAAATGACCAGTAGTATGATATTCAAGATTACTAATATCTATCTCACACTTCCAGTCATCATCGAAATCAACTGATGCCTTGTAAATATCCCTATCATCCTCGTATTGGCTAATACACCACTCCATACCAGATGCAATGGCAGCAGCTTTGCTGGTATATCTAGGCCAAGGACGTGTGCCTATGTATTTCTTGTAGTCCCTGTAAATAGGCATGAAGTATCCATCAATAGTCCAGTAATTTGCAATCTCTACCTGGCCGTCCAGAGCATCTGCCTCTTCCTTTGTGATAAATACTGTCTCACCCTCAGCATTTGTGTACTGATAAGTAAGCTCCTTAGTGTATAGCTGAACCTGCCCATCCTCTGGTGATACAGTATATCCATAATCTGCATCAACTGTACGAAGTACATTGCCATCAGCATCAAGAATGTCATAGGTTACCTTAAGATGACCTTCGTTGCCATCAACTACATCTACATTAAAGTTTGAAATAGTCTGTCCTTCTGAAAGTTCCTGTGAATTAGGAACGTAATAGTGCTGAAGAACAGCAGCCATATAATCTGCTGTGGATATTTCTTTATTGTCTTCTGCTGCAAGAAGCGCATCTGCTCCTGCTGCTGCCAGTTCCTTTTTCGCATCTTCTAGCTGCTTCTGGAGCTCATCTAAATGATCCTGTGCCTGCTGAAGTGAATCCTCAGCATTCTTCAGACCATCCTCTGCATCCTGTTTATTTGAATTATATGCAGCATAAGCTGTGTCAAAATCATCCTTTGCCAAATTATAAGCTTCTAATGCCTGATTGTAGGTAGTCTCTGCAGAATCAAAGGCAGTCTGAGCCTCCTCAACAGTCTTTTCTGTATCGGCCACAATCACCTCTGCCTCATCTTTAGAAGTAGACTGGTCCATTAATGCCTCAACTGCAGACTCTGCCTGCTTACTAGCATTAGCTGTGGACTCTGTGGCATCATGGATTGATGCAGATGCCTGTTCTGCGGCGCCTTTAGCCGAGTTGGTAGCCTCTTCAACGGACTCTTCAGCCTTTACCACATTATCCATGGACGCACTAACAGAATCTACTGCGTTTCTAGCAGCAGAAGCGTCATTTATTACATCCGAAACTGACTGATCAAACTGGCCCTCTGCAGCTGGCGCTGCAGCAGCATCGCTTAATTCGTCAGTAACGGTAGTATTATTCAATTGTTCTGATAAACCTGAAACCTCTTCAGCTATAGCCTTCTCTTCAGAATCATTTGAAACCTGTTGTTCTGTAGTAGTCGCTGCATCATGTGTTGCCTCAGCCGTCTGTGCATAAACTGTCATACTAACAGGTCCGGCCATAGTGATTGCAGACAATCCAATGGATATAGCTTGAACTGAACGATTTCTCATAATCAATCAATTCCTCTTTAATTTGATTTAATACTCTCCCGTGAACATAGTTACCTAAAATAATTATATCCTCTATTAAACCATATCAAAAAAATAGGGAGACGCAATAGTTTTGGCAAAATCGCACTGATTTTGGCAAAAAACTTTTGCATCTCCCGTTATTTACTGACTATTAAATTGATAATCCCTGATTTGCTGTGTAATTTCTGCCACTTTCTTCGCAGAGATAGGATAAATCGAACGATCATCCAAATATACCTCTGCACCTTCAATACGATTAATGAAATCCATGTTGATGATGATGCCACGATTAATCATGATGAATCGCTTGTCAGAGCCAGTCATGCCAAGGAATTCTCCAGAGGTAAGACGAACCCTGGAAGATGTTCCATCATCCTTGTGAATTTCCAAATAATGTCCATCCGTAGTAACAGATACAATGTTCTTCAAATATATTCTTTCATCAACTGATCCAACAGTTATTTTAATAAAAATGGCGTCAATTGGTGTGTGATCAACGATTTCCGAAATAAGATTATCGATTCTTTCTAATGTAAATGGCTTTGTAACATAGTCAAAGGCATGTAAAGAAAATGCATCTGGATAGTGTCCTTCTGATGCAGTCATAAAGATAAGGAACGTTTTTTCAGTGAGTGCCCTGAGTTTTTTGGCAGTTTCGATACCATCCATATCTGGCATATAGATGTCCATGAAAACAATATCAAAACGACGCTCTGTCAATGCTTCCACAAAAGACTGACCTGTATCAAACTCCTCCACCTCAAGTGTCAAAGCCCTGTTGGTAGCAACCTTTTCTACCATCATCTTTAGCTGCATTCTAAAAATGCTTTCATCATCAATAACCGCTACTCTCATCCTGCCTCCCCTAAAGCTATTGCGAAAATAACATTTCTAAGTTAATTATCTTTTAAATTCATCATACCATAAATATGTTTGGTTGATAATGAAAATTGGCTATATTTTATATATAATATTATTATGTATAACGTTTGTGTTATCACTATATAATAATCAAAAGGTGAAAATATGCCATTTATTCAAGAAAACATGCTTTATTTCAATATAATAATTCTAATAATAGGTGTTACCTCTGTGCACCTAGGCGTCAGCTTCCTTAGAAGAGAACGTAATACAAAGGGGTTCTTTAAGTACTCTGTATTCCTTCTTGCCATAGGTAGTGGTCTATGCTCCATAGGATATGCATTAATGTCTCTTAGCCCGGATCTTACCCTTGCCTACTATTTTAGGGTAATCGGCCTTTTAGGTATTGATGTATATATTATTGCCGAAATCATCCTTATCACCAGCTGTTTGAATATCAGCAAGACCGCCGAGATTTTCATTATCTGGGTTACTTCCTTTGCGGCTCTATTAGATCTTTTTATCTATGGAAATCCAAGTTCCAATACCTTCTATAGAATAAACAATTATACAATCTATGTTAGAAATGATCCATATCGTCATCTATTCCATTATTCGTATCAGCTTTTGATTGCAATATGCCTGCTTACCATCGGATTGGTTTGGGCATTTAATGTTAAATACAAGCGCGACAAGCAGCTTGTTCTTTTCGCATTCTTATCAAACTTTATTTTTGCGTTGTCATCTATTCCGGATTTGTTTGTTGATATGCGTACTGTTCCTTTTTTGCATGCTTCATATTGTATTGGTGTATCCATAGCCTTTGCTGTGTTCTTTATTTCCGCCAACGACTACATGGTTTTCTATATCACCATCAACAGTATAAGTAAGGATATTTTCTCGACCTTAGGAACAGGACTTTTGGTTTTTGATACTAACTATCATCTGAATCTTTCAAATGATTATGCCAATAAGCTTCTGGGACTGGATAAAGAGCCTCAGCGAATCCGCCTAAGAGAGATTTTCAAGCTCAGAAGTGGCGAGCCAATGAGAATGTTTGATAAAGCCCAGGAGGGAATAATATTAGATTACAGACTTACTGCCAACGTTACTGGAAAGGTAACTCTTGTAAATTTCTCTTGTAAGATGGATAGAAACAACCAGCCTATGTGCTACATTTTAGTTGCTACAGATCTTACAGAAGAAAACAGACTTATTCAGGAAGCCCAGTCTGCAAATGCTGCCAAGAGTAATTTCCTTAGCAACATCTCACACGAAATACGTACACCTATCAACGTCATTTCAGGTATGAACGAGCTGATTCTACGCGAGTGTAAGGATGAAAGCATAATTAAATATGCTGAAAATATTGATGTGGCTTCTAGAAATCTTTCTTCATTAATAAATGACGTTTTGGATTTTTCAAAAATTGAATCGGGAAAAATTGAGCTTATTTCTACCGACTTTAATATAGGAAGTCTTTTGAACGACGGCTACAATCTTTTCCTTGCATTGGCTCAGCAAAAGATGCAAAGCTTTGCCCTGGAATGTGATCCAAACACACCTAGTGTTCTTAGCGGTGATGAAGTTAGATTAAAACAGATTTTAACAAACCTTATTTCAAATGCTGTTAAGTATACCCCTGATAGAGGAGCAATAAATGTTACTGTTACTTCTAAGGAATTAGAAAACGAAACAATAATGCTAATCATCAATGTTACAGACAACGGAATAGGTATCAGAACAGAGGACATTCCTAATCTGTTCCAAAACTTCCAGCGATTTGAATTAACCAAAAACAGATCTATTCAGGGTTCCGGATTAGGACTTGCCATTACCAAAAATCTTGTAGATTTAATGCATGGTACAATCAATGTTGACAGTACCTATGGAAAAGGTTCCTCATTTACCGTTAATCTGCCTTTCAAGGTAATGGATCACGCTCCTGTTGGTGAAATCAACGAGCACTATACCAGCGGTTCCAGCAAGAAATATCATGCAAGCTTTACAGCTAAAGGGGCTCGCGTTCTTGCAGTCGATGATGTTCAGATGAACCTGGATGTGTTTATTGGATTATTAAAGGAAACAGAAATACATATTGACTGTGCAACCAGTGGCGTTCAGTCCCTTGAACTGATGCACAAGCAGCATTATGACATAATATTCCTCGATCATATGATGCCATCAATGGATGGTATCGAGGTTCTGAAAAGACTTAGAGCTGACAGAGATTGTATTAATCAAAACACGCCTGTCATTATGCTTACAGCCAACGCTCTAATGGGAGCAGACCGTAAATACCTGGCAGACGGATTTGATGATTATCTTTCAAAGCCAATCAATCCTAGCGCACTTGAAAAGATGGTCCGAAAGCATCTTCCAGATAAGCTCATTAATAGTTCAACTGATGCTAGCGGAACAACTAACATTGAACCTACTCCAGAAGCTGTTGAGTTGGAGCACTTCACTTCTAAGCTGGACTTTTTGGATGTCAATTCCGGATTGGAATTTGCAGCAGAGGATTTGGATTTCTATCGTCAGATTCTAGACACCTATATGAACGACGATAAATCCACTCAACTTGAGCGATTATATAATGCGCAGGATTGGCCAAATTATCAGATTGTAGCTCACTCTATAAAGGGCACCTCTCTCACTATCGGTGCAGCAGAGGTTTCTGAGGCTGCAAAGGGATTGGAATTTGCAGTGAAGGAAGGACGCTATGAATATATTAAGGAGCACCACGCTGAGGTGGTGGCTATGTATAAAGATTTGCTGGAGAAGCTGAAAAATAGTCTGGGCGATGCATAAAGCTTACTAAAGGTTCCTGCAACTATACCAATAGTTGCCAGGAACTTTTTTGAATACTTGGCATAGCTTTTGTTGTTGTCATTGGAAATATTTATCACCTGGATAGACGAAAAGCCTCATATCTTCATTAGCTTGTGATAAATATAAAGGGGGGATTTTTCCGGATTTTATCACAAGAGATCTCAGAAACCTCTTATTCTCGTTTTGCCTGTGATAAATTTTGAAGATTTTTGCCAGATTTTATCACAAGCTGAGCGTAAAACAGCTTATTTCTGACTTTCTTGTGATAAATGATGCAGAATCTGAAGCTCATTTTATCACTAGACAGCCAGAAAATAGCATTCTCTCGTCAACTTGTGATAAACCACTTATTCTAAAAATAGAAAAAGTGGCCTAGCAATGCTAGACCACTTTTTAAGTTATGCCGGCTGCGGGACTTGAACCTTAAACAGGGTTCACAAATACTATAAAATCAAGGAGGAAAAGCATGTCGGACGTCTCGTTGCCCTTTTGGTTGCCCGTTATATCATTTTATCTAAAGTATTCATTGTTATGAGTTTACAAATAGTATGAAGAATAATATTTTAGTATATATCGGTAAAAAGTTGAAAATTACCGAGTTTTACTTTACTGTTGGCGTTTTAGATGATATATTATAGTAAAAGTGGGTGAAAAATAAGAAATTACCGAGGTTTACTGAAATGATAATGAATTATAAAGAGGCAATTGAACAATACGGAAATGATTATCAATTAAATAAGGCAGTTAAATCTAAGGAATTATATAAGATTGAAAATGGCATTTATTCTTCAAAGCAACATGAAAATGAACTAGGAATCATTATGAAGAAGTATCCCAAGACTGTACTTACTGGAGAATATGCATTTTATATGTATGACCTTACAGATCTTATACCAGAAAAATATGATTTAGCAACAGGCTCTAAAGCTGCCAAATTAAAGGATTGTCGGGTGAATCAAATATATATGAAAGATGAACTGTTAAATCTTGGTGTGGTGGAAAAGGAAGTTGATGGTTACATTATTCGTATATATAACAAGGAACGTATGCTTATAGAATTGCTTCGCCATAAGAATACAATGCCATATGATTTATACAAAGAGGTGTTGTTAAATTATAGAGAGATAATAAATGATCTTGAAATATGGCGCATACAGGAGTATGCCGATATTTTCCCAAAGAGCAAAATGATAAAGAAAGCCATAGATGAGGAGGTTTTATAGATTGAATTTACAGGAAATGGTCGATTTATACATAGAGGAAGGATTGACAAGGGTATTAGCAGAAGCTAGACTATGCCAAGATATTGTGCTAAAAGCTATTGCTGATGGACCGTTAAATAGAAACGTAACAATAAAAGGTGGTGTGGTTATGAGAAGCATCACCAATAATAATCGAAGAGCTACTAGAGATATAGATTTGGACTTTATACATTATTCGCTAGCAGATGAATCTATAGAGGCATTTATAAGACGCCTTAATTGCATAGAAGAAATAAGCATAGAAATATCAGGAGATATAAAAGAACTCAAGCATCAGGATTATCATGGAAAAAGCATCGAAGTAACAATTAAAGATGAGTTCGATAATCATGTGGAGAGTAAAATTGATATTGGGGTTCACAAAGATTTGTCAATCGAACAAGAAGAATATTGTTTTGATGTATGTCTAGATGAGAATGGTGCAAGTCTATTAAAAAATACAGTGGAACAGGCTTTTACTGAAAAGCTTAGATCACTTTTAATATTTGCTAACAATAGCAGGCGCTATAAAGATATCTTTGATATGTATTACCTTAAAGATGTTGTTAATGTTGAGAAAACGAATAGACTTGTAAAACACTATATTTACGATGATGATGGAATGAAAGAAAATGATATTGATGACATACTCAAGCGAGTTTCATACGCTTTTAAGGATTCTCAATATTTAAGAAGAGTTTCAACCTCAAGGCAGCGTTGGATAGATGATGATATTAAAGTTATTGCTGATGGAATAATTGGATTTCTCGAGCAACTTAGTTAGAAAAGAAGTCAATGAAAACGTTAGAACATTACCACTTATTTAGGCATGGAAGAAATTCATTTTCCATAAGGGATTGAATGTTGGGGGATGAATGATTGAATTTTGAATATGGATGGAACTACTGTAAAGTTAAACTAGTGGTAAAATAGGAGGACTGCAAGTTGAAAATGCAGCCCCCTTTTTTTATGGCAAGGTTGCCTCTAAGTTGCCCGTTTATTTTTATGCTGTTAAAATGATAAAAATAGAGCAGAATAATCAACGTAAATAATAAATATTATTTAGAAAAACTATTGATAATCTTCGCTGATGATGGTATCTTTTGATTAGACCGCAGGAAGGCATGGGTAATGCCCGAATCCAAATATTCCATCGGCGGGATTAAGAATGGTATATACATTCTTTTTTTATCTTATGGAGTATTTTACTTGCCGACATTTACTGTATTCTCATTAATCACTTCCTTAGATTCGCTTTCCTTCGCCTTAAAATAATTATCAAAGAGCGAATCCGCAGCATCCATGGTTTGTTGGCAAATAGAAGGTAGTTTTCTTCCCCAAGACTTACCTGCTAAACCAAATCCTTTATGCATTGCCTTTTGCATTTCATGCATTTTTTCTACATCATCACCAGCTAATGCGCTAGCAAAATCAAAAAGTCTCTGTGACGTTTGTTTTACGCCCCAATAACCATCTTCTCCTATATCAGCCTGAGCTTTTGCTTTGGTGGCAGCATCAACTTTGAAATTGCCGCCAGCTAACATTCGCCAAAAGCTGTCATCATTTGCTTTTCCAAATGTTCCAACTTGTCCTGAAATAGTCTTATTAACTAATTCAAGCATCTGCTGCTTCTGCTTTTCCATATTATCCTTTAATTGTTGTACTAGGGCAGCGCGGTCCTCTTTGCTCATCTTATTGATTTTGTATGAACCCGTTTCAGTTTTATCACCCTTTTCGTATGTAACCCCTTCATCATTCGATTTTTTATTTATACTGTTTATTCTTACTGGTGTTTCTGTATTCTCAATATTACTAGGTTCATTTGAAGTTAAAGCTGTAGGTGTTACATTCGAAATTCCATTTATATCTATACCCATAATAAATACCTCCATACAAAACTATTCTTTGAAGTCATACTTACTTTTTACTAAGTCATTTAGAGAATTAGAATAGCGTCCTTGTTTGTTATAAGAGCTTCCTACACCAGCAGCATTCGCAATTGAATTTCCCTTATTCATTAACTGCGAAGCATATGAATTATGGCCAGTGAATAGCGATTTAAGGGCTCCTATATCAGCCTTTTTTAACTGGTCCACATCTAACGAAAGCTTATTTCCCTTTCCAACATATAGTCCTACTTTGTTAAGAGTTTTCTGATGTGAGGAAGTTGTTTTTGTCATCCACGCACCATTTCGTAAAACGCTTTTAGTGTTGGAATTACCTGCAGCTTCAACAGTACTGTTATAGTCTTCAATAAATGCATTTAAAGCCTTCTCAATATCGGTCCAGTTATAATCTGATTTATTTTTCTTCTCCTGTTAATTCATCTTTTTCTGTAATTGTTTTCTGTTCCCACAAGGATGCACTCATGAGCCTTTCAGAAGATTTGGATAAAGCACTTGCTGCTTCAGCCATTGCTGTTAACTTAGCCGAAGAGTCTTTTCCAGCGTTGGCTTTCTGGGCTTTGTCCTGTGCATAATAAGCCTTCATTAGCTTTCCGTAAGTTCCACTTTTGATGAGTGAATAGTCGGATAGACTAAATGATCCACTTGAAACTTTAGGCGCTGATGCACTTAACCCATCTAAGAAATCATTTGAATAGTTTTGATTGTTCACGTTGTAGTTCTCATCGAAATACTTGTGATTTGATACATAGTCGCTAATCCTTGCCATAATAATCGACCTCCTTGTCTATAACCCAATCCTTTTAAATACGATAATCAAATGGTATATAATTCACAGGAATCCTCTTTTCCTGTTCAAGTTTTTCTAACTCTTCTTCAGTCAGCATCATCTGATTCAACTCATCCTCGGATAGTATCTCTTCTGATGATTGCTGTAAGTCTTCAACCATTTCCTCAGTAACTTCTTCAACTGCATCTGTAAGATTATCCATTAATTCGTCAAGCATTCCGTCATTCTCAACGCTAGTTGCTTCTTCAATCATATCTTCACGACGCTCTTCAGGCGTCTTAGGTTCATTCTTTTCAGCAGCTTCAGCAATCTTTTCTGCGAGTTCCTGAGACTCATCAAATACATGGAACATTTGAGCATTGTTGTATTCCATTTTTGCTGCTGCAATCTGATCCTCATATCCATGAAACATGGCAAGCTTTTTGGCGATTTCATCAATTGTGTCCGCTTCCATATTTTTCAGATTTTCTTTTTGCTGCTCAAAGAAGGCAATTTTATTGTCTCGCTCAGCTTGTCTATTTAATCTATCTTGCGTACTTTTTAATCCAAGATTACCTAATAAATCTATGCCCTGTAACTTTATATTCATAGGCGAAACCTCCTAGAATGTTTTACAACAACTCATCAACATTATTACCAACAGGGGTATCTGGATTAATCTCAACTCCCTCTGGAATTGAGTTGTCTACAGTAGCATTTTTCTGTTCTTTATTTGAATTAGTTGATTTATCTGCAATTTCATCATTATTATTTTCAGCAGCCTTATCTAATTCTTTATCTGCTCGATTTAATACTTCTAGCTGATCTGATTCTATATCCCTATTTCTAGATTCAATATCAGCAAGTTGTTCCTGTTTCTTTTCTACATCTTTGCCTCTGGCAGAATCTAGTTTAATTTCTGTTTCCAGGATATCTGCTTCGCCTTTTAGATTGACTTTAATAGCACCCTGGGCTTCCACTTGATTTATAGCACTATCTGCTGATATAAGAGCTTTCATACTAGTTGTAGAAATGCCTTTTGCAGCTTTAGATGATTTAGCTGTTTGTTTGCCTCCAAGCATATCCTCCATAGACGAACCTTTGCTCTGTCTGTTTTCTTTCTTCTGCTCAATTTGATGTTGGCGTAATTGATTTTGCAAATCAGTTATTTGCTTTTGAATTTCTTGACGTTTTTTCATTTTTTCATCTATGGACATTTCTTTATCTTCGCCAAGAGATTGAAGCTGTTCTTTAGCATTATTTATCTGCTCTTGAAGGCTTTTACTATACGAATCCATCTGTTGATTTTGGTTTAGCTGGAATGTAGTACTGGATTTATGCAATTCACTTATATTATTCATATTGATATTCATAGAAACTGTCCCCATACTTTAACCCTCCTTGGTATAAATTCGAAATCCTTTTCTTATAAAAACTGATACTTATAGCTTTCTATAATCGCTATCGACTATGAATTTTTCAATCTAAACCCATTTGATGTGGACTGCATCTAATATGATGTGAATAGCACTAAAAAAGCCTGCTGCATTTCTGCAGCAGGCACCATTCTATATTCTTATCCAACAAACATTATGTTAAGCACAAACCATAACCCATCGTTTTCACTGAATTGCTTAATTTCAATATCACCATTGTATTTTCTGGCAATCTCCCTTATGTTACGTACACCAAATCCATGGCCATCGTCATTCTTTACTGAAATAGGAATACCTTCTTCATCAATCTGAGCATTTTTATCAGACTTATTCTTAATGCTAATAATGTATACATTTTCTCGTTCAACTGATGTTATTTCAACATATGGCTCATTAACTCTAAGCGAGGCTTCGTAGGCGTTTTGTATGGCATTTGTAAGAACCACACACATTTCAAATGGATTAACAGCTACATTACTTGGATATTTTAAGGATGTCTTTAGTGTTATGCCATTATCAGCAAACCTATCTACAAACTCTGATATTGCAATATCAGTTACGGCATTTCCGGTTTTAGCTGATGGAACTATATTCTTATATGTCTCTTCCCAATTACCAAGGTAATCCCTTAGTTCCTGATACTTTTCTGTCTCCAAAAGACCTTTCATTACAGCCATATGATTGCCTGTATCATGACGCAAGGCTCTCATCTGTTGATATACAGTCTCAATTTGACCTACATACTTTTTGCTATCTTCGATCTGTTTAGCCAACACACGATTAGCATATTCTATTTCCTTGTTAGCCTTTATGCTCTGATAAAAGTAAAGTGTAACGCAAAGCGTTAAATAAGCCATTATGCAAAACAGTATGCGATACATATTGCCTGGAATATTAGCCTTGATGCTTCCGTTTTCAATGCCATCAAACCATAGCATATAGTACGAATAAATAATTCGTGTAGCAAGGAAGATGCTTATACATGGAATTAATAACATAATCAGTTCCTTCCAAGATAGGTCTTCTTGCTTATTTTTATATGTTTTTAGAAGCAGCTTGATAGAGAAGAAGAGTAACAATAAAGCTAATCCATACTCGACAATCGTTGATACAACATATTCAGCTACAATTGCAGGGATGCTTTCTCTGAATAATTTAAAGTTAAAAACAAAATCCCTTTCATAAAAACCAAGCTCAGTGAATATTTCCAAGCTTAACCATCTAATGATAAAAAAGCTAACACATAGAAATATTTTCTGCATAAGATTTCTTTTTTCATCTAAATAGAAAAGAATCACGCCAACAAAAACAATGAAAAAATCGAGATTGTCAGTCTTATTCCATTTTGGACATCAACATGCCTTAGTATACAGTCTGTAATCCATTCGAAAACTACTGCATAATAAACTGACTTCATATTTTTTACAAACGGCCTGAGCCAATATATAAATAACACAGAAGTAATTATGCAATATATCTCGATTACAGTATTCATAAAATAATTAAAGAATGCATCAGACACCATCATCACAATCCTCTTGTATTAAATGATAAATAAGCTCTTACCAAATCTTGATACTTGCCTCGGGCAACAGGTATTTCTTCGCCAGCCACTTTTACAATTTTGGAATTATAAGATTGAATTGCTGAAAGATTAATCAGATATGCCCTATGAACCCTAAAAAAATCATTTCCAACAGTATTCTCTAAATCTGTCATTCGTCCATAGTATTCAATCTCATCATTATCCCTCATGTGAAGTACAATTCTACGGTTAAATACCTCAGCAAATGCAATTTCTGATATAGAAACACTTCGGCTTAATCCATTGGCTTTGATTATAAATGACTTATTATCAGGCACTACTGGCGATACTCTAGTTTGTCTATGTATTATTTCTTCAACGGCTGCATGCAACACCTCGTTTAACTTATTTTTATCAATGGGTTTAACAAGATAATTAAAAGCTCTCACATCGAAGGCATTAAAAACATATTCCTCCAAAGCAGTAACAAAGATAATCACTGCATCACTTCCATTAGCGCGGACTTGCTTAGCGAGCTCCATGCCATCAATTCCAGGCATCTGTATATCTAGAAACAGAATGTCAGGATTATATTCTGCTTCCAATAAATCCTCAGCAGATTCATAGCATTTAACGATGGCATCTGTAATCTCATCAGAAATGCTTTTTGCTATGAAATCTCTTATATATTTTTCATCATCACATATTACAATTTTCATTTCTACCCCCACTGTATATACGAATATTATAGCTGATTTTACGATATATATACCTTGCCTATTGCGTGAAACGCAGTTTTTTTGTTGTGAAATGAATATATTGAGTTAGAAAAAGGAATTATGGCTGTTATGCCATAATCCCTAAATAAGAAAAAGTAGTTACGCTTTTAAATCAAAAGAAGTTTTTCCATTACTACCAAAAATGTTTTCTGTAATCGCCCTTAAATCAGTTCCCATGCCAATATATTCTTGCATCTCAAGCGTTCTGTTTTGTAGCTTCTCTAGTCTTTGCTTTTCTTCATCCTCTTCTTCTTTCTTTTCTTAAGTCGTCTTTTTCATTTTTGTTATGAGCTGCTCTAGCTTCGTCAGCCTTACGTTTTGCATTCTCACGTGCGATTTTACCATCAGGATCAATTGTACAGGCACTAGTCATGGTAATCTCACCATTAGAATCATATTCTATTGTCATAAACGTCATAACGGGACTACCTGGCATATTTTTGTGAATGCAACACTTCTTTTAACACACTCATTTGTCACAGCAAGATTCTCTTCAAGAAATGCAGCTTTTTGAGGATCCTTATTGCACTTTTCAAGAAATACGCTCGAAACCGTCACTGTTACAGGTACTCCATACATATTTTTAGTCCCCGTATTCATTTCAGGATATTTTTCTTGAAGATATTTTGAATAGTCATTTATATTCTTAAACCCTGTTTTTATCTCCTCGTGCCTTGTCACATATGGAGTAGATGTTTTGAGTTCCATTATCTGAGAGGTTACACCGCATACATCCATAGTAGTCAACTCCTTTCAATCTCTTTCTAGTTGTATCGGATATAGAATCCACTGTTTAATCCATATGTTGTGGGATGCACAGATGTTGTTGTGAACAGTTCAAATTTCCAATAATAGTAATTAACGTTACGTTATTCCATATTATTGGAAAAACTCATTCTTTCCTCTGTTTTTGGTTTTTCCATTAACTTCAATTAATGCTCCATTAATGCCAATTATTGGAAAATTTAATCTCATGTGTACCATTTCTAGATTTTTGGGCCATTTTATATATAGGCTAGCCTATCAAAAATGGGTCCGTTTGTTCCTTGCAAGCATAGGAAAATGTCCCATTTTCCATGAAAATTTCATTTTCATGATACGTTGGGCATGCCCAAACCCTTGAGATTAAAGAATCTCAAAGGCTGCGCACAAAAAAAATAATATATTTAAGAAAGAGGTAAAAAATGAAAAATTACAATTTATGTGTATCACTAAATCCAGAAGAAAAAGCAATAGTTTGTGCTTTAGCGGCTCAACACAATATGAAGCCTACTGCATATGTAAAAAGCTTAATATGCTCCCAAAAGCCTAAACAGAGTAAGCCAGTGATATTTATACCAAGCGCTGAGGTGAATTATGCGATAGGTTCAAAGAGTCAATGCGTTAAAGCTTACTTTACCGATACTGAGATGATGGCACTTAGATACATGGCTAGAAATGAGCCTTTATCTAGATTTGTTTCTCGTAGGGCACTTCAAGGAGAAAATGTTCTTTCTATAGAAATCGAAGATGATGATTATGACTTTGTATATTCAGTTGTTGAACCTATTTATACATCAATCTATATGTATTTACACAATCTAAAAAGTATTAACGCGTTAGAAAAAGATGTTATTGAGAATTTTATTTCAGAACTAGAAAAATCAAATAGATTTCTTATAAAACTAACAGAGTATTTAAAAAGAATAGAAGAAGTATTAGAAAAACAAGGCTTAACGAATTGCGTAAGCTCAGCAACTATCTTCTAAAAGACTATGACCTATTTTCAGTATAAATACTTATTCTTTGCTGCTTGAAATTATATCCTGAGAATCTTCGCCATCAAGGACTTCGCAAGTGACATGTGTCATCCTTGACGGCTCAGCTTCTCTGGATAACCAATAAACAAGCAAAGAAAAGGAAAAATGTATTTAAATAAGATTTAGAGAAAGGAATTATAAGTGAAAACAACTAAGGAAATATTATTATTTGCAAACGAAATAACCAAATTATTAGACATTCAAATTGGCCGCAAAAAGACTTTGGAGGACGAATACAAGTGTGATATTATTAGTCTTGCCGACATGCTAAAAGAATTAGACATGATCAATAAAAAGGAGCTTAAATTAAAGCGTACGCTTGTTTCACAGGTCCATGTGAAGAAAAATGGACTGCCCAAAAGCATTAGATATGACGCAGGCAGAGACTTATGGATAACAAAGATTTCTGGCGACATCAGAATACATGCTCGAACCGAAGAGGCATTATTAGATAAGATATTAGAATACTATGATTGCCATATAATGTCATATACTATCGACCATATATTCACTTTGGCTCTTAAGCACAAAGAGGATATCGATATATGCAGTCCACTTACAATTCAACGCTATAAGGATTCGTATAACCGTTTTATCTCTGATGAATTTAGGGAAAAAGATATCAGAAAGGTTGATAACGATTCATTACAGTCATACAGCAAATTAATGACTGCACGACTTCATCCTAAGAAAAAGCATTCTTAAGCTATAAAGGGGTGTTGAATCTAATCTTCGACTATGCAGAAGAGAACAATTACATTCAAAACAATCCTGTTAAATCTATCAATAACAAGAAGTTCTTGATGCAGTGTGATAATTCAAAGCCACAGAGCAGTGAAAAAATACTTTCGCTGCATGATATTGAAGCTATTTATTCTGAAATCAATAGACGAAATAATCTTCCACGCTATCAGGGCTATTTTTATTATGGTTATATGGTTCGTATGGCTATTGCAACTGGTATGCGAGCTGGTGAGCTTTGTGCACTGAAATGGACGGATATAGATGATTATTATATTCATATCCATGCACAGCAATTAACAGGCCGTGGTAAGGGAAATACAGCCAATTTCTATGCCGATTGGACAAAGGATGAAAAAGGTATTTCACATGGTGGACGGAAATTTCCAATCACTGATAATATTGCTGCCATTTTAGATGATTTGAAAAAGAATCAGTTTGAGAAAAACATTATTTCTGATTACGTATTTTGCAAGCCAAATGGAGACTGGATAAAGATTGGTTCATATCACGCTTGGCTTCGTGAGTTCATGAAAAGTATAAACTTACCAGTCACGAATAATCACGCATTCAGAATGAGTCTTAATTCTAATGTTTTTATTCCAAACGGCATTCCTGTAACAGATAGAGCAAGATTGCTTGGTCACAGTGTTGAAACCAATATAAAGCATTATTCATACGCAAGAATTGGGGTTGATCAAGAAATAATAGATAGGCTAAATGGCAAGGTTGCCCCTAAGTTGCCCCAAAATATAATTGACTTCGAATCAACCAAAAAGAAAAAAGCTTGAGAATTCAACATTCTCAAGCTCTAATCATTAAAAATTATTATGCCGGCTGCGGGACTTGAACCCGCACGATGTTGCCATCAACAGATTTTGAGTCTGCCTCGTCTGCCAATTCCGACAAGCCGGCGTCCGAAGATTAGTATACTAAAAGGGGATACTATTTTCAACAATAAAATTTAAAATATGGACCCCTTTTTTAAGGAGTCCATTTGAGTTAAATTATTACTTTTTGAGGATGCCATCAACAACCCCAAGACCATCGAAAGTTGCAAGATAATCTTTGATTGTTTCTGGGCGGCGGATCAATTTGAAGCTACCGTCTTCCTTCAGAAGCACCTCTGCACTTTTGAGCTTTCCATTGTAATTGTAGCCCATTGAATATCCGTGAGCACCAGTGTCGTGAATGAAGAGAATGTCTCCCTTATCAATCTTTGGAAGCTGTCTATCCACTGCAAACTTATCGCAGTTTTCACATAAAGAACCAGTTACATCATATACGTGATCCTCTGGAGCATTTTCCTTTCCAAGGACTGTTACGTGATGATAGCTGCCATAGATGGCTGGGCGCATCAAATCAACTGCGCAGGCATCCACTCCGATGTACTCCTTATAGATATGTTTCTCGTGAATAGCTGTGGTAACAAGTCCACCGTAAGGTCCCATCATAAAACGGCCCATCTCTGTAAGAATGGCAACATCTCCAAGTCCTGCAGGAACTAGAATCTCATCAAATGCCTTGTGTACGCCTTCGCCAATTTTCAAAATATCATTTGGCTTTTGATCTGGTCTGTATGCAATTCCAACACCACCTGAAAGGTTTACAAATGATAGGCTGATTCCAGTCTTCTCCTTAAGCTCCACAATGAGTTCGAATAAAGTTCTGGCAAGAGCTGGATAATAATCATTAGTAACTGTGTTTGAAACAAGGAACGCATGTATTCCAAACTCCTCTACGCCCTTATCGCGAAGAATTTGATAAGCCTCAAAAATCTGCTCCTTTGTCATTCCATATTTGCTATCCCCAGGATTATCCATGATGCCATTTGAAAGCTCATAAACTCCACCTGGATTGTAACGACAGCTCATCTTCTTTGGAAAATGACCTACTACCTTTTCATAAAAATCAATATGTGTGAAATCATCAAGATTAACAATTACACCTAAATCGTCAGCATACTGATATTCGCTGGCAGGTGTATCGTTAGAAGAAAACATAATATCATCGCCCTTAAAGCCAATCTCGTTGGAAAGAGCAAGCTCTACATAGGAAGCGCAATCTACTCCGCAGCCTTCCTCCTGTAGAATTTTTAAAATGAATGGATTTGGATTTGCCTTTACTGCAAAATATTCCTTGAAGCCCTTGTTCCAGCTGAATGCCTCATTAACCTTTCGGGCGTTTTCACGAATTCCCTTTTCATCATAAATATTGAATGGTG
Source organism: Butyrivibrio fibrisolvens 16/4 (assembly GCA_000209815.1). GTDB lineage: Bacteria > Bacillota > Clostridia > Lachnospirales > Lachnospiraceae > Pseudobutyrivibrio > Pseudobutyrivibrio fibrisolvens_A. The sequence goes on from FP929036.1 coordinate 2,274,390, forward strand.
TAGGAATCTCCTTTGTAATCTCTTGAATCTTTTCTTTTGTAACAAATGGGGTTTTCATAAATAATTAATCTCCGCTAGTGTGTGCTTAAGCACTGCATATTCCTCTGTGTCTGGTAGTTCGCGTAAAAGCTTTTTTAGGTCGTTTTCAAGCTGATTTCTAGAAGCAGTGCGTGAAATATAATTTGTATATGGAACATCTGCACCACGTTTCATAATAGCCTTAATATTTCTCACATAGCTCTGTGTCTCGCCATATGGTGGCACTCCGCCATACTGCTTTACAACACTGCTTCCAGCATTGTAAGCCGCAAGTGCCTTTTCCACACTGCCACCAAATTCCTGCAATTTCTGAGCAATATATTTGGCTCCTGCCATAATATTCTCATAAGCATCAAAGGGATGGGCAAGGCCCAGTTCCTTGGCTGTTTCAGGCATAATCTGCATAATGCCCATAGCCCCACTTCGACTGACAGCATCAGCATCAAAACCAGATTCCTGCTGAGCCATAGCTGTAAGCAAATCATAGCTAACGCCATACTTCCTGCTGGCCTCGATAAAGATGTCCTTATAGGAAGTTGCAGAAGAAATGCTATCTGCTACCGTAACGGTATTTAATGCATTTGCAAAGGCTTTGCTGATATTTGAGGCACTGGCATTGTCAGTTGATGAGTTTTGCTTGATAGCCTGCATAAACTCTTCATAAACAATTTCTGCCCCTGACGACATTACCGAAATTTTCATACTCTTTTCCCCTAATACCCCTGAATAATCCAACAAAAATAGCGCTACAGTATTGACTTCACTACCTATCTTTGATATCCTTTTTCTTGCTGAATAAGCAAGCTGGTGTGGCTCAGAGGTAGAGCACTTCCTTGGTAAGGAAGGGGTCACGGGTTCAATTCCCGTCACCAGCTTTTTTTAGTTCCTAAAAACATTCTAGAGGGAATTGAATCTATTCTTGAGCAAGCTCAAGAATCAGCGCTCCGCTTAATTCCCGTCACCAGCTCTTTTTATTTGCTCTACACTTTACCATAATAAAGTAGTGATGTAAACCCTATTCATAATTGTATACAATCAAAATTTTCCTTTCAATTCAACTTCCCTAGTTTTCAGAGTTTTTTTCATATTTCAGAATGAAGCATCCCCCATTCTCATAGTAATTTACATTTGAAAAAAATCCCCACTACTCGTACTATATATAAGAAAGAGTAATAAAATAGGAGAATAATATGGCAAAGAAAAACTTTTACGCTGTAAAGGTTGGCAAGGTGCCCGGCATATATAAGACCTGGCCAGAATGTCAGGCTAACACCTCTGGCTTTCCTGGTGCTGTTTTTAAGGGCTTTGAGACTCTTGCAGAGGCTGAAGCTTTTATTGGCGGTGCTGTAAATACTGATGTAAGCGCCCCATATGCGAAGGACGAAAGCTCATCAAATGCCCCTAATGGAATCACCAATCTTCCACCTGTCTACGCCTTTACAGATGGCTCATATAATATAGCCACTGGTGTGTATGGCTTTGGAGGCTTCTTGCATTACAGCGATACCGAAGACGATATAGAGATTCGCGGTAATGGAAATGATCCTGAGGAAGCAGTTTCCAGAAACGTGGCAGGTGAGGTACATGGAGCTGTGGCTGCAATGCACAAGGCTGTGGAACTAGGCCTAAAAGAACTGACCCTTTTCTACGACTACGAAGGCATTGAAAAATGGCCACTTCGCTACTGGAAAACAAATAAGAAGATTTCCATGTTTTATGTTGAAGAATATGACAAAATCAAGGATAAATTAAAGGTTAATTTTGTTCACGTAAAGGCTCACACAGGTATACCTGGAAATGAGGCAGCTGACAAAATGGCAAAAGCCGAGGTCGGAATTGAATAAAATTTAACTTTTGTGGGTTACTAAAGAAACCGGCTCACAAAACATACACAATACTGGATTAAAATTTTGGAGGATATTATGGAAACAAAGAAATATGTTGATTATATGGTTCAGCAGGCAGTTGATATTTTAGGAATCGACAGCCCAACAGGCTTTACAGCTAAGGCCGCTGCTCATCTTATGGCAGAATACGAAAAGCTCGGCTACAAGCCCGTTATGACAAACAAGGGTGGCATTCTTGTAGATTTAGGTGGTAAGAATGAGAATGACGCCATCCTTATCGAGGCGCATATGGATACACTTGGCGGTATGGTTTGCCAGATTAAGAGCAATGGACGATTGGTGCTTACACCTCTTGGCGGATTTTCACCAAACAATGGTGAGGCTGAAAACTGCCGTATCTACACTCGTGAAGGTAAGATTTACGAAGGCACATTCCAGCTCAATGATGCATCTGTTCACGTAAATGATGATTACTCTTCTGCTACCCGTGAGTTCAAGGGTATGGAGGTCGTTATCGATGAAGAGGTTTTAAGCGCCGATGATACCAAAAAACTTGGCATTATGATTGGTGATATTGTAGCTTTTGAACCACGCACAAGAGTCACAGAATCAGGCTACATAAAGAGCCGCTTCCTTGATGATAAGCTTTCTGTTGGTATTCTTCTTGGTCAGGCAAAGTATCTTGCTGATAACAAAATCACTCCTGAACGCAAGGTGTACCACCACATCACAGTATATGAAGAGGTGGGACACGGTGCCTGCGGTACAGTTCCAGAGGGAGTTACAGAGATTCTTTCTGTTGATATGGGATGTATCGGCGAAGGCCTCGATTGCAAAGAAACACAGGTAAGTATTTGTGCCAAGGATTCTGCCGGTCCTTACAACTATGATGTTGTTTCAAATCTTGTAAAGACTGCAAAAGATAATAATATTGATTTTGCCATTGATGTTTATCCACATTATGGTTCTGACGCTGATGCCGCACTAAAGGCAGGCTATGACGTTAAGCATGGTCTTATCGGCGCCGGTGTTTATGCTAGTCACGGTTACGAGCGCTCTCATAAAAAGGGCGTTGAAAATACATTTAAGTTAATTGTGAACTACGTAAAGTAGAAAAGAAAGAAGGCAAACATGAAAAAGAAAATCATTTCACTGTTAATGGCAACAGCCTTAATGGCTGCCTGCATGGTAGGATGTGGTACGGCTGCTGAAACAGAAGGTCCTACAGCTGAGCTTGAGGCTGAAACGACTACTGAAGAAGAGGCTCCTGCATCAGAGACTCCTGCAGAGAATGTTGATATCAACGTTGCCGCTCTAAAGGGACCTACAGCAATGGGTATGGTAAAGCTTATGAACGATTCTGACAACGGTGAAACAGAGTCAAATCACTACAACTTTACTATTTCAGCTGCCCCTGATGAAATCACCCCATCTATCATCCAGGGAAAGGTTGATATAGCCGCAGTTCCTGCAAACCTCGCTTCTGTTTTATATAACAAAACCGAAGGTCAGGTGCAGGTGCTTGCCATCAATACTCTCGGCGTTTTATATATTGTAGAAAATGGTGATACTGTAAATAGTGTTGCTGACTTAAAAGGAAAGACAATCTATGCCAGCGGCAAGGGCGCTACTCCTGAGTATGCATTAAATTTTATGCTCTCTGCTAATGGTATCGATCCTGCAAAGGATGTTACTATCGAATACAAGGCTGAGCACGCTGAATGCGTAAGCGCACTTGTAAATGACGATAATGGTGTAGCAATGCTTCCACAACCATTTGCTACTACCGCTCTTATGCAAAATGAAAATATGAGAATCGCCTTAGATATGACTAAGGAATGGGAAACCGCTGCAAAGGCAAAGGATTCCAGTGCCTCACTAGTAACCGGCGTTGTTATCGCAAGAAAAGCATTTATTGATGAGCATCCTGATGCTGTAAAACTCTTTATGAGCCAGTACGAGGATTCTATCAATTATACAAATGATAATGCTGAGGATGCTTCTGCTTTAATCGAAAAATATGATATTATAAAGGCAGCGGTAGCTCAGAAAGCCCTTCCTTTCTGCAACATCACATTTGTTGCTGGCTCTGACATGAAGGAAAAGCTTGATGGTTACTTAGCAGAACTTTTCAATCAGAACCCTGAAGCTGTGGGTGGACAGGTACCAGCAGATGAATTCTACTACATCGAAAAATAAAACTAAATTAAGACTATGGGCTGTCATTTTATGGCTTATATTATGGCAGCTTCTAGCTATGTATTTAGATTCTGATATTCTTTTAGCATCTCCAATTAAGGTGATAACAAGCCTTTTGGGGATGCTGAAGGTATTCTCATTTTGGCAATCCATTTTATTTACGTTTATACGAATTTTCATAGGTCTTTTAATCGCCAATGTGCTTGGCATTATTTTTGCTGCAATTTCCTATATTTCAACACCTTTTAGGGAATTGATTTCGGTACCAGTTGCAGTAATCAAATCGACTCCCGTTGCATCCTTTATCATTCTAGTTTTGATTTGGATTCCATCAAGAAACCTTTCTGTATTCATTTCATTTCTTATGGCATTTCCTGTAATCTATACCAACATTTTACAAGGTCTAACTAGTATGGATAAAAAGATGCTTGAAATGGCCCAAGTATTCAGGATTCCATTTAAAAGAAGGTTAAGATTCATCTATGTCCCAGAAGTTATCCCTTATTATCAGGCTGCTGCAGCCCTTTCCAATGGATTGTGTTTCAAGGCTGGTATTGCAGCTGAAATCATAGGTCTTCCTCAGGGATCAATAGGCGAAAGATTATATCAGGCCAAGATTTATCTCAACACTCCAGAGCTTTTCGCCTGGACCATTGTGATTATTATCCTTAGCATTGTTTTCAATAGGTGTTTCTTATATTTGATTAATCAGGTTATGGACAAACTGGAAGGTAAATAGAATGGCAATAGAAATTAAAAATCTTACAAAAGCATATGATGGACAAGCCGTGCTGGAAAACCTTAGCCTGACATTTGATGACGGTTCATTTACCTGTATTATGGGCAAATCCGGCGTTGGCAAGACCACTCTTCTTAATATACTTATGGGATTAGAAAATGCTGATTCTGGGGTAATCTGCGGTCTAGATGATAAGAAGGTCAGTGTAGTATTTCAGGAAAACAGACTCTGTAACAATATCACTGCCCTTTTGAATATTAAAATGGTAATCCAAAAGGATTCCAGAATTACCGATGACAAAATCTCAGAATATCTCAGACGAATTGGGCTTGGTAATGATTTAAAAAGCCTGTAAGTGAATATAGTGGTGGTATGAAACGCCGTGTAGCAATTCTTAGGGCACTTCTTGCCGACTTTGATTTGCTAATAATGGATGAACCTCTAAAAGGGCTTGATAATGAGACAAAGGAAACCGTCATAGCACTAATCAAAGAACTTACAAAAGAAAAACGGTTATTATGACAACCCACGATGACAGCGAAGCTTCACTTCTAAAAGCAAATATTATTTCTATATAAAATAAAAGCGACCGGAATTTTCCAGTCGCTTTTTCCACATTTCTTATTAAATTAATCCTACAAATCCACAAATAAGAACAATGATTCCAAGAACGATTCTGTACCATCCAAACACCTTGAAATCGTGCTTCTTAATGTAATCCATAAGGAACTTGATTACAAACATTGATACAACAAATGCTACAACCATTCCTACAAGAAGAATAACTGCCTCCATTGCTGTGAAGCTAAGACCAAACTTTGCAATCTTAAGAAGGCTGGCACCAAGCATTACAGGAATAGCAAGGTAGAATGTATACTCTGCTGCAACTGTACGAGCAACACCAATAATAAGCGCACCAACAATTGTTGCACCTGAACGTGATGTACCAGGGAAAATTGCTGCAATAAGCTGGAACATACCAATTAAAAATGCAGTAGTATATGTGATATCTGCTACTGAATTAATCTTTGAATTCTTTCCAGTGTGCATTGTCTCAACAACGATAAATGCAACACCAAACACGATAAGTGCAAGTGCAACACAAGTAGGATTATAGAAAAGCTCCTCAAACAAATCATCCCAAAGAACACCTACGATAGCTGCTGGCACACAAGAAACTAAAATGTGGAACCAAAGAACAAAGATATCTGTCTTAATCCAGGCACCAATTCCTGACTGACTAAGAGGAGCCTTATTGTCCTTCTTTCCAAATGGCCAAATCTTGTTCCAGAAAATAAGCACTACGGCAAGAATAGCACCAAGCTGAATTACTACCTGGAACATACTGTAAAACTCCTCTGAAACATCAAGCTTTACAATCTCATCCAAAAGAATCATATGGCCTGTACTACTAATTGGGAGCCACTCTGTAATTCCCTCAACAATACCAAAAAGTATGGCTTTTAAAATTTCTAACATATTCTTCCTCCTAAAAAAGCTGTCGGAACGAATCCGACAGCCTTAATCATACTATAATGTGTTGCCTTCCACAACCTTTTCCTGCCACCCATTAGTGTGGCGCATCTCACGCTCTCGCTCTGCTTCCTCTAAAAGCTTTGTCTGCATAATAGCGTTGTTAAGCTGAAGCATCTTCGTATCCATCATAGATACGATTTCAGAACACTCACGTAAATCTCGGCTAATGTAATCTGGTGCATTGCCCTCAAATTTGTAATAAATCTTGTGTTCCAAGCTAGCCCAGAAATCCATTCCGATTGTACGAATCTGAATCTCCACCTTTGTGTCTACTGTCTTGTCTGACAGGTAGATAGGAATAGTTACCAGCATATGATAACTCTTATAACCCGATTCCTTAGGATTTTTAATATAATCCTTTATGGAAACAACAGTAACATCTGTCTGGCGTCCAATCATCTCCGCAATCTGATAGATATCGGAAGTGAAGGAACAAACAATACGTACACCAGCAATATCATTGCAGTGCTCAATCATGCTAGGGATTGAAACCTCGTAGCCGTTTTTCTTGAGCTTTTTAACAATACTCTCTGGCGTCTTGACTCTTGTTTTAATGTACTCAATTGGATTATATTGATGTACCTGTTGAAACTCATCATTAAGAATCTCAACCTTGGTACGAAACTTTTTTATAGCTGATTCATACAACAGCATGACCGTATTCCACGAATTCACGCCATCATCTGGAAACATACTCAAATCCAAAATGAATCACCTCCCCGTATTTCTTATTCGTACATATTATACCATATAATCCTCAAACTTTTTATTAAGTCTTTCTTAAATATTAAAAGCCACTATTCCAGAGAGATTGAAGTCCCTGAAAATAGTGGCTTTTTATTAGTTCCAGACATGCTGTGTATCGAATGCATGTGGCCAATCAGATACGAGAAGCCAAATCGTAAATACGATAGATGAACAAGCCCATGTAAGTGGGTAGCACCAGCTGATGGTGGTGAATTTAGGTATGAAGCGGATGGCTGTAGTGACGTAGATAATACGAACACCACACCAGAAGGTAAGCATAGTTACCATAGGTACAATGGCCTTTCCAGCACCACGCATAATACCTGCTGCACAGTGTGAGTATGCCAACAAACAATAGAAGAAAGCGCACACTGCCACCTGCATATGACCAAATGAAATATCCTCTGGATTTTTAATGAACCATCCCAAAGCTGTGTCTGCAAAAATGTAATAAATAAGTCCGATAGTCTCTGCAAGAACTACGCCTGCAATCACACTCATACGTGCACCCTTAACTGCTCTATCGTACTTTCTAGCTCCCAGATTCTGGCTGATGAATGTAGGAATGGCCATTGATATGCTAGTGATTGGCAGGAATACAAATCCCTCTATCTTTGAGTATGCCCCCATACCATTCATAGCGTGTGGACCAAAAGCATTTATGTTTTTCTGAACCACAATATTTCCAATAGAAATAACGGAATTCTGTAGTCCCATAGGAAGTCCCTGAACCACAATTTCCTTCATCATTCTAGAATGCCATTTAAAAATATGTGGAATTACAATTCCTGTATTATCGTGAATACGAATCAATCTGATGAAGCAAAGCAAGGCTGATATTCCTTGGGAAACAACTGTAGCAGCTGCTGCACCAACAACACCTGTATGTAAGCCTGCCACCAAAATCAAATCTAAAACTACATTTAATAAAGACGAGAACAACAAATACATAAGTGGGTGAAAACTGTCTCCCACGGAACGCATTATGTTCATAAATACGTTGTATAAAACGATGGTGGAAATTCCACCGAAATAAATATTAAAGTATGTAAGAGAGTATGGAAGCACCTCTGCAGGAGTATCAATAATCCTAAGCATAACAGGGACAAAAATGATACCTATTACAGTAGCTAAAACACTACAAATCAAAGCAAATAATACATTGCTGTGAATGGATTTGCGAATATTTTCATCATCACCTGCTCCATAATATCTGCTGATAATGATTCCACCGCCGGCTCCCATTCCTCCAAAAAAATCCAATAATAAAAAAGCTCAAAGCACCGCCAGAGCTAATAGCTGCAAAGGCATTACTTTCAGCAAAGTTTCCAACAACCCATGCATCAGCTATATTGTAAAGCTGCTGCAAAAGCTGTCCCATAAATAAAGGGATGCAAAACTGTATCATCCCTTTACCAATAGAACCATTTAATAAATCAATTGATTTACTTTTCATATACACCTCATTAGTCAGCTATCGCTGACATCTTCCACTAAAGTAGAAGCCTAATTAATCCTCATCAAGCACTTGTATTTCCAGATAGTCGAATGGAATCTCGTCCACAAAATTATCCTGTGTGAATCTCGCTTTTCCGTGGCGCTTAAATTCCCTAATAGTAGATTCCAGCCAGACGGGCTTGCTAGTATCAAATTCATAGCTGGCTTTGTCTACAGCATTAAAAATCTTATGAGTGCGAGTCTCATCTGTTTCGTCTTCTATAACAAGGTCGTGAAGAAGATGATTGTCTTTCCACGATTTGAACCATATTCTCATACATTACCTCTTTGCCTATGTGTTTCGTACATTAATAACGCAGCCGCAACAGAAGCATTCAGAGATTCCAGCTGGCCTTCCATAGGAATCTTAAGATAACTGGTGGCGTGGGAAGACATCTGGTCTGTAAGTCCATTGCCTTCGTTTCCAATCATAAAAGCTGTAGGCCCGTTATAATCAAACTCATCATAAAATTTTTCGCCCTTAAGATGAGCCGCATATACTGATACGCCATGCTTAGTCTTAAGCTCTTCTATTGTGGCAGCTAAATCCGAAACTACAATGTGAGGCACTCTAAAAATGCTGCCCATTGTAGAACGAACTACCTTTGGCGAATATAAATCCACTGTGGTGCTGTTCATAATGATACCCGTAGCACCAGCACCCTCTGCAGTACGAATGATAGTACCCATATTTCCTGGATCCTGCAGTGACTCCAACACAACTATGTGAGCTGGCTTTCCAGAAGAGGCTCCCAGAACATCTTCCAGAGTGAAATCCTGCATCTTTACCAGGGCAAGGACTCCCTGAGGTGTAACAGTGTCGCTCATAGAATCGAATACCTTTTTAGCAACCTCTTCTATTGGGACTGATGGTGCTTTTGCAGAAATCTGTGAAATAAAGGCTGCTCCATCCTCTGATGTGCCAAAGCCTTCCACATAATAGATGGCATGCAAAAGAGACGATGGTACTTCGGCCACCGCCCTAATTCCCTCAACCACAAAAAGCCTTTGAGCTTTGCGCTCTCTGGCTTTTTGTTAAGTGCTATTATGTTTTTGATTTGATTATTCTGTGTACTTGTAATCATTGTTCAAAGAATTGCAAATCTGATACTGATATTCATCAACGTCCTTGTGCATTGCAAGAGCCTCGTCGATATCGAAATCAACGAACTCACCGTGACGATAACCAACAACACGGTTTGTCTTGCCTTCGCAAAGAAGATCTACTGCCATAGCACCCATTGTAGATGCGTAAACACGATCCTTACATGTAGGTGAACCACCACGCTGCATGTGACCAAGGATAGTAGCACGTGTCTCGATACCTGTGGCTGCCTCAATACGCTTAGCCATAGATGTTGAGTGACCAATACCCTCAGCATTAATAATAATATGGTGCTGCTTGCCCTTCTTACGTCCCTCGATGATGTGATTTACAAGCTTCTGCTCGTCGTAATCATATCTCTCTGGAAGAAGAACATCCTCAGCGCCGTTTGCGATACCGCACCAAAGAGCGATATAACCAGCTCCACGACCCATAACCTCGATAATAGAGCAACGCTCGTGAGATGTAGATGTATCACGAACCTTATCGATAGCTTCCATAGCTGTATTTACAGCTGTATCGAAACCGATAGTGTATTCTGTACAAGCGATATCAAGATCGATAGTACCTGGAAGTCCAATTGTATTGATGCCGAACTTAGAAATCTTCTGTGCACCCTTAAATGAACCATCACCACCGATAACAACGAGACCATCGATGCCAGCCTGCTTAGCCATATTAGCAGCCTTTTCCTGATATACAGGATCAAGCATCTCAAGGCATCTTGCAGTCTGAAGAATAGTACCACCACGCTGAATAGTCTCTGAAACGCTATGAGCGTTCATATCTATAATCTCGCCGGAAAGAAGACCAGCGTAACCACGTCTGATTCCCTTTACTGTCTTACCATGAGCAATAGCCTGACGAACAACGGCACGGATAGCCGCATTCATGCCAGGAGCATCACCACCGGAGGTAAGAACACCGATTGTGTTAATCTTATCTGCCATTTGATTATTCCTCCTAAATGTATCCCTTTTCAAACAATCCCAATCTATTTTAGCCTCTTTTGTAACCGTTTTCAATATTTTTTTCTTGACATTTAGTCTAAGGTTCATGCAGGTTTTTTCAGGCTTTGCACCAGCCGATTCTACCATCTCTTAGTCTTGGCAAACTCTATTTTTTATCTACTACCTTTACGTTGTCCTTACCGAAGCTATTATACAGGATCTCTAAATTTTCATTTGTAGCTCCAAATGCCCAGTTAGGACCCATTCTCTTAACAGCCTTTTCTGATTTAAGGTAAATCACCAAACCATCATTGCCATCCATGCCTCTGACAGCCTCAGAAAGCTGACCTTCCTTCGATTCGTAATCTGCCTTATCCTCAAACTGAACCCAAACCTCTCTTCCACAGTCATCAAAGCTCTTGATGTCCTGACAGATTAGCTTGGCATCCTTTTCTTCTTCAGCCTGAACGCGGCCCTTCACAAAAACTTTATTACCTTCGTAAATAAATGAGCGGGCAGCATCATAACTATTAGGAAATACAATGACTTCTATGGTACCAGTAAGGTCCTCTATTGTGATGAAAGCCATAGCCTTGCCCTGTTTTGTATATTTGTTGGTGATACCAGTAATCATTCCACCAACGATTACCTCGCTGTCATCCTTGACAGAAACCTCACCTGTCTCCTCGTCGATAAGGAATTTATTGGCCTGGGCTGTAACATTTTTCTGCAAAAGAGAAATGTAATCGTCCAAAGGATGTCCACTTACATAAACACCCATCAGCTCCTTTTCAAAAGCCAAAAGCATCTCCTTGTCGAACTCGTCTACCTTAGGCATTGTGATTTTCAGGTCTTCCTTCTGCTCTTCGCTGGCAAAATCAAAAAGAGACATCTGACCTTCAATCTCGTTCTTTTTCTTATTATTTACAGAATCCAAAATCTCTGGGAATACCATACACTTTTGTCTACGGTTTCCATCCATTGTATCAAGGGCTCCTGCCTTAATAAGATTCTCTATTGTTCGTTTATTGGCATCGTATTTGCTAATTCGCTTGATAAAATCCTCTAAATCCCGGTATGTGCCATTTTTTTCTCTATCATAGATAATGGCATCAATTGTATTTCGTCCCACTGATTTGATAGCGTAAAGACCATAACGAATCTTGTCTCCATCTACAGAGAAACGGCCCTCTCCATTATTTACATCTGGAGGAAGTACCTGAATACCATTGCCTCGGCAAACAGCAATATACTCTGCGACCTTACCACTGGCATCGATAACTGATGTCATAAGGGCGGCCATAAATTCTATTGGATAATATTTCTTAAGGTACGCAGTCTGAATGGCAACCACCGCATAGGCAGCAGCATGGGATTTATTGAAAGCATACTTTGCGAAATCAACCATGTGATCATAAATACCATTGGCAACCTCTGAAGAAATCCCCTTAGAAACACAGCCTGGAATCTGTGTAATCTTTCCGGTAATGTGGTTTTCAATCTGACCACCATTAACGAAAATCTCGCGGTTCTCCTCAATGACATACTGCTTTTTCTTACTCATGGCACGTCTGATTTCATCCGCACCACCAAGTGAATATCCTGCAAGCTGCTGAACAATCTGCATAACCTGCTCCTGATAAACAATACAGCCATAAGTAGGAGCAAGAATAGGCTCTAGCTCTGGAGTATCATAAACAATAGCGTCCTTCGCGTTCTTTCCCTTTATATAGGAAGGAATGAAATCCATTGGGCCTGGACGATAAAGTGAAATACCCGCAATAATATCTTCTATTGAATGAGGCTTCAGCTCCTTCATAAAGTTCTTCATACCGGTAGATTCTAGCTGGAACACGCCCTCGCATTTTCCTGCAGAAATCATATCCATAACGCCCTGATCATTATAATCAATGGCATCCATATCCAATTTAATTCCGTGGTTCTTCTCCACAAGCTTGACCGCATCATTGATAACAGTAAGTGTGCGAAGGCCAAGGAAATCCATTTTCAGAAGACCCAGCTCCTCGATGGTGGTCATGACGAACTGAGTAACAATACTGCTTCCATCAGCACCACGAGCCACAGGAACATATTCATCCATAGGCTTTCCTGCAATAACCACACCAGCAGCATGCATACCCGTATTACGTGGCAATCCTTCCAATGTTCTGGCAACATCTATAAGATTTTTTACCTGATCATCAGACTCATAAACAGCCCTAAGCTCGGAGTTGGCCTCCATAGCCTTATCCAAAGTCATTCCCAAATCCATAGGAATCATCTTTGCAATAGAATCTACGTATCCATAAGGCAAATCCATTACACGACCAACGTCACGAATAACACCTCTGGCCTTTAATGTACCGAAGGTAACAATCTGAGTAACGCAATCCTTACCATATTTTTCAATAACGTAATCAATAACCTCACCACGACGCTCGTAGCAGAAATCAATATCTATATCGGGCATGGAAACACGCTCTGGATTAAGGAAACGTTCAAACACCAGAGAATATTTCATTGGGTCAATATTGGTGATACCTGTGGTGTAGCTGACAAGGGAACCTGCAGCCGAGCCACGGCCAGGACCTACTGGAATACCGTGGGTTCTGGCATAGTTGATGAAATCCCAAACAATAAGAAAATAATCAACGTATCCCATATTCTTGATAACCTCAAGCTCGTACTTAAGGCGTGGCTTTAGCTCGCTAGCCTTATCACCATAGCGGCGATCCAAGCCCTCGTAGCACAGCTTATTAAGATAGGTCCAAGAATCATATCCTTCTGGCACCTCAAAATGTGGCAGCTTTGTAACGCCAAACTCTATCTCTACGTGACATCTGTCTGCAATCTCCTGAGTGCGACCAATAGCATCAGTAGCGTATGGGAAGAGCTGAAGCATCTCCTCTTCGCTCTTAACGTAAAACTCACTGGTCTCGAAGCGCATTCTATCCTCGTCCTGCAGCTTCTTTCCAGTCTGGATGCAGAGCAACACATCGTGGCTATCTGCATCCTCCTTATTTGTATAGTGGCAGTCATTTGTAGCAACAAGAGGAATACCTGTCTCCCTGGAAAGACGCATAAGCCCCTGATTAACATTTTTCTGCTCTTCTATACCGTGATCCTGAAGCTCCAAAAAATAATTGCCTTCTCCAAAGCAATCACGATACTTTAGTGCCACAGCCTTAGCCTCATCATAAAGACCTCTATTAAGAGCCCTTGCCACCTCTCCAGCAAGGCATGCAGAAAGGCAGATAATGCCCTGATGGTACTGCTGCAAAATCTCGAAATCTACACGTGGCTTATAGTAATAACCATCCACATAGCCCTTAGAAACTATCTTGATAAGATTCTGATAACCCTGATTATTTTCTGCAAGCAAAATAAGGTGGTAGTAATGATCCTCCCCCTGAACACGTTCCCTATCAAAACGGGAACCAGGTGCAACATACACCTCGCATCCAAGGACAGGATTAATACCTGCCGCCTTACATTCTTTGTAAAAATCTATAACGCCGTACATATTTCCATGGTCTGTGATGGCAGCTGCCGTCATGCCCATGTCGACGCATTTTTTAACATATGCTTTTATCTTATTGGAACCATCCAGGAGTGAATACTCTGTATGGGTATGAAGATGAACAAAGCTCATAACATTTCTCTCTTCCTAATTAAATCTATCAACATTTTATAGTGATAGAAGGAAAAAGCAAACGTATTTTCTAGCTGTTCATCTTCCACATTAAAATCCGTATGCGATTTCATCTGCAAATAAAATTAGTTCACGCTCCACTCTTGCATAATCAGAATCTACAAATCTATATCTGTAAGCATCCCCAATTACGTTTTCAACTGGTTCTTCATCCATAAGCTCATCATCAAGATCTCTTGTGTAGATAAATACTGCTACGCCAACAAGTGCAAAAACCACATAACCAATAACTACTAACATCATTTTCATTTACCTCCTAAGCAACTGCTTTGTTTACTGTTTCATTTGTTGAACACAGTATATCGCACCCTTTATCACACAAGTGTCACACTGAAAAAAAGCACCTAGTTACACTCTCAAGCCTTAGTATTGACCCCTCACGAGATTGGCTCGGGGTTCAACACTAAGAGCTTGATAGTTACTAGGTGCAAGTATTACGAATGATCTTTTAGTGCATACGCAATGTTGATAGCGTGGTCGGCGCATCGCTCCAGGTCTGTAACCATGTCTGAGAAGATAACGCCTGCGATAGGTTCGCACTTGTTTTCCATAAGACGCTCAACGTGGTGATTGATGAGCTGCTTTTCCTGCTTGTCGACCTTAGCCTCAAGCTTTTCAATCTTTGAGAGATTTTCATAATTCTCAGAAGTGAAAATATCGATGGCGAGCTCAACTTCTTCCATTGAATTGTCAGCCATTTCCTTAAGTTCCTTGGCTGCCTTCTTTGAAAGCTTTGTCTTTTTGTTTTTCATACGGGTAGCATATTCGATGATGTTTTCAGCATGATCTGAGATACGCTCCATATCAGTAACTGCAATAGTAATTGCAGAAATCTTTTTAAGCATTGCTGGTGTAAGATTCAGAGCCTGAAGCTTAACCATTGCATCCTGAATAGCATGATTGAGGATGTTAACAGTTTCTTCCCGCTCCTCAACATCTTCTACCTTTTCAGGTGAATAATCGAAGAAGCAGTCGATAGCCTTTTCAAAATTCTCAGCTGCAATAGCACCCATTCTGGCTGCCTCAAGCTGTGCCTGATGAATAGCCATGTTTGGTGGTACGTTGCTGACCTGAGTCATAAATACAAGCTTTCTGTCTTCTGCTGCACGAGTCTCCTCTGGAAGCTCAGGAATGAACATATATGTAAGTCTGATAATCCACTCTGTGAATGGGAAGATAATACATACAGCTAAGATAGCGAAGATTGTATGTGTGTTAGCTATCTGTCTTGCAGGATCAGCTGAAAGTGACTGAATCCATGGAAGAAGTGGTGTCAAATTAATAATTACAACAATTACGGCTGCTCTTATTAAATTGAACAAAAGATTTAAGATAGCTGAACGCTTTCCGTTTCTGTTTGCTGTAAGTGATGCAAGAAGGTTTGGTGTAACTGAACCGATGGCTGCACCAATTACAAGATATACTGCAACATTGTAATCTAAGATGCCTTGGACAACGAAAGCCTGGAAGATAACTGTTGCTGATGATGAACTCTGTAAGAGGGCTGTGAAAGCAATACCAAATACTAGTGCAACAAATGGGTTAGTAAGTCCACTGAGGAAGTTCTTGAACATTTCCGAATGAGCAAGTGGTGCAATGGCTGCCTTCATGATGGTAATACCCTGAAAGAGCATACCAAAGCCCATGATAACTGTACCAATGTGCTTTACTAAATCCTTCTTGATGAAAAGATACATTACTGC
Organism: Butyrivibrio fibrisolvens 16/4; assembly: GCA_000209815.1. Taxonomy (GTDB): domain Bacteria; phylum Bacillota; class Clostridia; order Lachnospirales; family Lachnospiraceae; genus Pseudobutyrivibrio; species Pseudobutyrivibrio fibrisolvens_A. Next base: position 2,290,464 of record FP929036.1, read on the forward strand.
ACCAGAGAATAAAAATAATGGTGTGAATGTAGCAATATTAAAAGCTGTAATCTGTGCTGTGATAGTGGTACCGATATTAGCACCAAGAATAACTCCAATAGCCTGTGCCAACGTCATCATGCCTGAGTTAACAAAGCCGATAACCATAACATCAGTAGCTGAAGAGCTCTGGACCAGGACTGTCATAATCAGTCCCACAAGAACAGCTACGAACTTGTTAGTAGTAGCCTTCTCTAAGATAACTTGAAGATTATCACCGCAGCTGTTTTTTAGACCAGTGGACATAATGGACATTCCAAATAGGAATAGACCCACTCCACCTAACAGTGATATCATTTCTGAAATTGTCATTTCTTTCTCCTTCTACCCGGTTTACATTCTTAGTAACCGTACTTTTCCTTCGCGAAAAGTAAATTCCTATTCTTTCTATTTTTTTGTCCGAAAATATCATAACAAAAAAGTAGTGGAATGTCTAAGAATTTTGTTTTTTCAGCACTTTCTATAGATAAGCCTTTATAAAAATGCCATCCTCTCTATATTCTTCTGAAATTAGCTCGCCATTCTCACGAATTTTCGCAATAGTACCTGCCTCTGTATATGGGATAAGCTTCTCAACATATTCCTTTCCATCACGAAGAAGCTCCGCTAAAATCTCTCTGACTCTGTCCAAACCTTTGCCAGTTTTTATAGAGGTATGAACAGTGTAGTCAGCTCTTAAATCATGATAATCGTGCTCGTCAGCCACCTTATCTACCTTATTAAAAATAGTAAGTATAGGCTTGTCACTAACGCCAAGCTTATCAAGAGTCTGATAAACAATCTCCATCTGGCGGTCCATCTGCGGATTGCTTACATCCACCACGTGGATAATATAATCTGCATATTTAGCCTCCTCTAAGGTACTCTTGAAAGCATCTACCAGATGATGAGGAAGTTTTCTAATAAATCCTACAGTATCTGTAAGAAGAATTTTCTGATCATTATCAAGCAACAATTCTCTTGTTGTTGGATCCAAGGTAGCAAACAAAGCATCCCACTCAAGGATGTGTGCATCGGTAAGTTTATTCAATAAAGACGATTTTCCAGCGTTTGTATAGCCTACAATAGCAGCCACCGGAACACCATTGCGCTGACGCTTAGCTCGTGTAATCTCTCGGTGAGAAACTACATCTGCAAGTTCCTTCTTAAGCTGACTAATACGTCCAGCTATAAGACGCTTGTCCATCTCCAGCTTTTTCTCACCAGGACCTCTTGTACCGATAGCACCACCGCCACCTGCTGCAGTACCACCTACTCGGGACATATTCTTGCCAAATCCAGTAAGTCTAGTCATCTCGTAGCGAAGCTGTGCCAGCTCTACCTGAATCTTACCTTCTGCTGTACCAGCTCTAGCAGCGAATATATCAAGAATAATAAGGGTTCTGTCCATAACCTTTGTATCTAAGGCATCTGCAAGATTTCTCATCTGTGCAGGAGTAAGCTCGTCATCACATACAATTCCTGTGGCACCTGTCTCCCAAATAAGGTCTGCAATCTCATCAACCTTTCCCGAGCCCACATACGTACCTGGGTTTCTTCGTTCCAGATTCTGCATAATCTGTCCCACCACCTGGGCTCCTGCAGTCTCGCAAAGTTCCTCCAGCTCCTTAAGGGAATCCCAGGCCTCAGCCTCATCCCCCTCGTTCACAGCCACCAATATAACTTTTTCTATAATCTTTTCCGTATTAACCATTTTATTTCCTATTCTAAAATCTTATTCACCTTGATTGTAACATAGTTACTATTCCCAGTCCTAGTAAATATTATAGTATTACGTAAAGCTATTGACTCAGTGGTGAGGATGTGCTATTTTTCTAGTGAAAATAAAATAAATGATTCGCTAGGGGTGCAATTTGCTGAGAGGTGTTTCACCGACCCTTATCACTTGAACTGGATAATACCAGCGTAAGGAAGCTATTTTGATGATCTCCTAGCATATGTATGAAGGGAGATTTTTTATTATGATTAATCACGTTTCTAAGGAAGAAAACAAGTTGGCATTTACAGCCAGACAGTTAGCATTTTGTGCGGTTTCCATTGCACTTGCTTTTGTACTGTCAAATGTAAAGATTTTTAAATTTCCAACAGGCGGTTCAATTACAGCATTTTCTATGCTTGTAGCTGTCCTTCCTGGATTCTTCTTTGGACCATTTGTTGGTATCGCAGCAGGTGTTGCTTATGGAATTTTAAATCTTATCGTAGATCCATATATTCTCTTTCCTGCACAGGTTGTTGTAGATTATATTTTAGCCTTTGGTGCTCTTGGCTTATCAGGATTCTTCTATAAGTCAAAGAATGGTCTTATCAAGGGATATGTTGCAGGTATTCTTGGCCGCTACGTATTTGCGGTTATTTCTGGTTGGATTTTCTTTGGAGAATGGGCTTGGGAAGGTTGGAATCCACTTGCTTATTCATTAGCCTACAATGCAATTTATATTTTTGCCGAGGCAGCCGTTACAATTATTATTCTTTTCCTTCCACCAGTTAAGAAGCTTATGAATACACTTAAAGATATGGCCACATCGAAATAATAATAATCCCTCCCTTGAAAAAGGGAGGGATCTTTTTACTGAATATTTAAGATATCTACGAATCCTGTAACCTCAAAGATTTCCATTACAGAATCCTGTGTGTTCTTTACTAACATTGTTCCATGGTCGTTCATCTTTTTTGTACTGATAAAAGAATTCTAAGTCCTGCACTTGAGATGTACTCCAGCTTTGAAAGATCAAATACGACTTCCTTTGAATTGTCTATGCAGTCACTTAATGACTCCTCCAGCTGTGGTGCTGTTATTGTATCTAAACGTCCATCAAGGCGAATTGCCAATTTATCCCTATCTTGAATCTTCTCTATATTCATCACTTTATACCTCTTTCAAATTGTAAATCATAGTCATCTGTACATTATCTTTTTTTACACCTACGATTACATCATCTGCAACGTTGGCAACAATTGATTTTTCTAATTCATCCCAGGCGCCCTGCATTCCAAGATCCTCTCCAGCCTTTTCAGCAAGAGCTTTTTTGTAATCTGTCATAGACCACATAAATCCATTGAATGCACCTGGATTCATGGCGATTCCTGCATCACAGTAGATTCCCATTCCACCATAATTTACAACCACGCCATTAAACTTCTGATTCAGACTCATTACGCTTTCATAATTAAGGATTCCTGTCTCTACAATATCCTTAACCTTTCCCATAAAGCCTTTTGCCATATCGTTCTTTCCTGAACTGGACATTGAAAGAATGTCATGCTTTTTGTCAGCACTCATTTTTGTAGAGCCTACAAGTCTAACGCAGCATTTTCCCTGGAATCGCTCAGCCCAAATCAGGGCATAAAAGTCACCGGTCATTTCCTTAATCATACCGATGGTTTCTTCAAAAAGAAGCTTTACGTGGATTCCATCCTTTTTCCCAAGCTTAAGCTCAGCAATTTTATCATCTACCTTTTTGTAAACATCTGCTAGATTTTCATCCACCGCAGATACAAACATTGGGCTGGTGGATATCTTTGGTCGCTTAGAACCAACCTCTTTAAGTGAAGGAGTGAAATCCTTCCTGATTATCATAAGAGCATTGTTGTCCTTCACTCCAACGGCTATGTCATCAGCAAGATTTGCAAGCACATTTCTTTCCAGGTTCTCCCAGGATTCCTGTGCATAAGGATCTTCCTGGCGTCTCATCATCAGCTCTGCTTCGTACTCTGCCAATGACCAGTTGGCCTTCTCAGGCTTTACAAAAGCATCCTTGATATTATCAAAGAATGTTCTGTCTGCTCCGTTCTCCCCTGATGAAGATAACGAAAGTAATTCCTCCTGCTTGTCCGGATTCATTTTTGTCTTCATCTTAAGGCAAACGTGAGAAACTCTCTTGTTGCCATCAAGCCATATTTCTACGGTGTCATTTTCATCTCCGATTTCCTTTGCCAGGCGAACTGCTTCTTCTGTCAAAAGATTGAAGCGAACTGCGTCTTTTCCCTCAATCCCGTTTCGAAATAAATAGTCCTCAAGAATATCATCCACTCTATCGTAATGTTCCTGAAGATTTCCAATTTGTACGTGTTCTGACTCCATCTAATACCCTCCTTTTTCATTTATCTCCTGATGTGTTCACATTGTACCTCACCTTTTATCACACAAGTGTCACACCAGGATTACTCCCCTATAAATCACCATCTACGTGATTCAAAAATAAAACTCATCCCCGAATATATTAATAATCTTCTAAATCGTAGCTAATTTCATCCAGCTCAGCATGGAAAAATTCCGACCAGCTGTATTGATTCATATAATCGCCAATATATTTATATTTTGAAGCATTCTTTTTCTCCAGCCAATCATACATATCGCATTCGATTCTGTCCTTTGCGATGGCCATGCTTCCTCTCTGCTTTAAAATGATTCCATCTAATTTCAAGCGACTAAAGGTATTTTGCAAATCCTGTCTTAGGTTACATAAATAAGAAAGCTTCTTGTCAGGGTCTCCATCATCCTCCCAAAGAGAAGCTATAATTTCTCCATTAGTGGTCTGTGCACCCCTATTGTTTATAAGGATGGCCACTATTTCCTTTGTGCGCTTGTATTTAAACTCCACTGGTTTATTGTCAACAAACAGCTCGAAATTGCCAAAGGTCTGAGCAAAAACACGCTTATGCCCGTTGTAGTGCTCAGCATATCTCAGCTCATCTATCTCAGTCTTTACCTTGTCCTTTGAGGCTGGCTTTAGCATGTAGCCACTGGCGTGTAATTCCATAGCCTCATAGCCATAGTCCTTTGTCTCACTAATATAGATGATATTGATAAAAGGATTGAGCTCCTTTAAATATTTTCCAAGCTCTAATCCATTTAAATCAGGCATATTGATGTCCAAAAAAGCCACATCGATTTCCTCTTCTCTGGCCTTTGCCAAGGCAGCAAGAGGATCATCAAAATACATAAGCTGCGCATCAGACATTACAGATTTGCAGATTTTGTTAACCTGCTCTAAATCCTTTTTATTGTCATCCACCATAATCACTTTCATTACAGCTCACCTCCCCCGAGGCTAACTGATGAAGTTTTCTGATTCAGTCGCTGCTCTCTAGTCATATTAAGTGGTGAAGGCTCACCTACGATAAGGGTCTTTCCTTCATTTAATGCTGATTCGTGCAACATACCGCAATTAAGATCTGCAATAACAAGTGCTGCAAATCTATCATAATTATCATCATCGATAACTGGAAAATGATGCTTCATTCTGTACCAATGCTCACTGTCATAACCTACGCTGCCGATATACAGCCTGTCTGCGGTATCTGCCACATCGTCAACATCAGCGTATGGTGCATTTTGTAATTTTGTGTCCTCACAAAAAAGAACTGCGTAAACACGCAGTATCTTTTCTCTAAGAGACTCCTCGTGTCCATCCTTAGCCACCTTACCAGTTTTCTCGTCCATAAGCTGGTAATAATAATCCTGAGCCTCTTCACTTTCTTCAAATTTAATCAAAGCATCATAGAATCTTCTATCGATAAGCTTTTTTTCCATAATTCCCCCCGCATAGTTATTAAAATGAAATTTCGATATTCATTGAAGTCCTGATTGGGTCTCCCCCTGTTAATATGTCATAGTCCAATTGAAGCTTTATGTTTCCTTCAGTCTCTACCACCTTATAATTTCTGGTAAAGATTCCAAGATTCAAATCTCCCATTGGTGTGCTGTACACATTATCAGTTTTCTTTCCAGGCATAAGTGTAAGCTTGGAATTAAGGGCCCCCTTCTGAGTCATTGAAAGACTGCGTCTATCAAATGAAATCAGACAACTAATCTCTCCATCCTCACTAGGACGCTGATAAGAGAGATAGCGTTTACCTTCTCTCTCCGCCAACTCTCCCATATATTCCTGATTAGTTGTCTCGTTATCTCCACCCATTTTCTGGCTGGATTGTAGATATATTTTACATTGATTTTTAATCATATATTATTTCTGCTCTCTAATCACTTCTCGCACTGCATTGATCTGATTTGAAAGGTGTGTATGCATAATATTCTTTAAGAAATCCACGTCTCTTCTGGCAAAGCCATCGATGATAGCTCTGTGCTCCTCAATAAGCTGAGCATAAACTGAAGGATTCTTTACATACTCATATCTGTATCGATACATCTGCTCCCTTGCGGAATTAATAATGTTTTCAAGCTTTGGATTTGCAGCTGCTGCATAAATCACATCGTGAAAAGCCTCGTCCGCCTCTACTACATGGCGAACATCATCCTTCTTGGTAGCTGCCTCAAAAGCCTTCATTGCCTCTTTAAGATCTACGAACTGGGCATCAGTCATACGCTCGCAGGCACAGCCTACAGCAAGTGCATCAAGGGCATCCCTAACCTCTAACACGTCCTGTAAATCCTTTTCTGTCATCTTGGCAACCTGTGCGCCCTTACGAGGAATAGTAACTGCCAGGCCTTCCTGCTCCAGCATTCTAATAGCCTCTCTGATTGGTGTACGGCTAACCCCTAGCTTAGTAGCAAGATGCATCTCCATCAGACGCTCTCCTGGCTTTAATTCCCCCTTTAAAATTGCGTCACGCAAAGTGTTAAATACCACATCCCTAAGTGGTAAATAATCATCCATCTGTAGTGTAAGATTCTCAGTCATTTTCCCCACATTACCTCCTTCTAATGGTTGTTGAACAACGTTGTAAGATAAAGCTGCTTCACCATACCAGTTTTTGTCAGAGCTTCCTTTGCTGCTCTGGCAGTTTTATTATCCTCAAAAAATCCAAATACTGTAGGGCCGCTGCCACTCATCATGGCACCTACAGCACCATTATCAAGCATATTCTGCTTGATGTCTGCAATAATAGGATGCATTGGAATAGTAACCTCCTCCAACACATTTCCCATATGTGAGCACAGTGCCTTTAGGTCCTGTGCCTTAATATCTGAAATAAGCTGATCAATATCAGGATGCTTTACAGAATCGAATGTTGCATCCAAATCCTGATAAACCTGCTTTGTAGAAACTGATATGCCAGGTTTTGCAATAAGAACCGGGCATTTAATCATTGGAGGAAGCGGACTAAGCACCTCGCCAATGCCTTCTGCCAAGGCGGTTCCTCTCATTACACAGTAAGGAACATCTGCACCAAGCTTTACACCTCGTTCCATCAAATCCTGCTTTGAAAGTCCAAGATTAAACAGTCTGTTTACCGCAAATAAAACTGCAGCTCCATCTGTAGAGCCGCCTGCCATACCTGCTGCAACAGGGATGTGCTTTTCCAGCTTAATTTCTACACCTTCTTTTATATCAAACTCCTGAATGAGAAGCTTTGCTGCCTTTATACATAAATTATCATCGTTAACCGGAAGGAATTTAAGGTTGGTGGTCATTGTAATTGATCCATCCTTAACCCTAGTGACTGTAAGCTTATCAAAGAGATTAACTGTCTGCATAATCATGCGAACCTCGTGATAGCCGTCGTCCCTGATTCCTGTAACATCAAGACCGATGTTAATTTTAGCTAACGCTTTTACCTCAATACTATCCATATCTAATAGAGCCTCCATGCAAAATTGTACGCTTATGTATTTTGCACTTATTTGTTTTTTGTATACTACTAAATTTTAACAAAGTGCGTTAATATTTACAAGAATTATGTATTAAAATAAATACAATCTATATGTAAAATTTATCAACTAGTGACCGATAAAAGATTAGGAAAAGGATTTCCAGTTGGTTCGGTAATTTGGCCACAGAAACAAGGAGGTTTTTACTATGGATGTTAATATTCTAAATAGCGTTAGTTCTAACGTTGCCACGACTTATAACAAGCCCGAAGAGGCTACTGAATCTAAAAAGGACACCCCTGAAGTTGCTAAAAGTGAAGATAAAAGTAAATTTTCTGATGAAGCTGCAGTTTACGAGAAATCTAAAGAGGATTCTGTAGTTACTTCCGAGAACAAACCAAAGATTGACCGTCAGGCTCTTGTTCAACAGCTAAAAGCTGATCAGGAAAAGATGATGAACAATCTTATGGAAATTGTCAAAAAGACAATTTCTGGGCAGGGAAGCTCTTTTGCTATTGCATCTCAGGATGATATGTGGAAATTCCTGGCATCAGGCAATTTCACCGCAGATGCTGACACCATTGCAAAGGCAAAAGAAGACATTTCTGAAGATGGTTATTGGGGTGTAGAAAAGACTTCTGATAGAATCTTAGAATTTGCCAAAGCACTTTCTGGCGACGATCCTGCACAGGCAGATAAATTATTAGACGCTTTCAAGAAAGGCTACGAGCAGGCTACCGGTACCTGGGGCAAGGAGCTTCCAGATATCTCTTCTAAGACCTATGACGCAGTTCTAAAGAAATTCGACGCTTGGAAGAATGGAACAGAAACAAAACCTGAGGACAGCGCCATCACAACAGAAGGATAAGAAGTTTATCAAATATATAATACAAAATAACCCTCCTCTGTTTTATCAGAGGAGGGATTTTTTATCGCTTAATCTTTCCTGTTGCTGTCTTTTCAAGTGGCTCGTGAACAATGTTCTTTTTGTAGATACGCTTAAAGATTGGTAAGCGAGTGTTCAATTCGTTGATGTATTCAAGGACTGCATCATCGTGTCCTTCTGATGTAAATACTGTGGTGCAGATTCTATCGTTTTCTGCAAACACCTTACATTCCTGAATAAATTCGCATTTATAAAGCTCTTTTTCAAGCTCTTCTGGGCTTACGTTCTCTCCGCCTGAAAGAATGATAAGATTCTTCTTACGACCTGTAATGTAAACATAGCCTTCATCATCAATATAACCTAAATCACCAGTATGAAGAATTCCATCAATAATAGACTTCTTTGTCTCTTCTTCATTTTTGTAATAGCCCTTCATAACGCTAGGACTCTTTACGCAAATTTCGTCATCGATAATAGAAACCTCAACACAATTATCTGGGCGACCAACTGATTTAAGATGATTTTGGCAATCAAAATTAAATGTAATGTTTCCGCTGCTTTCTGACATACCGTAGTACTGGCCATAGTGAATTCCATTTTCCAAGAAGAGCTCAACTGTATTTACATCAATTGGTGCACCTGCTGTAATGACAAGCTTCATCTGACCTAAGCGTTCTAGCTTACCTCTTAGAATTGATTTCTTCCAAAGATTAAGTGTGGCTGGAATAACTGCAGCTACATCAATAACCTCATTTTCAAGGTCCATAAGCACATTTCCTGGATTCTTGCTAAGGTATGTAGCACATCCCTTTTCGAAATGTGTTACCCAGCTAAGAAGTCCACCTATATGATAAAATGGAAAATTTGTATATACTCTTAAATTATGATCATCCATTGGCACATTATCATCAAATAATGTTTTTTCAATTTCAAACATATTTCCAGCTGAAAGAACTACACCCTTTGGTCTTCCTGTGGTACCGGAAGTGTAAATCATAAAAGCAGCTTTATTTTTTCGTCTTCAGCAAAATCCTTTAATTCTATCTTGCCACCATTATCCTTAAGGAAATCTGTAAGTGAAAGAAGCTCAATTTTAGTAGACAAGCTAGCTAACATATCATTATCAGTAATTACACACGCTAGCTCTGCATTTTCTATTTCATAATTAAGTGTATCAATGCTCTCACGAATATTAAGAGGAACTGCGATACCTCTGCTAAATACAATGGCAGTGACTAAAGCTACATATTCGTATGTACTATTGCAAAGAATACCTATTCTCTTTCCTTTTACATCCCCCATCTTCTGAGACAGGTTGTATGCACAGATTTCTGCCTCCTGAAAGAATCTTTCAAAGGAAATATCAAAAGTATTTTCTCCATCTAATACTCTATATGCAGTCTGACCGCCATAGTTTTTACCATTTTCGATAAATCTAACCATTAAAAATTACTCCCTACAAACATTGACTTTCTGCCACGCACCATTGGCTTGCAACAGAAAGTCATAATTTTAATATTATTTTATTTTTCAGAAATAAGCTTTACCATATCGCTGACTGTCTCAACCTTTAATAATTCCTGCTCTGCCACCTTGATTGAAAACTCCTTTTCAATCTTTGATACGATAGACATAATCTCTAACGAAGATAAATCTAAATCATCCATAAATGAGCTAGTCTCTTCGATTTCATCCTGAGGAATATCAGCCACATCCTCAATAATTTTTGCAATCTTCTCGAATACTTCTTCCATTTACTCATCCTCCATATCTTTATTCTTATTCATTATCTTTTTGAAAAAGCGACCTTTGAACCAAAGGAAACCATATACCATGGCCAAATCAATAATTACTCTGGTAATAATCAAAATAAGATTTCTCTGCCATACTGGTCCCTGCCAATATTTCTCCACAAACCATTCCTGAAAATACAGACCAAATGCCTGAAGCTCGATAGAATGGGCACAAAGCACGTATAAAGAATTTCTTCCAATATTTCTAAACCAATTAGCAACAGGGCCTTCGTGTCTATTTAAAAGCAATGACCAGTAAATAACGCCTAGAGATACAACTCCATAAGTGAATATACAAAGTGGTCCAACTGAATACATCAAATAAGCCATATTGTATACACCGCCTAAGCCCTTAAAGAGGAAGTATGCAAACAATGCCACTAGTGATACAAGAATCCCCTTCTTTCTGGTGGTAATTGATGTGAAGAACTTTCCTTTTTTTGTAAGATATCCAATGCAAAGATACAACACTGTAATGCATGACTGAGATAATGCAAAAGGAAGGCCAGGAGCAAACATCATACTCCAGCCTATACAAGCTATTACACTGGCTGCAATTAATAATTTCTTCCCTGAAAGATAATGTAAAAGCTGATTAAAAATCAAACTACCAATTACTAATGCAACAAGGAACCAACATGGGCCGCAAGGGCTAAGCATATATTTTCCAATAAAAATAGGCTTAGTAACACCCAATAGTGCCCCGAGGAAATATAAGCCTGTAGCTTTTATGGTTTCTTTTATACTGCGATGTATGAAGTAATATACACCCAAATGCAATGTGCATGTAATGACAATAGTAACTAAAAACGGAATAATAATAGTCTTATAAAGTCTATTGAAGCACTTTTTGAAATCAGTTTTTCTAAAACCGTATCCACTAACAACAAGAAGTGCAGGCATAGCCGCCTCTCCAACAAAAGTACCGATTACAGCCCAAAAATAAGAAAAAGCACTACTGTCATAATTATCTGTAAGACCACGAGTGTGGCCAATAATCATACTAAGTAATACAGCCCCTTTTAATAGATCAAACATACCAAGGGTATTTTTGATTACAAATTTCTCTTTTTCATATTATTCTCCTAATATTTATTGCGTATTATCATTTTTACGCAAAATCGCTATTATTATATCTTTAAATCATTTTTTATTCAATAAAAAAGAATGCCGAATTTCTCTCAAAATTCGGCATTCTTGTATGTATTTTTATATACAAGCTCTTATAAATAAATCCGTTCGTTTACTCATATCTACAAAAGAACCATCGTCCAGTTTAACAAGAGGTTGTGATAAGGCATTCTTGTAAATCATGCTTATAATTCCTCTGCTATTATCTGATAGCAGCACCCCTGAACCTATGTAGGATTCTGCTATATTCTCCAAAAATACCTGAAGAATATTTTGATCATATTTGGCCTTATCCTCGCGCTGGAACTGGGCAATAACTTCGAAAGGACAAATTCCCGCCCTGTAGCATCTGTCTGCCGTCATAGCATCATAAACATCGGTGATAGCTATGATTTTAGAGAATGGACTAATGAACTCTTTTGAAAGTCCGTAAGGATATCCGGTTCCGTCATTTCTCTCGTGATGCTGAAGTGCTGCCAGCTTGATTCTTCTGTCTACTTCCTCGTCCATCAAAAGATTATACCCAAGAAGTGGATGTTCTGCCATTCTGGCAAATTCCTCATCATTAAGCCTGTCAGGCTTAGTAAGTATATAATGCGGTACCAGGGATTTACCTATATCGTGGTAAAGACCACACATTGTAAGAACATCCAATTCCTTTTCATCATAAATGCCAATCCAGCCACCACAGACTCTAGATATAATTGCCACATTTACACAGTGCTGAAATGTGGAAGCATCTAATTCCTGTACATTTAGCATCATTGCCATAATACCAAGTCCAGTGGAATGCTTTTCAAAAACATGATGTATCTCTTCTATCAATCCATCACTTTCTATAGGAACCTTGTGTTCTACAAAGTCTGTAATAATAGCCTCCAGCTTGTCTGTACATTTGTTATAGGCCTTTTTAAACTCCTTAAATTCCTTGCTGTTTTGGATTCTCCAGGATTGTGTCTCACCTATAAACTCATCTGGTGCGTCATCATATTTATCAATTGCCTCTTTCTCGTCCTGAATGGCAATCTTGGTGATTCCGTAATAACTTAAATGTAAAAGCTGCTGGGCCGTAATAGGAGTACCTGGCTCAGCTAAAATCTGACCTCGAGGACTGATAATTCTCTCGCCCAAAATCATTCCTGGTTTAATTTCATTTATATTTACTCTTTTCATTTAAGTTCCTCACCTAAACAAACACACACTCTGGGACAAGATAATACTAATATACAAAGGTTAAAACTCTGTGAATTACTGCTTTTTTTGTTATTTTAGCAACAAAAAACCTCCTCTTTATTAAAAGAGGAGGTAATGTTTGAATTTTATCTAGCACCCTTATCGTAAGGAATACCCTCTGCCTTAGGAGCTCGAGAGTTCTGTGATGTAAATGCAAGAACGATAAGTGAAACAATGTATGGGAACATATTGTAAACAGTTCCTGAAATAGGAAGTGCGTGAAGGAATCCGATTCCCATATATACATTTGAAAGTGAGCGGAACAATGCAAAAAGCACTGCTGACCAAGCAATACGCTCTGGCTTCCACTGACCAAAAATCATAACAGCAAGAGCAAGGAAACCTGCACCTGCTACACCGTAATCAAAGTGCCATGTAGAGTTGGCTGCACATATGTAGATGATACCACCGAGTCCACCAAGGAAACCTGACATAAGAACACCGATGTATCTCATAGCATATACATTGATACCAACTGAATCGGCTGCCTGTGGATGCTCACCGCAAGCACGAATTCTAAGAGCAAGCTTTGTCTTGTAAAAGAATACGATAGCTACTACAAGAAGAACGGCTGCTACTACGATAAACCAGCTAAGCTGGAGTGAACCGACATTGAACATAAATGCATTATGTCCTCTGACATAATCAAGCTTTGCAGAGAAATCTGTACCGCCTGAACGAGCTGTGTTAAAGCCCTTTACAATAACTGTAGCTGATGCTGTAGCAAGCATGTTAAGAGCTGTACCGATAAGTGTCTGATCAGCCTTAAAGTTGATACAAGCAACTGCAATAAGCAGTGATGAAAGCATACCTGCAACTGCTGCAGCTAAGAGAGTTAGTACAATAATTGTAAATCTAGATGCATCACTAGGGAGAAGAACCATTACCATTGCACCGGCCATAGCACCAAATACCATGATGCCTTCAAGACCAAGATTGATGATACCACTTCGCTCTGAGAACATACCTCCCAAGGCTACTAAGATAAGTACTGCAGAAAAGATAAGTGTGTACTGAATAAGTAATACCATTTCTACACCTCCTTTTCTTCAGCTTTATCAGCTGGTTTTGCTGGCTCAGCATTGGCATTAACCTTTACCTTGCCAGGTCTGTTAAGTATTGTTCTAAAGAATAATACGAATCCGCAGAGGTAGATAATGATTGAAATCATAAGGTCTGCAACCTGTGGATTGTAATAGTTTGTGTTGAGGTACTGACCACCAAGTGTGATGTACTCAACAAAAAGTCCTGCAATGATGGCTCCGATTGGGTGAAGACCACCAAGGAATGCAACAGCGATACCGCTGAAGCCCATACCAGGAACAGATGAAGCAATCTTGAAGTGCTCAACACCTGTGAGGTAATACAAGCCAGCAGCCATACCTGCGATAGCACCTGAAATAACAAGAGTGAGAATGATGTTTCTCTTTGCATTCATACCTGAATACTTAGCTGCCTCTTTGTTGTGTCCTGTAGCCTTAAGCTCATAACCAAATGTTGTCTTGTTTAATACAACAAGAATAATGATTGCAACAATAACTGTAATTGGAATAGCAATAGTCATATACTGATTGCCACCAAAGAAATCCTGCATAAATCCTGGAAGAAGACCTGAAGGATTTACATCGCTAATCTCATATGTCTCAGACTTACTCTGATTCATACATTTTGCACCACCAAGGATGATGTTACAAATATAAAGGCCAATCCAGTTAAGCATGATTCCGGCGATAACCTCATTTACATTGAAGAACGCCTTGAAGCATCCTGCGATAAAGCCCCAAACTGCACCAGCAACAATAGCTGCAAGAATGCAAAGTGCCCAGTTCCAACCAAGAGCAAGTGAAGTGTAAAGGCTGGCAATAATACCTACTGTATACTGTCCAGCAACACCGATATTGAAGAGGCCTGCCTTATAAGCGAAGAGAATAGCCTCTGCACAAAGGATAACAGGTACTGACTTTACTAAGAAAGAACCCATATACTTCATAAGAGTATTAGTGCTGGCAATACGATATTTAAAGAAGTTGGTAAGGATGGCTGCCATACCCTCACCAGCGTGCTCTGCATTCATAAAGCAGAGAATAATATAACCTAAAACGATACCTAAAACTGCACACAAAACTGAAGCAAGTAATGTCTGTACTGCTGGTCGTTTAAAGAAGCTTGTCTTTTCCATTACTTAGCCTCCTTTCTGTCGTCACGTTTAGCGCCTGACATATATAATCCTAATTCCTGAAGTGTTGTTTTCTTTGGATCAACCTCACCAACAATCTCACCTTCATACATAACAAGGATTCTGTCTGAAAGATTCATAACCTCGTCCAACTCAAGAGAAACAAGAAGAATAGCCTTGCCTGCATCTCTCTCCTTAACGATTTCTTTATGAATATATTCGATAGCACCAACATCAAGACCACGGGTAGGCTGTACAGCAATGAGTAACTCGTGCTGTCTATCCATCTCACGAGCTACGATAGCCTTCTGCTGATTACCACCTGACATTGAACGAACAATAGTCTTTGCACCCTGTCCTGAACGAACATCAAATGCCTGAGTAAGTCTGTCTGAGTACTTTCTCATATCAGCCTTCTTGATAATACCGTGCTTTGAGAACTCTGGCTCAAAGTATCTCTGGAGAATCATATTCTCCTCCAATGTATAATCAAGAACAAGACCGTGCTTATGTCTATCCTCAGGAATGTGGCTCATTCCGTGAGTGTTCTTGTAACGAATAGACTTCTTAGTGATGTCTTCGCCACAAAGAGTAATCTTACCGCTTGAAATGTCATCGAGACCTGTAAGAGCTCCAACGAACTCGGTCTGACCATTTCCATCGATACCTGCGATACAAACGATTTCACCAGCGCGAACATTGAATGAAACGTTGTGAACAGCATCATTAGAATGAAGCTTGCTCTTAACACAAACATTCTCAACCTTGAGAACTTCGTCTGTAGGCTTAGCCTCCTCCTTATCAACAGCGAACTTTACATTACGTCCTACCATCATAGAAGAAAGCTCTTCCTTAGTAGTGTTCTTAACGTCTACTGTACCGATGTACTTTCCTTTTCTGAGGATTGAACATCTGTCATCAACTTCCATGATTTCGTTAAGCTTGTGAGTGATGAAAAGGATTGACTTACCTTCTGCAGCAAGGTCCTTCATAATCTTCATAAGCTCCTCGATTTCCTGTGGAGTAAGAACAGCGGTAGGCTCATCAAAGATAAGAATATCATTATCTCTGTAAAGCATCTTAAGAATCTCGACACGCTGCTGCATACCAACAGTGATATCCTCGATCATAGCATCCGGGTCTACCTTGAGGTTGTACTTGTTAGACAGATCTATAACCTTCTTACGTGCTTCAGCCTTTGTCAAGAAACCAAATTTGCTAGGCTCAGAACCAAGGATAATGTTGTCAAGAACTGTGAAAATATCAACCAGCATGAAATGCTGATGTACCATACCAATACCAAGATCAGTAGCGTCGTTAGGATTGTTAATCTTAACTTCCTTACCGTCCTTTTTAATAACTCCCTTTTCTGGTGTGTAAAGTCCGAATAAAACACTCATAAGAGTAGATTTTCCGGCTCCATTCTCCCCGAGAAGTGCATGTATCTCGCCACGCTTTAACTGCAAAGTGATATCGTCATTTGCAATAATGCCTGGAAACTCTTTTGTAATATGCAGCATCTCAATTACGTAATCTTCCATCGCAATACACCTTTCTAAATGTATTAATAATTCTGATATTGCCTCTGCCTAGAAGTGCAAAACCATAGAAAACATCATTATACTTCCCTCATTGATAATAATGTTTTATATAGCTTTGATAATTCTAAAAATAAGGGAAGGTATAAAACCTTCCCTTATAAAATGTTCTTAAAAGAGAACGGGAAGACGCACATATTATAAATTTGCTCTGCAAATGGATGTGCGTCGTGGCAAGTCATTTTAGTGCCTTGCACTAAAATAACATGCTCTTAATGTATATTATCGAACTCAGTAACCTTGATTTCTGTAGAAGGCATAGCATCTGTTGAGTTGCTAACCTTAACTGTTCCATCGTTCATAGCAGCAACAAGTGCCTTGTAATCATCAACTGTGAAGTTTGTCATTGTCCAACCATCCATTGGAAGCTGTACATAGTTGAGTGAAGGATCTGTACCTGATACGATACCAAGGTTTTCAATCTTTCCAGAGTAATTTGCCCAGTTACCAGCGAATACATCTGTAAGTGTTGCATCAACTGTAGCTGCAAGACCCTTCATAGCTGAAGTTACGCAAAGACCCTTAACCCCGTAAGCGTTTTCGATTGTACCAGACTGATCAACGTCAACACCGATAACCTTGCCGTCAACACCTGGCTTTGTAGCTGCTTCGCAAGCTGATGTGTAGATACCACCGCCGCAAGCAAATACGATTTCTGTACCATTTGAATACCATGTATCCATCTGAGCTGTGATAGCATCATCACCGTAGAACTGACCACCATATACATAGTTTACAGCTACGTCTGAAGCGTTGCCAAGCTCAACTGCTGCATCGTTACATCCCTGAACGAAACCAAATCCATAACGGATAACTGCAGGAACTGCCATACCGCCAAGGAAACCAAGCTTTGTGTAGCCTTCCTTAACTGCTGCATAACCTGCCATGTAACCAGCAAGCTCTTCCTGATATGTGAATGAGCAAACATTCTCTGGAAGTGTATCCATACCTGCGCCCTGGAAATCACCTTCGCTACAGTCAAGTGCGATGATTGTAACGTTTGGATAATCCTCAGCAACCTGAGCGATCATACCTGCGAAAAGGTAACCTGGAACGATGATTACGTTGTAACCATCTGTAACAGCGTTCTCAAATGAAGCGACACGAGCATCATCTGAATCCTCTGTTGGCTTATAGTACTGGAAATCTACTCCATTTTTCTCAGCAAATGCCTTTGAAGCCTCGTAAGTTGTCTGGTTGAATGACATATCTGTGATATCACCAGAATCTGTAATCATAGCGATTTTCTTATCGCTAGCTGCAGCATCTGCTGCCCCCTCTTCTGTAGCTGTAGTAGCATCTGAAGCAGAATCGCTTGATGAAGATGAACCACAACCTACAAACATAGTAGCTACCATTGAAGCTACAAGAAGTACGCTTAATAACTTCTTTTTCATTCTTTTAATTCCTCCTATTAAATACGTTTCCACTTGTTATATGAAAACACCTAAATAAAATTATAAATTTATTTAGAGTATTTTTCAAGGATATTAGCGCATTAGTGAGCTAAATTTTCGGGTCCAAAACCTAATGGGAGTAATTCTGAAAGGGTCATTGTAGTAATATGCACCATCTCCTCAGAAAGTGTGTCTAAACTGTGAACATCATCCACCTCTGCCAAAATGACGTTAAAGGTTTCTGGATTAACAAACTCTCGAAGGACCTGTCTACATACACCACAAGGAGCACAAAGTGGAAGTGTTTTAAGATTATCCATACCGCCTACAATAGCTATGGCAGAAAAATCTTTATAGCCTTCACTGACTGCCTTGAAAACTGCAGTACGTTCTGCACAATTTGTAGGAGTATAACCTGCGTTTTCCACATTACAGCCTTTGAATACTGTACCGTCTGTGGATAAAAGGGCTGCTCCTACCTTGTGATGTGAATATGGTGTATACGCCATTTCTCTAGCCTCAAGGGCTAATTTAATCAACTCAAAATCTGTCAAACTAGTCACCTACCTCTGTGGCAGAAAGCTCTGTATCATCGGCAGCAATATAAACCTTTGCCTGACGTCCCCATTGATTTGATGGGTAATACTCTACCACCTTGTTAAAACATTCCAGTGCCTTTGCTGAATCCCCTGTAAGTCTATAGCAGTCTCCAAGTAAAAACAGCGCAGCGCCGTTATTATATTTATCATCTATATCTACAACAGTCTGGAAATTTACGATTGCGCTCTCGTAATTTTCATCGCTGTAGAATGTATTTCCATCGTTGTAATATCCCTGAATGATAGTTGGAGCAAGCTGTGCATAAAGATTGTCATAATATGTCTTTCCAGCATCTCCAAGTACTTCCTTTGATACCAGCTGAATTGCCTCACTGGCAGCTGCCTCGTCTCCTGCAAGATGAGCATTCTCTGCTGCAAGAAGATTTTCGTAGGAAGTAGGGATATCCTGAGTCTCATCATAGGCAGAGAGACTATCCTTTAGCTTTTGAATCTCTTCCTCAAGCTCCTGATTCTTTTCCCTTGATTCGGAAAGAGTCTCATTTAAAGCAAGAACTGTATCCGTGTTTCCATCTGTCATGTTCTCCTTGACAGTTGGAACAATAAGGAAGAAGCATATCAAAAGACCAACCACAAGTCCTAAAAGAATATTTACAAGACTTGTACGGGTGTTATCCAGCATGCTTCTAAGAGCATTTTCATTCATGATGACTGTGTCGTTACCATCAGTGAAGGTAAACACATCGTTTTCTTTCTGCGTTTACCAGTGTTTTGCTCCTTTAGGCCTTCCTTAACCTCGTGAATATAGCGGATAGTTGTCGTATTATTGCTATCTATTTTTGCTGCAGCAACAAGTACCTTTCTGGCATCAGCGTACTTTTTATCCTGCATGTAAAGTAAAGCCAAAAGCTGGTGAGCCTTTACAAGATTTGGATTCTGGCTGATTACCTTCTTAAGCTGGATAGTAGCTAAATCACGGCTTCCTGCCTTGCAATATTCAATTGCCTGATTATATTTTTTGATAGTGGAATTAAGCTTGGTCAGAAGCCCTGGGTCGTTTTCAATCTCTGCAAGATATCTATCTGCATCAGGATTGTCCTCCGCCTGGAGATTCTTAGATAAAACCCATTCATTGATTGCTCTGACTGTATCTCCCACCTGATAATAACAAAGACCAAGAAGATTTCTGGCTCTTGTATTATATTTGTAGTACTGAAGTGAAGATTTCAGCGCCTCAATGGCTCCAGTTATATCTCGAACCTTTGCCTTTTCCAAGCCTTGATTATAGAACACATAAGATGTGTATATGATCTGTTTGTATAACAAAATATCGGCGCCGCAATTGTAACAAACCTTTTCGTTACCAACTTCGGCACCACACATAAAGCATTGCATCTATTATTCTCCGTATAAAGCTACTCTATTTTGTCACGTTGTTCTGCTGAGCAGAAATGTTTACAAGTAAATCTGTTAAATCAGTCAAATCTCTGGCCTTAATATCAGCCTCTGCCTGCTCAACCTCGATGGCTGGCTCAAATTTCTTTAATTCTTCTTCAAAATCAATCATTGATTGCCTGTCCCTTTAACACCGGTTATTTTTGTAAGTTTCACTCCCTCAGGAGTCTTTGTTATTTCAACTCTCTCGTGATTATCATTTATTGTAACATGATGGTCATCAATAGCAATATTTGCTCCAGCGTAAATACGTCTGTATACCTTTATTGAAGCATCCTTTCCAGCTACAATAACCTCTTTCATTTTAGCAAGACGTTTTGTCTCTTCCTGAACAATAGCTTCATCTCGAATTCTAACACGTAAAAGCTGCATACGTCGAGGATCTTCCTTATAGTTGATTCCTCGCTCTGCCCCAATCTTATCAAAGTCCTCAATTCCCTTTTTTATCTTTAGTACATTAGAATTAAGAGCCTCAATTTTCTTGGCAAGCATATCAAATTCTGCTGAACGCTCCAAATCTACACCTACAGATACATTAGTAATTGTACCAAATGAATTACCAATGTCGTTAACCTCAATTCCCTGAACAGCAGAAACAAAACCGCCGATAATAGAAGCATTATTTCCATTGAGCTGAATCATTCCATCACAGGAAATTTTACTCTTAAAGAAATAATCAGCCGTAATATTACCGGCACAATTTATAATTGCATACTCAACAAACTGGGCGGTAATTGAACCGCCGCAGTCTATCATAGTTTTTTCATTACCCTTCACACCTGATAAAAGGAACAAATCCTTTCCGGCATGAATATCACAATCCTCAATAAGTCCATGAATAATAACATTACCTGCAGCATCTATAACTGCGCCATCATGAACTCCTCCGTGAACAATAACGTCACCATTGAACTTAATATTACCAGTTTCGATTCCAACATCTCCACTGATTTCATGAACTGGCGAAATGAGAATCTTGCCCTGATTAACCTCTATCTTTCCATCCAGCTTTGCTGTGTAGGTAAGATTATCCCTGGAACGATCAAATCCTCGACCGATAAGTGGAGGCAAATCTCGAACTGGCTTTGGCTCTAGAATCTGTCCTCTAACGGACATACCACGGGAGCCCTGAACTGCGGGATGATAAATTGCAATCACATCGCCTGCCTTAACAGTCTCTATGGTTTTAATACTCATATAGTCGGCGGTACCATCAGGTCGGATGGTAGGCGTCCTATTGAACTTTGTATCAAAGGTATATTCATAATAACCTGGGGTTCCCTGCTGTTGAGCATTGCCCTCGGCAACCTTTACGGCACGACCATAAATTGGGCTATCAGCTAGCTTTTTAAGCATATCCTGATCGATTCCAAAAGTCACATTGGCATTATTCAAGAAACCAAGCAACTGAGCAGCAGTAAAGCTTGGCACCTCATTTTTTCCATCAGGGATTTTGAAGGTCATAGTAGCCTCCAAACCATTTGATGAAACCTGTACTTTTGGCGCTTGTGCTGGTAAAGCCATAAGTCCCCCACGTAACAAAGATTTAGTATCTATAAAATATTTCGGCACAAATAGGCTCACAATGAGCCTATTCTGAATAGTTTAATTATATTTCAATAGTTATACTTTGTCACAAAGTTCACTAAATTTTGCGTAATTTTCATTAAATTTTCACGAATGAGGCATTTTAAAATCTTAGTATTTTCCGTCGTTTGGAAGACCCTTAACAGCCTTAACAACACGGCTTGTTCCAAGACGGCTTGCGCCAAGGTCGATAAACTTCTGAGCATCCTCAAGTGAAGCGATACCGCCTGCAGCCTTGATAAGCTTTCCGTTTGTCATATGATCTGCCATAAGCTTGATGTCATCAAAAGTAGCTCCGCCTGTAGAGAAGCCTGTAGATGTCTTGATGTAGTCAGCATCAGACTTTGAAACAACTTCGCACATCTTAATCTTCTCTTCGTCTGTAAGAAGGCAGCACTCGATGATTACCTTAAGAAGCTTTCCCTTGCAAGCAGCCTTGATTGCGTTAATCTCTGCAAGAACATCATCGTAACGTCCTTCCTTAACCCAACCAACATTGATAACCATATCTACTTCCTCAGCACCGTTATCAACTGCATCGCTTGCCATGAAGCACTTTGAAGCTGTTGTAGCATAACCATTTGGGAAGCCGATTACTGTACAGATTGGAAGGTGTCCACCCTGAGCCTTAACATACTCAGCAGCCTGCTTTACAAAGCTAGCTGGAATACAAACTGAAGCAGTTTCGTACTTCATACCGTCATCAACGATTCCTTTAATGTCGTTCCATGTTGCATCAACACCAAGTAAAGTGTGATCGCATTTGCTTAAAATGTTCTTAATATCCATAGTTTCCTCCTATTTCATAGAAGCTAGACGAGCCTCAACCTGAGCCATCATCTGCTCATATTTTGCAAGTTTTTCGCGTTCCTCGGCAACCTTTGCCTCTGGTGCTTTGCTCATGAATTTCTCATTTGAAAGCATTCCGCGTGAACGAGCAAGCTCTTTTTCGAGCTTTTCTTTTCCTTTGTAAGACGTTCCTTTTCCTTCTCGAAATCTACAAGATCTTCAAGTGGAACAAAGAGTGTTGCATCTGGAATTACCGCAGAAACTGCATCACTTCCAATGCCAAGCTTATCAGCCTGAACGATTACATCTGTTGCACCAGCAAGTGTTGCAAAAATAGGTGTAATCTCATCGAAGATTGCTCTAACATCAGCATCAGCTGAAACGATGTGGATAGCTGCCTTCTTTGAAGGTGGAACATCCATATCTGTACGAAGCTGTCTCATACCACGAACAACGTCCTTTGCATGCTCAACCTTTGCTTCCTCTACTGGGAAGTTCTTTGCCTCATCATACTCAGGCCAAGCAGAGAGCATGATTGTCTCCTCTTCGCTCTGAAGTGTGCAGAAGATTTCCTCTGTGATGAATGGCATAAATGGATGAAGCATCTTAAGAGCATTTGTAAGTGCAAACTTAGCTGTCCAAAGAGCTGCATTCTTGCTAGCTGTATACTCTGTAGAGTACATTCTTGGCTTTACAATCTCGATATACCAGTCGCAGAACTGATCCCAAATAAAATCATATACCTTCTGAACTGCAATACCAAGCTCATATTTATCCATATTTTCAGTAACATCTTTAGCTAAAGTGTTAACTGCAGAAATAATCCACTTATCCTCTGTTGCAAGCTCTGACTCAGCAGGCTCTGTAACCTCATTATCAGCAAGATTCATCATGATGAAACGTGATGCATTCCATACCTTGTTTGCAAAGTTACGGCTGTTCTCAACACGCTCGTTGTAGAAACGCATATCGTTACCAGGTGCATTACCTGTGATAAGTGTAAGACGAAGAGCATCAGCGCCGTATTTATCAATAATCTCAAGTGGATCGATACCATTTCCTAAAGACTTTGACATCTTTCTACCTTGCGAATCACGAACAAGACCGTGGATAAGTACTGTATTAAATGGTGACTTTCCTGTATGAGCATAGCCTGAGAATACCATTCTGATTACCCAGAAGAAGATGATGTCATATCCTGTAACAAGTACGTTTGTAGGATAGAAGTAATCAAGCTCCTCTGTCTTTTCTGGCCAACCAAGTGTAGAGAATGGCCAAAGTGCTGATGAGAACCAAGTATCAAGAGTATCCTCATCCTGCTTCATATGAGTGTGTCCGCACTTAGGGCAAACTGTAGGTGCCTCTGATGCAGGAGCAACTACTGTCTCACCACACTTCTCGCAGTAATATGCAGGGATTCTGTGGCCCCACCATAACTGACGTGAAATACACCAGTCGCGGATGTTCTCAAGCCAGTGTAAATATGTCTTATCATAATTCTTTGGAACGAACTGAAGCTCGCCAGTCTTGATAGCCTCGATAGCTGGCTTTGCAAGCTCTTCCATAGCAACGAACCACTGTGGCTTAACCATAGGCTCAACAGTTGTGTTACATCTATCATGAGTACCAACATTATGTGTATGATCTTCAATCTTAACGAGAAGTCCCATCTCATCCATCTTTGAAACGATGAGCTTACGAGCCTCGTATCTATCCATTCCCTCAAACTCGCCACCGTTTGCGTTGATAGTAGCATCATCGTTAAGGATATTGATTACAGGAAGGTTATGTCTCTTACCAACCTCGAAATCGTTAGGGTCGTGTGCTGGTGTAATCTTAACAACACCAGTACCAAATTCCATATCAACATACTCATCAGCAACAACTGGAATCTCACGGTTAACGAATGGAAGCATTACAGTCTTTCCGATGATATCCTGATATCTTTCATCCTTAGGGTTTACAGCAACAGCTGTATCACCAAGCATTGTCTCTGGACGTGTAGTAGCGAATGTGACAAAGCGGCCTGGCTCCCCAACGATTTCGTACTTCATATGCCAGAAATGTCCTGCCTGCTCCTCATGCTCTACCTCTGCATCAGAAATAGATGTCTGACAAACTGGACACCAGTTGATGATACGATTGCCCTTGTAGATATAGCCTTCCTTATAAAGCTTTACGAATACATTCTCTACAGCCTTTGAGCAGCCTTCATCCATTGTGAATCTCTCACGCTCCCAGTCAGCAGATGAACCCATCTTCTTAAGCTGGTTGATGATACGTGTTCCGTACTCATCCTTCCACTCCCAGCACTTCTCAAGGAAGCCTTCACGACCAAGACTATCCTTTTCGATGCCCTGCTTCTTAAGGTGCTCGATAACCTTTACCTCTGTAGCGATAGCTGCATGGTCTGTACCTGGCTGCCAAAGAGCTGAGTAACCCTGCATTCTCTTATATCTGATAAGGATATCCTGCATTGTATTATCAAGCGCGTGGCCCATGTGAAGCTGACCTGTGATATTTGGAGGTGGCATCACGATAGTAAAAGGCTTCTTGCTGCGATCTACCTCAGCGTGGAAATAGCCATTCTCCTCCCATTTTTTATACAAACGATCTTCCAACCCTTTTGGGTCGTATGTTTTTGCAAGTTCTTTCATACTATTCGTCCTTTCTGCATTAAAAAAGCCCTGTGTACGGCAAATTGCTGTACACAGGGCGCCATATACAATACGGTCGCGTTACCACCTGCATTTATATCTCATCTTATTCCTTACGGGAACGACTCGGATGGCTTGTCCGCCTAAAGGGCGCTTTGTTCACCACCTGCTCCGAAGCTACCTTCGTCAGCTCAGCTCCTAGGTCACCTTTCAGCCGGTGAGCGACCCTCTCTACAGGACGACACTGATTACTCCTCTTCATCATCGCATTTAAAACTTAACTTATGATATAAGTATTTTCCTCATCTGTCAAGGTTGGAATCCAAGAATTTCACAGTGATTCCTGTGCCCCATTTTGTGCTTAAGTTTCTCAGTCTTTCGAGTCAATAGAGTCATATTTTATTTTTGATTTTTAATCCTTTGATTTCTCACATAACTTCTCAAACTCTACTTTAGATATCCCTAATTTTTCCACCGCTACCTCAACTGGAATAACTCTATCTTCAACTAATTCGACTAACATTTCTTGTTTTACTTTTTTATATCATCTTCTCTACCCGGATAAAAATTTCTATAATATGATGGTTCGTTCCAAACATCTCTGTCCTCAATAGTAACATTAACATACTCCCAAATATCATTTTTGTATACTAAGATTTTTCTATAATCTTTACTTATTTAAACGATCCATAAACTCTGCCACAGTGATTATTTCCACATCTTCATATGCCCCTAATTCTAACAAATCTTTATCACCACTCACTATATAGAGGCACTTAGCATCTACAGCACATCCTATAAATTTATTATCATCCGGATCCCTGCATATATTTACATCTGTCTTTGCCTCTATAATATTCATACGCTCAATTATTGTAGCTAATGGTATTGCTGCTGGCTTTTGTGGATACTTATTCAGCAAATACTCAACTGTTTCACCATATTCCAAAATGATGTCACTAGTAACATACGCTTCAGCTTGTTTTTTAAACAAAACATCTATCAATTGCTTAGGCTTTCCTCCGAAGAAGATAGCTGAAGCAACAACATTAGTATCAACAACTATCCTCATCAATTAGTTCTCCTTTTCTGGCGAACTGCTTTAATGGCATCATTTATATCTTCTTCCTGTAATCCAACACTCTCAGCCCATGCCTGTGCCTTATCCATAAGGTCTGAAAACTCAGAAAGAGTTGGCGTCTTTATAGGTTTTATCAAAATATTATCTCCATCACTCATTACTATCAATTTAGCACCTGGTCTTATAGCTAAAGCATCTCTTATAGACTTAGGCAAAACTACCTGTCCCTTTGTTGAAACAGAAGTAACTTCCGCAACTATTCCACTCATATAAATACCTCGCTTTCTGGTAGGATTTTCTTACCTATGTATATTATATCATCATCATGGCAAAATAGATAGTTTATATGTTTAGAATAAATGCCTGCTTCAAATTAAGTTTAAGTCTATTTTTCTGAATGCCTTCTCCGCACCACTCACCTTGTAAAACCAAGCTTTGTATTCTTTTTAATTAATTCTATCAATCACACTTTTACTTGTCATTGAACCTGTGGTTTAAAAAACGCCGCCAGCATTAGCTGGTAGCGTTCATAAAAAATCTTTCAAAATATTCATAATAACTTTTTATTGGATTACGTTCATTAACTATATCATAAACTGATGCACCATATAATTCCATTAGAGCAAGTAAAGTATCAGCCTGTGGATAGCTCTTTCCACTTTCATGCTTATAAATTGCTTGGACAGATTCTAATTTGAGATACTTTCTTACATCTTCTACTGCTAATCCTTTTTCACTCTAAGTCTTTTTAAATTCATTCCTACGACTCTAGGATTATACTCTCTTCTTTCTGCTGTCATCATAATTTCCCTAAAATTTTCCCTTTGTTATGTTCTATGATTAATGTTATCACTACAACCAATTCTAAGTAAACCACAAAATCAAAATTTCTTCTTGCAATTATTTTTTTGACGTGTTATATTAGCGCTTGTCTTTTTTCAAAAATTTACTTTCGAGTTGGTTCAACCATTATTCCACAAGGTTTAAAAACGAATCGAAACCACTTTCATATTCCTTAAGTTATTTATGTAAGGAGAATGAAAATGACAAACAAATTTAATAAGTTAACCCTATTTTTATCTACTTTGGCTATCGCCTTGGTGGCTCTTTTGATTATGCATTTTAAGGGCATGACATTGATGAAGCAGGTTAGTGCATCTGGCATAGATAATTCAGAGGCTATTTCTGAACTCTATGACTATATTGAATCTCTTGAGGGATTTACAGATGAACAGAAGGCCGAGCTTAATTCTATTATTCAGGAGCAGATAAAGAATAATAACGAGCTCACTGAAGAGGAATTACTGAATCTGTATCAGCTTGTAGATCAAAAGCATCAGTCTAATGTGACTAATTTAGAGAACATTAAGAAGGAGTTGCAGCTAAAGCTTTATTCAATTGATGCTTCTGATAACAGCAGATATAAGGAGCTGAAAAGCCTTATTGATGAAATCGATGTTATTATCGCCGAGATGAAAAAGCAAAATGGTTCTTCCATTCAGAATATTGATGCTAAGATTTCTGATTTGCAGGATGCCATTGATAAGCTTAATAAGAGAACCACAGATAACAATGGTTCTAACGAATTCAACTTTGGCTATAAGGATGGCACCTACGGATATTATATTGATGGCAATAATTTCAGACCATTTTAAGGGAGGGTGCTATGACTTTGATTAATAAGATTAAACGAACCATCCTTCCGATTACGCTAATTCTAGCCTTAGTATCTCCCATTTCATCTAGAGTTGTCACTGCAAAGGAAGCTACCTCAAATGCAAAAATGGAAAAGGTATTTATTCCCTTTAGAGACCAGATTCCATTTTACATTTCAAAGAATTCCAGCAGCAAGGAGCAGCTTATTAAAGAGTTGTGGCTGAAGCTTTTCTACGAGGAGCTAAACTGGGATGAGAATCATAGGGGATTCTATGATAAGAAATTTGATAACTGGTGGAAGAAATATAAAGGTAGGCCATATGCTGGACTTGATGGTGAATTCAAAGATATAGACAGGCAGCTTACTTTTTCTTCAGGAGATTTTGAAGCTTTTCTTGGAAACACGCTAGAGGCTAATCCTGAATTTCTAGGGCAGCTGTTAGGCTTAGATGGATATACACCCCTACCACAGCCTGCAGACAATCCAACTTTTTCCAGACAGGTTATCTGTCAGTATTTAGCCGACTCTGAGAAATACGCTACGTATTTAATCCCTTCCATCATAAATCTCACTAAAGAAGGTGAATATCTTTCTGATAATTCGTTGAAAACTATCAGCTTCAAAGATGTTCCTGTGGATTACTATATGCTGGCCATTATCGCCAGCCAGTACCATCAGACAGATAAGTACGGCAAAGATATTCTTTCATCTAAACAAATTGACTGGCTTAATGGCTACATAAAAGAAATGTATGAAGCCTACACTACTAACTCATCAGCACTTTTGAAATCGCTGGTTGTAAAGTATCCATCCCTTTATGATTTGGTTGCAAGGTCCTATTATGCTGCCAATGATACTACAGAGTATGGGCAGGAGTTTTTCGATTATGTTGTTGCTTCAGGTGTAGGCATGGGAGCCTGGCTTTCTCTTAATGATGATATTGATATAAAAGGATTAGATCAAATTCCAGATCTCATATCACTTTTTAAGCTTTCCAATGGTTTTTGTGGTGGCCTGGAGGATGAAACAAAATGTAAAAATCGTGACAAGTGTCTTGCTGCTATTTCAGCTGATTATGTAGCAACAGGTCTCCATAAAAATGAAACTGCCACAGGCTATATCTTAGCAAATGAAAGCACCGCAGAAGTTTACGGCACTGATGAATATAAGAGCTGGCAAAACAAATACCGTCTTATGCATAAAAAATTGATTGATGGCTTAGACACTATAGATGTAATTGCAGGAGAAAGCAAAGATGATCCAAAGCATGACAATGCACATTTCAATGGATGGACAGGTGTTTTCAAAGAAATAACTTCCCATGGTTCTGGTACTGTAGACTCTAGAGCATTTATGCCTAACACTAAAAAGATAACCATATATGCGTATTACCTTGGTCCAGACAGAAGAGATTACCAGGGTTTTAACTGGGTTGTTAAAAGTAAAGGAATTAATATATCTGGTAAGGTAAAAATGGACAAGGAATGGGTGAATGCAGGTACCACCATTTGTCGCTCAGGAGATAAACGAGGTTCTGCTAAAGCAAATTTAAAAGCCTTTACCTTTGATATAAGCCGTTTGAACGAGGAAGATATTAAAGACATAAAGATATTTATAAGCTTAAGACAGCATAATGAGGTATTAGGTAATGGAAGTGGTGACTACGGCCATGCCCACGACCACCCTATCGATTCCAACTGCGGTATCCTTGAGAAGGTCACCTGTCATAATACTATTACCGATTGTGAAGAAAATGGAGACGATTGGAAAGGTACTCTCACAGTTTCAGAAGATACATTATATGGAACTATTGACTACTTCTGTTCTAACAGTCGAGATCATCACACTTCAGAGACTGTTAAAACCATTATTACAGAAGATACTGATGACTATACCGTTTACACTGCAAAGGGCACCTATGGAACCTACTCCAAACGAATTCTAAAGTCATCGGAATCAGAAGGAAATTCTAAGACTATCACCTTAGATAGCACAAACGCCTCAGGAAAACTTTCAAATACTATACGCAGCAATGAACGTATTTATCCAGGTGGTTCCCTATCTTCAGAAACCTACAAGGCAGCCTCTGCTTCCATTAATTGCACTATCCTTCCAGGGGTTATAAAAACCGGAGCTAAAAAAATCTCCCTAAAAGTGCCTGGCTTCTCAGGAGCTAGCAGATTTATCCATAAAAGTATATTCATCCAGAAAAGTATTGTTGGTGGAAAATGACATGCTCTCTTCCTCTACTATTTACAACCTGGATTTATCTTATCTGACAGATGATGAAATTAAAGATTGCTTTGTAGAGATTTCTGCTCAGGCGAAGTCCAAAAACAAGGAACGCTATCACGCTAACGTAGGTGGTCCTGAACCAGCAGAAGCTGTTGCTACAATCAGCGTAAAATCTGTAACTATACAATACTAATCTAAATGAAAGGGAAAATATGAAATATAAAAAATTGCTATCCTTCCTAATTACCTTTTCACTTATGGCAATCAGCTATCCTACGGGAATAGTTTATGCCAAGGATAATACAGGAAATGAAGCTATCAAAATAAACAAAGATACTGAACCTATGACCGATGAGGAAATCTCTGATACTGAAAAAGCTTATGATGAATCAAAAGATGCCAAAGAACAAGATAATCCTGAAGATATCGGTGAATCTGAAGAACTTGAAAATCCAGAATCTTCTGATGCACTATACGAATCCGAAGATCTAGAAGAATCCACTGAGCCTGAAGAATCAGATGAACAAGAAGAGCTCCTTGAAAAAGAAGAGTCACAATCTCTTACCAGCGTAATCATCTCCACCAAAAAGAACATCACAGTCTGCACTGATGACAATGAACTCGTGGAATCAGAGACCGAAATATGTAGATGTGAGCTTTCATCTGAGGATGGGATGTCACTAAATCAAATTCCAGGTTATGCCTTTTCTGATTCCGATCAATCCTCATTAATAAAAATGGAAGAGAATGCCTTTAAAGAGCTTTCTCTCCCAGATGATATTTCTGAACTTAAAATAACTTTTCTCGTAAACGAAAACGAGGATAAAATTATTTCTATCAAATGTGATTATTAAATTAATCCAAAATGCTCTAAAGCATTATAAATACCGTCCTTGTCAAAATCAGTGGTAACATAATCTGCCACTGCCTTTGCACGGTCGGTTCCATTACCCATAGCGATTCCGATATGAGCGGCCTGGAGCATATCCAGGTCGTTTTCGCTATCGCCAATGGCATAAGTATTAGCTACATCCATGCCAATAAGCTCACAAGCCTTTAACATACCTGTTGCTTTATTGTGTCCAGCAGGAACCAATTCACATATTTCATCACTATGCTTGATGATTTCGTAATGGCTAGAAAGCTTCTTAAAGCACTCTACTCTCTTATCAGCCTCTACCTCTGTAGCACAGGACATTTTGTTAATCACCCAATCGCCATAATAATCGCCACCTACAGAAAGAAGCTTCTTTCCAACATCTCGGCGAAGAACATTTCCAAATGGGTCATCAAAATCAAATTCATCATCATCCATATAAATATGATCAGGACCTTCAAGAATTGGTCTGAAACCATAGTCTCTAATCATCTCTATGGTCTTTTTGGCAAAATCCTTTTCAATTAACTTCTGATAAATAATCTTTCCATCAATTTCTATATGACATCCGCAGGAACAAACTATTCCATCAAATCCAAGTCCAAGTAAATCTGGGTCATTTATAAAAGCACGAGCCCTACCACTGCAAATAAATGCAAGATGTCCATTTTCTTTAAGCTTTTTAAATGCAAGCTTTGTACTCTCCGGAATGTATTTATCGTAGTCCCAAAGTGTACCGTCTATATCAAAAAATACTGCTGATTTCATTCTAAATCCTTTTTTGTCAACTTTCTAAATATCTTTGTCTCTAAGCGCTCAGCTCTGGTTACGAATGAAACCTGAGTATCGCGTACAGTAATCACATAATGACCACTGATTTCATCTATTCCCTGCTCAACGTAATTCATTGTGCTTTCGCGAAGGCTTCGATGAGCAATGATGTTGTGTTTTAACAGGAGATTGATTACGTGAGTTTCCACTCCTGCATCAGCCACCTCGATGTAAGCTTCATCAATCTTCTTATCAGCTATGAATTCCTCAAGCTTGTCCAAACCAATAAGGGAATCAAAATGATCGATATAATCGGTGACCCCTTCGTTATTCATAGCTACGCCAACTATCTCATAATCATTTTCAAAGGAGCCCTTTAAAACTCTTTTGATAACCTCCTGAGAATGATTGCTATCGCAAACAACAATCATCTTTGGACATAAACGTGAGTGGAATCTGCTGAAACGAATGAAGGCCTTCATAGCACTTCTTTCAAAAAGCAGGCACAAATAGCACATAGCAAAGGCTGCACCGTAAACGCTTCGAGAGAAGTCCTGGGCAGACTTGATAGAATAAAGCACTACTGTGAAGAATGCCCAACTGATACAAACCTGAGCAAGCACCATCTGGGCTTCCTTAAAGAAGCTTCGCTTTATTACACCCGACAGATTTCTGCTGATAATCAACATCAGAAAATATACACCTGCAAGAACACAACCGTAACGGATAAGAAGATCTCCGCGGTGAACTGTGCTGGCTGCATATCTAAAAAGAACTACTATACAATATCCTATTACTAAAGCAATCATATCCATAATAATGAAATCTGCATGCTTTTTCATATAGAGTAAAGTTTTTTTCATGACAAAAGTCTCCTTTATCCCCTTATGTTAAACCCACAAACGGAACCACAAATTGTGATGTGCACGGGTAAAATTATTTTTAGAATAAAAACTCATTCTCTTTAGCTTTCCCTTTTCACCTATAGTGGAAAATCTAAGGAGAACATTTTTCTTGTCCTTTGGGAGCCAATCGGCCTTAAGCATTTCTGCTGCAAATAATCTGGATTCTTCCACAAAGGCCTTTTTCTTTTGGAAAATATTTCCCTGTTTTAAATCTTCTATATTGCGAGATGCCTTATCGGACTCGCTCTCCGTAACAGCTCCCATTGCATTATGTCCCGTCTGTCTATAATATGCCAGTGGCTCGTCAATAGCAACCACCTTTCCCATAATAGCAGCAATCTCTAATACGAAAGCGTCGTGCATAGGAATATTGTTAAGATCCACCGATGGAGCCAAATCCACCACCAAATCCCTAAGTGCTCTATTAAAACACATGGTACATCCAGCAGCAGGATTATCAATCAAAATCTGAGTATAGGCTGTGTTTTCCGGAACTCTTCCAATATATCTGATGAAAGAATCTGATAATGTATTAAGCTCCTCGTCCACAACTCTCATATCTGTAAATACACATACAGGAGGGATCTCTTCCTTTGAAGAACGATAATTATCTTCCTCAGAAGCCAAAGCATCCATTGAACGCTGAAGCTTTTCTGGAAGCCATACATCATCCTGGTCGCAGAAAAGATAATAATCCGCCTCTACTCTGCCTAGCATCCACAGGAAATTCTCCTTTGGACCGCCGCAGGAATTGCCATAGAAAATCTCTATCCTTTCAGGATACTTATCTCGATATTCATTTATAATCTCGGCTGTTGCATCACTAGACCCATCGTCATGAACCACCAATCTAAAATTCTGATTGGTCTGTTCGAAGAGACTCTTCAGCTGTTGCCTAATGTATTTCTCGCCATTATATGTAGCAAGAAGTATCACGATTTCTTTCATTATCTGTTAAACCCGTATCCAGTTTTTGTTTTCTTTTTAAATTTGATGTTATCAATAAATAAATCAAGATTAGCCAGTGAACAGGTAATCTTTCCAAATGTACCGCTGGCTCTGAACTGATTTTTATAGCTAATCATTTCATGGAGAGTGAAGATATCCTCCTGTTTGAAATAATCGCAATCCTGCAATAAATCAATAAAATCATAAACTGATTCGTCTGTAACTGTGGTGTCTGCGGATAAATTAACTGCTGTATATTTATGCACATACAGGGCCTCATCCAAATAATTGAACTTGCATCCCCTTGCAAGCATAAGCAACCAAAGGAAATAATCATCCGCACCGTTTTTTGACATTATGTGACTGGTCCAAAATTCTGGAATAGCTGTCTTTTTAATTAGACACTGACCAGGAGAAATAATCTGTATCCCAATTCGTAAATACGTTTTTAAATCTCCAACCAAAGCCTTATGCTCGTCTGTTCTGTACCAAAGCAATTTACTTCCATCAGCCTGCTCTAAAGATGCATTTGCCACCTCCACATCAGACTTTGAAGTAACTGCAGATTTTAAAAGTTTTACAAGGGCATCATTTTCAAGCACATCATCCTGATCCAAGAACATAATGTATTCACCTGTAGCCTGCGAAAGACCTGACACACGGCTGTAGTGAATCCCCTTATTTTCAGGATTGGTAATAACCTTTATAAACTGGTCCTCAGTTTCTGGTGCCTCTAGCTTTTTCCAAGGACTATCGTTTACTAGAATGGCTTCTAATTCATGGCCTTTAGTCTGCAATGCATCACGATTAGCAATCAGACAATCCACCAGATTATCCATATATTTATCCCCTTCATAGAAAGGGGTAATAACCGTTATTTTCATAATATATTACTCCAAAAAAGAAACTATTCCGTATCCATTGGCAAAAACACACTTTAAGTGTTTTCCTTTGGCTCAGAATAGTTTCATTATACCCTTTACGGGGGTGTTTTGTCTATTTAAGGGCGACCTAAGTAACCCTTCGCATTTTATTTAGAACCGGAACCCTTAACAACAACTAAGATTGTCTTAAGGATGATATGGAAATCTAATCCAAGGGACCAGTTTCTGATGTACTCTGTATCTAATGCAACAACATCCTCAAAATCTGTGATGTTGCTTCGTCCGCTAACCTGCCACATTCCTGTAAGACCTGGGCGGCTGGCAAGACGTGCCTTATGGTGTAATTCGTAAAGTACGAATTCGTTTTCTGTAGGAGGTCTGGTTCCTACAAGAGACATATCTCCGATAAGCACGTTCCAAAACTGTGGAAGCTCGTCGATAGAATATTTTCTGATGAAATGTCCGGCTGGGAAGATACGAGGATCGTTCTCCATCTTGAACATCAGACCGTTCATTTCATTCTGATCCATAAGCTCTTTCTTGCGCTCTTCTGCATCAACGTACATACTACGGAACTTGTAGAACTTGAAACGACGTCCGTTCTTTCCGATACGTGTCTGTGAGAAGAATACAGGGCCTGGAGCCTGAATCTTGATGATAGGTGCAAGGAAAATAAATGCGATTGCACAAATCAATAAACCTACCAAACTACCAATGATATCAACAGTACGCTTGCAGAATGCTTCGCGATTGGAAGCCATATGCATACTAGTGGTCATGGTAATGTAATCACCGTAGTATTCGATGGTACGATTCTTCATCAAATGCTCTGTGTGGATAAGGGAAATGTGCACTGTACATCCCAAATCTGTAAGGCGCTCAGCAAGAAGCTCCTCGCTGTATCTATTCTTTCCATCGATGAATACCTCGTCTACTACGTTTGTACGAAGGTATTCAAAGACAGAATCGCAATTACCAACTACTGGTACACCTTTGATGCGTTTTCCAACCCAATCCTTATCAATGATGCAGCAACCAACTACCTTGTATTCCATATAATCGGAACCTGTAAGCTGGCTGAGACAGTGATTGATTGTCTCGGAATCTGCGATAATAAGCATTGTTGACTTAGTGCTGTCATCGTGTTTACGGAAACGAACAACACGCTTGAAAACAATGCGGAACGAAAACATGATAAACACCATAAGCACGAACCAAGCCAAAATGACAGAACGTGAAATACGGTTTGAATATCTAAATGCATAGAGGAATAAAAGTACTCCTCCTAAATTTACAATGGAATGAACAACTACTGCCTTTAGTTCCTGCCATTTATCTCTATGAACAATACCTGTATAAGGATCTCTAAGTGCAGCATTTAAAATGCACGAAAAGATGATCATTATAAGGATATTTTCATAAATATACTCGTGAGGAATAACATCCACAATGAGTATTCTGTTGAAACGGAAAAACAGGGCTATTACCAAAGCCAACAAAGAGGCTATGGTATCAAGCGCTATTACATCCCAATGCTTTGCCCAAAATTTTTTCTTTCTCTTATACATTAAACCTTCCCTTTATAATACAACACCATTCTTCTCAAGTAACTCTCTTGCACTATCAACTGAATCAACCCCATGAAGATTCTTGATAGGTGCGAATTCATAATTTCTATCAACCTCGAATGCAAGATTGTTATCCATCATATGAATCATATCAAGTACAAGTAATTCGAACTTGTAACCGTTTGGCTCTGTAGGAGAAACCTTCTCACCATTCTCGTTTACGAATGGGATTTTCTTTTCTACTACGTGAACTACTAAGTTGTTATCTACGATTTCATCAAGCTTTTCAACTGAGAATAAGTAATTAAGGATAACACCATATTTATAAAGTAAGCTGCCGTCTGCTGCCTTTGCCTCAGACATTTCCTTTGACATTTCGTAGTACTCTACGATGCTAGGCTTTCCATCCTCTAAGCAAAGAAGCCCCATCTTCTCTGCTGGCTCTACCTTACGTACAACCTTTGAACCTGAAACATAGTTTCCAAGGATAGTAGCACCAACGAATAAAGGATCTGCGATTCTCTGAAGAACATTATCTACCGCAAATACGTTAATCCACTTAACACCCTTTGCCTGGATATCTGTTCTAAGACCAGCCTTTACAAGGGATGCATACCAACCACCGTTTCCGTTAGGTGATGTAGCAAGACGTCCTTCCTCCTCTAAGAGAAGCTTTCCGTCGTAATCAACTGCACAAGCCATATCCTGAATGAAGAACTTAATATATTCAGGATTGTATCCGAAGTAATCGTGCTCCTTGAAGAAGCTCTGTGTAGCCTCGTCATTTTTCTCGCTGGTCATAATGTAAAGAGGAACGAATGCTCCTGCTTTATTTACAACCTCCATAAGGTTATTAATGAGGCACTGGAAAATGTATAATTCCTTAGTCTGGCCAACATTGTAGCAACCCTTTGGTAAATCGAAACCAAGACGTGTACCCATACCACCTGCAAGAAGAACAGCACCAACTTCACCCTTTTTGATAGCCTCTAATCCTGCAGCCTCAAACTCAGCCTTTCTAGCCTGGATTTCTGGAAGCTCGATAGCAGGTGGAACTGAAAACTCTCCTCTAGAATCGTTTGAATCGTCTCCGATAAGCTTGAAATCAGACCAATTGATGTTTTCAATCTGTGCAAGGAAAGCTGATTTCTTTTCCTCTGAAAGATTGTCGAATCCCTTCATTACGTGGCCCTGACCAGCCTTTTCTAAAATCTCGATTGCTTTTTCTTTTGTCATATATCTCTTTCTCCCTTTTTGTTTTGCCTCGTCATTGTAGTAGTGTTCACAGTTTTTTCACAAGTGTATATATAATACTATCTTTTTGTCAAAAAATGTGCATAAAAATACGTTTTTTTATGTGGCATAATAGTGATTTGACACACCACCCCGAAAATCCTGTCCTTTACGCCACACTATAGCAAAAAACATTTATTAAAGCTTTATAGCAAAGCCCTTATTATCATAGCTGTACTTGCAAAGCATATCATTACCATTTTTATCAAGAACCTGAAGATTATTATTGATAAAATCAACGGCCTTGGCAAAATCTTTTTCCTTATCTGCATCAGTAATGGCATATGCAAATAATTGTCTCATACCTGAATTTGCTACGATTTCATCCCCTACTTTCTGGTTAGGTGTCATAGAAACCATATGAAGATTTTCAGTAATAGTCTCTATTCCCTTAATCTCAGCAATGACCCCTGGATTTGCCCAGATACAATATGCATTTGTCTTTTGAACTGAAGGAATGGAATCAATAACATCCTCTTTTTTACCTTCACACCCGTTGCATACTCAATCATTCTTCTGCACATAAAATCACTGCTCATGGTCTTTGCGCCTGGAAGACGATAGTTCATTTCAAGTGCAGCAAAATCATCACCTTCAAAGATAAACTGTACACTTCCAGTTCCTGCAACACAGCCAAGATCCTTGAAAAGGTTCTTTAGACTATTCACAAATTTATCTTCGAATAGTTCCTGATGCTTTGTATAATTTCCGCCAAACAGGAAAGGCTTTCCGTTCTTTTTGTCACCTAAAACATCACCTGTTTCGATGCATACAGGCTCTCCATCCACGTAGCAGAAAAGTAATGAAGTCTCTTCACCTGAATAATACTTTTCCAAAACAACCTTTTTTGCATCTGATTTCTCATATGCATCCTTGTAGCCTGCAATAAGCTCTTCTTCGTTGTAGCAGATGTGCATACCAATACTGCTGCATCCATCTGCAGGCTTAACAACCACCGGATACTCCACCGCTGCCAAATCTTCCTTTGAAAAATCCATATCTAGCTTGAAATTCTTTGGCACAGGAACTCCAAACTTCTCACATTCCTCTTTGAAACGTAATTTATCATTAACTATATCCCAAGCCTTATCAGACACGTAAAATGGTAAATCAAGTCGCTTGCAAAGGTCACGATTGGCCTGCATACATACCTCACTGGCACCGCAAAGAACTGCTGTTACTTCTGCTTTTCTGGCAGCAGTTTCCAGCTCATCAAGATCAGTAACGCTGATGTCCCACGCCTCATCAGCCAGCTTCTTTACAGGAGAATCCTCCACTGAAAGATTGTCAGTAACGATTGTGTAAATACCCTTTTCCTTTGCAATATTAATCATGGTATCTACGTGTAAATTATTTCCTAAAAAAAGGATCTTATCCATTTTATTTTTCCCTAATGCCTAAGCAATTCCTTTACCTTTAAACTTCTGAATAACATTTTTAATTTGGCGCTTTCTATGGATTGTTTTCAATTCATTTTTATCCCTGGAATCCTGCACTAATCTATTGTAAAGCGCCTTGTAATCCTCCTTAGAGAACTTGTCCGCTGAATCCTCTAATTTGTTAAGCTCGTATTTTCTTCTCGCATCAAAATTCAAATCAAGGTCTAATGCGTGAGCAATCTCCTCCATATTCTTCATTCCATCTAAATATTTAATGAGATTGTCTTTGCTGTAAAAATCGTTCTGAGAAGACCAGGAACCGCTGCCCTGTGTCATAACGTATCTGTAGGCTGATACATACTCGCCAAGATTGTACATTTTTCCAACTGCAAGCATGCAAAGAACCTGAGAACGATCAATCATTTTGCTCATGTCAATTTTTGCATCAACAAGCTTTTGCTGAAGCTGTCCATAAGCGATTCGTCTGTATAAAGAAGTAGCTGTCTGACCTGGCAACACATAATCCTGGAACATCTGAAGAGTATAATCGCCGCCTTCCTTCATAAAGCCGCTCCACTGCTCTAGGTTTTCCTGTCTGACTTCATTCTCATCAACAATCTGACATAAACCAAAGCAAGCTACATAATCAGGATGTGACTCTAAAAAATCCACCTGCTTCTGTAATTTATTCTCGTCTATCCAGTAATCATCCCCCTCGATAAACGCAACATAGTCGCCTGTTGCACGAAGAGTCAAATCCATTGTGTTTGCCACCATTCCAAGATTCTTCTCACGAATGATAGGAACGATAATATCAGGATACTTTTCAGCATACTCTCTGATAATGGCTGCTGTGTCATCTGTAGAACAATCATCCCCTACGAGGGCCTCGTATTCAAAATTGGTTTTCTGTCCTACAATACTTTCTAGTGTATGTCTGATATATTTTTCCTGATTGTAGGTAGCTACTACAATACAAACTTTTTTATTATTCATAACTTATTCCTCTACCGCCTCTTCTGGTTTTTCATAACCTTCTTCTAAATCAAATCTTTGAAGTAAATCTGCAATCTGTTCCTTGGAGCAGAACATCATTACATCTATAATCGACAAGTTAGGTACAAACTCATTATCGAACTGCTGGTACTTTATATCTGAATTCGTATTTACGAATTTTAGGCCAAGACCATTCTCCCTAAAGAACTCCTGATAGTATAATTTTGTGCCACCAATGGCATTGTAGTACTCTGTAGCCCCACGGTTCTTGCAAGTCTGTACTACGTAGTACTCTCTCTTATAATCATCGTCAAGAATAACGTCTCTTGATGCCATATATATTTTTGTGGTGATTCCTAATTCCTTAGCAACAAGCCTTATTTCGTTTTCCAAAAAAAGTGCAAGATTCTTTCCCTCTTCTGTAAGGCCAAACTCTAAAACCTCTTTTACCAGATTGTAAACTTTTTCAAAATTTGGAGCCTTTGCATAAGCGCACTTTAATGTGTGAAGCATTTTCTCCACCTCAGCCTCGTCAAGTGAAAGCTCTGTTTCATTGATAAGCTTGTTCTGTGATGGCTTGTGTAAAGGGACCTTAAAATACTGTGGTTCCTTGTTAACCAAAATCTTGTTTCTTTGAATGTAGCCCTGTTTAATGAAATGTAAATTGTCCGCGATAACATATTCATCCACTGCATTCATAAGCTGCCAAAATCCAATATATGGAAAAAAATATGGCTGATTAATACCTAACTTCATTATTTCTCCCTCGCGTTTATCTTATTTCTTAACATTTTCACTCCATTCTGAACAGCCACTGAAGTGATAATGGTCAAAAGCATAGAAAAACCTAAAATCAAAATATTTCTATTAAAAATCATTTTTGCAAGACCGATAAAAGTCTGGTGGAAAATAAATATTTCCCAGGTATACTGTCCTACAAAGTGGAAGATTTTTGACTTAATATTTAATCTAAACATCAACAATAAAATCAATATTGATAATACAGTTGAATGCACAATTGTCGATAAATCAAAAGGCCAGTTTTTAATTGTGTAAACCGCAAATGGAACTGCAAGCAACACATATAAGCCTAATATTACCCAATAGATTTTTCCTCTAAGGAAATCTATTATAGGTTTCTTGTACATAAACAGTGCCACACCAATAAAGTAGGTGAAAATATCGTCGTACCACCATTCTCCCATTCCTATCAGCTTAAGAAATAGTGGGAAAATCATATTTCCTATGAAAATAACTATTAATCTATTTTTGTCAGTTTTAATAAACGTATATACGATATCTGTCAATATGAAAAAGAATAATGTGGCTCCCAAAAAGTTATTGAAGGTTATGGAGAATATTACAACCGGTAAATATAATCTCCAGGCACGATTAATCCACAGCTTTTTAAAATCAAGCTTATCAGATTTGGAATGGCCAAGAGCTGTGGTATAGCCTAAAAGCATAATAAATATAGCTATACAAAACTGACCTGGCATATATACCTTCATTATCTGTTCTGTATGTTCATTCATCAAACCAAAGTGATGGAAAAACACTACAAAAATCATTATGCCCTTTAGAGTCTCTGTCTGTCTTTTTGAAAAGAATTCCTTTTCAAAATCCACGCCCTTATAAGTATGGGCAAATGAAAGCAATACTAAAACGGGAATCAATCCCAATGCTACAATGTTAGTTGCCATTATTTCGCCCCCTCAATGATATCGCAAATACGTTTAACCTGTTCTAACTCTAAATCTGTGTAAAGAGGAAGAGTAAGGACCTGACGTGATATGCGGGTTGCCACAGGAACATCAGCCTTAAATCCAGCATCCTTGTAACAACTAAATTCGTTTGTTATAGGATAAAAATACTTTCTGGCATGAATGCCGTTCATATCTAAAGTCATATGAAGCTGATTTCTATCCATACCATACTCTTTTTCATCAACAACTATTGGGCAGTAGGTGTAGTTTAATTCCACATTAGCCTCATCATACTGTGGAAGTTTGATTCCTTCTATCTTTGAAAGTCTTTCTCTATAGTAATCAAACAAAGCTTTTCGCTTCATTCGGTTTTCATCAAAGTGCGAAAGATTGCAAAGCCCCATAATAGCCTCGAACTCGTTCATCTTTGCGTTGGCTCCAACAAACTCTACAGTTTCTTCATCCATTATTCCAAAATTGTGAAGCTGATAAACTCTGGTTAATACATCTAAATCATCAGTTACAACGCATCCGCCCTCAATAGTATTAAAGGCCTTTGTGGCGTGGAAGCTGAACATAGATGCATCTCCTGCATTAGCGATACTCTCGCCATTTACCTTCTCGCCAAATGCGTGGGCTGCATCATAAATTACTTTAAGATTGTGCTTTTTTGCTATGGCCGATATACGCTCTATATCGCAAGGCATACCATATACATGCACAGGCACAATAGCTGTTGTCTTATCAGTTATAAGGGATTCGATTTTATCAGGATCCATTGTAAAATCACTTTCGCGTATATCGCAAAAGACCGGTGTCAATCCATTTCTCACGATAGCGTGAGTGGTAGATGCAAAGGTAAATGGAGTTGTGATAACCTCCCCAGATAAATTCATTGCCTGAAGAAGCATCTCTAAAGCCATATGACCATTGCAAAGTGTCATACAATAGTCCACCCCTAAATAATCCTTTAGCTGGTAGATAAACTGTCTGTTGTATTTACCCATATTTGTGAGATTATGTGTATCCCAAATATCCTTAAGGTATTCTACATACTCCTCAAATGGTGGAAGTACCGGTTTTGTAACAAAAATTTCCTGACTCATAATTCATCATTTCCCTTTAAAAATCATTCATAAGCTGCTGTATCTCAGCTTCGCCGATAACGTTAACCTGTCCTCCGCTTATGCGATATACCCTATCGCAGGCAGATAAAACGCTAGGACGATGTGTTGTTAAAATGCAGGTGCGCTTAGCATCCTTTTTCATAATGTTAGATAAAACCTGGCGCTCTGTGGCAACATCAAGCGCAGATGTGGCCTCATCCATAAGAAGGATAGGTGTCTTTCTAAGGATAGCTCTTGCAATGGCAAGACGCTGATTCTGTCCCTCTGAGAAGCCTACGCCACTCTCGCCAATATTGTGATAAATACCCTCTGGAAGCTTCTTAACAAAATCGTATGCACAAGACTGCTTAAGAGCATCGATGATTTCTTCATCAGTGGCATCTGGTGCAATGAGCTGCATATTTTCCTTTATAGTTCCAGAAAGCATGGTATTGCCCTGTGGAACATATGCTATAAGAGGTCTGGTCTCTGTTGATAAGGCAAGAGCTGTGTTCTCATCCCCCTCAACGTTAGCGAAAACATCTCCCTTTTTTACATTAAGAATGCCAAGGAGAATACGAAGCATGGTAGTCTTTCCTTCACCGGATGGACCAACAAGAGCGATAATCTCACCTGGATGAGCCTCCAGCGAAACATTATCAAATATATTGCGACTGGTCTTGTAAGCAAAGGTCATATCCTTAACCTGAACAGCAATACCGCTTTCCTCACCCTTTGAAACTAAATCATTATATTCTGGAGACTGGAAATATTCCTCATCTGGGATATCCAT
This sequence comes from Butyrivibrio fibrisolvens 16/4, assembly GCA_000209815.1. Lineage (GTDB taxonomy): Bacteria > Bacillota > Clostridia > Lachnospirales > Lachnospiraceae > Pseudobutyrivibrio > Pseudobutyrivibrio fibrisolvens_A. The sequence continues at coordinate 2,333,513 of FP929036.1, forward strand.
AATCTCCTTAACACGCTCTGTTGAAACAGCAATCTGTAAAGATACAGGAATAAGATTTAAAAGTGTCTTTCCTGATGTGGCAATTCTGTATGCCATCATAATTACAACTGTAAGGGTACCAAGAGTCATGGCTCCTGTGTTTACTCTATAGAAGGCCCAAGCGATACAAACAATTCCTGAGAAAATGCCGCCTAAATAGGTAACAGCCCAGGACATAAGTGAAAAGAGGTTGGACTTCATATCAGCTTTGTAACGCTGGTTCTCTAATATCTCTATTCTTCTGTAAAATTCATCTGCAAGACCAAAGGCCTTTACAGCCTGGATATTGTGGAAGGACTCCTTGTGGTAAGAGTTTTCCTTACTCTCTATAACCTTAATAGCCGACTGGCACTCATAAATCTTGTTCATAAAGATTTTAGAGGAGAACATAATAATTGGTGCAACGATTATAACGACGCCAATCATACTTGCATCCTTCATTACAATTACGATTATTGATACGATAATCATAGCTGTGCTGGAAATGATGGTTGTCAAAAATCCGTTGGCATTTCCTGAAATAACCTTTGCATCATTTGTAAGACGAGTGATAAGGTCTCCCGAATGATAGCTTGTAAGTGATTCCCAATCCGCTTTTACGATTTTGTAGTACATCTTTTTAACAAGATAAGACTGCATTGAATTGTAGTTCCAAGCAGCAAATCTATTTGATGTAATGCTAATGGCAGCATTTAAAACAAATAAACCAATATATATAAGTGCCATTGTAATGACCTTATTTATATCATTTACAAGAGCATAATCAACGATTGAACCTATTTTATAGGTAATGAAAAACTCTACTACCATATGAATCATCTCGATGGCTATATAGGCTGCTATTCTTCCTAAGAAATTTCTAAACAAACCATATATCCATCTAAGGTCACGATATAATCTTCCGATTATTCCCTCTTTATAGGATAAAATTTTATTCTTACATTTTCCCAAAACTATTCTCCAATCCCTGCAATATGCTGTGTTAGTCCTTCTTAGCCTGCGTGTCTATGCGTTGCAATTTGTACTTATATCCCTTAGGTGATACAAGCACCTGTAGGTAATCTTTCTTTTGACGATTATTAAGCCAAGAGTAATTTCTAATACACTCCCTGAGCATAATCATTCTGAATTTTCTATTGAGATGAAACTTTTTGTAAGCATCATCACTATATCTGCGGATCAAATCGATTACTTCCTCGAACATAGAGTAAACTATGTTGCCATAAAAATCGCCATATATTTGATTCCTGCAGCACTGCACTCTATCCCTATGGGCATCCACCAAATGAAAATGCCTCATATCATCATTCAGGCTGTTGCCTGTAATGCTGTCCTCTCGGATTCTGTAGTGATACAGACATTTTGGCACTGTATATATCAGATTCGATTTATCTATCAATCTGTGAATTGTGTACTCGTCCTCATGAATCTTTCCAAGGGGATATCTCACATTATCAAAAAGCGTTCTTTTATACAGCTTATTCCAGGCAAGAATCATCATTAAATATTTTTCATTAAATATGTAATCAAGAACATTCATAGCAGCTGTTCTTGAATAGCCGAAACTAGAGTCATAGGCTATTGGCTTTTTATTGCCATTTTCTTTGATAAGGCCGCTGATAGTGATGTCTGCATCTTTTTCAAGAGCAACTGAAAGCATTGCACTGATGTAATCTGACTCCAGCCAATCATCTGAATCTACAAAGGCTATGTATTCTCCTGTGGCATTTTCGATGCCTGTATTTCTGGCTCCGGACAGGCCCTTGTTTTCCTGATGGATGTAGATAAATCTATCATCCTTAGCAGCAAAATCTGCTACTAGCTTTGTGGAACCATCCTTTGAACCATCGTCTACAAGTAGCACCTGTATGTTTGAATAGGTCTGAGCTGCTATTGATTCAAGACATTCCTCTAGGTATTTTTCAACGTTATAAATAGGCACTACTATGCTAACCAGCGGATTAGTGGCTGGTTTTGATATTGGCCTGACACCTATATGTTCTGCCAATGCTCTCACCAGCTCTGGTTCCTTCACATAGGAAATCTTTCTGGCAAACAATTTATCTGAATGCTTTAACTCCTCTAAATCCGTATATACGAATTCGTAAGGATTACCTCTTTGCCAGTCGATTAATCTTAAAACATCATTAGCAATCCTGTCTCGGAAGGAAGAATTGTATGCCAATGTGGCCATAAAGAATTCATCAGGTGTATTGGCAAATGTGGAAAGACGCATTATTTTATTCTTTTTGGATATAACGAATCTGGCAAAATCATCGGTTATAGAGACCCAATTGTCACCCTTTACGAACTGGATTCCCGGATACTTCGCCCTTCTATCTACGCCTTTTTGCTGCTGCTTGTACATATGGGCCCACTGCTTTTTAGTGATATATCTTAAGATAGCCTTTTTCTTTCCTGGACCATCGTGATAGCCTCTGCCCATCCATCGCATAAGCGGATAGTAGTAACGTATTTTATATGCAAAATCGTCGTCACATTCACCATCGTAATGGTAATTGATGTATTCTAGATTCTTGTCCTGTAACAAAGCGTGGATTTCATTCTGAGATTTAAGTGGATAATCTATTCCCGAAAGGAAATGATAGTAATGATAATGTCCCTGCTTTGTGGCGCTTTCCAAAAGAATCAACTCGCATTTTACGAAGCTGGAATGACCCCAGCGGACATTAATTCTAGGTACAAAAAACAAACCAGCTTTATTAACCCATGTCCTTATTTCATCAAAGTCCACGTAACTGGTTTTCTTATCTATATGCAAGAAAATGTCGTTTCTCTCATCATCTATTGCCTCAAGCAAATACTTGAGCGACTCAAATTCATTATGAGCCATGATGAGATATGCATGTTTCTTTTCCACAACAAAATCTCCTCTATGAAGGACTCCATTCCTCGATGGTCTCCCTCTTTCTCAACTTGCGATACAAATTGTAAAACTTAAAATATATTTTTCCTTTTAAATCTCTACGTAAATACGTATTTATGTAGAGACCGTATCTATAAAAAAGCATGGCCATTTCTGGATGAAACAGTTGGCTAAATTCCTCTTTATGTTTTAATGCTTCATCAAGTATTTTTTTGTAAAAATCGTCGTCATATTCCTTAGCCACCTGGAAGGCTTCTACCGCAGTATGCCTAAAGCAGGCGTGAAGCATTAGCTTGTAAAACAGCTGATAATATTTATTCTTTATATCTCCATTAAAGACTTCACTAAAACGGGATTCAATACCTTTTGATAATGCCAGATGTTCTTTAAAATTATAGGAAAATGACTTAGCATTTTCCATTGCTGAATTTGATCTAACCAAGTAATAATAAAGCCTGTCTTCTATACAATTAATTGATGCTGCATAAAAGCTATAACAAATATTAAATTCTAAATCCTCGCCAAGATGGCACTCCTCATCAAAAGTAATCCTATTATCCATTATTATGGATGCCAGGTAAAGCTTATTCCATACTTCATATCCTACGTAATATTCCAAAAGCTCATCTCTTATAAAATGAAAGCGCTCCTCTGGTGTCTCAGTCTTTTTAAGGCCCTTTGTAAAACCATATTCATCCAAAGGATTATTGTTTTCATCAATGCGATTGTACTGGCAGTTTACCCAGCTGGCATCTGAGGATTCTATGGCATTTACCAGTGTCTCCACTGCATCTTTTCTAAGGTAATCATCCGCATCTACGAATTGAACATACTGGCCCTTCATCTGCGACAAAGCAAAATTTCTTGCAGATGAAACCCCGGCATTTTCTCTTTTGAATCCACGAATTCTCTGATCCTTTTCTGCAAATGAGTGAATATGTGACCAGGTGGAATCTGTAGAACCATCATCCACAATCAATATTTCTATGTCAGTGTATGTCTGGGCAATGATTGATTCAATGCATCTGTCTATGTAATTTTCAACGTTGTAGGCTGGAACAATTATTGATACCACCTTTTTTTCATTGTACACTTACGTTTCCTCTTACAAATACTTTATAAACATTTTGCAAAATGTTCCTGGTGTGATTGTAAACATTTTGTATTTTGCCTTTTGCTTGTCTGTCAGCAGATAAGAATACTTTTCATAAATTTCTGCGTACTTTTTCTTAACTGCAGCCTGCATTGTAGGATTTCCAGTTTTGTAAAACTCAGCAAGCTTAATGAAAATCCATTTAGCAACAGTTGAGGCAAATTCCTGGCCCTCATCCTCATCAGCATCCAGAGCCATTTGGATTCGCTCATCATAGGCATCTACAAACTCCAGATGATACATTGCATTTTTATTATTTTTGCCTGTAATACCAGCTTCGTTTGTACGATATACGTAGTTTTTCAAAGGAACGAAGGTTACCTTTTTAACAGTTTTTAGCATATTATTAATCATGAACTCATCTTCATGATATTTGCCCTTTTCAAAACGATGCTCTTGAAATAATTCTCTTTTGTACATCTTATTCCAAAGGACTACCATTATTACATATTCCTTTGAGATAGGATTAGATAACCAGTTCAGGCATTCCTTAACATCCAGCTGAAGAACCTTATCAAGTGGTCTATCCGGCTCTCCCAGTCTGGCTGAAGCAATATCGCACATAACAATATCTGCATCAGTTTTTTCCATTGCGATTATGAATGTTTCCAAATGATTTTCTGTGACAAAATCATCATTATCGATAAAGCATATGTAGTCTCCCTTTGCCAGTTCCAAGCCTTTGTTTCTGGCTGCAGCCACCCCAGAATTGTACTGATGAACTACCTTTATTCTGGAATCTTTTTTATACCATTCATCGCAGATTGCAGGAGAAGAATCCTTCGAGCCATCATCTATAAGAATGAGCTCAAAATTCTGATATGTCTGTTTCATTATGGAAGAAATGCAATAGTCAAGAAAATGCTCTGCATTATAAACAGGCACTATTATGGATATTAGTTTCTCCCTTGTGTTGTTTTCCAAAACTACTGTCTCCCTTTTACTTTATCTTTATAAAATATAATCTTATCAAAGGTAGATTTGCCCTTTTCTTCCCCCAGCATTCTATCAAGAACTCTCATCAAACTGATATATCTATGAGCCTTTTTATCCTGCCAACTGGCATCAAAATGATGAATGGAATAAGTATTATCTGTAACTGTAATCTTTCCTGTAGCCCAGTTTTTAGGACAGAAAAATTCTACAGGATATATCTCTATTCCTTCTATGTTTTGTCTGCTTCCATCTAATCTTAGACCGTGATCAAGCAAAACCTTTGTCCTAAGCTTTGGACTTTCTATGTATTCATCTAAATCATCATAGTCTAATAACATTTCCTTAAATAAAGGAAAATCAGGAACTGCACCAAAGCCCTGGCCATCCCCAACCTTTTGTGAATTTTCAAAACCTATAAATGCCTGGTTTTCACAAAGTGGAGCAAGGTCTTTAAGAACCTCTACATCAGTATCTAAATATATACCGCCCTGCTGAATCAGCACATCTAGTCTGGCATAATCAGAAATGAATGCCCATTTCTTATCATTAAAAGCTTTTTCCATAAATGGATGCTTGTGAATATCATAATTATTTTCATTCCACTCTATGATTTCAAAATCAGGGCAGAACTTTTTCCAAGAATCGATACAGCGAAGAACACTGTTAGGCTTAGCAGCCCCGCCAAACCAAAAATAATGGATTTTCTTAGGTATTTTTAACTCCCTCATACATCTCCTACCTGGTTTCATTGAAGTTATGTATTATTTCTCATATAATTAAAATATGAAGAAAACAATCACTACAATAATACCAATTTATAATAATGGCAAGGACCTAGGCCGAATGCTTGATAGCATTTTAGCAGGCACTGTTTTGCCAGATGAAATCATTCTTATTGACGATGGCTCTACAGATAATTCCATTGATGTGGAAAAGAAATATGCTAATCGCTATCCTTTTATCAAATGTAATACCCAGCCACATTCAGGTGTATCTGCTGCCAGAAATCTGGGTCTAAAAAACGCCACCGGTGAGTGGATAAGTTTTTTAGATGCAGATGATTATATTGAAAAAAATTTTTATGAAAGTATGTTATCAAGCCTTACAGATGATAGCCTCTCAGGCTGTATCTGCGGATACTTCACTGAGCTGGATGGCATCTCTACACCTTACAGCGGTAATTACCCTCATATCATTGATTCATCTACTTTCAAAAAAGCAATGTTCACTGATGATAATGTACGTGGTTTTTTAGTAACCCGTCTTTTCAAAAGAGAACTAATAAAGGATATTTCCTTTAATACAAATATTAGTATGTGCGAAGATTTACTATTTCAAAGTACCCTTTTAGCAAAGTTCGATGATTTGAAATTTAGTTATGTAAATCTTCCTTTATATCACTATATTCAAAATACCAGCTCTGCCACAAATAGTATTAATCTTTTTAATGGGGATGTATTTAAATACAAACCCGCCTTTGATGAAATCAGAAAGCTGATTCCGGAAATATACGTCGAAGACAGCTACGATTCTATTTTGCAATATAGTATGTATCGCCTATTGAAGGCCTATAAAAGTGGTAATAGGGATGTGTTACCTCAGATAAGAGGTGTTCAGCAGGAGCTTAAAAATACTCATCCATCCCATATAACAAAAAGGAGATTGGCCTACAAAATAGCTCCTATTTTGTACAGCCGTTTTATCCCTTCATAAGCTGATATATTCCTCTGAAGAAATAGAATACCTGGAATATACCTGTTCGTAAGCACACATATCTAAGTGTGCTTATTTTTTTCCTGCATATATTTCTTTTAAGGTATCCTGAAACTCTTTGCTTTTCAGTTCGTTGGTAACCTTTTGTTTGGCTTTATCTCCGGCCACTCCTTCACGATATGCCTCATATAGGCTGGTGATTCTGGAAACCCAGTCATTTATATAAATACCTTTTGTAACCAACATATTTTCTTCTGTACAGCCAGGCTGTCTCATTACCCAGTTTACAAAACGCTTGTATATATATTTAGTATCTTCTAAATCGTTTGGATGATAGCTAATAGAAAGGCTCTCTCCACTTCTTCTAACATAGTGGTAAAGAGGAAGATTTATCACACCAATATTTCCTATGGTACAATCCAGATAATCCATATTAAACTTTAGGTCTTCGCCTATGTTTACATCTTCATCAAATCTAATGTTGTTTTCCTTGATAAGATTTAAATCATAACATTTGTTGGTAACGAAGTTGAATAGCTTTAACCATGCAAGGGTAGCTGCTGATGCGCGGGAAATCAGATAATCATTGCCTCTTACAAAGCCGTGTGCAGCCTCCAATATTGACTCTTTATTTTTTACATTTTTGTAATATACATTATCAAAAAACATTCCACAGCATATAAAGCTGCAGTCAGCATCTTTCCAGTTCTCTATAGCTGCTACATAACGCTGGGTCCATTCTGGCTCTGGATAATCATCTGCATCACAAAAACAAACATATTCTCCTGTAGCCTTATCCATTCCAGCGTTTCTTGCAGAAGAAGCCCCCTTGTTCTCTTGAGTAAAAAGCTTTATTCTAGAGTCCCTTTCAGCAAATTCTTTACAGATTGCAGCGGAATTATCAGTAGAGCCATCATCTACACAGATAATTTCCAGGTTCTGATACGTCTGATTTTCAATTGCCGCCAAGCAATCTCTGATATGTTTTTGCCCATTATATATTGGTATTACTACCGATAATAACAATTTTTCCATCTCTTAATAACTTATAAATCCCCATACCATTAGAGCCAATTTTTTCTGTCGCTCAATACTAGCAGGAATCCCATACTCCTTTAGTAAATCCTTATATAGCTTCTTTATGCAGTCTTTTTTATCTGCATCTATATTTCTGTAAACATACTTTATATATTCCAGCAGACTAAGGATGCCTTGATCCATAGCTGCCATATAATTATTATCTTTAAAAAACCGAATGCGTTCTTTGCAGGCCAGAACGTAGTCCCTATATCTATTAGCCAATCCTGCATTCATAATACTGTCATCTCTCTGATAGTATTTGTACAAACATTCTGGAAGGTATGCCACCAGATTTGCATTAAATAAAAGCTTATATGTAGTGGCTTCGTCCTCATGAAGACGTCCAACTGGAAATCTAATATCTTTCCAAAGGTCTGCTTTGTATAATTTATTCCAGGCTGTGGAGCAGATATTGTTTGTAGTCATCATCTGTAAAACAGCTTCTCTACCACTATATTGTGCTGGGGCAGAGCTAGTGAATGGTCTCTCTGTTCCATTGTCATATACATGTGCAAACCCACAGGCTACTATGTCAGCATTGCATCTATTGGCCTGAGCCATCATTTTCTCAAGGGTAGTGACATCTAGATAATCATCACTATCAAGGAAGAATATATACTCTCCGGTGGCAACATCTAATCCTGAGTTTCTAGCTCCGGAAAGCCCCTGATTCTCTTGATGAATAACCCTTATTCTAGAATCCTTAGCTGCGTGTTTCTCACAAATATCTCCACTATTATCTGCAGAGCCATCATCTACAAGGATGATTTCTAACTGTGTATAGGTTTGACTGATTAGAGATTGCAAACATCTCTCCAGCTGATTTTCAACATTATAAACAGGTACTATTACAGAAATAGTCCCCTGTGAACATTTTGTGTCCAAAATATTCACTAATCTATAATAATATGTATTAATGTCAAATTCTACTGTTCTTCTTGCCGAATTATAAGCTTTTTTGCCAAGTGATGTTCTATATTCCTCGTCAGTTGCAAGATGAGTCATTTCAGCAGCCAAACTACTGATAAAATCAACATTTTTATCAACTATGACAGCGCCATCTCCTACCACCTCTGGAATGGCACCGGAGTTTGTGGTAATTAAAGGAAGTCCCTTAGCAATAGTTTCAAGTGCCACAAGGCCGAATGGTTCCTCGTCTACTGTTGGCATGACGACGATATCGTATTCATTGTATTTTTCTGCCATTTGCTTAGTCAAAAGACGTTTGTGGCAGGTAATACCAGTGCCATACATATTCACTTTTGAATATATTTGCTTTTCATATTTGGTAGGTTTATCAGAAAAGCCAATAATATCCAGCAGCACGTTCCCCTGCATACCTGAAGGAAGCTTTGATTGCATTATATTAAATGCATCAATCAATTCAGCAACTCCTTTCGTAGGTATTACCCTTCCTGCATACAAAAATCGAATCTTTCCATCCGGCTTTTTTCTGACAGGAGAATAATCATCAAATGGTATTCCATTCTTTAAAATGTGAACTACTGCATCACTTGAATATTTTAATATCTGTGATTTTATATATTCACTCACAGCAATAAACTGAACCCCATATTTTGTAAGGAATTCAATATACTCCGGTGAACGATATATATCCACATCATTATGCATATGAAGGTAGATTGGATAATCTTTGGAAAAACCAGTAGCCTTTAAAAGTTCCATCGCCATAGACATTTGATTTTCAATGATGACAGCAAAATAAGACTCTTCCATTTTTGATGAACGAGCCAGGAATTCTTCGATAATCTTCTTATCAAATACACGTTTAGCACTTTTATCCTTAACGGTACGATAATATTTATCGAATACTTTATCCAGTTTTAATGTAATAGTATCAAATAAAATTGGAATAATATTAGTGCAAGAATAACTCTTTAGACTATAAGAACTATCAGCAATTGTATATAAATCAATTGCGAATGCTTTCGATATTTCGTTTTGATTTATAATGCACGTAATCAATTCCTCAACGGCCCCGCCTTTTGAGGCAGGGACCGGAAGAATACAAGGTGCTAGAATTGCCAACTTTTTCATATCACATTAAAAAACCTTTGCTCCATACTTATAAAGATTCACCGTTCTGGCCACAACATCATCCCAGTTGTACTTACTAAGGACATGCTCTGCAGCTGTAATCTTATAAGAATGAACTTCTTGTTTGTTATCAAGAAGCTGTATTAGCTTCTCTTTTAGGTCTTCTACATCTCCCTTTTTAAAGGTAAGGCCTTTATCTTCCACAACACTTGCAGTCTCATTAATATCACTAACAAGACAGCAGTTGCCATAACTCATGGCTTCTAGAAGTGAAATAGGCATTCCTTCTACATCACTTGGAAGAACATACACATATGCGTTTGAATATAATTCCTCAAGAATCTGTCCCTGCTGGAATCCCAAAAGCATAATTCTGTCGTCTTCTCTGGCAGCACGCTTTATCTTAGAAACGTAATCATTACTATGACTAGTACCACCAACAATAACAAGCTTTTTGTCTGTATTAATCTGCTTGTATGCTTTTATTAAATAATGAAGGCCCTTCTCAGGAACTATACGAGCAAGGAAAAGAATATATTCATCTTTCTTTAATCCGAACCGCTCTGTAATAGCCTGAGCCTCTAATATTTCTGGTTTTCCTATTCCGTTTGGAATAAGTGTAGCCTCTCTGCCAAATTTTTCTTTGAAGTATTTCTTGTTTCCTTCTGAAAGAACGATTAACTCGTCCGCATATTTAGCAGCACATTTTTCACCAAACTCCAAATATCTTGTAGCAAAGCCGCCCCATTTTGCTCTCTGGCTATCTATTCCGTGAATAGTAGCTACTGTACGAATTCCTAGAAAATGTGGAAGCCACAGCATTGCACAAGACCCAGAAGCATGATAATGAATAACATCATAATGATGGAATATTGCATGCAAAGTAGCCAAAATTGAATAAATAGTAGCATTAAGACTTTTCTTCTCAGAAGTAGGCACAGTAATAATGTGAATTCCCTTGTAGGTATCTCCTACCTGAATATCATTTTCTGCACCAGAAACGTGATGCCCTGCTCTGTTATAAACATAAACATCATGTCCCTCAGCTACCATCTTTGAAGCTAACTCTTCTACTACGATCTCTACGCCACCTTCACGTGAAGGAATGCGCTTGTGACCTATCATTGCGATTTTCATTACTATTTCTCCCTAAAAAACTTTTACGCTACTTTCTTTTTTACATAAAGAAGAACAGCACCTACAGCTACTAAGCCAAATAAAAGAGCTACCGCTTTACCTATAATATCAATAATACGCATTAGTCCCTCTGTATCATTTTCTAAAGCATTTTCCTTACTAACTGATACATCGAAACTTCCTAAATCAGTAATAACTTGAGATCCATCAGCATCTGTATACTGAAGTGAAACATTAATTGTCTGATTTCCTGCCTCTTCAAATATTACATAATAGTCATTAGTATAACTTTTTCCTGCATAAACGGTATCAAGCTTTATCTCTTTACTAGTAGATGATACATTTCCATCTACGATAAGCTTTGCATCCGTAATATTTGAAGAACTCTGATTTACATAACTGAAAGCCAAAAGAGATTTACCATTTACAATAGCATGCGCACTAACATCAATAGATTTTACTCCAATTGTACTACCACCTGAAGTAGGAATAACAATTGTAGCACTATTATTCAGTCTGTTGCTCATAGCTACATAATCAAACTGACATGTCAAATCTACAGCATTTCCCATAAAGTTATTACCGATAACCATTGGCACCGATACTTCCTTCGTGTCATCTGCTCCTATAGACCCTACAAAAATCTGATTAGAATTACCATAAGCTGGATAAAGGGTACCAGTACTATTTGATAATGTCATCATAACACTACCTGCACTTGCTACGCTTGAAGTATTATGAAGTTTTAAATTAACCGTAATCTGCTTTCCTGCCTCTATCATTCCACCATCTATCGAATAGTCCTGAACCTCGATAATTGGCATAGCATTTCCATCCACCTCAGTAGCATTTGCTACTATTTTAGTATTTGCAACTAAACACAAAACAGTAAAGAGGCAAACCATAATCTTTTTCAAAACATTATTATACTTTCTCATTTCTGCCTCCCTAGTTTTTCTTTGATTTCTTTTTTGCATAGCGCTCGTTTTGGAAATAATCATAGTCAGCATTAGCCTCTGCATACTGTTCCATATCAAGCTTGTTAACAATTGTTCCAATAAGATTTGCTTTTACCTCTGTAAGAGCATTGGCAGCCTCTACAAGACCTCGCTTTGTGGTATCACCTATAGCGGAAACAAGAATTGTGGCATCCACATTTACAGAAATCACCTTTGCATCCATCGCCGCATTAATAGCAGGCATATCATAGATGATAAAATCGTAAGTATTAGAAAGCTCATCTCTTGCGATATTCATTTTATTAGAGCAAAGTAATCTAACAGGATTATCAATAAGCTCTCCACAAGGAATATATGAAAGGTTTTCCGTAGTAGTCTCGCAAATCACCTGTTCAAGAGTAACTCTGTCCATCAGATAGTCCGAAAGCCCCTCAGAAACATTTTCATTTAATCTCTTATAGCGGTTTTTCTTTCTCATATCACCATCTATAAGTACTGTCTTCCAACCTGAACTAGCAAGTGAAGCTGCAAGATTAATAGCAACTGTAGTAGTACCATCTCCTGCTTCGCATCCACATAATACAAAGCTCTTATATCCATTTTGTTTTTTTAGAATATGTAAATTCATAACCGCCTGATCAAAGGCATCATTTAAAACATAATTATCATTTCTATAAATATCTAATTTTTTCACTTTGATACCTCCTAGCCTTTGTAATCAGGAATAACTCCTATAACAGGAATCCCATCTCTAATAGATGCTTCACGTACAGTTCGCACCTTTCTATCAAAGACCTCACAAACAACTACAACGAAACATGCAAACATAAATCCAGCAATCAAAGCTAGAATCCTTTTCTTCCAAGCCGCTTTTGATGCATCTAACGACATTTCATATGTGTAAGCATTATCGAGTGTTTTTACCGAATCAGTATTCAAAATCTCTGACATTTCTATAGCATATGACTGAGCCATAGCATCGGCCATTTCCATTGAAAGTGCTGGATCTGTAGTAGTCGCACTAAAAGAAATAATGGTTGCTGAACTATTCATAAAACTTGTTATAGAGGAATTTGAACTCGGTTTATTTACCGATGAGTTTACAGATACAGAGCCTTGAACATCTGCAGCAGTAACATCACTACGTCCAATTATCAAAGCTGCTCTCTGGCTAACCTTATATGAAGTAGCAACATTCAAATATGCATTCATTGCTGTTACAGCATTCGTCGCATCCACGTAGGAGCCATCTGCTGCTGCATAAACAGTTGAGATTGCAGTATATTGATCTTCACCAACATCAAGCGTAATTCCAATCCCTACTATCAAAAAAAGGATTGAAATAATTGCAATAAATTTAGAACGCTTTAATATAGCGCCTAAGCATCTCCCAACATCAATTTCTAACTCATTTTTAAACATAACAAAATTTCCCTTCCTTGCAAAAATATAATACTCGCAATGTATAAAATTATAGCATTAATTACCAATATCTGTATATTGATAAATATTTTATATATCCCAAATAATAAAATTTGTTTTTTGTCAATTTTCACAAATTATACACAAGTCTTTATTAATCGAATAAACCTGTATAATCACACATAAAATTGCACTATTGATCAACCGAAACTTTAAAATCCGCTTACGTCAATTCTTCTTTCTTTGCAATACTCCTTGAAGCTTGCATTTACCTTATCCTTATCTGAAAGGATTAAATCTTCCTTTGTCATTCCTTCTGGAATAGGCCACTGAACATTGATATCTGGATCGTCAAATGCAAGACCGCCCTCATCATTTGGATGATAGAAATCAGTAACCTTATAGCAGAACTCAGCGTAATCGCTAACTACTAAGAATCCGTGTGCGAATCCCTTTGGAATCATAAACTGCTTCTTATTCTCTGCAGAAAGGAGGATTCCATAGTGCTGACCAAATGTCTTTGAACCCTCACGAAGGTCTACAGCTACGTCGTAAACCTCTCCTGAGATTACACGAACAAGCTTGTCCTGTGGGAAGTTCTTCTGGAAGTGAAGGCCACGAAGAACACCCTTCTTGCTTGCAGACTGATTATCCTGAACGAATTCGTAATCGAGGCCCTCAGCCTTCATATCGTTCTCATTATATGTTTCCATGAAGTAGCCTCTGTCATCGCCAAACACCTTAGGAGTGATGACGCAAAGGCCCTCAATGCCATTAATATTTTTCTCAACTGTAATTGCCATAATTTTACCTCTTATAATCCGTTTGATATGTCTACGAGATATTGTCCGTAGGCTGTTTTCATAAGTGGCTCAGCAAGCTTTAAAAGCTGTTCCTTGTTGATGAAGCCACGCTTGTATGCGATTTCCTCGATACAAGAGATGTACATACCCTGACGTTTCTGGAATGTGCTTACAAACTCTGCTGCCTGAAGAAGCATGTCGTGGTTTCCTGTATCAAGCCATGCGAAGCCTCGGCCAAGTGTCTCTACGTGGAGGTTGCCACGGTTAAGGTATTCATTGTTAACAGCTGTGATTTCAAGCTCTCCACGTGCTGAAGGCTTGATAGTCTTTGCGATTTCTACAACTGAATTATCGTAGAAGTAAAGACCTGGAACAGCATAATTGCTCTTTGGCTGCGCTGGCTTCTCCTCGATAGAGATAGCTACGCCATTTTCATCAAACTCTACTACGCCATACTCTCTTGGGTCACGTACATAGTAACCAAAGATTGTAGCACCTGGCTCAGACTCTGTACGAGTTGCTGCAGAAAGGAGTACTTTTGAGAATGACTGACCATAGAAAATATTGTCACCAAGTACAAGTGCAACAGCATCCTTTCCAA
>FP929036.1:2350352-2356032 GCA_000209815.1 Butyrivibrio fibrisolvens 16/4
CTGCAAAAATCTTTCTGATTGCTTCCTTATCGCAGATATCAGCCTTTACGAATGTGTAGTTGTCGCGGTCCTCGATATCCTTAAGGTTCTCAAGGTTACCTGCGTATGTAAGCTTATCTACATTGATAATGCGAATCTCGTTGTCGTACTTCTTAAACATGTAGTGGATGTAGTTGCTTCCGATGAAGCCTGCTCCACCAGTTACTAAATAAGTTCTCATAAATTATTCCCCTTTATATCAAATTTAATTTTATCCTTATGTATTTTAGCCGTAATTCCTTCAAATTACTATAACAAAAAACCAATTCTTTCAATATTTCATATAACTTCTAAATTTACGTCGCATTTCGACAAACAATTTGGACAAAATCCCCCACTCCTACCTTAGTTGCGAGTATTATTCTACAATCGCAATACCACAGAGTAATACCAACAATTTTGCAATCTCCTTTTCACTGTCTTTTACTTATTGCTACACATTTTCAACAAATACTTTTTCTACACTTCAATTATGGTGGCCTGTTTTATATGAAAGGAGTTGTTGAGATATATGAAAAGAGTTTTTTCCCTTATTTTAGTTGCAGCGCTATTACTTTTACCTATCACCTCATATGCAACTGAAGAAGCCCCAGATGTACCATCTCCTAGTATTTCAGGAGAAGTTGTTCCGGCATTAGAACCGACTCCATCACTTCCTGATGCCTCTATTCCTGAGATTGATACTAGCGATGATGTCATTACTCCTGAACTGCCAGATACAAAAGATACCAATGAAGCGACTTCCGACGAATCCGCTTCGGCTTCTGAATCTTCCGCTGAAGAATCTACCCCCGCTGAAGAAGAATCCGAATCAAATGCGGCTGAAAATTCAGAATCTACTGAGACTGAAAATTCAGAATCAACAGAAGAAATCACTGATAATAATGAAGAATCTGAAGATCATTTACATGATTTCTTATATACAAGTAATGGTGATGGAACCCATACTGTAACTTGTACCTCAAGAGTTCATATATATGATCCAAATGATTCCGACTCTATTATTGATGAAAAAGACTGTGATTATTACGAAGTAGAAAACTGTACCTTTGAAAAAGGAATTTGTATATATTGCGGATATATTGAAGAAACAGATTTCAATCCAGATGTTTCTATTACACTACTAAATGAAAGTTGTAACATCGGATTTTCAAATCCTATTATCTGCTTAGATATATCTCAGAAATACTATGATATTTCCTATGCGCAAGTCTGCTTTGCTAACTATGAAAAACGAAAATTTATAAATGTAGGTCTTGCTCAAAAAAATATTTTGATAGTGACACTAATGAATTTGTATACCTATCCGATGATGCCTGGTATGCATCACCCGATATAACTGAAGATTATGCAACTGGTGATTATTCACTTCGTTCAATCTATATTAGATCCACTGACGGAGATACAGTTCATTATTCTCTAGAATCAGATTCGCTTCCTGACAATTTAAAGAATAATACTATAACCGTTAATCCACCACTAACTGTAATTGAAAACATATATGATTCGATTTTTAATCCTGTTGAGGACATTCCTTTAGATTTGAGCAAAGGTGGAGAAACGATTTCTACGGATGATTCCCTCAATTCAGTAGATGATGGTATAGTTCCTATAATAGAACCTGTACCAGAGAATATAAAAGATGAAACGGATTTGTCTGAACCAATTTATTCAGAGCCTGTAGTTGAAGAACCCGAACGAGAGGAACCTACCGTTGATGATTCAGACTACCTAAAGCCACTAAAAAAGAACCTAATTTTAATGAATCAAAAATATCTCCAACCCTAGATGTTGCTACAAATAGTAATCCTGAAACCGCAACAGAAGCAAACAAAATGAATGACGACATAAAAACTGCCTCTGTCACAGAATCCACACAACAAAAAGTCACAGCGTCAACCTCAAATAAATCAGAACAAAACGGCAATGCTATGGGTTCAGCGAATAACAGAAGCAATTCCTCAACTGAACCAGTTAATAATTCATCAACTTCATCTAATAAAGAAGTAGCAAATCAAGAAAATAGCAAGAAAAATAAAACCACTACAGATAATAAATCAAGTACTGCTACTCCAAGTAAAGAGAACACAGTTTACAATAAAACAAACGAAAGCTCTCAGAAAACGAACTTTTTTGACCAAATATTCAAATTTTTTAAGAGATTATTTACCTTTTAATTAATTATTGTGGTATAATATTTTCTTAATATTTTCTTAATATTTTCTTACAAATTCGGAGGTATTGTACATGGCTATAAAATATTATTTTACTAAACGAAAAATACTTTCATTATTTATATTAAGTTGCTTAATTTGCTTCTGTAGCTTCATCGCAATATATAACTTGTATCACATTCCAGATACCCCTAATGTTCTTGATGGCGGAAACATAGAAGCTATGTTTTATGTAGAAAATCCTGAATCCGGTAGTATTACTTGTATTGGTGATGGGATAATAAATACAAGGGAAAATATTTCCGGTGACTCTACTTTAGTTGCATCAAAAATAATTTCAGCACCTGATAATAGTGCTAACTGGGGCGGAGATTTGGTTGTCAACTGGAATTCTATAAGATTTGCATCTAATCAATATCAGGTTTTTGGGACATTGGGAGTATCAACTGGTAATAATTCCGTAGCAATTGTCTCAAACATTGAAGAACTAAAAATTCAAATGTTTCAGCTGGTGATATTATTTCCACAAGAGGTTTTTATGCTGCAAATGACAATGGTGCTGCTAAGTATATAATTACAAGTAGCCCAGGCTATCCATTAGAAACTAATATTTCTATTGGTCTTAGAAACGGTTTATATGCAAATTTACTGTTCGATTCTACTTCAACAATAAATGTTGCCTGTTTTGGTATTCAGCCTAATGCTATCATTTCACAGCATTTAAGCTTATTGTCAAAAACACTAAATCATAAGATACAAGGCTTCCAGTTTAATGATGGTACATATTATTTTGATACAAGAGTATACCTTACATCATTAAATTATTTAGGTTCGAAAAAGACATCATTTTATGTTACCAATTTTGCCACTGACTTCTTTGGAGTATTTACAACTAGTTCAACTGAACCTAACGTTAATATTGCATTAAAAAATATAGATTTCTATTTTACTCCTACAAAAGAGAGTGTTCGCTTTAGCCGCGAAACTTGCTTGGTTTACTTGCAAAATATTGCAAACTGTACTGTGGATGGATGTAAATTCATTTCAAGCAATTTAGCTAATTCCACATTTTCACCAACAGATTTATTCTGGGTTAAATCAGATTCGTTAAACAGTTTAAATATTACAAATTCACAATTTATTAACTCATCAGGTGAATCTCATGCTAACAATAAAGATCATCTTGTTGGTGGATGTATATGGGTCTCTGGAATAAACAAGAATGGTACTGGAACCTTAAAAATATTGATATTTCTAATTGCGTATTTTCCACAACTGTAACTGATGAAGCTATTGCCATCTGGAATGGTAAGTTTGGCAAAATGGAAATTAATACTTGTAAGTTCGACTATATTGGAAATGTTATTAACGACAATATTATTGCTTTATATAATGGTCTGTTCTCAAATGCGATTCTATACAATAATGAATTCAACATTAAAGGGAAAAGCACCAGACTTATCAAGTTTATGAATTTACAAGATAACTCTGCACTTACAGTTAACAAAAATAAATTTAATATTGATAACAAGAATACAGATTTTACTAAAGCTTACGAATTAATACTCTTCCTTAATGATTCTATTTCAAACACTTCATTGAATGTTACAGGAAACGAACTTAAGGGCGCCAGTGATGCCTCATACGAGACATTTGTAACTATAAAGAATGTTGCAAACAAGGTCGTTAATATTACAAACAATACTAATCATCTTAATCTCACTACTGGCTTTACAAGAATAACTGGTTCAACTAACACTACAATAAATGCTACTAAAAATCATATTTACAATGTACGTAGACTAAACACTATAGCCGATTGCACCTCACTTGAGTACAACTATGATGGCAATACCATCGATTCACCTATGACTAATTACATAGCATCACACTGCGACATGACTTACTCTTTCACTAACAATAACGTAGAGTATACAAATAGTGCCATTATTCAATGCTATGATGTTACGTCTTCTAGTAGCATAGATTTAGAATTTGAGAATAATTCCGTGCGTAAAGATGATTTAAAACTATTCTATTCAAATAATTCCATAACAGAAAAACATATACTCTCAAATAATTAACTGTTATAATGTTAAATAAAATCAGCCTATATTCTTAATAGAATATAGGCTGATTTTTAATTCTTTGACTATTTTTAGAAGGAGTATTATGTTTCTCGCTATATTTTCATTAAGTTTACTAATTGCCAATGTTTTATGCTTTAAAAACAAAACGTATTTATATCTCTTTATTCCTTGTATGCTTTTTCTCCCAGATTATTACGGTTTCGATATTAATGATAGTTTACCTATTCTTTCTATCAACAGAATAATGTATTTTATTTTTTACATATATGTTATTTTTAATCACCGACGTGCCATAGATATACATAATATTAAGCTAAATACAATTCCTAGATTTTATTATTACCTTGGTGGCTATTTTATTTTCAGATGTTTTACAAATCTATATTATGTTACTAGTTATAATCAAGCAGTTAAGACTCTTTTTTTAATTATATTTCAACAATTATTTTTACTTATTGCTATTTATTTTTTAGCACCAACAAAAGACGAACTCCATAGATTAATAAAAATCGTTATCTATACAGCAGCATTTCTTTTTTACTTGGAATTTTCGAAAGCTATTCATCTGTTCGTATAACTGACGAATTATATACCGTTTCTCGTGATTTTATAAACGAACACTATGTACGATTTGGTTTACTTCGAGCAACTACAACTTTCTACATGCCTGTTATGTATGGAAATATGTGTGTATTAATGTTTCCTATAATAATGTATATGTACAATATTGAGAGACAAAAAAATATCTTGCTTTTACTGTTCTTTGTATACTTGCAATTATTCATTCAGGATCTAGAGCAGATATTATATTCATATTTCCAATAGTTGTTATCTATAGTTTAACTATCATTAGAAATTCAAAACGCAGATTACTTTTTTGCAAGAATACTGTAATAGTTATTGTATCATTACTTTTATTAATTACTTTACCATCTTTGCTAAATACACATTATAGATACTTCTATGTTGGTACTGCCAAATCCGTTTTAAATGAATTTGGCTGTAATTATGACTTGGATGTAGGTGCACCAGAAACTGTTACTGGATTTGATGAAAAAGCTATTAAAGGAAATTCGTCTGGTTCCATGTCCAGACTTACTCAATTCACTGGAATGAAATACGTAGCTAAGATTAATCCAATATTTGGATTGGGTTCAGGCGCTCAGATGCGCGGAGACGTACAATACTTATGGAACGGTAAATGGAAAGCAATACCTACATACGATGTGGGTTATGTGGCTGTCTTTTGTGACGAAGGTATTATCGGCATAATAGCATTTATTCTTTTAGCACTTGCCTTGCTATATAACTACAGAACAATTATTATGTATTCATCTGCCAAATCTTTTATATTGATACCTATTACCTATTCACTTA
>FP929036.1:2358700-2386677 GCA_000209815.1 Butyrivibrio fibrisolvens 16/4
TTCACTTATATTATTTAGTTCAGTAAATATGATGTCTTTTCTATTTTTCTTTGTTATATTGTTTATGTGCACTGAATATTATGAACTCTAAAAAAAGAGATTCAACAATTATAAATTGCTGAATCTCTTTTTTAATTCTTTGTGTAATGAAAAATTGATAAACTCAGAATCTTTTTTATTATCTCATGTGCTATACAAGCTAAAATCACAGAAACAATTATACTCATCCAGATAAACATTCCTGAAGACAACCTCTCTTTTGAAAGAATTTTAACCACCTCATATGCACTTCCATGTACAAGATATATTTCGAATGAACATCTGGCCAAGAATTGATTAATCTTATTTCCATAAGATATTTTAACATTCGAAATTAAAATAAATGTAATAATACTCAATCCCAAAATTATCTTAAGAAGATAATCACCCCAAAAAGCTACTGGTTTGAAGCAAATATAACCTATCCCAAGAACCAAGGAAACCAATAAACTAATAGTAAGTTTAACTTCCCATCTATCAATAAATAAGTCATAAAACTTTTTATGATATCTTGCCAATAATATTCCCCAAATAAAACCGTAACATTCAGTTATCCAAGCAGTAAATGAATAATTATTCACAAGTTTTATCATATATATAGTAACACTAAAGGCTACTATACAAATCATAATCATAGTTTCACATAATATACTTTTTTTTCTTATAGCTTTATGCATTATCCAAAAGAAAAAATAGCACACCAAAAGCCAAATTACCCAAATGTCTATTTTAAACAATGAGATAAAACTTTTTTGACCTTGACTAGGATAACAAAGAATAGCATTAAATATATTAAGTATCCAACAAGAAATTACCAATTTAGGAAGATGTTTCCTCCAAAAACAATTAATCTGCTGTGGATCACGTGCCTGACTTAAAGCTAATCCAAAACCAGAAGTCATAAAGAAAAAGGTGATACCTATATAGCCAAAACATAATATTAAATCCTGTACTTTATTCACATATTCTAGTGGTGTATGGCCTATTACAACAATAATACACCAAAATCCTCTCATTGCATTAGTGTTTTGGATATCAAACAGATGATTTACATTATCGTCTATTTGCGCACAACAAATCATCAAAATGGCTAATGCCACCACCAATAAAACCATTAATATATTACTCATACCTTTTTCTCACAAAAAATTAGCACCCTTACTAATCTTAAAATGTTACCTCTCCATCATGTGCTAATAAAGAGGCTGTTAAAACATCTTCCAGATTCATAACATTTCTTAAAATTGTAGGACCTTCAGAAGTACGAAGTTCAATAATCATATCCATAGAACTCTTTGTCATATTTCTGGACTTAACTGTATATGATCTAGAATTTTTAGAAACAATATCTAAAATCTTTGTCTCAGCATCTAAATCAGAAGCATTAATTACAAGCATTAATGGTGCCTTAGCCACTGGCAATCTATCCAATAAAAGAACTACCAATGTGAGAACCACGCTTAAAATAATTGCTATTTCCGCTAATCCAACACCACAAATTATACCTGTAACAATAGACCAGAATAAAAACATTAGATCCATTGGGTCTTTTATGGCAGTTCTGAAACGTACAATAGACAACGCACCTACCATACCTAAAGAAACGACAATGCTTGACTGAATAGTAATGATTACCGCAGCTGTAATTACAGAAATACCAACCAGTGAAATATTGAAAGTCTTTGAGTAAAAAGTCTTTCTAGTAATAACACGATATAGTAAGAAAATATATAAGCCTATCGCACAAGCTAATAACAATGCCACAACAGCAGTGTATGTATTGATACTTCTACTATCAAATCCCTCCAAAAAAGATTTCTTAAAAATATCTGAAAAAGTCATTATAAATTCCTCCTTAATGTGTTTAATGTATATTTTCTACATAAATAAAATTTTGAATATGCCGTAAGCTGGAGATTATTAATATTCAAAGCATGATATATGTAATCTGGCAAATACTCATCAAATTTTACTTCTAACAAATGCATACCAACAGGCATTATTGGCCTTTTAGGTAAATGCTCATCCCAAAATGTTTTGTAATCTGATGTTGATGACACATTTGTATCAAAAGTTACGCGTACATTTCCATTTTTGTATATATAAGGAATACGTTCATATTCTACAATCGTAGCTGGTCTAAGTCGCAATGTTTGTATTTGAATAATCATCTTACGAACTAATGGAGGTAAGCTCTCAATATCTTCTACAACCTTCCCTTCCATAAGCTGTGTCGCCAACTCCTTAGAAATAATTACGGATGTTTTAAGAGTTTTACCTCGTTCTTTTCTTTTGCACTCAAGGCTTATTCTTTCAGACGAATGGTTGTATATTCTTATCCTGAATTTTTCTCTTGGATCCACACCATTTTCATTTTCATAGAAACATCTATTATTGTAATCATCAAAATATAGACTACGAATAATATACTTGCCACTTTCACCAACATGCGAATCCAATTGCATAAATGGAGCCACACGCATCTTAAGTAACTCCATCTGTGAAGCACTTATTAGATATTTCAGCTCGTGTCGATATTTCTTTTCCTTACTATTCATTCACAAGCTTTCCTTTCTGAATATTATTGCGATAGTCCACGTAAAGCGCACACACAAATAACGCAAGCAGTGCCATTATTGATGCTAATATATGCTTTTCCCTTGAAGCAGTACCTATAGGTTTAGTAGCTGCTTCATCAAGAGTTTTTTCAACGTGAAGAACCAAATTCCCTGTAACTAAGTAGTTTTTATCTAATGGCTTATCATCACCCGATAGCCATTCTGCACCTTCTAATCCAACATCTGATGGATTAGGAAGTTTATTTACAGGTGTATTATAAGGAACATATAAATCTACAATAGGAAGCTTATTATCTCCCTCAAATGTAACCTTACAATAATTATCACCATCAACCCAAACAGAATTCAAGAATTCGACATGCTTGGTTAAAAAAGATATCATTTCTGCCGGACTATCACTGTCTACTTCAAATGTTGACTTCCATCTAATGAAATTATTTGAACTTGCTTTCTCAATTTCACTATATGTTTTTTGTATTTCTTCATCTAAATAATGATTTATAACTGGAAGAAACTCTAATTTATATAATTCTTTATAATAATCGCAGAATTCTTGATGATCAAATATCTGTTTGTACCATAATCCATTCTGAATATAAAGATTATATGGAGATATCCATTGAACCCAAGTAGAATCTCCCATAGTTAAATCATAATCCCAACAAACCCCAGTATATAATTTCTTATTATTCTGATCCCAATAATAATATTGACTAGCATTGGTTCCATCTATATTAGAGAATATTTCCTCAATTAAATATTTAACTGCAAATGAATGAATATCTATATATTCATACCAATCCTCTCCATAGAGTTTTTTATCAGTTTCATAAAGATATTTTTCTAGCTTTTCGTTTAAATCAGCAGAATATTTTTCAGAATCAACTATTTCAAAGAATAAATTATTCTTAAAGTTTATTACAGCTTCAGGGTAATCAACTTTTGAAATAGCATTATTCTGACATACCTCTATATAACCCCTATTGCCCTTATATCCGTCCGCAACATCACGGATTTTTTCACATAATAGGTAAAGCCCTAAATATTCTCCATCTACGTATAACTCAACATATTCACAACTAGGAGCAATCTTCTCTTCTACACTCACGTCATTAATGAAATCATAAATAATTTTATTTCTCAAATTTGTTGCATCTAAAGCATTTGCTATCAATACCCAATCTTTTGAGCGATTCATATTTAATAAAGAATTAGCCTTATCAAGATAAATGTTATACGCCTTTTTATTATACTTCCACGTCGAATTTCCATGTCCACGAATTTGGTCATCATAAGAATGAGTTGCATAATCCAAATTACCATTAGATTCTCTTATGCTAATGTTAATACGTTCTTTTAGGCTCTTATCCTCATTTACTTTAAATAATGCATCATGTGATGTGGTAATAAACATACTAGACACATTCTCTGATTGTAAAAACTTTAATTTCATAGGTGGATAGTCACCTATTTTAAAATTATAATCTTTCTCTAATTCGTATGAATCACATAGCATTCCATCAGTTAAAGGTATACCGTCTATAAAAATACTTTCTGGCATATTGACAGATATCTTTACCTTACTTAACTCCGCATAAGAAGGCAAAAATACAATACAAGTATTGTCGTCCTGCCTCCAAAAACTTACATTCTCTTCTTTATTCAATTCACTGTTATCTGGAATAACAAAGGATAAATAATCTGTTATATCTGCTTGAGTAACAGATGTTTGTTTTTCGAAATGTATACAAAAAAGCAACACCCCGCAAAAAATAACCGTAAAAAAAATGTTCCACCCTATTTTTCTCATAAAATTCTCCCTAACAATAACCTTGCAGATGTATAATTGCTTTATTAAAAATTCCTTAATGTGTGTCTTCTAACTAGTTTTGAATTTCCGACTACTGTTGAACCCTCAGGAACATCTACATATACAGTTGAATTAGCACCAATTTTTCCATTTTTCACATGTATCTCAATATTTGGATTAGATTTTAATAATATTTTACATATACGTATTATTTTTCTACCAGACAAGCGATAATAAAAAACATTTCTGAAATTTTTATTATAAAATAAGGTCTCTGCCAAGCACTTATTATCATACCGTGCTATATCCAAATCAATTTTCCGCTTAATTTCTTCGCTTGCAGTTTTATATACTATAGTAAATAAAACACAATATATCTCTATAAAGATACGTTTAATTTTTCTCTTCAATTTTTCTCCCCTATACTATTTTAAAGACTTAATAATAATATCTCCAACATTCATCCCCAATGCTTTGAAAGAATAACTATCCTCAAACATTTTTCTAGATTTTACACACATCGAAGCATATAGTTCTGAGTCATCAGTCAACTTATTAAGACAGTTTAATAAACTATCCTTTGTCTTTGAAATGATAAATCCATTTTCGCCATTAATAACATATTCATCAATTGTATTTGATGTTGTTACGATTATAGGTTTCGAAAACATCATTGCCTGAATAAAGACTGTTTGACCAGCTGAAATATTCTCATCAACCAATGGAACTATAACAGCAAAACATTTTTCTATCATACTATATAAATCATCACCATATTTTACATCACGTCTAACTATACAATTAGAACTACCTGTTGATTCATATGTCCTATCCGCAATTATTGCTTTATACTGACTATTTTCTAATGCTTCCTCTAAAAATTTATGATCTCTATTACTTTTACCTACATCAAAAAGAAAACCTTCATTCGTAATTATAGACTCTCCATTTCTATATTTTTGATCCGCTAGTCCGAAAGTGGTAGATACAATCTTACCTTCTCTAGCATTAAATAAATTTCCATAGTATTCCACTTCGTGCTTAGAATAGCAAATAATATTTGTAATGGCTTTTGACTTTACGGCGCCTTTATATAGAAATGATTTTAATACACCTTTGACACCTTCATCCTTCTTATAAATAAATGTAAGTATATATGCTTTAGGAGCATTATTAACATGAAATAAATTACATAAATTTGCATAATAAATTCCATGTCTCTGCTGCCAAAAAACAATTTTTTTCATACTTATTTCTATCTAGAAACAATTTCCAGACAAACAACATTTCGTTTTCGCCTTTTTGAAGACCACGAATTTCCCACTCTTCTCCTGTTTTTTTATGATGCCTTCTGCAAAAACATCATTTTCTCTTTCAGGAAAATCATAAACTATAACATTCATAAACATTAATCTCCCAAATAATTTCACACAAAAGGCATCGCAATTATATTAATGATTATCGTTATTATATTTCTCCCAAATGCCTGTACCAAAATTATATTTTTTTATTATCTTGCAAGGAATTCCTGCAGCAACACAATAATCAGGAATATCTTGAGTAACAACACTATTTGCACCTATTACACAGTGCTTACCTATCGTAACTGTTCCCACAACAACAACATTCGTTCCCAGCCAAGTATCATCCCCAATTACAACTTTATTTGATATTTTCTCATCACGAATTCTTGTTGTATTTCCTTGATACATTATCGGTTTTGAAATATCCCTATATTCATGATTATAATCCGCTATAAATACATGTGGTCCTGTCAAAACATGATTACCTATTTCAACACTGCCGATACACCCTATCCTAGAAAACATTCCTATCTCAGATCTCTCTCCTATAGAAATATTAGCCGTATCTTTTAAAGCGACCAGCATAGTATATGGCATTATACAGACCCCTTTTGCAAATTGCATCCTCTTAGGACGTACAAATTTACACGCTTTACCTATGTATATATAACCCTCATGATTTGAAATACCATGTCTAAAACAGTTAAAAGGATATATTAATTGCTTAACTATTTTCTTTATATTCATACTCGCTAAAAATTTCCTTTATCTTTTCTTCTGAGGTATAAAATTAATGATAGAAATCATCTTTTGTACCAACTGATTACTTGATTTAAATTCCTCAATACTATGATAAAAAAGAGAAATATGATATTAGGAACAATAACACATATCATCAATCGAACAACGAGTACCTGCCACTTACCATCAATTGTCACAAGACTACATAATAAATAGGTTATTATAGCAGCTCCTACTGTAACAATAAAGTAATAAATCAAACGTTTCAAATATTCATTAAGTCGATTATGCTCAAAGAAAACTGTAAACAAATTATGAAGCAACCATGGCATTTCTACAAATAATATCGCTATAACAGTTGATAAAATAACTCCATATAGTCCCCATACATTTATCAATAATACATTCAAAAACAAATTGACCAAAGCAGCAGTCAGTGGTCGAAATCTATCTTCATGCCACAAACCAGCAGCGTCTTTATATACATTTAAAAGCCTATTAACTTCATAAAAATAATAATATATACAGAAGAATACTACAGCAGACATTCCAAGCATTAGTTTTTCGCCAACCCAAATTTTCATAAAAGGCTGAAAAAGGCACAAGAAACATACTGTACAAAATCCAATAATCCATTGGAAAATAAATGTAAATTTCTTTAAATCCGAAAATACTTTTTCTTTTGTATCTGTAATAAAGCTATTTCCCAAACCGGCCATAATTGATGCAAACCCAATTTGGACTAAAGCAATTATAGAAGATATAAGATAAAAATAATTCTGGTATATAGCTAGTGCTGTAAGTCCTAAGAAAGCGGATATAACTATAGAATCAGCTGAATTTAACACAACACTTCCAATTTTAGATGTAAATAAATCTTTTATTCTTAAATTAATTTCGGTTACTTTTTCCTTCTCTAGCTTTCCCTTTGCTTTATAATCTGGGAACATTCTAGTTACAGTAATGGCAGTCGATATATTATTAATTACCTGGCATATAATAAGCATAACAACATACAAATAATAATTGCGAAAGATAATCACAACTACTATCTGTAATGCATATTGTATAGTATTAACAATAATAGTAATTAAACTAATAATATCTACTCTTTGGTGTGCCTGTAATATACAATTTTTATAAGCAAAGAGCCAATATGTTAATACTGTAGAAAACAAATTTAACAAATACAAAATATACACATTGATATCATTAGGTACATCGCTTCTAATCAGGTAAGGTATGAACGGTAATATTATCAATCCAACAACCGCTATAACAACACCAATAATCCTGTAATATAGTTTATATAATCTCATCAGAGCGCATATTTCCTCAGTATTATCGTCACTTATTGGCTTATACATACTAAATACCATTGCGCTCCCAACACCTAACTCTGCCAAATTTAACACTTGCAAAACTGATGCAAATAAACTATTTAACCCAAGATATTGGACGCCTAAATAATACAGCATCACTGTTCGCATTATAAAGGGAATAACCATCTGATGTAGCTTTAATATAAGTCCCACAATTATTCCTTTTGTTGCATTTTTGTTCTTTCAATCTTCATATATTACTCAACCTTCTTAACATGATTAGCTAAAATACCTAGTAAAAGCATATACATAAAAAAACTATAATTCATTGTTATCTCTCCTATACCTAAAAATACATATGTATATAAGAGAGCCACAATCGGATATAATAGCTCTTTATTCTTGACTTTCTCTACCCTAGCGAAATAGCTAAATACCCAAACCAGCAACATTGTTACCGCAACTAGTCCAATCTGCAAAATCCACTGTAAAACTAGATTCTGTGCATCCGCCACCCCAAAATGTTCTATTGAAACGTTATATGCACTTCCCAAGCCATATCCCCATAACCAATGGCCCATCATTGTTGGCACATACATTACAAAAATAACAAGTCTACCTGTAAGAGTAAGATCTCTTTTCAAGGTGTTAACAATGAAATTTGCCACAAAAGGAATATTTACTATTTGTTCTAGAACAAATAGTACTAACGTCGCCAGAATAATCAATCCAAGGAATGTATATTTATTAAATATAAAATTTTTAAAATTATCTGACCCGAAAAACATCAATGTAATAATTCCTGAAAAAACAAAAGCACCAATTAATCCAGTACTACAATCAACATATACTGCCAGCGGCACAAACGCAGCTAATACAACATACATTGTTATCAATGTTTTCGTAGTAAATTCTTCTTTTAGCATCTTATAAGTAATATAAAGAACCAAGGTGTTTAAATGTAAATACATTACAGTGAACTTAGTACCTACCACATACTTTTTAAGAATACTTCCTGCACTTCTTTGAAATGTTACAATACCAGTAACATCAACAAAATCATTAATTAGGCAAAGAGTAATACAGAAAATTAATAACATCTTTATGCATGATTTAATTCTATCCTGCTTGGTAGTAACAACAAGCAAAACCAATAAATCAAACACATAAGCAATCATTCTATTTACCACTCTAGAATAAACAACTTCTATGGACAAATATCTTCCCATTATCAAAGTAATGATAAGCAATGACGTTGCTATACTAACTAAAGAATATTTATCTTTTTTTAATCCAACAAAAAATTCATTCAACAAAAGTACACAACAGACCGTAGCAATCCATAATACTTTTACTCTAAAATCTGACATTCCCTTTAATGAACTAGTAGATGATTCCATTATTGAATAAAAACAGATGAAAAAGAAAGCAACATAAAACAGTATTGTATCAATTTTAATTGGAATATATACATTTTTTATCATCTAAATCTTACCTTTTATCACTTTCTCTTACTTTTATACTGACTATAAACTAACGGGAAAATTAAATTTTTCTTCATCAAATCATATCTAACCCGAATCTTTGGTGGCTCTTGGCTATAATCAACTGAATTAATAGCTTCTCTAAACATTTTTGATGAGAACATCTTCTTACAATTGATATATCCAACCCAAAAAGAATGCTCCTCTGTAATTGTAATTTCATTAGGAATACATGTAGAAAAGCATCTCCAAACATAGGCTTTCATCAATATGCTTTTATATCTATCTAACATGCCCGCCGCTTCACAAGTCCTAATTAATTCTTCCTGCAAAGTCTGATATTGACCAATCAATTTAGGACGATATCTAGCTGTTAAGCTTCCTTCACGATAATCGTAATAATACAATGCCTCAGAAATAACCATAATTGAGTTTGCATGTAAAAATACATTTGCATTAAATTGGTAGTCCTCACTACCAATAAGTCTTTCAGAGATAAAAATCAGCGAATTCTTTTCTAAAAAATCTCTTCTATAAATGTAACTCCATGCAGAAAAAATAAACTCTCCTGTCTTTTCTAACGCCTTAGGCAACAAGAAATCTAGTATTTCCTCCTTACCATATAGACCATCATTCACACAAGAAGATATTTTTTCTCCAGCAGGCATTCTCGTATAATCGAACTTTACCACATCAGGTCTCTCGTGCTGAACACTTTCAGCTAGGACTGATAAAGCATTTTCATCAATCCAATCATCCGAATCTATAAAGAAAACATACTCACCTTTTGCGAATTCTAATCCCTTATTTCTAGCACTAGATAATCCTCCATTTTCCTTATGAACACAAGAAACAAATGAATATTTGGCTGCATATGCATCCGCCATTTCAGCACATCCATCTGTTGAACCATCATCTACTAAAATAATCTCATAATCATCTCTTTGCTGAGACAACAATGAATCCATACATCTATCCAGAAATGGCTTAACATTATAAATTGGGACAATTAAACTAAAACGCACTTCACTCATAGCTGGCCTCCTTCTCAATTCAATAATTGATATAATTATCTATTAATTGTATCCTGCATTAATAAAATATACTTTTGTATTTCATGCTCATTACTATTTGTTTCTTCAGTTAATTCCTTAACTAATAAATCGCAATAATCTTTATTTTGAAGCATATATTTTATTCCATCCGCTACAGCCTCATCTGTCAACTCAACAATTCTACCATTAAGATTAGCAGTTATAGAGCTAGCGACAGTTGGATAATTTGTAACTAAAATAGGTTTACAAAGAATCTTAGCTTCATCCAAAACAATCGATTTCCCTTCAAATCTTGAAGGTTGCACAAATATAGTGCAAGAATTTATATACGGATATGGATTGGACTTTATACCTGGTAAAATGACATATTCCTGTAATCCTAATTCATTAATTTGTTTTTCAAAATCCTGTCTAAGACCACCATCTCCGAGTATATACCAAACAAATTTGATGCCGTTATCTTTCAGTCTCTTTGCTGCTGATATCCCTATATCAAATCCTTTCTGAACATTGAATCTACCGATAGATAAAAGCTTTATTTCGGCATCATTCCACTTAGCATCTTCAATTTTCTCTTTCGCTAAGGTTCTAATAGTTTCTCCTGATGAAATATTTTCCAAAACTCTTATTTTTCTTTAAACTCTGGAAATACATCAACAAAACTCTCAACGCAAGAATCAGATATTGTAACAATATGATCTGCTTGTTCAAAATACTTTTTCTCAAATTCCTGATTAAAACCTATTTTCTTGTAATCATTGTGAATCCAAAGTATCTTTTTCTCCGCATTAACCTTTTCAATAACATAATAATTAGGAGCACCGTGCATGTAAGAAATAGCTAGGTCATATTTTTCTTTCTACAAGGTAAATATTTTCCCCAGTACTTCCACTTGTACTCATCGTATTTAAGGTTTGTTTTCGAAAGACCACCCTTGTGCATATTCCATCTAACCTGTCTGATTAAATCCTGCACTCCAGCTACTTTCTTACGTCTATTAGCAAGAGATGTTAAAAAGTTTTCTACATCATAATCATCTTCAATAACGTGTATACCATCTGGTATATCGTTAAATAATAATCCATGCGGACTCATTACCAACAAATCAACATTCCATTCATTTTTGTCTAGATGATTCAAAAATGATATTAGACTCTTCTCTGCTCCTCCACATCCTAATCCATGGATAGCAATTAGTATATTTTTCATTTAAATCCACCCATTTTTACTTATAAAAATCTTTATACCATTTAGCAAAAGCTCTTAAACCATCTCTAAGACTTGTCTGTGGTTTAAATCCAAAATCTCTTTCCAATGCTGATGTATCAGCGTATGTAATTGGCACATCACCTGGCTGCATTGGAACCAACTCCTTATGCTTTTCAAAATCATAATCCCTAGGCAATACCTCTGCATCAACAAGTTCTTCCTGAAGGATATTAACAAAATCTAATAAATTTTCTGGCGAACTATTTCCAATATTGTAAACTCGATATGGAGCTAATGGTAAACCATCTTCTCCATCTTTCTTCTCAGGAGCACACTGCATTACTCTAGTTACACCTTCAACTATATCATCAACATAGGTAAAATCACGTTTGCAGTTTCCATAATTGAAAATCTTTATTGTATCACCAGCTAATAACTTGTTTGTAAATCCAAAATATGCCATGTCTGGTCTTCCAGCTGGTCCATAAACTGTAAAGAAGCGAAGACCAGTAGAAGGAATGTTGTAAAGTTTAGAATATGCATGAGCCATAAGTTCATTTGACTTCTTTGTTGCAGCATATAAAGATACTGGATTATCCACCTTATCTTCTACAGAATATGGAACTTTTTTATTTGTTCCATAAACCGATGAAGAAGATGCATATACCAAATGCTGTACTCCTTTATAAGTATCATCCGCGTATGAATATGAATCTCTGCAAGCTTCAAGAATATTAAAAACCCAATCAAATTAGATTCTACATATACATCAGGATGATCTATAGAGTATCTAACACCTGCCTGCGCAGCAAGATTAACTACAACATCAAATTTGTACTCAGAAAAAGCTTATCCATATAAGACTTATCTGCAATATTAGCCTTAACAAATGTCCACTTATTGCCATTTGTATCTTTTGAAACTAATTCCTCAATTTCCTTTAATCTGAATTCCTTAATGGAAACATCATAATAATCATTAACAGAATCAACACCAACAATATTTACATTTTTATTGCATTGAATAAGTCTTTTAACTAAATTGCTACCAATAAAACCTGCAGCACCAGTAACTAACACTGTCGCATTGTCTATATTTACATTTCTTTCTAACACATTAAACCTCCTCAAGAAGATTCTTCCATTTATGACATATTATTGAAGCTTCTAACTCTTTACGAATTTTCTGGGCATTATTCGAGAATTTATTTCTAAGTTCCAAATCTGTCGCAACTTTCTTCATTTTTTCTGTCAAGTCTTTTGCATCTCCAACTTTGACAAGAAATCCATTTTCTCCGTCTTTAATAAACATCTTAGCTCCACCAATCGGACAATCAGTACATACTGTTGGAACTCCAATAGCTAATGCCTCAAGCATTGAATTAGAAATCCCCTCATAATTTGAAGATGAAACATATATTTGAGATTCAACCATCCTGTCATGTAAATCAGTAACATGCCCCTCGAATTTTACACTTTTCTCTATTCCAAGACTATTTACTTGATCTTTAAGCTGATTTTCAAGTTCTCCCTCGCCACAAATCGAAAGAATATAATCTGGGAACTCTTCAACGAAATCAGCAAAAGCATTAATTAGCATCTCAAAATTCTTTTGTTCTGATAATCTACCTGCTGCAATAATTGTTTTTCTGCTATTTTCAGCATCCCATACTGGCAAATTATCTTTTAGAGGATTAGGAATCACAATTCCATGTTTACGTATTGATTCATCAAAATAATCTTTTGCATCATTTGTCTGAAAAACAACTGCATCAGCCTTACTATATAATCTTTTAATAATTCGCATCGTAAATTTAGGTTGCTTGTTAGGATCATTTCTCAAACTATATATTTTTTTAAGATTATCCAATTTTAATGTAGCTAATCCTTCTGCATAAATAAAACAGATCATTACATCTATCTTGTTTGACTGCAGATACTCTCTCATCATTCTAATTCGTTTATAGAGTCTGAAGACTTTAGGAGTAGTTCCGATATCACAATACTTATAGTGAACATCATCTCGAATATAATACTCCCTTTTTGGAGAATGCATAGCCAAAAAGTGAACTTCATTTCCATACTCAGCCAGATAATTGGCTAAAATTGTACAAACTCTCTCTGAGCCACCGCCTGCAGCGCCGTGCGATATAATTGCTATTTTCATAATTAATCCCTGTTAAAAATATCCCTTGTATATACTTTTTCAGCAACATCATCTAAGCAACTATCGTATCTATTGGCAATAATACTGTTGCTAAGCTTTTTAAATGTATCTAAGTCATTTACTACCTTGCTACCGAAGAATGTTTCTCCATCCTGAAGAGTTGGCTCATAAATAATAACAGATGCGCCCTTTGCCTTAATTCTCTTCATAACGCCCTGGATGGAACTCTGACGGAAATTATCAGAATTAGACTTCATAGTTAATCGATATACACCAACTACGACATCTTTCTCCTTTGTGCTATCATAAACACCATTTTCGTGATAATAGTCAGCCTTAGCAAGTACTCTGTCAGCAATAAAGTCTTTACGAGTTCTATTAGATTCTACAATTGCAGACATCATATCCTGCGGAACATCCTTATAATTTGCCAATAACTGCTTTGTATCCTTTGGCAAACAATATCCACCATAACCAAATGATGGATTATTATAATGAGTTCCAATTCTTGGATCCAAGCATACACCATTAATAATCTGCTTTGTATCCAATCCCTTCATTTCTGCATAAGTATCTAATTCATTAAAATAAGACACTCTAAGGGCTAAGTATGTATTTGCGAAAAGCTTAACTGCCTCTGCCTCTGTAAATCCCATAAAGAGTGTATCAATATCTTCCTTGATTGCCCCTTCCTGAAGAAGGCCAGCAAATGTATGCGCAGCCTTTACAAGTCTTTCATCATCTAAATCGGTACCAACGATGATTCGTGATGGATATAAATTGTCATATAAAGCCTTACTTTCACGAAGAAACTCTGGGCTAAAAAGAATATTTTTTGTACCGAACTTTTCTCTAACAGACTTAGTATATCCTACTGGAATAGTAGACTTAATCACCATAATAGCATTTGGATTATACTTCATAACAAGTTCGATAACATTTTCAACAGCTGAAGTATCAAAATACTGTGTCTGAGAATCATAATTTGTTGGTGCAGCTATAACAACAAACTCTGCTCCTGTATATGCCTCCTCTGCATCTAATGTCGCAACTAGGTTCAAATCCTTCTCAGCTAAATATTTTTCAATATATTCATCCTGTATTGGAGATATTTTTTGTTAATTTTCTCAACTTTCTCTGGAATCACATCCACTGCATGAACCTCATGATGCTGTGCTAACAATGTAGCAATTGAAAGTCCAACGTAACCTGTTCCTGCTACTGCAATCTTCATTTTTTATCCTCCCATTTTCTAACAAACAATTCCTAGCTTTATTAACAATAATTTTATATCTTGTTTAATACACTCCTTAGGATAAATCCTAAAAATAAGTGAATTAATTTTTTCTTTTCTATATTATCAAAGAAATAATCTCTATGAATCGACTTTACCATCGGGTGTTTTAATTGAGCATTATTTTCAATAGCTTTAGCAAAATCTACCTCAAGCAAATTCACATCCGAATTCTTTAATAATTCCATCCCCCTTTGGGTTTGTACAAGCATTAATGAAATGCCTCTATTCTTCTCCTGTACAATTTCACTCCCCCATGAGTCCCCAATTGTAATATCAGAAACTCTCTCTACCGAAGCATAATTACATGAATAACAATTATTCGTAAACGTTAAGCCTTTAATAAATCCAATTGAATACTTATCGGATACTCCCCTACATACAATACCTTCTTCATTTACCAAAATCTGATATTTCTCTTTTAGTCTAAATTTAATATTCTCGATTATTTTCAACCCCTTTGAATATTGATTTAGAAACATTTCCAACAACTTAGGGGAAGGTGTTCCGTGGCAAATCAAATCTACAAGAACCAATGATTCTTCATATCTTTGACCTATATAATTCTTGATAGCTGCCACTTGGCAAGGAAGTCCTATAAACAAAACCTTATTTCCAGATTTAAGCAGTTGTAGGACTTCGGAATATACCCCACTCGGATTGCTCTTTACATATTTGGATCCACCGAAACTAAGCACGCTTTCAAAATCATTGGTTATATCAAAGCAAAACTCTCCGTTTTGAAACAAGCAGCTGCATACATAACCACCCTCTTTAATAAACTGTTGTGCTAATGCCATACCAATTCCACCAGAAGGTGCATTTAACCTAATAGCCTCATTAGTATTCCATCCTTGATACCATCCAAGCGGTTCTTTCTTTTCCGGAAGATTATTTTGAGGACACTTACTATGACAAGCGTTGCAATTTACACACAAGTTTTCATCAATGTTCGCATTAAATGCACTAAAATTATCCTCAATATGAATTGCCTTTTTTTACAAACCTCCAAACAGAGCATACATCCTGCACATTTATCTTTTTCGCAAACTGTCATAATAAATAATTACTCCCTATTCCTCAATCATCTTTTTCAAGATTTCTCGCGACTCTACCCTTTTTTCGTCAAGCACTTTATTCGCATAAGAAAAATCAACTGCCTTATCAGCCACATCTGCATTATCATCGCAAAGGATTCTTTCAGACAATCCAGTTAATGCAAGAATACTCATATTACGAGTGCCGGTCTTATTATTAGGTAACACTTCAACAAAAGGTGTATTAAAATTAATTGCAAATGCTGTTCCATGAAACGAATCAGTAATCATTAATTCAGCGTTTTTAATATATCCCAAAAATTCGGCTATAGTTGGACACCAAACAAATTTGCCCGGTCTACCAATTTGATGGAAAGAAGATGAAATTCTAACAAGCTCCATTCCTTTTTCTTAGCAACTTTTTCGGCATACTCACCTAACTTTTTATCATTATGAAGCTGATATACAAGAATGTACTTTTTCGAAGTAGCCTCCTTAGTATATTTATTCCAAAATTCTTCACCATACAATAAAGTTGGATCCAAGACCTGTTCTGACTCAATTCCAAAATTCCGGAGCATCTTAACAGCACTGTCTTCTCTAACAGCTACATGATCATATGTAGAAAGATGCTTTATAAAATACTCTCGAGTTTCTGAAGTCATATCAGTACGCCCAAAACTAGCTGCATATGAGATTTTCTTCATACCATTAGCAAATGAAAGACAATAGTTATCATCATAACTACCATCCTCTGTTGGTCCCCATACCTGATCGCTGCCTGTCATATATACATCAGCTTTTGGCGGATCATTTTTTAGTGCTTCTCGTGAAGAATATCTTTTTGAGAGCTTAAGATATCCATCCCTCTGCTTTTCAAACTTTTTCCCAGCCATAATGCTTTCTGGCTGTCTAAGTGTCAAGTAAGCAAAGCGTATAAATGGATTATTGTTCCATTTCTTCTTATTCTTTAATAAGGTTTTTTCATGCTCTCTATAGGACTCATCTGTACGAATATAATCAATTATTTCGCACTCATGCCCTAATTCTTCTATAACAGTCTGAGTAGCTAACGCCTGAAGCAAGGATCCATAATTTGTTATTGCGTGTCGTGTAATAACATCAACTTTCATCCAATTCTTTCCTCAATAGGTTCTATTTATTCATCTGTGCTGCAATATCAGCATCTACGATTTCTTCACCAGTCTTATCCTTAAGCTGCTCCATAGAAGCTGCTGAAAGACCGTTATTTACTGTTGCACACATATCACAAGTACTACACTTATCAAGATCTTCCTTTGTAACCTTACCATCGCGAAGATCACGAACAATCTTGTTCTCGTACATGCTGTACTTCTTCTTTGTCCAGAACTTAGCCTTGTGACGGATTACCCACCAAAGTGGTACCCAAATGTACTTGTGCATAGCTGGTGAAACTGAACCAATCATCCAGCAATCACGGTCACAACATCTAACCTTTGAACGAACCTTCTCAGCTGCCTCTGAATTCCAGAGCTCATCCCAAGACTGCTCATTAAGGTTACCCATAACCTCTTTATCCTTTGTACCATTACATGGCATTACATCACCGTATGGATCGATAAAGAATGTATCAAATGACATATCACATGGAAGAAGTCTCTTCTGACCATAGATGTAATTGATAAGTCCGTGGTTAAAGTAAGCTCTAAACCATTTCTTAGGGCTCTTGCTTGCAAGGAGCTCGTTAACAAGGTTCTCGAAATTCTGAGCAACCATAGGTCGATCTTTAATAATATTCTTTGCTTCTACGAAATAGAAACTGTTATGAAGTGATGCTGTGGCAAACTCCATACCCATCTCATCTGAAAGATTGTAAAGAGGTACAAGATCAGGAGCATTCATATCCTGAACTGTCATACCAAATCCAACATCCTTCATACCCATCTCACGAAGCTTCTTAAGCGTCTGGTATCCTCTCTGGAAACCATTTTCAAGTCCACGAATCTTATTGTTTGTCTCTTCAAGACCTTCAATTGAAATACGAATACCAATCTGTGGAAACTCTTTACAAAGATCTACGATACGATCTGTGAAAAATCCGTTTGTAGAAATAACAATACGATCTGACTTCTTATAAAGCTCACGAACGATATCCTTGATATCTGTTCTGATGAAAGGCTCACCTCCTGTGATGTTTGTGAAATACATCTTAGGAAGCTTCTTGATTGTCTCAATTGAAATCTCTTCCTCAGGCTTTGATGGTGCCTTATATCTATTACACATTGAACAACGTGCGTTACATCTGTAAGTTACAATTACTGTTCCATTTAATTTCTTTTCTGCCATTTTATGCTCCTTTATATTAAACCTACTATTTTATTAACTATTTTTTTACCAACAAACGCAAATATAATTGCTCCAATCAACACTGTCACAACAACAATGCCAAAATCTATATAGGCATTCCCCGTCAAATTACACAATCCCAATTTAATCATAGTTGTAATAAACATCATGTGACATAAATAGATTTCAAAGCTAATGTCCCCCAAAAATCTTAGAGGCTTCGAATTAAATATATGCCTATCAGATATATTCATTCCATATATTAATACAAGAACATCAAAAACTAATATTGTTATTGTGCCATCATAAATCTTGAAGAACACTACCGTTGTAATCAGAATCAATATCAGCAATGCAAGTGTATTTGAAAAATACTTTTCCATAGCATCTTTATAGAGATATACCATTCCTCCTGCCAAAAAGTAAACAAACGAAAAAGCCATCACTCTCTTTTGACAGCCAAAATAATACCTGCTTACATAATTCAAAATAATCGCAACTATGAAAGAAAACCATGCTCTCCTTTTATTTGATAATAGAAATACATAAAAAGGAAACATATAATAAAAAATAAATAAAATCCCCAGAAACCAACCTACTCCAATTATTTTTACATTTTCTGTAGGGAGAAAGCCAAAAAACATTGTCAAGTTTGCGGTTAATTCATATAATGCGTTTTTGCTAACCGATGTAACAAAATCCAACAGACAAACCATTGCAAAAAAAGGCCATATCCTCACGAATCGTTTCTTGTAAAAACCATTGATATCAAACTGATTATTAATAACGCGTTCATAGTATCCACAGCACATACCAAAACCACTAATCGTCATGAACAGAAAAACAAAATCACCCATTGATGGAATCAAAGATGAAGCAAAAAAATGATTGATTTCATGATTGGCGTTTGCTTGTATATGGCAAAGTACAATCCCTATACTTGCAAGACCCCTAAGACCATCCAAACCTTCATATCTTTTTTTCATTATTACATTATTACTCCCGCCTCAAATTTATATATATAACATTAATAATTTATCCAAATACTCATCTATAGTATCAAAGCTCAGCTCTTTACAATTATCATGCATCGCCTTAGCCTTGTTATCATCCTGCCAGATAGTATGAATTGCATCGCAAAGCTGATCCACATCACCGCTTTCATATAGAAGTCCAGTCTCCCCAACCTTGATAAGTTCTGGAATACCTCCAATATTCGCCCCAATGACAGGTGTACCATACATCTGCGATTCCATTACTGAGAATGGGCAATTTTCATACCATTCTGATGAATAAACCGACATTTTAGCCTTACGAATAAGGTTTGCTAAGTCTTCTCCGCTCTGGAATCCAACATTTTTAATATTATCTATTCCTTTAAGAAGATCTTCGAGAGGTCCCTTCCCCGCAAAAATAAAGTTTACCTCAGGCATTCTTTTGGCCGCCTCAACAAGAGTACGGATTCCCTTTTCCTCTGAATATCTACCAAAATAAAGAACATAATCTTCCTTTTCTGTTTCAACCCAAGGAATAGCTTCTATAAAATTGTGAATTGCTACTGTTTTTGGAGCAAATAGAGGATTTGAATCTAGCTTGCTCTTCATAAACTCACTGCAGCAAATAAACTTATCTATATACTTATATGTACCTTTCAACTTCCAAAAAGTTGCTTCAAGTGTACCAATAAAACTCTTTGCAGTGCTTCCGTGAATACATTTACCCTTTGTACAGTTCATAAAATGACCACTAAGGCATTTTTCGCAGTTTTCACGAGTATTAGGATTGTTACACATGTGGTTTGGACAAACCAACTGGTAGTCGTGAGCAGTAAACACAATTTTACATTTATGTCCTGTCTGCTTTCTCCACTTAACAATCTCCAAAATCATAGAAGGTGTAAGCTGATAATTGAAATTATTCAGATGAACAACATCTGGTTGAAAATCGTCTAAAACCAATCTAATCTTCTGACGTGCTTCCTTTGAATAAATAGTCTTCAAAGGATATGTAAGCTTTTCAAGCTTGCTAGCATCATGGAAATCCATATCGGATGTATATGCATTGACCCTATTTCCAACACATCGTCCCTCATGTTCCATGCCAAAGTACTGCACTTCGTGCCCCTTAGCCATTAGTGCCTCGCCAAGCTTAAAAATATAAGTCTCTGATCCTCCGTTAGGAT
The DNA here is from genome assembly GCA_000209815.1 of Butyrivibrio fibrisolvens 16/4. Classification (GTDB taxonomy): domain Bacteria; phylum Bacillota; class Clostridia; order Lachnospirales; family Lachnospiraceae; genus Pseudobutyrivibrio; species Pseudobutyrivibrio fibrisolvens_A. The sequence continues at coordinate 2,379,251 of FP929036.1, forward strand.
AAAGAAACTTATTAACCATTAGAACTTTCATAACCAATCTCCATTAATTTTCTATGTAAGCACATAAAGTGCCCATACTGAAAAATTATACAACCTATCATAAGCTGTTGACAATTAACGATTAGTAAAAAATATCCGTGTATTTTCTATATGATATATGTAACTTTTCACAATTTCTCCACAATTTCACTCAAAATCCGCAAAAAGGGACTTAGCCTTCGCCAAGTCCCTCATACATTTAATTAGCTATAAACAGTATAAACTATTCAGCTATCGGGTCAAACACCTCATCTGTCAGCTCATCTGAGCCATCTTCAGATACAGATTCTTCAGGAATACTTTCAACAATTCCCGTTGTTCCATCCTGAGTACTTTCTTCTACCACTTCTGTAGATTCTTCCTCTGTTGTTTCTTCAGTATTCTCAACCCGCTCTTCTTCATTCATTTCTAATGGATGTTCAACATCTGTTTCGTCTTTCTCAACCATACGTCCGTCTTCATCAAATTCATAATATCCAGCCGATAACAATCCATTAGTCTTGTTTACATAATAACGTCCAGTAACTACTCGACCTGTACTATTGGCATAGTAATAGCCAAAGCCTTCTTCATAAGTCAAGCCATTATAATGTCTTAGGCCATCTTTATAGAAGTACCATACACCATCCACATTAACTCTGCCTTGTTTGTCATAGTCTAATACCAACTTACCATCTTCTGCAAATGTGTAATAATCATGTGGTAATAAACCGTTAGTTGTTCCTACATAGCGAGTACCTATAGCTGGCTGACATTTGCTGTTAATATAGTAATAATCGCCATCTATTAATACTAATCCAGCATATGTCTTCACACCCTTTGAATAGTAATAACTTACGCCATCTACTTCGATGATGCCATTTTTGTTTTCATCAAACACCAGTTTTCCATCTTCTGCAAACTGATAATAATCCTGTGGAAGAAGACCATTTGTTTTGCTTGCATAATATGTACCATTAACCACCTGACATCTACTATTTATATAGTAATAGTATCCATCAATCTGAATCAATCCCGCATATGTACGTTCTCCATTTACATAATAGTACAGTGCACCATTTTCTGCGATGATACCATTCTTAGGGACATCTGGACGAATCATTCTACCCTGTTCATCAAAAGTGTAAGTAGCACGTGTCATTAGACCATTAGTGTAATATACGTAATACTTTCCTGTGACTACTGAACAATCACCCTTTACATAATAGTAATCACCACCAATTTGAATAAGTCCCGCATGTACCTTCTTATTCAAAACATAATAGTACATTCCTCCGTTTTCTTTTACGATACCATGCTTAAATCCTGTCAAATCCAACTTGCCGTCTTCGCCAAACTGATATCGTCCAGACTTAATCAACTTATTATTTCTGCTAACATAAGCGCTTCCTACAGCAACTCTACCTCCATCTAATACATAGTAGTAATCGCCGTTTACCTCTACAAATCCTGCAGAAGTCTTGAATCCTTCAACATAATAATATAATTGACCATCTTCTTCCCTTCTAATCTCCTTGTTCATCTCGAAGATAATACCTGTATCTTCTGCGAGCAATCCATTAGAATTATCTACACTAACTTCTTTATAACCCTCAACCATACAGTAACTGTCTGGATCAAAGTAATAAGGCTTATCATTGATATAATGCAATCCTGTTACGCAATAACCTTCTATAGCATAGTATACATTTCCATCTACACACAACAGACCTGTATAGTTCAAAAGCCCTTCATCATCGAAGGCGTATGCAATATTTTCTACCCTAGCAAAACCAGTAGTAACCTTTCCGCTAATAAAGTACATTAGATATCCGGTCTCAACATCTGTTAACCAACCACTGTACAGTTCATCTTTAGGATTAGCTGTTGCTCCACACTTACCGCAAGACATAAGACCAGTTGCTCTATCATAATACTTCCAATCATGTCCCTCTGCACAAGCACTTTCTTTCTGGTATGTATCTATGATATTTCCCTGGCTATCCACTGTAGTAAATGTAAGCGAATCATTTGTAGCGGTAACCTTCACTGAAATAGCATCATAATTTTGATCAGTAATTGCAAAATTAAAATCAGGATTGTTTACTGCTGCATAATTAATATTTCTGCTCTTTTCACCAAGATCTCCACAAATGAAATATACAACACCATTCTCTTCATCAATCTGGCCAGATGTCATAGGCATTGTTCTTGCATATGAGTGATCGTGTCCAGAAAATACTGCATCAATTCCTGCTTCTTCTGCTGCCTTAGGAATTGAATTGTGGAATCTCTGGCTTCCACCATTTGGATTTGTATAATATGGAGGCTGATGAATAGCTAAGAACTTCCACTGAGCTGTACTCTCCTTGGCATCCTTTACTAACCACGCACAAGCATTTGAAAGATTTGCACTATTATTGATTACAGCAACATATACATTACCATATTCAACTGAATAATAATCCTTCTCTGAATCTGAAAGTCCATAAATAGCCTTTGCTGCAGCCCCTTCTGCATCTCCATAATATTCATGGTTGCCAAGAGTGTGAATAACATCTGATTCGCCAAATGCCTCATCAAATGTAGAATCCATCTCTTCCCACATTCTGTAGTTTCCACCGTTATCTACATAATCACCAGTCTGAATTCCAAAATCTGAACCAGAAACAACTGTACCTAAATTCTTAAGCAACTGTATTTCTTCTGCATCAGTCTTTCTGTTACCATTCATCTGTGTATCACCAACTACGAAGAATGAAACTGGTGCGTTCTTAACGGTTGTTTTAAATGTGCGGATCTCAGACCAATTCTTTCCATCTCCAGCACGATAATAATATGTTCTACCACTTTCAAGACCAGTAAGTTTTACTGTATTAACAAATGCTGCATCTTTGCTTGTTGCAAATGCGTGTAAAACATTACTTCCTGTTACAGTAGTAGCATTGCTCAAATCACTGTTTACTGAATACTCAACTACAGCTGCTGCATTGCTTTCTGTGCTAGGAGCAAACCAAGTAATAATCTGCTCTGTATCAGCATTCTTAGTAGCTGTATGCATCAAACCTTCTGGCTTGCCTTCTCCGTTTACAACAGAGTTCATTACATTAATAGTTGTTTCGAATGATATTAAATCACCCTTCTTTGCTATTACAGTAAATGAACCACCAGCTGGAATAGACTGTGTGATTGTAGTTACAATCTCACCTTGCGCATCTGTAAATCCAATTGACTGACCATTTACAAATACTTCAACGCCCTCCTCTGGCTCGCCTTGAGGATTAACAACCTTAAGAACTGTATCGTGTCCTGACATAGCAACGTTAGTCTTAATGGTGTAATATGCGCTAAGTGTAAGAACAACCTTCTGCTGCGCAGATGTAACAGTTCTTCCATCTGTTGTAACGCAAGATGCATTTGTTACCTGATATGTAAAGAAGTCAATGGCTGGATCCAAGCTTGTAGGAACATTAAATGCAAGTGTAGCAACCACTGCATTTGCAGGAGCTTCTCCTTCGCCTACCCATTTAGCACTAATTTCCATCTTAGCTTTCTTGAAACCAGTAATTGAATATACAGCATCAACATCCCATCCTTCTGCTGCTGTTACTGTTGGCTCACCAAAATCTGAGTTCAACTGAAGAACAGTCATATCAACAGACGAAATGCTTCCCTGTGTAACCAATGAAAGCTTATAATCACTTCCTAAAACTACAGTATCCTCGCCAGTAAGAACGGCTTTATCATCGGTCTCACTGCCTTCACCGATAGTTACATAAGAAGTAATTGTATTTGTGTTACCAAACTTATCATAGATAGTAACTGAAACGCTATGAAGTCCATTTGCAAGCTCAAGTCTTGTAGTTGCAGATGCTTCATCGCCATCGGAAGCTACATCCTTGCCATCGATAGAGATTACTGTTCTTCCAGAATCAATACCTGATGCATTCTTACCGTCCACATCAGCAAATGTAGCTGTAATCTCAACATTATTTGCTTCAAGAACAACATCTGACTTGTTATAAATAGACTCACCATTAACAGTTAAGCTCTTAAAGTATGGATTATCTAAATCATCAAGGTTTGTTCCATATACAAAACGATAATTATCAAAATAGAAGCTTCCTGAATATCTTCCACCACCTGAAGCAGGAGCGTAGCTGAGCCAAATCATTCCTTCACCATTTCTTATCTTGAATGGATGCTCAGGAGTATAATAACTAGCTATACCTGCAAGATTTGCATAACAATACTTCCAACCAACCCAGTTAATTGCAGATGTTGTAACAATCTTGCCTTCCGAATTAACATCATCGTGCACAAGTGAGAAATTTTTCGTTGAATATGATGTTCCATTAAACACACCAATATCTGTATGCAATGTATATCCAGCCAAATTATATGTTTTAGCATCGGCATATACCCAAACACCTACCTCTGTAGGGCGTCCTTCAATATCATATGTACCTCTACAATTTCTAACGTAATAGTTAGAATTTGAAGAACCATCATACGAAGCATAATCAAAATTAAGCTCCATCGCATATTCTCCAAATCTTACCTGTCCACCATTCGCAGCCGATGTAGTTGTGACATTACCTGCACAGTAGTGAGTAATAGAATTGTTTGGCCATAAGTAGAATGCATAACCATTCTCCTTAAATATCTCAGCAGCTGGTACAGATGTATCATAGTTACCAGTAAATCTGAAAGGAGCCCTTAATGTAGCGTAAACAGTTTCGTTAATACTATTTGAATTTGCCACAGGAACTGTTAGTTCCTCATGATCTCCGTAATATCCTGGAGTAACACCCGCATCTACATAATTGCTCTTACCCCAATGGAAATGGGCACCCTTAAGAGGACCATTTTCATTTGGTTCAAAGTCGAACGCAACAACTGGCATTTTACCAATTTCAACAATAATACTTGATGAAACATCCTTTCCATCATTACGCTTATAGCTTGCTGTTACACGAGCATGCATAGATTCGCTAGCAGTTCCAGCCACAAAAATGTTTCCGTCCATATGCCCAAGAGCATTCTGGTCATCTTCCGGATTAAGTGGTTCAATTGTCCACTGGAAATCATCTGCCTTATAATTTAAATCTGCATTTTCCGCACGAACAATAAGTCCTAGATTGCTTCTTTCACCAAAGTCTAATGAAGCAGATGCTGATGAGAAATAGATTTCATCTGGTTCGGCAATCTTTATTGTACTATCTGCAATTTTCTTATTTTCATAATATAATTCGACAGTTACATCTCCTGTTCTACCGTTAGATGTGAACACACCAGTATTCTCATCAATTGATCCTTTTGATAAGAAATCTCCATCAAGCTTCCATTTTAGGCCGCTTTCTGGTAATGGAGCTGCACCACCTGCAGAGTCAACACCTTTCGCTGTGAATGGCACAACTGAATTAGGTGTATAGATATCACCAGGGGATGAAATAACTGCATGATGGAACTTACCATCTTTGATAGAATTTGCTACAAGTAAAAGTCCAGAAGAAATATTTCTTTCTGATCCATCTGAAGGGTTATTTCTTATAGCATATTTCTGCTCTCCCTCTCTTCTTGTAACAACAGTTGCAGATCCACCACCATCAAGGTAAATTGCTCTAACAACCCCTTGTGCAACCAGGAAATCTGCCATTTCATTGATAGACATACCAACAGATCTAGGATACTGACGTCCATCTGCCATGAAACAAACGATTGATCCATCTGCTTTAAATCCAATACTATTAACTGGGAATAGTTCAGATGTACCAGGAACAACGTTTTTTCCATCTTTAACCAAATAGAATGGTCCTGATACAGCCTCCAAAACATCGGATTTATCTGTTCCAGCATCACGTATTACGCATGAACCATCCTTAAGTACAGCAAAATAAGGTTCTGCTTTGTCTTTTTCAGGGTTAAGACAATTGCCATTAATGTAAAGAGAACCTAATGGCTGGCCAGTTTGCATATTGAAATAATCGCCATTAGTAGCAAAAATTACATTTTCACCTGTAGCTTTTTCATATGCAGCTAGTTGATGGGTTGTAGTAGATAACCCCCAATCACCAACTTTCCAACTACTTGTTTTTGTCTTACTATCGTATTTGTCAGCATCATAATATCCATCATAAGTAGCCTGAAATTTTACATCAGCACTTGGCTCGATAGTAGTCATATAACCCATTACCTGCGCATCTCCAGTCTGATCATTAAGAACAACATCAGTTTCTGTTACACCAGGAACAAGGTTATAACTCTTCTGCTTTACAACTTTGATTACATCACCATCGTATCGATCTGTGTAACCCACCACTTTGGCAGCAGCCAGTATTTCAAGTGGTGCCGAAAGAAAAGTTACTAAAGCAAGAAATACCGCAACTCCCGCCGTTGCGATTTTCCTTTTAAAAACCATTCCTTTCATATTTTTCCTCCTTTAAAACATATATGTATAAGACGCTTATCTGCTATTCCTTCCACATTTGAATCCCCTGATAATCCAAATAATTTAAGGTGCACAAATAAGCGATTCTCACATAGTGATATCGCTTCAAAATATAAAAAATAATTTAATAAAATATTGGGTAAACTAAGAATTTCGATAAGAATATAGAATAATCCAACATAAATCCCCCTATAAAAACCACTACTTTTATAATTACTTGATAAAAGTACATATTCCCCAAATCGACCTATAAGCGTCTCATATATATAAATAGTACCACTATTTTTTTAATAAAATAGTATTTATTTTAATACAGTTAGAAGCTACACACTTATTTATTCTTGGTTATAAATAGACTACACCCTCAAGACAAACCCTTAAGAAATTTGATTGCACAATTTTAAAAAGGGGCGCCCTGCGGCGCCCTTCATAATCTCATATTATACTGATACTATTCTTTTGCTTTTTAATAAGTTTCTCAGCTTCTTCAACGTCCTTTGCAGGAACTCCTAATTTGAGGATTGATTCTCTACTCTCTCCTGATATAAGACGTTTGAATACATCAAATGCTTTATCTATTCCTTGTTCTATGCCTTGCTCTATTCCAGCGTCATGAGCTTTTATTATGTCCAAATCTAATACTTTTCCACCCATGTAATCACCTACTCTCTTATTTACATTTCTATATTTATTAGTAAGCTTTTCATTAACTTCTCTTATCAATTTTATGATAACACCTCGGGAAAATGATGACAAGGCGTTGTTTTCAACCTGCTGATCCAAACGATTCAATATGTCCTCATATTCGGAAATCAGTATATCAGCCTTCTTAGAATCTGCATCGATTTCTGGCAATTCCTTTTCCTTTGTAAACAAATAAAACGGTAGCAAAAAGTATAGTTGATTTTCAAATATCTTATCTATACTAAAATCATTGACACATACTACTGGCACAGAA
>FP929036.1:2387241-2391470 GCA_000209815.1 Butyrivibrio fibrisolvens 16/4
CCTACTAACAAAAGGGCGCCCTGCGGCGCCCTTCATAATCTAATCTCATATGTAAATTATTCTTTTGCTTTTTTAATAAGTTCCTCAGCTTCTTCTATGTCCTTTGCTGGAACTCCTGATTTGAGGATTGATTCTCTACTCTCCCCGGATATAAGACGTTTGAATACATCAAATGCTTTATCTATACCTTCCTCAACCCCTTGTCTATGTCGATAGTCGCCATATGCCTCTTTCAATTCTTCGTCACTTAATAATGCAAACATATAATCCTCTACCTCCCTCCTGTGTTCAGAAAGGTATCTTACTAACTTTCCCTGTTCTATACATATGCTAATGGTAGCTCGTATAGCATTTTCTTTATCTCCATTATACAACACCAGCTGTTCTTTTAAAATACTACAGAAAGTGAGATATTCGCCAATAATATCATTCCTCTCCTCATCTGCAAATATCACATTTGCACGGACCTCTAAGTTACCTTCACCTCCAAAGAATTCATCATTCAAAGATAAAATCGATGGCTTATCCCCTTGCTTGCCAACATAGAGCACATATAACTCCGCCTTAAGAATTGCAATCTTTGTATCGGTATAAAGATTAGCCTTTATTTCTGGATTATCATAAATGTATGACTGATAAGTCTTTGCTAAATACAAGAGCATTCGAACAATAATATTAACACTCCAGGTACTCTGTGCCTCCACCAGCACTACAAGTCTGTCGTTGGCAATAAAACCCAAATCATTATAGATATCATTTGTTAGTACATTTTCAATTGTAATAATCTTCAGATTATCAATTCCTGTTTCCAAGTCCTCTGGATGTAAAGCCTGATATAGCTTTAATAAATACTCCTTGCTCTCATCACCAAACATATGAGTGAATAAGCTGTCTTTCAGTGTGGTCTTAATAGTTCCCATATTTCTTTCCTTGCATAACATTATTTCCAATAAATCAATATCACTATATTCTTGCATTAATTCAAGAAATATTATATAGCGACCATTGGATAGCAAATATTATATAAGTAACCATTGGACGCTGTCATATATTTTTATGGAGATTATGTATATGGACAAATCAATCATACCTCAACGCCTCGCTCAAGCCAGAGAAAACCTTGGAATAACTAAGGCAGAAGCTTCCAGGAGATTAAATCTATCAAAAATCGGATATGGCAGATATGAATCTGGGGATCGCACACCATCTATACAAACTTTGGAGGTTATCGCTCAGTGCTTCGGCACTTCTGTCGCCTATCTCACCGGCGAAACTGATGAAATTAATCCAGATAAAGTCGTAATTACTAAAATGAATAGCCCAGAACTTTTTAATCTAATTCTATCCGTTTCAGAATGTGATGATGCTTTTATTAGAAGAATTTCTACTTATGCTTCTCAATTACTTAAAGACACAAAAGAGGATTCAGCACCATCGTAAGATGGTACTGAATCCTCTTTGCCTACAATCCGTTATGATAATTTCTGCATATCAAGATTAAACTGGTTCTGTATATTTAACCAAAACTGCGATGTAGTGCCCAAGTAGCTTGCAAATCTCATAGCAGTATCCGCAGTTATTTCTTGTTTTCCACTTATGATATCGCTTAGCCTAGACAGAGGTATATGTGCTTCCTCAGCAAATCTATATGTCGTAAAATTCATTGGATTTAAGAACTCATCCTGCAAAATTATTCCAGGAGATATAGGTTCAAGATTCGTCACACAAGTCACCTCCTTAGTGATACTCTGCTATTTTGTCTATAATCTCGATTCAATTATCTCAATAGAAGCATATTCGATTGATTCATTCTTTTGAGTAACATCTTCTCCAACTGTTTCAAAATAATCTGTTATTATGCTTTTACCAGAACCATTTGGTCCTGCAAAGAAAAGAATCATCGGTTTTCTTTCGTATGATTTCACTTATCGTCCCTCGCTAGGATATTCCAAATATGCCTTCTGTGTTACAGCATCATATTTTGCTATTGGTTTTGTTTTATCTCAAGTTTATTGATTGCTGCCGAAACTGCAGCCCTAGCTCTCTTATCCATCTCTACATCTTTTTCTGATATGAATCCATTTTCAACAAGTTTTTTTCACTTGCATTTTTTCTGGCTATTCTTACATTTTCTTTACTATATACTACTGCCATATTATCCACCTCATCCAATAAATAAAGGTTATATAATTCTTTATCCCATTCTCTATAGCATTGGCATATATTTACTAAAATCACCTTTATCAATACCTAATGCCTCCATCGCCTGCTCAGCTGAAAGCTTGAGATTTTTCATAAGACTCTTGATATCGGAGATTTTACTTTGTTCTATTCCTTGTTCTATGCCTTGCTCTATTCCTTGCTCTATTCCTTGCTCTATTCCAGCGTCATGAGCTTTTATTATGTCCAAATCTAATACTTTTCCCCCCATGTAATCACCTACTCTCTTATTTTATTTATCCAGTTTTCACATCTTTCCATCTATTCTGGAGGAATAAAATACCATTCAAGGAATAAATGGCCAGTTGCAACCATTACTCCTCCTTTTTTGAGTAAAGTTCAAAAGGGCGCCCTGCGGGCGTCCTTCATATCTTACTACGCTTTTACTTTATCAACTAATTTTTCGGCCCTTTCAACCACCTCAGCAGCAATTCCTGATGCAAGTATTTTTTCGCGGGTCTCACCTGCTAGTAACCTATTAAAGACATCAATAAGCTGCTCCATGCCTTCTTCTCTGCCTTGGCTGTGCCTATAATCACCATATGCTTCCTTTAGTTCTTCATCATTTAATAATGCAAACATATAATCTTCAACCTCCCTCCTGTGTTCAGAAAGGGTTTTAAATCGAAAAAGATTAATTTTCTTTAATACTTTGGATTATCCTATCTCGGTTCCTAGCAGCAGTCTTTAACTGTTTTAGCATAGAAGGGGATAACTCTGGACAATCCTCATCATATTCTATTGGTTTCTTTTTAGCCTCTTCTAATTCCAAAGCAATTTCTTCTGGAGTTAATTCTGGTAAATTATCTGAGTAAACTGTTGCCATAATAATATCTCCTTTCAAGTGGTGTAGCTAAGCGTGCTGAAATAATACGAATGTTTTCTCCTCGCAAAGTATAAACAACAAACAAGACTTCTCCAACATATCCTATAACTGCGTATCTGTCCTCATAAGTGCTATGAACATCATCGTATAATTCAATAAAATATGGATCATCAAATACCTTCTTTGCTAAACGAAAAGAAATTCCATGCTTATCAATATTCTTTTGTTCCTTCTCTTCATCCCATTCGAACAATGTTTTTCTCCTTTGTATATTTATTTTTCTAATATAAGTATACAAAGAATGTTTCGAACATACAATCGTTTCTTGTTCGATTCTTGTTCGATATTAAAGACAAATCTACATCGAGAATTTTCTATGTATTTATCCTGATAATTTATTTGACTATATTATACCATAGCTACCCATATAATCGAAGAACCCCATACAAAAAAGCGCGCCCACCGGGCAATGTCATTCAGTTAAGATGACAAATAAAGGAAAGAAGTTGTCGCTATCACCATTGCATGGGTAATTCTTCATCATTTAATAATGCAAACATATAATCCTCTACCTTCCTCCTGTGTTCAGAAAGGTATCTTACTAATAATCAAAGACACAAAAAGGATTCAACACCATTGTAAGATGGTGCTGAATCCTCATATTTCCATTTCCTGTTTTCTATAGCATTGGCATATATTTACTAAAATCACCTTTATCAATACCTAAAGCCTCCATCGCCTGTTCAGCTGTGAGCTTGAGATTTTTCATAAGGCTCTTGATATCAGAGATTTTACTTTGTTCTATGCCTTGTTCTATACCTTGTTCTATTCCAGCGTCATGAGCTTTTATTATGTCCAAATCTAATACTTTTCCACCCATGTAATCACCTACTCTCTTATTTACATTTCTATATTTATTTGTAAGCTTTTCATTTACTTCTTTTATCAATTTAATGATAACACCTCGGGAAAATGATGACAAGGTGTTGTTTTTACCTGCTTATCCAAACGATTCAATATGTCCTCATATTCGGAAATCAGTATATCAGCCTTCTTAGAATCTGCATCGATTTCTGGCAATTCCTTTTCTTTTGTAAACAAATAAAACGGTAGCAAAAAGTATAGTTGATTTTCAAATATCTTATCTATACTAAAATCATTGACACATACTACTGGCACAGGA
>FP929036.1:2392034-2571433 GCA_000209815.1 Butyrivibrio fibrisolvens 16/4
CCGACTAACAAAAGGGCGCCCTGCGGCGCCCTTCACAATCTCATATATTAATTATTCTTTTGTTATTCTATCCCTATCTTTAAAGTCTTCATTGGCGTTCTCACAATATTTGCCGATAAATGGAGTTTATTGCCAATTTTTACTATATAAACTCCAATTATCTGCAATTTTTTTGAGCAATTTGGATTTTCATTCTATTTAATATATCAAATCTCCAATTATCCATCATTTTTCTTTAATAGTTGGAGTAAGCCGTTGTATAGCTATCAAAGAAATAGTAACCGTGCAAAATATATAAACAAAAAGACGCCCATCGGGCGTCCATTCTTAAATCCATAAATTAAAGCATCATATCATTTTCCTTACTACTCTCTATAGCATTGGCATATATTTACTAAAATCACCTTTATCAATACCTAATGCTTCCATTGCCTGTTCAGCAGAAAGTTCTAGATTATTCATAAGATTCTTGATATCGGTAACTTTACTTTCTTCCATGCCTTCTTTTCTACCTTCTTCTAATCCCTGACTATGCCTATAGTCACCATATGCTTCTTTCAATTCTTCATCATTTAATAATGCAAACATATAATCTTCAACCTCCCGTCTATGTTCTGAAAGGTATCTTACCAATTTCCCCTGTTCTATACAGATACTAATAGTAGCTTGTATTGCTTTCTGTTTATCATTATTATACAACAGAAGCTGCTCTTTTAGAATAGTACAGAATGCTAGATATTCTCCAATTATGTCATCTCTATCATCATCCGCAAAGATTATATTCGCTCTCAAATCCACAGGACCATCACCTCCAAAGAATTCATCTTTTAAAGATAATACCGATGGCTTATTTCCTTGCTTTCCCGCATAAAGCACATATAGCTCAGCTTTAGGAATAGATATCTTTGAATCAGAGTACAATCTAGCTTTCATTTCCGGCTTACTAAAAATGTATGACTGATATGTTTTTGAAAGATACAAAAGCAATCTCACAACTATATTTACGCTCCATGTACTCTGAGCCTCCACTAATACAACCAATCGATCATTTGCTATAAATCCTAAATCATTATAAATGTCATTAGTAAGAGCATTTTCAATTGTTATAATTTTCAAATTATCAGTGCCCATCTCTTTATCCTCAGGATGCAATGCCTGATACAACTGCAGTAAGTATTCCTTACTTTCATCCCCAAACATGTGGGTAAACAAACTGTCTTTCACAGTAGGCTTTATTTTTTCCATATTTATTCTTCCTTTTATTAATATCTTCTTTCATAGTATAATAATTCGCTATAGCGAATTTGTCAACTGCTTATGGTTTTCTAAATAAAAAAGGCGCCTATCGGCGCCATTAAAATATTTATATCAATTATTGTTTATAGTTAGTATTCCCTGAAGATAAGATAACAAATACTTCTTATCTGATTTTGATAATGCATCCACCATATGAATAATGCTTTCAACATCATTATCAGAAGTTCCATCTTTTAATAAGGTGTTCGGAGAAACCCCTAATGCCTCTGATATTAAAAGGATTTTATCTATTCCAGGTACCTTTCCCTTATTCTTCCATTCACTGATTGTGCTTTCCGGAATACCTGTCATCTTAGATAGCTGCTTCTGTGTTATTCCTTTTTCTTTTAATACTTTAAATATCTGATTATTCATAATTATCCGATCTCGGTTCCTAGCAGCAACCTTTAACTGTTTTAACATAAAAGAAGATAACTCTGGACAATCCTCATCATATTCTATTGGTTTCTTTTTAGCCTCATCTAATTCCAAAGCAATTTCTTCTGGAGTTAATTCTGGTAAATTATCTGAGTAAACTGTTGCCATACTAATCTCTCTTAAATATATCTCTTGTATAAACCTTATCAATCACATCGTCAAGACAAGAATCATATCTATTGGCGATGATGCTATCGCTCATATCCTTAAACTTCTGTAAATCATTTACCACCAAGCTGCCAAAGAATGTATCTCCATCCTTAAGTGTTGGCTCGTAGATTACCACCGTAGCACCCTTGGCCTTGATTCGTTTCATAATACCTTGGATAGAGCTCTGACGGAAGTTGTCCGAATTTGATTTCATTGTAAGTCGGTACACACCAACTGTAACAGATTTCTCCTTTTCAGCATTCCATGTATTACCCTCAGAATATCCATAATAGCCAGCCTTCTGAAGCACTCTATCAGCGATGAAATCCTTACGAGTTCTGTTGCTTTCTACAATGGCTGACATCATATCCTGTGGTACATCCTTGTAGTTTGCAAGAAGCTGCTTTGTATCCTTAGGTAAGCAATATCCGCCATAACCAAATGAAGGATTATTGTAATGTGAGCCGATTCGTGGATCAAGGCAAACACCGTTGATAATCTGCTGAGTATCCAGCCCCTTCATCTCTGCATATGTGTCCAGCTCGTTAAAATAAGAAACTCTAAGAGCAAGATATGTATTAGCAAAAAGCTTAACAGCCTCCGCCTCAGTAAATCCCATATAAAGTGTATCGATATCCTCTTTGATGGCGCCCTCCTGAAGGAGTCCTGCAAATGTGTGGGCAGCCTTCACTAATCTCTCGTCATCCAAATCTGTACCAACGATAATTCTTGATGGATAGAGATTATCATATAACGCCTTGCTCTCGCGAAGGAACTCTGGGCTGAAAAGAATATTTTTAGAACCAAACTTTTCTCTAACCGACTTTGTGTAGCCTACAGGGATTGTAGACTTGATAACCATTATGGCATTTGGATTGTACTTCATTACCAGCTCAATTACATTCTCCACAGCTGATGTATCAAAATACTGTGTCTGGGAATCGTAATTTGTAGGAGCTGCAATAACTACAAACTCTGCATCTGTATATGCTTTCTTCGCATCCAAAGTAGCAACCAGATTTAATTCTTTTTCTGCAAGATACTTTTCGATATATTCATCCTGGATAGGAGAAATTCTTTTATTAATCTTTTCCACCTTTTCAGGAATAACATCAACAGCGTGCACCTGGTGGTGCTGTGCTAATAATGTTGCTATTGAAAGTCCTACATATCCTGTACCTGCTACTGCAATTTTCATTTTATTTATCCTCTTTATCTCTATGTAATTTCACGCAAACAATCTCTCGTGGATTATTCCAACGAGGCACTCTGGCATCGCCTAATCCTGCATTAGATACCATTATAGAATTCTTATCCCAATATAAGCCGTGATAATACTTTGGGAAGAATGAAAAATCCGAACCAAGTAAACCACCTACAAATGGTAGCACTATCAGTCCTCCGTGAATATGCCCGGAAAATATCAAATCATATCCATACTCAGAAAAGTAATTGAACTTTGATGAGTCGTGACATAATAAAATATTAAAATAAGATAAATCAGCGTATCCAACTACATCCCTAAGATTGGATATAGAATTCCGCCAGTCCAATCCGCTTATACGAATCTTTGCTCCGTCCTTTTCAATATCACAGGTCTCATTATCAAGAATCTTTACATCATTATCCAAGCACAACTCCTGAAACTCCTGATATGGAGCACCGCCATAAGGTCCCCAAGTATAGTACTCGTGATTACCAGTGACGTAATACATAGGAGCCACACCCACAAGGCCTTCGATAAGGTATTTAGCATTATCAATGGTGTGTTCTTCATCCACTATATCGCCTGTAAAAACAATCAAATCAGGATGAAGATTTTTATTTTCCTGATAAGCTGATCTTCTTTATCTCCAAATTCCTTGCAGTGGAAGTCGCTTATCTGAACAATCTTGTATCCATCAAATTCCTCTGGCAAGGAACTGGAATGAATATCATATTTAGTTACTTTCAAAGGACTGATAAATCCACATAACAGCATAACTATTATGAGAAGAATTATCTTAATCCATAAATGTCTGTGTTTCTTTTTACTTTTACCATTTAAGTTAAGCACTCTTTGTATATTTTTTCCCGAAAAACTTTGCCTGAAGGAACCAATAGCCCTTCTTCACCCAGTTAATCTTTTCAGAGTACGCTGCTGTGGCTTCTGTCACAATCTTTCCCTCTGACTGCATCTTAAGAATCCATACGTTCATAAGAATCTCGCTGACACGTCCGAAAAGTCTGGCCTGGAAACTGCTGAGCCCAGTCACATCCACGCGCTCCTCCACCCCGGCAAGCAAAGCAAATAGCCACTGACTATATTCGTCAAAAAGCTCTTTTTTCATGATGCACATATTGTACATGCTACCGTTAGTGCGTGAGAAAATTGCATCCATATATTTTAAATCTTCTGGACAAACCTTTCCCATAACCTCACGTGCCACATCCAAATGCATTCCATCCATTGTATGAGCATAGTGACTGTAAAGAGTCTCTATGAAATACTTGTTTCTCTTTGGGATAACGATATCCGCATCCAACATAAGATGCTCTATATCCTTTTGTGACAATACATTTAAGAAAGGCTCCTGGTCTGTACCAAGGCTTTTTTTATTAGCAAAAAAACGTCTGTAATGGCAAAGCCCCACAACATCCGCTTTAATATTTTTCCAAATATAGTAAGTAGCTGTAAGCTCGCAGTAGTATGGATTCTTCTGTGAGATATTCTCTCCAGCATCATCCCTGATGATATTACCTTCACGACCTGCTATACCTACATCGCTATATGAAATTGATTCTTTTCCCTGGGCGCCAACCTGTATCGGATAATAACAAGGTATCTCCGGAAGCTGGCAAGGCTTATGTGTAGCTACAAATATTTTAATATCCAAGCTCTAGTCTCCCATAAAAAAAGACGTCTACCTTAAATAGACGTCTTTATTAATCATAATCGGATTGTACTAATCCTCTTCGCCGTCCTCTTCGTCAACAATTGCTGCCGCAGCACCTGAAACCGCAGACACTACTGCAATAACTGCAACAATGACAACTAACAATATTAATGCAAAAAAGAAAATTAAAAAACCGCCTTCAGTCATATTAAACCCTCCTTCTCACGTTTCTAATTATATATCTTTTCTTATGTAAAATCAAATAGAGGGCAAACCTTTTGGATTCGCCCCTGCTTTAATCAATTGTAATCTATTATCTAATCTGTTTTGCCCTGTTAAACACACCTGGGAAATGTCGCTTGGTGTACTGCATCAATCTGGCCCTGCGAAGAGCAGTACCAAACATTCCCTCTGTAAGCGGTTTGTACAAAAGCTTGATAGTCTTGGAACCCTCAGGAAGATATTTCTTCAATTCCTGATAGATATCTGTCTCAGCCTCTTTCTTGCACCACTTCAGTATATCATCACTCTTTACTCCACTCTCAAGCTGACGCACAAGTGCAGACTGAAAACTTCTAAAATACTCCTTTGACAAAATTCCAAGAGCCTCAAAATCGCAGGTTTTCCATCCCTGTTGCTGATCAAAAATCCTCTGAACTCTGGTCTTTTGAAGCTCAAAATAATCTTTAATATCGCCGCCAGTCAGACGAATCTGGCCCTGATTGCGATAGTGATAAAGCACATCATTTAATATGGTCATTGATGATGTGTAATCAAGGAAATCGCAATTAAACAGAATATCCTCTACATGCTTAATCTTCTGGAAGCTAAGATTATTATCCTTGATGATGCTGGCCTTGTAGCATTTGTTCCAAGGATAGCCAAGCATGGTAACCTCTTCCATCTGCATAGCAACCTTATGAATAATGACAGGGTCGTTTGTGGTAAGCATGTCATCATCAAAATCCAGCATCTCCAGATTAATCTTTTTGTATATTCCACTTTACCCGATTCGTAATTACGATAATCCTCTGTAAAGCTATATATCAAAACATCCACTGGATTTCTCTTTAATGCTGCTGCACAAACCCTTAGAAGATTCTTCTCGTACAAATCATCCGGATCCAAAAACAAAATATAATCCCCGGTAGCCTGCTCAATGCCTGTATTTCTCGCTGCAGAAACCCCCTTATTTTCCTCGTGCCTAATATACATAAATCTATCATCACGATTCACAAAGCTACGAGCAATAGCCCCCGAATTATCCGGTGAACAATCGTCCACAATAATAACTTCGAAATTGTCGTAGGATTGCATCATAAGACAGCCCAAAGCATCCCCAATATATTCGCCCACTCCGTATGTAGGCATTATCACGGAAAATTTAATTTCGTCGCTCATAAGTTTATGATAACAAAAAACACTTGGACTGTAAAATCTAAGCCTAACAAGCTTCGCTTACTTGATTGTCTATTCCATCACTAATATGCTAAAATACACCATATGAAAAAGAAGAAAATTTTACTATGTATTTTAATTGTGGCCTGGCTTTGTGTGATATGGGGTCACAGCTTGCAGCCTGCTGTCGAATCGGAATTCGAAAGTGCGAAATGGTTGGAAGTTATTTCAAAATTTATTCCAGTAGTTACCAATGATGATCAGGGAATGTTTCTTGTTAGAAAGGCCGCTCATTTTACAGAGTATGCAATCCTTGGAGTGCTTCTCGCACTGGAGCTTGCAAATTATGTAAAGGGATGGCTTAGAAGATTTGTGGAGCCTTTGGCATTCGCCCTTTCTGCAGCATTCATTGATGAGACAATCCAGCTTTTTGTAGAGGGTCGATCTGGCCAGATAGTTGATGTTTGGATTGATTTATCTGGGGCAGCTCTTGGTATTTTAATCACACTTGCTATTATTGGAAATCGCAGAGGAAGACGAGCATATTAAAGGGAGGCATAATATGAGCAAAAAGAGAATAGTTATTGCACTTGGACATGACGCACTTGGCACCACAGTGCTGGAGCAGTGGAACGCTACAAAACGCACAGCAGTGGCAGTGGCAGAATTTATCGGGCAGGATTATCAGGTGGTCATCACCCACAGCAACGGTCCACAGGTAGGTATGATTCACACAGCACTTTCAGAGTTCTATCACAACCATCCAGATTACACACCTACACCTATGTCGGTTTGTTCTGCAATGAGCCAAGGTTACATCGGTTACGACCTTCAGCAGGCTATTCGTTCTGAGCTTGTAGGCCGCGGCATTTACAAGCCAGTTTCTACAGTCCTTACACAGGTTACTGTTGATCCTTATGATGAGGCTTTCTACAAGCCTACTAAAATTATCGGACGAGTTCTTACAGCCGAAGAGGCTGAGCTTGAAGAGGCAAAGGGCAATCACACAGTTAAGGTAGACGGTGGATTCCGTCGAATCGTTGCTGCTCCAAAGCCTATAGAAATTGTAGAGATTGATGCCATCAAGGCACTTTGTGATGCAGATCAGGTTGTTATCGCTGCAGGCGGTGGCGGTATTCCAGTACTCACCCAGGACAACAAATTAAAGGGCGCATCTGCAGTAGTTGAAAAGGATACAGCAGCCGGACTTCTTGCTTCAGAACTTGATGCAGATATGCTTGTCATCCTTACATCAGTTACAAAGGTTTGCAAGAACTTTGGTCAGCCAGATGAAGAGCCTCTCGACTATATCTCAGTTGCAGATGCTAAAAAGATGCTTGAGGCCGGTGAATTCGGTGCTACAGATATGGCACCAAAAATTCAGGCAGCCATTGATTACATTGGCGATTCCGCAATCAGAAAAGTACTTATCACAAAGCTTTCAGATGCAGGAAACGCTGTAGGTGGTCAGACAGGCACTATGATTGGAAAGTAGTAAAAAGAAGGAAGCCCCAAACTAAAGGGACTTCCTTCTAATTTTATTAAGCTTATTTGCTATTATTGAACTTTATCAATTCTTCTTGTAAGAGTAACCTTTATTGTCTCTTCCTTGTAATCATTAGAAGCCTTAGCTACTGTTACATCTACTGTAGTTCCAGCTGAAATGTACTGCATAATGTTATTCAATGTGTTTACTGAAGTAACTGTTCTTCCATTGAATGCAGTGATAACATCCTCTGTCTGAATACCTGCAGCCTCTGCTCCTGAGCCAGAAACAACCTGAGCTACATATACACCAACTGGAACATTGTACTGCTCTGACATCTCCTGAGTAATGTCCTTACCTGCGATACCAAGGTATGAAGCATCAAGCTCTGATACAACATCATTATCTACCATCTGCTGAATGATTGACCAAGCAAATGAGATTGGAATTGCATATCCCATACCCTCAACATTTTCCTGTGCAAGCTTTACTGATACGATACCGATAACCTCTCCCTTTGCATTAAGGAGTGCGCCACCTGAGTTACCAGGGTTAACAGCTGCATTTGTCTGGATAAGTGAATTTGAAACAATATTTCCATCATCATCCTGAACAGAAACCTCACGATCCTTAGCAGAAATGATACCGTTTGTTACTGATGTACCATATCCCATAGCATTACCGATTACGATAGCTGCCTCACCAACAACTGTGCTATCTGAATCACCCAGTGTTGCAACCTTGATTGCTGAAAGTGTATCACTAGGAATATCCTTTACTGCAACGGAAACAACCGCAAGATCGCAAGAAGAATCAGTACCCTTAATAGTACCCTCTACTGCCTGTCCATCGTTGAATGTTATTGTAAGAGTCTCTGCACCACTGACAACGTGATTGTTTGTAGCAATGTAGATGTTTGTATCATCCTGTGAAACGATGATTCCTGAACCAGCTGACTGTGTAGGTTGCTGCATTGTACCAAAGAATGTCTGATATTCTTTGATTCCTGCATTTGTAACCTGTACGATTGCAGGAAGTACATTCTCAGCTATCTCAGATACATCTGTTGTAATCTTTGTAGCTGTAGTTGTGCCTGTGGCTGTCTTAGATGCAGTAGTTGATTCTGATTTAGAATCTGAATCGGAATCCTTTGTAGTCTCTATGCCTACCTTGTTATCTTCCAAATCCCATAGCTTGTTTGTAACTGCAACGATGGACTGGAATGAAAGTCCTGCCACAAGACCAAATACCAAGGCAATAGCCGCTGCATTTCCAAGCTTCTTTCCAAAAGTCTTAGTCTTCTTTTTCTTTGCTCTATTGCCATCATCGTATGGTGACCATTGATAGAATGATTCACCCTGATTAATTTCATCCTTTTTATATGAATATGTTCCTGAGTTGTTTTGCTCTTCTGTGTTTGAGCCATTGTTGTTATTGAAGTAATCGCTCATCTTACTCGCCTTCCTTTCTCAATTACATAACCGTAGTGTAAACCTCTTATGTGATGGATAAGTGAAGGGCAGTTGTTTTTATCCGGAAAAACAACTGCCCTATGATTTACTCTACTGTAACTGATTTAGCTAAGTTTCTTGGATGATCAACATCAAAGCCCTTACCAACTGATACATAGTAGCCAAACAACTGCAGTGGAATGATTGCAAGTGAGTTTGTAAAGTATCTGTTAGTCTGAGGAATATACATTACATAATCTGCAACTTTTTCAATGTCCTCATTACCAATTGTAGTAACCGCAAGAATGAAAGCACCACGAGTCTTACACTCTACAATATTTGAAACTGTCTTAGCATATACATTATCCTGAGTAGCTACTGCTGCAACAAGTGTATTATCCTCGATAAGAGAGATAGTACCGTGCTTTAACTCGCCGGCAGCATAAGCCTCTGAATGAATATATGAAATCTCCTTGAGCTTAAGTGAGCCCTCAAGAGAAATTGCGTAGTCGATACCACGTCCGATGAAGAATACGTCCTTAGCTGCAACAAATCTGTTAGCAAACTTCTGGATGCGCTCCTTATTTCCAAGAAGCATCTCAATCTGCTCTGGAAGCTTCTTTAAATCCTGGATAAGAGACTTCATCTCGTCCTCTCCAAGAAGTCCTCTAACCTCTGCAAACTTCATAGCAAGAAGATAGAATGCAACAAGCTGAGCTGAGTATGCCTTTGTTGTGGCAACAGAAATCTCTGGGCCAGCCCAAGTGTACATAACCTTTTCAGACTCGCGGGCGATTGATGAACCTACTACGTTAACGATAGCAAGTGTCATATTGCCCATAGCGCGTGCCATACGAACTGCTTCCTTTGTATCTGCTGTCTCACCCGACTGTGAAACTGCAATAACAAGCTCATTCTCCTGAAGGATAGGATTACGATATCTAAACTCTGAAGCGATATCAACCTCTACAGGGATACGAGCCATATCCTCGAATACGTACTTTGCAGTAACGCCTGTGTGATAAGCACTACCGCAGGCAACGATACGAATACGAGAGATTGCCTTAATCTCCTCGTCTGTCATACCAAGCTCTTCGATAACTACCTTATCATCCTTAATACGTGGATTAAGAGTATCACGAACAGTCTTAGGCTCCTCGTGGATTTCCTTAATCATAAAGTGGTCGTAGCCACCCTTTTCTGCTGCATCAACATCCCAATCGATTGTCTTTGATTCCTTCTCGATTGGCTGACCATCAACATCATAGAACTCGATGCTGTCCTCTGTAAGCTTTGCGATTTCCTCGTTCTCGATGAAGTATACCTGACGAGTATATTTAAGAACTGCAGGAACATCTGATGCAATAAGATTACCATCCTTGCCAAGACCTACGATAAGTGGGCTATCCTTACGAACTGAATAAATCTCGTCTGGATAATCTGCAAAGATGATACCGAGGGCATAAGCACCCTCAACACGGTGCATAACCTTTGTTACGCAAGTAAGTGGATCGTTGCCCTGCTTGTAATAATAATCAAGAAGGTGTGCAACTACCTCTGTATCTGTCTCTGACTTGAATGTGTAACCACGCTTGATAAGCTTTTCCTTAAGCTTTGCATAGTTTTCAATAATACCGTTGTGAACAACAGCGATTGTCTCTTCCTCATTAAGATGTGGATGAGCGTTTGTCTCGCTAGGCTCTCCGTGAGTAGCCCAACGTGTGTGGCCAATACCAATAGTACCCTGCATAGTCTCGCCATCGTGAGTCTTCTCGCTAAGGAGCTTTAAGCGTCCCTTAGCCTTCTCGTACTCAATCTTCTGGCCATCGTACACTGCCATACCAGCTGAATCATAACCTCTATACTCCAACTTGCTAAGTCCATCAAGCAAAATAGGTGCTGCCTGTGACTTTCCTACATATCCAACTATTCCACACATATTAAATTCCTCTTATATATCTATTGATTAGTTACCTGAACCATCTACAGCTTGATTTATTTCAGCGCTTGATTCAGTCAAACCTGTCTCAGACTGAATGTGGTCACTGATAGCATCAACATCTTCAGTAGGATCATAATCATCCTGATCAAACAGGAACTTATGAAGCTGAACAACATTTGATGTAAGTGTACAAGGTACAACAACACTACCTGTCTTCGAGCTAACTGTCTTTGTTTTAAGTGCAAATGGGAAGCCTGAAGACTCTGCCATATTGTACTTACTAACATCTGCAGCCATACCTACACACTGTGCAAGTGAAAGGCTTGTAGAAATCTTAGGGAATACGTCATCAGCAATCTTATTAAGCTGACTTACGTTTGCCTTCTTAGCTTTTTCTACGATAAGCTTGATAACTTTACGCTGATTTTCTGCACGTCCGTAGTCATTGTTAACAGCGTATCTGTTACGGCAGTAACCAACTACCTGAGCACCATTGAGGTGATATGTACCTGGCTTATCAAAGTAACAGTCTGAATACTTCCAGTATTCTTTTTCATCTGGATAGTACTTTAATACATTTTCTACCTCTGCAATATATCCTGCAAGAGCATTCTGATGTGTCTCAGGGTTGTCTGTAGTAATCATCTTGTTTGTGATTTCAAGATCAAGACCACCAAGGTCATCAACGATCTTTGCAAGCGCATAGAAGTCAACTGATACATATCCATCAATCTTGATATCAAGGTTTGTGTTGAGCATCTCAAGGGCGCTTTCTACGCCACCGTGATTGTATGCGTAGTTACATTTACGATAAAGATCCTTTTCTACCTGGAAATAAGTATCTCGCTGAACTGAAAGCATCTTAACATCCTTTGTATCATTATTAATAGAAACAATAATGATAGCATCAGAGTTACCTGTATCGAGATTTCCGTTTGAACGGTTATCAACACCGAATAAGGCGAAGGTCTTGTAATTGCTAAGAACCTCTTCTGTAGCTGCATCAAGGTTATTAGTCTTAACCTCATCCATCTGGATGTTGTCCCAATTAACCTTGCCAAACTTGCTCCAAAGGAAAAATACAAGTGCAAGAATAAGAAGGATTACTATCTCAACAACAATGATAGTTGTTCTCTTCTTTTTCTTCTGAGCTGCCTTGCTACCCTTTCCGCCTCTAACTGGGCGGCTGTTTGAAGGACGACTGCTACGTCTGTCAGCTGCTGCTCTAGAGCTAGCTGAACGGCTACCCTGTGGACGTGTGCCTGTAGGGCGACCACTAGCAGAGCGAGAGCCTGAAGGTCTGCTGCCAGCTGGGCGAGAGCCTGCTGAACGTGAACCTGATGGACGAGAACCTGCTGGTCTGCTACCTGCTGGGCGTCTTGTACCCTGACGTGACTGACTGCTTCTGGAAGCAGCTGGACGAGAGCCTGCTGGGCGTGCCCCCTCTGGACGTCTTCTTCTAACTTCAGGTTCATAATCGTACATATCTAATTCGTCATCAAGATTATAATTTCGCTGTGAATCATATTGCCTATCAAAGTCAAAATCGTAATCGTCAAAATTACTCATCTTAATTATCTGTCTCCATTCTTTTTTACAAAAATTTTATGCTGTCAAAATCATGACAGCATTATGGTTTAGTCTACTCTACCGGTTCCGGACTTGTCAAGGTATTACGTACCCGGCAGAATGTAGTTTTCCATGCCAAGAGGCAGATTAATATTGTAAAAAACGTCGCCTTTGCCTATTAACTCGCCATGTTTTTCCATTAATCTTTCGTGACTGGTTTCCAAACTTTCATTGTTTTATTTTTGTACTTTGCAATACAATTAGGAATTACTACTGTTCTAAATCCTTTTGCCCTGGCCCTGATACAAAAATCCATCATAGCATCTCTGCCGGAAAGACTGGTATCGAATCCCCTAAGCATCCTGTAAACCTTAGCATCTATCAAGCAGCATCCACTGTCAACAAAGGACACATCCCTGGCCATACTTCCTAGTCCCTCATAGGTATCTCTAAAGATTCTCTGACCGTGAAAGGCTGGATACTGAGCACCATTCTCATCAAAAATATAGCCTGCATTATCATAGGTAAAGCCCTTGCCTAAAAAACGCACACCAACTACGGCCACATCAGGCTGACAGAGATATCCATACATTTTCTTAACATTATTTCTGGTAAACAGACTTACATTGTTTTCTTTCAAAAACATGTAGTCCCCACCAAATCTTCTAAAACCACTGCTGTCATATTCAACATGCCATTTTTTTAAAGAAGCATCAATTCTGCCATCACAGGACACCCCTTCGTTTCTAAGATAAGAAAGAGACAACGCCAAATGCTCCTTGCAGGAATATGTGGCTGCAAGACGCTCTTCCTTAGTCATACCTTTGTTTTCAGTACGCTTATGATATAGAAGCGATGGTACATGGGCTATTTTGATTTTTTTAAATGCAGCCCTTAAAAGATATTCGTATATATAGGAAACAGTTGCCTTCTCATTGAACTCTCCAATCTGTCTAATGAGAGCCTTGGAGATGCAAATGAAATCTCCTATGTAATTAGTCTGTAGGAAAAGTTCCTTATTAAAATCACTTTTAAAATGAGGATTCATTCTGTCCAGCCCCACCAATTCATCGTGGTCTGAATAAATGATATGTGCATCCTCTTCAAGCTCCTGAATCTTATCATTAAAGGTACTAAGAGTATTTACACTTAGTCTGTCGTGCTGGCCAAGGAATATGAGATGATTACCCTCGGAAAAATGTATTCCTATATTATAGGCATAGGCACCACCATTTTTCTTCTTCAATCTACGGTAGTGAACCTTATCCACAATGTCAGGGAAAAATTCCTTGATTATCAACTCTAACTCGTTACCCTTGTTGTTATCTAAAATATATAATTCGAAATTACGATAATCCTGCTGATCTATGGACTCTAGCATATCCTTAAACTGTTCCACATTGGTATCAGCCGTCCAAACAATAATGGAGAAATAAACCTCGCTCATTATTTTGACCCCTTTCCTCCTAATACAACAGCAACAGTTTTAAGTAAAATCTTTAAATCCATCATCAGTGACCAGTTGGAAATATACTCTGTATCCAGCGCCACAACATCCTCAAAATCTGTAATGTCGCTTCGACCACTAACCTGCCACATTCCAGTAAGACCTGGCTTTATGGATAATCGAGCCTTGTGATGCAGAGCATAATTTTCGTACTCCTCCTCCAAAGGTGGGCGCGTACCAACAATTGCCATATCTCCTTTTAAAACATTCCAAAACTGTGGAAGCTCATCGATGGAATACTTTCTCATAAAATGCCCAATTGGAATGATTCTTGGATCGTTTTCCATCTTGAACATATTGCCCTTTATTTCATTCTTTTCTAACAGCTCCTGTTTTCGCTCCTCAGCATCCACATACATGGTTCTAAATTTATAGAATTTGAATTTACGTCCATTTTTCCCTATTCTGGTCTGGCTAAAGAACACAGGCCCCTTAGACTGAAGCTTGATAATAGGTGCAAAAATAATGAATGCAATAACCACAAAAATCAATCCAACGATAGAGCCCAAAATATCGCCTACTCGCTTGCAGAAGGCCTGACGGTTGTTGGCAATATGCATACTTGTAGTAAGAACGATGTAATGACCGTAGGTTTCCATTATTCTGTTTGGCATAAGATTGTCTGTGTGAATAAGGGATACATGAACTGTAAGTCCCTGCTCTACCAAACGTGTTACCAAAGATTCTTCGCGATTTCTGGTATCAGCATCCAGAAATACTTCATCTACCACGTTGGCCTTTAGATATTCAAATACTGTATCAATGGAAGCAACAACTGGCACGCCCTGAATCACCTGGCCTGTCATATCTTTATCAATAACAGCCACTCCGTTTACCTTAAATTCCATGTATGGACTGTGAGCCAGCTCTGTAAGGACCTCCTCCACAGTTGCTGACTCGGACACCACAATAAGGGATGTCTTGTTAACATCCTTGAGCATTCTTCTGCGAACCACACGCTTCCAGCCACATCTGAACATGTATGATAGGAACAACATCACAAATCCAGAAATAGCCAGTGCTATTCGTGAAAAGAAGAAAGTGGTTTTCATGGCCTGCATATATAAAAGCACCGCCAATGCATTAACTGCGCAATGCCACAATGCGGCCCCAGCTTCCTGATATTTAGTTCTTCGTAAAATCCCCGTGTAGGTCTCTGTAAAAAGTACACCAGTCAAATCCAAAAATGGCAGAATCAATGCCAAATCCTGATACATAGTGTAGTGTTCAAACCTACTTAAAAATATTATTGCACCCTCGAATTTTATAAAAACACCCACAAACAATGCCAGCTCCGCTGCCAGCATATCAAGCAGGATAAAATCAAGATGCTTTACCCACGAGCGCTTCTTTTTCTTGTACAAAATACTTCTCCCAATACATTATAAAATATAAATAATGAACCCCATTTTTCCGTTATTTGTTACCTTCTATTATAAAGAAATTCATCCTCGTTTTCTACTTAAATGAGTAGTCAAATTTTGTCAGTGAAAGGTTTGGATTGTAGTATGGATCCCCCTGATTTATACACATCCCTCCACTTTGACATAAAGTACTCTGTCTCAGCCTCCATTCTGGCCTTTTTCTCTGGATCTTTGTGATCCAATCCGCGGCTAACTGACTCCAAATGGTACCACTCTGAAAATGGTGTGTAGACGCAAAGTAAATTCTTGGCGCGAAGCTTTAAACAATAGTCAACATCATTGAAAGCTACAGCCAGTCCTTCATCAAATCCGCCTACCTTCTGGTAATCAGCCTTACTTGTAAGTAGGCAAGCCCCTGTAACTGCTGATAAATCCTGGACGCAGGTGCTTCTGTAGAAATAGCCCACCTGCTCTCTACCGCTGCCTAAGAACTGAGAATTAGCCACGCCCCCAAGGCCAAGAATCAGTCCTGCATGCTGTACAGTGTTGTTTCCGTAATATAGTCTGGCACCAACTGCACCAACATCACTTCTTCGCACAAATCCCATCATCTCAGAGATTGCATTTTTATTAATCATTCTGGTGTCGTTGTTTAGAAGGAGAATGTACTCTCCGTCTGCCATATCCACGCCATAATTTACCAGCTTAGAGAAATTGAAGGTTCCCTTTGTCTCAGGGTATTCTGCAGTAAAATCTACTATCTTTGCATTGATATCGCTTCTAAGCTCCAACTCCTTGTAGTACTCAAAAACTGCGGGATCATCGGAATTATTCTCCACAATTATAAACTGAATATTAACGTAGTCGCTGTGACCTACAATGCTATCAATACAATCCTTCAAATCGGTGGCGTGATTCATATTCGGAATTACGATAGACAAAAGTGGATTATCTGGCCACTCATAAATAGTGCGATAATATCCCAAATGTGTATCCAGCTCTACCCTTGCTGGCACGCCGATTCTCTTGTAGTGCTCCTCCACAGCTCTACGACCATTATCGTAAGCGTACATTTTTGCCTCTGGATGGTCCGCTGTAGATGCAGGATGAGTACGCCAATGATAAAGGACCCTTGGAATGTGGTAGATATTAGTGCACTGTTCCAAAATTCTTAAATCAAAATCGTGATCCTGGGCCCCATCAAACTCGGATTTGATTCCGCCACTGGCCTTTACCAGATCGGCCCTGGCCACGAAAAGATGAGTGATATAATTGTGGGAGCACAAAAGGTCTATATTAAAATCTGATTTAAAATGAGGAAGAAAATATTCCTTGCCCTCCATATCGATTTTATCTTCGTCGGAATAAAGGGCCTCGATGGTATTGTCCTCGTTTAGCGCCTTTGCGATATAAAACATTGCATCAGGAGTAATCAAATCATCGTGATCCGTAAATCCGATATAAGCACCTGTGGCAAGCTCCATAGCAGCATTTGTATTCCCAGCAATTCCAGTGTTGTCTGTAAGCTTCTTATAGCGGATTCTGTTATCCCACTGCCCACCAGTGGCCTTTAAAATAATGTCCTTTAAACCATCCTTTGGGCTGCCATCTCCCAAGCAAAGCTGCCAGTTTGGATAGGTCTGATTAAGGAAAGATTCTATCAGCTCTGTCAGGAATTTCTCAGGAGTATTGTAAAGAGGAATGACAATACTGATAACAGGATTATACGTAAATACGGTATGTCTCTGTTTGTCCAGCTCCTCCTCTGTCAGTGGATGCTCCTTTAAAAATTTACGATAGCTGTAGTGCTCCTGGTCGTGTCCGATAGCCTTAAGGAAAGTCTTTGTAACTGTACGTTTCACTCCATAATGCTGAAGATACATCAGACCTTTTTCGATTTTATTTTTAGGCTCTTTATACTCTATAATCTCGCTCATAATTTTCCTTCTATTTTAATTTTAATAACTGCTTTTCGAAGCAATGCCAGCTAATTAGCGAAAGTGGCACTACGATTAAGACGGACACCCAGAAATTCTGATAAGTGTCCATATAGTAGGCTCTGTAGCCAAGAGGAATTGCTCCTAACCATTCTGTCACACGCTGCTGCACGAAAAATGACATAATATAAACGCCGTAGGAAATGTCTCCCACCTTGTTGTAGTATTTTGAAATGCCATAGTAGCTGAAGCCAAGATACAAAATAACGTAGGCTCCAAAAAGTGCAAAGACAATCTCGTAATCCAACCAGTAGGAACCAGATATAATGCCAGCTACAGCAATTAAAAACTTGTTTCGTGACATTATTATTTTATCCCTGTAAAGGTAATAGCAGACTCCCACTAAAAAGTGTAAAGTCAAACGTCCCAGATTAGTTAATGTAATCTTTGATACTATGTAAAAATTAGGATCTGTCCAGCCATAGGTGAAAAACAAATAGACTCCAGCGGACGCAGCTATCATCACAAAAATCAGCTTTTTGTATTTCCTGAGAAGTGGCAAAATAGCAAGCACTAAAATATAGCAAACCACCTCGTATTGGAGAGTCCAGATACTGCCGTTTGCACTGGAATTAATATGGCTGACAAACACTCCTGGAAGTCTGGTCTGGGATGATATAAACACAAGATTAAGTAAATATCCTTTTATATCTCCTGCAAAATATTCCTTCATTGAAAGGTCTGTAAACATTGGTCCAAAAATGAAGGCAGTAGAGAGGATAAACAGTGCCAATAGCGGCCAGATTCTAAGGAAACGAGCCTTTAAATATTTGCCAATGTTGTTGCCTCTGTCATAACTTCTATAAATCAAAAAGCCGCTGATTACAAAGAAAATATCCACTCCCACCTGACCGGAAAGTGCATGGCCAAAGGTGAGTGTGTACATCAAATCCTGCTCCAGATTAGCCTGGCATAGTGCAAAGGAATGCATGTACATAACCAACAGAGCTGCTATCAGTCTCACAAGGTTTAAATTATTGTCTTTTCCCTGAGACAAGGTATCTAAGGTGCATCTATTATTCATTAAAAAATTTCCCTATTTTAAATAATTTTAACGTTGTCATTTTATCATATTCCCCCATTCACATACAAATTTATGATATTATAATCACAATGAAATAAGGTAGAAATTCAATTACCATTTTTGAAGGGATAATTTTTTAAATGAATAAATCAAAGAACAACGCCATTCAGGGTCTTCGATTCTGGGCAATCACCCTGATTATTTTTTCCCACTGCGGATTTCTTGCACAAGGAGGTCTTGGCAATAATATATTCTTCGCTATGAGTGGATTTTTCGTTTGCCAGCCTTTTACGAATGATGATTACGAATACAAATATTTCAGTCCAAAAGCATTTCTCGTATATTATCTAAAAAGAATAGTTCGAATCTTTCCAGTTTGCTGGATTTGTATGCTTTTTGGCACCTTCGGACTTACCTTTTTCGATTTCAGAGATTTCACTACTGACAACAGCCTACTTTTGAATATGTTTTTATTAAGAGCAAGAATCATCTTTGGTTCTTACAGCAGGAGATTTTATTCTACTTCCTTGCTCCATTTCTTATTTTGATTATTGCATTAATCAAGAAGAGACTTAATAGATTCAAGCTCTCTGATGTGGTTTCAAATGCAGTGATTTTTGTGGTGCTAAACATTTGCGTTTACATCACATCCATCACTATGCCTGTGTCCCAACTGTTCCGCCTCTATGGCAATGGCTCTTATAATCCATTTCGTTTATGGCTTTTCCTCATTGGAATGTCATTTGCGTATGTTCTAAAGATTTTAAAGGCTTTACAGGAAAAGATTACTGAAAAGATGGCATCTGTCCTGTCAATAATTGGTTCCATTTATGTATGTTTATGCCTTATTCTATCGGTTGTAAGCTCACATCAGATTCTTTCTAAATTTGATGCCAGCTATACAGATTACCTTGTAGGATGGGAGCACCCAATCCTCATTACCTATATGGCATCTTTAGTTATTGTGGTGCTTTGCCTTTTATCAGAGCAAAATATCGTAAAAAGATTTTTAGGCAACCCAGTATTTAATATGATTGGAAATGTAAGCTTTTCTATGTATCTGCTTCATTTCATTTTCATAATTTATTTTGCAATGCTTTCTACCTACAGATTAATCATTGTAGTTTATGCAATATCACTTGCATTGTCGCTGGCCATCTACACCTACGTAGAAAAGCCATTAATCAATAAAACAAAGGAGTTATTACATTGATTTCACGATTAAAAGATAAAGACTTCCGCAGAAGCCTTTATACTGTTTTAAAGTTTATTATCGCAATAGTTTTTACCTGCCTTACTTACTCCACCACCAAAAACGCCACTTATATTGTGGTTGGCTTCATAGAGTTGGTATTAGTTTTCCTGATTTATAATCTGATTGTTGATAGACACAAATTCCTACAGTTCTGTGGCAACATGCTTTATTTTGTATATCTGGCACAGATGGCTGTACTTTATTTCGGAAACAGCTTTACTACTCTTGCTATGATTAAAAATATCAAGTTCTTAAAGGATCTTGGTGGTCAGGCTGTCACCTATATTTTAGGAACCGTACTTGTATTATTCTTTGTTTTCCTGCCTGGAAAGGCTGTTGTTAAAACTCGCAAGGTGTACGCTTTAGTACTTGTGGTTTTGATTGTTGGTGAAGTCTTCATCAATATGGATTACAAGCGATTCAGCCCACTGCAGAGCTTCGGTTCACTTTTTACAGAGGAGCTTCGCTACCAGCATGTTAAACGTGCTGCCGCAGATCCAGAGGTTGCTCTTGCTACATTCCATAAGGATGGGTTGACAGATGCTGTTGCTAAGCCAGCCAACCTATCAGAAAAGCCTAATATTATCGTCATTTTCACTGAGGGATTATCTTACAACATCATCGCCGATGAAGAAAAAGACATTATGCCAAACGTGAGAGAGTTTGAGAAATCCTGCATCACCTTCAAAAACTATTACAATCACACCTTCCCTACTCTTCGAGGTGTTCAGGGACAGCTTTACAGTGGTTACAAATTCGATGATGACAAACAGGGCAACAACCTTGTTTCCGTTCAAAGCGTTTTAAAGGATCAGGGTTATCGCACAGCTTTCATCAATACAGAGCCATTCAATGATGAGTTTACAAAATACCTTAACAATCTTGGCTTTGATGAAATCATAGATGACGAGGATAATGTCAGCGGACTTGCTGATGGTATGACAGATGGTGAGGCCTACAGACTTCTTATGGATTCCGCCCACGATCTCGCAAAGGATAAGGATCAGCCATTTATGCTTGGCATTTATACCTTTGGTACTCACGTTTCCTTCGACTCAAGAGAGTATCAGTACGGCGATGGTGCCAACGGATTTTTGAATAAATTTTACAACTGCGATCAGATGTTTAAATACTTTTTAGATGATTTCAAATCATCCGAATTAGCTGATAACACTATTCTTATTTTTACAACTGATCATTCCACATACGCAGACCAGTCCTACACAGATGTATTTACTGATTACAAACGCAACTGTACCGACTGCGATGTAATGCCACTGTTTATTTATTACGATGGCATTGAGCCACAGGAGATTGACGCAGATGGACGTAACTCACTTTGCTTCGCTCCTACAGTTTTGGATTTCCTTGATTTAGATGCTGAGAATTACTTCTTAGGTAGCAGCCTCTTTGATCCAGATGGCAGTACCACTTTTGATAGAATGTTTTATGATGCAGCATTTATGATTAGTACAAAAACAACGAAGTAAGATATTTAGACAACACTGAAATTGAAGATTTAGTAAGCCACGTATTACCATATTTCAGTGCAGTGGAAGCAGAAAGAAAATAATTCGCATATACGATATACTTTAAGAAAAGGCCTGAGAAATCAGGCCTTTTCTGTTGCTCCATTTTCACTTTCTTTATCTGTATCAGTTACGTTGCTTGCTATAGAGAGAGCCAGCAATGTAAGTAGTGCCACTATCCATACATATACACAGATGCCTAAGAAGGTTGGACAACGATGGCAAACATGGCAGATTGCCTGTTTGCTTTCAGCTGGTTCTGATTCCGGCTCTACCTTTGCCTCTTCCTCCTCTATCTCCTGTTCCACTACCTCTGGTGTTGGTTCTGGAGTAGGTGTTGGTGTAGGTGTTGGAGTTGGTGTTGGCTCTATGATTACCTGGGCTACCTGTTTAGGCTTCTTATTTACCACCTTGTATTTCTTAACTACAGGCACTTCATCTTCCACCGGTTCAAAGTTCTTATTCCTCTCATATGGCTTTGTCATTACGTTATCTGGAAGGCCAAATATAATCGGTTTGTCAGAGCCTCTTGGAGGGGTTACTGCTGGTGGTTCTGGCGTTGGCTCTGGGGTTGGCTCTGGAGTTGGTTCCGGCGTAGGTGTAGGTGTTGGTGTAGGTGTTGGTGTAGGTGTTGGTGTTGGCTCTGGTGGGTCTTCACGAAGCACAGTTACTCTTAGGATGAAATCATTATAATTGCTCTTTGATACTCTATATACAAAGTGGTCGTTATCCTTTGCTTCGATACATTCTCCTAAAACCCACCCATTTTTTTCTGCCACAAAAGCTGCCGCTCTCGCATCCGCTATAGGCTGACCAGGCTCTGAGGTAGGATATGCAATAATTGTATCTGTTTCTTGATCAGGTATTGCAGCTGGAAGTATCGTATAGGTGTAGGAACCATAAACAGTATAATATCCATCCTGCTTCACCTTGTAATAAACTCGTTTTCTACTTACTACATCGGTAGCTTTTGGCTTTGCTGATTCATCAGCAGAATATGTTCCATCACGTTCGTGTGTATAAAGGATTTGTACTCCTTCTCTTGCCATTTCTGGGGAGATTTCATCTTGCTTAATTGAAAAATCATATTCATCTCCTGTGTAAGGTACAACAACATCATTATTGGAAAGATTCAGTATACTGTTAGCCTCTACTATAATTCCTAGACTTTCATTAGATTTTGGATATCTGTCTGTTACTGCAGGGACGACAGATTTAACCATAAACTCATTTCCATTAGCTGAATCCACGGTAAACTCTACTCGTCCGTTAACAGGGTTTGTCCATGCACTAAGTGGCGCAACAGCAGGTGTATAGATTCGATATTGCTGAGGGAATGGAATTGGTTGTTGGTTATTATCATCATATTCCTTAATTATAATTTTTGAGCTACCATCAGTTGGTATCGGCTCCAAGGTAAGAGCCTGCTCCGGTGTATTCACCTCTCGCTGAGGAATTTCCTGTTGTCCATCCACAGACTCTGGACGTTCAGCTATATCAAAGGATATTTCTGTATTTTTACTTTATCTTTTACGTGTATTGTTTTTCCTATGAAATCATATCTTTGACCGTTATCATCAACTTTCACTAATTCAAACTTTCCAGCAGCGTCAGTAGTAATTACATATTCAAAGTTAGAATTACCTGCAGTGACGTGATAAACAGTATCTGCATCCAGTCCCTCTATTACCTCTGCTACATACTCTGGTTTACCTTTTCCAGGAAGGACGCTCTTTAAATCACCTACTGAAAAAGTAAAGCCTACGGTTCCTCCTGGAGGGACGTTAAGCCAGGATACAGACATAGCAGAGTCCACACCGGATACAGCTGATGATATGTTCTCGTGTGTAATATCATTTATCTTAATCGTATCGCTTCCCGCTTGAAAACCAAAATAATTGACTCTCGTATATTGTCCTATCGCAAAACAAAGGCCATTTGTTTTATCTGGAGTAATTACAAATGCAGGAGCATCATCTGGAGCATTTACTGAACTTTCTGCTCCAATCATTGATATATTCTTCAATTCATCATTCTCATCTTTATTTGCTTCTAATGCGGCCCTATCAGAATAGCTACCACTGGTTAAGTTATTTCCTAATTTGGTATCAGTATACATTGCAAAAGCTTCCTGAGTCTCCTCCAAATCTACCTGAAACCTTACTACATATTTTTCATTTTCATCAAAAGAACAATACATATCATCTAGAATAGCTGGAAACGATGAACTTGGTGCTGGTTGTGCATTTACAGAACTATAAAGCTGCCATCCACGTCCACCATATGCTGTCTGCAGCATATACTCCCCAGTAGAATTTCTATAGAATCCAGTTACATCAAATTTATTACCATAATGACAATAAGCCATAGTTCCATTGCTTATATACCATCCACCGTTTGTAATTGGTTGTGTCCATTTTCTTCCTTTAAAATCCAAATAATTTGGTGTAGCCCCAACATTAACTAACTGCACTGCCTTACTCTCATTACCATTTACAAGGCACCTAATCCAAGTGCCGCTAGCCTCTCCTGAATAGGTATAGGTTGAATCGTTTGCGTTTTCTTCAATATCCGCAAATGTTTCATTATCAGAGCTTCTTTGCCACTGGAATGTAACATCATCCACATTTACTCCATCAATAATCTTTAGCTTCAGAATATATCCTTTACTATTATCTCCACCATAAGGATACCCGTTATTTGCCAGTACATTAGGGCCTGCTCCAAGAAGCATCAAACCATAAGGAGAAAAGCCTGTCAATTCTGCAGAGACAGTCTGTTCCTTTGTTGATGTAGATAGATGCTCAACTACTGACTCCTCTTCATTGATATGCAGAATTTCAGGCACCACATTTCCCATTCCTGCCTGTTCCACAGTAAAGCTAAGGCGCATTCTACCTACAGTTGTATTAGGCTGCACCTCATTTGCATTACTATCCAGAACCTTTATGTCAAAGAAATACTTACCCATTATTCTTTCTTCATCGTACTTTGGCTCCACCAGGCTATTAACAGTTTCCATTTCCTGATCTGTCAGCTTTCTGGCAAACAATGAGGAGCCCTCAGGAAATACTCCTTCCTCCGCCTCAAGAGTAATCACTACTCCATCTACAGAAACTGATTCCTTGAATGCAGGCAGTAGCACTGGAGATGCAATTTTTACTGTAATAGAAGGAGGGGTCGCATGAATTGGATAGTCGCTTGTTATTTCTGGTTCGTAGACATAAGTAGCACCCAGCTGAGCAGATATAAATACTGGCTGGGTACTTTTTTCTGTATTTAGATGCCAACCTGTGCATGTCACCTCTATTTCAGAGGTTTGCTCCTTAGCACTGGCTGTTAGTGGCGATAAAAGCTTTTCCACAAACATAGCCACAGGTGACCCTGGTTCTGCAGGCTCCGATGATTGTGCTGGTTCAGGTGCAGGAGCAGACTGAACCGACTCAGGGGCTGGGGCCACTGGAGCTGGTTCTACTGGGGCAGGTTGTTCCGGTGTTTCCACTGGGGTGTCTGCAGGTGTATTTACAGCAGGGGCCCCCTCTGGATTATTCTCTGTTGGTGTTACAGGTTCATCAGGATTTTCCGATGGATTTGGCTCAGTTGGATTTTCTGGATTATCTGGGTTTTCTGGGTTCTCAGGTGAATCCGGATTTTGTGGGTCTACTACCTCAGGCGTTGGTTCTGGTGATGGTTCTGGTGTGGGCTCTAACTCTGTAGTAGGTTCAGGTACAGGTGTAGGCTCCGTCTCCTGCTCTCCTTCCGATTCCTGGGCTCCCCCATTTTCACCATTTTCATCTGGATTTTCGTTTTCTTCTCCAGGCTCTATTTCAGGGTTCTCTAGATTTTCTTCCTCCTCCAGCTCCTCTTCCATTTCATCTTCTGGCTCTTCCTCATCAGGAACCTGTGTAGACAAAGTAGCCTGTAAGGTCTCAGGGAATTTAATAGCGTTTTCTCCCGCACCTAAATCCACAAACTGAAAAGCCACATCTGATGGAAGCTCTGCAAAAGCTGTGACAATCGGTGTATCTCCCTCAGTCTCAGCTATGGTAAATGGCAGTACCAAGGTAGTAAAAATCATGGTTGCAACCACACAAAATGCTGCAACTCTTCTCATATTTTTCCTGTTAGAAATAAATCCTATAAAAGCCTGGTAATCCTCCTTTAAGCTTTCCTTAGTCTTCTGTAAGAATTTTCCAAAGGCCAAAAGCACATTAATAAAAACAGCGCAGGAATAAGCATCAGCATAAATGCTGTTTGCTTCCTGTCGCTGCCGCCACGGGTTTTTCTAATATAAAATCTTGCTATTGCCTTTTTTAGATTACGTAACTTACCCATACCAAAACTTTTAAACTAATAAAAAAGGCGACCCTCGCCAAAAGCGAGTATGCCGCCGAAAAATCCCCTTACTTGTTATTGATTATACACCGCAAGGGGCAAAAATTATGAATTTTAACAGTAAGTTCATTTAGAATTCATAGATTATTCTTCCTTCAATCTAAACCATCCATCCAGGATAGAAAGATTTGGGTTGTAGTATGGATCACCCTTTTCTAAAATATCTGGCCAGCGCTTCTCCAGCTTCTCAACTTCGGAATTAAATCTGGCAACCTTTTCTCCTGTGTCCTCATAGCCGCGGGACTTTGATTCGTAGTGATAAAGCTCTGCATGAGGATTGTAAACTACAAGATATCCCTTATCGCGAACCTTCATACAAAAGTCCACATCATTAAAAGCAACAGCCAATTCCTCTGTAAGACCGCCAACTTCCTCAAATACGTCTTTACGAACCATAAGGCAGGCTGCTGTAACAGCGGAAAGATCCTGAGTGGTAACTGCACGGAACATATAGCCTGGCTCGCTTCTCTCAAGACCTACAAAAGTATGTCCTGCAATACCGCCGATTCCCATAACAACGCCAGCGTGCTGCACTGTGTTATCTGGATAGTAAAGAAGGGCTCCGCAGATACCAACATCTGGGCGAAGACATACGTCAACAAGCTCTCTGATACAGCCTTCGTTGATAATCTCTGTATCGTTATTTAGTAGCAGATACATCTCACCGCTTGCTGCCTTTGCTCCGCAATTGTTGATTGCAGAGAAATTGAAGCCTGGTGTCTCATAGCGAACAATCTTTACATCAGGACGACCTTCGATTGACTTGTAATATTCGAAAGTCTCTGGCTCAGTAGAATTGTTCTCCACGATGATGTACTCGATATTTTTGTAATTGCTCTTTGCATCGATTGACTTGATGCACTTGTCCAAATCATCAGTGTGATCCTTGTTAGGAATGATGATAGAAACAAGTGGCTCCTTATCCCACTGATAAATAGTGCGGTAGCAACCATAGAAGGTATCCTGCTCAACCTTTGCAGGAATGCCCAATCTGTCGTAGTGAGCCTGAACTGCACGGGCACCAGCATCAAAAGCGTAAAGCTTGCTCTCAGCACTCATTGCAGTAGAAGCTGCGTGGCTTCTCCAGTGATAGAGCGCCTTTGGAACGTGATGAACATTTCCAGCTGCCTCACAACAACGGAGAATGAAATCGTGATCCTGTGCACCATCAAACTCTTTATTAAATGCTCCCACCTTCTCATAGATATCACGTCTGAAAATGAAAAGATGGCAAATATAATTTACTGAGCAAAGGAAATCAAGGTTGTAATCTGGCTTGAACACTGGCTCGAAGTAATCCTTTGAGTCCATAGAAATCTTGTCCTCATCAGTGTAGATTACATCGATGCTGCGGTCCTTGTTAATTGCAG
The DNA here is from genome assembly GCA_000209815.1 of Butyrivibrio fibrisolvens 16/4. Taxonomy (GTDB): domain Bacteria; phylum Bacillota; class Clostridia; order Lachnospirales; family Lachnospiraceae; genus Pseudobutyrivibrio; species Pseudobutyrivibrio fibrisolvens_A. Next base: position 2,419,082 of record FP929036.1, read on the forward strand.
CAACGCACTCGTACATAGCATTAGGAGCAAGTGTATCATCGTGATCAGAAAGCACAATGAAATCACCTGTTGCAAGAGCAATAGCCGCGTTTGTGTTGTCGGAAATACCAAGGTTTTCCTCTAGTAATGTGTATTTGATGCGGCTGTCTCCGCCATATTTCTTTTCAATAAATTTTCCAAGACTATCATCTGGGCTACCATCTGCAAGGCAAAGCTCCCAGTTAGAATATGTCTGAGCCACGATTGAATCAATCAGCTCCACAAGGAACTTTTCAGGAGTCTTGTACATAGGAATTACAATACTCATTAAAGGATTGTAATCGAATTTCTCATCACGCTGACGCTGAAGCTCTACCTCGGTAGGACCGAAGCTTGTGAGGAAATCCATGTATGTGTACTTAGGGGCATCAGCATTTTTAAACTTATCAATGGCATGCTTGATAGTGGCGCCGATACCATTGTCCTGACGGTAAAGCTCAATACGCTCCCACAAAGATTTCTTTGGAAGAAGATTTCCACCAGTAAGCACGTGAGCTGTATCCACCTTGCAATCGTAAACCTGACCATTTGCAGTGATTGTAAGACGAAGCTTTTTATAATTACCCTTATCAAAAACGATTTCCAAACCGGAATCGCACTTTTCTGTAAGCTCTGGATAAACGCCGTACACATCCTTACGGAACATACGCTTTACAGAAATTGGGATTTCAGTGTTGCCATCGTAAAGATGGAACTCCTCAGGAACATTTCCGATAGCCCAGCCAAGAATCTGAATCTTATCGTCTGTAACTGCCGCGCGCTCCAGATTGTACTCATACTCCTTCTTGAGCTTTTCAAGATCACGGCCAGTAGCCTTGTAAACCTCTGAGCGAACCTGGTTTGCAGCACCATTTTCACCTAAAACGCAAATAAGCTTTAGGCTCTTAACAGACTTTAAATCCTCTGGAAGAGCAATCTCACCAACATATTCCTTTGAAACGCTCTTGTGGGCAGCAATGTAGCGACGACGAACCTCATTGCCTTCGTTGATGGTGATGTCCATCTTGTAAGGCTGTCCGTTTAGCTCTGCCACAAGGTCGTATCCCTTAGGATTGTCAAAAGGGTAGAAGCCCTGAAAGAGCAAAGTATTCTTTTTAGTTAAATGGTATCTAATGAATACCACGTTAAAAGTATCTCTCAATATTACACCTCATCCACCGCTAACGCGGTCCCCCTTCCCCTTTCCAAGGGAAGGCTTTATATTTTCCAAGTTCCTGTATTTATGTCGAATTTCTGGACTCCGCCACGGGAATAGCCATCCTCCACAGTAAGGGATTCTGCAATCTCCGGTGTCAAAGTGCCAGCTGCAATTATATCATAGAATAAATCTTCTACAAGTACCGGGTCACTCTTAAGCTGATTGCCAGCATTTTTGGTAGCAGTAGCATATTGGATAACGAAATCCAAAATACCTCTCTGAAGCTGCTTTACATCCTCGCTTACAAAATCATCTCCCTTGAAAGCTGGCTTTGGTCTGCCATTTTCCATGGTGAAATTAATAAGCTGACCAAATGGTGCGCTAAGGGCATTCTCCAGGAAGAGCTGATAGCGTAAAAGCTTGCTTTCTCCAATTAGATTAGGATCGGTGATTTCATAGATTGCATCAGCCTTGCCGCCGATTCGCTCTGGCTTGTTGGAATGAAGAGCAAGATAATGTCCTGCAATATCTCTTCCAGTAAGCTTCATCAAGAAGTACTGGATAGTGCCAGAAAATCCTACATCAACAACTGCTATGTCATTTGATGTGGCAAGAAAATCGCTGGCGTAGTTCAAGTAAGCTGTTTTTCCACAGCTGCCTTGGCAAAAATCTCTTTCTTGTATGGTGCCAAAGCTTCCATTAATTCCTCTGGCTTTATTTCATAATCAAACTGTCTGTCCACATCATCTGTGTGAAGCTCCAGTCCAAAACGCTCCTTTAAAAGATTGCTGAAGCTTCCCTGATATTTCTGAGAAACCAGCTCCCTAATATCCTCATCATTTTCAAGGGCAGGCACTGCGCAGGCACGTCTTGATGTAAGGAAATAGTGAATATCTGGAACCTGAATTCCCTTGCCCTGGCAGTAGCCGCGAATAAGCTGCTCTAGCATATAGCCTTCGCGAGCAAGCAAAAGCAGACGCTCACCACTCTTTTGATTTTCATCAACCAGCCACTCCACAAATCGTGCCATCAAAGGTCCCATGGTGGTGTAGCCAAAATCATACATATTCTTAAAGGTTAGCTTTCCTTTTTCATCAAATGCAAATGGGGAATTAAAGATTCCACCATTCATAGCCTGTCCCACAATCACTGAATCTGCAAGACTTCTCTTTGCGAACTGTGCAAAATCAGCAAAATCTGAAAGAGCCAGCATATCCCTTGGACTAAGAACAATGTGTGTAGCCACGTGCTTATCCATAAGAATCTGGGAATCCGAACGGAAATTATCTCCAACGTGGATAAATGTATTTGGATTGATGTTTGAAAGCACATAATCCCACATAGAACCATCATCCTTGCGGGCACCTACCTCGCAGGAAATCAACAGCTCGTCATAATAAGCAATGCCACATTTGTGTAGCAAACCTACTATCTGAGCACGATTCAAATACATATCGCTTACAAGGATAACGGTCTTGCCCATTGATTTCAGGGCATTGTAAACCTCTACCATATCCTTTCTAGGTATACATACTGCTGTCTCGATTTCCACCTCAAGCTTCTTGATATCCATGGCAATATTGCCTATGGTTTTATCATTTGAAACCTCTACGTAGATTTTGTCCAGAGTGGTCATTGCCCCGTATTTAGCAGTAGCCGCAGCCTCTGCCTCCTTGCGAAGCTTAAGGAAATCAACATTTTTTCCAAATTTATTTGCAATGGATTTCTCCAGAATTCTAAATACATCATCAGGATCATATACAGTTCTTGTGATGAGTGTGTCGAAAATATCAAAGGAAATCACATCATAGGCTGAAAGCTTTATAATGAGAAGCTCCTTGTCTATTTTGAAATTGCTATAAAATGGACGAAGGCTCTTATTTCTGGCTGTGTCACTATCCTCCAAATAAAGGATGTAATCGTCGTAGCCCAGCTTACGTGAAACGAATGGAATGATTCGCTCTAATGCGTGGGCAAGAGTGCCATCTGTTTGTCCTGCCTCCTCTGGGAAATCCTCGTAAATATAATTACGATTAAATATTGGCATTAAGGCATCTGTTCTTGCCCAGAAGAATGAACCGGCTGGGTAGTTGAAAACTGTAGGCATTTCTCCCAGCTCAAACTCGTCAAATAATTTTCTGCCAAGTCCTGCATTAGCCAGCCACGAATAAGCTATCATTGGCACTTCTTCGTGAATGTCTGGATAAACAAGTCCTGCGTTTTTATTTTTAAATAAATTAAATATAGAATTAACCTTTTCTGGAGAGCCCAGTAACAGCTCAAGTGAGAACTGTCTCCAGCCACCCTTTTCAGCTCCGGAATAAAGTGACTTCTTGCTGTGAACATGAAGGAAATAATCGTGCTGTCTAATCTCGTCAGCAAAGCCTACATAAAGTGGTGCAAGATCTCGACCTCTATTTGGAAGTGGTCTGATAACCACTTTGTTTGCCATTTTCAATTCCTTTACACCAGATTTAATAACGCTAACATCTGCGCCCTCCTGACAGGAAATATACAAATCGAATCTGAAAGGAATATTTGCAAAATAGCTGACAAACTCTGGTAGCAAATCCACATAGAAAAGGTGAAGATGCACTGCTACAGATGGAGCTTCCTCCCCCTTTGCTGCTGCCTTTTTAGCTTCTTTTGCTGCGGCTTTTCTAGCCTTCTTCTCTTCCTTTTCCAGTCTCTTGGCCTCGCGGGCAGGGCTTGGCTTTCCTGTAAGGAATGATTTGAAGGCGCGGATGCTCTCTAAAGCCTTGTAGCCCTTGGTATTTACAGTATTATCGTATATTACACGAAGCTGCTCATTAACAGCCTCGATATTTCTAATGTGCACGTCCTTTGCGGCAATCAGCTCCTGAAGCTGCTTTATCTGATAATCACGACTGGCGATAGCAAAATCTGCACTTGTCTTGCTGCGGCTTTCTGCATGGTCAAAAAGCTCCTTCAGATTCTTCACATCCTTAAAACAATAATTGCTCTGGAAGTGATTTTCCATCTTTTGATATTCAGCCTTTTCCTCATCAGAAATCTCCACAAGATTTCCTGGAAGCTCACTAAATTTCACCACTCGATAAAGCATATAATTGATTGGAACAGGGAAATCGAAGGTCCACTCATAATCAATTATCTGCCAGCCTTTGTCAGTCTTGATAATGTTGTCGAAAATCAAATCAATATCTAGGTAGTTGCAAGCCAGCACTCCTCTAGGAAGTGATACCTGACCAAACACCTCTTCAAACTCTGGTGTGCTGACAAATTCCTTAGCGGAAGGCAGGAATGCAGCCTTTACCGCATCAATAAATGCCTGACCATCCTCTGCTGTAAGATGTGCACCCTCTAAAAATTCACTTTCGATGGAATCTCCCACTAAAGTACTGTCATTTACGCAAAAATCAGAGCCCTGCAGTAATTCCTGCAAGCCTCTGTAACTATCAAAAACTCTGTGTATATGCCCTACAGCCTCGGCATCGTAGGGCTTTTTAATTACCACCCTTTTTCCGTCACGCTCAACTATATCGGTGATGATGTTGTATTTTGGGTTGCGCTCGTTAGAGAGCTTCTCGTATAGTAATCGTTCCATTATTTGGCAATGAGCAGATAATCGCCTGCTCCTCCCCCTGCATAATCCTCTGAATATATTTCTTTTGTGAATAAGTAATCCGGACTCACTCTGAAGGTAGTGATATCCTTAAATCCTGCTTCTTTCAAAAGATTCTTTAGGAAGCTGGATAATCGGTCCTTTTCTGAGATGGCGTAAACCAATCTGCCATCTGTTGATAAGTGTTTTTTGAGAGTAGATGGCGTCTCTGAAAGATGACCAAGATTAATAATCAGGCTGAAGCTGCCCTTTATATCATTCAAAGCGTTTTCCTGTGCCACAGTAACTTCGGCCGCTTTTTCCTGAAGCCACTCTACTAAAGACTGGCAATCAGGCTGGATAATCAGCACATTATCACCTTTTGTGATGCCCACCGGAGAAAGCACGTTGCTCCTCATATGGCTAAGATTTTCAATCGCTTCAATGGTTCCTTCATCAAAGATCCGTCTATTATACCTCTCTTGTATCATAGGCTCTCCTTTTCACTCATCCCCGTGTCACCCAGGTTAATCACTAACCTTTGTAACAGTAACCTTTGAATTCATATCATAATATCCAACAGTGTTCTTAGTGCTGACCACTGTAATGTTCATAACATCGTAAAGTCTGTGGTATGCCACAAAATCCACTCCATCATAGCCGGTGCAGCTAATGGACATAAGGTATTCTCCGCCTTGCATATCCATCTTTTGTGTGAAGGTAGCCACATATTCGCTGCCTTCCTTGCAAAGACCTACATCGCACTTTTCATACATGGTGTTTGTGCCAGTGACGTCAATGCCCTTAAGAGTCTTAAAGGTAAGTGTGAAGATAGGATTTTCAATGTCTGTATTAAAGTGCACCTTTGATTTAACTGTGAAGGTGCTACCCTTCATAATAGCGTTTGTGTAATTGCCATTGTCGTCGATAACTGCAAAATCAACAATGCTGGCTCTGCCATCACCGTATTCATTCACATTTGGATTAAGCTGATAATTGGACTTCCAGTTTGTGCTGCCTGGCTGCTCTGATGTGCCAGTGGCATCTGTGCCTTCTGTGCCAAAGGCATCTGCCAAATCAACCTTGCTGGAAAGCACTGGCTCCTGTCCTACAAGAATTTTCTTGTAGATATCTATCATATCCTTTGGTGTGCCCTCTGCCACCTTATCACCCTTGTTGATAAGCACTGCTCTGTCGCAATATTTGCTGATGGCGCCCAAATCGTGTGAAACGAAAAGTATAGTCTTTCCTGCTGCCTTGAACTCCTCGAATTTCTTGTAGCATTTTGCCTGGAAGAAAACATCTCCTACAGAAAGGGCCTCGTCTACAATGAGAATCTCTGGATCGATATTTATGGCCACTGCAAAAGCAAGACGGACAAACATACCAGATGAATAGGTCTTAACTGGCTGGAAGACGAAATCTCCAATATCTGCGAAGCTAAGGATATCATCCAGCTTTGCATCTATCTCTTCCTTAGAGTAACCAAGCATAGTGCCATTTAAATAAATGTTCTCGATGCCTGTGTATTCCTGATTAAAGCCTGCCCCAAGCTCCAAAAGAGCTGAAATTCTGCCATTTACCTGAACATCACCCTTTGTAGGTGAAAGCACGCCTGTAATAATCTTTAAGATTGTGGATTTACCGGAACCATTTGTGCCGATAAGCCCAACACATTCCCCCTGCTTTACAGCAAAGGACATATCTTTTAGAGCATAATGCTCTTTGTAATTCTTTTTCTTGTGATGCCGAGAGTATCAGCTACTCTGGCCTTATTGCTATCGAAAAGCTTGTAGACCTTGTCTACATGATTAACCTCTATAACGTAATCGCTCATATCGTCTCCTATGGGTACTATTCAATCCCCATTTTACCACACTTTCCCAATTGCTTAAAGTGGTGATGGTTTATCGGGCTCTTAGGCCTTTTCCCCTTACTCCAAAGTTTTCCATGCAAAAAGAGCACCGGTTCCCCAGTGCTCCTCTTGGCTTTAGGTGACCCCAACACCTAAAGCGGGTGTATAATCATGACTATTACTGTAATATATTTGGTTAAAATGCAGCTAATAAAGGCTACATTTTAATCTTCATGATTAATTGATTTCTACGTAGTCAGTGATTACGCCATCAACACCTAGTCTCTGAAGAGACAACATCTGTCCCTTAGTCTCTGGTGCGTAAGAATATACCTTTCCCCCTGCTTCATGAATTGCTCTAACTGTACGTGGAGTCAAAGTCTTCATATTGATTCCATAATACTCTGCTGGGTATTTTGTTGGAAGTGTAGATTTTCCAAACGACTCCAGCTTCATAATAGGCTGATCAGGATTGATCTCCTTGATTACAGATAAATAATCATAATTGAATGACAGGAATATGACCTTATCCAGTAACCCCCTGTTCTGGAACATATCATATACCTGGTAAATAGCTTCCGGATTAGTGCCAAGCTCTTTAAGCTCGCAGAACATCCTCATGTTTGTAGATTGAAGTAAATCTAATACCTGTTCCAGAGTAGGAATTCTCTCTCTAGCAAATTCCTCACTGTACCACTCTCCTGCGTCAAGCTCCATAAGCTCTTCGTAGGTGTGATCAGCAATGGAAGTTTCGCTGCCATCCAGCTTTTCAAGTGTGTCATCGTGATAGATAACAAGCTCTCCATCCTTTGTGGTTCTAACATCAAACTCTACTGTCTTAGCCCCGTGTGCATAAGCCCCCGCAAAAGCACTAAGGGTGTTCTCTGGGTAGGCTCCTGAATAACCTCTGTGAGCCACCACCTGAACCACAATATCCTCATCAGCATCGGCTGGTAAATAGTTGAATTCGTTTAGAAAAGCGAATGAACAAAGTAAGGCAACCATGCTGACTGCGACGGTTCTTCCTACTCTTCTAGAAAATAGTTTACCCCTCATACGCAAGCCCCCTCTCTCTAGTTAGTTATATTTTAGCATATAACTGCAAACTCAAATTGTTTTTCAGCATAAAAAAGTGTCTGAAAAATAAGAGGGGATTTTAGTATATTTTTCACAATATACTCTTCCACAAAGCTCTTTCCTTTGTGAATAAACTCTATAGGATTATTATTTTATGACAAGTAAATCTATTTCTTACAGCACATCAGCAAACTGACTCTGGAGCTTCTTAAAAACATGTGTGCCAAGCAAAAACATAACAATGGTAAATATCCAAAAATATGCTGTAAGTACTGGACGTGTCCAAAAGCCTGTCTGAGAAATCAGGCAATCACGATAGCCGCTGGTGATGTAATACATTGGATTAAGCTTTAATACAAATGCCATCCAGCGTGGAATTGTGCCATCTATTACCATTCTGTCGAAATTCCACATAATTGGTGTAGCCCAAATTCCAACCTGAAGGAAAATATTAACAAGCTGTGCCATATCCTTGAAGAATACGCAAAGTGCGCTTGTAAGATAAATCATTCCAATAACAAGAGCCATCATTGCAACAAAATAATAAACCACCTGGAAAATGTAAGGTGTGATTCCAAATCCATAAAGAAGCCCAACAACAAAAGTAAATACAACGAAAAATACATGTACAAAGACTGATGAAATAGCCTTTACAATCGGAAGCACGTTGATTGGAAACACTACCTTTTTTACAAGATAATTGTACTCGTGAAGCACCACAGTTCCTGCTGAAAGTACCTCGCTAAAATAAAACCAAGGAACAATTCCTGCTGAAAGCCAAAGAACGAAAGGTGCATTGATACCGGCCTTTGTCCCCCTGTGTGCCCTGACTAAGTGCCTTGTCAAAAACAATCCAATAAACAAGGACAGTGATTACAGGCTGAACGAATGCCCAGATAACTCCAAGGGTGGAGCCGGCAAACTTTTGCTTGAAATCGTTTTTTGCAAGCTTGGTTATTAATTTTTTATTCTTGATAATGTCTTTAATCATACTTGTAAATTGATACCTCTGTATTGTTAAATACTAATTTAAGATTTCTGCTTATTGGCTGATATTCGGGGTGTCCCATTGATGTAACAACAAGATAATCCACTCCACTGACCTCTATAGCTGTATCTGCCAAAAGAGGATCAGAACTGAAAAACTTATCGTTCATAGATAGCTTTGCCTCTACCTGATCTTCTGATATATCAGAGTAATCATAGCCCTCTAAGTAGCACTGTCTCTCTGCAAAAGCACTAGCATAGAAATAAATGCTTCTGTAATCCAGCTCCTCTGACAATCTATCAACCGCGATAACTGAATCCTCTGGTGTATTGTCTCTCAGCCAAAGATAAGCCTCCATAGTATCTGAAGAAACTAAATCAGCTCTATCTGCAGCCTCCTGTGAGTATGATTTATTCTGCTTCACATCGGCATAGGCAAAATAAACAACATCAACTGCCAGCAGTATAGTACCTATAAAGAAGCAAAAATGCATAAACTTATAAATTGTCTTTAGGAGATTTTCAAACATATATCGCAATGAGCAATAGAAAATCAGCCCCGCGCTGGTAATAACAAAATACCCTTGGGAAAGACCCGGAACGCTGACAAAAGAAAAACCGATGAGTCCCATTAATGTCATTCCAATGGCGAACCAGTCGAAAATATCTCCAATAACATTCTCTTTAATAAGAGTTGTAAATTTGCCGATAGTGAAGGCTGTAAATGGAACAATGCAAGGTCCCAAAATACAAATAATCGAAAGAAGAACTGCGATTATCACCCAAGGGAATGCCATATAATCAAGACCAAGCTTTGTAAAGAGCTGTCCTACACGACCGGCCTCTAAAGTGCCCTGTGCGGTAAGCTGCATTGCTCTGTTATTTGCCCCTGATGGTGTCAGTCCCACAGTCACAAAAATGTATGTAAGAACGAATCCTAAAGTTAAAGCAAGATTATATAACAGGTTTTGCAAGTGGAATTTCCTGATAATAATAAGCTCAATGATAAACACAGCCCAGCTGATTCCCACCAGCATAATTCCTGTAGTGCCCTTGAAGCCTGTGGCTGCAACAGAAAAGATATAAAGCACTATCAAATTTCTGTAATCAAGCTTGTCATACCAAATCTCAGCAAGAAAATCGACTACCAGGATTGTAATCGCCAAGGCAAGTCCCATTGCATTAATATTGCTAAATATATGATTGCCAAGCCAGGATACTGGCAGCCTTCCACCTACCACAACAAGTGGAAGCATACATAAGCCTGATACCAAAAGTCCTGCACAATAGAAGAAATATCTAAATGGCGAAATCTCCCTAAATCCTCTGATTCGCTCGCCTATGGTAATCATAGCAAGTGTCAGTGGGAAGGCACACACAAGTGCATTACCATTGATGTAAAGTCTAAATGCATCCATTCCAAAAATGTGCTTGCACATTGCAAAAATCAGCTCATAGAAATAATGATAGTAGAAGGTAAGTCCTTCTATTCTGATGTCAGTATTTGGAAATGAACGACTAAGTGAAACAATATTTCCAGTGTGGAACAGGCAATCGTGATAAACCTGAGTGCTGGCCCCAGATAAAGCAAATAAATACTTTAACTGGAAATTAAGCATTGATACCACATACAAAAATACAAAAATAATGAGATATGTCCATCTGAAACGCTCTAATGCATTGAACACGGAAGGGCGTCCTTTTTTGAAATAATAGATTGCGCTAACCGCTGTGGTGATTGGGCCTGCAATCATTATGATTCCATTTATACCAAGGAGTGACTCTAGGTAATATAGGGTAGCCATAAATACAAAGCCTATAAAAATCCAGCAAGCAATCTGGTGGAAAACTTTAATTTTCTAGGCAGTAAAAGGCTGCCAAAAAGCATTCCTGGAAGCTGTATCCAGACAGCACTATACAATATAAAAATCAAAGTTATTGGTAAACTAAATGTCATTAAATTCCTCTTATTTATCCTTAAGCTGTCCTAGCTTAAAATGTTTTCTGCATAACGCTACGTATGAATCGTTTGCCCCAAGCATAACCTGTGGGCCTGAACGAACTACGCCTTTTTCATTATAACGGCAATTACAGGTAGCCTTGCGACCGCACCAGCACACCGTCTTAACCTCGTGAATAACATCTGCTATGGCGATGAGACGCTCGGAACCTGGGAACAGCTTGTTTCTAAAGTCTGCTCGAAGACCGTATGCTACCACAGGAACATCCATAAAATCAACAATATCTGAAAGGAAATCCACCTGCTCAGGTGTGGCAAACTGCACCTCATCAACAATGATGCAATCGTATTTTTTGATTTCCTCCTCTGGCATCTCCACAAGATCCTCTAAGAAAATGCAAGGATTCTCAAGGCCAATTCTGGAATGAACCACCCTTTCGCCATCTCTTGTGTCGATTTTTGGCTTCACAAGCAGAGCGCTCTGGCCAACCTCCTCATAATTGAAGTGTGTCATAAGGGCATTTGCAGTCTTTGATGACCCCATTGCGCCATAGTAAAAATAAAGCTTTGCCATAACAAAAATTCTCCCTACATAAAGTGACAGAAGGCAATTAAAATACCTTCTGTCTAATTAATTACATATTTTAATCCTTAACGGGCTACCTGTCAAAATACTTTGTCCCAAAGCTGCTTAAATATCTCTTCTACCGTGAATCAACCTGACATTTGCCTTGCCATTTTCCTTAACATGGTAAAGAGCATAATCGGCTGCATTCAGATAATCCCATGCCCTATTCAAATGATCTGGCACATGATTAACAATACCCTGAGATACTGTCACATCTCCAATTCCAATGTCGTGTCCTACTTTTAATACCATCTCTTTGATTTCAGCCGCCGCATCTAATATCTCTTCATCGCTCATATCGAAATAGTAGACGATAAATTCATCGCCACCGTATCGAGCCACGAAAATATTTTCCAGGCCATCAAATATTTCCCTAAATCCTTGGCCCATATTTGCCAAAAGCTCGTCACCCTTAGCGTGACCGTAGGTGTCATTGACATGTTTGAACAAATCAACATCCATCATTTCTACACCAAGGTTTACCCCCTTGTCACTTGCCATTGTGAAGAGTTCATCTATAACATTATTAAGCTTCATTCTGTTAGCAAGCCCAGTAAGGGTGTCCGTCTCAGCCTGAGCCGAAAGAAATAGATTCTTGGTTTTTTGCTGAAGCAGCTCTGTCTTTAATCTAAGTGTAGTGATAAAAGATTTCCTGTTGTCATTTGAACGCTTTGAATCATATCGATAGTAATTGTATGCACTCTGAGCGATTTTCGCCTTGTCATCAACGGCCTCGTACATTTTTATTTTCCACTTTTCCATTCGAAGGCGAATGTTGATTACCTCGTCCTCTTCGGCTTTGATTTCCACACGCTCAAATATTTTTTCAAGCTCCTTATACTCCTTTTGAGCCATCAAAAGTCTCACTATAGCTTCTATCTCATCAAACAGAAGGACCACATCCTTCACTTTATAAAAAGCGTCGATGCATTCCTGCTTATACTTTTTGGCAAGCTCCCCTTCTTTAACTGCATTGTAATAATACCAACGGCTAATCATAGCATCAAAGTTGGTATCAGCATCAAGTGTTTTACTATCGATCTCATCCATCAGATCAAGAATCTTTTTTGCATATTCCAAATCCCCCTGACGGACATAAAGTTTTGAAATATGAGCATAGGCCTTATCCAAAAGCATATTCTTAATTTCAGGGTTATCGATAAACTGGCAGCACTCCACTGCTCTGTAATTGTACTCTAAAGCCTCGTTTTTTGCCCCCATCTCCTCACATAGACTTGCGAAATTGACGCATCCCGCAGCCTCTTGATAGTAGATTCGATGAACTCTTGCAATATCGATGCAGTTAAGGTAGTTTTCCTCACTACTAATAAAATGGCCTTCAGAGCGCATAATGATGCCCATTTCATTGAAGCAACGACAAATCATGTCATATTCGTCTGAATTAATAATCCCCTGTATTCCCGAAGACAAATAGTACACCGCCTGGGAAAACTCATTATTCCTAAACAGCGCGTCTCCTAAAATGCAGCTGGAATAATTTCTCAGACTGTCATTGCCACACTCTTGAGCCATATCAAAGAAATCGCAGGCTATGTCCACATATCTCTCACTGTCGACATTTTTAGCCGCCTCCATTTTCTTGATGAGCTCCACCGATTCCGGTGAATTCTTACTTAATAATACATCGTCCAAACTATCCTACCTATTAGTTTTCAATATAAATCGCTGCTGTTAAAGCACTTCCCAATGTATTTTCGTAAACAATCATATTTTTGCCGTAAGTATTTTTGAATTTTAAATCCAGGTCGTTACCTGATATTGTTGCATCCCAGCCCTCTGGAAGATAGGCTACTGGCAATGAATGTGGATGTCTCTCCGTTGCCTTTATTCCGGCTGTTTTCATGGTGGCATATATTGTTGATGATACCTGACAAACACCACCGCCAATTCCCATAGCATGCTCCTTATTTATGAATACCGGAGCTGTTACAAATCCGTTTTCTGGAGTACGTGGGCCAATGGCCTTGTTTGCAGAAAATGTCTTTCCTGGAGCCACCACTGTACCATTTACGTGAGATGCAGCTATCTGAATGTTTGTGCCCCTTGCGGCCTCTGGATCAAACTCTGTAGAGTATACTCCCAATAATTTCATGGTTGAAACTGCCTCTACATCTGCCCCAACAGTTGGTGTAGCATCTCTGCCCTCCAATCTTCCTGCGTATACGTAGTGAAAGGCGTATGCCGGCATATAATCGCCATATACCGCAACTAAATCAGGATTTTTATTCATATAGTCTGTGGCGTTAAAAGTAGCAGAAGCATTTCTTCCCTCGTTGATACCACAGTATGCATAGTGCATCAATAGCCAAAGCTGATCCCCATTGGCCTGCTGAGCCAGATTAGGATACATAGCAGCATAATATGCCCCATCAAACACCTTTGAAATGGCAATCAGCTCGTCATTAGACACCGCCTGGGCAGTAAGCTTTGGTGATGCTACAAATGCAATTATCAAAAAACATAATGACAGACTTGTGCGATAAAACCATTTGTTTAATCTTTTCATAATCTCCTCCATATATACTGGTTTTGCGGACTCCCTAAATTTCCACACTAAACCTAGAATATCAAGAATATTCTAACATTTTTAAAGACAATAAAAAAGTGTGTCTCACAAAAGACACACTTTTTTCAATCCTATTATATTATTTGTTTTTGCTCTGAGCTTCGAGCTCCTTGCGCTTATTTAATGCCCAAGCTCTAAGGCCCTTTTTCTTTTTAGCATCAACTGGTGCATTACCACCACGAAGACCTCTAACCTTTGTGATGTAAAGACCAGAAACAGTAGCCTTAACTTCCTTCTTAACTGGCATTTCATCAAAGATTTCTGCATCGCAGATGAGAGTCATCATCTGTGGACCAACCTTAGCCTTAACAACAGGCACCTTTGAATTTCTAGCATACCAAGGTGTAGCTGAAACAATAGCCTCTGGAAGGCCAGAATCCTTCATCTTTAAACGCTTCTTATCAATGATAAGCATAGACACCTGCTGAGCTACAGCATCCATCTGAGCCTTCTGCTCTTCCTGACGTGCCTGTGCTTTCTTACCCAAGAAATAAAGTACAACAATAGCTATGATAAGTACGATAGCTATAACGAGTAACACAATACCAAGTGTGTTCATAAGATATCCTCCAATTTCTAAGCTCCCGAGGAGCCACAACTAGGAGATATTCTAACATGAAGACTTTCTAAAATCAAGAACGCGTGTAACGCTCTCAAGCTCCTTAAAATCCTATAAATGCCAGATATCGTTGTTGTACTGTTCAATTGTTCTATCGCTTGAGAAGAATCCTGCGTTTGCAATATTCTTAATCATCTTGCGGCCCCACTCTGTGCGGTTCTCGAAATCCTTGTAAGCCTTTTCCTTAGTCTGGCAGTAATCCTTGAAATCTGGGAATGTCATAAACCAGTCCTTATTAAGTAGCTCGTTGTAGAGGCGCTCAAGGTTCTCCTTCTGACCAACTTCCATAAGCTTATCTGAAACGATGAAATCAACACACTTCTTAAGATTTGCATCCTTCTCATAGTAGTCGCGTGAGCAGTAGCTGGCCTCAGCGTAACGCTTGATAACTGTGTCTGAATCCTCACCGAAGATATAAATATTATCGTCTCCAACGAAATCGTGCATCTCAACGTTAGCACCATCCATTGTTCCGATGGCAACAGCACCGTTAAGCATGAACTTCATGTTTGATGTACCAGATGCCTCCTTGGAAGCAAGTGAAATCTGCTCGTGAATATCGCAAGCTGGGATGAGCTTCTCTGCAAGTGTTACGTTGTAGTTTTCAACCATAACTACCTTAAGGTATTGACTAACCTCTGGATCATTTGCAATGATTTCAGAGAGGCAAAGGATAAGATGAATAATATCCTTAGCAATTACGTATGCTGGAGCTGCCTTTGCACCAAAGATTACAGTGATTGGGCGGGCTGGCTTCTTGCCTTCCTTAATCTCAAAATACTTGTTGATTACATAGAGGGCATTCATCTGCTGTCTCTTGTACTCGTGAAGTCTCTTAATCTGAATATCGTAAACAGAGTTGTCATCAATTCCGATTCCCTGTGTCTTTGCAAGGTAGTTCTTGAGAACTGTCTTTCTAGTGTTCTTTACATCAAGGAAACGCTGCACAACTGCATCATCATTCATAAACTGCTCCAGCTTCTTAAGCTCTGTAGCATCCTTTTTGAAACCTGGTCCGATAAGCTCCTCAATAAGCTTAGAAAGCTCTGGGTTGCAATATAATAACCAACGGCGGAATGTGATACCGTTTGTCTTGTTATTGAACTTTTCTGGATAGAGCTTGTAGAATGCGTTAAGCTCTGTATCCTTAAGAATCTCAGTGTGAAGCGCAGCAACACCGTTGATTGAAATACCGTAGTGGATATCCATATGAGCCATATGTACAAGGCCATCCTTGATGATATCTACTTCTGGATTCTTGTATTTCTTCGCGATTCTATTGTGAAGCTCGCGAATAATAGGCATGAGCTGTGGAACTGCCTTCATCATAAAGTGGATTGGCCACTTTTCGAGAGCCTCTGCGAGGATTGTGTGGTTTGTGTAGGCAGTACATTTTGAAACCACATCAATTGCCTCGTCCATTGTAAGCCCACGAATCTGAAGGAGTCGAACTAACTCAGGAATTACCATTGATGGATGTGTATCATTTATCTGAATAACTGCGTAATCAGCAAGGTCGTAAAGGTTTGAGCCCTTCTCTACTGCCTCATCAAGGATGAGCTGGGCAGCGTTTGAAACCATAAAATACTGCTGATATACACGAAGTAATCTACCGTTATCATCGGAATCATCTGGATAAAGGAAAAGAGTAAGATTCTTTGTAAACTCTGCCTTATCAAAATTAATTCCATCTTTAATAATGCTCTCATCTACTGTTTCTACGTCGAATAGATGAAGCTTTGTACTAACTGAATCATATCCAGTAACATCGATATCGTACATTCTTGACTGAACATTGAAGCCGCCGAAATCTACCTGATATGTCTTTTCTGTCTTTGTCATCCAGCTGTGCTCAGACATCCAAGGATTTGGCTCCTCGTTCTGAAGATTATTGTTGAACACCTGCTTGAAAAGACCCATATGATATGCAAGACCTACGCCATCTCCATTAAGACCAAGTGTTGCAATTGAATCAAGGAAGCAGGCTGCAAGTCTTCCAAGTCCGCCGTTTCCAAGTGAAGGCTCTACCTCGATCTCCTCAATTTCTGCAAGTGACTTTCCGCAAGCCTCAAGCTCCTTTGAAACCTCATCGTAGAGGCCAAGGTTGATTAGGTTGTTTGAAAGAAGCTTTCCAATAAGGAACTCTGCACTGATGTAGTAGAGCTTTTTCTTGCCGCCTTTGATTTCCTTGTCCTGTGCCTTGTCTTTGACATACTCTAAAAGACCGATGTAGATCTCCTCATTTGTACACTGGTCCATGTGTCTGCCAAATCTTACCTTGATATACTCATTTGCTGTCATTTTTTATCCTCCTATTATTTTACCCCGCCTGTTACGCTCTCAATCCTGAGTATTGCTTCGTCGCAAGATTGGCTCCTTAAGCAACACTCAGAGATTGATAGCTACAGGCTCATTTATAAAATTAAAAATTTAATATCATATGATGGTAAGAGTATAATGCTAAGATGTACGATAATGCTTGCCTAATCCTATTCAAAAGTGATACTATTCTGCTATGTTAAATATTAATGAATATCAAGCCATACACGAAAACGTTAGTCACTTTGACTACAACATACCGTATAATACGTACCCTTGTACTATCCCACTGGACTTTGAAAGTGTGCCTCTTCACTGGCACGAGGATGTGGAATTCATCTATATTAAGAAGGGTTCAGGGGTTATTGTAATCGATGGAAATGAACATATAGTGAACGCCGGGGATATTGCATTTATTATCCCTGGAATGGTCCACGGTATTTTCCAGCTGGGGACAGATTCTATGGAATATGAGAATATTCTATTTGATGGAAAATTGTTTTCTTCCAGCACTGATGATTTCTTTGATACTTTTCTGCTGCCATTCTTTAGTAATACTGTAGAGGTTCCACACGTTTTCAGGCAGGGTGTCGCAGGCTATGAAAGTGTGCGAAAGTATCTTGATAGCAATGACAATATCTCTAGCCATCGTGAAGGGGCCTGGGGACTTGCCATAAAGGGCAATCTGTATTTATTGTTGTTTGATCTGGTGACTCTATATGAAAAAAAGAACGATTCTTCTGGCAAGAAGAAAATAGATAAGCTAAAACCCGTCATAAAATATGTTGAGCTTCATTATTCAGAGTCTATGACTGTGGCTGAAATGGCAGACATCGCTGGCTTTTCAGAGTCACATTTTATGAGATTTTTCAAAGACACCTTTGGGGTGAGTTTTGTTACTTATTTAAATGATTACCGCCTTTCAATGGCGGCCCGCCTGTTGCTTGCTACCGAGGATACGATTCTGGATATTTCACAACAGGTTGGCTTTGAAAACCTTTCCCACTTTAACAGGAAGTTTAAGGCAAAGTACGACAAGACCCCCAAGGAGTACCGCATAAATAAGTAGTGTATATAAATAATAGAAGTCGTGAATACTGCTTAGGTAATGAAATGCCGGGCAGTATTTTTGTATTACTCTGGCCTGCTTAAAATCTATAAACACAGGTGATAATATGCCCGTCAGGATAATTAAAGCAGGAGTTAACATTCCAAGAGTTCTTATGTTTTTCAATAAAATTCTAAGTAGCATGGCAAGCATTATTACCGTAAATTCGTATAACAGCAGTGCTGGAATTTCTCTAGCTAAGTTGGTAAAGATACCGCTGTATATAAGGCTAACTACAGTTATAATTGTTGGCGCCAAAAAGGCGATTCCATAGTATCCCAGGTCTCTTAAGAAGGTTAAGTTTGTCTTCCACCACAAGAATAATCCCTTATTTTGATCCTCCAGATAATACATTGATGTGGCTATTCCACACACCATCAGCCACAGTGCTAGGATTCCACGAAGTGGCATAAGAATAACCCCAGCATCTTTTACATTGGAATCGTCTAAATAGCCTGGAACAAAAAGGCTCTTTGATAGACCAAGGCTGTCATAAGATTTTTCTAGTGATGCTAGCTGGGCTTCTGATGGTGTCCCATCATACACTTTCAGGGACATATAATTAATTAAAAGTTGCTTTGCCACCAAAGGGTATACGCGGGAGGCTGCAATTTCTCTTCCTAAAAGATGAGTTAGACCGCTCTCCCTGATTACCACCTGTATCTTTGTGGATGGAATGGAATTTGAGGCAGCCTCATTAATCAGCCCATCCAAATCTTCCGGCACAATCCAGCCTTCCGTGAGAGTTTTGTTTGCCACTGCATCTGTTAAAGATTCACTGGAATCGTAGAACATATATTTTACTGCTTCGCAATCTGTGAGAGATTCTCGCAATGTAGCTGAGCTGACATCAGTTCCTGGAATATATACCCCAATGGTCAGAATGCCTTCATCTTCCTTTCCCACTTCCTTTAGGAGAAGCACCATTAAAGGCACCAGAAGAAGCATCAATATGTAACTCTTTTTTCGCATCAGGCGTTTTAGTAAAAGAAGGTATCTCATTATTTTATCTTCTGTCTCCTAACAAGTATTGATAAGAACAAAAATACAAATACGTACAGGGCCATAACCAAGATAAATTGGTACCGCCTGGTGGCCATATATCTGAAGGCTACTCCTGTAGGTAATACTTCTCCGATTTTTTGCAGAACATCCGGGAAGAATGACTTTGGGTAAAAGTAACCGGATATGTAGGACATTCCCATATACAAAATGAAGGCTGCCAAAAACATATTTATTACTCCCTGGATGGTCTCAAACAAGAAAAATGCCAGGCTAGTATATAAAATTAACGCCGGTATTATATTAAAGGATAATTTAATTATATTGACATTGTTTGTAAGTCCGGTATTTAACAGCAATCTGTTAGTGGATGCATAAACTGCTGCTATAATTATTTCAGCACAAATCAGGTTAACTAATAGATAAGCCAAGTACTCAGACAGAATCTGTTTTCCTGCTCCCATCCCCTTAGAACTGATAAACTGATAGGTGGCTTTTTTCTTGCCAAGGAAGAAACTGATGGAGCAAAATGTCATCAATAATAGAAAAAACAATCCTAAAGAAATCCAGTAATACTCAGGCGTTGATAGCCCTTCTGATAGTCCTAATTCAGAAAACTCTACCATATCATCCCTAGCCAGCATTGCCCCAACATAAAGCAATAAAAGCTGGTCAATTTCAGGGTTTATTGCCTCTGCAGGAAATCCTGCATTTCTCATTTCTTTCTCAAGGCATAGTAATCCTTTTTCAGAACTTACTACAAGATTAGATGCAATATCTGCTAGTTCATCCATCATGATATTAGTTATCCCTCTTTGGCCAGAGGTGGCAAAATATTCTAAACTTATATCATTAGATAACGCATTAAGGGAATTTATGAAATCATCTGTTATCAAAACATAGGCTGATACCTGTCCATCACGTAAAGCTGTCCTGGCATCTTTCTCATCTTCAAATGGAACAATATCTACCATAAAACGGCTCTCATCATTGTTCTCTAAAAGCTCTACACCCATAGTCAGCATATCATCTTTAGTAGAACCAACAACTCCCAGCTTATAGCGCATTTGTTCCTGACGATAACTTTCGCTATTAAGGATTCCATAAGCCAGAGCACCTACCACGGCAGCAACCACAACAGCCATAATAAGTATGCCAGGCATAAATCTAATTCCCCTTTTCAGTTGTACCCGGAAATAGTCTTTAAACCTAATCATTCTACAATCGTCCAATTAAATGTGCCAAATCACCGTCGTAATTGTAAGGACGAAGCACTCCGTCCTTTAGGATATAACATTTATTGCACAGCTCCACTTCCTGCAGCTCGTGAGTGGAAATAATCATAGTTCCTCCGCGACTGCGAAAATCCTCGAAATAATCATATATTTCCCCTCGGCAAACCAGATCAAGGGCCGCCGTAGGTTCATCCATTAGCATCAGCTTTGGCCCGCCCTTCATTGCGCAGCCTATGGTAAGTCGCTTTTTCATTCCTCCCGATATTTTGCTGACAGGAACCTTTAGGAATTCATCTATCCCCAGAAGCTTTAAAACACCATTTTTAAGCTCCTTATCCAGTTCTTCCCTGCTGTACCACATTCTAAGATTGTCTCTGGCATTAAGCTCCTCAATCAAAGGATTTTCCTGAGGCACATAGGCCACCTGCTTATTCCTAAGCTTTGCATTTGCGATTAAATCTTTTCCATCTATTGAAAAATAGCCACCATTCGGCGGCTGTAAACCCGCAAGAATGGACAGTAGTGTAGATTTACCACTGCCATTTGCGCCCAATATTCCTATTATCTCACCTGGTGCCACATCAAAAGTCACGCCCTTTAGCACCTGATGCCTTCCGTAGCTTTTTTCAATCCCCTTTATTTCAAACATATTTCCCTCACCTACTAAACTAGATATCTTTATTATAGTCTTTTATTAGGTAATGCAAAATAAAAAAATAAGGCTCCCCAGCCTTTGCTTAAGGAGCCCCATAAATCTGTCCAAAATTTTATTTCAATGCCTGTGCGATATCTGCGATAAGATCTGCGCTGTCCTCAAGACCACAGGATACGCGGATAAGTCCAGCAGGAATACCAGCAGCCTCAAGCTGCTCATCTGTCATCTGGCGATGTGTAGATGTAGCTGGATTTAAACAACAGCTACGCGCATCTGCTACGTGTGTCTCGATAGCGATGAGCTTGAGCTTCTTCATAAATGACTCTGCTGCAGCTCTTCCACCACTAAGTTCAAAGGATACTACGCCACATCCGCCATTTGGAAGATATTTCTGAGCGATTTCATAATATTCGTCGCCTTCAAGTCCTGGATATGTAACCTTTTTACCTCTGGCTGCTCTGATAAGAACTTTGCAACAGCAAGTCCATTTTCAACGTGACGTGGCATACGAACGTGAAGTGACTCAAGACCAAGATTTAAAAGGAATGCATTCTGTGGTGACTGAATGCAACCGAAATCACGCATAAGCTGTGCTGTAGCCTTTGTAATGAAAGCCCCTTCCTTGCCAAACTTCTCTGCATAAGTGATTCCATGGTAGCTATCATCTGGAGTGCAAAGACCTGGGAACTTATCTGCGTGAGCCATCCAATCAAACTTTCCTGAATCTACGATACATCCGCCAACTGCTGCACCATGGCCATCCATATACTTTGTAGTAGAGTGAGTAACAATATCTGCGCCCCATTCAATTGGTCGGCAGTTAACAGGTGTAGGGAATGTGTTATCTACGATAAGTGGAACACCGTGCTGGTGGGCTACCTTAGCAAACTTCTCGATATCTAATACCGTAAGTGCAGGGTTTGCAATAGTCTCGCCAAACATTGCTCTGGTGTTGTCTTGGAATGCCGCGTTAAGCTCTTCCTCAGTAGCCTTTGGAGAAACGAATGTAACATCTACACCCATCTTCTTCATGGTTACAGCGATGAGATTGAAAGTACCGCCATAAATAGATGATGATGCAACAATGTGGCTTCCTGCCTCGCAAATATTGAAAAGAGCGAAGAAATTTGCTGCCTGACCAGATGATGTAAGCATAGCTGCTGTACCACCCTCGAGAGCTGCAATCTTTGCTGCAACATAATCGTTAGTTGGGTTCTGAAGACGTGTGTAGAAATATCCTGAAGCCTCTAAATCGAAGAGCTTTCCCATGTCCTCGCTTGTATCATATTTGAATGTAGTAGACTGCACGATAGGAATCTGACGTGGCTCGCCATTTCCTGGAGTGTATCCAGCCTGTACACATTTTGTACCAATTCCGTTACTCATTTCATTACCTCCTAGTCTATGTGCACCAGTTACGCTAACAAGCATTATATTACTCACTCAATTAACACATTTCGCTAAAGTAACATAATAGCTTGTTAGCTACTGGTGTTCTTTACTTTATAAAAATGGAGCTCGTTATTTACGAGCTCCTTATACTTTAGCACATTAAAGAGTGAATTAAAACTATTAAATTATATTGGTACTATCCTAGCTGGAATACCCGCATACTTTCCAGGCTTTGTGATGTTCTTTACGACAACACCCCCTGCGCAGATAAATGTATCAGCACAGATGTCGATGTTGTTGCTGACTATGCCACCTATACCAAGCCAACAATTATCGCCCATATTTACAGTACCTGCTGTGTGGGCCCCCACTGAAATGTGGCAGTAATCTCCGATTACATTATCGTGATCCACAGAAGCTGATGTGTTGATGATGCAGCCCTTTCCAATGACAGTGCTAGGATTTATAACTGCACCGGCCATAACAACAGTGCCAGCTCCAATCTGCACATCATATGCCACAGTGGCTGCTGGATGAACTAGTGAGACTATGTCTGCGCCCATCTCTTCTAGGTTTTTCTGGACCTTTCTTCTGATTTTGGCATCGCCAATGCCTACAACAAAATCATAATGGTGCTCCAGATAATAATCTAAATCTGTGTCCTCATCTGCCACTGGATATTCGCCCAGCATATCAATTTCTGGATTTTTATCGATGAAAACAATGTCATCATATCCATTCAAAAGTGCCAAATCCGCCACTACCTTACAATGGCCACTGGCTCCCATAATTGCAATACTTTTCATAGTTTATACTCCAAATGCTGCAATAACAATTCCCACAATAATAATTACCAAACCAAGAGCTTTTCTTGGGCTGATTTTCTCACTAAGGAACATCTTTCCAAGGATGGCAACCCAGATATAACCTGTAGCCTCCAGGATTGGTCCAATTGAAAGAGGAACACCCTTGTATCCTAGTACTGAACAAAGTGATGCACCAAAGAAAAAGATATATGCGCCGATTACCATAGGGTTCATATACTCAGCGATTTTGCTAGGATACTCTTTCTCAGCCGCCTTCTTTAAAATAATCTGTGAGCAAGAGGCAATGAATGTGCCTGAGAGCATAATAAGTGCATACTTAAGCATTCTTCTCTACCTCCTTTTTATCATCATTCTTTCCAGTGACATCCTCATCACCAGTTACAACAAAATATACTCCAACGATTACAACTGCTGCACCAACTATCTTAAGTGGTGTAATCTGCTCGTGAAAAACTAAGAATCCCCAAACAAGCCCCCAGATAGTAGTCACAGCCTTATTAGCATAGGCTACAATCAGTGGAAGATGCTTGATAACCTGCTGCCAAGCAATAGCATAAAATCCAAGGATGCAGATAACCAAACCATAAAAAAGAATCCATTCTTTACTCAAAAACTCGTACTGAGCTGCTGTCTTGGAGCAGATTCCACTAATTGAAATTATCAAAATGATGATGTGTAAAATTATAAACCATTTAACGTTTTCTTTTTTCATATGTCACCTTTACTAACTTCGTATTATTTTCCCCAGTTCTCTAACATCTCACGCACATAGTCAGTAGTCATAATCTTGTCTACTGTGCCCTGTACATCAAGGCGCTTTGTGTTGTGTGATGTGTAAGCATCATTGGCCATAGTGTGAACCTGGCCGTCAACGAAGAACTTGTCGTAATTAAGGTCACGACCGTCTGGGAGTACGCGGTAATAGTTGCCCATATCAACTGAGCGAACGCACTCTTCGTTTGTCATAAGAGTTTCGAAGAGCTTCTCGCCATGGCGTGTACCTATAATCTTTGTGCCTGTATCTCCAAAGAGCTGCTGAACAGCCTTTGCTAAATCACCGATTGTAGAAGCATCTGATTTCTGAACGAAAAGATCACCTGGTTCGCCGTGCTCGAAAGCAAACATAACGAGAGCAACTGCCTCATCAAGATTCATAAGGAAACGAGTCATGTTAGGGTCTGTGATAGTGATAGGATTTCCTGCTTTAATCTGGTCGATGAAAAGAGGAATAACCGAACCACGAGAGCACATAACATTACCGTAACGTGTTGTGCAGATGGTAGTCTTGCCAGCTGCTACACGAGCATTTGCTCCGATAACCTTTTCCATCATAGCCTTAGAAATACCCATTGCATTGATTGGGTATGCAGCCTTGTCTGTTGAAAGGCAAACTACACGCTGAACGCCTGCCTCAACAGCTGCGTGAAGCACGTTATCAGTACCTTCTACGTTTGTACGAACTGCTTCCATTGGGAAGAACTCGCAAGATGGAACCTGCTTGAGTGCTGCTGCATGGAAGATGAAATCAACACCTGGCATAGCATCCTGAACAGAGCGCATGTTTCTAACATCACCGATGTAGAACTTCACCTTGCCTGCAAGATCTGGGTGCTCTGCCTGAAGCTGATGACGCATATCGTCCTGCTTCTTCTCATCACGTGAGAAAATTCTAATCTCCTTGAGGTCTGAATCGAGGAAATGCTTAAGTACAGTACTTCCGAAGGAACCAGTACCTCCAGTAATCATAAGAGTCTTATCTTTAAATAAATCGCAATTCATATTTAATCTCCAATCCGCCGGTTACCCTAACAATCCGGCTCACATAATTTTTTATTTACATATCTTTACGCCATACCATCTTATCTACAACTCTTGTATAAGATTGTATGATTTTTACTACCTTAGTTGAAACATTTTCTTCTATATAATCTGGAACAGGAATTCCATAATCCCCTTCCTCATTCATATCAATCGCTGTTGTTACAGCCTGTAATAACGATTTTTCGTCAATACCAGCAAGAATAAAGCACGCCTTATCAAGAGCCTCTGGGCGCTCAGTAGATGTGCGGATGCACACTGCTGGGAATGGCTTGCCGATGCTTGTGAAGAAGCTTGATTCCTCTGGAAGTGTACCTGAATCAGAAACTACAGCAAAAGCATTCATCTGCAAGTGATTGTAGTCGTGGAAGCCAAGTGGCTCGTGCATACGAACTCGTGGATCAAGCTTGAAGCCTGTAGCCTCAAGACGCTTACGGCTACGTGGGTGGCAACTGTAAAGAATTGGCATATCATACTTTTCTGCCAGCTTATTAATGGCTGTGAAAAGTGATGTGAAATTCTTTTCTGTATCGATGTTCTCCTCACGGTGAGCTGAAAGAAGGATGTACTTCTTTGGCTGAAGGCCAAGCTTTTCAAGAACATCTGATGCTTCAATAGCCTCTAGATTCTCGTGAAGAACCTCTGCCATAGGCGAGCCTGTCACATATGTGCGCTCCTTTGGAAGACCGCAGTCTGCCAGGTAGCGGCGAGCATGCTCTGAGTACGCCATATTTACATCTGAAATAATATCTACGATGCGGCGGTTTGTCTCCTCTGGGAGGCACTCATCTTTACATCTGTTTCCAGCTTCCATATGGAAGATTGGAATGTGAAGACGCTTTGCAGCGATTGCTGAAAGGCAGGAGTTTGTATCGCCAAGAATCAAAAGGGCATCTGGCTGAATCTCCACCATAAGCTCGTAAGATTTTGCAATGATATTTCCTACTGTCTGGCCAAGGTTGTCGCCAACAGCATCCATATAAACCTCTGGGTCATCAAGCTGAAGATCCTTGAAGAATACTCCATTAAGATTGTAATCATAGTTCTGGCCTGTGTGAGCGAGAACGCAATCAAAGTACTTGCGGCACTTTTTGATAACTGCGGCCAGACGAATGATTTCTGGGCGAGTACCTACGATAATTAAAAGCTTTAATTTTCCATTATTTTTAAACATGTTTATACCTCTTCAAAATACGTATCTGGTCTGTCCTGTTCCAGCAATTCGTTGGCCCACATTATGGTGACCAAATCCTGGGAATCTGACAGATTTATAATGTTGTGTGTGTAGCCTGGAAGCATATGAACAGCCTGAATCTTTTCGCCAGTCACCTCGTACTCGATGACTGGGAATGGATTGCCGTTTTCATCTACACCTACACGGCGCTGCTGAATCAGACCGTGGCCTGAAACGACGATGAAATACTCCCACTTTGTGTGGTGCCAGTGCTGTCCTTTGGTGATGCCTGGCTTGCTTATATTAACTGAAACCTGGCCATGGTCAATAGTCTTCACAAGCTCTGTGAAGGAACCGCGGTCGTCACAGTTCATTTTCAAATCTACAATAGCCTTTTCCTTTGGAAGGTAGCTAAGATATGTGCTGTAGAGCTTTTTAGCGAAGCTGCCATTTGGGATAGCTGGCATAATCAGCGACTGTGGCTGCTCTACGAAGCTATCAAGAAGCTCTACAATCTCACCCAATGTAACTGTATGGAACACTGGAACATATGCGTATTTTCCAGCAGTATCAGGAACCACATTTCCATCTTCATCATAATCACAGCGATGCTCATTACCACGAAGTGCCTCCACCATTTCGTTTACTAGGTCATCGATGTAAACCAATGTAAGCTCTGTGGATGGATCATTTACTGTGATTTCAAGACCGTTTGCCTTGTTGTTGCAGAATGTGGCAACAGCAGAATTGTAATTAGGTCTGCACCATTTTCCAAAGAGATTTGGGAAGCGGTACACAAGAACCTTTGCACCTGTCTCGCTGCCGTATTTAAAGAACAGCTCCTCTCCTGCAAGCTTGCTGGCACCATACTCGCTGCCGGCATAGCGGCCAAGCAAAGTTGCCTGGATAGATGATGAAATCATAACCGGGCAAGTGTTCCCATGCTTTTTTAAAGTATCAAGAAGGGTGCTGGCGAAACCAAAATTCCCTTCCATAAATTCTTTTGTGTCTTTAGGACGATTGACCCCTGCAAGATTGAATACGAAATCGCAATCACTGCAATAGCGGTCCAATTCCTCTAGAGTGGAATCTCTGTCGTACTCGTAGATGGTAAGCTCCTCTGAAAGACTGTGAAATTTGTCTCTGCCATCAGAAGCACATTTCAGTGTTTCCACAAGATTTTTTCCTACAAAACCGGCTGCACCGGTAACCAGAATTTTCAAAATAATCTCTCCTATTTATAAAAGGGCATACTTTTACCCATAATCTCTAGTATTATAACACAACAAAAAAGGAAGTGCATCAATAGTGCACTTCCATAAAATACAATGATTTCATTGCTGACCCAACAATAAAATTATCAGCAATAATCTAAATTTATTTTCCAAAGAATTCCTTTACCTTTTCCCAGAATCCCTTGTTTCTTGTTTTGTAGGTGAATGACAATTTGGAATACTTTGCAAGAGGATCTGCCTCGGCTTCCAGCTTTTCTGTGAAAACCTGCATCCAGACTACATCCTCGTCTTTTCCCTGAAAATCGTTGAAGGCTGCTCCGCCTTCTTTTAGAGTGTTGTATCTCTTTCTTAGTGCCAATAGTCTATTAAAAGTGGCATCCCACTCTGGCAGGGCTTCCCTAGCCTCTACCACAGCCTCCTTCATCTTTGCAAGATAATGCTTTACTCCATCCTCTTCCACGTGGAATTTTTCGCAAAGCCTCTCGTCAAATAAAGTATAAGCATCAAAAAATCTCTCGTTAATTTCTCTCGCTTTCGAATTTGCCATAGGTCACCTCTGGGCGTATTAGCCTAAGATACTATTTAAGTTCTTCACCGTCTTTTGTAATAATACTGTCCACAATATATATCGGACGATTCTTTACTTCTGCAAATATAATCGCCAGATACTCTGATATAAATCCCCAAAATAATGAAAAGCACACCAAACATAAAGCAAAGCACAACGATAAGTGTGGAATATCCATCTGGGGCTGTGCCAAGGAAATACTGAACTATTGAATAAATCATCAAGATAAATGCCAGGAATAATGAAAATACTCCTGCATAGATTCCCATTTTAAGTGGCACATCTGAGAAATTACAAATAGCATTCAGTGAAAGCTTTATGAGCGCCTTTAGATTGTAATTGCTCTCTCCTGCAATACGGGCACTGGCCTCAAACTCTAATGTAGTTTTTTAAAGCCAACATTCTGCACATAGCCACGAAGGAATCTGACACGCTCGCGATAATCATTTTTCAGCACTAGTGCCACACGGCGTGATATAGCAAAAAAGTCTGATGAGTTGTTCTCGAACTTGGTCTTTCCAGACATAGCATTCATCACCTTGTAGAATGCAGCTGAAGTGATTCTTTTGAAGATTCCAGCATCAGCTCTGGCTGTACGAACCATAGAAATCACGTCATAGCCTTCATCAAACTTTTCAACGATTTCTGGGATGGATTCTGGTGGATGCTGAAGATCTGCATCCATGCAAACCACACCATCTCCAGATGAATAATCGATTCCTGCAATCATAGCTGCCTCGTGACCTCTGTTTGCGGCAAAATTTACTACAGCTACCTTTTCATCTGCTGCAGCAAATTCCCTAAGCAAATCCAGACTTCCGTCACGACTGCCGTCATTGACAAAGATTAATTCATAGTCCCAGCCTGTGCGCTGAGACATTTCTTTTAATATTGGGGAGGTGTGCTGATAAAACTGATTAAGTCCTAGCTCCTCATTATAAACAGATACTACTACTGATAATTTTTTAGCCATTTTACTCATCCTTAATAAAGGCCGCCAGCAATTGGCAGCCTTTGAAATATCTTAGTATAAGATGCCTGCTGGAATGTCAACATCGTACCAAACTCCATCCACATTCACTTTGTTAGACTTCATATCACTATTTGTGATTGCCTGAATACCAAGAGCATCCATAAAGAACTCGAATGTCTCTGCATAGCCCTCGCTGGCTGTAGGCTGTGATGCCATAGGCCCTGTAATGTGATAGCTACGAGAATCTCCGCATGTGCCGTATGTCACGTTTGCCTTCATCCAGTTCTCAACAGCCTTAACCTTTTGGGCGTCTGTCATATCGTCAGTAACCATTGTGTCCAAAACGTCAAGGGCGAAAATCTTTGCATCTGAAATGCCACTGCCAGCATTAAGCTGAGATTCAAGCACTTCCTTTGTAACCTTTACAATACGGCCTTCCTCTACACCAAAATATTTGTAGTGATTATAGAGGGCCTTTGAATCGTCACCAAAAGCTGCCTTTAAATCTGCGTAACGATTAGCGTAATCAGCCGCAGGGAAATTCTCCTCTGTAAAGTCGTAATTATAAACCTTTGCCTCTGCATTGATAGGGCGAGCAACGAATGCTGCACAAGCCATAGACAGAAGCAAACCACTTGTCAAAATTTTATAAATAGTGTTTTTCATAAATCCTCCTTTGAAGCTACGAATTACTATCCATTTAATTATATCAGAAACTATCTTTTATTCAAAACAAGCTCTTACAACTTCGATGATTCTATCCTGTTCCTCAGGTGTCATCTTATTGTCACTAGGGAGGCAAAGACCTCTGTTGAAGATATCTACGCCTCTATCAAGAAGCTTTCCATCCTGGCCCATAACGCCACCTGCGATGTAAGCGTTAGTAACAGCGCGTCCATTTCCTTCGCGAGTAATAAAAGGATTGAGACGATAGATGGGCTGCATATGCATTGGCTTCCAGATTGGACGGCCCTCTGCATTGATGCTGGCGATAGCCTGAAGGATTTCTGTAGGACAGCTCTTGCCGTGCTCTGGTGTGAAAAGTGCCTCCTGCTCGCCACGTACCTGTGGACACATAGCATCTTCATCAATGATGAGGCAAGATAACCAGTAGTTTGGATTAGAGTTCTGAATATCCATTGGATTCATCTGAACTGGAAGCCCCTTAAAGCCTTCCTTGTATCTTTCGTAGATTGCCTTCTTCTGGGCGATGTGCTCCTCAAGGTATGGGAGCTGACCGCGGATTACACCAGCGATAACATTACTCATACGATAATTGTAGCCAAGCTCCTCGTGCTGGTACCAAGCAGCTGCCTCGCGGGCCTGTGTAGACCACTTGCGAACCTTCTCTGCTGCCTCCTTGCTGTCTGTAAGGAAACATCCACCCGCAGAACCTGTGATAATCTTATTTCCATTAAATGAGATTGTGTTGTAATGACCGAATGAACCAGTCTGAACACCCTTGTATGTAGCACCAAAAGACTCCGCTGCATCCTCTACAAGAATTGCACCATGTTCCTGTACGATTGCATTAATTTCATCAATCTTTCCAGGAGTACCATAAAGGTGAGCACAAACGACAACCTTTACCTCTGGATAAATTTCAAATGCCTTCTTTAAGGCCACTGGGTCCATATTCCAAGTATCATCCTCTGTGTCGATGAATACTGGAATACCACCCTCGTAGATTACAGGGTTTACAGTAGCATCAAAAGTCATATCTGTGCAGAAAACCTTGTGTCCTTCAAGACATCCATGGCCAACTGCTGGCATTCCGTATGCCTCGATACCTGCAAGCTTCATTGAAAGGTGGAGTGATGCAGTACCTGCTGAAAGACCTACTGCGTATTTTACGCCTACTTTCTCTGCGCAGATGCGCTCAACTTCATTTATATTAGTACCTGCTGTAGTCATCCAGTTAGTATCATAGGCCTCCTGAATGTACTTTAGCTCCTCGCCGTGCATTGAAGGTGTAGCGAGGAAAACCTTTTTCTCAAATTTCTCAATATTCTTTGTATACATTTTCATTCACCTCTATGTATAAAATCCAATTACATATACTAGACCTATTCGCCTAACTTTACAATCACTTTTCCGCTAATTACTTTTATAGAACCGTCATTAGGATATGTAGGCATCGCCAAAACTTCTGGCTCTACAGCATAATTTCCATCATCCACAATTACATTTTCATTTCCAAAACCAAGGTGTTCTCTAAGGAAATAGATTGACCCTTCGTAGCGAACCAAATCAGGGTAGCGTGGGAACTTCTGAATCTTAACAGCATCCAGCTGCTCTGCATTGTCAACTGTGGCAAATGTACCATCTTCCAGATTAGACCAACCTACAAGAACGATTTCCATATCGTCCTCAAAGCCCTCTGTGGTTTTGATGGCTGTAATCATCTGATTAAAATATGCTATCGCCTGCTCCTGAGCAATCTCGCCCTTCATATAAGCAGCGTTGTCCATATATGTGTAACCGAGAGTCATTATGGTGATTGATACAATCTGAATCCAGGTGGCTGCAACCATTATCGTATTTACAATACCAGTCCGAACTGCTCCAGCTTCCATTCTTTCTACAAGAAGAAGTGGCAGGATAAATACAAAGATATCTCCATAAAGCATCAGCGAATCTACATTGTATTCGCTGCTGGTAGAAAGAAGATATACCACGTTCATTCCTATTGGAAGGAAGATAAGACCTATAATGCCAAATAGCTTTATTGAAAGCTTGGTCTTTGCCTTAGTCAGAAGATATACAATCTGCACTAACGTAATTACGAATATTAAAGCTGTGAATGCTTTCTGATATAAAACCGCATTGATGCCTTCTTGGGAGAATCCAAAGAAAGCCTTTATCATTCCTATAAATACTTCTGGGAATTTGGAGATATCATATCCCTCGTCCATTCCCTTGTAGTCTACAGCCACGATATGTTTTACAGTCATTGTCACCTTGCGAAGCACCGCCCATAACACAAGGCTTATTCCAAGGTGAGCAAGATATGTAAAGCCTCGCTTTACATACTGAATTGGCGATGTGAACTCATCATCCAAAACATCAAAGAAAAGCTGAATAAGAAACAGTGCAATAAGTACTGAAATGTATGCCTGATAAATGCCAAGGCCTATAGTGCATAATGCAATGGAACCTATAAAAGCAGGCAGGAACTTCTTATCCTTTGAAGAAAAACCGTCTTCCATCACCTTAGCTGAAAGGAATGTAAGAAGTAGTGCCAACTGATATTCCCAAGATGTAAACATAAATGAGAAGATGCTGGCAACTACTGGGTATACCACCATTATCACGCCTATGGCAGCAGCAATAAACTTGCTGGAAACATTGAACAGCTTTACAAAAACCATAGCCGCCATAGCGATAAAAACAATGGATAAAATTCCATTAAATACTGGCACTGAAAAAAGCTTTGTAGTCTTCATCTGTATATCATAGATGAAACCCAGCATCCAGCGACCTGATTCGTAGGTACCACCCAAATTAAAAAGGCAAGCAGTATTATCGTGATATGAAATCCTGTTAAAAATTATATATCCATGAGCAATCAGCCCAGCAACAAGCGCAGCCGCGAAGGCATACACCTGCTGTTCATTAAGACGATTTCTCATGGATTTAAAAAAGTTCTCTATTGGTGAAGTAAAATTCATTTTATTCCTCTTCCTGTACCAGATAGATTGGTCGGTTCTTTGTCTCTAAATATGCCTTAGCAAGGTACTCGCCTAACACACCCATGCAAAGTAACTGAATACCTGAAACCAAAAGAATGATACATACCATTGATGGCCATCCATTTGTAGGATCACCGAAAGTCAATGTGCGAACTATGATTACAATAATGAAGATAAATGCCACAAGGCACATAATCATTCCAAAGATGGAAGCCATAATAAGCGGCGCTGTAGAAAAGGCCACGATACCCTCAATGGCATAAATGAAAAGCTTCCAGAAGGACCACTTTGTCTCTCCTGCTACACGTTCTACATTTTCAAACTCCAGCCACTTGCGTTTGAAACCAACCCAACCGAAGATACCCTTCGAGAAACGATTGTATTCCTTCATAGAAAGGATTGCATCGGCTACCTTGCGGGTCATCATCTGATAATCGCGAGCACCATCTACGATGTCTGCGCTGGAAATCTTGTTCATAAGCTTGTAAAACTTTCTGGCAAACCAAGAACGAATAGGTGGCTCGCCTTTGCGGTCTACACGTCGGGTAGCTACGCATTCGTACTTGCCTGATTCGATGTATGTAAGCATCTCTGGAAGCATAGCAGGTGGATCCTGTAAATCCGCATCCATAATAACCACGTAATCACCCTTTGATTTCTCAAGGCCAGCGTAAATACCAGCCTCCTTACCAAAGTTTCGAGAGAAAGAAACAAAGTGTACTCTCTCATCCTGGCTGTGAAGATTTCGGCAAACCTCTAAGGTCTTGTCCCTAGAACCATCATCCACAAATACAAATTCTAAATCTACAGAGGAAAGCTTATCCTCTTTTTCCATATCTCTGATTGTCTGATAGAAAATAGGAAGTGATTCCTCCTCATTGTAACAAGGTACAATGATTGTAAGTAATTTCTTATCCATTATTTATCCTCGCTAATTAACCCTTGAATGTAGGGACTGTCTTTCTGATAGTTTCCACTACATCCTCGGCATTATTGTCGTATGCAAGCACCATAAGTGTGCCCAGATTATTTAAAAATTCTTCTGAATCAAACTTGATAGGCTCCGCCACGTGAATGAGATGATTTTCTGTTTCCTTCAAGCCTTCCTCACTCATAAGCTTTTCTTCATAAAGCTTTTCACCTGGACGAAGACCGATGTACTCAATCTCGATATCGATATCAGGGCGAAGACCTGCAAGCTCAATCATATTTCTAGCAAGATCAAGAATCTTTACTGGCTCTCCCATATCCAGAACGAAAATCTCCCCACCGCTGGCATTAGCACCGGCCTTTAATACCAGGCTGACTGCCTCAGGAATAGTCATGAAATATCTGATGATATCCTTGTGAGTAAGTGTGACTGGGCCGCCCTCTGCAATCTGCTTTTTGAAAAGAGGAACTACCGAGCCATTAGAGCCAAGTACATTTCCAAAACGAACTGCCACATATTCTGTGTGACCACTTCCAGCAGAAACCTTTTCTGCAGCATCCATATTTACCTCTAACTGATGAGAAAGAAGAACTGGGAGCTGGTCTTCCATATTATTACGAACGGCCTTATCAAAGGTCTGGATAATCATTTCGCATATACGTTTTGTAGCACCCATGACATTTGTAGGGTTAACTGCCTTGTCGGTGCTGATAAGAACGAATCTGTCGCAACTGTATTTCATAGCTGCGTAGGCAGTCTTGTAAGTACCAACTGCATTATTTTTTATAGCCTCACATGGGCTGTCCTCCATAAGAGGTACATGCTTGTGTGCTGCTGCGTGATAACAAATGTTAGGTCTGTATGTTTCGAATACAGAATTGATTCTTCGCGCATCACGAACAGAACCAATAAGTGTAACCAAATCAAGCTGCGGATATCTACGCTTTAATTCAAGCTGAATGTCGTATGCATTATTCTCGTATACATCAAAAATAATCAGCTGCTTTGGCTGATATTTTGCAATCTGTCTGCAAAGCTCCGAACCTATGGAACCGCCACCACCAGTGACTAGGACTACCTTATCCTTTAACTGTGCAGCCACATCTTCCTGATGAAGGCTGATTGGATCACGTCCTAATACATCCTCAATAGTGATGTTCTGAAGACTGCCCGCACTGATAACACCTGCCTTTTCTGCGTACATATTAGGAAGCTGCTTAATCTTGCAATCTGTTTCCTTGCAGATATTAATAAGATTACGCTTATCACTAGGTGTGATATTCGCAATTGCGATATAGATTTCGCTGATTTCAAACTTCTCTACAGCGTATAGAATCTTGTCACGGCCTCCGATGACCTCTACTCCATCAATGTAACGTCCCCATTTATTAGAATTATCATCGATAATGCTGACGATTTTAGTACCGGTCTTTTTATTTCCATTTACAAAATTAACATCACGAAGAATCATACGGCCTGCAGAGCCTGCACCAATGAGGAGTACATTGTTCTCTACTATATTGGCTGCTCTGTTCTCACGAAGGAGCAGGATGAATCTATATGAAAATCTGATGCTAACAGCAAAGAAAAACTGGAATGCGATACCAAAAACATAGTAGGAAATAGGCATTCTATATATAAACACAGTAACTACTACTACATTTGTAATCAATGTAATAGCTGTAGCTATAACTAATTTCTTTAGCTCGTAGAAGCTGGCGAAGCGCCAAATGCTGCGGTACAAGCCAAGAAAATAATATACTGCAATTGTAAATATGGTATATGGAATAATAATGAGATAATATTTTGAAAGATACGGCTCCTGAATGTGAGTAAACTGGCAGTCAAAACGAAGCCAGAGCGCCAAAAAATAAGACAGAGCGACTGTGAAGCAATCGTACGCTGTCAGAATGTAAGCAACCTTATGCCAATGTTTGATATTATTAAATATGTCCTTCATATAAAATGGTATCCTCTAGTGTTTATATTCACCGGATATTTTAACATAAAATAAAAAAAGGGCGAGATTTATATACTCGCCCTGGATTGATTTTAAATTAATGATTCATATCTTGCCTCTACCTTTTTCCAATCAAGTATCTCCCAGAATGCTTTTATGTAGTCAGGGCGAAGATTCTTGTACTTAAGATAATAAGCATGTTCCCAAACATCAAGAGCAATGAGTGGAATCTGGCCTGTGCCCTCAGAAATAGGATTGTCTTGATTCAATGTCTTTGACACATATAGCTTTCCAGATTTGTCTGTTGATAACCAAGCCCATCCAGAACCAAACTGCGCTGCTGCAAGAGCTGATATCTCGTCCTTGCAAGCATCCAAGCTGCCAAACTTCTCATTAATCGCTGCAAGAAACTTTCCTGTAGGAGCCTTTGCTGGATTTGGAGAGAACATTTCAAAATATAGGTTGTGATTGTAGTAGCCACCGCCCTGATTCTTTAAGCCCTGACGTAATGTTGCATCAGAAACTGAATCCAGGCTTCCGAGGATTTCTTCAGCACTCTTTCCAGTAAGGCCAGCTTTTTCTACCAAGTCGTTGAAATTCTTAGTGTATGTGGCGTGGTGTTTACCGTGATGAGTCTCTATTGTAGTCTGATCAATATATGGCTCTAAACCGTTTGTTGCGTAATCCAATTTAACCTGTTCAAACATTGTAAAACCCTCCTTTTTAAGTTGAATATAATCAACATCTTTATGCTGATTGTAGCATTAGTGCTTGAGGTATACAATATGATCTTTTAATGTTCCCCAGGCAATGGTCTATGCTTTCCCGTCAGCTCCTCTACATCAATTCTCATTACAGTCACGATAGATGTCATTTTCTCGTCAAAGGTGAAGTCATTTTTCCTGTCTGAGTTTTCATAATAGCTCGTAGTCCTAAGTCCTTCTCGACAGGATCATCAACAAATGTAATCTTACCTGTGCCCATCAGGCATTCGTAGCTCATCCCATACTGGCAAGCCATTTTGCCTTCAAAAGATTCTGCATATAGCTCCATTGTAAAGCAACACTCTGGATTCTTCTTTATGATGTCCAGCTTTCTTCCTGTGTGCCCACTATGAAGGTAAAGGATATAATGGCCATCAGCATCATCTCTAGCCACACCATAGTTCATGGGTACCACATATGGCTTTCCATCATCCACTAGGCCGAGGTGAAGATATAGGCAATTATTCAATATCTGATCCAGTTTATTTTTGTCTGTTATTTCTCGTTCTCTTCGAGTCATCAGTTCCTCCTGACAATCTAGCTCTTCAATTCCGGTGCCTTCCAGCTACTAACAACCCTCTCCGGAGTCCCCATAAACTCCTCCATAGTTGCAGAAGTCTCAGAGCTGATACCTTCCTTCTTCACTACCGACTTCACCGTATCTTTCCGCCAAAGCATATAATTCATCTTTTGTGTAACCTTTAAGTCTGTTTGTAAGTAACATTATTATTCTCCCAAATAATCATGTTTATATTCCAGCTTCCAAGGAAATATTTTACATATTTTTTCAATACTTCCCTTTGTAGTGTAATACCCATTGAGCTTTTTCTTGGAATACTGTCCTACATCATTTCTAGTTCTTTCACATAATTCACTAGTATAGTAGTCTTCCCAACTAATATACTTCTTGCTATCAGCATATTTCCAAGTTTCTTCCAGTATTTCTTTAGGAACCTCTACCAAACCCGATTTTAGAATTAAATACTCAAATGACTCCGGTGCATACAGAGAAATAGATTTTGGTGATGTATTTATAAGTTCCATACAAGCTTGCATTTCCGGTCCAAAAGCAGCTCCGTCCACTATAGCAAGAATTTTAGTTTCTTTCGCTCCTAAAATCTTTGTCTGAACCTTACTTTTTCCACCCGCAGAATCGCATTTATCTGGATACAACTCGCAGAAAAAATCATAGCCAGAATTAGAATCCTCTGTAATTACTATATTCGGATTCTCTGGATTCCCAAAATGGTTTCCATAAAGCTGGTACATCTCATTATATATTTTAGTAGCATTTCTATATTTACCCGCAGCATCACCTTCTCGCAGGCCATATATTTCTTCAATGCTATATGGCAACTGAGGCAAACGCTCCCTAGAAATAATCACGAAATAATGATCCGCTGATTTTACCGCCTTTGCGAACTCTTCGGTAGCTAGGAATCCATTACCCTCATCTATAAAAATATTCGTTCTTTATACGACTCCACAAATAACCTCCAATTTTCCTCAGTCAAAACGCTGCAAGTTTTTTCACTTATCAACGTTATACCTGATGATTCTGGATTTGCATTATAAGCACTTAGTAGTCTAATGAATTCTGACTTTCCCGATGCACTATCGCCCCTCAAAACCGTAATATTTCTTTTGATATTTAAATGATAATGGACTTTATTGTTATATAGTTCTATATCATATCTTCCAACCATTTAGATAGACCTCCACAGGCAAAAATTTCTTAGTTCAATAACCCTTCCTTGATTACTTTCTCCACCAATTCAAATGGAGTATGTACAACGTCTCCTGTATTCGCAATCTTAATATCAAATGATTCATCTGGGAAGTGCATAATATGTCCCATTCGTACAAATATGTCTTTATCCCTACCAATCTTTAACAACCACTTTGCGCAATTATCACCGCAAGCAGATACATTGAAAATATGCTCATCATCAAAAGCTATTTGTATTAGCGTTTTTGCTCCGCCTGATATTCTAGTAACAGGAATTGAACCTAGCACAGGACTAACAACCAGATTAGGTCCTTCCAAATCAGACTTGTCCACATCTTTGACTATCTCTTTAGCTAGATCCGATTCTAGCCACTTGTCTTCATATGTATTATCAAAATACATATCAGGATTACTTATGTAATTAGCTTCTTTATAATCTCCAAAAATATGTTTAACATGAGCATTCTACCTTTTCTAATGCATTCTAATTATTCACCCATATAATATCTGTAGCTTCAAACAATCTATCCTTAAATTCTATTATACTCTTATTTCTTAAGTCATAGTCATAAATAGATGCCACAATCATCTGATGCTCTGGGAAATCTCTTTGAATTATTTGCAACATCTTTTGCTTCACTAGTAATTCCAGCTGGCATAAGTAATGTGGTCCACATAGCGCCAGTGTGATTCTGGCATCATTTCCAACTGTATCGCGCGCCCTACTTTATCCACATTAGAAACCATTGTTCCATTATTCTCTATTTATATTTATTACATATAAATAGACAACAAAATGCAATAAATGCACTCATAAGTGTTCCAACCAGATATTTCTCCGCAAACTCCTGTAACTCCAGCTGCTTATAACGAGCCAAACTTTTAGCAGTTAATACAAATCCTATAGCTCCATACTGGCCTAATAATCCTAGGACTAAAATTATTTCTCTTTCAAGCACACCTATCCAATACCCAACCCTAACATTTTCCTGATGCTCTTGACCATCATTTGTTTCCTCTTTTTTCCCTGCTACCTTTTCACTTTCTTCATCCTTTTTCTTTAGAAATAATGATTCAAAAATTACTGAAATAAATATAGCGGCAGGCTTCCAACAAACAAGAATCGCTGCCATTGCGATTAATTCTTTCTTCTCTAAGTAATTATAAATCAGTGAATTTGTATTATCGATATCAATATGCAAAACGCTTAACAATATCACTAATATTGCAATATGTACTACCTGGTCTAGAAGAAATATAATCCCCACATAATGACCACGCTTATCAAAATCATTTTTCATTTTATCAATGACAAAATGTGTCAAGAACAGCAAGAGTGAAAATAAAAATACTTTTTAATACTGCTATCCCCAACAATCACTGCCCCCGTTATTACAGGTATACAATATAACAAACAATGTAATGCCAGGAACTTCAAGGATTCTTTTTCTTGATTGCTATTAAATTAGTCTGTAAATAAAAATCTCCAATAATATGTCCTAATATTATTAATTCCATTTTTATATGTACCTTTCTCTTATATAATTTATAGCAACATAATCAAGTTCTCTAATTTTTAGAACATTTCCTCTCTTCATTACTACAGCTGCATTCTGTCTCGAGCTTTGCAATATTTCAGCTATTATAGTCGATTGAGTATTCTTTGAAATTATGTATTCACTTTCCATCATATCATATCCTACAAATATCGGTTTTATATACTTTGTCATATCCAACTCTAGACTACCAATTTCAAATTTTGATTTAACAGTTCTAACATCTGCAGTAGAAGTATTTTGCCGACTTTTTAGTGCTTCCGCTTTTATTGTAATCAAGTCATCTACACCTGAAATAAAATCAGAAGATACTCTATCATACATCGTAAATGGAAATATTAATTCATTTAATAATTGCACATAATTTTGCATCGGCATTTGCTGCCGCTTTAGCTGTAATGACGCATTTATCAAATGATTAGCTAAAAAGTCATCTTCTCCAGAATATATATTTATATTACTTAACTGAGAATTATATACACCTTCTATTGCCTGTCTAGCGTTATGATATGCTGGACCATCCTGTTGAGTAGATAATCCATTTTCTATTTTGATTGTCCACTCGCCAACGCCTATACCTGCTCTTAATTTCACAGGATATATTAATATTTCCAACAATCTATAATACATATATGCAGAAGCAACATCTACAAATAGCCCCTGAAGTGAATCTCCTGCGCTAAAAGTCACCTTAAATTCCTGGGATTCGCAGAACATTCCATTTAATATTTCCACATAATCCATTAGAATTTTTTGTATACTCGTTCTATCAATTACTCCATATTTCCTTGACTTTTCAATATCTATTATTAGAGATGCATACTTTATCATTCCCTACCACTCTCCTTATGCATTTATCATATTACAACTGCGGCTTTAGTGCAATCATATTCGGTTGCGTTTATAAATTGCAATCAAATATGGTTGCGTGTCTTTAGTGCAAACAAAAACAGTTGTCAAAGTGACAACTGTTAAAATAATCATTAAATATCTTTTTCACATCATCTCCCTTAAAATATTACTTGCCACGTTATTTCCTGTCCTACCATCACTAGGAGTTTTTGCGATAGTAGTCATATACCTAGAGTCATCATGATAGGTAAGCTTTATGTGTTTTCCCTCTTCTTTAAGATTAAAACCCATCCCTTCTAACTCACTCTTCATGTTACTACTTACAGATTTATAACCTTTAAAAATTTCTTTAACTTTACGACGACGTTTTTCAAGCTCCCCTACTCGTTCATTTGTACTAAGAATATCCTTAATTATGTGGGCTTTTCGAGTTTTAGGATCTATCTTTTCTTGAACTTCTTCTAGAGAATCTAATACCATCTCACTAATCTCACCATCAAAAAAATCTATTTCATTTCCTTGAAATAATATTGCTTTATCTTTTTTGTTGTCACTTTAGCTGAAAGCCTAGCATTCTCCTCCTCAAGTACAAGATTTCTATTAGTCAGTTCTTTTATCCTATCTTGTAATTCATCTATTTCTTGTCCAAACACGCTATAAACAGATTTAACCTCATTCTGAGCTGCTTGCTTATCATTTATGGCATTATTGCACTTTTCATTTGTTCTATCCAAAATATCATTTAAAATGCTACTCCTAACACCTTGCCAAGTAAGAATTAAATCAAGGTTCTGCAAATTACTATATTGCATTACATAATCGACTATCTTTTCCATCAATTTTTCAGGACGATTTCCTTCTATATATCTACACCTTTTATGTCCCATCTTTTGACTTGGATAATACACTCCAATTGTTCCATTAATCTCATTTTGATTATTGCATTTTTTACTCAGTAAGTGGTTTATTGAAGCATCTTCTTGCACAAAAACATGTGCAATCCCTTTTAAAAGATACGATAGTCTATTCACATCGATGGGTATTCTATTTTGCTTCGTTCGTGATACGTAAATCACTGGCAAATCATACTTAGTTCTACCACACACCATATCTACAAGAAGATTACTATTCTTCTTTTCTATCTTATGTGGATTGAATGAGACGCTTAAATCGTTATCATTTGCCACGTAGCCATTTGAAATTAATAAAAAATAAATTGTGGCGTACTAAAATCCCCATTAGTTATCACTGCATCTTCTTTATAACTGCGATCTAAACGAATAGCCATCTTCATTTTCTTATAATCAAAAATATAATCTGTATCCCAAATGACTCCTTCCAATTCTGTTTTTCATACCTAACGGCTACTATACCGCACTTTTCATAATCAACTATTTCTAACCATAATGAATCATTTCCATATCTTTCCTGTTGATTTCCATGCCAAGATAAATCTTTAATTACGTTTTCAGGGTGTGGACTATTCCGATTCCATTCAATGACCAAATCAATAAAACTCTCTTTTGTTAAATTTCTAATATTTAAAACAGTTGAATATAATACCATTACCACTCCCCCTCACAAGTTATATAATTGTTTTTTCTATATTTTAATGTCCCATTTTTATCAGTTCCTTCAACGCATGAATGCATCTGCTTAGCCGACAAACTCATATATATCAGCCCTATTCTCAT
This sequence comes from Butyrivibrio fibrisolvens 16/4, assembly GCA_000209815.1. Classification (GTDB taxonomy): domain Bacteria; phylum Bacillota; class Clostridia; order Lachnospirales; family Lachnospiraceae; genus Pseudobutyrivibrio; species Pseudobutyrivibrio fibrisolvens_A. Next base: position 2,461,039 of record FP929036.1, read on the forward strand.
TAACAATTGTAATATATATCCATCATAGATGTTTATTTTTCCCACATCATTAATCAGTTCTTTTTAAGATATGAAAATATAGTACATAATGCATTATTTATTACCTTTTCCTTCTTAATTTCCTGTGAATCATCAAATATGTATCGTACATTTCTTTTCTCGGATGTATTAAAACTCAACAATTCTCCCACATTTGGCACATCTAAGAGGTATGTAATATTAACCCCGCTATCTGATAAAGTATTTATCTTTATAATATATACAGCCCCATTTGATGAGAAAGGGTATGTGTTAAAAAGTCTCACCATCATATTTCACAGTAACTCCTGCATCCGACAAAAATTTAGCGTTTGGATCTTGAGCAATCACTTCGTCTATGTATTTTTCACCGAATCGTATAACTCTTTCATAATTATAATCACCTCCTTACTAGGAAAATTTCATTCATTTTTAATGTCTAGCTAGTATATTTTCAAATATTTTACATACAAACTCTGTCCATAAATTCTCTTATTTTTTATACACATCGTCCTCTAAATCCGGATAAGTCTCAAGTACGGTATTAGTCCAATCTGGACCGTGACCTCCGACCTGTTTAACGAAACTCTCTAGTTCTCCTTCTTGTACCATAAAAATCCCTACTTCTTCAAGCTTCTTATTTAGCTTATGATACGAAGATGATGCGTCTCCTGCAGGCAATGCTTGTATCCCACCTTTCTTTATAGCATCCCATTTTGATACTAATGATATAGCAGCCCTAATTTGCTTGATTTCTTTTTTGTTAGGTTTTTTTCGCTTGATGAATTACATATTTTTTCAATCAAGATTTTTAATTCATATTTATCAACATATTCTTTGGGACTATGTAGATTCGAAACAATTTTTTTGTAATCAATTTTTATACTTTCCCAATCGATACTGTATGCCTCTGTAATCTCCCTAAAAACATTCTCTTCATTTAATACATCTATATCCACAATCAGACGAATATCAACATCCAATGAATGCAAAGCATTTACGATTTTTGCCATTCTATGCTTCCCTCCACAATGAATAAAAAGGGTTTCTGAATATAGACCTCGGCAAAGCTTGTTATAATTTTCTATTATAGAATACATCTTACAATCTGAGTCGCTCTCGCAAAGAACTACATTCTTATGAAACAAGCTAGCCATTATATTCGAATATTTTAGTAGAGGATCATTCCACACACTATTAAATGTTTCATTTTCCAAAATAGAAAACTTGTTAGCATTTCCATTTCTAGTTATTCTAATAATTTTCACTCTATCTGGACATACTTGAGTCAATCCTTTAACTATCTCTTCGCTATGCGTAGAAATAAAAGCTTGCTGATATTCAGTCAATGTCGTCCCTATAATTTGGCCCATAATATTAGCCTGTGGTGGATGCAAAAATGATTCTGGTTCATCTATCAAGAATGTACAATAATAATCTATCATAAGATAAAGTAATATACCTGTAAAACTTTTTATACCGTCGCCTTGTTCCTGAACTTGCATATATGTGTCTAATATTTCAGCATAGGCATTTTGACGTTCCTCTTCATCTTTGAAATCATTATTCAGCTTTACTGAATCGCCAATACATAATGGAATATTCGCTCCATTTAAAATATATGGAATTAATTCTTTTCCAAATGCACTTTTAAAACTTTGACTTAACCATTCCCTATACTCTCTATTAAATGCAACATAATGTATGGGATTAGTCTTTGTAGCTTTTCTGGTTATACAATTCGCAGGATTACTAATCGAAAGTCTATTAATAGTATCAAGATACGTTACAAAGAGAGCTCTAGCCGGTCCATAATACATATTATGAGCATAATTAGAAACACTATATCTAGCTAGTGAATATCCTATTCCAGAATAATTTCTATTACCCCCCATTATCTACTATAGTTGATGTTTGTTCAAGAAAATCAATAATACTTCCATCATACTTCTCTATTTCTATGTCCTTTATAACAGTAGTTTTTTTATTTGTTTCACATAAAGCATAAATATCCTTCAACGATTGACTTTTTCCAGCATTATTAGGCCCCACGAAAATAACTATATCATTTTTCTAATTTTAATTTCTGTTCCATCATTAAGTTTTATTTTAGAAATATAACCACCATATTTTTTATCACTTACATTACGGTCATCCATTATCCGTGCCCCCCCTAAAAATTATATTTCGAAATTAAGCACAAAAAGCTAACCAGCATATGCTGATCAGCTTTTTCACTACTTCATACAGCTTCCTTGTAGTACTCCAAAACATTAATAAATGGAATAACAATCTTTCCGCTATTTAACACATTTCCCGATATAGCCTCAATCTTTCCCCTAGCTATTCCCACAAGCGCAGCCGCGCCATTTACCATAACTAGCTGCTTAAATTGTTCTTCATCTACATCTCCTGATGGTACAAACGCACCCTCAAGTGCTATTTCCATATGACATTTTTGTTCTTCTGAGTTGATTAAATCAATTTTAAACTCTATCTCAATTTGCCCCATCAACCCATCTTCATCTTTTTCAAATCTAGGTTTATTGATACAAAAATCAATTTTCTTTTCTTTTGCATCAGCAAAATTTACCAGTGAATTCTCTATAACAAGCTTATTAATGTTATTCCCTAACAGTTCAATTCCTGCAGTAATTTCATTTAAATTCATTATGCAATCCCCTCTGTAAGTTCCATATCCTTAGGTAATCTGAATCTCATAATATTAGTTAGGCTCTCGGTTTCCCATTTATCAACAGTATATTCTGCCTTCGTGTTTTCTGAATATATGTCAACATTACACTCTAAACCCAATTTCGCACAAATTTCATTCAACGACTTAATAGTAAAATTATACTCGCGGCTCTCCCATTTAGAAACCATTCCCTGGGTAACCCCCATAAAATCTGCAAATTCCTTTTGTGTCATTCCTCTGTCTAATCGAGCCAACTCTATCTTCGCTGATATTCTAGCCAATTCAACAATTGTTTTACTTCCTGCTCTTCAAATCCATCTGTAACCCATGTAGTCTTCTTAGCATTAGCAATCTTATCTTTTAAACTCATAGCTTCCTCCATTTAACCCCTGTCATTATTCCTCTAGCTCATCCAATCTCTTAATTGAAAGATTAATTCCTCTTCTATAGTCAGAATCATTTTTCTCAAGAAATGCATGTAGTAAAATAATATCCCCATCTACTATAGTATAAAGAACCCTAACATTCTTCTTTGTTTTAGGATGTCTAATAGAATACAAATACTTCTCACCCGTTAGTTTCTCATACTGCGGAAGTCTAATAGCTCCTTCCAATTCAACACTTAATACTGACAAATCCTCTATCAATTTCTTCTGATATCTCTTCCAAGGTGGTTTATTTTTCCAAGCTTCATTGACAGCATTAGAAAATTCTTTTTCTAACATAGGAACAGCATAAATATTGTCTGAACCATATATATCTATATTATGTAGTTCCACCCATTGCACTCCTCCTCGATATATGTATATACAATAATATTACTTATAGGTAATATCGTCAATAGTGTAGAATTATTTACAACTCACAGTTATCACAGTTATATATTCATAACCTATATCAATGCTTTTATCTTACATCAACTCCAGCACCTCTGCCGCTATCTCAGCATCACACACTCTCATGATATTATCCTCAGCATCTTCCTTTGATAGCAGATTAATGCTTCCATACCACACAACCTGATTATCAATCGCAGCAAAACGTTCGCAATCCTCTGTCCTAAGTCTCACTTCGAATCCTGCACGTCTCAGCCTCTCCAACAGTTCCATTCTTACATAATCCTTACCATATACATAAGCGTCTGGATGCCAGGTTACTATCGTTACATTCACCCCAAGCTCATACTTAGGTGCCAGCATCTCTACAAGCTTTTCAACCTTCTTCGTGTTAATACGTGGGCTTGAGATTACAACTGATTCCTTTGCCTCCATCAAGTCTCGATTGTAAACTTCTGCATAGCTTTCAATATCATAGATTGCATTTGCCTCCTGCTTCTCACCCTCTATTCCAGCACATATATCATATCCAATTTTCTTATAAGCTTTTAATCGAGACATATACATCTTATCAAACTTCGGAACATGGATATCCACATAATCATATACAATGACATTCTCTTTACTTGGATAGTCACGATTCAATCTACCCACATACTGTTCCACTACATTTTCACCCCTAATTGGCGTAGCCATAAATAATGTATCTAACCTAGGATAATCGAATCCTTCACCAAGTAAAGAGCCGGTACCTACTAATATTAAGCTCTCGTCTTCACTAACTGAATTTAGCTCGGCCACCTGGGCACGTCTTGCCTTAGTGCCATCTTTACCTGTCAGAAGAATTACGCTATCAGCCTTATCCCTCAACAATTCAAATAATCGCTTTGCATGATCTACAAATTTCGTGAGTATAACAGGAGTTCTTCCGGCTTCCATACATATCACTACGTCATTTACAATCTGCGCATCCCTAACATCATTATTTCTAATCAGCTCATATGTCGCATTGCCATAAGGAGTTTTGCTCAAATGATGTGTGGCAACCGTTCGTGTAAATCTTGGATACACTAAGTGGGGAATCCCTTGCTCCTTTGCTCTGTCCTTCGCAGTAAATCTATACCTTATTGGACCGATTAAGAATTCATTCGTCTTATCTTTTCCATCTCCTCTTTTTGGCGTTGCAGTCACACCATATAAATATTTTGCAGGTACTTCTCTCAGAACCTCTATAGCAGAATCCGAAGCACCATGATGACACTCATCCAATATAACTTGACCATACTGTTTTAGGAGTGGATGCAGTCCATCTTTCTTATTCAAAGATCTAATCATAGCTACATCAACAATTCCTGTCATAGAGTCGTGTGCACCTTGTAGATTTCCTATTAGTTTTTTTCGCTTCTTTATGCGTCCAGATTTTGTCTTATATTCTGGTTGCTCCTCATCAATTACTAGGAATTCGTTTAATCGTTCTATCCACTGATTCATCAGCTCTGCTTTATCTACCAGTATCAACGTGTTAACCTGATGTTTCGCAATCAAATCACAACATACTACTGTCTTTCCAAATGCTGTGGCCGCATGAAGAATTCCATCATCATACTTCATAATTTCTTCCAGCGCTTCTTGCTGAGAGTCTTTTAATTTACCTTTAAAAGACACATTAATTCTTCTACCATTTTCACGTTCGTCTCTAATCTCATATTTAATATCTGCAGCCTTCAGTAGTTCCTCTACCTTTTCTTGTAGCCCCCTTGGCAGTGCTATATAATTCCCGACATCCTCGCCAAGATATATAAACCTTGGCGTATCATAATTAGGCATACTCATAGCTTGATTTCTAAAATAATCTCTATTTGTATATGCAGAGAGCTGTCGTAGTTTTCGCTTTAACCCGTTAGAAAGATTATTCTTTTTAATATAAAGCTTGTCAGATAATGTGATATCAACAGAACCATCCACATCTACCCCGGAAATGTTGTCCGAATCTTTCCATGGAATGTAGTTCTCATTATCTTCTTCATTTATAGTTACCTTGCTCCACTGTAACAGACAATCTTCAACCTCTGACTTAGTTAATCTTCTAACTGTACCTAATGCCTGCAACTGCTTAGGATATGCATTCCAATTCTCATCAACAAAGGCACTATTCCCTTCTAGCAATGCACGTCCCTGTAACGGGAGCGCAATTACGTTGCCTAACCCACCTGCTGGTAATGTATCTTGTGTAGGTATCATTCTGTCGTAATATCTAAATGATTTTAAATCTACAGACTGTGCGCCTTTTTCAAGCAACGCAAATCCAAATCTTCTTGCCAGTTTTGCAGGAATCTGTTCTTTGAAGAAAATCCACACATGAGCACCATTTCCCGAACGTGAACGCTCCACTATAGCAGGAACCCCCAACTCCTTACAAATAGCCATTAGCACATCAACTTCTTCCATCCACTCCTGGTTTTCATTTGCAAAATCTCCCTGCTGCGAGCCCTGAGCATGATTGTCAAAATCAAACACCAGCAACTGACACATATTATCCTCAAGCATGGGATAGATTGCCACTACATCATTACCATTTGGGTCTGCTCCTCTTAAATGTGCTTTTATCAAATCCGGAGTGACCGGCTTATATGCCTTAATCTCGCAATCTTTACATCTAACTCCGTCGTGCATATTTATATGGCAATCTCTCTCCCATCTATTGAAGCATTGAGTGTAGTAGCCAGTTTTTCCAGTTTTAGGATTACAATAACGAAGATCATAAACATCCTGTCTACCTCTGCAAAAGAGTATGAAGAAATTGTTAGCATTCTTATCATTTATCTCAATTGGCTCAATTCTATCTCCTTGGTTTGGGTCATATTTTTCTTGTTTTGACTCATCCTGGCTATCCGCATTTATCTTCACATTATAAGAAATCCCTGCCTCATACAATAATTGTCTGAGGCAGAGATTCTCTTGCTCTAGCTGTTCTATTTTCTGTTTTAGTTCTTTTATAGATTCACCCATACTTATGTCCTTCTCAATTTTACACTTTCCACAATAACTTTATACTACCTCTGCTTCTCCACAAAGTTCGAAAACCTTGGCAGTAACAATCCAATGAATCCATACTTGGATGTATCAATTAATCCCTTTTTATCTAGACGATCCCTGTATGTTGAAAATAAGCTGGAAGACATATTTATTTTATCTCTCAAATGCTTTATTTTCATTTCCTCTTTACCTTCGAAAGCAAATAATACATTGCGATCAGTATCTGAGAGTTCCGACCATATCTTTTGGTATACGTACTCTTCCAAGTATTGTTCATATTCCGGCAGAATCTGGTTTAAAGATTTTTCTGGATTTCTCCACTTAACATATCCCAAAACCTGATAAGCAAACGCATACCCCTTGGTTTCATCAGCCATTTCCTTAGCTGATTTTTGATCAATATTAAAAATTGATTTGTAACTATCTATGATAGCTCCAGTGTTTAATGGAAGCATATGAATTTTAGGAGCGCGATACAAAAAAGTTAATGATTTTTCATTTTGTAACTGGTATATATTTTCATAAAGACCTGTCATAAGAATGAATATATCTAATTCTTTCCTAATATATATCTGGAAAGAATGTGCAAGGATTCTCATAGATTTATTATTTGTCACCTCGTCAAGCAAAACCAACACTTTTTTTCCTTCCTTTTTTAGAAGAGATAGCATAGTCTCAATTGCAGTATCAATACTTGTAAACTGCTGCCCACCTTCTACACTCAAACCAATTCCAAAGAACGACAAATCTATTTTAGCTTTTGCATATAAAACGTGTGTTTCTGGTAAATTATATAATTTTGCTGCAAGCTGCTCTAATAAATCCAGTTCAGGATTCAATTCCACAACAACCCATTTTTTATCTTCTGTCAATTCCTTTGCAATACTAGTCATCAAAACTGTTTTTCCTGCTCCTCTGACGCCTGTAATCATGTACATCATGCAGTTTGCTGGCTCTGATGAAAAATTCTCAACAACCTCATTGGTCTGCTCCAATCTTGAAATATATGTTAATGGTTGCTTTCCAAATGATAATGTGAATGGGTTAGTCATTTTCAACTCCTTCTCATATTTCTTCTATAACTTTCTATAACTTTTTCTTCATTCTATAACTTTCTATAACTTTTGACAACTATACGAATAAAAATAAGCGCTTAGTGTTCACCCGTAAGGGGAAACAAATGGCATCCTTTCGGATGCCAGACTTATTAAATATATGGAGCATTTTATAAAAGACAACACTGATAAATGTTGTCTTTTATTATTTCTCATCTCTCCACTTTCTCAAAATCCGCCTTCGGATGCTTACAAATCGGACATACAAAATCATCGGGCAACTCCTCACCCACATACTCATATCCGCATATGCGGCACCTCCATGCTGTCTCACCCTTAGGTGTTGTTCCAACAGCCTCAGGCTTTGGCTTGATATTATTCTGATAATACTCGTATGTCACTGATGGCACTTCTGAAAGAACAGTCATAGCTGTAGGCTCACAAATAAATAGTGTATGGGAACCCAAATCAACCGTTTCAACAACCTTCAGCGAGAAGTATGCATTTGTCCCAGCCACAATATAAGTAATTCCATTATCCGCCTGCTTATAATTCTCCTTTGAATAATCAGCAAACTTGTCTACATCTCGACCTGACTGAAATCCGAAATGCTTAAACAAATCAAATGACGCATCCTGGCTGATGACAGAAATATTGCACTCACCAGTCTCCTTTACCATATCATGAGTGAAGTTAGCCTTGTTAATCGCTACGGAAATACGGTTTGGTTCAGATGCCACCTGTATGGCTGTGTTAATGATACAACCATTAGCTCTACCATCACGCACTGCAGTGCATACAAATAAACCATAAGATAATTTGTACATAGCTTTTGTGTTCATTTCTGACATAATAATCCCACAATTTTACATGTCTAAAAATCTAACACCGTAAACATCAAATCATACACTGTAATTAATCACTCCCCATAATAATTATACTTTATTATATCTTTCATAGTTCGTTTTTCCTGAATCCTTAATAGCTTTTCTCCAATACGTTGTATATTCTTTATTATCCACAAATTGACTTACTTCTTTTATCCCCCTTTTGTATATCCATGCACACAACATATAGTCATCATTTAGAACATCGTCTAAAATCAAATACAAATATGCAATATTTATATTGTTTAATGATAAATACCTGTCAAATAATCCATGAGATGCTTTTATATCACCTCTATTAATACTATTTTTTAATTTTACAAATACTCGTTTTTCTTTATTCAAAAAGAAATATCGCCTCCACGTCACTCTAGAAGTCCTATAACGTCTTAATAATTCCCAAAAATATCTTTCTTTATTATCTTTATAAGTAAAAATATTATTAGTAATTTTTGACAATTTTACATAATATCCATTTAATTGCTTAAACGTATCCGCCATATATCCTATGCTTGGATTTACCGGTATACCAATCTTTCCAGGTAATATTTCATCAACTGAAAGCTTATAATCATATTTTTTCAAAGACTCTTCTATTTCACTTAGAAACTTATATTCCTTATAAAACATACCATCAGAATATCTATAGGCATCAGATATCCGACTAATTATTTCATCCTTGTGCTTAATTAAGTTATCTCCTATAGGCATCAAAACATTTTTTGTATCAGGTATTTCATTAACTTCATTCATACATTTTGTGGATAAAGCCATCATGTAATCATAACTCGAAAGACTATTATCATATATTAATTCCTGATATGAAGAACTACAAAACTTATTGTGCAGAAATGGGCACTCTAAATAAAATAACAATTCCTGTGATATCTTATTCATATTCTCTAATGCATTTTTCTTGTTAATAAAAATTTTATTAGCCACGTCGTATAAGTAAAAATAATTGACGCAACAACAGATGTAATAATTGATTCAGCTATCATTTTTTTCTTATCCCTTTTTAACAATCCATTTTTGAACGCCATTTACCATTTAAAGCATTGATATTTTCTTGTTCTTCGTAAGTACCTTACAATAGGTACCGTTTACACTCTCTCCAACTACTCCTCTACCAACCACAAGGCATCCCAAGCTTCCCCAAGAAAGTCTCCACATCCATACTCATAGCCCCGGCTCTATTCCTCGATGACTTGATATATACCTTACCAAGCTCTGTCTGTATAGTAATATAAGAGCCATCATCACGATATATCTTCATCTCTTCCGCTGGATTATCAAAGATTCCTAAAGGATTTTTCATCTTTTTAAAGTCTTTTACTTCACTCTCTATCAGATAGAACTCAATCTCAGCAATATCCCTTGGTTTCTTCAAACCCTTAGTGCGTGAACTGCCATCAGTATTTTTGAATCTATCTGCGAAGATTACATCTTCACGCATCCTATACAATAACTCTGAAATACCTTCAATTTTCGAAATTGCTATCCCCGACAAAACCCCGACAACAACTTTGTGATGCTCTTCATCTGAAGCCTCTATACCCATCTGCTCTTTTGCCGGATTCTGTGTATATGTTTTCCCGTTAGAATACTTCAAACTGTATGTATAATTAAATCTCACTGATTAAACCTCTGCAATCAATCATCATTTCAACTATAGGCTATTGGGAATTATTATGTGACCATTCCTACCCGGTTCTTACCTCACCATCTTTTCAAAATCCGCCTTCGGATGCTTACAAATCGGACAGATAAAATCATCCGGCAGCTCCTCTCCTACCCACTCATATCCGCATATGCGACATCTCCATACAGTCTCCCCCTTAGGCGTTGTCCCAACAGCCTCTGGCTTTGGCTTGATATTATTCTGGTAATACTCATATGTCACCGATGGCACATCAGAAAGCACTGTCATAAATGTAGGCTCACAGATAAATAAAGTATGCGAATCCAAATCAACTGTCTCCACGACCTTCAGTGTGAAGTACGCATTTGTCCCAGCCACAATATAAGGAATCCCATTGTCCGCCTGCTGATAATTCCCCTTTGGATAATCAGCAAACTTGTCCACATCACGTCCCGACTGGAATCCAAAATGCTTAAACAACTCAAAGGAGGCATCCTGGCTGATGACAGAAATATTACAAGCCCCTGTCTCCTTCACCATATCATGTGTGAAGTTCGCCTTGTTAATCGCTACAGAAATACGATTTGGCTCCGATGCCACCTGAATAGCAGTGTTGATGATGCAGCCATTAGCTCTGCCATCACGCACCGCTGTACATACAAACAAACCATAAGATAACTTGTACATCGCTTTAGTATTCATTTCTGCCATAACAACCCCTCCTTTTTAACAACTACCCACGAATAACATCCACCAACTCCGCCCCTCTGATATATGGAATTGCACCATAGCGTCCCAGCAAATATCCCTTTTCAATGTTCTCTGTTTTTCTAACAGGAAACTCATCCAATGAATATAAATCTGAAGTTCCCGTTCTATTATTCTTTTCTGTAAAATAGACTTGATCTCTTCTAAATGTAGATAAAGATAATAAAGATGTATCGTGTGTTGTAAAAATAAGCTGTGCACCAGCTTTATTTATTTCCTTGTTTCTGAATAAATTAATAATATGCTTAACTATAAATGTATGTAGGCTATTGTCAATCTCATCAATTACTACCGTAGTCCCGTTCTCAAATGCATCCTTCAAAAATGGTCCTAAGGTAAACAATTGATTGGTACCTAATGATTCTTCTCCCATCCCAAGGCTATAAACAGTGTCATTTTTACCATCGCTTACCTTATGCTCGGTGATTACTTCTATTTGCTCCATCTCCTGAGTAGCTACATTTGGAATTTGCTGACCATCAACTATAAGCTGAGGCTGTAATATATTACCTGGCATATTAATCTTCGACTTCTTTACATTAAAATGTATTTTCGAAATATTAATATCCGCAGCCTGAAGTAAATCTTCTGTAAATTGTAAGTACTCATTCTGCTTTGCACTTTTATATGCATTGATAGAAAGTGCAGATAGTACTTGGGCATCTGTAAAAGTAAGCACCTTTTCAGAGAGCCATTTATAAGGAATAATTGTACACTCTGTATTCCAGTTAGTCGCAGTTGCCAAAAATAGTTTATTAGGGGTATTAAACCTAACAAGAGGTTCAAGAACGGTTTTTTGAGACTTGAAATCGTACTTTTCACCCTTTCTATCAAAAATCAATGTAGGTTTCTTGCTTTTATACTGATATAAGTACTCTTCGTGAACTTTCATTCTATCAGCCGAAAAACCATATATATATTTATTTCCGTCATCTGCAACAAAAATAAATTCAAATTCTGATGGTTCTTTAATACTTTCCTTATCAAATTTAAAAGGAATCATCGAACTAATAGGCTGATTTACCTGCATTATATTAGAATTTTTAATCAATAGCACTGCAACAGTCATAGCTCTAAAAAGACTTGTTTTGCCTGAAGCATTTGCACCATATATAGCAATTGTATTAGCCGCTTTATAATCATTCTTCTCATTTATATTTTCTTGATGTTCACGATCTGAGGACGGATTTAAGGCTAATACAGCTTCATCTTTAAAAGATAAAAATTTTTAACCGAAAATTGAATAAGCATATACTCAAACCTACCTTTCTAACTTGAGTATATGCTTATATTCCCATTCTGTCAAATTATAAATCGTGTTTTTGCATTTTTTATTCAAATTTCATCTTTATAATTTTGCTTTCATTATTTTTAAATTGCTTTTTGAAATCACTTTGACTTCTACTTCTTGCTCATGGTCTAAAACCACTGTTTCGTATATTCTATATCCCCAAACATCTAATTTCCACAACATTATCTTCTGCGCCATGTATCAAACTCATGATTTCTATAAAAAACAGTCACCAGCTGATTTTAATTATATTTTATCGATTATTTATGCTCAAGTTGATTGAATCAAAATACTCCACAGTATATCTCGTTCCACTATTTCTCCCCGCGCCAAAAACTTGCAGTTCATCACTCCACGCAGCAATCAATCTATTCCGCATTGGGAAATGATATTTTAGTGGCGGTGTCCCTGGTGGAAACTGTGAGATAACTGCTCCATTTTGAGATATCATATCAAAAAGTTCCATATGTTCTCTTGGATAATAAATGTCTAAGCCATTCCCTACAAAAGCAATTGTCTTCAACCCATTCTTGATAGCTGCAGTATGTGCATATCCATCAATACCTTTAGCTGCTCCACTTACGATAACAGGATTGTCTACTGAACCCCGATTTTCTATCAGTTTAATACAAGCATTCTTGTCTTCTTGAGTACATCTTCTAGCTCCAATCACACCAATATGTTTCCGACCATAGTCCTCTGAAGACAGATTCCCCTTACTGTACAAAAGAATAGGCAAATTATCATCTGAACGATGCTTGTCGCTATAAAACGTATCTTCCCTTGTAATTGTTTTTATACCCAGTCTTTCACACTCTCTATTTATTCTAATTGCTCTCTCCAAGCCCCTTGCATTAACTATAGATTCACATCTATTTTTCCCTACACCAGTTTCTAGCAATACAGCTATATCTGCTTCATAGATATTTCGTGGATTACCGAACCAATTCAATAGATTACGCTGCGTCTTTATTCCTACACCAGAAATATTAGTAAGCCATATCCAATATAATAAATCATCCATAAATTTAGGCTCCCACTGTATACATATTACTATTGCTCTTGTCTAATTCTCTGCAGGATAACACTCCAATGATGTCACATTTTTCTATATTCTCACTTCCTCTGACATCTGCCGATGTACGAGCAAGTCGAAGTAATTTATGAATGACTCTTGCACTGTAACCATATTTGTCGCAGCTCTCCTTCAAAATCGAAGTACACTCCTTATCTAATTTACAATACTTCTGAATGTGTGATACCGTCATTTGAGCATTACAAAATATCCCGTCATCATCCTTGTATCTTTCTTCTTGAATCTTTCTAGCAGCCTCTACCTTTTGCCTTAACTCTTCTGATGTGTAATCAACCTCTTCATTATTTAGTTCAAAATAATTGACCGGATGTACCCATTTTTGAATGTCCATTCTTTCTAATATTGGACCTGAGACTTTAGATCTATAGTGAATTATTTCATAATCAGTACATTTGCATTTAGCACTTGGATAATATCCGCAAGGACAAGGATTCATTGCTGCCACAAATACAAAATTTGCTGGATACGAATTCGTCCCATTTACTCTCGAAATGGTAACTGTTCTATCTTCCAATGGCTGTCGCAGAGCATCAAGTGTACTTCGTGAAAATTCTGCAAGCTCATCTAAAAATAGTATTCCACCATGTGCTAGAGATACTTCTCCGGGCTGAGCATAAGTACCTCCACCGATTAATGCATTAAGCGACACATTATGGTGCGGAGCTCTAAATGGTCGTCTTTTTGCCAAACCATCATTATTCTTTAATGTCCCAGCAATACTTTGTATCTTTGTAACCTCAAGAGCTTCTTCCTCTGACATCTCAGGAAGAATACCTGGTATTCTCCTAGCTATCATACTCTTGCCGCACCCCGGCTCGCCTATCATTAATAAATTATGTCCTCCAGCAGCAGATAATAATACTGCTTTTAACAATTCACGCTGTCCTCGTACTTCGGAGAAATCTGGCTCATCCACAGTGGTGATGATTTCTACAGATTCCTGTGTTTCTATTCTTACCTTTTCGTGTCCTTCCAGTAGCTGTACTGCTTGTTTTAGACTTTGTAAACCAAAAACATCTATGCCATCTATCTTTTCTGCCTCTTTCAGATTCTCATATGGAACTATAGCTTTCTTGATTCCGCATTGCCTTGCAGCAGTAATCATAGAAAGAATTCCGGGGCAAGACCTAATACGACCATTTAATGATAATTCTCCAATAAAAACATAATCCTCTACATCTTTAGGCGCAATCTGATTTGTCTCTGTAAGTACGGCTATTGTTATTCCTAAATCATAATGTGAACCACGCTTCTTCCGATTTCCAGGTGCCAAACTTATGAGCACTTTATCCCTCGGAATATCATATCCATAATATTCAATTGCTGCTTGTAATCTTTCCCCAGATTCTTTTACTGCCTGATCTCCTAGCCCAATAATTGAAATCATCTGCTGTTGTCCTTTTAACGTCGTTGCTTCAATCTCTACCTGAAATCCCTCTATACCCTCTACCGCCATACTTCTTACCATGGTAGCCATAATTCGTTTTCTCCCATATCTTTCATAATTAACAATTCTTTCTCTATATGTGACTGCTTACCTTCTACAAACAATCTGTATCCTTCTTTGCCTTGTTTTCCAAATAGACCAAGCGTCTTTTCTTTATTTACTTCACAGTTTTCTTCTTTTGAAATATCATCACTTTGAGCGACATACTGTGGATAACTACTATATTTATAATCCAAAGCTTCTCTAACCATCCCCGCTTTTACTGGATTAAGATGAATGTATCTACTTACTTCCAGAAAATAAGTATCCTCTTCTATCAAACTCGATGCATATCTACCTTGAAACACATGCCCCACATACTTATATTTATGATTGAACTCACTGGAATACAGTGACAATATCTTCTGCATTATCTTCCAAATTTCATCCTGCTGTGTCTCTATCTCAAGATGAAAATGATTAGTCATCAAACAATATGAATGTAGCTTAAAAGGATACTTCTGTTGCACAATCTTTATATAATCTAAGAATTGTATATAGTCATCCTCATCTTTAAATATTTCCTTTTGTCTATTCCCTCGGCTCATAACATGGTATATAGCTCCCGGATACCATTCTCGTTTCTTTCTTGCCATTGTTCTCCTTATATTTAAACTTATACTATTTTACGGATTCCAATTTTCATAATATAGCGCTTTCGCTGGATGCGATATTACATTGCACCCATATCCAAAAGCGCCTTTACATATCCTGCAAGTCTTGATCTTTGACTTGCATCCATATTCCCAAATGCTTGTACTATCTCTCCAATATCTGAGTTTCTGTCAATGACGTAGTAGTTATTCTTATTACTTCTACCACCGTCTTCCTCAATTCCTGATAATAACCACTCAGGTGTAATATTTAATACCTGACATATAATCATAATCTTATCAGAAGCGGGATTTGTTTTCTTTTTCTCCAATCACTAACCGTGCTTTCAGGAATTCCTGTAAGTTTAGCAAATTCCTTTTGTGTCATTTTCTTCTCATCTAGTAATTGAAGTATTCTTTCACTTGCTGTCATTAACCTGTACCTCTTACATAATGAATAATCTCTCTACACTAGTTTTCATATCCCTTATAAATAAATCCTATTTTACGTATCTTATCATCAAAAATTTGTGCCGTCAACCCCAAAACGAATCTGTTTTGTAACAATTTCGTAATGGGGTCAGGCACCAATGTGTTCTGATAAATCCATCACTGCACCTATGTTCAAGGAACTATATTTCAAGAGGTGGCCAATCGAAATAAAATATCATGAACTTAAAAGCTCATTCAAACTGGAAGAATTCAATGGAGCAACACCTGTAGCTATCATGCAAGAGTTCTTCATTAACTTGATGCTCTCGAACATTGCTTCACTTATCAAAAATCATGTAGATGAGCTAATTGATGAAACTTCAAATCCTGCCAACAAATATAGATACCAAGCAAATCGTTCCTTTATTATCGGTCAACTAAAATATCGTTTTGCTAGATACATTAGTGCTCAACTTGATTTGAACACTTTTGATGACCTAATAGCTTTAGCTTACAAAAACAGATCTCAAATTCAACCAGGAAGGTCTTTCGCAAGAAAGAGAAATAAAGCCATCGGTCGAACTCACTTTAGGAATAAGAAAGTTGCTTTTTAACCTATAAAAATATCTATTACATTCATACCAGCTATGACATATGCTGCTGGCTTATTTTCTATGCCTTTGAGCTGCACTTTTTATTCTGTAAAATGTGTAGCTTACGGATTTTCTTTCTATGCAATGAATGTGATACTATTAGTAAAAGTAAAATCTAATGAGATTTTCCTTAAGTTGACGTTTAGTTGACCACATTGGGGTCAGGCACGTTCTTTTTTATGAACAATTGGATTTTATCTCGGTGGCTTCCAGGTAGCCTGAACACCATTTGGCGTCCCCATAAACTCCTCCATGGTAGCCGATGTTTCAGAGCTGATGCCTTCACGATTCAACACCGTCTTCACCGTATCTATAATTATCTGGCAATCAAGCGCCAATGATATGTTACGTGAATACCACACATCCATGGCAAATTTGTCTTCCCAGGACACTGCGTTTCGTCCATGAGCCTGCGCATAACCAGTGAGCCCTGGTCGCACATCGTGCCGATGATGTTGCTCCTCATTGTATCTATCCAAATACCGTACTAATAACGGACGAGGGCCGATAAGTGCCATGTCTCCAACTAATATATTAAGAAGCTCTGGTAATTCATCGAGGGATGAAGCTCTAAGAAATCTGCCATATTTATTCAGACGAACCTCATCTGGCAGCAGATTTCCATCAGAATCTTTTCTATTGTCCATGGTTCTGAATTTTATCAGATTAAATACTTTCTCATCTTTACCAGGTCTGGTCTGAGTAAAGAATGGATTTCCTCCCATAAATATGACGCCTAAGATGATGAGTGCAAGAAACAATGGAGCTAATACCGCTATTCCGACTAGTGACAAAATGAAATCTATAATTCTTTTAATAATACTAGCGTACATATATCTTTTATTCATATTTATCCTTTTTGAACCTCAGCTAATATCTGCTTTGACACTGTTTTAGCATTATAATGCTCCTTCATATACTCGAATCCGTTCTGCCCAATGGATAAGTCAGCACCCATAACCTTACCCATTACATCAACGAATTTTGAAACATCATCACTTTCGCACCACCAGCCAAATTTCCCAGCCTCTATAATGCGTCCAACATCAGTATTCGCATCCGTAACAGCTAGTACTGGTAATTTTGCCTGCATATAGCTCAACAAGCGGCTAGGGAAATTAGGTATAGTGAAACGATGATCCAGAAAGATTAATCCTACATCACATGCTCCTACTAGAGTGTCGTAGTCCTCCTTAGGAAGCATAGCCATATACTTCACCTTATTCGAATCAGCTGTAGCAGCATAATCACTCATTAACTGCTGTTCCGTACCACTTCCGATAATCAAGAAAAAGCATCTTCATTATCCTTCTGACTATCGATACAAGCCACCAAGTGCTTAATACCTTGAGGCTTTCCAAGATTACCACCATAGATAAAGACCTTTTTGTCCAATGGAATATCGTACTTTTCCCTTATAACAATTCTAGTTTGAACATCCACTGATTTGTCCACAATCTCTAAAGCATTTGGACATTCTGTCAGCTTACCAATAGGAATATCTTCATTATGCTCAATCACGTAGTCTATATTCGCAGGGCTCATGCAGCCAATGATATCTGAAATCCTATAGAGCTTTTTTTCCTTAGCACGGAAATAGCTATATATTAATCCCTTTAATCCAGTCTTTTTTAGCATTCCTAAATCAACAGCATTCTGTGGAAAAATATCTTTAAGCATAAGATATGTGCATGCAGCATCGCGTTTTTTACATATTCAGCCGCTCCACAGAATGTTATAGGTGGAGTTGGATAAAGTACTAAATCAAACTTTACATCAGCGAAATACTTTTTAATTCCACGAATCAAAGAGTGTTCAATTGTCAGAGTAGTAATACCTTTCTCAATTGCATTTGTCTTCTGAATATTTCCAATTGTCAATCTCAAAATCTTTGCATCGCCATCATCTATTACAGTTGTCTCTTTACCATTTCTACTTTCAACAGGAGATATGACATAGATTTCATGCCCTAAATTTCTAAATTGTCTCAATAAATCAGTATATATTCCTCTCTCGTTTATTGAATTAATTTCCTGTAAAGATATAAAAAGTATATTCATTTTCCAATTGCTCCAAAATATAGTTTAAGGCTGCGGATTTCAAGCATTCCACAGCCTTTATTATATCCATTATTCTATTATATTACCATTCCTATCCACGCACTCCGTAGCAAGATTCACCCGAGCCATCCTGCCTCTCACTTTACGAGGCTTAAAAGGATTGTAATCGGCTTCTCTGATAATATTACAAATATTCACTTCACATATCACTATGTCATTCAGGAAACAATCATTTTTATGCTCTTTTAACTGTTTTGAGTCTGTTGAAGTTTTTCTTCAACAATTACTTCCTGTGTTTTTTCAAACTTCATATTTCTAGTTTCTATCAATCCTTTATGCCATGAAATAGTAACCGCAAGTAGTAAAGAAAGCAACACTATGTTCGTAAATAATAACGGCTTTATTGTTTTTGAACTTGCTTTTATTACTAATCTATCAATATAATAAAATAAGCCATACATAACATTCACAAGTACTATTCCAACTATCAAAGACACTGCCATCAGCCTATATGAACTAACACAATTAATATTGTTCAGTACTGATGTGGAAAATGCTATTCCTGTTGTAAATGCCAAAACTATAGCAGCAAAAATCCCCAATATTGCAATATAATCTCTCTGTTGCTTATCAATTTTATCTTTTTGACTATTAATTTGATGCTCTACATCATCAAGCATCTTACCTAAATTATCTTTAGTCGTACTACTAAGTTCACGCATTTGAGATTCAACCCTCGTAAAACGCTCTTCTCCTGATGTTTTCCAATTAATAGAGTCTACATAAGATATTCTAGCAATTTCAAGATTCACATGATCATAAAGTTTATTAATTTCTTTACTAACATCTACAGTACTTTTGGTTCGATTGTATCCTTTTTGATTAACCATAGATTCTGTCCGACAATATTAATATCACCTTTCGTTGGATCATTATGGATTACCATTAATGCACTAAAAATGTCTGAATAATAGTGTCTAAACGTGTTTTCATTATCTAACTTTTCACCATATATCTCTTCAAGGCGCTTGTATATTTCAAATCTAGAACCCTTATCACGCATTATATCTTGTCTAATTGCTAATTCTAGTATAAAATCCTTAAATGCACTTCGAAGCTCTTCTTCTTTAACATCATTCATATATTTCTATCCAACCTCTTTAATTAATTCAATTGGAATAGGATTATGATTTCCGTTACCATTTTTATAAACTTGATCCCAAGCACCATTTGGTTTATGAGTTTCTGCGACTAATTCCCATGGATCTTTAATACATTTTTCATCAATAATTGTATCAATAATAAAAGAATCATCTTCATCAATTGAAACGTCATAATAATCAGTTATAGGCATAGCTCCATACGCGCAAAAATAATAATATACTATAGGAACGACTGGACCAAATTGCCACGCCTCTATAGTATCAGGAAACGCAATATCTCCTTTTTTACACAAAAAATCTTTTTGAATATAATACAATATTTTCTGTAAATGCAGATTACTTATTGGATTTTCTTTTTTTATGCACCTTGAAACTACATACTTTGATAAATCAACAGCACTATACATTATTTCATCCTCACCTATAAACATTATCTTAATTTTATTTTAACAAAACACTAGTTCTTTTTCAAGCTACCATGTTTTTTTCGCCAACTTATATTATCACAACTCTATCTTAAATCTTTCAGCTCATCCTTATATCCATTCACCTTAACCGTTTCTAAAACATACAGTGCCAGGAAATAGAGCTTATCATATACTTCAATCTGCTCATCCTCGTTCAGTTTTACCTGTGTTTTTGTATTATGCCGAATGCCAAGTTTATTCATAGATGCGAAGAATTCTTCACTTATAGCCGAGCAAGCAAGTTTTTTGTACTCATCTCTTCTTGGCTCCATATACGAATACAATGCATATAAGATTGACTTTTTATACTCTACATCATCTTCTTTTCGCATATCAAGATATGATAAAACTAACTCTTCAAGTTCTGGGATTGTGGCTGCCACAACCTCAGCTTGTGCATTCTTCATTCTAATATAATACTTATTAGTCTCAGCACACTCCTCTTGTACAACCATATTGCAACATTCATCTAAAACATACTCTATATTTTTTATGATTCTTTCGGATTCCTTTTCTATGTCCGTTTCCCCGAAAAACATCTTATGGCTAAAGGCAGAACCACCACTCGCTTCATGGATAGGAGCCCAATATAACAGGTTAATTATCAATTCCAAATACAAGAGTATGTCAGATTTTTCAGTTATTTCATTTGTATCCACACCAATATCATTCAAATAATCTTTAACACTAATAGCACCACATCTATAAGGCCAAAATTTCACACAAACATCCAAATAAGCCTCTATGGTGTATTGCTTAGAATCCACTCTTACCTTGGTAGATAGGTCATTTCGTATTTTGTTGAACTCAATTCTTAAGTCATTTTGTCTTTCCAACGAAAATATAGATAGATTTTTCTCCATATAATTATAATCCCCTACCAATTAAATTCTTCACATCAATAAACCTCGTGCCTATTTTATCTTGCTTACCATCTATCAAGTAATAATTGCAAGCACCAATATTGTTGCTTTTATGATATCTATGCAACCACAAAAGCACAACGTTGTTGCACCATGCCTATTGTCATATCATTGGAAAATACCTCATCCCGCACTTACCAATGTTTTAACTTCCCTTTTATCATTAAGGATAATGATTGGTCATATATAGTCAAACGTGCTATATGCAAGATCATTTTCCATACCATTAAGTACAATATTACAACTCTTAATGTTATTACAGCATGCAATATTTTGTTTTACGTCTTTTCTATAAAATCAACAACCTCAGCAAAAGATTTATGCTTCTTTGATAATTCATCAAAATCAGCCTCTTTAACCAATTGCTCACTTTTTGTAGTATTTCAAGCTTACTGAATCCATCAAGTTTTGGTGCGAACCAATCTTCAATACGGTTGTTAATTATTGCTATTTTATAATTAGCTGCCCCTATTTGTTCTGAAAACATTTGTCTAGTAAGTTTTTCATCTCCATCCGAATCAACTACTATCAATACTGATGATTCATCTTTCATTTTCTTATATATATTAGGTATATATCCCTTCCCATCTGCAGGTATTATAGAAATTTCTCTTCCAAGTTTTTTTGCAATCGCTTGCAGAATAATAGCATCTGTACGCCCTTCACATATAACAATTTTATCATGTGATTGCTTACTACTATTTACTTCTATTTCAACTCGTTCCATCAGTTCTTTTACAAGATAAATAACTTTTGGAGCCTGTAATATTCTTTTTAAAATAGCGCAGAATTCATCCTCATCATTAATAATAATCGTATTTTTTTCTTCAGATTCATAAAATAAATCAATCTTATCACCAATATTACAAATAATATCTTCATCAACAACGATTATTACTGGGTAAACTGGAGTCATCTTTAATTCAAATAATCTGTATCTATAATTATTTGTACAAATTTCAAACCCCATTCTACGCTCTTGATAAGCCGAACTAATATCAATTAATTTACTAGTAGTAATATCTCCAACTTTTTCCTCTACCATAGACATGTATTTGGCATTACGAAATACTTCAGACATAGACTTTGCAATATTAATCAATGAGCCATCAGTTGTAATTTCTCCAAACACAGCAAAAACTTTTCCATTCGTGCTATTTTTAAGATACTCAACTTGTTCATTCATTATCGTGTATATGTTTTCTGTATACTTTAAAGCTTTCTTTTCGGAATCTATTATCCAAAAATTATCGTTCATCGTAAGCCCCCTCTATAATATTTACCAGCAATGGTAAATGATCACTTATATCATTATTAGGTCTTTTTCCTTTAATTAAATCTATATTATTAATACTTTTCAAATACTGAAGTCCAGCAATATTATTAGCGAGTTTTCTCCTAACCAATACTTGATCCAAACAATGCCAATAAGATGTCATATAATTTTGTTCTGTATAAAAACTACCATACATCTCTGTCTCTTCTGACAGATAATGTAATATAGGATTGTAAAACCGTCTAATCCTGTTACTATTGGGATTAGTATATTCTTCATTGATTATTAAAGACTTAAATAGTACAGCATTAAATCCAAATTTGCTCAGCATCTCCTCATCATAAGGATTAGCATTAAAGTCCCCGATTACAATTGTGTTATCAGAATCATTACACAACTCATTTTTCTCAATATCAGGGACAATAGTTTGTATTGTATGTATTCTTTCAGCAGTTTTATAATTTCTTCTATCCTCTAAATGTAAAGCTGCAACTATATATTTATTCACATTAGTATCAACTGTATATATTGTATAACGTCTTTGTGGTTGTATAGAAGTTACATTTATACCAGCTCTTACAATCATTGTAACTTTTTATCTCCGCCAACTGCTTCAATATGCCTATATGTATCCCTTAATTCATAAATAATATTATTAAAGTCTAAACCTATAAATTCCGAAAAAATAGCAATATCTACATCATTCTCAACAATACAAGCGATAATTATTTTTCAATTTTTCTTCTATGCAAATTCCAGTATAAGATATTAAGCACTAGACAGACCCCTTTTATACTTATATAAATATAGTAACTCACATATTGATTAAAAAACTACCTTTGCTTTTACAACTTCTTGAAGCAGTCACATCTCTACTTTATCCTCTTCGCTGGAGCCCCAACATACACTCTAGCCTCTTCAATATTCTTAACAACGCAAGCACTAGCACCAACAATTGCACCATCCACAACGGACAGTCCCTGCAGAATCTGCATTCCAGTACCGAACTCTACGCAAGACCCCACTTCACAACATCCCGAAACATTCACACTAGGATACATGGTTACATAATCATGAATCACATCGTCATGCCCTAATGTGCAATCTAAGTTTATTATTACATGATTGCCAATTGTAACATCCACTGTAATTATTGTACCAGCGCAAATGATAGTTCCTTCACCTACAGTCACTCGTTTAGACATGATTACAGATGGATCAATTAATGTTGCAAACTGTATTGGATAATTGCTAATCTTTTCAATAATCTTCTTGCGCACCTTTGCGCTTCCAACAGCGCAAACAACATATGCGCCATCACAAGATTTCAGATAATCTGTTCCGCCTAATACAGGATAATCGTCAATCGTAGTTCCCCATATAGCATCATTATCATCGATAAATCCTTTTATTTCCCATGTTGCCTGCACATCATTAATTCTTTCAGCGAGCCAAGCAACCTCTTTACCAAATCCTCCAGCGCCTATAATATATAAGTCTTTCATTCTTCGTTTCCTCGTTTTAATTCTATTCCATAAGCATCCAATACTTCTTTGGCAATGTCATATGTAAACTTAGACAGCGGTCTCTTATTCCAATCCTCTTAGTTTAAATAATTCCCATATATTGCTCTGTAAATCTCATCTTCTGTTGAAAGCAAGCTTTGTAGTTGCGTTGTAAGTGATGCCATATACCCCTATCCTTGATATCTAGCTTTATGAATAACCTCAATTGCAACATCCCTATGATTCTTATATAAATTAGATAGCACTTATTACAAAACTCGCACTTTGTAAAATCATTATTATTTATACCATCGAATCTATATTAGGCTCATTTGAATATACTTCTTTATAAGCTTTATCAAAAATATTTTTATTTAATGATTTCACCAAAGCTTCACCTTGAATATCAATAACTTTGTTATTACATTCAATTTCATTAATCGGTGAACACACCAGCTTTATTGCTATTTTAGGAGATATTGGGTAATATAATTCATTTCTATCTTCAAATTTATCTCCTGTTAAATTTACAATTGGTGTATCACTTGTTATAAAAGGAATAGATGTTTTATTATTATATATCTCTATCCAACTAGAAAGATTCACGTTAATATTCTGAGCCATCTGCTCAGCAAATAATATCATCAGACTATTTACATAAAAATTTGTGTTTAGGTCTTTAAGCTCTTTTACATCGGACTTTATTTCCTCTATGACTTTTTTCTCAACATTATGAATCGCCGGACTTCTAAAAAATTGCATGCAAAAAAATCGCAAAAAATCATATTTATAGTCTTTTTCTGTAATATAATTTAATGCATCTATAGCTATCTTTTTTAATTCTTCGTCTGATAAACCTCTTTGTCCCAATAATGACAGAAATAGTTCCTCTCTTACTAATGAAATAGCACTAATCATTCTTGTGTCTTTATAAAAAGCTGCATCAGCGCGATTTAGTCTGTCTAGAAAATGATTTTCATTATCTATATCTTCAAAGGTACACATTACAGACTCGCAAAAATCTTTGTGAATCTTCGCTCCTGCTAATAATGAAAAATCTATCCCCATTTTAACCAACGATCTTTTTTGCATATGAGAAATTAATTTACTTACAATTTCGTAAGCGCTTAGTATTACCCGTAGGGTATGAATAAAGGCATCCTTTCGGATGCCAGACATTCAACATATGGAGCATTTTACTCCATTTTATATAGCGCATGCTTCTCGAGTAGCTTTGCTCCATGGAGCTAACTGCTCTAGTTCCTCGTCTGACGAATCAGCACTCGGACGACTCTCGAGAAGATACTCGAGATATTTTTCAGGATCTATGTCGTTAGCCTTTGCGGTTTCAATCAGTGAGTAGATTACCATGCTGGCTATCACTAAATAACCAATTCTTCCTGCCCATTACAACAGGACGGATTGCATTTTCACTTAGATTATTGCTAAGGCTACAAGCTCCATCCTTAAGATAGTTCTTCAGGTATGGTCGGCATCCGTTGGTATAGTTAATCGCTTTGATTATACTATCGCCAGTCTTAGGTGTAAGTCCATCAAGCCACGCCAAGAAAGCATCTATCACAGGCTCTTGATCCTTGAGACGACGCTTATAAATCTGTTTAACTGAAAGTCCCTTCTCTTTATAGGTTCTTTCATAACTAAACAGCTTATCGCAGTATAGAAGTCCTTGTACCGCTGGATGAGTGTAATCCGTTTCATGACCTTTAGGAATGGCTCTCAGCCAATACCTTCTGATGTGTGCCCAGCAGGCACATCGATTGGCGTCAGGTACTTTATTGTAGCCTTTGTAGCCATCAGTCATAAGGAAATATCCTTCGGGTGCATCCTTCAAGAAGTCTGCCGCATTGGCACCTTTTCTTGTTGGTGCATAGTTGAAAAGGATTATTGGAACTCCTCGTTCTTCACCAGTTCGAAATACCCATACATAGGATTTCGACTGTGGTCTTCTGTCAGGTTCTTTCAAAACCTGGATAGGAGTTTCATCAGCCATGAGGAACATCCTCTCGCATAGCTTTCGATGAAGGTAATCATACATGTGAACCATGTAATCCTGTGAACAGGTAATAATCCAGTTTGCCATAGTAGCTCTGCTAATCTTGGCACCAAGATGTAAGAAATCCTGTTCCTGCCTGTACAGCGGACAAGCCATGACATACTTGTAATACATCACATGTGCTGCAAGGCCTGAAGAAACATAACTACCTTCAATCAATGCAGCTTTACATTTATCATAGGCAAAGTAAGTTTCTGCTTCTTTTTCGGCGTTAGGACAACAGTACGTCCTGGCCACGTACTCAATTCTCTCCAAGCTAGGCTTGTGATAGATCACCTCAGTGCGAACTACCTTTGTTCCAATAGGAACCATTACACTACCGCATTCAGGGCATTTACGTTCTTCCTCTGGAAGTTCCTCAACAGGAACCTGTGTGGTCTTGATGTTCTCAAAGATTTCATCATAGGTAGCCTTTGGCTTACGTTCACGAGTGTGAGCTTTAACCTCGATAATCTCAGGCTCAACTGGAATGGCAGGCTTATCATCTGCATCAGCTGCATCAAAGAGGCTGAGCTGACCAGGAATATCGTTTTTACGAATCTCACTGGTAGAACCAAACAGCTTATTCTTAAGATAATCAAGCTGTGCCTGAAGATTTGCTATGACCTGGTCCTTTTCATCAATCCTGGCATTACGCTCATCGATAGACTTTTGAAGCGACATAATAAGCGATGTCTGAGTGTTGATTGTATTATTCAGTTGTAAAATTGTATCCCTCAGATCCCTGAGTTGGATATCATTTGCACCTGACATTTACCTGTTAAAGCTCCTTTTTCTGATACATTTATTATACCAGATTTAGGGGTGAAAACCCAGTAAAATCAAGGCTTTTAGGCACTTTTTATTGCCTTTGGTTGCTCGATATCCAGCCCTGACATTAGCCAGTCAAACTGTCGCCAGGTAATGGTTTTGACCTCGTTTTTATTACGTGGCCATTTGTATTTACCAAGCTTGTAATCGAGCCTTTTATATAAAAGCACAAAACCATCTTTTTCATGATACAGTGCTTTTATCCTGTCATTACGCTTACCGCAGAAGAGGTAAAGCGATGTGGTATTTTCTGCATCGAGTTCGAGCAGATCCTTAATTACGGCACACAGTCCATCTATGGACTTGCGCATATCTGTGTAACCACAGATGATATATATGTTATCCGCCATGGAGATATCACCAATCATATGCAACCTCCAAGGCAGGTCATAACCTGAGATAATAACTTTGGATTAACATCATTGAAAACTTTTATCGATGCCTGTCCTATAGTTATTTCGATGGCACAATTGTTTGATGGAAACTGCTGAACCACTGGTGGCTTTTCAGCAGGAAGTTCATCGACAATTTCAAGTTTCACGATATCTGGTTTTGAATCAAGATGGTAATCTTCGGCATATGTTCTTTCAGGAACATTGGCTCCATCTCGTTTCAACTGTTTTACCCAGCTATAAAAGGTGCTGCTTTGGATATCGTGCTTCTTGCACCACATGTAATCGGATAAGCCGCTGTTGCGACATTCCATTACCATGTCAAACTTTTGTTGCTTAGTAAATTTGCTTCGCATAATAACAACCTCCATGTGTAGCGAAACACTCCACTTTGAATACCCTATTCGATATGGAGTAAAACGCTCCATATGTGAACGAACTATAACGAATAGTAATTGGAGTGAAATGTTCCATATATTTAGTTGTTATTATTATTTCAAAAGTGCCGCTGTCAGTCACGACGGCGGAATACTAAGCGCTTACACAATTTCAACATCTCTTTCACCAAACCCGCTCATATCATAAAAGTAATTCTCATATCCAATTTTCATTATTGAAGTATATGCTTCAATTCCTTGATTACCATAAGTTTTTAATCTTCTAACCCAAATTCTTCCTGTTACAGTTCCATCGCCAGTCCATCTCTTCAAATAGCCACGCCATATATAATGTTGCCTTTTTGTAGCCATAGTCCATCCACATTTTTATCCGTTTCCATTGTCATAGCATAAACGCCATATTTTCTAACCTACACGAGAAAGTATGGAAAATGCTCCATCGGTTCTTTCCAGACTTAGTTGAATTTTGTATAAAAATACTCATTCACCAATACTTTTGCTTTTAACAACTCAAAGCTATTTCTACCGTACATCACTCTCTTTATAACTTTTATTTTATTAACACTACCTTCTGCTAGACCATTATTATATTGCAACTCAATGCCCTTTTAACAGCGTCAATATCACATCTTATTCCATTAATGTATGTCTGTAGTGCTGGTATATTAAACCTTTCCATTTATGCCAACCAAGGCTCAAGTTCATATGAATGTTTTGAATAAATAATCGCGTACAACTCTTTCACCGCACCCTCCCTGGGTCAGTTTTAAGTATAAATCAACATTACCCTTTATTTTATTAAATAATAGTCAAAAACAAATCTACTATTCCAATAGTTATCATTTAAAGGCTTATGGATTATGCACGTATACCCTCTATCCTTCGCATATTTAATCAGAGTTTCCTTGTTATAGTATGTTTTATCCAATCCACTATATAACTTATCATAGTTTTCTATCATTGATCGTCGAAATGATATATGTTCTTTTCTGAATTCTTCGTCATGTATCTCAGTTACTACTACTGCTTTGTTTGCTTTTTGGCACATTTTATTTATTATATCATACCCTTTTTCAGCATCTGTAAAATACTGAAAAACACTATCAGCTAAAATAATATCATACTTATTTTTAACATCAATGCTAGATGCATCAATGCATCTCAAATCGTCTGATTGCACTACCTCTTTCGCAATTTTTAATAAAGACTCCGAATAATCTAACCCCCCGAGTTTTTCAATTGAAAATAATCTGTTGAACAGATATAAATTCACGCCACTACCACAACCTATCTCATAAACGCTTTCAAATGTACCACAGTTATCGTTAATCCTGGCCACCATTTGTTTAAACTCACTATAAAAATTTTGGTAGTATTCTCCGTCTGCTAAAACATCAAATCCATTTGCTCTTTTTAATTGAACAAAACTATCAAACACGTTATCATTCACAGATATATTGGGGCTTTTGCCCTTCCATATTGATTCCCATTTATTTGTCATATATCCCCCCTTTATTGTGCCTTTAATTTTTCTAAACTAAATTATAAGGATCGCAGTGCGTTTAAAAGTCTATCGTCCTCTTCCTCATTTCTTATCGCTATCCTAATATAATTAGCCCCAACCTTTTCTGATAAATCCTTAATCAAAATATAATATTTATCTAATAATATATTTGTAAGTTCATTAGCACTATATTTACCTAAAAGCTCAATCATAAAATAATTAGCCTCAGATGGAACAACTCTTATATAATCAATTTTACTGAGTTCATTAAAAAATCGTTTTCTTTCCGCTTTAAATTTCAATATTGCTGTTAAATACTCTTTTTTATACTTCTCGCAAATCTGCATATAAAATTCAGCAAAAGAATTAATATTCCAAATTGAAACCGACTGTTTTATCTGATTTATCTTTGTTGTGTCTCCTGATGCAAGTATTCCTAGTCTTAGCCCAGGGACTCCATAGGATTTTGATATACTCTTAACTATAAATAGATGATTGTTTTCATTTAATATATTTTGTTTAATAAAAGTGCACTCCTCTGTAGCAAAATCTATAAATGATTCATCGAGAATAAAGTTAATATTATTATCTTTTGTCCATTTAATTAACTTTTTAATTCCTTCTTCAGAAATATAATTTCCAGTAGGATTATCTGGATTAATCACAATAAGAGTTGATATATTTTTATCTGTAAAAAAATTTATAACATCCCCTTCATTGTAACTATAGTTTAAATTAATTGGATTAAATACAACTAGTTCAGCCCTATTATATCTATTTGGATACTCCTCAAAAGTAGGGCGAATAATACCTATTTTACCTGAAATAGTTTCCATTAATGCTTTTATTAATTCAGCCGCACCATTACCTATAACAATGTTTTCTCTATGTACCGCAAAATTCTTCGCTGCTAGCAAGGAATTCACTCGCATTCCCGATGGATACTGCATAAGGAGTTTATCAAACGATGCTTTCATTTCATCTCTCATTTTTGTTGGAGGAAAATATGGATTAACTAAGTAACAAAAATCCAACATATCAGGAAACCTCCAGTATCCACCATACCTTTCCTCAAATCTCAGTACCTTCCCCTCAATATCAGCATCAAATAACGTTTCTGCAATATCTAAATCTTGCTCATCATCAATCTCATACCACTTTTCCCCAGATAGGCGCTTGCCTACAATTTCAGCACCATCAAGCATTGTTATAACTCTAAGGACCTGCTCATAATATTCGTTTACCCCTAGCACAGTTTGATATGCTTCAAGAAAAGGGATGTATTGCGAACTGGAAAAATGCTTGCTAAATTTATAAATATTAACAGTTTTATAACATCCTGAAGTATTTGTAAAATCGAATTTTTTCCCTGAAATAAAATCAACTATCCTATCGTTTTCATCTAATCTAAGGCACGTGCCATCCATCCAAGGTTCATACTTATCTACTAATGCCAAAGT
Source organism: Butyrivibrio fibrisolvens 16/4 (assembly GCA_000209815.1). Lineage (GTDB taxonomy): Bacteria > Bacillota > Clostridia > Lachnospirales > Lachnospiraceae > Pseudobutyrivibrio > Pseudobutyrivibrio fibrisolvens_A. The sequence continues at coordinate 2,491,559 of FP929036.1, forward strand.
ATCTCTTTTATCATTTATTAAGTCAAATAAAATCTTATCTTCAAAAATTATATCCGATTCAAATAATAATGTATCATCGTCTTTTAAATACTCTTTTGCCAATGAAAGGGAATAAATATTGTTAGTCTTATCAAATATTGGGTTATCAACATAATAAATCGGTGTTCTAATCCCCAAAGAACTAGTATAATCAACAAGCTTTTGGCCTTCATAACCAGTCACAATTACTATTCGAGACAAATCCACTTTTTCTAACTGTCTTAATAATCGTTCAATTAAAGTAACACCATTTACTTTAACCATGCATTTTGTATTATTTTGAGTAAGTTCTTTTAGTCTTTTCCCCATTCCAGCTGCTAAAATAATTGCTTGCATTTATAATCCTCCCTCAACTTATAAATCATAAAAATAAATGTTATAATGAATAGACATCTACGTAATTCAGTTCCAACCCCGGTTAATTTTGAAGACATAAGCATCCCAACATCAGCCATAAAAATAGTTTCATTATATTTCTTAGATGCGTTTCAAAAGCAACTGTACATCTTTCATTACATCGACTTCCTATTTTTTCTAACCCGTATTTTACATACCTTAATATACTGTTCTGAAATTGTTATATTTACTTATTAAATTTATTAAAAAAATAAGTTATACATTTCTTCACATAATTCCTATCTAGAAAATAATTAAATAATACAATAATAACCATTACAAGTATCAATACAATGGTTGCTACTATAGCCCAAGTTATATAATTATCTACATATTCACCAATAAAATATTTCAAAATATTTGCTACCAATAAAGATAGTACATAGTTAAAAATTAATATTATAATATCGTATTTTACATTAAAAGCAATTATTTCTCTTGCTTTTATAATATTAGCAACGATTATAACCAAAGTACCTACTGCAGAACCTAAGACTATACCGTTTAATCCAATATAACGCATAGCAATCAGTGAACAAACTAGATTTATCAATGTCGCAACACCAGTTTGAACATTTTGTTTTTCAAATTCTCCAGCGACATTAATTATCATCCCATATGGCATATTATTCAGCTTTAAATAAAAATATGAAAAAAATATTATAGCCAGGCTTGGAATAATATAGTTTTCATCATTTATATTTCTAGTATATATTTCTATAAAGGGTATAATCATTACGGTCGCAACAGTAAAAAAAACTGTTGAAATAATAACAACAGTCTTCTTATATATTTGAAAAATCTCTGTTGCACCATTAATCTGATTTGATTTTATCAATTGGCCAAATGAATCTGTTGGTGCACTACTAAGGGCTGAGAGGTATTGATATACACCAGAATATATCGCATTGTAAACATAATAAACACTCGCCTTTGAAAGGCTCAATCCTAATGAAACTAAAATCAAATCTGTAGAAGTGAAAACAGCAGATGCAATCTTCTGAAACAAAATATCTTTTACGCCGTGTATTTTGGATAAGTCAAAAACACCATGATATGAAATGTAGGGATAACACTTTTTCTCATAATATTTTAAAGATAATACATTCAATATTATATTAAGAGTGTTCAAAGCATATACAACAACTATATTATAATCATTTGCTATTAATACCAATGAAATAGCCCACGTAATCGTCTTACATATAATCCCCACAATTGTTGTTATATATTGTTTGTTATGTCCAGCAAATACAACAGTGTACTTTGTCAATCCACAAATCGATAACGCCGTAGTAGATGTAGTTAAAGCTAATAGTAGTAGAGCATAAAAATAACCAATAGGAGCTTCTAGATAATATACATATACGATGCCAATAAGCATTACTAAACTCACATATATGACTGTAATTCGATTAAAATATTTCTTAGCAGTATATAAAATACTATTTAGCTCATCATAATCGCTGTTTAATATTGGTTCGTATGCTGCTACAACAACAGCAACTGAGAATCCTCCCTCAATAATTGTGAACATGGACGCAAATTGTGTTAATGTAGAAACCAAGCCCGTCACAGATGAACCATAATGAACCATAACCATTTTGTTGTATATCAATCCATACAACATTGTTAAAATATTATTTATAATCGCAGTTATTGCCACAAATGTAGCTTTTCTAAATCTATTATGCATAATAACTAAAACATGACTCCAATATACTTATCAATCAACTCCATGCTTTTTTGTGGGTAATCATAATACTGCCCCAAATTCAAAACTTTCAAATATTCTTTATTATTTATCCATTCCAAATTATCTATATTGAAAAATCTGTCTTTATAAAAGTCACTATCTACCTCTCCCAAAAAAACCTGAAATTTTACCTATTTTAGACTCTGTATAATCTAGAATGAGGTTATTTCCATTAAGGATAGTTTGAAGAATAATAGAATGATATCTCATGCCAACGCATGCTTTAGCATTAGCAAAGGTGGCATAAAGCTCATATAAAGACTGTGGTTCGTATTGAATACAAACATTTTTGATATTCCTACCCAAAAACATCTCGGCAAAATAACTTCTGTCATCCCCGCCCCAAAAAAAAGTATGCATAGGAACCATAATAACCTTAGAATACTCTTTTGCAATTTGACTCGTCAATCTATACAAATCCTGCATGACATCAAGTATATTGTCCTTATAAACATTAAATCTTGTATCTCTAAAATTTAATACTACATAGTCTGATTCTATTCTTTTATTACTCTCTTTATATGCAAGTGCAGAAATTACAGCTGGATCACTTAATGTCACTATTTCGGAAGAATTCTTCACAACTTGTGCACGTTGTGATGATAATTTGTCTCTCAATATTACGATGTCCGATAATTTAATAATTTCTTCCGAAATTGATTTAAAAAAAGCGCTATGAAAAGGCCCATATCCGCACCCAATAAGACCTGTTTTTATTTTGTTCTTTTTAGCTATCGAAAACGCTCTCCTGATTATAAGTATTTCTGATATATCCATAATAGGCCCGCCACCCATTATGACATAATCAGATTTTAAGATGTACCTTTTTAGGTCTTGAATATTTTTTTCACAAAAAATCTCAATATTAATTCTTTTTCCATCTGTATAACAATCATAATCATAGTAAATCGTTCGTTCAGAAAAAAAAGGTACTAAAGACCCCAAGTAATACGTATTTCCCTGTTCCTTACGCTCAAAAATTTTTATAATACCATCCAGTATAGCTCTATCCCCCATTGTTTCGGTTCCGTACCATCCTAGAATGCATATATTCATGTATTTAACTCCTAAAATAAAATTTTACTATTCTTTATTATTTCATCATAAAATAATTTTAGACCTTTGGCATCCAAAGCACCTATGTAATGTGAACATGTATTACATTTTGTTAATCTAATATTATCTAAAACAGAGACATTCGCATTAAAAATATCATATGCAGATTCTAATAATGCACTTCCCAATTCTTGACTAAAAGTAGCACAATAGGAAATATTACCATTAGGTACTAATGTAACCCATTCATTATATTGACAAGGACAAAGCGAATAACGCTTCTTCTCCTTTATATACAGAAATAACGCAAAATATATTTCAGATTGATCCTGCATAGCTTTTTTGTAAAAAAATTCCTGAGCAAGCATCCTCGCTTTTTCACTAACAAAAATAGAAAAATCTTCAAATTTACTAAAATTATCTATTCGAGCATTTACCGTAGCAATATTATAATTAACTGTGATATTATTTTTTACTCCATGCCTCTACTTCTTCAAGTTTATAAACATTATGTTTTGTCACAGTACAAATTACCGCCAACGAATCACAATAACTAGATTCGTCTAATTTAATCCGAGAGATTGTTTCTATAACATTAGTCCATGCGTCTTTATGCCCACGCATATAATCTTGCATTTTCCCCACACCATCAATAGATAACGAAAGATTAACCGATACCCCTTTTTCATCACAAAGCGTTTTAATATTTGAGAGTTTTTCTATTATCGAGTTTGTAAAATACCCATTAGAGATAATATTAATTGCTCTTAAGCGAGGTAGCTTTTGAAGTATAACATCTACACACTCAACCAAATCCGGTCTAAGAAAAGGTTCGCCTCCATTTAATCCAACACAAACAACTTCTTTAAATAGTCTGTCAGATAGAATCTTATTAAGTTCTTCAACTGAATAATCTCTTTTAGAAACCAAATTTTGCATTCCGCACATCACACAATTAAAATTACACTTATATGTGATTGGAAGTTGTATTGTAGTTGGATACTTTTTATTTTTTATGCTTTAAGACAACTCTTAATATGAGTTTACGTATATATATTATTTTTATCTTTACTAATGATAATCTATTTTTCACACACACAAGTAAACTATAATTCATATTTACCTTCCTTAAATATATTATTTTAATAATGTCACACAATCTACTTTAATAACAATATTTATTCATAACTAAACCAAGCGCAAGCCCTCAATCACTCAAACCTTCAATCATTAGTTGAGTACACCAAATCCATTCTAAAGAAAATAATACACTGACACCACTCAAATTATCACGCCCACAAGATTCAACGCCAATATACAGCCATTCTTCATGAGTAGCAGATAATCTCCATGATCGTCGCAATATTGTGTGAAGCATGCTCAATCTCAAAATCTCTTATCTACCGCAGAGAGGTTAACTTCACTAAGAAGTTTATAGGAGCGCATCTTCACAAGGAATAAAAATATTATAAGTATAAGGTTGATTCAATGCTTTCGTTCACCCTTCTTTTCTATGCCTCAATGCGTCACGTCCTCCTAATTAGTATATATTTACCCATTTCTTAACTAACGATGAATTCTTAAAACCTTCTTATAAAAAAAGTTTCGGATATGAGAACTCACTTATCAAATCTATATCTACAAAGATTATCTTCTTTTAAAATGAATAGGCTAGCTTATTCCTGCGATGCAATAATCAATACTTTTCACTGTTTTTCTAAACAGCAATCCATCTGCGCACCTAAAAATGCTCATTCAATCCATTTTTTAACTGTTAAATCTTACCAACTTCACTATTCAAATCAATTTTCTCTTAAACTCAAAACTTTCTTCATCCATAAAAATACCGGCCACCAATCGTTAACACTTTGGTCTGACTTTTTAGGAGCGGTCCAAAATGCTAGATATCTTAATATCTGGTTATCGAGATTTTATATTAACAACAAAAATACACAAACATTATAATCAGGTGACACTAATATTTTCCCCCTGCCACTGCATCCACTAATACAATCTCAAACTATATAAACACCAAATATAATAATATTACTTTTAATTGTCCAACTATAATTATTTAGAGTATAGCTCGCCATATATTTTTAATAAATCATCATAAATTTGCTCATAACCATATTGAATTTTTGCCTTGTTAATTGCATTTATTGATAATCTTTTGCATTCATTTGCGCTCTCAAAAAGTTTCTCAATATACCCCGCCGCCATATAGGATGCATCAGCTTGATAAAAATAAACATTACTATCATGCTCAGCCAAGGACATTACCCCCCCCTACATATGAAACTACAGATGGGACCCCCAGAAGCATTGCCTCCCCCATGGAATTAGGAGAATTTTCAATAACAGATGGAAGTAAAAATACATTTGCTTTTAACATCTGTTCTTTCATTTCTTCTGCCCCTAATGGACCAGTAAAAAATACATTGTTATTTAAACCGTACTTTCTTAGTAGCTTTTTTATATATTTAGAGTAATACCCTTCTCGAAGTATATTAAAAATGGTATTAGGTTTTAAAATATTATCTCCACATACTATTAGTTTTGCATCTGGAAACCTTTCTTTAATTAACGATAATGTTTCCAATGCCAGATGTAATCCTTTTATTGGGTATGATCCCTGAGAAATTAATATGGTGTGCTTTTCACAATTCTCATATGACCAAGATCCTTCATAAAATTCTTTTCGAAGTACCTCTTGCAAATGGTGATAATTTAAATATGAATTAATAAGCTTTGTGCAATTATAATCCCAATCTGTTCGACCAATAACATGATGTACATTCTGTAACGCTTCAATCTCAAATTGTCCTCGAATTTCAAACTTTCTTTTCTGTTTTAATATATTATCTCTTCTAAAAAAATCTCTAAATGAGTATGCATTACATATTTTTGGGGGCAAAAAAAGCTTCATAATGTTTCGAATAAATTGACACTAATCCCTGAATATGTATAATTGTCTTTTCTGGATTAGCAAAAGCTCTAACCATTGAAAGCGTATGTGGAAACTCCGTACCAAATATATGTACTATGTCTGGATTGACTTCTTTAATAATCCTCTTAAAGATTTCTTCACGTTCTTGCACATATATATGAGCAGGATTTCTATACTCTCTAAACCCATAAAAACACTATCATTGCCCCATTCAATCTTTAAATAGTCGTCTTCCGTTGAAATAGCCGCACATATAGATAACTCAACCTCATCAGACGCATCTAAGAAATCAGCAAGTTGTGTCATCCACCCCCCACCTGTACTTTGCTCAACATTAATTTTATTGCACACTTGTGGAATAACCACATTACATAACCATAATATCTTCATAATTAATTATCTTTTTAACTAATATTCATCTATTTCAAACTATCTGGCAACACTAATTCCCATGGCTTATGACCAAATCGTTGTTCTTCAGGTGGATACTTCTTCCATTCACCATACATTTTATTTAAATATAAATCAAAATTATTAGGAACTGGTAAATAAGTATCCTCAAACAGTTTCCTTGTAGTTGGAACTAAATCTTTTTTATTATACGATGGATAACCATCCCCAAAATAAACACATAACACTTGCTCACTTTTCCCATTGTATTTTTGTTCATTTTCTCGAAGCATCTTTATAAATAAGCGATTTGGAACAATTTTCAAACAAGTGTGCACAATAAGTCTAAACCCTTTTTTAATCTCATCTTTAATACTAGAAGGTGGTAAAGATATATCGGTAGAATGTTTCCACTGATATACCTTAGATAACCATTCCATTATTTTCATAAACCTTCTAAATTCATTAAATTTATCCGGGACTGCATCATAAGGGAAAACATCAATATATATCCCCTTATGCATATTTACCAGTCTATTTGAATATTCAACATACTTGCTACCATCTAATCTGACCTTAGCATAAAGAAATGGCATTTCTGAGTCAGTTTCCACCATTTGAAGGAAATAAGGCTTTTTTAATCTAAACTTGCAACAATTAATAAAGCGCATATAATCAGATCGTAACATCCCAATATCAACGTCATCATCCCATGGAATAAATCCACCATGTCTAATAGCACCCAAGCATGTGCCACTGTCTAGCCAATATTCAATTTTATTTTCTCTACAAAATTTGTCAAAATCCTTCAGCATTGAAAGTAACACTATTTGCAATTCTTTTAGAGTATCATCATCAATTTTTAGATTATTTTTTTCCCCCACACTTTATTCTCCATTTTATAATTCATCAATAAACTCTTTTATTTTCTCTGCCCAGATAATATTATTCTTATTCTTTAATACAAATGCCTGTGCGGAGTTTCCTTTTCTTCCCAGCTCATTTGCCGGTAAATTAAATATCTCATTTAGCTTTTTTGCCATACCATCTATTGTTTCATCCTCTAACAAATAGACATGATTATAGTAATCGCGTGGCATTCCGGGTAATACAGTGGTAAGTAATGGGGTCCCAGAGGCCATGTATTCCATATTTTTTGATGGAAATGAATACTTTACAAAATAACTATTAGTAGGTCTCGGATTTACCAATAATGTAGCCATTTTCAACTTCTTCACAATCTCACTATTTTCTTTTTCACCATAGTAAAAACATTTGTGTTTTTATCGCCTGCTATTTTTCTAACTCTTCTTTATAATCACCTGAACCATATATATGTAACTCTACACCAATCAGTTTCGATTTCAAGAAACCTTGAACAAGTATGTCAATTCCGTTAGTCCGTGATATATTTCCTGCAAACATTATAATTCTATTTTGAACATCTTTATTGCAAACGCACTCATTAACTTGAATATTGTGATCTACCAACCCTTCCATTACAAAACTGTTTTTTCTCTATCTTTATTAATCTCATCATTCATAGCCTCTGTCATTAATATGTATGCATCACACTTTTTAATAATCCAACGACCAATAAGACTAGATAAACTCTTATTATCCCCAAATGTCCATGGGAAATCTGTTATTATACCTACGATTTTACTTTTCGTAAAAAGCCTTGCTAGAATAGCGCCAATACTCTGTGCATAATTTAAAACATCGATAATTAAAACACTATTTTTCTTGCTACACGAAGAATTTGAGTCATTTGAATTATTATCTTTTGTATAGTATTTTTATATTTGCATGTAAGATATTGATAATTAACACTATTATCCACTTCTTCAGATACATCTGTTACAATTCCACTATTCTTTATAAATGGTGGCATAGATAAGACCACTGTATCAATATCATTACATACAGACAGGCCTTCTACTATTAATCTATGATATTTCTGTTCTTGTTGTCCTGGAAAACAATTATTTTTAACATAAACATCCCTATAGTATTTTTCTGAACAAACTGTTGAACAATATATTATCTCTTTTTTCATGTTATAAATCTCTATAGCTTAACGACTAGCCCTTTCATCATTGTTTGCATCTAAAAAATTATTTATTATATTTGTATACTGCTGGGTCATTGATTCTATGGTATATTTTCTAGCTTTCTCTATATTATTTTTAGCCATAAACTCACGTAATTCTTCATTTAATAGCAAATATTCTAGTTTAGTGGCAGCTCCAAGTGCATCTTCATTATTCACAATATATCCATTTGTTCCATCTTCAATTGTCTCAACAGCAGCGACACATTTATTTGTGGAAACAATTGGCGTTCCAACTGATAATGCTTCATTTATAACAAGTCCCCATATATCCTCTCTAGTCATGAGAACAAAAACATCAGCAGCTGCCATGTAATCCATTGTCAAATCGATTGGAAGAAAATTTATAAAATTTATATTATCTAGATTTAAATCTTTGATTTGTTTTTTAAACTTTCCGTTGGGGCACCTCCAATAATATATACTGTAGGTTCTGCCCTCATCATACTAATTGCTGTAAGCAATACATCAAATCCCTTACGATGAATTATTTGCCCAACCGATACAACAATTTTGGAATTAACATCTAATCCAAGTTTTCTTCTTAAATTTTTTTATCATATTTTTTTCGGATTTTTTTCTCAGGTACCGACGAAAAAGGATATTGATGAATATTTTGTCGGTTCGCGCCATAATGAATAAAGTAATCTGTTGTAATCTTTCCAGAACTAAAATAAATATTTGCACCTTTCAAAAAGAATCGCTTAACCAAATACTTCAAAAATGGTTCTTTTGATACCATTCCACCATCTGCATGAATTGCATATGCTTTTTTATTTCTTCGCAGCCAAAGTATTGTCTTTTGCTCAACAATCGATGCATAGTTCCCTATAATGCATAAATCATAATTATATTTTTCTAAAACTGGTAATAATACTTTAAATGAGTTTTTTAATCTGTCATCCGCATTAATTACTATATATTTGAAATTTGACGCATCAAACTTTTCCCAACTACTATCTCTTTCGACCGCATTTTTAGCTTCAAATACGACAGTAAGGTCAAATTTTTTTCCTAATTCATTAAAAAAATCCACTGTATAAGGTGCTGGAATATTTGTTAAATATAGTATCCTTTTCATCTATTATTTACCCTGGTAAAATATCTATTCACGTTTTGTAGCTTCACACATTTCTCTTTTATATTCCTCATAATTTCTAATATACTCTTCACCATTATAATGTGTACTAGCAAGGACTAATAAAACAGAATCTGAACTAAAATCATACATATCTTTCCATACCATTTTAGGAATATATACCCCCACCATTGGTCTATCTAGATTAACTACAAATTCTTCATGTGTATCTGTAATTCTAACTTTACTTTTGCCAGCAACATTAATTAGTACAAATTCTGATTCTCTATTTGCATGCTGTCCTCTTACTACTGTGCTATCTGATTCATAGATGTAAAACACCCTTTGTATATCAAAGGGGACTTCTTGACCGCCTTCAATAACTATTAGTTTTCCTCTTTCATCACCATAATCTTTAAATTCTATTATTGGACACCGTTCCCTAAGATTCATTTATCAATCTCCTGTAAACCCATTTATTGCTTCAATAACTATTTTTTGCTCCTCGCTCGTCATTCCATTGTACATTGGTAAACTTAATACTTCATTCGCATATTTCTCAGCTATTGGATAATCTCCAACCTTATGCCCCAAATATGCATAAGCCTCCGAAAGATGTGGTGGAATTGGATAGTGAATTAATGTTCCAATTTCTCGTTCCTTTAAATATTCCATTAATTTATCTCTATTCTCAGGTACATGAACAACATATTGATGCCATGTTGAATCTGCGCCAGGTCTAACTTGTGGTTTAATAACCAATGGATTACTGATTTTAGAATCATATTCTTCGGCTAAGCGATTTCTTTCTTCATTGAAATCATCAATATGCGACAGCTTAACACGAAGTAATCCGGCCTGAAGTTCATCCAAACGGCTATTACTTCCTACCATCTTGTTATGGTATCTCTTTTCAGAGCCATAATTTCTAAATATTTTAAATTGATTTGCCAGTTCGCTATTATCTGTAACAATACATCCCGCATCACCAAAAGCACCACATCCTTTGCTAGGATAAAAGCTAAAGCAACCAATGTCTCCAAATGTTCCCACAGTTTGGCCCTGCCAATGATTTCCGTGGGATTGCGCACAATCTTCAACTACTTTAAGATTATACTTTTTAGCAATTGACATTATTTTTGTCATATCACAAGCCTGACCATACAAATGAACTGCTAATATTGCTTTTGTATTATCAGATATCGCCGCTTCAATTTTATCTGCATCAATGTTGTCATATTGATCTGGCTCTACAAAAACCGGTGTTGCACCATTTATAGTTATACCCATTACACATGCTATGTATGCATTAGCACATACAATAACTTCATCGCCTTTACCGATATTTAGTAATCTAAAACTAATCCATAAAGCATCTAAGCCTGACGCTAATCCTACGCAATATTTTGCCCCCACATAGTCTGCCCATTCTTTTTCAAATAGTTCAACTTCTTTGCCTAAGATATACCAGCCAGAATCTAATATCTCACAAGCTTTCTTCTTATATTCATCTGCATGAAGTTCATATTGTCTACCAAGATTATTTGGCATTATCATAGTATTTTACCATCCTTATTTTATCCAGTATAAATCATAAAAATGTTTTACTCTAATAAACGGAGATATGTATTTTTGATATATTTTCAAGAGCGGATTTTTTGCTGACACTCTCTTCGTTCTAGTTAATCTAATTTGATATTTATCTTCTATATACTTCCTATTAAACATCAGCCGCTTAATATATGGTGCATACAACGCTTTATGTAATGCCCGCGATTTTGTTCTGGAAGAAGCATGTAAAATATGAGGCGTAATAAACCTTACATTCTCAAAATGATGTATTACTATCGGATACTCTTCACCCGTTTTTTTACTTTAATTACAGGTGCATTATCATATTCACCACAATAATCAATTAAACTGATATTCCAAGGCGCCAAACCAACACCGTAATGATTGCACACCATTACACCCGCAAATTTCTCAGGAAAAACATTTAAGTACTTCTGATCAGCATACCATTCTGTCGAACCTGGCACGGTATAAAAACACCATTCTAAACATCTATCAGCCCACCATGAAAGTGCGTCATAGCCATTTTTATCATTTACAAATGTATTAAATTCTACACAGTAACTCCCCTGCTTATCATGAATCTCTTTTTCAAGCTTTTCGCTTTTAAATCTATGTGGAACAATAATCGTTGAACATCCCTTTTCCTTCATTTCATCAAACACTGGTTGAGGTGATGAAAGAAACTCCATATCTGCATCTATATATGTGCAAACTGGTTCATGATAATAATCTAAAACATGCCTGATAATCCAAGGCGAACATGTCCAATTGTACTCCGTCTGAGTCCTTTCTTTTTTTACACTAAGTAGCTCTGGTGTTTCAAATTCCTTCAATGAAACCAAAATAATATTTTTATAATTCTCTTTTTTAGTATTTCATAACTCAACTCATCAAAAGTAAAGACATATAACTTAAATTCAGTCATACATCTTTCCATAGAGTGATATAACGTAATTCCTTTATCAATATATTCTGAATCAAATAATGTACAAAAAATACAATCCATATTTTCCCTCTACGTATATATTTTTCATTATGATACACACTAATCCATTATAACCATCATAGTCCTTAACCTAACCTACTTTTTAGTATTCTCTGCAATTATTTCAATTTCATCAAACCTATTTCCCTTAGATTTACAATATGGTTTTATATCGGACCTAAAATTTCTGCAGTGATTATATACACCATTTTCATCGAATTATATTTTTGAATCTGTCGTATCTATGGTGCACTGTGTGCATCTTTTGTACAGGCATTTTACTATCTTTTTATAAATCTCAACTAACACTATTAATTAATTGACATCGTCTATTTACTATTCCACTAATAAATACAAAAAATAGGACATAATAATAATTTGGATTTGCACCAACTGGCTCCAATGTCATATATAAAAACATAGAAATCAAAGCACTGAACAAATAATAATCTAATGCTACAATTTCTTTTTTTGAAATCATAAATTTAAAACTATTTTTTAATGAATTTACAACATAAATCATCAAAAAAGCAAAAACTATTGTATTATATCTTCTGGCAAATTCAAGCCACGTATTATGAGTACCTCCATCCAGATTACCTTCCCATCCTCCCTGAGGTATATTTATTACTTTCTTTAAACCATCGATTGCTAATTCTACCCTTATGTTATGAAATACGCCTCCATCTCGCCCTAGAATAGATTTCATTCTTGGCATATTCATTACATCAAATACATTAAAGATTCTTAAAATAATAACTAGAAATAAAATGGCTATTCCCACTCTAACATACTTCTTTTTAATTTACCTACACCTTTGTTCTTCCATCGATTAATTATATCAAAACATAAACATAATACAAATGTACCTACAAACATAAAACTTGTGGTACGTCCTTCAGTACTGAGGGATAATATAATACTAAAAATATTCCTATACCTGTAATAATCTTAATTTTTATTTTCTTTTCCTTTATTGAATAATAAAAAGATGAAACCATTATCAGAAAACCTATATCAAATACTGTACTAACTTCATAATCATCTTTCCAAAATGCAAACCACCTTCTAGAATCTTCTGTAGGTCTATAGTATCTCATTATGTGATCTAAGACAGCTTGCAAAAACATTCCCCAATTTAATGCTGTTATACTTCCCAAAGCAATCCTATCCGAATCAATCTTACTATTTCCATTACATGCACATCCCATTAAATATGTCATAGGAAACAGCCATACAACTTTTACATCGCTCCAAAAAGTATTGAGTAATGGTTCTCTAAGAAAAGCAATAACTGCAATAATAAGAGTTGCAACAAATAAATTTAAAAATGAAAAATCAAATGGGTTATTTTTTTTCTCATACAGAAAATATAAAACAAATGGAATAGAGCACCAAAAAATATGTCTTAAATCTATTATTCTATACATAAAACCATAAACAAATATTGTAGTGTATAATGCCAAACTCATCATACTCTTTGATTTATCAGCGTACAATATCTTATGAAAGTCGTCTAAGCTTTCTATCATTACTGTTTTCTCCCTCGAAATTTTTTTGGTAGTTGTAACCCTACCCTTTCCCCTTTCATTTATCCCTAAGAAGCTTTCGCCTCCTGCTTATCTTCAGTTACTTGTCTTGGATTCAACCACTCAATCTCTGAATATTTTCAGTTTCTGATATCTGCACTCCATCTTTTTGGGTTTGCTTGCCTTGCCGCTTCATAGACTTTAGTTCTTTTCTTAAGAATCTCTTTATCTAATCCTGCATAAGGTTCTGCTTGTGTCACAAATTGTATACCACAGAGCCAGTGTTCCATGTTATACCACTTCACAAAATTCTTTCCCAAAAGACGTGCTTCTATGATGTCATTGAATCCTTTTGACTGATAATTAGGCATATATTTTTATGTCTTAAAAAGGCTTTCCGCGTATGGATTGTCATTACTTACTCTAGGCCTACTTCTTGAAGGAGTAACTCCAAGTGCATAAAGTGTTTTCAACATAGATGCCCCCCTTCATCGAACTACCATTATCTGAATGCAGCACCAATGGTTGCTTATTCAAAAATACTTTTCCATTTCTGTATATATGCGATATTAGCTTTCCAGCCAAGTCTGCAGATTCACAATGATAAACTTACCAACCAACAATCTTTCTACTAAATAAATCTGAAAACAAATATAAATAATCATACTTTCCTTTGATTGGTCCATTTATCGGCATTCTTTATACTTTGTTGTAGCTGATAAACGTCGCTTGTTCATGGCTTAATCTCGCCATCTGTACAGGGTATTAATTCCTACTCCAGTCTCTTTTTGCATTTCCATAACGACTACATCTTCTTCGAGAAGTGTAACCACTATCGATTCTTTCATCTCCTTGGAATATCTGTTATAGCTCATACTTGTCAACTATCCCTTTGGTAACTACCATACCAAAGTGAAAGGCGGATGACAACTCCCTTACGTCAGAGGGTTATTTTCATAACCATAGAATATTATTCCAATATTATAATTAAATAAAAAACTATAGCATAACTCTCTTTATTTCTCTTTTAATCTATATAAAATAGATTTCTTTTGATAATACACATTTGGCATTATAGATTCACTACTATAAACCGCCTCAGGTTTCACTTCAAATAGATATCCATCTGGTAAACCGCTGTACAAAAAATAAGGTGTCCAACTTGGTTCTTCATCTCTTGTAATAATTACTTCATCTTTAGGTGAACTTTCTATCTCCAAAATAATTCCATTCCAGAATGCGTAGCTTTCTTTTATGAGTCCACTGTTGCGCACGATATCTATAGGAACTATCTTTTGATAAGTTTTTCCATGCAATGATAGCACGCCTACAATCGCCAATACTGCAACTGTTACAGATATTTTTAATGGTCGACTTAGATTTTCAATATTTCTAGCCGCAAGTATCATTCCTATTTGGAGACATCCTATGCAAATCCCTATAAGTAATTCATAATCTAATAAATATTGCATTCTCACATCCAAATAAGTAGTTGTCATAGCTCTTCCATAAACATATGGAAACAATGTGCCAAATATACATAAGACAGTAAGAAATATAGTAACTAAAATATTATTTCTATTTACCCCTGTCCCTGCCTTTATTCCGACAAATACCAATATAAAAAATATTGCTATTGCCAATGGATGATGAAAAGCAATATCTTTTAGCCTTACAATAATATCTATAATTATCTGCTTTACTGCTGCTGGAATGCTAGGATTGACATCATATCCACCCTGACGAACAAAATTTCCAGGTGCAAAAACTACTGTAATTCCACACACAATATATATCAGTAAAGGGACTACTCGATTGATGACTTTCTTCTTATCAGAAAAGTCTAATTTAAACATAAAAAAACAATATACAGGTATAACAATCCAATCGGTACATCTAAAAATTCATTTGTTGCTGGAATAAGACCTGAGATTATTAATCCGTAATAATATTTCTTCTGGCCTGTTTCTTCATATCTAATGGTGTATGCTAAGGTTAATAACAGCAAACCAAATGGCACTGCGTAAGCTGTGGCACCAATATACCAGTTATAGGTCTCTGAATAATAGTATGTTGTATATAAAACCGCTAAGATAAAAAATGTCACAACATCAACATTTACTTTTTTAACATCAACTAATTTTCCCAGGATTACCTTCAAGGAATAATTAATTAGAAAGAACACCAATAAAAACACTACTATCATCCACAGACCATAGATTCTTCCTAAATGCATCTGCATATTCAAAGGATTAATTAGTTTTTGCAAAAAGAATGTGAGCCATCTTCCACCATGATACAACCAATTCCACCAGCTATATGCTGCTGCATCTACTAACAAATTCTTCGAAAGCGTCCTGCTTCCAAAAGCGAAATCATCTGAAGCTGGAACAGAATTTAATAAACAGAAAAAATAGGTACAAATATTGCCATATACCCCCAAATAACAAGTAACTTATAATTTCGAATTTTATTATTTTTCATTTGTTCTTCCAACTTTTCCTGTACTATTTCTGTATAACTAGCTAATTAATATAAACTTGTATTTCTTCTTTCCCATACCAGATTTGCGAGCATTGATTTGCATTACCATAAAAATGATCGCCTACCCCTATTTTTTCATATTCACCTGAATCTATTCCTGCTGGATATGAAAATCTTGTCCAAGGGACATTCTCTTTTTTAACTACTATTTTTTCATCAGTAGAATTTTCTATCTCACTGATAATATCTTCCCAAGTATAATAGATTTCTGCAATCTGTGTGCGATGCTGTAAGATATCGTATGGAACAACATACATTAGTGTTCCCTCTATCTTTGCCATAAAAAGTGATGCAATAATAACTACTGCACCTATAATAATTCCAATCTTTCGGGTAAGTACCTTATTACATCTTACAGAAATCAACTGGCCAATCTGGAAAGCAATAAATGCAAAGCCAATAAACATTATAAAATCTGTAACAAAGAAAGCTCTTTCAGCAAATCCTTCTTCTATCTGTTTTCTTTCTCCAGCTACATAAGGATACATTGCACCGAATGCTGATATCAATGTAAATAAAGCACCTACGATGATTCTCTTTATACTTACTACTTTATCTTTTCTTGTATAAAAGTAAGTAGCCGAAAGAATAACTATTAGCAAGAATAAAGCTATTGTCCAAGGATACATTAGTAATGTTTCAGCTGCGCGTTTTAAAATTCTATATACTGTAACAACAATACTTCCTATGTACTGTACATCTCCCTTATCATAAGACACAGTTCTCTTATAATTTCCAGGAGCGATTACTGTAATCACACCGCTTATTACATATATAAGAAGTGGCATAACATCCTTTTTACTCTCTCCTTAAATCCTTCATTAAAGAACACTTCCAGAATATAGAACAATCCAATAGCCACACAGTTCATCAATCCTGTACATGCTATTGCACCTGTAATAATCATCTTTATATAGGACTTCTTATCCTGGTCATTTACATAATCTGAAATGAACTTCATGCAGAACAGCATAACAACCATCATCATGGAGTATCCTGGAGTGCCTGACCACCAATTATATACATCGTTATAATAATATGTTGTAAATAACAATGTGATTAGAAGGAATGTAAATACACTTCTTACAAATTCATCTTCTATCTTAAGTAATGATTTTGCCAATCCTTTTATGGCACAGATTAATCCTATAACGATAAGTGTATAAACTAATACCATGCATATTCCAAAGCTGTGCCCTACATCCTTAAACCAATATAATGGGTTGAACAAAATCTGGATGACAACGGCAAATACACCTGACTGACCAAACCAGTTCATATAGTTCCACTGAACGCGCTTAACAACTTCTACAAATCTGTTAGTAGAAAACCATTCTATAGCCCATGCATAATCATCCGTAGCTGGCATAGAATAGAAAATAGAATATACATATGGAATAAATAGCGCCATATATAATATCGCTAATATTATTTTGTAATAGTTATTTTTTAATAGCATTTCCTTCAATAGTCTACTCCTCATCCAAAAATGCCTGCAACTCCTCTGGAGTACCAAGCACGTGCACCCTTTCAGGGTTTATATCAGAAATATAAATCTCACCATTCTTTGAAAGCAGATAATCGTACAATGGTGCTACATATTTTTCTCCATTCACAAGCTCTCTTGTCCGGCTGTAATACTCGTCATAAAGCTGCTTATAAAGGGCACAAGTCTTGAAATAGTATGCCCCGAGAGTGCAGTAATTAGAGATTCTCTGTTTTTCTTTTATCTCTACAACTTTTCCAGCATCATCCAGTCTTACAAAGCTCCAGTGGTCTCCCTCTGCCTGAAAGCATGGAATAAATCCATCACCGTGAAGCTCCTCACTATTCATTTCACCTGCTTCTACATAGGTGTCGATGTTGTAAATGAGTAATGCGTGGTCTGGATTCCAGAATTTCTCTGCCATCATGGCTGTAGTAGCCTGGCCATCTGTAAGGTAATCTAATATGATTACGTAATATTTATTAATTCCCAGCTTTTCACACTGCTCCTTAATGAACTTTTCTACATCTGCATTTTCATCTTTCATAGCGATGAAAACATACTTATCTACATCAGCCTTATATCCTTCCAAGCTGATAAGTGACCATTCAAAAAGAGTCTTACCCTTGGCCTCAATCATATATTTAGGAACTGTATATCCCATCTTCCTGAATCTGGAACCCAGTCCTCCCATAGTAATTACGATATCAATTTTGTTATTCACCCTTCTTCTCCTCACATCTTGATTTTCTACAAATCTCTTCCAATTCCTCTGGAGTGTTATTTAAAAACTCGTCTGGTCTAACTGTTCTATCATCTACGTAAAATCCCTTGTGACCAGGCCATACCTTACCAAATACTATCTCATCATATGGAATATCCCATTTCTCCAGCCATTCGTGTAAAACCACAGCTGTGTTCTTATTTATAAGTCCAATATTTCCATTATAAGAATTCATATTTCTAGATGTATAAAGAACGATTTTTGCACCGTTATCCTTATAGTATCTAATCTTGTCTACTATCTCCTTATATGGCACCAAATCTTCGTATCGTTCTTCCTTTTTCTTTATAGGACATATAGTTCCATCTATATCAAATACAAAGGAATAATCCTTAAACATCCGCTTCTATCTCCTTTAAAATCCTGTCTACATTTAAAATAAATCCGAATACCTTATGCGGATTATCAATATGAAGTGGCAACATAGAGATGAATAATGATGCTTCGTAAATACGAACTGTTAAATAATCAAATCCATTCTCCTGCACCTTTTCCTTGAATATCTTAACATACTCCGAATTATCAAAAGGAATATCTAAGTCGTAAGAGAAATCCTCTGAAATTCGGATATCAAATAATCCATTGTTAAAGAAATCGTATTTGCCACATACAGAATGACTAAGCTTTGCAACATCATAGTACGGATTAGTCCAAAGATCTTCTTCCCTACTAGCCCCCTTAGGGTCGATAAACTTCAGCATCTGTGTAGATTTATTATACAATGCATTGGCAAAGCAAGGGTCTCCATGTCCTATTACCATTTCCTGTGGATAGTTGTTTCTACTCTCGATTTTTCTTTTAAAGCAAAATACCTCTCTAAAAGACTATCAATAGTAATATCTCCCTTTGCAGCAAGAAGTGCCTGTATCTGTCCATATTCAGGGAGCCTTTTCAAATCTGCTATACGGGCATTTACCTTGTTAATATAAAGCTCATCTGCTGTGGCTGTATACTCTTCCTTTGTACAATCTTTAGTATGGCGGCACTTAAAGAAATAAAAATACTTATCCATAAGATTAGAAAACTCTGCCTTATCCATAGAGCCGTGCACCCACTTAATAGCAAGGTCTGTCATATGGAGTCTCTCCATAGTATAGCTGGCAGTGTTTTCATCCTCTTTATAATCGAAAGGCATAACAAACCAATACTTCATATCCTCCGGTAGAAGGTGGTAAAAATCATATTCTGCCTTTATCTTTTTCTTATTTGTAGATTTCTTTACAAGAGTGTATTCATTACCTTTTAGGCTATTAAAATATCTGGAATCAAAATTACCTGTGACACACTGGATAAAATTGGAAATGATGCCAACATCCACCATTCCATCAATATTGAAATGCTCATCTATTTCCTTTACAAGATCCCAGGCTTTTCTTCCTGCGATTATATTTTTACAAAATGTAATGTAGGTATCTACATTAGGAAACATAGCTAGCACTGCTCTGCTACCGTCAAACACTCCATAAGGCTCATCAATGAAACCGAGCTTGTCAAAAGAAAGCTTAGCAGCGTTCATATCAGAAACGATATAGTTTGAAAAACAGTGAATCACCCTGACATCCTGATTAGTGTACACATCCAACTGTCTTACTAAATCAGAATACTCAAATACAGAATGGATTTTCTTCCAAACTACATTTGAATATATTTTTCCCATAGATTCTCTATAGTAATCTTCCAGACAACGTTTCTTTACAACTACATCTGCAAAGCCTTTATTTCCAATAATATCTGCGATCACTTCGCTTTTTCTTCCTGTATCATCATAAATGATTAAGGTTTTCATACTAATTCCTTTCGACTGTGGCTACATCAATTAGCTTCACAATAACGTATATACAAATCATCAGTATCACGCTGATAAAAATAAACTGTTTTAATTCTATTGCCTGACTACTACTAAGTGCCGATGACAAGTACTCTGAAATCTTTGCATTTACATTGGTTCTGGCTCCATAGAGTCTATATAGCAATGAAACGGACCCAATCTCTATAATCCAGGCAAGTAGCGATAGAATATAGAGAATAATACCTCTGCCTTTAGTTACATTGGCTATTTCCTGATAGACTAAGTTAAACTTATTAAGAAGCTTTATTGCCCTCATTTTTCTAACTGTAGCATCTGCCCTAAGAAGATATTTATTCCAATATCTATACACTCCTGGAAACACTACAAAAACAATTATTACAGCAAGGACAAAGAGAAGCAAAATATACACTAGTGGTGTAATAACTCCTCCGTAAATGGTCCATACAGCTATTATCATAGTTAACAGTGCGATAGTATCCATAAATCTATCTAATACAACTGTAATGACGCCTTTTAACATATTTCCAGTCTGATTACCGTAGCAATACATTCTAAATAGTTCGCCAAATTTAAATGGAAGCAGAATGCTGACCGGTGTCACCTTACAGTATATCTTTAGGTACTGAGAAAAACTGATATTAGCTCCATACAATGCAAAATACAGCCTGATAGCTTTTAGAAAATGCACCAATAAAACTGTTAGAAGCATTATGCCGATGTAGGCCGCACAAGTATCTGCAAACAGCTTCTGTAAACTATAATTCCTTACCAAAATACATCCTGCTGCCAGAAGTACCAAAACATTTATTAAATTATATACAAATGCCTTTTTCTTCATCTTGTCTCCATTACTGCATATTTGTATATACTACCTGTGCTGTGTAAGCATCTACTACTTTATCTCTATGCTCCTCAGCCACAAATTTCTTTTTATTACAAACAAATGACCAAAGTAATCCTAGTACATTCATAGCCTGGTTTACCATCTTTACATTGGAAACCTGGTCGTCTTCTCTCCAAATGATTGGGAAGAATTTTACTTTATGTTTGTAAAATGCCTGTCCCATTACCATACAATAATTAAATACTAAGTTATCCTTATACTTCAAGTAAAATTTGTCTTTAAGAATGCTAACCTTGTACATATTTAAACCAGAGCCCAGGTCATATACCTTGTATCCACAGCCGATTGAGAACAATGTATTGTATACAATGTTTCCAAATGTTCTGAATTTAGAATAGCCCTGAAGCTGTGAGCCCTTCATAAATCTGGCTCCAAGGAAGCAATCATAATTCTCATATTCCTTATTCTTAAGGTAAGGCATGATATTTGAAATATCCCCCTGATCATCTCCGTGAAGAAGGATAACATAATCAAAGTCGTGGTCCATAGCATACTGGAATGCCACCTTATGGGAACCACCCAGTCCGTAATTATCGTCATTACGAAGTAAGCTTACTTTCATAGGAAAGTTTCTATCTTTGATATAATCCTGTACCACCTGCTCACCGTTATCAGTGCTGCGATTATTTACAATAATTACCTCTGATAGATACTGACATACATCATCATTAAGCTGTCCCAATACTCTTGGAATCTGCTTTTCGCAGTTATACATAGGTATAAAAAGCAATATCTTATTGTCCATTAATTATCCTCCCTACAAAGGTCAGTTATTCTACTTCCCTTAGCTTTAAAAATCTAATATTCTCAGGCTCTAGAGGAACTACTATCTCGTTATCCTCAGTCATCTGAATCTTTATATCGGAATGTCCATTTAATAGCCAGCCTCTACCAGCTCCAAGAGGTATCAAAAGCTTTCCTTCATCCATATTGCAATGGATTCTGTGTTCTGCTCCTGTCTCATCATTCCAGCTTACAGTCACGATTTTGCCCTTATTATAATCCTGCTTTGCCAGCTTTTTAAGAAGTGGTGTTTCTTCCACATTCTCTAAGGTCCTCTCGTTATTGTATTCAAATAATACATAGCTTACATCTGATTTATCTACTGGAAACTCTAAGTAGATAAAATCAGCCTCGTCGCCGTCTATAGTTCTATCAAAATCCAATCGAATTCTATTATCTTCTAATGAGGAAGTGTATCCAAGGTCTATTTCTGTAAAGATATTCTCCAATGTTTCCATTGAACTACCCCATGAACCAGCAACTCTGCCAAGCTCATCATCTTCCTTTGAAAGATTAATGGTCTTATTATTATCTAAGATTTCTTCTCGGCTAACGCTTCCATCATTTGGGAAAAATAGTCTGTTCTCATCACTCCATACATAATCCCCAGAAGTAACCAGCCAATGATACAGATAGTAATTTGAATCTGAATCCAGATTTACGCCAACAATAGTATCGTTTCTTCTGAGATAATCCACAGTCTCTTCCACGGCACCATATCCTTTAAGAGTATTGAATATCTCCATAACAGAATCGCCCTTAATGTTGCAAAGATAGCTAAGGCCAAAGCTGTCCACCAAACCAAAGTATCCTCTTTCTCTATCAAGAGTATTCATATAGTCATTTATATGAGCTATGTATTCATAGGAATCCTTATTTATAAAACAATCTCCGAGGCGAATGCTATAATCATCCATTACATAGACATCGTCTTTTGGTACCTGATAGCAAGAACTCAGTTTTGCTCCGCTAGACATATTATAAAATCCCTCAGCAGAAACTATCGAAAGAATAAATACGGCAAATCCAAAAACAAAAAGCGCGGTCTTACTTTTGTCCTTCAAATATCTAGCTACTAGGATTACAAATAATACAAAGGCAGCTTTAACTATACCGTCACTTCTAGAATAAAGATCACCTTTATCAAGTCTTACAACCGTATAGCTAAATGCAATCAAAAACATTATTCCAACAGATAATGCTGTAAAACCACTTACAGGATTATCTATTAATAATTTCTTATCTACAAATCTAGCCTGGCCCAGCTTTAGAAACATTGCTACAGAAAGCCAAATAACAGCTACAAGAATCAGGTATGTCAAAACATAATACACTACAAGTCTTAGTGAAATCGAACTAATGAATGGCAAGAACCCATTTGCAGCATCCTGACCAAATCTGGTCAATCCATCAGCTAAAATAGTCTGACTTCCCATAGCTAGCATATGCTTTAACGTACCAAGGAGCAGCTTAATGCTTAAGACAGCTGGAATAAAGCAGATTATCCACCATATCCAAAACTTTACAGTTTTTACATCCTTAGTAAGTTCCCCTGATTTTGCATAAGAATATATCTGCCAAATTCCAAGTGGTAAAAATCCTATACACACTGCTGCACCAAAACAGGATAATACAGTCCGTGTACCAAGCTTGTTAAAAACCAAGCTTTTAACCACATGTTTTTATTTTCAATAAGCTTTGGCCATACTAAAAGTAAGATTGTAGGTACAATAAGTGTGATTCTATTGTAATCCGTTACAACAAATAAAAGCGAGATAAAAAGAACCCATTCAGCCTTTAATTGTCTTCTAAGCAAAAAAACTATCACAAAGATTATTGAAAGATAAAACAGATTAGCTGTTAAATTGTAATATGAAGCTCTGCCATGTCCGAAGAAAGCAAGGAAGAATCCATGTACTATGGAATACATTCCAGATACAGGTATATAATCCTCGAATGGCTTCTGTCCTAATTCAAAAATCTGTGAATATCCAATTACATTTTCAAATGCATGATGTAGTGATAAATCTGCGATAGATCCAGTACCACTAAATCTATTGAAATTCATAATAGAAACACAAGTACCAAGCCCCAGCACCTCTTCAAGTGTAAATGTACTCTTCCATCCTTTTACTAAACGAATAATTGCTTCCACCAAAAAAGCAACAATAATAAGTATGACCAGATATTTAATTCTAGAAGGTATTCTTATCTGCGAATATGCTTTATCAACTGTTTGATAGGTATTCATTAAAAACACTAGTAATGTAAATGGAACAAAAAGCTGCGCCACAAGAACAGCTTTAGCATATGCTTTGCCATCCTTACCAACTAACGCCAAAACTAGTGTGATGATAAAAGCAATCACAGAAATTGTTTTCACGCTAATAGTTCCTGCTATGCCAAGTAAAGCATATATTCTATATATTCCACAAATACTGTAAGCAGATATGAATAAAAATGAAACAGCAGGTATCATTAGCTTTTCATTCTTCTTAGTCATTATTAAACTAATAAAGATTGCTGCTAAAACAAGCCAGTTTGCTTTCTGATAAAAGAAATAGTTTGTGATAAGTGATACTGCAAGTGCTACCCAAACATATTTGTTAGCCTTGAACTCTGTTGCATCAGCAGTAGCACCCCACTTCTTAAGAAGAAATACAACTGTATATAATAACGCCCCCACAATTCCAAAAATATAAAACAAAGAACGTTCCGCGCTTTTATTACTTCCTTCTATTGCTGTATATTCCATAACTACATCAGTAAATTTCTGGTTAGTATTTCCTGTAAGGCAGGAATAAACCATCATCAATACAGCCCCTAAAAGTAGCATCCCGCAAAACAATATTAATCTCTTTTTGCTATTATCACTGTTTGCTGTAGGCACTATTATTTATCCTCCACTTTAATTCTTGTGATAAATCTCTTCGAAAAGTTCATTATACTTGTCGTACATCTTCTTCTTTTCAAAATACTGAACTTTATCTATACAAGCTTTTGAGCGCTCTGCTGTCTTTGCACCCATAACCTTTATTCCTGCTATAAGGCCTTCCTTGTCATATTTCTCAACAAGAATACCGCAGGATTCGTTAATCTCTTCTCTGCAGCCACCTGTGTCGTATGTTACTACAGGAGTTCCACAAGCAAGGGACTCCAAAATTACTGTTGGAAAATTATCCTCTACAGAAGCATTTACAAAAACATCTGCCTCTGAATAAATCTCAATAAGCTGCTGCACGTTATTAGTACGAGTAATAGGAATGATTTCCTTTGGCACCTCTGCCACCTGTTCTGGCTGAAGACCTACTATAGTAAGGACATAATCCTCTGGCAGGTTCTTCCCAATATATTTAATATCCTCAAAACCTTTTCTAGTAGTCCACTCCGAAGCCAGGGCTAGTACTAATTTTTTGTTCTCAATACCGTGTGACTTTTTGAAGTCTCCCTTTGATGGCTTAAACACCTGCAAATCTATTCCATTATTAATTACCTCTATTCGGCAATCCTTTAAGAAAGATTCCTTTGCCAAATCTCCAAGCCATGCTGATGGAGCCACCAAAGTAAGATTCTTACTTATACCTGCAAAAAGACTCTTCTTTAATTCGTAATTGCGTTTCGATCTATCCAGCCAAATAGATTTAGGATATCTTTTAAGTTCTGGGCAATGATCGCATCCTGTTTTCCATTTATCACAACCGGCTAAATCAAAATAAGGACAATGACCAGTAAAAGGCCAGCAATCGTGCAGTGTCCAAACTACAGGTATGTCAGCCTCTTTTAAGTACTCAAATAATATTTTGTAATTACAAAAGTAACCGTGAATGTTATGAAGGTTTACAATGTCTGGCTGAAACTCTTTCAATTTCTTCACAAGTCTCTTTGTGGCTATCACTGAGCCAAGGCCATGAGCATCAAACAATCTTGTAATAACCAAATGCCAGGCTAAATCCATTTTATTACCTATTTTATAGCGATTTACACCATCGCCTTCGTTTGCCTGTCTAGCCCAACAAGCCAGCCCTTCGTTTCCAGCACCTATAAAATTCTTATATATGTCATCACAGATAGTGGCTGGTCCTCCACCTTTACCACTTTCTGCATTTATTACTGCCAGTTTCATTTCTATTCTCTCTTATAGTCTTACTATTTTTTCAAATATCTTTTAGGAATCATATAAACAAGCTTTCCTTTTTTTGAAAGGCTTATAAGCACATCCATCATTTCCTTTGCATCTTCAACAATTCCTAAATTGCAACCGCCTATATACTGTTCTTCAAGTACTCCAGCCTCTTTAAGCATTCCAGAGGTACGTTCTTCCATACAGTACTGTGCCCAAATATCTTTTTGAACTCTTACTAGCTTTTCTGAAACCTCACCATCAATACGAATCTTATATACCACATCCTGATACCAGTCCTTTACTGGCCACTCATCTCCCATTAAATCTGGAACCATGTGCGAACCCATAGTGTTACTACTACTTGCTTTTACACCTACGAAGAGCAGCTTTGCATGATTCTCATAGCAATAGCGCCATGCACTTGTCTTATCATAAACAGATGTTGCCTCTAAATCATGAGCCATCATCTCTTCAGCCTTTGGTCCCATTGCAGCCAATGAATTATATGGAAACGCTGTACGAATTACATCAGGCTCACATAAAAACTTATTTGGCAGAATTCCTGTCCAGCAAATAGTCTTTTTAGGGTCATAAGGTCTGCTTTTTTCAGTTGGTGCTGTAAGATTTGTAGTAGGAAAACAAGGAAGTACAAATGTCACTCCCTTTTCAGCTACTTGCTTTTTCATAAACTCAATAAATTCTTCCGCCGTAATACCTATAGTTTTTAATCCATCCATTGATGAATGAATAAGAACTATATCATCAGGCTCTATGTGTTCTATGACCTTATCATAGAATATCTTTTTAAGCTTTGGATCTATCTCTTCCGCTACAGATTTTCCTCTGCTTCGTTTAGCCCTTATTTTCTTTGCCGTTTGTTTTAGCTTTGGAAACTTACCAAGGATTACTCTAGTCCCAACCTCAATAATTCCAAAGCGCTCCATTACTGATAATCCCATAGATTATCTCCTATATTTCATCAATTCGTATTGTTTTATTATCGTATTTGCGAAGTGCCTGACCAGTAACAAAAAGATGTCCCTCGCCTGCTGGAAACATCATAGTACCAAACTGGCCTGCTCCCATAGGGATAACGTCCTTTTTAGCTTTGAATATCTCCTTTACCTGAGCATGGCTTCCATCCCACTTTACGTAGTAAAGATGGCTGTTTCTATCTTGCACTCCCTCACCCAATTTATAGGTAAATTCATATTTTAATCCAGTAAGTCTGCTGTCTGGCTCTACTGATGTAGAAAATACCATCTCATTCTCTGAAATGACTTTTCCATAAATACAAGGTCCTGCTATTTTACAAACGGACTTTATTTCCTTGGAATTAAAGTCCAATTGATACAAATAATTGTCTTCTAGTGGAGTATCTGTAGTGTAGAGCAAACCATTTTCTAGTGGAAGAGCTACACAAGCTCTGTATGCCTGTTTGCCGCTGACAATTGTTTTTACTTTAGTAAAATTATCCCTAAATTCAAATATGCCTGACTCAGAATCTTTATCACCTGTTAGCACATATACACATCCGTTTTTAGGATATGGAATAATCCCATGCACATGGTAAATCGAACCTGATGGGAAAGTATAAACTATATTCCAAGTGCCATTTTCTTCTCTCTTAAAAATTCGAACTTCGGAACTAGCATGATTTAGGAAGTACTCTCCATAATAAATACCATCAGAAAACCCAGCAATATCCTCTATTTTTGTAAAACACAGAGGATTATTCATCTCACTTCTAAATTCATGTTCTAATTGAATAGATACATTCTTGCAATCTACCCTATATATAGCACCATGGTATGAAACGATAGCCACATTCTCGTCTACAAATATACCGCACCTTGGCTCAAGTCTGAGAGCTCTGGCCATCAATCTGATACTGGATAAATACTTTTTAGCTCCTGAAAGAGGCAAAACTCCCAACAGGATTTCCTTCTCGCCCATTCCTTTTGAACAATATAATTTTGTCCCCTTACTAAACAAATAGTAACTTCTGGAATAACATATAAGTTTTTACTTGAAACAATTTTAGTATTCACTAGTTCTTTATCCTATTAGTTCCATCTAAGCACTTCTCTGCAACAAACATTTTTAAATCAGAATTATCATTAGACTCATAGTATTCCACAAGCTTTTGCTTAAAAGTACCATCTAGTTCTACAGGAACATTAAATATTCCTTTTCCATATTCAATTAAAATCTTGTTCATCGCAAAGCTGCCAACTCTTTTATTTCCATCCTTAAAAGGCTGCATTCTCATAATATACAAACCAATATTTATAGCCTGATCAGTAATATCTTTAGAACTATCAACCTTAAGCATTTCACAAAGCTTATCAATATCTTCATTTGAAGGAATCTCAGGTCTCCAACTGGTTCCCGAAATCATAACTTCATCTTCTCGAATTTTTCCTAGATATCTATAATCCACATCAAATCTGGCAATCAGATTATGAATATCCTCTAAGAAAATTAAATCCAGCTCTTTATTTAAACTATCAAATAAATATTTCCATCCATCTCGCAAACAGCAAACTTTACTTACATCCTTTGGCTTGACTGATTCTACATTCACATCATTGAGAATATCCTGAGTCTCAGCAAATGTAACACCAATCCCCTCAAGATTAGCCTGTTTATAGATAGAATCAACTAATATTCTTTTAGCACAGAAGATATTCTCTTCCTGCGACATATCAAAATAATCTCTGACTATCATATATCAACACCTCATCATCGGTATTGCTTCCTTTATTGAAAAAAGCTTAATACTAAAGATTAATTTTACCATTTCTCTTACGGAAAGTAAAAATAGAAAAACCAACCAGCATACAGCAGAAATGGCTTCACCTGCTCTAAGACCTGGTGTCACATAATTAAATACCACGCTATGATTTCCTGCTGGTACCTTTATAAGCATCATTCCGCCAGAGACAATGATATCTGTATTCTCACCATCTATTGTAGCTGTCCAGCCTGTATCGTAAGGAACACTAAAATATACATAGGTATCTTTATCGTATCCAGTGACACAGCGCATACCGTGACCGTCCTTCTCAAATCCAAGAACTCCTCCGTAAGTATGCTCCACTACATAATCATTAATGGATGTTGCAAAATCTATATCCTCAGCCTTCTTTTCTGGAAGCTCTGATGTTACCTGATTGTACTGAGCATCTGTTAAATCTGGTTTGTCGATTACTACACTATCAAGAAGTGCTATAGCCCTTTGATTTACATCCAGCTTTCTGAGCTCGTCCTCTGTAATATAAGAATCTGCCGCAAATCCTATTGGGCAGGCACCACGTTCAATCAGATACATAGTCTCCAAATCATTTTTGTACTCCGCAATGCAAGCTCCTGAATTAGGATCAAAGCTGAGACTATACTTTCCGGCCAGAAGCTCTGCCAAGCCCGGAATCTCATTCTTTGGCATGCCCACTACCTGTGCATAATAATCAAATAAGTCCTCAAAATCGCGAATACTATTTGTATCTGTAGATGACTGATTAGAAAAGCCTGCTACGTGTGCTGTCATGCTTATCAAATTCATCGCATCGTTTAATCGGTACTGCTCATTAGGGAGTTCTATCTGAGCAGCTACATCAAAACGCTGCTTGTAAGCCTGCTGTCCCATCCAAGCACAGCTTCTGTAAATAAACATAGTTACAAACATCAGACCTAAGGCATAGATAGAAATATTAATAAGAACGTTTCTGTAATTAACTATGCTTCTAGTAGATATAATGCAAGTAATGATAGCGCCTATTATTGTGAGTGCTACATACGTATAGAAGCGTATAGGATTATTAATCCATGTTTTTCCATCTAGCTGAATAGCATTAAACACAACTACAACAATAGTGAATACTGCTACCAATCCAATATTTGCCCAGGTTCCAATCTTAATGGCCGTAACCTCTGGATCCTCCAGCATTCTCACAGAAGCCAATGCTGCCATAAGGGTAAACATATACCACCATCTCATTTGGGCCGCACTATACATATAAAACAAATCACTTAATAGTGGTATAAAGCTGGCTACAGCACAATAAAGGATTATCTTTGATAACCAATCACGTTTTCTAATAACATATGCAATCACAAGTACAAGACCGACCATAGGTAAATAAAAACCATGACTTGCGAATCTGGTCTCGTATACTGCACTAATGCTAGTAAGTGGCTCTCCTGGAAGCAATAATGTCTTTAGAATATACATATACTCAGACAGACTAGTCTTAAGCATAGAAAAGATACCACTAAACTCACCTGTTCTAGGATTTCCAGAAATAAAAATAATATTAGGTATAAACACAAAGGCTGACATTCCTACACCAAGCACGCCACAGCCTACACATTTAACTGCATCTATAAGCATAGCTTTAATGTCTTTGCTTGCGAATCGGCATAGATAATATATTACTAAGAAAACCACCTCTCCTACGAAGAAGAAATAGTTGATAATGCAATTTAAGAATATCGTAAATACGAAGAACTTGTAATCCTTCTTTTCTTTGTATCTTTCCAATCCTATTAAAAGAAGTGGGAAGAAACAAATAGCATCATGGAAATGATAGAAAAGTAAATTAACAAGAGAATAGCCCGAAAATGCATAAAGCACTGAGCCTAGTACTGCCCACTTTCCATCATTTACAAAACGTCTAAGGTAAAGGCAAGAGAATACTCCTGCAAATGAAAATTTAAGCATGAATAGCCATGCAACAATATATGGAAAAGCATTTGCTGGGAACAGCATGCTAAGCCAGAAGAATGGACTGCCCAGCTCGTAAAAACTGAAGCCATCCATAGTAGATGTACCAAGATCAATATCCCAGCTAAATCCACTGATGCCACTATCTAAAAGTGCATTGTGAAGACCAATAGTAAACGGAATCTGCTGGTCATTAAAATCGTTTGTTAACACAAAAAAGCCTTCTCCCTTTATTACGAAAGGTAAAAAGAGAGAAAAGCTATTATAAAACATATTATTCCGGATTTTACATAATCCTTTTTTAAGAAGTCCGCTAATTTAGAATTCATTATTAAATTTATATGACTCCATTCCTTCTCTTAAAAGTTTAAGACCGATTGCCTTGCTTTCTGCATATACCGCTGGCATACGACGTGAAAGGAAATGATTAGGTGCCTCTGTAATAGAATATGCACCACATCTATGGAAGGTAAGCACATCACCTTCCTGAAGAGATGAAAGCTCCACCTCTCTCACAAGAACATCTGCTGTAGTACAAAGACTACCAACGATGCAGTATTTGTCCTTTGTAGCTCTAACTGTGCTGATAGAAATATCAGGAATCTTCATACCCTGAATCTGTCCGAAGTAATTAAGATGATGAATACCACCATCTACAAGCACATAATTAATTCCTCTAGACTGCTTTATTTCCTTAACAGTGGTCTCGAAACGACCGCAAGTGCTGGCAATGAATCTTCCCATCTCTATACCAAGCTTTACCTTTGATGAGAAATAAGAAATAGCCTCCATAGCTACTGCAAAGTTTTCAAAATCCTTTTCATCTGATGGCTTATCAAAATACTCTACTGCTGCACCAGGACCAAACTCTATAAAATCTATGCTGATGCCCAGCTCCTTGGCTGCATCTAAAAGGCCATCTACATTAGCCTTATCAGCATCAAACTTTGCACTACGGGACTTCTGTGTGCCTGAGAAATAATGTATTCCTATGAAATCTACATGTGGATAGTCTGATAATGTCTTAAGTAAATCTACAACAGTATCCTGATCCATACCAAACTGATTGCCGCTGGTAAGACGAAGCAATACCTTTGCCTTGCAATCCTTTGTGGCACATACCTTTTCAATAAGACGAAGCTGGCGTGGACTCTCAGCAGTGATAATATCTACACCGTATTCCACAGCCTCTGTGATGTCCCATTCCTCTTTCATAACACCAGAATAGATAATCTTTTCTGGTGGGACAGAAGCAGCCTTACAGATAGAAAACTCCCCAGGAGAACAAACCTCCAAATGGCGAACCATATCAATAATATAAGGCACCAAAAAGGGTTAGCCTTTATGGAATAGGTTAACTCTATTTCTGGAATGATGGACTTAATCCTGTCCACTCTCTCCTGCAGTATATCAATATTAAAAATATATGCTGGTGTATTAATCATTATTTCTGTAATGTCTCCACTAATGAAACCATAGCATCAAGTGAATTGAAATGTGAAGCGATAAGATACTGTGGCTCTACCTCAATGTCAAATTCTGATTCGAACTGTGCAATGATAGCTACGATATCGAATGACTCTAAAACGCCACCATCTACTAAATTGTCCTCTGTAGCATAATCAATATCAGGTCTGATACCCTCTAAAATCTCAAGAACTTTATCTTTCATTACTATACATCCTTTCAAGTTCCTTTAAATCTATTTTACTATTTGGCAGCTTTGGAAGACTTTCTAAGTTAATCATCTTTCTAGGAACCATAAATCCTGGAATGATTCCACGAAGACCTGCAGAAAGCTCCTTGATAGTTGCCTCGCCCACATAGTATAGCACAAGAACTTCATTTTTTGCATCATAAATTACAGCGTTCTCTCCAACGCCTGCAATCGTAGATGCTGCTGCCTCGATTTCATCTAGCTCTACGCGATGTCCCATATGCTTTATCTGGCGGTCTTTTCTGCCATGGAACTCGATATTTCCATCAGGAAGAATGCATCCTACATCACCGGTCTTATAAATAAGCTCTCTGTATCTATCATTGAGAGGATTCTGGATGAAATCCTGATTG
Organism: Butyrivibrio fibrisolvens 16/4; assembly: GCA_000209815.1. Classification (GTDB taxonomy): domain Bacteria; phylum Bacillota; class Clostridia; order Lachnospirales; family Lachnospiraceae; genus Pseudobutyrivibrio; species Pseudobutyrivibrio fibrisolvens_A. The sequence continues at coordinate 2,524,656 of FP929036.1, forward strand.
GTCTTTTCAATATTTTTATAATAACCAAGTGCAAGTGTTGGACCTGCTACACAAATTTCTCCAAGCTCACCTTCTGCTGGCGCCTTGCCATTTTCATCTATAAGAATGATTTTGTAATCATCGTATGCTTTTCCGATTGGCACGCTCTCATACTCAAAGGTATGCGCATCTACCACATAATAAGTGCAAGATGCTGTAGCCTCTGTAGGACCATACTGATTTACAAACTTCGCATTAGGAAGATTTGTTGTCCAGTATTCCAGTACAGGCTTTGTCATTACCGAGCCTGAGAAGCAAATCTTATTAACAGTCTTAAGTGTGTCATTCTTGAATGCGTGGAGTGTATCCAAAAGTGTCATGGATGAAGAAGTCCATCCGATTGAAGTAACTCCAGCATTATTCAATGCATCAAAAAGCTTGTTAGGTTGCATAAAGAATTCCTTTGGTGTAAGGAATGATGATGCACCAGTATATAATGGAATATAAATATCTCTGATGGCCGCAATATAATCCAGTGGTGACTGATTACCAAGGATATCTTCCTCTGTGATACCCATCACCTTTACATATGCACGAATGTAGCAAATAACATTTCTATGGCTGGCGATAACGCCCTTTGGCACTCCGCTGGAACCTGATGTGTAGATGATGTAAAGAGGATCAAGCTCTGTCATCTTCTCTCTTACTGCATCTAATTTGTCCTGAGCTACTGCTGTAGCTTCAAGAGACTCTACTGTAAGAACCTTTACATCAGATTTTCCTACCTGCTCTAAGATCCCCTGAACCTTTTCCTTTAATGCCTCGCTGGTAACTACTGCTGCAGGCTCCAGGTTATCAAAGATAGAATTCAGTCTCTTTATAGGTAGTGTAACATCTACTGGCGCGTAGATTCTTCCACTGTAGGCTACTCCTAGGTAGCTGGCTATCATCTTTGGTTCCTTGCCCATTACTACCGCTACAGGTCCCTCTGGAAGATTTGCATTTATAATAGCCGAACCAACAGACTTTGCGATTTTGCTAACCTGAGCAAAAGTAAGGCTATAGTCCAGGTTTGAATATACTGTTTTTTCTGGATATTTTTCTGTGCTATTTTCTAGCCACTCTAATATGTTTTTCATTTTGAACCTCATCCACCGCTAGAGCGGTCCCCCTTCCCCTTAAAAAGGGAAGGCTCATTTTTTATTTCTGGAATGATTTTTTTAGAATTGGAATAGGCTTTGCCAAATTTCCGAATACTGTCTCGCCGTCCTTTACAGCACGGCCCACTACAGAACCCATACCAACTGTAACATTCTTTCCAATATTGATACGGTTCTTTACATTAGCGCCAACGCCGATGAATGTATTCTCACCAACATCAACGAAACCAGCAAGTGTAGCCTGAGCAGCCATACATACATTTTTATGAAGTACTGACTCGTGACCGATACTTACAAGGTTATCAAGCTTTACATTGTCTCCGATGACTGTCTCGCCGCAAGTAGCAAGCTCGATTACATCGCAAGCACCAAGCTCTACATTGTTTCCGATGACAACTCTACCAAGGGAAGGCATTGAAATCAAATCTCCCTTGTCATCCTTTGCCTTTGTAAATGAATTACATCCTACTACTACGTTTTCGTTGCAGATGAAATTATCTCCGATTGTAGCATGCTTAATCTTTGCGCCTGGAAGAATAAGAGCATTATCTCCGATGTGTACGTTAGGACCGATAAAGCAGCCTGGATAAATAGTGCAATTTTCTCCAACTGATGAATCTGAAGTGATATAGTATCCTTCCTCCTCAAAGAACTCTGGAAGAGGCATTCTCACATCTCTGTAATCCATTGCGAAAAGTGCATATTCATACTGTGGAAACTCACAAAATACCACGTGATTGTTTGCAAGGATTTCATCTGAAAATGTGATGTTATCTTCTGCAAATACGAGGCAATCCTTATGTCCTTCAAGGAAAGCACCCAGATGCTCTACCTGCTTTTTGATAAACATAAATGTGTTATCTCTAGGCTCTCCAACATAAGATGTACCATCTAATTCTTCTATAAATTTTGCTTTTTCTTCTGCTGTTAACATAATCTTACCTCACTAATTCTAACTTTCCGGTTTGATTGTTAATTTTATATATTGAACAGTTTAATATCTTTCCATTCTGGAATAAATCCAGGTAATTAACTGTAAGACATTCGTTTCCACTATACACTGCCAGGTAATCATAATTATCTTTAATTATTCCTAACAGGTCAGTCGATGTAATTATGTTACCATCTTCTGGTGTAATGTTAGGGAAATATCCTTCACTGGAATCAATGGTTCTAGGTCTTGTCAATGTAGACAAAATTGCCTCCATCAGTGATTCCCCATCAGAATATACCAAAAGGATTCTGGCATCATCTTCGCAGACCTCATTAATTTTCCCGGCTAACACATTTACGTTAGCTCTGTAGTCCTGTGAATCGAGCACTGTACGTCTGCTGGTGTAGTCTGAAATGATATCCTTCTGGCTGTGGTGAACACTAGCAATCATTCCTGCTGCAAGAACTATTGGAACTACCTTTCCATCAGCATCTATCAACATATCCCTAAGAAGCCAGAACATCAATAGTATTCCAGTCAAAAACATAATACCACAATATCTTTCAAAGGACGCCAGATTGATAGCTTCCTCTGTCTCGAATCGTGAAATGTATAGAGGAAACATTGATAATATGTAAAAAATGATAGCTATTCCTGGGACAACTGCTCCTGTTATAGCTGCAGCCTTTTTAAGCTGCCCCCTCTTGTATAGACTAACGTGTAGACATATGAATGCAACCACTAATAATGTCATTATTGATGTGTAGTTGAATCCTAGTCTCTCATAGTATACAAATCTATAGGTAATAGCCTGACGGAAATTATCGTATACAGTTGTATAAAATTCATTTCCATTACCCTTTATAGTATCGATAGTACCTTGCACATCAAAAGGCTGGCTAAACTTCTGGGCTGTGTGTGAAACAGCCAGCTCTATCTTCCAAAGAAGCTTTGCAAGAATCATTGCTGCAAGTGGTGTTGCAGAAAGCAATATATTCTTTTTCCCAAAGCCCTCTCTTGATAAATAATCAATTAAAAAATAAATAGAAATAAATATTGCTAAATATATGCCCACATCCTTTGACAGTACCAGCACCGCCATAAGCATTGACATATATGTGTTGTACATCCAATCCTTTTTCTTTGTGATGGATACTGCTGCAAAACCGCTGCCACCAAGCACTCCAAGAAATGGATCAATATAAATGGATGAATACATATCCTTAAAAAATATCAGTGGCAAGAATAAACATACCGGCCAGCTAATCACAGAAACCACTTTCTGTACTACCGAATGCCCCTTGTCCTTAACAAATGGAAGCATAATGCTGACAACCAAAAGCTGATAAGCGAAATATACTTTCCATTCAGAGAAATCTCCGGTAATGGCCATATTTATCTTTTCCATAAGATATTGGAAAAGGGACATGGCTGGTGGATATGATGGGAATATAGCTCCAGAACCTGCTGTAGTTCCAAAGTCATCGATTCCTGTCATAATCATTACGATATCCATCCAATGAGAAAACTCATCGGTATGTGTCGCTAATCTGTCCTGATTGAAAAATGCAATCAACACAGTCAATATCGCAAATACGATAAATCCTGGAGTAAAAAGATTAAAGCAGGATTCCTTTAAAGAATCTCTGCTATGTTTCTTAATAAGCAAATATATGCTGTACCCATACAGGCCTACAGCTATGATAGATACTAATATCCATCCGATTCCCAGGATGTTAACCATTCCTGTGAGAAACAGGAAAAGGATAATCCCCATTGTCGATATAGGCAATGTTTCCTCGAAGGTTCTATTTAGCTTTACTGCTGCAAAAAAGCTAAAGCTACAAATTACAGCTACAAACAATAAAACAGCTAGCACTATTTTACTCCTTAGACTTAAAGATTAATGTTCTCTGAACAGTGTAATTAAACAAATACAAAATAATTTCTACTGGAACCTTGATAACAACTGGTGCAATCATAGGAAGAAGTGCTGAAAGGTTTGTTACAGCCCATCCAGAAATGGTTCCTGAAATCACAACAAGCACAAGATACTTTGCCAGCTGAACAGCTGTATTTCCCTCGCCCTTGAAAACCATCTTTTTATTCAGGCTAAAGTTTACAAGGCAAGAGCAGGCTCTGGCAATGTATGTAGCCAGCATAATCTTTGCTCCACAAGAGTGGGCAATAATAAATACAATGTAATCAATCAAAGCTGAAAACAGCGATGAGAAAGAATATTTGAAAATAATACTGTATATACGAATTGAATCTCTAACTGGATTAAAGTGAGAAGACTCATTGTTGTTTTCATAAACAGTCTGGATTGTAACCTCCTGAACACCTACGCCGTTAGCCTTCATATCCAGGAACATATTTGTCTCGTACTCGTATTTTTCTCCCTCGCACTTAGCTGCGATTGTAAGGAAGCTATATGGAAGCCCACGAAGTCCAGTCTGTGTATCGCTAACATCAATACCACAAGCCCACTTGTATACCTTACGAGAAATGCCATTTCCCATACGGCTCTTCCAAGGTACATTTCCTGTATCAAACTTTCTACATCCCAGTACCAAGTCGTCTGGATGCTGCTCCATACAATCTGCCACCTTTAGGATATCCTCTGGACGATGCTGACCATCAGCATCCACTGTAATGATGCCCGATTTTACAAGCTCTGGATTTAAAAGTCCATAATTGATAGCTGTTTTAAGGGCACGACCCTTTCCCTGGTTTATGGCGTGAGCCACTACAATGGCTCCCATATCTTTAAGCTTGTTAAAGATGTGAGCATATTTTTCTCCGCCACCATCATCTATTACCAACACGTTTTCAAACAATGTGAGAATCTCCTCTGTAAGAGGTACTAGGCTCTCCAAAGGCTGGTATGCTGGTATAACAATTAACTGTTTTTCTTCATTATGTTATTCTCCGTTATCTTCCAAGAAGGACAATATCGCCGTCCTTAGCAATTTCATTTGTATATATATTAAGCAAGTATTGCCCTGCTTCGTTTGTTACGAAATACTGATATTTATCGTGACCTTTATCTAAAAGCATATAATCTGCCATGTTGTCCGGATTCAAATTATAGTAATCGATAATCTTTGAATTAAGATGAGTACGAGCATACACTGAGTAGGTTCCCTGCCAAGCATCACTATTAAGGTACCCTGCGCAATTAGCACCAAAAGCTACTAAAAGCTTATCTTCAGATGAAACATTCTCATCTAAAAGCTTCATTACCGACTCATTAATATAATACTCATCCTCAGGTAATGCAATGCCCTTTAATTCTCCATCTGTCACATAATACATTGGCTCGAATACTGTCTCAAATCCACCATTGTGATCTGCCACCCAAATGCCATTAAAGAACAGTCCAAGAATGATTAAAAGAGAAATCATTCCTCTGTATTCTACGTCTTCTTTTGCAAAAAGAAGAATCATTGCCATAACCACATAAAGTGACATAAGCCCTGGGACTGCAATGCCCTGGTTAGTAGAAATAGACCAGATAAGCTGGGCAACCACCGAAAAGATGAATATAGTCCAAAGAATCTCTTTCGACTCTGAACCTGCATTTCTATAGGAACCAATTCTGGTGTAATTGCTAACTTCCTTTTCTCTCATAAAATATGGGAACCAGAAGAATACGATAAGTCCGCCATATGTAAATCGAGACATACTAATTCCATCTACCCTAAGGAGAAGAATAGCTGCCATAAATAAAAGGAAATAAATGGTAAGAATAGCCTTTTCAGTCTCTTCTTCAACGCCTCTAATCTTGTCCCAGATTCTGATGATTACGATTGGGAAATATGCGACAATTGCAAGTACTGCATACTCCGCAAGCATCTTTGCAAGTCTTATGTACATTGGGTCGTCATAATCCTGATCTCCCAAATTAGGAAGCTGAGCAATGATATCTCCCCAGCCTGTAGTAATTTGAAGATAAGTAGCAACAGCGATACCTATAATAAGGCAGGTAACTATGTAACCAATAAAAGCTGCTCTGTGAGCCTCGTCCTTAATAACCATATACAGCCAATATGCCCCTAGGAATACTGCCATAATTATCATAGTAGGATAAGCCAGTACCATAACACAAACAGCTATAGCTGTAAGGACAGCATAGATGGATTTTCTATTATCATAAAATCTAATGATGAAACAAACAATCAGCATTAACCCTATGCTGCAATATGACTTGTAAGAAAAATTCTTCCAGTCAATTACATACAAAAAGAAGAATAATGCTGCTGGAAAAGCTCCATCTTCAAAATCGCTATTTCTAAAAGTAATATACACATAAATAGCAACCAACAGCTTTACTATTAAATAGCAATAGCGCATATAAAGCACTAGGCCAACATTAATAGAAAACTGCGCGAATAATGGCTGAAGCACCTGATAATAAAGCGCAAGCAAAGGATAAGCCAGAAGACCTCCTGTCTGAAGAGCCTCCCAACTATCTGTAAACATGTGCTGTCCCTGGTAGATTCCTTTATAGATGGATAAAAGACCATTCTCATCTACGTAGAAACCATACCGAATGGTTGCAACAGACCATACTAATACAATTACTGCAAATAAAAAATGAATAACGCCCTTTTTTCTACAAAAAATTCTCCCATGATGTCCCTCATTAAAAATATTCATAATCCATTTTATTTTATACTATTAGCTTTGCTTATGCTAGTATCTAAGTGTATAATTAGCCTTAATGTAATTAATCATTTGGAGGTTCAAATGGAAAAGAAATCCCGCGGTATTATGGCCACTACAGCTGTTGTTACTGCTCTCACTCTGTGTTTCAAGGCATTAGGCTTTGTAAAACAGGCTGTTGTTGCTTACTATTTCGGAACAACGTTCGAAACAGATATATATAATGTAGCCTTTAATTTTGTTGGAAGTTTATCATCAGCTTTTATTAGAGCAATCACTATATCATTAGTTAGTATCTATACTCACTGTCTAGTTCAAAAAGGCAGAGACGAAGCATCCAAACTACTATCCGCCTGTTTGGAAATACTTGTTCCAGTTGTATTAATGGTTCTTTTAATAACATATATTTTCACTCCGCAGATAGCAGGAATTCTTGCCCCTACTTATAGCCCTAGCGAATCTATCTTGTTGCAACATTACCTTCGTATTTGTTACCCATTTTTCTTATTCGCTACAATAACTTTAGTTTGGACAACCTTAATGGATTCAAATAAAGATTTTGTAATTAGCCGTACAGAATCGTTTATTACCAGCACCACTACAATCCTTAGCTGTATTTTGCTATATAAGGTTTTAGCTGTTTCTTCTTTGGTAGTTGCTCAATATCTCAGCTACATAATATTTAGTTGTTTGCTTCTATTTAGAGGTCGGCGATATTTTAAATTTACAATTACTAAGCTTTCTACGATGCCAGAAGTCAGGCTTGTTCTCATGACAGCACTTCCTTTGTTTATAGGAAATTCTGTCTCTCAGATTAATAAAATTGTAGATAGTTCTGTTTCAACCGGATTAGTTTATGGAAGTGCCACTGCTCTTTCTTTAGCAGTTTCTCTAGAAGATTTTGTATGTAATATTTTGATAAACAATGTTGTAGATATTCTTTACGTAAACTTCTCTACATATGTTGCCGAAGGTAATCAAAAAAAGCTCGGCGACACCATGCGAAGCGCGGTAAACGTAATGATTTGTATTATGGTACCTATTACCATTGTTACCTGTATGTGTTCGAAAGAGATTGTTTCCATCGCATATTTTAGAGGAAGCTTCAATGAGAAATCTTTAGTTTTGACTAGTGCCGCGTTAATTGGTTATGCAGTAGGATTTACCAGTTCAGGTGTGAGAGATATTGTTTTACGAGTCCTATATTCTTTTAAAGATACAAAGGGGCCTATGATTACAGGATTTTTTGCTGTAGCTGCCAACATAGTATGCAGTATCGTTTTATCGAAGTTCATTGGAATTATGGGAGTTTCAATCGCAAGTTCTGTTTGTTTAACTGTAAACTTTTTGATTAATTCGCATATGTTAAAAAAACATATGCCTGATTACACCATCAGACAATTCTTACCAACACTTGTAAAACAGCTTCCTGGAGCTGCCATATTATTCCTAATCATCATTGGATTTAAACATTTATTCAACAGCAATATTCTTATCTTTTTATGTTCTGCCGTTGTTGGTTTAGCAATATATGGAATAATCCTTTTAGGAATGAAAATAGATGAGGTAGAAATGATTAAAAACCAGATATTTAAGCGTTTTAAAGGAGCTGCTTCATAGCAGCTCCTTTCTTAATGCACATTTGTAATTATTTATTCTTGTTTTACATATGCTCCAAAATCCCACTTAATATCCCACATACCTAATTCATCTGGTGCAGCTTTCTTAAATAGATAATGGTCAAAATCATCAACGGAAATATACACTTCACATTCCAAATCAGAAACTTCACTAAATGGAATATCTGAATGCCATATACCATACCATCCAGAACGTGCAATTTCAGGTTCCATATCAACTTCACGGGTCTCGTCAGTAGCAATATTATGAACTACCAATTTCAACTCAGTAATGTTCTTACAGCTAAACGCATCTGCCTTGATTAGTCTGAATCTGATGTTACCATTTTCATCAGCCACCTCAATGTAAGCTTCATCCTGCGCTTTCTTCATTAATTCATCAGTAACTACAATACTAACAAGACTTTCAACAAATGGAGAACCTAATGAAAACTCTGATTTACAATAATCTGTCCCATACTCTTCTAGAATGGTCTGCTGTGTGCCATACAAATTAGTTCCACAGCCTAATCTGTCCGATGACATTTCAGCACCAAGAGCGGCCAAAATTGTAGGGAACAAGTCAATTGTTGCAAACTCTCTACAAGTATCTAACTGTGGTGTTACTACTGAGTTAATAATACTTGTGTATGTCTTACGTTGATAATCTCCACTAACATCCTGCAAAAAGTCTGCATCCATTGTAGGATGATCACCAGTTACTACTATGGTTGTATTATCATAGAAATCCTGTTCTTGAATCCATTTAATAAATTCAGAAACCTGTCTGTCTGAACAAGCGATAACATTTGCATACTGATTATCTCCATATTTGTCATCGCACAGACGACATATATATCCATCCTGGCAGTGTGTATCCATTGTAAACAATGTATAGTTAAAGGGATTAGATTCTTTTGCTAATTCTGTAATCTCTTTTTTAGCAAACTCAAAGATTTTTTCGTCCTCGTATCCCCAGAACGCTTTATAGTCTTCTGGGATATAGCCTTGTGATTTAGCATAGTCAACATCATGAATTTCATAATCACCATGCTTTATATAATAAGCTCCTTGACCGCCAAATCCTGCTTCTGTACCAAGCTCAACAATGTTAGTATATCCTTCATCCTTAAGAATATCTCCCATAGTCCTTATTGTTGGAAAGAACTGCTCTGGATCTGATATTGAATCCTCATTTACTGGAATATCTAATGGAATTCCGCTAGTCTGAGCAAACAACGCTCCTGTGGTCCAATTTGTTCCTGGAAGAGATACTCCGCCATTTAGCTTATCATCACTTCCTGAGAAATTATCATTTTCCTTACTTAACTTAGTAAGATTTGGAATGTAGTTTTCTTCAAAAGCACCTCCATCCTTTTCATCAGAAAAAGATACTTCCATAGATTCCAAATAGATGTAAATGAGATTTCTCTTCTCTTCTGGGAACTTTATTGATACTTCCTTAGGATCTACGTAAACACTCTCTATAAAATCACTACTATCTGTTTTAAATACTGCTCTAAAAAAATCTGAAAACAGGCGAGTATCTCTATTATAAACATAAATACTAAAAGCATTCATTAATAGTAGTATCACTACCAAGGCAATCGATATCACGCGATACAATGTCTCACGCTTCTTTTTAACCAAATTAATTGCAATTATAAAAGCTGCTATTGCCAATGCTGCAGGTAACGCATATTGTCTTAATGCCGAATAAATCATCTCAGGGTCTGTACCATTAAATGATGTTTTTAAGTGAAACAATAACTCAGCATAAGAAATATATGGCCATGTTTCCCTAAGATAGCGTAAACTCGCATATATTATTATAAGCAACGCTACAAAAACATAAAACAAGACCTGTGCTACTACTTTTCCCGCTTTAGATTTCTTCTCTATATTGTTGTTTTCCATTTATATCTCTTGTCCTTTAAATTTACTTATGCACAAAACAAAATAAGTAAAACCCCTACTAACTCAATTAAACCAATAGCTAAAATAACAACAAATTGCCTTTTGCTAGGCTTTGGAACTTTGAAATTTCCAATAAATAATACTGCAACAATAAACATTAACCAAAAGTAGAATATTGTTAAGTCTGCGTTTGTATACCAATGAAGAACTAATGTAAGTGGAAATATAAGGGCTGCTGTTGTAACAGGAAGACCTGTAAAATATGACTTCCCCTTAATCTTAGCTTCTTCGGCTCTGTCATCTGATGTTGCATTAAAATATGCAAGTCTGATAAGAGCAGCAAGAACATAAAAAGCAGCAATAGTAATAAGTAATAAAATCATAGAATAGTGATCAGGCTTCTCTGCATTTCGACCTAAATCAGTAAGTATTCCACTAACTCTTAACTGTGCAATACCGATAGAAGCTGGAAGCACACCAAAGCAAATCAAATCAGAAAGAGAATCAATCTGTATACCAAATTCCTTCTCCATTTCTGTTCTATCCTTTTTTGTACGAGCAACCTTACCATCAAATCCATCTAAAAGTCCTGATAACATAAGGAACAAAGTTCCACAATATGGATGCCCCATTCCTGTCATTGTAACAATAATACCTACCACACCTGAGATTGTAGATAGGTAAGTCAATATAACAGTATAATCGTAAACGCCTATCATTATTAACTTTTTTCCTCCCATAAAAATATTTATTTTTTATCTATATGATGATACTAGAGAAATCAGCAATTATCAAGTAAACATAAAAATAAGGCCGCGGAGTATTCCACGACCTTGCGCTCATAATTAAACCTATTGTACAACTACACCTGGGTGATAATTTGGTGTCATAACTGGAACTGCTCCAGCCTTTGGACCAGCCTGTCCCTTTACAAAATCGTATACACTATAGACAATACAATTATGCCAAAGTGCATCTGTAGGAACTGGAAGAGGTCTCCAAGCTTCTGTCTTTTTATTGTTAGCATAATGTACATAATATGCAACAATATCATCACCATAAAGCTTCTGTAAATCAGCATTTCGAGATGCATATACATCTACATTGAAAGAAACTGATGGCTGTCTCTGCTCCCAAATACCAAAGTTAACGAAATGAGAGAATAAAATCTTCTCATCTGTTCCGAGTGCCTGCTCTACATCAGGATAATATGCTGCATACTCCTTAGCATTAAAGATTGTGCTAAGAGCTGTAAGTTCCTCAACTGTGAGTGTTCTCTTATGTGTCTCAACAGCGGAAGCAGCAGAACTATCAATCGTAAATGCGGTAACTGAAATGACTACTGCCATTAACAATGAAAGCACTCTCGCTACTTTAAACTTTTTCATAATCCCCACCTTTCTCAATAGCCATTTATTATTTGTTTAAACTATTGTTTTCTCATACTTGAGTCTATATTAAATTTATGTCCAAATCAAGAATTTTATCTGAAAAATCCTTGCTATTTGTAGACTGAATCTGTCAAAAAGATTTTTTCGATATTTCCGAAATTATTATCTAAAATTTTCTTAACTGATTCACTTCTATTTGGATTTTCTTCATGGCTGCTCAAAGAGTCGTCCACAAATTTTAATTTTCCATCTTTACTTCCATCAAAACCTGCAAAATGTATTTTCTTAACACCGATTCTTGAAAGAAGATTTACTAACATGAGTGTCGAATCATCACAATACTCGTCATTAAAGTATACAAGCTCATTGTATTCGATTACTGCTGAAGCATCTGTTATGTCTCTCATAAGATTAGAAGTAATAACAAGTGAACTGTCATCTGCCTTATGTTTGATGCTGTCATATCTCTTCATATTTGTGAGGAAAATAATATCTGCTCCAGTCTCAGGAACAAAGTTTACAGCGATTACACAAGTGCTATCTGAATCTGCTGACATAATATCATCCTTTGCAGCCTTAAGGCTCTCACCTGGGCAAAGAACGAGAATATCATCATACTTCTTGATATAATCCTCAAGTCTCTTAACATCAGCAGAATCATCATACTTAACATTCATATATTCGTGATATAGCTTTTCTATATATTCCTCGTTAAATGTTTCTGCTTCTGATTCATCTACCTGAGAAAGGATTCTTTGAATATCCTTTGTCTTTAATCTCTGTTTTCCCATCAAATGCTCTGCATAAGTTCTATGTAAATAATACTTTGCAGAAAGAGCATAAGGAATAGCATATCCCCAAGGTTCTTTTGCTTTGATTGGGGCAATATAATCATCAATTGCATCATAGATAGGCTCAAGTGCATATCCAGTATCAAACTGCTCATTCATATAATCCGCAATCTGCTCGATACAAAGATTTCCAGGCACACGTCCCATACCAAGAAGTGAACCATCAATAACAATCTTTCTGGTAGGGTTAGCAATCTGTGTCATATGCTGGGCAAGATTATAAGCAAGTCCCAGATTTTCATGTAAATGAACACCAATTGTAATATCTGGAAGGAGATTGTTTTCAACCAAATAATATCTGTGTGAAAGATCCTTTACTCTCATTACACCGAAAGTATCTACAATTGAAAATCCGTATGGATGAAGCTCGTTTACCTTTTCAAGAACCTCGATGTATTCCTTATCCGAATATACGTTATTATTTACTGGATTAATAAATACCTTGTATCCTTTATCCATAAGGATACGTGCAGTCTTCAGACCCCAATCTAATCTCCATCTCTTAAATGAAAGACGAATAATATCGATTGTGCCATCGCAAGGCTCGAGATGTTCGAGATCTATAAAGTCTGCCATAAGTGAAAACTGTGAGCGTCCCTTATCCTTTGGAAGGATACGTTTTACATCTTCTATAGTATAATAACGAGCTGTATCTGTACCATAAACACTATCCCAAAGGAAGCCTACCTCGATAATATCCACACCAGCTTCTACTAATCTTTCTATGGTGTTCTTTATGACTGTTTCGCCAAATTTACCGGCAACAATATGACCACCATCTCTTAATGTACAATCTAATAATCTAATATGCTGTTCCATAATTTATCCCTTTCTATAAAAACTACCCCGGGGTTGGAACTATTTTATTTCAGTTTACCCTTTGATTTTAAGAATGAATATACTGCATCTGCAAGCTCAAAATCATCTGCATTATCAATATCAACACATTCAGCTGCATCACACTCTACAATGTATGGATTAAGTCCACATCTTGCATGAGTCTCTGCAAAACACTCCTTCGTAAATACGTATGGAGATGGATTTTCTGTGTAGAATGCTTCCATATCCTGTGTACGAGGAGGATTGCTAAGATCAAAATTAAATGGCTTTCCATCTTTCCAGAAAAATGTCTGATGCTTCTGTCCTGCAAAAGCAGAAGATGCCTTTCCATCCTGCACAGCCTTAATACATTCTTTAATGTGTTCTGTTGAAGTAAAAGGAGCTGTTGCGTGGCAAAGAATGTATACATCTGCCTCTACTGTCTTTACGAACTCTTCATAAATAGCTCGACCTTTACAGAACTTATCATCTAAAAATGTAGGTCTCTCTAAAAATTCTACTCCTTCAGGAAGATAATTCTTTATCTCTGGATTACTGCAATAGCAATAAACCTCATCTATACAATCTCCCTTAAGGGCTGCGAGTTTTTCTGTTATAACCCTAACAAGAGGAGTACCATCAGAAAAGCATTTTGTGTTCTTTCCTGGGAGGCGCTCATTATTCATCTTAATAGGAACAAAAGCTACTGTCTTCATTTATTTATCACCTCATCAATATATTTGCATAAATTGTCCATAGCATGTGGTTCGTACATTCCATCTGGATTTACTCTACCAGCTGAATCTGTCTTAATCAAAGATACCACCTCTTCTGCTGTATCCACAAGAGGAAGTTTTTCCTTTTCTATAAATGACTTAAGATTAATCGCTGTATCACCAAAATTCAAAAGTACTACTTTACAACCAAAACCAATCCCCTCCTGAAGGGCTGCTGTTCTAGTGCAGACTATTGTACTACTTTCTGCTAAATATCTAAACATGTGATTTTCATTATTATCAATCACATCTATTTTACCATTTGATAACCAAGGGAATCGCTCCTTATAATAGCTAAATTCCTTAGGATGAAGTTTGTATATTATCCTGTATTCCTCGCCAAGTTCATCTGCTACCTGAGATGCTATTTTACTAATCTGTTCTCCCTCGGCCAATGTTGAAATGAAAACTATAGTTTTTTCATCTCTAGGATATTTAGCTTTGTAAACATCCCTTTCTCTTTCAAAGAATGGGAAGCCCACAGGGACTATCTTTACATTATCAGGGAAATGAACAACATCCTCCTGGCTTCGACTAAAAGTAAGATGAGCATCAGGCAGAACTGAAATCCTATCATCTGGATTAAACTGCATAGGTGTATGTGTAGGGAAAGCGAATCCGTGTGCATATTCAGCAGTAGGTATTCCTCTTTCCTTACCAAGCTCGCTCATTGCAAAATTATTTACTAGATAATAGCACAATTCAATAATAATCTTTGGCGTAGCTTTATCTAGAATCTTGGCACAATATTTTTGGTGATTTCATAGTAGTACATTCTATCTACCATTTCATCTACCATCTTATCAAACATATCTACACCGAATTCTTTTTCTATAGCCTTGAAAATATTACCGAATACTTCCTCAATCCCCTTAGTATATCGCTTTCTTTTTGTGGTGTTAAACTTATGAGACAACTTTACAGCAATATTTGTTTTAAAAGCCACCCTATCTGTAAAGTATACATTTTTCATGCCGTTGGGAACGAAATGCTTGCGGTTCTCAGGCTGTTCCAATATTACACTTTTATATTTTTTAGAAATATCATCTAAAAAAATATTCTCATATAAGCCAGTCTCAGCATTTTTTGTACGTCTAGCATCACATACAAACAATACATCCACATTCCTATAACAAAAAGGTTTCAATGCGTTTAATGCCATTCTAAGCAAATCTTTTTTATCTACCGGATTTGGCCCTCCCTCTGACACTCTACCAACGGTTTGCTTTTTTATTTCGTTATGTATTTCATATCTATAGAGTGACCAGATAGGTATTCCGTAGACTCTAATATTATTACAGTTATATTCTTTCTCAAACTTAAGAAAATTTTCTATTGTTGGTTCTAACATATCTTACCTTCATTCAGTAATACTTTTCAAATCCACAGGATTGCTCTTGCAATAGTAGAATTTATAATCACCTATTTCACCCATATCTTTATACTGATTTATAATAACATCTGGAACTACACTACTGTTCTTAGGTGTAACAATTACAGTAGCTCCAGAATAATCCTTACTATCATCATAATAATTATAATCACCAAATGACTCTAGCTCATTTCCTTTTGAAATGCATTTATAAACTCTAGTATCATCTATAACCCTAAGTAATTTCTCGATATATAGTAATTCCTTACCATCATCCCAAAAATAAACAAGGTTAGCATCCGTAGTTTCTATTAAGCCTAACGCTTCATCATACTTCAAAACATTATTATCAACTGCTGACAGAAAATAGTCCGAATATAAATCCATACATACTATAGAAGTAAATAATAATAATGTCCCAACCTTCCTAACTATCAGCTTTTCATTTAAAGATTCTATGAACATGCCTAACAAAATAAACCCTGATTGCACCGGAAGAATAAGATAACGCACACTATAATATTCAGCCACACCGTAAGGTGCCATAAAGAAAAGTACACCTGTGCTTACT
The DNA here is from genome assembly GCA_000209815.1 of Butyrivibrio fibrisolvens 16/4. Taxonomy (GTDB): domain Bacteria; phylum Bacillota; class Clostridia; order Lachnospirales; family Lachnospiraceae; genus Pseudobutyrivibrio; species Pseudobutyrivibrio fibrisolvens_A. The sequence goes on from FP929036.1 coordinate 2,540,713, forward strand.
AGCAAAAGTACTAGCAGGAACATAATATTTTTATTAGTTTGAGCATTCTTACTCTGTTTTATCACTTTTGTTAGCGCACAAAATACACCTATTAAAAAACATACTGTTATTACCAGACCAAATACAAACACTCCACCTGCAAAAGAAGCGACCGCTCTTTCAATCCTCATATCCGGTATTCCGCCTAGCAAAGCTCCAAATCCAACAAGAATATTAGATGCGTTTTTTGAAAAATCAGAAGCATTAACCCAATTAGTGCTCTCGTCTAAGTAACTAAATCCTACTAGTTTTCCTAGCATTCTTCCTACAAGCATAGCTGCTATAAAACTTAGAAGGTATATAGTCTTTTTTCTTTTAGAATCTTCCAATCGTTTTCAATAAACACCATAAGTACCAGATAAACAATGATTGGAAATCCTAACCACACAACTATTCCTGAACCTTTATTCATAGCTACATAAACCAATGTAACTATTGTAATAATTCCAAGAATTGTATTATTCCCCTCATCCTTTGAGAAGAAATATAATATCAAATAAAAGCCAATATCAACACATTATAATAAGCTGCGAAACCATTTACGCACTCGTGGTATCCTAACTCGTTATAGATGCTATATCCACTTGCCAAAAAGGACATTCAAATAAATTAACTATGATAAGAGAAGTAGTTGCACTAAACTTATAATTTTTACATACTTTTAAAATTAAAAATACTGTCAATAGGTTAATAACTAAATTAGTTAAACCATATGCCAGAAAAACATTTCCAGTTAATTTATATAAAGGAACTGCAAGTATTAATCTTTCAAACTCTGGATGAGTTGTTGTATTAACAAAAGCAGAGGGAAAAATAACTCCCTCTTTTGCTGCCACCATAACTTTCAGATACTCCCAGGAAGAGTCAATTCCCATATGAATTTTACCTTCAAAAATGGTGAAATATGTAGTTAACACAATTTGACAAAACGCACAAGCCATCAATAATACATTAAGCCATGCATGCTTCGTCTTAATCTTTGATAATATCATTTCGATTTCCTTTTATTTTATCCAATCGTTTTCATCATCATATTAGTATGATTGCTTACCACAGTAAAATCAGGAATATTTTCCGCTATAATACACCCTGCTCCAATAAAACAGTTCTTTCCTATAGTCGTTCCTGGAAGAATTACTGCTCCGTAACCTATCAGGCTACCTTTTCCAATGTGAATAGGCGCATGACTTAAAGGCTGCCTTTCTATAGGCAGCACCTTGTCTTTGTGACCGTGAGTAGAATCGTTAATCATAACATTTGGTGCCAGTGTCACATCGTCCTCAATGACAATGCTTTCCACACAAGATATCTGACAATTCTGGCCCATTTCTACTCTGTCTCCAATGGAGATATGTGGGGAAAACTCCTGTCCCTCATATTTTTCTATAGCCTCTATTCTAAATCCATTCAAAATATAGGTATAGTCTCCTATAGAGATGTTTTTTCCTCCCATGATTCTCATTGGCTTGATTAATACTGTGTGCTTTCCGCAGGATTCAAGCTTGTGATAGTGCAATAAATAAAGTACTAAGTATCGTATTGATTTCAATACGCGCTTAATTAAATCCATAAATCCTCCATTCTATGAATCTAATATCTATATCCCCTCACTATCTAAATAGCCTTTCAGCTACTAATTACTATTATTCTGTTTAAAGCTGCTTATTAATTATTTATCGTAAGTTCTCTCGCTAATAATGTATCTTGGTCTTTGCTTTGTCTCCATATAGGTCTTACCTACATACTCTCCAATTACACCAAGCGAAATAAGCTGTATTCCGCCAAGGAAGCATACAGCTACCATAATGCTAGACCATCCGCCCAGTGTATTACCTAAGAAATGCTGTACTACTGAGTAAATCAAAAGTATCAGGCTGATGAAGGCCACAAATATACCAAATCCTGTAATCATTCTAATTGGCTTGATACTAAGCGATGTGATGCCATCAAATGCAAGGCTGAGCATCTTTGAAAGAGGATAATGGCTCTCTCCTGCAATACGCTCATTACGCTCGTAGTAGACGCTGGTACTCTTAAAACCAACAAGAGGGAACATTCCTCTAAGGAAAATATTTACCTCTTTATAATTTGCAAATTCTTTAAGAACTCGACTAGATACGAGACGGTAATCTGCATGGTTGAAAACCACCTCTGCTCCCATGCTATTAAGAAGCTTGTAAAAGCTTTCTGCTGTGAATCTCTTAAAGAATGTATCTGTATCACGCTTGCTACGTACACCGTATACTACTTCACAACCATCTAAGTATGCATCTATCATTTCGTTCATGGCATTGATATCATCCTGCCCATCGCAGTCGATGGAAATGGTAATATCACAAAGATCCTTTGCTTCCATAAGACCTGCAAGGACCGCATTCTGATGACCACGGTTTCGGCTCTGTGTGATACCCACAAAGTGCTCATCTTCCTTTGCAAGTTCTTTGATGATTTCCCATGTTCTATCCTTGGAACCATCGTTTACAAACATAACACGGGATTTATCATCAATTTTATCTAAGTTGATGAGCTCTTTTATCTTGCTTAGAAATAGAGGAGCTGTGATTGGAAGCACCTCTTCTTCGTTGTAGCAAGGTATTACTATGTAAAGTACTGGTTTCATTTTATTTCACCTCTTAGCCCTCATCCACCGCTAATGCGGTCCCCCTTCCCCCAGAGGGGGAAGGCAATGAGTTATTTCCAATTAAATAATATTTTATCTATTTTACTTGAGTCACCCCATACTGCTTTTGAGTCATATGGGCGATCTGGGAATGTGCCATAGGCAAGACTAATGCTGTAGCCATTGTCTGTGATAAACTTCTCTACACGGTCTGCAAGCTTCATTGGCTTTCCTGTGCAGCATTCGATTATTCCTAATACTTCATCCTGCATGCTGGCCTTTGCTACCTGTTCACAGAATAAATCGTAGTCTGTGAAATCAAACTGATTCTGACCTGTAGTAAATGGGAATGTCTCATCTCCTGCCTCTGCTGCTGCAGTAAGCTTAGAGAAAATGCTACATCCTCTATGAGTATTTCCCACAATATAATAACCGCGAAGCCACTGTAGCTTTACGTTGTTTTCCTTGCAAGTAAGAATGGTAGCCTGACGCAGAGCATTCTTTGCTATTCCATAGAGAGACTGTGGAGCACAAGGTGTGTCCGCCTTGATACAGCCTTCCATAAAGCCAATTTCGTGCATGGTTCCCATTACACACATTTTTCTAATGCCAGCCTTACACATCTTTTCAATGAATGCATAGTGCATTGGCAAATCCTTCATGTGATTTTCAGAGGCATGTCTGAAGCCATCTCTCCAAGCTAGATGGATAACTACATCTGGCTTTTCAAAATATCCGTATGGGTCATCTAATGTAAAAAGATCTGCATCGATACGCTTGGCACGCTCATCCACCTCATCAGTGTGAAAATCTGTGGCTACTACCTCTGCACCAAGATCCAGCATAGTTTTTACAACGCCTTGGCCGATGTAGCCATTGGCACCTGTTACTAAGTATTTCATAATTTATACCTCAAACAATTTGTCAATCCACGAATGGATACTATATTTTCTACGCACTTCTTCGTTTTCTACGTATGGTTTGTCTAGCCACTCGGAGCCTGGGAGGACGAAGGCACTGTAGTCTCCTGTGCGTTCTGCCTCATCGGCCTTCTTAGCCAGGTCTGTAAGAATCAAATCATTACTATCATTATAAAACTCATAGTCACGTAAATATATGTTGTTTGTTACTAGTTTTCTTTTAATGCCCAAAGTTTCCATTGTGCGCATTGTCAAACCTTGCTGCTTCTCGTGTGCTAAATCAAGGATTGCCTTTGAGTTTCTGCACATATCGCGGATATTTTCTGGCTTGAATGGTTCAAAGCTGATGATGTCCATATCTAGGTCCTTAACAAGCTTTGGATTCTTTAGCTTCTTGCCACGGTAAACGCTAGGGGCAAGGTAAAGCTTTAAGCACATCTTCTTGTCGGGGTTAGCTGCTTTGAAAGCTTTGAAGTAGCGGTATCTGAATGGGAAGAAGGCTGAAACGCTCACATAGTCGTATTTATATTCTGTAGGCTGCTGTAACTTAGCCCCATCAAAATCATCTGAATAAAATAATGGCACTAGCTCATACCCCAGCTTCGATTCCTTTGCGTCCACAGAATCGAAGGTGCCTCTCCAATCAAACAGCTTTCCAATTTCGCCTTTGTGGCGCATGTTTTCAAACGAATCCCAGGAATAGTAGATAGACTTTCCTGTAGGTTTTAGTGCCTTGGCTTTAAGGTCGAGTATAGTCTGTTCTGAAAGGATGTTGCCTCGGATGACCAGGAGATAGTCGTAGCCTTCTTCTGGCATTTCATTCAGAATCCTATTTAAAAGTTTTTATTAAAACTATTGAATACCTTTTCTGTATGAAGTACATCTGCAATATTTTTAAAACTAGGTATTTTGTTTTTTCAGGTTCCTCATCATAAAATTTTGCATTTGCACCTCTGCTTTCCAAATCTTCTTTCATTTTAGATTGGTAAGCGTAGAACTTTGGCATTATTATTAAAATGTTTTTATTTTTCATAGTGTATAAATTCTTCTTGAAATCACAGCGTAATCAAAGTTTAATCGAGCGAAGGAGAAGGACTTTGCCTTGGCCTGCTCTAGTACCTGTACGTTGTCTGTAATGTCTCTAAATACTTTTTCAATATCCTCTTCTGTTTCTACGAAGAATATGTTTTCGTGGTTACAATCTGTGTAGGTATCGTCAGTATATGTTTCAAATGGATAAGCCATATTTACACAGCCTGCACACATAGCTGTCTCAAATGTAGAAGACTGGCTACCTGGCTGACAGTACATATCTACACCAGCAAGGAACTCCTCAATCTCCTTATTTACCTTCCATCCCATAAAGTGAACACGGTTGTCCATCTCCATAAGTGGACGAAGAACTGGCTCCATATCATCTGGAATTGAACCAAAAATAAAAAGTGCTAAACGTGGGTCCTTAACCTTGTGGAATGCACGTAATAGCTCTGCAGTACGCTTTGGAGCTGCAAGTTTACCTGAGTGAGCTAAAATAATTGCATCCTGTGGAAGTGCATATTTCCTAATAATTTCCATTCGTGCGTTCTTCTGCTGCTCTAAGGAATATATAGTCCCCCCCCGGTGCCATAAATTCCTGTTTTTCTTTTGGAATTACATATAAATCATTCATCCAATTACGCATATCTGCGCCGATATAAAGCACTTTATCAATCTCTGGCATAGCCTTGCTGATAAAATGACCATGTATAACCTTATAAAATGTTTTACTAATAATGTTTCTAGCGGAATTACTGTAATCCTCGTGACAATCCATAAAAAGAAGACAGTTTGGATGATTCTTGCAGTATTCTGCTGCAGTCATTATTTCATATCCGCTCATACCATGGAAAAGAATTGTATCTGGCGCAAATTCTTCGATAAGCCCCTTCACTCTGTCACATTTCTGAGTCTTCTCAGTCCATAACTCTGAACACATCACTCTATCAAGCTCAAGTCTAATAAGTCGAGCTCCGTTATCCATTATAGTATCCTCTTCTGGACCTTTAACAAGCTCTCCCTGTTCATAGCGCCAGCAATCTGTAATAAGCAAAACTTCATGTCCGTCAGCACGCTGACATTCAATCATCTGATTTTCCTGATACAGCATGCCCACTGTAAAGTGTGACGCTAATGCTAAATGAAGTATCTTCATAATTATTCTTCTCCAGTCTTATTTTCTTCTTCCAATGAAGCCAATATCTCGTCTGCCGAAATTACCTTATCAAAACCTTCTGTGCTCTCCTTCTTGAAAAGGATACGGATGGTCATAAGCACCAGCTTCACATCCAAAAGGAAGGTGTAGTTTTCGATATACATAAGATCAAGCTTAATCTTGTCATAAGCTGATGTATTGTACTTTCCGTAAATCTGGGCAAAGCCTGTAAGACCACCCTTTACCTTGCTACGGAACTCGAATTCTGGGATAGCCTCAGTGTATGCTTTCACGTGCTCGATACGCTCTGGACGTGGACCTACAATGGACATATCTCCCTTTATAATGTTAAACAACTGTGGGAGCTCATCCACACGTGTAGCGCGGATTACGTGTCCCACCTTTGTGATTCTGTCATCGTCATCTGTGGCTGGACGTTGCTCTGCATCCTCCACCATACTTCTGAATTTCAGGATGTCAAAGACTTTGCCATCCCTGGTTACACGGGCCTGTTTATAAAATACTGGGCCGTGATCCTCCAGCTTAATAGCTGCTGCAATTATTAACATAAGTGGTGAAAATACCACTGCCGCAATAACGCAAAGAACTATATCAAAAAATCTTTTTATAAATCTCTGTTCAACAGAAAGTCCCATTGTATTGATTCTTACAAGTGGAGTATCAAACTGATGAATATCCTCTCCTCCACCAATGATTACATCTGAAATCTTTGGTGTAATATATGTTGTGATGTCGTTCATATAGCAGTGCTTTAAAAGATCATTTCGCTGCTCCGCACTAACATCTGAAATTACTAATCCATCATAATTTTCCAGCTCTTTGAAAATAGCATCAAATCCCTCATTTACGCTGATGAGCTTTCTGATATTGTAGCTATCCTCGCGGCTATCCATCTTTAGCTTTAGTCCAACTGATTCCTTATTTCCATAAACCATAAGGAGTCTACTGGCCTCTGAGAAATGATTGTAGATGGCAAAAAAACGCATATACGAATATCCCCTGTACTACAAAATCTACAAGTGTAAGCCAAAACAAAGGTGCCGCTGGAATCATCACGTTTGCCATAAGGGACAACTGAAGATATGTAACCACATTTGCAATAGTCAGTGCTATCCACTGTGAGAACAGCACATCTGCTATCTTCATGATTCCGTATTTAAAACCTTCGCAAAGATGTGTGATTACAAGCACAAGTATGAAATACACCCCCATCAAAACATACTTTCCACGTCCAATCATAGGCCAGAAGTATGCCTTGTCAAAAATGAAGTTACGCCATACATAGTAGTAAATCAATGTGAGTACAACTAATTCAATTAAGCTTTCAATTTTTCTGATAGTGTTATTGTTTTTCATGACTGTTTGTCTTTCTCCAAAAAGAAGTATGCCAGGAAATATGAGTAATATGGCAACAAATATTTATAGTACATATCAATTCCCAAATCCATAAATACAAAAGAAATCATTATGGAAAAAATCATAATCTTTGCCATCTTATTTGCTTTGATTGCACGGATGATGATGTAGACTGGGAACCAGTAGTAAAGCACAAATCCTACTATTCCATAAGAGAAAAGCACTTCCATATAGTTCATATGGAGTTGTACATTTCTGTATGCTATCTCTGTACCAACGCGGTATTCCTCAATAGCTGAATAAGGCATCTCTCTAAATGAATAGAAGCCGTGACCAAATAATGGTGCCTCCCAGAAGTGTTCCTTAAAGCCTGCTATCATCGCCATACGCTGTCCTGTGCTGGTATGTAAATCAGGCTCGGCTGATTTTACTCCTGTGAAAAGCTCTGCAATACGATATCCCACTACTCCATAAAGAGGAGGGATAGTCATAATAGCTATAAACGCTACCACTGCCGCAACAACTAAAATAATAAGATTTCTTCTTACCACCTTTTTATCATCTGATGCCCCAAGAATCATTATCGCAAATACGAATACGATAGGGAATACTGATGATTTTGCTCCAGTGGCAAGTATCTCAAATACACCTATTATTGATATCCATAAGTACTGTTTTATCTTTCTTAGGATGATTACCTGATACATTACGGGTAGAAGCAAAATCAGTACTAAATTACCCGTATCAATTACACCGCCTGCTGGTGTGGCACCTACACGGGAATACATTCCCATAAGCCACTCGCCCCACACATAATCGTAGCAAAGGCTGGTGATAAGTGTTGTGATAATGACAACAGAACCACTGACCGCCAGTACATCCATCACATCTTCCTTGTTATAGAACAATAACATAAGGATGAGTATGGCAGGCAATGCAGTCATAATCGTAATCATACGACTGTAATAATCTGCTGCTGTGAAGAGCTTGAAATGTCCATAAATAAAAACCATGGTTGAAAATAGGACTATCCAAACAAAAGCAGGACTAATCAAAGTCTTTTTTACTGGCGCCTTATCTTTTGTAAACAAAAGCCCTAAATACAATACTGCAAGACCATTGAATATCAGATTGATAAGCACATAAATCCCACCATAGTATAGTCCAAGATTACATCTGGCAAATAGCATTCCTGTAATCAAAAACATGGTTATATACTTTTATTTTTCAAAAGAGTTTCTTTCAATTCCATTATCTCCTTGTTAGAAACCAAATACGTTTGGAGCTGTATTAAACCATATGATTCTAGCTCCTAAATCCTTTAGATAAGCTGCCAGTGCCCCCGCTGTGTAATCCGGGCTAAGTATCAGCCAATCAGGACCATCGAATATTGCCACCTCTGGAGAAACAGCTTCATAAAAGCCTGTCTCTGTTGGCATACTGTTGTTTCCGTGATGACCACACTGAAGGATGTCTGATTTCAACTTATCTCCATAGGTCTTCACCAAATAATCTGCTATATATTTACTATGTGCATCAGCGCAGATAAGAGCGCTGCGGCTAGCTGTTTCAATCTTGAACACCAGAGAATCATTATTAGGAATGTCCTCGTGTCCATCTGCATTTAGAACCACATCATCACATGCGTTAAGAAATGTAATCTTTAATCCATCACTGAATTCTAAAACATCATCTCTCTGTACCTTTGTAATGTTTTCTGCTCCCTCTGTGATTTCTTGGAACTTTTCAAATGTATCAACATCATCCCATTCCTGCAAATTAAGGCTATAGAAAACATCTGCCTCCAAAGGTGTAACATAAAGATTATTTATCTTTATTCCCTGTGGATTTTCATAGATGGCGTTAAAGGCATCAATGTGATCCTTGTGATAGTGAGTAAGAATCCAGGCATCAACAACACCGCCCTTTTCCATAATCACATCTCGCATCTGCTGTTCATTTCCGGCATTGCCACCATCTATTAAGATGAGCGTTCCATCATTCATATTTTCCAAAGTATAGGCCAAGCCCTGGTCTCCAGATTTGTCCTCGTACTCTGTTAAAAGCCACTGTGGGTCGTTTGGCTGAAGCACTGCATAATTTGCTGTGCGACCATATAGTGTAAAGCCATAATTTAGATAAGTGTTTAACACACTATCTATGGCTGAAACCACCACATAATCTACGTCATTTTCCTTGGCATAATCCACCACAAGCTGTGGCTCAGGCTGAAGATTCGTCAGCTCATATGCTTCGTCTGGAATGTATCTGCTGTATGGCATGGAAAATCTGCTTTCCATCTGACGAAGATATACAGCGATATCCTGTGGTGCCATAATTCTGATACTATCGCCTTCATAGTCTGCAAACAAATCGCAAATTGTCACCACGTCCTGTGGAACCTTATTACGATTTTCTGCCTTTGTGTACCAATCCTCTGTATAAATGCAATTACCAAGAACAGCTATGGCTGCACATATTATAAGAACTGCCCCAAGCTTTTTAATGCCATTTAATTTATTGGCAGCCAGGGTAAATCCGTAGGCAATCACTGCCATTACAGGAACCAAGCCGTAAAATCTGAGATAGTACTGGTCGAAAGTGGATGGCTCCAAAATGCTCCTGAATATAAAAAGGGAAAGTGGATTGTAAATCACCACTATCGTCAGAAGTGAATACCACAAAAAGGCGTATCTTTTAATTTTTCTTTTTCAAATATAAGTATCCCTACAAGTGCCAGAACAAAAAGTGTAAAAAATCCAATGTTCCAATAATCTTTAGTGATACTAATCAGATATTTTAATGAAACCATTTGTACCACCAATCATTTCTTTGTCTATAAGGGAAGTATTTATGATCAGGGTTTTGCATATCCGCCTGAATCATCCAAACCAATGCATATAAAGCAATCTGGAAAACAGGTCCGACTAATGCTGCGGCGATTAAATCTAATCCGTATATGCGTTTTTTATTAATACACATCATTACCCATACAAGCACTGCTGTTATAGGAACAAACATAACTGTAAGAGATGTTAGTGATGTTGCGCCCAAGGAGAGCATCATTACAGGTAAGAAAAATCCCTTTCTGCTATCTTTGTTCAAAGTGCGAATCAGGTATATGGTAAAAAATGGTATAGCGATAACTGTAAGTACCGCCTTACCCTGCCATATAGCTCCAAGCAGCCTGAATGTTGTAGAGTAATGGGAATACAAACCAAATATATTAGCAACAGATAATATCAGCATAAATATTAATCTGTTATCTGTCTCTGCAAAAACAAACTTTGCAACGAAATAGTACACTAGGTACGAAATCAAAAGTAGTATCACTGGCATTATAGTATGACATACTGTTGTCACTTCAAAACCTGATACCTTTGCAAGTAATGCAATGTAGCTGGTCCAAGATGCCACTGCTCTTTTCTCTGCCACGTTTGGTCTGGTGCCATCAATATAATTGATATAAGAAAGAGCATCGTAGGTAACAGTATCCTGACTGGATACAACATAATCGAAATCATCATAGGACCATTCGTTTATTTCGTAGCCATAGGCCATATACATCTGCACCAATAGAGCTGCCGCAAAAAGGACGCCATATACTGCTACGAACTTATCAGCCTTTATCTTTTCTGTTACCTGCTTCCCTTTTGTACCAAGCTTTGGAAATAACTTTTTATAATTATTTCGCTCTGATATAAGCCAAATTACAAGCAAAATTCCTGTCACAATATAATACAGGTTGGACAGAAGTGAGAAACCACCACTAACAGGGTCGTTGGTAGTAATCCATATCTGAATCCAAAATACAATGGAATACAGAATATAGAAAATACCAAGATTACCAAAAAAACCAATAAGATAATCTGTAATAAAACCTGTTCTGGCTCTGTATGTAATTAGTCGGCCCACCGCAAAAGGAATAACAGTGAAAAATAGCAGGAAGGCTAGTGCTCTAATTATTATCAAGTTTTTCTCCATCATAAGAGTCGCTATCTCGAAGTCAATCGGATAATCTATATCAACGGAATCCTCACGCGACATTACGTAAGTAGTTGTGTTGTCGCAGTAATATGTTCTCTTTTCCTTGAGAAGCTGATAATCCAAAATGTAGATTGCTCCATTTGGAATATAGTATGTTGCATTGGTCTGGCGGTTTGCAATGTTAGAGCCTGCTGCGCCAAAACCTGCATTGCTTACACGTCCATTCTCGTCAACCACGTGATACCATCCTGGAGGTGTCTCCGCCTCTGTGAATGAAATAAGCGTTGTAGACTGATCTGCCTGAAACTTCTCAATCGCCTCGTCAATATGATGAGCATCTCTACAAGGAACTGTAGGAAGGCACACCATAAATTTATCAAGCTTTTCGCCTGTCTCATTCATTACAAACTCTGCTACATGAATGTAAACGTCTACAGCTGATGCTGTATCGCTGGCAAGATATTCTGGACGCATAAATGGAACCTCTGCGCCATACTCTCTTGCTACCTTTGCGATGTCCTCGTCGTCTGTAGTGACGATTACTCTGTCTATGTGCTTTGCTTTTTTGCAAGCCTCGATTGTGTATGCAATGAGGGGCTTGCCACAAAGCTCTTTAATGTTTTTGCCTGGGACTCCCTTGGAGCCGCCTCTAGCTGGTATAAATGCAATCATCTTTCAAGTCCTTCTATAATCCCCGCTTGTTACATTAACAATAAATATGTTTTCTTCCGGTCACTAGATGTGACTCTCCAGAAAAATATTTTTGTTAATTACAAGCTAGTTTTCATTAAAAATCACATTCTATTACGTCTAGAAATCACCCCAAGTGAAAATGTCGTCGTACTTTACATCATGTTTAAGCTCGCGTCCGATAAGTGCCTCGTAGTACTTAGGAGAGATTCCTGTACCTGGGCGCTTGTAGTCAAGGTCTTCGAATGTAAGAACGTGACCTGCTGGCATATCGTGCTTTGCAACGATAGAACGCTTGAACTCGTCACGACGGTTCTGATCCTCTACTACTACCTTGTGGTAGTTACCAAGCATATTGTAACCCTGGCGAGCAGCGTCACAAATAGCCTTAAGCTCTGCTGGGTCAGCACTAACCTTGTGATCCCATCCTTCCATGTTCTTGTCCATTGTAAAGTGCTTCTCGATGATGCATACGTTCTTTGCAATACTCATAATAGGAGCAACTGTGCCGATTGTATGATCTGAATATCCAACTGGATAATCAAATACCATATTGTACATATCGATGTTGTTAAGGTTTACATTCTCATCCTTTGGTGGGTACATAGATACACAGTGAAGGATAACGATTTCGTGGCAGCCACCCTCTTCAAGAGCCTGTACTGCTGCACAAACATCATCCATGCCTGTAAGACCTGTAGAGATAACTACAGGAACGCCCTTGCTACCTACGTGTCTAAGGAATGGAATGTTATCTACATCAAGTGATGCAACCTTAAGATATGGAACGTGAAGCTCATCAACAAGGAAATCTGCACCCGCCATAGAGAATGGTGTAGATACAAAGTCGATATCAAGCTCCTCGCAGTACTTCTGAAGCATAACGTGCTGTTCCTTAGAAACAGCGTACGCTTCCATAACTGACTTTAATGTATAGTCTGTACGGTTTCTGTAATCGTCTCCAAGGAAGTAATTGTCCTCGTACTTCTTCTTTGAGAAGAGGTCGTCTACTGTCCAAGACTGAAGCTTTACAGCGTCAGCACCGCACTCCTTTGCTGTCTTAATAAGAGTCTTAGCAAGCTCCATATCACCATTGTGATTAGCGCCAAGCTCTGCAATAATGTATGGTCTCTGATTACCTTCTACCATTGCCTTATAATTAAATCTCATATTTATTCCTCCATTTGAATATCGCTCCACCAGTATCCCTGGTGATTTATTGATAATTTCAGGTTATCCTCATTGACAGCCTGAAGCTTATTAGCTAGTTTCTTAAAATAAGCATATCTTTCAGAAAGAATACTGTAATGCTTTCTTTTTACTTCCAGTTCTTTCTGCAAGTCCCTATTTGTGCCTGCAGTATTGTTCTCGTATATACGATAAATAGTAGCTGCATTATCTACATACACTCCACTACCCACATCCATTATTAATCTACTAAAAAGATACCAATCAAAAACTGGGGATGTGCACTCACTCAAACTATCCAAGAACTCATCTGAAAGTAAGTTCAGATTGATACCCGTATTGGATAACCCAAGAAAGTTTTGCTGGGATATTTGCCTTATATCTGTCACTGACTTTGGAAGTGTTTTAAACACATTTTCTCCCTTGTCTGTAACGAATTTATTATAAAAGAAGACACTAGTTTTGTCTAATTCAGCGGCTTTCTTATAGGCCTCTGCCCTAGTGGCCACACAAGCATCATCAGCATCTATTAAGATTACTAAATCATAACCTAAATATTTGGCCTGTTTCAGCATTTCTATTCTAGTTTCAACAATTGAAAGCTTTCTGCTACAGCAATCCACTACAATTGCATTATTGGGTAATTTCAGCTCGGCTAATTCTGCCTCTGAATAATTATCGTTAATTATCAACAGTTCCACGTCATTATCGGTTTGGTTATCCACAGAATCTAGCAATTCCTGTAGATAAGGCTTAGCCTGTTTATATATAACTGTTGCAAAACAAGTTTTCATGAACACCTCATCCAAACTTCTATCTAAAGTTCTTTACCTAGAAGTTATCTCATATACTCGTCAATCTCATCCATTAGCTTCTTCTTTGAGAAGTGCTCTTTATTATATGCATATGCATTCTCGCCCATTTCCTGAAGGCGGTCTTTGCTGAGATTGCGCATCTTGATGATATTCTCTGCCAATGCTTTGGCATCTCCGATATCTGAGCACATACCACAATCCGCCTCTGTGATGACTCTTACTGATTCACCTCTGGCTGATGCAATAATAGGCATTGCACATGCCATATATGACTGAAGCTTTGCTGGGATTGTCTTTGCAAAAATCTCATCATCTGCAAAAGAAAGGAATGCTGCATCCCCTGATGCCAACATATCTGGCACCTCTGTGGCCTTTACTCTTCCCTTAAACTCGAATAAATCCCAAACCCCTGCCTTAGTAATACTCTCCTCAAAGGAATGACGCGCTCTGCCATCACCTACAATGGTAAAGCTAACATCCTTGATTCCCTCTTTTCTAAGAATGGATGCTGCCTCTGGCAGGATTTCCAAGCCCTGGGCCTGCCCTATGTTTCCTGTAAAGATAACATTGAATCCTTTATGGACCTTCTTTGGCTTTGGTTCGTAGAATTCCTCTGCATACTGAGGCCAGAAGCTGACCTTTTCATGCTCTGATGGATCTACGTATTTACGAATTGCATCTACAAAGCTTGGACTAGTGCCCCAAATATGTGTACAGCCCTTGTAAATCTTTCTAACCATTCTTTCTATTGGTTTGATAACGATTGGGCTGTGGATGCCTGTAATCATTTCTACATTTTCAGGCCACAAGTCCTGAACATACAAGTAGCATGGCACATTGTGCTTCTTTGCATATGCCACGCCTACTTTACACTGATTCATAGGAGAAGTCTCTAGCATGAAAACCTCATCCGCTTTAATTTTTGTAAATAGATTCCAGAAGAAACCAAAGAATGGGAAGCTGAAATAATTAAGTATTAATCCAAACTTATTTTTTCCTCTAGGTATCTCCGGTATGCGGATAACCTCCACTCCATTGATGGTTTCTCTTCTCTTTTTGAATAATCCATAGCCAGGATATACCTTTCCCTCTGGATAGTTAGGCAATCCTGTAACTACAGTAACTTTATAGCCCCTCTTCACCCATTCAAAAGCTATATCGCTAATGCGAAATGGCTCTGGGTAAAAGAACTGACAAACTATTAAAATATGTTTTTCATATATTCTCTCAATTATTTTATTTTAGAAAGGAGCGGGCATTCCATCGCGGAGATGGAAAAGATAATACAATAATCCACACATAGAAAATGCCAACGCAATATTCTGAATGTAAATAAGCGTAAGTGCCAGCTTATTTTCCTTTGCATCTGTTCCAAGACAAATACAAAGAGCCATATAAATAGGAATCAGATAACGGAATGAAATCTGGATTCTCTGGCTATCCATTGGTGTAAATCTGGTCATACATCCAATGAAGATTGCTAAAAGGCAAATAAAAAGCCCAAGACCAATAAAGATATACTGCCACTTCTTAATGCGTTTGCCTTTGATAAAAATCAGCCCAATCAAAAGCACTGCAAGCATTATGATTACGCAGGCCATTGGAACCTGTGCATTAAGCATTACGTGTCCAATCTCACTTCCTACTATATGTTTAATATTAAACCAAAAATCTACCTTGATTCCTTCCCAGGCAAACTTCAAGGTTTCCAGCTTGTGAGTCTTTGCATACTCAAAGCTCCATACCTGACGTGATGGGTCAACCTCTGATACTGCCCCCTGATAATTCCATATTACCAGCTGATGAATCTGCCAGTAATATTTCATAAATACCTTTTTGAAGGCTACTACTGCACCTAAAACCAATGGAATAAGTACTGCATACTCATACCATTTCTTGCTGAGTGCAACGTCTGTCCACCACTTCTTTACGGGAATAACAAAAATCCATACTGCAAAAAGTGCATATACTGTCTTGTTTGGAAGTAGCATTACCACGCAGATTCCAAGGATAATCAAATACCAAGCATGAAGCTTAACCTGTGGCTGACTGAAATACAGACACAATGTAAGAAGCGCTACCGAAAACAGGATACTCATGTTGTCATATGAGTAGGAACTGCAAAGATGAATAACTGTAGGGAATAATGCAAAAGTAAAGAACTGATGCTTTCCTACAGGAAGCAGCTTCAGTGCAAACCATCCTGCAATGATTAACGAAAGTGAATTCATGAAGCGTCCCATGAACATTACCCCTGCAAAGCCAAATCCTAGCAATCTAGCAATGGTGATTCCCACTCCTGAAACTAAATATCTGGAAGCTTTTGTTGGATTAATGTGACACTCCACATTTTCCTGCAAATCATCTCCATGTCTAAACCAGTGACCATTAGCAAGAACCGCGTACTGATAAGGGAAAGTTACATCCAAATAAGGCATGTAATAATAATCCTCGCCCCTCATATAGAAAAATGTGTCATCGGTCCAAATCATATTGTGATGGTCATCGAATCCAAGGTTATGGTCCTTCATTCCCATCATAATATTTGAACAATGATAAGCACTGTAATAATGCTGTGTTTCATCTACACCTGAGATTGGTGGCATTACCAGCTGCATACAAAATGTCCAGGCGATTGCCATTATTACAAACAGCCTTGGATAATTCCATTCCTTATCCAGAATCAACAATCTAAGCAAATATAATGTAATTGCAAAAATCGCCACAAAAATAATGGCATAATAAAAGTTGATTCGCTTTGATGCGATGGAATTAAAGCAATTTGCAAAATAGAAATAAACACCATAAATAATAGTTGCTGCTGCAAGAACTACAGCAGCAAGCTTAAGTGCTTTTTCTTTATTAAAATCGGTAAAAAAAGCTTTTATTTTTCCAAGTATTATCCCTCTTAAGTATTATTTTCCTCTAAGTCTGTTCTCCATCTTGTTCAACTCATCCAGCTGGCCCATATCCATCCAAGAATTCTCATTGATTGGATAAACGCCCACCTTCTTACCATCATCCTTGATGCGGTTGATGATATCTGGGAAGCCGATGAACTCACCATCCTTGATATAGTCGAACACTTCTGGCTCTACAATGTAAATACCTGTATTTGTAAAGAAGCTAAACTCTGGCTTCTCTTTCATATCTGTAATATTTCCGTGCTCGCCAAACTCTACTACTCCGTAGGCCACCTGGAAATTTCTGAGGGAGCATACCATGGTGATGACATTGCCCTCTTTCTTGTGGTGCTCATAAATCTTAGAGTAGTCGTCCTCGATAAGGATATCGCAGTTTGTGAGAATAAATGTCTCATCCACCTTGCCACGAAGAAGTGAAAGGCCGCCACCTGTTCCAAGTGGTGTGTCCTCATCAGCATACTCTATTTCGTATGGTACATTGGCCTCAGAAAAATAGGACTTAATCATATTTTTCTTGTGGTTGACAATCATAATCATCCTGCTAATGCCGTACTCTGCAAATCCATCGAAAATAAGCTCTGCAATAGGCTTCTCTCCAACTGGGATAAGTGGCTTTGGCAAAATGCGAGTGTATGGATAAAGACGTGTGCCCTTTCCACCTGCCATCATAACAACAGGTGTAGAAAGATTACTCTGGTGTGTGCGCTTTCCTGCACTCCAGAAAATAGTGTCAATAACAACGCCATTATCATCTACGATTGGCACACCTTCGATGTTGTGTCGGCTAAGGAATTCTTTGGCGCCATCTCTGTCGTCCTCTTTCATAGTGCGAGGATGGTAGTTTGCAATTTTGCTAACTGACTCATTTAAATCCCCACCTGAAAGAATGAAACGGCGTACGTCTCCTTCAGAAAGTGCAGCGATTAATTTCATGCCTTCATCAACGATGAAGACTGTACGTCTTGCACTCTCATCAAAGGTTTTCATAGCCTGTAATATAGTATCTGTCTCTTTTATAAATACATTTTCCATAATTAAATATTATAAATATCTACCTTATACTTATCTAAGTTGTGACGAAGGAACTCGATAGTCTCGGCAAGTCCCTGCTCGAATGTGTACTGAGGCTTCCAGTCTGTGAGCTGAAGAATCTTCTGATTGCTTCCAAGAAGACGATTTACCTCAGACTTTTCTGGGCGAAGTCTATCCTCATCACAGATAATCTTTGCGTTAGGGTTGATCTGGTGGATAAGCTCCTCAGCAAGCTGTCCGATAGAAATTTCCTTCTGGGTAGCAATGTTGATTTCCTGGCCGATAGTCTTGTCGCTTTCGTACATAGCGATGAAACCAGCAGCTGTATCCTTTACATAGTTGAAATCACGTGTTGGTGTAAGGCTACCAAGCTTAATCTCTTCCTTACCTGCAAGAAGCTGTGTGATGATTGTAGGAATAACCGCACGAGCTGACTGACGTGGTCCAAATGTATTGAAAGGACGCACGATAGTAACAGGTAAATCAAATGAACGGTAGAATGACTCTGCAAGTCTATCTGCACCAATCTTTGTAGCTGAGTATGGTGACTGTCCCTGGTATGGGTGCTTCTCATCAATTGGCACATACTGAGCTGTTCCATAAACCTCTGATGTAGATGTTACAAGAACACGCTTTGTACCAAGGTCTCTTGCAGCCTGAAGGATATTAAGAGTACCCTTGATGTTTGTATCTACATAAGCATCTGGGCTATGGTAAGAAAATGGAATTGCAATAAGTGCTGCAAGATGGAATACTGCATCGCAGCCCTTCATAGCCTCGCGGACACCATTAGGGTCGCGGACATCGCCTGCAAATACCTCTACGTGATCCATGATGCTCTTATCTAATGTATCGAGCCATCCCCAATTATTAAAGCTGTTGTAATAAACAAAAGCCTTTACCTCATATCCCTTCTTAACTAACTCCTCAACTAAGTGAGAACCTATAAATCCATCTGAACCTGTAACTAAAACTTTACTCATTCTAAATCCTTCCTTTATTTCTGTTCTGTAAAATATTCGTACATCGAATTCGCTACGAGCGAAATATTCTCATCCTTTAAACGGTCTTCGCTCATTACGTAAGTGTTACCTGGGCGAGCGCAGCTCATATATACGGCAAGGTACTGGATGATTTCTTCGCGAGATGGCTGCCTGTAGCTTGCAAGAGCGCTCTCGTAATTTCCAAATACCTCTTCAAGGTGCATAACCCCAGGGGCGCCTGTATAGACAATGTCTCCACTCATAAATACAGGATGACGAAGAAGCATAGCCTCCTGGCCAGCTGTACCTGTAAGTGTGGCAACACATTCACTCTTATCGATAAGCTTCAGTGAATCTTCCCATGGGTCAATAAGTACCACATTTGGGTACTGCTTGAACTGCTCGTAGAAGCTGTTATCTCTGATGCCAAGGAATGAATAATGTTCCTTTACATAAAGTACAGTATCTGCAGGTAAAGATTTTACCAAATTATCAATGAAATATAGCTGCTTTTCATACTTTTGTGCACATACGATAGTAGTAGCCTCTGGCTGAAGGTGAAGTGGGAAGTATACAAACTTCTTGCTGTAATCAGCCTTTGTAAAGTATTTCTTTGCTTTTTGGTATCTGAGATACCATTTGATAGGGTCAAGTGTAGCTTCATATGCCTTGTAGTAAATATATGAGCCCTTGTCCCTTGTAAATGGATTAAAAAATCTCTGTTTGATGTAGAAGAATGGAAGAAGGAAAAACTGTGCCTTCCATTTTGGCTTCTTTCCAGAAAACTGCATAAATGCAGGCTTAGATTTCTTCTCCTCAAACTTTGTAAGGAATGCCTCTGCTTCTGCCTTCTGCTCCTCAGTAACAGGAACATTAGCATAATCTGCTGGCATGTTGTAAATCTTCTCAAATGGATCATTTAAGATGTAATGATGAGTAAGATCCTTGCCACAGGCTCTCATAAACATAAGGGAATAA
The DNA here is from genome assembly GCA_000209815.1 of Butyrivibrio fibrisolvens 16/4. Lineage (GTDB taxonomy): Bacteria > Bacillota > Clostridia > Lachnospirales > Lachnospiraceae > Pseudobutyrivibrio > Pseudobutyrivibrio fibrisolvens_A. The sequence continues at coordinate 2,560,457 of FP929036.1, forward strand.
TAGCCTGTGCCGGTCTTCTTTCCTACCAGGTATGCTGCATATGTAAGGAATGTAGCAATAACCTCATCATAGAAGAAATCTACTTTGTATGTTGTAAATACGTGCTCCCAGAAAGCAAACAATCCTGCTGCTGTGTGAACACAATAATCATAATCTCTGTAAATAAGGAAACGATCTGTATAGATGTACTTCCACATAGGAGCAGCATCATATTTCTTCTCGTATTCCTGTAGCTTTTCAAGAGTGAACTCGTCCCAGTGGGCATTCATAAACTCTGAAATCTCGCAAACAACAACTTCGTCATTGCCGAACTTATCGTAAATATATTTTGTTTCCTTGCTATCACAGGTGATAAAAACACCTTTGATATCGGAATCGTGCTCTGCTCTTAACTTCTTAAACACTGCTGGCGAAAAATCGTCGAAGGGACGACGTGCCATAAAACAAATAGTGTACACTAGTAATCTCCTAATCTATTCGGCTCTTTACAAGATAAAAAGCCTCTGCATATTTATAATGGGCTGTGGCGCCTCTGTAGGCTGCAAGCCCTCTTATAGCATCTTCATTGCGAGGGAATGGCGCTGCATCAATCTCGCTCTTGTAGGTCTTCATTATGCGAATCTTTTCCTCAAGGAAATCTGTCACATCAACAAAAACCGTAGGCACAAAGCCATTGCTTCTTTCAGCCTGGTCTGTCTCCGATAAAATCTCCATTGCAAGCACATTTTTGATGTAAGGTGCACGGAAGGATTTTGTGCAAGAGTATACCACATCAAAAATCACTCTGTGATCTGAGTGAACATCATACTGGAATGGCATAAGGATAGTGTCTGGCTTTACCTCTTCGAAGATTTCTTTGAATTCTGGTATAAGCTCGCCCACATCATATCTGTCAACACCAGCTGGCTCCAGCTCCATATTGTAAAAGCCGTCCACCTGATATGCCTTGGCAACCTCTTCTATTTCTTTGTTGCGCTCTGCCACACGCTCAGCTGTGTACCCATAATCTGTCTTCATATTGGTAACATTGAGCCAATATATTTCGTGGCCTTCTTTTTAAGCTTTAAAAGAGTTCCACCTGCTCCAAGTGTCTCATCATCTGGATGTGGTGAAATAACTAATACTTTCATTTAGAGATAATCTCCTTCTTTTAAGCTGACAGCGTCGCTGTCTAATATATGAACTATTCCATCATAAGCCTTGATTACAAAATCTACCTGTGAATTAACCTTAAGGATTTTGCCTGGCTCGATATTTTCGTATTCATCTGTGAGCTGATACTCACATTTCCATACCTTCACTTCCTGGTCTCCGGCCATAAAGTGTGCCCCTACATAAGGGCGGGTAAGTCCTCTAACAAGATTATAGATGGCTCTTGCAGACATTCTCCAGTCAATCTGACCATCCATACGTCCGCGTTTTCTCCAGTTGTTTCCTGCATTAGGGTCCTGTTTAACAGGCTTTACTCTATCCTCTGCAAATTCCTTTGTAAAGGTGATTACCTGCTCCTTTGCCACATCAAGAACCTTGTCATATAAATCCTGAGCATCATCGCTTTCGTCAATAATGACCTCTCTCTGGCTGATGATATCTCCTGTATCGGCCCCTTCATCCATAATAAAGAATGTGGATGCAGTCTTTTTAAGACCAAGCACAAGTGCCCAGATAAGCGGATGTCTTCCCTTGTTGCAAGGAAGTGCTGCTGGGTGGAATCCAATGACTCCATATTTTGGAAGAGCCAAAAGCTCCTTTCCAATAAGACGAGACCAACCGAAGCAATATATTACTTCAGGTGACTTGGATTTTGCAAATGCAACTGTCTCTTCGTCATTAACATTTTTTGTGCAGATGTAATCGATGCCGTACTTTTCAGCAAGTGGCACTAGTGATTTGAAATCTGCATTGATGGCTGAGCTTTCCATGGTGATGATTCCATCTACCTTATAGCCCTTTTCAAGCATTGTCTCTAAAAGTACGTATGAGCTTTCCACACAGCCGATAAATAAAGTCTTTTTCAATTATATACCTCTTTTATAGTACTAACAAATAAATAATTATGCCCGGAACCATAACTGCCACTGCAGGGCCCCAGCTGTTTACAAGAAGCTTTGTAAGAGAATACTTGAATCTTCTTGAAAGCTTTATCATTAAAAGCAATGAATAAAGTGCGTAGGATAATCCTGTTCCTATTGCAACCATATTTATGCTTCTCTCTACTAACAGTACCAGTGCACTAGAGAACACTGCATTGAAAATGCAAAGTGCAACTGAATTGGCAATCAATGATTTGTTCAGTTTTAGCACTGAGAAAATATTGCCATAAAGCATTGTTGTAGCATAGATTGCCACGCCCACAACAAGAATCTGTGTTGCCACGGTACCATCTGTGTACATAGGCATAAAGTAATGTACGAATATAGGCATGATGATGAAAACAAAAGACAAGCTGCGCCAGAAATCACTGATGTGATTCGGCTGAAATATGCTGCCTTATCAAGCATTTCTTTTTCATCGTGATTAGCCCCGTACAAATGGCTAATCTTTATATAGAACACCTGGGAAATTGTCTGTGGCACCAATACCATAGTGGTAAATCCCATGGTTGGCACTGAGTAAACACCAAGTGCATCTGTATCTAAAAATGTAAGAATTACGTGCTTGTCTACGTTCTGAACGATTGTCCATATCAAGCTGTTTATAAGGAGTGGAAGTCCTCCCAAAATCATCAGCTTCATATATGAGGTATCAAAATCCAGCTTTACGCCCTTTAAGGAATGCTTATGAAAAAGCAAAATACCAAGAACAGCTGATGAACAAGTCATGGCATAAAGGCCATAATATCCAAAAAGCTTTAACCCTGCAATACCGATGAATAATGCAATTACCGTTCTGCAGAATCCGATGATTGCAGACTTGTTGTAGAGTCCATTCATTCTTACTGTAGTGTTTGACATATCGTCAAAACTTTTTAGCAGAATCATAACAGGACACATTGCGTATCCAAATGCATAGTAGGTCTGAAGCTGATCAGTACCAATTGCACCGTGATATCTTATCAAAACCCAAGCTTCAAATACTACAAAAATCAGGGCATATACCATCAGCATAAATGTGACTGCTGAATTTTTCATTTTCTGGGCCCCATCGAAATCCTTTCTGCCCAGAGCCTGAGGGTAATCCCTGTTGTAGGCATTTAATACACCAAACTGCGCATAATTCATATAGGTTTGCACAATAAGGCAGGTACTGTATATACCCATTGGCGTATTGCTTACAATGGATTTAGAATAAACGCTGAAAATAAATGACATGGCAGAACAGGCAACGGTTGATAGTGTCACCAGTATAAAATCTGCACTTTTCAGCTTATTTAACAGTTTTGTAAACATCCTCATAAATCTTAACTACTTCTTCCATGTATGCGTCAAAGTTATTTAAAGCCTTGGCGCGTTTTCTAGCCCCATCAGATTTCATTCGATAAATCTCGCTGTTTGTCAGGAGCTCTTCTATATTGGAAACGAAAGCCTCTTTATCTACAGGCTTCTTTTCTGTTCCGCAAATCTTTCCACAGCAATCATCTACTGTAACTATAAATCCACCAACTCGGCTGGCCAGTATTGGCTTGCCAAAGGCCATAGCCTCAACTACTGCCAGACCGTAGCCTTCGAACTTGGATGGTGCCACCATAATCTTTGTCTGGTTCATATAGATGTATGGGTTGTACTGCATTCCAGCCATCTTAATATTGTTGGAAAGCTCTAGCTTTTCAATCAGCTTTAGGCACTCGCTTCCCAAATCTCCACCACCTACTATGGTAGCTTTTATATCAGGGTGATTCTTGCTGACTTCCTTTACTATCTTGATGAATTCCAGTGGATTTTTATTCTCTGTAAGATAGCCTACAAATAGTAAATCCGATTTGAAAGCCGCCAGCTTTTCGGCTGACATTTCTGTACCGGCAAGATAACCTTTTTCAAAAACCTTTACCGCATCAAATGGAACACCAAGAATATCTGTCTTGCCTTCCATTTTGTCCTTAAACCATGCCTTTTCCTCCACCGCCTTGTTTGGAAGAATGATTCTGGCAAAATTCTTGCAGGCTCCACCGTAAACCACTGCCTTTGGGCCAATCTTCTGAACCCACTTAGGAAGTGAATAAATGTGGCTAATGATAGGAATCTCATCAGTAACCTTTGTGCACATAAGACTCACGTCGTATTCATAAGCGTGGAGAATGTCTGGTTTGATATCATCAATTACTTCCTTAATGACCTTTTCATCCACCTTCTCAACAGCGATGTACTCGATATTATTATCAAGCAATTTTGTCTCTACTGAGCCTGTTGCTGTAAGATACACACAGCGGATATCCTCAGGCATAGATTTGATAATGTTAATAGCAACATTTTCCATACCTGAATACATGCTGGATTTTGAAATATGTAAAACAATCATTTTTACACCTCACCCTGAAAGGAAAGACCTAAACTAGTTGTTCATATAATTGCTTCATTACTTCATTAACTTTTTCTTTATCAAATTCTCGCATGGTTTCCACGTTGATTTCGCCCATTTGAGCACGCTTAGTCTCGTTATCAACCAGCGCTTTGTTGAGGGCTGCAACAAGGGATTTAGCATTTCTAGAATCGAAAAGATATCCTCCCTCACCATCTGAAATCAAATCAGTGTTACCTCGAATCCTACTGCAGACAACCGGCATTCCTACCGACATAGCCTCCATCAGTGCTACTGGAAGTCCCTCCTGATGTGAAGGGAAAACGTAGATGTCGCTGGCTGCAAATACATCTGCCACATCTCTTCTGAATCCTAGCAGCTGTACATAATCCTGAAGGCCAAGATGCTTGATTGTCTCTTCCAGCTCGTTTTGTATCTTACCACGGCCGGCTATGAGATATTTAATCTTGTACTTTGGCTGTACTCTCTCATCGCTGTCTGGAGTGAGAAGTGTGCCATTGTCCTTCATAATCTTTAAGGCTCTAAGAACCTCTGCGTGATTCTTTCTATGAATAAGTTCTCCTACTGAGAGAAGAACGATGGTGTCATCATCAATTCCCAGCTCGCGTCTGACCTTTGTTCTGGCATCGTCGCTAGCCACAAATTTGTGGGTATCCACACCAGCCCCTGGTATGTATGCCACCTGTTTTGCCTTGAATTTCTTGGCATTGTCATAATCTTCTTTGTTGATGGTTATCAACAAGTCGGTGAACTTTGAACAGTACTTTTCCACATTGTAAAATATAAGTCTGTTCTTAAGTGGAGCTCCCTTGAAGAAATGGAAGCCGTGAGCTGCGTAAATAACCTTTGTGCCATACAGCTTTCTGGCCTTTCTACAAGCTAGTCGGCATATTACTCCGCCGATTGGAGATTGAGTGTGGACAATCTGATACTGATTTTTCTCCACCTCATTTTTTAATTGTTTATAGGCTTTTGAAAGCTCAGAAATATTGAAGATTTTTCTGAGGCTGGCTGTCTCAATGACTCTACATCCCATATCATCAAGCTTCTTTCTGCGCTCCTTCATAGCCTCAGGACTGAGGGCACTGTCGTCATCCTGCCAGCAGCAGGCAACGTCAACCTGATAGCCCAAGTCCTGTAAAATTTTAATATTATCAATATTGAATTGCGTTACCATGTATGCTGTATGAGCATGCATCAACGCCTTTTTATTAGTGGACATTTGCGTTAGTTTCTCCCTCAGCCACACCTTCTGTGGCATCTTTAGTAAAAATAACTCTCAGTGTCATTAATATCAGCTGAATATCAAGAAGTACGCTACACTTTTCACAATAAATCATATCCAGCTTAAGCTTATCGTATGATGTAGTGTTGTACTTTCCGTAAACCTGTGCGTAGCCTGTAAGACCAGCCTTTACGTGAGTACGGAATGCAAACTCCGGAACTTCCTTCACATACTCTGCAATGATTTCTGGGCGCTCTGGACGAGGACCAACGAATGACATTTCGCCCTTAAGAATATTGAAGAACTGTGGAAGCTCATCAATACGTGTGGCACGAATGAAGTGTCCAATAGGAGTTATTCTGTCATCATTTACACTGGCAAGTCTTGCCTTACCGTCCTTCTCTGCGTCTGTGATCATTGAACGGAACTTCATAATCTTGTATTCTTTTCCACCGATTGTGCAGCGAGTCTGTTTATAAAAGACTGGGCCGCCATCATAAGCGTGGATAAGTATAGCTGTCACAAGCATAATTGGTGAGGAAAGGATGATTCCTATTCCTGAGATGATGATATCTCCCAATCGCTTGATAGCAGATGAAATACCATCCATTCCAACATTCTTGCAAAGGTAAAGTGGTGTATCAAAAAGATTAACCTCTTCAGAACCCTTAATCAGAATATCTGAAATCTTTGGAGTGAAATAAACTCTCTTACCTGTTGCAAAACAAGCCTTTACAATGTCATTTCTAATCTCCGCTGGAACATCGTTAATAAGAACAGCATCGTAATTTTCCAGCTCTCTTGTAATCTTCTCGATTGATTCTCTGCAGCTCATCTCGCCTGTGATGCTGTATTTATCAGCACGGCGATTCATCTTAAGTACCAAATCATTTTCGTACTCGCCAAAAATATTGAGAATAGAAAATGGTGGGAACCAGAATCTGTAAAGCTTTGTAGCTGTGTAGGTTACCATCAGCACAGCCAGTGCATCTGCCACCGTAAGCACAATTACATAACCAAGAGTCATCCACATCAGAGCTTTGATTCGTGTCATCAAAAGCAGGATTACGAACTCCAGTAAATTCACAAGTCCCATTGCGATGGCCTGTGACATGGTAAGAATAGAGATACGGCCACTTCCAATATCAAATCCCTTGAAGGTGTTGATAACAAGCACCGTAAGAACTATGTAAAGTCCAATCATCAAATAGTTACCTACGCTTAAGAATCGCTGAGTCATCAGCATCTGAAAACGCAAGTACCACATAACGCCAAAGAGCGTGGCTAGTACTGCTACTAAAACCACGCTACTTACGAAGCGGTATACTTTCTTTCTTGTTTCGATATTATTCGTCTTTGTATTATTCATATTTTCCATAAAAGTTGTCTCCAAATGTTACACTAACAATTCATATGAACTCTTCCAATCACTAGATGTTCCTTTCAGAGTTATATGAAATTGTTAGTTACATTTGATCTTCAGTATCTAGAAATACGAACGGTTCATATCTACGTGACCTTTTATTCCAGGTACGGAACCCTTGCTAGAATACTGCCACATTGAATACTTTCCGCCATATGTACAGCTTGTATTGTACTGGGCAATCCAAATGTATGCGCTGCCGTTGATTGAGCCTGCATCCATTCTGTTTGTCATCCAGTTCTTACTACAGTAGAGACCTGCCTTGTAGCCAGATGACTGAACTGTAGATACAAACGCATTTACGATTGCTACACGCTGTGCATTTGAAAGATTATGCTGTCCTCTTGTTGTATCCTCCATATCGATGTAGATAGGATATGCACAACCGCCAGCCTTGTTAGCCATTGCAACTGCCATTGAAGCTTCCTGAACAGCCTCTGCTTCATTAAGGGCACGTGAGAAGATGTAAATGCCTGTAGCTACACCTGCTGACTTAGCACCCTTCATATTCTTGTAGAAATATGGGTCCTCATGAAGTAATCCATCACTCTGACCTCTATATCCACATCTAATGATTGCAAAGCTAACTGCTGATTTAGCCTGATTCCAATCAATATTTCCCTGATACTTGGAAACATCGATTCCGTTACCCTTTACAAGAAGAGCTCCATCAGGACCAAAGTTATATTTAACACCCTGGATTACCTGCTCGCCTGTGGCCTTGTTACCATTCTTATCGAAGTAGTAGCTTGCACCATCAAGTGACTGCCATCCATAATAAGTGTATGTAGCTGACTTGTAGTAATATGTCTTATCTTTATTGTAATCTGCAACTGTTGCAGGCTTTGAAAGTCCTTCATCAAGGAAGAGCACGTGGCCATCCTTGTCCTTTAGCTTCTCTGTAGAAGCTGTTCCATATCCTGATACAGTGTAAGTTACATTAAGAGTATTATCCTTTTCGCCATCTGAGAATGTAGCAACACCAGCTAATTTATAATCTCCATCCTTAGTTACTGTAAATGTGCCCTTACCATCCTTCATTGTCACTGCTGTGCCATTGATAGTAACTGAGCTAACATTTGTTGTGGATGAAATTGTAAATACGCCATTAGCATAGCTCATATCAAGAGTAGCTTTCTCCTCACCATCTACTGTGGCAATCTTATGAACCTTTGCAGCAAGCAATAATCGATTCATATTCATAGAAACTGCCACTGGACGTTTCAAATTAAGTCCTGCATGATTATCCTCTGGAGTAGGCTCTGGTGTGCCCGTACTCTCAGGTGTTGGTGTAGGTGTGCCACTTGGCTTCTCGCTAGGAGATGGTGTTGGTGTATCACTAGGCTTCTCTGTAGGTGTAGGAGTTGGTGTGGCACTAGGCTTCTCACTAGGAGATGGACTAGCCGATGGGCTAGGTGTAGGAGTTGTGCTAGGGTTATTCTTCTTGTACTTGAATTCTACAGTCTTTTCCTTATCAGCCTTACCCTTGAGAGGATTCTCTGAAGCAAGTGTGTATCCATCAAAGTTCTTTGCTTCGAATGAATAATCTGCTCCCTGAGCTACTGCCTTTGTCTCCTTATCAAGCTCCTTACCATCGTCTGTCACATACTTTATTGTGATGTTATATGTCTTAGCCTTTGCCTTGTGGGTTACTACTGTTTTTCCTTCACCCTTCTTTGTGGCCTTGCTGGTATTAGCTGTTACCTTTGGAGCTGGAATGTCAGCACCCTTTACAGCTGCTGCCTTTCCACCGCTTTCTACCTTTCTTGATTCAACAAACTCTAGGGTATCCTTTAATGTTTCCTCTACAGGAGTTGCTTCCTTAGGCTGCTGATCCTCGGCTGCCACATCCTTCTTAATCTGCTTTGTGATTTCCTTCTGAACCTTGTACTCAACCTTGTCCTTTACGTTAACTTCAGTTGCATAATTAGTTGGATTATAGATTGTCTCATTGTCGAAATCGTACATTACACAGGCAACATAATCACCTGGCTTAAGGTCCTTTTCGGCAATCATTCCGTCTTCGTCTTCATCAGTGTAAACTTCACCTTCCGCATCCTTAAGTGCCATTGCAAAAGACTGAATTGCCTCTTCTTTATCAAGAATCAACTGATATAGTGGGTCATCCTTGATGCGACCCTTCTGAGTCTCAACCACCTCGCCATTTTCATCAGTTACAGTGATATCAACCTTTCTATCCTGAAGGATGTCAGAAACATTTCCATCCTCCCCGACAGCCTCATTAATCTTTGTATCAACTTCTGTTATCTGGTCAATATATGACTGAAGCCCCTTGGCTGCATCTGGCTGTAAAAGCTTTACCTGAAATGGTACGCCAGTGATTGCATTATCCTCTTCATCAGCGATATAAATCGTAATGTCTTTTTCAAGAGATTCGCTGGTGAGCACTATGTTTTTAAACTCAGGAATATAAACATCCTCTGCTGCAGCTTCTTCCTCCACTACAACTTCTTCTACCACGTCATCATCAATGGTATCATTAAGAATTGCATATATTCCAGCGCCACCTGCTCCTAATGTTGCAACCGCTGCCACAGATGCTGCGGTAATTCTTGCTGCCTTACTTGTGGCAAATAAGAATCTTATGCTCTCCAAAATACCTCTCATAATCATCATCTCCAAAATCTTCTAGCAAAAAATATTATGCCAAAAACTAATTAATTCCTTTTTCCTTGCAATACTCCTTGAAGCTTGCATTTACCTTATCCTTATCTGAAAGGATTAAATCTTCCTTTGTCATTCCTTCTGGAATAGGCCACTGAACATTGATATCTGGATCATCAAATGCAAGACCACCCTCATCATTTGGATGATAGAAATCTGTTACCTTATAGCAGAACTCAGCGTAATCGCTGACTACTAGGAATCCGTGTGCGAATCCCTTTGGAATCATAAACTGCTTCTTGTTCTCTGCAGAAAGGAGGATTCCGTAGTGCTGACCAAATGTCTTTGAACCCTCACGAAGGTCTACAGCTACGTCGTAAACCTCTCCTGAGATTACACGAACAAGCTTGTCCTGTGGGAAGTTCTTCTGGAAGTGAAGACCACGAAGAACACCCTTCTTGCTTGCAGACTGATTATCCTGAACGAATTCGTAATCAAGGCCCTCAGCCTTCATATCGTTCTCATTGTATGTTTCCATGAAGTAGCCTCTGTCATCGCCAAACACCTTAGGAGTGATGACGCAAAGGCCCTCAATGCCGTTAATATTTTTCTCAACTGTAATTGCCATAATTTACCTCTTATAATCCGTTTGAAATGTCTACGAGATATTGTCCGTAGGCTGTTTTCATAAGTGGCTCAGCAAGCTTTAAAAGCTGCTCCTTATCAATAAAGCCACGCTTGTATGCGATTTCCTCGATGCAAGAAATGTACATTCCCTGACGTTTCTGGAAGGTGCTGACAAACTCTGCTGCCTGAAGAAGCATGTCGTGGTTTCCTGTATCAAGCCATGCAAATCCTCGACCGAGTGTCTCTACGTGGAGGTTGCCACGATTAAGGTATTCATTGTTAACAGCTGTGATTTCAAGCTCTCCACGTGCTGAAGGCTTGATAGTCTTTGCGATTTCTACAACTGAATTATCGTAGAAGTAAAGACCTGGAACAGCGTAATTGCTCTTAGGCTGTGCTGGCTTCTCCTCAATAGAGATAGCTACGCCATTTTCATCAAACTCTACTACACCGTATTCTCTTGGATCACGTACATAGTAACCAAAGATTGTAGCACCTGGCTCAGACTCTGTACGAGTTGCTGCAGAAAGGAGTACCTTTGAGAATGACTGGCCATAGAAGATATTGTCACCAAGTACAAGTGCAACAGCATCCTTTCCGA
>FP929036.1:2571781-2574001 GCA_000209815.1 Butyrivibrio fibrisolvens 16/4
AATTGGCATAATTTGTTTACTAATAGCTTTTGTAAGAGGGTAAAGTCTGGTTCCAGAGCCACCTGCTAATATAATTCCCTTCATATTTTCCTCCTAAAATTCAATATTTACTAGCTCTAACGCAGCCATTACGACTTTGTCCATGTCGTAGTATTTGTACTGGCCAAGACGACCACCAAATACAACTCCATTTTCGCGGATTGCACGGCTTGCGTACTCTTCGTAAACTGCATTGTTTTTGTCGTTGTTTACTGGATAGTAAGGCTCTACACCTGGCTGCCACTCTGAAGAATACTCCCTAGAGATAATGGTAGTAGGCTGTGTGCCAAACTCGAAGTGCTTATGCTCGATTACACGAGTGTAAGGCACATCTGCTGCTGTGTAATTAACAACTGCATTTCCCTGATAATTATCACAATCAAGCTTCTCTGTCTCGAAGCGAACTGAACGGTACTCTAAAGGTCCATAGCAGCTGCCATAGTATTCATCAATCTGCCCTGTAAAGATAAGCTTGCCCCAGCCCACCTTTGTGCCATCATTAAGAATTCCTTCGAAGGATTCTGGAGCATTTTCTACTCCGCCCACCATATCAAAGTAATCCTGCTGTAAAACAACATCTGCACCAGCAAGCATCTTTTCTACAATCTGAGTGTAACCACCCATTGGGATGCCCTGGAATCTATCATTAAAGTAATTATTGTCGTAAGTAAATCTAAGAGGCAATCTCTTGATGATAAAGGCTGGAAGCTCGTTGCAAGGACGTCCCCACTGCTTCTGAGTGTAACCCTTAATAAGCTTCTCATATACATCTGTTCCTACAAGAGAAAGTGCCTGATCCTCAAGGTTCTTTGGCTCTGTAATATTAAGCTCTTTAATCTGCTCTGCAATCTTTGCCTTTGCCTCTGCAGGAGTCTTAATTCCCCATATCTTAGAGAAGGTATTCATATTAAATGGCAGATTGTAAAGCTCATCGCCATAAACTGCCACTGGAGAATTTATGTAATTGTTGAACTCAGCAAACTGGTTCATGTAGTCCCAAATCTTTTTGTCGCTTGTATGGAAAATGTGGGCACCATAAACGTGTACGTTGATGCCGTCCTCTTCCTTTGTATATATATTTCCAGCGATGTGGTCGCGACGGTCGATGACAAGCACAGACTTACCACGCTTCATAGCCTCGTATGCAAATGTAGCACCGAATAGACCTGCGCCCACTACTAAATAGTCGTATTTTTTCATAAGTAATCCTTAATCAAATTGTAGCTAACAAGCTATTATTTCTCTGAAGAATGACATGAGTCATCGTAAGAGAACATAATGCTTGTTAGTGTAACAATTTGTTCTCAGTCTTTAATTATTTATTTGAATACATTTCGTTATAGTATTTCTGGTAGTCGCCAGATGTTACGTTCTTCATCCAATCCTCGTGCTCGAAGAACCAAGCGATTGTCTTCTTGATACCTTCCTCGAAGCATGTCTCTGGATACCAGCCAATCTCAGCCTTGATCTTATCTGGAGCGATTGCATAACGTCTGTCATGACCCTTACGGTCTGTAACGTACTTGATAAGGTTCTCTGAAACAAGCTCCTTACGTGGGTCTCCCTCTGGAAGCATCTCCTGAAGTGTATCAAGGATGATATGGATAATCTGAATGTTCTGCTTCTCATTGTGACCACCGATATTGTATGTCTCGAAAAGCTTGCCCTGCTCCTGAACCATATCGATTCCCTTAGCGTGATCCTCTACATAGAGCCAGTCACGTACGTTCTTACCATCGCCGTATACAGGAAGATCCTTGCCCTGAAGAGCATTGTTGATGATAAGTGGAATAAGCTTCTCTGGGAACTGGTAAGGACCATAGTTGTTTGAGCAGTTTGTAATGTTTGCTGGGAACTTGTATGTGTCCATATAAGCCTTTACAAGCATATCTGAAGATGCCTTTGAAGCTGAATATGGTGAATGTGGATCGTATGGTGTTGTCTCATAGAAGAATGCATTGTCATCATCTGGAAGTGAGCCATATACCTCATCTGTTGATACGTGAAGGAACTTCTTACCTTCCTTGAATGAACCATCTGGAAGCTCCCATGCTTCCTTTGCACAGTTAAGCATTACAGCTGTACCAAGTACGTTTGTCTGAACGAAAACCTCTGGGTTCTTGATTGAACGGTCTACGTGAGACTCAGCTGCAAAGTGAACTACACGGTCGATATCGTTTT
>FP929036.1:2574261-2622037 GCA_000209815.1 Butyrivibrio fibrisolvens 16/4
TTCTGCAAAAATCTTTCTGATTGCTTCCTTATCGCAGATATCAGCCTTTACGAATGTGTAGTTGTCGCGGTCCTCGATATCCTTAAGGTTCTCAAGGTTACCTGCGTATGTAAGCTTATCTACATTGATAATGCGAATCTCGTTGTCGTACTTCTTAAACATGTAGTGGATGTAGTTGCTTCCGATGAAACCTGCTCCACCAGTTACTAAATATGTTCTCATCTAAATAATCTCCTTTTTCTATCGCCTGTTACGCTCTCAAGCCTGTCTATGCTCCGCTCGACCTATGTCTCGCTAAAGCATCAGCCAGAGCTTGATATCTACAGGCTATTTTAAGTATTCAGCTAATGCATCCTTCCAATCGGCCATACGATAGCCGCTTGTGAGACGGAGCATGTAGTTATCCAAAATAGAATAATGTGGGCGGTCTGCACTAGCAGGATTCATACGCTTGTACTCCTCGCTGGTTACGTGATTGACCTTCACATTGATTCCCTTGAGACGGAAAATTTCCTCTGTGAAATCTGCCCAGTTTGTATCACCCTCGCATGTGCCATGGAAAATACCATAGTTCTCTGTAGGCTCCAGGTGATGAATCATACGGGCAAGCTCAACAGCTGATGTTGGTGAACCAAGCTGGTCACAAACAACTGAAAGCTCATCATGTGTCTCTGCAAGGCTAAGCATAGTCTTAACAAAGTTCTTTCCATCTCCGTAAAGCCAAGCTGTACGAACGATAAACCACTTGTCAGCAAACTGCTGAACAAACTTCTCACCTTCATATTTTGTCTTGCCGTATGCACTGATTGGTGCTGGCTGATCAAACTCTGTAATAGGCGATGACCCGTTGCCAGGGAAAACATAATCTGTACTGACATGCACAAGCTTTGCCCCTACCTTTGAAGCTGCAATAGCCAGGTTTCTAGGACCAAGTGCATTAAGCTTGTAAGCAAAATCCCAGTCCTTCTCGCAACCATCTACATTTGTAGCAGCTGCACAGTTGATGATTACATCAGGCTTCTTAGCCTCAACAAAACTAAGAACCTCGTCTAAATCCATAATGTTGAGAGGAGAAATCTTCTCCCCTTCAACTACGTCTGTCAGGATGAATTCAACTTCGTCTTTATATTCGTTTTGAATAGCTCGACCAAGCTGACCATTACATCCAGTTACTAAAATCTTTCTCATTTTTTACCTCGTATTTTGACTTATACATAGTCCTTCGCTTTTGCAATCAGCCTATTATATGCTGAGAACAGGCTTCGGATAGATGCACGTGTGATATTTGAGCTTACGCCAACACCGAATGTTGTGTTGCCGTGACGCTCGTCGCGCATCTCGATATAAGCTGCAGCCTTTGCCCCTGAACCCTGAGACTGTGCAAGTGTGTGCTCTGTGTAGTCGATGAGTGTGAACTCAAGCTCTGGAACACACTGCTTGATAGCAAGCTTAACAGCATCAATAGGTCCATTTCCTTCTGCTTCTGAATGGAACTTCTCTCCATTGTAGCTGAAGTCTAATACTGCAATTGTATCGTCGTTGTCCTTGTTGTCTTGGATGACAACATATTCCAGTGTAAGTGGCTCTTTGTTTTCCAAGTACTGAGACTTGAATGCCTCCATAATGCGCTGTGGTGTAACTTCGCCGCCCTGCTTTTCAGAAATGTACTGAACAACATCAGCGAACTCACGCTGCATCTTCTTTGGAAGCTTAAAGCCGTAAACTGTATCCATAACAAAGGCTACGCCGCCCTTTCCAGACTGGCTGTTGATACGAACAACTGGCTCGTACATACGGCCGATATCTGCAGGATCGATTGGAAGATATGGAACCTCCCAGTAAAGATTCTGACGATCCTTCATAGCGCGAACGCCCTTATTAATAGCATCCTGGTGTGAACCAGAGAATGCAGTAAACACAAGCTCACCAGCATATGGGTGTCTTGCGTCTGTTGGCATTTTTGTAACTCGCTCACAAACCTCAACGATTTCTTTGATGTCCTCGATGTTCAGCTCTGGATTAACACCCTGAGAGAACATATTGTAAGCAATTGTAAGAATGTCTACATTACCAGTACGCTCGCCGTTTCCAAGAAGTGTACCTTCTACACGGTCTGCGCCAGCAAGAAGTCCAAGCTCTGTAATAGCAACGCCTGTTCCTCTATCATTATGTGGATGAATTGAAAGGATGATGTTGTCTCTATCCTTAAAGTGAGTGCTCATCCACTCAATCTGGTCTGCGTAAACATTTGGTGTGTTCATCTCCACTGTTGCAGGGAGATTAAAAATGATTGGTGCAGGTGTGGCATTGTTCCATGTTTCCTGCACTGCTGTACAGATTTCAAGTGAGAAATCTACCTCTGTTCCTGTGAAGGACTCTGGTGAGTACTCTAGCTGTAAATTTCCATCGAAGCGATCCAGACGGTCCTTTACCATCTGTGTACCCTTCTTTGCAATCTCGATAATCTCATCCTTTTCAGCATTGAAAACAACATCTCGCTGAAGAGTAGATGTGGAATTGTAAATGTGGAAAATTACATTTTTATACCTTGGATAGCCTCGAAGGTACGGTCGATTAATTCTTCACGGCACTGAGAAAGTACCTGCACCTTTACGTCATCAGGTATTTTATTCTCTGCCACTAACTGTCTTAAAAGTCAAATTCAATTTGGCTAGCTGCTGGAAAACCAATTTCAATTTCCTTGAAGCCTAGTTTAATTAGGAGGTCGAATAGTTCCATTTTTTCGTCAACCGACATTGGCTCGACTAGCGCCTGATTGCCGTCTCGTAGGTCAACTGAGCACCAAATAGGAGCTTTTGTGATCTGCTTTTCAGGCCATGTACGCTCTGGAAACTTTAACACTGGGTTCGCTTTGTAACGCTTGTAGTTCAACATTGTTCTTCCTCCTAGCAATATAATCCGCCTGCAGGATTCCACAGGCTCTTTTAAAATCTATGTAAAAGTATTGTTTGAACAATACATTTTACTCTCCAAGTCCAGCCTCGATTGAATTTACGAGATCAGAAAGTGCCTCTGACTCATCAGCTCCATCACAGCTGATTTCAATTTCCTCACCACTTTTAACGCAAGCTCCAAGTACACTTAGTACTGACTTTGCGTTAGCTTCATAGTGATCTGAGGTCTTAAAAGTTACTTTGCATCTATACTTCATTGCAATTTCACAAAGAAGACCCGCGGGACGCAAATGTAACCCTGTCGCATTCTTTATCTTAACTTTTTGTGAAACCATTCTAAAATTCCTACTCTATGTCCAAAGCTTTACATTAACAATATAATCATTCTCTTTCAGTCACTAGATGTTCCTTTCAGAGAATATTACATTGTTAATTAAGCTTTGTATTTACAGCATTGTCTTAGTAATTAATTCAGCTAACGCTTTTGCGTCGGCCTCGATTTCAGCCTGATCCTTGCCCTCAATCATTACACGAACGAGAGGCTCTGTACCTGATGGGCGGATAAGAACACGGCCCTCTCCGGCAAACTTCTCACCAAGCTTTTCGATTGCAGATGCAATCTCAGGATACTCCATGTAGCTTTCCTTCTTGTGGTTTGGCACCTTTGCATTAACTAGTGCCTGTGGAAGTACATCCATAATAGATGCAAGCTCTGATAAAGACTTTCCTGTTTCAACAATAACTCTAAGAAGGTGAAGTGCTGAAAGCAATCCATCTCCTGTGGTGTTGTCATCTAAGAAGATAACGTGACCACTCTGCTCGCCACCGATGTTGTAGCCGTTAGCAAGCATATTTTCCAAAACATATCTATCGCCAACCTTTGTAGCCTCTACATGAATGCCCTGTTCCTTTGCCATCAATGTGAAACCAAGGTTTGTCATTACTGTAACAACGCAAGTATCCTTTTTAAGAGTACCCTTGTCCTTCATGTGCTTTGCACAGATTGCCATAATCTGATCACCATCAACAAGGTGTCCCTTCTCATCTACAGCAAGCATTCTGTCGGCATCGCCATCAAAAGCAAGACCAACCTGTGCATTTTCTGCAACAACGCGTGCCTTAAGCTCATCCATGTGTGTAGAACCACAGTTGCTGTTGATGTTTGTACCGTCTGGATTGTTGTGGATTGTGATAAGCTCTGCACCCATTTCTGAAAGGCAGGCAACGCTAGTGCGATAAGAAGCACCCTCTGCACAATCGATAACGATCTTTAATCCTGATAAATCAAGTGGCACTGTCTGCTTAAGGAAATCTACATACTCGCGACCAAGGTCGAATCTGTATTCTACCTTACCAATCTCTGCGCCAGTAGGAAGGTTTACTCCCTTCATGTCGCTTTCAATAAGTGCCTGAATCTCATCCTCAAGCTCGTCTGAAAGCTTGAATCCATCTCCATTGAAGAACTTGATTCCATTAAACTCCATTGGGTTGTGGCTGGCTGAAATAACTACGCCTGCATCAACCTTGTGCTTACGTGTAAGGTAAGCAATCGCTGGTGTTGGAAGTACTCCAACGTATACTGCATTTGCACCAACTGAACAGATACCTGCCATAAGTGCTGAAGCAAGCATTGTACCTGAGATACGAGTATCGCAGCCAACAATAATTGTAGGCTGATGACTAGCCTCTTTTGTAAGTACATATGCGCCTGCCTGACCAAGTGCACGAGCAAGGTCTATTGTAAGTTCAGAACCTGCTACTCCTCTGACTCCATCTGTTCCAAATAATCTTCCCATATTAACTAATCCTCTTTCTTCTAAGTTACTGTTTAATCTGATTTTGATTCATTAGCATTCTGGTCTTGGATGACCGTAACAGTAACTGATGTATTCTGAATGGTAATACCATCTAGATTATCAAATTGTAAAACTGCGTTCTGGCTCTCGCCTACCGTGAAGCCAGAGCAATCGATATATCCCTTTATTTCGCTGGCCTTCAGGTCATTTAATAAGGACTCTTCGCCGAATACATTTACGTTTACAGACTCTACATCCAGTGTAGCCGCCAAACCATGGGCAACCTCTCTCAGCTCGATATTGCTAGCTGGTACGCTGATGGTAGAAGCTTTTTCATTTGCCATAGTCACGTAGATAGCAACCTTTGATGATGTGCCCTCTGCGAGCCTTACTCCCTCTGGCAAATAAGTAGAAATATCTACCGTAGTAGTAAATGAACCTGTAAGGTTTGAAAGGTTTATAACAGTGTCTGGAATGGTGATGTTTGGAACATCATTCAAGGCACCGGCCTCACCAATAATCATTACTGATGAAGGGTCTGTTTTTATAGAACCAAGGGTAAGGTCTGATGAGAGAATACCGCTGGTCTTTACCACAATATCTACTGTCTTCGTATTTACGAATGCTACGCTAACGCTGACAGTTGAAACTGATAAGCTAAGTGAAGATGAATCTACCACCTCACCCTTTGCGTCATAGAACTTTGGAATGACGTTTTCAGTGAAGTTGCTGGTAACACCTGTAATATTTGCAGATGCGACCACAGAATCAATCTTTGATACAACATCCTGCGGACCTGTAACAGTGATAACTGTAGGACTGCAGGTTACCTCTTCTACTGCAAGCTCAGGCTCTAGGGTGCCACTGGTTTGAGCGCTGATAACAAATCGCTCTGTAGCCAGGTCTTTAAGATTAACATAGAGGTAATTCTGACGGCTGGAAATAGTGATGTAATTAGCGTATGATTTGGCCGCAATTGTAACTGGCACACGCTCACTGTTTTCCAGATTATTCATATCTGCCACTGCAGAGAAATCTGAAGGTGAAAGCTTTTCAATGATTGAACGCTTTGCTGTAACTCTGAAGCTGACAGTATTGACCCCATCCTTAATCTCATATAGCTTTCCAGCCTTCGTAAGAACATCCTCGTTTGTAACTGTAACTACCGATGTGAATGTTCTGGTCTGCTTTGGATCGTCGATATTGACAACCACTAACCATAATAAGAATGAAAATACAATAGCTAAAATCTTTAGTCCGACGTCCTTTGTGAGGGCATTAATTATCTTTTGATTCATGCCTTGCCCTCCTTTTCTGCTGGTCCAAACTCCTCCTGAGCTTCCTCAGGATTCTGTAGGCGTTTGAGCTCAGCGATAAGCTCGTCTTCCTTTACATCGCGAACGATACGACCTTCGCGAGCATAGGAAACAGTACCTGTCTCCTCTGAAACAACAATTGTAAGAGAATCGGAAACCTCACTAATACCCACAGCGGCTCTGTGTCTGGTTCCAAGATCCTTGGAAAGAGCCATATTATCTGATAGTGGTAAATAGCATGTCGCAGAAACCACACGGTCTCCTCTTACGATAACTGCTCCATCGTGAAGTGGAGTGTTCTTTTCAAATATATTGATAAGCAACTGTCTGGTAAGTACCGCATCGATATTGATACCGGTACGCTCAAACTCTGTAAGCTGCATATCTTTCTCGACAACAATAAGGGCACCTGTCTTAACTGCCCCCATTTCGTAGCAGGCTGTAACCAAGCCAACGATTGTAGAGTCGTCAAATTTCTTGACACCTGTCTTTAACAGATTCCAAGAAAATAAAGATGTAATCTTTCTGCGACCAATCTGCTCCAAGGCTCTTCTCAGCTCCGGCTGGAACACTACAATGAGAACCGTTACAGCAACAGAAACCAGCTTTTCACCTAACCACAGAATGGTGTTCATCTGAAAGATGGCTGCCAGTACAAAGAACAGCATAATAATCAGCACACCTCGAATCAACATCCAGACGCGGCTGTTCTTAACCCAAACCAACAGGTGGTACATAAAATATGCAATTATGAATACTTCGATTACATCTGTGATGGAAACATCGGGAATATTTACATTGAAATAATCGTCGATAAATGCATCAACAGCGTTTACAAAATCAACCACCGATTCACTTCCTTCTACCCACTAGGGATGTGTTTATATTTTTTAACTTCTTTATCCTCTTCTGTAATACGAATCTTTGGAACTGCTGTGACGTAATAGTAATAATCGTCATCCTCAAACTGAACCTTTTCGATTCTAGAATAATCTAAATCCAGAACAAAATAATTAAGAATAAAGCCAACTGCAAATACAATTATATTTCCAAGGATAAGTCCTGGAATCTCACTTTTCTGACTTGTAAGAAGATATCCTGCAAGCATAATGATAAACTCTACTGCTACACCTGCTGCATTAGCAATCATCCAAGACATATTTATGCTGGACTGACGTAACATATAAACGACCAAGAACATGGCAACCATTGCAATAATGAAATACCAGAACATTCTATTTTTAAGCATCTGCTCCTGAATCAATGACAAAACAGAAACATCAGATGTCTCGTCTACTATGGCTGTAGTATTGTCCTTTATCACGTGAAGGAAAAAGGCTATAACTGAACCACATATAACTGATGTAAGCTCATTGATATTAGACATAAGTCCTGCCCCAAGAGACATAACATATGGTGCGCCAAAAGAATAGCAAACAGGTACTGTAACCATATTGAATGTATTCTTGCTTCTGAAATAAGCGCAAACCAAGTAACCCACAACAACCATGCCAAGCGCAACTGCACCTACAAGTGGGCTCAAAGAGGTCAAATCTATAAGTAATACTATTGTAAGAACGATTGATACTCCCTGAATAGGAAAAAATGCACATACAAATGCAATGATTATAGACACCCATATCTGACTAATGTGCTTGTTGTGACCAAAATTGTTATTGATGCACACAAGACCAACGAAAGCCACCAGGGCACTCCAAATTTTCAAAAAGAGCATTTCTCTTGAAAGTACAAATCTTCTTACATTATCTCGTAAACTAATAAATGCGTTCATTTAAAATTCCTCTAGTTCTATTTTATCGTCGTAGTCTCTAGCAAGAAATGGCTTGGTCTGCTGGGCTTCATCCTCGTACATATTATTTAGCTTAGAGTATTTAGAAGCCAGCTCTTTTATGAGGCGCTTGCCTCTTTTATAACGCTTTGCGGCGCGAGCGCGGGATGTATGAACATGAATAATGATGTAGGCCGCGTAAACTAACAGCCCTGCCAAGGCAATCATTAAGATGTACATAGTGGTGATATTTTCAAGAACATTGCTGACAAGATATAAAACAATGGCAGCGTATATAACACCATAGAAGAGAGTGCCCGCTAAGAACCCTCCCCATCCGTGAAGCGCAATATATTCTTTCTTAGAATAGCGTAGCATTGGCTGATATTCAGGGCCCATTTCCTTCTCGAAAATGGCCATTGCAGTCATATGTCTAACGCGTTCCTCATTTATCATAAACTGTTATCCTCTGCTTCTACACCTAGTAATTCAGAATCAGTATAGCATAAACAGTTTCTAAAAAAAACACCTACCGACATAGGTCGGCAGGTGTAGTAATCCCATTAGTTTATTTTTCAAGGAACCTCATCTTATTTTCTTTCTTAGGTTTTTCCTTTGGAGGTTCTGGAGCCTGTGGCTTTTCAATAGATTTAGCCAATGCATTTGCAGTATTGTTCTTGCAGGCGTCGCAATATTTTCCAGTTTTAATTGTGGCACCGCAAATCTCACATTCGATACCGATTGGAGAATCATCTGCAAACTGAAGGCGCTCTTCACGAATCCACTGACGAATCTGATTTGTTGTTACTCCATTAGCATCAGATATTTCCTGAATATTTGCACGTGGGTTTTCTCGGATATATTCCTTTGTATCCTGGAATTTCTTTTCGGCTTCATCACGGCACGCAGGACAGATATTCTGGCCTCCTAAATAATTGAATAATCTTCCGCAATTTCTACAGTTACGAACATCCATAGGTGATACCTCCTAAACTACTGCATTTCTCCAATGCAGACGCTCAAGCCAAATATCTCGTCAACGCCACCCTCTTTAAGCACTTTGGCCACTTCGTCCATTGTTGTACCTGTTGTATAAATATCATCAACTATAAGTACTTTTCTAAATTGTACAACATTATTCTGTAAACTAAAAGCTTTTAACAGATTTTTCTTTCTTTTTAAGGCATTTAGCTGTTTCATAGCCACAGTATCTTTGTTTCGTCTAATAATTTCCGTTTCCACAGGCAAGCCAGTTACCTTTCCAAGCTCTTTGGCAAATACAGTAGCTTGATTATATCCACGTCTTTTTCTTTTCTTTATACATAGGTACAGGAATAATAGCTTCTATTTTATTATCTTTAATCCAGTCTCCGTAATAATGAATAGAATGTTTTGCAAATGTTTTTGCATAGCACCTTCTGTTTCCATATTTAAAGCGATACATAGATTCTTTCATATCTTTTGTATATTGATACAGGGCTTTCACCTGAGTAAATTGTCTTTTTATTCTGGCACAGTTTTCACAAAGCTCCGCTCTTTCATCCTTAATAGGGGTTCCACATTTGAGGCAAACCACCTTCCCAGCCAGCTTTATTTTTTCCTGCATTCCTTACAAAAGCCCATTTCTTTTTCTATTTTTAATAAAACTTTATCACAGACAACGCAAGGTTTTGGATACAATACTTGCAGCAATGCGTCTATAATACTTTTAATCATTAATAAATACTCCCGATTGACTTATAATATAATTGTCATTAAAATTTAGTAACCAAATAAAAATTAAGGAATTTAAATATGAAGAAACGTTTTTTAAGTTTGATATTAATTGCAACCATGTCAATTTCGATGATTGCATGCCAGAAAAAGACTGAAAATCAGCCTATTAATGAAGTAAACGAAGAATCTAGTGAAGATTCATATTCGTATAATATATCAGCACTTTTATCAGAAGACAATACCTATAATCAAGTTCTTCTCAAAGGCTTTACAGATTGCCTTTCTGATTATATAGGAGATAGTCACTTTACCATCACCACTTCTGTGGTTGATGAGGAAAACCAAAGCGATATGATTTCATCAAAGGCCATCGCATCCTCTCCTGATATGATTTTTACTGCTGGTAAATCCACTCTTCTTTCTGCCAAGAAGGGAACAGATATTATTCCAATTATTGCCACAGGCATTATTGATTTCAAGGGAACTCTTCGCATTGCCAGTCTTAATGGTAAATCCTGGGACAAAACCACTGGCACAAATGTTACTGGTGTCAGCAGCAAGCCTAGCATCGTAGATCAGGTTTCACTTATGATTGAGGCTACCAAGGATTTACAGACTGTTGGTATTCTCTTCTCTCCAGAAGATACGGACGCTATATATCAGAACGAGATTTTCGAAGCTTATCTTAATCAGGCAGGTATCCCTTGGAAGGAATATCTCATTCCACTCAGTACTGTAGATACAGATTTAGATTTAGATATAGATGAAGATAAGGATGTAAAAACAGCTGATACTTCTAATGATGAGGCTACATCCGATTCTGATACAGAAAAACCAAAACAGAATTCTACAGCACTTACTCCTAGTAAGTTTGTTGCATTTTCTGCAAAGCAAGGCATGGATAATGATGTTATCGCTCTTGGAGAGGATGTAAATACAGGTATTAATTCTACTTCATCCACCCGAGTTGCTCTTATTTCAGAGTTCTGGACAGGTGCAAAGAAGCATCCTGCCACAGAAGCTAATAATGTAGAAGAAACTTCTGAGGAATCTTCAGATACTACAGCATCAAAATCTACTAAGAATGATGATGAAGATGCCGAGGAGCAGGAGCCTACAACAGAAGAGCTTATCACTCAGGCTTGTTCAGAATGTTCAGCCCTTTACATACCTTATGGCAGCATGCTTTCTTCAGACATGGAGACAATCGGTTCTGTTGCATCCAATGCCGGTGTTACTGTTGTAGCAGGCGACACTACTGTTGGTGAGAATGCTCTCGTTACTCTTTTCCAGGATCCTTACACTCTTGGATATGCTGCTGGAAAGAAAGCAGTCAAGGTATTTAATGGCGAAGACATTTCATCAATCAAGATTGGTTCCGGTGATTCAGATGATGCGGTTAAGCTGTACAACGGTACTATCGCTGAAAAGTTTGGTTTAGAATTTCCAAAATCATTCCAGGAAATCAATGAGTTCTTGGAAACTTATGAATATGGCAGCACCACCACCAGATACTCTGCTGCAGGAGAATAATTTATGATTTTACACGTAATCAAATCCCGCATCTATTCCGGTGCGGAGAATGTTGTTTGTCAAATTATAAAAGGTCTTTCGGACAAGGAGGAGTTCATTTATATGGCTCCTCACGGTCCTATTGAAGACAAACTAAAATCAATTGGTCTATATGATAATTATTACGGCATCGATAAGCTTAATGTAGCTGCTATTCAGGATGCCGTTTCTAAGTTTCACCCAACTGTGGTTCACGCCCACGATTTCACTGCCAGCGTTTTATGCAGTGTAGCTCTAAAGGGTAGTGTTCCCATTGTTTCCCATTTGCATAACAATCCACCTTGGATAAAAAATATAAATATAAAGACTCTTTCCTATCTTTATGCCTGCAAGCATTTTAATCATATACTTATGGTTTCAGATGCTGTCAGGGACGAATACAAATTTTCAGGAAGAATCCACTGCCCTGTTTCTATAGTGGGCAATCCATTTTCCGTAGACGGTGTTGTTTCACAGGCTGATACAAATAAGAATCCTGATTTAGCCAGCGATATTCTATTTGTAGGTCGCTTGGTTGAACAGAAAGATCCACTATTATTTGCTGAGCTTGCAAAGGAGCTTATTAACAGAGGCATTATTAGCACTGCTCGTGTCATCGGTGACGGAGAGCTTCTTCCTGCACTAGAAACATTTGTTACAGATAACAATCTTAAAGGCAAGCTTGTGGCTGAGGGCTTTAAAAAGAATTCCTATGATTACATGGCCAATACAAAGCTTCAGATTATGCCTTCAAAGTGGGAAGGTTTTGGTCTTGTTGCATTAGAGGCTATGGCTATGGGCCTTCCAGTTCTCGGAACAAAGGAAGGTGGACTTGTAAATATAATTGATGAAAGCTGCGGCCGTGTGTGCTATTCATTGGAGGATTACGTGGATGCAGCCACAGAGCTTTTATCTAATCAACAGCTTTATGAAGAAAAATCAAAAGGTGCAAGGGCTCGAGCCTTGGAATATAATAATATCAATGAGTACTGCGATAAATTATTTACTATTTATGAGGGGTTGAAATGACACGAAAAGAATACAAAAGAATTCTCAGATGTGATTATTTAAGATATTCTAGTGATACTTCACTTTTAGGACGCATCAAAACCTATAAACTTAAGCCAGGTTATGAATGGTGCCACTGGTACAGAAAGCTTTGCTATCAGAATAGCAAGCCATATCTCAAACCATTGGCATTTCTTACTCGCTTGCACTTTCATAAGGTTTCTGTCAAATACGGAATTGATATTCCTAGTCATATTGCTCCTATTGGAGAAGGATTATTGATTGATCATTTTTCCTGCATAGTAGTTCACACTGATGCTATCATCGGAAAGAATGTTACCATCAGACAGGGCTGCGTCATTGGAACAAATGGACGCGGGGTCCCTGTTTTAGAGGATGGTGTTGATATGGGTTCAGGCTCAGCAATCATAGGGCCTGTTACAGTTGGAGCCGGCTCCATCATTGGTGCTCACGCTGTAGTCACCCACGACGTCCCAGCAGGCGCCACGGTCGTAGGTAACCCTGCTCGTATATTAGCTACAAATAATTAAAAAGCTGGTAGGTATCAATCTCTTAGTATTGCTCAGCGAGACATCTAGTCGAGTAGAGTAATACTGAGGATTGAGACCGTAACCAGCTTTCTCTATATATTGTTAAATTATCTGATAATATTACAAAATCTAGCGAGTTTACAATTTTCTTTACTTATGGTATTATGATAGTAACTATAAGTATCGATATCTATGTCCCGGTATAGACAAAGGATTGTCGAAGGTTTTATTTTCAAGGAAGAAAGGAGGGACGTCTCATGGCACGCATTGATGCTGCGTACAACTATTTCATGACCACCTATGGCGACAACATAGGCTCTCGTTATGAATCCCATAAGAAAAGTGAATTACGCGACACATACAATAAAATAGTGAAGGCCAACAAGGACGCTCCTCTGTACAAGCTGAAAGAAACCGAGGATATGGGTCAGTTTGCCATTGATATTAAAGAACACGCTAATTCTATGGCTGTTTCAGTGTCAAATCTTGCTGCAGCGGGAGAAAGTGTTGAGGAAATCCTTAATAAGAGGATTGCTTCCTCTTCTGATCCTAACACTGTAGAGGCTGTCTTCGTAGGTGATGAATCCTCTAACACAGACGGATTTGATATTGATGTTCATTCACTGGCAAAGCCTCAGGTGAATGTTGGTAATTATCTTTCTCCTGATGGCCATAGCTTTGAGGAAGGCCAATATACCTTTGATTTGGACATTAAAAACCATTCCTACGAGTTCCAGTATAATGTTAATGCTGGCGAGACTAATCTCACAGTTCAGCAAAAGATAGTCCGATTACTTAACTCTTCTGATGTTGGACTTAGTGCTTCTCTTGCTACCAATAGCGCTGGAGCAAATGCTATCCAGATAGTATCCAAATCCACCGGCCTGCCTGAAGGAGAAAATTGTCTGTTCAAGATTTCTTCTCCTGTGTCATGGAGAGAGTTAAACACATTAGGTATCGACCAGACTGTGCAGGAGCCTGTTAATTCCAGCTTCACACTTAACGGAAACGACCACGAATCCATGTCCAATTCATTCACAGTAAACAAGACCTACGAGCTTACTCTTAAGTCTCCTACAGATGGACCTGTTACTGTAGGATTAATGAAGGATACAGAAGCACTTACAGATGGTGTCAATCAGCTGCTAACCAGCTACAACGGAATGATTGATATCGGATTGAAATATAACAATTCTCATCAGAACCGCACACTCTTTAATGAGATTTCTTCTATTGCAAAAGGTATGCAAAGCAGCCTGGAATTCGCAGGTATCTTTACTGATGGGCTTGGTCATTTATCACTGGATGCACATAGACTTTCAGACATCATTAACAGTCCTGATAAGGCCTCTGCATTTACCACACTTAATGAATTAAAAAATGCCATCAATCTGGCGTCCTCAAAGGCCTCCATTAATCCAATGGCATACGTTGATAAAGCTATTGTTGAATACAAAAATCCTGGCAAGACACTGACAGCTCCGTACGCTACCAGTGCATACTCAGGAATGATGATGAACTATCGTCTCTAGAAAAACTAAGCCATCTAGTAGCTTGTTAGCTACTAGATGGCTTATATTTTGGCTAATAATTCACTTATTCGAGCTTCGTAAGAGCAATTCTTTTTACAAACTCATATCCTTCTAAGGATATTTTTCTCGTAAGGTATCGTGATTTTTATAAAATTCCACCTTCTCGAATAAATCCTGGTTATTATAGTACCATACAAGGTGTTTTTCATTTTCGAAGTACATAGGGAGCTCTGCTTGGAAGTTGCTGATGCAAAATCCTCCTGCACCTAAGATATCGTAAACACGAAGTGGCACACCGCTCTTTATATTTGGAATGGTGATGTTTAGATTAATCTTTGACTCCTTGAATACCTTTGGCATCTCCTCCCAATAATCTACGCTTCCCCTGTAATTTACACGAATTAAATCTCGTACATTAGAGTTTGTGTAAATGCTCACATCATGATGCTTTGAAAGCTCTATCAGGATACTTCTTCTTTGCTTTTCTGCAATCTTAAAGCCAAGTGTAGTTACCGAGAAAATAAGATTCAAATCTGACAAAGAATCCTCTGATTTTTCAAGTTCAAAATACTCCTGAAGTTCTGCCAAAATCTCTGGTGTCAGCATCCTGTCAATGATGTTGATGCCTTGCAAATCCTTTTGTGCTTCCATGGTTGCCTCAAAATATCCTCTGAGATAATCTGGCAGAGTATATTCTAATTTATCGTAAGAATTCTTCTCATATAAGGAGCCTACAAAACTGATTTCATTTTTATAATTTTCAAGGTCATTAGAATTTGCAAAAAGATAATCCAGTCTTTCAGTATCCACTGCCAAAGGCAGATGATATATATGGTCTGCCCCCATTCCCTTAAACTCTTCCACATTAGTTAAATCAAATAGGAAAATTCTGTTGACACTATTGAAAACCGACTGGTGATATAGGGATATAAGTGGATTATCGCAGCTCCAGCATACATACAAAAGCCCCTGCTCCTCACATACATTGGAGATTAAAGGGAAATAATTTACAGTAAAGAAAAACTCATAAACATCAGCCTTTATCATCCCCCTTAGCTTCTCTGCAAAGGCTTCGTCCACATCATAATTAAGGAGGTCCTGGTAAACCTCCTCAACTTCATAGCCTAGCTTGATAAATGTGTACTTAATATCCTTATAGTTATATGCTTTCCAGCGATACATTAAAATCTTTTTCATACATGTAACGAATCTACTCCGTAAGTATTTTGTATTACGTTGACAAGCTGTTGATATGTAGCGACGGCCTCATCAGTTTTTCCTGCTTCATCCAGCTGTGCTATCTGCTGCAGTACCTGTTCCTCCAGATTGTACATCTCCTGGAATTTCTCTGGATTTTCTGCCTTGGCAGCCTCTACCTTTTGAATCTGACCATAAAGATTTGCAAGCTCTGTAAGGGCATTTGTAAGTGCAGGTCTGATTCCAAACATGTCCTTTAGCACCTTTAGCGCCTTTGTTGGTTCATTCTTTGAATACTCCAAGAAATCTACAATATCGCATCCAAGCCTGGTTTCAGGGGCAAGTATTGGAAGTCCTCCCTCTACAGGAAACTTGGTATCGTGGGCTCTTTGCCACTTCATGGTAAGAGCCGAATAGGCTTCCAGCACATCTGTAAGCTGCTTGAAATTATCCCAGTCTTTCACCAGAGATATTTGTTTTTCCAAAATCCTGACATCCATAAAAAGACCCATTTCCTTTTCGCCTTCTGTGGTCTTAAAGGCTGCCTTTAGATTATTAAGATTATCCAAATCATAATGAGGACAATACTCATCAATAGTATCTTCCAGTGCCTTGCAAAAACCTTCTTTGATAAAGAACCTGTTCAGTACATCCCTGAATTCTTTTTATATCCGTTTTTTGCAGAGAAATCTACAAGTGTAGTAAGAAAAGACCTGGATAAACGAACTACATTTCCCTGCCAATTTATCTTTCTATAAAAACGTGTAAGATACGAATAGTCATTTCGATTAATACCTGCAGTCATTATGTAGCAATATACCAGATTAAGCTTTATATGATCAAAGGTATCATAAGAAAACAATCCACCCTGAAGATAGGTTTGCATCTTATCATTGCCTATTTTCTCATAGATGTTCAGGTAATATTCGCAAGCCTCAATACATTTTGCATCATCCCCAAGTGTCATATACGCAACGGCTGCATAAAAGGCTACTCTGGCAAGAGGCATTTCCATAACAGTAGGATTAGCAGCCTCTTTTTCATAAAGCGCTATGACCTCCTGGTATTTCTTCATTTCGTTCAAGGCCAGACCCATTCCACCAAAGAAGCTTCCTCTGTATCTTAGATTTTCGTTATTCTCCTTTTCCTTTGTGCGTTCATAGCTTTCCTTACAAATATCATAAAGATATTGATAATCATGAATGGCCTTAACCTCCTGAGCCAGCTGATATGGCCATCTAAGGTTGTCAGGATCCTCCTCCATCATCTCCTTTATAAGTGGAATATTTCTCTGGGCATGCTTTAGATTATCTTCATCGCTTACATATACATATCCAAAATGTCCTGCATATGCTTCCATAAACATAGTGTTTCCTTCTGCTGGAAGAATATACTCGTGGACCTTTCCTAAGAATCTGGTCTCAGGTGTTACGCTACACATTCTGATTACTTCGATATCCTGATATTCTTTTCCCTCAAAATCAAAATAATTGCGCTGGAAATATCCACCTATATTGTATGTAGTACAGTTTGGCTCCTTAAAAAAATCGATAACAGGCTTTGGGTCTAGGAACCATTCGTCATCATCGATAAACAAAAACATCTTTCCATTAGCCTGATTCAGCTGAAAATTTCTGGCAGCAGAAAAATCATTTACCCACTGAAACTCAAAAATCTCATCAGCATATTTTTCAATAAGTGCTCTAGTTTCAGGCTGGCAGCCTGTGTCCACTATCTGAAGCTCCGAATCGATAGCCTCACGAATAGGCATCAAAGATTTTAGGCAGCGCTCAGTAGTATCTGGCCTGCCACAGCATAAAAGTGAAATTGTAAGAAGCTTTGTCTTTGGTTTGTTGTTCATGGTCACCTCATCCAACACTATTAACCCTATAATCACTGAAAGGCTCGTCATCTGACGAGCCTTACTTTTACTTATTTATTTGTATGTTCCAACTATCAGTGGTCTGTACATTTCCTCTCCTTCTTCAAGTGGTCCTGCACTTCGTAAACACGAATCAATCAATCGATTAATCTCTCCACTAACGATTTGCTTCTCGCCTGGAGCAGTTACCAATCCTCTAAAGTCGTAAACATCAATACTTCTAATTTCTACTATTCTGTTTTCAATCTCGTTGAGTATATCGCTGAGGACCATCTCTATACCTACCTTGTGGTCCATTACTAATACTGTATCACTTAAGTTTTCACTTATATCGTAAATCATATTACAGTAATTTTCAAACTTTTCTACTATGTCGGAATAATCCATTCCCATAGATTCAAGGTACTCTCCGAGGACTAATGCTTTCTGCTGGCATCCGATAAGCACCTGAAGGTCTTCTGCATCATTTCCTGTGCCACCCTGTGCGAATCTGTGATTAGCTGTGTAAAGCTCCAAAACCATTGTTAACATCTTGTTTCTTGTAAAATATGCCATAAGCCTTACCTCTCTATCTTATATGAATCTTCCGTTGGAAGAATAATCGTCATTGTTAATTATTTAATTATTAGTTCTTTCTAGTAATATCCCCACCTCTTATTTGAGGTGGGGATTAATATTATGTTAGTTTAATCTGTGTGTTACTGAAGAAGATTCATAACACCCTGTGTAGCCTGGTTAGCCTGAGCAAGCATTGACTGTCCAGCCTGCTGTAAGATATTGTTCTTGCTGTACTCAACCATCTGATCAGCCATATCTGTATCACGGATACGAGATTCTGCTGCTTCTGTGTTCTCTACTACGTTGTCAAGGTTTCTAATAGAGTGCTCTAATCTGTTCTGGATAGCACCAAGTTCTGCACGCTGTGCTGATACTCTTTGGATTGCATCTGCGATAGCATCGATTGCGTATGTTGCTGCCTTACCAGTTGCATCAGATACGTTGATACCGTTGATACCGATTGACTTAGAGTTCATAGCCTCGATAGTAACGTTAATCTTGTTTGTCATCGCTGCATCTGCACCAACGTGAAGGTTAAGTGTAAGTGCGTTCTGTACGTTTACGTAACCTTTCTTAATAGTGAAGCTGATTACTGTATTAGGAATAGTCTGATCAGCTCCAACAGTCTGAGTAATCTCGGTCGTATCATACAAATATTTTCCAGTAGTAGGATTTTTATCAATATCTGCTGCCTTATCTGTTGCACCAATAGAAGATGCTGCTTTAAGCTCTATAGCTACCATATTGTATGCAGCTGTAGCTGTAACAAGTGTTGCATCTGCCTTATCAATACCATCTGCTGTAGATGTGAATCTCTTTACTTCATTACCATTATACTTAATAGTTGAACCGGCAACGATGAGGTGATTAAGGTAGCCATTTGTAATCTTAGCATTAGCAACATCACTGTTATCACCCTCGATAATTGTATAAGTCTTTCCATCGATAGAGATTGTATCACCAGCTGTAAGCTTCCATTCTGTAGAAGCGTCTGCTCCTTCTTCACCGCCTTGAATCATATCATCTGAAAACTTAAGAGCAGCAGCTACTTCTTTGTTTGACTTAGCTCCGATTGTGTACTGTGTTCCACCGATTCTATACTTTTCACCAGCTTCAAGAGACTCCATTGTAAATGTTGCTCTTGTAGAGTTCTGTACTAATGTACCTTCAAGACCTGCATCGTGTGCATCTATATTGAGCTGCTTTAATCCGATGTCGCCCTTTAATAAGAAAGTCTCGTTGAACTTTGTTGTAGATGCGATACGATCGATTTCCTGTGAAAGCTGGTCAATTTCGTTCTGGATATCATCACGATCTGATTCTGAGTTTGTTCCGTTAGCTGCCTGTACTGCTAACTCATTCATTCTCTGGAGCATATCGTGAACTTCTGTGAGGGCACCTTCAGCTGTCTGCACTGAAGATACACCGTCAGATGCGTTTGTAGAAGCCTGGGTCAAACCACGAATCTGCTTTCTCATCTTTTCAGAAATTGAAAGACCTGCTGCGTCGTCAGCTGCTCGGTTAATCTTATAACCACTTGAAAGCTTTTCAGTACTCTTTGATTGAGAGTCTGTCGTAATGTTCAATGTTCTTGAAGCATTAGCTGCCTGCATGTTATGTTGTACTACCATAATTAATTCCTCCATGAGATTCTGCCAAATCCTTTTGACATTTAAATCCGTTTTTGTGATAGCCCAACATCCGTGTCTGGCCTTGGTTATTAAATTTGATTTATAAGATTCGAATTCGATTTTGCAAGGTTAAATGTTCCTTACACCTTATTTATCGAGACTCTGTCCAAAAACTTTACACCTTTTTTCAAAAAAGTTTCATAATGTAACAATTTTCTCTTTTTATACACAATATAAAAAAACTCGTGAAACCCTTGATTTTACTGGGTTTTCACGAGTTTAAATTTTATCTGAAAATTTATCAAAAATTTTGGTAATTTTTCTATTATTTCCACCTGATCTGCCTCTTTGGGGCACCTTGCACTAAGCTGAAAGCTATTTCTTTTTATCCAAAAAAGCAGGGTCATCTGCCTTATTATTTGCCATCATATGCTTATAATAAGAAGAGACCACATCACCAGATTTTTTTATTTCCCTGGCTTCTTTTTTAATATTGGCAAATCTGGTCTTGGCATATTCCTTATTTTTGTATTCACTGGCCTCTACATCTGCAGTAAGCTCTGTAATCTTTCTTATTAAATCCTGCATCAGGCGGATTTCATCTTTATAGGTATCTTTATCCTCTTCCAGAATCTTCTTTACACGATTAAAAAGCTGCTCGAAGCCATCATCCAACATAATGATTCTGTCGATGAGCTCCGATTTCATATCCATATTTCTTTCCAAATCATCTGGAGATGTATTTGGATCCTGTAGGATAGCGGCCTGCTCCTTATTTCTAATAAGAAGAACATTTAAAATATCTGCCTTTTTTTCTAGCGATTCCCTAAGCATTACAACATAGTCCATATTTTCCATAATCCCCTCCATAAAAAATGGCCCCTTACATAGGGGCCATTTACGTTACGGTTTATCCTGCTATGTTGGTCTGGCCATCCAACTTCTTTCCGTTGGCGGTCAGCTTCATAACATCCTTCCATGCATCGCGCATTGTACGAAGGTGTTTTAATACCTCCTGCAATGTCTCTGGATCCTTATCTATCATAGCATGTCTTAAACAGCTCCTAAGATAAGTATACACTGCATGGAAATCCTTTGCTACTGGATATTTATCATCCAGTGTTATTTCAAATTCCTCGATGATTCGATCTGTCTTTCTAATATTGATATGAGCCTTCTCAATATCTTTATTCTCACAAGCAACTATTGCTATATTGCAAAACTTAATTGCTCCTTCATACAGCATCAATGTCAGCTCCGCAGGACTAGCTGTTAATATTCTGTTCTTTGCGTAAGCATCATAACCGTTCATTGGTGTCATATAAATCGCCTCCTGTAAATCCTTTTTGATGTCTTATATATCCTTATTATTCTCAACCACCAAGCATAGAGGTTATTGAAGAAGAATTATTCTGCAATTTGGCAAGTGCAGCCTCCATCTTCGAGAACTTCTTATAATAAGCATCTTCCATATCAGTAACTCTGTCAGTCCAGGTCTTGATAAGAGTTGAATAGCTAGAATATTCTGAAGCCATTTCCTTATCGTTGTAAACCGTATATACGGACTTAACTGCAGTAGATTTCATCTTTTCATCAAGTGCAGAATATAATCCACTGGTCATTTGTTTCAGGAACTCGATAACTGCATCAGGGTCCTCCGCAAGAGCTACTCTTAATTTATCCTGCTTTCCTGATGTATAGGAATCCTCTGAATCACCATCGATATGGTAGGCATAGCCCTCATTTTTCTCGGCATTTAAACTACCAAGTGTATGTACACCAAACGTTGTCCATGCGTAGGTCTTTCCATTAACCTCGTAGGTCTTCATCATAGCCATAGTCATCGCAGAAATAACACTGTTCAAACTACTGTCTCGACGAAGAAGGGAATCCTTAATCTTCTGCTCCCACTTTTCGATTTCTGATTCAGACATTTCATTCTTCTCATCATCAGTAAGTGGCTCGTAATCCTTGGCAGAATCAGCATTGTACAGCTTCTGCATCTCATTCATCAGGCTGTTATACTGTGTCAAAAATTCCTTAACCTTATCGTAAATACCATCTGTATCGTTGGATACTGTTATAGTAATAGGCGAATCTGTTGTGGCAATTGCTTCGATTGTCAGTCCATTAACTGTGATGGAATTTGTATTTGAGGTATACTCCACTCCATTTAATGTAACTACTGCATCAAGACCATCAATCTTATTTGCTTCCAGTTCTGATGGAACCGAAAACTCCTTGCCATTTATTGCAATCTGAGCTGATAAATCCACGCGATAGAATACACTATTAGCAAGCTCTAAGTTATCGCTTTGTACCCAGAAATCGGTATAGTCATCCTCTGTTCCAGAATTTACTGTACCGAAATTCTTTTCTACATAACTAGCCCATTTATCATATACTGGATCCTGGCGAAGATACTTAAGATCTTGCTTCTTCTGACTTATAAAGTACTCCTTTTCCTGAGCACTCAGACTCTCATCAGCTTTAATCTTTGCAATCTCCATATATTTATCACGGACTGCATTAACAGCCTTTGTTATTTCAGTCTTTGTAGCTTTCTGTGCTGCTTCATCATAAGTGGTTGGGGCCGCATCAAACAAACTCTGAGCCTTTGTTTTTATTTCTTCTGGTGTGATAGTTGTAAAATCAATGCTTCCGCCTGCTTCACTCTCAAAATATGATATAAGATCAGCATTATTCTCGAGAATTTCATTTATGCGCTGTTTATCAGCCTCAGTATAGACTGTAGTTCCTCCAGTTGCTTCAGCTTCGTCTATTTGTGCCTTTGAAATCTTTGCACCCCTAATACTCTTTAATAGAGATTCAAGAGATTCTGCCGAACCATAATATGTCTTATTCTCTCCACCTGAAGGATAAGTAAACAACGCTCTGGATACAAGCTCTGTACCTGCTTCGCCGGCAGCAGTACTTGTAATAGCGCTAACCTCTTTATTGGACATTAATCCCATATTAATCAGCGCATTGATACCAAGCTCATTATTTCCTGTGATTGAAATATCCCCTGCCTTACCAGACTTATTGGAGCTAATGAAAAATCTATGGTTCTTCTCATCAAAGTTTGCCTGTACACCAGCTTCATTGAGCTTGTTAACAAACTGATTTACGGTCATAGAAGGGTCAAGCTCGATTGTCTTGCTACCTTTGCTGCCACGTACCTGTATACTTCCTTTTACAATATCATCTCCTGTGCCTTCAGTTTTTACACCAAGTGATGAAAGTGTACTTTGTCCGGTAACTCCACTGGATATTTTTCCACCTGTAATATATGCAGTTCTGGCAAGCTGGCTTATCTCCAATGTCTGTGTACCATTAATAGCACTACCAGATGCTAACGCTGTAGCCTTTGATGAATTACTTACCTGAGTCTTCTTTACAGCATAATTTGAAGAATAGCGCATATTACCAACAGATGTATATAGGCTATACACCTTGCTATTAAGGCTCTTCCAGGCATCCTGTTTCCAGCTTACCTTTGTCTGAGCCTTTACATATTTGTCCTTTTTATAACTATAGGCAGATACAAGAGCCCCTACAATAGACTCTGTATCCAAGCCTGAGGTCAGGCCCGAAATTCTAATAGGCATATGAACCCCTCCTATCTCTTTTCGTCAACCATAATTCCGGCAAGCTCCCAAGCCTTAGCAATAAGATCGAGAGTTTCCTCTGCTGGAAATTCCTTAATAACCTTTCTGGTTTCTTTATCAACCATCTTAATCATTACTCGGTTTGTACCCTCATGGATACCAAATACCGCTTCTGCATTTCCCTGGGCAGAATTTATCTTGCTGATTGCTTCCTTAAGAGATGATGTTGGTTGTGCTGCTGCATTTTCCTCATCACTCTGTTCCTGATTAGGGTTTTTATATTCAGGTTCGCTTGCGCGTATCTCTTTTGCCGCCGTAGCGAAATCCACTGGTGAACTTTGCTGTGTTGCTTGTACTGGCGCCGTCTTTCCTGAACTTCCCTGTCCCTGGTAGTTGCTAACTGCACTACTTACTTCGCCTATTTTCATGGTACTCCTCCTTCTATACTCTCTTGCATACGTCCTTGTACGCACAAAGATTCATAGTCATCTAATTCAATTATCGTCAGGAACCAT
This sequence comes from Butyrivibrio fibrisolvens 16/4, assembly GCA_000209815.1. Taxonomy (GTDB): domain Bacteria; phylum Bacillota; class Clostridia; order Lachnospirales; family Lachnospiraceae; genus Pseudobutyrivibrio; species Pseudobutyrivibrio fibrisolvens_A. Next base: position 2,597,830 of record FP929036.1, read on the forward strand.
TACAAAGTTTATAGCTCAAGCAAAAAAAATAAAAAATAAGCTAGTCAAGTGACTAACTTATTAGATGAGCTAGTAGCTATCAAGCTCTTAGTGTTACTCAAGCGAAACATTCTATAGTTGAGCGGAGTAATACTAAGGCTTGAGAGCGTAACTAACGGATTATAATAAATTCTTAAGTGCTTCGATGTCATCCATAGAAATCTTCTGAGCTTCTTCATTTTCTTTCTGAATCTCAAGATAAACTTCCTTGCGATATATGGAAACTTCTTTTGGAGCTGAAATACCTATTTTGACCTGATCACCGCGAACTTCAAGGACTGTAATCTCGATGTTGTTGTTGATCATAATAGCGTCGCCTGTTTTTCTAGTTAATGCCAACATCGCTACTCACCATCCTTTCCATGTAATGCGTCATGAATAAGGTATCGTACTGGCTCATTTCCATCAATAATAATCTGATCTCCAATATTGGTATCAGTATTGATAATAATAGGAGCCTTTAGATTGATAGATGCTTCTTTAGGATCCTTTGGAACTCTTACTGTAACAAGTACATAAGTGTTATCAGCGTTAAGCTCGCCAAGCTGCTCTAAGGAATCCTCGTTTAAAGCTGGTGCATAATCCGGCTTTACAACGTGTGGAAGCATAACTGGCATAGCAAAATCTGTCTCATCCAGAGATTGCAGCCACATGATATTGCCCTTGTCCTTCTTTTCTTCGTCGAAAATGAGGGTGTATCTTTTCATGTCTGGAAAACCTATAAGCCCATGAACAAGATTGATGACTTTTTCATCTGAAATCTCAATGTCGCCGAATAGTCTTGTTTTTACGCGCATTATCCCTTTCTCCTTTGTGAAATGATTAGGACTTCTTGTGGGCAACTTAAGGAAATGCCCACAAGAACCTGGCTTTGCCAGACAACATTTTCTATTCAGAAAATGTTGGTCAGTGTCCGGTATTTGATTTTCTGATGAAAATCAAATACCTATAAGTAATTCAATAACGTAGACTCGCCCAGCTTTCCAGCGGCTGTAAGCGAGGCCTGATATGCGGTGTAAGCGGCTGTATAGTCGATGATTATCTGGGATAAATCTAAATCATCGTTTGTAGACTGAAGACTCTGTACTGTCTCTCGCTGGTCGCCAACACGTTTCTTTGTAAGATCCAACGATTGCTTCTTACATCCCAAATCAGTAATTCCTAAACTTATTTTAGCATAATATGTATCAATTTTGCCTAGTTCTGTATCAAAAAGTTTTTGCAAATTATCTTCAAAGTAATCTGCTTCCTTCTTTATAGCATCGTACCAGGTACTGATATAGTTCTGATACTCCTCAGAAGCATACTGTGTTTCGCCCTTCATTCTGGTAAGTTCGTCCAATTTATCGTGGGCCGCAATAGTCTTCTTTACAGCATCAATCATCTCTGTAAGGTCTCTTTGAATATCACTATTAAATACATCAGATGCCTCTGTATTAATAACTATAGTCTGATTTGCTGCTACCGTATATTCGATATCAAAATGAATCTGCTTTCCATTTTCATCAAACTTTGTATATGTAACCGGAACATTTACATCCAAAGGATCAAGTCTCTTTGTGCAGTTATAATAATATTCTGGTCTAAGCTCGCCCTCATCAAATCCAGTTTTGTCATACTGGATATCAATAGTTGCATTATTATTCTTTAAATCTGCTGCTACCTGCTTTCCAAGAATCAATTCACCTGTCTCTTTGATAGCAATAATAGTGTCATCTGGAACTGTCTTTTTTCCTAGTTGTGCCTGGCTCCACTGAGTTTCATTTTTGTACACAATAAGATTAATTCCACCGCTAGCTAGTGTCGTTGTATCCACAACTGTTTCTACATCATCCTCTACTGCACCTGCTGCAAAGAACGAAAAATCTGCCAAGGTGTTTCCTCTACCGTCCTTGAGGGAAAGCTTATTTATTGTATCAGTATCATTACCAAGATCATAATTCAGACGAACTCTGTAGTAGTTTGTCTGGGCCATATCGTTGATAGTGGTATATGCTGGGTCTGTAGGATTAAGGAATGGCGCAACCATTTCTGCTGCTGTTGTAGGAATAGCATTTACACCATCATAATATCTATGCTCTTCCATATGATCTTCAATAGAAAGAGTCTGATTGATTCGATATTTTGTATTTTTCTCATTCTCTGTAAATACTAGGTTGCTGTTTGTTCTATAGCCTGTAAAAACTGTACGCTTTGCATAGTCAGCATTGCCTTCAGCAAATACCTGTTTCTGAAGGGCTTCCAGCTGAGTAATCATAGTGCTTCGGTCCTCTGCATTATAGGTATCAGATGTGCCCTTTACAGAAAGTGTACGGCAATCAGTCATAAGTGTTCTTATGTTGATTAGGGATGTCTCTGATACATCCAGCCAACTAGTTGCATCTGGAATATTCTTGCTGTAGTACTGGGTTACCTGAGAAAGAGTTGTAGACAATCTGAGGGAACGAACAGCTACTACCGGATCATCAGATGGACGGTCAATCTTCTTCTGGGATGTCATCTGCTTGTTACGAGTATTGACTATCTCTTTTGTGCTGTTGATATTTGATGAAGCATTGTTCATTATCATTTTGTTTGTAACTCTCATAAAATCACCTCTAAAATACTACTTTACTTAGGCTAACGGGGAAGCTGGAGCCGGGCCATACTAAACTCCCGTTTGTAAAATCAACCTATCATATATTTCGGAGAATACCGAAATACATTTAGATGCCAGATTATATGCATTCTGGAATTTGATTAAATCCAGTGCCTCTTCATCTTCATCAACACCAGATACAGACATTCTTTGCTGAGAAATAGTAGTCTGGATGTTTGTGAAGTTGGTAGTGAAAATATTGCACTCCTGAGTATCTACAGTAACATCTGCGTAAATACACTGAAGGAATGCATCGCCTCCACCACCTCTGAAAAGCTTTGTCTTGTTTTGTAGCTTCTGCAATCCCTCAATCAAATGGGCCGCATCAACACCATCTGTATAATTTCCTAGAGTGGTTGTTGCAAAAATGGCTGCATCTTTATCAGATGCCTTAGCGATGGAAACATTCTTTGCTGTCAAAAGATAATATGACTCGTAATTTTTGTTTCATCATTAACATCGTGTCCACTGTATATAGTGTTAGATAATTTACTGTCTCGCATCTGATGTTCTACACTAAGATCCAGCTTATCCTTTGCGATGAAGAATGCATTCATCAAATCGCCATTTAAATCAACACCGCGAGTTGCTGCTGTATCATCACCTTCACCAATCTCAATCCTATTGAAAGCTTCGCAGAAGTTTCTAAGGAAGAGATTCATCTGATTCTGATAATATGGGATTCCCATATAATTCACATCATCACCAACCTGAAGAGGTTTTGAAATAAGATTTCCCTGCTCCTCAACTGTAAGTGTCTGATTCAGATAGAAGGTAACTGTTGTGATATTTCCATCATCATCTGTATTGTATGAAAAACTGTTGTAGGTATACTCTGTGTTGTTTGTAGAAACTGAACCTCTTGTTGGCATATTCAGCTCATTAATGTTTGTGATGCTAAGTCCGTTGATTGTAATTGTGTCACCAGTTGTGTTTGCCACATAGGCGTGCATGTTCTCGTTATTATTTCCATCACGAACCTCAAACATGGCCTTCATAGCTCCACCGTTTCCATTAGGAGTAGAGTTGAATTTATTTCCATCCTGAGTCCATATGATTTCATACAAACCATCAATATCCGACTGGTTGTGATTCTGGTCCAGCTCTCTTGAAACTACCTCCAATGTGTTGTGCTCGTAGGTATCTACCAAAATCTGTCCATTGATATAAACGGTGTAGTATGTGGCACCAGTCTGCATATCAGGATAGTTGGAGTTCTTTACGTCTACCTCGGAAACCGATACATCCACAAGCTTTGAAAGCTTATCTACTAAGACCGAGCGCTGATCTCTCAGCTCATTAGCGTGGCCGCCGCCTTGCTCGATTATGTTAATCTGCTTTGTTAAAATCGCAAGCTTTTCTGAAATAGAGTTGATATCATCAACTGCTGTCTTTATTTCATCGTTGATAGAATTCTGCAAATCATCCAGCTTAGTTGCCAGCTGATTGAAATACTCTGTAACCTGCTTTGCTGTAGAGATAAACTGCTTTCTAACTGTATCATCACCAGGATTACCCTGAAGTGTACTCATAGCGTTGAACATCTTCGTATATACGGTGGTGAATCCGGAGTCTTTATTTGTCTCACTAAAATAATCTTCAATCTGGTCCATGTAATACTTCTTCTTTTCGTAGAAACCAAGGGCAGAAGAATTATTCCAGTATTTCTCGTCATAATACAAATCTCTTCGCTGGGTAACAGATTTTGCCTCTACACCAGTACCAGTTGTTCCCCAACTCTGATAGCATCTCAACGCTGATGAAGCCACAGTATTAACTACCTGCTTGCTATATCCTGTTGTATTAACATTAGAGATATTGTTTGCAGTTGTGTTAATCTGTGCCTGGGCTGTATTAAGACCAGATGCTGCAATTGTTAATCCAAAAAATGTTGATGACATAGGCTATTCCTCCCCTGCCATTAAATCTTATACGTGTCCTAATGAAGTAACCAAATGCTCAATCATTTCATTTACTACATTTATATATCGGCTGGCAGCATTATATGCTGACTGATATTTAATCATTGTTGTAAGCTCTTCATCTGAAGAAACTCCGATAACACCCTGACGACTAAACTCGATTTCTTCCTTTGTTCCTTCAAGTGACTGGGCTGTTGATCTATATACGTTTCCTGTATTGCCAATCTCTCCAATCCACTTAACATAGAAACCTGAGAAACCGCAAGGTGTTGTATCACTAGGATTAAGGTTGAATTCCTGCTTTGTCCAAATCAAACTAAGATTAGTACCAAGCTGATGGTCAACCGCCTCCGTATTATCTGCGAATTTCAAATGAGGTAGGTATGACTCCTGCTTTATCATATCCTCATTGATGGAAATGTTCTTCATAGTGTAAAGAGTAGAATCATTTTCCAAATCTTCCTCATTATAGAGATACATCATTACAGGCTCTGCCATATTATCAAGCTGCACTTCTGTAAGTGTATATCTTTCGCAGCCATTTCTTACGAATAGCTCTCTAGGTGGAAGCTTCAAATCGCTACCTACTGGACAGTTCTTTTCATCTAGTATTCTAAGCTTGCTGGCATCAACCTGAACTGTCTCCCCCTTATCGTTTACATATGTAGCTGTTGTTGCACCTTCATATGCACTTGCAACTGTTGTCAAAGGACTAAACAAATCATTTATTGTGATAACCAGCTGATGAAGTAATGTATCAAGCTCTGCCTCGGAATTCATCATAATGGAATTTGCTATTCCTTTCTGATAGTCCTCAGCTGTAAGCCTTGTTCCATTCTCGTTATAAAAATCTGTAAAGTTAGTCCAGCCTGTTCCTCTGGCCATCAAAAGTGCCTTGATTTCTCCAATATCTGTATCCTTTTCTGCACTGACATTTGTAGTATCAAATACTGGATAATAATAGTTTTTCGATGGGTCCCTAGGATCTTTTATCTCTGAAAGATGAGGCCAGTATGGTGTGATAAATCCAGTCTTTCTATCCACAAGACCTGCCACTGGATGGAATGTAACCTCATCAATAAATTCTGTTCCTTCTACCTCCACGTGAACAACGCCCATGTTGTCCTCGCGGTAGCTCATCTTAACCATGCCGGAAAGCTCGTCCAAAAGAAGGTCTCTCTTATCTCTTAAGTCCATTCCCTTCTCTACGCGACCAGCTTCAATTGCCTGTATCTTTTATTTAATTCAACCATCTCTTTTCCAATTTCATTGATTCGCTCTAGCTTTTCATTAATCTTGGAATTGATAATGGTCTGATAATCTTCAAATCCCTGCTCTACTGCCTTAGTTCTTTCCAAAAAAAGGCTAGCTTTCTGCAATACCAGGTTCTGGTTAACAGTATCTGAAGGATCTTTTGCAAACTCTTCAAAGGCTTCCTGGAAATTCTCGATAGCCTCTTCAAATGCTTTGCCATCAGATTCCTGCAGATGAGTGATAACCTCCTGCACTGCTTCTGAGCTAGCGTCATAAAAAGAATGTCGCCCATTCTCACTTCGATATGCTTTATCTAAAAAGATATCGCGAGCGTGGACGATCGTTCCAACCTGCACACCCAGACCACGGTACTGTGTACTAATGGCGGCTGTGCCTATTTTTTGATAATTTCTATCTTCATAAACAACCTGCTCACGAACATAACCTTCGGTGTTGATGTTCGAAAGGTTGTTAGCTGTTGTATTTAATCCATGTGATGCTGACTGTAGGCCAGATGCTCCAACATATAAGCTTCCAAAACTATTAGCCATAGGTCCTCCTTAAAAGTTTGCTAACCCTTTAAGGACATCCTTTTCCTACTGCTTAGCATCAAATCCTGATTTACCTAACAAATCTCCTGTAGTCTCTGCATCTCTGCCATAGTTAGATGTCTGAGGCGCCTGTCTTGCACTCTTAATCAGAGTAATATCAAATTCAACCATCTCTATCGCCTGGCGAAGGAGATTCTGAGTTTGAAAATTAAGCACCTGAACATTGCTAGCCGCTTCCTGCAGCTTGCTCTTGGCATTAATAAGCTGTTTTTGTTCTACAGGTTGGTTCGACAAATTATCGATCATCCATGAAACGGTAATCTGCTCCCCATCGTGACCCATTACTGCTGCTATGTGCCTCAGTAACTCGGCGCGTCGGTGTTCCAGCTCCAACAAGGAGTCTGCGATGGCCTGCTCCTGAGCGGTAATAGCTTCCAGTACGTCAAGCTTCTTATGGATAATAGAATCCTTCTTTTCTCCATTAAGACTAATTAACTTTTCGTATTGTGACCTTTCACCATCCATGGTTAAGAGCAACTCATCCATTAAACTAGCCACGCATCCGTCCTCACTAAACTAAATAGATCCAAAATTAGACAACAATTTTTCTGCGAAGTCATCTGCACTAACTTCGTATGTACCATCCTTGATTCTAGCCTTGATATCCGCAACTAAATCCTCTCTGATATCTGCTGCCTCTGCCACTGCTGCCTTTGCAACATGGTAATCTTTACCTATTGATGAAATCTGAACCTGGTCACGGCCCATTCCATTTGTTTTTGCAGCCTGTGCTACATTTTTAGTGTTTGATGTCTGATAGAGCTGAGCTACCTGATTGTAAGCCTCTATACGCATATCGCCACACTCCTTTCCTCCCTTATTTTCTGTCGATTAAGTCCTTTAATCTCAAGATACACTTTTCTTTACACTCCATTTATCGGCCTATAAGTATAAAACTTTATAGTCATAATAAAAAAATTCATATTTTTTTCAAACTTTTATTTCCACATTACATGTATCGGGTAATTATAGGGGGTACTTTAGAAAAAAATTGTGAAAATAAAAAATGACCTCAGGCTTGAGAGGAACCTGAGGTCGGTTAGAGAATTTGAGCTATTCTATATTATTTTGAATAGCTACTTATATTGGATAGAGAAAATTGTAAGATATCGGCTAATTTAGTTTTCATACTTCTTATCAAAAGTATAATTTGTCATTAAATCCTCATCGCTGGTGTAAAAACCTTCGTCCTTGAGGGCCTTTAATGTATTAGTACAGTCTAAATTAAGATTTACATATATATTCTGCTCATGCCAACTTGGATTATTGGCTGAATATGTATCTACATAATCTTGGAATGTATTCTCATCAGAGAAATATACTTTATCCTTATTGTAGATAGTAAAATTAAAATCGTTATAAAGCATTCTCTTCTGATTCTGCTTATAATTGTATTCATATCCAGCGAAATTCTGCTGGAACAATTTACCAGCATCAATATCCTTCAATATAGCATCGTATACTCTTTGGAATTTAGCATACTTTTCTGTAGTAGATAGTTCATCAAAATTAGAATATACGAAATTGTAGTCTTTTCCGTTTTCAATATCTATGATGGTAGATAATTCCATTCCACGAACTTCGCAATCATCCCATATATTTCCAATGATGTGCTGCTTGATTCGTCCTGGATTGTTAAGGAAATCAATTATAGGCTGTGTAGCAGCTAAATATTCCGGACTAACTACTGATGCTTCTGTATTAATTACTGGATATGAACGGATAATTATTCTTCCATTCTTTAATTTGTAACGGATTTCGATTCTCTTTCCATCTACATCTCGATAATTATAATTAATATCTCTAAGCTCTTTCTTATCTTCTAAGAAATTCTGATGTAGCTGACGGAATGCTTCGATTTCCATTTCATCAGTGAATACCATTGTGTAGTCGTTCTGAATTCCAGCCCATGCTATGTCTTCAAGCTTTGGCACTCTGTTTTCTACTCCGACAACATCAAATCTCATACAAAGCATAACTGCTAGTGCTGCCACTGAATATATTACACAGTGAATAGTCTTTTTAAGGCAGAAAACTCTGAGCGTCTTTTCTATCATCATCTGAGTTGCAAAATATATTATTGCACCAATGATAAGAGTAGAAACAATGGCGATTGCATATCTTCCATCATATGAAAGAACTCTTATTGCCTCAATCATTCCTGCAACAAATGCGCCTGCAACCATTGAAATGAAGAATGACATTCCAACAGAAAATACTGGCTTCATAAATGGTACCGAAATGAAATCAAGTACTGTTTCAAGCTTCTTAAATCTATAGAGCTGGTATGTAAATATGATAAGTAAGATTGCAAATACTGTGTAGCCTATCATATATTTGCCGCCAGTATATTCGTAAGTGAAATCAATTACTTTTGTGTAATCGTCATCTGTCACCACATTACTTATGATTTTTATCTTATCTAAAATGAAAAGATATGGAGTGAAACAGTTATACTGAATGCCATTCATGGCTGCATCCATACCATAGACTAAAATCCTGGCTGTAAGTCTAAACGCAATCTCCATAAGTAAATACAGGAAATTAAAAATACAGTAGAAAACTATTCCTGTAACAAGCTGTCCTGTAATCATCAATGAAAACATAGCAATTGATGTAAACAGCACTGTTGTAAACGCTGTAATGAGAGCCCAATACCACACGCAGCTAATATTTCCTGCGCCTGATGCTAAGGCAGCCACTGACATAATTGCGGCTGTTAATATTACTGGAACAATAGAGACGGTAAAGCTAGAAGCCAATCCAGTGAAATAAAGGCTCCTTCTGCTAACTGGAAAAGCGTGCATCATATAGCTGTCTCTTCTATTAAATAAATACCAGAATGTAATAGCTGTAACGACTATGGAAATCACAATGGAAAACGTGGCGCTTGGTTGGCTAGACATATGCTCAAACAATCTCATCTCCATTGTGTAGCCTAGCTGTGAGTACCAATCATCTTCGATATTAGCTGTACTTATAATAAATGAGATTGGTTGGCAAATAAGTAGGAGAACAAAATATAGCAGTCCAGGTATCCAAGTCCTACTAATGTTTTTCTTGTATAAAGCCTTGTTTAAAAATGATGTCTTTGACTGCATAGTTCTCACCTCCCAACTCGTAAATAAATATTTCTTCAAGGGTAAGTGGAAGCACATCCATCAGAAGTGGATTCATCTGACTAATAATCTGCTCTGCAGCTCTTGGTTCTCCCTTGACAATAAGTGTATGCACTCTACCGTTTGTAATCTTCTTTAAAACCTGTATATCCTCAGGAAGCTTTGGCATATCACCTTCAAATGCTATTTGAATTTTTGTGATTGAAGTCTGAAGCTCGTCTAATGAACGCTCAATAAGAATCTTTCCATTATTCATGATTCCTACGTGATCACAAACATCCTCAAGCTCTCTAAGGTTGTGAGAGCTTACCAATACTGTAAGACCATTTTCCGCTACGTCTGACATAATCAGGCTCCATATCTGTCGGCGCATTACAGGATCCAAACCATCAACAGGCTCATCTAAAATCATAAGCTCTGGACGAGCTGCGATAGAAAGCATGAATGCCACCTGCTTTTGCATACCCTTGGAAAGGGTACGTACCATTTTCTTAGGGTTGATAGCTGGGAAGCAATTCATAATCTTTTTAAATAATGCCTCGTCAAAATTAGGATATATATCTTTATAAAACTTCATCATATCCAGTGTATTAGCCTGAGTGAAATAGAATATTTCATCAGGAATAACTGCATATCTGCTCTTGATAGCCTGATTTTCGTATACTGGCTGGCCATCAATAAGCACCTGACCGGCATCCTGCTTATAAACGCCACTAAGGTGACGAATGATTGTAGACTTTCCTGCGCCGTTAGGACCAACAAGACCGTATATGGCACCTCTTTCTACATGCATATTTAAATCGTCGAGGGCAACAAAGTCTCCAAATTTTTTGGTTACATTACTTACCTGAATCACTTTCTGCCCCTCCCTTCGCTAATTCCTCAATACGCTGAATAAGGATATCCTTATCCTCACAAAGATACAGAAGCTCTTTTACAATCTCATCGAATTCTTTCATCAGTTCTTCATTCCTCCCTGAAGCAACATCAGCACGCTGTGCTGCGTAACTGCCTTTTCCCGCAATTGTATAGATATAACCTTCCTGTTCTAATTCCCTGTAGGCTTTTTGAATAGTATTTGGATTGATTGATAAACTGGTTGCAAGCTCTCGAACACTAGGTAGTTTTTCATCTGTACGCACTGCACCTGATACCACCAATCGACGAAGACCATCCTTTATCTGCTCATATATAGGCTTTGAATCCCTATAATTAAGATGGATCATCTAATTTCCTCCTTGCAGTATTAACTGTATTATCTGTTCTAATACACTTATAGCACACTCATTTTTTAGTGTCAACACAAATTTTGCCAATTTTAAGCGCAAAAAAACTGCAAAGCACATGTGCTTTGCAGTCCTTATTTCTATGACTTTTGATTTACTGAGAAAAATCAAAAACCTATAATATATTAATTCTGTCAGAAATATGCTTTTGCATATTAATAACATCGTGGTCGTATGGTTCGTTCATAAGCATTGACTTGATAATGAAATCTGCTGATGCCTTATTTACAGCGATAGGAATATCATACACCTGAGCTATTCTCATAAGCGCCTTTACATCTGGATCATGTGGCTGTGCTGTAAGTGGATCTGAAAAGAATACAATTAAATCAATTCTTCCTTCTACCACCTTGGCACCAATCTGCTGATCTCCACCAAGAGGACCTGAATTATATCCTCTGACTGTAAGACCTGTTCTTTCAGACACCAAACGTGCTGTAGTGCCTGTACCACAAAGGAAGTGATTCTTTAAAATATCTTTGTTAGATTCGCACCACTCTACCAGAGTCTTTTTCTTTCCGTCGTGAGCTATTAATGCAATGTTTTTCTGTCGTCCAATAGTAAAAGTAACCTTATCTTCCATAAAAGCCCTCCATTATGCATTTATACTGCATTACATAAATCATAAAGCTCGTCGCAGTGATTTCTGATTAAATCCTCTAGACCAAGCCAGTAGCTAGGATCCTCCTCTGTATGATTACTGTAAGCATAAATATCAGCAATTTTTTCGCAGAATGCCATCAACATCTCTTCCTCTACACCCTGAATCATTGCTGGTAATCTATTCTGAAGTACGTTTAAAACATCCCTTTTTGCCTTGTGCTTTAATAATGCTCTGTATAAAGATTCCTTTTCAGCATCTGATAAATTCTCTATAAATCCTTCTAACTGCTCTTTTGCCTTCATCTATAATATAACCCTTCTAATTAAATATTTCTATTTAGAATCAAAACATTATTTTGTATAACATTTTGCAACAGGAGATAATTTATCATGAAAACTATTTAGGGTCAATTAGTTTTTCCTTTTGGCAAAAAGAATCTTATTTTGGCAAATTTAATATTCGTCTTCCTTTGCAATATCCTCGGCAGACATATACTTGCGGAATACCTTTTCAAGAATTGGGTGTACACAAGAGGCAATCATTCCCGGTAAGAATAAAAGGAAGATTGGGAAACGGTATACCAATAATCCAAGAAGAACAAACACGCCAAGAATTGCTATAGTCCAACCAATATTAAGAATCATGAAAATAGCTGAAAGCTTGAATGACTCCTTGAATCCGTTGGCAAATCTGGCAATATAAGCAAAATGATAAACTGACCAGAGAATAGTAATTACAAGAAGTACTGTGAAGAAAATATACATTCCTGCAAACATACTATCGTGACTGATTATATTTTTGGTGATGTATATATCCCCTGAAAGGATGGCATAAAGCACCATAAATATTAGCCAAGATAATGTGGACTGCTTGAAGTTGTCCTTGAAGGAATGGAAAAATTCCAAAGTGTAGCCTCTACCCTTGAATACACATTTATGAATGGCATAGTAAAGTGCTGTAAGACTGGCACCTATAGTAAATATAGGTAATGAACAAATAATAAAATAAAAACCAATAATGAGCATATCTGTAATTTTAGATAGGCTATCAAAAAATCTACTATTAAAAAATCTTCCCAAAACTTATTCTCCTTTTTCTAGCTTGTATAACAATTCATAGAAGCGGTTCAGATATTCTTCGCTTCCGCTTAAATCTGCAATCAAAAGATATCTAATATTTTCATCTAATCCAAAATATTTCTGGATAGGTGAGCCGCTGATGTCTACAGCAACGTTATAATTATTAGTTACTCCATCATCATCTGTGACTGTAGCCTGATAGATTCTTCCTTCAGATTCCCATTTATCATATAAATCATTTGGAACTGTGGTGCTCAAATCTCGAATGACACCCATATCCACCAAATAATCAACACCAACATCATCTGTGAATGCAAAATCAAGCTGGCCAGTCATAATGTAAATATCAAGTTTGTTTCCATAGCCACCCATATTTACATCATCATATGTATAAAAATCTGCTGAAAGATTAAATCCATCGTGCTTTGCCATTTTAAGCACATCATGCATTTCATCAGCTACCTTTTCATTGTACTGGCTAGAATTGATAATCATTCCATAAAATTTGTACTGGACATAGGTGAGTGCGTGATGAACGCCCCAGGTGATGGCTCCTACAATTAAAAGCGCTACTATTATATGAAGCTTATAATACTCCCAAATATATTCCAGCTTCTGTCCAAAGGACATTTGGGAAAGCTTCTTTTTCTCGCCCTTTAAGGTCTTTGTGACCTGCTCCTGTTCTTTATCTACATATTCCATCTTTTACCTCTCGCTGTTACCCTAACAATCTTACTGCTGGCTACAGCTATTTTTTACTCTTGAAATATAGTATCTAAAAAAAAGGGCTACTTCAAGAAGAAGTAGCCAAATTTTAGCAATATTTAATAACTTCGAATATTAGATATCGAGAAGCTTTGCATAAGCTGCAAGAGCATCTGATGTGTCTCCTGAAAGAACCTTCTTTGCAAGTGTCTTACCAAGCTGAACACCTTCCTGATCGAATGAGTTAAGATTCCATACAAATCCCTGGAACATAACCTTGTTCTCGAAGTGTGCAAGAAGTGCACCAAGTGTCTCAGGTATAAGCTGCTCACCAACGATGATTGATGATGGGCGGTTTCCTTCGAAGTACTTGTTTCTGTTGTCATCATCCTTACCACAAGCAAATGCCATAATTTGAGCTGCAACATTAGCGCAAAGCTTCTGCTGTGATGTGCTGTCCTCGATAACAACATCTGTAGCCATCTGGCTCTTCTTGAATCCAACGAACTGAAGTGGAATGATGTTTGTTCCCTGGTGAAGGAGCTGGTAGAAGCTGTGCTGTCCGTTTGTTCCTGGCTCACCAAAGATTACAGGACCTGTTACATAATCAACAGGCTCACCAAATCTATTTACGCTCTTTCCGTTTGACTCCATATCAAGCTGCTGTAAATGAGCAGGGAAACGACTAAGTGCCTGTGAGTATGGGAGAACTGCTGTAGTCTCGTATCCGAGAATATTTCTCTCATATACACCAATAAGAGCATCAAGCATTGCTGGGTTCTTGCGAATATCAACATTGCGAGCAAGCTTATCTTCCTCTGCTGCACCATTTAAGAATCTAGCAAATACATCTGGACCGAATGCAAGTGAAAGAACTGCGCCACCTACTGAAGATGTAGATGAGTAACGTCCACCGATGTAATCATCCATAAAGAATGCATCAAGGTAATCAGCAGATTTTGCAAGAGGTGAAGCATCTGATGTAACAGCAATCATGTGCTTAGATGCATCAAGACCTGCGTTCTTTAAAGCATTTTTAACGAATGACTCGTTTGTAAGTGTCTCAAGTGTAGTACCTGACTTTGAAACAAGGATGAAAATTGAGTGAGCAACATCAACACCAGCAAGAACTGATGCAGCATCATCTGGATCTACGTTTGAAATGAAACGAGCTTCCATCTTGAATGTGCCTGTTACCTTTGCCCAATTCTCAAGAGCAAGATACATAGCGCGAGGACCAAGGTCTGATCCACCGATACCAATCTGAACAGCTGTTGTGAACTTCTCGCCCTTTTCGTTAACGATTTCACCATTGTGAACCTTGTTAGCGAACTCTGCGATACGCTCCTGCTGCTTAACATAGAACTCCCTTTTGTTAACCCCATCAGCAATAACATCCTCGCCAAGCTGACCACGTGTAAGCTGGTGAAGAACTAATCTCTTTTCCCCTGTATTAATAACCTCTCCATTGAAAAGTGCTGAGTATTTGTCGATAAGCTGTGCCTCATCAGCAAGTCCCTGAAGAGCTTCAAGAACTACGCCATCAACCTGCTTTGCGGCAAAGTTGTATGCCAAACCATTTGACATTGGAACTGAGTACTCTGCAACACGCTTTGCACCATTAGCTCCAGCCATTACTGACTTAAGCTCTACCTGATTCTTCAACCCCTGAAGAGTCTTGTAAGATTCAAGCTTATCAAAATTATTCCATGCTACCATTTTCTTACTCCTTTGTAATTTGAACTATTGTAACTTCTTTGGGCTGCCTATGGTAAAACCACAAGCTGTCAAAAGAATAGCTAAAACGTTTTCTAACCAAAAATTTTATAATAAAACAGGGTGTAATACAATAGATTACACCCATTTTTCATCATCTTATTTCAGTTAATACCCATTGTTTTTATTAGTGTTTGAGCAACTTTGACGGGTTTTGTTGCGCTGATTTTATATAGCCCCAAGCTGCATCTTATAATATTTCTCGTACAAGCCACCTTCCTTTATAAGCTCCTTATGTGTACCTCGCTCCTTGATTCCATCTCCATCCAGAACAATAATCTCGTCTGCACCAAGGATTGTAGATAAGCGGTGGGCAATAGTGATGGTAGTTCTTCCAACAGCAAGCTTGTCTAAGCTTTCCTGAATGTAGCGCTCGCTTTCATTATCAAGAGCTGATGTTGCCTCATCCAAAATAAGAATTGGAGGATTCTTTAAGAATACTCTAGAAATTGAAATACGCTGCTTCTGTCCTCCTGAAAGACGTGTACCGCGCTCTCCTACCTCTGTATCAAAACCATTTGGAAGACTCTCAATGAAATCTAAAAGATCTGCGTTTCTTGCAGCTTCCACTATCTCTTCCATAGTAGCATCAGGCTTTCCGTATGCAATGTTATCTTTGATTGTTCCATTGAACAGGTAAACATCCTGCTGCACTATTCCTATATATGAACGAAGTGATTTCTGTGTGACTGTCTTTACATCAACTCCATCGATACATACCTGTCCGCCTGTCACATCATAGAATCTAGGAAGCAATGCGCAAAGTGTAGTCTTACCACCGCCTGATGGGCCTACGATAGCTACGTTCTTTCCAGCATCAACGTGAAGATTAATATTCTCTAAAACTGTCTCCTCGTCCTCATAAGAGAAGGATACATTCTTGAAATCGATTACGCCCTTAACATCCTTCAGCTCTCCTGCATCTGGAGCATCAAGTATTTCTGGCATGGTATCCATTACCTCTGTGAAACGCTCGAAGCCAGCCAGTCCCTTCTGAAGCTGCTCTGTAAATTCCACAAGAACGTTTACTGGATTGATGAAGATATTGATATAAAGGGCATAGATAGCCAAATCCTCACCTGTAAGCTGTCCCTTTGCAATGAAATATCCACCAGCCACAAGAACTGTTATAAACATCAGGCCTTCAAATAGGCTGTTGCCCGCATTGAAGGTTCCCATACGGATATAGTTCTGCTTCTTTGAAGAAAGGAATGCAACATTGCTCTTATCGAATTTCTCTCTCTCGATATCCTCACCTGTAAAGGATTTAACCACGCGGATTCCACCAAGAGTATCCTGGAGAGAGGAATTGATTCCGGCAATCTTCTTTCTATTGTCTGCGAAGGTTGCTCTCATTTTCTTATTCTGTGTGATTGTAAAAATGGCCATGAAAAATACAACCACCATCAGACATAGTGTCATTGGCACATTGATTCTCAATAGTAGAATCAGCGAACCTACAATCTTTATTACCGAAATAAAAATATTCTCAGGACCGTGATGTGCCAGCTCAGAAATATCAAACAAATCAGATACAAGCTTACTCATCATCTCACCTGTGTTGTGATTGTCATAATAAGAGAAGGAGAATGCCTCATAGCGCTCGAAGAGTTCTCGTCTCATTCCCGACTCCATCTTTGCGCCCATCATATGTCCCTGATAGCTGACATAATATCTGCAGGCACTTCTCACAAGATACATTGCAAGCAACAGCACAGCAATAATGCCCAGCTTACTAAGAATCACCTCCGGCTCCTCCATGAAAAGAGTAGCTCTGAGAATTCTCAAGAACTGTGGAAATGTAAGGTCTATGATTGAAAGTATTGTGGCGCATATCAAGTCTAAAACAAACACGCCAATAAATGGTTTGTAATATGGAATAAATCTTTTTATTAGTTTCATAAATAACCTCTTCAATATTCGATTGCGTTCAATTTATATATAATACTAAAAAAATGCAGATACTCAATCGGTATCTGCATATAATATCATATTTTATTCCGCCTGAGCAGCAACCTCATCAATTGCTTCTGCTTCAATTTCACCTTTTTCAACGCGCTTTTCATATCTAGTATAGATAATCCATGCTGCAAGACCAAATACTACAGGACCGCTGAGTGACCAGAATGTAGTTTTGAAATCACCATCAAGTGCTGGCTGAATAATAGCAAATGCATTTGCGAATAAAAGTGTAAGTGTTACAACATATCCCCAAATGTTTGCTGACTTCTGTGACTTGAAGATAACAAAGCTTCTATCGATTCCATCAAGCTTCTTGAACTTAGGGAATGCGAATGAAATGAACATATAAGGAACTGTCATTCCAACGTTAACCATTGCTGTAAGAATAACGAAGAACTTCTGCATTGAATCGCCACCGAATGATACAAGAAGAATCATTACACTAACGATAGTACACTGTACCCACATTGCATTCTTTGGCATACCGTCTGCCTCGATTTCACCCATCTTACCAGGCCAAAGCTCCTTTGGAGTGCCTTCGATAATCTGCTTAAGTGGTGAATAAACAAGTGTGAATAATGCACCTGCAAGTGCAAGAAGCATAATAAGTGCATAAACGCGAGCAAATCCATGTGCAAGAGCAAGCTGTGTAGCTGCAGTTGCGCCAAACACCTTACCAAATGCTGCTGCAAAGTTTGACATAATTACATATGAAACATTTCCAAGTGTGATTGTATCAGCACCAAGAACCTCGCTGTAATTTGTGAATGAACCAACAAGCATAATAAGTGATGCATAACCAACTACGATAACCATAGCTGCAATGATGATTCCCTTAGGGAAGTTCTTCTTAGGATTCTCTGTCTTGTCTACAAGACCACCAACTGCCTCGATTCCACCGTAGGCGAATAACGCATATACGATAAATGAGAGAATCATAATTGGACTGCCCTGGTAAGCAACATTAAGAGGAACCTTAAGTGACTCCATTCCTGCAAACGGCTGCTCCAGCTGACCACCGCGAGCGATAATCATAATGATAGAACCAACAACTACCATAATGTTGATAGTAAGAACGGCTGTACCACCGATTGATGTTACCTTGCTAATCTTATCAATACCCTTTGAATCAAAGTATGTGATGAAGATGAAGAATAAAACAGCCATAAGACCAAGAAGTCTTGAACCTGATAAAAACTCGATTCCAAATAACGACCATGTTGATGTTGTATCTTCGCCAAAGATAACGTTTGATACAGGTACCCAGATACCTGAAGATACATTTACCATCCAAAGTACATAAGATGTATACCACATAAATGTACCAATAAATGCGTACTTTGGACCTACTGACTTGCACATCCAAGAGTACATACCACCTGACTCGTTACGGAATGCTGAACCAAACTCAGCTACCATAAATGCAAATGGAATGAAGAATAAAATACCAGCGATTACAAACCAAGGAATCGCAGCATATCCCATTAAGTAATAAGATCTAGGGATGTTGTTAAAACCATAAACTGATGTAAAAATCATCAGAATGAGGGACATAAGCCCCAACTTCTTTTCTTTCATTACTAACTTCCTTACTTTAAAAATTTATTCTACGTTTAATTATTCAATACGCGCAATGTAATGAATTATAGCACGATTGTGTCCTTGGTTCTACAAAATAGGCCGCTATATTCAAAGAAAATACAATGTGTTAGCACTTTAAACTTTTAAACTTTAAAATCAAAAAGATAAATACACACTTAACAAATAAAAAACACCCCACTAGTTTGTAGGGTGTTACATTTCATCTATTGGCAAAACCATCTGCCCATCTATCCATGATTTTTGAGGAACATCATTTATTAGATCATCCGTCTGATAGTCCCCTATTAAAAATGGAGATGTGGGATCATGTTGGCTGCTTAGTTTTAATACTGTTTCTGATTCTGCATTTGCATAGCAATATCTGCATAGATGCTTGCAGGTATTATAGGCTCCTATGTCGCAGGTAAGGTAGCAGGAGCATTCTGCCCTGGCTCCTTTCTTTTTAGGAACAATCAGCTTTTGTCCTATAGCTTTCTCATAATCTGCTATAGTCATACAGCCTCCACAATTAGCGCCGAACTGTGCCAGCTCATCCCCTTCTGCACATGGCTTCACTGTCATGCCGTGGGCTGTGGCTATTTCTATAATCTGCTTTCCCATTCTAAGACGCTGGTCTTTTGCCACCTCTTTTGCCTCTGGGAAATTTTTTCTTACCTTGGGGTAAAGGTCTATAAAGCTTATAACTACTGTTTTTGTGTAGCCATCAAGTGCTTCTGCTATTTGGGTAAATGCGTTGATGTGGTACTCTTCTGTATATCTATCTGATATGAAGATTGGGTCATAACGCCAGCCAATACTGTTGACACCTACCACATCTGAAAGCTTTTTAAAATCTTCTATCAGCTTGTGCTTATCCGGTACATTAGGCTCAATATCCCTTCCATAAGAAGTCAGGGTCACAAACCAATACTGTCCATAGTCCTTTAGCAAATCCATATACTTAAACATTGGCGCAGGATTCTTTGTGCAGAACCCTATCACATCCACCACACTTGGATTAAGCCTATATCTGCTAACCTGCTTAGGATTGTATGGATTACGCACACAGACATATCCGTCCTTCAGCCTGTTTGCAAACCAGTCTGAATAAAACGCCGGAATGTCAGTACGCTGCCCTGTGTTTATTATCATTACTTACCTCTATCTTTATCTTCTATAGTTCTTCTCCATCCAGAAAATTAACCATAATAATCTCATCAGCATAGGTTCCGTCTTTCAGCTTGAAGGCTTTAGGATTCATTCCATATTCTTTGAAACCCATTTTTGTGTACATATGTCTAGCTCTGTCATTGTCACTGTACACACCTAGCTCAACCTGTTCGAATCTATTTTCCTTGGCCTGCTGCAAGGCAGTTTGCATCATAAAACTTCCAAGCCCCATACCAGTGAACTCTTCTCTTATGGACATTCCAAGATATGCTCTGTGAAGATATTTGATATGAGGTTTTACAACAGACACCCCAAGATCTCCAACCATTTCACCATCTAAATATGCACTGACCATAAAGTCTCTTTCGCTTTCAGCAAAGCTGCTCAAGCCTTCTTTTATTCTCTCCAAATTAAAAGGTCCATCCTCCGGCTCTCTTACCATAAAATGTGTCTCGGCTGCCGTAGCTTCCCTGTGTAGCTTTACCTTCATTGCATCCTCTGGGCCTGCACTTTTAATAAGTATTTCTCGGCCATCTGGTAGTATATATTTTGTTTCCTCTATTCTCATTATGTCTCCTCTTGAATGCTTACCTTACTTTACTATCTAGCCAGCCAAAAGCAATAATAATCTCCCTAAATTCATATCATCTTCTCCTATTCTTCAAATATTCTCCTAACATATTATTTACACATTCTTTTATATTTGCAGACACTCGTTTTGCTTTAACTAAATTTAAGCCTATATTCTCTGCCACAGCCAAAATATCCTCTTCTGATGGGTTCACTCCATTTCCATTTATAGTTGTAGCATGCTCACCTGCAATGGAATTACTATAGGTCAAATCATAGGCTGGCGATAGTAACCATATTGCCTCCTGCTCATCATAGATATAACTAAAATTCTTTGAATGATCATCTCGATTATGTGCATATACATTGAAACACATCAGCCTAAAAAGCTTTTCACATTCTTCCATTGTCTTTGTTAGTTGTAAAGTGAGTCTCATTAAGGTGTTGTAATCCAAATTAGGTACCCTATGGGATGTTTCCAATAGTCCTGCGGCAGATACCATATGCCGCTTTCCGCTTTCCAGATTATTTTCTCTATCAAATCTCCTGGTTCCAAAATATCCCAAGCAATGCTTAGATTCAAACAACCTCACTTCTTCTATTTGAATACCGCACTCCTTAGCACAAATAGCATAATCATATTCTTGCTTGCCTATATTGATATCATCCTCTGACGAAGGAAACTTGATAATCCAATCTTCTCCCTCAACTTTTGTGAGGACTTTAGGCCTGGCTCCTCCTGATGAGCCACCATTTTCAAAAAGATAATCTAAACCATCACTTAATTCTGATTGAAGAATTTTGGCGCAATCATCCGCAATATCATCCAAACTTTTTTGCTCATTATTATCACATAATTTTGCAGCTGGCCTATATGTAAGTGCCCCCATACCAGACTCACCTACAATAGCTAGTCTATCCATATTGCTAAGTGTTTCTGGATTATATCCATTTTTACGCATCAATCTATCTACAAGCAATCTTCCCCATCCATCTGGTAAGCTATCAGCAAATACCCCATACAAACCTTCAAATGGATCTATATCTGGAATAAAAACCCCTTTTTCCAATGGAAGTGAAAAAGGGCTTATTGAAAATCCCTCTACCAACCAGTCCTTATCATACTCAAATGCAGCAAGCTTATTTTTGTATAGAGCCATCGTTCCAACTAATCTATTATGATAATAGACTTCCAATTTATTAATCTTGTTCATTTAAAATCTCCTCAATGGAACTGTATGGCACAGCTGTAAACAAGGTTTCAAATTCTTTTTCTGCATTCAAAGCAATGGCTATCTTTGTCAGTGATTGTAGCGATATTTCGCCAGTCTGCTCAAATCTTTTTACAGATGCAAAGCTCACTCCCGATTTTGCAGCTAACTGTTCTTGTGTAATTTTCTTTCTCTTTCTAAGATTTTTGCAATTTGCCGCAATTTCCTTATTTAGTTCATTCCATGTTTTTTGATATAAATTAATCATGCTAATATATTAGCATTTTTAAATAAAATATACAATTATAGCTAATATATTAGCACTATCGTATCTTTTCTATTCGTTAGCCTTTAGACTTGCAACCATATCTATCTTTTTAAGGTTACGTGACAAAGCGATACTTGTTACAAACATAATTATAAGAGTGCCTATTATAGCAATAAGGTATGTTGATAAATCAATGTTTGCGAAGAAATCATAATTATCGCCAATAGCATATTTAAACATACAGTCGGTGAATTCATAGCCCAGTGGCAAACCAAATATGATTCCAACTATGGTAAGCCATAGATTCTGCTGAGTATAAATAAGTGCCAGCTTTTTGAACTTGAATCCCAATACCTTTAGTGTTGCAAACTGATACATCTTTTCTGTAAGAGCAAGGATTCCCATATTGTAAATGATAATAAATCCAAGTAAGGCTGATATAGCAATTAATAAAATAATCATGCTACTTATCATTTCAAGCATTACATTCATCTGCTCCTTCAAAGATTCGATAGATGAAATAGTGGATACTCCATCAATATCTGAATCTGTTAGATTGCTAAGGTCGTCATTTGTATAGATTGTATCGCAGACATATTCCTCGCCCAGGTCTTCAAATGCGGCTCTTGTCATAGAAAACTGCTGACTTTGAGGATCTCTATATGCAGCGGCAATGCTGGTTTCATACCAATCATCCTCACCCATGATTCTCCATTTAACTTTATCTCCTAATGAAAAACCATTTTCTTTTAAAAGCTTTTCTGTGGCAAATAAAGCACCTGCTTTATTTATATCACCATCAGTGTTTCCTGGGATTCCGTCATTTATATCATAAGTATTTGTATCATGATCAGATACTCTTAAATAACCATCAGAATCATTTACTGTAATGGTGGATGTGACGATGTTACCATCAGAATCCTTATATTCAATAACTACAGTTTGGCTGGTTGCATCCCCATAGGTATCAAACAATTCATCCAATCTATCATCAGATACATTTTCTGATAAGGTAAGTTTGTATTTATAAGCCTGTATCTTATCAAACTCCCATTCCATATAATGATTCAGCGAATCCTGCATACCAAATGCCATTACTATAAGTAAAGTTGAGCCCATAATACCAACTATTGCCATTATGCTTCTTGATTTACTTCTGAAAATATCACGAAGATTCCACTTTACAGAAAATGGAAGCTTTGCGCTGATTCCTTTACCGCCTTCTTTTGCTTTTATTTTTATATGAGGCACTTCAAGCCTAAGGGTTTGTGCTGCAGATTCCTTCAAAATGCTCTTGATAGAATAGTAAGTAATTATCGTAATTACGATAATAATTGCAGCCGCAAGAATGTAATTCTTTGGGAGCACACATCTGTGGGCATCAGGCAAATCAAACATGGATAATTCCATATTTAAAAATGGCTGTCCCAGCAAAGGGGCTCCTATAGCAAGTCCTAAAATTGCCGCTATTACACTTACCCAAAAGCCATATGCAATGTAATGGAATGTCACTCTTCTATTTCTAAATCCTAAAGCTTTTAGCGTACCAATCTGTACTCGCTGCTTCTTTACAAAACGGCTCATAGTTGTTACAACAGAAAGTCCTGCAATAAAAACAAATAGGACTGTGAACATGCCTGAATATGTATCACCTTCTTCTGACTCAGCCTTCAAGCTAGCATAAGATTGCCACACATCTCTTCCTGTTATAGCGCTTATCGATGTGTCATCCAGCTCGTACAATTCATTTTTAACTGTCTTTAGTTTATTTTCAAATTCATCTAATTCACTTGATTTAATATATGGATTTGGAGCTACACCTGCTACATCAACTATGGCATTAGGATAAACAAAACACTCTTCTATATCAAAGTCTGGATCTACGGCTTTTATAAATGTTTCTTTATCTGATATATCTGCCTTTTTATCCTTTACCAAGCTAGCTTTATCCAAAGCTGTCTCAAGGTCTACAGCTTCATCTATATCCAGCTGCTTTTTAACAAATTCAATATCAGCTCCCATAGATGAATAAGCATCCACAGCCTTCTTTATATCATCTACTGAATCAAGATATTCTACAATTTCATCTTCCTTAAGAATCTCATCATAAAGATATTCCTTAGGAAATTCCTTCATAGACAAATATGCCCATCCAAAATCCGCAGCATCCTGGAAAATAACTGTTGGGTCAGATACCGTATATACGTGATCTGGGGATGATACGATTCCTCGCACTTTCTCTGTGAATTCATAGCCTTCAACATAAAATGTAAGTTCATCTCCAACCTGAATATCTCTGGCCTTTGCAAAATAATATCCTAGCCAGACACCATCTTTATCTGGGCTGTAATCCTCTCCATCTCTTAAATACAATGTGGAAATATTCTTTTCAGCATCCTCTGTGTCTAAGAAA
>FP929036.1:2622057-2675623 GCA_000209815.1 Butyrivibrio fibrisolvens 16/4
TTCAGCTCAGCTGGAATATTTTCAATCTCCGAATCCCCTTTATTTTCTACATCTACCGAGCCTTGCATGGACAGATATCTTTCCACATCTGCCACGTTATCTAATGCTTTTATTTTTCTAATTCATCCTCTGTAAAGTTCTCACCATACAGCCATAGGTCCTGCAGATTATTCTTTTCGTAAAATTCAACGGATGAGAATTTCAATCCATCAGAAAAAGCACTGATTCCTGAAAAAGCCATAATCGCCAAAAATATCATGGCAAATATAGTAAAGAACTGTCCAAAGTTTCCCTTTATTTCTCTGAATAATTTTTTCTAAACATTTTACCATTGAACCTCATCTATGTTTGCTGGGTTTGCGTTCTCTTCAACACTCTTAATCTTTCCGTTTTTACGCGGATAACAACATCTGCAATGTCCGCAATGAGTGCATTATGGGTAACGATAATAACTGTGTTATTACCTCTTTCCTTCGTAGTCTGCTTCTTCAAAATCTTTAAAATCATTACACCAGTCTGAGAGTCAAGGGCTCCTGTTGGCTCATCACATAAAAGTAATGCTGGATTTTTAGCAATAGCGCGGGCAATTGAAACACGCTGCTGTTCTCCACCTGAAAGCTGATTAGGGAACTTATTTATGTGCTCCAACAAACCTACATCCTCAAGTGCTTCTGTGGCATCCAAAGGATTCTTTACGATTTCATTAATCAACTCCACATTTTCTTTTACTGTAAGTGAAGGAAGAATGTTGTAAAACTGGAATATAAAACCAACTGATTCTGCTCTAAAATCGCTGAGCTTATTCTCAGAGTAGCCAGTTATGTTTTCCCCATTTACAATTACTTCTCCCTCTGTTGGTACATCCATACCACCAATGAGATTTAGTAATGTAGATTTTCCTGCACCTGAAGGTCCAAGTATTACTACAAGCTTGCCTTCCTCGATATCCAAATCTACATGATCCAATGCGCGATATTCCTTCTCTCCCACGTTATAAACCTTTGATACATTTCTTAAAGATACTTTATTCACTTGGCTCCTCCTTAACATCTAGCAATTACATAAGAACACATTCCAACCAACCCTTAACTAAAAAAGATAACAGCGTTATTTACATAACACTGTTATCTTAAATCTTTAGGTTAGTCATGTCAAACCCCAGTTATATAGTTGATACTTGTTGATTCTCTCCTTTATTCCCAATCTCTTAACACATCCAAACCTAATAGCAATGCCTTTTACCTCTTTCTTACGTCATTCACACTTTAAATTGTGAAGCAGGCGAGCTAGTCTATGTACTTTACATTAACATACTTTGTAGCTCTTGCTTGTCCAATCTTTTTTACAGAGCCCTCCTTTACCATTTTACCAAGAACAGCTTCTACTGTTGTTGGACTAACATCTATCAGCAATTCACATATTTCAGATTTAGACACTGGTAGTACACTATTTAAAACTGTTTGTTCTATTCTTTCGCTTTTAGGAATTTTCTTTCCATTAACTGTCGAGAATCTTTTATCTAGTTCTTTATAGCATCTGTATAAAGTTGATAAAAAATTCTTCATAAACTCAAAATAGGAATTTTCATTCTCATGCCATCCTTGTGAAGAATCATGTAACGCTTCATAATAAAAATCCTTCGAATTATTAATTTGCTCCTCAAATGAAACGTATTTACAAACATCATATCCACTCTTATACAGTAATAAAATAGATAGCAATCTGGAAATTCGTCCATTACCATCTGAAAATGGATGTATACATAAAAAATCTAAAATTACACAAGGAATTAAGAGCAACCTATTAATTTTAGGATTATCTCTAGCATCTATATAAGCTAATATAAGCTGTTCCATTGCTTCATTAGTCTCATTTGCTGGAATTGGAGTAAAACGTACTTTTCGTCTTCCATTCTCATCAACTTGTAGAATCAAATTATCCTCTTCCTTATATTTTCCGGATAATTCATAACCAGCTAGATTTGTCATCATATGATGCATGTGTAAAATTGTATTTTCACTAAAGCTCATAGATTGATGATTCTTATGAATCTCATCTAATGCATCTCTGTATCCTGCAATTTCACATTCACTATGATTTAATGGTGCACTATCACCATCTACAATTTCCTTAATTCTTGCATCAGTCGTAATGATTCCTTCAATAGCATTAGAACCCTTTACAGACTGCACTCTAGCGATTTTTTCAAGTTCTGTATATATACTTTGATTTCCATCCTTGCGCTCAGATGATATTGCATCAAATGCAGCAATTGATGCTGTCAAATTAACCATTTCAGCAGGCAACATTCCTTCATCTAAAAATGAATAATCAAATTTATGCATACTGTACCTCCTCAAGCATCTGCATATAATATACAAAAAAATATGCAGATATTCAAGCAGTATCTGCATATAATTCTCTATTTTATATGCAGATACTGCTTGATTCATCTACTTGATATCATGTGCAGTAGGATTCTTGTTGGCAGTGCTACTATCAAAATCTTCTTCGTAACTACGACTTTTTCGAACTGATTAACTAACAAAAAGATTCATAATTCATTGACTTATCCAATTCAGTTGCTATAAGAATCTTAGGCAAGAAATGAAATAAGAATTTCCAATGAAGCACCCCCTTTCTGATGCCTAGTCTAGGGGTGGCAACGTCCATTTGTATATCACTGTAAATATATCTCCACAAGTAATTCAGCAGTTAAATAATTATGTGCTTTCTCTTGATGTATCACATAGATTAGAAGTAGTCAATCGATATATGAGCTTGCGTTGACCCTCTATATGCACACGCTAATCAAACCAAATGAATATTTTTCTTCATCATCTAGGGCTGGATACATCAACTCGCGTGTTCCAACCGCACATAAACGACCCACGTAAACTCACATATCTTGTGAGTCTATTTGTGCCTAAAAGAAAAAAAGCCCGATACATTTCGTATCGGGCCTGTAATTCAGGTTTTAGATGTTAAAACTCTGATAAAAATGTTGTGACCTTTCCATCAACATCTGTGATTGTTTGTACAGCACCAAGCCATTCATATGTCTTTGCATTCTGAATCGAGATGTCTGTATTTGTGACCTTAGCCTGTCTTTCATTGAGATAACCGACAACTGTTTCTGGAATATATGTATTATGCTGTTCAACAAATTTACTACCACCGTCTTCATAAACAGTGACTCTATCACCATTGACGTATTCACCACCAGTTGTGACTACGCCATCCATTGCATAAGCTGTTTGAACCATTGTCTTGAATCTAATATTGTAACCATTCACTGTTGCTATAACACCTACTTGTGTCTGGTCACCGTTAGAATATGTATTCCAAGAATCATCTGTAAATTTAACACCATTAGCTACTAAATAATTATAGATATCTAAAGCTGACATCATATTATTTGACTGCATATATGTTGCTAATGTACTTGCGTTTACATTGTTAGCTACTAAATCAGCTGTGTAATAACCTTTTGCACTATCCCAAATGTTAGCCATTGTACTACAATGACCAACATTATCAAGTGTGGCAGTATACATATCTAAGCCATCAGCGCTATCCATATGAATAGAATTCTGCAAAGCCTGTAAATAGTCTTCTGAAAATGGATTATCATTGTAAATATCTTCCTGATAATACATACCATCTACATAACCAGAAATCTGTGAGTGTCTATAATAAGATTCTGGGTTAAAATATTCATCGTAAATTCCCTGCGCATCAGCTGCTGTATCAACATAACCTGATACTGTCTTCAATGATGGGTCATTAGTTTTAAGCTTTTCAGCAATCTGATTTGTTGTAAGCTTCTGACCATTAACTGTCAAACCGTCAGACGCTAAAACAGTATTAATAAATGTTTTGGCTGGCGTTGCACCCTTTGCTTCAGATGTGATTGATGTGCCTGTCACAACCATCGCACATACGAGAGCAAGTGTTAATACTTTTGATAAAAACTTTTTCATAAAATTGTTACCTACCTTTCATCCCCTCGCGGAGATTTCAAACATAAATCCAACATCGTTATTCTACCCCCCCTATTTGCAAATTGTCAATACTTTTATAACTTTCTTTGTATGGCGCTTCATTTATACAAACAAAAAAGCACTGAATCATTGTAGATTCAATGCTTTTATCACACTATCGCATGTTCTCTTTTTGTTTTAATACAATTTTGCACCAGCTGGGATGTGGTTATCAATCATAAGAAGGTGAAGCTCTTCACCATCTGAATCCTTAAGGTTGTTAACTGCTGAAAGTAACATACCGCAAGACTCGATACCCATCATAGCACGTGGTGGAAGGTTTGTGATTGCTACAAGTGTCTTACCAACAAGCTCTTCTGGCTCGTAGAACTCGTGAATTCCTGAAAGGATAGTTCTATCTGTGCCTGTTCCATCATCAAGTGTAAACTGAAGAAGCTTCTTTGACTTTGGTACTGCCTGGCAAGCCTTAACCTTTACAGCTCTGAAATCACTCTTTGAGAATGTCTCAAAATCAACCTGCTCCTCAAATAATGGCTCGATAACTACATTTGAGAAATCAATGCTTGAGTTTGGAGCAAAGAAGCCGCTCTTGTCATCAGCTGCTGTAGCAGACTTCTTTGGTGCATCAAGACTCTTCATAGTTGGGAAGAGAAGCACATCACGAATAGCCTGACTATCTGTAAGTAACATACAGAGACGATCAAGACCATATCCGATACCGCCTGTAGGTGGCATACCAATCTCAAGTGCGTTGAGGAAGTCCTCATCTGTGTGCTCAGCCTCATCATCACCAGCTGCTGCATTAGCATCCTGAGCAGCGAAACGCTCACGCTGGTCGATAGGATCATTAAGCTCTGAGTATGCGTTACACATCTCCCATGTATTGATAAAGAGCTCGAAACGCTCTACCTTTGTAGGGTCTGTAGGCTTCTTCTTTGTAAGTGGAGAAATCTCGATTGGATGATCTGTAATAAATGTAGGCTGGATAAGATTCTCCTCGCAGAATTCCTCGAAGAAGAGGTTAAGGATATCACCCTTCTTGTGACGGTCCTCAAACTCAACGCCCTTTTCACGAGCGATAGCCTTTGCTGCCTCATCATCAGCAATAGTATCAAAATCAACGCCTGCAAACTTCTT
Source organism: Butyrivibrio fibrisolvens 16/4 (assembly GCA_000209815.1). Lineage (GTDB taxonomy): Bacteria > Bacillota > Clostridia > Lachnospirales > Lachnospiraceae > Pseudobutyrivibrio > Pseudobutyrivibrio fibrisolvens_A. Next base: position 2,627,199 of record FP929036.1, read on the forward strand.
TACAGCATCTGTCATTGTCATTCTCTCGAAAGGCTTGCCAAGGTCGATTTCGATTCCGTTGTAAGAAATCTTTGTAGAACCAACAACCTTTTCAGCAAGACGACGGAACATTGTCTCTGTAAGCTCCATCATACCTTCGTAATCTGTGTATGCCTGGTAAAGCTCCATAAGTGTGAACTCAGGATTGTGACGAGTATCAACACCTTCGTTTCTGAATACACGGCCGATTTCGTAAACACGCTCGAAACCACCAACGATAAGTCTCTTAAGGTAAAGCTCAAGAGAGATACGAAGCTTAACATCCTCATTAAGTGAGTTGTAGTGTGTCTCGAATGGACGAGCTGCTGCACCACCTGCATTTGAAACAAGGATAGGTGTCTCAACTTCCATGAAATCACGCTCTGCAAGGAAATTACGGATTTCCTTCATCATAAGTGAACGCTTAACAAATACATCACGTGAGTCCTTGTTCATAACAAGATCAACGTAACGCTGACGATATCTCATATCTGTATCTGTAAGACCGTGGAACTTCTCAGGAAGAATCTGAAGTGACTTAGAAAGTAAAGTCATCTCCTCAGCGTGGATTGAAATCTCACCTGTCTTTGTTCTGAAAGCCCAACCCTTGATACCATAGATATCACCGATATCAGACTTCTTGAAATCTGCATATGGCTCCTCGCCGATTGCGTCTCTAGCAACATAAACCTGAATATCACCCTTGCGGTCACGGATGTTGCAGAAGCTAGCCTTACCCATAACACGCTTGAACATCATACGTCCAGCAATGCTAACGTGAATTGGCTGAGCATCCATAATAGCACGACGCTCATTGTAATCGTCGTTAACTGCCTGCTTTGCAGCCTCTTCGTCCATGCCATCTGTATTAACTGGCTGACGACCTGCAAGAAGCTTTGCCTCGTGCTCTTCATATAAATTTCTAGCCTCATCTGTGTGATGAGTCTGGTCAAACTTTGTAATCTGGAATGGGTCCTTGCCTGCCTCCTGAAGTGCAGCAAGCTTTTCACGGCGAACCTGAAGTAACTGATTTACATCCTGGCTGCCACCATTGTTCTGCTGTGCCATATTTTCTCCTTTGTTATTTCATATATATTTAATTAGATTAGTAATTACATAAAAAGTCATTCAATTATAGACCTAGAAAACTCTAGGTGTCAAGGGCGCATCCCTGAGAGCTTATACCATCTGAACCAACCACACGTCACTCTTCACCATGAAGTATCCCATGACGTTTTTGATTAGCTCTGTGCCCTGTACAAGGAAATATACCCATACAATTCCAAGCCCTGTATAGTGAGCAAGGATAAATGCACATGGAGCTACAATTACCCATGTAAATACTGAATCGAAAAGGAATGTAACAAGTGTTTTTCCTCCTGAACGAAGTGTAAAATATGAGCAATGGCTAAAGCTGCAAGATGGCATCCATATAGCTGCAACTGCAATAAAACGAGTAGCAAGTGCTCTGATATCTGGATCTACATTGTAGATTCGTGGGAATAGTCCTCCAAATGCAAACATAATAATGGCCATAACTGTACAGCAGAATACACTGAAGGCTATCATCTTGTTATCAGAATCCTTAGCCTCCTCCAGCTCACCTGCACCTAAATGCTGACCAACTACAATACTGATACATGCACCTAGCTGAATGAATACGATATTGAAAAGGTTTGCAATAGTATTTGACATACTAAGGGCTGTCAGCACATTCATTCCTCTGACTGAGTAGCTCTGAGTGACCATACTCATACCTGCTGCCCAAAGAACTTCGTTCAACATAAGTGGTGCACCCTTTATAAGAATCTGTCTGAATACATTCGTAGGCAATCCAAATCCTGTATAGGCACCCTCTAAATACCTGTTTAACTCTCTATGTGAGTGAGCCCATATAATAACAATTGCACACTCGATATATCTGGCAATAACTGTGGCAAGTGCGGCTCCTCTTACACCCATCTCTGGGAAAGGTCCAAATCCAAAGATTAAGCAGTAATCCAAAATGGCGTTAGTAGCTACTGCCACCATACCTGCTACCATTGGCACAACTGTCTGTCCTGTCTCTTTAATATTGGTCGCATATGCCTGGTTAACAGCAAATGGAATAAGTCCCACAAGAATTATTCCTAAATACTGGAGACCATATTCCAATGCAAGCTCTGGTGATGCACCTTCACTTTCTGTAAGGAAAAGTGAAATCAGCTGACTGCCAAATACTGTAAAAATCAAAATACCAATAAATGTTGCAAGCAATGTAGCATAAAGCTTGAAACGGAAAGTGTACATGTGACCTTTGTGGTCGCCCTTTCCAAAATACTGAGCGCCGTAAATACTACCTGCCGAAGCTGCACCAAATACTGCCAAAGCAAATACAAAGTGAAGCTGGTTGACTGTTGCAACAGCTGAGATTGCTTCCTGTCCCAGCTGACCTACCATAATGTTATCCAGAAAACTTACAAAGTTTGTAATGAAGTTTTGGATAATCATTGGGGTTGCCAGGAAAATATATCTTCTATAAAAAGCTTTGTCACCAATAAATGTTTTCTTAAATTTTGCTAGCATTTTTCCTCCTTGTGTATAAAAAATGCCGCAACCCGTTTGCACGAGTCGCGGCACCAAAATTATCATCAATTACTTAGACTTCTTTGCTGCAAGAATCTTGTACTGGAACTCACCAGCCTCAGTCTCAACTGTGACTGTATCGCCCTTCTTGTGTCCAAGAATAGCCTTACCTACTGGTGACTCATTTGAAATCTTGCCCTTAAGGCTGTTAGCCTCTGTAGAACCAACGATTTTATACTCTACTTCCTCGTCAAACTCTACATCAAGAAGTGTAACTGTCCAACCGATGTTGATATTCTTTGTGTCGTGCTCGTCTGTAACTACCTCAGCGTTTTTAAGAATCTTCTCGATTTCTTCGATACGAGCCTCGATATCTCTCTGCTCGTCCTTAGCTGCATCGTACTCAGCGTTCTCTGAAAGATCGCCCTGCTCTCTAGCTTCCTTAATCTTCTGAGATACTTCTTTACGTTTATTGACCTTGAGATCTTCAAGCTCATCCTCTAATACTCTAAGTCCTTCGGCTGTAAGTAAATTCTTCTTTGCTTCCATAATTTTTCCTCTCTGTACGGATATATTTTTGAACGGATTTTATAGTAAAAATCCTTGTAAATCTTAGTAACTTTTTGAATTATAAGCCACCCACATATTGATGTCAAGAATTCCCATATTGTTTCATAAATTCTTCAAAAAGTGCTTCTAATTCTTCGTATGATTCCACATCATTTATTCTGCCACGAAGCTTGCTGGCGCCCTTGTAACCTGCGGTGTACCAGGCAGCATGCTTTCGCATTTCTCTAATGCCCAAATAGTCACCTTTGAACTCTATCTGAAGCTTTGCGTGACGAAGCATTGTCTTCACCATTTCTTCCATAGGTGGCTTCCCAATAAGCTCTCCTGTTTCAAAATAATGAAGAATCTGATGGAAAATCCAAGGGTTGCCCTGAGCACCTCTTCCTATCATAAAGCCATCGCAATTTGTCTGCTCTTTCAGGGCGATTACATCCTTTGCATCAAGGATGTCTCCATTTCCAATAACAGGAATTGAAACCGCATTTTTTACGTCGGCAATGATGCTCCAATCAGCCTTTCCAGAATAGAACTGCTCACGGGTTCTACCGTGAACTGCCACTGCTGCAGCACCAGATTCCTGTGCCACGTGAGCCATCTCAACAGCGTTAACATGTTCTTCGTCAAAACCTTTTCTAATCTTAACGGTGACTGGCTTCTCTATGGCCTTTACCATGCTCTCAATAATCTTTCCTGCCAAAACAGGGTTTTTCATAAGAGCAGATCCATCACCATTGTTAACAACCTTTGGAACAGGACATCCCATATTGATATCTAAGATATCAAAATTTCTGTGCTCAATTTTTGCAGCCATTGCTCCCATAATCTCTGGGTCGGAGCCAAAAAGCTGAAGGCTAACAGGACGTTCCCTTTCATCAACTGTAAGAAGGCTTTCTGTATTTTTATTGTTGTACATAATTCCTTTGGCGCTGACCATTTCCATGCAACACAGAGCTGCTCCCTGTTCTTTGCATAGCAAACGAAATGGCAGGTCTGTTACGCCTGCCATTGGTGCCAAAATCAAATTATTCTCTAAAGTTACGTTTCCAATTTGTAATTTTTCTATCATAAAATAATTATTTCTTCTGCTTATCGTAAATAAACTTCATACCGTAAAGTGTAAGATTTGGATTGTAGATATCGATGCACTGTGTCTCGCTTGCAATAAGATTTCCAAGACCACCAGTAGCTACAACCTTTACATCATCGTATCCGCTTTCCTCAATCATGTGCTTAACGATATATTCTGTTTGACCAATCTGTCCATATACAAGACCTGCCTGCATAGAAGAAATAGTCTCCTTTGCAAGAATCTTTTCTGGCTTTTTAATTTCGATTTCTGGAAGCTTTGCAGCATCTTCCCAAAGAGCCTTAGCGCTGATACGAATACCCGGTGCTGTAACACCAGATACAAATGCGCCGTTTGCATCTACTAAGTCGTAGGTGGTAGCTGTACCAAAATCAAGTACCAGAACAGGGCCACCGTAAAGCTCGTATGCACCTGCGGCATCAACGATACGGTCTGCGCCAATCTGCTTTGGATTCTCTGTAGCAATTCTGATACCAGTCTTGATGCCAGCCTCAACGATGATAGGCTGAATATCGAAGTACTTGATGATTGAGCTTGTAAGAGAGTGCATTACGTTTGGTACTACCGATGCAATAATTACGTCATCAATCTTAGAATAGTCTAAATCATTTGAACGAAGAATCTCGCGGAATGTAATTCCGAATTCATCTGATGTACGATTGATCTTTGTGGTAACACGGAAGCTTCCTAAAAGCTGGTCTCCATCAAAGACACCTAATGTGATATTTGTATTTCCAACGTCAATTGTAAGAAGCATTACATGCCCTCCCCTAGAAAAACTACTTTGTAATATGTTTCAAGAGCCTCGAACAATTCTGTACGCTCTCGTTGCATTTTCTTTACTATTAATGCTGAACCGATTTCATCGTAGAGTAAATCGTCCTCGTTGTGATCTACCTGGATACGAAGACTGCCATCCTCATCATAAATCATCTGGATGGTTCCGCTGACTTCTTCTGTGTACATAACGCACATAATCTTCAGCTCATCCTTTACCATTGGAGGGAGTCCCTCAAATTCTGGATTCAAATAATATTTCTTAGTGTAGCAGCTGGCGCCGCATAATACTACCTCTTCTTCCATATACACCTCATCACCGCTAAACGGCTATACATATCCGTAAATACCTCGCACCGAAACCTCGCCAGTACGAATTATTTTTCTTCACCCTGATAATCTACTATCAATTCGCCCTGATTATTAATACCAAGAGCTGTTGCCTCGTAGGAATCATCCTGAGCCTCTATTCTAACACGATTGCCGCGATTAGCAAGATATCTTTCATATTCTTCTTTTAGACCAGACATATCCTGTGTCTCAATGAAGATATTATAATACTTTTTAAAACTATTCCATATCTCTTTTGTAAGCTCTTTTCTGCTTCCTCTTTTTTCACCGGTTTTAGAAAGTTCAATATCAATAGAAGTGGCCTTAAATGCAATCTCCTTAGGGAAGGTTTTATTGTGAACATTTACCCCAATGCCCACAACTACGTACCAGACCTTTCCGTCTCTCATTTCCATTTCGGTAAGGATACCACAGATTTTCTTTCCGTCAATGACAATATCATTAGGCCATTTAATCTGGCCCTCTAATCCGTATATACGATGTATGGCATCTCTAACCGCCATTGCAGCGACTACTGTTATGGTAGGGATAGCCTCCAGTGAAATCTCTGCCGGTGTAAGAAGCAGTGAAGTAGCAATTGATTCGTGGCTAGGTGACTCCCATTTACGTCCAATTCGTCCCTTCCCTGCAGTCTGATGACCAGCAGAAATCACGAGCCCCTGGGACTCATCCTGGTGGGCTCGTGACTTTATTCTCTCATTTGTTGAATCTACTGATTCATAATATTCATATCTAATTTCGTTAAGCATTTCCTAATGTTGCGTACATAATGGCTTTGATTGAATGCATACGATTCTCTGCCTCATCAAAGACAATTGAACGCTCGCTTTCAAATATTTCGTCGGTTACCTCCATACAATCGATTCCAAATTTCTTATGAATCTCTTTTCCGATGGTGGTATTTAAATCGTGGAAGGCTGGCAGACAGTGCATAAACTTTGCATTTGAATTCGCATATGCGAATGCCGCCTTATTAACCTGATATGGTGAAAGGTCCTTGATACGCTCCTCCCATACCTCATCAGGCTCTCCCATCGATACCCAAACATCAGTATAAATCACATCTGCATTCTTGCAACCCTCGGCTACATCCTCTGTAAGTGTGATTGTAGCGCCTGTCTCCTTTGCAATCTCCTGACACTTTTCTACAAGCCAGCTTTCAGGAAAATATTTTTATTAGTGCAAGCTACAAAATCCATACCTAGCTTTGCGCAGGTAACCATAAGTGAGTTACCCATATTATAACGAGCATCGCCCATATATACAAACTTTATTCCTGCAAGTTTTCCAAAATGTTCCTTTATGGTCATCATATCCGCAATCATCTGGGTAGGGTGTGACTCGTTTGTGAGACCATTCCATACGGGAACCCCTGCATATTTAGCAAGGTCCTCTACTATGGTTTGCTCAAATCCACGATATTCGATTCCATCATACATACGGCCAAGAACCCTTGCTGTATCAGCAATAGATTCCTTCTTTCCAATCTGTGAGCCAGATGGATCCAAATATGTAACATTCGCTCCCATATCGTAGGCAGCTACTTCAAAAGAACAACGGGTACGTGTAGATGTCTTTTCAAATATTAATGCAATATTTTTTCCAGACATATAGTCCTTCTGTGACTTTCCCTGTTTCTTCTCTGCCTTTAATCGCAAAGATAAATCAATCAAGCCATTGATTTCTTCAGGTGTAAAGTCCAACATCTTCAAAAAATTCTTTCCTTTTAAATCCATAACGTACCTCCTTGTTCCTGTATATTTATGCATTATTTATGAGTTATTATGCATTATACAATAAAAAGCCCTTGGGTAAAGACCAAGAGCTTTGAATAATTAATTATTTTAGTAGAAAACGTGGTTTCCGATGATAAGACCATCCTTAGAACCTGCACGTCTAAAGTGTACACGTCCACCTGTAGGATCTGAACCAGCTAATGCATCCTGAGCTGCCTGAAGGCAAGAAGCCTTAGGTCCTCTTGAAATAACTGATGACATACGTGATGTAGCGAACTGTCCTCTTGCAAAAATAACATCGTGGATATTATTTGCATATGAACCACTAAGGACACGATTCATAACTACAGCGCCTACTGCTACCTGTCCATCATAGCACTCACTGCCTGCCTCAATCTGAATGATTGCTGCAAGTAAAGTAATATCATCTGCTGAAGCAATAACAGCCTGCTTTGCTGCAGCTGCTTCTGCTGCTGCGACCTTTGCCTGCTCTGCAAGTGCTGCCTGCTCTGCTGCCTTTCTAGCAGTCTCTTCTTCAGCTGCCTTCTTTGCAGCTGCCTCTTCTTCGAGAGTAATAGCCTCACCTGTAGCCATATCTACGTCTACATAATCGGCCTTAACATAACCTGTATCATTTCCAGAAGTAACGGCTACCCAGCCATCAATCTCTTCTGCATCTGAACATACCTCAAGCTTTGTTCCCTTAGAAACAACCTTGAGAATCTTAGAATCCTCTGATGCCTCGCTTCTAATACGAAGACCATTAACATCTGTAGTAGCATATGAATCGCAAACATCTAATGCATACTCATAAGCTTCCATACCTGTAACGCAATAGTCTGCAGAAACAAAACCATGTGCATTACCAGACTCGATTTCGTACCAACCATCAAATACATCAATAAGTGTAGCGATATCATTAGTACGAAGCTTTCCTATAACTTCTGATGAACCGTCAGCCTCTGAACGAATAGATAAATAATCGTTAATGTCCTTAGCCATTACCTTATCTGACCACTCATCGTAAACATCATCCTCATAAGGGCCTGCCTGATCTGAAGTAGCTGAAACCACAACTACACCTGCTGATGCATATACAAGATCAGAAGAGCCAGCACTGAGCTCCATAGCTGAGACAGCAGCAAATACACCTGCTGTACTAGCTGGCTTAATATCAACATCTGTTGTAACCTTTTTTTCTTCAGGAGCGCAAACTACTGCACCTGAGATTAAAAGCACCATGGCCATCGATAAAGCTGCTGACTGCATGGTTCGCTTGTTAAAATATTTCTTGTTCTTTGTATAGAATGAAGAAATTGTATTGCTAAATCTACTCATAATCCTCCGCTTTTTTATAGCTTTTTACAAAAAATAATAAAATATTACAAACTTGTTACGAGGGTTAATATAACATTCTTACAACGAAAAGTCAAATTTCGAGGGTTTGACATTTGCTCATGTCTTGATATTATAGTGTTTGTAGCCATTTTATGGTGGGTTACATAATCTATAATTATCCGAGGATTTATATATGAAAACAATAGTTATGACTGGTGGTGGCACAGCAGGCCACGTTACTCCAAATCTAGCCCTTGTTCCTTATTTAAAAGAGGCAGGCTATGATATTTACTACATCGGTTCCTATACTGGAATCGAGAAAAAGATGGTGGAAAATGCTGGAATTACCTATTATGGTATCTCTTCAGGAAAGCTTAGAAGATATCATGACTGGAAGAATTTTACTGATCCTTTCAGAGTAATAAAGGGCTTCTCCGAGGCCAATCAGCTTTTAAAACATCTTAAACCAGATGTTGTATTTTCAAAAGGTGGCTTTGTTTCCGTACCAGTTGTAATGGCTGCCGGGCGTCAGCACATCCCTGCAATCATTCACGAGTCTGATATGACTCCAGGTCTTGCAAATAAGCTTGCTATCCCATTTGCTTCAAAAGTATGCTGCAATTTCCCTGAGACAATGGATTATCTTCCAGAAGGAAAGGCTGTACACACTGGTTCTCCTATTCGTCAAGAGCTTTTCAGTGGTAATAAGGAAGCTGGCCTTTCATTCTGTGGCTTCACTTCAGACAAGCCTGTAATGCTAATTATGGGTGGAAGCATCGGCTCTAGATTTATTAATAATGCTGTTTGGGATTCTCTTGATACCCTTCTTGAGAAGTTTCAGATTGTACATCTCGTTGGTAAAGGAAATATCAACAATGATTTAACAGGAAAGCCTGGTTATCAACAGTATGAATTCATCAGCGAACAGCTAAACGATATTTTTGCTATGACTGATTTGATGATTAGCCGTGCCGGAGCAAACTCTATCAGTGAGATTCTAGCTCTTAAGATTCCTAATATTTTGATTCCACTTTCTGCAAAAGCCAGCCGTGGAGATCAGATCCTTAACGCAGAAAGCTATGAAAAGCAGGGATTTTCTACTGTGCTTCAGGAAGAAGATTTAACAGGCGAAATCCTGATTAATTCTGTAGACGATGTTTATAACCATCGCGATGAAATTCGTAAGCGTATGGAAGAATCTAAATTACTTGATGCGAATAAAGTAATTATGAATTTAATAGAAAACATAAAATAAGAGCCTGCTAACAGGCTCTTACTTAGTTTAGATTTTTACATACTTAATTTCTTTACAATCTCTTTTGCATCAGCATCTGAAAGCTCTCCTGGCTTCCAGGCAACTAAAGATTTGTCTCCATCCTCATAACGAGGGATCAGATGAATATGGAAATGATGAACTGTCTGTCCAGCAGCTTCACCATTATTTTGTACAATGTTAAGACCTGCACAACCTAACTCCTTCATCATTTTATTAGCAATCTTCTTTGCAAGTGGAAGTGCTTTTGCAGCCACATCATCATCAATCTCAAGTAGATTTGCAAAATGGTTCTTAGGTAAAATAAGTGCATGTCCTTTTGTAGCAGGTGAAGCATCAAGTATTACCTTAAAATCATCATCCTCGTAAATAGAGTTTGTTGGAATATCTCCATTTGCAAGCTTGCAGAAAATACAATTGTTGTCCTTCATTTCATTATCCTCCATTTATTTAATTAAAAGTAAAAATCTCATCCAGTGTTTTAAGGGTTCTGAAATTACCCTTTGCTGTCATATCTCCTACTGAAAAAGCCCTTTGGAAAGTCTCCCGACCTGCCACAATATTATCCATAATGCTTTCGTTTAATTTCATATAAACATCAATATTATCTTCCTTGCCATAATGGCAGTCCATACGGTCGCCTGATACGCCAAGGAAAAGTGGCTCATCTTTGCCATCTATCATAAACAGATATTTAGCTGCAAATTCAGGATTTCCCTTGAAATGAATCTCAAAATCATTGATATATTCATCTGCGCCATCTTCCTGCTTATTCCCCATCATATCCCTAAAAATGCTGGTCAGGTCTGCAATATCAGCCTTTTGTGTCTGGACATATTCATCATCTGAAACAAATTTTGAAAGCTGCTCTGTCTCTTGTGGAGATAAATCCAACTGTTGTGTGCGAAGAATGCTTCTGGTGACAGCCTGATTACTGGTAGGAAGTCCCTTTGTGTGCTGAGAAATAGTGCGATAAAGAGTCTCCACCTTCTTTTCTATAATATGAGCATACTCGGAATTCTCTCTGAATTCCTTTAAGTCCTCTACATAGCCGCAAAAACCAGAGCATGGCAATCCTCCAAGAATCTCCCAGGCATTTTCCAGTGTGACCATAGCCTCTCGCTCTCCGTAGGTTGTGGACATAACCACAGGCTGCATATAAGTAGTAGCAAGAGCTGTCTTATCTGCGTATAGCCAGCAAGCATCCAAAAACTGATTCATATATCCACCGATGCCTAGCCACTCAACTGTAGTAGCCAGAATTATTCCATCGGCATCCTTTAGCGTCTGTGGAAGCATAGAGATAGCACTTTTCTGCTCATAGATGTTGTAGAGATGAACCTCCACCTGAAGCTCTGTAAGAACCTGCTCCATTTTGTTGATAACATAAAGTGTTGGGTCCTCAAGTAGACCCCTACCGCCGTAGTAAATGTTTACTTTCATAATAACCCCCCCGACCTTCTGTCTTATTTTAAGTATAGGTATTTTCCTCATCAAAATCAACGGCGCCCTTATTCTTACTATCCCTAATATTATGTATAATTGTAGGTATTCCGTATGAGAAGAAAGTAAGTATAATACCTGCCATCAATCCGCCCAGGTGCCCTACATTATCTGTGCCTGCAGTGGCAAATCCAAAATACAATGTAAGCAGCGCCATGAATACCATTCTTCTAACACTGATTCCTTTATATCTTCCCTTATTTACTATTACCACAACAACCATTCCACCAACGATTCCAAATATGGCTCCTGAGGCACCTGCAACAATGTCATTTTTCCCCACGAGACACATATAAAAGAACGACAAAAAGGAACCTGCCAAGCCTGAGCCTAGATAGATTCCTAAATATCTGGTTGGTCCCACTGCCCTCTCAAACATCTGCCCCAATAGGAATAACAAAAGCATATTATTTGCCAGATGATTGATTCCAAAGTGCATAAATGTAGCAGTAAACAAACGATACCACTCGTGACCATATAAAACGAGATACGGATTCATAGCACCATTAAGTAACATAAAGGTGCCATCCTCTGTATCTCCCATAATTTCCAACACAAGAAAGACAATTATATTAATTGCCACTAGTATAAATGTTATTGGACCATTTTTCGGTTGTAAAAATTCTTCTTTATTACTATTCACGTTATGCGAGCATTTCCTGTGGCATGCGGCTTAACAACTGGCTCATTGCCACCTTATGCTTATCCTCCATCTCTGTAAGTGGAAGTCTAAGACTACCTACATTAAATCCTAACATATTCATAGTGGATTTAACAGGGATAGGATTTACCTCGCAGAAAAGTGCATCCACAAGCTCGAGGTAATCAAGCTGAAGCTTGCGGGCTTTTTCCTCGTGTCCTTCGAGATAATTCATTACCATATCGTGTGTGCCCTTTGGTGCTACATTTGAAAGAACAGAGATAACACCGATTCCTCCAAGTGAAAGGATTGGAATAACCTGATCATCGTTTCCAGAATATATATCAAGACATCCACGGCAAAGGCTGGCAAGCTTTGTAATCTGAGAAATATCACCACTGGCTTCTTTGATTCCTACGATGTTTTTAAACTCAAGACCAAGCTTCATAGCTGTCTCTGGTAAGATGTTGCAACCTGTACGACTAGGCACGTTGTACATGATGATAGGAAGGTCAATCTCCTTTGCGATTGTAGAATAATGCTGGTATAAGCCTTCCTGTGTGGCCTTGTTGTAGAAAGGTGTAACAATAAGAAGTCCATCTACACCAAGGGCCTCAAGCTTCTTTGAAAAATCAATTACAAGCTTAGTAGAGTTGGCGCCTGCACCTGCGATTACAGGGATGCGGTGGTTAACTCTTTTTACTGTATATTCAATAACTGAAAGCTTTTCTTCCTCGCTCATTGTGGCTGGCTCACCTGTAGTGCCACACACAACAATAGCGTCGGTGTGTCCTTCAATCTGTCTATCGATAAGTTGTCCAAGCATGTCATAATTTACGGTCTCGTCTTCATTGAATGGAGTGATTAGTGCTACTCCTGCGCCCTTAAATAATGTCATTGCCGTCCTCCTTAATAATCTCTGCAATGAGCTCTCGCTCGTCCATGTGGTGCTTAACACCCTTAATTTCCTGATAATCCTCGTGACCCTTACCTGCAAGAACGATGATGTCACCCTCCTTAGCATTTGTAAGGCAATATCTGATGGCTTCCTTGCGGTCTGGCACTGTCACGTACTCACCGTCAGCCTTTTTAACACCGATTAAGATGTCGTTAATGATGTCCATTGGCTCTTCATTACGTGGGTTGTCTGATGTGACAACTGTAAGGTCTGCAAGCTTTGAAGATACCTCGCCCATCTCGTAACGACGGCTCTTAGCACGGTTTCCACCGCAGCCAAAGAGGCAAACCAATCTGCCTGGCTCGTAAGCCTTAAGTGTTGTAAGAAGGCTCTCAAGTGCCATGGCATTATGTGCATAGTCAATCATAACTGTAAACTTGCTTGAAACTGGAACAAGCTCGATACGTCCCTTTACATGCACATTCATAAGTGCAGACTTAATCTTGTCCTCAGCCACATTAAACTGCTTGCAGATAGCCACTGCAGTAAGTGAATTGTAAACAGAGAATGTACCTGGTACATTTACCTCTACTGTCATATCTTCCTTGCCAGTGATGTGATAACGAACTCCAAGAGCACCGTTTTCATTAAGAAGCTCTACATTTTCAGCAATAAGGTCGTTGTCCTTGCCATATCCATATTTGATAACATCGCAAGTGTGTCCCTTAAGGATACCTTCGATGTGCTCACTGTCTCCGTTGAAGATACCTACCTTACACTGCTGGAAGAGAAGGCTCTTGCAGTGCATGTAATCCTCAAAATCCTTGTGTTCGTTCTCACCGATATGATCTGGTTCAAGGTTTGTAAATACACCAATGTCAAAAGTGAAGCCTGAAACTCTGTGAAGCATAAGTGCCTGTGAGCTTACTTCCATAACTACTGCATCAAGCCCTGCATCTACCATCTGACGGAATAATTCCTGTACTCGATAAGATTCAGGTGTTGTGTTAACAGCTGGAATGCGCTCCTCGCCAACGATAGACTCGATTGTGCCTATAAGACCTGTCTTGATACCAGCCTTTTCAAGGATAGACTTAACCATGTAGGTAGTAGTTGTCTTGCCCTTTGTACCTGTGATACCGATGGTCTTAAGCTCCTTTGCTGGATGACCAAAGTAAGCAGCTGAAAGAATCGCAAGTGCCTGACGGCTGTTTGCAACCTTGATATATGTAATGCCATCTACTGGCTCTACGTCCTTTTCAATGATGATAGCAGTAGCGCCCTTTTCGATTACATCAGGGATAAAATCGTGTGCATCTCTAACTGTACCTGAGATGCAGACAAACACGCTATCCTTCTCTACCTTTCTAGAGTCGTATACTAATGTGGAGATTTCTTTATCAAGCTCTCCTGCATATAATTCATAATCTAATTCTTCTAAAAGAGTTGTTAATTTCATTTTTTATACCTCTATTTCTCCTGAGAATACCTCCGTAGCTGGTCCCGTCATAAACACATGATTGCTCTCGCGGTCGTATTCAATAGTCAAATCTCCACCACGAAGGTGTACAAGAACCTTATCCTCTGTCTTTCCATTTAAGATGCACGCCATAACACAAGCGCAGGTACCTGTGCCGCATGCCCAGGTCTCGGCGCTACCGCGCTCCCAAACTCGCATATTAGCCTCTGTTCTGCTGATAATCTGAACAAATTCTGTATTGGTGCGCTTTGGAAATCTTTCGTGATTTTCAAATAGCGGACCGTAGGTCTCAAGAGGGAAGCTTGCTGTATCATCTACAAACACAACTGCATGTGGGTTGCCCATTGATACGCAAGTCATGTTCCATGTCTTTCCACCTACCTCGATTGGCTCATCAATCACCTTGTCCCCATCAGCCACCACTGGAATCTCAGCTGGTGTATGGATTGGCTCGCCCATATCTACGCGCACCTGCTGCACCTTACCATTCTCTGGAAAAAGAATCAGTGTCAGCACGCCAGCACCTGTCTCCACTGTGATTTCAGTATTGTCTGTGAGATGGTGGTCATAAACATATTTGGCAACGCAACGGATACCATTTCCGCACATCTCCGCCTCTGAACCATCTGCATTATATATGTGCATTCTGAAATCTGCCTTGTCAGATGGGCCTATGGTGATGAGTCCGTCTGAACCGATTCCAAAATGTCTGTCGCTTACTTTAATAGAAACTTCTGCTGGGTTTTCAACCTTCTCTTCAAAAAGGTTTACATAAACATAGTCATTACCGCAGCCGTGCATTTTAGTAAATTTCATAGGATGTCCTTTCGAATCATTTACGTAGTTCCCTCAATCTTAATTTTAGTATACTCCGCACTTTTTCATTTGCTAAGCACTATTAGTGCGCAAAATATTGCAAATAGTGCTATCGAGTTTTATACTCAAGGGAGAATCATAATATAAGCTTGTTAAAAAAAGGTGAAGCTATGACCGAATACAGCAAAAAGGTTACCTATATTCAAACTTCAAAATATTCCATCTTTCTGACTCCAATCTTGGAGAAATCGATTTCCACTACCACGATTTCCACAAGGTCTTGATTCATTTGTCCGGAAATACTTCCTATTCTATTGAAGGTCAAACCTTTGATTTACAGGCTAACGATATTGTGTTTGTAAATGCCGGCGAGGTTCATCGCCCTATTTTTCATGATAATTCCACTTACGAGCGAATTATCATATATATATCTAAGGAGTTTTTGGCTGAATATAGTCAAACTGATAATGATTTATCCTATTGCTTTAGAAATGCAATAGAGAATGGTTCACATGTTTTGAGACTACATTCCTTTAAGAATTCTCGTGTAGCTGCCACAGTAGGCAAGCTTACTTCAAATCTTGGAAAAGATGATTATGCAAACGAACTTTTCATGCAGGTACTCTTCCTTGAATTTATGGTAGAGCTTAATCGCGCTGCCATAAGTAATGAGGTGGAATATCTATCTACAAGCTACTCTGGCAGCAAAATCAATTCCATCATTAATTATATTAATGAAAACCTAACATCCGATTTGTCAGTTGACACTATAGCTGGGCAGTTCTATCTTTCCCGCTACTATCTCATGCATACCTTCAAGGATGAGACTGGCTACACCATCGGAAACTACATTACTATCAAGCGCCTAGCCCTAGCTCAGTCATTAATCGATGCTGGCAAGCCAATCGCTGATGCCGCAGAACAATCTGGCTTTGGTACCTATTCCACTTTCCTGCGTGCATACAAAAAGACCTATGGCACCAGCCCTAAAAAGAAGGCGGCGTCACAGGCCTCACTATCATTTTAATCTTACTCTTCACGATATACTAATACTAATGTCATAATCACTAATGCTAGTATCGTATATACGAAGGCGGCTATCATAGCTGACCCCATCGTTATCAAACCTTCGCTAGTTAAAATGTCACTTATTTTTAACAATCCGATTGGATTATATTTTGTGTGAATAAAATCACTACTAAGTAGATATAAACAATTAAAGAAAAAGAAAACACCAAGTGAATTCACACTATCCTTTAGTAGAATGGATATTAGAAGCACAAATGTAACAATAAATCCACAAACCACAAAAACATATAGCATTACACTTTTTAAATACTCTGCCTGCGTAATCGCCACATACTTTCCATTTTCAAGAATTGCAATATAATCATTCAATCCTGTTCCATATTTTCGCATCCCTAGAAGCATCATTTCTCCAGCAAATAAGAGCATTACCATATTAGTAAGGATAATTCTAACAAACCATCTTGCCAAAGATATCTGCGTTCTGCTATATGGCAGTGTAAATGTGATGATGTAACTTCTGTCTTCAAACTCTTTGCACCACGCATCATAATTTAAAAAGAAAATAATACATAAAACGGCGAAAAACACCATTCCTTTTCCGTCAAACAATGAAATAATAGAAAAGGCTCCTGTTGGGATGTAATGGCAAAGAGGCTCTACTCTTTCCTCTTTCTCATAAGCTTTATGCAATGCCATTCTCTTAGCCCAGTCTACATGGCCGTGCTTATAAATCCCCTGATCCTCCAGCTCATCAGCAATATCCTCATATTTCTCAAGTGAATAGTCCGCTTTAGTGTATAATTCCATCGCTTTGTCTTCATCTTTTGGATCCTTGCCCTCATAATACCATGCCATAATTGTGAACTGCTCACAGTCCTTCCAGGCATCTACCACTTTCTGATATCCCTGAATTTCAAAATCTGCAAACTGGGCATCTAACTCAGATTCTACTTTATTACTTTCAGTTTTAGATTCCAAATCATACTGCGTTGCACGAATTCTATCCGTATAATCTTGGGCATGAACTTTATATTCCTCAAGGAACGTGTCTATATCTGCCCTATCATACTCTGGATACTTCTCATATTCTGCTTCATATCTATAGTGGAATAAAGCTGCCACAGCTATCATACAAACTATAATTGTAAAAATATTTTTTCGTGAAAAAAATCTTTTAGCTTCTAGTAATAATAAGTTAGTCAATTTTTCATAGTATTATTCGTATAAATCCTTATACATTTTTCTAGCTCACCGTACTGATCCTTGATTTCTGCAATTGTGATATTCTTAATAACCTGACCATCTTTCAGTGCCACTACTCTATCAGCAATCTTTTCCATCTCACCAAGGTAATGTGAGGATACTAATATTGAGCATCCGCTTTCCTTCAACTCCAAAAGTTTTTCACGAATTTTAATTACTGCATCTACATCCAAGCCATTGGTTGGCTCGTCAAGAATTATAAGCTTTGGTTTTCCTAGCATCGCCATTGAAAGACCCAAACGCATCTTCATGCCTAGTGAGTATGTACGCACTGGTCTGTCGATGCTGTGTCTAATTCCAGAAAAATCAATAACCTCCTCAATCTGATCTTTAGGAATTTTCTTTGCACTGGCTATAAACTTTAAATTATCCATTCCAGATAAATCATTAAATGCAGATGGCGTTTCCATACAAAGTCCAAGATTCGAATATGCGTTATTGCGTTCCTTTTTATATCGTGTCCACATATGGATATGCTTCCCTTATTTAGCTTAAATAGTCCTGTAACACATTTGATGATTGTAGTCTTTCCACTTCCGTTTGGTGCAAGTAAACATACAATTTCCTGTTCTCCAACATCAAAAGTCACACCCTGTAATATTTTCTTGGTTCTTTTTCTTTTATATATGTCATTTATTTCTAGTACTTTTTCTGCCATAACCTACTCCGTGTCTTTTAGTGAAATTACAATGTTGAAGAATACATAAAGGATGACAATAGATGCTACCAACAAAACAACTGCATTTAACCATGTCATTCCGTAACCGCCCAAGGTGATGTTCCAACAGCTGCCTACAGAAAATGGACTCCACCCTTGCGGATCAAACCTTGGTTGACCTAATATTGATAAAATACTTATAAGTAATCCTACTACTACAGCTTTCGCTTTATCATTAAAAATAAAACCTATTCCTGAGCCAAGCAAAACATAAAAACAATTTTCAGTATCGCTAAAATTACTGTGTAAAACATAAAATCACACAACTTTATAATTTTATATCTATGAACTGTAAATTCCATATATGGAGTAATATAGTCATAGAATACTTTTGATAATCCTACTCTCAGAAATCCCTCTTCATGGTCAAATTTTGAAAAACTAGTAAAATTCCCATCATCAATCATCATTTTACTTTCCAAACCTTCAAAACCACTTCGGAAGCCCCATGCAATAAAAAATATCCCACAAAATATCAATAAACACATACAAACTACTATGGTAATGGAACTAACATATTTTGAAAAAAAGAAACATCAGAACAATTTATACTTGTCTTTATTCTATAAGAATATTCTTCTTTCCAACTCATGACTACTTCTATAGCAAAATATAATAACGAAATAGGTATTATAATATCTGTCAGATTAAAATCTCCGAATAACATACTCAAAAATGTATATGGCGATGCCATATTATAATCAATCAAGCCGTTATCTATACTATCAAACACTACTTTTGCCTGAAGAATAAAATTCTGATTTGCTTCAGATAAAGCTGAATCATAGCCCCCTTGCCCACAATATGCTAATTTATTAAAATCAAATGGCAATTCATCAAGTTTAAGATAATCACCATATTTTTCTAAATCTTCTACGCAAGCCTCGTCTAATGGGATATCACCATTTGGTACGCTAATATTTGCTTGAATTTCACATAGACTTTGAATAATCCTATAACGTCTTTGTTCCTCTAAAAACTCTTCTGTAACCGTGCCTTCCTTCTCCAATTCATTGACGAATGCTTTATCAATCTTTAGACACCACATTAAATAAGAAATCCAATTAACATTTCCTTCTACGGTTCCCATTCCCGGATTGTTTTGTTTTAAAAAATAACGTTCACGCATTATTTCTATACGTGTACTAATTATTTCAGATTTATACTGGAAAATATAGTCATCAGCATCGTAATAATGCACTGTCTCTCTTAATTGTAATGTAACAATAACACATAAAAAAGAAACAACAAGGATAAGCAATTTTGTATATTTATTTTTCAATATTATTTTCAGAAAATAGTAGTTCATACGCTCTCCTGCTGCCTATTATTTTTAATTTATACTCAACTATGTTTCCCAATAGCACCACGCTCCATAAACTAGCAAGAGTAGTACCTATATTTAGCAACACGTAGACTATATACCTTAATTTGTCTAAATTTGTATTTATTATTTGTAGTATTATTTTAATTTTGTTCCACATATGCTCTCACCTGCGCATTTGTGAAGATTATACATTATTCACCGATAACAAAAAACCGACAAAGTTGTAGACTTTGTTGTCTACAACTTTGTCGGTTTTCTTTTTCTGGTGTCTTTTATATAATAATTTAAGTTTTAAATGGAGGCGACAAACCATGAAGTTACACAAAAAAATATTTATCCTAGCTCTACTGTTTTCACTTACTTTATCCGCTCCTATTGCACAAACTTTTGCAATCCCAGGTGACGGACCTATTGTATATGAAGACAATTAGTGTATATATCAAAATTATTTTAAATATTTAATCATTGCCACTTCATTACAAAAGAGCGCGAATTCATGAGCTATTTTTTTGTAGGTAGTGGCTCTAGCATCTTTATTTGATAGACCTTTCTTTTTTAGATTATTCCATCCTATGTTATATAAACATGAAGATATCATATCCAAGTTTCTACAATTTAATCCTAGCAATATTAAATCACTGAATAAATTAGTTGATGCATCATATTGCCCACTATTTGCCAAAATTCTATCAGCATACCACCTCATAGCCATCATATATCTGATTGAATACTTATATATATTATCACTGGCATAATATAAGCACGCCTTTACAATGCTTTCATAATCAGTATTTGTAGATATACATCTATTTAATATTGATACAAACTCACCTCGTGTTATATAAAAAGATTCTATCTTTTCCACAGCATTAAGAGGGAGCGAGGTTATAATAGCATGTCTAATATTTTCCTCATACTCATTTTGACTTATGAGCTTCAATTTGAAATTAATTGTATTTGACAATCTTTTTAATGTCTGTTCATTTATAATATATCCTTTATCTAAACTGGACGCCAACATATCATAGTGATTCTTTGCCATTTCAAATTCATAATCATTAATCAATCGTTTGCATTGCCTACAAGCCAATATGTCTTTCTTCTTGTCTGTTATAATTCCATATCTTCTGTAAACAAAATCAAGATTAAGTTTCTTGAAAAGCCCAGACACCACAGCATATTGTCCAGATGAATGCTTTGCCTCAATTCTTTCTAACGTACGAACACTACATACTCCCTCAGCCAATTCCTCTCTTGATATTCCAAAAGCCTTTCGCCTTGATCTTATTACTTCTGAAATGTTATGAACTTCCGATGAGCGATAAATATATCCGCTATGTTCCATATCGGAAATATTGGATTCATCCAAAAGTTCAGCATATTCTTGTGCAAACCTATTCTCAAATTCACTGGTTTCAAATTGAATGCCGAATTTATTACTGATTATTCTTCTCAGTTCCAAAAGTTCCAACAAATAGAAACTAGACTTGCTATCTCTTAAAGCTTTCAACGCTTCATTGCTATATTCCCACAAATCAATTTCAAGCTTATTATCCTTTATAGCACTATGGTCGATGAAGTCATAAAACTTATAAAGTGCCATAGGTAGAACCTTCGCCTTTGTAATATCTCTACCACAAACAGCTACAATGGACTTACATAGATTTTCGAATCCACTCTTTACTCTTAGTTGCTCCAGCTTGCCACAAATCTTCCCATAGAACTCCAAATATCTAATCAGATAATAAAACTCTTCTGGTGCTGCTAATATTCTATTGTCAGAATATAAATCTATTCCAGATAATGAGCACTCCACTGCCTGCTTATATCTTTCAAATATATCTTCATTGGATGCACCCTTTTGCATTAGTATTCTTGCTTCCATGTCCAATAGGAATTGCTCTTCTATAATATTTTTCGTTTCCCACTTTTCTTTTAGCTCCGCAAGTAATATAGCAGCTTCTTGCGTACTTCCAGCTTCAACCAGCTGGAGCAAACGCTCTGATTCCAACCATCGTTCATACTCATCAAAACATACATAATCCTCATATCCCTCAGCAGATACCCCTAGCCTTCCCATTATGCGATTTCTCATCTGGTAATCGGGTAGTCTCTCTCCTGAGGTTATAAAATTCATCTGGCTCCGTGAACAAAGCCCAGTCCTCAGTTCTTCAGTTGTTACTCCACGCTCTTCTAACATCAGATTTAAAAGTGCGTGAAAACCTATTATGTCCTTCTCGTGTCGCAAAACTATAGTCCCTCGATATTCTGGTAATATTTCTTCTCTACATCATATCTATAATGTAATCTTTAAAAAATGGCAATGCAAATGACAGCTTGCCCTTTGTTTTTGAGGCTGATAAAACACCAGACTTAATCAATGTGGCTCTGTATGTTGAATAGTTATTATCATCGATTCCCAATGCTGTCTTTATATCACTAGCCATAGAGTCCTGATTAGATTTGGCAATTTCAATACATATTCTTTGTTCATTAGCCGATAATTCTTCCCATATTTTTTCATAAGATTTTTCATATAAAGCGTACCTAAGCTCACTGCATATTTCATCATCAGTCTTTAACTTATTATTTTTGAACAGAAGATACCCTAACATTTGAAAAGCATAAGAATAACCTTCAATCATATTTGATGCTTCTATTGCATCATCAAAATTCATTTTTAAAGTATCCTTGTATTCTGTTGCTATCCTATATGAATCCAAAGGAGTTAGATTAATTTTTTCTGCCCTTCGTAAAAAAGTAAGT
Source organism: Butyrivibrio fibrisolvens 16/4 (assembly GCA_000209815.1). Classification (GTDB taxonomy): domain Bacteria; phylum Bacillota; class Clostridia; order Lachnospirales; family Lachnospiraceae; genus Pseudobutyrivibrio; species Pseudobutyrivibrio fibrisolvens_A. The sequence goes on from FP929036.1 coordinate 2,649,354, forward strand.
GATTTATTATTTTCTAATGCTCTAATATTCTTAAATAGGCCAGTCATAATAACATATACTGGATATTCTTTTCTCAAGCATTGCTGAAAATATGTTGCAAACTCCCTCATTGAAACTGAATTTACAGCCTCATCAATTGTAATCAAAAGTCTAATTTTATCCTTTGCTAGCTTCTCTAGAATTTTGCTTAATTCAACCTTTATGGTACTATACCTGGCTTCTTTTGATTCAACTTCTACATTGAGTGCTTTCAAGTTTACAGATATATTTAATTTAGGCAGCTTTGACTTACATTTATTTTCAAGTTCAGATATAAAATCCTGCATAACATTTTCGGATGAAAGATCTATGTGAATCCAATTATCCTGTTCTTCTATCTTCTGTGCGATTGAAGTCATCATTACAGTCTTCCCCATGCCTCTGGCACCAATTATCATGTATAAATGCGTAGATGGTTCCTCTGCCAAAAAAGTATTTAGTACTGTCTCTTCCTCTTCAATTCTAGGAATATAAAGCTTTGGCTTTGCTCCAAAGTCTAATCTAAATGGATTATTCATATTAAAATTCCTCCACTATAAATTCGTATTACTGTTTATTACAGTTTATTACTATTTATTACTGTTTTCAAGATTATATTACTGTTTATTACTGTTTTAATATTTTAGGTACTTTATAAGATATATTGCTTTAAGTGTTGTGTTTCACTGTCTAAGATAAAGGTTTTATTCATTTCCGAGCTACTTGTATTACAACTTATTACAGGTTTTATTTTTTATTACAACTTATTACAGGTTATTACAACTTTTATGCTAACTTTCTTCTACAAAAAAGACCTGTGCCCCCAGCCCTTGTTAAAGACTGAAGCACAGGCCTCGCTGTCGCACTATCTACTTAAATACATCACATCGATTTGAAATTAAGCTAATTAATTCCTCCTGCATGTGCATAGGAATATATGACTGATTTACTTCTTTTATTATCTTTTGCTCCATTTTCAAAAGCTGTGATATTAGTCGTTCTGCCACTTTTTTTGTAATACCAAGGTTCTCCGCAAGTATTAGAAAATCCTTTTTCTGATGTTTCGTTTTTACCATTTACTGTAAGAGCCATTTGTTCTTTATCTTCCGGCATTATTATATTCACTGGCAACATATCATAAGCTGCGGACAAACCAAACACTCTACTTCCAGGTGAATCTTCTATGAGAGAAAAATTCTTTAAATGCATATCCGAATTTCCTGTCAAAAAACAGAAAACAAGTCTATAAAAAAGTTCAGTTTCATCCAAACCTACATTTTTGGAATATTTCTGAATTACTCTGCCACAGCCTTCATAAGAGCCTTTATATTTGTCCGAGGTAATCCTATTTGAAAGCTGACAGAAATCCTCCATTGCATACATTTCTTTACCTCTTCTATCAATTCTTTTCGTAATGTATGCGTATGTATTATTCATTTTAATTAGGGCATTCGGTACTGTTTTTATTCCTACAAGCTCTGCTAACTTCATAGATAGAAATTCAGCTTCAGGCAAAGCATCAAAATCATCTGATTCAGGTTTCAGAATATATCCTGTTGGATAATCTACAATTGTAAAACGAGCAGACTTATCCTCCGCATCCAGATGTAGTGATAGTTTTTCTGAACACCGGGTACAGTTAGTCCTTTAGTTACTGTAGAATTTGCCAGCTCTTCCAATTGTTTTTCTGAAATATCTATAATTGGCATCGATGCAACTCCAAAGAATTGCTTTATACAATGAGAATGCCAGCTATTTATTTTTCCTGTTCAGTTGGATTATTTATTTCCTTGTTACAACATAAACATCTCATAATTATTCTGCCTCTATGTACACATCACCTATGCAGTCTCTGCATGCCGCTAATAGCAATCCAAATCTATCTTTTCCATCTATTTTCCAGTTTCTTTCTACAACACCAAGCAACCAGCCTTCTGGAATGAGTCCATCAAAAAAGGAAATAGGATGTTCGATTTGTATAAATCTGAAGATAAAGGCAATGTCATACTTACAGCTACAGCATTATCTTGCGAGATATAGCTAGAATCATACTCGAATGCATAGCCTTCATCAGTTTCATAGATTCGTCCGGCATAAGTATTTTGAACAAAAACTCTTCCTGCTCTATTCATCTAATTTGCTCCTATCTATTTCTCCAGGTACAGCTTCCATGCCAAACATGCTTAGCGCTTGGTTCACCTTGTCAAGGCGCACTGTCTCCTTCCCCTGCTCTAATTCGCGCACAAAACGAAGGCCTAGCCCTGCCCTCATGGCAAACTCCTCCTGTGTAAGTCCTGCTTTTTTTCTTTCAGTTTTTATGTATTCTCCAATAGTATTCATAATATAAATATATACCCGATAAGGTATAATTTCAATAGTTATAGTACTATTTATACCTTATCGGGTATATTATGTTCTTTCTAGAAGAATTTTATACCCGTTGGGGTATACTATCTTCTTCCCTTATTTATATATGGACCTATCTACAGCGAGATATTTATCATTCTCTCTCAAATCTCTTGCAATTGGATTTATTAACAACACATAGCTAATCCTATTGTTTTGCGAATCCATAAGGGCATATTCAAATACTTTATTTGTGCTTTGTGATGGGTCTTCAAAATTTGTGACTTCTTCGCCGCCAAATAAAACATATGCTGGATATTCATAAGTGTCAGCATCAAAGGTCGTGTAACTTATTTCTTCATCCTTAAGTCGAGCCTCTTCTGCTTTATAATCATCTTCTGAATACTCTGCTTCCAAAGTTACATATCCGCTATCATCATCTCTACTATATTTGAAATATCCATCCTTCACACTGCTAATATCCTTTGGAAATACAAGTAATCCTGATATTCCCGCAAAGGCATTTTCCAATTCCACCTTGTTGTATGATTTTAGTCCGTAGCTTACGCTATGCCCCTTATACATTGGTGGCTGATATATATTATAGGCGGTAGATTTTTCATCAAGATAATTACTATATCCACCATTTTCTAATGTCAGACTTTCCTCATAATCTGTAGGAAGGTATTCCTTAGGAATCTTTTTTAAGCTTTTCTCAGATGTTTTGTAGGCAACATAAATATATGCAATGCTATTATCTCCCAAATCCATAGCATACTCATAAGAAAAATCATTATGGTCAATTGCTATATAGACTGGATGTGCAAATCTATCTGAATTATCGTAAATCAGTTTTTTCTCTCTATCATCATATTTTGTATATGTCTGTGACGATTGGGAAAGTCTATCGATTTCGTTTTGGTAATCCTCATCGCTGTACTGACATTTGAGATACACTTCATAGGTTGGGTCATCCCAGGTATCCTGAAATGAATTATAAAATACAGGCTTGCTCTCCTGCTCAAATGCGCTTTCCGGCACCTTCTTTGGGAAAGTCAAAAACTCTGTTCTGGCTTTTCCATATTCACGAGTCGTGTTTTCCTTCATTGTCTGCTCGTACTTTTCTATACCCTTTGTAACCTTAGGAGGGCCTCCAAAGAAGAATAATAAAATAAATATAAAGATAACGGCAATAACAGTGATTATCCCGATGATTAAACCACCTATAATTCCTAATGCTATTTTTGAACCTTTTTCTGTAACATTTGCTTCTCCTATCAACTATTCATTGAAATTACCATCACCCATAGTATAAATAGCAGCAATGCCCCTATTGGTATTCCTGCACCTATGGCCATGCCAATTACATAATGTTTATACTTCTTTATTCCCTTTATAAAAGCAGCATCCTTTTGCTGATTTTGAATTTTTCCTTCTGCCAGCTCCAGTTTTATATCACTGAGTTTTATCCTACACTTTTCGCAACTATTCAAATGTATTTGAACACTTTCACTAACCTCATTGGATAAAATCTCGTCTATATATGATGGCAACAAATCTTCTACTATTTTGCACGGTATATTATTCTTTTCCATTAAAGCACCCCGTTCACAATAATATAGGTGAAAGCAACTAATCCTAGTACCACAACTACCAGATAACCTAAAACTATTAATCCCATTTTTCCTATACTATTAATTCTAAATTTCCTCTTATTAATCACTGGTCTATCTGCTACAACAACATCACCTATCATTGCCTCATAAAGTTCTCGACATTCCTGACAACTTTTAATATGTCTTTCAACAAAAATATTGGTCTCATTTGATGTTTTCCTATCAATATATCCAGGTAGAAGATCTGCCACTAAATCACATTCAAAATTACTCATAATCGCACATCTCCTTTCCTATTTTTGCCTTACCGCGATAGAAGGTTACCCTAGCCCAGTTTTCAGTCTTGCCTTTTAATTCTCCTATTTCTTTGAATGAAAGCTCACCCTTTAACCTGTAGAGCATGACATCTTTTGTAGTGCTATCTAGCTTTTCGATAGCCGCGTACAGAGCCTTGTTTGTTTCATTTTTGATGTACATCTCTTCAACCAGCTCACCAGTGGATATCTCCATGGCTTCTTCCATTGGAAGCTGTTTGAATTTATTGCTTTTTTCAAGATGCTGCCAGAAGGTGTATTTTGCTATTTGGCATAGCCAGGTTGAAACCTTTGCATCACCTCTGAATGTATCGCTTCGTCTGATTGCACGAAGGAAAGTCTCCTGAGTTAGGTCCTCGGCCAAGTCCCTATCTCCGTTAGTAAGTGTCAGAAGAAAGCCCAACACAAGCTGATAGTATTCTTCGCACATATTCTTGATGTTCAAGCTTTCTTCCTCCCTTTTTATTTGCTTTCACTACATTAGTCCGATTATGTAGAATTTCGTTACAAGCTTTTTTACCAAGAATAGAAGTTTCTGTCAAACTTGTCTATATCATGTTATATAAAGAAGTTTGTATTCTAAAAAAGAGCCGACAGTTCAATTTGTCGACTCTTACTAATCATCTACTATTAAGATTATATTCTTACCATACGTAGCTTGCTATATATTCAGTTTTCTCTGGAGTTGCAATACCAGGGTCTGCCTGCTTGAATGTAAGCTTTTTACCGTCCTCTCGACACTGGTTTTCAAAATGATAAAGAGCAATTCCTAGGTCTATCTTCTGTAAATCATAAGTTCCATTATCGTAGCCCTTATCCTTTTTCTCATAGAAATGAACTCCATTCTCTGTGACAACAACACGCCATGGCTGCTTGTTTACAGCTGATGGTGCAAGACGAACTGCTTCGAGAGCTGTCTTAATTCCAAGCTCTTCTGCTTTAGCTTCTGTAAGCGGTGTATCGAAGCTGTCTGCAAAAAACAGATCAGAAAAATTATATCTGCTATCAGCCTTAACTCCTTTTCGCATAAGAACTTCCTTAACACCCATTTTATCTGCGGTGTATCCTATAGGACTCATGCATGGCATGATTTCATCTTCCTTAAGATTAGAAGCTTTCTCAAACTTATCTCTTGGCATGGTGCCACCAATCCATACTGTACCAAGATTCTTGCTTACTGCGTACATAAGAAGTTTTTCAAAGCTATAGCCGTATGCTACATCAGCATTTGTTCCCTTCTTCACTTTAGCTGCGATGTATTCCTTTTCACCAGAGAGAACCGGGCTAGAAAGACCATGTTCATCCTTATTTAAGAATACGAATTCAACAGGGATATTGTATGGATTTACGATGCTCCCTGCATATTCTTTCAAATCATCTATTACTGCGTTGCCTATACCATTGCCGTCAAAGGTTCTTACACTTCGTCTGTTTTTACGTCATTAATAAACATATTCAGGTCCTCCCGTAGTATATAGATTTCACACTATTCGTTAGTGCACAATTTGCATACATATTATCCTATTTTTACTAGTAATTCAATCCCTTTACTGAAGAATTATTTATTTCAGATTAAGCTTGTTTATTTATATTAATATGTTAATATTGAAACCAATAATCACGCGGGAGGGGCAAAATGAATATTAGAAGAGCCAATGAAAAAGACATCGACAGCTTGATTAAGCTATTACAGGAAGTGTTGGAAATACATGCCAATATCAGACCTGATATATTTATTTCCGGGACAACTAAGTATACTAAAGTTGAGCTGATTGAAAAGATTGCAAATGACGACGAACCAATCTATGTTGCCGTTGATGAAAATGATGAGGTAATGGGTTATGCATTTTGTGCCCTCAAACATCAGCCATTCTCTACCAACATGGTTCCTTTCAAATCACTTTATATCGATGATCTATGTGTTGATAGCAACTACCGTGGTCAGCACATCGGCGAGCAGCTTTTCGAATATGTTAAAGCTGAAGCAAAGCGCCTAGGCTGCTACGAAATTACTCTGGCTGTTTGGGCTGGAAATGATGGGGCAGAAAGATTCTATGATAGAATCGGTTTCAAAACTAAAGAACGTATTATGGAATACATCTTATAAAAAACAGATGGCTCAAAACCGGGCCATCTGTTTTTTGTGTATTGTTAGAATGAAAGGACTCCACTCCACAATGCTTTTTCATCAAGAATATCCTTAGCTTTATCTGTCTCTAGTTGCTTCCCTTTTATTTCATCCATATAATCATAATAATCACAAACATATAATGTAATTTCTGAAACATCATGTCCTTTAACTGGAAGCATATCCAAATTATCCTCTGCCTCCATGTGTTTTCCATCTTTATCAAGTGCAACAACTATATAATTAGCATAAGGATCATCATAATCCAATTGTAATTCAAATGGTGTCTTGCTGACAGTTATATAGCTAATTCCTGACAAACCTTCAACGTCAATAGTTTTTGATGTGGTGTTCTGTCTATCCACATTTACTTCAAATGAGAATTTCCATGGACCTTCAATCCACCAATTCTCATATTCGTTTTTCCAGCCCAGTGCATCTCGCTCGTCTACAGTCAGCTCTGAAGCGGCTGGATTATCAATATCTGTCACAATAGAATTCAGTTCAAGATCTACAGTAAATGAATCTGGCAAATCATAATGAGAAACTGGAGTATCAGCATCTGTATAAAAATCACTATCGTCCAAAATATCTTTTGAATAGTAATTTAGCACATAATCCAAATCCACTTTTACAACTCCCTGGAATGTATTGTCATCGATAAAATCTCCCTTTAAGTACTCCAACGAATTATCATTATAACTGCTATCTTCTGTCTCAAAGCTATATTTTACCTTTGAATCAAATAGATAGAACATATACATATCTTTATCATCCAAATCAGGATACATTTGGCTAATAGGGAAAGGATCTTTGCTCTCAACTATCATACTAATGTACATAGCCTTTTCGTCACAGTAAATATCCTGAAGTGTGACAGTGTTGCCATCAACTGTCTGTGTCAGCGCTACTGCCTCGTTCAATGAGTCTGATGCTATGGGATTTGCGTATTTTTCATAATCTCCGCCAAACCCAAGCTTGTGACCCAAGCTAGAAAATACATTTCCTACAACAGGAACCTCCTTAGCAAATGTAGGATTTGTAATGCATACTCCTGAGAAAACTACCACGCCAAGTGCTGCAGCTGTTGCTACGATTGTTTTTATTAGTCTGAAACTTCTTTTTTCATTGTCCTCTCCTCTTCCTCATAAATCTGAGTAAAGGCAAGGTCTACTTTCTCCTGAACTATTGTAGGAATCTCAGCATCAGATATTATTAATTTCTTTTTATCCATTTTACTGTCTTCCTTTCTACTCAACTATCTCGTAATATCTGGCCAATCGCTCTCGGCCACGTTTCAATCTTGTTTTGACGGTATTTGTTGGAATATCTAGCACTCTAGAAATTTCATCCAAGGAATATCCCTGCCAATAAAACATAATTATGATTACTCTGTATTTTTCCTCAAGCTTGCCTAAAGCCTCTTTGAGCTCTAAATTACAGTTATCCTCATAGGTAGGTTCTTCCCATTCGTTTAACTCAACCTGAGCCTGCTTCTTTCTAATGATGTCATAACAATTATTCATGAGAATCTTTGTAAGCCAGGTCTTGAAATACTTGTTAAACTTAAGTGTATCGATTTTCTCCCAACAATTAAGGATAGTCTCTTGGATGGCATCTGCCACATCCTCATCATTCATAAGAATTGCCAGTGCCACCTTGTACATATCCTGCATGTGTCTGTTAATCAGTTCAGTAAAAGCATCCTTATCACGCCTTTTCGCTCTTACTATAAGTTCATTTATGTCTCGTTTCTGCATTTGATGCAGCCTCCTGTTGTGCACACAGTATTAAGAATAATCAAAGCGTCCTTCAATTGTTCTTACATACATTAGACGTGTGAGGATTTAAAAAGTTTCACATATTTTTAAATTTATGTAAAAAAAGGATAAATAAAGGGTACAAACCTCATTTGATTTGTACCCTTAAAATATTTTTTGAATCTAATTAAAGATGGCTCTTTTATTCTTATCTAATGCAAACTTAAGAATTAATCCTAAGATGCAAACGCTAATTACTTCACCGATTCCTACTGTCACTACCATAAACCAATATGCATCTTCTGACATATATGCATAGCGGAGTACGAATGGAACAATTACCATATTGGCAATCACTGGTGGTAATGTGAAAATAAACTTTGTCTTTCTAAGGAAGTATGTTCCAAATGCTCCGATAAGTGTTGCTAAGCTTCCAAAAATAATATCCCAAATCACGCAGCCATTTACAATATTAGAAATAAGACATCCTACAAATAATCCTGGGATGGCTGCTGGTGTAAATACTGGAAGAATGCAAAGTGCCTCGGAAAATCTAACCTGAATGGCACCATTTGCAAGACCTAGCACATTTGCTACCCAAGTAAGTACCACATAAAGAGCTGCTATCATAGCGCCCTGTGTAATCATAAGAATATTCTCACGTGTTGTTCTTTTGTTGTTATTACTCATTTTATTACTCCAATCTTCTTTTTCCCCTATTTTTCACTAGGTAAGACTAACACTTTGATTTTATTATTACAACCCTTTTGTACGATTGTGCATAATGCACAGTTTTTGTTTAGCTAATTTGTATAGTTTGGCATTCTCATCAATAGAAGTTTTGAAAATTCGTGGTATTCTATAACTGTTGATTGATATTTAGTATTCAGGAGGTTTTATAATGAATATTTTCAAAGAGTTATTTGATAGTGAAAACGGAACTGTTATGACATTCATTGATTACTTAAAGAGCGGTTATATCGACTAATTATCATAAAAGATGCAGCTACATCAAATTGATGTAGCTGCCTTTTTGTTATGCAAGTTCTTTATTTAATTCTTCAATCTCATCAATAATTCCGCCGATGTAATCGATAGTATCAAGAAGTGCTGCATCTGTGGTTACGTCAACACCTGCCATCTTTGCAAAATCTACCGGTGCAACGGTACCGCCTGCTGCAAGAGTCTTTTTCCAGTCATCGACAGCTGGCTGTCCTTCCTTACGGATTCGCTTCATCACCTGTGTTGCGATTGTAAGGCTGGCACTGTAGCTGTAAGAATAAAGTCCCATATAATAGTGTGGCTGGCGCATCCAGGTAAGCTCGCAACCTTCTGTAAGCTCTACCTCATCGCCCCAGAATTTCTTTAGGACGTTTTTGTAGATTTCATTCAATGTCTCTGCTGGCACTGCCTCGCCCTTATCCACAAGCTTGTATACCTCTCTCTGGTAAGCTGCCTCCAAAAGATGAGTTACAAAATTGTGGTAATAAGTATTTGAAATCTGAGATGCAAGAACCCATCTTCTAAATCTCTTGTCATCACCACTCTTTTCCTTAAGGTACTCAGCCATAAGAAGCTCGTTGATAGTAGATGGCGCCTCCACAACATAGTTGGAAACCTCTACATCAAGAGCACTCTGTGCCTTTCCGCATGCAGCAAAATGTCCTGCGTGGCCAAGCTCGTGAGCAAGTGTGAATACATCACTCATTCTATCATTCCAAGATAAAAGGATGTACGAACCCTTCTGATATGGGCTTGCGCAGAAACCACCTGTAGACTTTCCAATATTTTGAGCAAAGTCTACCCATCTCTCCCTGTAGGCAGTCTCAAGCATTTCCTTGTATTCATCTCCCATAATTGAAAGACCATCGATAATGTATTTCTTTGATTCCTCGATAGTAACATGTGGATCATAATCTGGATCCATTGTGATTTTCAAATCAGCATATGTCATCTTATCTAGACCGTGTGCCTCTTTAAGAAGACGAGCATACTTTCTCATATGAGGCGCAAGCTTTTCCATAATAAGGTCAATCTGACGATCATACATTTCGCGAGTTACCTTCTGTTCAAAAAGGAGGCTGTCGATTACACTATCGTATTTACGTAATTCAGAAATAGTTTTTCTGTGCGAACATGGCTGCCATATACTGTAGCTGTTGTGTACAGATACTCACGAATCTTCTTAGAGAAAGCATCAAAGGCTGCTCTACGAATGTCTGTGTTTCTCTCATATTCGTAATTGTCCTCAAATAAAGAATATCCTAATGGATGCTTCTCTCCGTTCACCTCAAAATCTGGGAACTGAATATCAGCAAGCTTACTTGTTTCGTAGATTGTATATGGAGCGCGAATAGTCTCTGTAAGGGCTGCAAGTGCCGCCTCAGTTTCAGGTGTAAGTCGATGTGGACGCTGACGTTCAACATCCTCCAAATAATGCTTACCTACTGTAGCAGTCTTGATAGCTTCTTCAATGACATCCTTTGGTGCAACGGCAAGCTCACTATCAATAAATGATACAGTGCTGAGTGCTTTCGAAAACTCGCTCATAACGATTGCCTGCTCCTTTTGAGCTTCTCCATTTGTATAATCTACTGATACGTTGAGCTCAACGTAGTTAAATAAATGATCAGCCTCAATATTCCACTCATTATATTTGTCCAGGCATCCATTTATCGCTTCTGGTGTAGTGAGCTTTCCCTTATAATCCTTCTCAATCTCTGCTGTTAAATTTTTAAAATCTTCAAGGGCCGCCATAAGCTCCTTAGATGATTTAAAAAGTCTTGATGTATCCCATGTTAATTCAACTGGGATTTCACTTCTTTTTTTCAATGTCTCTGCCATAATTATTCCCCTTTTATTGTTGTTAATTCTAATTATTTCCTGAAATATATCTCTTTAATGATATTTGATTTGGCTTTTATTGTCAGTAATTTACTGGCAAATTTTTAGTTATCGGTATTATAGATTTTTGCTACTTCTTTTCGGTTGCCTCCGATAATTGTAATAGCTGCTATTAATGCAATCATATTTCCGCCTAGTACAATAAATCTTTCATCAACTCTTTGAGAAATCAATCCCGCTGACATCTGGCCAATCAAAAGTCCTATTGTAGTTATCAACTGGAACGCACCATTGTATCGGCCCTTCTTTTCATCCGGCACGTAGCCCTGTGTGGATGAAATCCTTATGGTGTAGCTGGTAACACCTGATATTCCTGTAATGAAGCATACAACTGCGGCCAATCCTATAGGTAAAAACATGTATGTTCCCTCACCAATAGCAATTATAATGTATATGGTCAGCGCAAATAGGAATTTTAGCTTTGTTGGAATCTTAAACTTATAATGAATTCCACCGCCTACTGCTCTACCTATAAAACTCATTCCGAAGACTAGCGCATAAATATACTCACCATTATGAAAGTTTTGTTTGTAATAAGGTAAACACAAAACATCCATGGCGCCACAGGCAAACATATTCAGGCCAAAATACGCTACTACTGCTAACAATCCCGGCTCAGAAGCCATATATTTGATGCCTTCCTTTATATCTAAAAGCATCTGATTAAGCTTGCCTTCGGCCTTTGTGCATTCAGCTTCGCGCTTTGAGATATATTCTTCTTCATGTTTAATTTGCATCTCAAATAAAGCTGCTATCGCAAAAGATACTGCGTTAATTATCATAAGTGGCCCGATTCCTACAAGATTGTAAACAAATGTAGATACCGGTACCATCACAACTGTCATTGTCTCAAGCATACTGGAAATTGAATATGCCTTTTGATAATTTCCTTCCGTAATCAGCAGTGGATAAAAACTATCGTATGCTATGTAGTAGGTGCTCTGAATTACTCCCAGGAGCAATACTATCATTGCAAACATAGGGAAATTAAATATCCCATTCAAAAGAGTAATCGCCATTATCAGATAGATTCCTGCACTTATGAAATCCAATGTATAAATCATTTTCTTTCTAGAAAATCTATCTAAGATTGCACCTGAGATTATTGGTGTAATCAGCTGTGGCAATGTGTATAGCACCATGTAGATTGCATACAGCATAGATGAATTTGTATAGTCTAAAACCATCAAACTCATTGCAAATCCCACTAAGGAATTACCAAGCATTGATATCACACTGCCAATTGTGATGATTGTAAAATCTCTGGTCCATAAAGTATTTGTGGAGTCTGCTGGATTTGGCGGGTTTGTTGTATCTGTCTGGTCTACTGAGTTTTCCTGGTTTTTTTGGTTTTCCTGGGTTGTTTGGTCACTTGTTGTCATCATAATATCTGTCATATGTCCTCCCATAAACACTCTTTTTGCACTTGAAAATAGTTTGTTAAACAAAAAAATCCCCTTGAAGTTTATTACCTCAAGGGGATGCTATTTCGTATATGCGATAATTTTTATTAGACTTTTATGTCGCAATTATCGGTGCAAAAAGAGCGCATCATTCTTAAAGTAATCAGTTATAATTTTTAATTCTCTGCCATAATTGTTCATCATGACACGCCCTCCTTTCTTCACAATTTTTCTAGATTGTAGCATAGTCTTTAGTTGGTTGCAATTGTTTTATTTAAATTGCTTCATCATCCAGTAGGAATCTCTGTAGCTGCCATCCTTATACTTCATGTTATTTGGAAATGTTCCATATTTTTTAAAACCGAGTTTTTCGTAAAGAGCCATGGCATTTGTATTTCCTTCAATCACTTCTAATTCTGCCTGCTCATAGTGAGCTTTACGTGCTATGTCTAACGCTGTCTCTAGCATCACTCTTCCAATACCACATCCACAATATTCTTGATACAAAGCTATTGCCACTCCACATCTGTGGCTAACTCTTTTATATGAGCCGATACTTGCGATAGAGCAATTACCCACATGCTTTCCGTCTATTAAGCCAATCAACATTATCTCCCGTTCAGAATCAAGTATTCCCTGTAAAAAGGCCTCCTCATTCTCAAGTGTAATACTGCACTCATCAGGTTCTCTAAGTAGAAATGGTGTTTCGGCATTTACAACCTTTAAATAATCTATAAGCGCTTGTGCATCCTTTGGCTCAGCTGCTCTCAGTGTAACAGTCCGCCCCATTTTATCTGTAAAAGTAATTGGCTCAATCTTCATTATCCTCTCTCCTTTGAGTGTGCATATTTTTCCATAAAATATACTAAAATGCATATTTGAAAGCAAGTATTATCGAGGTAATTTTACCGTATGCAGGGAAGTTTCGGAGAGGGCAGCTTGTGGGATTTAGGTAAGTTTTTGGGAGTTGATTTTTTTGAGGGACTTGGTAAGTTTGAAGGACTCTCAAAGAAACATGTTTTTGATGTACATTTCTACTATTTTTGTATTCATCCCCTGTTTAGTAGACTCCATTGAAATAAACAAATTCTCTCCCAGTACTATGCCACTATCTTCATAGCTCTGAAGTTTCAAAAGATTTTTTACCGCATATTCTTCTTGATCAATAAGACCTAAATGTTCCCAATAGATTGTTTTTCTTTGTCTTGTATTTAATAAGACAAAATCAGGACTTACTACATGTCCATTTTTTAACTTCAGCATCGGCTCGTATACGTAGGGAATGTCATATTTTTCAAAAAGGTCTGCTAAAATCTTTTCTGATTTAGAACGTACATGTTCTCCTCTGGCTGTATAAATGATTCCTTCTATTGGGTATGTATTCTGACCACTTTGATTTCTTTCATACCATCTGGCGATAAATTCTTCGTCGCTTTCTATAATTGGGGTGATGTAGGGTTTCTTTGCAGATGCCATTTTTTCGTATATCCCTGTGATTTGCTCTAAATCTGCATCTTTGATATCTCTTGATATTCTGGATAATTTCTTCTGGATTTTTTGAAGCTTGTAGTTAATCAATAAATCGTAATCACGCTGAATAATGCCAGCATATTTTATGATTTCACCAGACTTCAGGTACTTCCTTGTGTGAGTCGTGCCATCAAAACAATAGAACTGTTCGCGCCCATTAGTCACTGATGTTTGAATGTGAATATCTTGGGTGCTACTATAATTTATGAGTTGCTTGTTTGATATATTCAATAGTTTATTTACTTCTTCTAATCTTTCATTTATTACTTTTTCTATAGCTTTCATTTGTACTCCTTGTTCTAATATTTTTCTTTAATTTTTTGAAAGTGGGAAACTACTTTTGGGCAGTACTGCAGCTTATTTTTGCTCTAGTACTGCTCGATTTACCTGCATCAGGCAGTACTACATTCTATTTTTATTCTAGTACTGCTCCGGCTACCTGTTTTGGGCTGTACTGCACTCTATTTTTGTTCTAGTACTGCTCCGGCTACCTGTTTCGGGCCGTATTGCATTCTATTTTTATTCTAGTACTGCTCGATCTGGCTGTTTCGAGCAGTACTGCATTCTGTTTTTACTCTAGTACTGCTCCGCCTACCTGTTTCGGGCAGTACTACATTCTATTTTTGCTCTAGTACTGCTCTGGCTACCTGTTTTGGGCTGTACTACATTCTATTTTTGTTCTAGTACTGCTCGGACAGGCTGTTTCAGGCAGTTACTAAGCCTATTTCAGTATTCTAGTCGTTTAATGATTGGGAAAAAGGTCAGCGCAAGCCGCCACAGCGGCTGCACTGGTGAAATTATAAGAGATATTACTATGATGATGTGATTTTACTATTTCTGAAGGATGTCGACTGTGTGTGCGCTGGCGCCGAGCAAGTCGGCGCGCTCGCAGACGGCCAGCTGATACTGTATGAAGGCCGCAAACTGCTCCTCAGAAAGCGCATTGACCTCCCGGCGCATGTGATTAGCAGGGCCGTCTGGCGATATGATTTGTACGCGGCGCACCCCGGCAGCCTCATTCAAAGCCTCGATGTCCTCGGTACGCATAAACGCGTACAAATCATCAGCGCCCGGCCGTACGTGGTAGGCTTCGTCCAACTTTCCTTCAGCAATATTCTCTAAGACGTGACCCTCCTTGATTCCATAAGCAAGGAAGGCATACTCATTCATTACGTATGCTACAAGAATATATCCACCTGGTCGGGTCACGCGTTTGGCTTCAAGCAAAGCTTGAAGCTGCTCTTCATAGGTCTTTAGATGATACATAGGACCAAACAAAAGTGTAAGGTCAAAGCTATTGTCTTCAAATCGCCTTAACTTCAAAGCATTCCCCTGGAACGCCTTTACACCCGTGCCCTTTGCCTTAAGCATTCCCAGGTTGTGCTTTACCAGCTCAACAGCGGTGACATCGTAGCCCTCGTTCCAAAGGGGGATGCTATAGCCGCCGGTGGCGGCGCCTATATCTAAAAATCTTTATGTCAGATTTTGCTTTTCTTGAAGCAGAATCAGAAACACTATCATCAGCAGAATCCCTGGCATCCCCAGTAGCTTCTTTTCCTATTTCGCCACGCTCTAGTATGTCTAAATATTTGTGAACGTATTTCATAGTCACTGTGAATTCCATGATGCCATGGCGGCTTTTAAGGCGTTTGTCTTCGTTGAATTTGTTGTAGTATTCTTCTAAGTTTGTCATATTACCCTCATCCACCGCTAACGCGGTCCCCCTTCCCCCTGCTCTCAGGGGGAAGGCTATATCTTAAAAGGCCTCATACTTTGTATGAGGCCCCCATAATTAGTAATTTAGTTTTTGGCTTGCTAGCGGGAAGACACGCCCATTTAAAATTTGCCTTCGGCAAAGGGCGTGTCGTAGAAGCAATTTTTCTTAAAGCAAAGCTTTAGAAAAATTACTTCCTGCCGCAACACTGCTTATATTTTAAACCTGATCCGCAAGGACATGGATCATTTGGAAATACCTTCTTGTCTGCGCGCTTCTTTGGTGCGCGTGTTGCTGTGTCATCCTTGTTTGTTCCAGTAACCTTAGCAACTTCTTCACGCTCTACCTTCTTCTCAATGCGGATTCTGTAAAGCATTGTAAGTGTATCATTGATGATAGCTGCATTCATTGCATCAAGCAT
The DNA here is from genome assembly GCA_000209815.1 of Butyrivibrio fibrisolvens 16/4. Taxonomy (GTDB): domain Bacteria; phylum Bacillota; class Clostridia; order Lachnospirales; family Lachnospiraceae; genus Pseudobutyrivibrio; species Pseudobutyrivibrio fibrisolvens_A. The sequence goes on from FP929036.1 coordinate 2,665,508, forward strand.
ATCGTAGCTTGCTGCCTTGTACTCATCAACAGGGTTACGGTTACCATAAGCCTGGAGACGGATACCCTGACGAAGCTGCTCCATATCATCAATCTCTTCCATCCACTTGCGGTCGATTACTCTAAGTAAGATAACTCGCTCAACCTCACGGAACTGCTCTGGCTGCTCGAATTCCTTTTCCTTAGCATCGTACATCTTAAGAGCTATGTCTGTAAGAGTATTCTTTAACTCCTTCTTGCTCTTGATATTCTGGATAGAAAGCTGTGTCATAACAGGAACCGGAATTACTGGGCAAAGGAGGTGATTAAGCTCCTGAAGCTCCCAAAGTTCCTTCTCAACATCATCTGGAATTGTCTTTTCAACGCACTCGTCTACCTTATCACGAATCATACCAAGAATCTGATCGTGCATATCCTCGCCCATAAGTACTCTGTGACGCTGTGCATAAATAAGCTCTCTCTGCTCGTTCATAACCTGATCGTAATCAAGAAGGTTCTTACGAGCTGAGAAGTTGTTTTCCTCAATCTTCTTCTGAGCCTTTTCGATGGCATCTGAAAGCATCTTGTGCTTAATCTGCTCGCCTTCTGGAACGCCGAGAGCATTAAACATATTGATAAGTCTCTCTGAACCAAAGAGTCTCATAAGATCATCTTCAAGTGAGATGAAGAACTGTGACTCACCAACGTCTCCCTGACGACCTGAACGTCCACGGAGCTGGTTATCAATACGACGTGACTCGTGACGCTCTGTACCGATAATCTTAAGACCACCTGCTGCACGAGCATCCTCATCAAGCTTAATATCAGTACCACGACCAGCCATGTTAGTAGCAATTGTAACTGCGCCGTGCTTTCCTGCCTCAGCAACAATTTCTGCTTCCTTCTCGTGGAACTTGGCATTTAATACATTGTGCTCGATTCCTTCGCGGCGAAGAAGCTTTGAAACGTGCTCTGAAATATCAATATCGATAGTACCAACAAGAACAGGCTGGCCCTTTTCGTGAGCCTTCTTTACCTCTTCTACAACTGCCTTGTACTTTTCGTTCTTTGTCTTGTAAACAGCATCATCGTGATCGATACGCTGGATAGGACGGTTTGTAGGAACCTCTACAACGTCCATTCCGTAGATATCGCGGAACTCCTGCTCTTCTGTAAGAGCTGTACCTGTCATACCAGCCTTCTTATCGTATTTGTTGAAGAAGTTCTGGAATGTGATGCTGGCAAGAGTCATAGACTCTCTCTTTACCTCTACGTGCTCCTTAGCCTCGATAGCTTGATGAAGTCCATCAGAGTAACGACGACCTGGCATGATACGGCCAGTGAATGAATCAACAATCATAACCTGACCATCTGAAACAACATAATCCTGATCCTTAAACATAAGGTTGTGAGCACGAAGTGCAAGGATGATGTTGTGCTGAATCTCGAGATTCTCTGGGTCTGCAAGGTTCTCAATGTGGAAGAACTGCTCAACCTTTGCAACACCGTCTGCTGTAAGGTTAACTACCTTGTCCTTTTCGTCTACGATGAAATCTCCAGTCTCGTTTCTCTCAACGCCCATGATAGCGTCCATCTTAGAGAATTCTGGAAGATCCTCACCACGCTTCATCTGACGTGCGAGAACATCGCAAAGCTCATAAAGCTTTGTAGACTTTCCTGACTGACCAGAAATGATAAGTGGTGTACGTGCCTCGTCGATAAGAACTGAATCCACCTCATCGATGATGCAGTAGTGAAGGCCTCTCTGAACTAAGTCCTTCTCGTAAACACACATATTGTCACGGAGGTAATCGAAACCAAGCTCGTTGTTTGTGATGTAAGTAATATCACAATTGTAAGCTGCCTGGCGCTCCTCCTTTGTCATATCATTAAGAACAACACCTACTGTAAGGCCAAGGAAACGGTGAACCTCTCCCATCCACTCAGCATCACGCTTTGCAAGGTAATCGTTAACAGTAACGATGTGAACACCCTTGCCTTCAAGTGCATTAAGGTATGCTGGAAGTGTAGAAACAAGAGTCTTACCTTCACCAGTACGCATCTCTGCAATACGTCCCTGATGGAGGATGATACCACCGATTAACTGAACACGGAAGTGCTCCATACCAAGGGCACGCTTACCTGCTTCACGAACTGTAGCGTATGCCTCTGGAAGAATGTCATCTAATGTCTCTCCCTTAGCAAGTCTCTCCTTGAATTCAACTGTCTTTCCACGAAGCTCCTCATCAGTGAGGGCCCCCATAGCATCCTTATACGATTCTATCTTATCAACGATAGGCTTAATTCTCTTAAGCTCTCGCTCTGAATGTGTACCAAATACCTTGTCAATAATGCTCATTATAACTAATCTCCTAACCTAAGGGACTCACTAATCTTGAATCCCACAAACTGCATCTATTTTAACAGAAAAAGGGATGTTACTCAATGATTTATTAGATATATAGCTACATGGTCCATCAATTATCACCAAAATGTGTAATTAACATTAGCAAAGCTAATTTTGTCCATTATCTTAAGCTTTACTTTTGTGCGATATGGTAACTCTACATTGTTGACGTAGGTTGAATTTGTAGAATTTAAATCTGAGATGTAATAATCATTTCCATCTTTTTCGATTTTAGCGTGATTACTGCTGACTGTTTTTGCTTTTAATACGGCATCATTTCCCTTCCCAGAACCAATTCTAAACACATCTTTGTTTACTAGAAAGTCATCTTCCTGATTCTGCCCATCATAAACAAGCTTACCTGATGGATTAACATCAGTAAGCAACACAGTTTTTCTTCTATTTCATAATCAGGATCCACTATAAAATCCTCGGATGCTTCCTCATAAGAATCATTAAACTGAATCCTTGTATTTAAAAATCCTTTTACGGAATCAAAAAAATGATTTAGCTTACCAGACTTCTTTTCCTTTTCATTTTCAAACCAGTCGTCCAAGGTCTCTCCCTGCACAAAAGCAGGTTCTACTACCTCTTCATAAGGGTCAACCCGTTCAACATATATTTCATCCTCTAAGCCATCATCTTGAAGACACTCAAGTATTTCACTGATTGTAAAATCATTCTTGAGACACAGATCATAGGCACTAAAGAGCTTTTCTGTAAACTGCCTGTCCTCTGAGCTGGTGAGCTGCAAAAAATATTCCATCAATTCTCTAAACTGCTGCTGCACTGAGCCCATATCCATAGGACAATAGCACAGGCTTAATTTAAAGCTATCATTTGATTTCTCCAGAAAAACTGTCTCCTTACTAAGATATATGTGATTTTCATTAATCAGATATTTTGCAATCTCCTCATACCCAAGCTGGATATTCAAAATGATTCTCTGTAAAAGCCCCAGGTTCAAATCCCTTGCTTCGAGATAATCCTCCAGATTCTCTTTTCTACTGATGCAGTAATTGTACTGCTGAACTCCATTAAAATTCACCTTTGAGAACTGCAGCAAAGATGATATTTCGTTTTCCTCAATCATCTTTTCCTCGTATCCTAATGACTCCTCATTTATTTCCAGCACCATATAGCTTTCATTGTGCTGACGTTTATATTTAACTTCCATAATCAATCTCTAAGGGCATTTATTACGCCCACTACACCCTCCTTTAATCTAAATAAATAAACTGCATCAAAGCTGTCTGGCTTGTAACTGACATACTCTAATGCATCAATAAACAAATCAAAAGCAATACACAGGGCCATTCCTACCACAAAGAAGCAGAAGCTGAAAATGTATGCCGCTTCTACTGTATAACTTCCCTTTAGCTGCATACCACCATTCCTCCTACGCAAGATATAAAATATATAATCAAATATCCCATTAATAAAAATGGCACAAATGGAATTTCAAAATCCGTATTTACGTTATTTTTTCTGATGATAATTGATCCTATTACAGCTGCCAAAATTGTACTAAGCCAAACCAAAAGAAGAGTATTTTGAAATCCAAGATAAAGCCCTGTAACCATAACAACTAACGCATCCCCTTTTCCGATTTTCTCTTTTGTTAATACACTAAAAAGATAGACCATCAAGCCTACCATCACGCCTCCTAGGATTGACAAAAAGCTGTAGGGTCTAATGCTAAAATCTATTATTAATCCAACTATTCCAAATATTATTATTTCAATTACTCTTACTTTTTTGCTTCTTACATCATCCCAGGTAGCAAGTCCGTAAAAGCAGATAAGTCCAATTTCTTCCAAAATATTTACTCCTCTATTATTCGCCTGCACATTTACTGCAGGGTCTCATAGTATCTTTTACTTCCAGATACAAAACTTTCTGAATGTTATGCTTGATTTCGGTGCAATTCACATCATTGTGAAACGCAGTTCCATAATCAGTAACATACAAAAATCCACCTTGTTCCTTAGATTTACATCTTTTACATTCATAGTAAATTCCACCGCTGAGATTTCTCGCCTTAGCAAGTTCCTCTTTAGTGATTTTATGAACAGAGGGATTTAGATATGTGCAGTTATAATTTCTATGGTATGCTTCACCCTTTTCAGTAATAAAAACATATTCCCCGTCAATAGTATTTTCAGCCTTATCATATCCAATCCACTTGCGAGTTCTGGCTCGTTGTGACATATCAAAGGTGTAATGTCCAAGCAAACCTATTGGAAAACTCATCTGGTAATCCACCTGTAAATCTATGTAATTTCCATCTACACTGGTATTTGTAAAATCAAAGCCTATAGCTCCTCCATCCACGTATTCCAAAGGGACCTTATTTTGAACCATCTCATAGCCAGCCTTTGCAATTGTTGCTGCAAGAAGAGCAGCTTCCGACAGTTCTCCTGTTACAGTGGGTTCCTGCTCTGACGGGTCAACATCCTTATCAGATTCACCCAAATTTGCCATATTCCCAAGGGTTACAGCCATTTCTCTACTGGTATTATTCAGCGACTGCTGCACTCCGGACTGAACCTGAAGCATTCGAATAATAAACATTCCAAATACCATCAACGTAATAAATAATGGCAATATAACTGCTGCCTCGATTGTATAGCTTGCTTTTTTAAAGGAGGCATAAAAAGGCATCTCTTTTGGGGTAATAGAAATTTTTCCGTAAGGTTGATCTTGAATCCGGGTCACTTTCATAAGACTCAAGAAATGTTTATAGTAACGTTTTTCATTGGAGGATAAACTCCTGGAATTCGGTGCAAATGAATTCCTGTCTTTTTCGTTGCAAGAGACACCTTTTTACACCTCCTTTCTGTTTAATAAGATATTGATTTATTGGTAACAAAATAATATTTTCCAATCTCTCCTCTTTTAGCATTTCCTCCAGCAAACAGTGATAAAAACTTTTCCTCAGCAGAATATGTAAGCTCCATATCCGCTGCCCAAAGCATATTGTCTACCTTGGTTTCCTTGTAATCTTCAGTTGAATTAAGTGCGTTTTCCATTATGTCCAGAGCTCTCATTGCTAATTTCTCATTAGCGCGAAGAGCCAGAAATGCCATAAGATATTCCTTGTAGCCTGTGCCCGAACCACAGTCCTTTGCCTTGAAATTTACATTGGTCACCTTTGATAAATGCCATATATCAGATGTCCATTGATCTAGCGTTTTTATAGGTGCTACCTTTCCGCCACTCAGCAAAAGTCTAACGTCTAAAACTGCTTCTGCGTATGCCCAGGCACCTATCACTCCATACTTTACTGCCTCCACGATTGCTGGGTTCATAGTAAATCCTGCTAATGTTTCTGCGATTGCTCCTGCCTGTGCCACCATAGAAGGATTATTTAAGATGGTTTTATAATTGGCACATTCCCTCACGATTAAAATTTGCTCCACCACTGATGCCAAGCATTGTGGGTCCGTACCTTTTCCTGACAATAAATATTCCACCTCATACTTTAGGCCATCATGATTTATGTCACTTCCAAAATAACTATAATTTGTCATTAGATAATCAATGAACAAGGCTTTATCCACCAGGGAATAACCATTTTCTATATCCCTTGTTCCTTCTAGCAGCTTTCTATGTGAGGGCAATGCTCCCATATTTTCCACTGATGAATCAGATAATTTATCTGTATTTATAACCGTTGCCAGCACCCCTCTAGAAAATGATTCCTTTAATAAATCGAATGCATCTAACGGATTATCCTCCACCTCACCAGGCTCTGGATAATCGGTAGCCACTGTGTCATCAGCCTTGCTCTCTCTGGCCTTTCTTTTTTCTTCTTCAAGGGCTTCCCTTGCATTATTAAGTGATTCTTTGGCAGCCTTGGCTTTCTCTTCCACAGGAATCTTTTCGATGTTATTTACACTATCAATATGATCTTGTATTCCATCAATTATCTGAGAGGCCATTTCCTGCTTGGATGCCTTTATACCAAGGCTAATTACGCCTGCTCCTTTTTCATCAGTAAGAAGAGAATAATCCTTTGTGTTACAGCTATCTATTGATAATCCGAAAAAGTTGTAGCCGTTATCTATATTGGTATTAAACTTACAGTAATCATAAGTTTTTTGTTCCATTATTCCTGGTCCTTCATTCATAGAACCGTAGCCTAAATCTATAGCAAGAATCTTGTAGTTTGTCCAAAGGTAAGGGTTGTACTCTGAAAAGGTACTTTCTACTGCCATATCTGTATCCTGTTTTGCAAAATTCTGTATCTCATACAGTCTTACACATTCACCCATGGTAAAAAGCACACACATAATCGATACAAGAATCATTGCAAAAAATACAGACAGGGAACCCTTTGCCACTAAATTCTTTTAGCCTGAGCATTAATTGTTTTGAACAGGCTCTCCACCAGTGAATTCAGATTGTCCTTAAAAATTAGAACAAGTCCAATTAATACAACCAGAATAAGAATCATCTCTACGGTTCCTACTCCATCTTCCTCTTTCACAAATCTATATAAACTATTTTTTATTCTAAGCATTAATAAATTCATTTCTTTCCTCTTTCTATATCAAATCTCAATTTACCTGCATTAGTGCTGGTACAATCAGCACAACTATCACTAAAAAAAGCATTCCAGCCAAAGGGATTAAAAGCTTTGTGGAAGCCTCCTCACCTAATCTTAGAGCTCGCTGTTTTCTCATTTCAAAGGCAGCACTTTCCTCTTTTTCAAGTGATTCCAAAAGATCCTTAGAACCCTTTTTCAAATTCTGGACCAGTAGCATAGATAGCTTTCTATATTCCTTGCATTCGCTACTTTTACCAAGTTCTTCCAATGCCTGTATCTCGCCTTTACCATCTACTATCTTTCTGTAGGTTTTAAGAATTTCTTCAAATCCAGGTCTTTTTTCCTGCCCATTATTTACACCATCCGAATACCTTTTAACTATTCTCTCAAGGGCTTTTCTAAAGCTCATTCCTGCCCCCATCAAAATAGAAAGTTGATTAACAATGAGTGGGTAATCCTTTTCCATCTCTTCTGCACGCTTTTTAGCTTCTTTTTACTATCAAGCCTTTTCCCATATAAAATAGCTCCTACTGCAGCAAACCCAAGAAGAATAATTTGCAGTCCTCTGTAATTCATCCTTCGCTTCCAATCAAGTTTTATACCCTCTACTTCATCGGGAAGCTTTAAATACTTTTTATCTCTTGTTTTTAAATCCTTTTTCTCTACAGCACGATTTATAGCCTCTAGCTGTCCATCTAATGTATCTAAACTTTTTTGATTAACAAACACTGAAAATGAATAGATTCTTTCTTGTTCCTCATAAAAAAGTGTGCTTGTAATATTTATCAATTCTCCATCCTCAGGAATGTTCTCTACCTTTAGTTTTCCTTCTGATGAAATAATTCCGTATGGAGATAATTTCCACTGAGCACTAATTAGACCATCTACATATTCGCTTCGTAAATCTAAATCATAGGTAACATTATTGGCATCTTTATTTACTCCAAGATATGTACCTTCTATTTCCTTGATTGCCATATCAAAGCTTTTTTCTATCTGGTCATCCGATAATCTTCTATCAGATACATCTATTTCTAAATCTTTAGTTTGATCTAAAAACTCCAGCCTTAAACCTTCTGAAATATTCCCTTTGCCTGCATCTTTTCTTTTTATAGTTCCATCAAAATTCGTATTTACGAAGTCATATATTAATATCCCTAATCCGAGAATTATGGTTACTATCAGTATTTCTATTAACTGCTTTTTGGTTAAATCATGACTTTTTTGCAAGACATCCCGCCTCCCATTTTTAGATCTTAATATCAATTATTTTCTTCCAAGAATTATCAAAGCGCCATACACTATCAAACAAAGGCTCATCAACCCTGCTCCTAAAACATTTCCATATATGGGAGCAATAAAATTAGGTGATGTAAGAGAAATATAGGCAAGTATTCCTATTGGCATAATGCACATTACCTTTAATTCCAGCCTTTTTTCAGTTGTGATAGTTTCAATCTCCTGCTTTATGAGAATGTTTTCCTCTATTTTCAAAGCAGTATCTCTTATGTGTTTTCCATAATTTCCACCACTTCTTTTGGCAAAGGAAATAATCTCCGCCAGACTGAGAGCCTCTTCAAGCTCTATAGCCTTTGCAAATTCAAAGAAAGCTTTTTCTAGCTGTACATTCATTGCAATTTTTTGATTAAGTATGTGGACCTGTCCTGCAATAATACATCCATTTGGGTACAGCTTATGTAGCTCCACTTCCGATTGTTTGATGGCTCTTTCCAGTGAATATCCGGTTTGTAAAGATGCCACAATCAGCATCATAAATTCCTTAAACTCTGCAGATAATCTTCCTCTTTTTTCAGCTTTAATTTCTTCTGATTTAAGCTTTAACCAAAAAGGAACTATTAATAATCCTGAAAGGATGCCGTAGATTGATTTATAAAATAAAAATGCTACTATCACACTGATTCCCAGTGCTTGAAAGAACGGAATTAAATCTTTCCACTTGCCACTAATTTTTCTGTATGTATTAAATCTCCCATTTTTTTCCATTGGCCTGTAATCCTTCCATTTTCCTCACCTGTTTCTCTAAATTTGTACAGTGTATTAAGCTTGATTTCTCCAGCCTCTATCCCAACAATTTCAGCAATTTCTAAAAGCTTTCTGCTCTTATCTCTCAGTCTTCCAAGCTGGACTATCACATCTATTCCTGCTGCAATTTGTTGCCTTATTGCAGCAAGGGGGATTTCCGCTCCCATTAGAACCATAGTCTCTAGGCGAGAAAGCATATCCTTGCAAGAATTGCTATGACCTGTGGACAAAGAACCATCATGGCCTGTGTTGAAAGCCTGTAGCATTTCCAACGCCTCCGGTCCACGACACTCTCCTACGATGATTCTATCTGGCCTCATACGAAGACTAGATTTCAATAAATCTCTTATACTGATTTCATTTTTGCCCTCCAGATTTGCATTTCTAGCCTCCAAACGAACCAAATTTTGCACATTTCTTAATTGAAGCTCAGCGGAATCTTCAATAGTAATAACTCTTTCATCACTTGGAATAAATTCTCCCAATGCATTCAAGAAAGACGTTTTACCGCTTCCTGTACCACCAGAAACGAAAATGTTGTATCCACTTTCCACTAGTTTCCTTAGAAACTCCACCTGTTCTTTTTCTATTGATCCAAAGCTCTGTAGCCTTTCCATAGTCATTTGTTCCTTTGGAAACTTTCTAATGGAGATAATGCTGTAATCTACCGCTGCAGGCTTTAGAACAATATTGACTCGACTTCCATCCTCAAGCCTTGTGTCTACAATAGGATTTGATTCGTTAACAATTTTATTTGCACTTGCAACTATATTTTGAATAATGTCATTTAGCTTTTCCTCTGATGAAAACCTTTCAGCGCAATGTATTACCTGACCTCTTTTTTCAATGAAGATATTGTCAGGTCCATTTATCATTATTTCTGTTATTTCTTCATCAGCTAATAAATCTTCCAGTACATCCAGCTTGCGAAGAGAATTGAAAACATGATTTTCTATTTGCTGACGCTGGATAAGTGAAACTGGAATAGTTTTAGATTTTTCCATGATTTTATTTTTTATTAGCTGTAGTATCTCATCATCTGTAACGTCATAAGATAAATCAATTTCATTCATTACCTCCTGACGAATCTCTTCTTCTATGTTATGCATAATTCTCTACTACTTGTTTTGGTTTTC
>FP929036.1:2675851-2739742 GCA_000209815.1 Butyrivibrio fibrisolvens 16/4
AGTCATTAGTTTCTTTACAAATACTCCTAAATTTCCCTGCAACAGTTCCTTTAATTGATATGTTCCATCAGATAAATTTCCTGCTGACATAGGAAGAATAATATTCTCTACAGGAACCTGAAGGCTAATTCTATCCAGGTAATCAAGGAAAATCTCCTGGCCTTTTTTGAAATAGTCACCAGGACGACCTAAGACAATCAGCTTATGAAGTCTTTCAATACTCTTTGAAAAACCATTAATCGCTCTTCCAAACAAAATAACAACAACGCTATACTCTGTCTGTTCTAGCATATTAAAAAGCATGTCCCAGGTATTCTCATCTATTTCACTGATTTCGTTAGGGTTCAAAAATGGCTCAATATAATCAAAGCCCATGAAACTTCTCACATATTCTGATAAATCCACATTTGTTCCCTCGTTGGTATTGATTAAATAAAGAAGATCCATAAGATTTCTTTCACAATTTCTGCCAATTAATTTTGGCATTATAGAAATCTCTTCCAAATCCAAGAACAAAACCTTTCCCTCGGTTCTGTAAGACTGCCCCAGTGCCATAGAAAATGGCAGCTGCAATTCATGGTCGATAGGGGAATACACTCCCACTAATTTTGATTTTCCATTAGAAACTCTTCTACCAACATTTCGCCTATTTGCTTCATTTAGTTCCTCGATTACATCTAAAATATTGTCCACAGCCTGGAACTTATAAATGTAATCAATCTCTTCCTTACTGGAATCCTCTGTTAGGATGTACTTGTGGCCAACTGTTCCCTTGGGACGAAATCCCGCTATTTCCTGAAACTCTTCTGTTAAAAGTGTCACATCAAAATCAGTTTCATCTGAGAAGAATCCCTCCGGTGTTGTAAAGATATGAACACCGATATTTATTTTCGTCATAAGGTAATTGGCAAATCTTAAAATGTAATCTGAATCCAGATCACATAAAGCAATATTTAATGTTGTCATAAAATTCACTCCATTCTTTTCACCTTGTTAGCTGGAGTAAAAAAACGCAGCCGTCAAATAGAAAGAATAGTGTAATTTTCTTTTCAGCTTTATTTTCTTTTCATATAGAAAAAGTCCACATATTGCGATGCCAGCAAGCATCACCGAGGCAATCATCACATCTGTTGTAAGCTTTAAACCCACTAATGTGCTCATAACAGAAAATAACTTAATGTCGCCAGCCCCTATAGCTCTAACCTGATAAAGCAGCCACAGAATTAGAATAGGTATTAGGGCTTTATATATGAAAAGTAATAATCCTGACCACAAGGATGTTTGTATATTCAGAAACAATCCTGCAACGTATCCTAATATGATCAGCTCATTTGGAACCTTATAATTCCTGGCATCAAATAGGTTTGCCACTGTCAAAAGGCTCCAAGTATAAAACGTATGCGTTTCTTCCACCTCCTTTTCGAGTTGGAATTATAGAAGCTGGCCTAGAAAAGATACATAGCAAACCACGCTATAAAATTTTTGTATGATTTCACTTTTTGGTTTTTGTTAAGAATTCATATTCTAGAGAAATGCCATCCATTATCTGTTGTATAAGTCTGCCGATACTTTATATAACAAAACATTAAAAAGAGATTCCCATTTACGGAAATCTCTTTTTCTATAATATTCAGTTGTATTTATACCCAAAAGCCTCGACTGGTTCCATTACCCATTAGGCTCTCATTTAGTGCCTCCCTTCCATAGGTAACGCCAGCTCTAACGTACTGTGTATTCTGCATTATTGGTGCGGAAGAATCCTTCTTAGCCACTTGGTCAAACGCATCTCCTAATTCATCCATTACCTTTTTGGCTTCCAATAAACCTTCTTCATTTGCCTTATATATGGATTTTGACACATTTCGCTGTACATAATCGTATAGCGCGTACAGATTTGAACTTACCCTGTAATTAAAATTTAAATCCTTCTGGAGGTGATTGACTACCTCGGCACACTTCTTCAGTGCAACAATGGCATCATCCACTTGGCCAGCTGCAAATTGGTCTAGCGCATCCTGCTCATATTCTCCATAAATATCATAAAGAATTGAGATTAATCCACATCCATTGCTAGACGCTATTTTCAAGGTAAAAGCCGAAATCTTATCTTTGTTCATTTACTTTCTCTCCTATTAAGTGCAAATCTAGGTTCATCAGAAAATGAATTTGGCTAAGGACGATTTAATCCTGCTACTGTAGCAACTGGAGTGCCAACTGAGGTAACTCGTTAGCCTGTGCCAGTGCTGATACACCTGCCTGTTCCAAAACATTTAACTTTGTATATTCAACCATTGTTGTTGCCATATCGGCATCCTCTACTCGAGAAATGGCAGATGTCATATTTTCTTCTGTTGCATCCAAAGATTTTGTTGTATGTTCCAATCTGTTTTCATAAGCACCAAGCTGCGAACGAACTGTTGTAACGTAGCCTAATGCACTTTCAAGGGCATCCATTGCATCCTCAGGTCCCTGGGCACGGGTTACATCTACGTCATCAATGTACATAAACTCTGTACTAACTGATGCGATTCTAACCTTCATGCTCTGGCCTTCGTTTGCACCTACCTGTAATGCCATTGAACCAATGTCTGTTACATTAAATGTAATCTCACCTACAAAGCCATCGTCTGCCAAAAATGACATTTCGAATCCCTTTGTATCTGTGACAATAACTCTTCTTCCTTCTGTCTTATAGGTTGCCTGCTGTCCATATAATGATTCAACAGAGTTTCCAGCATCATCTAAATTGTTCTTATATAGAACTATCTTTGCATCCTTACCCACATTGTTAATTCTTGGTAATGTTGCACCGGATGGATCTGTATTAAGAGAGCCGTTAAATCCTAATGCACTTGCAAATTCAACGCTTGAAAACTCAACCTTTAATTCTGCATCTGCACCATACTTGTAGGATCTGATTTTCAGACCATCTGCTGCATCAAAATCTGATATAACAGCTCCACCCTTTTCACAAGCCATTCGAAGTTTTCCATAAACACTTTCACCTGACTCACCCTGAGCGAAGGTCATTGGATAACCATTAATAGAAATGGATCCTGATAGTCCTAATCCATTCTTTATACCTGTAGTAGTTGTGACTGTTCCTGCCGGGTCAGAATAATCTCTTGTTATAGTTTCCCAGCTTGTCTGATCGATGAAATCCTTATAGTTGGTTGCAGTAGCTGGTGTAGTAACATTATGTGTTGTCTCCACTCTAGAGTATGTGTTATCAAAACTCTGTGAAAAACTACCTCCTGCTAATGAAAAATCTGCTAATGCTCGCTCTGCTGCTTCGTCTATCCTTAATCTATAAATTCCCGCAGCAACAGTATTGGATGTAGCTATTCTTGTAGCATTGTTTCCATATGTTCTGCAATCCAGCGTTCCATCCAAAAGATTAATCTTATTGAATTCTGTTGTTTGTGAAACTCTGTCGATTTCGGATAATAGTGAATCGATTTCCTGCTGAATCGCCTCGCGCTCAGCATCTGAGTTTGTTCCATTTGCAGCCTGAACTGAAAGCTCTCGCATTCTCTGAATCATCTCTGTAACTTCGTTAAGAGCACCTTCAGCTGTCTGTAAAACAGAAATACCGTCAGAACCATTTGTAGATGCCTGATCAAGTCCGTCAATCTGAGCCTGCATTTTGCCCGCAATGGCAATACCAGATGGATTGTCTGATGCATGGTTAATGCTAAATCCAGAGCTTAACTTTTCCATTACATCTGAAAGGGAACCTTCGGTACCGAGAAGTTTGTTATTAGTAATCACCGCTGACATGTTATTGTTGATTCTCATAGTCGCCTCCTAAAGCCGTATCAAAAGTCTAGCATCCGTGCGGTGTATTAAATTTATAAAGAGCATCCCTGCCTTTACATTTTTATTATCGGTTCAAACCATTAAAAATTAACCGAACATTTATCAGAACATTTCTCCTATAACGTTTAAATATCCTCTAGCTATGTTATAAAGAGCCTCTGTCTGTACTTTATTATCACGGTTTTCTACTGGTTTGAAATTACCCATTTGCCAGTTGTAAATATCATTTACACTTATTCCAACCTCACGGGTAAATGAAAAGCTGAAACTAAATCCTGTGGTTTCTTCCATAATCTGAGAAATCATTTCGGCCTTGCTTTCAAATCTATCTCGCATTTCTGAGGTCTCACATTCCACATTTGCTCTTACTTCCCCTGCTTCATAATGGAAGGTAGTTCCAATTGTTCCTGTGGACTCTAAATAAAGAGCCATCTTTATAAGACCTGATTCCCCATCTCCTCTTACGATTCTTAGATTCATATTTCCAGCTTCGTCTGCAACCATAATAGGAATGTGATATGTTTCTCCACTTGTTGCCATTTCCTGAATAGCCTTTGCCTGCTGAATCACCAGCTTCATTCCATCAAGGTCTACCGTTCGCACATCTTCCATTTCCACCATAGTCTTCATTACATTTTCTGCAAGAGTGCCTAAGGCTTCCTCGGCATCAGCCATATCCTCTGGTGTATGACAAGCATCTGAAAATCTGCTATATGCCAAATCAATCAAATCTTCGATTGTCATATCCTGCTGTTTTGCCACTCTTCCATACAAATCCTTCACAACAGTGTTGCTGTTTTGCATCAGAGCCTGTACTGCATTAATCATATTTGCTGTTGTAGGAATATTAAACTGCTGAAGAACAGATTCAATCTCTTCATTCAGATTCATAGCTTCCTTCAGCTGATTAGTTACATAATTATTGTATGCACTCTCCTGAAGCTGTTCTGTTTTTACATCTGTCTCCATGGCTGCAGCAAACTGATCTGGATTCATATTAAGGATATTATCCTCTCCAAGAATATGCATCTTAGCAGGAGTCATAGCTTCCTTGGCATCACGACATCTGTTGGTAAGGAATACCTTTTCAATCTGCTCAGTTATGGACAAATCTCTTACAACCATTTCATCAAGAGAGCCAAACTTATCATTGATTTCGTATTCCTTTCCAGTATGCTTGCTAGAGCGCACAGCAGTCATAAGGTTTCTAAGTGTCACCTCAGAACCCTGACTTATCAACGCACCTATGGCTGCGCCATCGGACTTTTCCACTTGGTGAAGGAGTCTATAAACACCTACATAGGCATTTCGCTCCTCTTCATTGATATCTGAATTATGTTCAGCCTTCCATAGGAATTTTGCAAAGCTTTCCTCATCAGAAGTGCTTCCCATTTCGGCCTTAATTGATTCAGCCTTCGCCTTCAGGTCGTTCATAGTCATATCAAGAGGATTATCTCCCCTCTTAATCATCTCAGCCACAACTGATGGAGTCATACTCTTAAAGGTTCGACTGACTAATTCAGTCTGTGCCTTCATAGATGTTACAGACTCTGCAGTAATTTCCATTTCATTGTAAGCCAAAATACGTACCGCCTTCTGGCTTGATTCCGTTGCTTCAATATCTAAATCAGCCAGAATATCATCTACGTTTCTAAAAGCCTTATTAATATTATCCCCAAGGTCTTTTCGCACTTCTGTACCAACTGCCTCGTAGGTCATTTCCATACGAGAGTATTCAGTAGTTACAGATACGCTGACCTCATGTACATAGGAGAATGTTTCCATTCCGATATTTGCAAATCTTCCAAAGGCAGCTGCTGGGGCAGACTGAATATCTGCCATTTCATTCATTACTTCCTTAAAAAGATTTACATTAGATTGTGTCTTTTCGCCGTTTTCGGCCTTCATTAATATCTGTAGAAGATTTGTTTCCTGAAGCTTAAGCTTGTCTAACAAATCTGAGAGATCATTTGTGTTTACAGTGACACCATTTTTCATCATTGTAAAAGTGGCCTCTACTGTCATAGTAAGCTGTATTTCTGTAAGCTGGCGCTGTGCTGTAATAGATGGCAAATCATTAACGTCCATACCCATTACTTCCTCGAAGGTCTTCTTAGCCTGATCCATTAATGAATAGCCTTCGATTAAGTAGGCGTCTGTTGGTTCCTTACCTTCAGCTACAATATCTGATATCGCATTTACGATATTTTCTTCTGATGGTTTTTCATACTGTCCCAGCTGGACCATGTACGCAAGATGTTCCTTAGTTACAGGAACATCTTGTTTCATCATGGTTGCCACCATGTTTTTTAAATCCACAGGGGGCATTGGTATTCGCGCAAACTCTTCTTGTTCACTTTCGATTTCATCTATAAGTGAATCAACCTTGCTTTCAACTAATTCAATAAGACTTATGATTTCATCATCATTTGTCTCTTCCAAAACCTTTGCTGGAGCAGAATACTGAGCATTATAAATATTTGTGATGGTTGGCTCCAATTCATTTTTTACAAGATATGCCTGTGCCTCTACAGAAAGAGTATCTGACATATCATTGGTCATAGCCACTGCCTGAGCAATTGAGCCAGACATGGCCTCAATCTCTGAATCAGATAGACCTCCCATTTTGGAGATGTCTGCACCGGCCTTTGCCAAATTCATTTTAATTTCGTCTACAACCGTAATAAGTGCATCTGGCTCCATATCCATTGGGTCATAGCCATCCTCACGGGTCTTTGCGGTAGCCTCTTCATCCCAGGCTCTTTCCACATTCTTTACCTTATCAATTGTAGACATACCAAGAGCTGATGCCTCATTCACCTCTTTGGTGAAATCTTCATCAGTCATCTTTCCCGTATTGTTATAAAATGCATTGTCCACCGACAGTGCTCTAAGTTCCTTGTTTAAATTTGCTTTTTTATCGTCCTTGATACCGCTGGTTCCCACGCCCATAAGCTGGTCGTTGGCACCTTCTGTTTTGATGTAATCCGTTACCTTGAGTCCTTCAATTTGCATACAGTTCCTCCACGGCATTTACGTTTACATCTTATATGTCGGACGAATATGCTAAAAATTTACAAAAAAATCAATCCACTCTAGAACTCCATGCTCCCGCAGGGCACCCCTCATACTCGAGCATGGGCCCCACCCGCCCGGTGTAGGTCCCTCCCATACTCGGTATGATGCTTCCCTGCTCGCGCTTGCCAAGTCTTTGTAGATTGATTTTCTTTTATATCTCCGTGCGTCCGTCAAGGGCACGAAGTAACGTTACTTCGTCGATATATTCTAGGTTGCCGCCTACGGGAACACCTGATGCTATACGGCTAACTTTTATTCCGGTAGGTTTGATAAGCTTACTGATGTAAGCGGCTGTGGTTTCGCCTTCCAGTGAGGAGTTTGTGGCTACGATAACTTCCTCAACATCATTCTGCTGCAAGCGAACCATCAGCTCCTTCAGCTTGATGTCTCCAGGGCCGATACCTGCCATAGGAGAAATTGCCCCGTGAAGCACATGATAAACACCATCGAATTTGCCTGTCTTTTCGTATGCTGCCAAATCTCTGGTATCCTCAACTACCATAATAATATTCTTATTACGTTTTGGATTGGAGCAGATAGGACAAAGCTCATCATCTGTCAGAGTAAAACATTCCTTACAATAACGGACGTTTTTTCTGGCCTGAATTATGGCATTTGCCAAATCATTAACCTTCTCCTCGTCCATTCCTAATATATGGAAAGCCAGCCGCTGGGCTGACTTACTTCCAATGCTAGGCAAATCACTTAGCTCCGCTATTAAGTTGCTAATTTCTTTGCTGTAATATTCCATTAATTAAAGTCCTAATCCACCTGCAAATTTAGACATAGATGCTGCGCTTACTTCATCAACCTTACGAAGTGCCTCGTTTGCTGCAGCCATAACAAGATCCTCTAGCATCTCTACATCATCTGGATCTACTGCTTCAGGATTAATCTTAATCTTTGTGATTTCCTTCTTACCAGAAACTGTTACCTCGACAACACCACCACCTGCAGTAC
Source organism: Butyrivibrio fibrisolvens 16/4 (assembly GCA_000209815.1). Taxonomy (GTDB): domain Bacteria; phylum Bacillota; class Clostridia; order Lachnospirales; family Lachnospiraceae; genus Pseudobutyrivibrio; species Pseudobutyrivibrio fibrisolvens_A. Next base: position 2,683,709 of record FP929036.1, read on the forward strand.
CTGTCATCTCTGTCTCCTCAAGCTGAGCCTGAGCCTCTTCCATCTGACGCTGCATACGCTGTGCCTGCTTCATAAGCTGGCTCATGTTACCTGGCATTCCGCCTCCTGGAAATCCGCCTCTTCCTTTACCCATATCTTTATTTCCTCCTAATTTTCGTCTTGTTCAATCTCAATTCCTCTGCTTGCAAAGAAATCTCTCACATCAGTCTTTGTGTTTTGTGAGCTTACTCCGCTGGAATTAATTTCTACTTTTATATTAACTGTCTTCTGAAGCATTTGCTCGATAACAGCTGATATATCTGATAAAACCTCTGGACGGTTAACAAAATCTCCCGCCATCTTTCCTGAACCTTCAGGCTGATCAAATATCAGTACCAAATCACCACTTTCGTTTGTGGTAACTGTGGTAACTTCCTTAAGATACATTTTTATGTTAAGTGGAAGCTTTCCCATTACATTGCCCCAACTCTGGGCAATCTTTTTAACTTCCTCTGGAACAGCTGCTGGAAGTGGCTCCTTTTTTACAGGAGCACTACTGGGTGTGGCGCCATTTGCCGCACCTGCTGCCTGAGGAGCCGCCATCACTACAGGCACTCCATTTTCCACCTGCTTTTCCAGATTAGCCACACGATTATTAAGAGCTGTAATATCAGCCTCCATCTGTGGCTTGCAAAGCTTAATCAATGCTATCTCAATAAGCACTCTCTTCTGGCTGGCATACTTAATATCATTTGAAAGTGCAGACAGGACTTGAATGTAGCGCATTAGCACCTCTGTGTCAACCATCTTTGCCTCTTCCTTGAGAAGTGCAAGATTATCTGATGACATTTCAAGCGCATCCTCCATATCCTCTGAACTCTTAATGAGCATAAGATTACGAAGATACCATGTGAAGTCCACTACAAACTGATTCAGGTCACGGCCCTGGGTAATAATCTCCTCTAAGATACCAATGGCTGGTGTCACCTGTCCATCAATGATATTTCTAAGAAGTCTTGAGAACACCTCTGTATCAATGGCACCCAAAACCTTAAGAACATTGTCATAAGTAAGAGTCTGACCAATGTAAAATGCAATACACTGATCCAAAAGAGAAAGACCATCTCGCATAGAGCCATCTGCAGCCTTTGCGATATAACGAATAGCCTTTTCCTCTACCTGCACACCTTCCTTATCCATCAGCTCCTGAAGACGAGCTGCAATAGTGTCGATGGAGATACGATGGAAATCATATCTCTGGCATCTGCTAAGGATAGTGATTGGAATCTTGTGTACCTCAGTAGTAGCCAGAATAAACACAACATAAGAAGGTGGCTCCTCTAAGGTTTTCAGCAAGGCATTAAAAGCACCGGTGGAAAGCATATGAACCTCATCGATGATATATACCTTGTATTTACCCTCTGTAGGAGGATATGCCACCTCCTCTACAATCTGTCTGATGCTGTCTACACCATTGTTTGATGCAGCATCCATTTCTATTACATTCATGGAATTGCCTGCTGTAATAGCCTTGCAGGTCTGACACTCCATACATGGACATCCGTTAACAGGGTTCTCGCAATTGATGGTACGGGCAAGAATCTTTGCGATAGTGGTCTTACCAGTTCCGCGTGTACCTGTAAACAGATATGCATGTCCTATACGATCCGTCTTTATTTGATTTTGAAGTGTTGTAACGATATGGTCCTGACCCTTTACATCCTCAAATGTCTGAGGTCTGAACTTTCGATATAATGCCATATAGGACATAACAATTACCTACCTAATAATTTTTAGTCTCCGAAGCTAATACCTATTCGCTTAGCCTCTTCTATCATCTGGCAATCAGGCTCTACCACCTTTAGCTTGCCTGCAACTTCCTCAAGAGGAATTCTTTTTGTCTTGCCATTTACCATAGCAATCATCTTTCCATAATCCTCGTCGATTATGGCCTGAGCAGCTGCTGAACCAAGTCTTGTACAAAGTACTCTATCAAATGGATCTGGGCTGCCGCCTCGCTGCATATGTCCTGGAACAGTAACGCGTACCTCGATACCTGTCTCTTTTTGAATTCTATCAGCTATTTCATAAGAAACAGATGGGTACTTAGATGTTTCTAGCTTTTTCTTGTAGTCCTTCTTTGAAAGCTTTGCATCTTCTTTAGAGATAGCACCCTCTGCTACTGCGAGGATTGTAAAGCCCTTTCCTTCCTCAGCTCGCTTATTGATGGCCTTGATTACCTTTTTAATATCGTAAGGAATCTCTGGAAGAAGGATTATATCTGCACCTGATGCCACACCTGCATAAAGTGTTAGCCAGCCTACCTTGTGTCCCATAACCTCTACGATAAACACACGGCTATGTGATGAAGCTGTGGTGTGGATGCAGTCGATTGTATTACAAGCAATATCGATAGCACTCTGGAATCCAAATGTTAAATCTGTTCCATAAATATCGTTATCTATAGTCTTTGGAAGATGGATAATGTTAAGTCCTTCTTCTCGAAGAAGATTTGCTGTCTTCTGAGTACCGTTACCACCCAGGATAACAAGACAATTCAGATTAAGCTTGTAGTAGTTGGATTTCATAGCCTCCACCTTATCGAGACCATTTTCGTCTGGCTCTCGCATAAGCTTGAATGGCTGACGGCTAGAGCCTAGGATTGTACCTCCTCTTGTAAGGATTCCGGAAAAATCCTGGCTGGTAAGAAGTCTGTAATCTCCGTAGATAAGACCCTTATAACCATTGAAATAGCCATATACCTCCAAATCTTTTACGTTTGCAGCTAATCCCTTTACGACACCTCTCATAGCCGCATTAAGAGCCTGACAATCTCCACCACTTGTAAGCAATCCGATTCGCATCATAGAAATCTTCTCCTTCCCTAAAGATATAAAACCTTATTGTTTACTTACTAGTTTCAATAACTCTTCTTACATAGTTGTATATTCTCTCTGTAGAAGCAATACCGAGACGCTCCTTTGGAGTATGAATATCATGCATCTCTGGACCGATAGATACTGCATCAAGTCCAGGAAGCTTTGAAGCAAGAAGACCACACTCAACACCTGCGTGAAGTGTTTCAACTAAAGCCTTCTCTCCTGTCATTTCTTCATAAAGAGCAACAAGCTCATCTCTGAATGTAGACTCTCTCTTGTATTCCCATGCTGGGTACTGACCGTGTGTAGAAATCTTGCAACCAAATGCATTTCCTACCATAGTTACCTTTCTCATAAGTGCTGCCTTAGCGCTATCTACAGAGCTTCTAAGTGCACAAGAGAAATTAAGTCCTTCGTCTGTAAGCTTAAGGATACCAAGGTTAAGTGATGTCTCAACAAGACCCTCAATATCGTGACTCATAGCCTGTACGCCGTCTGGCATGCAAGAAAGCAGCTCAATCATTTTCTTTGTATCTTCAGCGCTAACACCGTCTACTACAACGTTGCCTTCGCTCTTAATTACGATTTTCATATCTGGATCTGTAATAGCATACTCATTCTTAATAGCTGCTGCCTCAGTCTCCATAGCCTTAACAGCCTCAGAAGAAGCAATAACCTTTGCTGATGTAGCACGTGGGATTGCATTATCCTTTGTACCACCGATAAACTCAACAAGATTTAAATCAGAAACCTCAAGTGCTGCTGCAAGAATTCTGTTTACCATATATGATGCATTTGCACGTCCCTTATCGATTTCTGTACCTGAATGACCACCCTTGCAATCATTAACCTCTACAGAAACAAGAGCACCCTTTACCTGCTCCTTCTTCGCTGGATACTCAAGCTCCATTCTGCATCCGCCAGCACAACCACAAAGGAAATGTCCTTCTTCCTCTGAATCAAGGTTTAAAAGCTTACGTCCCTGAATCATAGAAACATCGATGCCTGCTGCACCTTCCATTCCTACTTCCTCAGATACTGTGATGATAACCTCAAGACGTGGATGCTTAAGAGTCTCATCCTCTAATAAAGCAAGTGCCATAGCTACAGCAATACCGTCATCGCCACCAAGTGTTGTGCCCTTTGCTGTAACATATCCGTCAACAACCTCAAGATCAAGACCTTCTGTAAGCATATCCTTCTTGCAATCTGGATCCTGCTCAGCAACCATATCCATATGTCCCTGAAGGATAATTGGAGCAACATTTTCCATACCCTCAGATGCCTCTTTAATGATGATTACGTTGTAAAGGTCGTCTGTGTAATACTCAAGATTATGTGCCTTTGCAAAATCTACAAGGTATGCACTAATCTTTTCCTCGTGATAACTTGGATGAGGGATATTGCAAATCTCCTCAAAATAATGAAATACTCTCTCTGGCTTACAATTGCTTAATACTGCCATTTCTATTCTCCTAACTAAATCTTTATTTATCGTATTCACCGAACTCACAGCCGATGTTGTACGCTTCCATATCATCAACCAATTCCCATTTGAATTTAGCCTTTTTGCCTGCTTCATTGTTCTTGGTCTTTAATATTTTCTTATAGAGCTTTATTTCGCCCTTTCCATTGCCTCCATTCCAAAGGCGATTATGAAGCTTTTCTCCGTTTGGAGCTTCATAATTTATGAGTAACATATCTTTTTTCAGACATGTAATCTCCACTTCGATTTTTGCAAGAGGTGTTTCCTGTTCTACCTTCCAGGTCAGCTTGTCCTTGCCTTCTTTGCAATCAAAATTAGTTTTGGTGAGAGTCCAAAAATGTGAAAAATTGAACTCGTATGGCTGTCCTTCGTACCACATGGCTCCTAAGATAACATTCTCAAAGGACTGACCTGTACGAATCTTTGGACGACCTCCACCAATATCAAATGCTGTGTTTTCCAACCACTGACCTGATATCTTGCTTTTTAGACGGGAGCTAGCCAGCCAAACCCAAGGCGATGTGAAATCCTTACCCCAGTTTTTATCAGCATATCCATAGCAGGTATCTTTATCCACCACATATTCTACACCGTCTAAAATTACTGAACCATTATATCGGGTCTTCATTCCCTCTGCGTGCCAGAACATCTCAAATGCATCCAGCTCTCTTGATGCCCAGCCTGCACCATAACCTACATTAAAGGCAATTTCCTTTTCCATATTCAGGTCCCATACCATCTTGCCGGCGCTACACATCCATTCAGGATGATTTGCTGCGTCCTCTTCGGAAACCTCCACCATACCAAGTGTACGGCTCTCTGAAAGGAAGCAATTATCTGCGCTGATTTGGAAAGGAGCATCCGGTTTTATCTGGACCTTATTCCATCCAAAGAATCTGTGTAACTGCTTGGCTCCTTCGCCCCAGCATCCAGCCTTAATCATTACATAGGAAGGCTTAATACCTTTTTCTTTATTTGATGGAAGCTGTCCAAATACTGGCTCGTCTCCTCCAAGCTCAGGGTTTATGGTAAAGAACTCGATGAAGAAGGACTTTTCCTCGCCTGTTTCTTTATTGTGTGCAGTAAAGCTGTGCCACCACCAATCATATCCCTCACTGGCAAGTGGACCCTTCAGCATAAATTCGTTTCTTGTGATATCTGAATGGTTAAAATTATGCTCGATTAGCTTGTCTTTCACATCAAGCCCATCAATTTTTTCAAGAACAGTCTCTCCAATTTGATTAATTTTCTCTTTTACCATAATTCTCACCCCATTTTCTCATAAAAAACTAATATAAATATACCATTTATTATAAGTAAATTCTATGTAAGAAACAGCTAAATCAAATAACAGGGGGCTGATAGCCCCCCTGCTTTTAGTATCTCTTTATCTTATCATCTTCATCAGTTGTAGAATTATCGATTTTACGAATTTCTACCTCATAGGAATAATCATCATTTACCTTTACTAAGGCTTTGTCTCCCACATGCTTTCCTCTGATTGCAGCCCCAAGTGGTGACTCTATTGAAATCAATCCCTTTAATGAGTTGCCACGAATTGATGTAACCAGCTTGTAGGTTTCCTCGCAGTCATCCTCTGGAATATAAATAGTAACTGTATTATTGATTCCAACCTCATCCTCAGCACTACTATCATCTACTACTTCTGCAAACTTTAACATTTTCTCTAAGTAGCGGATACGGCTGTCATTCATATTCTTGGCACGCTTTGCTTCGTGATACTCAAAGTTTTCAGAAAGGTCTCCCTGTGCTCTTGTCTCCTTTACCTCCTCAAGAAGCTTTGGTCGAAGCACCAGCTTACGTTCATCAATCTCTGCCTGTATTTTATCAATATCCCCTTGGGTAAGTCTTTCGCCCATAGTTATTATTCCTCCATTCATCAATATAACTAAATGATAATTAAATATATCTTTAAATGCAAATATTAAGAATCATTAAAAATGTTGTATAATATTGTATAAGTATGCACACATATCTATAATTTAAATATATTAAGAAAAGTAGGAAATATATAATGAACAAAAGTGTTATGAAAAAGTTGTTTTGGATGTGCTTTACTTTGGCATTATCCATTCTTACTGTTTGGGCATTGTTAAAACAAAATGAAAGCATGTCCATTCCAAAACTTGTTGAGCTTATTTCTGAATCAAATAAAAAATGGATGACAGCAGCAATAATATCTGCCCTATGCTATGTATTATTTGAAGCAGTGGCTCTCTACTCCATCCTAAAAGGTATTGGACACAAAAGAGGTCTTGAAAAAAGTTTAATATACAGTACATCAGATGTATATTTTTCAGCCATCACTCCATCTGCCACTGGAGGACAACCTGCCAGTGCTTATTTTATGTTAAAGGATGGCATTCCAGCTGGAGTCACATCAGCTGCCTTAATCCTTAATCTGATGATGTACAATGCTTCAATTATCTTTTTAGGTATTCTTGCAATAATAATTGCTCCAAAAGCATTTTTAGGTTTCAAGCTTGCTTCAAAAATATTAATAATTCTTGGTTTTGTTGGTTTATCAGTACTGAGCCTCTTTTTCTTTTCTGTACTTAAGGGAAGTGAAAAGATATTTGCTTTAATCAGAAGATTTCTTAGATTCCTACACTCTAGAAAGATTCTTCACAGATTGGAGCCTAGGTTAGAAAAGCTTGATAAAATCGAGCAGGACTATGAAAACTGTTCCCAGCTTATATCAGGAAAAACTACTATTATGGTGGAGGCTTTCATCTGGAATGTAATCCAGCGAGCATCCCAAATAATCGTACCTGCTCTTGTTTATATAGCAATGGGTGGACAGTGCAAATTTGTCTCACTACTATTTTCAAAGCAATGCCTAATCACTATTGGATATAATTATGTTCCTATTCCAGGTGCCCTGGGTATCGCAGATTATTTGATGATTGACGGATTTTCTAGTATTATGTCTAAGAACGCTGCATTCACGCTAGATATGCTTAGCCGAGGCCTTACATTTTATATCTGCGTTACAATAAGCGGTCTTATTACATTAATCAGTTATTTAATTAGACATTTTAGAAAGAAACTATGAGTACATTAAATTTTTTATACAACACAAAATTAGGGCGAATCTTACTTCGCCCTTTAATATTAAAGCCGGTTTCAGATTTTTCCGGATGGCTTCTTGATAGAAAAATATCTAAGTGCATTATCAAGCCTTTTGCGAATAGCAACAATATCCAGCTTTCAGATTATATTCTTGATGATATTAATTGTTTTAATGACTTTTTCTGTCGAAGAATAAAGCCCGAGCTTCGTCCACTGGATACGGATGAATCCCATCTTATGACACCTTGTGATGGACTTTTAAAGGTTTATCCTATAAAAGATGGTCTGGTTATCCCTGTTAAGCAAAGCAAATTTACTATTGCTGATTTACTGGAGGATAAGGAGCTGGCTGCATCTTTTGATGGAGGTTATTGCTTAGTTTATCGTCTTTGCGTAAACCACTACCACAGATATTCATACTTTGAGACTGGTGAAAAATCAAAAGATGTTGTTATCCCAGGTTTTTATCACACTGTTCAGCCTATTGCACTAGAAGCCGGACCTGTATTTGTCCAAAATGCTCGTCAGTATACTGTTATTGATACTGTGAAATTTGGACGCTGTGTCCAAATGGAAGTTGGCGCTATGTTAGTTGGTAGAATAGTAAACGAAGAGCCACAGCACTCTAGCGTCCTTCGCGGTAGCGAAAAAGGTCACTTCGAATACGGTGGCTCAACAATTATAGTTTTGATTCCAGCTAATAAAGCTAATATTTATTCCGAAATACTTGCCTCATCTTCTGAAGGCATAGAAACATCTGTCACATTAGGACAATCTGTTGGAGCAAGTTCCTCATTGTAGGAGCTTGCTGTTTTTTTCAAAACTTCTGCTTTCTTCCCAAAATAGAACATGGCTACACAACTAACTACTAAAACAGCTACTACTCCATACACACCAATTGTCTCTTCAACTATTCCAGCAAGACTGTTGTGGTAAATATGGCATAACATACTAGGAATTACTGAATTAAATTTATATGCTAAAAATCCATAGAATAATCCCAATGGAAGTGTATATACACCCTGGATTAAATTAGCGTGAATTGCTGAGAAGCATAATGCACTGATTATCACGCAACCTACTACTCCAAAGGCTCTCTTTGTTTTCTTTGAGATAATTCCACGAATAGTCAATTCTTCTGCTATTGGTGCACCAATCATAACTGCAGTTAATCCCTTCCAGTTGTCAGCTAAAGAGCTCATAGTATCTGCGAACTGATCTACCTGGTCTGGAATGGCTGCCTCTAAAACATAATATAAAACATATACAAGGCTTGATGCTGCTAAGCATCCAAAGATTACAAAAGCTAAATTATTTCCATTTGATAATTTCTTTGTTACTGGCTCGTATGTACCTGCTAACTTTTCTTTTTAACATAACCTAAATAATACCAAAGTCCCATGACTACAATAAGCACAATCTCTGATAGAAACTGAGCATTTGCCATAAGTCCTTCCTTTGCAGACACTACTTCCAATAATTCTGCACCATCAGTAATTCCCTGCTCTGTTGCAGCTTTAAGCATGTCTGGAACAAGCATCACGCTTTGGGCAATACTAAGAAGCAGTAAAAATGCCACGGTAACAATGATTGCAAAAATCACTGCCTTAACTTTACTTTGTTTTTTTCCATAAATTTATCCTCCGTTGTTCTACTCCCCAGTAGATTTATATTGTATATTATCCCACAATGTTAGTCAAAAAAAGGCGCCGCAAAATGCGACGCCAATTTGTTTAGAATAATTATTCTTCCGGCTTAGCTGAAGGCTTGCCATGCCTCTGCTGATAGACCATAGCCAGCATATCAGACTGGTACTTATCGTCATCACTCAGTTTCTTGAGTTTGTCCTTTATGTCTGCTTTACGTGCCCGACAAACATCAAGCTCCTTTAATAATTGAGCCTCTTCATCCTCAAAGATTTTCAACTCTCTCTTAAGAGATTCAATATCTCGTCTTGTATCAGCGTCTAACATGGTGTATACCTCCCCCTTACCAAGTTTTAGGCTTTAAGGTCCTGGCGTACCAAAGCCTTCTTTAAAGCTATCTCTGCTCTTAGCACATCGATGCCTTCATCTTTGTTTGCTAAGCGCTCTCTAGCTCTATCCTCGGCGCTACGGGCTCTTTCCAAGTCAATCTCCGAAGGCCACTCGGCTATTTCAGCAAGTAATGTTACCTTATCAGGCAGAATCTCAGCAAGACCTGCGTGCACTGCAGCCCTTTTCTCAGACTCTGCTTCGTGGATTGTGCAAATGCCCGGCGCAATAACAGTAGTCAAAGGAATATGCTTTGGATAAACACCAATCTGCCCTTCGACTGTATTAAATTCAACCATTGTTGCATCACCCTCGTAGAAAGTTCTCTCAGGTGTAATGATTGACACTTTAAAGGTGTTATCTGCCATTTGCCACCTCCTACTTTGCGTTCATCTTGGCACGAACCTCGTCGATTGTACCTGCATTAAGGAAGTAACTCTCTGGAATATCATCATGCTTACCTTCAAGAATTTCCTTGAAGCCACGTACTGTCTCAGCGATTGGCACATACTTTCCTTCAAGACCAGTAAACTGACCAGCTACGAAGAATGGCTGTGACAAGAATCTCTGAATCTTACGAGCACGGTTAACAACAAGCTTATCCTCTTCTGAAAGTTCATCCATACCAAGGATAGCGATGATATCCTGTAATTCTTTATACTTCTGAAGAATCTCCTGAACACCACGTGCTACTGTAAAGTGCTCCTGACCTACGATACGTGGGTCAAGGATACGAGATGTAGAACCAAGTGGATCTACAGCTGGATAAATACCAAGCTCAGCGATAGAACGCTCAAGAACTGTAGTAGCATCCAAGTGTGCGAATGTTGTAGCAGGAGCTGGATCTGTTAAGTCATCGGCAGGAACGTATACGGCCTGAACCGATGTGATAGATCCGTTCTTTGTAGATGTGATACGCTCCTGAAGAGCACCCATCTCTGTCTGAAGTGTTGGCTGATAACCAACGGCTGATGGCATACGACCTAAGAGGGCTGAAACCTCTGAACCAGCCTGAGTAAAACGGAAGATGTTATCGATGAAAAGAAGCACGTCCTTTCCACCCTTATCTCTGAAGTACTCAGCCATTGTAAGTCCAGTAAGACCAACTCTCATTCTGGCTCCTGGTGGCTCGTTCATCTGACCGAAAACCATGCAGGTCTTGTCGATAACGCCTGACTCCTTCATTTCATAGTAAAGGTCATTACCTTCACGAGTACGCTCACCTACACCTGTGAATACTGAGTATCCACCGTGCTCAGTAGCGATATTGTGGATAAGCTCCTGAATAAGTACGGTTTTACCTACACCGGCACCACCGAACAATCCAATCTTTCCACCTTTCTGATATGGGCAAAGAAGGTCAACGACCTTAATGCCTGTCTCAAGCATTTCTGTTGAAGTTGCCTGTTCCTCAAACGCTGGAGCTTTTCTATGAATAGGCATTTTTTCAACACCCGTAGGTGCTGGCTGTTCATCAATAGCTTCACCAAGTACGTTGAAAATTCTACCAAGTGTAGCCTCACCAACAGGAACTGAAATTGGAGCTCCTGTAGCTACTACATCCATTCCACGTACTAAACCGTCTGTAGGACCCATGGCAATACAACGAACTGTATCATCACCCAAATGCTGTGCTACTTCTACAACCAGTCTCTCACCGTTATCTCTTGTGATTTCAAGAGCATCGTTGATCTCTGGAAGCTCGCCTTCAGCGAACTTTACGTCAAGTACGGCACCGATGATCTGAGTGACTTTACCAATATTATTTGCCATTTTTTCACTCCTATCTGTTTTTTAATTAGGAAAGCGCCTCGGCACCAGCGATAATCTCGGTTAATTCCTGAGTAATTGATCCCTGGCGGGCACGATTGTACTTTAATGATAGATCACTAATGATTTCCTCAGCATTATTTGTAGCTGAATCCATTGCCTGCATTCTGGCACCATTTTCTGAAGCAACAGCCTCAACTAATGCACCATATACAAGTGAAGTTACATATTTAGGAACGATAAGGTCTAAAGCTTCCTCTTCGTTTGGCTCGAAATTCATCAATGCCTCTGCAGATGAAGATTTAGCTGCCTCTACGTCCTCTTCTGCTACTTCTGCTGGAAGCAGCTTCATAAGCTTTGGAATCTGGCTAACTGTATTCTTGAAGTGTGTATATACCAGGTAAATCTGTCCGATTTCCCCACTCTTATATGCATCAAGGACATCCTTGCAAATAGCCATTGCATCTGCATAGGTAGGTGCCTCCATAACTGGAGAATAATCCTTTTCCACAACATAACCCTTGTGGGCAAGGCTGTCACCACCCTTGTGTCCTATAACGTAAAGCTTCACATCTTCAGGCTTCATATTAGATCCAGTTATCATTTTTACAATATTTGAATTGTAACCACCTGCAAGACCACGGTTAGATGTGATGACGATTACGCCAATCTTATCTGAACCATTGTCGCTAAGGTATTTGTTGTTAACTGCACCTGCTTTGGCAAGCATACTGCAAATCGTATTATACATTGCGTTAAAATACGGTGTAGTCTGCTCTGCCTTAGAGCGAGCCTTCTGGAGCTTTACTGTCGATACAAGCTTCATGGCCTTAGTGATCTGCTGAGTGCTACTAACACTCTGTTTTCTTCTCTTTATGTCTCTCATTGAGGCCATAACAGATCACCCTCCTTACTTGTATGTCTTCTTACACTCCTCGATAGCCTTTATTAGCTTCTGTTCCATGTCATCCTCAAGAACCTTTGTAGTCTTAATTGACTCTGGAACCTCAGGATACTTGGTATCAACAAGATCAAACAGTGCCTTCTCAAAAGCCTGAATATCTGCTGTTGGAATATCAAGCAGATACTTCTTTGTAGCAGCATAGATAATCATGATCTGATACTCTACTGGCATTGGAGCATACTGTGGCTGCTTTAACATCTCCTTGATTCTTTCACCTTGTGCCAGCTTCTCAGCTGTATCTGCATCAAGCTCTGAACCAAACTGTGCGAAAGCTGCAAGCTCACGATACTGAGCAAGCTCTACACGGATAGGAGCTGCAATTTTCTTCATAGCCTTAATCTGAGCAGAACCACCTACACGGGATACTGAAAGACCTGCGTTAACGGCTGGTCTGAAACCTGCGTTGAAAGCTTCTGTCTCAAGATAAATCTGACCATCAGTAATAGAGATAACGTTTGTAGGGATGTATGCTGATACATCACCTGCCTGTGTCTCAATGATTGGAAGTGCGGTAAGAGAACCGCCGCCAAGCTTATCTGAAAGTCTAGCTGCACGCTCAAGAAGTCTTGAGTGGAGGTAGAATACATCACCTGGATAAGCTTCACGTCCTGGTGGACGACGAAGAAGTAATGAAAGTGTACGGTATGCAGTAGCATGCTTACTTAAATCATCATAGATGATAAGTACATCTTCACCGTTCTCCATCCACTCCTCACCGATAGCGCATCCTGAATAAGGAGCGATATACTGTAAAGGAGCAAGCTCTGATGCTGTAGCTGCAACTACTGTTGTCCAAGCCATAGCACCATATTCTTCTAATGTTTTAACAAGGGCTGCAACTGTAGAAGCCTTCTGGCCAATTGCAACGTAAATACATTTTACGCCCTGTCCCTTCTGATTAATGATTGTATCGATTGCGATAGCAGTCTTACCTGTCTGTCTATCACCGATAATAAGCTCACGCTGTCCACGTCCAATAGGAATCATGGAGTCGATAGCTTTAATACCTGTCTGCAGCGGAGTATCTACGGATTTACGAGAGATAACGCCTGATGCAACACGCTCGATAGGACGGAACTTTGTAGATTCAATAGGTCCCTTGCCATCGATAGGCTGTCCAAGTGCGTTAACAACACGACCAAGCATAGCATTTCCAACTGGAACCTCAACAACACGACCGGTTGTCTTAACCTGATCGCCTTCATTGATGTTCTTATCATTTCCTAAAAGAACACAACCAACATTGTCTTCCTCAAGGTTTAAGACCATGCCATAAACTTCGCCAGGGAACTCTAAAAGCTCACCCTGCATAGCGTTCTGTAATCCGTGAATACGTGCGATTCCATCGGCAACCTGAATAACAGTTCCTACGTCTGCCACGTCAAGCTGCGCTGCATAGCGTTTCATTTGCTCTTTAATAACCGAGCTAATCTCTTCTGGTTTTAAATTCATGGAGCGCATTCACCTACTTTCAATTGAATATTTGATAACTCGTGTGACAATTTACTAATCTGAGTTTTGACTGAACTGTCAATAACTCTATCTTTAATGCGAATTACCATACCCCCAATTAACTCAGGGTCTACTGTATAGTTCATAACAAATGAGCTGTACTCAGTAGTTTGGAGTAAACGCTTCTCGACATCTGATTTCTGTGCATCAGTAAGTTCGAAAGGAGTTGATACAAAGGCTCTACCGATTTTCTTGAAATCGTAAACCCTTTCAATGAAGTAATTTAGTACTTCTGTTGTATCCTTGATGTGGTCCTTTTCCTCAAGCATTCTAAGGAGTCCCACCATCTCATCGCTTACTCTGCCTTTGAAAACATCGTCGATTATCTGAAGCTTTTCTTCTTTATTGATCTTTGGATGATTCATCATCTGAGAAAAGCCGTCATTTGATTTAACAACCTCAATAACGCCTTGGGCTTCATTTAAGAAGTCGTCGACTTTGCCTTCCTCCACGGCTAGCTCAAATAACGCATCACCATATACGTTTGAGACTAATTTAGCCATGTATTTTCACCCATTTCCTTAAGAGTTTGCTCTACTAAGGTGTTCTGAATAGTTGTATCGATGTTTGCAGCTACAACCTTCTGTGCTAAAAGAGCTGCTACAGAAATCATTTCCTGCTTAACATCATCAGCAACCTTCTTCTTCTCAAGCTCAGCTTCCTCATTAGCTCTTGCTACGATAGCTGCAGCTTCTTCCTTAGCTTCGCTGATAATCTTGGTTTCATTCTTCAAGGCCTTCGCTCTTGCTTCGCTTAAGATTGCATCCTTTTCTTTGTTGATGTCCTTAAGCTTTGCTTCATATTCAGCTTTTAGCTTTTCTGCCTCTTCCTTATCTTTCTTTGCATCAGCAATATCCTTTGCAATGCCATCTTTTCTGTCCTTCAACAGCTTTCTTGCTGGATTGAACAAAAGATTGGACATTATAAGGAACAGGAAGAATACGGCAATGGCTAAAAGCGCAGCATCGTTAAGCAATTGGAAGTCCAAGTCAAATAGTCTTTCCAAAACTTTTAGCCCTCCTTTTTATTTATTTCTTCCTGATAATTATTAACCAACTAGTGGCTGTACAAAGAGTAACAGAAGGGCGATAACTAAGCCGTAAAGACCTGTTGTCTCGGCAACGGCCTGACCAAGTAACATAGTAGACATAATCTGTCCCTGTGCACCTGGGTTACGTCCAACGGCTGCTGCACCGTGACCAGCTGCAATACCTTGTCCAATACCAGGACCAATACCTGCGATTACTGCGAGACCAGCACCGATTGCTGAACAAGCTTTGATTAAGTCTGTACCTGAAATGTTCATAAATGTTTTCCTCCTAAAATATTGTTTTTAAATTTTAAGAATCCCCATAAGATTGGGCTATGTATGTCATTGTTAACATACAAAATACGTAGGTCTGAATTGCACCTGAGAAAATATCAAAGTATACATGCAATGCTGCAGGCCATACTATAGCGAATTTTCCCAGCAAACCATAAACAAGACCCATAATGATAGTTCCTGAAAGAACGTTTGCAAATAAACGTAGTGACATAGATATAGGAACTGCTATATCCGAAATCACATTGATTGGAAGCCAAATTGGCAACCATGGTGGCAGTGGTGAACATTTGTCTATCCAAATGTCCTTTGCACTCTGATGCCTTACCTTTACTACGTGGATGCAAACAAAGGTAATTAATGCCAGTGCCAGTGTCGTGCCATAATCAGCTGTTGGTGGTCTTAAACCAACTAAGCCTGATAGATTTGATACCAAAATGAAACAGAAAATGGTACAAATCCAATTTGCAAACACTGGTGCGTGCTTACCCATACTTCCTTCCACAATCGAATCCAACAACCCTACAATGAGCTCTAGGATACTTTGGAAGGTATCAGGAACTTCAGTGGCATGTTTCAGCTTACGATTGGCAATGATTGCAAATACCACCAATGAAAGCCAAACGATTAAAATGCAAACATGAGAGGTTGTAATCCAAACCTCCTGTCCAAACACTTCGTACTTGAACAAGCCTTTAATCATGTCCACAGTATCGCTTGAGGCCAGCAAAATTCCTTCTGTCACACTTTCACCTCCTTTATGAAATTTTAATTACTTTCTACCTAACGCTTTATGCTTAGATAAAATTTTTATCAGCAAAGGCTGTGCATATGCACTAACCTTGAGCCCAAGTAAACCGATGATCGCTGTGAACATATTTCCCAGCTTCAAAAAAGTCATCGTAATCATAATTGCACACAAAACCAGATATCTCATTACGGATTTAAAAGACAAATATTTTTCGTGTCCTTCACCGATTCTAACTGACTCTTCAATAATCATAGCGATATGAATAGCCATTCCTACGGCACATCCGATTCCAAATAAAAGTCCAGTTGTATATCTGATTTTATCGCTGACAAACCAAACTCCGATTAGCTCTACAACAAGTCCGTATGCAAGAATTCCAAAAACCAGTCCTGGCAGGGCCTGATTTAGTCGCTTCATCCATTTAATCATGTCAAATCCTATTCAATTATTCCCCTGAGCTATCCTTCTCTTTAAGAGCCTCCCTTTCTAGTCTTCTCGCCCGCTGTCCTGGGGTTTCCTCATTTTTCAGATACCCCTTAACTGAACGGTAAGCTCCATTAAAAGCTGCCACAATACCAATTAATATTCCGGCTATTGCAAAACCCTTTACCCCAGTTTTTGATGTTATAAAGGTTCCTACTATAGTACAAAGCAAAATTGGTACTATAACATTTATGCCAAATTGAAGTACCATCACCAAAGAATTGGCCACTTCTTTATTTGTTCTTCTTTTGTCCCTCATTGATGCTCCTTAATACCGGTTTAGAGTGTCATAGATATCTCTCTGCCGGTGCGCTCATACTGACGGAACTCAACTCCAGCAGCTCTCAGCATTCTCTTTGATGCTATAACTGATGGTGTATTTTCATACTTGTCACTATCATAGATAATAGTTTTGATGCCAGACTGAATAATAGCCTTGGCACATTCATTACATGGGAAAAGTGAAACATACAACTTTGAGCCCTCAAGTGAACCTCCCCTATAGTTCAATATTGCATTAAGCTCGCTGTGTGTTGTGTAGAAATATTTATTTTCCAGAGGGTCCCCTACTCTTGCCCAAGGGAACTCATCATCTGAACATCCATTTGGAAAACCATTGTAGCCCATGGATAAAATCTTGTTGTCCTGGCTAACAATACAAGCTCCAACCTGTGTATTTGGGTCTTTTGATCTCATACCCGATAATACTGCAACGCCCATAAAGTATTCATCCCAGCTAATGTAATCAAGTCTCTTGTCACTCATGGTCTATCCTCCAATACATTTTGTGCCTAAGTCTCTAGTAACTTTATTAATTTCTCAATTGATACCTTCAAAACCTCATAGCACAAACCGTAGGTTTGCACTGAACCACCATAAGGATCCATAACTTCGAGCTCATCCCCCACGATCTCATTAAGAAGTCTGGTGTTTTCCTCTGTGGCATTGACATATTCACTTAAAATCTTTTGCCTTTGGGTCTCCTCCATAGTAATAACCAGCGTGTTATCGGAAAAATCCGATTCCATAAGCTGTTTTGAGGAGTAATCCTTTAGCTCTATGCCGTTACTTATAAGTACAGCCTCTGCCTTTTGATTTAAGGGCTCCGGAAACTGAACAATCAATCCCCTGGCCTCACAAATAATCGGTCTGGCATGCGGGAAACTGTGGAATATGGCCGTGGCCATAGGTGCCCTGGACGTCCCGCTACCCGAGGCAAAAATAACTCTATTAATGTTTTTCATTCCCTTATTCTCCGAATAAAATCCCTTGCCACTAAACCTCTATGGTCTTTTGACCTGCTGCTTTTAGTAGCCTATTCATAATAGCCTGACCAATCTTTGGAGTGGCAAAGCTTTCTGAATAAATAATATCTACATCTAACTCATCAAACTGTCTAAGGATATCGTAGAGATTATGTGCAATACTCTGCTCATCCTCTCTATCACCGATAATCAGCACCTCCCCCTGCTCATATCTGCCCGCAGTTGCAGATGTGGCAATAATGCCGACCTTCTTTCCTTCAGCTCTTTTGTCAGCTGTAAGCTTATTAATAGTAGATACAACCTTGTTTTCCTCACCCGAAACGATTGTTAAATCGCCCTTTGGTGCGTAATGCTTGTATCTCATACCTGGAGCCTTTGGCTTTGCACCGCTTGTGGTACCTTTGTCGTTATAGACAATGCCTGGGTCCATTCTTACTTCTCCAACCACTTCCTTTAACATGTCCATATTGATATATCCTGGTCGAAGAATGGTAACAATATCTTCTGTTAAATCTACGATGGTGGACTCTAGTCCTATATCAACTGGGCCTCCGTCCAATATAGCCTCTATCTTGCCTGATAAATCCTCGTATACGTGGCTTGCCTTTGTAGGGCTAGGTCTTCCTGATGTATTGGCACTAGGTGCTGCTATCATACAGCCACTTTCTTCAATAAGTGCCAGCGCCACTGGATTGTTTGGCATACGAACAGCTACTGTATCAAGTCCGCCTGTGGTCTCGTATGGAATAACCTCGTTCTTATTACATACCATTGTGAGAGGGCCTGGCCAAAATGCATCAGCCAGCTTCTTGGCAGTCTCAGGTAAGTCTGTTGTAATTTGTTCAAGCTGTTCAAACTTTGCTATATGTACAATTAAAGGGTTATCCGATGGACGACCCTTTGCTTGATATATCTTTCTTGAGGCCTCTTTATCTGTGGCATCGCCACCTAATCCATATACGGTTTCAGTTGGAAAAGCAACTAAACCACCATTTTTTAAAATCTCAGAAGCCTCTCTGATAAACTCTATATTGATTGGCTCCTCAGAAACATCCATAATCCTAGTAATCATACTCAAAATTATAACACTTTTCCCTTAGAACACAATCTTTTTAACTATGTGAAACTCCCGCAATTACGGGAAAAAATATGATTTTTTTGTGTTTTACATTACCATTTACAGGCGTCTTTGGTTATTTCAGGTATTTTCCCATAAAATTCCAAATTCCTGTACTATCGAAGCCTTTTTTTCCAGAAAGCTCCACCTGCAAGCTTATTTTCACCCATTAAAATAAGCTTCTTTTCGATAGAAGTTTCATCCTCTACCCAAATCTTGTATGTCTTATCACCCTTGGTGTATTCACCGTAATACTGGCCTAATGAATCATCCCAGGTTGTATTAACTGAATTTGTCTTAAGATAGCTTTGAATTGCATTCATTCCATATGCTGTGCTATCAACGCTACCATCTTCTGCAACTTCCCATACTCTGCAGTATAGTGGGATTCCTAAGATAACCTGCTTTGCTGGAACCTCGGTTAAAGTATCCTTTATTCCTTGTTCAACCCAGCCAAGAGATGCTACCGAGCCTGCCTCTTCACTTCCTGAATAATGCTCATCATATCCCATTATAATGACATAATCTGCATACTTTGCCTGCTCTACTCTGTTATAAATAGCAGATGATGCTGTAGGTACATAATTATCAACAGATAAAACAATATCGTTTTTCTCACACTTAATTGAAAGCTCTTTTATAAATTGAATATATCCATCTGCTGCTGCACCTGAAAGCTGCTCGATATCAACATTGATGCCATCAAGACCATATGTAATAGCCTGTGCAATCAGATTGTTTACAAGATTATCTCTAGCTGATGTAGTATTTAATACTGTAGTTGTATCTACGCTTGAATCCTCAAGGTTACTTACAAGACCCCAAACCTGCACATTATTAGCATGGCAAGTATTTACATAATTAGTACTTGCAATAGAAGCAATTCCACCATTGTTATCATTTAAATGAAACCAGGTAGGTGACATTACTGTAACAAGAGGCGAACTTGCCAAGACATTTGCGATATCTCCATTTGCTGCCTGTGATGTTACCTGATGCCACATAAGGCAAATACCATCGCCTACTGAAATATGGTTGTATTTTCTATCATTTGTTGCATCTACTGATATATCGCCTTCTATATTAAAGCTTCTATTTTTTATATATCCGCAAACACCTTTTTCTGAAACAACATAGCTCCACTTTCCTGTATCTCTTAATACATAGAGCTGCTCGCCCTTTGTAACATCCTCTAGCACAGGACTCTTTGGACCGTTCAGCTTTCTGATTTGTCCTTTTCTCTTGATAATTCCTATATCACTTTTAAAACCTACTGTATTAACAGTGATTCTATCTGGGCCTTCGTGATATTTCCACTGATAATCGGAAAGCTTATCAATGTATTCAGTAGCAATGTAAACTGTATTATCCTGCGCAATTACTACCGGATACCCAAGACTTTCATTGCTTTTATCTACTGTATAATCACTATTTCCAACAACTGCTGTATACACCTGTGTATCTGTTGCATATCGAAGTGTTATTTCAGATGAATCATATACATATCCATCATCTATATTCTCTTTTACAAAACCAACCTCTAGGTATGGTTTCCCTTCTTTAACTATCGCTAAACCGTGACCGTCTTCCTCTGTTGAGCCCTTAAACTCACCATTTAAGATAACGGCTGCTTCGTTATCATAATTTGTTTTAAAGTACTCTGCCAAATCCATATGTTCCTTTGTAGGAGCATATTTTTTAATATAGGCAATTCCTCCCACAGCTAACACCATCACTAAAAGTGCTGCTGCAATATATACATACCCTCTAGGTATTCCTCTTCTCTTTTTCTCTTACGGTAGCTCATTGCATCTCCCTCTTTATCTAGAAATTCTTCACAAAAAGTATAACAAAACCTACTATTAAATTCTACTTTATAGACTTTTATGGGTAATTTTTCCACAAAAAAAGGAGCGGTAATTCCGCTCCAAATATATAAACCACTTCATATTCAAACATTTCCTTTTCCTCGTTTACTTCATCTATTATAAAAGGATGTTTATTTGTCTTTTTACCAAAAGTTTACTGTGATACTGGCATTACCCAAGCAGTTTATATCCATTTTTACAACCTGCCTCCTTTCTGCAGCTACGCTAACAATTTAAACAAATGGTTAAAATGTTCTTCTTTTAATGAAAATGGATCTTCAATGAATGGCACATCAAATTCTTTAATATTGTAATATGACAAAAAATCATCTTTTTCTTTTTCGTTTTATTTTTCAATGCTAAGCGCATATTATCTATGTCATATTCTTCAATGTTATTATTAATAAAAAATCGTAAAGTTCCTTTTTGCACCAAGGACTTAAAGATCCAATTATGATTCTATTATTGCAATTGGTAAATATGGTATGTGTGTCATTATTCAGGCTTTCCATATCTACTACAAACCAGGCTTTTTCAGTCATCATCAATTGTCTAATAGCCTCAGTATCATCACTTAATACATATCTGACGCCTTTATATTCATAGCCAATCATTTTTCCGATTAAAACCTGCTTTAGCCCCACTACACTTAAGAGCTGACTATTCCTTCTGAGCTCTACATATATCACCCTTTTCCCTAAGGCTGAGCTAAGAAAGTTTGCCAGGCATAAGCACAGATGAGTCACACCTATCTTTTTTGATACACCTACCACACATATTTTGTTTCTTTTTGTTTTTATTATTTTTTTATTCTTTTTATTGTTAACAAATAACAGAATCTCTTTCATTTTTGAAAATCGCTGAAAAACTTTTTCCTCATCTTTTGATATATCTAAACCTCCAACTGTTGGATACCTATACACTTTTTTCCTAAGTTCTTTTGCCAGCCTGATGCTTTCCAATCTACTGGAGAAATTATTGATAACATATACTTTATTATCATTTATCCATTCTGGCATTTCATCATCCTGCTGCCATGGTGCACCACTTGTTACATAGATTATTACATCTGTTCCAACCGGCACCTCTCTTTTTGTTCCACAGTCTAATACGTACAAACCGTCGGGAGGGTTTTGCTTCTCTATGTTTTCTCCATATTCCATGATTCCCATAAAGCTCTCGTGATATAAAACACCCTTCTGTAGCCTGGCATTTTTTAGATTCATCCAAAGCTTTCGTACTGTATCTTTTTCAATATCCTTGTAGTAACATTCAATATTTCTTTTATTGAAATACTTGCACAAAGATATAGCAACGCGAGTAGTGCCAACTGCACTATTTGCGCCTATTACTGCGATTTTCTTCTCAAGATGCTTTTCTCCGATTTTATTATTAACTCTTTCTCCTTGCAGTTTTTCCAACAAATATCTAAGATCTTTGACTGATTCTAATCTGTCTTTTACATCTTTTTTTGTTGCAAGCTCTACAATCTGTTTAATTCTAAAATCATCTTTTGCATAACTGTTCATCTGCATGAAACCAATTACTTTTCCTACACCATAAACATCACAACGCTCATCAAGGTATTGTCCTTTCAACTGTTCTGGCGCAGCCCAGCCTTTAGTTCCTAGAGGCTTTGCCTCGTTAATCTCAGACTTTTTAATAGCTATACCAAAATCGATTAGCTTTATTGTATCCCCTTCCATAAATACATGTTCAGGCTTCATATCTCTGTATAACACAGTCTCACTTCCTGCTGTATGCAAAGTTTCTACAATTTTACATAGCTCGATTGCTATATATAAAAGCTTTTCGATTTCTATAGTGGTTTCTAGCAAATACTCCCGTAGAGAAATTCCCTCTACATATTCTTCAACTAAATAAACCATACTATTTGTTTCTTCTACTTCATAAATAGTGGGTATTTGGGATGATTTTATCCCTTGTAAAAGATTTGATTCGGATAGGATGCTGTTCGCATTAGGATGGGCCTTGTGAATAGCCTTAAGAATCCTTAATGCTCCTATCGGTTTGTAACGAACAAGTAAAACTGCCGTAGCTGCTGACTCTTGCAGTATTCGAATAACTTCGTACCTGTTCTCAATACCTTCTGGTATCAATTACATCAGCTCCTTCCTTTTTCGGAAAAAGCATCTCGCGGATAAATTTATATCACGAATAAAATTATAATGCAACCCCTAATTTTCTTTTAGTAATTTTTCATAACTTTTTGTTAATAAAATTTTAATACTTTTTTATGCGATTTTTATAGTATCTTTCCTTTACATTCCGATATAATATATATATAATAGTCGAACAAGAAAAGTTACAGCATCTTTTTCGATTCGGGAGGTGATTTTATGAAGATTGAAAAAATCAACGAGAACCAGATCAGATGCACTCTTTCTAGAGAAGATTTAATTAGCCGACACATTAAGCTATCCGAGCTTGCTTATGGCTCTGCCAAGGCACGAGAGCTTTTTAGAGAGCTTATGGAACAGGCTTCTTACCAGTGCGGTTTCGAAGCAGAAGATATTCCACTTATGATAGAGGCTATTCCACTTTCATCAGAATCCATCGTTCTTTTAGTTACAAAAGTCGATAGTCCAGACGAGCTGGATACTCGTTTCTCTAGATTCTCTGAAAGCGATGACGATTACGATGATGACGATATAGATATTTCAGATGCTCCTGCAAAACCATTTAATGAGGCAGCCGCAGATGACATCCTTAATATCTTCAATAGTTTAATAGCAAAAGCACAGGAAGCTATCGCAGCTTCTCCTGAAAAAGCAGCAGCCAAGGGATTGCCTGTAGACATCACAAAGATGTTTGTTTTCGACAATCTTGAAGATGTCCTTAAGCTTTCAGGTGTACTTGCTACATTCTACAAAGGAAAAAATTCTCTTTATAAGAGTCCATTTGATGACAGATACTATCTTGTAGTTAGTAAATCAGATGATTCTGCTGAGAACTACAACAAGGTATGCAACATATTATCAGAATACAGTGACCAGCAGAATTACGTGGTAGGCACAGACGCATATATGTCAGAGCACTACGAAACAATGGTTACTGGCAACGCAATTCAACAGCTTGCACTTATCTAGAATAATGTAAATATCCTGTTACACTAACAAGCCTGATATTTCTAAGCTCAGCAATCGAATGCTTCGCTTCAGAAACATCAGAGCTAGTTAGTTACAGGATATTTTTTATTAAAAAAGCACTGCAGTTGCAGTGCTTTCCTTTACGCCTTTGAATCAAGAAATGTATTAATCTCTTCTACAAGGTCATCAGCATCGATACCGTGTACCATAGCTGCCTCCTCGATTGTCTCCATCTGAGATGATGGACATCCGAGACAGTGCATGCCGATATTAAGTAAAATAGGAGCTACATCAGCATCGATCTGAAGAAGCTCGCCAATCATAGTAGCCTTAGAAACTCTTGCCATTTTATAATCCTTCCTTTCATAAAATTCTTTAAAATAATAACATCTTTCAATCCTTTTATCAATGACCTATCATTCATGTCGGTGATTTTATTCAATTTAATTTTACAAAATTGCTTGTGAACAACCTCACTAACAATTGTTTGTTTATTTAGATTTGTGTACACAATTTAAACTTTTGTTAGCCAAAATCAACGGTGGTTAGTCTCTTCAAACCCTCTAACCCCTTGAATTTTGCGGTATTCTTAAAAATACAATTTTGTTCTTGATTTAGACACAATTTAGATGTATTATTTATTCATCAGTTGACTAATTGATAATTATTATTAATTAGATTTTTAAGGAGGATTTTAATTATGGCATATGTAATTTCTGATTCATGCGTATCTTGTGGAACATGCGAGCCAGAGTGTCCAGTAGGAGCTATCTCACAGGGCGATTCACAGTTCCAGATTGATGAAACAGCTTGTGTTGAGTGTGGTACTTGCGCAGGTGTTTGCCCAACAGGTGCTATTTCACAGGGCTAATTAATGCAAATATAAAAAGACATCCCATTGGGATGTCTTTTTGTTTGCCACGACGCGCCCCATTGCCGAAGGCAATCTTTAAATGGCGAGTCTTCCCGTTACTCATCGTGATTGTGGTACTGACTTCTATCTCTATTAGCAAATCTTGTGTATTCAGGAAGCCAAGTAAGCTCGATGGTTCCAATAGGACCATTACGCTGTTTAGCTACAATAATTTCTGAAACACCCTTCATTTCTGAATCGTGGTTATAGTAGTCATCTCGATAAATGAACATAACCACGTCAGCATCCTGCTCGATGGCTCCGGATTCACGAAGATCCGAAAGCATTGGTCTATGATCAGGACGCTGCTCAACAGCTCGTGATAGCTGAGACAGTGCAATAACAGGTACATTAAGCTCACGGGCCAAAGCTTTTAATGAACGTGAAATATCTGAAATCTCCTGCTGTCTACTCTCAGATTTTCCTGAGCCAGACATAAGCTGCAAGTAGTCGATGATGATAATGGAAAGTCCAAATTCCATCTTATATTTACGGCATTTACTACGCATCTGGCTAATAGAAATACCTGGTGTATCATCAATAATAAGTTTTGAATTACCGATTTTTCCGGCACCCTCGATAAGGTTCTCCCAGTCTGCTTCCTGGAGATTACCGGTACGGAGCTTCTGGGCGTCTACTCTTGATTCAAGGGCAAACATACGGTTTACCAGCTGCTCCTTTGACATTTCCAGAGAGAATATTGCTGCGCAAAGATTCTCACGAAGTGTAATATGCTGCGCCAGGTTAAGTACGAAGGCTGTCTTACCCATTGAAGGACGGGCTGCGATAAGAATAAGATCCGAAGGCTGTAAACCTGCTGTCTGTCTATCCAAATCAATAAAGCCTGTAGGAATACCTGTTACGGCGCCCTTCTGCTTAGAAGCCTGATCAATCTTTGCGATTGCATTCATAACTACCTGCTTGATTGGCACATAATCTGTCTCACCACGATTCTGAACCAATGAAAAGATATCCTTTTCTGTCTGATTCAGAATGGTATCAACCTCTTCTGTACCCTCAAAGCACATATTCTCTATATTCTGATTTACCTTGATAATATTTCTGAGTAATGCTTTATCTTTTACAATATTGGCATAGCTCTTTGCATTTACAGTGGTAGGAACTCCTAAAACCAGCTCCTGAATGTATTCAAGAGAAGCAATTTCAGGCGAAACTCCTTTTTCCTTGAGCTTATTCTGCAAAGTTACTTCATCAACAGGCTCTCCTGCATTATAAAGCTCAACTATAGCCTCAAACAAAATCCCGTACTGCTGGTGATAGAAATCATCCTTAAGGAGGATTTCCGAACATTCCACAATCACATCACGGTCTACAATCATAGAACCAATAACTGATTGCTCAGCCTCGAGAGAATTCGGCATTTGTCTGCGAATAACGTCTTCCATAAGTGATTATTTTCCCCTATTATTTTCCTTCTGAAACATGCACTCTAAGTGTAGCTGTTACCTGTGGGTGAAGCTTTACCTTTACTTCATATGTTCCAAGTGCTCTGATTGGGTCCTCGAGAACAATCTTTTTCTTGTCAATTTCTTTTCCGTACTGTTTCTTAGTAGCCTCAGCGATTTCCTTTGTAGATACAGAACCGAAGGTTCTTCCGCCTTCACCAGTTTTGATTGTTGTCTCTACCTTCCAATCTTCCATTTCCTTAGCGAAAGCCTGTGCTGCCTCTAAATTCTCCTGGGCAACCTTTTCATCGTGTTTATTCTGAAGCTTTAGGTCGTTAAGTGCAGCATTTGTAGCCTCTTTTCCAAGCTTCTTCTTGAAAAGCATGTTACGAGCGTATCCCTCGCTAACCTCTACTACCTCGCCCTTCTTTCCAAGTGCCTTAACATCCTGAAGTAATATTACCTTCATAGTCTTATTTCTCCTTCTTCTAGCATTTTATCAATAGTCTCTTCAAGGTCCTTACGTACCTCTTCCAAGGTACGATTCTGTACCTGTGCGCCTGCAATATTCACATGACCACCACCACCAAGGCGTGCCATGATTCTTTGAACATCAATCTCGTCAATAGAACGTGAACTGATATAGATTTTGTCCATAAACTTTGTAAGAACAAATGATGCCTTTATTCCTACAATATTAAGAAGCTCGTTTGCCGCCTGTGCACCAATAACTGTAGGTGATTCAAGCTGACCATCTGGCTCGCATTCTGAAATAGCAAATACTCCACGATATGTGGCAGCATTTCTAACAACCTCAGCTCTTGCCTTATAGGTCTCCATATTCTCACGAAGCATCTTTCTAACACGTGTAACCTCTGCGCCGTTTCTTCTAAGGAATGCGGCTGCCTCAAAGGTTCTAACACCTGTTTTTGTCATAAAGTTGTTTGTATCGATTAGGATACCTGCGTAAATACAATCAGCCTCTGTTGGATTGAGTGTAATCTTCTCTGCAAAGTACTGAAGCACCTCTGCGATCATTTCGCTGGCAGATGATGCATAAGGCTCGATGTAGGAAAGGATTGGATTTTCAATAGTTTCCTCCACCTGTCTATGATGATCTATAACTACAATATTTCTGTTCTTATAAAGAAGTGCTGGACACTCTACAATGCTTGGTCTGTTGGTATCAACTACCATTATCAGAGTATTGTCATTACAAAGGTTAATAGCCTGTTCGCTTGTAATGAACATATCGCTTGGATATTCATCCTTTTCAGTAAAGCTCTCTACCACTGGTCTCATAGAGCTTGTGATGGTGTCAATAACGATGTTTACAGGCTTTCCAATCTCACGACCTGCACAGAAAACACCAACCGAAGCTCCAAGACAGTCTGCATCTGAAAGATTGTGCCCCATAACGATGATTCTGTCTCTTGTTTCCATAAGCTCTCTAAGAGCCTGAGCCTTAACACGTGCCTTTACTCTAGTGGTACGCTCTACTTCCTTACCATGAGCGCCGTAATAAGAAACATTCTGTCCATTCTTTACAACAACCTGACAACCACCACGGGCCAACGCCAGGTCGATAGCCATATGAGCATACTGGGCGTTCTGTGTATAGCTTTCGCTACCTAGGCCTACACCTATGCTGACAGTAATATCTCTGTCATTGCCCATTTTTATAGTAGTAATATCCTCTACAAGAGAGAATTTATCTTCTTCAAAGGAATCCAGATATTTTCTCTGGAAGGTGATTAAATACTTGTCCTTTTCCAATCGGCGAACAATAGCATCACCCTCGCCAAAATATTTATTAATCTTTCTGTCTAACAATGCTAAAAGCATAGAGCGTTTAGCATTCTCAACCTGATCAAAGACCTCGTCATAGTTATCTATATAAAGAAGAGCCATAACCATAGCCTGATCATTAATCTTAGCCTTTGTTTCCTGAACATCAGTCTCATCAAAAAGGATGATGGCAACCATTCCATCAGAACTTCCATCGAGATTAGATAAAATACCACTTCCTAATAATGGTTCTGTTAAATCAAGACGCTGGATAGCTGCACGATATTTTCTATCATTGTATTCCAGGTTTAGGTCGAAATTATCGTCCTTGGCATGTTCAATGCCTTCACGGGTAATCTCAGGGAATATTGTGGTAATTGATTTGTTGTAGGTCTTGGTCTTTTCAACGAGATTACAGAACTCCTCGTTCATCCACATAATCTTTCCTGTTGAATCTAACAGCACATATGGAAGTCTAAATTTCTTAAGGAGCTCCCTTTGAACAGTTCCATAATGAACGGCATATTCAATTACTGTGTTTTTAAATGCTTTAAGATTTGCTTTGTAATAGGCTAAAACTACCAATCCATATATTAGAACAAATAGAATTAAGATTCCTGCCAATCGCGGATTTACAAAGCTCATAATGATACAGCCTATTATAAAGATAATAAGCATGTATAGAGGAAATCTTAGATATCGTTTCAATCGATTTCTATACTTAAGTGCTTCCATTTTCAATTCTCCCAATTATTCATCAGACTTAAGCGTCTAATATTGCTATTCTCCATAATTATCTAGTATTATACCATATTCTTTCCTAATAGAATCAATTAATAATGGAAGTATGGGATAATTATCCAATTCATCCAATCTACTTTTGTGCAGCTTTCACATAGGGTTGTTAAAATACCGAAAGGTCTTTGTAATTTTTGGTTATTCTAACATTGTTCACAATTTGTTCATTTTCTATAATCGTATTTAGTTAAAGGGAGATTCCCATAAAGATTTTAGAAAAGAGAGGATTTTTACAATGGCAGACATTCAATTAAAAGACATTAACAAAAAATATCCTAACGGCTTCCACGCTGTAAAGGATTTCAATCTTGACATCAAGGATCAGGAGTTCATCATCTTCGTAGGACCTTCTGGTTGTGGTAAGTCTACAACACTTCGTATGATCGCTGGTCTTGAGGAAATTTCTTCAGGTGAGCTTCTCATCGATGGAAAGCTTATGAACGACGTAGAGCCTAAGGACAGAGATATCGCAATGGTATTCCAGAACTACGCTCTTTACCCACATATGACAGTTTACGATAACATGGCATTTGGTCTTAAGTTACGTAAGGTACCAAAGGATGAAATCGATAAGAAGGTACGTGAGGCAGCTAGAATCCTTGACCTTGAGAAGCTTCTTGACAGAAAGCCAAAGGCTCTTTCAGGTGGTCAGAGACAGCGTGTAGCTATGGGTCGTGCAATCGTTCGTAATCCTAAGGTATTCCTTATGGATGAGCCTCTTTCAAACCTTGATGCTAAGCTTCGTGTTCAGATGAGAACAGAGATTTCTAAGCTTCATGATTCACTTGGAGCAACAATGATCTACGTTACACACGATCAGACAGAGGCTATGACACTTGGTACAAGAATCGTAGTTATGAAGGACGGTGTTGTTCAGCAGATCGATACACCAGCTAACCTTTACCAGAAGCCTTGCAACCTCTTCGTTGCTGGATTCATTGGTTCACCACAGATGAACTTCCTTGAGGGTACAGTTAATGCTGATTGCACAGCTATCCAGGTTAACGGTGCAAGCCTTCAGATTCCACCAGCTAAGTCAAAGGCTCTTAAGGAGCAGAACTACGGTGGTAAGGTAGTTATCCTTGGTATCCGTCCAGAGGATATTCACGATTCACAGATCTTCGTTGATACACAGGCTTCTTCAGTTATCGAAGCTAAGATTTCTGTATACGAGCTTCTTGGTGCAGAAGTTTACTTATACTTCGATTATGCTGGAACTCAGGTTACAGCAAGAGTTGACCCACGTACAACAGCTAGAGGTGGCGACACAGTTAAGTTTGCTCTTGATATGGAGAAGGCTCACTTCTTCGATAAGGATACAGAGCTTACAATTGCTAACTAATCCATATTGATTTAATATAGAGGTATCTTTTTGAAAGGTACCTCTATTTTTTATGAATTTTGAAGAGAAAAAGAAAAATTACTAGATCAACTTAATAAGGCAACTGGAATTAATTTTGATATTACTGACTCCTCATTATCTGATGATGAGATTATAAATAAGCTTAAGGAATTAGTTGTACATTTCAACGTTATTGATTCTAAAACAGGATTATACAGACTCTTTCTATCAAAGGAATTAGCCTATTCAGATGCACTTTCATCCCTGACAAGATTTCATATTGATGAAGAACATATAAGACAGATTTTCTATTTGGAGAGCCCTAGCGAATATAGCAAAGAAGCTGTTTCTTTGTTAAAGAGTCTTCTTCCAGATGCAAAAGATGTTGTCTTGGAAATGGATTCGAAGCATATCGCACTGGTAATTAATTTTGATTCTGCTCCATCCTCTGAAGAAATCCTGCAAACTGCTAATTCTTACCTAGATATGCTTGAAACAGAGGCATTCACCAGATTTAAGCTTAGTTACAGCAGTGCAGTAACATCCTTTAAAGAGCTACCTACTGCATATCAGGATGCCATCACTGCTATGGAAATTGGTAATACTTTCAATAGCCATGGCCGTATTTATTGCTATGAGGACTTAGGATTAGGTCGTTTACTATACAATGTTCCTGCTTCAGAAATTAAAGCTTATTTAAACAAACATATAAATATTGACATTTTATCGCAGATTGACGAGGAGACTTTATCCCTTATTAATGCATTTTTCGATAATGATTTGTCGTTAGCCGAAACAGCTCGCCAGACCTTCATTCATAGAAATACTCTTATTTACAGATTGGATAAATTCGCCGATTTGACTGGATATGATGTTAGAAAATTTAATGATGCTATTACTGTAAAGATATCACTAATGCTTTACAACTATATAAGAGCCACCAATTAATGGTGGCTCTTTATTATTTATATTATGCTAATCTTCTAGCGCCGTCGCCGATATCTACTACGTAGAACTCTGCGTCTAAATCAAATTTTTCTTTGTAAGCCTTGCCTACAACTTCTTTAAAGTTCTCAACAGCCTCATCCTTTACGATTGCTACTGTACAACCTCCGAAGCCGCCGCCTGTGATGCGGGCACCGATTACACCTGGAACTGACCACTCTGTTTCTACAAGGAAATCTACCTCTTCACAAGATACTTCGTAGTCATCGCGGAGTGAAACGTGGCTAGCGTTCATAAGCTTACCAAATGTTTCGATATCGTTCTTATTAAGCGCATCTACAGCCTTGATTGTACGCTGGTTCTCAGCTACTGCATGCTTTGCTCTTCTGTAGCAAACCTCGTCCTTAATAGCGCTGCCATACTTTTCAAATTCCTCGTCTGTAAGCTCACCAAGAGTGCTGATGCCGCATACTGTCTGAAGATCTGCAAGAGCCTGAGCACTTTCATTTCTTCTATCGTTATATGCGCTGTCTACAAGTGAGTGCTTTACCTTAGAATTTGTGATAACAATCTTAGCTCCTTCAAGCTTTACGCTGGCATATTTATAGGATAAATCTGCACAGTCAAGGAAAATGGCGTGGTCTTTTTGTCCCATTGCTACCGCAAATTGGTCCATTATACCGCAATTACATCCATTAAAGTTGTTCTCTGAGTACTGTCCGATAAGGGCAAGGTCTATCATACTCTTATCAAGACCAAAAATATCTGTAAGAACTGTGCCTGTAAGCACCTCAAGTGAAGCAGATGATGAAAGTCCTGAGCCGTTAGGAATATTGCCCCAAACAACCATTTCAAATCCAGATTTAATTTCCGAACCCTTCTCGATAAGAGCCCAAACAACACCAAGTGGATAGTTTGCCCAGCTATATTCATCCTTATTTGTAAGATCATCAAGTGAGCTTTCGATAACTCCTACACGTTCAATATTTGCAGAGTACAGTTTAATCACTCTGTCATCGCGCTTTCTAGCTACTGCGTATGTTCCAATTGTAAGTGCGCATGGAAATACGTGTCCGCCATTGTAATCAGTGTGTTCTCCAATAAGATTTACACGTCCTGGAGCGAAGTATGTGCGGATGTCACCGCCCTCTCCGAACTTCTCTTCAAAGATAACTTTTAATTCTTTCTCGTTCATGATTATCCCCTATAAATATCTCTCTTGTTATATTTCTCCATTGCATTAAGCAACTTGTCAGAAGGTGTGAATAATACTTTGAAATCGTTGCCTTTTGCCTCGCTGTGAGCCACTAAAATGTAATCTTTTAACTCCTCGTTATGTGCTGAGCAGTCATAAGTCTTGAGCTGAACATGGTCAAACCTAAGTGATTCATTGGTTCCCATAGCTGCAACCATCTTAATCTCGCTTGATTCGATACTAACAACTTTTTTCTCTTGGAATTATCGATGATTTTTGCGATTTCTAAGCTACCATTAGTATAATCATACTCATACTCTACATTTTTGTTATTAACAATTAAAAATAAATCAATAACAATCAAAACAATAAATGCTATAAGGAAAATGTACTTTAGATGATTGTCCATTACAGTAAATCCACCTAATGTAACCAGACACATAGCCATTAATCCAAGCTTTCTTGTCTTATCCTGAGGTGTCTCAACTACCTTTACCGCATCCTCAACAAAAGTGTCATTTGATTCAAACATAATTCGTCCCTCCATAATAAACAATTGCCGACTGCTATATCCAAACAGCAGTCGACAATTATTATAGCTTAAATTCCCCTAAAACTAAAGGAAATCTGCATTTCTTTACTATTATCAAGCATAAATTCTGGATGAGTTTTTGCACCCCAAGTATCGTCACCTGCTACACCCATCTGCATTCCCACTCTAACGAATGTAAAATGTGATTTTGGAAGCTCTGTCTTGTGGTGTGCTTCATCTATTTCGTGCACAGAATATGGCAATGCTGAAAAACCAAGGTTATTTGATAGGAATAAAATTCCATCTCCCTTATCATCTGTAAGCTGTCCATAGCGTACCTCCTGATGATTTCCACATTCCTGTGGAACAAGGTACTTAGCCATATTGTCTTCAACCTTATTGGCAAATACACCTATTTTAGCGTGATCTCTGTCTAGGTAATTCTCCTGAGGACCTTTGCCATACCACTCAAGATTAGAAAGCTCATTATCCAGCACAAAAGCCATAGAAAGCTCTGGAAGCTCACCAATCTCAGCAGATTTTGGAAGCTTTAATGTGCAATCTACTATACCATCAGCATTTACAATATACTCTACAGTACATTTTCCTGCTGGTTTAGTGGCTAAATGATATGTATAAATCACCTTTACACAATCATTGGAAGCCTCCACTATCGGTGGCTCATTAATATTCTCATCCATTACTGATGTAGAAATATACTTGCTTGCCAGCTTCCACTGACCAGCTCTGAATGGTAGCTGATTAGCCAAATCATTTTCAGTCATTGGTCTCCAGAAGTTTGGAAGTACAATTCTCTTTAAAAGCTCCTTACCGTGGTATTTGTATGAGCTTAGGCCTCTTTGACCTACAAATAATACTTCAAAATCTTCGCCCTTTACCCCAAGGTTATGGAATCCCTGAGTAACCGTTAAAGGCTGCTTTCTACCACTTTCGTATATGAATCTTCCAATTGTGGTCTGACCATAAGCCACTTCGTGACCCTTTCTAGCCCACAAAGTATCCTCAGAAAGCACAAATGAAAGTGTAACAACGTACTCGTTATCCTTTGGCAGATTAAGCTCCAGCTCATAATCTATTTCCTCTAATGGAGGACAGTCGATTGTAAGCTCTTCCTCAGCAATAAGCTCTCCTATGCGCTCTATGGTAAGGATTGCAGTGTACTCATTTGTATTTGTAAACAGGTTTCTGTTTTCAATATGAGCTACTCCATCTTTTATTGTGATTTTGATATTTTGATAATCGTACTTTACTTCCTGCATTTTAGGGCTTGGCAATCGACCCTTGCTATAGCAGATTCCATCTCCTGAAAAGCTGCCATCGTTTGGTCTGTCGTCGAAATCTCCACCGTAGCCCTCAAATTCCTCGCCGTAGCAGTCCTTTGTGGTGATTGCCTGATCGATGTAATCCCAGATAAATCCGCCCTGGAATCTAGGCTCCTCATATGCAAGCTCTGTATATTTGAACATTGCTCCGCAGGAATTACCCATGGCATGCATATATTCGCAATTTATGTATGGCTTATCCTTATGATTCTTAAGCCACTCTTTAATATCCTTAACCTTAACATACATTGTAGATTCCATATCTGACAAATCTACACGTCTATCATTAAATACTCCCTCGTAATGAACCAGTCTACCAGCATCCCATTTATGCAACAAATCTTGCATCTTGCGTAAATTTGTGCCGCCATAGGACTCATTTCCTAAAGACCATATCAAAATACAAGGATGATTCTTGTCTCTTTCGAACATGTTATGGGCTCTATCGATAACATTGTCCGAATATTCTGGTCTATCTCCAGGAACAGCATAGCTATCGTCCTTTAACTTAAGAATCTGTATAGGAGTCTGCCATGTTCCGTGAGTCTCCAGATTCGTCTCATCAATTACATACAGTCCGAAAATATCACAAAGTCTGTAAAATACAGTCTGATTTGGATAATGACTGGTTCGTATAGCATTAATATTATTTTTCTTAATTGTAATTATATCCTGAAGAATCTCCCCCTCTGAGAGAACTCTTCCTGTTGATGATGAAAATTCGTGACGGTTAACGCCTTTAAATACAATACGTTTGCCATTAATGTGCATCAAACCGTCTTTCATCTCAAAACGTCTGAAACCAACTTTTTCTTTAACAACCTCTGTCAGTCTTCCTGTTTCGCCAAACACATTCATATGTAAATCAAAGAGATATGGATGCTCAGCGCTCCATAGCTTTGGCTCTCTGACATGAAGCTCAAAATGATTGTCTCCCTCATTAACGGTAATTTTATTTAGAATGTCCACATCATCATCTGATAATGTCATCTGAACAAGACCGCTTCCAACCACCTTCATATCAAGCACTAAAGTGGCATCTTTATAGTCGTCATCTAATAGTGTCTGGATGCGTAAATCCTTAATGTGAGTAGCAGGAATAGTATATAAATATACTTCTCTGAAAATACCTGAGAATCTAAAGAAATCCTGATCCTCGCACCAGCTGCCGGCTGTCCATTTGAACACCTGAACTGCCAGCTTATTCTCTCCCTCTTTTATAAATGGTGTTAAATCAAATTCTGAAGGAGTGAAGGAATCCTCGCTATATCCTACATATTTTCCATTTAGCCAAAGAGCAAATCCACTCTCTACACCCTGAAATGAAATAAATATCGGCTTTCCCTTCATAAAATCAGGTACTTCAAAGTATTTTACATAATTGCCAACTGGATTTTCCTCTGATGGAATCTCTCCTGGTTCTATTGCTTCGTGACCATCCCAAGGATACTGGGTGTTCACATACATAATTTTGTCATAACCCTCTAATTGGATATGGGCAGGAACTTTTATATCATCCCATCCACGGCAATCTCTGTCTTCTTCAAAAAACGTCTTGTCACAGCACTCGTAATTTTTAGCGTATTCAAACTTCCACATTCCATTAAGAGAATGCTTAAAATTTGATTTCTCACCATAAGCATAGCTCTCGTTATCGTAATACTCGTGGTCTGAGTGTGGATCTAATCTATTTTCTTGAAAAATTCTAGGGTTGCTAACAATTGAATAATTGAATTCAGACATAGTCTTTTCCCCTTTTTTATTTATAAAGGGCGGACTAGCTATAGCCCGCCCCTATAGTTTGTTATTTTACTGAACCTGTAATACCTTCTGCGAACTGCTTCTGAAGTACGAAGAATACTATCATTGTAGGAAGAGAGCAGAATAATACGCCAAGCATTGTCATACCGTAATCTACTGTGTAACCGCTTGAAATGTTTGCTATGAACATTGGCATTGTCTGAGCACGGTTGTCGCTCATAACTACCTTTGGCCACATATATGCGTTCCAAGCATTCATAAATGTTATAACAGCAGCTGCTGCATAGATTGATTTCTGAATAGGCACATACATCTTGAAAAAGATTTTCCATTCAGCAAGTCCATCAATTCTGGCTGCCTCCATGATGTCAGGTGGGAAATTTCTGGAATTCTGTCTGAACATCATAATCATAAATGGTGTCGAAATACCAGGAAGGATGAAAGCCCATACTGAGTTAAGAAGCTTTGCCTTTGATACGAGTCCGTATAAAGGAACCATTGTTGCCACAGCTGGTACCATCATTGCAAGAAGAAGGATTCCAAATAATCTATCCTTACCCTTGTCGTGATAAAGCTCAAAACCATAACCTGCTATTGAACACACGAAAAGTGTAACCAATGTCTGAACAATTGAGTAAAGGAATGAATTTCCCATACTGCTCCAAAGAGTTCCCTGTACTGCCTTTGAAAGATTTGCAAAGTTTACTGCAAGCTGACTTCCAAAAGCAATTGAACCTCTTGCCACATTAAGTGATGAATTAGTTGCTGCTGCAATCATCCAGTAAAGTGGAAATACTGAAATAAAAGAGCAGATGATAAGAAATATGTATGTAGGAATAAGCCTACGCTGTACCATTGATCTATTTTTCTTCTTAGTCACGTGTATCACCTACTTTCAAATTGATGAATGCAAGAATTGCAACAAGGATGAATACTACAAATGACATTGCTGATGTGTAACCAAAGTTACCTACACCCTGACCAAATGCCTGATTGTAAATGTAATGTGACATTGTAATTGTTGAGTTTGCTGGTCCACCACTTGTAAGGTTTACAGACTCATCAAATAACTGCAATGTACCATTGATTGACATAATAGCTGTCATAACGATAGTTGGCTTAAGAAGTGGAACTGTAATATTCCAGAATGTTTTCCAGCCATTAGCTCCATCAATCTTTGCCGCCTCGTATACTGAATACTCAATATTCTGAAGACCAGCAAGATAAAATACCATATTGTAGCCGGTCCATCTCCAGATAAGAGCTATGATGATTACGGCTCTCGCTGTGCCTGCTGTTCCAAGAAAATTGATATTTTCGTGGGTGATTCCAATTCCCTGTAATACAGTATTGATAAGACCCTGTGTAGCAAACATCGATTTGAAAATTAATGAATAAGATACAAGGGATGTAGCACAAGGTAAGAAGATACAAGTTCTAAAGAATCCCTTGAATTTAAGGTCCTTATTGTTAAGAAGCTGAGCTAAAAGAATAGCTAAGATTAACATAATAGGAACTTCTATTATCAAATAAAGGAATGTATTTTTCATAGATGTTTTGAAAATTACATCCTGTAGCATTCGTTGGTAATTATATGTAAGTGGGTCAGCAAACTTGATGTTTACGCCCTTTCCTGTTTTAAACGATGTGATTAAAGCCTGAATAATTGGATAAAAGCTCATTATGAAAATGAGTATTGTTGCTGGTGTAAGGAACAACCAGCCGGCTGCCAATTGCTTATTCGCAAGTGTCATTCCATGTTTTTCTTCTCCACGTTGGCATCCCCCTTCTTTAAAAATGGGAAGTGGGCTAGCCACTTCCCAGATAAATCAAATCATTTTTGTTTCTGATTAAATATTAAAGACCCATCTCGAATCTAAGGTTTGTCTCAGCTTCCTCAAGAGCCTGCTCTGTTGTGTAACCATTCTCGATTACGTTCTGAAGAGCTGTACCAAGAGCTGTTCTTGCTGAGTAGTGGTAATCAGACTGCTCAACTGTAGGAACGTTCTGTGTGTAAGCTACGATGTCAGCGTAGATAGCCTGGCCATTGAAGAAATCAACACCCTGCTGGTAAACATCTGACTCTGCAGCTGCTGCACATGTTCCGATAACACCACCGTTAAGAAGTGCCTCATCATATGTTGTAGACTGTCCGTCCTCTGCTGAACGACCACCAAATGTGTAAGCTAAGAAATCTTTAGCAAGATCTGTCTTCTTGCAGTTACCTGTGATGTAAAGTGAAGAACCACCATTTGAAGCGTATCCTGGCTTGCCTGTAAGTGATGGAGCAGGAACGATTTCCCACTTACCAGAGTTCTCAGAAACCTGCTTCATTGTAGGAATAATCCAGTTACCATTGAATACACCTGCTACCATATCTCCCTGGATAGCCTGATCTGTGTAATCTGACCAGTCATTTGCAAGGTAAAGAACATTGTCCTGAGCCATCTTTGCGATGATTTCAAATACCTGTACAAGAGCCTTGTTATCCTTGATGTATGGCTCGCCATCCTTAAACTGTGAAACGCCTTCTTCCTGAAGCATCATGTAGAATAAGTCGTTTCCGCTACCATCCATACAAAGGAGGTGCTTTCCTGTTGTCTCATATACCTTCTGTCCAATTTCATCGAACTTCTCCCAAGTGATACCCTTAACATCTTCGATTGAGTATCCTGCCTGCTCAAGAAGGTCTGTTCTGTATGCGAAGATTGCTGTACCAGCATCTACAGGGAAACCATAGTGCTTTCCATTGATTGTAGAATATGAAAGCTTCTCAGCTCCAAGTCCTGACCAATCGCAATCTGCATCATCAGCATCCTGCCAAGCATCTGGATAGTTTGTTACGTACTGCTGGATGTAGTGATCCTGGAAAAGTACGATATCTGGTAATGTGCTGTAGTCACCAGCTTCTGCTGC
Organism: Butyrivibrio fibrisolvens 16/4; assembly: GCA_000209815.1. Taxonomy (GTDB): domain Bacteria; phylum Bacillota; class Clostridia; order Lachnospirales; family Lachnospiraceae; genus Pseudobutyrivibrio; species Pseudobutyrivibrio fibrisolvens_A. The sequence continues at coordinate 2,722,282 of FP929036.1, forward strand.
AAGTGTAACTGCCTGCTCAACATCTGAAGACTGTGACTGTGTAATAATCTCAAGCTTGAAGTCAGGGTTTACATCCTGATAATCCTTTTCAGCTGCCTTAAGAGCTGGGATATTAAAGTTTTCATCCCAAGCGTAAACTGTTAAGGTGTTCTCGTCGTCTGACTGAACGTCTGCTGCTGCAGCACCCTCTTCTGTAGCTGCTGCATCGTCTGTTGTTTCTGCTGCTGTGTCTGAGCCACCGCAAGCTACCATAGAAGCTGCCATAGCACCAACAAGCATGAGTGAAAGTAATTTCTTCTTCATTCTTTCCATTCTCCTTATTGTTTAAAAATTCGAGCGATGCATTGTGCACTATGCACAAATCCAATCCCAATACTCGCTCCTCATATGGTCATAATACTAGTTCCTTTGTTTTTATGATTGTATAAATGCTCCAAAAAATTGCAAATTCGACTATTTAGACGGGTAATGATAATTGTTTTTTAACGAAAATGTGAAAAAAGGATGGTAACACTACCATCCTTTTTTAGCACTAATCTTATAATTCTTTTTGTTAATCCTATATGACTTTCGTCCTTCTTCCACTGATAAGGAGTTTTTCCTGTCAGCTTTTTAAAGTTCCTGTTAAAGGTGGATGGAGTTTGATACCCCACTCTAAATCCCACCTCTTCCATAGCGTAATCTTTTTTTGGATTAACTCGCAGGCCTTATCAATGCGAACCATGTTTAAATAGTCCAGAGGCTTCATGCTCATACTTTCCTCAAATATGCGCCTAAAATGACTTTCTGAAAGTCCACATTCGTGAGCCACATCTGCCATCTTCAAATCCTCTGCATAATGCTCCGCTATATAGCTAACACTTTTTTCTATATAGCTATTCATACGCTTCTCTTCCAGCGTAAGGCTAGAACTCATATCCTCGTTGATACGAAGTAGCTCTACTACAAATGCTCTAAGATATCCTCTTACCGCATCCTTGTAATAAGGCTTTTTCTCTCGATATTCCTCAATAATGTTTTTCACTATATTGGTCATAGCCTTATTTTGATTCCATGAAACGATATATCCCTGATTATTGATTCGTTTCAGAACCTCCTCTGGAAGCATTCGCTTAAACTGCATCTCATTTCTTATAAAGCTATTAATATCAATGTAAATGTACTCCCATTTACAAATACCCTTATTAAAGCTCTTTGTCTCGTGTGGGATATTCTCTGGAATAATAGTAATTATGCCGCCTTTATATGCCACATTAGCATCTTCTATTGTCAGCATTCCATTGCCCCAATAACAATATCCTATCTCCATATAGTTGTGGAAATGCAGAAGATTCTCCTGCTCTGCTCCATAGCTTCTTACCCAGGAATCCCCAAGAAGTGCCATTACGTAATGACCATCTGGAATCTCATAATATCTGTATTCAATTTGTTTCTTCTGTTTTGCCATAGTACCTATTACCGCCTTTTATCTATGGTATTCTTCCGCCACAAATTTCTTAAAGGTCTCTATAGACCTCTTTACTTTTTCCGTATCAATACAGTATGCCATTCTAAAATAACCTGGGCATCCAAAATTATCTGCCGGTACAAGTATTAAATCATATTTTTTTGCCTTCATACAAAAGGCGTTTGCATCTTCCTCCAGTGCCTTTGGGAAAATATAAAATGTTCCGCCAGGGCGTACCACCTCAAATCCCATTTCTATCAGGGCATCATAAAGGATATTCATATTCGTCTCGTATACACTTAAATCACTAGTCTGATCTAGAATCTGACTAACTGCTAACTGTGATGTTGATGCTGGACAATTGTGGCCTATGCCTCGGCTAATCTGGCCCATAATAATCGCAAGAATATCAGCATCTGTAGCCTTTGGATTAACGGCCACATAACCAATTCTTTCACCTGGAAGAGAAAGACTCTTTGAGAATGAGTAGCAGGTTAAAGTATTGTCGTAGTATTTAGCAGGATATGGACATTTCTTGCCATCAAATACAATCTCGCGGTATGGCTCGTCACTAATAAGGAATATATCGTGACCATACTCCTCCTGCTTTGAATACAAAACATCCGCCAAATGCTTGATAGTTTCCTCGCTATAAACACTTCCTGATGGATTATTAGGTGTGTTTATAAGCACTGCCATTGTCTTTTCATTGATGATTTTCTGAAATTCATCAAAGTTAATCTGGAAATCCTCTGTTCTTGGTGGAACGACCTTCATTATTGCCCCTGTTCGACCAATATATTCTGTATACTCTGGAAAAAAATGGTGCAAATACGATTATCTCATCTCCTGGCTCCGTTACCAGTCTGAAAGCGTGAGCTAAAGCTCCTGCTGCACCAATAGCCATAAATATATGCTTTGACTCATAATTGATTCCAAAGCGTTTTGCTAATGATTCAGCAACAGCCTTTCTGACATCCTCTATACCAAGGGAAGGGCTGTAGCCATGAATAGCCATAGGATTTTGGTTTTGATACATATTTACAACTGTATTTGTGTAATCTGCTGGACAAGGTACGCTAGGATTTCCAAGGCTGTAATCAAATACGTTTTCATATCCTATCTCCTTGCCTCTAGCTGTAGCATATTCACTCAGCTCTCTGATAATAGATTTCCCCTCAAGCATTTTCTTATAAGACTTGTTAATCATCACATTTCTCCCAATTTCAAAGCTAGTTTCCAAGTTATTAGCCTAAATTTTACCACAAAAAAGCTGTTGCACAATACGTACAACAGCCTTTTATTCTCATTTTCTTCTATCATTTTCCATATAGTATGCAGCTTTGTCAGCATACATAATCTTGTCTGCCTGATTAATTAATCCTAGAATATCATTTGCCGTATCACTCCATACAGCTCCAATAGCTACTGGTATATTCTTGGCTTTCTTTCTCAGCTTTTCTATTTCCCCGGCAAAACGCTCTTCTTCAACCTGAGGGACAATTACTATAAATTCATCTCCTCCGATTCTATAACAATATTTCATCTTGAAAACTGAAGTTATAAGGTTCCCAGTTTCCCTAATCATATTATCGCCAGCATCGTGGCCCTTAGAATCATTGATGGTCTTTAATCCATTAATATCTATAAAGCACACACCGATAGACACATCCATTCCCTCCAGCATATGAATGGTAGCGCTATAAGCATGTCGATTTCCAAGACTTGTCAACTCATCATGGTTGCTCATATAACTCATTTCCTGAACCAGTCTACTGTTCCTTAACTCCTCTGAAATGAAGATGCTAATTGATTCTATTACCTCACGAACGTTTATAGTTAGTTCCTGAGAATAATTATCTATCAAAAGATAGCCGATGGTCTCAGTTTTTGACTTTAATTTTGAAACTATGTAGCGAGAAATTGTACCTTCCAATACGGATTTAAATACCTCATGGTTCTTATCATTTATTGTGGTTGTATCATCACAGATAACCAGTGATTCTCCATTCATCTGCTTATTCCACATTGTAAAGAAATCAAACTGTTCAAAGACCTTTCTGGATGGCAGTCCGGTTCCACTGACCTTATCAGACCATTCATAGACCTCGCGAATCTCTTCGTTATTTACCTCAATGATAGAGACTCTGTCTGCATGTAATACCTTACCTAATTCCTTAAGGGTGTATTTTATACCCTTCTTGAAATCATTTGTAGTGAGAGCTTTGGCACAATCCAAAATCAGATTATTAGAATTTGAATTAATTACTCTTGTTTCTTCTTTACGCTTTTCTGCTGTAACATCGTGTATTATGAAGGCACAAAATCCTTTTTTATAAACAGGCACTGCCCAGAATTCAAACCATTTATTAAACTTTGTATTGTATGTACTGTTAATTACAGACTGACGCATAAAGGCAGCCTGATAACTAAGCTTTATCCAATCCTCATCTCTGTTATTTACAGTATTAAAGTATGTTGATCCAATCAGCTCGCTGGTTGACTTTTCAACAAGCTTTCCATACTTCTCGTTTGCAAATAGAAAGAGCATATCCTGAACTGTACCGAAGGGATCAGTAACTACCTGAAAAATACAGCAGGCATCTGGTAAATCCCTTATCATATACAAAATGTCTTGTGCACTATAATCAATGTTTGACTCAAAATCCTTGTTATTAGCACTCATAAAAACCCCCGAAATATAATGGATTATCTTCTTTTAATACACTATATCTTTATATTTGTCTAAAATCAACAGTTTTACTTAAATACTTACTCAATTATAGATGCTTTTAAAACCCCTGGTAAACCGTACTCTCTTTTTCCGTTACCGTATCCCACCTTTAGTATTTTTGACTGCTCTGAAAGTGACTCTTTTGTTCTAAGGGCAGCCACTGTTGCAGCACCGGTTGGTGTCACCAGTTCTCCATTTATATCAATAATATCAAGTTTAATATCTGCATCCTCTACAATATGTTTTACGGCAGGAACTGGCACTGGCAATATTCCATGCTGAGTACGAACTGTTCCCTTTCCATCGTATAATTTTGGAACTACTACCTCTGTAATGCCAAGATTATCAATACATACTGCTATAGCTACAATATCTACTATTGAATCTATTGCGCCTACCTCGTGGAAGTGGACCTCCTCCACTGGCACCTCATGTGCCTTTGATTCTGCTATGGCAAGTACATTGAATATTTTCTTTGCTATTGCTCTGGCATTATCTGTCATCTTTGCATCATCAATTATCTCAAAGATTTCTTTTATTCCTCTATGGTGATGATGTGCGTGACTCTCCTCCTCGTGATGGTGATGTTCCTGTTCTTCATGATTCTGATGCTCTTCACCCTTCAGGTGACCATAGAGATATTCCATATCATGGTCGTGACCATCATGCTCCTTGTCCAAAATTACGTCAAAGTCAGTGCAGCTGACACCTTTTTTTCCATTTTTGGATTTTGATTTTAAATCCGCTAGCCTTAATAGAATTCAGCACGTCCAAAAGGACATAACTGCTGGCGCCCAAATCTATTAGAGCGCCAACTGTCATGTCCCCACTTATTCCTGAATTACATTCTAAGTATAATGTTTTGTTCATCAAGTCCTCTACTGGAAGAATGCCATTACCTCGTCAAGTTCCTTAGCAATTTTGTTCAAACCATTTGCCTTGCCAGACAGAACCTCCATTGTGTCTGAAAGATCTTGCATGGAAGCCCTAGTCTCTTCTGAACTGGCTGCATTTTCCTGAGAAATAGAAGAAAGATTTGTAATTGTATCTGAGATAACATTACTTGCTGTCTCTGTTCTATCAACATTAGTAACAATCTCTTTTGTAATTGATACCGACTTATTAATATCTTCTATCAGAGCATCAACCTGTTCAATGGTTCTATGAATTGTACTACGCTGCTTGCTAATTGCTTCCTGCACACTGCCGGCTTCTTCCATTGTCTTATTTGAATCAGATGCAAGTCCCTTCATAGCTTCCTGAATATTTTGAGCAGCCTCTGCAGACTGATCAGCCAACTGACGAATTTCATCAGCAACAACAGCAAATCCCTTACCTGCCTCACCTGCTCGTGCAGCTTCTATACTTGCATTTAATGATAACAGATTTGTCTGTGCAGCAATAGCATCAATTATTGCAACTGCTTCGCTGATAGTAGTAACTGCTGTATTTGTATTTCCAATTAATTCTACAATGCCATCGATGGCAGAAATACTTTCTCTTGTAGACATTCTAAGCTCTGTAAGCTTCTCTGAACTAGCCTTTGAATTCTCCTGCATAGAATCAGCTATATGTCTCATTTCATCAGTATTTTCTGTGATTAGATGTACTGCATCATTTATATTTGAAACACTTTCTACTGCTTCCTGCAGAGATTCAGCCTGACTGGTTGCACCTGTAGCAACCTGAGTTACAGCAAGTGTTACATTATCTGCAGTTTCAGCTATTGTCTGAACAGTTTCATATAGATAACCTGCAGAATCATCAACCTCATTAGAAGATACTCTTGCATTTCCTATTACTTCGCGAATCTTGGCAGCCATATCAAATAATGCATTTGACATTTCACCAAGCTCATCTTTTCTATTCTTTACCTTATCACTAAGGCTAATTTCCAAATCACCTGTTGCCATCTGACGAACAGCTCTAACATTTTCATCAATAGCCTTTATGATTTGAATAATATAAAGTACGGCAACGATTGCAAATACGATTATAATTCCAAATGAAATAGTAACAGTCCAGGCAACCTTCTTGCTGATATATGCTGTTACTTCTATTTTTTTCAAACCAACAAATGCCATACCATAAATTGCACCCGAATCATCTTTTAAAGGAATATAAGCAACATAATATGGCTGTCCATTTATCATTACATTTTCTGCTGAATATCTATTACCACCCTTTAATACTTCTGCGATAATAGCATCTCCTGCTTTTGTTCCAACAGCGCCTTCTATACTTGAACGCTCTCTGGTGTCACCTCTAAAGAAGGTATAATCATAGCCCGTCTCGTCGTGCATTTCCTGCTCCAACTCGAGAGTTTTAGATTCCTCTTCACTAAGATTTTCCTCAGTGTATCCCAGAACCTGTGCATAGGAAGCACAAGTAGCCATAACGCCGGTTTCTACTTCATATTCCATTCCTCGGCGCATATTAGTAGTACCAACAATTGTCGCCGCCAAACCTACACACACTAAGGAAGCAATTAATAATCCCAAAATAGCCGTTCTTAATGACGAAAGCTTAACCATTTGAGCTAGCTTATCCATAGTACCAACATTTTCCTTGCTTTCCATATTCGACCTCCGTTTAATCTCTCCCCTTGGTCGATTGAACAGTATTACTCTACAAAGCGAGAAAACCGACTATTTGGATTATATCCCATAACTAAGTACAATCTGTGAAAAAAGTGTAAAATAAGGCAACTGTAGTAACAATGTGTACAGTTGCCTCTTTAATCTTCATTATTTTCTTTTTCGATTTCTATATTAACACTGAAATCAATACCACTATCTTCTAATTTTTACGATTGATTTTCCGCTGTGCATCGTGAAGCATTGCTTTTATGGCTTCTAAATCCTCGTAAGCATCATCAGAGCTATATGGCTTATTTTCATCCTCAAAATTCCAATCCATAGACTACTTCCCCTAGAGCTCTCCCGTTTGATGTAGTCTAACATATTAATTTGAAGAAATGATGAAGGACCGATTTACAATGAGCTATTTCAAAAATTCTTCTACCTGGCCTTCGATAATTTTCATAAGACGCTGTCTTGCTTCCACAGCTGCCCAGGCAATATGTGGTGTAATGAGAAGCTTAGTGCTGTCTTTGATTCTAACCAGTGGGTTTTCTGGTGACATAGGCTCCACATCAAGAACATCAAGTCCTGCTGCTGCAATTTGTCCACATTCAAGTGCTTCTGCAAGGTCTTTTTCCACAATAATTGGTCCTCTACCTACATTAATAAGAATTGCGTTTTTCTTCATCTTTGAAAATGCTGTCTTATCAACAAGATGCATAGTATTCTCGTCAAGTGGAGCGTGGATAGATATAACATCAGATGTGGATAACAATGTATCAAAATCCACCTCTTTGTAGATATCTGAATGGTTGCGTCCACTTGTTGAATAGTAAATTACATTTGCTCCAAAGAGCTTTGCAATCTCTGCTACACGACTACCAATTGCGCCAAGTCCAATTATTCCCCATGTCTTTCCTGAAATCTCGTGGAAATGCTTTTCAAAATGAGTAAACATTCTATCGTTTACGTACTTTTCACTCTTAACATATTTATCATAGTAACTAAGATGCTCTAAAAGATAAAATGCCAGGGAGAAAGTATGCTGTGCAACTGCCTCTGTAGAATATCCTGCAACATTTCTCCACTCTATACCGCGGCTTGCAAGATAATCCTTATCAAGATTGTTTGTACCTGTAGCTGTAACACAAACCAGTTTAAGCTGCTTTGCTGTAGCAATAGTAGCCTCATTTACAGGCACTTTATTAAGTATTATTACATCTGCATCCACTACGCGTTCTGGCACCTCTTCTGGTGAAGAATAATCATAGATTACCACCTCTCCAAAACGTTCGAATCCTGATAAATCAATATCCTCTCCAATTGTTTTTCTGTCTAAAAATACAATTTTCATATTTTGCACCCTACTTTCTTTGCTTCACATTACTTACATATATCTCGGTAGCATTCTGGACGTCTGTCTCTAAAAATGCCCCAGCTCAATCGATTGTTAGCTATTTCATCTAAATCATAGGTATGAATAAGAACCAGCGCCTTGTCTCTAGGTGCATCCTCAACAATATCTCCTGTTTCGTCTGTCATAAATGAGCTTCCATAGAAGTTCAGGCTGGATTCCTGTCCGCCATTTTCTTTACAAGGCTTAACCTCTTCTAAACCAATACGATTTGCAGCAATAACTGGCATTAGATTACTTCCAGCATGTCCTTGCATACAACGTCTCCAGTGTGGCATGCTATCGCTTTCAAGAATAGGCTCACTTCCTATGGCAGTTGGGTAGAAAAGAAGCTCTGCGCCCTTTACTGCCATACATCTGGCAGTCTCTGGGAACCACTGATCCCAACAGATTCCTACTCCGATTTTCGCATATTTTGTATTCCATACCTTAAATCCTGTATTACCAGGTGTGAAATAGAACTTTTCCTGATAAAAATGATCGTCTGGAATATGAGTCTTTCTATATATTCCTAGTATTGTTCCGTCTGCATCAATCACAGCAACAGAATTGTAAAGAACATTTCCGTCCTTTTCATAAAAGCTGACAGGAATTACAACAGAAAGCTCTGCTGCAAGCTTTACAAAATGTTTTACAGCATCGTTTTCCTCTACCGGCTTTGCAAAATCATAGTATTCGTATCTCCGCTCCTGGCAGAAATATTGACGCTCAAAAAGCTCTGGAAGGAGGATTATCTGTGCGCCCTTAGAAGCCGCTTCGCGAACCATTAAATCCGCTGTATTTATGTTTTCTTCTACATTTGTACTGCATTGCATTTGGATTGCAGCTACTGTAATTTTTCTCATTTTTCCTCCTCATCCACCACCGGTTCTGGTATTTGTTGTGTGATGCAATGAATATTCCCACCACCTACTATTATTGCTCTAGCATAGATAGGAAATATTTTTCTATCTGGGAATAGCTTCCCTAAAATATCCACTGCCACCTTATCGTTTTCATCTCCAAACTGAGGCAGAATTATACCTCCATTTGATATATAAAAATTCACGTAGCTGGCAGCTAATCTTTCTCCAACCTGACGTACATCCTCACCCTCCTCAAAAACGTATCCCTGAAGCTCTTCTTCAGTGATACATACAGGGTTCTTTGGGATAGGTAATTTGTGCACTGTAAAACTGCGGCCCTTTGCATCTTTTTCCTGTTCCAGCACATTTAGGCATGCTAGACTCATTTCATATTGAGGGTCGTTTTCATCATCTGTCCAGGCGAGCACCACAGATGCTGGACCTACAAATGCACATACATTATCAACGTGCTCGTTTGTTTCATCATTGTAGATACCTGATGGAAGCCAAATAATCTTCTGAGCACCTAAATATTCACAGAGCTTTTCCTCTATCTGCTCCTTTGAAAGATCAGGGTTTCGCCCCTTGCTGAGAAGGCAGGCTTCTGTGACTATTATAGTGCCTTCTCCATCTGAATGTATGCTTCCGCCTTCTAATACAAATGGGTGAGCGTCGTATACATCAATATTCAGTGCTTGGCAAATCTTAGATGCTGCTGCATCATCCTTTTCCCAATGAGCGTAAAGACCATCATAATCTCCGCCCCAGGCATTGAACTGCCAGTCTATTCCTCTAACCTGACCTTCATTAACAACACAGGTTGGTCCAATGTCTCTGGCCCAGGCATCATCAGTAGCTATTTTCAAAGGATGAATATTATCATTCTTTGAAAAAGTCTCCTCTACCTCCTGAATATGCTCCTCATCAGCCAACATCCATACTTCTTCACTTTCTGCTATGGTCATTGCTATCTGGCTAAATACAGACTTTGCCTGAGCTCCTTTATGTGGCCAGGAACCTGGCCGAACAGGCCATACCATTACACAGCCCCGATGTTTGCTGTACTCGGCTGGCATATAAAAATTATCTGCTTTAGGTGTAGTTATCATATTCCCCCACTAGGACAGACGATTTTTGAAATCCTCATATCCAAATTCTTTTATTAACTGTATACTGTTATCTTCCTTTAGGAGGTAGATACTTGGAAGTGGAATGCCATTGAAGGTATTGTTTTTAACCATAGAATAAATGGCCATATCCTCAAATACTAATCTGTCTCCAATCTGGATTTCCTTATCGAAGGAATAATCGCCGATAATATCTCCTGCTAAACATGTATATGAACTTAGCCTGTATTCAAAAGGCTTTTCTCCCCACTCTCCGGAATCCTTTAGTGGTGGACGATATGGCATTTCCAAAACATCCGGCATATGGCATGCTGCAGATGCATCCAAAATCAATGTCTTGATTCCGTTTTCTACAATATCTAACACCTCTGTCACCAGATAGCCTGCGTTAAGGGCTATGGCTTCACCCGGTTCCAGATAAACATCCACTTTATAGGTGTTTTTCACATGTTTTACAAGTGAAATCAGCTTTTCTACATCATAATCTTCACGACTAATATGATGTCCGCCTCCCATATTAATCCAAGCCATTTTGTCTAGATACTGTCCAAATTTATCTTCTACGACTTTTAAAGTCGTCTCTAAATCATCAGAATTCTGCTCGCATAGAGTGTGAAAATGCAAGCCATCTACTCCTTCTAAAAGATTAGCATCCCTATCAAGCTCCTGTTGTAATTTACCTAATGTAACTCCTAACCTAGAGCCTGGCGAGCAAGGATCGTAAATAGCATGGTCTCCCTGAGTAGAACACTCTGGATTAATACGAAGACCTATGGATATACCAGCATTTAAACACTGATTCTTATACTTTTTAACTGTGCCACTGAGTTGAAAATAATATGGTCACACAGCTTAACCAGCTCATTCATATCACTTTCTTTATAGGCTGGAGCAAATACATGATTTTCCTTGCCCATCTCCTCTTTTCCAAGACGAGCCTCAAAAAGGCCACTGGCTGTAGTTCCTGCTAAATATTCACCAATCAGTGGATATACTTTAAAATTCGAAAAGGCTTTTTGGGCCAGCAGGATTTTACAATCTGCCTCCTGCTGCACCCTTTTTAAAACCTTTAAATTCTTAATTAGTTTTCCTTCATCAATTACATATGAAGGTGTTTTAATCTGAGATAACAATAATGTCTCCCCCATCAATACTAATCTACGAGAACAGGGTTCTCAACTACCTGCCAAGGTAAGCCCCACTTATTGAGAGCTTCCATGTATGGATCTGGATCAAACTCGTCAGTTGTAAATACACCTGGCTGCTTCCACTGACCTGTTACCACCATCATTGCACCAATCATAGCTGGCACACCTGTTGTGTATGAGATTGCCTGAGAGCCAACTTCTTTGTAGCACTCCTGGTGGTCACATACGTTGTAGATGTAGATTGAACGTTCCTTACCATCCTTGATACCTGTAAAGATACAACCGATGTTAGTCTTTCCAACTGTACGAGGACCAAGTGATGCTGGATCTGGAAGAAGGGCCTTTAAGAACTGAATAGGCACGATTTCCTGACCATTGAAATTAATAGGTGTAGTAGAAAGCATGCCTACATTTTCAAGGCAATTCATATGTGTAAGGTAGCTCTGACCAAATGTCATAAAGAAACGGATACGTTTTACTTCTGGCATATTGCGGCCAAGTGCCTCAATCTCCTCATGGTGAAGAAGGTACATATCCTTCTTTCCAACTCCATCAAAATCGTACTCTCTCTTGATGCTCATTGCTGGAATCTCAATCCACTTTCCATTTTCCATATAAGAACCTGGAGCTGAAACCTCACGAAGATTAATCTCTGGGTTAAAGTTTGTAGCGAATGGATAACCATGATCACCACCGTTACAGTCTAAAATATCAATAGTGTGAATCTCATCAAAATAATGCTTCTTTGCATAAGCTGCAAATACACTTGTTACACCTGGATCAAAGCCTGTTCCAAGAAGTGCTGTAAGACCAGCGTCCTTAAATTTGTCTTCGTAAGCCCACTGCCAGCTATAATCAAAATATGCTGAGAAACCTAATTCCTTGCAACGTTTTTCATAAATAGCTCTCCATTGAGGATCATCTGTATCCTCTGGCTCATAGTTTGCTGTATCAATATAATGAACACCTGCTGCAAGACAAGCATCCATAATTGTAAGATCCTGATATGGAAGTGCTACATTAAGAACTGCATCTGGAGCATATTCCTTAATAAGCTTTGTAAGAGCCTCAACATCATCGGCATCAATCTGTGCTGTCTTAATAACTGTCTTAGTCTTATCCTGAAGCTTTTCCTTCATTGCCTCGCACTTTGAAACTGTGCGGCTAGCAATCATAATCTCCTCAAATACATCACTGTTTTGGCAGCACTTTGATATTGCAACCTGTGCTACTCCACCACATCCAATAATTAATAATCTTGCCATTTTTATTACTCTCCTATTTATTCATTATTTTCTTTTGATTCTTTCTTAGCAGCTTTTTCTTCCTCCACAAGCAAATCTTCCACATATCTTGGAAGCATAAATGCCCCCTTATGAAGATTTGTAGTGTAGTACCAGGTTTTTAGCTCCCTGGCTTTCCAACGTTTTGTATCCAAATCCTTTAGTGGGTGATATTTCTTTGAAGCAAATCCAAACATCCAATAGCCTGATGGACAGGTAGGAATATTAGCCTGATATACTCTGTTGATTGGGAAGCTCTTATAAGCCTTACGGTGCATAGCTCTGAAAGCTTCCTCATCCTCATCATAGAATGGACTTCCATGCTGATATACCATTATTCCATCTTCCTTGAGAGCTCTGTAGCAGCTACCATAAAACTCCCTGGTGAAAAGACCTTCTGCATATCCAAATGGATCTGTTGTATCATTAATAATCAAATCGTATTTATCTCTGCATCGACGAAGGAATCTTAGTCCGTCCATATTAGTAACGGTCACTCTTTCGTCATCAAATCCCTTGGCAGTTTCTGGGAAAAACTCCTTGCTAATCTCCACAAATTTCTCATCCTGCTCTACTACATCGATATGCTCGATTTCTGGATACTGAGTGAGAACACGGGCAACACCACCGTCGCCTCCACCAATAATTAGCACCTGCTTTACGCAAGGATGCACAGCCATTGGCACGTGGACTACCATCTCGTTATATATGAATTCATCTGCCTCAGAAAAGATGATTTCGCCATCTAACACAATCATCTTTCCAAGCTCCTGAGTCTCGAATACGTCGATTCTCTGATACTCACTCTGTCCACTATAAAGCTGTTTATTGACACGGATACTTGTTTTAACATGCTCCGTCTCCATCTGTGAAAACCAAAAATCCATTATTATCTCCTTATAGCCTTCTCCCTAAGGGAGAAAGTGTCAGCATAGCTGACGGATGAGGGCTTACTTTATAACACTGATTAGCTCCACTGTAGGGTCCTTTGTACCCTGTAAGCTACAGCCCTTCTCTTTTGCAAATTTTATATATTCAATAATTTCCTGCGTGATTTTCTCACCTGGTGTAAGAATAGGAATTCCAGGTGGATAGCACATAACAAGCTCTGCGCAAATTCTGCCATCAGTCTCATTCAATGGCAGCTGAACCTTTTCAGCATAGAATGCCTGCTGCGGTGTCATCACATTTTCAGGCTGAATAAACTCACCACAGTACAGGTCGCTTGAATCTTTTTCGTAAAGACGTTTTATATCCTCTAACGCTCCAACCAATCTTTCGATATCCTGTATTCTGTCACCGATAGAAATGTAAGCAAGTATATTTCCGATATCCCCGAACTCTATCTGAATATCGTATTCATCACGTAATAAATCGTATACCTCGATTCCTGTGAGGCCGATTCCCTGTGTGTAAACAGAAAGCTTTGTAACATCGAAATCGTATACACTATCTCCGTCAATCAATTCCTTGCCGTAGGCATAGAAACCACCGATTTCATTTATCTCGCTTCGGGCATACTCTGCCATTTTGGCAACCTTCTCAAAGGATTCCTCTCCTCTAAGAGCGAGATTTCTTCGCGATAAATCCAGACTAGACAGTAGCAAATAAGATGCACTGGTGGTCTGAGTAAGATTAATAATCTGGCGAACATACTCAGCATCCATATTCTCTCCACAAAGAAGAATAGAACTTTGGGTAAGGCTACCGCCTGATTTGTGCATGGAAACAGCTGCCATATCCGCTCCCGCAGCCATTCCTGATATTGGTAAATTATCATTAAAGTAAAGATGGGTACCGTGTGCTTCATCAGCGAGAACCTTCATACCTCGTTCGTGGGCTATCTTTACTATTTCTTTCAAGTTTGAACATATTCCGTAGTAAGTTGGGTTGTTAATAAGGATGGCCTTTGCATCTGGATTTGCATCCATAACACGTTTTACCTCTTCCACCTCAACACCAAGAGCAATTCCTATTTCTGGATTAACCTTTACTTCTACGTATACTGGTACGGCGCCACAAAGCACCATTGCATTAATAACACTTTTATGTACATTTCTTGGAATTAGAATCTTATCACCAGCCTTGCAAACAGATAAAATCATAGTCTGTACTGAGCTGGTAGTGCCATTAACCATAAGAAAGGCATGAGCCGCCCCAAAAGCATCAGCAGTAAGCTCTTCTGCCTCTTTTATAACCGAAACAGGATGTCCCAAGTTATCCAGCGGCTTCATGGAATTTACATCCAATCCAACACACTGTTTTCCCAGCAAATCCACAAGCTCTGGATTACCTCTTCCTCGCTTGTGACCGGGAACGTCAAAGGGTACTACCCTCTTTCTTCTGAATCGCTCCAAAGCTTCACAAATAGGAGCCGATTTCTGTTCAAATTTCTTCATTTACATTACCTTTTCCATATTACTCATGACTAACTTTATTATTCCTAAAAATAGGCGATAGTGAGCAGTCACTATCGCCTATTATATACTGTAAAGCATATTAAGTGTTAATGGTTTTTTACGGATTTTTAGTTATTTTTCCCAATAAACCAACGATTAATAATTCTGCTCTCTAACCTCAAAATAAGCCTGTGGATGCTTGCATACTGGACATACAGCTGGAGCCTCTGTGCCAACTACGATATGACCACAGTTACGGCATTCCCACATTGTAACACCACTCTTTTTAAATACTTCCATAGCCTCAACATTGTGAAGAAGCTTACGATAACGCTCCTCGTGCTCCTTTTCAATAGCACCAACACCTCTAAACTGTGCTGCAAGCTCTGGGAATCCTTCTTCCTCAGCTTCCTTAGCCATTCTGTCGTACATATCTGTCCACTCTGCGTTCTCTCCCTCTGCTGCATGAAGAAGATTCTCTGGTGTTGTACCAACGCCACCTAATGCCTTGAACCAAAGCTTAGCGTGCTCCTTTTCATTATCAGCTGTCTTTAGAAACAAAGCAGCAATCTGCTCATAACCAGCCTTTTTAGCTACAGAAGCAAAATATGTGTATTTGTTTCTAGCCATTGACTCACCAGCAAAGGCCTCCCAAAGATTCTTTTCTGTTTTTGTGCCTGCGTACTTATTTTCTGCCATTTTTAAAATCCTCCTTTTACTGTTAAATGCATTAGCTCATTTGTCTATATTTTACTTAATTTAATTGAGCCCTGTCAATGATTAAGCGGCTACAATTTCACTAACAATTCCTCGTATCGTTTTGTACAATGCTTGGGAATTCATCTTTCCTGGAATCATAAACCCTGTCCACTGCCCCTTTGTGGAATTGATGCCATTAAGAAATTTAATTCCATAACAATTGCTCGTAAGCACCCACTCTTCAAGATTTTTAGAATAGTCATCTATTAAAATGGATGTGTAATCGTGATTAATATATTTCTGTTTTGACTCTCCATAGGGAACAAAAATAGTATCCAGGAAGCCTAATCCATTTTTCTTTAGCCAGCTGATTTTATCCCCTGCGGAATGATTGTCCTGATAGACTGCTGAAAGAATTGAAACATCATATTCCTGTGCAAGCATTTTCACAGCATCAATCAAACTTTCCTCTGGCTCTAACCCTGCAAAATATCCAGGCTCAAATGTTTCTTCTATAGAAGCATCCGTATTCCATTTGGCAAGACACCCATCCATATCTATATAAAGCTTTATATTTTTATTCATGGCAACCTCCTTAAGGATTATATCTTCCTTCCTTTGATTACATAGTAAATCAAATTAGTGCCCCTATTTAAGGTCACCCTATTCCACTGATTCAAGAAAATGGCTATAATATACCTAATTATTTTGATTTTACGGAGGATTCAATGGGAAGAAAATCTATTAAGGATGATAAAAACATATATTTCGAAAGTAGAGAGGAAGCAGGTCTTACTCGCGCTCAGGCTAGTGAACTTATGGGCACCATGAGTGAAAGCCGTCTGGAAAAATTGGAGACAGGAAAAGCTGCCATTTATCCAGAAGATGTAGTGGATATGGCAGCCGCTTATAAAAAACCCAGCCTATGTAATTATTATTGCACTCACGAGTGCCGTATTGGCAAAGACTCTGTTCCTGAGGTTAAGGTTTCGTCACTTTCAGAAATTGTCCTTGGTATGCTTTCTGCATTGAACTCTCTTGATAAACAAAAGGATCGCCTTATAGAAATCACTGCAGATGGTGTCGTTTCAGATGATGAAATTCCTGATTTCGTTCACATTCAAAAGCAGCTTGATCAGATTGATCACACTGTAGAAGCACTAAAGCTTTGGGTTGCAAGTACCATTAGTGAAGGAAATATTAATGCACAGAAACTCACTGAGTATTCTATGAAGGCCTCAAATCCTTCCCATATGTAATTGCAAGTTTCTATTTTGATATTACTGATTTATCGCCTCTTGTAAGTGTTGTTCAACAATTGCAAACAGCTCGTCTGTATTGTCGTGCAACACTTCCTGTATTTCTTGTCTTTTAGTGTAAACTACCGCTCTTCCTGGTCGCTTAGTCTTCCAGTGAAGGGCGTCTGTTTTTCCTGTAAATATTTCCACATCATATACCTGACCATTTTTCACAGCATCATGGAACATCTTGCCTAGCCTTGCTCTAATTTGCTCCGGCGATTCATTAGACTCAGATCCATTTGTCATCTTTTCAATGTTTTTAAATGTAGGTAATTCCCATAAGCAAAAATAACTGTCCTTTTCCATAGCATCCTGCTTCAGACAATCTAAAGCAACAATATAATCAAACTCACCTGAGCCATATTGCTTCTGAAGCTGGTTGTAAATCATATTGTTTACCGAAATCCCCTGTACATCCGCTTGGCGCTTAATCTTCTCATACATTTCCTGGTTAATTGATAAATTTACCCTAGGCATTGTAA
>FP929036.1:2741379-2841114 GCA_000209815.1 Butyrivibrio fibrisolvens 16/4
GGGCATTGTAACTCCCCCTTTTATAAGTGTTGTGCGACATTTCTAATCATAATTATAATATTGTTGCACAACAGTTACAATAGTTTCAATTCTTTGATGAATGCTGAGGGTTTATCCTTGTATTTGAACACTGTCAAATTGTCCTTTGCCCTGGTAATTCCTACATAGAATATTCGTCGCTCTTCCTCGTAGTCTTTCTTTTCCTGGGCAGTGGCTTTTTCCACATTTCTAACAACCTTATTTGGAAATACGCCATTTATCGAATCAATCAGATATACTGAATCGTACTCTAGTCCCTTGCTGGAATGAATTGTAGAAAGGATTATTGAGCCTGATTCTGCTGGTTCTTTCTCTAATAATATCTGTCGTAGATCAGTCAGCCTGTTAAGAAATCCCGGTATATCCTTTTCTTTCTTTGCCAACATTTTCAGTATGAAAATCTTGTTAGCATCAATATTATTGTTGGCCAAATATTCTCCATATCCCATATAATTTTCTATTCTGTTTATAGCCTTATATGGGCTTTCATTTGCCATATTCTTAAAGTGGGTTCTAAGACTGCGACAATTCCCCAGCACATATGGGTTAAGCTTTACCATTTCCGCCGCGTCTAATATTCCAGTATGATGTATCTCTGCCTCCATGCACATTTCATTTGCCGCACTCTTGCTGATGTATGACTGCAGCTTGAAATATATCTTCATAAAGATTTCTTCATCCATAGGAACATAGGCAAATCTAAGGATATTTACAATATCAAGAACTACTCTGTTGCTGAAGAATGTCATATCCATATTTTTGATATTGTAAGGGATTCTATCTCTCTCCAGGATGTCAACAAGAGGTATGATGCTCTCATTATCTCTGTACAATACCGCGGTTCTTCCTATATGATTCTTAGCTACTTCCTTAAGATAGTTGTATTGCTTGTCACGTTCTATGTTTAAAATATTAATATCACTCTGGTCTGATTTAATAGGGCAAATATGCTTTTTATGCCTGTCTTTATTATGCTGTATAAAACTATCGGCTGCCTTCACTATGTTTCCATTTGAACGATAATTCTTGTCCATAACAAGCACCTTGGCCCCTGTGTGCTCTTTCTCAAAGTTCAAAAGAGCATCTGGATATGCTGCTCTAAATCCATAAATACTTTGATCCTCATCTCCTACCATAAACAGGTTTCCTTTTGTTCCTGCTAATAAGGATATAATCATATGCTGGATTTTTGATGTATCCTGGGCTTCATCCACGCAGATATATTGATACTTATCCTGAAAGGCTTTGAGCACTATCTGAGAACCTTTTAAAATCTTATATGCATAAACCATCTGGTCATCATAATCCATAAGACTATTACTTTTCAGATAGTCATTATATTTTTCATAGATTTTCAAAAGCTCAATGTCATTTTCTTTTCCAAGCTTTTTAATTTCATCCGATTTCAGACACATATTTTTGCAATATGTAATCAATGTTCTGATGGTCTTTATATCGCTTTCAGTTGGATAATCTCTCATTACCTGCAAATATATATTTGAGATTACCTTTGCAATATCCTTATCATCACTGCATAGCTCAAAAGCCTTCTTGCCTATCATTTTTCCATAGTAAGCAATTACCTTTGCACATATACCGTTGATGGTTCTAAATTCCATGCTTTCTGCCAGCTCTTCGCCAAACAGTTTTCTAAATCTAGCTGCCATATCTTTTGTGGCAGCTACTGTATATGTAAGAGTCAAAATATTCTCTGGTTTTATATCCTTTGTGAGCAGCATATAACCCAGTCTATTTACAAGAACTGTGGTCTTTCCACTTCCCGGAACCGCCAAAACCAGCACTGGCCCATCTATGGATTTAACTGCCTCTAATTGTTGTTCGTTTAGCTTATTGCCATATTTCTCTATGAAGTCTTTTTCTGTCATTAATAACCCTAACTACTATATTTTCAATATTTGTAAGTGTTGTTCTATATTTTTTACAGTATAAATGAACCTGTTGCACAACACTTACGATTATAACAGGCCTTTGCTGTATGCAAACCATCCTATTACAATATGCGCTATTAAAATAGCTGGCATTCCAATTACAAAATACCAATGCTTTGTTTTGTGACGGAATAAATACATACCAAGAAATGTACCAATACTTCCACCTAATGCACTTACTAAGAAAAGAGTCTTTTCTGGAATTCTCCATTCGTGTCTAATTGCCTTTTTCTTATCAAGCCCCATTACTGCAAGCCCCAGTGCATTCATAATAACTAAATAATTAATAATCATTTTTCTTACTCTCCCATTAAAAAAGCTACCTAAAAATATATCATTTTTAGAGAGCATCAAAAATAGTTTTTTGTTATTTATATTTTTCAGTGGCTGAGGTTATAGTTTTCAATTCTTTTTGCAACTATAGAATATAAAACCTTCACAAATAAAAAAGCACTACTATCATGAATAGTAATGCTCTATTATATCAATTTACATTTCCAAAAAAGTAGCTACGTTTATAATTCTTGGATCTTCAACCGCTGCTTCTAAAAAATCCTTATCGCCTGTCAAGAATAAGTCCGCATGCGCATTTAGTGCTGCTCTAAGTATTGGTCTATCCTTAACATCTCGTATTTTTAATTCTGCTGCATTCATTTTTTTTGGAGTTTTGACAACTTTTATCGACTGTAAAGCAACATACAAAAACGCCTCTAGTTCCACTAATCTATCTGGAAATTTTTCTTGAAACTTTCTATGAAGTTCATCAACAACATAGTCACAAGTTATAGGTTGATATGGATAAGTTAGTGCCTTTCTCAATGCCTGAGCTACTTTCCCATTAGGAAATAACGCTGCTGAAATAAAAATGTTTGTATCGATCATCACTCTCACTCAGCATTTTCCTCCCTGCGTGATGCAGTAATCCAGTTTGCAACATCGTCCTCAGATAATAATCCCGCCTTTGAAGCTTCACCCTTCATTTGCTCTTGGAACCTTTTTAACGCATATACGGCAGAATTAACAACTTTAACTTCATTTCCTTCAACTATAAATGTCACCCTATCTCCAGTCTCAATACCCAACGCTGCTCTTACATTCTTAGGTATAGTGACCTGCCCTTTCGACATCACCTTTGCGTCATTTACAAATAATGTGCTTGCCATATTAACACCTCCTTCAAAAGTAGGGAATTCCTACTTTTATTATAACTTGATATTAGGTTACTTACAATCTATTTTTTTAATAGCTTTATCTGCTCTAATGCTACTTTCTGCAATTCAGGTGACTGTTCTTCCATTATCTACACCACCTGATTAATAGTTTCAGCTAATTGCTCCTGTGTCATATTGTTTTGCTTTCTTAAGGCTTTAATTCTATCTCCAAATGTCTGTGTATTCAAATATTCCTGTAGCATGGAATACTTTATTTTTATCTACATATATTAATTTTCCTTGAGTCATTATGTGAAGCTCCTTATTCATTCTGTTAATAGTCTTCAATGATATTATATGAAAAAACCTTAATACCTTCATTGAATCTGTGGTATAAGAACATATAATGCTAATTTGCTCTATCCTATTTAACTACTTTTTATACCACTTCTTTGATAATATTATAAATTTCTCTTCCACTATCTCTTCCAAATACATGCATAGAATCTGAATACATTTTCTTCTTCTGAACTTTATCATGTATAGATACAAACGATATAATTTCATCTACAAGATTTTCATAATCTGTATCATTAAAAGCATACTTTATTTTTTTGCAGATTCTCTCTTTTTCCTGATATTTTGCAAACTCTTCTTCTATGTTTAATAATGCCATTTTTGAATCTACAGTTGCTTTCCGCTCACTATCATCTGGGTCATTCATAACAGAAATAGCAGCTTCAATTGTTGGTGCTTTAACAATAATCATGCCATCTGACTTATATTTTATGTTTACAAAATCCACAACTGCCTTAAAGCCTTTGTCGTTACTAATAATGGCAATATGTCTTTCTCCTTGTTCTGCTAAAATCCCTGCCTGAACAGATATATAAAAATCTAATGCATTCTTTCCAGGTGCTTGTAATTTATATGTCCTCCATTTGCAGCCACTTTGCTCAATTAAGGTTACGTCACCCTTTCTAATACTCTTACACGCGGCAGAATAAAATATTATCAATGTGTCCTTATCATTCACATACTCTAACCCTTTGAGTCCATTATGATTTGTTACATTTTCATAATCTACTAATATAGTCATTTCATCCTCCTAGATAACATAGCTTGTCCACGCTTACTATTTTGAAGGATGTATATGTCCATATATAACGACTGCTACATCATTTAAAATCATTTTTTTACCATTTCAAAAAAAGACGGGCGTCCTGCCCGTCAATCTAAAATAATATTAGCCAAAATAGCTTTATTGAGTTCTTAAAATCCCATTATCATCGATTTCCACATTAACAGATATATTTTCTAGCCTGTCATACAACTCCCGCTGCTTTTCTTTATCGTCAACATATACTGTCCTGCAGTTCGTTTGCAATGCAGGTGTAATTATCACATCCATGTTATCTTCATTACCATCCCCATAGCAATGCAGGGTTACAAGCATTGAATCTAGAGTCTTTTCGTTGAACCAATAGTTTCCAAGACTATAGACAATAGGTACATCCTTATAATATTCAAAGCCTTGAAGGCAATGGGTATGCGCGCCGATTATTGCATCTGCACCTGCATCTATGTATTCGTGGGCCGTTTGAGGTTGAACAGTTTCTAACTCTGTAGAATATTCTGTGCCCCAATGAGGCAATGCCACCACAATATCAGCATTTGCATCTGCTTCTTTAATTTCTTCATCAAAAAGAGTTGTATCATAACACCTAAGTATGCCTGGCTCTGTATCGGTTGCCTGGGGTGTCATCTTATTTTTCTCTGCCCTTGAAGCTGCTACAAAGGCTATAGTCTTGCCCTGTATCTCCATATAAACAGGTTCACTGGCTTCTTTTATGTTATGACCGGCGCCCACATAAGGTATTTTAGCTTTGTCTAGTGTGTCCATAGTATCAAGAAAAGCTTCTGCCCCGTAATCATATACATGATTATTTGCAAGACCAACTATATCTACTCCAAGCTCTTTCAAGTTCTCCACCCTATATGGATTTGCCCTGAATGTATAGGTTTTTCCTGGCAATGGTTCTCCACGGTCACTGTAGGTGAACTCGTTATTTATCCACATTATATCTGCCTGCTGCATGGTGTTTATCAACTCTGGTGAGATACAATCTTTTATCCCGTTTTCGCAGGCATTAAGGTACTGTGTTGTAGTCCAATTTTCATCAAAATTGATATCACCAGCAAAACACAAGGTGAAATCATAGGCGCCACTATCTTCAACTACAGCTTCTTCCACCTGTGCCTTAGGAACATCTTCATGTTTGGGTAACTGTGTTTCTTCTACTGATGATTCTTTTATACCGCAGGCTTGAATTGTAATACACGCCAGTATAAGAATAGTTAGTTTCTTTTTCATAGTGTTATTCATCCTTTATATAAAAGAAAAGGACTCTGGGCCCTCCGCTATCCAGCAGTGGGTCGAGTCCGTTCTTGCTATTATATTACCATTATAAATTTATATTTCAATAGTTTTGCCTATTTATATATTGTACATGTCATTCAATAGTATTTTGTCCAAATGTGTAAAAAAAGTGAGATTTGGACAAATCAACTCACAGATGATTTTATATTATATGCGAAAGTTATGCAAAACCATTAATGAAACAGCATTCGATTGCTCTGAAAAGATATTTCTCTTTTTATCCAACGTTCATTTACTTTTTCCCGTCCTTCAAAAATATATATTTTTCTAACATCAAACCTTCTTCCGCAATTATTTACACCAATCCTTGTGTTTAACCTCTCAATGATTCCTGTAAATCTCAAAAAGTTATTACAAATATAATCCACTCTCTTCTCTGGTGTTAACCCAGCTTATTTTTCTAATGCATTAGCCTCACCCATACTCTTATTCCTCCCATTGAATCTCATGTATGTCTTTGGCAAACCGGTTTGTCCTCTTGACTTCTTTATAATACCCAGTAATACCTTGTGTTTCGATATATGAACCGACAACCTTTATAAATAAAAAAGCACTACTATCACAATAGCAATGCTTTTAATATTCTAGAAAACAAATATATATCTATAATAGAAAATTCTAGAAATACCGTTTCTCAAATCTCAAAAATGTTGATTTTTAGGCAATTCTCACATCAAATATTCTAGTCGTGATTTCCTGACGATGAGCTTCGTAAAAGATTTTCTTTTTGTAAATGACAAATAAAAAGACACCATTTGGATTTCTCCAAATAGTGTCTTGAAATGTCATATACCTGAAACTGATTACTCAGCTACGTATGGCATAAGTGCAACGTGACGAGCACGCTTGATAGCTACTGTAAGAGCTCTCTGGTGCTTAGCACATGTGCCTGTGATACGACGTGGAAGAATCTTTCCACGCTCAGAAATGTACTTCTTAAGCTTTGCTGTGTCCTTGTAATCGATAACGTTATCTTTTCCACAGAAAACACAGACTTTCTTTCTTCTATGCATTGGTCTTCTTCTCTGCTGACCATCGCCTGTCTTATTAAAAGCCATGATTTAACCTCCTATTGATGTTAGCCAAGGCTTTCGTTGCCTTGACTTAGTTGAACGGTAATTCCTCGTCAATTCCATCAGGGATATTCATGAAGCCGTCGCCTGCGTCAGAGCTTGGTGCGAAATTTGCGCCACCGTCAAAGCTGCTTCCGCCGCCCTGAGAATTCTTGCTCTCAGCGAACTCGACATTCTCGCAAACTACATCGGTAGTATAAACCTTCTGACCTTCCTTGTTTGTGTAAGAGCCAGTCTGAATACGACCCTCTACAACGAACTTTGTGCCCTTACGAGCATACTTTTCAAGGAATTCTGCTGTCTTTCCGAAAGCAACACAGTTAATAAAATCAGCTGTCTGCTCATCGTTATCTCTCTTGTATCTACGATCAACTGCAAGAGAAAATCTTGCAACAGCGCTGTTGTTAGTACCACCGTAACGAACTTCTGGGTCTCTTGTGAGACGTCCCATAAGAATAACTTTATTCATAATTAATTATTTCTCCTTGTCTTATACTATTAAGCCTCGTCAGCTCTAACGCATAAGAATCGAAGTACGTTGTCCATGATACGAATATTCTCTTCGATCTGAGCAGGTACGCCTGGCTCAGCATCAAAATGAATGAAGTAATAGAAACCTTCGTTCATCTTCTGAATTTCGTAAGCAAGTCTCTTCTTGCCCCAATCATCGACGTCTGTGATCTGTCCACCAAAGCGAGTGATGTACTCCTTTGCCTTTTCAACTGTGGCAGTTCTTGCATCGTCTTCGATCTTCGCATTAACAACGAGTGCTAATTCATACTTGTTCATGCTTTTCTACCTCCTTTTGGTCTATAGGCCAAGCTACATTGATATAGCCTAGCAAGGATATAAATGTTTTATACCACGAATTAAGATATTAACATGTAAGAAGGTATTTTTCAAGGCTTTTCACGTTTTCTTTTGTATTTTTACGTATTTATAAGGTAATTCCCTGAAGCTTTGCAAGTTCAGTAAACACCTCTCCAATTCTGTCTTTTATTATCAGTGTGTTTTCTGATTCTCTAAATGCCAACTCACTCTGATTAATAATAACAATGTATTTACCATTGAAGTAATTAACAAATGATGCTGCTGGATAGACAGTAAGTGATGTACCGCCAATTATCATCATATCTGCTGTTCCAATGGCTCTCATTGCTCCATTTACCTGATCCTCTGGCAATCCTTCCTCGTAAAGAGTGATATCTGCTCGCACAACGCCACCGCAGTAATCACAGGTTGGGATTGGATCTGTAGAATCAAAGATAAAATCAACTGGATAGCTTGTTCCACACTTCATGCAGTAATTGCGTAACGCACTTCCGTGGATTTCATATACCTTCTTACTTCCAGCTTTCTGATGCAGACCATCAATATTCTGGGTAACTATACCATTCAGCTTTCCCATTTCTTCCAGCTTCGCCAAATACTTGTGAGCATTATTAGGCTGGATATTTCTAGTATCCATCTTTTGTCTGTGAAACTCAAAATATACCTTTGGCTCGTGCATAAGGCAGCTATGACTAAGCAGATATTCAGGCTGATACATATCAAACCTGACGTCGTGCTGATTATATAGACCGTCTTTGCTACGGAAATCTGGAATACCACTTTCGGTACTGACACCTGCACCACCAAAGAATACTATCTTTGAGGATTCATCTATCATTTCCTTTAGCCTCTGGATATTCTCCATATTAACCAAAACAATTCCCCCTTCCTTCTCTATTTAAAATCTCATATTTAACCACCATTAAAATGGCAGATAAAAAACGATTATTGCACAAACTAAACCTACTAGTATTCCTGCAACTAATTCTGGTAATGTATGACCTACCTTTTCCTTGAATCGAATGATATCAAGGGGTTGCTTGCCCTCTTCCTCTCGCTCTTCATTTAGATTATTAAGAGCCTTACCGTGACGAGAAGTTTCATAGCGTACTCCTCTCGAATCATACAGAGTAATAAATCCTACAAAAAATGTTAATGCAAATTCAAATGAACCACCGCCATAAATAATTCCTGTAATTATTATAAGCGCTGATACAAGTGCTGCTAGTGAACTAGGCATTCCTGTCTTAGCATATATATTTTCTTTGTTGAACCCATATTTACATACATCTACAAGCATCTTTATCAGCTGTGCCACGATCCATGCCACAGTAGGTGCAACAAAGATTTTATTTGTAATCAACTCTACGAAAAAACCCATACCTTATTCTCCTATAACTAATCCAACAATGCGTTATAAATATCTCTTTTGCTAACTCCTCGGTCCTTTGCTACTGCCTTCATAGCTTCTTTTTATCCATTCCCTGAGCAAGATACATATCCATATGCTCCTGAATGGACATTTCCTCAAAGGCAGCTCTAGCTTCTTCTATAACCTCGGCCTTGGATTTTCCAGCTAAAACAAGAACATATTCTCCTCTTGGTTCTTTAGTCTCATATGATTTAAGCGCGCCCCCAAGTGTAGTTTTCTCCTTTTCCTCGTGCTTTTTAGTAAGCTCACGGCAAAGAGTGATTCCTCTATCCTCTCCAAGAACTTCTGTCAGTTCCTTTAAGGTTCCAATCAAATGATGTGGTGCCTCATAAACGATAATTGTTCTTGTCTCATTTTTCATTTCATCAAGGACTCTTCTTCGCTCTTTTTTATCCTTTGGAAGAAATGCCTCGAAGGCAAATCGTCTACATGCCTGCCCCGACATAGTAACAGCTGTGATACAAGCAGCCGGTCCGGGTACGGAAGTAACTTCTATTCCTTCCTCGTAGCACATAGCCACTAGCTCCTCGCCTGGATCTGATATTCCTGGTGTACCTGCATCTGTAACTACTGCAATATTCTGACCTTCCTTAAGCTTTGCTATCAGCGTACGAGCCTTATCAACCTTATTAAACTCGTGGTAACTTGTCATTGGAGTTTCTATCTCAAAATGATTTAAAAGCTTTATTGAGTTTCTTGTATCCTCTGCCGCAATCAAATCCACTTCCTTTAGGATTCGCACTGCGCGAAAGGTCATATCCTCCAAATTACCTATTGGGGTTGCCACTAAATATAATGTTCCGCTCATTTACACCTCATTCATTATCATTCCATATATATCGTAAATTTCTTTTGTGTACTGGCCTGGAGCATCGTACACAATAAGAGGAGGCTCCACTGTAAGCTGTGGTCCGCCGCCTTTGACGCCTTCTATCAAAACCATATTTGGCTCCTTATCCACGAATGGATACACAAGCCTCATTCTTTTTGGCTCTAGCTTATACTTACGCATCAATATAATTATTTCTACCAATCTAAATGGACGATGCACAAAATAACATCTTCCCATTTGTTTTAGCACTGCTGATGTCTCTCGAATTACATCTTCCAAGGAACAAAGCAGCTCGTGTCTAGCTATTGCCTTAGCGTCGTTTGGATTTTTTAGTCCATGGTGATTTGTCATATATGGAGGATTGCTGGTTACTACATTCATCGAGCCCTTACCAAAAATCTGGGCTGCCTCCTTTATATCACCTTCTATTATATCAATTTTATCTTCCAATCCATTCAATAAAACGGACCTGTTTGCCATTTCTGCACTTTCCGGCTGTATTTCAAGGCCAGTAAAATGCGCTCCACCAGTTTTTGCCTCTAAAAGAATAGGAAGTATACCTGTCCCGGTTCCTAAATCCAAAGCAACCTCGCCTTCCTTTACCTTAGCAAATGATGATAGCAAGACAGCATCCATGCCAAAACAAAATTTGTCAGGATGCTGAATAATTTTATATCCGTTTATTTGAAGATCATCCACTCGCTCATCATCGCGAACAAGATTTTCCATTAATTCTTATCCTCCAGGTCGGCAAGCTCCTTCGCTTCTTCCTTTGATACCTGAACCTTGCGTTTTCTAGGCTTGAACTTAAGCTGGTCTGTAGGGTAATCCTTTACCTCCTTAAGATCTCCATCCTCAAAAAGAACGCGAACAGTCTGACGAAGTACATTGACCGACTGAACTGTACCCTTGAATCCATCAGGTGTTGTAACTACATCATTGATTCCTGGAAGACGGCTGTTCAAATACTCGTATGTTTCCTGCTCATTTTTCAGGCAACACATAAGTCTTCCGCAAAGTCCTGAAATCTTAGTAGGATTGAGAGAAAGATTCTGCTCCTTAGCCATCTTGATAGATACTGGTACAAAATCTGCCAGATAGCTCTTACAGCAAAGCTCTCTTCCGCAGATACCAATGCCTCCCATAAGCTTTGTCTCGTCTCTTACACCAATCTGTCTAAGCTCGATTCGTGTATGGAATACTGCTGCAAGATCCTTTACAAGCTCTCGGAAATCGATACGTCCATCTGCTGTAAAATAGAAAATAAGCTTGTTGTTATCGAAAGTATACTCAGCGCCTACAAGCTTCATTTCAAGCTCACGCTTTGTAATCTTCTCTTCGCAAATCTTCAAGGCTTCCTTCTCTTTTCAAGATTCTTAACAGCCTTCTTTTTGTCCTCCTCGGTAGCCTTTCTCATAATCTTTTTGATAGGACCTGGAACCTCGTCATCTGAAATCTCCTTGTCCACTAAAAGGACTGTTCCGATTTCTACACCACGTACTGTCTCTACAATAACCTGGTCCTCTCTCTTAAGCTCCACTCCGTCTGGATCAAAATAATATACTTTTCCGCCGCCTCTAAAGCGAACGCCTATAACCTTTATCATCTGGTATTCTCCTTAATAGATTCTATAAGAAGCATAATGGTCAATTCGAAATTGACATTAGCATTTAGTCTGGCTCTTGTGTCTGTAATTGCATCTACTATGTTGTTCAAGCCAAGGTATGAACAGTTCTGCGCCTGTTCCTGTATATCATATGAATTCTCCGTAAATAAAAGGAGATTATCATTCAATGTCGCTTTATATAATAGCACATCTCTGAACCAAAGGGTGATTAAATCTAGCATTTGTTCTACAAAACTCTGAAATTTATCGCTGTCATCCCCAGCCTTTTTATCACTGTCGTTGGCTTCCTTGATAGCTTTTACCTCGTCTGCTATCTGGTTTTCTTCCATTCTACTAGCTCGTTTACACAAAGATACAACCTTATCTTTCACTTCATTGAAGCTGGAATCTGTAGCCAAAGCTATGGCTTTTCCAATGTTTCCCTGAGCAAAAGTAGCCACCATCTGAGACTGGTAATCTACTATTTCGTACTTTGTCTGCAAAATCTTTTTATGCTTTCTGTATCGATGGATTTCATTTGAATGAGAACGCATCTTGAGAGAATGGTCTGAAGAAATGCATTATGATTTGCCGTAAGCAGGATGATGATTGCATACTCAGGTGGCTCTTCTATCGTCTTAAGGATTGCATTTTGAGCCTGTGGATTCATCCTCTCTGCTTCTTCAACAATATAAATTTTATATTTATTACTGTATGGCTTAATGCCTACATCATTTACAATCTGCTCTCTTACTACATCTACGCCAAGGTTAGATTTTCCTTCCTCGCGACGTACATAAATGATGTCTGGATTGTTGTGACTAAGAGCCTGCTTGCAGGAATGACATTCCCTACAGGCATCATCCCCTGGATTTTCGCATTGCATCATAGTAGCAAAAGCTTCTGCAAGCATCATCTTTCCAGAGCCTTTTTCTCCACTGAAAATATAGGCGTGGCTATGATTTCCTGTCTTTATTGCATTTTTAAGGAGGTTTTTGGCATCCTCCTGACCTATAATTTCACTAAAGCTCATTAACAATTATTCTCCCAATTTATTAAGCACGTTTACGTGATGATATCAAGTAGTAAGCCTCTGATTTCATCAACTCTATTTAAAATATCTATGTGTTCTCTTTCATCTTGAACAAGTGCTGATGCCAGCTCATCCATTTTTTCATCAACCAGTTTTATCATTCCATAAACTCTGTGTCTGCCTCTACGATCAAGGAAATTCTCTCTGGAAAATTTGTGAGAACGATTTACAACCTCATTTAAAAAGTCCTTTACCAGACCTCTATAACGCTTCATATCTCTGATGTCCATATGCTCAGACAAAAGTTTGCCTTGAGTTGCTATATCATTCATCAGATTAGTTAGCTTTTCCTGAAGATCTGCATCATCAATAGCTGCAGCCAAAGTGAATTTAAAAGTATCATCCACAGGGGCTGTAGTTTTTGCTGCCTCAGTAGGTTGTACCTGACTTACATCGCTTACTCTAATATCCATTGAAACACCTCATCCAACGCTGGCGCGGTCACCCGAAGGTTTAATTTTCGTTTATGAATGCTGCTATGTTATCGCTGGTAATTACACTGTCTTCGTTGTTATTGAATATGTTCTTGATTCCTGCAGCCTTCAGATTCTCCTCTGAAAAATCCTGCTGGTCTGCCAAAAATCTTCTACACATTTCCTCATATTTTGGATGTTCCTGACTACGCTCACGCTCTAATGCACGGCTTAGTCTGATTCCATCATCCACCTCTATATATATCGGCAAAACTTTATCTGCTCCGTAGTAATCACGAATCTTTATAAAGCTTTCCACAGTGCCAATCATTAAGTAATCATTATTATTTAAATCCAGATTTCCATCATCTACTGTAAAGTAAAACCAAGGGCCATGTACTGTATCGTATTTACGAATTTCAATTACTTTCCCCTCAGCTAATAGCCTGTCTTTTTCTTGGATTGAAACAAAGTTGTATTCCTCACCTGGCTTTTCGTGGCTTCTCTGAGGTCTTGTTGTGTAAGAAACGATTCGATTTACATCAACATCCTTCCTCTGGAGCAAAATCTTAAAAATTGTGTCCTTCCCTGATGAGCTTTTGCCCATAATGCAAAAAAATCCTACCCATTACTATCCTCTTCTTTTATTTATATTTTAAGTATAATTCACTGCTGTTTAATTGACAACGAAGATGGTCTTATTATCTATACCTGTTACGTGAAGCCCTTTGGCCATAGCCTCATTTATTATTTCAATAGCTTCTTCTGTTATTTCCTCACCTGGCACTATTATTGGTGCTCCTGGAGGATACAGACATACCATGGTAGATGAAACTTTTCCCTTGCAATCTGTTAATGAGATTTGGGTTTCTTCTCCTGCCTTAGCTTCGAATATATTCATCCTCTTTTTATAACTTAGATTAAGATTTGGTACTCTTATCTTTCCTTTTTCTACGGTAGCATCTATTTCTAATAATGCTTTTTTAATCGCTGAAATCCCTCTTTAGTATCAGAAATACTTGTCATAGCCAGCACATATGCAAAACTTGATAACTCAGTTTCAAGCATATATTTTTCTCTAAGAATCCTAGCTAGTTCAACACCTGTAATATTCGTATTTTCTGTAGATATTACAATCTTCCCAGGGTCCTTTTTATCCCTCTCATCACATATTACTTGAAGATGCTTTAATTCTCCACATATACTGTAAAAATCTTTGAGGTTGTCCACATATTCACTAAATAATTCACTGCTATCCTCTAGAATATCCAGGCACTGACTTATTGAGTTCATCAGCACATATGAAGGTGAACTGGTTTCGAAGATATCAAGAGCTGCCTGTATTCTTCCTCTATCTATCCTTTCACCTGATATATGCATAGCAGCGCACTGAGTCAGCGCTGGCAAGGTCTTATGTAAACTTTGAATTGTAATATCTGCTATTCCAACAGCTGAGCCTGTAAATTCAGGATTAAATCCCAGATGAGCACCGTGTGCCTGATCCACTATCAAAATGATATTTTGTAAGTGACAATAATCAGCAATCTCTTTGATTGGCGCATGATACCCTTCATATGTCGGGCTTGTTATAACCACTGACTTTACCCTTTTATCCATTGCTTGTACTTTTTCTACAGCTTCTTTTATTTCATTTAGGGTAACAGCCTTAAATATTCCATTATCTAATATTTTTGGCTCTACATAATCTACTTCCAAATGTCTCAGCATCACTGCATTATAAACGCTTTTATGGGAGTTTCTTTGGATGATTACAGAATCGCCCTCATTACAACTGGCATAAACTGCAGATAGATTCCCTACCGTAGATCCACCTACAAGTATATGGCTCTCGTCTGCTCCAAAGATTCCTGCCATACGATTTTGTTCTTCGGCAATAATTCCTGTAGCATCGTGTAAATCGTCTACCCCTTCAACCTCTGTCATGTCAATCTTGTAAACGCCATCTAGCTGACGCTTGTGACCTGGCATATGGAAAGGGTACATATTTGATTTTGAATAGTCTTCTAAAGTCTTTTTTATACTCATATTCTTTCAATAACTTTTATTTTCTGTGGAAAATATATATGATATATATTAAAGTTATATTCCAATTATTTTTATTTTGATGGACATTAATCAGGAGGCAACATGACCAGAACTTTAGTTATTCTCTGCGGTGGCGACAGCTCTCGCATGGGTACCAAAAAAGCTCTTTTACCATTTGAAGATAAAACTATGGTTGAATATATCTATGATAAATTTAGCCCTTATTTTGATAAAGTCTATCTTTCTGTAAATGAACGCGGGGATTTAGCTCACCTTGGTCTTGATGCTCAAGAGATTCCTGATATTTCCAGAAATGCTGGCCCATATGGTGCTATTCTTTCCAGTCTTACTATGATTTCTGGAGACAGAGCATTCTTTATGTCAGTGGATACACCATTTATGGATCCTAGAATTGCTGTTTATCTCTATGATCAGTCATATAATTACGATATCACCACATACAAATTCAGCAATGATAACCTTGATACAATCTGTGGTGTATACAACAAACGTTGTATTGGTCCACTTTTCAAAAGCCATTTCTTTAAGAAATTTTCACCTGAATATATTCTTGAGAAATGCTATACCCAGGTAATTGACCCAGCTATTATCAATGATCTTTCAACAGTTTCTGTTGACCAGCAGTTCTACAAAGTTAATGACCGTAACTCGTACTACTACGCTGTATTCTCTATACTTAAACATAACTTTGTTTGCTAATCAAGGAAACGTTTTAACTGTGGCATCCAATCTCCAAGGAATACCATATTTGCTTTCATAGCATCCCATATAGGTCCCAGGAAATTCATAAGACAATTATTAACGTCCGACCAGCTTGGTTCGGACTTCTTTTTGTCGTAATTCTACTTTCCACTTCTTTTTCATATATGTATAATCACTATATGATTTCAACATATTTATTCGAGAATCATCGATTATAATCTTTTTTTCATCAAGAATTTTTGTTAATCTATCCTTCACCTTTCTTCCATTTACTGGATAGGAGGTAAGAATCTCGTAAGCTACGTAATAATGATCCATATCATTTATTAGTTCTAGCTTTTCAATTATTTCCACAAGATGTTTTACTAACTCTTCTTCCTTTGGGTTTGTAAGAACATCTACAGTTCTATTTTCATAGGCTGTAAGCTTTAGATGAAGCTTTTCTGGTTCTTGAGCTGCTATATGTTTGCGAAAATATATATTAAGTGGAATATACATTTCATCCACTGTAATCTGTAGCTTGATGCCTGCTTCATCCACACTTCCATTCACAATAAATGCTTCTAATGCTGCCTTCGCCATAATTTCCTTCAATATATCACGCATATAAAGCACTGCCATTTTCTCATCTAAGTCTCTTACATACTCGTAATATATATTGGAAATACACAAGTCTTTATAAACCTCAGGAGTGAATTCGTTTCCATTGCAAAGATATAGCTCATTACAATATTTTCCCTCAGCTAATAGCTCAATTATTATCTCTGCTACCGCTGCGCTAAGAAGATTCTTAAATGGAATATTCAGTTGTTCCGATTTTTCTTTTATCTGTAGACGATTAATCATTACAACCACACACCTATCATCGACTGTACTTTCTTTAGAACCTTTCGTTCCTTGGCAAACTCCATTAGTTTTGCCACATCTTTATCTTCATCCATAATGTATGCCCATACGCCCTTTTTGAAATCTTCTCTATCAACTTTTTCCTGATATTTTAGAAAGTCACAGATTAGACGCTCTTTTGTGTAAATCTTCATTTTTCCACCAGCAAAATCAGTTTCTGTCACTCCAAGCTCCATTACTTCTGGCTCAGTATAATATGGGTCTACAATAGGATAGTCTATATTGAATCTTGATTTACTTGTGTTTTTATTAATAGCTATACTCCATTTATATGGCCTATCCTTTAAATAACCATAAACGTATAGTGCTGTTTCCATAGTAAGGATTCCATCCTGTCCAAACAGTTTATAAATCCACTGATCCTCCGTGCATTCAAAATACTTTGTTGTATAATATCCGTTTTTAACTCTAATGAGATAGCCTTCCTCCACAAAAGAAAGTACTCTTCGATAATCAACTCCTAGTGCTTCTATCTCACTGGTTTTCACCAGCCCACTATTTTGCTCTACTAAGTCATTAATCTGCTCTAACTGATATTGTTTCTTTTCATCACGTGATAATAGCATTTCCATTTTTTCCACTCCTCTCTTCTCTGCGAGGTAATTATTATTAATTATCCCATTCTTAAAAATAACTGTCAAACATTGAAAAATCGCTATTTCTACATTGTTTCTAATTTTTATATTGTCAGATATGTCTTTTATAAAACCAATAATTGTCTTATAATATTAGTAGTACTATAAATGGTGTCTTTTAAGGGGGAATTATGTCTGAAGAAAAGATTACTCTTAGAAAAAATCCATCTCGTAAGGAATGTGAAAAAGTTATTAAAAAATACTTATGACTGAAGTTCTTGAGCGCGGTACTAATGAGCACTTTAAAACTGCTGCGGATTTTATGGGATATTTTCAATCCTTGTATCCTGCCAGTGATAGTCTTACCAAACAGGTCCAACGAGCTGTGAAGGCACTTGGTATGCCAAAGGATGAAAAAGGCTATTTCATCATCAATAAAACTGAGGATCAATTAAACCAGGATAAAGAAATAGCTTTCCTTCTCAAAAAACAAAGGCTGAGCTTTTACCTGTTGGTGAATATGAAACCCTTTTTCTCAAAGCTGACGGCCAATACAAGGATTATCTATATCAGCTACTTTCCGAATCTGATACCTTTGCTGATAAGGTTATTACCATGATTAACTCTTCTAACGGCATTATATTGTTTACAAACAATGCACATCAATTAGAAATGCTAGTAAATAGTCTGATAAATAGATGATTTGTTTCTTTAGTTAAAATAATATTTTTACAGTCTATATAATTTAAAAACGACAGCTATTATGATTTTAGCTGTCGTTTATTGTTCTTCTTGTCGTTGTAGTCTTAATACAAGACATTTATTGTCGTTTATTTGCGTCTTCTTCGCTTTTTTCCATTATCTCTAATGATTGTCATATTAGTTTTGGTAGGTTTTGTATGTCTACTTCTAAATCTATGTCTGAATAAAAGAATCTCACTAGATTTACTTCTAATAAACAATACTAATGCCACGAAGGCTATTACGCAAAGAATTATTAATCCTATTTTTGGATAATCAACTTGAATATATTCTTTTCCACTACCACCCTGCTCTGTTGGTATGTTGTCAAATGGATAACTCTTTATTTCTGCATTTGTAAATACCAGATTTGCCTGGCCTACTGCTCTGTCAGCGTATGTATATTTTAACTGGCCAACCACTGACTTGTTGTTTTTATCACTATATGGAACAACCTCTGATACAACGTCTAAAACACTGGCTGTCTTAGGGATTACTATCATTCCCTTTTTATCAATTTTTATCAGATCACTATTTTCGCTTAATATTCCTGTGATATTTGTATCTTCTTCAGATATTGATGCAAAATCTGCTACTGAATAGGTACTAAAATTATCAAAGCAGTACTCAAACAAGTTTGTGCTATCAGGATACTGTTCTCCAACTGTATCCTTCATTACTACACAAATTAATGTCATTCCATCTTTCTTTGCATAAGTAACAAGTGTTGCTCCTGCAACTGCTGTATATCCAGTTTTTCCGCCAAGACAATAATCATATATATATTTGTTTGATTTATAGTAATGAAGCATCTGATGATGATTATTTAGCGGTGTTGGATCAGCGTGCTTATTTGTAGGTGGAATTGTGTAGTTCTTTGTTCCAACAATCTCTGCAAACTTTGGAATTGCAAATGCTGCTCTTGAAATGAGAGCCATATCATGGGCTGTTGTGTAGTGTTCCTCATCCGGCAAACCATTTGTGTTATTAAAATGAGTATTTGTACATCCTAGTTCTTTGGCCTTTTCATTCATCATCTTTACAAATGATGGAATATCTCCAGCCACGTGCTCACCTAATGCGTAGGCACATTCATTTGCCGACTCTAGCATCATACCGTATAGAGTCTGCTCAACTGTCATTTCCTCATTTACGTCTCTGGCTATACTAGAAGAACCAAGCTCTGTTCCATATACTGCTTCTGCAGAAAACTTAACTGTCTCGTCTAGCTTACACTTTTCAAGTACTATTAAAGCTGTCATTATCTTTGTGATGCTGGCTGGATAATGAACCTCATCTATATTCTTTGAATATAAAATTGTTCCTGTTTCCTGCTCCATTATTATGGCTGATTCTGCAGTTACATCTACTCCGCTAGGCCAATAATCTGCAGCCTTTACATCCCTATAATTAAATAAAAATAACCCGTTTATTAATAATACAAACGCTAATAATTTACTTATAAATCTTTTTAAACTCATATCTTTTATGACGCCCCTATTTCTTGTCTCTATTTTTCATAATTAAGATTATAATTAAAATATCTTTCTTTAGCTACTTTTTTATATATTTATTATGATATAATCAAGTTCATTCATTTATTTGTTCGGAGGTTTCAATGAGATTAAGAAATATCCCTGGAGCTGATGAAGTGGTTGCAAACAGTCCTTATTGTATTGCAAACCCTACCAAGCTCAAAGGTTCATTTAAAAAAGAAGTTTTTAATAATGATAATCCGCTCTATATAGAGATTGGAATGGGCAAAGGACAGTTTATCACAACCCTTGCCAAGCAGAATCCAAATATTAACTATATTGGTATCGAAAGATACACTAGTGTTTTGCTTAGAGCAATTCAAAAAGTTCAAGAAGAAGACATACCTAATCTTCGCTTCATCTGTTTTGATGCAGCCGAGATTCTTGATATTTTTAGCTGCTACGAGGTAGATAGAATTTATCTTAACTTTAGTGATCCTTGGCCAAAGGATAGACACAGCAAACGTAGACTTACATCTTCTACTTTCTTAAACCGTTACAATGCTATACTTGCAAAGGATGGTCATATTGAATTTAAAACTGATAACAGGGGTCTTTTTGATTTCTCTGTTGAAGAAATCGATAATCATCCTCTTTGGAAATTAGATGCCATCACTTATGACTTACATAATGATTCCACAATGAACGAGGGTAACGTGATGACTGAATATGAAGAAAAGTTTTCTAGTCAGGGAAATCCTATTTTCAAATTAGTGGCTAGTCGATAATAAATTAAGACTTACATTTTTTGTAAGTCTTTTTCTTGGTTATATATACAAAAAAACCACCGAGTAAATACTCGATGGTCTGTAGTGCGCGACCAGGGGTTCGAACCCTGGACACCCTGATTAAGAGTCAGGTGCTCTGCCAGCTGAGCTAGTCGCGCTTGTTATTTACTTTATTGCCTCAGCAACGAAAATAAGTATATAGCCTTTTACATATTTTTGCAAGTACTTTTTTAATTTTTTCTATTTTTTCATATTTTCAGTTTAGACTTCTTAAGGAGTTTTCTGAATTGTATCTCCCCTTGTTTATCCAGCTTGTTATTCTTTAGATAATATAACAATACCTGCCTCGTTATGAGACAGGTATTACTTATTAACCTTATTATATGTTTGCAAAAAGTTTTTCTATTTCTTCTGCACTCATTACTCTATTTGGATCTGTTAAGTCTACTCCAACATCTGGAATTACTATTTCTTCTGCTTTATCTTCTGCTTGAGGTTCAGGCTCTGGTTCTGGAGCAGCTTCTGGTTCTTCTTCAGCAGGACCACCAACTTCTTCAAGCAACGCATCCAAATCCACACCATCTGCAGATTCTGTAGACTCTAACACTATTTCTTCTGCTGGTGCTCCCTCCGGCTCGGCCTCTAGTACTATCTCTTCTGCTGGCGCTTCCTCCGGTTCGGCCTCTAGTACTATCTCTTCTGCTGGCGCTTCCTCCGGCTCGGCCTCTAGTACTATCTCTTCTGCTGGCTCTTCCTCTGGCTCTGCCTCTAGTACTATCTCCTCCGCTGGCGCTTCCTCTGGCTGGGCTTCCATTGCTATTTCCTCTGCCACTGGTTCTTCAGCAGGCATTTCTAAACTAATTTCTTCTTCAGCAGGAGCTTCTTCTACAGGTTCTTCTATACCTACTTCTTCCTCAGCTACTACTTCTTCAGTTGGTTCCTCTAAGCTGATTTCTTCTACTACTTCTTCTACTGGAGGTTCCAGTGAAATCTCTTCTTCAGCGGCCGGTTCCTCTACTGGCATATCTAAGTCTATACCAAGGTCTTCTACTGGTTCTGATTCATCTGCTACCGCTTCTTCTTCTACCGGCATATCTAAATCAATACCAATATCTTCAACTGATTCTTCTACCAATGGCTCCTCTGCTAATGGTTCTTCTTCCACTGGAATATCAAGATCAATTCCTAAATCCTCAACCGACTCTTCTGCTACTGGCATTTCCTCTTCTGGTTCCGGCATTGATGGCTCAGGCATAGGCGGCTGTTCCATTGTTTGCATTGCCGGCATAACTGGTGGAGCCATCTGAAATGGCTGTGCCATAACAGGAATTCCATTTTGAATTTTACCTTCTATATTAGAAATCTGATTTGTTAACTGAGATATCTTTTGTTGAATGTCAAAATTAGCTTCCTTAAGCATCGCTTGCTGTTTTTCAATTATCTGAGAATTATTTGATTCAATCTTTTCTCTAATTGTAAACAGCTGATTAATAAGCTCATCATTTGAATTCATCAAAGCATCTGTATTTTCCTTGCTTCGAGAAATGGTTACTTTCGCTACGGCTTTTTGAGCATTGATAATATCTTCAGCTGGTAATGAGCTGTTCTGTTCAATATTTCTTAAACGCTCATCCATTTCATCAAAACTCTTTTTATGACGAGATAAGAAGCTTTTTGCGCATTATATATTTCTTCATATTTTTGTGCTTCCATATCCTTACTTTTCAAAGACATATCTAGGATTGCA
Source organism: Butyrivibrio fibrisolvens 16/4 (assembly GCA_000209815.1). Taxonomy (GTDB): domain Bacteria; phylum Bacillota; class Clostridia; order Lachnospirales; family Lachnospiraceae; genus Pseudobutyrivibrio; species Pseudobutyrivibrio fibrisolvens_A. The sequence continues at coordinate 2,763,240 of FP929036.1, forward strand.
CTTATAAGGAAAAATAGCGCAACAATCATAAGCAGTATGCCTACCGCCATAAACATAAAATTACTGGCGAAATTAATCATGATATACAGTTCCATCACAATTAATACTGCTACTGCAATTCCCGACAGAATAACCTGGATTTTATCCTTCGCTATCTCTCTTTGAAGTTTCTTATTATTCTCGTCCATTGTACCCCCTAGCTTTCATCCTTTTTATCAAATAGATGTACCATGTCCAATGCAAAAGAAATAGGATACAGCTGTACCATAACAGAATCTACTACTGTACCAATTTTTAAATTAAATGTTATCTTTACAAAATCTATTTCTGGCGACTCAAATAATCTTTCAAAGATTTTTACACTTTCAACATCGATGTTATCTGTTTTTGGTGGAGAAATATCTACTACTCTATTTAATAGCTGAGACATAGATGACGCAGCACTACCCATCATCTGGTTCATAGCCTCTGATACTGCAGATAACTGGATTTCTCCTATTTCATCTGGACCTGCAACACCTGGTCCACCCATCATCAAATCAGCTATTATTTTTACATCATTTTCTTTTAAAATTAAAACATTACTACCTGATAATCCTTTTACATAATTTATATGAACCAACACACAAACATTGTGATAGTCATCCAAAGATTCGCTTTTTCTGATTAATTCGATTTTTGGTGTTGTAATATCTACTTTTAAGTTATTTAATAATGCACTAAGTGATGTAGCAGATGACCCCATGCTAATATTTGCAATTTCCCCAAGAGTATCCTGCTGTTCCTTAGTTAAAGTAACCTCTGCCATATATTGCCGCCCTCCTAATTTTTATTTTCCCCCTTTACAAAAACATATAGTTCAGTATTCTAATTTTGATTATACAATATTTAAATATTTTAGACTACTTATCACCTTTAACAATTGTATGACAATATTGCGAAATATCTGTGGATAAACTGTTATTATTTTCAGATAAATACTGCCGATTTTATTGATAATCTACCTGTTATTTTTCGCATAAAAAAGAGCCTTATGGCTCTAAAAATGTTCGAGATGGGATTCGAACCCACGACCTTCCGCTTAGGAGGCGGACGCTCTATCCAGCTGAGCTACTCAAACATACCGATGTAAATTCACAACTATTAGATTTTAATCCACTAGATGAGAAAAATCAAGGTTACAATGTAGTAGCAAAAGCTACTACATTGTAGTATTTTTATAGCTCATATACTAATCAAATAATACTGTTCCCTGTAACCAAATAATTCCTTTGAATCTTCTGCCAACTGTAGGCTCACCAAATAAATCCTTTTTATTTATGCAAACCTCTAATATTACGTCATTACTTTCAACTGTCATCAGACATAGCTCTTCCATTGTAAGATGATTTACCACATATCTTACATCAAGAATATCACCTAAAATCTCGTATTTATCATTTTCTATACCGTAAGGCATGAAGAAAGTTGTAACTACACTAAAAATGTCCTCTCTAGTTACACGACGAGAAATTTTTTGATATAAATCAATCTCATCCATTGTAAGACTTTCTAATGCTTCTTCATTTCCCTCTCTGGCCTGCTCTACTAAGCTTATACGCTTTTGATTATTCATTTTTTCCTTAATACGACTTTTCTCATTATCATATACAGGTAAAATGATTTTTCCATCTGTAGAAAGGGCTGCTAATCTGATATCTCTATTTGAAGATTTTCCATCTATAATATTTTTCTAAGAAACTCACCCATGTTCTGCAACTGAAAAATAAGATTAACTCCTAACCTTATTTCATCGCACATAACATGATAATTATCTTTATCAGTCTGCTTTATTACTTCCACATCATTATTAATGGAAATCTTTTGACCGTAAAATGTAGGATAATAATAATCTAATATGAATTCATCATTTTCATTATAGACACCTCTAAGTACAAGACCTACATTATCACAAACATTATATCTTAGCTCAACAAATTGATTACCCTCTAAATCAATTGCTGATTCCTGGTATTCAGGTCTCAACATAATTTCTTTGAGTAATTCTTCAAGTGCATCTTTATTCAGTTTGCTAAAACCAATTGCTGGCATATATTTATGCATTAATTACCACCTAAAGCTTGTTCTAAAGCCTGCTCTTCTTCTTCAGCAAGCTGGATTATAGAATTTCCATCTATAATTTCCTTAACATAAGTATAACATCCTTCACGAGAATGCATAGCATTAATTATGAATCCTGAATTCTTTTCATTTAACATACAAAGAGAAAAACTAAGTTTTCCTCCCATCTCATTAAATGCATCATATTTAACAAGTCCAATCTTCTGGAAACATCCCTGCATATTTTTAAAGATTGTATCAATATTTCTTTCGTTGCTGGCATTTGCTTCTATAAGCTCATCAACCTGCTCTAATCTATAAACTAATGTGTCCTCTAAAGATCTAGCTGTACTTCCTTGCATGAAGATTTTGTATCTCTTTTTAAGTTTTGCCATCTGTACGATGAAAACTATTAAAAGAATCATCATAATTAGAACTAGTGCTGCAAGTCCTATTACCACGTAGTCTGAACTAAATCCTAAATATTGCTCTATCATTTATGCTCCTTATATTGTTCTATCGAACATATGTTTATTTTATACTTTCTAGCAAATCTACTATTCTATTTAACTCATCCTGAGAATAGTACTCAATCTCTAATCTTCCTGTCTTATTATCCTTGGCATTAATATAAACCTTTGTACCAAGTACACCTTTAAGCTTTTCCTGTGTCTGCTCATATACAGCCACAAGCTGTGGATCAATCTCAGCAGACTTTCCTTTTTATCTGCATTCTTATCGTTGATTAACTTCTTTACTTCACGCTCTACATCACGAACAGACATCTTCTGATCAAATGCACGCTCAGCAAATTCATACTGCTTGTCTGGATCTGCAATAGCAAGCATAGCTCTAGCATGACCAGTAGTAAGTTTGTCATCGACAATCATTTCCTGGACACGCTTATCAAGCTTAAGTAATCTAAGAGCATTTGTAATAGTAGTTCTACTCTTAGACACCCTTTCAGCTACCTCATCCTGTTTTAATTTAAACTCATCGATAAGTCTAGCAAATGCTAAAGCCTCTTCGATTGGGTTTAACTGTTCACGCTGAATATTATCGATAAGTGAAATCTCAACAAACTCCTGCTCGCTGAGTTTCATGATGATTACAGGAACTTCTTTAAAACCAGCAAGTCTTGCTGCTCTCCATCTACGCTCACCACCGATAATCTCATAATATTTTCCACGGTCCTGAACGATTAATGGATTGATAATTCCATGTATCTTTATATTCTCTGCTAATTCCTGTAGCTTATCTTCGTCAAAGTTTTTCTAGGCTGAAGCTTATTAGGCTCAACCTTATTAATATCTACATTGACAGGAGCACCATGCTGCTCAGGATTAACAGCAACAATTCCCTCTTCTTTCTTTACAATAAGAGAATCTAATCCCTTACCAAGACCTCCCTTTTTAGTAGCCATAATTAGATATCCTTTCTCCCGATTATTTCTTTTGCAAGATTACGATAGCTCTCTGCACCTGTAGACTTAGAATCATATAAATTAATTGGAAGTCCATGTGATGGAGCCTCTGCAAGTCTAACATTTCTAGGAATAATAGTCTGATATACTGTTGCATTAAGATTATTCTTTACAGTATCAACTACATCAGAAGAAAGATTTGTTCTAGCATCATACATTGTAAATACAACACCATCAATCTTAAGCTTAGAGTTAAGTCTTTCCTGAACAAGATCAATAGTATGAATCAGCTGACTAATTCCTTCCAAAGCATAGTACTCACACTGAATAGGAACAAGTACAGAATCAGCTGTAGTCATAGCATTGATTGTAAGCATATTAAGTGAAGGAGGACAATCTATAATTACATAATCAAAATCATCCTTTACATAATCAACAGCGTTTCTAAGGATATATTCCTTTTCATTGATTCCAAGAAGCTCAATTTCGGCACCTGCTAAATCAACATTTGATGGAATAATTGTAAGATTAGGTATATTTTCTACCTTATACATACATTCCTTAATGCTGCACTGATCTAAAACTAAATCATAAACAGTATTCTCACATTCTTCCTTATCTAAACCGAGACCACTTGTAGCATTTCCCTGTGGATCAGTATCGATAACAAGAACTTTCTTTCCAGCCTCTGCTAAGCAAGCTGATAGATTAATGCTAGTAGTAGTTTTACCAACGCCACCCTTCTGGTTGGCAATTGCAATTACTCTCTTCATTTATTGTCTCCCTCTTTTCTTTTTCTAGTACCATATTATTGTTAACTCTTAAAATTATATCATTCTGACTTTCTCAATTCTACCAAGAAAATCTGTGCGAGTTAGTGTTTTTATTTGTTATTTTACTATATATTGTTGCCTAATATTACTTTTAAAATGTTTCACGTGAAACATTTTTAGATTAAAATAGCAATATATAGGAGTTGATTTAAAAATCCATGTACTATATTTTGTGTTAAATAGCATGATTCACGCAAAATGTTTCACGTGAAACATATCTAAATCTAGTTTGTAAAACATTATATAGTAGAAATAATTTTTCTAATTCCATCTGAGCACGGTAAGGATCTAATAAAATTAGATCTTTTATATTAGATAAGCTGCCAATCAAATCAGAATTTGGAATATCCAATTGATTATCAGAAGTATTTTCAAAACCATGTTCTACTATTGGTTCTTCAATTACTTTTTCTTCTACAACAGGTTTATTTTCATTAACACAATTAGCAAGTAAAGTATTTATTTCTGTTAATCTGCTATCGTAAAACTTCATTTTTTGAGATTTCTTATCTTTCTCATTATTAAGTTCTACAAGGTACTCTCTTATTTCAGCAGCTTTTTCATTATTTTTTGCATTTAAGTCTCTAGGAGTAAACTCCTTAAAATAAGATTCATTAGATTCTTCAAGAAGATTAAGGAATTTATTTTCTTCCTTTATCTTAGTTTCTAATAAATCCATATCCTCTTTTAATTGAATTTTATTGGAAATTAGTTCTTCCTGATATTTTTTTAGGAAGTCTTTAACCATATATATTCCCCCGTAAATAAAACATTCTACTTTAAAGGACTACTACTAGGAGTTCCTGCTTTTCTAGGATACGCCTTTGGAGTATTTTTTCTTTTTTATAATAAGAAAAGATCTGCTAATATCTGTATCTGGTAGAGAAAAATAAACTGATTTACTTAAGTTACCACCAAGCTTTTTAATCGCTCCACCTGATTCTTCTATTTCAGATTGTATATCACCAGACTTATAACTAATAAAGTATCCGCCTATATTAACGAGTGGTAAACAATACTCTGATAAAGTAGAAATATTAGCTACAGCTCTAGATACAACTAAATCAAAATTTTCTCTATATAATTTATTACGTCCTGCTTCTTCTGCTCTGGCATGTATTAAAGTGACATTATTAAGACCTAAAGCATCTACTACCTCTTGTAAAAACTTAATACGTTTATTAAGAGAATCAATTAATGTAAATTGTAATGAAGGAAATGCAATAGCCATAGGTATACCTGGAAAACCAGCTCCAGTTCCTAAATCACAAACTGTTTTAACTGAATCAGGTAGTACTGTACATATTGATAAACTATCTGCAAAATGTTTTATGATAACTTCATCAAACTCAGTAATAGCAGTAAGGTTCATTACCTTATTCTTTTCTACTAATAATTCGTAAAATAAATCTAACTGTGAAATCTGCTTCTCTATTAATGCAAAATTCCAGCTTGATAAAGTATTAATTAAATATGAATAATCTCTACTCATAAATCTCCTTAAAAAAATGATTGATTAGAGGGTATATAGAAGTACCCTTAAAACTAACCTTTAAAAGTTTCAAGATACACTAAAAGTACAGAAATATCTGCTGGACTGACACCAGATATACGAGAAGCCTGTCCTATGTTCGCTGGACGTAATTTTGTAAGCTTCTGTCTTGCTTCTATACGTAAACTAGAAACATCCTCATAATTTATATTTTGTGGTATAATTTTAGATTCTAATTTTTAAACTGTTTAACCTGTTTTTCCTGTCTGGTAAGATAGCCTTCATACTTGATATAAATATTAACTTCTTCTCTTACCTCTTCAGATAGTTCTGGTCTATCTGGATCAATTGGAGCAAGCTTATCATAATCAAGTTCTGGACGTCTAATTAAATCAACTAGCTTTATACCATTAGATAAAGGAATACTTCCATAAGATTCAAGAAGAGCTTGAACTTCTTTTCGAGCACCAATATTAATTTCTTTTACTCTAGCAACTTCTTCTTCTATTTGACGTTCCTTTTCTACAACATGATCATACCTTTCTTTAGATAAGAGACCTACCTCGTATCCAATTTTAGAGAGGCGTAAATCTGCATTATCCTGTCTAAGTAAAAGCCTATACTCTGCACGAGATGTCATCATACGATATGGTTCTTTTGTTTCCTTTGTAACAAGATCATCAATAAGAACTCCAATATAAGAATTACTTCTATCAAGAATCATTGGATTCTTTTCAAGAACTTTAAGTGCAGCATTTATACCAGCAACCAATCCTTGAGCAGCTGCTTCTTCATAACCACTACTACCATTAAACTGACCTGCAGCAAAAAGACCATTAATATCTTTAAATTCCAAACTAGCCTTAAGCTGAGTAGCATTAATACAATCATATTCGATGGCATAAGCATTACGAACAATCTTACAATTTTCTAGACCTGGAACTGTTCTATACATTGCGTATTGTACATCTTCTGGCATTGAAGAACTCATACCACCAATATACATTTCATTAGTGTTAAGTCCCTCTGGTTCTACAAAAAGCTGATGACGATTTTTATCTGAAAATCTAACAACCTTATCTTCTATACTAGGACAATATCTTGGACCAGTACCTTCGATTACACCTGAATACATTGGTGAACGATCAAGATTTGCTCTAATAATTTCATGTGTTTTTTCATTTGTATATGTAAGATAACAAGGAACCTGCTCGATTTGAACATCCTCTCTTTTTGTACTAAATGAAAAAGGAACAACTGGATTGTCACCAAGTTGAATTTCCATCTTAGAATAATCAATAGAATTACTATCAATTCTTGCCGGAGTACCAGTTTTAAAGCGGTTCATATCTACATTATTAGCGAGTAATGAATCGGTTAAGTAATTAGCAGCCTTTAATCCATTAGGACCATTATGTTCAATTACGTCACCATATAAACATCTAGCTCTAAGGTAAGTACCGGTACAAATAATAGCAGCCTTACAATGATATGTTGCTCCAGAAAGTGTCTTTACTCCACATACTTTATTATTTTCAATAATAAGTTCAGTTACCTCTGCCTGACGAAGAGTAAGATTTTCAGTATCTTGCATTGTCTTTCTCATTCTCTGAGAATAAGCTGCTTTATCTGCCTGAGCTCTAAGAGAATGTACAGCAGGTCCCTTTGAACTATTAAGCATCTTGGACTGAATAAAAGTATGATCAATATTAATACCCATCTGTCCACCAAGAGCATCCAGTTCGCGAACTAAATGACCTTTAGAACTTCCGCCAATATTTGGATTACATGGCATCATAGCAACTGAATCCATACTAATAGTAAAACAAATTGTATTAAGACCCATACGAGCAGAAGCCAAAGCAGCTTCACATCCAGCATGGCCGGCACCAATGACTACAACATCATAGGTTTCTTCAACGTTACTCATTTATAAACTCCTTAAAACACAAATTCAAAAATTGAATTATTTTCCCATACAAAATGTAGAAAAAATCTTATTAGCTAAATCATCATCGATAGTTTCACCTGTAATCTCACCAAGATAGTTATAAGCATCCATTAAATCAATTGAGAAGAAATCCTCTGGCATCATATTATCGATACTATTTAATACATTTACCAAACTATTCTTTGCATTGGTAAGACAACCTGCCTGTCTTGAGTTTGTAATATATAAAGTATCATCAGATTTAACCTGACCTTTAAAAACATATCTGTTATTTTGGATTCCAAAGCTTTTAATCCATCTAAGCTAACAGATGAGAATGAAATAACAGGTTTATTGTATTTTTTGTATATTTCTTCCTCGCTAATTTTTGATACGAGGTCAGATTTATTAAGTAATATTATTACTTTTTTATCCATAATCTTATCAATAATGAAATGATCATTTTCATCTAATGGTCTAGAAGAATCAATTACAAATAAAATTAAATCGGCATCATCAATAGAATCAAGTGCCTTATCTACACCAATCTTTTCAACAATATCATCAGTTTCTCTAATACCTGCAGTATCTATAATATTGAGAGAAACACCATTAATAGTAATCTGCTCTTCTAAGGTGTCTCTAGTTGTACCAGGAATATCTGTAACTATTGCTCTTTCTCTTCTACTTAGTGTATTAAGTAATGATGATTTTCCAGCATTAGGTTTACCCAAAATAAGAGTATTAATACCCTCTTTTAAAATATGACCGGAATTAAATGAATCAATTAAATCATCTACTCTTGAAATCATATCTGAAACTTTATTCTTTAATTCAACTGGATAATCAGTTAAATCATAATGTTCTGGATCATCAAGTGCTGACTCTATATATGCAGTTTCATAAAGAATCTTATCTCTTAAATCTACAATAATTTTATTTAAAGAACCTGAAAGCTGTTTGATAGAATTTTTCATAGCAAGTTCTGAATTTGATGAAATTAAATCCATAACAGATTCAGCTTCAGATAAATCTATTCTTCCATTTAAAAAGCTCTCTTTGTAAATTCACCAGGTTCAGCAATTCTAGCTCCTGCTTCTATTAATAGAGAAAGTACTTTTTAAGGATAAGAACACCACCATGGCAATCTATCTCAATAGTGTCTTCAGTGGTATAACTTCTAGGAGCCTTCATAAGCATTATTAATACTTCATCAATAACTTCATTATTAGAAACAATATGTCCGTATTGAATAGTATGAGTATCACAATCTGCTAATTTGTTTTTCCACGAAAAATAGAATCAACTATTGAAATTGATTCTTCACCACTAACACGGATAATTCCAATGCCAGAACTATTCATCGATGTAGCAATAGCACAAATAGTATCAGTTTGATGCATTACGACCTCCATATTATTTATCTTATAGAATCTAAAAGTTTTTAAACTCTATAAAACAAACAACAAGGGTTAGCCTAATTATAAGACTAACCCTAAAAATCAAAAGATTATTTCTTAAGAGTAATAACAACGTAGCGATATGGCTCTTCACCCTCTGAATGAGTAGATACATTATTATCATTCTGAAGTGCAGAATGAATAATTCTTCTCTCATAAGGATTCATAGCTTCAAGAGTAACTGCTTTCTTAGTTCTCTTAACTTTGCTAGCCATATTCTTAGCAAGATTTTCTAAAGTCTCTTTTCTACGACGTCTGTAATCCTCTGTGTCGATTTTAACTCTTGTATAATTTTCTGATGAACGATTAACTGCTAAGTTTGTAAGATACTGTAAAGAATCAAGTGTCTGTCCACGCTTACCAATTAATACTCCCATCTCAGGACCAGCTAAATCAATTAAAAGTGTGTTATCACTTTCATTAAGCTCCATTGAAATATTAACTTCAAGCTGCATAGCCTCAAATACACCATCAAGAAATTCCTTTGCAACCTGCTTTGGATCTTCCTCAGTAGAAATAACTACCTTGATGATTGCATCCTTAGAACCAATTCCAAGGAATCCTGAACTTCCTTCTTCAACAACTTCGTATTTAATCTCGCTAGAAGTAATTCCTAATGAAACTGTTGCATTTGTAAGAGCATCATCAACAGTCTTACCAGTAAACTCTTTAAATTCCATTATTAAGTTCCCCCTTATTTATTATTCATTTCGTTAAATTCTTTAACAAGGTTTGCTTTTGATGCAAGCGAACCATTAGAAGCCTTTGCTCTAAATTCATCAGCCTTCTTAAGAGCATCAGCATCTTCCTTAAGAATATTAGCCTTTTCAGCCATAGTAGAAGTCTTTGTATTCATACGTGCAGCCTCATAAATCTGAGCCTGTCGAATGCCGCGCTTTTCAGCCTTAGCAGCAGCTTTTTCTTTGTTCTTTTCAATAATACTTTCGAGATCAATCTTCTCAAAGTGCTTATTTAAAAATACCATCTGAATACTTCTGACAATAGCACCAGCAATCCAGTAAATACCAAGACCTACAGGAACTGTGAAAGCAATGAATAATGACATAAGTGGCATCATAAGATTCATTGTCTTCATCTGCTGAGCCATCTGCTCAGACTGACCTTCTGTAGAAGTAGGAGTAAGTTTTATATTTAACATCTGAGATAAATATGAAACTACTGGAATTAATAAAGCACAAATAATAATACCAAAATTCTTTGAATCAGAAGTCCAAGCACTCTTTATAAGATTAACAGGAGTCTCTGAAATATTCAGAACAAATAAATAATTAACCTTATCAAGAGCTGCATGAGTATTATTAATTAAATCAGTTAAACCAGAAAAGCTAGATGAAAGTGCATCCCATCCAGACTGTGGTAACTTATATAAAACATCAATAATAGAATCAGAAATAACAGAAGCCTCTGCACCTGAAAATGTAGGTTTAAGAGTCTTGATTCCAGATTCATCAAAAACAGCCTGCATAGTTTTTGCAAAACCATCAGTTGCAACAATACCATTAACTAATTCAGTAAAAATATTTTTTACAGAAGAAATATATGCAGGTACATTATAGAAAACTCTATAAAGAGCAAAAAGAATAGGCATCTGAATTAACATATAAATACAGCTACCAGTAGGTGAAATACCATATTTATCATAAAGTGCAGTAGTCTCATTTTGCTGAGCCTGCATAGAAGCCTGATCCTTTTTCCTTTGTATTTATCCTGAATAGCCTTCATCTCAGGCTGCATCTTACGTGTAAGTACAGCAAACTTCTGCTGTTTATATGTAAGAGGGAACATACAAAGATAAATAAAGAATGTAAATACAATAATAGTAACAGCTATATTCTCTACGCCAACCTTAGCAAGGAGAATATAAATCTTGTCCATAAACCAACCAAGAACCTTTGCGATAGGTCCTAAGATTGAACCGTCATAAGCGGTTAAAAAAAGTTCGCTCAATGTAAAACCTCCAGTTTTATGGAACTGGATCATATCCACCATGAGAAAAAGGATTACAACGAACAATACGCCATAAGGCTAAACTACCGCCTTTAATTGCACCATACTTTTGGACAGCCTGGAGGCCATAATTAGAACAAGTAGGACAATATGGACATTTAGTAGATTTCATTGGAGATATATATTTTTGGTAAAACTTGATTAAAAATATAAAAATTCTCTTCAACATACTTATTCAACACAATGGAAATGATAATTCCAATTATTTTCGAGTTACTTTATGAAGATTTGCAAGATGAAGCAAAGATTTTTGTATCTCATCGAAATTAGCAGAAGCTGCGGCTTCTCTTACAACGACTACAATGTCCAAACCACTATTGAACATCTCTTCATTTAGTCTATAACTTTCTCTTATCAGTCTCGTCAAATGATGCCTAACTACCGAATTTCCAACCTTTTTACTAACAGAAATTCCAATACGATTTCGATCTGTATTATTATGGTAGATATACATAACAAGCTGTCTATTAGCTTTTGACACACCTCTTCTATATACCTGAGTGAAGTCTTTGTTCTTTTTAATGATTCACTAAATTCCATAACAAAAATTTTCCTTTAAATAGAAAGAAAGACCACATGGTCTGTGGCCTAAGCTGATAATTTCTTTCTTCCTTTAGCACGTCTAGCTGCAAGAACCTTACGTCCGCCTGCTGTGCTCATTCTAGATCTAAATCCATGAACTTTGGATCTCTGTCTCTTTTTTGGTTGATATGTCATCTTCATAATATATCCACCTCCTCTTTATGAGAAAACATCAGTTGAAATTATAAAGGGAAAAGCCTATAAAGTCAATAAAAAACAACTATTTAAATATATTATTCATTGTGGATAACTCAAAAACACAATATCTTTAAGCAAACAAATAATAAAAATACTAAATATTGTGGTAAATCATATAAAAAATTTAAATCTTATCTACACCCTGTGGAAAACTTTGTGGATAAGTGGTTATTAAAGTAATTTTATCCACAATTGAAACTTAAAATTCAGTAAAATTCAATAAAAGAACTGTTGAAAACTAAAATCGACATCTGTGGATAAAATTTGACAGGCTAAATATAGGCTCAAATTTCAAAAATAAGGCTCTTTTTTTCTTAAACAATCCCCTACACCATTATACTAGTAAATATTGCTAAAATGCCTTATTTAGTTTAGAATATAAAATAGTTTAAAATTGTGGATAAAAGGGAATTTATATGGAAGAAATTGTTAAGAAATGGGAAGAGATTCTTTCCTATTTAAAAATGAATATGCTATCACGGATGTTTCTTATGATTCTTGGATTAAACCTCTGGAATTATTTCAAATAGATGATAACAAATTATATCTTACTTATAGCGGTGATCAAAACACAATGACACTTAGCTATGTTACCAGAAAATATGCAATGCCTCTTAAAGTAACAATTGCAGAAATTACTGGAATCCAATTCGACGAAATCTTAGTTATCTCTCAAGAAAATGCAAATCAAATTAAAAAGAAAAAATATAGGACATATTAATATAGAAGAAGCTCCATCATTTACTGAAAAGAAAATAGGAAATTCTACTATCAATCCTAAATTTACTTTTGATAACTTTGTCGTTGGTAGAAATAATAGATTTGCTCAAACTGCTGCCCTTGCAGTAGCAGAATCACCTGGTGAATTTTATAATCCCCTCTATATTTATGGAGGACCTGGACTTGGTAAAACTCACTTAATGCAAGCTATTGGAAATTACATTGAAAATCAAAATCCAAATACACATATTTTATATGTAACTTCAGAAGAGTTTACTAATGAAGTAATTGAAAATCTTAGAACCAACAATAATGCATCAGCAATGCAGAGATTTAGAGATAAATATAGAACAGTCGATGTTCTTATGGTTGATGATATTCAGTTCATCATTGGTAAAGAATCAACACAGGAAGAATTTTTCCATACTTTTAATGCTCTTCATGCAATGGGTAAACAGATTGTTATTTCATCTGATAAACCACCAAAGGATATGGAAACTTTAGATGACCGTTTCAAATCAAGATTCGATATGGGTCTAATGGCTGATATTGGATACCCTGATTATGAAACCCGAATGGCCATCTTAAATAAAAAGATTGAAGAAAAAACTTTAATCTTGATGAATCTATTAGAAAATATATCGCTGAAAATATTCAATCTAACATTAGAGAAATAGAAGGTGCTTTAAATAAACTTATAGCATTTTCTAGACTTGAAAAGATTGATATTACAATGGAGATTGCTGAAAGAGAATTACAAAATTTTATTTCTCCAAATGTTTCAAGGGAAATTACACCACAGCTTATTATAGAAGTAGTATCAGAACATTTTAATCTTACAGTTGATCAAATGGCTTCAAAAAATAGATCAAGTAATGTTGCCAGACCTAGACAGATAGCCATGTATTTATGTAATACAATGACTGATTCTTCACTACAGGCAATTGGCCTTCTACTAGGTGGTAGAGATCATTCAACAATTATTCACGGAGCTAATAAAATCGGTGAAGAAATTGAAAAGGATGATAATACAAGAAGTCTTGTAGAAACAATTAAGAAAAAGATTAATCCAAATTAATGTGGAAAACTTGTTAATAACATTATGGATAATATGTTAACAGTATGTTGAACAATCTACTTTTTGGTAGATATTTAAAAATTTAGACAATTTTTATTCACAAATTATCCATACATTATCAATATTAAATTCACAAATTTTTAAAAGTTATTAGATTAGGTTTTACGTGTAAATACTGGTGTTTCACAGTTATATACAAATCCACAACCTATAATAAGAGTACTAAGAAAATATATTTTATTTATTTTATTTTTTTGAAAGGGAGAATACCAATGAAAATCACTTGCCAAAAAGCAGACCTTGTTAAAGGTGTAAATATTGTATCAAAAGCAGTTCCAACCAGAACAACAATGGCAATACTAGAATGTATTCTTATTGATGCTTCTGCTGGAGAAATTAAATTAACTGCTAACGATATGGAAATAGGAATTGAAACTATCGTTAATGGAAATATTTTAGAAAGAGGAATTATAGCTCTTGATGCTAAAAAGTTTTCAGAAATAGTTAGAAAGCTTCCTGATAATGAAGTTACTATAGAAACAGATTCTACTTATAAAACATCTATCACATGTGAAAAGGCTAAGTTTGATATTATTGGAAAGTCTGGAGAAGATTTTTCTTATCTTCCTAATATTCAAAGAAATCAGCCTATCGTTATATCTCAGCTTACACTTAGAGATATTATTAGACAGACAATATTCTCTGTAGCTGATAATGAAAATAATAAAATGATGACAGGTGAGCTTATTGAAATCAAAGATAATAAGCTTAAGGTAGTTGCACTTGATGGACATAGAGTTTCAATTAGAAATGTAGAGCTCAAGAATCCAGCAGAAGATGTTAAGGTTGTAGTTCCAAAGAAGACACTTAATGAGATTATTAAGATTGTTGATGGTGGTATTGATGATGAAGTAAATATCTTTGTTACTGATAATCACATCATTTTTGAATTTGATCAAACAACAGTTGTTTCTAGAATCATTGAAGGTGAATACTTTAAAATTGAGCAGATGCTTTCAGCTGATTATGAAACAAAAATTAAAATTAATAAAAGAGAATTCTTTGATTGTATTGATAGAGCTACAATCCTTGTTTATGAAGGCGATAAAAACCTATCATTGTTAGTGCTGCAGGATCTACAATGTCACTTTCTATCTCATCTCACATTGGTTCTATGAATGAGGATATTGATATTGTTAAAGAGGGTAAAGATATCATGATTGGATTTAATCCAAAATTTGTTATGGATGCCCTTAAAGTAATTGATGATGAAGAAATTAATCTTTACATGCTTAATGCAAAGAGTCCTTGTTTCATAAAGGATGATGAAGGTTCATTTATTTATATTGTCCTTCCTGTAAACTTTAATAATCCAGGAGCAAATTAATGGAAAAGATTCAAATTAGAGACGAATTTATCAAATTAGGTCAGCTTCTTAAGCTTGCCAATCTCGTAGAGTCTGGAGCTATGGCAAAAGAAGTTATTGAAGATGGTCTTGTGAAAGTAGGTGGCGAGGTTGAAACTCGTCGTGGAAAAAAGATTTACCCAGGTGATATTGTTGAATTTAATGGAGAAAGCGTAACAGTTACTAATGATAATTAAATCCATTGAGCTAGAGAATTTTAGAAATTACGAATCATTAAATATTAATTTTGATGAGCATACTACTATTCTCTTTGGTGACAATGCCCAAGGTAAGACCAATATTTTAGAGGCTGCATACCTTTCAGGAACAACAAAATCCCATAAAGGTAGCCGTGATAAAGAAATAATTAAATTTGATAAAAATGAAAGTCATATTAAAACTATAATTTCTAAAAATGACAGAGATTATCAAATTGACATTCATTTGAAAAAAATAGGTCCAAGGGTATAGCTATTAATAGGGTTCCTATCAAAAAAGCTGCGGATTTATTTGGTCTTATAAATATAATTTTCTTTTCCCCAGAGGATTTAAATATTATAAAAAATGGTCCTGCTGAGAGAAGAAAATTTATGGATGCAGAGCTATGTCAGATTGATAAAATATATCTTTCAGATTTGACTAATTACAATAAAGCTCTTAATCAGCGTAATGCACTTTTAAAAGAAATTATTTATAAGCCAGAATTAAAAGAAACTCTTTCAATTTGGGATGAGCAGCTAATTAATTATGGTAAAAAGATAATAACACGCCGTCAAAAATTTATTAATGATATCAACATTATAGTCAAAGATATTCACAGTAAAATTACAAACGGCAAGGAAAATATAGATGTTAGTTATGATCCAAATATCGAAGATATCTTTTTTCTTGATGAATTAGTAAAAAACAAGGAAAAGGATTTAAGATTTTGTCAAACTTCCGTTGGACCTCACAGGGATGATATTAAAATAACTGTTGATGGAATTGATATTAGAAAATTTGGCAGTCAGGGTCAGCAAAGAACTTGTGCTCTCTCACTTAAGCTTTCAGAAATAAAGCTTGTGGAAGACACTATTAATGATAAACCTATATTACTTTTAGATGATGTTTTATCAGAATTAGATAAAAACAGACAAAGTGATTTATTAGATAATCTACTTGATACTCAAACAATCATTACCTGTACTGGTATTGATGAATTTGTAAAAAATAGATTTAAGCTTAATACAGTTTACAAAGTAACAAATGGTTCTATAGATTTAATAACGGAGGAACAATAGTGAGTCAAGAAGTTAATCAGGAATATGGTGCAGATCAAATACAAATCTTAGAGGGACTAGAAGCAGTTAGAAAGCGCCCAGGTATGTATATTGGTTCAACTTCAGAGAGAGGTCTTCATCACCTAGTTTATGAGATAGTTGATAATGCTGTTGATGAAGCACTTGCAGGATTTTGTACTCATATTCAGGTAACAATTAATCCAGATAATTCAATAACTGTTGTTGATGATGGTAGAGGAATACCTACAGGAATCAATAGTAAGGCTGGAATTCCAGCGGTTGAGGTAGTATTTACAGTGCTTCATGCCGGTGGAAAATTTGGCGGTGGCGGATATAAGGTATCTGGTGGTCTTCATGGTGTTGGTGCTTCTGTTGTTAATGCCCTTTCAAATTGGGTAGAAGTAGAAATTAAACGTGAAGGAAAGATTTTCAAGCAGCGCTACGAGCGTGGAAAGACTATGTACCCACTTAAGGAAATTGGTACCTGTGCCCCTGAAGAGACAGGAACTAAGGTCACTTTCCTTCCAGACGACACAATTTTTGAGACAACTGTCTTTGATTTTAAGACATTAAAGGTTAGACTTCGTGAAACTGCATTCCTTACAAAGGGACTTAGAATTACTCTTAAGGATACTAGAGGTGAGGAAGACAAAGAAGAAAGCTTCCATTACGAAGGTGGAATTAAAGAATTTGTTCAGTACATAAATCGTGGTAATGAAGCTCTTTATGACGAGGTTATTTATTGCGAAGGCACAAAAGACAATATCTATGTTGAGGTTGCTATGCAGCACAATGATGGATATCAGGATCAGGCCTACAGTTATGTAAATAATATTGTTACTCCAGAAGGTGGTACTCATCTTACTGGTTTTAGAGGAGCTCTTACAAAGGTATTTAATAAATATGCTAGAGACAACAAAATTTTAAAGGATAGTGATCCACAGCTTGATGGTGATGATATTCGTGAAGGTCTTACTGCAATCATCTCTATCAAAATTGAGGAGCCACAGTTTGAAGGTCAGACAAAGCAAAAGCTTGGTAACTCTGAAGCACGTGGTGCTGTTGATGCTATCGTATCAGAACAGCTTACATGGTTCCTTGAACAGAATCCTACAATAGCAAAAAATATCTGCGAAAAATCGCTGCTCGCGCAGCGAGCAAGAGAAGCAGCAAGAAAAGCTCGCGATCTTACTCGTAGAAAAACTGCTCTTGAAGGAATGTCACTTCCTGGAAAGCTTGCAGATTGTTCAGATAAAGATCCTAAAAATTGCGAGATTTTCATCGTAGAGGGAGATTCCGCTGGTGGTTCTGCTAAGAAAGCACGTAGCCGTGCAACACAGGCTATTCTTCCACTTCGTGGTAAGATTCTTAACGTAGAAAAAGCCCGCGAAGATAGAATTTATGGAAATGCAGAAATCAAAGCAATGATTACAGCATTTGGTACAGGTATTCATGAAGATTTTGATATTTCAAAGCTTCGTTATCACAAAATTATTATCATGACTGATGCCGATGTTGATGGCGCTCACATCGCCACACTTATGCTTACATTCCTTTACAGATTCATGCCAGAGCTTATTAAGCAGGGTTATGTATATCTTGCTACTCCTCCACTTTATAAGTTGGAGAAAATAAAAAGGTTTGGTATGCATATTCTGATGAGGAATTAAATCAGATTCTTACTGAAGTTGGTCGTGATAATAACAATAAGATTCAGCGATACAAGGGACTTGGTGAGATGGATGCTGAGCAGCTTTGGGAAACAACAATGGATCCTGAAAAGAGAATTCTTAAGCGTGTAGTTATTGATGATGAGGATGCTTCTGAAATCAATGTAACTTTTTCTACTCTTATGGGTGATAAGGTTGAGCCACGTAGAGAATTCATTGAGGCGAATGCTAAGTACGTACAGAATTTAGATATCTAATTTTTAAAATAAAAATCGGGGCTTCGCCCCAAAAAGCAAAAGATAAAGGAAAAATATGGACGACAAAATTTTTGATAACATTCATGATGTTGATCTAAAAGAAACAATGGAAACCTCATACATCGATTATGCCATGAGCGTTATTGCCTCACGTGCCCTTCCAGATGTTAGAGATGGTTTAAAGCCAGTTCAGCGTAGAGTTCTCTTCTCTATGATTGAGCTTAATAATGGTCCTGACAAGCCACACAGAAAATGTGCACGTATTGTCGGTGATACAATGGGTAAATATCATCCTCATGGTGATAGCTCAATCTATGGGGCTCTTGTAAATATGGCTCAGGAGTGGAACACTCGTTATCCACTTGTTGATGGTCATGGAAACTTTGGTTCAGAAGACGGTGATGGTGCCGCTGCTATGCGATACACAGAGGCTCGTCTTTCAAAGATTTCAATGACAATGTTTGGTATCAATTACAAGGATGAGAAGTTTACAACTGGTAAAGATATCGATATGGATGGCGTAGATTTTATGCCAAACTTTGATGAGACTGAAAAAGAACCTACAGTTCTTCCAGCTCGTTACCCTAACCTTCTTGTAAATGGTACAACAGGTATTGCTGTTGGTATGGCTACCAATATACCACCTCACAATCTTCGTGAGATTATTGGTGCAGTAAATAGAATTATTGATAATCAGGTTGAAGAAGATAGAGAGACAGAAATCGACGAGCTTCTTGAAATTGTAAAAGGCCCAGATTTCCCTACAGGCGGTGTTATTCTTGGAAAGGCCGGAATCGAGGAAGCTTATCGTACTGGTCGTGCAAAAATTAGAGTGCGTGCAGTTTCTGAAATCGAGCCTATGGACAATGGTAAGAACAGAATTGTTGTAACTGAGCTTCCATACATGGTTAATAAAGCAAGACTTATCGAGAATATTGCTAAGCTTGTTAAAGATAAAAAGATTGATGGTATAACAGATCTTCGTGATGAGTCATCACGTGAAGGTATCAGAGTTTGTATAGAGCTTCGTCGCGATGTAAATCCAAATATCATTTTAAATCAGCTTTACAAGCATACTCAGCTTCAGGATACATTCGGTGTAATTATGCTTGCACTTGTGAATAATCAGCCAAAGATTCTTAATCTTAAGCAGATGCTTGTGCACTATCTTGATCATCAGAAGGATGTTGTTACTCGTCGTACAAAGTACGAGCTCAATAAGGCTGAGGAGCGCGCACACATTTTAGAGGGATTGCTCATTGCCCTTGATAATATTGACGAAGTAATTCAAATTATCAGAAGTTCTGCTGATGTCAATTCTGCAAAAGCCACATTAATGGAGCGTTTTGGTCTTTCAGATGCTCAGGCACAGGCTATTGTAGATATGCGTCTTCGTGCTCTCACAGGTTTGGAGCGTGACAAGATTCAGAAGGAATATGATGATTTACAGATTTTAATCGGAAAATTGAAAGCAATCTTAGGAGATGAGAAGATTCTTCTCGGAGTAATTAAAACAGAAATTACAGAAATCGCTGATAAGTATGGTGATGACAGACGTACATCAATCGGATTTGATGAGTTTGATATCAGCATGGAGGATATGATTCCTGTTACAAATACAGTTGTTACATTTACAAAGCTTGGTTACATTAAGCGTATGAATGAGGACAACTTCAAGGCTCAGCACAGAGGCGGCAAGGGAATCAAGGGTATGGAGACAATCGACGACGATTATGTTACTGAAATGCTTATGATGTCTTCACATGATTATCTCCTATTCTTTACAAATAAGGGACGTGTATACAGAATCAAGGCATACGAGATTCCAGAGTCTAGCCGTACAAGCCGAGGAATTGCAATTGTAAATATTCTTCAGCTTCAGCCAGATGAAAAGATAACAGCTATGATTCCTATTGAGGATTATCACGAAGATAAATACCTCTTTATGGCTACAGCTGATGGATTTGTTAAAAAGACAAAGATTACTGAGTACGATAACATCAGAAAGAACGGTCTTACAGCAATTACACTTCGTGATGATGATACCCTCATCGAGGTTAAGCTTACAGACGGTGATGAAGATGTAATTATGGTTACAAAGTATGGTCAGGCAATTCGTTTCAGTGAGACTGAGGTTCGATCAACAGGCCGTGCAACAATGGGTGTTATTGGTATGAATCTCTCTGCAGATGATGAAATCATTGGAATGCAGCTTATCTCTCAGGGTGAGAGCCTTATGACTGTTTCAGAAAATGGTCTTGGTAAGTGTACACTTATGACAGAATTTAACACTATCCACCGTGGTGGTAAGGGTGTTAAATGTTACAAGATTACTGAGAAGACAGGTAATCTTATTGGTGCTAAGGCAGTAGAAAAGGATGACGAGGTAATGCTTATAAATACAGCAGGTACAATCATCAGAATTGAGGTTGCTGGTACTACTCTTCTAAGCAGAATTACTTCTGGAGTAAAATTAATTGATCTAAAAGAAAATACTAAGTTAATTAGTATTGCAAAAGTTAGAAAAAGTGATACAATACTCGCAGAAGAGGTTGAAGAATTAAATGAAGGTTCAACAACCGAAGAATAATTAACATAATAGCAATGGGGCTGTTATTTATTTCAGATAGCAGTCCCTTTTTTGTTAAACTAATGCTTTAGTGATTTAAAGCGTGACTTATTTAAAGTATTAACAAGGTAGAATAATGAAGAATTTACAGACAAATATCATACGAGACACAGTAAAAGAAATGTGCATACAGGCTAATCATTATCTTTCAGAAGATATGAATTTAGCACTTAAGAATGCCGTTGATACTGAAAAATCAGAGCTTGGAAAGAAAATTTTAAACCAGCTTCAAGAAAATTTAGAGATAGCAGACAAAGAACAAATTCCAATTTGTCAGGATACTGGAATGGCAGTATTTTTCGTAGAAGTTGGTCAGGAAATTCACATTGAAGGCGGAAGTTTAACAGATGCTATAAATGAGGGAGTGCGACTTGGATATACAGAAGGGTACTTACGAAAATCAGTAGTAGGTGACCCAATTAAAAGAGTAAACACCGGAGACAATACACCGGCAATTATTCATTACGATATAGTTTCTGGTGACAAGTTAAAAATTACTTTAGCTCCTAAGGGATTTGGTTCAGAAAATATGAGCCGAATATTTATGTTAAAGCCTGCTGATGGAATTGAAGGTGTAAGGGAAGCAATCCTAACAGCAGTAAAGGATGCAGGTCCAAATGCCTGTCCTCCTATGGTTGTGGGAGTAGGAATTGGTGGAACCTTTGAAAAATCAGCACTTATGGCAAAGCAGGCACTTACAAGAGAATTTTCAAAGCGTCCTGATATACCTTGGGTAAAGGAACTAGAGGATGAAATGCTTGAAAAGATAAATAAGCTTGGCATTGGTCCAGGCGGACTTGGTGGTACTACTACTGCTCTTGCAGTAAATATTAATACATATGCAACCCATATTGCAGGATTGCCAGTTGCAATTAATATTTGCTGTCACGTAAATAGACATATAACGAGGGAATTATAATGGAGCATAGGATTAATACACCAATAACATCAGAAATTGCTACTTCACTTCATGCTGGAGAATATTGTTATATTTCGGGAACAATATATGTTGCAAGAGATGCAGCCCACGGACGCATGAATGAAGCTCTAAATAAGGGAGAAAAACTTCCAATACCAATAGAAAATTGCACAATTTATTATATGGGACCATCTCCTGCTAGACCAGGAAGACCAATTGGTTCCGCAGGTCCTACCACTGCTAGTCGTATGGATAAATACGCTCCGAGATTATTAGACCTTGGAATGAAGGCAATGATAGGAAAAGGCAAAAGAACACCAGAGGTAATCGATGCCATAGTTAGAAATAAAGGTGTTTATTTTGCAGCTGTTGGAGGCGCAGGTGCACTACTATCAAAATGTATAAAAAGTTCTGAGATAGTTTGCTACGATGACTTAGGTGCAGAAGCCATTAGAAAGCTATATGTAGAAGACTTTCCAGTAATTGTTGTTGTAGACAGTGAAGGAAATAATCTATACGAAACTGCTATCAAAGAATTTAGTCAAATATAGATTAAAGAAAGAAAAGGAGTTTAATGATTTGGCAAAGTATATCGCAAAAAGAATTTTGCTGGCTATAGTGTCCATTTGGATAATAACAATGATTACTTTCTTCGCTATGAACGCTATTCCAGGCGGTCCTTTCAACAAAGAAAAGGCCACATCTCCAGCTGTTATTGCAACATTGGAGGCCAGATACAATCTGGATAAACCCGTTGGAGAGCAATATGTTCTCTACATGAAAAATTTGCTTCATGGGGATTGGGGAATCTCTTTACATTCAGGTCGTCCTATTTGGGCTGATATGATTTCAAAGTTTTCTGTATCTGCAAAACTTGGAGGAAGAGCAGCAATTGTAGCTATTATTATCGGAATCATTCTCGGTGCAATCGCAGCATTGAATCGAAATAAATTACCTGATAGATTGATTATTTTCTTCACAACTTTAGGAACGGCAATGCCATCCTTCGTTCTTGCTACTCTTCTACTTTTAGTATTTTGTGTAAGACTCGGATGGTTCCCTGTAGTTAGTTTAAGTTCAGAACCAAACTATACACTTCCAGTAATTGCACTTGCTGTATATCCTATGGCTTATATTACTCGTCTTACAAAGACAAGTATGTTAGATGCTCTAAATCAAGATTACATCAGAACAGCCAGAGCAAAAGGTGTTTCAAAGGTAAAAGTAATTTTCTTACATGCCCTTAGAAATGCACTTATTCCAGTAATCACTTATGTTGGACCAATGGTTGCATATATTTTAACTGGATCGATGGTTGTAGAGAACATTTTCACAATCGGTGGACTTGGCTCAACATTTGTCACATCAATAACAAACAGAGACTATACAACAATCATGGCAGTAACAATATTCCTTGCAATTCTTATGGTAGTTGCAAACTTGCTAACTGACATTGTTTATAAATTTGTTGACCCTAGAATTAAGCTTGATTAGGAGGATATCAGAAATTGGAAAATACAGAAATGAAGAAAAGCCTCCTGTCAGCACAGGTTGATCTTTCAAAATTCAGCTCAGCAAATTTTGAAAAGGCGACAGATGAGGAAAAACGTCAGCAGGACGTTATGGGTGAGTCTACAACATTTTTCAAGGATGGTATGAGACGCCTTCGCAAGAATCCACTTGCTATGGGAAGTATCGTAGTACTTGCACTTATTATTTTAATAATTATCATTGCACCACACATTGTACCTTACTCATACGACCAGATTATTTCAGTAAATGGAGTTCGAGATAAGGGTAGTGCCAACCTTGGATTCTTTATGTATTCAGATAGAGAACTCCAATATATGAGAGAAACAGGAGAGGATCTTTTCCCACATATTTTTGGAACAGATAGTTTAGGTAGAGACTACTTCATTCGTGTTATCTATGGAACAAGAGTTAGTCTTTCTGTAGGTATCATTGCAGCAATCATGGTAGTACTTATCGGTATTATTTATGGTTCAATAGCTGGTTACTTTGGTGGAAAAGTTGACCTTATTATGATGAGAATTGTTGATATCATATATTCTCTTCCTGATATGCTTATTATCATTTTGATTTCAGTTGTTCTTAAAGAAAATCTTGCAGGAAAACTGGCTGGAACAGTCTTTTCAAAATTGGGAGCAAATATGATTTCAATGTTTATTGTATTTGGTCTTCTTTATTGGGTAAGTATGGCACGTCTTATCAGAGGCCAGATTCTTACAATTAAGAATAACGAATACGTACTTGCTGCAAGATGTATTGGTACATCAAACGGTAAAATTCTTAGAAAGCATATTTTACCTAACTGTTTATCAGTAATCATTATTACCACTGCCCTTCAGATTCCTAGTGCAATCTTTACAGAAAGCTACTTGGCATTCTTAGGACTTGGTGTTTCAGAACCACTTTCATCACTTGGTTCCTTAGCCAATGATGCAAGAGCCGGTATGCAGTCTTATCCAGCAAGACTTGTTATTCCAGCAGTTATTATTTGCTTAATAGTACTTGCACTCAACCTTCTTGGTGATGGCCTTAGAGATGCATTTGATACAAAGCTTGATTAATTTAGGAGGATATTATGGTAGATTCAAAATATGTACTTGAAGTAAAAGACCTCCATACAAGCTTTTTTACAGATGCAGGTGAGGTCAAAGCAGTAAACGGTATTACATTTAATCTTGAACCGGGAAAGACTCTTGGTATTGTTGGAGAATCAGGTTCAGGAAAATCAGTTACAGCATATTCAATAATGCAAATTCTTGCCCAGACAGGACGTATCACATCAGGTGAGGTTCTATACAAGGGTGAAGATATAACAAAATATTCTGAAAGAGAAATGCAAAAATTCAGAGGAAGTAAATGCTCTATTATTTTTCAGGATCCTATGACCAGCTTAAATCCAGTATTTACTGTTGGTTATCAGCTTGAAGAAGCTATTAGACTTCATACAAACAAGTCAAAATCAGAAGCTAGGGAAAGAGCAATAGAACTTTTGAAGCTTGTTGGTGTAAATGACCCAGAAAAGAGACTTAAGCAGTATCCACACGAGCATTCAGGTGGTATGAGACAGCGTGACATGATTGCTATGGCCCTTGCATGTGAGCCAGACATTCTTATTGCTGATGAACCTACTACTGCCCTTGATGTTACTATCCAGGCTCAGATTCTTGAATTGATGCAGGATCTTCAGAAAAAGCTTGGAATGGCGATTATTATGGTTACACATGACCTTGGTGTTATTGCATCAATGTGTGATGAAATTCTTGTAATGTATGGTGGACGTGTATGTGAGCGTGGTACAGCAGATGATATTTTCTACTCTCCTGCCCACGAATATACAAAGGGACTTCTTCGTTCAATCCCACGTACAGACAATATGAACGAAAAATTAGTACCAATCGGTGGTACACCAATCAATCTTCTTAATATGCCTGAGGGCTGTGCATTCTGTCCTCGTTGTGATGAGGCAATGAAAATTTGTCTTAAGGAAGTACCAGATGAGCTTAGAATCAGTGATTCACACTTGGCTAGCTGCTGGATGAATGTAAAAAAATTATACGAAAGTAAGGAGGCATAATAATGAGTGAAGAAAAATACCTCCTTGAGGTTGAACATTTAAAGCAGTACTTCCCAATTAAGGAAGGTTTTAGAACAGTACCCCTTAAGGCGGTTGATGATATTTCATTTGCAATTAAACCAGGGGAAACACTTGGACTAGTTGGGGAGTCAGGCTGTGGCAAGACCACAGTAGGACGTACACTTTTACGTTTATACCAGCCAACAGCTGGACGCATTGTCTTTGACGGAGAAGTTTTATTTGATAGCGAGAAAAAAATTGATGTAGATATGCATCCTTACCGTAAACAGATGCAGATGGTATTTCAGGATCCATACTCATCTCTTGATCCTCGTATGACAGTAGAGGACATTATCGGAGAGCCTCTAGATGTGCACAAGCTCTACTCTTCTAAGGGAGAGCGTCGTGACAAGATTCTTTCATTAATGGAAACTGTAGGACTTAATGCAGAACATGCCATGCGTTATGCTCACGAATTCTCAGGCGGACAGCGTCAAAGAATCGGTATCGCCAGAGCTCTAGCAGTAGACCCTAAGTTTATCGTATGTGATGAGCCAGTATCAGCTCTTGATGTATCTATACAGGCACAGGTTGTAAATATGTTTGAGGAATTGCAGGAAAAGCTCGGAGTTGCATACCTCTTCATCGCTCACGACCTACTGGTTGTTCATCACATTTCTGACAGAATAGCTGTTATGTACTTAGGACATATGATGGAAATTGCGGATGCGGATGACTTAAATAACAATCCTATTCATCCTTATACTCTCTCTCTTCTATCAGCTGTACCTATTCCAGACCCAAATATTGCTAGAAAGAGTCAGCGTATTATCCTTGAGGGAGATGTTCCTAGTCCTCTAAAGATGCCTAGTGGATGTCCATTTAGAACCAGATGTAGATATGCTACAGAACAGTGTGCAAAGGAAATGCCACCACTTACAGATAGAGGCAACAGACATTTTGTAGCTTGTTGGAACAAATAAAATACACAATTGTCTATTAATATGGTTTTAAGCTTTCGAGCTTGAGATAACATTTAAAAAAATAAAAGGAGAAAGAAGCATGAAAAAGAAACTTATCGCAGTTTTACTCGTAGCTTCTATGGCAGCTAGTCTTGTAGCTTGTGGCAATAAGAATGCAGCTCCAAGTACAGAAAGCGGATCAGAAGCTGCCCCAGCAGAGGCTACAGCAGTAAACACAGACACAACAACACTTAGACTTAATCTTGCATCAGAGCCAGATTATCTCGATCCAGCACTTAACTCATCAGTTGATGGAGCTTGTCTTGCAGTTAACTCATTTGTAGGTCTTTACACATATGATGAGAACAACAACTGTGTACCAGCTCTTGCAGATGGTGAGCCAGAGGTATCAGAGGACGGACTTACTTATACTATCAAGCTTATTGAGTCAAAGTGGTCTAACGGAGAGGCACTTACAGCTAACGATTTCGTATACAGCTGGAACCGTGCAGTAGCTGAGGAAACAGCAGCTGACTATGCTTATATGTTTGCTCCAATCGCTACAAATGGAGATGGCACACTTCAGATTGAGGCAACTGATGATTACACACTTACAGTAAAGCTTAATGCACCTTGTGCATACTTCTATGACCTTCTTGCTTTCCCAACATTTATGCCTGTTTACCAGCCAGATGTTGAGGCAGCTAATCCAGACGGAACACAGCCAGGTGCTTGGGCACAGGAGCCAGGTTTCGTTTCAAACGGTGCATTTACACTTAAAGAGTGGAAGCACAACGAGTCTATGGTATACGAGAAGAACCCTAACTTCTACAGAGCTGACGAAGTAAAGCTTGAGAAGCTTGAGTTTATGCTTTCAGCAGATGATACAGCTATATATGCTGCTTACAATGCAGGAGATATCGATTTTGCTGACACAGTACCAAATGATGAGATTCAGTCACTTCTTAATAGCCCAGAGTTCCACGTAATCGATACACTTGGAACATACTATGTTGGATTCAATGTAAATTCACCTTTATTCAAGAATCTTACTGCTGAGCAGGCTAACAAGATGAGAAAAGCACTTTCACTTCTTATCGATAGACAGTACATCGTTGATACTGTAGGTCAGACAGGACAGGTACCAGCTGATACATTCATTCCAGATGGAATGGCTGATGGTAACGGTGGCGTATTTGAAGCAGATGACTTTGGTTACTATGATGCTAAAGAAACAGGTGCAGGTAAGGTTGAAGAAGCAGTTAGTCTTCTTGAAGAGTGCGGTTATTCATTCGAATCTGATGGTAACGGCGGATATAAGATTAGCCCAGCTCTTGAAGTAACTTATATGACAAATCCTGGTACAGGTCACGAGGCTATTGCAGCTTGCATCCAGCAGGATTGGGGCCTTGTAGGTATCGATGTTAAGATTGAAACAGAGGATTGGAATGTATTCCTTGAGGATAGAAAAGCAGGTAAGTTTGATGTAGCTCGTGAAGGATGGATTGCAGACTTTAACGATCCTATCAACATGCTTGAAATGTGGCTTTCAAACGGCGGAAATAACGATATGCAGTTAGGTAAGGACTCAAGCAACTCTTCTGCTCCTTCATGGAAGGAATATGACGAGCATATCCAGAAGATTTATGACACAACAGATTTCGCAGCTCGTGTAGACCTTATGCGTGAGGCTGAGGATATGCTTATGGAGACAAATGCAGTAGTACCTATCTACTACTACAATGATATCTATCTTCAGAAGACAAATGTAACAGGAATCTATACTTCACTTAATCAGAATAAGTACTTCATGTACGCTGAAAAGTCAGCTAATTAACACTGATTTCACTAGTTTTTAAACTACTTAAAGGTTGAGAAAAAAACTTGGGGAAATCGAAAAGATTTCCCCATTTTTTTGTTGACAATGGTGTATTACTCTAGTAGAATAACACTTGCGTCGAACAAAATAAGTAATTACCTACAACTTGGAGAAGTACTCAAGAGGCCGAAGAGGCGCCCCTGCTAAGGGTGTAGGTCGGGCAACCGGCGCGAGGGTTCAAATCCCTCCTTCTCCGTTTTACTTGTTATAAATATGGTGCCATAGCCAAGTGGTAAGGCAAAGGTCTGCAACACCTCTATCACCAGTTCAAATCTGGTTGGCACCTCTTTCAAATCCCTCGACCCTAGTAATGGGGGCGAGGGATTTTTGTTTATAATTAAATATACTAACTATTGAAATAAAGTAAGGAGGAAATGCAATGACAATTTATGACGAGTTAGTGGCTCGTGGCCTGATTGCCCAGGTAACGAACGAAGAAGAAATCAAGAAATTAATTAACGAGGGCAAGGCAACTTTTTATATAGGCTTTGATTGCACTGCAGACAGCCTTACAGCCGGTCACTTTATGGCTCTCACTCTTATGAAGAGACTTCAGATGGCTGGAAATAAGCCTATCGCCCTTATCGGTGGTGGTACTACTATGATTGGCGACCCTTCAGGTCGTACAGACATGAGAAAGATGCTTACTCGTGAAGATATTGATCACAACGCTGAGTGCTTCAAGCGTCAGATGGAGCGTTTTATCGATTTCAGCGATGGAAAGGCACTTATGGTTAACAATGCTGATTGGCTTCTTGACCTTAACTATGTAGACCTTCTTCGCGAGGTTGGTGCTTGCTTCTCAGTTAACAACATGCTTCGTGCAGAGTGCTACAAGCAGCGTATGGAAAAGGGACTTTCATTCCTTGAGTTCAACTACATGATTATGCAGTCTTATGACTTCTATTACATGTTCCAGAAATACAACTGTAACCTTGAGTTTGGTGGTGATGATCAGTGGTCTAACATGCTTGGTGGTACAGAGCTTATTAGACGTAAGCTTGGTAAGGACGCTCACGCTATGACTATTACTCTTCTCACTGATTCACAGGGTAAGAAGATGGGTAAGACAGCTGGTAATGCAGTATGGCTTGATCCTAACAAGACAACACCATTCGAGTTCTATCAGTACTGGAGAAATGTTGGTGATGCAGATGTTCTTAAGTGCATCCGTATGCTTACATTCCTTCCTATCGAAGAAATCCAGAAGATGGACACCTGGGAAGGTGCACAGCTTAACGAAGCAAAAGATATCTTAGCTTATGAGCTTACACAGATGGTTCACGGTACAGAAGAGGCAGACAAGGCTCGCGAGGCTTCAAAGGCTCTTTTCGCTGGCGGAGCAAACTCAGAGAATATTCCAACTCACACACTTTCAGCAGATGATTTTAGAGATGGTAAGGTAGACATCCTTCAGATTCTTGTATCTGCTGGACTTTCAGCTAGCCGTGCAGAAGCTCGTCGTAATGTACAGCAGGGCGGTGTATCTGTAAACGGTGAAAAGGTAGTAGATCCATTTGCTGCATATGAAAAATCAGCATTTGCAGAAGAATTCCTTCTTAAGAAGGGTAAGAAATCATTCTGTAAAATTGAGGCTTAATAAAAGCCTTCCACTTAGGTATATAGGGGTGCCAGGCTTTGCTTTGGCACCTTTTTGTTTTTTGATAAGGAGTACAATTTATGGATGCTATAATCGATAGTTCACATATTTTTATTTTGATTGGGAATTAGATTTACTTCATTGGTTTCAGAGTATTCACAATCCTGTTTTAGATTTTATAGTACCTAAAATCACATTTTTAGGTAATGCAGGATGGTTTTGGATAGTTGTTACTCTTTTACTTTTGATTTTACCATTCAATAGGAAAATGGGATTACAGGCTGCTATCTCACTAATTTTAACAGTAATTATTTGTAATGTTATACTAAAGCCATCAATAATGAGATGCCGTCCTTGCTGGCTTGAGCAAGATGTACAGATGCTTGTAAAGATACCTCATGATTTTTCTTTCCCATCAGGTCATTCAAATGCAAGCTTTGCCGTAGCCACAGCAATCTTCACTAGAAACAAAAAATTGGAATTCCTGCTTTAGTGCTTGCAGCAATGATTGCAGTCAGTAGATTATATCTGTTTGTGCACTGGCCAACTGATGTGCTTGCTGGAGTATTTATTGGTGTTTGTGGAGGTATCGGTAGTTATTTTCTTATTGATTATTTATATAAAAGATTTGGAAATAATATGAAGAAAAATTTGAAATGAGCAATTAATAATAAAAAGCCTGGGTTGACTCATCTTCTATTGTTTAGTATATTGTATACATCTTCGTGAGGGAGTAGCTAGCGCATTGATATGTGTTGTTTGTCAACAGACTCGGTGATAAACCTGGCAAACATTAAATAGTGAGACTCACGTGTACGTTTTTTGCGTGCACGTGGGTCTTTTTTAATATTCTCACAAGTAGAAGGAGTTTAAAAAATGAATATAGTAGATATTTTCTTGATTGGCGTAGGTCTTTCCATGGATGCGTTTGCTGTTGCTATTTGTAAAGGTTTGGCTATGCGAAAGGTCAATAAAAAGCAAATGTTAATTATTGCTTTATTTTTCGGCGGTTTTCAAGCACTAATGCCGCTTCTGGGATGGGCAATAGGTACATCTTTTGCTAAGCTTATTGTAGATTATGATCACTGGATTGCCTTTATTCTGCTCTTATATATTGGTGGCAAAATGATTATAGATGCTATCAAAGAATGGAAAGAGGTGGACAAAGTTGATGAGATGGATCCTCCTCTTGATTATAAAGAGATTACACTATTGGCAATAGCAACCAGTATTGATGCTCTTGCTTGTGGAGTAACATTTGCATTTGAGGAAAGTTTTAATATACTTCGTGCTATCTTAATCATAGGCTTAACTACATTCTTTATTTCTGCCTGCGGTGTTTATGTAGGTAATATATTTGGAGATAAATATAAAGCTAAGGCACAGCTTGTAGGTGGTATTATTCTTATTTATATTGGTATTAAGATTTTAATAGAGCATACAATGGGAATTACACTAGGTTTTTAGGAGGTTTGTAATGGAGGCATTTTTTCAAACAATACCTGGGGCATTAATACTTCTGGTAGTAGGATTTGTATTTTTGATTAAGGGGGCAGATTTTTTTGTAGAAGGGGCTTCTGCAGTAGCAAAAAAGCTTAAGGTACCATCACTTATAATTGGTATGACAATCGTAGCAATGGGCACCTCTCTTCCAGAGCTTTCAGTATCTGTTACAGCATCTATGGCAGGAAGTAATCAGCTTGCTATTGGAAATGTTGTAGGATCAAATATATTTAATCTTATGGTTGTTTTAGGTAGCTGCGCGTTGTTTTCTGTGCTTGAGGTTAGTGATGACACAATAAAGAAGGATTTTCCATTTTCACTTTGTTGTGCAGTGGCGCTTTCAGCTATGGGAATAATTGGATTTGAAGTAGGTCATATTGATGGTGCTATTCTTCTTGTAGCATTCATAATATTCCTTGTTTCTATGATTATGTCAGCTAAAATTTCACGTAAGGCTGCAGCAGCTGAGGCGGAAGAAGAGGTTGATGCAGAAATAGTTGATATTCCTACATGGTTGTGTATCGTATACATTGTTGGCGGTGCTGTTGCTATCAAATTTGGTGGTGATTGGGTTGTTAATTCATGTACTACTCTCGCACTTAAATTTGGAATGTCAGAGACTTTAGTAGGACTTACAATTGTAGCTCTTGGAACATCACTTCCAGAGCTTGTTACATCAATTGTTGCAGCTAGAAAAATGAGCTTGATATGGCTATCGGAAATGTAGTTGGTTCTAATATTTTCAATATTTTATTGATTCTTGGTGCCGCTGCAGCTATTTCTCCAATTACATTTATGGCAGTAAATGCAATCGATATCATGATTCTTGTTGGTTTTTCAGTATTGGTTTGGATTATGTGCTTCAAAAAGAAGAATCTTGGAAGAGTTGACGGAATAATTATGCTTCTTTGCTATGTGGCATATCTTGCATACATTATTGTTCGTGATGGAGGCATAGCATAAGCACCTGTGAATGGTGGTAAAAATATGATTGTTATGTTAAAATCATAGCGTTTAAAGGGAATTTTATCGTTTTGAGAAGGGGGTTCTAATATGAGTTTTTTAGACGAGATATCAGATAGCATTGTCAATACAACCAAGGACCTTAGTAAGATGGCCCAAAACGCTGGAGATTTAACAAAGCTTCAGTATGATAAAAACTTAAAGAAAGCGAACTTTCCAAGCTTTACGAGAAGTTGGGAAAGAAGTATTACGAAGAACATAAGGACGAGGATGATGAATGCATTAAAGAAATCACAGCCGCAGTTCTTAGAATAAAAGAAATCTCTGAAGATATAATGCAGAAAAAGGGTGGAAAAGCCTGCCCTAAATGTGGAGCTCTTGTAAAAGATGGCTCTAAATTCTGCAGTGCTTGCGGAGAAAAAATAGATGATATATTTGAAGAGTAGGAGTTATTAGAAATGGGCAACAAAGGTAATTATTACATTACAACAGCAATTGCTTACACATCAGGTAAGCCTCACATTGGTAATACATACGAGATCGTTCTTGCAGATAGCATCGCGCGTTTCCGTCGTCAGGAAGGATATGATGTGTTCTTCCAGACTGGTACTGATGAACATGGACAGAAAATTGAGCTTAAGGCTGCTGAGGCAGGCATTACTCCAAAGGAGTTTGTAGATAATGTTTCAGGTCAGGTTAAGTCTATTTGGGATTTAATGAATACATCTTATGACAAATTCATCCGTACAACAGATGAGGATCACGAGAAGCAGGTTAAGAAGATTTTTAAGAAGCTCTATGATAAGGGCGATATTTATAAGAGCTCATACGAAGGTCTTTACTGCACTCCTTGCGAATCTTTCTGGACAGAGTCACAGCTTGTAGATGGCAAGTGCCCAGACTGCGGTCGTGAGGTTCAGCCAGCTAAGGAAGAAGCATACTTCTTCAAGATGAGCAAATATGCAGACAAGCTTATTGATTACATCAACACACACCCTGAATTCATTCAGCCTGTATCTAGAAAGAACGAAATGATGAATAATTTCCTTCTTCCAGGCCTTCAGGATCTTTGTGTTAGCCGTACATCATTTACATGGGGTATTCCAGTAGATTTTGATCCAAAGCATGTTGTATATGTATGGCTTGATGCCCTTACAAACTATATTACAGGTATTGGTTATGAATGCGATGGTGAGTCTTCAGACCAGTTTAAGGCACTTTGGCCAGCAGACCTTCACCTTATTGGAAAGGATATCATTCGTTTCCATACAATTTATTGGCCAATTTTCTTAATGGCACTTGATCTTCCACTTCCAAAGCAGGTATTTGGACATCCATGGCTTCTTACAAAGTCAGCAGATGGTGGCGACGACAAGATGTCAAAGTCAAAGGGAAATGTTATCTACGCAGATGAACTTGTAGATTTCTTCGGCGTAGACGCAGTAAGATATTTCGTACTTCACGAGATGCCATTTGAAAATGATGGTGCTATCTCTTGGCCACTTATGGTTGAGCGTGTAAACTCTGACCTTGCAAACACACTTGGAAACCTTGTTAATCGTACAATCTCTATGAGTAACAAGTATTTCGGTGGTGTTGTTGAGGATAAGGGTGTTGCAGAGGAAGTTGATGCAGATCTTAAGGCAGTATGTACAGGCACTGTTACTGCTGTTGAGAAAAAGATGGCAGACCTTCGTGTAGCAGATGCAATTACAGAAGTATTTAATCTCTTTAAGAGATGCAATAAATATATCGACGAGACAATGCCTTGGGCACTTGCAAAGGATGAAGCAAAGAAAGATAGACTTGCAACAGTTCTTTACAATCTCGTTGAAGGAATTTCAATCGGTGCTACTCTCCTAAAGGCATTTATGCCTGAGACATCTGAGAAGATTTTAGCTCAGATTGGTGCTGAGGAAATCCCATATGATGAACTTGCTACATTTGGACATTACACAAATGGAAATAAGGTTACAGAGACACCAGAGATTCTCTTCGCTCGTCTTGATCTTGATGAGGTTATGGCTAAGGTTGCAGAGCTTCATCCAGCACAGCCAGAGGAAACAGCTGTTGATGATGAAGAAGGAATTGATATCGAGGCTAAGCCAGAAATCACTTTTGATGATTTCATGAAGCTTCAGTTCCAGGTAGGTAAGATTGTAGCTTGTGAGGCTGTTAAGGGTTCAAAGAAGCTTCTTTGCTCACAGGTAAAGATTGGTTCACAGACAAAGCAGATTGTTTCAGGAATTAGTAAGCACTACTCTCCTGAAGAAATGGTAGGCAAAAAGGTAATGGTTCTTGTAAACCTTAAGCCAGCTAAGCTTACAGGTGTTCTTTCAGAAGGTATGCTTCTTTGCGCAGAGGATGCTGAGGGAAACCTTTCACTTATGACTCCAGAGCGCAACATGCCTAGTGGCGCAGAAATCTGCTAGGTAGGATAATCTGCCGTAAATGGCGAAATAATCATAAGTATATTTAAATAGCCAGTAGTTGACAATCTCCAAGTGTTACTGAAAGGAACATTCAGTGACTGTAAGTAATACTTGGGATTGTAAACGTAACTGGCGCACATTTAGATGAGGTTATTAATGATTTTTGAGACACATGCTCATTATGATGATGAGAAGTTCGACGAGGATAGAGTCGAACTTCTTTCTCATTTATTGAAAGAAAATAATATTGGAAATATTGTAAACATTGGAGCTAGTTTTAGAGGATGCAAAGATAGTCTTGCACTAGCGAACCAGTATGATAATGTCTATGCTGCTCTTGGAATACATCCTGAGGAAATGGACGATTTTTCTGAGAAAAATCTTAATTGGATCAAAGAAAATGCAGCTAATCCAAAGGTTGTGGCTATTGGAGAAATCGGTCTGGACTATTATTGGATAAAGGACGAGGAAGGTCGAGCAAAGCAGCGTGAATGGTTTAAACGCCAGTTACAGCTTGCCAAAGAAGTGGATTTACCAGTTGTAATTCACTCTAGAGATGCTGCGGAAGATACTTTAAACACAATTGTTGAGTATAATAAACAAAATAACAAAAAGGGAATAATCCATTGTTATTCATATTCTAAAGAGATAGCATTAGAGTATACTAAAATGGGATGGTACATTGGAGTAGGCGGTGTTGTTACATTTAAGAATTCCAAAAATTAGTTGAGACAGTTAAGGCTATTCCAATAGAAAACATAGTATTAGAAACTGATTGTCCATACATGGCCCCAGTTCCACATCGTGGGGAACGCAACTCTTCTATCTTCTTAAGTTATGTGGCTGAAAAATAGCTGAGCTTAAAGACCTGAGTGTTGCAGAGGTTGAGCGTATCACATACGAAAACGCTCTTAAAATATATTCAAAAACAAAAAGGAACCTATAATGGCATATTTAAGTAATCCAACCTATACAAAAGCAGTATTGGAAGCTCATGGCTTTTCTTTCCAGAAGAAATATGGTCAGAACTTTCTTATTGATGGAAATGTATTAGATAATATAATAGATGCAGCAGGCATTACAAAGGACGATTTTGTATTGGAAATTGGTCCTGGTATAGGCACCATGACTCAGCGTCTTTGCGAGGAGGCTAGAGAGGTTGTAGCTGTGGAGATAGATAAAACTCTTATTCCAATCCTTGACGATACCCTCTCCACCTACAAAAACTGGACTGTAATCAATCAAGATATTTTGAAGGTTGATATTAAGGCATTAGCTGATGAGAAAAACGGAGGAAAGCCCATTAAAGTAGTGGCTAATCTCCCATATTACATCACAACTCCTATTATTATGGGATTGTTTGAAAGCCACGTACCTCTAGAATCAATAACTATTATGGTTCAAAAGGAAGTTGCTGACAGAATGCAGGAAGGACCTGGTTCAAAAGAATATGGTGCTCTCTCACTTGCTGTTCAGTACTATAGTAATCCTGAAATAGTATGTGAGGTTCCACCTAGCTGTTTCATGCCACAGCCTAAGGTAGCAAGTACTGTAATCACATTAAAGTGTCACGAAAAGCCACCTGTAGAATGTGACGAAAAGCTATTATTCCAGATAATCAGGGCCTCATTCAATCAGAGAAGAAAAACATTGCAAAACGGATTGGGAAACGGTTTACACTATTCTAAGGAACAGATTGCAGAGGCTATTTCAAAAGCAGGATACAGTCCAACAATTAGAGGAGAAGCATTATCATTAGAAGAATTTGCAAAGCTTACTAACATTTTGAAGGAAATGTAACAATATAATGGGGGGTTAGGGATTATGGAAATCCTGACCTATAGTAGAGAAGTTCAACTTCTCATAGGGGAGATACAAGCAAACAGGGGCAAGAATCCTACAGCATTAATTTCTGCCTGCGACAAGCTTTTAGCTTATGGAAACAGTATGAAAGATAATGCTTTGGTGGGTTATGCCCTTTTTTCAAAGGGAGAAACATACTATCTCTTAAATGATGCAACAAATTTTTATGCTCAAATGATTGCCTCAATTCCACCAATGGAAGATGCTAAAGAGTGGTTTTATGTTGCTATGGCAAATAATATGCTGGGGATAGCTTCTCTTAACAGAGGAAATGCGCCTGTAGCTATTGATTATTTTATTAAGGCAATAAGTATCTGCAAAGATAATTCATTACCAGATATTGAGTGGATTATTCATTTAAATCTGGGATCTTTATATCTCAACATCGAGGAATATCACAAAGCTATTTCACACATAGAAATTGCATACAAATACATATTGGAACACGGGGAAATGAATAGCTATTTAGAAAGCATAACAGCTATTCTACTAGGCCTGGGAAGAGCTTATTTAAAATTAAATGAGCAAGCTAAATTCCTGGAAATAGAGAAAAAACTCAAAAGTGATTGTCTGCCTTATCTTCAGGAATTAGACAAAATAGTTATCTATTGTTATTTTGCCAGGGTTCATAATGCTATAGGGGAAAATGATGCCAGAGATTATTGGATTTCTATGGTTAACCAGCTTACCAGTAAAAATATGCCAATTATGGATGTATTTGATGATTTCTATGATTATTTGGACATGCTTTTATCTACGGAAAAATACGATGATTTTTTTAAATCCTATACAGTTTTGGATGAACTAACAAAGCATACACTTATAAAGAATCTGGAACGAAAGCTTTTGACGCTTAAAATAAGGTATTACCGTAGGGTGGGACAGATAGAGGAATATAAAATAGCATCGGTGCTGTTTTTTGAGCTTTCAGAGTTTATGGAGCGTGAAAATAGATTGATGGTAAGTGACATGGTCGTAATGAAAAATTCGTATATGGAGCTTACACAAATCAATAAAAAAGTTGAAGAGGAGAATACATTTTTACAAAAACGTTCAGAGACAGACCCTTTAACAGGGATGTATAATAGATTGAAGTTAAATGAGTATAGTGAGGAATCCTTTGGGCGTGTAACAAAGAACAATAGCTCAATTGCGGTAGAGATATTAGACATAGACTATTTCAAGCAGTTTAATGATAACTATGGTCATCAGGCGGGAGATGATTGCATTAAATTTATTGCAAATATGATTACTAGTATTACAAGTAATGAAAATACCTTTGCTGCAAGATATGGCGGAGATGAATTTGTTGTTATATACGAAAATATGACATTCGAAGAAGTCTCAGAAAAGGCAAAAGAACTTAGACAGAAGATTTTTGATGCTAATGTAGAGCACAAATTCTCATTGGTAGAGGATAGAGTTACAATCTCACAAGGAATATGCTATGGCAGACCAAAAGTAAGCGATAGCTTTTTTGCGTATCTGCAGGGTGCAGATAAAATGCTATATGAAGTAAAGCAGCAGAGCAGAAATAATATAAAAATATGCAATGCTGAAGAATTAAATTAAAGGGAATAGGTATGAAAAACATAAGAAGAATATTTTTTGATGACATAATAAGTCTGTGTAAAAATTTCTTTGCACTGGTAATAGTAGTTGGAATATGTTTTCTTCCAGCATTGTATGCATGGTTTAATATATATTCTAACTGGGATCCTTACGGTAATACAGGTGCATTGAAGCTTGCAGCAGTATCCTTGGATAAGGGGTATACAGACGACGAGGGTAAATATCATAATCAAGGAGATACTATTATAGATAATCTACATGAAAACACCGCGGTTAATTGGCAGTTTGTAGATTCTTCAGACGAAGCTATAGAAGGTGTAAATAGTGGAGAGTATTATGCTGCAGTTGTTATTGATGAAGATTTTTCCTACAACATGTACAATGTTCTGACTGAAGATGTAGAACGTCCGACTCTTCATTTCTATGAAAATCAAAAGAAAAATCCAGTAGCAACAAAGATATCAGATACAGTAGTTCAATCACTGCAGAATAATATCAACGTAGCTTTTACAGAAGTGGTTGTAAGTGAAGTTGTTTCAGGTGCAGGAAAGGTTTCGAAAGAAATCAAGGAAGATAACGATATCAACATAGCTGTAGATAGCCTTAGAGAATTAAGTGCAGATCTTACTGAACAGCAAATTACAATAAAGAAAATCATAGAAAACGATGCAAAGCTACAAGAATCTCTTAAGGTGGCAAAGGCTGATGCAAATAATTTAAAAAACCAGGCTAGAAAAAGTGCTGATGCTGTAAAGAATTCAGCAAAAACATCTAGCAATGCAGAAGTTACTCTTAATAGTTATTCAAATGATGTAAACGATATGCTTAAAGTGATGAATAGCACTTTGGCAGATATGGAAAATAAACTAAAAGCAGCAGAGGCTACTAATAATGTTGAAGAATTAACAACTAATCTTGCAGATATAGCAAAAGATGTTGGACAGTTAAAGGCTACATTAGATCAAATTAATCCAGAGACTATAGCTAAGAATGAGGCAAAGCAAGCCTACAATGACTATAGTGAGGAAATAAATGCACTAGAGAATATACTTAGAGCAAAAGGCTATGGCGATTATATTGATGCTGGTAAAAAGGCCTATGAAATCAAGAATGCCACAGATGATTTAATTCAGTGGGGCAAGGAAGAAATCATAAATAAAGGACCAGTCATTGCTACAGACATAGCAAAGAATAAGGAAGAAGATTTAAAGGCACAAGTATCTGAAATAAAAAACATACAGATAGTTTACAGTCAAAATACAATAATGAGTTAGTTCCTAAGATTAATAAGAGTCTGGATAATCTTACAAGTGATTTAAATAGTACTAACAGTATGCTAAATTCGGTTGGAGACACATTTGGCAACCTAATGATTATGTTTACTGCTATTGATAATACTGTAGATGCTGCAAATACAAGTCTTAACAAAACAAATGAGGCCATAGCCTATATAAATGGTCGTATCCTTGAGGTTATTGACCAGGTAGATAAAGTAGGTGATGGCGACAAAATACAGGTTATAGTTAATGCATTATCAGGTGATCCGGATGCATATGGCAAATTCTTCTCTACACCTGTTAACGTTGTAACAGAGGCTGTTTACCCTATTGAAAATTATGGCTCCGCTGTTGCGCCATTCTATTCAACGTTAGCATTTTGGGTTGGAGCATTAATTCTTACAGCAATCATTAAGGTTAAACCAGATAAGAGCAAATATCCAGATGCGTCCGCAGGACAATTATTCTTCGGAAGATATGTCCTTTATTGGATATTAGGACAATTCCAGGCGGTGATTATTGTGGTAGGAGACTTATTCCTGTTGCATATTCAGTGTGTACATCCTTGGTATTTCATGCTTGCAGGCTCAGTTATTGCAACTACATTTACACTATTTATCTATTCACTGGTTGTCACTTGGGGAGATGTAGGTAAAGCTTTATCTGTTGTAATCGTAGTTATACAAATAGCAGGAAGTTCTGGAACTTATCCGATTGAGTTGTTACCAGATTTCTTTAAAAAGGTATACATATTCTTCCCATTCCCTTATGCAATCAACGCGATTAGAGAATGTTTATGTGGAATGTATGAATATGATTATTTGAAAAACTTCATCTGTCTTGGAATGTTTATGATTGTGGCTTTAATAATTGGATTACTTATTCAGATTCCATTTGAAGACATTAATCACTATATGGAAGAAAGAATGGAAGACACAGAGATGATGTAGAATCCTTAGGAGGGAGTATGAATCAAAAAGAAGAAATGTACGACAAATTTTTTGATATTCAAGAAAAAGTACATTTAGAAAATCAGAAAAAATACGAGTAGGCCTGAAGGTTAACATTTTTTTGCCTCTTGTGTTCTTGTTAATCAGTTTTATAAGTAATCGTTCAAAGTTAGTATTTTTATTGTTATGGATAATCTCGTTATTTGGGATTTCATTTTACCTTTTATATATTGAATATATGGATTTCAAGCTGCAAGCTAGATTAAAGGAGTTTGGAATTATCGATGAGGACGAAAATAAAGCATTAATAGGAAACGAGGTTGTTCAGGGCCTTGATGATATCAATGCAGTCAGAAAAGAAGTTGTTCAAGATATCAAAGATAAGAAGAAAGAAATTAAAAAAGAGATAAGAAAAGAGAAGGAAGAGATACGAAAGGAAAAGAAGGAATTACAGGAAGGGATAAAAAAGATATTCAAACCGTGGGAGATAAACTTAAGAAATGAAGAATATATTAAAGATAATTGAATCAGACATAAAAAGATTATCTACTAATGTAGTAGCTATGGTAGTGATAATCGGTTTGACTGTAATCCCCTGTTTGTATGCATGGTTCAATATTCTATCCAATTGGGATCCATATGGTCCAGATGCTACAAAGAATCTTCAGGTAGCTGTAGTATCTTCAGACCAGGGAATTCTAATTGGTAGTGCAGAGATTAATGTAGGAAATATTATAATCAGTCGATTACAGGCAAACGATACAATTGGATGGGTATTTACGGATAATGCCGAGGAAGCGGTAGCAGGCGTTTATTCTGGTGATTATTATGCTGCTCTTGTTATTGATGAGCAATTTAGCGCAGATATGATAAGCTTTCTAGGTGGAGATATCGAAAATCCAAAGATAACCTACTACGAAAATGAAAAGAAGAATGCTATTGCCCCAAAGATTACTGGTAAGGTAAAGACCACTATTGAAAGAGAAGTAGATCACGCATTTGTAGGAACTGTAGCTGAGGTATTATTAAAGGCTGGAGAGTATTTCTCTACACTTGATGAACAGGGTAATATCACAGGTAAGGGAATAGCTAAGCTGGAAAGACTTGATTCGGATTTAAATGGAATAATAGTAATATTGGATTCATATATTGCTCTTGTTGATTCCACAAAAGAAGTTACTGATGCAGGAAAATCAGCTGTTGATGCAGCAAAATCAATCACAAAAACTGCGGAAGTAATGGTTCAATCTGCAGAGAATGAGAATCCATCAGTAAAGCAAAAAGTACAAAATGCAAAGAATAAAACCGATGAAGCAGTAAATGCTATTAATAAGGATTTGGCAGGCTTTGATTCAAATCTAAGTGCTATTAATAAAGCTCTTTCAGACTATAAAATAGGTGGACCAGCAGTTGGACCTACAGTTCTAAATATATATAACGCTGCAAATACAGTTTGGAGTGGTACGGATGGTAACAATGGACTATATGCAATGATAATAAAGTATAGTCAGTTTGTTCCAGAAAAGTATGTTACACTTGCAAATTCAGTTAACGAGAGCTTTGTGAATCTTGGAAAAGACTTACAGGAATTTGTGGAAGCTGAAAAAAATAGTGCCGCAAATTTAGAGGATATCAGACAAAGAACTGTCAAGGATACTGGAAGTATTTTAGGTCAAACAGCAGAGCTAAGAAGTGATTATGGTTCGTTGATATCTCCATTAGCACAGGAATCTATTGATTCAGCATCCTCATCTATAGCTGAGGTTAAGAAACTTCTCAAATATAATGCCCGTAGCATTGATTTAGTAGTTGCTAATCTGAAGGATTATGATGCTATATTGTCTCAATCAAGCAGTGGATTAGAAAAAGCTAGAGACGAAGCTGTGATAATGGAAAAGAAGCTTTCTAAGTTAATTGATGAAATCAAGGGCCTTAGCAACAGCGATGCTTATACAAGAATAATGGAGCTTCTTCGTTCGGATCCTGACCTGCTTTCAGACTTCATAAGTAGTCCGGTAGAAGTAGATAATGAATATATCTACCCTGTAGAAAATAATGGTTCCATGACTGCCCCATTTTATATTGTCCTTTCAATATGGGTTGGAGCGTTGATTATGTCGACCATTTTAAAAACTGCAATTAAGGATACTTCGAATTATAGAAATCTAAAGAATTGGGAATGCTTCTTTGGCAGATTCTTTACTACTTGTGTTATAGGTCAGATACAGACTTTGATAACAGTCCTTGGAGCATTCCTGTTTGTTGGAATACAATGTGAGCATAGATTATTGTTTTGGTTAGCCTGTGCTTGGACATCATTTGTATATTCATTATTGATGTATGCATTAACATATTCTTTTGGAAACATAGGAGAGGCATTATCTGTTATACTTATGGTTATACAGGTAGCGGGAGCAGGCGGAACCTTCCCAATAGAGGTTTTACCAGACGTATTCCAGCAGTTATATAAATTTATGCCATTTAATTATTCAATGAATGCAGTTAGAGAGTGCATAGGCGGATTTTTTCAGGACACCTACAGACAATGTATGCTTACGTTATTGATATATGTTGCAGTTGCAGTGTTTATAGGAGTGGTCCTATATCACCCATTCAAGGTATTAAATGAGAAGATTGAAATTAGTAAAGAAAAATCAGGAATATTGTTGTAGCAAAAAAGCGGGACAGGGATGTCTCGCTTTTTTTAATAATTGACACATGAGTATAAAAAGTAAGGAGGGCACCATGAGAGACATAAGTTGGGTTAAAGAAAGTGTGTTTTATCACATTTATCCTATAGGGGCATTTGATTGTCCAAGGGAAAATAAGGGTGAAGAAACTGCAGGACATCGTATTTTGAAGCTTATTGAATGGATTCCACATATGCTTAATCTAGGCATTAATGCAATATACTTGGGGCCTATATGGGAATCTGGCACTCATGGCTATGATACTTTTGATTACTATAAATTGGATAGTAGATTGGGTGATAATAGTGATTTTAAAAAGGTAGTAGAAGCCTGCCATAAAGCAGGAATAAAGGTTGTTTTGGATGGTGTATTTAATCATGTAGGTAGAGGACATAAAGCCTTTCTAGATGTTAAAGAAAAAGGGAAAATTCGCCTTACAAGGATTGGATTGCAGGATTGAATTTCGGAGGAAATAATTGGTATAACGATGGATTTTCTTATGAATGCTGGTCTGGCGCACAAGAGCTGGTTAAGTTGAATTACTGGTGTGAAGATGTGAATAACCACATATTAAATGCGGTAGCAATGTGGATAGATGAGTTTGATATTGATGGACTGAGATTAGATGCTGCCGATTGCATCCAAAGGGATTTCTTCAAAAGGTTAAAAACTTTACAGAAGAGAGA
Organism: Butyrivibrio fibrisolvens 16/4; assembly: GCA_000209815.1. Lineage (GTDB taxonomy): Bacteria > Bacillota > Clostridia > Lachnospirales > Lachnospiraceae > Pseudobutyrivibrio > Pseudobutyrivibrio fibrisolvens_A. The sequence goes on from FP929036.1 coordinate 2,807,225, forward strand.
AAGCCTACATTTTGGCTTATGGGAGAAATTATTCACGGAGATTACAATATATACGTAAATGACGAAATGCTGGATGCAGTAACAAACTATGAGTGTTGGAAAGGGATTTATTCTAGCCACAATGACCATAATTATTTCGAGATTAATTATGCCATGAAACGTCAATGGGGACAGGGTGGCTTATATCAGGGAAAATATCTATATAACTTTATCGATAATCACGATGTAAATAGGATTTATACGCTTTTAAAGGAAAAGGAAAATATATATCCAGTCTATACACTGTTATTTACTATGCCCGGTTTACCTTCAATCTATTATGGAAGTGAATTTGGTATTGAGGGAGATAAAAATGCAGGACAGGGTGATTATGCACTTAGGCCAGCCCTAGATATAGAAAAAGAGAGTAATCCAGATTTAATAGAGCATATTAAAATGTTGGCTGAAATAAGAAAAAGCTCCGATGCCCTAAAGGAAGGGACATACGAAGAGGTACAGGTAAAAAATGAGACATTAGTTTTTGCCAGAGTATTTAAAGATGAATATGTTATTGTGGCATTAAATAGTACTGATAAGGAGCAGCATCTTTACTTTGATTATAGAGGGGAGAGTCACGATATAGTTCTTCCTCCTCACGGAAGTAAAATTCTAAAGTAATTAATTGTCAGCTAAATAGGCATACATGCAGTGATCAAGGCGTTCTCCGCGGATAATTATTTTATCTCGGAGGATGCCTTCGTATTTGAATCCAAGTTTTTGAATCATATGAATTGATGGCTCATTATCAGGCAAAATTAGAGCTTCAAAACGGTGAATGCCTAATTCATTTGCGATAGCGGGAATTGTGGCAGATAATGCCTCTGAACAATAGCCCATATTCACGAAATCTCTGTCCATTTTATAACCAACAGTACAGCTTTCGTATATAGGCTTTACTATGTTTCTGAAGCTTACAGTACCAATAATTTGATTTGGATTTCCTTTTTCAAAAATCCAGTAACGAAGCATTGAAAGCTTCATAATGCTTTGATATTCGAATTCAAGAACTTTGCGCTGATGTGGAATTGTGTAGAAATCATCTCCTATAACCGGCTCATATCTTTCAAAAATATTACGGTTACGAAGATAAAATTCCAAAACCTTATCTGCGCTTTGTTTGTTAAGAACTTTTAAAACAAGACGTTCAGTATCAATTTCAAATTTCATAACAATACCCCCCCGGTTTATTTGAAATTTAATCGATTCCTCTAAGAAATGTATTAGGTACAAATGGTTTTAGTATTTCTACAAAATGCTTTAAAGTCTCTGGGCTATGAGGAGAAAAAATAGGATTAATGACCTGTTCGGATTCCCTATAGCTTTGCAAATAGTAAGCGTAAGCACCGCTAATCCATTTGCCTATTTCTATTATATCATCCTCAGTATGACACTCCTTCATAATAGTTGTCCTAAACTCATATTCAACTGAATTTTCTTTTAGAAAAGATACAGATTCCTCTATAGCTGATAAATCAAACTTTATCATATTTGCAATTGAATTATATTTAGCTTTGGAATGCTTTATATCCATGGCTACGTAATCCAATAAACCATCATTTACAAGAGATTTAAGCATTTGAGGATTTGTGCCATTTGTATCAAGCTTTACTAAAAGCCCCAAATCCTTAATTTCAGATATAAAATCAGGTAAATCCTTGTGTAGAGTAGGCTCACCGCCTGTTATACAAACCCCATCAAGAATCTTTTTCTTTTTGTTAAGATGATCAAAAATCTCATCCTTGGAATAAGCAAGAACATCTGCTGGTGGCATAACAAGGTCCCGATTGTGACAGTAAGGACACTTAAAATTACAACCACCTGTAAAAATGGTGCTGGCAACCTTGCCAGGATAGTCTAAAAGAGTTGTTTTCTGTAGGCCTAGTATTAGCATAAATCATTCCCTTTTATCAATAAAAGTGTTAACATAAAATAGCTTCAAAAAACTATATTTATGCTAAAAGTATAGCAAAACAGGAGGGGAAAATCCATGTTGTCAAAAGAGGAACGTCAGGCAAAAAGGATTGCTAAACAGGCAGAGAAGCTTGAAAAGAAAAATCTTAAGACTTATGAAAAATACATGGCTCAGGCCCTCAAGGAAGCCAGGAAGGCTTACGACATTAATGAAGTACCAATTGGCTGTGTCATTGTTCAGAACGATAAGATCATTGCCAGAGGATACAATCGTAGAAACACAGATAAAAGCGTTTTAGCACACGCAGAAATAGCAGCTATTCAGAAAGCATGTAAGAAAACAGGGGACTGGAGATTAGAGGATTGTACCCTATATGTTACGCTAGAGCCTTGCCAAATGTGCGCTGGCGCCATTGTTCAGGCTAGAATTCCTCGTGTAGTTGTGGGTGCGATGAACCCCAAAGCCGGTTGTGCAGGCTCAATTTTAAATATTCTTCAGATGCATCAGTTCAACCATGTATGTGATTTAGAGACGGATGTTTTAGGCGAAGAATGCAAGGAAATGATGAAAAGTTTCTTTGAAGAACTTAGAGAACAAAAAAATCAAGTAATGTAATAAAGGTATTTTATTGACAAAAGCGCCTTTATTTCATAGAATAAAGGCTCCGAGCATAGCAAAATATAGATATCATTTGGCGGTCGCCTTGGCGACATGTTGATCTTTGGGTCCTGCGTAATGGGCACCTATGAATCGTGTCAGGGCAGGAATGCAGCAGCACTAAGTAGGCCCGCTCATCTGACGCGGGGTCGCCTGGAGGGAGTATCGACAGGGCGGCTACCAATTGATATCTATAGTAGCGGCTCGGTATTTTTATATACTTTTTTAAATGTGAGGGAAAATATGGGAGCTCAGGACAGAACCGAAAAAGTACTTAGAGATATGCACGTGTTATTTTCAAAGGCACAGCCATATGAGGGAAGTACTAAAAATGTTATTGTGGATAAAAATGCCATGATGGATTTGCTCAAAGAATTAAATAGTTGTATGTACGATATGATGGAAGAGTATGAGCTTACGGTTAAGAGTCGTGATAAAGCAAATCGTGAGATGCAAAAGCAAGGTGACGATATTGTTTTTGATGCAACAAGAAAAGCTGAGGATATCTACGCGGCTTCCATAATGTATACAGACAAGGCATTGGATAATCTCCAGGATGCTATCAAAGAGTCTCAGGAGGCTGTTTCCAAAATATATGACGAGGCTATTAAGAAGATTCAAGAGGAGACAAGAGCTGTAAAAACTAACCAGTTAGAGCTTAAGAGCCATTTGAACGATTTAATAGACACACAAAAATACTTACGCCTCATTGATGAAGAAAATATGCGTATTCTCAAAGGAAAGACAGAGGGGTCTGAAGAAGATTTTGGCGCACCAAAATACGCTGCTCCAGAAATTAGAATTAACAAGGATTACTTTGCACAGGCAGGTCTGGCTATTGACGATGACCAAGACCTTAGTGCTGGTGATATAAATGGGGAGGAAAACACAATATCCTCTGAGGACTTGGATGCTGAGTACTTTAAGTGGCAGGAAGAGGAGTCCGGAACAGAGGATAAGAAACCTGGGAAAAAAGGCTTTGGAGGCCTTTTTGGCAAAAAGCACTAGAAACAAAAGGAGAATTAAGGAATGAAGCTTTACAACAACGGAGTTTACCTAGTAAATGGCACACAGATCGTAGAAGACGGTCACGAGGCAGCTGCCGCTATTAAAGCAGCAACAGGCCTTACTGTTACTAAAGACCAGGCTCATCAGGCTACAATGGCGTATGGGATTTTAGCTGACCATAATACCTCTGGTAATATGGATAATCTTCAGATTAAATTCGATAAGCTTATAAGCCATGACATTACTTATGTAGGAATTATTCAGACTGCTAGAGCTTCAGGACTTGAGAAATTCCCTATTCCATACTGTCTTACAAACTGTCACAACTCTCTTTGTGCAGTAGGCGGTACTATAAATGAAGATGACCACATGTTTGGTCTTACTTGCGCTAAGAAATACGGCGGAATCTATGTTCCACCTCATCAGGCAGTTATTCATCAGTTTGCCCGTGAAATGATGGCAGGCGGCGGAAAGATGCTTCTTGGGTCAGATTCACACACAAGATATGGAGCTCTTGGAACAATGGCTATGGGCGAAGGTGGTCCTGAGCTTGTAAAGCAGCTTCTTAACCAGACCTACGATATCGCTATGCCTGGTGTAATTGCAGTTTATATGACAGGAACACCTAGAAAAGGTGTTGGACCTCAGGATATCGCCCTTGCAATTATCGGAGAAGTATTTGATAAGGGCTATGTAAAGAATAAAGTTATGGAGTTTGTTGGACCTGGTGTAGCAAATCTCTCTATGGACTTTAGAATAGGCGTGGATGTTATGACCACAGAGACTACTTGCCTTAGCTCTATCTGGACTACAGACAAGAAGACTGAGGAGTTCTACGAAATCCACGGTCGTAAGGAAGAGTACAAAGAGCTTAATCCAGGACAGGTTGCTTATTATGATGGCATGATTGAGATTAATCTTGATGAGATTAAGCCTATGATTGCTATGCCATTCCATCCAAGCAACACATACACAATAGAAGAATTAAATGCAAACCTTATGGATATTCTCGATGACTGTGAAAAGAGAGCTTTAGTTTCCCTTGATGGGCAGGTAGAGTTTTCACTTAAGGATAAGGTTAGAAACGGTAAGTTATACGTAGATCAGGGTATCATCGCAGGCTGTGCAGGTGGTGGATTCGAAAATATCTGTGATGCAGCAGATATTCTTCGTGGAACAAGCATTGGTCCAGATGAGTTTACTCTTTCAGTTTACCCAGCATCTACACCTATATATATGGAGCTTGTTAAGAATGGTGCGGTTGCAGACCTTATGAGTACAGGTGCTATTGTTAAGACAGCATTTTGTGGACCATGCTTTGGTGCAGGAGACACACCATCTAACAATGGCTTTTCAATCCGCCATTCTACTAGAAACTTCCCTAACCGCGAAGGATCTAAGCTCCAGAATGGCCAGATTGCATCAGTTGCACTTATGGATGCTCGTTCTATTGCAGCTACAGCAGCTAATAAGGGTTATCTTACAGCAGCGACAGATATTGATGTTGATTTCACTAAGCCTAAATATCACTTTGACGGAAGAATCTACGCTAATCGAGTATTTGATTCTCACGGAGTTGCAGAGCCTGAGACAGAGATTCACTTTGGTCCAAACATTAAGGATTGGCCAAAAATGAGTGCTCTTCCAGAGAATTTATTCCTTCAGGTTGTATCAGAAATTCACGACCCTGTAACCACTACAGATGAGCTTATTCCATCAGGAGAAACATCTTCTTACCGCTCTAATCCTCTTGGATTGGCAGAATTTACACTCTCTAGAAAGGACCCAGAGTATGTAGGAAGAGCTAAAAATATTCAGAAAGCACAGAAGGCTCTTGAAGCAGGTGAGTGTGCAGGAGATGCAGTTCCAGAACTTAAGAACATTGTTCATAAAGTTAAGGAGACTTATCCACATATTAACCATGATAACTTTGGTGTAGGTTCTACTATCTTTGCAGTAAAGCCAGGTGATGGCTCTGCTAGAGAGCAGGCTGCATCTTGCCAAAAGGTTCTTGGTGGATGGGCAAACATTGCAAACGAATATGCTACAAAGAGATATCGTTCAAATCTTATTAACTGGGGTATGCTTCCATTTGTTATTCCAGAAGGGGAGCTTCCTTTCAAGAATTTGGATTTCCTATTCATCCCAGGAATAAAGGATGCAGTGATTAATAAGACTGAGAAAATCAAGGCATATGTTGTAAAAGAAGATGGCCTTAAAGAATTCGAAATGACATTAGGTCAGCTCACAGATGATGAGCGAGAAATCATCCTTAAGGGATGCTTAATAAATTACAATCGACAGTAATATGCTGTCTAGGAGGGGACCATGCCAGAGGACCGCTTTGAACAAGAAGAAAAATTAGAAAGAAAAATTATGGGGTTACATTTTTGCAGCCTGTATAGTTATTTGTTTTTACTTTATCCTAAAAAACAATAGAGGCGTATCTGCAGCTGTAGACCATGTGATAACAGTTATCCAGCCTATTTTTATGGGATTCATAATGGCATTTCTAATGAATCCTATTATGGTATTTTTGGAAAGCCATCTACAAAAACCATTTAATTTTTCTTGAAAAATCAGCAAACAGCAAAAAGGGTCAATAGAGCTTGTTCAGCCATTATTGCGCTGGTTATCCTCACAGGAGCTGTAGCATATATTATTGCCACAGTTATGCCAAATCTTATTAATACAATTATGTACCTGGTTAATCATATCGATTATCAGGCTGCTGCTGTTTTAGACTACTGCAATCAAGTCACTGGTGGAAAATACGAAGAAGTGCTGATGCAGGCCAAGGAATATAAAATTGGTGACTTGATGAAACAGGGCATTGATTTGCTACAAAAGAACATCGACTACGATCAATACAAGATGATGACTACAATTACCTCTAGCGTGTTGACCGTAGGAAAAATAATAATAAATTTGATAATTGGTGCTTTTGTATCCATATATGTTCTTGTATCAAAGGAAGTATTTAAAGGTCAGGCAAAGAAGCTGATTTGTGGTATTTTCAGACCAGAGTATTCAAATATCATCTTAGAGATTAGTAGAAAGTCCGGAGACATTTTTTATGGTTTTATCATTGGCAAAATAATTGATTCAATCATAATCGGAATCATATGTTATATTGGCTGTCTTATTATGAAGATGCCATATCCAACCCTTGTTTCGGTAATAATAGGAGTAACAAATATAGTTCCTGTATTTGGTCCTTATATTGGTGCTATACCTACAGTTATTATCATCTTCCTTACAGAGCCAAAGCAGGGTATTTATTTCCTGATTTTTATATTGATTTTGCAGCAGGTTGATGGAAATATAATTGGTCCAAAGATACTAGGAGATTCAACAGGTATTTCTTCATTCTGGGTTGTTTTGCCGTTGTTGTAGGTGGTGGATTCTTAGGATTTGCTGGAATGGTTGTAGCGGTTCCTATTGTGGCTATCATTTATTATATAGTTGGCAGAGTTGCAAGATATATGGTTAGAAGACGAGGCTTCCCAGAGGACACCGAAAATTATGTTACATTAGACCATATTGATATAGCTGAAAATACTTTGGTACAGTATACCTCAGAACATGAAGAGGAAAAAAGGCCAGAAGACTTAGAATAAATTTAAAAAGAAAATATCAAAAAAATAATCAAAAAACCGAGATGAATCTGTCTCGGTTTTTTTGATTTTAGATGTAACGTATGTTAAAATTCTTTATAACTATAAGTATGTAGTTTTGGAGAATAAAAGAGTGGAAAAAATGGAATACAGAAACAAAATTGAAGAGATGAAAAGTCTCGTTTCAAAAAATAAATTTGCTGATGCTATGGCCTTAGCGGAGACCATTAATTGGCGCAAAGTCCACAATATAAACGATCTTATCGCAGGTAGTGAATCTTACGAGGCCGCAGGGAAAATCGATGAGGCCAGAGATTTATTGCTACTTGCCCATGAGCGTTCTCCTATCGGAAGGATGATTCTGTACAAGCTGTGCATGATTTCTATCAAGCTAAAAGAATTGGAAGAGGCACAGGAGTACTATAACGAGTTTGTACAGATTGCTCCTCATGATAGTCTAAAATATATCCTTAAATATAATATTAATACTGCAAAAGGTGCTGATACAGCCACCCTTATCACTATTCTTGAACAGCTCAAGGAAAGCGATTTTATCGAGGAGTGGGCATATGAGCTTGCTTATTTATACCACAAGAGCAATCAGGCAGATAAATGTATAGCTCTTTGTGATGAAATAATTCTTTGGTTCGGGGATGGTCCTGTTGTTGAGCGTGCCCTTGAATTAAAGATGTTATATCAGCCTTTGGACAAGACTCAAGAAGATAAATATCGAAATCTTCAGCAGAAAAAGGACGGTATTGTAGAAATTACACCAAAGCCAATGGCTGAGTCTAGCGAGATTCTTCCAGCTATAGCTAATATAAAGCTTCCAGAAGGACCAGAACGCTTTGATACTATGAATCTTCAGGCAGAAATCAAGAAAAATATAGATGAGATTATGAAGGCTACAGATACTGGCGAGGTTACAGAAAACATCGATGCCATCAAGACTCTTGTTGAGGAGATTCCTTATCTTCAAGTTACAGAGGAGGCTCCAGAGGTGGTAGATGATGGATTCTCTATAAATGATACATTCCAGCAGTATCTTGAGGAAGGTTATGATGGACAGATTAGTCTTCGACTTGATGACGAAAGTACCGAGACGGAAGAACAGATAGAAGGTCAGATGACCATAGAAGATGTTTTAGCTGAGTGGGAGAAAACAAAGCGCGCAGCTGAGGCAGCTATGGAAGATGCAAAGGAAAAAGAGCTTGAAAGCGCCAGAGCAAAGGCTCTTAGAGAGGCAAATAATGTTCTCAATCGTCTAGAAGGTGCAATGTCAAAGCTTAATGCGGGAGTTACACCGGTAGAGCTTCTTAAGGAAGAATACCTTTCAGGTGGAGAGAAAAATCCTGGTTTTTCCATTCCAAAGCTTGATATAGATGGAATGGTACAGGGTTCAGTTGATATTCCGATTGTTAAGGCAGAAGGTGTAGCAGCTTCGGCTATTGCAGCAGGTGGAATCGTACAGGCAGCCGATAAAGTCCTTAGTGAGACTACAAATTGGGAGCCTCCTACATTGGACGAGGGAGATGAAGAAGAAGTGGATTTGAAAGAAGCGTCAGAGATGATTGCTGACGTAAATAAATTATTACAGCAAGAAATAGATAGATTATCAAATGTAGAGGCACCATCTACAGAGATTCCTAATCAAGAAACATACGAAGAGGAATTTGAAGAACCAATCATGGATAATGCACCTACAGAGGAGTTGACACCTGATATGCTCCAGCCTCAGGAGATTCAGGAACCAGAGATTAATATTTCCGATATAGAGCTTCCTGTGATAGAGCTCCCAGAGGATATTTTATCAGAGCTTCCAAGCTCATCTGCCAGCACATCAGAAAGCATGCAGGAAATAGCTGAAGAGTTACCTATCATTTCCGAGAATGTTATAGAGCCAGAAGAATTGGCAGAGCTTGTTGATGAAAAAGTTCTTTCAAACGTAATAAAGGAAGAGGTACCAGACATTAATCTTGATGCCGAGGACTTAGAAACATTCTCATATTTCCTTCCTATTAACGGCATGAAGGAAAGTATTGTACAGGTTCTTACAGGAGTTGTAGCTCGTATTAAACAGCCTGAGCTTCACGGTGGAAACATTATGATTGTTGGTGAGCCAGGTTGTGGCAAGACACAGATGGCTACTTGCATAATTAAGGTTCTCGAAAAGAAGACTGGTTATCCAAAGGGCGGAGTTGGTAAGATTTCTGGTGAAAAGCTTAATGAAAAGGATATTCAGAAGCTTTATTCTAAAATCCAGGGTGGATGTCTTATCATCGAGACAGCTGGAGATATTTCAAAAGAAACAGCTGTTACTCTATCATTACTTATGGAGCAGGATAATACAGGTACAATTCTCATTATTGAGGATAATAAACGTGGTATCGAAAAGGCTCTTGCAAAAGACAGTTCATTTGCAAAGCGTTTTACAGAAAAGATTGTTATACCTGCATTCACTATCGATGAATTAGTTTCATTTGCCAGAACATATGCTAATGAAGCAGGATGTACAATTGATGATATGGGTGTTTTAGCTTTATACAATCGTATTAATTTGATTGGTCGTTATAATCATGCTACGACAATTAAAGAAGTCGCAGAGATTATGGACGACGCTATTGAAAAGTCTACAAGAGGTGGATTCTTCAACAAGCCTAAATACGATAGATACGGAAACGTAATCTTAAAAGAGAAGGATTTTGACAAATAAATATTTACATATAGGGGAGAGCAAAAGGCATGAGTAATTTTACAGACTTAGATTGCTATTTATTTGGACAGGGAACACACTACGACATTTACAAGAAGATGGGAGCCCATAAAGGGAAAAAGGGCAAACAGACAGGATTCTATTTTGATGTGTGGGCCCCACATGCCAGCAGCGTGGCAGTTATTGGAGAGTTTAACAACTGGGATGAGACTAGAAATTATATGCAAAGAGTAGAGCCTGAGAGTCAGGGTATATTCGAAGCATTCATTCCAGAGGCAAAGGAAGGTCAGCTATATAAATATCTTATTTATACCGAGAATGGAGAAAAGTTATACAAGGCTGATCCATACGCCACTTATGCTGAATTAAGACCAGGTACAGCATCTATTATTTACGATAATACTAAGTTTAAATGGTCTGATTCTTCTTGGATGAAACAGCGTAAATCTGGTAATTTCTGGGAAAAACCTATGGCTATTTACGAGGTTCACCCAGGTTCTTGGAAACGTCATCCAAGACCAGAAAATGACGGTTTTTACAGTTACAAAGAATTTGCTCACAGCATTACTGAGTATGTATTAGATATGGGTTATACTCACGTAGAGCTTATGGGTATATCAGAATATCCTTTTGATGGCTCATGGGGTTATCAGGTTACAGGTTACTATGCACCTACTTCAAGATATGGTACACCAGATGATTTTATGTACCTAATAAACTATCTTCACAAGAATGGCATAGGTGTTATCTTAGACTGGGTTCCAGCACATTTTCCTAAGGATGCCCATGGTCTTGCAGATTTTGATGGACGTCCTCTTTATGAATATGCAGATCCTAAAAAAGGCGAGCACCCAGACTGGGGTACAAAGATATTTAATTATGGAAAATCAGAGGTAAAAAACTTCCTTATAGGCAGTGCTCTTCAGTGGGTTGAGCATTATCATATTGATGGACTTAGAGTAGATGCCGTGGCTTCTATGCTATATCTGGATTATGGAAAAAAGCCTGGACAGTGGATTCCAAACGAGCATGGTGGTAATGAAAATTTAGAGGCTATAGAGTTCTTTAAGCATATAAACACACTTATTCGTGGCAGAAATCCTGGAGCAGTGATGATAGCCGAGGAATCTACAGCTTGGCCAAAGATTACAGGTGATGTAGAGGACGGAGGTTTAAACTTCTCCTACAAGTGGAATATGGGTTGGATGCATGATTTCATTGATTACATGAAGCTTGACCCATATTTTAGAAAAGATAATCACAACAAAATGACTTTCGCTATGAGCTACAACGAGGCAGAAAGATATATCCTTGTTTTAAGTCACGACGAGGTTGTTCATTTGAAAGGCTCAATGCTTGCTAAAATGCCTGGATTGGAAATAGACAAATACAAAAATCTTATGGCAGGCTATGCATTTATGATGGGCCACCCTGGAAAGAAACTTCTCTTTATGGGACAGGATTTTGCCCAGGGCACAGAGTGGAGTGAGGCACGTGAGTTGGATTGGTATGTTCTAGACAATCCAAATCACAGACATGTATCACGCATGTTCAAAAATCTCCTCCATATATACAGAGAGTATCCAGCTATGTACGAGCAGGATCTTTCTTGGGCAGGATTTGAGTGGATAAATGCTAATGATGGCTATCGCAGCATATTTAGCTTTATTCGCAAATCTAAGAGCGGAAAAAACGATATTTTATTTGTAATAAATATGACTCCAATGGCCTATGAGGATTACCGAGTAGGTTTGCCTACTAATAAAAAAATCAAGCTTTTATTAGACAGCGAAAGTAAGGAATACGGTGGTAATGGAGGAAAAATCTCGGAAGTAATTGTTCCTAAAAAGGAGGAATGTGACGGAAGAGAATATTCGGCTGCATTTCCACTTGCACCATATCAAGTGGCGATTTTTACATACTAACTTCAAGAAATATGGGCTGTGCTTACAGCCCATTTCTTTAGTTTAGGGATTGGGAATTAAGAGATAATGGAAGATTTCAAAATAATCAGATTACCAGAACCAAGTGAAGACGAGGATTCTGCAGAAGAACCAATTTTAAAGCGAAAAGAACCAGAGGATGATTATACTCCCCCTAAGAAAAGATACATTTTCTTGATTATCCTGCTTCTTATCTCAATTGTTGCGGTTATTGTCATAAAGATAATAACTACATACGATGATTTTGAGGAGTTAAAATCTTGGGAAAGAGTGGACACTGGAGAAAGCATATATAGCAGTTTTCAGGGTAATCTGTTGAAATATAGTGGCGACGGTATTTTTTATACAGCCTATGATGGTACATTAATCTGGAATTATACCTATGACATGACAAATCCATCAATCGATACTAGTGGAACTTATATCATTGCCTATGACAAAAAAGGTAGCGAGGTAGATATATTCTCCACTAAAGGATTTGTAAATCAAATATCTACAAATATTCCAGTTGTGGATGCCAAGGTAGCATCTCAAGGTACGGTTGCACTTCTTCTTCAGGAAAATAATACAAGCTATATTCAGATGTATGACAAAAGCGGCACTCTGCTTGTTTCAGGAGAAATTCATCCTGAAAACAGGGGTTTCCCAGTTTCAATGGCTCTTTCTAGTGACGCTACAAAGCTTCTTCTTTCTATTGTAAATGTAAACGATGGGGATATTACATCAGAGCTAGTTTTCTATGATTTTACAAATGAAGGAAAAGAAGAAGTAGATAATATAGTAGCAACCTACAAATATATTGGTTCAATAATTCCTAAGGTAGATTTTGTAAATAAAGATAAGGCTATTGCATTTGCTGATAAAAAGATTGTTGTATTTAATAATAATTTACATGCAACAGTTGCCAAAGAGATACCTGTTAATTCAGAAATGAAGAGCATATTCTATAATGACACTCACTTTGGATATATCTGTGAAGAAGAATTAGCTGATGGAAGTATTGTAAATCAGCTTAATGTATACAATTTATACGGATTAAAAACTACTACAAAAGAGATTAACGAAAGTTATTCAACTATATCGTTACTAGAAAACAATGAAATAGTAGTCAGCGATGGCAATAATATAACTCTTTATAATCTTCAGGGATTTGAAAAATTCAAATATTCCTTCGATGAAAAAGTGTACATAATAGTTCCAGGAGCTACCTCACGAAAATACTACTTAGTAGAAGAAAATAAGACTTCAGAGATAGGATTAAAATAATATGGAATTACTAGAACGTTTTATAAGTAACCCGGTCTTTATTATTTTCATAGTATTGATGGCGTATTGCACTATCAAGGGAGCTATGAAAGGGATGTTGATGATTATCTACAGAATGATATCCTGGATATTCCTTATTTGCTTCATTAATTTTGCCTGCGGTTTCGTAACGGATTATATTAATAATGATACAGTTATCCCTTTTGTAATCCAGGAGAAAATATCAGACCATCTTCTGGAGAAATACCAGCTTTCTGAGCAAGAGGAAGAGGGTTCCGGAGATGATGCAGTGCTTGATATAGTTCCAGCTGCAATTAAAGATAAGGTAAACGATTCTATCCAAACATCCATAGATGCAACCATTACTTTGATTTCTAAGGAGCTAAGTGATACTGCTATACATGGAATATCCATGTTAATAGCACTGATTGTAGGTATATTAGCACTGTTCTTGATAAGTAAATTGATTAGGCTTATTGGGTTTGTTCCAGGAATAAGAGACGTAAATCGTCTGCTTGGAATCATTGCTGGATTTATAGAGGGCTTATTAATTACCTGGCTATGTATGTATTTGGCAAACTGTTTTTCTACTATGGATCTAAGCATATATATAGTAGAAAAAATCAAGGTTGAACCAATACTTTCCTATATATATGAAAACAATATAATTGAAAGAATTATCGGAATATAAAGACAATAATTTTTTTGGAAAAAAGTGTTGACGAAAAGGTTTGCGGATGATATTATACTATTCGTTCCGCTGAGAGCGGTACAGCTTAGAAAACACTGAGTTTTCTAAATAGGATTTTGAAAAATAAATCAAAATAGTTGTTGACAAAAAGCGTATATCGTGATAGTATAAACGAGTTGCTGCTGAGGGCAACAACAAAATGAAGATTGATAACTGAACAGTGAAACAAACCTTGAATTAATACAAGTTTTTTCATTCACAATCTTTTCGAAGAAAAGTTTGTGTTAAGTAACAAGCTTGCTTGTTACCATAAAAACTTGTATTAATTCAAGGTTTGTTTCACTGTTCAGTTATCAATCTTCATTTTGTTTGCTCTGTGTGACTTGCTGTCCCTCAGTGCTCGATTATAATATCACCCTAAATCATAGATGTCAACGAAAATTCAGCATTTTTCCAAAGTAAATCAATAGACTGAAAATCCGCTTTTTGTGTGAATTGTGCTAATATTTTACACAACTTCTTATAGTGGCCAAAATACCAATTTTTTACATCATTTGCCACACACATACACAACCTTTATTAACAAGAAGAGACTATAATACAGAATTGATTTCTTTCTTTATAAAATCTATCTGTTTTTGAGTTTCTGGATTTTCCACTTTCAAACCCAATAGTTTCTTTAAATATCCCTGCTCTTTTGTAAGCTGCTTACTACAAGGATATACCAGCTCAAAAGCTAATGAGAAATGACTCACATAATAATCAAGTTTTGTTTTCTTTAAATCTCTTAATATAGCAGTATGTTCTTTAAATTGCTCGAATACTGCATCTGATAATGTCTGCTTTTGGATTTCTTCAAAAGGTATTCCATATATACCAACTATAGGCTCCTCAACCTGTACTCTAAAAATATCCACCTTATCTGCATCTCTTATAATGTTAGAAAAAAGCTCCGTTTTAGAATCTAGCCCTTCTCTTAATCGATATTTATTATGCTGTCGTATTGCTGTCTCTATTACTTGATCATATTCTCTTGTATCAATATATTTTTCTATTAATCTATCCTTAAATAATAAATCTGCCCCAAATTCACCATGATCTACTGATATTCCATCATTAAAGGTTCCAAACCTTTTTATCTGCTCAAATCGTCCTATATCGTGAAGCATACCTATTAACCAGGCTATTTCTATCTCTTCTTCGGATAAATTTAATTTAGTTGCTATATATTTACTATTTTCAGCCACCCTATGGGTATGATAAATCTTAAGGGATATTTTGGGATCCTCGGGATTATAATTGCTTGTATAGCTTTTAAATAATTCTTGTACTTTTGTTTTATTTACCAATTTTGCCATATAAAAATATCCTCTACTTTCTTCAGATATATATTGAATAAAAGAATAGTCGAATTATAAATTTATATCAACACCAATAAAATAACAAAATTTATAAAAAAAGAGATGGTTGATTCCATCTCTTAATAAAGCGTGCGTGAGAAGATTCGAACTCCCGACACCTTGGTCCGTAGCCAAGTGCTCTATCCAGCTGAGCTACACACACATATTTTTAATGTAAATTTGATGCCCAGAGTCGGAATCGAACCAACGACACGAGGATTTTCAGTCCTCTGCTCTACCAACTGAGCTATCTGGGCTAGTAGTAGCGAGAGGGGGATTCGAACCCTCGACACCGCGGGTATGAACCGCGTGCTCTAGCCAACTGAGCTATCTCGCCATATTAAATGGGTGGTGGTGGATTCGAACCACCGAAGCATTGTGCAGCAGATTTACAGTCTGTCCCCTTTGGCCACTCGGGAAACCACCCATACATATAAAAAAGAATGCGCGACCAGGGGTTCGAACCCTGGACACCCTGATTAAGAGTCAGGTGCTCTGCCAGCTGAGCTAGTCGCGCATATTATGATATCTAATAATTTCTTTATAAGGGTGGGTAGAGGGGTTCGAACCCTCGACCTTCGGAACCACAATCCGACGCGCTAACCAGCTGTGCCACACCCACCATATAAGATGAATTACTAAATATTCAAAGAGCGGGTGATGGGAATCGAACCCACGTATTCAGCTTGGAAGGCTGATGTTCTACCATTGAACCACACCCGCACGTCTAATATAGAATTGTAAGTCGGGGTGACAGGATTCGAACCTGCGACCCCCTGGTCCCAAACCAGGTGCTCTAGCCAAACTGAGCCACACCCCGATGTAATTTTAGAGCGAATGCCGTAGACCGGAATCGAACCGGTATGATGTCGCCACCACGGGATTTTAAGTCCCGCGCGTCTGCCAGTTCCGCCACTACGGCATACGCATGCTTTTTTCTGAATGAAATGAAAGAAAAAAGTATGCTAGTAAATCGCTTGCGATTTACATCTAATGGGACCTACAGGGCTCGAACCTGTGACCCCCTGCTTGTAAGGCAGATGCTCTCCCAGCTGAGCTAAGATCCCATAATAATAAAGAACTGGAAACGACCCCAGAGGGACTTGAACCCTCGACCTCCGCCGTGACAGGGCGGCGCTCTAACCAACTGAGCCATGAGGCCATATTAAAATATAATAAAGTGGACCCTCAGGGACTCGAACCCTGGACCGACCGGTTATGAGCCGGTTGCTCTAACCAACTGAGCTAAAGGTCCATAACCTATTTTTAATAAAAGCCGATGATCGGACTCGAACCGATAACCTGCTGATTACAAATCAGCTGCTCTGCCAATTGAGCCACATCGGCTTATTTAGTGACTCCGACGGGAATCGAACCCGTGTTACCGCCGTGAAAGGGCGATGTCTTAACCGCTTGACCACGGAGCCAAACTAACAACTCCTTGGTTGTTATTAGGATAAAAGTGGAGACGGAGAGATTCGAACTCTTGACCCCCTGCTTGCAAGGCAGGTGCTCTCCCAACTGAGCTACGCCCCCATGGGTTGAATGTTTTATAAAAATAGCAAGCATGTCCTAGTATTGGGTGGTGCTTGCTACTGCTCAAATTAAGAAACTAAATGAATTTCAAGGATACATGTTTTAAAACTTGTATTAATTCAAGGTTTGTTTCACTGTTCAGTTATCAATCTTCATTTTGTTTGCTCTGTGTGACTTGTTGTCCCTCAGTGCTCGATTATAATATCATCCTAAATCCGCAGTGTCAACAGATTTTCTGTGTTTTTTTAAAGTAAATCTATTTGCCAAAAACCTGTGATTTGTGTGATTTGTGTGAATTGTATCAATTATTTTTACAATTCACGCCCACACAACCTATATGTAACTATACTCAAACGATTCACTAACTAGATATAGCATCTACCGCTTCTTTTACATTAGAAATGCCTACTACTTCTATACCAGATATGTTTTTCAATGCCGCCATATTTGAATATGGAACAATTGCCCTCTTAAATCCTAGCTTTTCAGCCTCTCTAACTCTTTGTTCTGCCATAGACACAGAGCGAACTTCTCCAGAAAGTCCTATTTCCCCGAAAACAATTGTACCTGCATCCATAGGTATATCCTTTTCACTAGAATATATAGCCATAGCAATTGCCAAATCAATAGAAGGTTCATTGATTCTCATTCCACCTGCAATATTCACATATATATCAGATCGGCCTAAAAATATTCCACAAGCCTTATTAGCTTTTAGATCTCGCATTCTTTCAAGAACTGCTACCAAAAGATTGACTCTGTTATAATCACAACCTGTAGCCATTCTTCTAGGAATTTCAAAGGCTGTTTTGCTAACAAGTGATTGTATCTCTACAAGAATAGGCCTAGTGCCCTCCATTGCGCAGGTAACAACCGAACCTTCGGCGTTTTCAGGCCTGCCATCAAGCATAACAGCAGATGGATTTTTTACTTCTGCAAGGCCAGTATCTCTCATCTCAAACACACCAATTTCATTAGTAGACCCAAAACGGTTCTTCACCCCACGTAATATTCTATACGAAGCATGCCTATCACCTTCAAAATACAAAACAGTATCAACCATATGCTCCAGTACACGCGGACCAGCAACCGTTCCTTCTTTTGTGACATGACCTACTATAAATACTGCAATTCCCTGTACCTTTGCAATTTCCATAAGAACACTTGTGGATTCACGTACCTGAGTGACTGAGCCAGGTGCAGAGCCGACTGCCTCATTATACATAGTCTGAATTGAGTCTATTATTAAAACTGTTGGTTTTTCCCTTTCAACCACAGCCTTAATAGTATCCAAATTTGTCTCACAAAAAGATCTAGCTTATCATTAAATTGTCCTATTCTATCAGCTCTAATCTTAATTTGTTGAAGGGATTCCTCACCCGAAACATACATAACACTAACACCAGAATCGCACAATAAGCGGCAAGTCTGAAGCAACAATGTAGATTTACCAATTCCTGGGTCGCCTCCGACCAATACCATAGAGCCTGGAACAATTCCGCCACCAAGAACTCTATCAAACTCTTTTATATTAGTAGATATACGATTTTCATTAGATGCTGTTACATCAATAAGCTTAGTTGGTGAAACATCAGCCACCTTTGCTCGAGTTTTGATTTTCGATTTATCAACTATCTCCTCAACGAGACTATTCCACGCACCACAAGCAGGACATTGGCCGGACCATTTCGATGTTTCATTACCACATTCCTGACAGAAAAACACAGAAACATTCTTTTTTGCCATATTTTTCTCCTTAATTTTCCATCTATTTATTATAGAAAAATCTTCCCATTATAGGTAAATGGGAAGATTATTAACTGACTATATTATTCTATTAAATTCTTTTGACCTGTACTTCAACAGCAACCCCTGGATCAAGTTCTACTGATAAATTCAGCTTTCCTCCAAGGTTCGTTTTCATCTGACCAGCTTCTGCACCTCCAACGGTGATAGCGTACTCAGTTTCAGGCTCAAGCTCCAATGTGACCATAGCATCTTCTTCGCCTTCAACAGTAAATGAAACTGTATCTGCCGAACAATGGAACTTTTCAACAGCTGTACCTGGAACCGACTCGTATACAAACATACCATTTTTTTCCAGCTTGGTGATGTCGGCAAAAGTCTTTACCTTGTACAAATCTCCTTCGTGTTTGAAATCTTCTAGCTTTTTCTTGTCAGCCAAGGTGTAATCGCCAAAGCTGATACTCCCATCTGCTTCACTGCGAATTAACTCGCTAATTACAGCCATCCTTACTCCTCCTATGCCACTGCTTAATTGCAGATTGTCTTATGCAAATTATAACAAAGGATTTTAGATTACACAATAAATGGCTGTATAAAAACTAGCATTTTTCAAAAACAACAATATCCTTTTTAACCTTAGCCTTTACATTATCACCTGAAGAAATGTTTCCTGAAAGAATCTCCTCAGCCATAACATCTTCAAGAGATGTTTGAATCTTACGACGAATAGGTCTTGCTCCATATTTTGGATCAAAGGCCTTCTCTACTATCCATGTCTTAACTGTTACTGGTATTGAAACAGTAATGTCCATCTGTTCCTTACAACGGGCTACAAACTGCTTAACCTGAAGACCTGCAATCTGCTTCATATCATCCTTTGTAAGAGCGCGGAATACTATAGTTTCGTCAATACGATTAAGGAACTCTGGTTTGAAGATACGCTTCACTTCTTCCATAACACCATTTTTCATGAACTCGTAGTCTTTGCTGGCATCCTCTTTTGATGCAAATCCTAGCTTTTTAGGTTCTATGATAGCCTGGGCACCTGCGTTTGAAGTCATGATGATGATGGTATTTTTAAAGTCTACCTTGCGCCCCTGTGAATCTGTAACATGTCCATCATCCAAAATCTGCAAAAGAACGTTAAACACATCTGGATGGGCTTTTTCAATTTCATCAAAAAGAATAACTGAATATGGATTACGACGAACCTTTTCAGAAAGCTGGCCGCCCTCATCATATCCAACATAGCCCGGAGGTGAACCAATCATCTTTGAGACAGAATGTTTTTCCATGTACTCAGACATGTCCACTCGAATCATAGAACTTTCTGTTCCAAATACCGCCTCCGCTAAAGCTTTTGAAATCTCTGTTTTACCAACACCTGTAGGTCCAAGGAATAAGAAGGAACCAATTGGGCGTCCCTTTTCTTTTAATCCAACACGTCCACGACGGACAGCACGAGCTACAGCCGAAACAGCCTCCTCCTGACCTATTACACGTTTATGTAAAACACTTTCAATTTTTCTAAGCTTGACAGATTCCTGTTCTGTAAGCTTTGCTACTGGAATCTTAGTCCAAAGAGCTACAACTGTAGCTACATCATTTTCTGTAAGTACTGCAGTCTTAGCTTTACGTCTTCTAGAAACCCTTTTATCTTCAGCTTCTTTCTTCTCCACAAGCTTATCTTTTTCTTTTTTTATAGAGCTAGCCAAAGCAATATCGCCATCAATAATAGCCTGCTCCATCTCATCAGCAAGACGCTGAATCTCGCTTATTAGACTATCATCCCTAGGAGTGCGCTTAACAAAAGAAAGCTTTAATGAAGCTGCCGCCTCATCCATTAAATCTATAGCCTTATCTGGGAGAAATCTATCTGCAATATATCTTTCTGATAAAGTAACGCAAGCTACAACCGCCTCATCCGGAATCTCCACACCGTGATGCTCTTCGTAAAGGTATCTAACCCCCTTAAGAATCTGAATAGTCTCCTCCTCAGAAGGTTCCTCAATCATAACGGGCTGGAAACGTCTCTCAAGAGCCGCATCCTTCTCTACGTATTTACGATATTCTGTGATAGTAGTGGCTCCAAGAATCTGAATTTCACCTCTAGCCATGGCCGGCTTCAAAATATTAGATGCATCAATCGCGCCTTCTGCTCCACCAGCACCTATAAGCGTATGAATTTCATCAATAAATAAAAGGATATTTCCTTCCTCAACTACCTCGGCAATAACCTTTTTATTCTTTCTTCGAACTCACCTCTGTATTTAGAACCGGCAACCATTCCTGATAAATCAAGAGATAAGACTCTGAGGTCACTGACAGAATCTGGAACATTTCCTTCAACTATACGCTGAGCTAAGCCTTCAACAATAGCTGTTTTGCCAACACCAGGCTCTCCAATAAGACAAGGATTATTCTTTCCTCGTCTAGATAATATTTGAATTACCCTTTGAATTTCGTTATCTCGACCAACGATTGGGTCTAGTTCTCCTTCTTCTGCCATAGCAGTAAGATCCCGTGAGAACTGGTCTAAATAAGAAACCTCATTTCGTTTTGCTCTGCCACTATTAATAGCCTGCATCTCTTCCTTGTAGACTGTGCCCTCTGCACCCATTCCTGCAACAAGCTCTGAAAAAAGCTTGTGCGGATTAACATCTAAGGAATTGAGCAATCTGGCACCAGAACAATCCTGCATGCGAATCATAGCTAAAAGAAGATGTTCTGTGCCTATGGTCTTGGAATTGCACTTTTGTGCTTCATCGCTGGCATGCTCTAAAAGCTGTTCCATCTTTGGAGTGTAGCCATCTCTTTCTCTGATAACAAGATCTCCCCCCCGGAGAAATCAACTCTTCTACTAGCTTAAGAAGGGCCTGCTTGTCTACACCATTCGAGTTCAAAACCTTGGCAGCAAGAGAATTCTCCTGTTCTATAATAGAAATAAGGAGGTGTTCTGTACCAACATAACTATGCTGCAAAGACTTTGAAAGTCTAGATGCACCTGTGATAGCACGTTTTGCCTGTTTTGAATATTCCATTACGTTCTCCTTTATTAAAGATCATTAAGATCCATCATGTTTAAGCTTGAATTTCTGCGATTATCAATTTCTGATGCAGACTCAACATATGATGAAGAGCGTCTGTCGTTACGTTCTTCGTATTCTTCTTCCTCTTCATCATAGTACTCTTCATCATCGTAGTACTCGTCTTCTTCGTACTCCTCTTCTTCCTCTGCTTCATCATAATCATCCTCTTCTTCCCTATTTGGAAGATTAAGAATGATAGAACGAGGACCTTTACGCTGCTTTTTAGCTGGAGCCTCAGCAAAGACATCTCCGTCAAAGTCATCCTTATCACGAGATCTAAGCAAAGCATTAATAATGAAGAAAACCAAGATAACGCAAAGAACAATAAGCCCCATTATTACCTTACGGTATGTATCTAATTTATTGACGTAAATATCTACATTATCATTAGCTGGTGCAGCTACTTCTTCGTCTGAACCGTCATCAACTGTAGTAACTGCTGAAAGAACAGATTCATCCATTCTTGAAACTGTATCGCATGCGCTATCAAAAACAAACCAGCCTGTATTACCAGAACCATTTGTACCATACACATAATAGAAGCCTGACTCTCCAATGGTATAGGCGGTGGTGCTACCACCAGTAACATCTAAAGATGTAGCAGCAAATGCTGGAGATGGACCTTCCTCTGTTGGCGAAATAATAACATAATTCTTTCCTGAACCTAGCATTAAAAACTCTGAAACAGTGCTAGCCTCTGCATTATATAAATAAAAGACGCCAGAACCTGCTACATTATCAGCTGGCTTTAAATAAAGAAGTGTAATTGTTCCATTTGTAGGCTCGCTGTATGTGCTTGAGCCAATTTTAACTGTAGTCTTAGAAAAACCTGATGGCACTTCATTGTCAGAGTATCTTTCTGAAACAACATAAGAAACGCCATTAATATCAAAGCCACCCTGAGAATTAAGAGTTCCAACATTTCCTGATGCAGGAGCTGCAGGCGCCTCTGCTGGAGTCTCAACTGGAGCTGCTTCTTCAGAATCAGCAGGTGTCTCCTCTACCGCAACATCTACTGGAGCTGACTCCGCAGGTTTTTCCTCTGCAGCTGGAGCTGAAGAAGCGCCGCCACCTATAGAAAGTGTAGTGCTACTTCCAGAACAAGATGTAGATGAAACAATGATAGATGCTGTACCTGCCTCAGCAGCAGTGAAAACAACATCGCCTGTCTTTCCTGAAAATGATACTGAATTTCCTGATGTGGTATATCCAGAGCCTGTGCAGCTGACAAATGTAAGCATGCTAGCTGTATATTTCAAGGTAATTGTGCCGGATTCTGATGCGGTGATAGACACTGTAACCTTATCACCCACCGCAGGTGAATTCTTAGAAACAGCAATCATAGTGGTGCCCTGAGCAAAAACCACAATATTCATTGCAAAAGTGAGCATAACTATAGCTAAAACATTTAATGTTCTTCTAATCAATTTATTCATAACAAATTACCTTCCATTTCCGGTGATAAATTTAGTAACACAAGAATTTGCTACTAAACCCCTTATATCACACTATATATAGATAATTTAATTATAGATAAACCACAATTCATAGTCAACAGTTACGACAAAGTAATAAAAGCCAAATACCGCCTGAAATTCCTGAATAAGAACCAACTATTCCAGCCAGATTTTCTGCAATATCAATATCAAAAAGGAACAAAAACAGAAATAAAATCCCTACTGCAAACAACAACGCCAATGCTCCAAAGGAAACTATTAACTCTTTGTCCAATTTTCTTCTCATAATATTTACCTCCGTTCGTGCTATGAGAAGATAATAAATCATAGTGGTGTACATAATTACACCCACCATCGCAAGTTCTGACAGGGGGCATAAAAAAGGACCAGCATTTGCCGGTCCTAAAACTACATATTAAAAATTAATGTTCAAACTGTTTTGCCACTAAAACCAAGTTATCCCTAATTGGTAAATGCTGTGGACAGATTTTTTCACATTTTCCACACTTGATGCAATCACTTGCTTTGCCAAATGCCTGAGTCAATCTGTCGTAATATTCTCCGTGATTAGACCAACCTTTTCCCTTATACTCCAGCTGCTCGGAATTGTATAAAGAAAAATATCTAGGGATAGGAATATTCTTAGGGCAGCCATCCACACAATAAGCACAGGCAGTGCATTGAATAGCTATATTGGAATTAATTATATCTCTAGCCTTAAAAACAATTGCTCGTTCCTCATCAGTAAGAGGCTTGAAATCCTTCATATAGCTTACATTATCTTGCATCATGTCCATAGTTCCCATTCCTGAAAGAACTATTTTAACCTGAGGAAGGCTGGCAACAAATCTAATAGCCCATGACGCTACAGACATATCTTTGTGATAATCTTTGAAGAGCTTTTCAACATCTTCTGTAACGTTTGCTAATGTGCCGCCCTTTACTGGCTCCATTACTATTACAGGTTTGCCATGCTTTACGCAAACATCATAGCATTTTTTAGACTGAATTCCTTCGCTTTCCCAGTCAAGATAATTAATCTGAAGCTGAACGAACTCCATCTCAGGGTGTTCTGTAAGAATTCTATCTAATAAATCCGCATTATCATGGTAAGAAAATCCCATATGTTTAATGAGACCGGCTTCTTTTTCTTTGCAATCCACTCAAAGCTGTGAAGCTTAGTGTATTTTTTATAATGATCCTCTCCTATATCGTGAAGAAGATAATAATCAAAATAATCCACTCCAGTTTTCTTTAATTGCTGATTGAAGATATCGTTCATTCCTTCCTCAGTATTAAAGAATCCACCATGAAGCTTATCTGCTAAGGTAAATTTATCCCTAGGATATCTATCAACCAAAGCCTCTTTTGTGGCATTTTCTGATTTGAAGCCGCAGTACATCCAGGCAGTATCAAAATATGTGAAGCCCTGTTCGATAAAATAATCGACCATTTTCTTCATAGTTTCTATATCGATAGAATCCTCTTTATTGGGATCTAATCGAGGGAGTCTCATGAGACCAAAACCGAGTTTTTTTGTGTTGTCCCCAAATATATTAGACATATCACTCCTCCTTTAATTGTGCAAAACTAATATCTATATAATACACTATAACAGGAAGAGTTAGTCAATATAAACCAGTAGGATTTATATACTGTTCCACCTATTAGATACTTTATTTCTTTGTTTTTCATTTCATATAGCTTTTCGTCAGCCATTGCAATAAATTGTGGTATAGTAACAGGATTATTATAGTCGTATTTTGCATAGCCTACACATATAGACAATGAGAATGCTGCGCCAGATTTTTCATTTAGTTCAGTAACATTATTTCGAATCATATCTGCCTTTTCCTGGACCATAAGTTCATTCTCAGCTTCCAAGACAACTATAAATTCATCGCCACCAAATCTACACAAAAATGGTCTGTTTTTGAAATCTAAGAAGGATGTCTTCATGGCTTCTGCAACTGTTACCAAAGCTTTATCTCCTTCTATATGTCCAAATTTATCGTTTATATTTTTGAAGTAATCCACATCAAGCATCATCAGATACAAATCCATATCTTTAGCTGGTGAACGCATCTTCAAAGATAAATATCTTTGCAATTCCTGACGGTTGTTAATCTGAGTAAGAGCATCTGTAGTAATACGGTTTTCAGTAGCTGTTATATACAAAAACAAAATAGCACTGGTAGCTCCATAACACAGGATAGGAACTCTCAAAAAAAATGACTGTAACAAACCGCAGATAATAGGCATTATTGGGAATAATCCCATAGCGATATACAAGCTATGATCATAGTATCTATTTTGATTATATGCTCGTGTAAATGCTTTGATGGAAGAATAGCCCAAGTAGCCAAAAGGCACACACAGCAAAACTGCATATAGTGGACCATATTCCTGATAGCCAGTTTCATCGATTATTATCAGATAATCAGTAAACAAACCAATTATCAAAATGATAACCGCTGCATAGAATGGCAAAATACTAATAAATGTTCCTTTGTGAGAAAGAATTATAGTGTTTCCCTGAACAATTTCGCAATACATGTACCACAGCCACGAAGAAGTCACCAGACACAAATAGGGAATGATAGACAGTATATAAAAGGTAGTTCTGTTCACCACAAAAACAGCGCTTTCACACAGCATCCAAACGGAATCTACAAGGAAGTAAATTACAAGCAAACGCATCATACGGGCAAGTATAACTGTTGAAATCTGCTTATCAACACTTCTTTCCACATTAAATAACACTGTCCCCATTAACACTACACAAGCTATATTTGCTAATACATAGTTAAAACATTCAGACATTCTATACTCACCTAATTCCTACAAACCCAATAATTGTCCAATCTACAGACGATTTTATCATAAAAGTATATTACCCCCAGGGTATGTATAAGCGCTGATTTTTATGTGAAATGTATTTGAAATTTGCGGAGCTTTGCTTCTTCCTATGCAATAAAAAAGCGTATTGCAAAATGCAATACGCTTTTTTCAAAAGGGAAAGCCTTTTATACTGCTAAGAAGAACTTGATAAGGAAGAGAACTGAAATTACATAAGTAAGTGCAGATACTTCCTTTGCCTTGCCTGTGAATACCTTGATGAATGTGTATGAAATCATAGCAAGACCAATACCGTGTCCAATTGAGCCAGAAATTGGCATAGCAATAAGCATGATTGTTACAGGAACACAAACTGAAAGATCATCGAAGTTTACCTTCTTAAGACCTGTCATCATAAGTACACCAACATAAATAAGAGCTGCTGATGTAGCTGCTGCTGGAATGATTGCAGCTATAGGTGCAAGGAAGATGCAAAGAAGGAAGGCGATACCACAAGTAAGTGATGTAAGACCTGTACGTCCGCCTGCCTCAACACCTGAAGCTGACTCGATGAATGTTGTAACTGTAGATGTACCTGTGCAAGCACCGAACATTGTACCAACTGAATCTGAAAGAAGAGCCTCTTTCATATTTGGCATGTTACCTTCACGATCTACCATACCAGCACGTGATGCTGTACCAACAAGAGTTCCGATTGTATCAAACATATCGATAATACAGAATGTGATAACAAGTGTGATTGCTGTGAACCAACCCATCTGAGCAAGACCAGCAAAGTTGAACTTGAATAATGTTGTAGCTGCCATATCGCCAAATGCTGGAACGAATGAAGCTGTTGCAAGTGAAGCAAATGGATTGTTACCAAGGATAGCAAAATCACAAATCCAGTAGAGAACTGAAGCTGCAAGCATACCTGTGATTACAGCACCCTTGAATCCCTTTGTAGCAAGAACAACGATAATGAAAAGACCAACAAACATTGTTACAGCAGAAAGAACCATAACAGGATAAGCATCTGTCATCATTTCCTTTGCGTGTGTTGCTGTAAGAGCTCCGAAGAAATCCTTCATTACGAAGAACTGATTGAAGTTTGAATCTGCAATGTAAACATTTGAGCCAAAGCCAATATTAAGAAGCATAAGACCAATTGCAGGTGAAATACCAAGTCTGATTCCAAGAGGAATAGCATCTACAATCTTCTCACGAACATTGAGAAGTGAAAGGATGAAGAATACAATACCTTCAATAAGAATGATGCAAAGCATAGCCTGGAAGGACTGTACATAATCCATTGTTGTAGCTGCAACAAGGTTTCCAATAACGATTGCCATGAATGAGTTGAGACCCATACCTGGCGCAAGGCAGAATGGCTTGTTTGCAAGGAATGCCATCACAAACATAGCTACTGCAGAAGAAAGACATGTAGCAAGGAATACACCATTCCAAAGCTGGTCTCCACCCGCCTTATAATTTGTAAGGATGTTTGGATTCAATGCAATGATATAAGCCATTGTCATGAATGTAGTGAGACCGGCAAGAATCTCAGTCTTCACTGTAGTGTTGTTAGCACTAAGTTTGAATCTTTTTTCTAACATATTATCTCTCCTTTTTATATGAAATTTATAGATTCCTATTTTATATATTTACCCTCATCCACCGCTGCGCGGTCCCCTTCCTCAAATGGGAAAGGCTTATTATTTTAAACTAGCCTTAATGAAAGCTACAAATAATGGATGTGGTTTGTTTGGACGGCTCTTGAATTCTGGATGGAACTGAACGCCCACATGGAACTTATTTGTTGAAACCTCTATAGCCTCTACAACCTCATCGTTAGGTGATGTACCAGAGATTGTAAGTCCATTAGATGTCATAAGCTCTCTATAAGAGTTGTTGAATTCAAATCTATGTCTATGACGCTCTGAAATATTTTCAGAACCATAAGCCTCAAATAATTTTGTATCTTTTCTAACTGCACAAGGATATGCACCAAGTCTCATTGTACCGCCTTTACGAAGTACAGCCATCTGCTCTTCCATAAGGTCAATGACACAGTTCTTACCACTGCTATTAAACTCACGTGAGTTTGCATCCTCAAGGCCGCAAACATTTCTTGCGAACTCGATAGCAGCAACCTGCATACCGAGGCAAATACCAAGATAAGGAATATCATTTTCACGGGCATACTGACAAGCAATAATTTTGCCCTCTACACCTCTATCACCAAAACCTCCTGGAACTAAAATACCATCAACACTTCCAAGTTTTCTTTAACATTTTCTTTGTAATTTCTTCTGAATCAACCCACTCAACTTCTACGTGTGCGTTATTAGCATAACCACCGTGATAAAGAGCCTCGCGAACTGAAATGTATGCATCGTGAAGTGCTACGTATTTTCCAACGATTGCTATCTTAGTAACCTTTTTAAGGCCCTTGATTGTATCAACCATCTTCTCCCACTCTTCGATTTTAGGTGGTCGATTTTCAAGACCAAGCTCACGGCAGGCTACATCATCAAGTCCATACTTATGCATCATAAGTGGAGCCTCATATAAGCAGTCTAATGTATCATTTTCGATAACACAATCCTTTTTTACATTACAGAAAAGTGAAATCTTATCTTTAATACTCTGTTCAAGAGGATGATCCACACGACAAACAATAATATTAGGTGAAATTCCCTGAGACTGAAGCTCCTTTACAGAATGCTGTGTAGGCTTTGATTTGTGCTCTTCTGAACCAGAAAGCCAAGGAACTAAAGTAACGTGAATAAATAAGCAGTTTTCGCGACCTTTCTCAATTGAAATCTGGCGAATAGCCTCTAAGAATGGCTGTGATTCAATATCACCTGTGGTTCCACCAATTTCAGTAATGAGGACATCGCAATCTGATGTTTCTGCTCCCATGTAAATGAATCTTTTAATTTCTTCTGTAATATGAGGAATAACCTGAACAGTCTGACCGAGATACTCTCCCTTTCTCTCACGATTAAGAACGTTCCAATATACTCTTCCGGATGTAAGGTTGGAGTATTTATTTAAGCTCTCATCGATAAATCTCTCATAATGACCTAAGTCAAGGTCTGTCTCTGCGCCATCATCAGTAACAAAAACCTCGCCGTGCTGATATGGGCTCATGGTGCCTGGGTCTACATTCATATAAGGATCAAGCTTCTGAGAAGCTACCTTATATCCTCTCATTTTAAGTAGTCGTCCTAAGGAAGCAGCTGTAATACCTTTTCCAAGGCCTGATACAACGCCACCTGTTACAAAAATGTGCTTAGCCATAACGGTCTCCTTTGGATAATTTTTCTTGCTCTTTTTTACCCATCAAAAAAGGAGTCGAAAGATACACCCTTGGTAAGGTGCTTTTCGACTCCTAGATATTCAGATTATTATTTCAACTATTGCACATAGGTATAGCTGGAACATATTTCCTCCCGAAATAAAAAAGCGTTTTTTTTATGAGAGATGACTCCCACAAAAACGTACGCCCTTGTACTTAAGAAGTGTACAACAAGGGAATGATTTTGTAAAGAGGTGGAACAAATTTTATGTTTTGTTTATTGTATATTTTTGATACTACATTTATAATAGCTGAGGTTATTAATTTTACATATAAATAAGAAGAAAAACCTCATCCGGTCCTTAGGACCACCTTCCAAAAACGGAGGGTTAGTAAGGAGAATTATGGAAAACAAACAATTTAAACTCGGCATCGACATTGGTTCTACTACAGTAAAAATAGCCGTGTTAGATGAAGAAAACAATCTTTTATTTTCAGATTATCAGAGACATTTTGCTAATATCCAGCAGACTCTCACCGATTTATTAACACAAGCAAAATCAATGCTTGGAAAAATTGAAGTAAGACCTATGATTACAGGTTCTGGCGGACTTACTCTTGCTAAGCACCTGGGAATAGAATTCGTACAGGAAGTAATTGCTGTATCAACATCCCTTACACACTATGCTCCACAGACAGATGTAGCTATCGAGCTTGGTGGTGAGGATGCCAAGATTATCTATTTTGAAAACGGAAATGTTGAACAGCGTATGAATGGTATCTGTGCTGGTGGTACAGGTTCATTTATTGATCAGATGGCATCTCTTTTACAGACAGACGCTCCTGGTCTCAATACTTACGCTAAAGATTACAAGGCTATCTATCCTATCGCTGCACGTTGTGGTGTGTTTGCAAAGACTGATATCCAGCCTCTTATTAACGAGGGTGCTTCAAAGGAAGATCTTTCTGCATCAATTTTCCAGGCTGTCGTAAATCAGACAATCTCTGGTCTTGCCTGCGGAAAGCCAATTCGTGGTCACGTAGCATTCCTTGGTGGTCCACTTCATTTTCTGGATCAGCTTAAAGAGACATTTATTCGTACTTTAAAGCTTGATGAAGAGCATGCAATCACACTTGATAACTCTCATCTTTTCGCAGCCATCGGTTCTGCTCTTAATTCAAAAGAAGAAAACCACGTTCCTATGGACGAGCTTATAGATAAGCTTTCTGAAGGAATTAAGATGGACTTTGAGGTCGCAAGACTTGATCCTCTTTTCGAGTCTGAAGAAGCTTTTAGAGAATTTAAAGATAGACATGCAAAGGCAGAAGTCAAAAAAGGAGATTTAGCAAACTATCACGGTAATGTTTACCTTGGCATCGATGCTGGTTCTACTACTACAAAGCTTGCTGTTGTAGGTGATGATGGAACACTGCTTTATTCATTCTACTCTAGCAACAATGGTAGCCCACTGGCTACTTCACTTAAGGCATTAAAAGAAATCTATTCTATTATGCCAGAGGATACTCATATTGTTCATTCATGCTCGACAGGTTATGGAGAGGCGCTTTTAAAGGCCGCTTTACAGCTTGATGATGGTGAGGTAGAGACAATTGCCCACTACTATGCAGCTGCATTCTTTAATCCATCTGTTGACTGTATCCTTGATATCGGTGGACAAGATATGAAATGCATCCGCATTAAAAACGGTGTTGTAGACAGTGTACAGCTTAATGAGGCTTGCTCATCTGGTTGCGGTTCATTCATCGAAACATTTGCAAAGTCACTTGACTTTAGCGTACAGGATTTTGCTGAGGAAGCGCTCTTCGCTCTCAACCCTATCGACCTTGGTACACGTTGTACCGTATTTATGAATTCAAAGGTTAAGCAGGCACAGAAGGAAGGAGCTAGTGTTGCAGATATTTCTTCAGGTCTTGCTTACTCTGTAATAAAGAATGCGCTTTTCAAGGTTATCAAGCTTTCTGACGCATCAGAGCTTGGCAAGAATATTGTTGTTCAGGGTGGTACATTCTACAATGACGCTGTTCTTCGTTCACTTGAAAAGGTTGCAGGTGTAAATGTAGTACGTCCAGACATTGCTGGTATTATGGGTGCTTTCGGTTGTGCTCTCATCGCTAAAGAGCGTTACGAAGAAAATCCTACTACTACAACACTTGGCATTGATGAGATTAACGAGCTTACTTTTGATACAAAGCTTACAAGATGTCAGGGTTGTGTAAACCACTGTCTTCTTACCATCAATAGATTTTCAGGCGGTCGTTCTTTCATCACAGGAAACAGATGTGAAAAGGGCGCCGGCGGCGTAAAGAATAAGGAAAACATCCCTAACCTTTATGACTACAAATACAATAGATTATTTGATTATGAGCCTCTTTCTGAGGAAGAAGCTACCCGTGGAACTGTTGGTATTCCACGTGTTCTTAACCTTTACGAAAACTATCCTTTCTGGGCTACATTCTTCAAGGCCTTGAAGTTTAGAGTTGTATTATCACCACGCTCTAATCGTAAGGTTTACGAGCTTGGTATTGAGTCAATCCCTTCTGAGTCAGAGTGCTATCCTGCAAAGCTTGCACATGGACACGTTCAGTGGCTTATTAATGAGGGAAATGTAGATTTCATTTACTATCCTTGTATTCCATACGAGAGAAATGAGTTCCCTGATTCAAACAACCATTACAACTGCCCTATCGTTACTTCATACGCAGAGAACATTAAGAACAATGTGGATGAAATCACAAACGGAAATGTACGTTTCCTCAACCCATTTATGGCATTCACAAGTGAGGAAATACTAGCAGGTCAGCTTGCAAAGGTTTTCAATAAGGAATTTGATATTTCCGAAAAAGAAGTTAGAGCTGCTGCCCATGCAGCGTGGCTTGAGCAGGAGAATTTCAGAAATGATATGTATGCAAAGGGTGCAGAGGTTCTTCAGTATCTGAAGGAAACTGGAAAGCATGGTATTGTTCTTGCCGGACGTCCATATCACGTAGATCCTGAGATTAACCACGGTATCCCAGAGCTTATTAACAGCTATGGCATTGCAGTTTTAACAGAGGATTCTATCTCTAACTTAGGGGAGGTTGAGCGACCACTTATTGTTATGGATCAGTGGATGTTCCACTCACGTATGTACGCTGCTGCTAACTATGTTAAGAAGCACGATAATCTTGATTTGATTCAGCTTAATTCATTCGGCTGTGGCCTGGATGCTGTTACTACTGATCAGGTTGCTGACATTCTTACACATTCAGGAAAGATTTATACTTGCCTTAAGATTGATGAAGTTAACAACCTTGGCGCTGCAAGAATTCGTATTCGTTCACTTCTTGCTGCATTACGTGTTAAGAAAAAGAAGAAACAGGAGCGCACTATCGTTCCTGCCAGCTATAACCGTATCGTATTTACGGAAGAGATGAAGAAGAACTACACCATTCTTTGTCCTCAGATGTCACCTATCCACTTTGATTTAATCGAGCCAGCATTTAATGCTGCAGGATATAATCTTGTGGTACCTGATATCCCAACACGTACTTGTGTTGATGTTGGTCTTAAATATGTTAATAACGACGCTTGCTATCCTTCACTAATGGTTGTTGGACAGCTTATGGCAGCTATCGATACTGGTGAATTTGATATGAGCCGTACCGCCCTTCTTATTTCACAGACTGGTGGTGGATGCCGTGCTTCAAACTATATTGGATTCATTCGTCGTGCGTTGGCAAAAGCAGGTTACCCAGACGTTCCAGTTATTTCTCTAAACCTTAGCGGTCTTGAGAAAAACCCTGGATTCAAGCTTTCACCAAGTCTTATTCAGCATGGTCTTTATGCTCTAATCTTTGGCGATATTCTCCTTCGTTGCGTATACAGAGTACGTCCTTACGAAGCAGTTAAGGGTTCTACTAATGCCCTTCACGAAAAGTGGAAAAAGAGAATTATAGATTTCATCTCTAACAAGAAGATTCTTTCTCATAGAAAGTTTAAGAACTTATGTAGAGAGATGATTAGAGACTTTGATAATCTTCCTATTATCGAAGGATTGGTTAAGCCTAGAGTTGGTATTGTAGGTGAGATTCTTGTTAAGTTCCTTCCAGCTGCTAACAATCATTTGGCAGACTTGCTTGAGCAGGAAGGTGCTGAAGCTGTTATTCCTGATTTAACAGACTTCCTTCTCTACTGCTTCTATGATGCAACATTCAAGGAAGAAAATCTTGGTGCCAGCAAGAAGACACGAATTACTTGTGATTTAGGAATCAAGTTCTTTGAGTGGTTAAGAAGTGCTGCCAGAGATGAGTTTGAAAAATCTAAGAGATTTACACCACCTGCATATATTCTTGATACAGCTAACAAAGCTAAGGATATTGTTTCAATTGGTAACCAGACAGGTGAAGGTTGGTTCCTTACAGGCGAAATGTTAGAGCTTATCGAAATGGGCGCAAGCAATATTGTATGTATTCAGCCATTCGGTTGCTTACCTAACCACGTTGTAGGTAAGGGTGTAATCAAGCGTATTCGCCACGAGCATCCAGATGCAAATATCGTAGCTATCGATTACGATCCAGGCGCATCTGAAGTAAATCAGCTCAATAGAATCAAGCTTATGCTTTCTACAGCAAATAAGAATTTAAAAGATGCATAAAATAACCCTCCCCAATGTT
>FP929036.1:2842767-2944646 GCA_000209815.1 Butyrivibrio fibrisolvens 16/4
CCCAATGTTGGGGAGGGTATTTTTTAAATATTTGAAGCTACAATTCTAAATTCATAAGGCTTTAGATATGTATATTCCTGTTCATCCGAATAATAATTTCCAAATACAATTTTATCCCCGTAAAACTCAACAGCTCGATTAGAGGATGTCATATTACAATATATATACAGTCGTTCCTCTCTGCACTCTCTAGTATAAATATATACATCTGAAGGAGAGGCTATTTTTCTATATGTACCTTCGCTCAGGGCCTTTGATGATTTTCTAAACTCTATCATTTTCTTATAAAAGTTTAAGATACTGTCTTCATCATCCTGCTCCGTTTCAACATTGATATATGAACTATTAGAATTAATTTTTAACCAAGGAGTTCCAGTAGTAAATCCCGCATTTTCTGTAGAATCCCATTGAACAGGTGTCCTTGCGTTATCTCTTGATGTTCTAAGAATCAGTTTTCTTCTAAGTTTATGAGTAAGAAAAAGACGTTTCATAAATTGATTAGCATTAAAAGATTCGATATCCTTGATATCTCTTAATCCACGAAAATCACCATTTGTCATTCCTATTTCTTCACCTTCAAAAATAAAAGGTATACCTTTCAAGGAAAGATTCAATCCACAGAGAAGCTTTGCGCTCTTTTCCCAAAACCCGGAGGTATTTCCATAGTGATTTACCGAACGAACTCTATCATGATTTTCCAAATAATTTGCAGGATATTCTAATGCATTTTGCCATTTATCTAAAATACGAATGAGCCTTTGTGGTCTATATTGTTTCTTTACCCACTTAACGCCTCGGCTATCTACATGCATATGATCAAAGAAGAAAATTGCATCAAGTTCATTTCGTCCTTCATCACAAAGAAGCTTTGCTTCATTAGGAGAAATAAATACAGTCTCACCAACTATAAATGTTTTGTATTTTGACCAAACATCTCTATTGAATCGTCTTAAAAGATTATGCCCTCCCTCAGTATTAAGATAGTTTTCGCGACCTGTAAGTACAAGATGTCTTCGACCATTTTCTAAAGAGTCCTTATATAAAGTATTTACTCCATCTAATCTAAAACCACTGATTCCCTTGTCTAGCCAAAATCGCATGATTTCTACCATCTCATTATAAACATCAGGATTTTGCCAATTTAAATCAGGCTGCTTTTCGCTGAATAGATGAAGATAATAATCTCCTGCCTGAGTCTTGGTCCAAGTACTTTTACCAAAAAGAGGCCCAATTATTTTTATTATCTCTGAAAACATAATAATTTCGATACTTAGGGTCCCCTTCAAGAGCCTTTTTAAACCATTCATGCTCATCAGAGGTATGGCTTATAACAAGGTCCATAATTATTTTTATACCAATTCTCTTGGCGCGACTAATCAGACGCTCCATGTCCTCCATTGTTCCAAATTCTGGATTTACGCCCATATAATCAGAGATATCATAGCCATTGTCATAGCCTGGGCTAGGAAAAATAGGGCTGAGCCAGATGGCATCAACACCTAGATTTTTAAGATAATTAAGTTTAGAAATTATTCCTGGTATATCTCCTATGCCATCCCCATTACTATCGCAAAAAGAACGTGGGTATATTTGATATACGATGGCATTCTTCCACCATTTTTTTGTACCAACTGCTGCCATAAACCTCCCCCATACTCAAAAATGCACTATAATTTAGTGCACGCGCTCCCCATAAATAATAATAATGTATCCATCATACTTTTTCAATAATTTATTCACACAATCATCACAAAACAAGGTAAATTTTGTGACAAATCACTCTTGATTAAATATATATTTAAAAAACGGCAGACTACAGTGTCTGCCGTTATATTTAATTGCAAGTTTAAAGTCCTACACAATATTATAACAATGTTACTTTGTTAATAACATCATAATCTTATTTGAGCGAGCAACAAATTCTGTCATTGCCTCTGGTGCAAGAGGTGCATTAGCTATCTTTGCAAGGTCATAAAGCTGTGCTGCAAATGTAGGAACATTCTCAGAATCCTTATTGTTAAGGATATACTGAACTAAGTCGTTATTTGCATTAAGAACAAGTGTCTCTGAAGCAGAACCGAACATATTCATATCCATTCCGCCCATAGCATACATCTTCATCATATCCTGCATACGACGGCTTTCCTCTGATACTGTAAGCATTGAAGAAAGATCTTTATTTTTGAACTTTTCAACCTTTACATCGAGCCCCTCATTATTAAGTGCTTTTCTAAATACTTCTGTAAGAGTCTCTGTCTCGGTCTTGAGTTCGTCCTCAGCTGTCTCTTCTACCATAGTATCTGTAACATCAGCATCAATACGGCAGAACTTGTAATTCTCGTTACGCTGCTCAAGCTGAGTGATAAATGATGTATCAATAGCGTGATCAAGAATGACTGCATTCATTCCCTGTTCCTTAAACATATTTACATACTGAGACTGCTGCTGAAGATCTGTTACATAGTAAACAGTCTTTCTCTTATCCTCTGGCTCTTTTGTATCTGCATCCTTTGTATCATCAACAACCTCTGCCTCTACTGTATCACCATTTTCATCTGCAGCCTTCTCCTCTTCCTTAACAAGAAGCTCTGGAAGAGTGATGTATTTATCGTTAATGTCCTTGAATAAGATATAATCATTCATCTTGTCGCAGAACTTATTGTCCTTCAGACAACCAAACTTAATGAATGGAGCGATATCATCCCAATACTTCTCGTATGATTCCTTTTCTGTTTTGCACATACCAGTAAGCTTATCTGCTACCTTCTTAGTGATGTACTCAGAAATCTTTGTAACGAATCCATCATTCTGAAGTGCTGAACGAGAAACATTAAGTGGAAGATCCGGACAATCAATAACGCCCTTAAGGAGCATTAAGAACTCTGGGATAACCTCTTTAATGTTATCAGCGATGAACACCTGATTATTGTAAAGCTTGATAGTGCCCTCGATTGAATCATACTCTGTATTAATCTTAGGGAAGTATAAAATACCCTTAAGATTGAATGGATAATCCATATTAAGGTGAATCCAGAAAAGTGGCTCCTTATAATCGTGGAATACATCGCGATAGAATGCCTTGTAATCCTCATCTGTACACTCTGAAGGTGACTTAGTCCAAAGAGGATGTGTCTCATTAAGAGCAACAGGACGCTTAACAATCTTAAGCTTATCTTTAGCTGGGGAAACCTCTACCTGTTCCTTTTCACCATTTTCATTTTCTTTCTCTTCAAATTTTGCATCCTCATGGATTTCTTCAATGACCTTATCTGTATCTTTTTATCAGCAGCATCTATTGTCTCATATTCCTCTGGTGCATCCTTCTTTGAAAGATAAATTTCTGTAGGCATGAATGAGCAGTACTTTGTGATAACTTCTCTTGCTCTGTATTCGTTAGCAAATTCTAAACAATCTTCGTTTAAGAATAATGTGATTTTGGTACCTACCTGATCCCAGTCGCCATCTCCCATCTCAAACTCTGTGCCGCCATCGCACTCCCAATGAACTGCTGTGGCTCCATCCTTGTATGAAAGAGTATCGATGTGAACCTCATCTGCAACCATAAATGCAGAATAGAAACCAAGACCAAAGTGACCAATAATCTGATCTGAATCTGCCTTGTCTTTGTACTTTTCTAAGAAATCTGTAGCGCCAGAAAATGCGATCTGATTAATGTATTCATCTACCTCATCTGATGTCATACCAAGACCATTATCGATGAATGTAAGTGTCTTGTCCTCTGGGCTGACAATAACCTGAATCTTAGCCTTGTAATCAAGTGGAAGAGAATACTCTCCCATCATATCTAACTTTTTAAGTTTTGTGATAGCATCGCAGCCATTTGAAATAAGCTCTCTATAAAAAATGTCGTGATCTGAGTATAACCACTTCTTTATTACTGGAAAAATATTTTCGCTTGTAATTGATAAACTACCTTTTTTGTTACTCATTATCCTCACTCCTTTTAAATATTTCACTAATGAGTATGATAATACTACGAATTTTTAAAGTCAATAGAAAATTAGCACTCTTTTGCAAAGAGTGCTAACAAAACCAAAACAGCTATGTAAATGTAAAAAAAGAGCTATATCGTATATACGATATAGCTCTGCGTTCCAACATAATAATAAAACAAAATTTTAAAGCTCTACTGATCCCACACTGTCCTTATTAGCTACATAATAGATTCTGTGCTCTTCAGGCTTAATGTAAATGTTAAGCTCTTCAAGTACTTTACCCTTGTAGTCTTTCTTGAACTGAGCCTGTGCTTTCTTTAAGCACTCAGCCTCTGTAAACTCGCGATCCTGATACTGAACGACTGCTGTTGTTACAACTGCTTTTTCTTTGTTGTTGCCTTCTTTGTAGTTGTCTTTTTAGCTGTTGTTTTCTTAGCAGTAGTTTTCTTTGCTGCTGTTTTTTAACAGCTGCTTTCTTTGCTGTTTCTACTTCTTTTTAACTTCAGCTACAACCTTCTTTGTTGTTGCTGGTGCACTAGCTACTGCAGACTTAACAGTTGTTGCTGCAGATGCTGCAGATTTCTTTACATCATCAACTGTAACCTTTGCATTTGTTACCATTTTTTCACCCTCCTATTTGAGCAATAAAAATTTTTGTTTTTCATTAAACAGTATTATAGACATTCTTTCTTTTAATTGCTAGTCTATTGTGCAAATTTTTTAACTATTTAACAATAAAAAACAAAATATAAAATGGTTTTAATACAAATTGCACCGATAATTTAAAGATATTTATTTAATGTAGCAAAAAAAGTAGCACTTTCTAGGTCTGTTGTGTCATCCGTAAATACGATACTATCCCAAAGATTTACGTTCATATCAGAGAAATATTTTTCCTCTAAATCAGTAACAATATCATCTAAAACTTGCTTACGTCTTTTCTCAATAATTACCTTTTTATTTTCTTCGGAAAGCTCTTCATTGTATTTATCTAAACACTGAAAAAAGTAGTATCCATTATCAGCAGAAATAGCACCTGAAACTTCATCTGTATCAAGATTAAAAACTACCTTATCTATGTCTGATGAATACTCTCCTCTTGCAAATGTAACCTGATAAGAATCAAGCTCTGTATATGTAGCAGCAAGACGTTCAAAGGTGTATCCGTAATCAATCATCCCCTGAATTTCTTCAGCCTTTTTTTCATCTGAAACAAATAAAACGAACGCCTCCATTACTCGGGCTTCATCCTCAGAAACTTCCTCATCAACTGAGTCCATAAGCTCTTTATAAACCTTTGATGCAATAGCATATTTTTCATATGCTGATACTACATCCTTTTTTCTGACTCCAGTAAAAGAACGCTCAGAAGAATTCAGCGAATCATAATACTCTTTTGCTGCATCCTGACATGCTTTTTCCTCTTTTTCTGTAAGAGTAATTTCCTGATCCTTTGCATAAAGATTTAACACATATACTTTTGTGAGATGTTCTATGGTAAGGTCCTTGATAGAATCAGTCATGGTATTTGTATCAAATTCGCTTGTCCAAAGATTTACTCCATCAACAGAACCATAGATATTTTTCTCGTTTAAAAGATATAAAAGCGCCTCTTTTTTTGAGCACTTCATATCACCAATTTTGAACACAGTACTACGACCACTGGATGTATCAAAATACACTGTCTTATCCTGAAAAGTACATGCAGAAAATGACAATGTAATTGCGGTTACAAGACCAGCAGCAATCATTCTTTTTCTTAAATTCATTTCTATCCCTCTACAATAAGATATCTACCGTCGCCAATGGCAAAAACCTCTTCTGAAGAAAGAATTTCTTCTTCTGACATTCCTGTGATATCCATTGCATCCTCAAGATATTCCAAAACTTCTTTTTATTTTTGCAAACAGTGGCGCAAACATCCTCTAAAAATTCTGCTGCCTCCTGTTCATCCTCTGCCACCTTTTCTGGGAAAAGTTGAAGCTGATTTTCTAAAAATACTTGAAGAATTTTTTTATCATACATAGTTTTTCTCCTTTATTTACACCTCATCCACCGCTATCGCGGTCCCCCTTCCCTTTTTTAGGGGAAGGCTTGGTCGCTTAAACATTAATTGTTTTATCTAGGGCGAAAGAATATAAAATCATTTCCTTCACTGGTGTATTGTATGCTTTTTCAATTGCAGATTTATATAGCTGCAACTGCTTTTCATATCTTATCACTAAATCTTCTTCTGCGTCTACTCTATCTGTTTTATAATCCAAAAGAACTATTCCATCATCTTCCTGGAAGAAAACATCAATGATTCCCTGTACCAAAATCAATTCCTGGGAGGCATCATTATCCTGGAATAATTCCTGACCATTGCTACCAAAAACAAATGGTTTTTCTTTAAATAATAAATCCTTTCTGGCAGCCAAACTCATTCTCTTAGCCACATCACTTGTAAGGAATGTTTTAAGCTTTTTATGATTAATTCTATTTTGCTCATCTTCAGAAAGAAGATTTACATTAATCATATAAGATAATTGCTGGTCAAATGAGTCCAAAAAAATCTTCTCTGGCAAAATCAAAGCACTCCATAAACCTGTGCATGGCTGTACCATAAAGGGCGCCTGCTGGAACATTTAATTTATTATCTTTAGAATCATCCGCCTCCACAGATGCCCTCATAAATGCAGGAATGTAGGCAGAGTCTTCCTTGTGAACAAATGCTGGTGCAGAATCTAAATTCATTTCAAATGCATCTTCTATGGCCTGATGTTTGATTTCAGAAACAGAATATTTGCTTTTATATTTACTTTCACTTTCCTTTGCGTAAGAAAAGGATAACGTATTTACGATATGATTATCTTCTACTATATCAACCTGTTCTATAAACTGATTGATAGCTTTTTTTGAATCCTCCCGAAGGATAGCTTTTTCTACCTGGTCCACAAATAGCTGTCCGCAATCCACAATTCTTTTATGGAAATCAACACCTGACGCATTTAAACCTCTAATTATCAACTCTATAGCTGTTTGTCCACGCTCCTTAGTCAGATAATCCAACACGTGAGATGCACCACTGTAGCCATCTATAATATCAGCTACTGATTTGTCCTTTGTAGGCTTGATAGATGCGGTGATAATCAGCTTGTCTACAGGACGGGTCAAAGCTACATAATACTTTCTAAAAAATTCGCCTTTTTCGCTGGCTTTGAGACGATTTTTAACGATACTGTAAAAAGGTGTTTTACAACTGATTCTGGTGCTTGGATTTTTATAATTTAATGCTAAACCAAGACTGTCTTCATAGCAGAATATCCCCGTATCTTCCTTTGATCCTCTGGCGCAGCCACTAACAAATACCACAGGAAACTCCAGGCCTTTGCTCTTATGAATAGTCATTATCCTGACAGCATCGTCATTTTCTCCCACAGTTTTGGCAATGCCTAAATCTTCATCGTATGTACGAAGTCCCTCGATATAATCTACAAATCTGGACAATCCCTTGAAGCTAGTGCTTTCAAAAGCTACAGCCTCATCTACAAGCTTTTCCAAATTTGCATAAGCCATTTTTCCAAGTGGCAGTGCTCTAACAAAAAGCCCGTAGCCTGTTTCATCTAAAAGTAGCTCTATAATCTCATGAATAGGTGTATCTATAGCAAGATTTCTGTATCTATCCAAAGTATCAAGGAAATATTCTATATCCTTAGAAGGTCTTTTTTCTGATAATTCAAAAGGCAGTTGTACAGCAAAGAATCACCATCTGTGGCACGAATTTGTGCCAATCTGTTTGATGAAAAACCAAACATTGGTGAATGTAAAACAGCAGCCAAAGGAATATCATTAAAGGGATTATCAATGACTGTCAGCATAGACAAAACCGTCTGCACTTCTTCTCTGTCAAAGAAGCCCGTCTCCTCTGCAAGATAAGCAGGAATCCCTTGTTCCTTTAAAATATTGACGAACTTTTCCCCGTGACCACTGACTGCAGACATAAGAATAACCACATCAGAATATTTCATAGGACGAAGAAATCGATCGTCCCCATCCTTGTAACTAACCTGAAAATTATCGGCCCTTAATTCCTTTATTCTTTTTGCTACAACAAGAGCTTCCAAAGAATCCCCATCCTCTATATTAAGTTCATCCATAGCTTCACTATCCTGGGTAGCTATTATTATTTCCGACTCGTAGTCCTTTGGGTCGCCTTTAAACTTATCATCCCCAACCTTTAGGGCAGCCTTTTCATCATATTCCACACCACCCATATCAGGCTGCATTAAAGGTGCAAAAACCTTATTGCAGAAATTTAAAACCTCACCACGGCTGCGGAAATTATTGTCTAAATCTATACGTTTAGAGTCAGCGGAATCGTCTAACGGATAAGAATTAAACTTATCTATAAAGAGCTTTGGGCTGGCCTGTCTAAACGCATAAATAGACTGTTTTACGTCTCCTACAGTGAAATAATTATTACCAGATGTAATGGCTGTAAGAATCTGTTCCTGAAGCTCATTGGAATCCTGATACTCATCAACCATGATTTCCTTAAAATGATTTGAAAGCTCTATTGCAACAGGGCGCTTTTCATGATTAGGTGAATTTTTATCTCTAAGGATTTCAAGAGCCATATGCTCTATATCATTAAAGTCGTAAATATTTTCTTTTCCTTCGCCAAGAGCAACGCCTTAGTAT
Source organism: Butyrivibrio fibrisolvens 16/4 (assembly GCA_000209815.1). Taxonomy (GTDB): domain Bacteria; phylum Bacillota; class Clostridia; order Lachnospirales; family Lachnospiraceae; genus Pseudobutyrivibrio; species Pseudobutyrivibrio fibrisolvens_A. The sequence continues at coordinate 2,851,407 of FP929036.1, forward strand.
ATTCCATTGTAAAATCTATTAAAGCTGTGGCCTGTCTTTTTACAAAGGTGATGCAGTCGTATAATTCTTCTATGTCCATAGAAAAATACTTTTCACGAATTGGTTTTATAACATCATCTCTATATAGATTTCTAAGCTCTTTTGCCCTGGCAAGTTCATCATCATTTAGACTGGTCCCCTTGCTTGCGAATCTTTCGAATACCATTCCACTATACCTTTCACGCTTTTCGGTATAGGTTTTTGCATCGATTATCCCCTGAATATATGCTAATTCATTAGAAAAAATTGTCTTGTCTTTTGATGTGCAATCACTGTCATAAAGATCTAAAATACGCTTTATTCTACCAGCTATGATATCCAAAATCATATCTGTATATTTATTTATTTCCTGGATAAAGTCTGCCTGTTCAAGCTCATCTATGGAATTGATATCGTATATACGAAGTGCATTCTGATACCACTCCATTGGCCATGGAAAACTGGAAGCTTTGTTATTTAATGCAAAGACAGCTTCCTTCAAGGAATCAATTTTTCTACCAGAAATATACGCATCAGCAAGAAGCTTAAAATCCTGATTATCAGACTCCAAATACCGACTAAGCAAGTCCTTAAAGACCTCATCCTTAAGCATTTTTAGCTCACCGGTAGTGCCTATTCTAAATGAAGGTTCCTGATCTATCTCGTAGAAATAGTTCTTTACAATCCAACTACAAAAACTGTCGATAGTACGTATATGGGCGCTGTGAATCAAGGTTGCCTGTGTCTTGATTCTTTTGCTGGCTCCCTTTTCTGAAACAGCCTTATCTATAGCCTGTCGAATTCTATCCTTCATTTCTGCCGCAGCTGCATTTGTAAATGTAACAACAAGTATTCTGTCCACATCTATTGGATTTTTCTCATCTAGTATTTGAGAAATAATTCTTTGGACTAACACAAAAGTTTTTCCACTACCTGCAGCCGCACTGACAAGCATATTTTTATTTCTGGTATCTCTTACACTTTCCTGTTCATTAGTAAGACCCACGTTTATCTACTCCTTTGAATCAAGTGATTCCTTCATCATTTCTATTACCGCTTCTTTGTTGCCTATAGAGCTAAGATTTCTCGCCTGAAACTCTTCTTCATTTTCATTAAAATTGCAAATACTTTTGAAGCTACAATATTTGCAGGAATCAAATTTACCAAATTTAGCTGGAGAACAATTAAAATCTCCATCAATAATTTTCTGTGCAGTCTTAGCTGCATAATATCTTGAATAGTCTAAAACAGTGTTAATAGACTCTAAGCTAACTGCATTTGTAGAGGCGTCTATTTCACCATCTGTCTTAATTCCATAAGGGATAATAGAGGATTTTTTAGTCTGACCATCCTCTAGACCAACGGTGGCATCATTTGCCTCTAAGTCTACTTTTTCAGATGACAATAAGCCTTCCATTCGACTAAGCTTTAATCGCTCCTCATTGGTGCCTGCAAGAGTGTCACCTCTTTCCACAAATTTATTAGCCATCTCATAATAAAGCATAGCCGATGGATGAAGTGTGGCATTTGGATATTTTTCTTTCAGCTTTTCTAGAACAACTCCCATGTAAATTGGAAGCTGCATAGAAAGTCCGTAGAAGCATTCCTCCAAATCCAATTTATGTCCGCTGGATTTATAATCAATTATTCTAACTGCCATATCATCAGAATCAGTTAAATCTATCCTATCTACCTTACCTTTAAGATAGGCTACTAATTCATTAGTATCGTAATTACGAATTTCGGCTTCTATCTTTTCCTCGAAGATGGATGGTTCAAATTCCCCTCTCGAAACCTGAGTAGTAATAATATCCACCGAATGTCTTAATGTATCCTTCATGGATTCTACAATGTATTTCTGTGTGGAATCCTCTAAAGTAGACACCTTGGACATAGACTCGAAGGTCTGATTGATAGCCGTATCTATATAGGCCTCCCTTTCCTCTAAGCTTACTTCCTTCCACTTTTTACCATCAGATTTCAGGCTATCTGAGTATCTCTGAATTGCTTCGTGATAGAAGTTACCCATGTCCATACTAGAAAGCTCAAATTTCTCCCTCTCCTGAAGCTTCATAATGTAGGTTAGGAAATATTTGTAGGCACATTCATTGTATAGCTCAAATCGAGAAACAGAGCCTGATACAGTCTCATCTTCATTAAAAGCCTCATTGACAGCAAGCATAATATCCTTTGATACTATCTCTGGGGCGTGTCTGTAAAAGGCAGCACTTAATATGGCATTTAATGTATCTTCATCATAGGATTTAGCCCAGGCAATAAGACTCTGAAGTGTTTTTTCTCATCCTGATTTAAAGCATCTAATCCTTCTGATGCGCTTTTGTTTAGAAGTTCGATAAGATAGTTTACAGCACTCTTTTTTGATAGCAGTCTATCATCAGCATCAAATTCTTCTATCTCTGTTAACTTAATGTCTTTAAAAAGTTTTGAAATAACATCCACAAGATATGAAGGATTTACAGACTTGCCATCCTTATCAACTCTTGGCAGGGTTATAAATAATTTTTATTTGGTTTGGTCAGCATAAGATAAAGATAAAAACGCTGACGGAATGATTTTTGTCTGTCGGATGGTGCCAGCTCAAAACCCTGCTCTAAAAGCTGTTCTCGTTCTAATTGAGACAGAATACCGCCATTTTCCACCTTCTTTGGAATAGCATCATCGGAGGCTCCTAAGCAGAAAAGTACCTTGATATTTGATAATCTGGTTCTTTCGATATCACCAAGAATAACACTGTCATTTGCTGGTGGAATCACACCGATAGAAGCAGCGGAAAGACCTGCCTCATAAATATCATGAAACTCTCCTAAATCAACCTTTTCTTCATCAAGAATGGAAACCATCTTATCCAAAATATCCATAATAATTGGATATATCTGGCTATACTCCTTTGCCTTTACAGGATTATTGTCCTGAGAAAACTGTTTGCCCCTCTCGTTTATTTTGCCTTCCACATCAAAGCATAGAAGGAAATTATAAAGAGCTGTAGCAATGTTTCTAACAGTATCTGTATTTTTTATAGCCTTTTCAAAATCAATAAAAGGCTGGATAATTTTGTCTCGGATTTCATTTACCTTAAGTAAATCCTCGTCCTTATTGAACTGGTTTGAACGAATGGCAAATGGATGGAAATATTTTTTCTTGCCTCGGATTCCTGTAGCAAGAATATAGTTTTCTAAATAGTCGATTTCATCGTTAGTTAATGCAGTAAGACCTGTTCGTAAAAATCTAAAAACATCCTCACGTCTAAAATCTCTATCAAATATATCAAATAAAGAATCTATAGCCTCTGCCATCGGATGAAAAAGAATCTCTGTTTTGGCATCAATAAAGTAAGGTATTTGATAATCAGTCCAAATACCAGGCAATAGATATCTGTAGCTTTCCATATTAGGGGCAACCACCGCTATATCCTTGTAGTGCATACCTTCACGCACAAGCTTATTTATGGTGATTGCAACATATTTGAGCTCATCTCTAGGGCTTCTAAGGCCTGTTATTGAGATTGAATCAGCGGCATTTTCTCCCTGATAAACCTCTTCTCCTCTAAAGATGTTTCTCTCTAAAAATGTAAGAGCAGAATTTTCAGAAAGCCAGCCCTTTTCATCAGAAATAAAAAGTGGCTCATTGATTTCAGTTCCTACCTTTTTTGCAATTCGATTCATCTTCATAGCAAACTCTGAAGACATGGCAAAAACCTCATCCTCGGACTTTACTTCAAACAAAGGTGTATCCTGATCTGCAGTAATGGTAACAGCCACCTCGTCACATATCTTTAGCATATGCTCCACCAGCTGATACTGAATAGGCGTAAAACCAGTAAAGCCATCTAATACAACAGTGGAATTGGATACTATTTCTGAGCTATCAAGCATTTCATTTAAGGTGGAAAGAATTGACTCGGTAGTTACATATTTCCCCTCTATAAAATCCAAAAAGGCCTGATAAATAACAAGCAAATCCGATGCTTTTCTTCTAAAGCTTTCAGACATGGTAGGTGAATTAATCATTTCTGTAAGCTTCTCTGGAGAAATATTATATTGAGTCATCTCGGAGATAAGCGATTTAATCTGAGTGATATAGCTAAGCTTTGTAATATTGTTTTTCAAAGTCTTAATATCTGCAAGATTATTATTAACAAGCTTCCTTATCACAAGAGATTTTCCAGTATCATCAAGAACAGACCACACTGATGCCCCAAGCTCCTCGAACACCCTATATGCCAGACGATTGAAGGACAAAACATCAATGTTCATAATACATTTATTGGGATGCATGGAAACCAGCAGACGCTGAGTAGACATAGTGTACTGCTCTGGAACGATTACAAGGAAATTTTTGTCCTTGTGCTCCATGGATTCTTCTATAATTCGACTATAAATATGAGTAGACTTTCCACTTCCAGAACTACCTACTATTAGACTAAGTGACATAAAAAACTCCTAAACATAAAAGCACCTCGTAACACACTCAAGCCTAAATATTGCTTTCAGTCACTAGATGTTCCTTTCAGCAAAACTTAGAGCTTGATAGCTACGGGTGCTCTCTTATTAGCATTCAGTACGTATATACGTTACTGTGGAAACATTCCTCGAAGCATGGTTGCCATTGAACCAGTCCTAGAACGTTTGTAAGGTTTACCTTTTAGATAAAGCTCTAATACATTAATGGTCTTGAGCTCTTCTGTTGGTATTTCGTATGGATTCTTATCCAAAACAACCAAATCACAGCTCTTACCCATTTCCAGTGTGCCTCGTTCCTTTTCATCGAAACAGGACATGGCACCGTTTATTGTAGCCATCTTAAGGGCCTCATAAACTGATACAGACTCCTCTGGATTGCTATTGTTACAAGCATCGTGAATCCATCTAATAGGATAGGGATCCGTTGCAGGAGCATCGGAATTAAAGCATACCTTTATTCCCATATCTGAGATTTTCTTTAGAGGATTAATTCCCTTTGTTCTTTCCTCAGAAAGATTTTCCTCCACAAACTCTCTGACTCCATTAATACTAGACAGTAGAGATGGCTGAACAGATAGCATAATATTGTACTTTGCACAGATTTTTAAAGCTCGTTCTGTAGGAAGACAGCTGTGAAGAATAATGTGTCTATGGTCGTATCTAGGATAGTCCTCCAAAGCCATAGAAAGAGCATTGGCAGCCTGTTCGAAGGCAGCATCTCCAACAGCGTGAAGCGCAATCTGATATCCTGCCCTATTGGCATCTATGCAAAATTGTTGAACCTCCGAATCGCTATAATATGAAACACCCTTATTGCTGATAGTATTATAGTTGTCAATTAAGGCCGCATCCCTATTAGCTAATGTACCATCAAGATTACCAAAGACAACTCTGGTCATGTCTTTCTTAGATAGCTTGTCGATATTAGAACACTGATAAGCAACTCTCACCTGCATTCCATTATCTAATCCCTTGGCAACTGAACGTTCCATATCAAAATCGTAATCACGAATAAATCCCATTCCACTGGCTGAACATATAAGTCCTACTCCTCGGCTAGCCAGGAAGTCGGAAGTCTCTACCATTGAATCAATAACCTTTTTTGTAGACATACCATGGGTAATAAACTCGCAGGCTGCAAAGAAAGCTTCTTGTTTTAACTCACCTGACACCGGCTCGTAGCCTCTGAGATTTGATACCTTGGATTTGATAGCATCAAGGAAAAGACTATTTGCCACTCCCGAATGGGCGTCATGCTTAATGATAAATGCAGGCTTATCAGGACAAGCCATATCCATCTGTTCTCTAAGGATAAGATGTCCCTCTGACACAGCAAACTCTGTAGCACCAAAGCCCACTATTATATTTTCACGTGTACGTGAAGCATATTCTTTAAGTTGCTCTAAAATCTTTGCATTAGAATCTGTTTCGTTAATAGGAAACAGCTTGTGCAAAACAGAAAAGCCAGAATAATGCAAATGGGTATCTGCAAAAGCCGGAACCAAAACACTATTTCCCAGCTCAATCGGTGGTACTACTTCGTACTGAGTAGGAAGTTTTGTTCCGATGTATGCAATACGTCCTTCTCGCTCTACCAAATAATTTGCAACGGTATTGTTTTCATCACAAGTTAAAATTGTTCCATGAAATACCTGCATTTGTCGCCTCCAAAAATATTATTTTTTAATTTTGTTGGTGAATAAATATGTCTTGGAATACCATCAACCATAATAGGTGAAACATCACCCTGAATAAGTGGTCGCACATATGTAACAAATGCTTCGGTTACATATGTACCATCATGTGTAATCCAGTTGCGAGGTACAAGCTTCTCGTCGTTGGCAATTTTGTGAACATCCTTCACCTCTGTACCGCACTGATATGGATCATCCGAATGACGGGTAAGTGTAACCATCTTTCCTGTGTCTCCCTCATCAGCAGCAAGTACTGCAGCACCACCAACCTGATATGCCTCAAGAATATCTACACGGGATGCAAGATGAGAGCCTGCACGCTGTAATGTAGAAAGCTCGATAGCTCTGGTCTTGCAGCCAACCTCTGCAGCAATGTAATTACAAAGATAAGCAGCTGTACCTGTAAGCTGTTTATGATTGAATGCATCAACAAACTCTACATTTCTGCCAAGCTCACATACATATTTGCCGTCCTTTGTATGAATACCTTCTGAAATACAAACAACAACAGAAGGCTGAGTCTTTAACAGCTTTACAACTCTCTCTTTGAACTTTTCAATATCAAAAGGAACCTCTGGCAAATAAATCAAATCTGGACCTTCACAATCTTCTCCCTTAGCGAGAATAGATGCTCCTGTAAGCCAGCCTGCGTTGCGTCCCATTATCTCTACGATTGTAACAAGTCCCTTGTCGTACTCTAAACAAAAGCTATCACGGATGATTTCCTTGACAGAAGTACCAATATACTTAGCAGCACTGCCATAGCCTGGTGTGTGATCAGTAAGAGCAAGGTCATTATCAATTGTTTTTGGGCAACCTATGAATCTGATATCAGAACCTGTAAGAATAGCATAATCAGAAAGCTTTTTGATTGTATCCATGGAATCATTGCCACCGATGTAAATCAATGCTTCGATTTCCAGCTTCTTAAGAATTGCGAAGATTTTCTCGTATGTTTCCATATCCTCGTGGATTTCTGGAAGCTTATAACGGCATGAGCCTAAATAAGCAGCAGGTGTACGTTTCAGAAGCTCCACATCCAAGTCGTTCTTGATGTAGTCTGAAAGATCAATGTACTGCTCGTCCATCAATCCTTTGATGCCGTGAAGCATACCAAATACCTTTCCGGCACCACGGTCCTTAGCAGTTCTGTATACACCTGCTAAAGATGAGTTGATTGCGGCGGTCGGACCGCCTGACTGTCCCACAATTACGTTTCCTGTCATTACATATTACCTCCCAATCATTTATTGTCATAAAAAATTAAGACCAATAATCATTTTCTTTATCCCAAATCCCCATAAGAGATAAAGAACCGCTGTAATACTAATCGTCCATAGGAATATCGCGAAAGTAGCCTGCGATAATATCGCACAAGCACCAAATAGCTCCTCCAACTGTTGATGCTACAAATATCTTTATTACGTTTACAAGAAGCATTCCTGCTGTAAGAGTGCCATTTGTAAAACCTATAACTAGCCAGTAAACCGGCCGTACAAACAGAAGATATCCTCCAACATATAAGCCAAGGACCGTACCAAGAACACTAAATAGTACGGCAATAGCTCTTTTTGCATTCTTCTTCATATGTGTTCTCCATTAAAATACTTCTATTAAAATGGTAGCATAAGAAGTCCAAAAATGCCACAAAAACCCAAAAGCATATCACACCAATGATAATTGCAATTAAAGCACCTGCAACAACATCCTTTATAAAATGCACTCCTCCTACTACTCTAATAATGGCGAGTGCCACTCCGAGAACTAAAATAAGTACTCCAAGTGGGATACTAACCTGAAAGAATGTAATACCTACCATAAAAATAGAGAATACATGTCTGCTAGGGAAGCTTTTGCCTACAGTGTCTTTATCAAGGGCCGGCTGAAAACCATAGACCTCATAAGGACGTGGACTGCTGGTCCTTTTTCTGTAATAACTAACAAAAGCGAAAGAAATCCCAGGAATGACTATGCTCCTATAAAGGAGTGTAGATCCTGAAACTGGAATCTGAAAGCCTGCATATACAAGCAATCCTAGATAAAATAAAACCGTGATATAAGTAATGGCCTTGTCCAGTGCTTTGAGCACCAGAACAAGACCATTATTATTTTTAATAGAATTCGATAATTCAAGATATGAAATCTTCATTTAATTTATGCCCCTACACAAATAGAATTTGAAGAATGAATCTTTACTGCATCCTCAAATAAATGCTGAGCATATGAAATATCTTTGCCCATTGAAAATGCCATTTCTTCGTATAATTTGCGTCCTGCAACGCTAAGAATCTTCTCATCAATAGCCATAACCTTTTTACCTGACTCAAGGCGCTGCCATTTTCTAATAAGAACTGTCTTTACCACGCGTGCGAGAGATTCTGGAGTAAATTCTGCCATGACTTCTTTAAACTTTTCCTGAAGCATTCTGTCATTTGGCTCGTTAATACATTCGATATCATCAATATTTTCGAGAATTTCATTGAAAGTAGCCTCTGCTGCTACCGGACGTAATCTAACAGTGGAACCAATAACTGGTGTGAAAACCTTTGCGCCAGCCTTAAATACAGGTGCCATGCAATAGTAGGTCTTTTTTGAGCCTTTGCCCATAAGCTCCATGTCATCAATATCTTCAATCTTACAAACACCACTTCCCTCATGAACCAAAAAGTCACCTACTCTGTAATCCATTTTTCACCATCCTTCTAAAACATAGACAATACGTACCTCCATAACTCAATTTTCTCCCGTTACATACAATAATTATAGCACGATTTTCGCTCTTTAAACACAAAAAATTCACATTTGTAAATAATCCCCACGAAAACTTACGAAAAAGTAGAATCCATTGTGAGAAATTACAAATTATCTGAAAATATACCTTGTATCTATTCAGCACACATTCGCAAAATAAAAAGGCCCGACTGTGAGCCGGGTTATGTCATTTAAAGTAGTCATCTATCTAGGACTGCTGTTGCCAACAGCCTCAAGCGTTCAACCTTGCGCTGGCGGGCCGCGTACGCGCATTTTAGAACTTGCTTCGGATGGGGTTTACATGGCTATCGTTGTTACCAACAATACGGTGGTCTCTTACACCGCCTTTCCACCCTTACTCATATGAGCGGTATATTTCTGTTGCACTATCCTTGGAGTTACCTCCACCGGCCGTTAGCCGGCATCCTTGCCCTGTGAAGCCCGGACTTTCCTCTCCCTGGCTATTACCACCAGGCAGCGACTACTCATCGGACCTTAATTTACTTATTTAATTGTTATGTTTATAAAATACAGCTTCCTCCGATAAACTCGCGAACCAGTGAGTTGTTTGGAATAACATCTGGTGCCATTGGGAGGAAATAATCCAAAAGCTTAATCAGGCGCTTTGCCTCTGCGTACATTGGATGGTCTGGCTCAATAGCGTAAAGCATTGGATCGACGTATAATTTTAACACAGCCATCTCATAAATTAAAGCCGTATTAAATATATAATCTGCTTTTTCCTGAAATGGGAAGATATTCTTCTCCTCTCCACGGCGAACCGAATCCCACATAGCAATAGTTTCAGCTGCTGATGTAGCACGGGTTCTGGCATCTCTAACTATTCTTCTAATTAATCTACCATCTGCTGTTGATAGTGGATTGTGTTCATCAATGGATAACTGAGTCAAAGCCGAAAGGTAAATTTTGTATTTGGACTCAGCTGGAAGGGACGAGCTCATCTTTTCATTTAGGCCGTGTATGCCTTCGATGACAAGAATATCATTTTTTCCAAGCTGCATGTAATGATCATTGTATTCTCTCTTACCTACCTTAAAATTAAAGTTTGGCAAAAGTACTTTTTCTCCTTTTAGAAGCTTCACCATACACTCATTAAAATATGGAACATCAAGCCCCTCAATAGATTCAAAGTCCTTTTCGCCATATTCATCTATCGGCATCTGGTCTCTATCTAAATAGAAATCATCAAGTGGAAGTGGATGTGGCTCACAGCCCAATGCCCTAAGTTGAGCAGAAAGCTTGTGTGAAAATGTAGTCTTTCCTGAAGATGAAGGACCAGCCATCATAACAAACTTTACATCATTATTAGAAGCAATCTTTCCAGCAAGCTCACCAATATTTCTCTCGAAAATAGCCTCCTGTGAAAGAACTAAATCTCTAATCTTGCCTTTGGCAATGACTTCATTTAATGCACCTACAGTAGGCACTCCCATTATCTGACCAAATTCAGACGCAGCCTGCTGAACATTAAACAGCTTCATAGGCTTTTTAAATTCAGCAACCTTTCTGGTATCTATGCCAGGAAGACTTCCGTCTGGATACATAAGCATAAATCCATGCTCGAATTTGATTAAATCAAAATATTTAAGATATCTGGTAGATGGAACCATATAACCATAGAAATAGTCTATACAGCCATCTAAATCATACACATTAATATTGGAGCTTGTACGGTATTTTAATAGCTGTTCCTTATCCTTCATATTGAAGCTGTGGAACATATCCTTTGCCTGAGTGGTTTTGATTGAATATTTCTTTAATGGAACATCCTGCTCCACCAAATCAAGCATTACCTTTTTAAGCTCTATTAAATCCTCTTCTGTAACCTCTCCTACACCTTCTAGTGTGCAGAAATCACCTTGTCCAAGGGAATGTTCAACTCTAAGATATGGGTTGGCAGGCAATGGATATACATCCATAAGAGCACGTTGAAGTAAAAAGACAACGCTTCGCCTGTAAGCTCTTCGACCGTCTTTATCTGCAGTTGTGAGAAACTGCAAATCTGCAACGCCAGTAACTGTCTTGCTAAGCTCAGTAAGACTGCCCTTATATTTTGCAAGGACAATATCGTCTTTGTACTCTGACTGATGCTTTTCAGCTATTTCTACTAAACGTGTTCCTTCTTCATAAGACTCTTCATTACCATTAATGATTACTTTTGCCATAACCCTACCCCTCCTAGAGTGATTTTTTAATCTGAGTTATCAGTTCAAGCTTATTTTTAAGTTCCTGACACCTTTTCATAGTAGATTCAGTAGCAGAAACTCCCCCGTTTTCAAGCTTATTTATAATGGAACTATATTCACTTTCGTTCTTATCTAATAGTTTATACAAAAGCTGTGGTGCTTTTTCTATGACTTTGGGGCCATATTCAAGCTGGGCCTCTGAGTATGATATACGATTCTTTATATCAGACTCATAATGAAGCTTTATGATTGGGTAAATTTTGTTTTCCTCGGAAGTAAGTGCCTCGTCATCAATAACAAATCCTTCTTCCATAAGAAAGCTTCTAAGCTCATAGTATTCTGACTGTGGCTCTATAATCAAGCACCCTGCTGATTTGGCCACCTGAATACCAGCTCTAATAATTCTTCCAATCAATGCTCCGCCCATACCGCAAATGCATATGACATCAGCCTCATGCTCAGATAGCTTTGCCAGACCATCAGAAAGCCTAAGGTCTGCCTGCGTTGTAAAACCAGCTAGTTGAATATTTTCTTTAGCTTTTGACAAAGGTCCCTTATTTACATCCATAGGAATAACCCTTGTTGCCACAGCATTTTCTAATAATGCTATAGAAAGATACCCATGGTCACATCCTACATCTGCCACAGTATCGCACTGGGGAATCATGTCATATACAATTTGTAATCTTGGTGACAGTTTTATCATATTTTATTGATCCAAGTAATCCTTGAGCTTGCGGCTACGGCTAGGATGACGAAGCTTTCTAAGCGCCTTTGCCTCAATCTGACGGATACGCTCACGTGTTACGTTGAACTCCTTACCTACCTCTTCAAGTGTACGAGCCTTGCCATCCTCAAGACCAAATCTAAGGATAAGAACACGCTGCTCACGCTCTGTAAGAGTATCTAGTACCTCGTGAAGCTGCTCTTTTAAGAGAGTGAATGTAGCTGCTTCTGCTGGTACTGGTACATTTTCATCTGGAAGGAAATCTCCAAGGTGGCTATCTTCCTCCTCACCGATTGGTGTCTCAAGAGAAACTGGCTCCTGAGAAATCTTAAGGATTTCATGAACACGGTCTACAGTAATGCCCATTGCTGCAGCGATTTCCTCTGGAGTTGGTTCACGGCCATACTCCTGTAGTAACTGACGTGAAACTCTGATAAGTTTGTTGATAGTCTCAACCATATGTACAGGAATACGAATTGTACGGGCCTGATCTGCAATAGCACGAGTGATAGCCTGACGAATCCACCATGTAGCATATGTAGAGAACTTGTAGCCCTTGTGGTAATCGAACTTTTCTACAGCCTTCATAAGACCAAGGTTACCTTCCTGGATAAGATCAAGGAAAAGCATACCACGGCCAACATAACGCTTTGCAATAGAAACAACAAGTCGAAGATTTGCCTCAGCAAGCTTGTTCTTAGCCTCCTGGTCACCGTCCTCCATCTTCTGTGCAAGCTCTACCTCTTCCTCTGCAGAAAGAAGTGGTACCTTACCGATTTCCTTAAGGTACATACGAACAGGGTCCTCAATGCTGACTGAGTCAGGCACTGACATATCAATATCTTCTAAGTCCTCGTCGTCGCTAGCAAGTAAAAGTGCATCTGATGGGCCAGATGAGAAGTTTACATCGATGCCCTTTTTATCAAGGTATGTAAGGATACGCTCCATCTGCTTTGCATCGATTTTGTAATCCTTTAAGAACTCTGAGATTTCGTAATCTTCAAGGATATTCTTCTGTGACTTTGCGATTTTGATAAGCTCAGCAATCTTAGAATCAAGCTCATCACTACCAAAGGAATCCTCATCATCGTCGTCTACATCATCATCTTCCATATCGATAGATGTTTTTGCACCAACTGATGCAAGGAATTCATCTACATCATCGTCATCTTCTGTCTCATCGATGTTGTCGAAATCATGCTCATCGAATTCGAGATCTTCTGCTGAAATCTCTTCAAGGTCGCCAAAATCAACGTCTTTGTCATCGGATTCTGTATCTTCAATATCCTCTGCATCATCAGCATCTGCTTCTGCCTCTGCTAAAAAAGCCTCAGCAGCAGCGTTTAAATCTCCGTTTTCGATTAACTCATCTACTTTTTCTTTGCCATGTTTATTCCTTTCTAAAGTGAAATGTCTAAACGCTCAAGGCGTTGTAGTGTCTTCTTGCCCTCCACAAGGCTTTTTAAATCGGCTCCATTTTTCTGAGCCAGCTCCAGGGAGTTCTTTTTATTCTAAGCAAGGTCTCCTTTAGTGCCTTGCTAAGATCACTATTATCAGTAAGTTCGCCAACTGATGTGTTGAAAAGGGCTGCAACTGTTTTGCGTTCCTCCTCCTCCATAAAAAGGTCGACTATTCGGGCTGTATCCACAGGATTGCCCTCATTACAATATTTGAAAACCTCATCAGCTACTGTATGGTATACCCCGTCTTCAAAATCCTCTGGCTGTACATAAGGTGATATCTTAGGGAAAATAGCGGGATTTTCCACTATCCAGGTAAGCAGTAACCTCTGGGACATTTTCATGCCATCGTCCTTTGGTTTGAATGCTTTGCGCTGATGGTCTTCTGCGGAACCTGAATCTCTTTTGGCTGTAATGCCTGACTGTCCAAGCTCCAGTATATATTTAGCCAATGCATCCTTAGGGATGTTGAATTTGGCTGCTACTGACTCTGTATAGTTTTCCCTCTCAAGCTGAGTAGGAAACTCGGTAACTATCATACGAGCAGCTTCTTTTTGGAAATCCGACTTCTTTTCCGGGTCCGTCATGTCAAATTTGTTTTGAAGCATACGCACCTGATACATAAAGCTGTTTTCCGCATTTTGAATACGCTTCTCGTACTCTTCTGCCCCCAGATTTTTGATGAACTCATCAGGATCTTTGTAAGGGGACATATTGATTATTCGACAGGAAATTCCAGCATTCTTCAGAATTGGTATAGCGCGAAGAGCTGCTTTTTGACCAGCACCGTCGGAATCATAGCTAAGGTAGACATCCTTAACATATCTTTTAAGAATGCCTGCATGTCCCTCGGTGAGTGCGGTACCTAAAGATGCCACCGCATTATCAAAACCTGCCTGATGCAGGGAAATTACATCCATATATCCTTCACAAAGGATGAACTGCTCTCTTCTTGTTTTTCTGGCGAAGTACAAACCAAATAAAGTCTTTGATTTGTTGAAAATCTCCGTTTCTGGGGAATTAAGGTATTTGGGCTCTCCATCCCCCATTACTCTTCCACCAAAGGCAACTACCTTGCCATTGGCATCGAAGATAGGAAACATAGCTCGATTCCAGAACTTATCGTGGCCACCACGTTTTTCATCGATGGTAATAAGACCGCAGTCCTTTAATATATTATCATCGTAGCCCTTTCCCCTAAGATATTTGTAAAGGGAATCGGAATACTTGCTGGTGCAGCCTAAGCCAAATTTGTGCATGGTCTCAACAGAAAGCTGACGGCCGGTAAAATAATCCATAGCCTGCTTGCCAACGTCGGAACGAAGAAGCTTGTAATAATAGGCTGCCGCCTCTTTATTTATTTCAAAAAGCTTGCTGCGCTTATCTGCCCGCTGACGTTCCTGAGCTGTCATTTCCCTCTGTGGAAGTGTAACTCCACACTTTGGTGCCAGCTCCTCCACCGCTTCCTTAAAGGTCATATTTTCGTATGCCATTAAGAAGCTGAAAACATTTCCTCCAGCTCCACATCCGAAGCAATAATACATCTGCTTTTGCGGACTGACAGAAAATGAACCTGTCTTTTCATTATGAAAGGGACATAATCCAAAATACTGGCTTCCCTTTTTTTGTAAGTTAACATACTGTGAGATAACATCAACGATGTTGGTTCTGGTGCGAACCTCCTCAATTATCTCGTCTGAATAATAGGCCATTGTTCTCCCTAACTTACATATTTATAGATTAAAATCCATCTACTATCCAGGCCTTTGGCATGAAATATTCGTTGAATTTTGTGATGCAATACTGATCTGTCATTCCTGAAATATAATCGCAGATTATACGCTCCTGAGTCTCTCCCTCGTCCTCCATGGCACGATAGCGATCTGGAAGCTCCTCAAAGTGAGCCTGATAATATTCATAAAGCTCTCGAATCATTCGCTTAGCCTTAACCTCTTCCACCTTTGCAATGGAATCCTTATAGACGTTTGCAAACATGAAATCTCTAAGCTCTTTCATAGCCTCATTAATTTCAGGTGACATTTTTATCTCTGCGCTGTTCTGACTGCTGATGATAACATCATGGATAAGAGTATCCAAACGAACCGCAGATGTCATACCTAGCGTCTTTCTGACGCTCATAGGAATTGATTCTTCTGTAAGAATCTGAGCACGGATTGCATCATCAACATCACTGTTTACGTATGCAATCTTATCTGACAAGCGAACTATCTGTCCCTCTGGTGTTGCTGGATGGCCCTCAGTCTGATGATTGCGAATACCATCTCGAACCTCCCAGGTAAGATTAAGTCCCTGTCCACCCTTTTCGAGTTTTTCTACAATACGTACGCTCTGCTCTGAGTGCACAAAGCCAGTAGAGCACATGGCATTAAGCTGAGCCTCACCCGCATGTCCAAATGGAGTGTGGCCTAAATCGTGCCCCAAAGCTATGGCTTCCACCAAATCCTCGTTAAGTCTCAATGCCTTAGCAATAGTTCTGGCGTTCTGTGAAACTTCTAATGTATGAGATAATCTGGTTCTGTAATGATCTCCCTGAGGAGTGAGAAAAACCTGAGTCTTATTCTTCAAACGGCGAAAGGCCTTACTATGAAGAATTCTGTCTCGATCCCTCTGAAATAGAGGGCGAATGTCACATTGTGGCTCGTCTTTTTCACGGCCACGGGAATTTTCATTGAGTGTGGCAAAAGGACTGAGTGTTTCCCTTTCCATCTGCTCAATCATCTCTCGGATTGTGCCCATTTTAGCCTCCCAAATATGCATTACACGACACTTCTATAAGACAAATTACGCAGAAAAAAAGGATATCCTTTTTTTGCTAAAAAAACTTTGGGACTTGACTCTCGCATAAAAATAACCCTCAGGCTCCACCTGAGGGTTATCTTTTTATGCAGGAAATGGGACTTGAACCCACACGATATTGCTACCACAGGCACCTGAAGCCTGCGCGTCTGCCAATTCCGCCATTCCTGCGAACATTTAGTATTCTAAGGAATTGGAAGACTTATGTCAAGGGTTATCTCAAGCCTTGTTATATGTGGGTTCTCAAAAATACAATTGTCATATTTAACAAAACATCTAACCGAACATTGAGCTTTCTGACAATTCTGCATTTTATAGCTCAATTATCTTGCAATTTGCAAATCACAGGCTATAATAATATTAACAACAGAGAAATAATATTATGGAAAGGGAGGTACGGTCCACCAAAACATTAAGAATTTATTGAAATGGTTTTATTAAAATCTAGTGATTGGAGGTATGGTCCACCAGAAGATTAAATTTTAAAACCAAGTAAGATGTTAAAATCTGGGAAATGGAGGTACAGTCCACCAGAGAATTAAGTTTTAACACACGCGACAATTTCATTAAGAGGTCCATCAATGATTAAAAGTTTTCAAATGGACAGCAACAATGAAAAATAAAGCTGAATGAGAGGTACAGTCCATTGGGATCGAATTTCAGGGGCGGCATCAGCTAGGAATCAAGTGGTTTCGAGTTGGTGTCGCCCGTTTTTTGCATATTTTTAGGGATTCTATAAAGAATCCCTAAATTAATAATCTTATTAAAATGCCTCGTCAAGAACATTCTTTAGCGTGTTTCCTGATTCCTGAAGTGCTGCTATTTCATCATCACTTAGCCTGATTGGAACTGAGCCCTCCACACCATTTCTACCAACAATAGCTGGCATACTGAGAGCCACTCCGTCAATTCCAAAATCTCCATGCTGAATACTAGAAATAGGAAGCACTGATTTCTCATCTCTAATAATAGCTTCGCAGATTCTTCTAACACTCATGGCGATACCGTAATATGTAGCGCCCTTCTTTTCAATAATGCCATAAGCGCTGTTTTTAACATCATCGGCAATTCTCTTCATAGATTTTTCATGTTCGAAATGACCTCTCATCTCACAGAAATCGTGAATTGGAATACCTGATACATTTGCAGAAGACCAGGCAGCAATCTCGCTATCTCCATGCTCTCCAATTATAAAAGCATGCACTGAACGGCTATCCACATCAAGATGCTCACCTAAAAGATATTTAAATCTGGCTGTATCCAAAACTGTACCAGAACCGAATACTCTGTTTTCAGGGAATCCGCTAAGCTTTGATGCAACTGAGGTAAGAATATCAACAGGGTTTGCAACTATAAGAAGAATACCATCCTTGTTGTACTTTGTAATCTCAGGAATGATTGATTTAAAGATTCCTACATTCTTCTTTACGAGATCAAGTCTTGTCTCTCCTGGCTTTTGTCCTGCACCTGCTGTAACAACAACTACCGCTGCATCCCCAGCATCTTTATAATCACCTGCATAAATTGACATAGGCTTTGCAAAAGGTAAACCATGGCTAATATCCAAAGCCTCACCCACAGCCTTGTCTTTATTTACATCTATAAGAACCATCTCAGAAAAAAGTCCGCTTTCCATAAGGGCAAAAGCTGATGCTGATCCTACAAATCCACAACCTACCACAGCAACTTTTCGTTCATTCAATTTGCTCATTAATCTACCTCCTAATGAATTTTTATTTCTTCTACATTATCTATCCTAACAGAAAAAAACGTTTCCCGCAGTTATAACCGCCTAATTGATTGATTTTCTCATTAAAGGTTAGTACTTCATCTGTTTCTTCTTTTCATACATATTCTTATCAGCCTGTACAAAAACCTCATTAACTGTTAAATCCACGTTTCCCTTAGCCATACCAGCTGCTATGGTCACCTCTCCACTAACCATATTTTTGTTGTTCATAGCCTCAATGTATCCCATAGAAAATCCCAGATTATTGTAAGCCTCACCCTGAATTATAACCACGAACTCATCTCCACCAATTCTATACACAGGGCTATGAGGAAAAGCATCACATATGATTTTGCAACCATTTTTTATAAAGTCATCACCAACCTTATGACCATAAGTGTCATTGACATATTTTAAGCCATTAAGATCAAACAATGCTATGGCATATGATTTAACTATCCCCGCTGCAACCTGAGATTCAAGTACTTTCTCTGCCTGTGAATAAGCATTTTTGTTTTTAACACCAGTAAGCTCATCCTTTATAGCCAAATCCACGACCTGATGTAAATTTTCTGCATATTCCTTTTCTTTTCGAACCTCAGCATCAATATTAATTAGACCTACGATTAGTTTTTCCTCATCATTTTCCTTAATAATGATGGCTTTGTATCTAAAGAAAGAAGGTTTATCATCGACTATTAGCCTATACTCATATTCAAAGCTACCATTTTTAGTAGCCTTGTCTATTATATTTTCCTTAGTAATATTTTTACAAAAGCCATCTAAATCTTCGGAATAAATTACGTTGGATATCATCCTTGTAGTTTCTTCAAAAAAATCCTTTTCCTCACGCCTTATACCGATATAATTGTCTTCCTGACTGCTTTTATACACAGTATAAGAATTATCCCTTAAATCGACACTATACATAGCATATATATCACCGGCCAACGCAGCTATACGTGAATAATATATCTTTTCCTCCTGCATCGCTTTAAACTTTTCCTGCCGTTTAATCTGATTATCCACGTTATTTATACCAATAATAATATGTTTTTATCTGCTCTGTCTTGTACAGCTTTAAAACTAATATATCTGAAACCATCTTTATAATTTGCTCTGAATGTGATAGAAAATGACCCATTTTCTTCAATAGTTTTTAAAATGTTCTCCTTAGTAACAAGCTCATTGAACATTTTTAAATCATCTTCGTAAATCTTATGATTTACATTATTACTTGCGTCATAAAAGAAATCCTCTCCATTTCTCTCCGCTGTAACGTCACGAGAGGCTCCGTCTGAATTATATACTACGTATCTATTTGTCTCTATATTCACAAAATACATAGCAACATAATCCTCAGATAATGCCCTGGAAATATAATTATAGGAAAGGGAATCAACTTTAATATTTTTGTCACCTACAGAAATAATAGCAAACAAAATAGCGGTTCTTTTAGTTTCTGGGTTTGTTGCTATCTTTTTAAGCATAACATTAACCATTACGCCTACAGGAGTTTTATCTTCTATAACAATGTCACTATCGGTTTTAATGCACCTTCTAATTGCACTAAGAGTATATGCTCCATGTGTATTAGTATGAGATGCAAGGTCAACGCGATATATTCCTTTACAATCAGGAAAGTACTTATCGAGAAAATCTTGGCACTCTTCATTTAGACGAATTACATTTAATTCATTTTCATCTATTTCTAATATAGCCATAGGAATGATACTACTTTCAGCCTCTGTACCATTCACTCCGTCGCTTACATAGGACTGCTCATGAAGGTTCACATTATCAACTGCATTGTAATAATCTGCTTCTTTTGGATTTTCCAATACCAAAAACTGCTCATTATTTTCTACAAATTTTTCAAGGATTTTAACAGAAAGAGGCTTACTAAAATAAAAGCCCTGAAGTCTGGCACAGCCTCTGTTTCTAAGAAAATCCACCTGTTCTTTATTCTCAACGCCCTTTACAACCGTCTCTATTCCCAAAGCCCTAGCCATATTTACAAGCTGAGTTATATAAATCTGGGCATTAACATTAGACAATATCTGTCTGGTGAGGGAAATATTGATTTTTACAGTATTAAAATGAATTTGATCAGCAAGAAGTAATGAGCTATCTCCACTGCCAAAATCATCAAACTCTATTCCATACCCCTTCTTTTGAAGGAGCTCTAATTGGGATAGTATATTATTCTTTTCTATTACTCGAGGATTGTCTGATATTTCAAATGAAAAATTATCTTTCTTAATTCCTGATTTTGATATAATTCCATCTATCTTTTTTACAGCACTATCTGTCTGAAAATCTAATTGGGAGAAATTGATAGAAGTAGGCACAATGTACATGCCTAACTCAACTTGACGCTTCATTTTCTGAATAACTTTTTCGAGAATATATAAATCAAACTTTTCAATAAGTCCTGCATCTTCTAAAACAGGCACAAAATCGTTAGGATTAAGCACACCAAAAACAGGGTCGTCCCATCTAGCAAGCGCCTCCTCCTTACAAACTCTTCCATTTGAAGAACGGACTACAGGCTGTATATAAACTTCAATCCATTCCTCTTTTAGTGCTCTTTCAAAATTGTCTAGTAAATATTCTTTTCTACTTTCTAATAAAACGTTTTGATTCATTTTATTCACCAAGACCTAAGTTAAAATCCTAAGTCTAAGGACAATATTACACACTACCCTACATTTATAGCATATTTTTATTAACAAACTGTGATAAAAGAGGGATGAAATGCGGAAGGCGGGGTGAGGTGGGCACAAAAAAAGAGCAACCAGTTTCGTGATTGCTCTCTTTAACCAATGCGGAAGGCGGGACTTGAACCCGCACGCTCGCAATGAGCACAAGATCCTTAGTCTTGCTCGTCTGCCAGTTCCGACACTTCCGCAAGAACTCTTTTGAAGTTCGTTTGTCTCAACGACAAGACATAATATATCAGAGAAACCGCCCATCGTCAACGGTTTTAGACAAATTAAAGTGACTAACTTTAACAGGATAAATCAGAAAGTTCTGACACTTCCCATTCAATATATAATGGCCTTATTAGTCACGCTTTTACCCCTAATCTACTATTCCATTATTCAGTAAATATTGGTGCCATGGCTCGTAGCATGAACCCTTTAAATGAACGCCGTCACCTGTTAAGCTGGCATCTAGATTTCCTTCCTCATCATCTACAACATCATTTATATTTAGGAAGAATATATGCTGTCTGTCTACAAGATCAAACAATGCTGCATTTCTAACATTAATATTTCCATTGTTGTAGACAGGGTCATCCTCTCCTCTTTCCTTTGTAACATGCATTGTGCTGTTAATAAAGATTAGTGCATCAGGCTGAATCTGTAGAATCCTATTAATAACATCTTCGTAGGCATCGTGATATCCTTCGTTTGTTCCTCTGCCGATTTCATTGATGCCAACCATAATGTAAACCTTTGAAAATGAAATCTTAGAGAGGGCCTCAAATATGGTTTCCTTTGGACCATTTTCAGTTTCAATCCAGGCATCATTTTGAATGTTGTAGATTGTAAGAGACTTTTTTGCAAAGAATGTAGCTCTCGAATCCAATGCCTCACAATACTGGGACAATCCTACCATTCTGGAATCGCCAATGAACACTGCATCATCAAAATAAGAATCATCTACCGGTGTATAAGTCTTTGGCTGTAGAGGTTCCTCCTCCTGCTTTGCTTCTTTAACAGGTTCTTTCTTTTTTACTGTTGCAGATGTTGTCTTTGGCTTTTCAGGTTCTTTAATAGCAGACCAAGGATATACTCCGTCTGTTGCGCCCTTTAACATAGGCGCCATAACAGGCTCTGCCTCTACACTCTTGAAATAGGATTGATACCTGGTAGGCAGATTAATGTAACTACAAATAGACAAGGCTACTGTAGCTATAAATACTAAAATAATTAATAAATAAGTCTTAATCTTCATAATCAAATCCCCTAGAACCTTAAATACATAAATGGATTGCCAGCTGAATTTGCAAGACTAATAATTGAAATCCAAAACATAACAAATAAAACAAAAATCACAAAAATATTATCCTTGTGCTTTCTGTAGAATGACTGCACAAAAGGAATGGCAAATACTAATCCCATAAGTAAATATGGCCAGTATGCCTCTAAAATAAAGATTATATCTTTTTCATTTACAGCAATACCGTTGTTGATAACAGGAACAAGTCTTAAGCCATAGGTTCCGATTTTACGTGTCGAATGAATTGCAAAAATCACCCAGGTGCAAGGAATCAGCACAAGTACATTAATACGTCCAAATATTTTGAACAGCTTATCATTTTTAGACAAGATGAACTTTTCCACAAGAATAAGAACTAGCAATACCATTGCCCACAAAAGATAGTTTAATGTCATGCCATGCCAAAGGCCTGTAATAATCCAAACAACCGTAAGATTAAAAATGGTTCTAACAGTACCCTTTCTGCTACCGCCCAATGGAATGTAAATATAATCCTTGAACCAGCTTCCAAGGGTGGCGTGCCAACGTCTATAGAAATCAGAAACCGAATTTCCGCTGTAAGGCTGGATGAAGTTTTCTATGAAAGGGAATCCCAGCATCACCCCAAGACCTGCAGCCATAAGGGAGTATCCCCCAAAAATCAAAATAAAGATTCATAGAATAAGCATAAGCTCCCACCCAGGCAAGCGGTGTTGATATACATTCGTAGCCGATGGTTTTAATATCTGACCAGAGCACTGCTAAATGATCTGCAATCATCACCTTCATAAAAAGGCCAATAACAAAATATTTGAATCCATCCTCTACGGAAGCAAGAACATTCTGAAGGCGCTGCCACTTTGTGCCACGTTCTTCTACTGGAAGTAAATTCCAGGCAGTATTATTTTCCACATAAGAATATCTGCTGATTGGGCCCGAGATAATCTGCGGAAACATAGTAAAGTATGAGGCCATCTTTACAAAGCTAACCTCACTAATCTTCTCTTTATATAAATCTGACTGATAGGAAATCATTTTGAAAATGTAAAAGCTAAGGCCTAAAGGAAATGCAATCCCTAAATCCAATCGGCCTGCAATTTTAAAGGCAGATAAAAGAGCCACATTAAAAACAAGTGCCACAACAAAAACCGGTTTGTTTTTCTTGGAAACAAAGTGGGCAAAAATATAGTTTACCAAGGTAGCACCTGCTAAAAGAGCCACAAACAATAAATCATTTATGGCATAGAAAACCAGGCTGACCATCAGAAGAATCCAAGGTCTGGCCTTTACAGGAAAAATATAATATATAATTAATAATAGAGGCATAGCCCTAAAAATAAAGTTTAAATCCGAAAAAGTCATACACATATCTCCCAACTTCTCAAATATAGTATAACCCAATGATATCCTCTATTTCCACATATTTAAAATTACCTTTTTGTTACAAAATAAAGGCAACCTTTTTACAGGCTGCCTTAAATTTTTATCTTTTTGTATTCTGATATTTATCGATTACTTCATATAAAGGAAGATTTGGATCCTCAATCATTTTGATATCCGTATCCAATTGAAGCAACTTTTCCTGAGTAGGTGAACGCATTTCCCATTTTGGAAGACCTTCACCATTTGGATTACCGGTCTTTGCAAAATTCACCCAATATTTCTGCATTATCTCTGAAAGCTTGTAATCCTCCTCATCATAAAGTCCTGGATGTCTCCAAAGATTTCCATATGCGTAAGGAAGCTCACCAGCATGATAATTGGAAAGGATATTATTTTTCTTAGTGAAATAGTACTCGTAAGTAGGAATATTCTGCTCAATTAAATAGTTGTTCCATAAATAATGAGAATAGCTAAACCAAATAGCTGAATATGCCTCATTGAGAGCGCCCTTGGCATCGCCTAAAGCATCTACTATGAAGTGCTGGTCTCTCTGAGGAGTGTCAGCAGGAACAACCTTTACCATTTCCGCTGCCTGTTCTCCTATGTCCTCCGCCAGAAGTTCCTGATAATTGTCTGCAGTAGCCTTGGTAGTTAAGAGGAATGCATCCGCTTCCTTTGCATTAAATCCATTGAGGAGGGCATTCTCGTGATTATTTCCCTTTTCATATGTAAGATAAGGCTGCTCGATAATAGCATATCCATCAATAGTCATAGCGGACTGATTGCTGTCGTTATCAAGTATCTCCTTGGCTGAAAGCTTCCTAAGCTCAGCTGAAGATGAAACATTAAAAGTTTCTCTAACCTTTTTACCTTCCTCCAAAGCATCTTCATAAGAGCGGAAGGTATGGAATGGCTCAACAGCTACAATACCACTGGACTCAGCAATTGCATAATTGAAAAGCCCCTCGGTAAGTGGTGAAACGCACAAAGCATTTACGCATGATGCACCTGCAGACTCTCCTGCAATGGTAATCTGATTTGGGTCGCCACCAAACTGCTCAATATTGTCGTGAACCCACTTCAAAGCTGCTATTTGATCAAGCAGACCATAATTGCCAGTGGTGTCATTAGGCGATTCTTCCTTTAAATCATCTGCAGCATAATATCCAAATACGCCTAAGCGATATGCGAAATCTACAAATACTACGCCCTGCTTCGCTAAATCCTCTCCTCTATATTCGGTATATGAAGATTGACCAGTATTAAGGCTACCACCATGAATATAGAAAATAACCGGTTTTAAATCAGTATCCTGTGATTCCGGTGTCCATACATTAAGATAAAGGCAGTCCTCGCTCATTGCTTCTACATATTCATCGCCATATTTTAACTGATAGTCATGCCAGCCCAAAATATGAGAAAGGCTATCCATAAATGTGCTTGAACGCTTCTGCATAGCCATTGGTCCAAATTTATCAAAAGTTTTTACTCCATCCCAGCTTTCAGGCTCCTGAGGTTCTTTGAATCGTAGCTCTCCAACTGGAGCTGCAGCATAAGGAATACCTGCATAGACTCGCACAGATTTGTCTTCATTGTATACGCCTCTAAGAAGTCCCTGTTCAATTTCCATTACTTCTGTAACTTGTGGATTCTTATTATCAACAGCAGGTATGTTTTTGACAGGAGGCTTTGTCATTAGAAGATTTAAAACTAATACTATTATGTATGCAATCCACATCATCCATTTTGATCTGCGGGTTAACAAATTCTGTTTCTTTAGCATATGTCTTTCTAATAGCATTATGATGCCTGCAATAATGCCAACAATCCAGCCTATCATTATATTCTTTGAAAGTTCTAGCACTATCAAATATAATAAAGTGATTAATATGATAAATATTGAAAAGAACATATCTAACTCCTTATAGTTTGATTTTATGCAATTTAATTTTGCCACTCAAAATATAGCAGGATATTTTTCTTTTGTAAAGAATTCTACTTCAAAAGTTTGAAAAAATTTATTAAAAAAATGTGAATTTAGTGTTGACTATAGTCCACCACTCTGATATTATACTTCTTGTCGTCAAGACAAGGAACTACAAGTTCTGAGCGGAAGTGTCGGAACTGGCAGACGAGCAAGACTAAGGATCTTGTGCTCATTGCGAGCGTGCGGGTTCAAGTCCCGCCTTCCGCATTACTAGGAAATGAAAAAGGCATCAGCTTTAGCTGGTGCCTTTTTCGTTTCCATGTTTCACCCCGCCTTCCGCAAGCTTCACTAAAAAATCACAGTGATATCCCACTTACATCACAATTAATACACAAGATTTGATGTATAGTCTTATTACACACCTAATAGATTACTTGTTTATTTTGGGGGAGATTAATGTTTTCTACTTATTTTCATAGTCTAAAATGAGGAGGTAAATGCTATGAATGAAGAAAACATTAAAAGAATGGAATCTAAACTTGCCAGAGCATACAAGGAAGGACACTATGAAGAAACCTTGGTAAATATGGTTACAAAGAAGCCAGGGGTAATCAAAACCATAGCAAATATTTTGATATCGATACATTAAAATAAAAAGCCAATCTGCTACTAAGAAACAGATTGGCTTTTATAATTTTTTATTAACAAATCTCAGCTGAATCCAGGACAATGGTGAATGGACCATCGTTTAAAAGTGATACTTTCATATCTGCTCCAAACTCTCCTGTTTCTACGTGATAGCCTGCATCACGACACTGGCTGATAATGTATTCGTACATATCATTGGCAAAATCCGGTGCACCCGCATCTGTAAATGATGGACGATAGCCCTTCTTGCAGTTTGCATAAAGAGTAAACTGAGAAATGAGAAGCAATTCTCCACCTACGTCAGTGAGGGAAAGATTAATCTTATCGTTCTCATCATCAAAAATACGAAGGCCCAAAAGCTTCTTTACCATTTTGTCTGCAATTTCTTTTGTGTCTGAATCAGATACGCCAATCAAAACAAGAAATCCCTTCTTGATAGCGCCGATAGTGTTGCCATCTACAGCTACTGATGCTTCATTTACACGTTGAATTACAAATTTCATTATTGATTCTCCTCTGGGTCGTGAACAGTTCCGTATAGTTTTAGATTGGTATTCTGGCGGTCTATTTCTTTGTTATAGCGAGCCTCAACACCATTCCAATATTTCTCAAGAGCTTTGTCTCCTCTTCTGTCTGGAAGATTAAAATCTTTCACCAAAATGTTGCCGAAGACTTCACTCATCTTTTCAGCACCTGCAAGATTAAGATGAAGACCGCCGTCATAAGTGTCTTTGCTCCAATCAAGCCCCATCTCATCCTGAAGATTAAGAAAATTAATGTATGTCAAATCGTTGGCCTTAGCATAATCTTCAATCTGTTTATCCCACTGCTCATACCAATATGGATAAAGTGTTGGCGCTTTTACCAAAATAAGCTGCACATTATTATCCTTACAAAGCTTTGTGAGCTTGTCTAAATACGTATATGCGTTATCTCCAAACTGATAATCAGGCAAAGGCTTGCCCTCTGGAACATCCTCAGCTGGCTTTACATCTACACGCATGTAGTAGCCGTTAAATGATACCTTGTCCCTGTGTAGCAAATACTTAATATCTTCTGAGTTTAAGTCACTCCAACGACTATGATATCTGAGTAACGGAAATACGTAGTCGATAAAATGCTCATCCTCTGTCATAGAAGCCTTGATATTATCAATCTTACTTTTAGACCATTTCATACCATCGATAGACATTCTATTATAGGCTTCGTTCTGTGGCTCGTTATACTTCATTGAAAGTACATTAAATACTATTACATCAGGATGCTCTCTCTTTAATGTATCCTCAGCAAGGTAATAGGACTGCCAAATAAGCTGCTGAGCGCTGCCACGTATATACGAATTGATTCCAAAATTCTTCCAAAGATAAACTGGAGATATATTTTCATAAAGTTCACAATCGCCTATAAATACCACGTTGTGATTTGTTGGGTCATCGTAGTATTCAGCTATCATAGCACCTTCCAGAACGCCTGACATGTATTTAGGCTCTAAGAGTTTGGTGGCGAAAAAGATGCCGGTGATTGATATGGCTATGATTAATATTATTGATATTAGTTTTTTCATTTATGCCCTCATCCACTTTTTAAAATTGATTATAAATAAACTGGCTAGCTGAATATCCGATTCCGTAGGCTCCAAAAACTACAGTGGCCATAAACAATCCGTACCAGATGATGAAACGAACTGGGGCAGCCTTAGCAGCAATCTTTTCTCTAACACTGCCACTTCTTTGAACCAGGCTGACTATAACTAGTACAAGCATACCAAGAAATACTATTGCGTAATCATACTCAGCAATACCCATTCCGATAAATGCATCTGCATTTAGCTGTGACAAGCTAGATTTACTAAAGATACTTCCAAACATTTTAAATGTAAGTGGAACATCACGATAGCAATCAAACATACGAAGGGATGACATTATCAACACTGTACGGATAATTTGGAAGAGTTTCCAACCAAATGTACCAGCAACCTTAACCTTGCTGTGGAACCATCTGTAGAATGGCTCTAGCTCCTGAGAAATCATGATAACTACAAAGTTGCCAAGTCCCCAGACGATAAAGTTCCAGCTGGCTCCATGCCAGATACCTGTGGTAAACCAAACGATAAAGCTGGATAAATAAACAGGCACTCTCTTACCAAGATTGTTTCCAAGTCGAGCTCTGCTCTTCTTAGAAAGCTTCATCATAAACTGGCTGGCACTGATTGGATAGAAAATGTAATCTGTGAACCAGGTTCCCATGGTGATGTGCCATCTATTCCAGTATTCCTTGATATTCTTTGAGAAGTATGGTCGAATAAAGTTTTCTGTAACCTTGATTCCCATAGTCTCTGCAACACCGATTGTAATGTCAATACCGCCTGTGAAATCTGCATAAAGCTCTAGGGCATAAAACATTGCGCCAGCGAAAGCATAAAAGCCGTTGTAGGTATCCGGATCTGCAATGATTGCCTGAACTGCCACAAGAATTCTATCTGCAATAACAAGCTTCTTGAAGAATCCCCACAGGATTCGCTCCAAGCCAAAACTTACAGTCTTCCAATCGAATCTATGCTCCTCATAAAGAGTCTTGCTCAAATCAGCATAGCGGCTGATAGGGCCCTGTACAAGCTGCGGGAAGAAGGATACAAAAAGTGCAAACTTAAAAGATTATCCTGAGCCTTGAACTTGCCATTGAATACATCGATAAGGTAGCCCATAGACTGGAAGGTGTAGAAGGAAATGCCCATTGGGATAATCAAATCCACAAATGAGATTCCATCTGGTCTTCCAAAGCTTGCCATAATGCCGTTGATATTTGCGATAGTAAAATTTGTGTATTTTGTAACCGCAAGAATACCTAAATTCAAAAGAAGGCAGGCAAGGAAAATCTTCTTTTCAACTGCATGCTCCTTAGCCTTTAGAGCTTTTCTTTCTTCCTTTTCATATTCCTTTTTATGCTCTTTAAACCATGCATCAAAGCTTTCCTTTTTATCGGAAATCTTTTTGGCGGCAAAAAAAGTAGTCACTGTAGTGACCATAATAAAAATCAAATATCTTGGGTCGCACATAAAATAAAATGCATAACTTGCAAGAAGCAGGAAGGACCATTGGGCCCTTCCTGGCATCAAATAATACATTATAAATACTACTAATAAAAATAATAAAAATTCGTAGCTTGTAAATAACATCTAATTAGTCCTCATCATCTAACTTAGCTTTGATTAAAGCATAAATTGTCTCTGCTGAATCGAAATTCTCAGGTGTAAGCTCTGCTGCACCAATAGTAACATCAAACTCCTCATTAATCTCTGAAATCAGTGAAACAATATCAAAGGAATCAAGAATTCCTCCAGTCACTAATCCCTTCTCAGTAGTAAAATCCACCTCAGGGTGTAAGTCGCTTAAAATCTCTAATAATTCGTTCATTGTTTTATCCTCCAAAATATTATTTATTATACATTTTAGAAAGCGTTACGCGATCTATTTTTCCATTGGCTGTGAATGGCATTTCCTCTAGGCGATTCACCTTGTTAGGTAACATATATCTAGGGAGCTTGGTCTTTAGGGCTTTGATAAGGTCGCCTTCGGTGATGTCGCCTACGTAGTAAAGGACGATTTTACCTTGTTCCTTGGCATAGATACAGCTGGAAAGCTTTATCTCTGGTACAAGGTTTACATTTGCTTCGATTTCTCCAAGCTCGATGCGGTGTCCCATGTGCTTTATCTGGAAATCCTTACGGGAGTGGAATATAAGCTCGCCGTATTCGTTGATGTGGCCAATATCACCTGTACGATAGATGATTTCCGGGTAAGCTGTGTTAAGCGGATTTTGTACGTAGGCCTCGCTTGTTTTTCTGGATTATTGTAATATCCAAGTGTAACTGATGTACCACGAATACAGATTTCACCCTGCTCTCCTGGCTCGGCCAATGTGTTGTCATCCTTAAGTAACATGATTTCTGTATTCTTAAATGGGAAGCCTACTGGGATTACTTCGTCATCAGCGAACTCGCGAGTGACTGGATAATAGCAGCACATTCCAGTGCCCTCAGTAGGGCCGTAAAGATTAAAGAACTTTGCCTCTGGGCAGGCCTCTCTCCACAGTCTAAACTGCTTGATTGGAAATACTTCGCTACCAAATGCGATAGTGCGAAGTGTGGTAGGCTTTACTGTATCAAATGTAGCAAAAGCACTAATCATAGTAAGGGCAGAAACAACCCAGCACACTGTGTTAATCTGATGCTCATTAATATATTCCACCAGCTTAACTGGGAACATAAAATATGAATGTGGAATCAGGTATGTAGTAGCACCAAATTTAAGTGTAGGATAAAGCTCCTTCAGGCATGCATCAAAATAAAGTGGTGTCTGATTACCAAATATAGTATCTTCATTAAATCCAAGAGTCTCTGAAAGCTGCTCGATATAATCGATTACAGAACGATGGCAGGCGCACACGCCCTTTGGAACACCTGTGGAGCCTGACGTAAATACGATATAGATTGGATCTGCATCAATAGCCTTCTTTCTTACAAGAGCAAGTGCTTCGTAATCTGGGTTCGTATTTACGATATCTGAAAACAGAACAATATCTGCCTTATAGTCAAATCCTTCTGCAATACCTACAGTAGATTCATCACAGATAATCACTCTTGGCTTGCAGTTGTCTAAAATAAGATTGATTCTGGTAGCTGGCATTTCGCTGTCAATTGGAACATAGTAGCAGCCTGCATTGATTACACCAAAGAATGTAGCAATAGTGTTTGGGCTTTTTTTCATAAATACAATAACAGGCTCACGCTTGCAACCTTTATTCAAAAGACCAGTTCCCACTGAATCCATAATTCTCTTTACATCGGAAAATGTGAGGCTTACCTCATCATCCGCATATGCGATTTTATCTGGAACTCGCTCCAGACTTTCGTTTAAATAATCTAGTACATTGTTTTGCATTATACACCTCTATTTTGTTATTAGATTGTCGCACTCAGGGCGAGCCTTGGCGCACTTTTTTACACAGTCTGCTGCAAGCACATCAACAATATCAAGGACATTTGCACCTACTTCGTAATCACGTTTTACTATAGAAAGCTCTGTACATCCTAAAATAACTACTTGTGCTCCAGCGTCTAAAAGCTGATTTTTAACCTGTTCAAAAGCATCCATATTTACAGGCTGGCCAGCCTTTACATCATCGTAAATGATGCTCATTACAGCCTTCTGTCCTGCAGCATCTGGATAAATACATTTGATATCATAATCTTTAAAAACTGAATCAAAAAGATGCATAGATGCAGTTCCATCAGTGGCCATTATTCCAACCTTTGAAATACCTCTCTCAGAAAGATACTGAGCGGCTTCCTTGATTCCATTGCTAACAGGAATCATTACACTGTCAGCCAGCTGATCGTGGAAGAAATGTGCGGTAATGCAAGGCATGGCTATATAATCAACATTCTGCCTTTCAAGGCTGTTAGCAAGCTCTGTAATTTTAGGAAGCGGGCTTTCACTGCTCTCCCCTAATATATACCCTGTCCTGTCTGGAATAGATGGACAGTTATATATGATCATTTCTATATTTTCCTGGTCTGTTTTGGCATCGGTAAGCTCTATTATCCTGCGCATAAAGTAGGCTGTAGCCATAGGACCAAGGCCACCGATGATACCTAGCTTCTTATTCATTAAAATATGTATACACCTCTCTATCATAATTGTGAGAACGGTAGTGTTCCTGGGAGTATGCCATCAAATCCTCATCTGTCACATAGAACCCTTTAAAGGTCTTGTCAGTACGAGGTGTGCTGTCAAAATGACGCCATCCCTCGCCGCAATCAATAACGCTCCAGAAATGATGACGGGTAGCTGTAGGGATGATTTCAATGTCCTCGTTTTTGATACCAGCGCGAGTAAGCAATGCCTTTCCAACAGCAAAGTAATTGTAACAATCTCCGTGACGATTTTTAAGGCCATCATAAGCCCCCTTTAGCCAATCGCCTCTGTCCTCGCTCTCACTATATCCGATATTACCCTGAATCCAAACGTAAATAGCGTGAGCCTTGTCGTAATCAGACATTCCCGGCTTAATAATATCTGCAAGGACAGCATCAGCCAGTTCATTTACTTGGTCTTCCGTATAGACTGCCTCTATGACTGTGATGGTTCCTTCTTCTAAATCCATATTCCCCATTGAATCTGTGGCAGTATAGATGACTGTGTATTCGCCAGGAGTGTCCAAATCCACACGGCTACTATCCACCTGCACCTCTATGTCCTTATCCACATTGTCTGTAACAACAACTCCTGTTTTATAACTAGCTCCCTGATGAGCATAAACCACCTTATCAAGCTGACCCTCGATGACAGGTGGAATGATATCATACTCCTCAACCAGCTTTAAGGTAGTCTCTGCCGTGGTTCTGTTTCCTGAGGCATCCTCAGCAGCAATCTGAACAGGTATTGTACCATAATTATCAAAGCTGACTGCCTCTCCATAATAGATATTACAGTCCCCTGATGCATCGCTGACTGAATCAACAAAATCCTTTGCCTGAGGAATCTCCTCCTTTGTGCAGACAATAGGATGTACCGTAAGTTCTGGGGCCACAGTATCCTCCACAGTAAGTGTGCAATGATATGTGTATGGTTTTGAGTAAATACCTACCTTGTAGATTCCGGCCTTTTCAGTAAAGAATATAGTATCTGAGGTAAACTCTGCATTTTTCTCTTCGTTTTTAAGGAAATCCCTGGCGGTAACCTCCCCACCAAGCTCAACTACACAATTATCATATACTCTGGTGGAATAATCATAATAAAAATAGGCTCCTACCCCGGCAGTAGCTATAAATGTAGCCACTATGCCTATAAAGATAAGAAGCCTATTTCGTTTTTTCTTATATTTGTATCGTCTTCTATTATTTCTGACATCTGTTCCCATAATTATATTCTCCCGAGTGTGTATGTACACTCGGGTATAATTTTATCAATCATAGGGATGTGAGTCAAATTTAGTGGATAAAAACTTCCTGCTAAAAAGCTTAGTTGTGATAAAGCTTATTTCCCTCGTATTTTGGCTCGCAAGTAAGGTGAACACCCAGCTGCTTTAATACGCTAACATCCACAGATGAAAGAATAACTGATGAGTGCATCTCAGAACCAGCAAGCTCTGGAAGGCAATCGTAAGCCTTTCTAGCATCCTCGCTACTGATTGACTCCATAGAAAGGGCAATCAAAAGCTCGTTCAAATGAAGATGTGGATTATGATCGCCTAAGTAATTAGTTTTTAAATTCATAATAGGTGTAAGTGTCTCTGGAGAGATTAACTTTTTCTCATCAGCAATACCTGCAAAGTGCTTTAATGCATTAAGAATCATTGCTGAAGAAGCACCTAACATTTCAGAAGTCTTTCCTGTGATAACCTGTCCATCTGAAAGCTCGATAGCTGCACAAGGAACGCCTGTCTGCTCTGCCTTAATATTCGCAGCTGAAACAACTGGACGATCTGAAACAGAAATACCAGCCTTTTCCATAAGAAGCTCCAGCTTCTGGATTGCCGAATCACTGCCCTCACCCTTACGTCTGGCAACTGTAGCCTCGAAATAACGGCGGATGATTTCCTGATTAGAAGCTGCTCTACAAGCATCATCGTCGATAATAGCATTTCCTGCCATATTTACACCCATGTCTGTAGGTGACTTGTATGGTGATTCTCCTGAAATCTTCTCGAACATAGCCTTGAGAACAGGGAATACCTCTACATCTCTGTTGTAATTTACAACAGTTTCGCCATAAGCCTCTAAATGGAATGGGTCAATCATATTTACATCGTTAAGATCTGCTGTGGCTGCCTCGTATGCAAGATTTACTGGATGATTTAATGGAAGGTTCCAGATTGGGAATGTCTCGAACTTGGCGTATCCAGCCTTTACACCGCGCTTTGACTCATGGTAAAGCTGAGAAAGGCAAGTAGCCATCTTTCCACTTCCTGGACCAGGAGCTGTAATAACTACTAGTGGACGTGTTGTTTCGATATAATCATTCTTTCCAAAACCTTCATCAGATACGATAAAAGGAATATTTGATGGATAACCTGGGATAATGTAATGACGGAAAACCTTCAGGCCTAATGCCTTAAGCTTTTTCTCGTATGCCACTGCTGATGGCTGCTCTGCGAACTGTGTAAGAACAACTGAACCTACATAAAGACCATAGCTTGTAAATGCATCGATAAGTCTTAATAAGTCCATATCGTATGTGATTCCGATATCTCCGCGGACCTTGTTCTTCTCGATATCGCCAGCCTTGATAGCAATAACTATCTCAGTCTTGTCAGCAAGCTCCTTTAGCATAGTGATTTTTGCGTCTGGCTTGAAGCCTGGCAAAACTCTTGAAGCGTGATAATCATCGAAGAGCTTTCCTCCAAACTCAAGATAAAGCTTTCCTCCAAACTGGTCGATTCGCTCACGAATCCTCTTAGACTGCATCTCAGTGTATTTTTCGTTACTAAATCCTTTGTTTCTCATACTTACTTCTTTCTTTAAAATATTCCTGTTGTTTTTAGTAATATATCTAATAAATATTAAATGATAACCATAAATCAGGCAAGCCAAAAATATATTTTTCACCAAATATTTTCGGCCTGCCCAAATGTTTTAATGCAGAATAAAAGTGCTTCTGAAATTAATATCACTTCTATAATTATTTATATGGAACAAATGATATTTGCTTGGCTATGACTAAGTATCTGTATCTGGCATCATTGATGCAAGTAGAAAGAGTAACCAATTTGTCCTCTGTAGTAAGTTCCACACCTTCCCTTACGTGCTCCACCTTGGACTTTGCGTATCCTGTGAGAGTGAGATTTATATATTCCTGTCGGCTTGTCTCCAAAGCATTTGGATACTGATCCAATATCAAGGCGTTTGAATACTTCACAGTAGAATAAATCTGATAGTAATAAACACCATCAGCTGTATAGATATACATATCCTGATTCTTATTGAAGAAATCCGCCTTATCAAAATAATGTAGGCTTCCAAAGGCCGTCTTGTTCTTCATATTGTGGCCGTAGATTACCGTATTAAAATCCTGGAATGTCTTTGTATTCACCCTGTTTGTATAAAGTGCCCCAGGATACCCCTTACTTCCATCCACATTTCGCATAATATAGTAATCATCCACTACACTTTGAACAACAGGATAATTCACCTTAGTGTTTGGAATTACTATCCAGGCATAAATGTCCGGATTATATGCCTGAACAGCTGCAAAATCAACTGCTCCCTCTGAATTAGTTAACGACAGGGTCTTTCCTTTTGCCTCTGCCATATTAGCAGAAAAGGGCTGCATCAAACCTGCAACAAAAAACATAACCGCTATAACTGCCCCAATTATTCTCTTGCTTTTCATACTCAACCTCCTAGACCTGCTTCTCCCGACTGAATATATTATAAGACACTAAATTAGTGGTAGCTATAGCTGTTACAATTTGTCATAAATTTTTCAAAATTATCACATAAATAATTCTACTGAACCTCTTCTGTGAGGCAAAATCCACTATAAATCTTTCGCAAATAACTTTCCTCATTACCAGCAGCAAGCATCATAGGACTGTAAGCATCCCTACCTGATATATTAAACATGTAAGGAAAATCCTTGAAATGCTCAGCATATTCTCTTACAAACTCCATTATGCCTTCTTGTATTTCTTCCACACCATTTGGATTAGGCTCCTGCTGACCGAATTTTAATTCCACCTCCCCGTCACTATCATAATAAAAACCCTTAAAAGTAGGCTGTTTAGAGGATGTAAGTAACTCAAAGAAAAGATTATATCCTCGTCCTGGATTATGCTTCTTCCAAAGATCTCTATTATCTCTGGACGAGTACATATAGGAGACAAGACTACCATCCAAAAGCATAGTTTCACTCATATCGGGCTCTGAATTTAATGCGGAATTAGTACCTGCAATTATCCCAGTCAATTTACAATCTATCATCCATTCATTTTCAAAAAGATTTTTTAAAGCCAAGGCGCCACTTCCTGCCCAGCCTATATCAACAGCTAATGCAGATTTAGAAGCGCCTATAAGATTTTTATACCACTTAGCGGCTGCCGCCCTTTGCTCTGAATAAGAATCAACAATTGTTTTCCAATTATCATTTATTAGCTGAATAAAGGCTTCTTCATTCTTTGAAATAAATTGATCTGACGGAGACAATGATGTTGATTTCATCAGTGTCTCCTCAAGCGCTAGTAGCTCCATCTCAGCCAGAATTTTATGGATTGTTTTCCCCTTACCAACCTTATGACGAATTAGCTTTCTAACAAAATCGTATTTCATATTTCTTGCACACCATTTTGCAGCAGCAAAACGGGATATATAGGCATATACCGTATTATCCTCCGGATACAAAAAATCGTACGCCTTCTTGATTATTTCTCCATCTCTGCTAAGAAATAGTATTTTATCTATTCCGTTTGCCAGATAATACTGGTGGATAAAATGGCAATACCCTAGAATAAACAATCCACCATATATAAATCCATACTCCTGATTCATAGTCATTCTGGATTGCCCAGAATATAGGTGGTTATTTACTATGCCACGATATGCAGCTCCAATTATCGGTGACATATCATAGCTTCTGTATTGAATAGAATTCGTATTTACGTTTTTATAATAAACGGCTTCAATTCCTGCCTTCAACGCCATTTTATAATCACTATTTTCATTGTCACCAATGTGGACAATAGAACAGTTTTCTCCAAGCAGAATTTTCTGGTGTGATGTCATTTTTTTATACAAATTCCCTTGCCATTTAGAGCTTTTTTCCTGGCAGGATACGTATATACGTTTATATTGACTATATCCACATTTTTCGAGGATTTTTTCAAGGACATCACCAGGAAGATACATATCTGTGGTGATTACAATACTCTTATCATCCCTAAGCAAGCTTTCATATACCTGCTTCATATATGGGTTTGCATAGCAAAGCTGAAGTTCTGTCTCTATCTCCAGTTGCTTTCCCCGCTCAGCGTCAATTCCTGTTAGGGATTCTAGCTTTTCCCATATTTCCGATAGATTCACTTCATAGGTTTTATCCTTTTTATATTTATCTATTCTGGTCTTCTTTTCCGCCTCTATTCTAATTCTCTTAAAATCCATATAGCCAAGCTTTTGTCCTAAAATATAGAACAAATCCCCTGGCTCTGAGAAGGGCCTGAAAATCAAAGTATCAAATAAATCAAAAGAAATTACATCATATTTTTTTAGCTTTTCTACAAATACACTTGCAGGCTCCTGATTAAACAAATGGGATTCTGGCTGTGATGCGATTAAACTTTTTTCCTCGTATGCATCAAGCACTTTTATTTTTCCGACGTGCTTTATGTGTAGGATGTAATAGGCGAAATTCAGCCATAGAAGATACATATAAGAAATGATTCGCTTTAAGCCCTGACTATCATTATGATAATCGTGATATCTTTTCGCGATTCCTGGAACCCTATTTACTAAAAAACCGTAGATTCTATATCTCATAACTTCCCCCAACTGTGTTAACACTGTACTAAAAATATTATAAATAATTCAGCCACTGATAGCTATAACTGTTACATTAATTCTTTTGTATTGCACTTTATTTAAAACCGTGATATTATCGGTCTGTTTTTCGTTTTATTTTTTGTATGCTATTTGCGCTAGAAAGGCACAAATGAATACAATCAACTTAATAAGGAAGCCGCTACTTTCTATAGTAGTAGGTTTTATTATCTCTCTTTTCTTTGCTTTTCCCACATATGCAAAAGAGAATTCTTCTGTCACAAACAGTGACTATTCATTCACCAAAACATCATTTGGTGATTCCCTAGTATGCTACATACAAACTGCATCACTTACTCCTCAATTGATAGTATCAGATGATAGTGCTTCTATCTCTGAAATCACAGAAAGTGTTGCTGCCCCCATTTCAATAAATGCAGGAGCGTGGAATGAATTAGGGGCTATGAGTTACACCTATAGCAATGGCAAATGGCACTCCATAGCAAAAGATGCATATATAGGTGATCCACTTGTATTTCTCCCTAATGGAA
Source organism: Butyrivibrio fibrisolvens 16/4 (assembly GCA_000209815.1). Taxonomy (GTDB): domain Bacteria; phylum Bacillota; class Clostridia; order Lachnospirales; family Lachnospiraceae; genus Pseudobutyrivibrio; species Pseudobutyrivibrio fibrisolvens_A. Next base: position 2,889,317 of record FP929036.1, read on the forward strand.
AGCTGCAAGCTATCGGCTACGATTACGCATCTTTAGGACTATTTACAGCCCTGCAACCACAGTGGGTTGTAACTGGTTTTAATGCTGTCATCTACGATACCTGGGCAAAAAATGTAGATTGGAATACTAAGCACGACAGAACCTTCATAGGCCAACTTCAGGATGGCACTTTTATAGCCGGAGTAGCTACCAGAATGTCCTACCAGGATATGTATGATTTTGCTAAATCTACGTGGGGGAACTCCATAAGAATCCTTTATAACCTGGATGGCGGAGATTCTTCCAACATGTACATTGAAGGACAAACACTAAAGAAAAGCCGTGATGTACGAAGTGTGATATGTTTTAAACCTAAAAACAATCTTTAATCACATTTGCTAGCGAGCGCTATGCATTATATGAAAAAATTCAAAGGAGGGTGTTGCTATTGAAAACACTGCAAGAACTAACATTATTAGACAAATTTTTATTTGATGAAGCGATGGATGACACTGAAACATATCAGGCTCTGCTTCGAATTATTCTCGGAGATGATAACTTCAAACTATTATCTCCATCACAGACAGAAAAGGAGTTTCGGACAGCTCCTTGGCTCAGATCAATACGTGTAGATGTATTCTCTATGGATGTTACTGGTACAATCTACAATACGGAAATGCAAAGAAAAAACTAAAGGACTTAATAAAACGAACACGTTACTATCAAGCACTTATTGATTCTGCTCTTCTTTCACCTGGTGAAGCTGATTTTAATAATCTCAAAGATGCAACTGTCATCATGATTACCCCTTTTGACTTGTTCCATAAAGATAGATACATTTATACCTTTGAAGAGGTATGTCAGGAGGATCCCTCTATTAAACTTAATGATGGTTCCAAACGCATATTTATTAATACTAGAGGCACAAACACGCAAGATGTTTCACCTGAGTTTATTGCACTGATGAAGTTTATTGAATATAATGAAACTGAAGGAACTAATGGGACTATCGTAGATTCTTCAAACAAAAATTTAGCAATTATCAAGAATCGCGTTGCTGCTATTAAAGCAAGTGAGGAAGTAGGTGTTAAATATATGAACAAATGGGAAGAAGAAGCTATAATTCGTCAGGAAGCAAAGACCGAAGGAATTCAAGAAGGTATTAAAGAAGGTATCGAAACCGAGCGTCTTTCCTCTATTCGAAAGGTCATGCAAAGCTTTAAAGTTACCGCTGAGCAGGCTATGGAATCGCTGGATATACCTGCCAATGATTTTGAGAAGTATAAAGCAATGCTTTGATTATGCTCAAAAAACCTCACCGCAAGGTGAGGGATTTTTATACAGGAGGAGTTTCTATGTCAAATACTATGGAATACAAGGGTTATATTGGTAGTGTCGAGTTTTCTGAGGAAGATGGCGTTTACTTTGGAAAGGTCCAGGGTATTCAGTCACTTATTTCTTATGACGGTGCCAATCACCAGGAATTAGCAAAAGACTTCCACGGAGCAGTGGATGATTATTTGGCTTCTTTGTAGGAATGCAATCCCTCACGTAATGTGAGGGATTTTATACTTTATCAAGCCTCCTATTCCATTGTTCTTCAGTGCTAAGTTCTGGATAAGCTTTCCTATAGTCTTCAGCAATTTTTCTATATTCTCTTCTTAATTGTTTGATAAGTCTTTTAAATCTTTTTACACATTTAATTGCTTTACCAAAATCCCTACTGCAAGTATAACCACAACAAGTGACGTCATCAAAAAAAGTAATGTCAGTAGCTCTATATCCCTGCACTGCCTTACAGTTGTCCACTGGCACTATTATGCTCCTATTTGCACGAAGTAGATAACCATTTAGCGTGATATATCTAACAATCATGTGAATAAAGTCACAATCATCAATCTGAGCACACTGATAAAACCACTTATAATCAACATCTAATATTTGACGAGCTTCAATATTATCATAAGAACGATAATACTTTTCTAAATATTCCGCTCCTTTCAAATAATCCTCGATAGCATCACAAATAATTTCAATAATAAAATACCTATATAGTGAAAGTTCATTTCTTACTTTCTTTTTAAGCTTATAAGAAAATCCTTTTAAGAATTTTTGCTTTGGATAAATAGAGCTAATGATTAATTGATTTCTAATCCATTTATAAGTCCCTGCTAAATCATAGCGATTCTTAAATTCCGAAAGAAATAATTCCCTTTCATTCGACAACCTACTATCAATAAAAATAGGATCCTTAGGTTTTTTCCTAAACGGAGCTCTATCCAAGGATTCTAAGGTCTCAGCTAAATTTACAGTGTTTATCCCTTCATACTTGTCAACTCTTTTTAATATTTGATTAAGGGAATAATTAATATTTATCAACTCATTTGCAGCTATCTCCTTAGTATATACGATACCAGTATAATACCCTGCATCTAGAGCCACATAAGGAAAAATACGTTCAATATAGTGACTTATTGAACCATCCACAGGAAACGGTTCTCCTGGAAACATATCATAACTAAAATTATACTCAAACAACTTTTCCAGAGCCTTAGTACGTGCCCAAAATGCAGTTCCCAACGATAATGGGTTTCTGTCTCCATAAATGGGTACATTAAGTCCGATTTTTTTCGCCAATTCAACTGTACCATCATAACAAATTGTCCAAGAATCGATAGCAGTATGAAAGTATTCTCCATGCGTAACCATTGATGGCATTAACAATCCCAAGTATTTCTCATCAGAAAAAGCCGAAAGAACTTCTTCGACCAGTTCTTTACTTCCAAGCAAAGACTGCCAAATTCTATTGTTAAAATCTCGTCCTACTGATTCGTATTTCATCTGAGATGATTTTTATCATGCACAAAACAAATCACATCATAGTTAGAATAATACCTTTTAAGCAGAACCAACAAAGCAGAAACATCTCGTCCTTTATTATTATGTAAAAGCACCTTGACATTATGTCTAAATAACATTTTCGGAATATACCCATTTATTACATCAACCTTTTCTTCCGTATTTGTTGCTACATAGATATCAACATAATTGGGAAGGTTTGAAAAATATCTTAATGATTCCTCAAATAAATCATCAAAAAATAGATACGCAAAAACTGCGTATCTATTTTGATGTAATTGTGAATTTTCAGTAACATTAAAAGACATAATTCAGCCCAAACCTTTCATATATTCCTTCTGGACCAAGTTCTTTCATCTGCTTAAGTTTATCTGGCGTTGTAAAAGAATTTTCCAAATCTAACTTGTTAGTTTTTCTTTTCGAAAGACAATCTGTCCGCTCGAATAACTCTTCAAAATTACCTTTTTCGTCTTTCATAGAAACACACCCCATAATTTTTCTTCCATCACTTTATCGTGAGTTGAAAAAATTTATTCCCTAATCATATACTCAATTTATTTATATAGCAGAAAATCAATCTAACATTAGGAAGGACTAAAGCCCTTCCTGTATTCTCTATAATACTCTTTTTTTCTTCGTCTATTTTTGTACCAGATTTTCAATACATCAACCTCGTAGTCCGGTCCATATTTATAGAGCAAATAGCAAGATCTGTGCTGTCCGTCTTGAATTACATTATCCTGATTTATAATAGGTAAACTCCTCTTATCAAATCCATTTCCCTCAATACTTTCAATCAAATCATCAAACCTCTTCTTCGTCATAAGTGGCAAATCGTTGTTCTTATGAAACTCAGAATATTTATAATATTCATTATGGTACCCCAATAAATATCTATATGGAGCGCAAGAATCTAAAGTATAATACTTACCTTCAAAAAAACGTTGAATATCCCCTAAGCGAATTCTTTCCACTTGATATTTTTCTATTGGCTGACTTTCAAGAACACGATAGAAAAATTATCATCTATTATAAATCGAGAATCATGTAAAAGATTTAATGCCCTATACTTTCTGTTTTTATGTACTTTTATCATCTCGTGCAACATACCTATGCGTAGCACATTATTTCCAACTATCTTATATCCCATATCCTCTGCAACCATACAAAGAGCACGCTCAACAAAATGGGCAAATGAAAATTCTCCTCTAGTTGTTTCAGCAAAGTCCTCAATTGTAAACCGATAATTTTTAAACTTTTGAAGAACCTTTGAATCAAACACCATGCATGTTCCAGCTACAAAATGATAATTTGGACAAAAAGAAATATTATTCTCTTCAGCAGCTACTCTTGTAAAGTTCTGTTTATGAACAGGATCCTGAACTATCAATTCTCTCGGTGCAACAATACCAACATCATATTTAAAAATTTTCTTTATAGATAAATGTGTGTTCACCAAACCTACTATCCCTCTATAAAGAACATTAAACCAATCTTTATACTCATAATAATGTCCATACATATATAAAGATGGCCTATTTATTCCTTTTGAATGAAGTTTTATTACTGCATAATATCTTCCTAAGTCCACTCTTTGTAAAACATCAACGAAAGGTCCTATATCAAATCCTTTATTATCATATGAATAGATTCTCACTCCATTCTTAAAGGATTTAATATCATCAATAATATTGGTAATATCAACGGTACGAGAATAAGTAACTATTAAATCATAATTATAAATTTGCAAATTATTAATATAACATTTGATTTCCTTCCAAGACTCAGGATAGAATATATGCAAAATAACAAGAATTCTTGCTTTTCGTATACTTTTGGGTAAAAAGGCTCTTAAGCAGTAGGCGTTAAACTTTTGCGCTAAATTCCATACAACTCCCTTCTCCCTATATTCCGGACGTTTCACTGGATAGATAGCTCTGCCTTCAATACGTCCATTTCTCTCATAATGAACTAAAGGGCACTGCCCTGCATCCCTAACGCCCTTATTTCTATTCAGATATTCATTACCATCAAATTTTCTTGAAGGATTATTACCATTCTTCCACCCTATTTCTAAATAATGTGCTGTAGGATCAATCCTTATATTTTTTAAATATTTAATTCTATACCAAGTTTTTTAAATAACTTCGAATTATTTATGAGATAATAATCTGTCACTGGCGGAATAATCCCCTTATACTTTCCAACTTTCTCATAATGTACCAATGGATTATCTCTTCCCACGTCATATAAAGCCCTATATCTCTTGGTATCAAACTTAATAGATGGATTTCTATTTTCCCTGTGTCCTCTACTACAAAAATGTTCCAACGGATCCACTTTAGCATCAGCTACATCTTTATATTGTGAGATGTACCATTTAGGATCCCAATATTCAGAATATCGTACCAATTCAATATCTTTTTTAGCCATTCTTTCTTCCTAGTTTGTTATGAATATAGTTCTTAACTGCGCCTTTTACTCCAATTGGAATATTTATATATTCATATTCCTTCTCAACTTTTGTAACAACCTTTTGTTTAATTGTTTGAATATAATCGTCTATACTTTCTACCTCAATATCCTGTGGATTTTGCACAGCTGAAATAATCTTATTATAAGAAAATAAACTATCATAAAAAGCCTTGTTCATTTCCCGCTTGCAAAAGACTGTAGCTAAAAGGAATCCTTTATCTCTTAATAATTCTGGTAGAACAATCCATTCAGCATCACAAAGTTTCTTGGCTGATATGTATATATCCTCACAATCCGCTATCATTTGTAGAGCATCCCTTCTTAACCAAAATCCATTATAATTAAGCAATGAATGCTTACCACCTCTATTAAAGTCAAAATTAAACCTTTTCTCAAACTCTAGAATCTCATCCTCATATTTACTGTAAATGTTCATATTTGAATTAATCTGAAAAATTATCTCACCATAAATATTGCCGACTACACCAACAGATTGATTTTCCTTAAAGACCTCACATATAGCAGAAATATAACCATTATTTTTTATCAATTCGTCAAATGTATATTGAATCTCTGATTTATCTCTGCATTTTGAAAAATCAAAAATACCTATATAATCGTTTTGCCCAACAGCATATTCTTTTGCCAATATTTCGAATAATGTCATCTCATGGTCTTGTAAACAATCTTGGTAAACTTCTTGATGATTGCTTTTTAATGATATGTATTCTACTTCGACACCACTATCCTCGATTGGAAGTAATAAGCTCCGAATATATTGCCAATATTCATGTGATTCAAAAACTATTATTTTATAATAATAGAAATTTGTCTCTTTCTCTTCTAACAAATATTCTAGATTCAACTTATGAGATAGCTCCTCCGAACTCAGATTATGAAGCGCCCATTCATATGCCAATGTTGGCACAATTATTAGATTGTTTCGATTGACATATGAATTCATTTTTAATAGTGAACTCTTAAAAAATAATTCTGTTAGCATATTAGCTGGTTCTGAAACAAAATAGCCCATCGTAGAAAAATAATTAATAAAATCTTCAATCGAATATTTGTCGTTAACATTTTTCAGAACAGAAAAATCTACATCTGCCAAAGAAACAGAACCAAACCTTATCATTTTAATTGTATTATTCAGTTCACACAAAACAATTTCAGTATTCCCAATTTCATAAGCTAACAATGGAATTATATTCACTATATCGTCGCTAATAAGAATAAACGACTCTAAATAATCCAGACCCAATTCATATAAATCTTCAACTCCATGCATCCAATTTTTCTCAGTTGAACACCCCCTAGTATCAATTCTAAAATTTGATGTATATTTTAAATACGCAGATTTTGCTTTTTCCCGAAGTCCATTAGAGCAAACCATGTATATAATATAATTTTGCTCTTTGAGTAATTTTAGGTTATGCTCTATATCCTCTTGATATCTGCCATTTTGAACGCTGTACAATACTACCTTTGTTTTTAATAAATCTTTAGCTATGCATCGATTAGAGTATGTTGAAATCATACTTTTGAACGATTTCCCATTATTCCACAAATGTCCGCGCAATAAATTGGTACTCTTCCCAAGCATGTACCTCATATTTTCCATTTCGATTGATGCTATTTCAATTGGAATTATGGTAGAAGTATAATAACCCGCATCACAAGCAACATATGGGAAAATGCGTTCAATAGCATGGCTTGTTGTAAGATTTGCGTCCATTGGTTCTTTAGGAAAAAAATTATATGAAAAATCATATTCTAATAGTTTTTTAAGTGCTTCTGTCCTACACCAAAAACAGGACCTGTGCATGGTATCGGCCTGTCCTCAGCAATATCAACATTTATGTTTAAGATCTTTGATAATTCAATTGTTTTTTCATAGTTACCAACCCAATAATCTGGAAATGGATAAAAGTAAGAACCACAATAAACTGTTGGTGGAACCGCCAACCCCATGCATTCATTCTGCTCAAACATGTCGATAATATTTCTTATATATCCCTCGGAATACAAACTACTATCCCACAATATATCCCTAAAAGCTAAACCAACACTAAGGTGTTCCTTTGCAGAGCTTTTTTTGTCGTGAACAAAACAAAAGTATTTGTATTTTAGCAAAAATTTCCCACATCCAACTAATAAAGCTGCAAGCTCTCTCCCTCTATTTTCAGCCACTATTACTTCTGTTAACTTAACTCCTTTTTCACTAGCAACTTCTATTATATTTTGCTTTTTATCATCCGAATTCGTAGTTATTATAATATCTATTCCATATGGCACCTTTGCTAAATAATCCATACATAATTCAAACATTTCCACATAATACAAATGTGCAACAACTGCAACTTTATAGCTACCATTATCAAGAATATCAAAATCACTTTCATTAGGTAGAATGTACGTCCAATTGAATATTTGCTTTAAATCAGCAATATTTTCATGCTTCAGTAAATACCGTATTATTAAATTCTCATCATACCGTTTGGACAATTTTATATAGTTAACAATCTTTGTTATTTCATCTCCATTGTTAAATTCTAAAAAATCGGATTTGTCTAAGCCAAAAACATCTATTGGAATAAAAGGATATTGCTGTTTTACAATTAAATCGTATAGATAAAATAGCTTATCTTCTCCTGTGCCGTATAAACTTTCTATATCAAAAATGGAATAACAACTATATCCTTTTTCCTTAAGAAGCAATTGGAATCTCTCTCCTAATTCTTCGGTTACTCCCTGACATAACATATATTCAGAAAGCTTTTTGAAAATATATTCAAAATCGCCATCTCGCACTTGCTTAATATTCATCACAAAGAAATCATCTGCCAAAATATTATGAATATCTGAAAAGTTCCATATGCAAACATCACTTGGAATCATTTCGAAATAGCTACTTAAATCATATAATGGTCCGAAAACCCTATCTGTTGTAAATATTATCTCCTCATAATCATCATATAGTTCTATATAATCATCTAAAAGTACTTGAATATATGCAGACATAGAATTATTAAAAGAATCATTTGAAATATATTCAATTCCCTTATCTACAATCTTATTAACATCTGAAATAGATGTTTGCGAAAGAACATAAAGTCTATCAGCAACCCCTAATAACTTTTTAATATAAAAAGACAAATAATCCTCTATTCCATCCTCTGTAACATAAATCAATCCCACGCGTTTGCTAGTAATATTGCCATTTAATCCAAGCATCCCTTTTTCTCCTCGTCACAATTATGTAAATCTCTATAATTTTAGTAATATAGCGTTCTTATTCCTCAAAAATAATATTTTCCCTATCAAACTCAATACCACTGCCCATATACATAATTTAGCCCAAGCAGACCAGTGCGAAGACAAATTATACACAAAACAATTCCTAGACAAATATATAGATAAAAAAATAGGATTATATGTTAGAACCGTATGAACCTTTTCAGGAAGATGCTCAATTGGAATAAAAACTCCTGAAACAAACAACATTAACGTCATAAACACAGAATAGAAATAATCTATATCAGCAAAAAATACATATATAACTGATAAAATTTCCCCAATGCCCATTACCGTAATTATTGTTAAAAATAACACTGGAATAATCTGAAGAACCCGCCAAGAAAATCCAATTCTAAAAAAAACATAATTACAATTAATGAAAGTCCTGAGAAAAACAATTCTCGCAACGGAACTATTATCTTTTGCAATATAAATACCTCAACTGGCAATTTACTCTTTATTATTAGTCTTTTATTACTGACTAAACTGTGCATTGCACCTTTGGTAGCTGAGTTATAATAATTCATAATTGTTATTCCCGAAAAAACAAATACTGGAAAATTCTCAATTTTATGTATTATTACATTCTGATAATACATGGACAAGATTATCATAAAAAGAATGGGATTCAATATATTCCAAAAAAGTCCCAGATTTGTCTCATCAACTTTTTCTTATTTTCCCTATAACTCATTTGCTTTATTACAAATGTAGCCTGACGTAAAATTTTTAATCTATTATCCAACATAATCTACAACTTCTTCACAATCTCGTTTTCTTTAAACTTAAACACCAACAGCCCTATCGTAAATACGATAATCGCCCACCATACCATTAGTTTCAATTCCTGTATGTCATATGTGCCTTCCAAGACACATCGCCTTGCTATGTTAGGATAGAAATACAGCGGATTCATTCTTGTTATTTCGTGGAGATTTTCTGGATATCTTTCAATTGGAATATAGACAGCCACCATATGGACTAGCAAAACTATGAAGTTTCGCCAAAGGAACTTTATGTCCTTATAAAACACATATATGGTTGCAAGAATAAAAGAAACCCCAATAGAAAATATCATCTCAAAAATTACATCCACAAAGAATATAATCACTGTCCAATTTAGCCTTACCCTGAAGCAAGCTAAAACTATCAAAAGAGCTATACAGGAAAACCCCAAATTAACTAACGCTGTATAGTCTCTGGATAGAACAAATATCACTCGCGGCAGCTTCGTCTTTTGAAATAGATTTTTATTGTCCTCAAAAGCTGTCATGCTAGTAGTTGTGGCTGTGTTAAACATAGTCCACATAGTAAAGCCTGTGATGTAATACACCGGATACGTAGTGGAATTCAAAGTGTATCCACTAAAAACCAGACTCATCACTATCATAAATAACAGGGGATTCAATACCGACCACACAATACCCAGCACAGACCTGGCGTACTTTCTTTTTATTTCTCTTGCAGTCAGTTCGTGAATTACGAAGATATATTGTTTGATGCCAAATTTCACAACTATTCTCGTCTCCCTCATTTGTTATATACTATTTTAAGTAAATAGCACACATAAATCAATAGTTATAGCTACCATTTATTGAAAACTTTTGAATGCAAACAGAACTTTTCTAACAGTATACACTACTTTCAATAATAGGCATAAAAATAGGGTAATAGCAGGCAAGAGGCGGGCTGTCAACCCGCCTCTTGCTCTTTCATTTTTCTATAGGCCGCGCAGACCACTTTAGGCTCGTCAACCATTTTCAACTCGCCCTTTTCAATCCACACACACTTATTACAGTTGTCTATGATAGTTTCCATACTATGACTCACAAGAAGCACTGTACTACCACCGTGAATCATTTCTTTAACACGCTTCAAGCTCTTCTTTCTAAAGAACTCATCACCAACAGAAAGCACCTCATCCAGGATCAGAATCTCTGCTGCATCACCAGCTGTTGCAATGGCGAACCCCAGTCGGCTTACCATACCACTAGAATAATTCTTCACCTTCTCATCCATAAAATCCTGGAGTTCGGCAAACTCCACAATCTCATCATAGTGCTCGTCTAAAAACTTCTTGCTGTATCCAATAATAGCTCCATTCAGATACACATTTTCCTTGCCAGTCAGCTCCATATCAAAGCCAGTACCAAGGGTCAGCAGCTGAATCTTTTTTCTGTCAGCCTTTACCTCTCCCTCTGTAGGTCGAAGGGCTCCTGATACAATCTTCAGGAGTGTAGATTTACCCGACCCATTTGTGCCGATTATTCCCACGATTTCGCCACGATAAACATTAAAGCTAACGTGATATAGGGCATACAGTTTTTTGTAGGTTATTTGGCGTTTTAGGAACTGTATAATGTAATCCTTTAGTCCGGATGTCTGTGTGCTGGCAATATGAAACTCCATAGTCACATCTTCAACCGATATTACAGGTTCATTATCTACAGCTTCTGTCATGACTACATCTTCTTCCAAATCCATAACCTGTAACTTATCCTGAAAATGACTGGCCGCTAATCTCTTTTCCCTCTTCTTGAAAATGAAATCAATAAAAGCTAAGAGTATCTGTACAAAAATAATTACTCCGACGAATATAACTCCAATCAAAAATAACTGTTATACAATATTGATGTCTTCTCCACTTTAGCCTCTTCCTCTGTTGCCTCCTTATTTTCTGCCACAACAGTTTTTATTTCTTCTTTATTCTCGGATTCTTCAGCAACATCCTTCTGAGTTTCCTCCGCCAAAACCACTTCCGGTTGTGCTTCCGTTTCTACTACCGGTTCCTCCGGTGTTTCCTCCGTGACTTCTTCTGTAGGTGTTTCCTCTGTCGGCGTTTCTTCCTGTTTTGGTTTCGCAGTTATAGATGCTGCGCCCTGTATAACCGCATTTATATCCTCCCCTGTCTCCGCCGATTTGATTTTTGCAGCTGCAATGCTAATAGATGTATTGTTAGGACTTGCCAAATTAAAATGAACCATGTACTTCTTTTCTGGTCCACTGGAATCTCCAACAAAATAAAGAATTCCCTTTTCAGCATCCACAGCATCTGCACCGTCTATGTAGGTCATGGTAGCAGGGTCGTATGTTACAGCTACCGCATAGGAACCAATCCCCGTCTGACTATTTATGTACACACCTACCGGAAAGTTTGTCCCCTCAGTAGCTGTATACCCTTCGCTCCCAAAATGGACTGTGACCTCCTCTGCGTAAACCGTATTTACGTTAATCCCAAAAGCCAATCCCACCAGCAGCAATAAAATGATTAAACTACAAATTCTATACCTGAATCGATTTCCTAACATACATCAACCTTTTGTATAATCTCTCACTATACAATGCCTTGCTGGCACGGATGCCCTCCCCACATAAATTAATAATGCTAGCTTCCGGCCATCCGCTTTCATGAAGCTTCTCCTCTGATTTAAAAAACTTAATATTAATCTTCTTAAAGAACCATTGCCTCTTCAGTTCCAAGTCATCCCAGATAGCAGCAACATTCTGCATTTGGAGTTCCAACACATCATCGCAAAACTGAAATCCTCCTAATATGCTAGCCTCCTCTATTGTTGGTCTTCCCATCATCAAAGAAAACAGCTTCTCGATTGTTTTGAGATTCCCGTCCCAATCATCCAATACATCGTAGAACCATCGTCCATCTACAGCATCTACAAAATTTGTGATTAGTTCTAAATTTCTCATCATAAACAGACCGTTTGGATTTATAAGATCGCTTTTAATCACCTTTATTTTTCCATCAGCACCAGAAGAATAATTTAGAGTCATCCCCTCTGGTGAAGAAAAAAGGGTTTCAAAAAGACATATGGAAAATCTTGTTTTCTTTTTATGTCCATATAAGGTCTTAGGTAAAAGCTTTCATAACAATCCTTATCCATTTTAGAAGGTATATCATACAATCCAAAATAGAACCCCTTAACCTTAACATCCTGTCCCTTTATTTTGGTCAAAATTCTTTGGAGACTCTTTTGTGTGGTTCCAATCCAGCCACTATCTACCAATGCATAACTTGTGTCATCCAGCAGCCCTTCCTGTTTTAGATACTCGGCTGTAATATCAAAAAAATGCTCTGAATGATTTTGAATATATCTAAAAAGATTGTCACTGTGACATTCAAGCTTTATCTTCAATTCCTGTATTTGAGCATAAGACAAGCATTCTTTTAATCTATTCTGAAACCCCACCTCTCTTGCAACAGTCAGAATCTCTTCATCTGTAAGTGCAGCTCTTTTCATGAGCTTCTCAAAGGTGATATCTATTCCACCTACGCAAATGGTATCAAGGCACTCTAATCCAATAAAGCTATATTCTGCATTTCTAAGAACATATCTGGAAACATGAATATATCTCAAATCAATATTCACATCCCTTGGATTCTGCTCCTTGATTAGGCAGGCCAAATGATACATTAACCAACCATCTCTAGCCAAAAATACAGTCTCTTAATTCTAAGTTCGCTGGCCCTTTCCAATACCCATGTAACATACCAAAGCATTACCGGGGCAAAGACATGCAAGAAAATTCTGTCGTACTCATCAAGATCTTCTTGCCGTTTCAACGACCGTCGCAAAGCTTGGTATAGCCATCTGTCCTGGCTCAATATTGATTTGTACTGGTTCAACCTCTTTTTTAACATAGCCTCGCCTCCTTGCTCCTTCGCTCCTTTTTACAAACTCAAGTACAGCTGTAGGAATAAGGCAAGCTACAATAGGCCTCAGTACAAAAAGCCAACCGACAGGAAATAGTTTTCCCATCTGTTTATAATTTCTGTATCTGATTTTTGCTTCGTTTATACGATATTTGGTTTTTCTTTTTCCATAAGACTCTTTAGTCTCACGATATCTAAAGAGATTTTCCTGAAGGTTATATCCCTTCAATCCTCTCTGCATTAGATGCATAAAGATTTCATAATCTTCGCATCTTAGAGTTTCCTCTGTAGCAAGATATCCCCTGCCTGCATCAAAAAGCTCTGCACGAAAAACAACTGTTGGATGTGCATATGGGGAGAATTTATAGTAGTCCTTCATAGCAGGCTCTTCTGGATAAGGTCTTTCACCCCAAATACCATTCTCATCAAAGAGCTCTGTGTTGGTTCCACACCATCCATACTCTGGATGGGTCTCTAAAAATTCCACCTGCTTTTCAATACGTCCTCGCAAGGAAATATCATCTGCATCCATTCGAGCAATGTATTTTCCATGAGCCTGCAAAATACATTCGTTCAAAGAGAATGCCAGCCCCTTATTTTCTTCCCTACGCATTACTGTTATACGCATATCCAAGGATTCCAGCTTCTTAACCAGCTTTGCTGCCTCAGGTGTGGAGCCGTCATCCCATATAATAAATTCAATATTCTCATAGGATTGATTCAAAATCGAATCAACTGCTTCCCTCAATATATTTTCGTCCCATTGGTTGTATACACCCATGATGACTGATACTAGCGGTTTACCCATGTCTTATATACCTTCTCCATTGTCTGTTCTACAGTCTGTACTGCAAATGGCATTGCTGATGCACGACTCCTCGAAGCTAATTCTTCTCTATACCGCTCATTATTAAATAAATCCTTTATGGCAATAGCAAAATCCTTAGCTGAGTCCGCATTACATACAATAGAATTTACAGTGTCAATTGCGTACTCCCTTGTGCCTCGATTGTCCGCAACTATCAGTGGCAAGCCACAAAGCAATGCCTCCACCGCTGCAATCCCCAGTCCCTCTCTATGGGATGGAAAAACAAAACAATCTGCACTAGCCAAAACATCTGGCATATCAGTTCTAAATCCTAAGAACTTAACATTATCCCCCAGCCCAGCATCATTAACCTGAACTTCTAATCTTTCTCTGAATGGTCCTTTCCCACAAATCAAATAATATATTTTTCTTAAATCAACCCCCTCATCACTTTTTAAACGTCTAAGGGCCTCAATGACTATCCGCTGATTCTTATTCGAATTTAATTCCGCAGCAGTCACCAAAACAAACCCATCCTCAGGTATACCCAGCTTTCTTCGCATGTCGCTGCGCTTCTTAGTTCCTTGTATATTGAATCGTTCTGTGTCTACGCCCACGCCATGAATCTGAGCAACCTTACCATCCTTCTTTAGTGAGAAATGATTTGCCCTATTATAATCTTCTCCATTTATGGTGATGATCTGATCTGTCCAATGGGCTAAAAACTTTTCAGCACTGTAATATAAAAGCCAATTCTGAACAGGTGCCCCAGAGTAAAAATGAAAACCATGTGCTGTGTATATTACATATGGTTTACGATTACTGATTTTGGCTGCCACCCTTGCGCATACCCCGCCCATAGGATTATGACAGTGAACAATATCAATTTTAAATACATCAATAATGTTTTTGACCTGTTTGATTGCCTTATAATTTGATCTGCTAACAGGACTTTTTTCTATATCAATTTGATGAAGCTTTATATCTTCCTGTATTAATTTTTCCTGGTCAAAAGTATAGATGGGATTTCTAAAATTTGATGCATAATGTATCTCGCATCCCATTTCCTTTAAAAGCTTCACATCGTTACTTTCAAACTGAGGAAGAAACCCGCTTATTGTGGTCACAAATAATATTCTCTTCATAGAAAGAATCTTCCTTTTCAAATATCTGGCCCTGGTCGCCCAGAGCCAGTAATCCTTATCAACCACATGATTTCGGAAAATAGAATTAGATCTAATCTTTTTGTTTTGGAATTAATTAAGCAAAAGCTTTCTTTCCACAATAAGCTGCGCCTGCAATGCCTAAAAGAATGATGAACATTGCTGCTGGAAGAGTCTCGCCTGTCTTAGGAGATGTTGCTGCTCCTGTAACATTAAGCTCTACGATAGCTATTGGAGAAAGATCAGGTGTTGAAACTGTAATAGCACCATTTTCGATGCTTGTAATTGAGATTGCGTTCCAAGCGCCTGTTGCAGCATTCTGGTGAAGTGCTGCATAAAGTCTGCCTTTAACAATACTAGCGTTCTTAAGTGTTGGAGTGTAGTTACCCTTAGCATCCTTAGGAGCGCCTGCAGCCTTAATATCAACTACTGTTTTGATGCTAGCAGTAACCTTCTTTGAAGGATCTGCAACTGCAGCTGCAATCTGCTTATTGTTAAGGAACTTAGCTGTAACAGCAAGATTGTTAAGAAGAAGACCCTGAACAGCTGCTACAGATGACTGTACAGTTGCCTCAGAAACCTTAGTCTCTGTAAACCCCTCTGATACTACTGTTGCTGCATCATAAGCATCTGCTGTTGCAACAGTATCAATAGTTGTTGTAGCTTCCTGACCTGCAACTGGATTAGCTGCTACAGGGCTAGCTGCAAAAGCTGTGATTGTGCTCATCGAAAGTACGATAGCAGCTGTAAAAACTGCTAAAAAACCTTTTTCATGTTTTAAATGTCCCTCCTCTCCTAGATTCATGTGGTTTATATCAATCCGGAAGTGTGGCCCCCCAGCTGATACCTAGATAAAAACTAACACCATCTTTTCCTAATAAATCACCTGCTCATAAAATAAATCTATTACAAGCTTTTCAATGGCCTTCTTGTCCGCATAAAACTCTTCGTATTGAGTTCCCTGCATTGTCTCCCCTTGAAGTGAATAAAAATTATCCACATCGAAATCATAATCAAGATATTCTGTAGCCATATATGTAAATGTGCTGACATCCACATCTGTGACCATGTAATCTGAAACGTTTTTATAAATATTTAAGGCCACACGATAATCGCTGGTTGCAGCCTCTTTGGCCTTTTTAATAAACTCTGTAAGATACTGCTTTTGTCTGTTTAATCTAAGCTGATTAGAATTGAACTCGTCCTCATGTCTAAGTCGTACATACCAATAGGCCTTCTCTCCCATAAGGTTCACTTCATCACCCTTATGCATGTTCATGTCATATTCGGGATAAACCAAGTCATCTAAAACAGTAACATTAACCCCGCCAACAGCATCATTCAAAACTGGAACGGCATCCATGCTTATAGCTGCATACTTATTAATAGGAATTCCACAGAGCAGTCTTGATACAGCCTTTACCTGATGTTCACAGCTTTCCTCTTTCCCATCTCCAAAACCATGCTGAAGAGCTATCTGTTCTAAGAAAACTCCCACATAATTTCCATCCTCATCCCACACATCTACATCTGCCATAGTGTTTCTGTTTATAGCAAGAAACGAAACCTTTTTAGTGTGAGGATTAATAACCACTAATATCAATGTATCTGCCTGTCCACCAGCAAGATAGCTTCCTTCCTTTGCGCTCCAGCTCTTTCCTCCTACCTTCTTTACAGTCTCAGTATCAACACCCATCACAAGGACAGACACGATATCCTCGTTTAGCTGATAGCGCTTGCCATCAAACATTATTTGATTATCTTGAAGATCCTCTGTCACCTGACCTACTTCAACCTTTGCATCTCCAGCGACTGCCTTACTGAGATTATTTTTGCCAAAAAGTCGAAGAATAAAAATCATTCCAAGTATGACAATTGCTATACCAATGATTGTGATAAGTGACTTCAGACCAAATGTCAGCTTTTTTCTCTCTGTTGTAACCTGTTTTTCTAGCATATATTTTTATTCATTCCTTATCTGATTTTGGAGCTACCAGCACACCTGCCACTAAAAAGCGTTGGTTAGAATCATGGTCCGTTGTACAAGTAGAAAGAGTTATAATCTTATCGTCCTTTGTTACCTGAATATCATCTCTGATATACGCAGGTCCATAACCTTTGCTAGCCACATTAAAAATATCTTTTATATATTGCTCGTAAACATATTCATTGGAGTAATCATAATTGAGTAATAGATGTTTAGAGTTGAATTCATATGCGGCAAAAATCTGATAAACTAATATGTTGTCCTCCGTATATACGAATATATACTGATTTTTTGAAAAGGTTTCATTGTCCTCAAAATTATGAAGAGAAGAAAACATAGTCTTATCCTTAAGATTATGTCCATATACCACAGTGTTTAAATCACTAAAGTCTTTTGCATTATAATCCTCTGTATAAATGCATCCTGGATATCCCTTTGAACCGTCCATATTATGATTCAAATAATAGGTGTTATCTGTAGGATGCTGCAGAATTGGATAATCCACTGTTGTTCCTGTGACAGTTATCCATGCATAAATGTCTTCATTTTCTTTATGAAGTTCATTCCAGTCTAATTTTTATCAGGGATTTCTATGTCGAGATTGCCATATGGATCCTGCTCTTCTACTTTTTCCTCTTCAGTTTCCGAATTAACGTCAGTGTCATTTAAATCATTTACTTCTGTCGCAAGTTCGTCGAAAGCTTCTGTGGAGTCAACTCTAGTTATAGATTGACTAAAGTAAAGGCATACACCAATAGCTATGACTATTAGAAAGGCTACGAAGCCTATAAAGTATTTGCGTGAGCCCTTTTTCATAATTCTCTTTTATCCCCTCGTAATAGTCTTAAATCTTATGCAAGTGTCAAAAAATTCAATTTAATCTATATACAATTTTGATTCTACTTCTTTTTCTGCAAAATATCAATAGCTATGACTACCTATTAGCGTTATAACTACCTCTTTATAATTCTAATTTCAGAAAATAATTTTTATAAGAAACTTTTTGCACATCAAATTTAATTGTGCAATTTTAGGGAGATTATTATGAGCGTAGACTACAAATTAATTGGCAGCAGAATAAAACTATATAGAAAAAGCAAAAAACTAACCCAGGAAAAGCTAGCAGAATTACTAGCCATTTCAGTCGGATATGTAAGCAAAATGGAGCGTGGGATAGAACATCCCAATCTAGAAATGCTTTCATCAATTGCCCAGATTGTTGATTGTGATATAGCAAATTTAATAAGTGAATCTACCATAAGTCAAACAGAGTATTTAGACGATGATTTTAGAAAACTTTTAGACCAGCTGTATCCTGACCAGAAAAGCATGCTTTTTAGAATGTTAGAACATTATATAGAAATGTCAAAAACGCGATAGCAAATGCTACCGCGTTTTTATTATTTTAACAACGTATTCAAAATACCTCTAAACAACTGTGCGCCTGTGTTACCGCCTAAGGTCTGCCCGAATTTACCTCCCAGCTTCTTACCAACTGTTTTTCCAACCTCGCGTCCCACAGTACCTGCCACTGTAGTTCCTACAGATTTAGCTGCGCGTTTCTTGCGATTTGCTTCCTTTTCTGCCTCCCTTGCTGCCGCCTTTTCAGCTGCTGCCTGTTCCTTGGCCTGTTGCTTTGCAGCTGCCTCAGCCTCCTTGGCCTCAGCTGCAGCCTGCTCCTCCTGTTCATTCTTTCTGCCAAGCATTTCAAAGGCAGAATCAGGATCAACTGCCACTGCATATTTAGAGTAAAATGTACTTCCCTTAATAGCATTATCGCGAACTGTTGCATCAATACCACCCATTTTTGACTGAGGTGGAAGGATAAATACCTTCTCTACAATACTAGGAGTTCCATCTTCCTGAAGGAATGATGCAACTGCCTCTCCTGTGCCAAGTGCCTCAATCACGTCTGCAGTCTTAAAAGCAGGATTCTCTCTAAATGAATCTGCAGCTGCCTTAACAGCCTTCTGATCTGATGGAGTGTATGCGTGAAGAGCGTGCTGCACCTTATTTCCAAGCTGAGCTAATACACCGTCTGGAATATCCCTTGGATTTTGAGTGATAAAATAAACACCAATTCCCTTTGAGCGAATGAGCTTTACAACCTGCTCAATCTTATCAAGGAGTGCCTTTGGAGTATCTTTGAAAAGCAAATGGGCCTCATCAAAGAAGAATACCATCTTAGGTTTCTCTAAATCTCCAACCTCTGGCATAGACTCGAAAAGCTCTGATAAAAGCCAAAGCAGGAATGTAGAATACAATGTTCCATTATTAATAAGGCTCTGGCTGTCTAAAATATGAATCATTCCCTTTCCTGAAGAATCAGGTGTAAAGAAATCTCTTATATCAAATGCTGGTTGTCCAAAAAACAGATCCGCTCCTTGAGACTCCAATGCGACTATTGAACGTATTATTGCTCCCGTGCTCTGTTTCGTTATAGTTCCATACTCGGCAGCATACTCATCCTTGTTCTCGGATAATTCAGTTAAAAGTGATTTTAAATCTTTTGTATCATAAAGGAACCATCCATTTTCATCTGCTACCTTGAACGCAACAGCAAGTATTTCTTTCTGTGTGTCTGTCAAATCCAAAATTCTTCCCAAAAGAAGAGGTCCCATTTCAGAGATTGATGTACGCACCTGAATACCGTTCTTTCCATAGACATCCCAAAGTGTAGTTGGGTATTTATGATATTCAAAATTATGCTCAGCAAGGCCAAATCTTTTGATTCTCTCCTGCATATTTTCGCTATCTACACCAGCCTCCAGCATACCTGCTATATCGCCCTTAACATCCGCTAAGAAAACAGGTACACCCATATCAGAAAAAGTCTCTGCCAAAACCTTTAAGGTAACAGTTTTTCCTGTGCCTGTTGCCCCGGCAATCAAACCGTGTCTATTGGCCATTTTAGGTAATAAATAGACTGGAGAACCATCCTCAGTATTTGCTATCCACACTTTACCATCTCTAAGCATACTATACCTCCCAATTATTAGACTTAAATCACTTCATGTGTAATATTATACCAAATTACAGGAATAACGCATCAATAAAGAGTTCACCATCCAACAATTTCCAATAAATAAAAAAGCCGACAGACGAGGATATAACCTCATCCATCAGCCCTTTTAATCAAATTAAACCTCTTCAACATAGCTAACAAAATCCAACTCATTTAGCTCATCGAAAAGTTTTTGGTGTGAATGTCTTTTGCCAAAGTCCAATTCCACCATTAATGCTGTATCATCGCCGGAAAGTGTTTTGTCCTTTGTCTTGTTGATACTGCTAATATGATAGCCCATCTCGGCGAAGGTCTTTCTAAGCTTTTTGATACCGCCATCCTCCGCAACCTCAATGTACATACTCACATATCTGCTATATTCTCCAATCTGAAGAGTCAATCTCATCAGTACAAGATTAGCAATCATCACCAGTACAAAGCAGGCAAATCCTACAGAAAGATATCCCGCTCCAAAAGCCATTCCCATACAGGATGCAACCCACAGGGAGGCGGCAGTTGTAAGTCCCTTTATCTGATTTCGACCAGTTACAATAATTGTTCCTGCGCCAAGGAAACCTATACCACTTACAACGCCAGCAGGAATACGACTTACATCAGCATCGAAACCAGACAGGTTTGCCAAATACAGATTTAAAACGGTAGCCACTGCAGAACCTAAGCTTACAAGTGCAAATGTCCTGATTCCTGCGCTATGCCTTCTAACTACTCGCTCCCATCCAATCAAGCTTCCACATACTGTAGCCAGTACAAGCCTGATAATCACCGCCAAGTCGTCCATTCCCTGCAAATATATAAATATTGTGTTGTCCATAAACTATTTATTCTCCTGGGCCTCAAAGACCATTCCCTTATCGTTAATATAATTAAGCATTTCATCCAATGGCATTGGTTTGCCGAAGTAGTAGCCCTGGGCTCTTTCACAGCCTATGCTCTTAAGGAATTGGTAATGTTCCTCAGTTTCAACTCCTTCGCAAAGTGGCTTGATACCTAATTCTTTGGATCCCTTTATAATGTAGCTCATAAGAGTCCTTGATTTTGGACTACCATCATAACTTCTAAGGAATACCAAATCCAGCTTTAAAACATCAAACTCATACTCCGCAATAGTATTTAAAGATGAATAGCCGCTGCCAAAATCATCTACCCAAATTTCATAACCGGCATTTCTAATCTTTGCTGCTTCCTGTTTAATAAGACCCGAATCATCGTTGAATGCACTCTCTGTGATTTCCACTTCAATCATATTATTAGGAATCTCGTATATCTCACAAAAATCAGATAAAAGCTTTAGAACATCACATACGTCAAAATCCAGTCGCGAAATATTTACAGACACAGGCACAATAGGTCGACCCTCATCCATAAGCATTCTCATGTCCTGGCAAACCTTCTTAACGATAAATTCATCAACAAGATGAATCAGATGGAAATGCTCCAAAGTCTCGATAAAGTCCAGTGGTGAAAGCATTCCTACAGAAGGATCTACCCAGCGCACCAACGCCTCCATGCCGCAAATCTCTCCTGTAGCTACACGTATAATAGGCTGATAGTAAACCTTTATATAGTCAAGTGCAATAGCCTCATCAATATGGTCTACTACATACTGCTGTCTTCTCAGCTTGTCTCTTAAAACATCATCGTAAATGCAATAATTTAAATCGTGACGAATCTTTATGCTATTGCAAGCCAACCTTGCATGGTCACAGGCCAAGCCAACCTCAGCTCGCTGATCATCAAGAAAATATATACCAGCCTTTACTCTTACCTTTTTATTTACATCATCAGAAAGAAGCATTTTCTTGTATACTTCTTCCACATTTTCTATGACTTCATCTTTTGTTCCATTTGTAAATACAACAAAATGATCGTCCGAAAATCTGGCAACTGTTCCAGTGTAAAAAACATCCTTTATTATTCTACCCAAATCACAAAGAAGTTCATCGCCCTTTTTAAATCCATGACGCTCATTATAAAGCTTGAAATTTGGAATATCAAAATGAATGAACGCATTGTCCTGTCTCCACATATCAGAAGTATTAAGAAGCAACTGAACCTTATGATAGAAGAAGGACATATTAAACAAACCTGTGAGCTTGTCAGTCTCTCTGTCTGCAGCTAGAATCTCTGCCTCAGCATAAGAATTTCTACTGCTATTCAGGTATTCATTTTGGTCCACATCAACAATAAACACATAGAAAAAGCTCTTCCCATTCATCCAATGAAGAAGATAACCAAAATCCTCGATGTATTTAGTATCACCCTGCTTGGTAATAATGCGATATCGCACATAATCATGACGCTTATCACCAAACACAGTCTGAGCCTGAATCTGATTTTCAATTTTATACAAATCTTCTGGATGAACCATTCCCTTAAAAGTAGAACCGGTAAATTCAAGTAACTCATCAAAAGTAGAGCAGCCAAAAAGATGGATGACATTACTATCAGCGAAAAGAATCTTCTCGTCACCCTCTGCTTCATAGATGAAAAAGCCACCTGGCAATCCAGTTGGGACCACACCTACGCCAGTTTCAATATACTTTTCCTCATCCATACTCAAAAACCTCGTTAAACAAGATAAATAATGGTAATATGCGTAATATACAACTATTCAGGATATATTGTACCTCATTTAATATATCCCTCCGCTATTTTCACAAAATGTTCTCTAAGTTAACAGATTATTCAATATTTTTGTTATTATTATCAGTCCTTTTTCATTATTGAAGAAAAAATGACTATCTACCAGAAATATGATTTATAAACTGCTGGGCTGTACGTCCAGACAATCCGCCTTGTTCCATCTCCCAAATCTTCGCTTTTGCGATAAGTTCCTCCTCTGGAATATCCAGTCCGGCTCTCTTTGCAAGCCCCAGTACGATATCAATATATTCCTTTTGCATTGGCTTGCTATAGCTGATGGTTACGCCAAATCTATGTACTAAGGAAAGCTTTTCTTCCACCGTGTCAGAGTGATGACGGTCGTCATTATTGGTCTGATCATTTCTATCATTCCAGGTTTCTTTGATAAGATGACGACGATTTGATGTGGCATAAATAAGGATGTTATCAGGCTTTGTCTCCACGCCACCTTCAATAACAGCCTTTAAGAACTTGTACTCAATCTCGTGCTCCTCAAAAGAAAGATCATCCATATAGATAATGTATTTATAGTTTCTGTTCTTAATGCTGGCTATTATTTTTGAAAGATATCTAAACTGATGCTTATAGATTTCTATCATTCTAAGCCCCTGATCATAATACTGATTTACGATAGCCTTGATGCTGGTAGATTTACCAGTTCCACTGTCGCCAAAAAGAAGGACATTATTAGCTTTTTTACCTTGAACGAAGCTCTCTGTATTATCAATTAACTGCTGCTTTTGATATTCGTAGCCAATCAGGTCATCTAGTACCACTTCATCCATATTATTGATTGGAACAAATTTGATATCATTGTTTCCAATTTCTTCAATTCTAAAGGCCTTGTTTAAACCAAACATTCCCACCCCATAGGCCTTATAGAAATCCGTAATTACGTTAAAGAAACCTTTTTCATCCTCTGCTGCTTCCAAAGCTTTTGATAGATTTCTAACCTTCTCACTGACATTACGATTGTACATCTGAGGGTTTTTATTCACTGCACTGTAATTCGTAAATACGGAAAAACTCTGGATGCCAAGTTCTCTTTCGAGTGAAGAAAAATCATAATCAAAAAGTTCCTTTAGAATCTTAAAATCATTTTCTACAAGATGATTTACAGAACCTGGTTTTACATCAGTTTTTTCTGTTACAAGTGAAAATGGGTTTTCATTTGTGATGATGTAAAAAGCTAAATAATTGTGCCAGAGGTTGTCATCGAATCCGTAATCAGTAGCCAGCATAAGCAGACGCTTAGAAATGGCATTAATGTCCTTTGTAAGCTCTCTTTTGTTGTATTCCTTTGATTCAAGCTTTTCTATCACCTCACCTAGCTGATAAAGAATACTTTCTTCTGTTAAATCTCCATACATAAGTAATCGCGATATTTTTCGTACATACAAGCCTCCTATAATTCAAGCAAAATCAAATCTACATCCTCTGGTGCTTTAATCAAAATTTTCTTATGCTTAGTATATTCATCATCACCTAATTCTTCAAAGGAAATATTATTTTACTTAATCTATTTTAATTTTATCTATATCCTCAAAGGATAGCATTATAGTCTGTTTGGAAAGCTTGATACTGTCATCATTGGTGCAGATTATTTCAAGCTGAGTCTTTCCTATCTGAAATAGAAACGAGCACCCCTTTGAATCATCTGGAACGATTTGTCTGACCAGCTGTAGTCCAAGCTTCTTTGTGTAAAAATCCCATATAGTCTCTTCGTTAATAGCAAAAATGCTAACTCGCCTTAAGTTCATTTTTCTGGCAAAAGGAAAGAGAGCGCCATTTTTTGAAAGTTTTCTCCAGCGCTTGTAATTTCTGTAATCTTTTTTCCACTCTGGATTTGTAAGGGTATAGGCCCTCATAATATATAAAAATATTCCAATTGCCCCACCTAGCGTATTTGCGATAACATCAGCTGTATCATAGGAGCCTCGTTTTGTTATAAGCTGGATGTTTTCGATTATTACTGAAGAAATAAGGCAGGCAATCAATGGACGTCTAATGGCGTGAATTCTAAACCATCTGAAAAGATAAGGCAGTAGATAGCCCATGGGTACAAAAAGCATTACATTCAAATAAAACTCTATGTATTCTGTATCTGGAATACTAATACCCTTCCAGCTCATAGTAAACAAACTGATACCTGCATTCCTTACAACGTAATCCGGATTTACGTTACGGGCAAAAATTACAAGATACACTAATATGAAAATATAAGCTATCAGGAAAATAAAAAGAATTCCTCTTCGAATAAGATAATATAAGCGTGCTCTACGCCCCTTGCTTATACCGCCTTGTAGATTTAATCCAATTTTGCTACAAATAAAATTATCCAAAAAAGGCAAAAGATATGCCAGAACAAATGCAATGATAGTAGCAGACACCATAAGAACTACATTTGTAATCCAGTTGTTATCATAAAGATTATAGAAACTATTTAACTCCAACTCCCCTTCTCCTTAAAGAAATATTTAAATCCCTTTAGTTTATAATAAAAAAGAGCCTGCATAGTTGCAAGCTCTTAAAAACAAAATATTATTATGCCTTCCATAAACCGTGAAGATTGCAATACGCATATACGGCAACCACAGAATCGTCATCGGTTAAAGCAAACTCTGCACAAGGCTTATCACCTGGATTCAAAACCTTTCTCTGTGCTCCTTTTGCAGTTTCAAGCGCAATCCACTCAATATAGTGTTCTGGAGCCATTGGATGCTCAACGGAACCTACAGTAACTATTACCTTGTTTCCTTCAACCTTGCAAACAGGCACATGCTTTTCTACTGCACCGTCTGATGTTCCTGGAACCAACTCCTTCATACGCTGTCCACAGCATGTCATTGGAGCGCCAGATTCTTTAATCATACCAACAAAATTACCGCATACCTCACATACATAAAATTTCATAAGACTCCTCCTATAGTTAGTTAAAATACCTTCTTCGATTATAATATCATATTCCCTGTTATATTGATATGATTGTACACAATCTAAATGTGAATTCTTTGAGAACAAGTGAGGGGAACTTTAGAATCTGATTTTCTGTTATACCCATTTCTGAACTTATCCTAACAGGAAATCAACAATCATTTCCTTCTCTTCATCCGTTAAAAAGTTCATATGACCGCGACCTTTTAACAGGTAGGTCTCACAATTGGGAATGATTTTCTTTGCTCTTTCGATTACGCCATTTCCTGGGAACAGACAATCCCTTTCAGCCGCCAGGACAAGTGTTGGTGCAGTACATTTTTTCATTAATTTCTCATCAACATTACTTGGCATGCCTTTTTAATCTTAACGTGGTCAATGCTCAGTTTTGCTGTTTCATATATATCTTTTGTAATATTATCTTCGGTTATAGCCATTGGGAGCATGCACTTTTTCAGCCATTTGTCTTTTCCAGTGATCCAATAAGCTATCATCGGTAGCATCATGCTTGCACTTTTTATTGCCAGTGCATTCTTTATTCCTGAGGGAACATATAGCACAACTCGATTAATCTTTTCAGGGCAAACACACATTGTCTTAGCAATCACCCCAGCACCAAAGGACCCACCAAAAAGACTGATTTTATCGCACTTAAGTCCATCTATTACTTCGTTGACCCATTTTCCATAATCATATCCCCTAGATGGCAGGCTTGTTTCTGCACTCTTTCCAGGATGGCCAACCATATCCACTGCATATATGTGAAAATCATTCATTATAAAATCGCAGGCAAGAAGATTGTAAGCTGTGGTGGCATTTCCACCGTGAAAAACCAGAAGTGGTATACCGGTTAAGTTACCAGTCTCGATAATATGTGTCTTCCCGAAAGAAGTATCTACATAGACATCTTTCCAAGGTGCTAACAGCCTTGAAAGCTGACTGTCATATAGATTCAATATTTCTTCTTTTCCTTTTTCTGATTTGTATATCGTTTTCATAAAACCCCCATCAGCTCAATGAATCGCGAAGTTATTTAATTGAAAAAAGAGTATTCTTTTCAAACAGGCCAATGGCAAAGCCCATTTTCATGAAAAGTGGCATATTCTCATAGGCCTTAAAGCTGGTTCTATCCAGTAATTCCTCTAATGTAAGTTCCTCATAGTAACCGTAAGGATTTGCCACAGTGATTTTATCATTTGGAATATCTGCACCGATGATTAATGAGTAATGTAATGTCCACTCATCCCCATACAATGCTGCCCACTCAAATGGAACTGGCTTTCCTGAAGACAGAGTATCATACATAATGTCAATGAACTCCGTATTCTTCTGATACTTATGAATCTCTGTGTCATATTCAGGGAACTGCTTGTTCATCTCCTCGCAGAATTTGTTTCCTGTGGAAGTAACTATGGTTCCATATTCATCATACAGACTGTCTTCCGTTATGTTTTTTCCATCCCATGTAGAGAACATCTCAATAACAGCATAGCCACACGACACATGCTGTGTAATCACATCGATGTTTTCAATTTTTACAGGATTCTGATACTTCGAATCTGTATAGACTGATGAATAATCATTCTGAATCAGCTTTGTCCTAATGCCAGATACTAATAATGCAATTAATGCCACAAAGATAATTCCGCAAATAATAAATCCTATAATTTTAAAAATTCTTTTCATTAATTATCCCTTTCAATTCCACTTCCATTTATCTGTGGTCCATACTCAGAAACTATATCAGCTGCAATTCAGCTAAAGAAATATAGTGTTTAACCATAAAGTTATCTGGAGCATTTTCCCTAAGCATCTTCATATGTTCCTCGTTCCATGCAGCAAGCTGTTTATCATTCATAGCAGCTCCAACTCCTCGACATGCGCGCATACGTCCGTGCCAACCTTCTTGCGAAAAAGGAACATCAACACGAAATTCCATGCGATTAACGATATCAAAGAATTGCAAAAGCTCATCTGGAACATACACCGGTTTCACTGTATCGCCGTAACTCGACCAATTTGGATTATACTTTAAAATAATCTCTTCGCTCTTACCAGCAATTGAATCTTCATATGGTAACCATCCCATATATAATATTAAAAACTTTCCATTAGGCTTTAACATCTTAGCAAACTTAGGTGCTATCACTTTAGCATCCAAATACCAAATACACTGACAAGCGGTAATTACATCAAAAGTCCCATCCGGATAGTCCACATTCTCTGCTGGACATGTGAAAAAATCAATATCCATACCTGCCTCAGCAGCCAGTCTTTTGGCCTGAAGGATCTGATTTTCTGTTATATCTGTTCCGATCCATTTCGCACCGTAACGATACATGTTTCGTGGCAACACTCCAGTGCCAGTTCCAATATCCAAGACATGTTGTCCATCCCTACAAAGTCCCAAATCCAAAATAGTCTGATAGAACTCCTGAGGATAAATGTCTCTGTATTTTGCATAATCTTCAGATGTATTCCCCCATTCGAAGGCATTGCCATTGTCTATGTCATTAATTATCATCTTATCCCCCTCTCTTATAAAGTGCTAACTATTTTCGTCAAGTTTTGCCCGCTCAATCATTTCCAACCGACTATTAGCCAACTTAGTATATGCATCAATCCATCCCGATTCTTGCTCTGTAACCTCCTCTTGAACTGAGCAATATTCCAAGAAATCTTCATACCCATGAATCGCTGATTTATAATCCTTAGCATGATAATAATTATCAGCTACTTCAAATAAAGCCTTAAAGCGTAGAGGGTGCGTATCATTGCATTCAAAAAATTCTTTATATAGTTTACGGGAATAAGTATAGTCTCCGCCCTTTTGGAGTTCCTGTGCCCGAATAAGCATCTCTGGAATATCTTTATTCATACAAAAGTCTCCTACAAACTTGGATTCTATCAAGTTCTTTATTCATTTTAGAGGTTTACAATGATAATTCACCCTTGTTTACGGCAATATCATGAGTTCTCCACATTTTTTCCGTAGGCACCTTACTAAAGAATCGCCTAGTGTGTATTATCTCAGCCTTATAATGCACATCCTTTCATAAAATGAGTATCATATATCAAATCATACACACCAGATGCCTGCACTGCTAGTAATTTCCTACGGAAAACAAGCTTATCTATAAGTTTTTACCGTAATACACTAATAATTCTTAAATACAGTTTATGCGTTATGCCACAACTACCTTTTTTAGATAGATTTCATAGTGTCAAGTTGCCACTTCTACAAAAAAGCCTGGCAAGTTTAACATTGCCGCGGTCTTTTAACACTACAAATTCATTCCAACTAAAAATAACCCTGATATTACCAAAAGAACTATAACAATCTTTTTACAACACTTTCATCCAAGACTTTTGAACTCTCCATTCCAGCAAACAATCCAATTATCATGAACGGAATAAGGATTACTGTTTGTTTCAATGAATTAAGTGTAAATACTCCAAGCAAATAATACGTAAAGATTCTTACAGTATTTTCAACAATAAAAACCGCGCTTATATTGGCTTTAAATTCATCCGTTGAATTAGTCACTCGCCCAACATAGGCAGCAAGCAATGCTCCTATCCCAAACAGGCCACATAATATACCAGACAGCACGCCAATGATACCTAGTAAAAGATTAGATTCCTTTGCATTTGTACGTTGATATTCTCTAAAAAACATTTCAACAGCTATAAGAATAACAACGATTCCAAAGAACACTTTTAAATGCCTAACATCAACACTCTTTAGAAGGATTGCTCCCGGAATACTACCACCCAAAACCAACAATGCTAAAGGAATATAGACTTTTCTCTCAAGCTTATTACGATTCTTCCAAGTCAATATTAGATTTGTCGGATACCCAAGTAATAATTCCACTGGCGATATATTAACGTTTGCCACTCCAAATCCTAAAATAGATGTAAAGACTAATGTATTTGCAAAACCACAAAGTCCTTTTATAAAAAACGCACACAGTGTGGCAATTATCCACAAAATCACGCAATAATCCCCCCTTATAAATCCAAGTTTATCAATGCTTTTTGCTAGCAATTTCCTGAAGTTCAAATCTATATTTTTGTTTTACATCAGGGTACTTTTCATGATCCACCTCTGATAAAAACATCTCCTTAGGCCTTACCCAAAGCGAGCCGTCGTCATAAAGTTTACGATATACAACCATCTCTTCTTGGGTTTCCGAATCACGGGCAACATCTTCCACTAGATAATAATCACCCTTAAAATGCTTATATACTCTGTGTAATACTAATTCTTGCATATTTACCTCCAAGGTCTCTTATCTTTAGTCCATCCTTTTTCGTTCCAGTAATCCATGTCTTTTGGATTCCAACCATGTATTTGAACCATACGCATAATGGCAAACATTCCCCGTAATTTAAGATTTGGATTTATTCTCTTTTGACTAGCTTTCTTTATTTTATTTGCAATCTTTTCCGTTTTCTTTTCGATTGCCTGCTTTTTCTTTGGGCTTATACCATCATATGATGTTGCTGCCACAGCAAAGCCTAACTTATAAATCCTAGGCACGCCCCAATTAAACAAGCTGTGAGCCATGTCCTGATTTGTTGATTTTGTACCAGCCCCTGCTGCAGTTGAAATACATACACCCTGCTTTTTAAACATTTTTTCCTCAGGTCTATGTGCCATCCAGCGATATCCATAATGATCTAGCAGAGCCTTCATTGCACCTGTCACATGAAATACATAAACAGGGCTTGCCAGGATTATCACATCTGCCATGTCAAGTGCTTCTGTAATTGGCTGTAGCTTTGCCTGATGTGGACATTGCTCCTCTCCCTTGACAAAGCAAGTGGTACATCCAATGCAAAATTCATCAAAATCCTTTGGAAGGAAGAACTCCTGAATATCCCCACCAATTTTTTCTGCCAGATTTCTTGCTATATGATATGTGGACCCCTTATGACTCTGCCCATGAATAATTACTATTTTCATAACCTCTCATTCTCCCTTCCTTTATAATTCTATATTAATCAGTTTCCACTTTATTTTCGCTTTAACTTTTTAATAAAATTTACAATCAGTATTATTATCCCAATCCAAAGTACAATATTCCCAACTGTCCATAGTACATTTACAAAATTTAAATTTAACATTACTTACACCTCTAGTTCTGTCCTTCTGTAATCCACTTCGCTAATTAATCGTATATTTGATAGTATCAGTGCCCTATTATACCAAATATACTTTTTCCACAAAAGTACTCTAGTGTCCTTTCTTTGAATTTATTTATGCTAGAGTATTATTGTTTTCCAACTAAACAGTGGTATACTCTCTTTTGACACATTTTTTTCTAAAGGAGACTTCAATGAAATACAAAAATTATATCTTTGATTTATATGGAACGCTTATAGATATTCACACAGATGAGAATAATATGGCTCTTTGGCTATTTATGGTGGATTACCTTAAGGGACATTTCGGTACTATCACGACAGCTGAAAAGCTTAAGGAAGATTATTTAAGAATTTGTGCTGAGGAAACTGGCAAGCTTGCTGCAAGAAATGGCAGCAAATATCCTGAAATTAAAATTGAATGGGTATGGCATAGATTAATCGGTTCTGATTGTAGTGATTCTGAAATGCGTGCTCTTTGTATAGCTTTTAGGGAGAAATCTCGTGAGAAATTTGCTTGCTATAAGAATGTTCACAAGGTACTATCTGAAATTAAATCACAGGGCTGTCACATCTATCTTCTTTCGAATGCCCAGCGCCTCTTCACCGAAAAAGAACTGGATGACGCAGGTCTCACTGAATACTTCGATGATATATTTATTTCTTCTGACATGGGAATAAAAAAGCCCGATGCCTCCTTCATTGATAGCTTAATGAAAAAGCATGGGCTCGAAAAATCTGAAACTGTTATGGTAGGAAATGAAATAATAGCTGACATAGGCTCCGCCATTGCTGCTGGCATAGATGGCATCTACCTCAATACTTACCATCACACTCCAGAAGAGCTAGACGCTGACCTGACTGCTTGTGGCTATGATAATTCTAATATAGAGCTTACAATCATTGATGATGGGGATGATTGTTTTAAATCTATTATTTAATTATCTTTCGTCCAACATAGGTCACTTATCTAATCCTCGTTGTCTTATTTCCTCTAATTGCTCTGCGCTAAGTGTCCCTGCCTTGTAAAGTTTTAGATATTCATTTTCAATTGAGGAGTCAAAAATTAGAAGATCATCAGTATTAATGGTGACTCTGACACCATTCTCTACTAACGTCTTAATTGGATGTGATTTATAATCCTTTGCAAAACCCAGCATTACATTGCTGCTGGGACAGACATTAACCTGTATCTGATTATCAGCAAGAAACTTCATGGTTTCTTTGGATGTTGATGCATTAATTCCATGATGAACTTCTGATAGGCCCAAAGTCTCTACAGCTCTTCTTACATCTTCAGCCGAACCCGTTTCTCCAACATGCATCTTCTTGGTTAAATGGTACTTCTCAGCTTTCCTATATAGCGGTAGAAAGGCTTCAAATGGCTGAACATTTTCTCCTGCACAAATATCAATTGCCTTGAAGTATCCTGCCTCGGCATATTTATCGAGCTCATCTGCCTCTTCTTCCACGTTTCCAAAGGAGGGATATGTCAGCTCCACTTCAAAGATACTATCAGGACAATATGATTTATGGAATCCTTCTATAAGCTTGCGGAATGCTTCTACAGATCCTACCTGATTCACTTCAGCGGTACCAAAATTCATTACAAGACGAGTTATGTTATTTCGTTTTGCCTCAGCAAAAGCACCTTCCCACCTAAGAAGCATATTTTCATAGCCATCACATACAGGTTTTATATTTGACCTGAACCAATTCTGCATACCTTCCAAGCCATCGAGGTGCTGTGGTGGCTTTGGAATAACAATCTGAAGTCGCTCTGCAAGCCACGCTCTTCTACATCCCTTGGTTGAGTGATTATGAAGGTCACTTTTAGGTGCAGATAAAAGTTTGTTTATATTGTTTTCTTTTAAACCTTCTACAAAAATATTCTCCACGCTGATTCTACCTTTGCTTTTTATTATGAGCTTTTATATTTCTATAAATTGCTTACAGTTCTAATTTCCCCTTTATTTACACATATTATGTTGCCATAATAGCAATTCCCATTTTCATTACACAGAATATGGCTACCATCTTCCATTAAATAGATTTCATGTTTCATTGACAGGTCAATTATCTCCTGCGGTACTTCATTCATGTCATAGTGTGATATAACAGTAATATCCACCAAACCAAGTCCATCATATATAACTTGCTCTTCATGACCATTACAAATTGGACATATGACTGTTTGCGCTAAATTCAGTGTGCCAGCACTCATGCCGATTACTAAGCCATCATATTCTTCCAAAACCTCATCTAATCCATATTCTTTTATATATTTATATTCTGTAGGAGTATCACCACCAGAAATCCATACCACATCTGCATTTTTAATATATTCTTTTGCCATTTCCGGCGTCATTCTTGAATCTATAACAATTGAGTTTTCAAATTCCAATCCTGCATTACAGAACATGTCATAGAATATACTCCAAAAATAATCTGTCATTTTATATGAATTAAAGTCAGATGCTATGCATACTATACTCTGTCTACCTTTAATTTGTGATTTAAGCATCTTAACAGTTTCTGAAGAAAATTCTTTCTCAAACATGCTAGTTAATACATATGTTGCCATGTTCAGTCTCCTTATAATCAAACAGTAAAATATGGTTATTATTTTATAAATAATTGTTTTTCATTCTATCTAATGTAGTGGAGTAAAACAAGATAAAAAAGATTATAGGATAAAAGAAAACCCCAAAAACACTGAGTTTCTGAGGTTTGTAAATTCTTTTGGAATCTCGAACGATTATCTCTTTGAGAACTTTTTCAATCAGATTGTTTCACTTCTCATAAGCTTATTCAGTAATACTTATTGTTACGTTAACGTCCCCGGAACCAAGCATTTTTTTCATTTCTTCCGCAGATGTATTTTCAATATGCCCGAGCTTTGTATAAGCCCAGCTATTTGAACCGTAAAACACTACCAGCTGATTACCTGAATACAAAACAATGTCCCCGGCACTTGTAGTCATCTGCTTATCATTCCTTGGAATAGACTGACCAATAGAGCCAACCTGCTCAAAGTCGCCATACATAGACATATCAATGATGATAGGTTTATCTTCAGCCAGATTCTTCAGAGCATCTACTGATTCATTTTCTTCCCAGATTACCTGTATCTCTTCATCATTTATAAAAAACTTAAGCATATTTTCCGTCGCCCTTTCATCATTAGTAATTACGTCTTCTTCATCCTTTAAGTTATCTTCCGTTGCCGTATTACTGTTCGTTTTAGCATCAGCTTTAACCTGTGACTGTATAGTTTCTACATAATTGTCTTGAACAAAATCAACCTTCGAGTGAACCTGTGCATTCTCATTATATCCACATCCAGTAAAGAGGGTTACAGCCATCACACATAATGCCGTAAGCGTTTTACCTGTATTTTTACAAAAGAGATTTTCCAAACTCATACGCCTCCTGCTTCTCCTCTTCTTTGCCTTCTGCTTCACCCATGTCATTTATTCCGCCACAGAACAGTGAACCTTTAAATGAAGCTTTCTCAAAACACTCTACCCAACCATTCAGACCACTGATAGCTTCCTCAGGAACAAATGTCTCATCTTCAGCAGCAGTCGAAACCATATAGACATTACGAAATCTATAGTCAGAAGGATAAAGCGGATTAAGTCTGTCAAGGAGAGTCTTCATCTGTCCGCTCATCTCGTAATAATAGATAGGGGTCGCAAATACAAGCGTATCTGCATTCTTTACTTTTTTCGCAATCTCTACAGCATCATCATTTATCACGCACTTCTGCGTCTTTTGGCATGCAAGACATCCTTTGCAGAATCCAACTGTTTTGTCCTTGAGGCTGATGACTTCCACATCATGTCCCGCAGCTTTTGCTCCATCAGATACTTTATCTGCCAGAATATCAGAATTGCTCTTTGCTCTAAGACTTGTCTTTATTATCAAAACCTTACTCATCGTCACCTCTCCTTATTTCAGATATTCATTAAAGAAGCTCTCAAGTTTGTCAAACGGAATATAATCCTTATCTCCTCCATCATACAGATCTGTATGAACTGCATCTGGGATGATCATCAGCTCTTTATTATTAGCATATTTGCTGTCCTTTATCATGTCGACATAAGCGTCTTTACTGAAGTAGCATGAATGAGCCTTCTCACCGTGAATCAGAAGAACGGCACTTCTGATTTCATTGCTGTATTTAAGGATTGGCTGATTCACGAAGGATTCACAGCCTACCACATTCCATCCATCATTGGAATTAAGGGAACGTGCATGATATCCGCGATCAGTTTTGTAGTAATCAAAATAGTCTTTTACAAAGAAAGGTGCATCTGCAGGTAGAGGATCTACAACACCTCCCGCGCGCTTATATTCTCCATTCTTTAAATCTTCAAGACGCTGAGCGCACAAAGCCTTTTTCGCTTCATATCTCTTTTCTTCACTGTCATCGGCATCAAAGTAACCTTTTGCATTAACTCTTGTCATGTCATACATGGTCATTGCAGCTGTAGCTTTGATTCTTGTGTCAAGCACCGCCGTATTGATAGCCATTCCGCCCCATCCGCAGATTCCTATGATTCCTATTCTTTCAGGATCTACCTTTTCATTAAGTGAAAGAAAATCAACTGCAGCCATAAAATCCTCTGTATTGATATCAGGTGATGCCATATATCTTACGTTGCCGCCTGACTCTCCTGTAAAAGAGGGATCAAAGGCTATTGTAAGAAATCCTCTTTCTGCCATAGTCTGGGCATATAATCCTGAACACTGCTCTTTAACGGCTCCAAAAGGTCCTGATACTGCAATAGCCGGAAGCTTGCCATCTATATCCTTTGGTATATACATATCTGCCGCAAGAGTTATCCCGTAGCGATTTGCAAATATCACCTTGCTATGTTCTACCTTCTCACTCTTTGGAAAGGTCTTATCCCACTCTGTTACTAAATTAAGTTCTTCTGTTCTGATCATCATTTGATACCTCCGTCATCTCTGCTTCATTTCGTTTTCGATTTTTCTTAGCATGAAATCCATGCAGTCAACTTTTCTTCCACATTCGTGGTACTCGTCCATGGCTCGGCATCTTTCTTTTTTCAGCAGCCTTACCATTTCATCAATTCTGCCTGACTCAAATCTTTCCAGAATAGTGTCTGTTGCCTCATTACAGCATCCCGCATCTGAAAGGCTTTGCTTTAGATATTCTTTATCCATGAGTATTCCTCATTTCTATGTAACTATTTCACTTACAATTCTATTGTATGAGCTTGTAAGATTTTTTGCCAATAGTTATAATGAATATCATATTATTCCATTTTGGCATATCATTTAGCAATGAGCAGTTCAGGAAAGGAAGCACCATGGAAATCAGGACTTTAAGATATTTTTTAGCTGTAGCAAGAGAAGAAAACATGAGCAGAGCCGCTGAGATACTGCATGTGACCCAGCCAACTCTATCCAAACAATTAAAATCATTGGAAGAAGAATTGGGTAAGAAGCTATTTACAAGGCACAGTTTCAGTATAAAGCTGACAGAAGAAGGAATTCTTCTCAGAAACCGCGCAGAAGATCTTGTGAGCATGGCTGATAAAATCGAGCAGGAATTTGTTTCACTTGATGACATAAGCGGAGGCGATCTTTACCTCGGACTTGCAGAATCTTATCAGCTACGATTCCTTGCAAGAGCAATCAAGACCTTTAAAGAAAGCTATCCCAATCTCCACTATCACATCACAAGTGGTGATACAGAGCAGCTATCTGAAAAAACAGAAAAAGGACTTCTTGATTTTGTTGTTCTGGTCGAGCAGCCGGACATCAGAAAGTATGAATATATTGAATTTCCACAGGCTGATACCTGGGGACTTATCATTCCTGAAAGTGACCCTCTGGCAAAAAAGGAATCCATTCGTTTGGATGACCTGATAGGATTACCTCTTTTCTGCTCAGATCAGGCTTGGAACGGAGATATAAAGAAATGGGCCGGGAGCAGATTTTCAGAACTACAGCTTGAGGGTTCTTTCCGTCTTTCCTACAATGGCTCTATTTTCACAATGGAAGGTCTTGGGTACCTTCTCACCTATGATCACCTTATTGATACATCAAAAGACAACGGCCTTGTATTCAGACCGTTGTCTCCTAAGCTTGAAAACAAAATATATTTCGCATGGAACCGCTATCAGGCATTTACACCTATAGCAGAAAGATTTTTATCGCACCTAAAAGATCTAGTGTTATAACCCATCTTTTTGGACTACTAACCCCGTCCCCCTAGTCCACTTCCGGGCGCAAAAAAGACCCGGTACAAATGTACCGAGTCTTCTGTAATCTGCAACAGCAGATGATTATCTTCTGATATAATCGACAATCACTCATTAAGTGAAGGCAATACTTTTTGCTCAATAAATTCAACTCTGTCAAAAATTCTCGGCTTAAATGTACCTGTCATTCCAACCGATACATTTTCCTCTTTGTTTACATAGATAATATTTCCGCTGTCACCAATTGCCGCATATACATCTTTGTCATCGTAAGGCTTATACCATAAGTATCCATAGTTCATGAAGCCAAAGCGCTCACCAAGCTTGAGATGGGGAGAGAGCATATCTTTCAGATATTCTTCTGAAATTATTCTATTTCCGTTAAACAGGCCATCATTCAACACCATAGCGCCGATTACAGCCATATCTTTCGCTGACATACATAATCCCCAGCCCGCAGTAACGCAGCCCCGAGGGTCGTTGTACCATTCATATTTCCTTGGATTCTTATTCATGAAAAAATCAAACTGATCTTCTTTGGAGCTGTCTCCATGCGCTATTCGCTCAGGAAGGTTCAACGGCACAAACAGATTATTGTTAGCAAAATCTATACACTTCTCATCGGCTGCCTTCTCGATTATCCCTGCCAAAATCTGAATACCAAGCGTAGCATATCTGAACTCACCTGTAATTCCGCTACGTCCTCCGAGATAATCAAGTATCGCATATGTAAAATCCTGTGAAGTACACACCTTCTTCCAGGGTTCTGACCTGCCTTTATAAGGAGCTGTCATAGTGAGCAGATGCCTAATTGTGACATCATATATGGTCTTCTCCCCACGCTTTACAATGTAATCAGGGAAAAAATCTATCACCTTTTGATCCAGATTTTTGATAAAGCCCTTGTCCAACGCAATTCCCGCCAGTAATGCCATAATACCTTTCGTTACGGAATTGACATTCATCGCATCTAGAGTCTTGAACCCCTGCCAACAATCATCAAGTGCCACCACATTGTCTTTAATGGCATAAATCTGGCATATGTTACTCTCGTTTCCGGTGCTTTCAGAAACGTATTTATGAAGTTGTTCTTTCGTCATCAAAAAGCCTCCTCTTAGAAAAGATTCGGACGTCCTAAGAAAAGGCTAATATGATTAAAAATTTTTTTCAAGAAAAATCTTAAAAATCTTTTTATTCCGGGATATCATTTCAAAGACATCACATAGATCTGACAGGGATAGTCCGTTTTTCTTTTGGATCCTTAATCTCTACTATCATCCTTTTAATCCTTTTCATTGTTTCTGCGTTTCATCCGGATAATCCCAGAAACCACCTGTATGAAAGTTTTCATTACCCAATGGTTTTGCTGTCAGTTCGAAGACAACACATCCATCTGGGCACACAACTGTTTTGGAGTATTTCCCATCTCCACCAACTTTGGTTAGATCGCCACCACTTCTTACTGCTTCCATCAAGGGATACAACATCATCATCGTCTTTGAACAGATTCCGTAACCTTCCTCATTAATAGGACATCCATATGTACATTTATATACATCACCAATCTCTTCGCCATTACGACAATATCTTTCTGTATGATCTCCATGCAAAAAACCTGTTACTTCTATCGTAAATTCATATTCTTCGTCATACCACTTTTTCATATTTCCTTATCTCCATTAGTCAATTATTCTGTAATTAATCTTACACAGGGCAAATCATCTGAAGGTCAAATGGTTCTTCTTCAGCAATTTCTTTTATTGGGTTAACTGTCAAGTCACTCCCCATTGCTCTGTAAAACGCAATCGTCTCCTCTGAAGAGCAAGCAGATATGTACAAAGCTTCCGCACCATTTTTTCTTGCTTCATCTTTTCCTACTTCAAATAATCGTCTGCCGATACCTAGACCTCTATATTCAGAAGATACCTGCATCATATCAAGAATCATATATCGACCTTTTAGCTGTTTTAATAGTCCTATAAAACCAACAACTCTATCATTTTCTAATGCAATGTATGTAATATATTCATCACTGCTTATTTGCTTGGCTACTGAACGTTTTTTATTTAGATCCCAATCTTCGGTATATTTGCATTCAATCAATATATATTCCCCGTCAATTCTGCGATATACCTTATTTACATCCTGTTTTCTGTTATATGAATCCAATGAATTTATAGAGAAATTCTTTTCTGATAATAATTCTATTTTAATCAAATAATAAATCTCCTTGCTTCTAGACATTTATACTAATCTTCAACAGTTTGCTTACTTTACTCATTGCACATGCCTCTTAGCATTTCTCGTTTTTCCAATTTATACTGGAAGTTAAGTGTTATCCTACATCATCAATAGTTTATCTAGCTCATAAAGGAGCTTCTCTTTCATTTCTCCTAGTTCTTCGCTGCTGGGTCTGTTTATGTCAGCATACATTTTTTCGCTTGGATAACACCAGACAGGTCCCTTGCCTTGGTTTCCATAGTTATCTATGTCGCCAGACCTTCTTGGAAACAGATGCCAATGAATATGTGCACCACCTTCACCATTTCCCAGACATTCATAATTCATTTTTTCTGCTCCGAAAGCATTTTTTACCGCTTCAGCAATCAATGTCATTTCATATAAGTGCTTTGCCCTTGTCTTCTCATCCAAATCAAACAGTTCAACAACATGGTCTTTATATAAAAAAAGCGTATACCCCTTAAAATGTTGAAAATCTCCAATTACCACATATCCAGTTTCAAGTTCTTTTACAAGAAATGGATTGTTGCCAGCCTTTGTTTCTTTAATTCTGTCACATATTCCGCACATATAATTCTCCCTCCAAATACTGTTTCCTATTCTAAGTTATGCTGAAAGATAAATCATATAACACTTTCAATTAATTGTACTGTTTCAGACAATCCACCCTCACTCCTGATCTTATCAGATATTTCCATTGCATTTTTGCTTTTTTCTTCATACGTATCTTGCATTTGAACAATGAAATTATAGATATTTTGAATGACATTGCGCCGAGTGCGAGCAGAACAGGCTTCTCACCACTTTTAAGAAAGGCTGTTAATTCCTCACTTGGCGAATATACCTCCTCTTCTTCCCATTGTGAAAATGATAGTTTTCATGCTTCATTTAGTCTCCATTCCTCGCTTCATTCCTGAATTAGCTGCAAAGAAATACATGAAACGGGGAAATTTATATGCACTGGTGTAAATATCTGAAGAATTATCAGATTTGTTTATCCTTTCTCCGAGTGTTACAAGGCTGTCATATACATTCTTTCCCGGGCCATTGCTACCATACTTGATCACAGAACCCATCATTCCGCCACCACCAATGGCAACACCACCACAATATTCTATACCACATGCTTTGCACCAGTCCTTAACCATGCTCATAAGATTCGCAAGCTGCCTGCTTTCATAAAAGCCCATATTTGAAACAACATAGACTTTCTTGTCATAAACGCAATGCTTTTCAAAAAGCTCCATAAGTCTGACCACCTGAGATGGAAGACCATCGACATATAAGGGCATTCCGAAAACAAGCTTCTCTCCTGTCATCAGAATATCAACAAGCTCGTCTAGCTTATTTTCGTACGAGGTCAAATTAATAATGGTCGCATCATCCACCAGTTGTCCCGCAATCACATCCAAGAACTTTTTAGAATTAGCATTCTCACCGCGAAGACTACAGTTTATGAGAATTGTCTTTCCCACAACCACTGACTCTTTTTTTTGCCCAACAACTTTCTGCGCCTGACATTCCTCGAAGCTGACATCTTTAGGCTTTGTATTAAGGTTTTTTGCTACGGCCTCCACGTACTTGCAGGCCTTCGCCTTATCTTCCACAGTAAAAGCTGCCCCCCTGAACACAAATCGGATTTTCTTATGCTCTTTATATCTGGGTTTGTGATGCATTTCACCTTTATAAATGCGGAAAAAAGGTAGCAAATAGCCGATACTTCTATCCATAACATTCTTTATAAATCCGCTAAATCCACCATAGGTATATTTACTGATAATAAGAACTTCATCAGCCTCATGGATGAGTTTACCCATCTGGTCATAGCCATCCTTGATAACACACTGACCAGGAGTTTTGAGCCAGCATCCAAAACATCCAATGCAAGGCCTTATATTCCCATCATCTGAAATGATTTTCCATCCCTCATAATTAGTTGCTACTTTACTCCATTCTTCATTGTTATAATCATGAATTAAAAGTTTCATTATTCTTCCCTTCCCCGGGCAATAAGCCAAATTGCAAATGCCAATATACTAATGATCATCACACTAAAACTATAGGGCATCCAAACAAACATGAACCTGTAGCTGATACGAGAGATCACAGGAATCAGAATCAAAACAATCAGAACCATGATCCCACCGTAAAGGCAAAGTTTCTTTTTCCTATAATCCAGCAACAATGCAATATACAAAGTCAAAAGTATCCCCATGACAAATAAAAAGTCTTGAAGCTCATGGCCAGACACACAGAGTCCAATTCTCGCATTCACTCCCATGTGCATACCATATATGCCATCGGCTATTTTTGTGGCAATATCCCCTGCAGAAGCAGACAAAACAAAAACCCCAAGATCACGCTCTCTGGAAATAATGATCTGTGTACTATAATTTGGATTGTTTCCCCCGTGGTGTACAGTTTCCGGATGTAAATTCCAACCTGCATAGTAATTATTTGCGTCTGTTATCTGAAAAGAATTAAAATCAATTTTTTCCCTGACATACCTCATCCATGTAACCAAATCAATAGTGTCAGAAACAAGATAGCCGGCTGCAGTATTTCCATAATAGGTTGGTGCATCATATTGCCACATTCCAAAAAAGCCAGCCTTACGTCCCGTAAAGATACGCTGTCTATCAGAGTCTGAAGTCCTAAAAAATGACTCATTCATCCCTACATCTTTAAGAACAGTCTCTGTAATATAATCCTCGTATTTTTGACCGGTAACATTTTCAATAATAAGTGCAAGCACATCATAATTGATCGTTGCATATTCATGAACTTCGCCGGGTGCATGAGATAGCTTAACATCAGCTATTTTTCTAACAGTATCCTCTAATGTTATTTCTCCTTCACTGCCTTCCGGAATAAGCGAAATGGTCCATACCGGAATCCCGCTTGAATGATTCATAAGATGCCTGACTGTGACTACAGCATCACGACCTTTATACTGTGGCTTAAACCAGTCTATATAGTCTGTAACAGGTGAATCCAGTTTTATCGCGCCTTCCTTCTGAAGATTAAGTATCCCCACCCCCGTGAATGCCTTTGTCGTCGACCCTAATTCAAAAAGAGTATGCTCATCAACACTTTTTCCTGCAATATCACAGTATTCCAGATAAATGTTTTCATCGCCGTCCATTATTCCTACAGCGACTGCTCTGTTATGTGTCATCCTGGAGATTTTGTTGATATATTCCTGTTCATTTTGCAGGGAATATTCTTTTGAATCATAGTGCAAAACAAAGAAGATGACTGCAGTAATTATCATAATTATCAGAAGTATTCTTCTAAGTATTATTTTGCTTTGTTTCATAAAACTAATCCTTTTGTGCTATCTTGCAGAGTTTATTCTTGATGCGGCGCATGGCTTCGATATGCATTATCCAGTGACGGCTAAATGGCATCTGAATCAGTCCTTTTATATCCTTTCCGCACCAGTAATCAATCAGCCAAAAGGCATTCTCATTCTCACTGACACATTTACTGTGGATAAGTTTTTCCTTTACATCGCCGCCGAATTTTTGCTTTAAATCCTTGTATGTCAGATCTCCAAGAATCTGATCCGTAGACTCCTTTACAACTTTTACATACAGATATAGTTCTTTAATATTCAGTTTTTCTGAAAACTCTGCAATCTCGTTCCCCTGAAGTTCATTACCCGTAGTAATAATAGGTGCGCCAATGCGATTATGAAAGTCATGTGTAAACAGAATTTGACTATCCCCTGCTATCATCTCATGGGCAACTATATCTTCAATCCTGAAAATATGCCAGATAGAATAGGCAAGGGTTTTACTGTGATATCCGTCCGCACCCGCAAAGGGCATTTTGGCAAAGGCCTCATCCGGATATCCACTCACAATCTGTGTGATCTGCTCAAACATTTCCTCCCGGAAAGCCAAAAGCTTCTGAATAGCATCTTTAAAGGTTGCTTCCTTCGTCAGCAATTTCTGTATTTCTTTATTGTTTTCTGACCATGATTTATCCATAATCTATCTTCTTACCCCGGTTATTACTTTTATGTCCGGAACATCCTTTACCTATGGCTACTTATCCATCCCTATCCACTGTATGAAAGCTGTCTTATCACTGCTGTTATACCCAGCCTTCTCATAGAAATGCATAGTCTCCGGCTTCTTTGATCCTGTCAGTAGCATCATTTTGTAACAGTTTTCCTTCTCAGCAATCTTCTTTGCATAATCCAGACATTCACCTGCATACCCGTTTCCTCTGAAATCCGCGTGTGTTACCACATTCTCAACAAAAGCATACGGTCTTATATTTCTTGTTAAATTCTGGATGATCACACAAACACAGGAAGATATAATCTGACCATCAACCTCATTTACGATCAGATGGTGATTCGGATCTTTAATAATCTGATTCCATATTTTTTCAAGATGTTCATCATGCTTGGGAATACTGTCTTCATGTAAGTAAAGATACAGTTCCAAAAGTGCTTCCAAATCTTCTTTTTTTGCTTCTCGTATCATCAGCTGAAAATCCTTACCTCCTTAACCTGAAATATATTCCAATTCTATGCTCCAACGTTCATCTCGACAAGCTGGAATTTGTCTTTCCCGTGCAAATCGTTCTAGTTGCTCTGCCTTTTCTAAACGTCCCAGCTTTCTATAGGCTTCAGCTTCATATGAAAGTTTCAACACCGGAACCTGATATCCATTCCAATCAACATAATCAAGCAATGTATCTAGCGGGATGATGTTCTCCCATTCATCGGCTGGCTTTTTTTGAATATCTCCCATAACCTCAACTTCCATTCCATCAACTAAAAACTTTCCGAAGTGAGATCTAATCTTTTCATTACCACTAAAGATTACAGGCTGTACCTCGTATTCCTTTAACAACTCGCCTAAGATATAAGCCGTTGCTTCATCAGTCTGAATATCTATATCGTGAGTCTCATAATCCATCCCCTGAAGTGCAAAAGATGTACTTCCTGTTAATC
Organism: Butyrivibrio fibrisolvens 16/4; assembly: GCA_000209815.1. Taxonomy (GTDB): domain Bacteria; phylum Bacillota; class Clostridia; order Lachnospirales; family Lachnospiraceae; genus Pseudobutyrivibrio; species Pseudobutyrivibrio fibrisolvens_A. The sequence goes on from FP929036.1 coordinate 2,933,762, forward strand.
CCCAGCAAACATCCTTACCGGAATCATGTAATAGCATACATATCTTTAGCAATACTTTTTCATGTAATTCTGTAAGCATTGTATCACTCCTACAAACAACGATTTATGCGACTGTCATCTCTTCACGATAGATTACCGATACATGTGTAATCTTGTTTTCAGAATCTGGGTATTCCTTCTCAAAATGCATGCCTATAGATTCTGCAGTCTTATAGGAACCTACATTGGTATATTTGCAATATGAATAAAGCGCTGGATAATCAGTATTCTCAAATGCCCAGTCTCGTACAGCAGCTGCTGCTTCCTTAGCATAGCCATTACGCTGATAGTCTGCTCGAATATGATAACCAATTTCAGGAAGCATCTCCCCCTCAATATTCTGAAGGGTCAATCCACAGTCCCCAATCATCTCTCCACTATCTTTCAAACAAACAGCCCACAATCCAAAACCGTTCTTATGATACCGGTTCATATTTCTTTCAATCCAATCGCTAACTCTTTGCTCGTCAAAGGTATATGGATAATGCTGCATGATATCTCTATCAGCGAGAACTTTGTATAATACATCAAAATCATCCTTATTCATTTCCCTAAGAAACAAACGGTCTGTTTCCAATATTATTTTCTGTTCCATTGATGTCCCTCCTAATGTAGCTAAACTATCCAACAAAGCCCAATTTACTAGTCAAATTCTCTCAACACTTCTTCCCTTTGTGCCTCCAAATCAAGAACACAATACACGCGCCAATTACTACACCGATTGTGTTCAAAATTAAGTCATCGATATCAGTATGTCGTCCAATGCAAACAAGTTGAGTCAACTCAATGAACAGTGTAAAGCCCGCACCAGCGAATATAGTTTTTCGAATCGTATCGAGTTGCTTAAAACAAATCGGCCACACGATTCCAACCGGTATGAACATCGTGATATTACCAATGACATTCATCTTCCAGCCATCATATCGATCTACAAGGAAGTAGAATGGAATGATACTGATCATATCATGGATATCATCTCCTAAGCCTATCTTTAACGTTGGTATCTTTCCATTCTCAAGATGAAATCCAAAATACACAAATCGAAATATAACAACGATGCAAACGTAAACCAATAACAGTTGGAGTTCTCGCTTAATCGAAAATGCTTTTGTTTTAGCAGCTACAACTAAACGAGTGATAATCCATATAATCGTTATTAGTAAAAAGAGTTGTAAGTACGTAATCTCAATCATTATTTCCTACTATCTTGCTACAAAAATCGACAATCTCCTGTTTCCTTGTATCTACATCCTCTTTGTATTCGATGGATGTGAGTCCCAAATGACCAACGCACTCTATCTCCAGATGCCCATAGAAGTGCTCAATACTGCTAATGATTCTCTCGCATTCCGGCATGTTTGGTCCGGTTCTTAGCGCTATCGCATAGCCCTTCTTTCCAGACTTAATTGTTGCATGCGGTTCATGGGTATTACACCATGGCGTGCATCGATCAATAAATGCCTTGAACTGCCCCGGTACATCCGCCCAATAAGACGGTGACACAGAGACAATCGCATCCGCATCATCATACTCATGCATGATGTCTTCAATGACTGCCGCATCATTCATGACACACTTTGCCGTATCGTGACACGAACGACAGCCTCTGCAAAAAGCAAACGCATAGTCATCGATACAAATACTTTTTACACTGTACTTTACAGATAACTGGTCCGATACTAGCCGAACTATTTCTGCAGTTGCGCCTGTCCGAACAGGACTACAATTGATAACAAGTGCGTTCATTGCTCCCCCCTATAAATTCCGATTTGTCTCTTTCTACTCTAAAATTCTTTCTAAATTTTTGTAAAACAAAGGTAATTCCAATCCCTGCTTTTTCCCTTCATCATACACACATTTACAGCCATATAAAATATCATTAACATCACTGTGTAATGTCATAATTCTGTATGTAAGCTCGTTATATGAAAATAGTTTTTTCATTAGAATCCCTGCTAACCATGCTGGAATCTTATATGGAAGAAGTTCATTTTTATATAATCCTAAATTAACCCCTCTGCCTTCAACAACTTTCAATGTTTCGCGTATAGATTTCACCGCCAGTTTTAATGCTTTAGCATCACTCATTAATTCTTTAGCTAATTTATTTGGATTATCTATCTTGCCATTTCTACCTGCAGTTGATGTGACGCCAGCATTAATTGCCATATGAATCCAAATCCACTCAAGCATATCAAAAGGTATCTCTTGCTTAATATCTGCAGATGTCAGAAGGGCTATTAAATCTGAGTAATTATCTATTTGAGCTTTCTCTTCAGATTCCAGCATAATATGATCAAAGAGTACACAATTAAGGTTCCAACCATCATTCATATGTCCGCCTGCGGTTGGAAAAGCTATAATATAAGGCAAGTTCCCTACAATTTGCTCAATTTCTTTTCTTTCGCTCCAAAAATTACAAAATAGTACTATTGTACCTTTAATATTTCTTTTGTGAATCGTAGCTAAAGCATTGTTAAGATTGCCACTTGCTACACTTATAAATATGAAATCAAACTCTTCATTTTCATGTGCCAGTAATACGTTATAAGTACCGTCTTTTTCCTCACCTTTACTATCATATCGTCCATCGAATAAATGAACAGATATTTCAAATGGTATATCCCTCTTTCCATCCCTCAAAATATGAAATGTTTCGTGCCCTGCCTTTTGAAAGGCATACGCATAAGTCGTTCCTATAACGCCCAATCCTAATATTGCCACTCTCATGATGTCTCTCCTATAAATTGCCGATTTGTCTATGCAACAAATACTTAGATTTTATTTTTCCTGTCTTAATGAACTTTATTAACTTTTCTACATCATTAAAATCATCATAGTCTCCATTTATACCTTCTCTATGATAAATGATTCCTGATTTTTCATTTCGTTCTAAGCAATCTAATAATTCGCTTTCACCATATCTTTTTATAAATAATGTAAATCCATAAGGTTTAATCTTTGCCAGCAATCCTTTTTTACAGTCATCTTCACACTCGAAACAGTGCTCTATTCCTTTTTCTAATGAACATTTTCTGTTATCACACCAATCTTTATCAGGGCAATCGCCTGAATTGCATCCACTACAATGAACATTTTCGCTGCACAAGCAACATGCCAATCCACATCGTGCTATTCCTAACTCTCTTTTCATAATAATTCTTACTTTTCCTACCTTTGAAATAATAAACTATTACCTGTCTATGAATTATTCTTGTCCATCCCTTATAAATGGTGCTGAAATTGTAGCATCTAATAATCCCTTATATGCTCCTACTTTTCTGAATGTATTACCCATCATTTCTGTGCTTCTATATTCTCGTATTGCATCCATATCAAAATCAGCATAATACAATCCTTCTGTCATATCATCAGCGAGCACAATTGTATTATCAGTGCAGATACCATTTTTATCCCAGCAAATAGGACTATATGCACACGAACAGCCGGCATTGTGTCCATTTGCATTTGCCATTGCTATTCCAACCATGTTTTCATATGCTCTGGTTGACAATGCTTGAATACGAGGTTTCATCGAGCCACAGTCATTAGGTACAAGAATTATCTCTGCACCTTTTAACATAAGCATTCTCGCACTCTCAGGGTATTCCCTATCATAGCAAATCATTATGCCAATTTTTATTCCTTCAAAATCACAGACCTTAAACTCGGTTCCTGCCTCAACATCTTTTTCATCTGCAAAATCACAAGTATGAACTTTTGAATAATTCATTATTATTTTTCCAGACTTATTAATTACAAATGCTGTATTTTGAGGTTTTTCTTTGCCTTTTGTAAATGATGTCAGCACAACACCTATGCTAAGCATTTTGGCTGTGTTGCATACTTTAGCTATAACATCATCTTCACATGATATGCTTTTTTCAAATGTTATTGGAAGATCATAACCTGTTATAAAACATTCCGGAAGAAGCAAAATATCTGCTCCATTTTTTGATGCTTCATGCATATAATAGATTATAGTATCAATATTTTTCTTTATATTCGTATTCTCTGCACGAAACTGTAAAATCGCTACTTTAAAAATCATTTTCCCTTTAACTTTCGATCTGCTTAAAATATTTATTATTAAATATAATCCCTCTAAAAACCTCTACAAATTGGAATTTAACGTTCAAAATCAAGCATCACAAGCTTCTTCCCATTTGGCAATGGCATCGCATCCTTTTTTAGCAGATCAAATCCGATTTCATTCATAGTCATTACCAAAGATTGTTCCTCCATCTGATGATGTACAGCATCAAGACCGTCAAAAGAATGAAGATATGGGGAATCAGAAACCCAAGATTCTTCATCCGTATTTATTTGAATAATGCAGGATACATATCTGGCTCCAGTTTTAAGAATTCCCTTTTTGAACGGCTCAAGTCCTACATATTCTATTACTAAATTTGCTATCACCAGTTCTGCCTCCGGCAACATATCCGGTTCACAAGTCAAGTCAATCCTTTTACATTCAAGAATGTCCTCCATGAATGAATATCGTTTTTTTACGTTATCCAAATATGCATTGTTAATATCAATCCCGTATATTTTGCTGTACTTTTTCAAATTTACATGTTCAAGGCCATTTCCACCGGCAACTCCAAATACAATAGCCGATGTTACCGGATATGCTTCAAACTGAAACTTCATCATTTTGTTCATAGCCTGAAGTTGATTTACGGAAGAAAGACTCATATGATTTTCATAATCAGATAAACTGATTTCTTCCCATGGATTCATAATTCTATCACTCCTACAAATTCCGATTTGTGCGATTAACTTCCAATTTTCTCGACTATCTAATAATCTTCTTATCATTCAGATATACAATAAGCAGCGTAATTACAATCATAATACCCGCCATCACTGCTTTACCTATAATACCATCATGAATCTTGTAAACCGCACCGGAAGCAAAACTATCAGCGCATATGATGGAGCACCCTTCTCATAACCAGCTACTATGCATTGCGGTAATACATACAAGACGAACAAAACTATCACTAGTATATATGACGCCAAACCATGCTTAAAATCGAACACATTTTTAAGCCATTCTTTAAAACTCTTCACCCTGTCATTTTTCTTCAAGACAATGTATGACGCAATGGTCGGCGACCAGCCTCCAATCAGGTATGGCACATATAAAGGAAAGTCCTTGTTTAACAAAAGACCGCTAAAGCTGAAAGCCATACAGGTTCCCCAACATATTGCCATTATTATAAATGTGTACATCAGAAACAGTTTGCTTACTTTACTCATTGCACATGCCTCTTAGTTTCTTCGTAGTTCTTGATTCTGTCTATCCAGTGAAGCTCATATTCTTCAGGTTTAAATTCATCTTCCGTAATATCAGCGTGTTTTTTAGAATAAACAGAACATGTAGAAATCTGTATATGTCTATCCCAGCTTACGTTTTCCAAAAGTGCCTTAACATCATTGGAACTGTAGGCAATCTTATCAATTATCAAGTCAAAATACTTTCCGCCCAAAGTCTCTTTAACACTTGCAGAATCCATCCTATCCATGACAACATATTCTACAGGGTCATCAAATATCGGCTTTGAATTGCCTCTTGTTGCGATTGTGATTTCATGCCCTTTTTTGAGCAAGGTATTAACCATAGGTATCCCAAAATATCTCGTTCCACCAACAACAAGTATTTTCATAATCATCCCCCATTCAATCCCCAATTTACAACTATGCATAATACTGGAAGATATTTTTAATCACTCAATTACACACAAATTCAAATAGTCATCTACTGAGATTTCAATAATCTTCTCCGGTACAATTTCTTCATAACATACCCACTGAGTTCCCATAGCATGTGTGAATTTTGCCTTGTCCAACATATAGAGGTAGCCCGTTCCCCCATAGTTTGGATGGCAGTGTTTAAACACCATCTTATCGCCATATTCTGGGAGCATTATTCTTTCTGCGTTATCATTTTCCTCTACACAACCAAGAGAAAAGCATATAGCCATATTCCTATTACTTGTCGCATAAACAGCATACTGACATCCTTCTTGAAATCCTGTATCATAAGCTTGATTCGGAACAAGCTTGTCTAACTTTTTGGGGCTTCCATGATATAAATATTCTTTAGCCATTAAAGCTTCTCCAACTCCCATGGTTATTTTTACTGAAGTTAATCTATTCAGAAATACTTAAATTTTACTTTGTAGCAATTGTTTATAATTATACCCATATCTACCATTCTGTTCAATATTATGTGCATTAGTCTTGTCCCACCATTCCTTGAATGTTTTGAAATCTGCCGAAGCAGTGATTATCTCTTTGAGAACTGTACGAACGTAAAAAAAGCCCCAGTGGGGCTTTTTTAGTGAGTAGCCTCAAAGCTATGCTTTGAGGTGACCTCGGGAACCGAGGTCATTGGAACAAAAAATCCCTCTGCATAAGCAGAGGGATATATTTGTTCCAATTATCTCTTTGAGAACTATTAATGAAGTGAAAGTTCCGTATTTTAGGCATTTCTCCTTCAAGTTGCTGTTTACCTGCTGCGTACGGTAGAAAGCTCAGGGCTACTGTATGCTGCTGGCAACTTTGTTATTCTTTATTGTCAAACCATTTAGGAACTTTGTGGGACAATCTCACAAGACTACCATCTTTGTAAATTGCAAAGATACTACAGAAGTTCCCATTCTTGCCAATGCTGAAAAAGGAGTCCTTGGATAAAAAATCCAGGGAGTCTTTTTATTGCTACTTTATGCTATTGCTTTAGTTCTTTTGCCAATTAAACAATAGTATGTCACCATGAGCATCAGAAAAGCGCCTATCCATGCAGATACTTCAGAAATGGCAATTCCCTTAAATCCGTTCCTTCCTACCAAAAAGCCAAAGATCAGCCTCATAATGACTTCGAGCCCGCCTGAGAGCATTGGTATAAAGGTATTGCCCAACCCCTGAACAGAGTATCTGTATACAAAAAGCCAGCCCAGGGCAAAAAAGCTTATTCCCATGATCGGCATGAAATCGGTACAATAACCGATTATCATGTTGTCAGTCAGCAGCATCCTTGCCAGGCTTCCGGGCACAAATATCATAAGGAGCGATATAGGCACATTCACAAGTGTAGAGAGAATCAGGCCCTGTCTTACTCCTGTGCGTATCCTGTCATATTTGCCAGCGCCCTTATTTTGCCCCACAAAGGTCATCATGGAAAGACCTACGGACATTCCGAACTGCTCAAAGAGTGATGCAAATTTCATGCAGGCTGAATAGGCTGCCACATATGCGCTTCCCATAAGATTTACGAAGTACTGCAATACCATGGCTCCTGCAGCTGTGACCGAATTCATAAGTGCCACAGGAAGTCCTATTTTCATCAGTTCAACCAATATATTCTTTTCATCTGCTATTTCTGACGTGTCTTTTCCCAGACTCATAAAATCGATGGTTCTAAGCTTTTTAAGGCACAAAAGGTATGATACAAACTGAGAGACCACTGTTGCCACTGCTGCTCCGACAACTCCTGTGCCAAAGGCCATTATGAAAATAATATCAAGCATGATGTTCACGAGTGATGAACAAATCATAGCAGTGAGGGGCGTTCTGGAATCTCCCATTGACTGGAGAATTGTAATCTCAAGGTTATTCATAACCGTCACTACAATTCCCAATAAGATCACAGCAAAATATCTATACGAATCGTCAAAGATATCTTCAGGAGTGTTCAAGAACGTCAGCATCTTATTGAGCAAAGAAACGCATACAACAGTAAAGGCTATTCCAAACGTGATACTGAGCTTCTTGGCTGCTCTGATGTATGCATTCAGCATAGCCATATCGTTTTTTCCAAAGTTCTGGGCAAAGGTTATGCCAAATCCTCTGGTCATCCCCACAACAAATCCAAGTATAAGGAAGTTAAGTGTCCCGGTTGCCCCAACAGCAGCCAGCGCCTGATCCGAGATTCCCTTGCCAACTATAATGCTATCCACAAGACTATATAGTTGTTGGAAAAGATTTCCCCATAATAAGGGCAAAAAGAACAGTATGATCTGTTTCATACTGTTTCCTGAGGTCATATTTTGTGTGGTCTGTTCTGTATTTGTCATGGCCGCTCTCTTTGGTCTTTTTCTTGTAGTTTCTATGCCCTTATTCTTGTATTGATTATAAACTTTTCCGGTCTTATCTTCAACTGTGCTAAGAAGCGCGTTGCGAGTGCGTGCCTCTCTATCGCCAAGGGAAAAAATATTGTTTTTCACAAATATGTATTTACAGCAAACAATTTATTGCCATTTATCGTGTTTACTCTCATTTAGTTTTATCCCCTCTACAAACCCACTGAAAATCCCATAGAATCAATGTATCTCTATTATTAAACACAAAAAAAGCCAAGGCCTATATATAAGCCTTGGCACGGGGAATAGTATATAATTAATGATAGAAGTAAACGAATGCTGCCTGGAACCAAAGAATTGCAAGTGTTACAATGCTGATTCCAATTGCGAAAAACGATTTTCCTAACGCTTTTTTATCTGAAATATTTGCAGAAGCTACTGCTGAACGAATATGGCTAACAATATAAAACGCATAAAACATAGTTACAAGTGAGAATACTACAAGCATTAAAATATTAAACATAATATAACCTTTCGAAACTGTTTTTCAAACAACAGAAGATATAATACAATCTCGGTGAGTTTGTTTCAATCGTTATTCCTTACATATTTTTGTCATCTCCAATCTTATTTGTAACTATATTGTACATTTTCAATCACAAATAATCAAAAACGTTCATTGCAAATAAATAAGGACCTCAGCGAATATACTGAGGTCCTTGGCTTTAATTATACTATTTCAAACTTCTGGGTACTTGCATTTAATTGCTTGGTAACATCATTATTCTGATCCATAGCTTCATTGATTCCCTGAATTTCTCCAACAATCTCTGTAGCAGCCTGAGCTGACATTCCAATAGCATTTGAGCTTTCATTAACTGAGTTAGATATGCTTTCAATTCTATCTGACATCTCAGCCATAACACCGTTAAGATTATTGGCCTTTTCTGTGAATGTAGCCAGCATTTCATCTATCATAGTGGCTGTATTTTCGTACTTCACTCCTGTATCTACAAACGCATCATAATCCGCAAGTACATTCTGATTAATAAAATCAATAACCTGTACTGCGTTGTCAGAAAGAGTCTTAACAGCAGTAGTAACCTTTGCAGATATTTCCTGAATATTGCCTGCTGTATCTCGGGAATTAGCAGCCAACGTGCTTATTTCATCCGCAACTACAGCAAAACCTTTACCTGCTTCACCAGCTCTAGCAGCTTCAATAGATGCATTTAAAGCAAGCAAATTGGTTTGGCTTGCAATATCCAAAATCTCATTTGTAAGATCACCGATTTGATTAACCTGCTCAGACTCCTTAACAGACTCCTCAAGAACCTTCGAAAGCTCTTCCATCTTAGTGCCAGTGTTTTCCTTCTTAGCATTTGCCTCACGTTTAATGCTGTCTGCCTCTGCCTTAATTTCATTAGCTTTTTCCGATCCCGCTCTCGCTTCTTCATCAATAGCATCTGTAGCCTCTTTTACTAATGACAGCCTATCATATAAATCCCCCTGTGGTTGTCGCTACATTTTCCATAGATGCTGCAAGCTCTTCCATGGCTGCAGATGTATTTGTTACATTATCATTAGCACTTTGAATCTTTACAATAACACTATCTGCAGATGATGTAAGAACTGTTGCTCCATCCTTAACATCTCTGATTACACCCTGCAATGTTCCTAAGAACTGATTGATACAATCAGATATAAGTGCAAGCTCTGTTTTTGTTTTTGTGTTTATTCGGGCAGTTAAATCACCCTTGCCCTTATTGATATTATTAATGATAGCTTGTAATTCATATGAAATACCAAGTATAGTCTTATTAATTCTAACAAATGAAAGTACAAAGCTAAGTATAATCAAGACAACAACCATTGCCATTACTATATATCCCTTTACAGAAACATGGGCAATGTAACCATCCAAATAAGCGCTAAAGCCCACGTTTAGAGAATTAATTCCCTCATCAATAGCATCTAAAGCATCATTTGTTGCAACAAGGCTTGTTCCGTAATCACCAGATACACAGCCAATTGCTCCCGTAAAATCACCTGATATGATAAAGTTTTCCATAGCACCAGCTGCAGCAACTAATGCCTCTGCGCTAGCTCTGAGATTATCAACTCTCTCCTGCCCATCTGGTAGGTTTCCAACCAGTATACTAGCATCCAAATAATCAAGATGAGAGCCAATATCATTCATATAACCTTCCATATCCGCAAATTCTTCAGCTGGCATTTCCTTGCCTGCCTCAAGTTGTCCTAATGTACGATTAATTTCAGCTGAAATATGAACTACATCTTGACGTAATGCAGCCGATTCCTGTGCGCAAATAAGTTCGTTTTCACTTGCTACTAAAGCCAGTGACTTTACGCTTTGCATAGCTGAGTTGGAAATCACTGCATATATTATAAATGCAGCAAGTATAACAACATTTACAATTATGTTTTGAAAAGAAATTGATTGGAAAAAGTTGCCTTTATTATTTTCAACAACCTTTCCAACAGCTTTAAGATTTTCCTTTTGCTCAGCTGTAAGATTTTCATCAAGCCTCTGTTTTATTTTCTCTTGCCTTTCTTCTCTTCCCATTGCGCACCCCCATTTAAATTAATGCCTAATAATGCTTTTAAAAAATTATATACCTATACGTTTTAATTGATTAAGAGGTTACACAAAAAATACATATAATGTTTAAATAATGTACAAATTCTAAGGATTTTTATGAAATAAAACATTTGATTAATCTCATTTTAAGAAC
>FP929036.1:2946649-3121981 GCA_000209815.1 Butyrivibrio fibrisolvens 16/4
GTCCAATCGGATGACTCTCTTGTATAATGCTTTGTAATCTCGAATAGAGAAACGATTATCTCTTTGAGAATTTTTTCACTGCCTTAAGTGCTATGTTTGTGGCATTTACAGGGCGAGTTGCTGTTTACCTGCTGCGTACGGTAGAAAGCTCAGGGCTACTGTATGCTGCCGGTGGCAACTTTAATAACTGCGATCAAAAATAATACTCTGATTTTACTTTCTACTCATTAAATCTTTATCTGTTGTAAGATTATCTTCCGATATATCTTTCTTAGCGGAGCACACGGGACTTAAACCAAAGGTTCACAATGTACCCACAGCTCTAATTAATCCGTTATTTCTCCTCCAGCCTCTCTAAGATCAAACAATGAAACGATCTTAAACTCTTTCTTTTCAGTATCCACATCCCTAAACCAGATGCTTCCACTATTGATACATGCGCCCTGCCAGTTCGCCCATAGATCTGATATGTCCCATGATGCAAGTGCGGTCATCTCTTCCTCATTAAATGCTTTTTTAAGAATAGGTATGCTTATCGTTATTCATTTTACTAAAATGTTTATGCCACCGGTAGGATTTCCTCACATATTGCACGGATCTCTTCACTGAAAACAGTATCTTTTGGCCAGATGAAGGTAAAATCATGTTTTACCCTAAAGTCGTCAAGGGGGATTGTTTTCAGATATCCGGACTGCAGTCCGGATGCAACCGCTGCTTTATATAAAAAGGTGATGCCACAGTCTTTTTCAATAAGGCTTATTATGGCATGCATGTTCTCCACCTGGATAAAATTCCTAAAATCACTTGTAGAGTAATTGTTCAAGGCAAGAGCTCTTTCTAATATATTGCGCGTTCCTGAACCGGGTTCTCTTATAAGAATTCGCTCGGGAAAGAGATCTTTTATCACGCGCGGTTTCTGAGTGAAAGAGTGCTTTGCCGAACAGACAGAAACGAACTCTTCTTTGCTAAAAAGCAGCGTTTCATAATCATTTTCAGGAAAATATCCTTCTACAAGTGCAAAATCTATAACCCCCTCGGAGAGTTTTTTAAGAAGCTCCGATGTGTTGCCAAATGTAATCTTAAGATTAGTATCCGGGTGATTTTTATATAATCACTGATCGGATCAGCAATTATGTATTCTCCTATGGTCATGGTGACACCAAAAGAGATGTCTTTTAAGCCATGGTTATTCTGTGAAAGTATTTCTTTGAGACTTTCATCATCATTTTTTATCTGATTCATTTTTTTATACAGGAGTTTTCCGTTGTCAGTTAGAAAAAGTTTTTTTCCATCCTGAGTAAACAGCTTTGTCCCGTATTCATTTTCAAGATGATGTATGTGTTGAGAAACAGCGGGCTGAGTAATATTCAGCTCCTTAGCCGCCTTGGTGAAATTGAGGTGTCTGCAAACGCAGAGGAAAGTATCTATTCTGAAATCCAGCATAATCAGTCCTCCCTAACGATAAGAAATGTTTATGGATATATAATAATATATAATTTTATCTTTTTCAAAAGACAGAATATAATAAGACCTACGAAAGAACAGATTAAAAAGAGAGAGAGGTCTTGAGATGGATTTTTTTGAAAAAGAATTACATGGGAGTAATAGTATGCTTCACTATTGCAGTTCCTTCATGGCTCCTGGGAAAGCGCTTCCCTGTCGTTGGCGGAGCGGTGATTGCAATCATTCTGGGCATGATAATAGCCCTGTTCTGGAATGACAAGGGGAAGACGGCTGATGGAATAAAGTTTACATCAAAGATAATTCTGCAGGCGGCTGTTGTCCTCCTTGGATTTGGTATGAATCTTTCGGTCGTTCTTCAGACCGGAAAACAGTCACTTCCTATAATTATCTGCACGATTTCAACATCGCTTATCCTATCATGGATTCTTCATAAGGTTATGAATATCAAAGGAAACACAGCTACTCTTATCGGAGTTGGCTCATCAATATGCGGCGGCTCAGCAATAGCAGCTACGGCTCCTGTCATTGATGCGGATGATGATGAAGTGGCACAGGCAATTTCTGTGATATTTTTCTTTAACGTGCTGGCAGCACTTCTTTTTCCTTCGCTGGGAAAGCTTATAGGTTTTGATATCACAACAGGAGAGGCTTTCGGTATTTTTGCGGGAACTGCAGTTAATGATACTTCTTCCGTCACTGCAGCTGCATCAACCTGGGACAGCATGTGGAACCTGGGGAATCAGACTCTTGATAAGGCAGTTACGGTCAAGCTTACAAGAACACTGGCTATCATACCTATTACACTGGTACTTGCGTATCTGAGGGCAAGGGAAGCAAAAAAGGATGGAAGTTCGACAAATGGCTTTAGCTTTAGAAGAGCATTTCCGATGTTCATAGTCTTCTTTGTGATTGCTTCAATTATCACAACTATTTGCTTGAGAGCAGGTGTCCCTTCTTATGTTTTTAAGCCACTTAAGGAACTTAGCAAGTTCTTTATAATAATGGCCATGGCTGCTATTGGCTTGAACAGTAACATAATCAAACTAATTAAATCAGGTGGGAAGCCGATTTTGCTTGGCGGCTGTTGCTGGATCGGAATAACAGTTGTCTGCCTTTTGATGCAGCATGTAATGGGGATATGGTAAAGACCTGAGTCTGAATAAAGTTCCACATTACGGTTCTCCCTTACAGCACTTGCCGGTGGTTTCATTACAGAGAGTTTTTATAAAACCACAGAATTCCTTCATGATGTCCGTGTTTATTGAATAGTAGTGCCACTTACCTTCTTTCCTGTCTTTAACCAAGCCCGAATCCACAAGTATCTTCATGTGATGAGAGAGAGTCGGCTGTGTAATATCAAACTTTTCAAGAAGCTTACATCCGCATTTCTCCTGATCAGAAACCAGAAGAACCGGACATGAGATTTTGCACTCTCTGTTGTCATTCATAAAACCAGCGTATCCAATACCCATCCTGTTCAATATTATGTGCATAAAACAAGGGCGTTTTCACGCCCCTGCCTATTGCACTATCAGTTATTCATCTCTCAGGTCTTAGATTATTCCTATTAAGATTTGGACTTTGCTGCTCCTTCCTCTGATCAACTATCGTCTGGCTTTCTCTTAGCTTTTGCAAAATGCTTATTTTAGCCTTTTCAGCTACCTCAGGCTTCTTGGTCTTATCCCACCATTCCTTGAATGTTCTGAAGGCTTTCGAGACTAGTTTTCCCAGTGTGGTCTTAGGATTTTCGAGTGTTGCGTATCTCATGAATTCCTTTTTCATTTCTGTATTTACCACTGAGTCCACATATTGGTTAACTGTGCTTTCAATGTCCTCCTTCATTTCTTTAGCCGTTCCGTCCAGAGCTTCAATCTGTGTCTCCTTCTCCTGGCACTTATCTTCCAGCTTTTCATATTCTTGCTGCTTTAGCCTTAAGTAGAATTCTTTTGAGAAGTCGCTATTCCTTCCTTTTTCCTTTGGCTTTAAGGTTTCATCTCCAAAGATCTCCGGGTGGTCTATCATCTGATGCTCTACAAAATCGTGCATTAGATCTTGTATTTTTTCTAGTCTCTCCTGATCAAACACTTTTGTTTTTGCCACCTGTTTGCTTAGTCCTCGTTTGTATCCTGTTGCTACCGGAACTCCTACTACGTGCATATGAGGGGAATCCTCATCCAAGTGTGTTACCGCCGATGCGATTTTGAATTCCGGAACTATCTCGTTTACATATTCAAGCTGTTCCCTCAATAGTGGCTTCATTGCATTCCACTGTTCTCTCGTCTTATCTGCCCAGAATTCCTTATCCCCTACTTGGAGAATTACCTCCGTAGCCACATCATTCTTTTTACTTTCGGATACATACTCCAGATAATCATGGATCTGTCTGTCACTTCTTTTACCTTTGTTGTATTCCGCCAGTGCCTCAGAGAATTCCTTTTCATAAATCGCCTTTACATCATCGAGAATATTTACTTCACTCCCGACTTCCACTTCGATCATTTCTTCGTTATACTCTTCACTTTGAAATAGTCGAAGATTGTGTTTACTCACCGAAACCACATCTCGTGTTTTAGTGAGCGAATGCTTTTTACATGAAATGTGAAATGTTACTGTTATCATAAACTAAATCCTTTCGTATTTTTTTGCCGCCGGCAGGCCCCTCGGAGAGCCCCCCGGATAATGATGTGTAATGTCATTATCCATAGGGGGTTACCCATAACGCCACGTTATGGGGAAGCTCGCTCCGCTCGCCTGCCAAACCATTCATTCCTTGGCTGATTATTACCGGAGCGTGTCACGCTCCCGTTCAATCCATCAAGGGAAATCACCATCTAAAATCCCTGTGCATTCCCACCATATCGAGGTAGTCCTGACGAGCTTTTTCCTTCTCCTCTTCTGTGGGTGCTGTCTTGAACTTTGAATAGATTTCATGCCTCACTAGTTTTTCCATCTTGTCTTCAAGTTCTTTTTTGATCAGATCAGTATCTTCATCAAACTCAAAGACCAGTAATCGTACCAGCCTTATAAATAATTCCTGTGATATCTGTACGTTTTTCATTCGTCCCTTTCTTCTAGTCCGCAACAATGCAGTGTCTTTATCTTTTTACAACCTTGCAATCTTAAGAGTGTAACTTCAGATACCTTACATTGTTGCGGTCTTGATTATCATTCGTTCTCTTTCAATATCCAGTACCAGGTATTGTTGATTCTCCTGGCTTTTATCCCAAGTTCATTTTTGGCTATCTCCAGAGTTCTTTTTGATATATCCTCTTCTTTAGCCAGTTCTACTGCCTCGTTACTTGGGATCATATTATGGTCTTCAGCCAATTCTCTCAGAAGAGCTATCGCCTTTTCCTGCTTATTCGCTTTCGGTGCAATTCCTCCGAGAACTTCGTCTGCGGTTATTTCATAATCTCCAATCCACTCGAATCCCTTTTCTGATAATCTGAAGGCCTTTGAATGTCCAAATGCTGCTAAGTTGTTCTTTATTTGGACTATTGCCCTTAGTTCCGGTTCTCCTTCTATCCTTCCTACCAGCAGGACACTTCTTGCTACTGCGTAGAAGTCAATTGATCCCATCCCTCTATAGGCTGCCTTGTTTCCGGAAGCCTTGTTCATGTGTCCGATTAGGATGATTGCACATTTGTACTTCTCCGCCAGAGCTCCCAGCTTCTTAGTCATATCTCTTGCTTCGTTAGCTCTATTCATATCCATTCCGCCTCCGAGATATGCCTGTAGTGGATCCAGAATCAAGAGTTTTGCTCCAGTCCTTATGATTGCCTGTTCAACTCTCTCATCTACCATTGATAGCGATTTATCACTCTCATCTATCACATGGATTTTGGAGCAGTCAGCCCCGGCACCTTCAAGTCTTGGCTTTACTGTATCAGCCAGTCCGTCTTCTGCTGTCTGATATATGATGTTTATTGGTTCCTCACTCTGCAGACCTGTATCTAACGAAATTCCTTTTGATAACTTCGCTGCTGCATTTAGTACAAAAGTTGTTTTTCCATCTCCGGGATCTCCCTGAATGATGGTAAGCTTTCCATATGGTATAAACGGATACCATAGCCAGGAAACTTCTTCAGCTTCTACATCTGACATCTGGATAAGCTTTAATTCTGGTTTGCTTGTTTCCATTTTGATTCCTCCAATCTTACTTTTTGTTGAACTTGGCCGGAACCCTTGCTATACTTTATTTAATCGAATTTACAAAAGCTCCGGCTTTTCATTCACTCTCTTGTTACCAGCAAGAGAGTTTTTTCATTTTAGACTGCTTCTGGACTAAAGTATCCAATCTCTTCCCATACCTTTCTGTCTGGACAATAGTAGTTGTATTCACTGGAATTCTCTTTCTTCATGGCATATCCAAATTTGAATATCCCCTGCTGGATTCCAATTCTTACGAACTGTGCATCCTTGTGCATTGCCTCGGCAACCTCAGTTATAGGAACATTTCTACCGGTAAATCTTGGTAGTTCTACATATAACTTTTTGTCTTCCATACTTTTCACCTCCCTTCTTTCAAAATACGAATTATCAGTTCGTATTTTGATAATACGTCTTAGTAATTCATTTGTCAACACAAAATATGTATTTATAATTCGTATTACGTTCTTGCAATTCGTATTACTACATGTTACAATTCACACAAGGAGGTCAGTATGATGAATAATAGATCTGATATTGGAAATAGAATTAAGCAGGCCCGCAAAGCTCAGCACCTCAGTCAGACTGAACTGGCTAACAGGCTAGGCAAAACTATGCGTACCGTACAGAAATATGAAAGCGGTGAAATAGAACCTTCAATAGGTATACTGAATGAGATCGCAAATATTCTTAATATCTCCCCAGCAGAACTAATTGGATATCAGAAGAAGAACATCACTTTAGATACTCTCTCAGATGTCCTCTATGTTCTAAACGAATTAAATAAAAAGCAGGTCTTCACTTCAATATAGACGTAAATCGCCCACCAAAAACTG
The DNA here is from genome assembly GCA_000209815.1 of Butyrivibrio fibrisolvens 16/4. Lineage (GTDB taxonomy): Bacteria > Bacillota > Clostridia > Lachnospirales > Lachnospiraceae > Pseudobutyrivibrio > Pseudobutyrivibrio fibrisolvens_A. Next base: position 2,953,099 of record FP929036.1, read on the forward strand.
AAGAGTGGAGCTGTAGCCTTAAATTCATGGGAAACGATGAGATAGCAGAAAACAACGCAGATCTCTGCCTTTTTCTGGAAAGATACGCAGATGAACGAGAAAGCCTTGAACAAGGCCTATCAAATGAAGATAGATTTAATCACTGGTTTGAAACAGAACTTGCATACTACGCAAATGTAGCATTGCCCGATAAGAAAGGTGATTAAGGGACTATCCCCTTTTTCATAAATTACCTGAGCATCAAAGGAGGTCGATAATACTTGAAATTACCAAACGGATATGGAAGTGTTATGAAAATGTCCGGGAAACGCAGAAAGCCCTATATGGTAAGAGTAACCACCGGATGGACCATTGATCCGGAAAAAGGTACCAAAAAGCAGACGTACAATGTCATAGGATATGCTGAAACCAAGCAGGAAGGATTGCAAATGCTATCAGATTATCATCAGAATCCATTTGATACAAAAGCAGCCAAAATGACATTCACAGACGTATATAATGCCTGGTCTGAAGCAAAGTATCCTACCATCTCTAAATCCAATGTGCATGGGTATACAGCCTCATATAACGTATGTGGCACCCTTTACAACAAAACTTTTAGAGATATAAGGCTGGCAGAGCTTCAGAATGTCATTGATACCTGCGGAAAAAATTATCCTACACTCCGTAAGATCAAAGTCCTTTTCAATCAGCTTTACGATTACGCTCTTAAGAACGATATCTGTAACAAGGACTATTCCGAATTTGTAGATATCCTCAAGTATAAGGATAAAAATCCAAACAAGGTTGAGAGAGATATCTTTTCAAAAGCTGAGATTGACAGGTTATGGGAACTCAAGGATGATCCGTTCTACCAGACAGTACTGATGCTGATTTACAACGGCTGTAGAATATCTGAACTACTGGATTTGGAAAAGAAAATGTTCATCTTGAAGAACAGTATTTCGATGTGATACTAAGTAAGACTGAAAATGGTATCAGAAAGGTTCCTATAGCAGATAAGGTTCTACCATTCTACAAAGCCTGGTATGAATCCTCTGACTGTGAATACCTTCTTCACACAGATGACAACAAAAATTCACCTACAGGAACTATAAAGACAGCTACTGGACACCACTAATAGAAAACCTTGGTATGGAGCACAATCCTCATGATACTAGGCACACCTGCATATCAATGCTGGCGGAAGCTCATGTGGATCCTACAATGATAAAGAAAATCGTAGGACACTCCGGAGCAATGTCTCTGACAGAGAAAGTGTACACACACCTTGATATTCAGTCTCTGGTAGAAGCAATAAATAAAATCTAAGACTTGATAATTTTGCTGTCTACCTGCTGTTTACTCGCTGCTTACGGTACAAAATTTTCTGCGTTTCACCACAACTGAATACAATTATAGATAAAAGAAAAACCCCAGAAACACTGAGTTTCTGAGGTTTGTAAATTCTTTTTGAATCTCGAAAGATTATCTCTTTGAGAACTGAGGTGCGCGACGAGCAGCCTTTAAGCCGTACTTCTTACGCTCCTTCATACGAGGATCTCTTGTAAGGAATCCTGCAGCCTTAAGTGTAGGTCTGAACTCAGAATCTACCTCAAGGAGTGCACGTGAGATACCGTGTCTGATAGCACCAGCCTGGCCAGTGTATCCGCCACCCTTAACGTTAACGATAACGTCAAACTTCTCTACAGTACCTGTAGCTACAAGTGGCTGACGAACAACTACCTTTAATGTCTCAAGACCAAGGTACTCGTCGATATCTCTCTTATTTATAGTGATCTTACCTGTGCCAGGTACAAGATATACTCTAGCAACTGAAGACTTTCTTCTACCAGTTCCATAATACTTTGTATTAGCCATGATCTACCTCCTATTAAAATGTAAGCACTTCTGGCTTCTGTGCCTGCTGCTTGTGATCTGGTCCAGCGTATACGAAAAGCTTTGTGTACATCTGACGACCAAGTGGTCCCTTTGGAAGCATGCCCTTAACAGCGTGCTCGATAACTCTGTCAGGGTGTGTGTTGAGCATCTCACGAAGAGTTGTCTCCTTCATACCACCAACATAGTCTGAGTGATGATAGTAGATCTTCTGATCAAGCTTCTTACCTGTAACCTTAATCTTCTCTGCATTAACTACGATAACATAGTCACCACAATCAGCGTGTGGAGTGAAGACTGGCTTATTCTTACCTCTTAAAACCTTTGCAACTTCTGCACAAAGACGACCAAGTGTCTGTCCTTCTGCATCAACTACATACCATTTTCTCTCAAGCTGAGATGGGTTTGGCATATAAGTATTCATTGAGAATTCCTCCTTAAATAAATCTGAAAAAGCTCCAAGAAAGTGATGTCCGGGCACTGTCTCGGAAAGTTATAGTAAAACCTGTCTCCGGGCTAATGGACACAAGTCTCCTTACTACATCAACTATGACATTCTACTATAGGAATCCAATGACGTCAATATAAAATTTACGTTTTGGAGTAGAAAAATCATAAAAAACCTCTGGTTGTATTATAACAGCCAGAGGTCATATTATAAACCAAAATTATTCAATTTCAATAGTGATATTGTTAGAAACTGAGCCAGCTCCATTAAAGCCAAACTCTACACTTCCACCATTTCCAATAGATGCGTTCCATTCTACTGGTGTAATAACATAGTAATCGCCAGATTCCTTAAGATTTACATTCCAGATGGCATCAATCTTCACCTGACTCTTTTTAATCTTTGCAGTCCATCCGTTTACCTGATGACCTGTAGAATTAGAGATTTTAACAGATGCAGTGTAACCTGAGCCCCAGCTGTTTACTGTAGCAGTTGCCTCAAGTCCCTTTCCACTTACAGTAGGTGAAGGTGTTGGTGTAGGCTGTGGTGTAGGCTGTGGTGTAGGTTGTGCTGCACCTGGCGCCTGACAAGGCTCAAATATCCACTCCTGATTTGGATTACCATAGTATAGCCACTGGCATACATTAGTACCATCAGTCTTTTTATGTTCATAAACATCTATATATTTAGTAGCTGAGGAAACCTTTGTGCCGATGGTATAAACACCAAATTTTTTGTATTCTTAACTACAAATTTTTGAGCATCTCCTGAATATCCATGGTAAATACCGATATTTGCACCATCCACATTTTCTGCATTGGCCACATCGAGCATGAAGTTTCCAAGGCCAGAAGTCAATGTGATATATCCATCAGATGTGTTTTCAACATACCACTTCTGTCCATCCGCACCTGTTCCCCTAAAGATGCACACGTTTGTACCAGCTTCTGCCTTGTCTCCCTCAACAGCCAAATATCTCTGGGAATTTGTATTCTTCAAATAATACCAGCCATTATCAATATGAGCTGTACTGTTATTGTTTACGTTCTGACCGCTTGGTTGAGGCTGAGGTGTTGGGGTTGGTGTTGGCTTATCTTCTACTGGGAAGAACTGCCAGTAATTAAAGTTCATCAGCGATCCACCATTACCCTTAAATGCGAAATACAAATCATGGCGTCCGCTCACTCCATTTACATCGCAATATTCTGTAACATATTTCTGCCAGTTGCCTGTGTTTGGAACCTTTATTGTGCCGATTGTTCTTCCAGTTAATGAATCCAAGTGAAGCTCAATAGTTCCACCTCCAGAAGGTGATGCAACTCTTGCAGCGAAAGCCTTTGCGCCGCTACCAAAATCAACATTCTTAACCTTGATCCAATCATTATTCTCGATGAAGGCTACATTCTGTGTGCCCTCTCCGCAAGCCTCTGTCTTGACTCCGCTTGAGAAACAAATTGTCTCAGCCTCTGTCTTAAGATATGGGTTAAGTGTAGCTATAGGATTTGGGCCTGCAGTAGACATCTTAATTGTAGGGAAACTTCCATCAGGATTGTACTTAAACTCTTCCACTGCCACAGAACGAGCAAAGCCGCTGCCTCCTGGAAGTGCTCCATTATGATAGAAGAAATATGAGTGCCCCTTAAAATCAACTACACCGCAGTGATTTGTAAAGCTTCTGCCCTCTGTAGGCATGATGACACCTCGATAGGTCCAAGGGCCTGTAGGTGTTGGGCTTGTAGAATATGCAATATGTTCTGGAATTCCATTACCAGAGAAAAGCATGTAATAAAGATTGCCTCTCTTGTAGAACCATGGTCCCTCCTCGTATGCGCTGGAACGTCCTGCATATGGTCCAAAGCTTTGAGTAGTAGTGTTCACCTTGTTGATTCCACCTGAATATGAAATCATGTTTCGATTAAGTTTTACATAGCATAAATTTGGATTTCCAAAATAGAGATATGCCTGTCCGTCTGAATCCACATAAACAGTAGGGTCGATAAAACCGTAACCCTGACATAGAGGATGTCCTAGTGCATCCTTGAATGGACCTGTTGGGCTATCAGATACAGCCACACCGATAGAATTGCCGCCCTGTTTTGCAATGACAGGAACATAGTAATAGAATTTGCCGCCTCGCTCTACCACCTGTCCTGCCCAGGCATCAGATTTTGCCCAGCTAAATGTGTTGAGCGAGCATACTACACCATGGTCTGTCCAGTTAACCATGTCCTTTGTAGAGTAACAGTGCCAATCTCTCATGTCATAATAATCGGCTCCGTCCTCATCGTGACCTGTGTACACATACACAGTGTCCCCATAGACCATAGGTGCTGGATCAGTGGAATAGATTGTTTGTACGATTGGATTGTCAGCCTTTGCCATAGTCGGATTCATACCGGCCAAAACAAGAGCTGCCGCAAGCAACCCAATCATCCCCCTTCTTTTTTTCATTAATTCTCCCTTTCTCTCCCCCTATTTTTTATTCATAACTCCCTATATGACGATTATACCATATCTATATAATTATGTAGCACAACATTGAAATTTCCACCAACATGTAAAAAAGCTTCCGAACATGGAAGCTTACATTACATCTATTCTTCGTATTCAATTCCAATCATAGTAAGGCCATGTGCTGGGGCTGTTGGGCCAGCCAGCTCGCGGTTGCGACCACGGAATATCTCAAGCATATACATTGGTTCCATTTCACCTGCACCTACTTTGATAAGTGTACCTGCAATGATACGAACCATATTGTAAAGGAAGCCATCTCCTGTAAGGCGGATGTGAATTACGTCATCTTCCTTATATACCTTTGCAGTGTAAATAGTGCGGACACGGGATTTTACCTGTGCCTTTACAGATGAGAAGGATGTGAAATCGTGCTGACCGATTAAATAAGCAGCTGCCTCATTCATCTTTTCTACATCCAAATCATAATAATAATGGAATGTATCCTTGCGCTTTGTAGGATCTGGCATCTTGCGGTTTAAAATCTTGTACTCGTAGGTCTTGCGGCAGGCTGCATATCTAGGATGAAAATCATCCTCCACCTGGCAGGAATATTGAACCACAATATCATCTGGTAGGCGCTGATTAAGTGCAAAGCTGATTTTATCAGCAGGCATTCTGGAATTAGTATCGAAAACTGCCACATTGCCAAGGGAATGTACACCTGCATCAGTACGGCTTGCACCCATGATTGAGATAGGCTCTTGCAAAAGATCTGTAAGAGCCTCGTTTAATTTCTGTTCAATTGTCACTCCGTTTGGCTGAATCTGCCAACCAGAATAGTTTGACCCGTCATAGGCCACAACAATCATTACTCGCATATTATAAAATTACCTTTGCTGAATAAAAAACTATTAAATAAATTGCTATACAAATGTAAGCACGCTGATCTAAAGATGAGTACTGAAGTGGGCGCATCTTTGTCCTGCCCTCTCCTCCATTATAGCATCTTGCTTCCATAGCAAATGACAAATCATTAGCTCGTCTAAAGGCTGAAACAAAAAGTGGAACCAAAAGTGGAACCATATTCTTTGCCTTTTTGATAAGACCGCCTGACTCGAAATCGGCTCCTCTTGCCATCTGAGCCTTCATGATTTTATCTGTCTCCTCAATGAGGATTGGGATAAATCTAAGGGCAATGGACATCATCATTGAGATTTCATGAACAGGGACATTAAATTTCTTCATAAAACCAAGTGATTTTTCCATACCATCAGTGAGCTGATTTGGTGTAGTTGTAAGTGTCATTACTGATGTACCGATAATAAGAAGGACCATTCTGCTAGTCATAAGCACTGCATTCTTAAGACCTACATCTGAAACTGTGAAAATCCAGAAAGAAATAATAGTTCTTCCAGGTGTTAAAAACAGATTAAATAATCCGGCAATAATCAGTAATATCACGATAGAACGAAGGCCCTTTACCATAAAAGAAAAGGAACGTGACTCATTCTGATGATTCCAATTAATGTGATAAGCACTGCAGCAAAAAGCACCACATTATTAGCTGAAAAAAGAGTAATTATAAAAATCAGCGTACCAAATAGCTTCACTCTTGGATCCAGTGAGTGAAGTATTGATTCTGCTGGATAATATTGTCCTAAGGTTATTTCACGTAGCATAAAATTTCTTCCTTTGCTTCATCTACAGTAGTGGCATCTGTTCTTACATCAAGCCCTGCAGCCTTTAAATCATTCATTACATAAGTGACCTGTGGCGCAGCAAGACCCATCTTTTCAAGCTCCTTGTAATGAGCAAAGACCTCCTTTGGCGCACCATCAAATGCAGGCTTTCCAGCATCCATAACGATGATTCTATCTACGTAATTAGCCACATCCTCCATTGAATGAGATACAAGAATAACAGTGTCTCCACGCTTCTTGTGCATCTCTGCAATCATTCCTAAGATATCATCCCTGCCCTTAGGGTCAAGACCTGCTGTAGGCTCATCCAAAATAATAACATTTGGCTTCATTGCGATAACACCTGCAATGGCAGCACGACGCTTCTGTCCACCTGAAAGCTCGAATGGCGATGCAAGATAAAACTCCTCTGGAAGACCAACCAAGCCAAGAGCCTCGTAGGCTCTCTTAATCTGCTCCTTCTCATCAAGTCCCTGATTCTTAGGACCAAACTGAACATCCTTAAATACAGTAGTCTCGAAAAGCTGATGCTCTGGGTACTGGAATACCATTCCTACCTGAGTGCGAAGCTCCTTTATATCGTAGTCCTTGTCATAGATGTCCTGTCCGCGATAATAAATATGTCCCTCTGTAGCCTTAATAAGACCGTTTAAATGCTGAACGAGTGTTGATTTACCACTACCTGTGTGCCCAATAACGCCTATGAATTCTCCCTCCTTAATAGAAAGGCTGACATCATCAAGTGCTGTAACCTCATAGGCTGTGCCCGGGCTGTATTTATATGAAACATGGTCTAAAATCAACTCATTATTAGAGGCCTTTTCTGAAGCCTTATCACCTGCAGCGCGAGAAACTGTATGGCTAGCAGCCTGTGTCTTCTCAAGCTTTAGAATATTTTCTACAAGCTCTTCTCTGGTAAGGATACACTCAGGGAGTGGAAGTCCTGATTTTCTAAGCTCGTGAGCCAAAAGTGTAACCTGTGGCACATCAAGGCTATGCTCCTTTAAAAGCTCCACGTCCTTAAAGATTTCACGAGGAGTGCCTTCCATAAAGACCTTGCCCTTTTCCATTACAAAAACGTAATCAGAATCTACTACCTCTTCCATGTAATGGGTAATAAGGATAACTGTGATTCCCTTTTCCTTATTAAGAGTATGAACGGCCTGAAGCACGTCCTTTCTTCCATCAGGATCAAGCATAGCTGTAGGCTCGTCTAAAATAATGCACTTTGGCTCCATAGCCATAACGCCAGCGATTGCCACGCGCTGCTTCTGTCCACCAGAAAGCTTGTTAGGTGAATGACTCTTGTATTTCTGCATGCCTACCATCTTCAGAGATTTATCTACCCTCTTAACAATCTCCTCAGTTGGAACACCTATATTCTCAGGTCCAAAAGCCACATCCTCGTCAACTACCGATGCAATAATCTGATTGTCTGGATTTTGGAAAACCATTCCTGCAGTCTGACGAACTGCAAAAGTGAACTCATCATCAGAGGTATTCATTCCATCAACATAAAGTGTTCCCTCAGATGGTGTAAGAAGTGCATTGATGTGCTTGGCGAAAGTGGATTTGCCAGAGCCATTATGTCCTAAAATAGAGATAAACTGGCCTGGTTCCACATTAAGATTAACGTGGTCGAGGGCAACCTGGATAGACTCCACGTTCCCCTCTTCATCACGTCTTATATATTCATGTACTAAATTCTTTGATTTGATAATCGACATTGGTACCCACTATTCCTTCCAGTTGAGTCTATGTAAATTACCCTCGGTCTCTAACCCAAGGAAATCATTCTGTCTCAGTGCCTCATACAAAATGATTGCAACTGAATTTGATAAATTAAGTGAACGTATATCATGTCCCATAGGAATACGAACACAATTCTCCTCATTGTCCACAAGAATTTCCTCAGGGATTCCTGCGCTTTCCTTGCCGAACATTATGTAGCAGTCTGGCTCGTAATTAACCTCTGTATGAGTACGTTTGGCCTTTGTAGTGGCCATATAAATCTTTGCATCTGGATTCTTAGCCTTGAAATCATCCCAGTCATCATAACGGAAGACCTCTAGCTTATCCCAGTAATCCATGCCTGCACGCTTCACAGTCTTGTCTGTAAGGACAAAGCCCAAAGGCTCGATTAAGTGAAGGCGTGTGCCTGTGGCACAGCATGTTCGCCCGATGTTTCCAGTGTTCGCTGGAATTTCAGGCTCATGTAATATAATATTAAGCATTTCTTAATTCCTTTATAAATTCTTCAATACGGTCCATGGCCTTTTTCAACGCCTCTAATGAGTACGCATAGGAAATACGCACATTGCCTTCTCCGCTGTCGCCAAAAGCTGTGCCTGGTACTACAGCTACTTCCTTTTCCTTGAGAAGGCGAGTACAGAATTCCTCTGAAGACATTCCAAACTCTGCAATCGATGGGAAAATATAAAAAGCGCCGTAAGGCTCGAAGCATTTGATTCCCATTTTCTTGAAGCGATTAACGAGATAACGACGACGGTCATTATATTCCTCTCGCATATTTGCAACATCCTCATCGCAATCACGTATTGCTGTGACAGCTGCATACTGACTAGTTGTTGGTGCACACATAATAGCAAACTGATGGATTTTTGTCATCTGCTTTACTATTTCTGCTGGTGCGCAAACGTATCCTAATCTCCAGCCTGTCATAGCATGGCTCTTTGAAAAACCATTGATATAGATAGTGCGCTCCTTCATTCCTGGGAAGGATGCAATAGATACATGTCCCTCTCCAGTGTAAGTAAGCTCACCGTAAATTTCGTCTGTTAGAACGAATAAATCGTATTTTTTTACAAGCTCAACAATTGGCTCTAAATCAGCCTTTTCCATAACAGCGCCTGTTGGGTTGTTAGGGAATGGCATAATAAGAATCTTTGTCTTGTCAGTAATGGCTGCCTCTAATTCCTCTGGCTTAAGACGGAATTCGTTTTCCTCTTTAAGATTGATAGCTACTGGAACGCCCCCAGCCAAAATGGTACAAGGCTCGTATGAAACGTAGCTAGGCTGAGGAATAAGCACCTCATCACCTGGATCAAGCATGGCACGAAGTGCCACGTCGATACCCTCTGAACCACCAACAGTCATAAGCATCTCTGTAAGTGGATCGTAATGCAAATCATAGTGGCGCTTGAGGAAATCTGCAATCTCCACACGAAGCTCCTTCAAACCAGAATTAGAAGTATAGAAAGTGCGGCCTCTCTCCAATGAATAGATAGCCTCGTCGCGAACCTTCCAAGGTGTATCAAAATCAGGCTCGCCAACACCAAGTGAAATAGCATCTGGCATCTCTGCCACAATATCAAAAAACTTTCTAATGCCCGAAGGCTTTATCTCTGTGATCGTTTTATTTAGAGGGTTTCTCATAAGCTCACCTTCTCCCTCTCATCAACATGCTTTTCTGCCATAATAATGCCGTGATCCTTGTATTTCTTTAATACAAAGTTGGTCTGTGTAGAAAGCACTGAGTCAAGTGGAGAAAGCTTTGCAGAAACAAAATCTGCTACCTCTCTAAGTGTATGTCCCTCGATAGAAACCATGAAATCATAGCTTCCTGAAATAAGATAAACAGCATCAACCTCTGGATAGTTGTAGATGCGCTCTGCGACCTTATCAAATCCCATTCCTCTCTGTGGAGTAACGCGAACCTCGATAAGTGCTGAAACCTTTTCTACGCTGGCTTTTTCCCAGTTGATAAGTGTAGGATAGCCGCAGATTACGTGCTCGTTTTCCATAGCCTCCAGCTCATTCATAACTGTAGTCTGGTCGCAGCCAAGCATCATAGCCAAATCGCTCAAATCTATTTTGCTGTTGTGCTCAATATAAGTTAAAATCTTCTCTCTCATAATAAAATCCCCTTTCGGTGCAAGTCTATACGTTATAAAGTGCATCAGTTTTCGGAGGCTCTAAAAAACGTACCTCTTCTCCATTCAAGATGCATCTGTCATTTGAAGAGTTGGACTTCCCGATAATGGCGGATGCTACCCCCGCATCTGCTAATTTTCTAACAAGTCCATTTCCATCATTTGTTGCTATAAGCATAGCCCCAGATGAAATGAGCTCGTAAGGATTGATTCCAAAAAACTCACATACCTCTATAGTCTCCTGCTTTACAGGGATTGCTTTCAAATCAATATCAAGACCTACTCCTGAAGCCTCTCCCATCTCCCAAAGAGCTCCGAAGATGCCGCCTTCTGTAACGTCATGCATAGCTGCCACGCCGTGGTATACAGCGATACGGCTTTCTGGAAGAACACTAAGATACTGATCAAATCCCTTTGCTGTATCAACGAGTGACTGTGGCAATCTGGTAAGAAGCTGTTCCTCGTGGTCCTTTGCAATAATGGATGTTCCCTCCAGGCCAATCCACTTCGTAAGTACGATATCCATATCAGGCTTGGCCCCGCCAGTGGAAACCATCTGACCTTTTTTAACCTTACCAACAGCTGTCACAGAAATAAGTGGCTGATTAACAGCCTCTGTAACCTCTGTATGACCGCCGATAACCTGAACATTGTAACGTTTGCAGGCGTTGTCCACCTGCTCCATTATATATTTAAGCTTGGCCTCTCTCATTCGTGGTGTGAGAAGTACAGTAAGAAGAATGCCTATAGGCTCTGCTCCTGCACTGGCCAAATCATTTACAGAGATAGTAACGGCAAGCTCACCGATATCTGAGGCTGTGCCGGTGATAGGATCTGTAGATAAAACCATCTCCTCGTCTGGAGCCAACTGCACTGTAGCACAATCCTCTCCAATAGATGGACCACTACCTACCTCTGGTCTTTTAACATGTAATTGTTTTATGACAGAGCGCTTAAGTACGCTCTCTGGTAACTTTCCAATTTCCATAATAAGTCCTAATCTATACTAGTTTGCAGGTACTGCTGGTGTCTCGGTTCCTTCCGCTGGGGCAGGTGCTGCCTCTGCTGGTGGTGCAGTGCCTTCTGCTGGTGCTACCTCTGTGGCAGGCGCTGCATTTGTGACCTGATACTTTGGTGTAATAACAAATGGTGTGGTATTGGCAACCCCTGGAGCATATGTAGCAATAGCATTAGCTATTGTAGCTGCATCCTGAGTGGCAACCGCCTGAAGCATTGCATAAGAAAGGTTTGCATCAAGAGAAGCAATACCTACAGTAACTGTTCTGTTTGATGGATTGTATTTACTATTATTATAAACATCGCGGCTAACCTCTTCACCATTTTCATAAACAATCTTCCAAAGGCGAGCTGTGTAGCCTGTATGACCACTGACTGTGGTAGTCATCTTTCCAAGTGGCACATTAGGATCTGCAACCCAGGTAGTGTTTTGAACATTAACACCAGTAATCTCTGTTTCGTAATCTACAGAATGGGATGGATCATCCTCTTCCTTGCCGTAAATATTGAAATAAGCATTGCTTCCATCACAATAACCTTCTATATATATAGGATAGCTTTTATTATTCTTAATCTGAAAATCCTTTCCACCTGACTCTGAAATAGCTGCATCCATAGATGGCTTTACATAGGTAACAATCATTGAGTGAGAGCTTCTGGTAACAACTGAAAGCTCCGCTTCACGAACGGCACCATAAAGTGTAGTAGATACCTGACAAATACCTCCGCCGTAGGTCTCTACTGTAGTACCGTTTTCGTATGAACCTGCAAGCATATATCCATTTTCTGCTGTAAAAGGAGTGATTGCTCCAAGCACTGAAAATTCGTCTCCTGGGTAAAGAATAGTGCCATTGATAAAGCCTACACCATTGGCAACATTATTTTTCTGGCCTTTGAAGATGAGCTGTAATCTGTACTGAAGGAACCAAGCAAATCCTTAATCTCTGCCAGCTCTTCCTTGCTTCCTCTAGGCTCTTTTACCTCCGTAACAAGCTCTACTGTAGTATCTCCACCATCCCACTCATTTTCGATGTAATTTACAAGCTCTGCTGCTGATTCCTGAATCTGTACAACTACGCCAGCCTTTCCTTCATGAAATACAAACTGGCCATTTTCGCGTGTAAGATAATCATCGCTGGCCTCATCATTTACCTGAGAAGAGGCACTGTTAAGATATAAAGCTACACCGTTTTTATCTGCTCCTAAAGAAAGAGGAAAATCCTTTCCACGTCCTTCCTCTAAATCCTTGCTGGCCTTAAATCGCTCTGCTACATTTCCTGTAGAACCATAAGTAGCTGCCTTTTCAAGAACGTCTTTATTCTTTGCACCTATGCAAAGATCTGCTCCTGTAGCTGTAAAGGTCTGTCCATTAGCTGACAGGGTAAAAACTGCCTTTTCGTAATCTGAAAAATAGCTATCAACAACATCCTGGGCCTCAGTAACAGTCTTGCCTGAAACATCTGTCCCACCAATGCTGATTCCGTTTGGAATTATTCTGTTGTCCGTTTCAACTTCTTCGGCAACTGCCTCAGCTTCCTCATTGGCCAGCTCTTCCTGAGAAACGTCTGGCTCCTCAGCAAATGCAGTGACGGGAGTAGCTAAAATCATTGTTGATGCAAGTAATAATGATAAAGCTTTTCTTTTCATAACATATCGCCTCTTGATTGACATAATTTTTCGTAAAAATTAAAATTATATTATAAAAGCAGCTGCAATGGTGGTAATGAGCATACTAAGCACTACAATCACCAATACAATGCTGGCTATAATCTGATGTTTTTACTACGTTTCATATTAAATACCTCATTTAAATCTTTAAGAAAAGGAGATTCCACTATGGGTTTTCGCGGCTTTCCTATATTACCGTTTTTCCTATTATTCTTAGTTCTTTTGGCGCTGAGACTTCATCATCTGAAAGCCAAGCGCGAACAGCAGGAGGCAGAATTCTGGGCCAAAGAACGCCAGGCAAATATCACCCCTGCAAAAGATATATCTAATCTAAGATATATTACCATTCCAATAGAGAAATTTCCATTAAATTTTAGCACTGATGAGGAAGTAATTGAAATAGAAAACAGATTAAAAGAATTATCTACACATCGGCTTTTAAATCTAACAGGTGTCACGAATACAGACCTGAAACTCACCTACGGAGTTCCTAATTTTGAAACCATGAGTAAAATCGGCGATGATTTCGATGAGGCCTGCGTGCTTTTAAACAAATATGCCAAGGCACTTATGGAAGAAGGCAGGACTGATGATGTGATTACAGTATTGGAATTTGCCGTAGGTATAGGCACAGATATTAGCGAGTCCTACACTACCCTTGCTAATTGCTACAAACAAAAACAAATGGATTCCAAGCTTGATTTACTTAGAACCCAAATTGAACAAAGCACATTATTATTGAAGGAATCCATTTTAGAAAAAATAGGTTAAATATAGCCAGCTCCTGGGAGCTGGCCTTTATTTTTGTGTATTTTACTTTACCTTTTCCTCTTCCTCGTCTTTTCTTCTCTTGAAAATTGCAAAGAATGCTGCTAATCCGCCAAGTACTGGAAGGGCTGTACCGTTCCACTTTGTAACTGTCTTTTCAACATCTGCCTTCTTAGCAATATCTGCTTCGGCAATAATTGTTGTCTCGATTTCCTCTGGAGCCTCTACATCTACAACTGCAAGAGGTGCAGATACATCTTCAAGTCTCTCCATTGTATTTGTCTGTGCAGGTGCTACCGGTGAAGGAGGCTGGTTTCTTGTTGGTTCGCTGAAATCAACTCTGGTCTGAACACCAGCTGCTGGTGATGTAACAACATCATCGATTCCGCCCACACTTTCAACTGAAATTGTAGCCTGAGTAGCTGACTGAGAAGCTGCAGCCTGAGCTCTTGCTGCTCTAGCCCTTGCTTCTGCTTCTCTTGCCTCAGCTTCTTTTGCAAGAGCCTCCGCAATACGAGCAGAAATAACATTAGCCTTATCCTTAAGATTATTGATTGTAGAATCAAATCCATCAATCTTTGAGCTAACATCCTTAATGCTCTCCTGGATAGTATTAATCTGATCAGAAATATGCTCTAAGGATGTAGTAATGTTATTAATCTTTTCGTTAATAGTAGTAATCTTAGTAGTGATGGCCGCTACAACATTAGGATATTCCTCACGATTCTTTACATCCTGCTGATATTCCTTTTGGCTATACCAATCGACACCCTTCTTGTGCTGTCCTTCTTCTGCATAGAAGCCATCTGTTTCATCTCTCATAGCTGCATGGAAAGTATAACCAAAAACCTTCTGGTCCTTAATCTTTCCAGCAACATTTTTCTCATAAGTAGAAACCTTATGTGGATCCTCTGTCCATACTTTATATGTAGGAGTCTTTTCAACTACATTGATTCCTGCCACAATTTCAGAATCATTTTCATTTACTCCATCTCCCTTAAAGAGAGAATTGCCATCTGCATCGCAGGTTACATAGTCAAAATATCGTTCTACATAAACAGGCTGTCCATCTATTTCCTTTACATACTTTACGCAGAAATGCTTGTTATCATAATCCTTATTGAAATTCTCGCCAAAGAATACCTTGTCGGCATCCTCTGCCTTAACTTCTCCTGTAAGAAGAAGCTTGTAAAGAATCATTTCCTTTGCAAGAGAACGACCTTCTTTTTCGTAGTAATTTCCAATGCTAAGATTCTTGTGCTGCTCTTTTAATGCCTCTCTGGCAGCAGTTTCTTCATCCATCTTGTCCTGTACATCTTTCTGCTGCTCATCAAGTCCTTCATGATTATATCCAGCATCTTCATAAGCCTGATTTACATCAGCAAGCTCCTGCTCAGCCTCTGCTCTTTCAGCCTGTGCTGCCTCCAGCTCACCAGTCTTAATCTGCTGCTGTTCCTCAGCGTCAGCAAGCTCCTCTTCAAGTGCTCCCAGCTCTTCTTCTGCTGCAACCTTCGCTTCTTCTGTGGCTGTTATTTCTGACTCTATCTCTTCAACTGAAACATTTTCAATTTCATCAGCAACAACCTCTGTGGTTGGCTCTGAAACTGATTCCGAAACTGCCTCAGTAACTGCTTCCTTTGTTACCTCTGTAGTAACCTCGATTACACCTGTCTCAGAGATGCCCATACTCTCTTCAACGTTCTGTGCATATGCTAGATTTGCATCGCCAAGAGCTGATGCGCCTCCTACAGATGCACCTGTAATAGCTACTCCTTTTAATACCTTAAAAATTTTCTTTCCCATGTATAACTCTCCTATACTCATACACTCACATTCGAAAATATTATCGGCACCAACATCATTATATTAACCCCGACTTAAGAAAATCATTTGCCAATATTTAACTTTTCTTGCCAGGATTTATTACTATAAAGTTTAATATAAATAAGAATCACATTCATATCCATGGACTGTAAATCTCATCCCCTCTGAAGAGCAGGTTGAAAGGGTAATAATCTTATCAGAAGAAGCAGGACTTAAGCCTGTTTTCTTATATGAATATCTAACTAAATCATCAATATATTTCTGGAATTCCGGATTATCATAATATGGAACTGTGTATACCCATGAAGCTGGCTCAGTATCAAAATAAGAGAATATCTCAAATCTTCTTTTGCCTTCTTTAGTGATAATCTGAAAATATTTGTGCTGTTCAAAGAAATCTTCTTCTGTCTTATAAAATTTCAACTTTCCAAACATTGAAAGATTTCTCATGTTATGGCCGTAGATGATATTGTGGCAATCACTTAAATCAGCCAGATTGTACCCCTCCAGAAAGATACTACCTGCAGTGGCATATTCCTTATCCAAGGTTCTGCGTAAATAAGTCTCATCATCCCCAGAAAACAAAATAGGATAGCTTATATCTGTGCCCTCCACATATAGCCAGCCAATAACATCTGGATTGACATCAGAAAGGGATGCTAAATCCACATCAATCATATCAGTCCAATCCTGAGCTACTACTACATCCTGGGCATTTTTCACATAGGCTTGTTCCAATGAATCATAGAGGTTTTCAGATTTCTGGTATCCCATATATATGTATGCAAAGCCTCCAAGAGAACCGCATACAATAACAATACCTAAGGCTAATATTATCTTTGGATTTATTCTGCCTGCTCCTTTTGTAGAATCAGTTTTTTCTGATTGCCTTTTCTCCCCAATATTAGAAAGCAGAATCCCCACAATCAAAAGGATAAATGCAACAATCTTTCCAGTAGTTTCAGAAATAAGGGCGGCCAACTTTCCATATAATGGAAAATGAGCAATCACCCTGCCTCTTACATTTGTATAGGCTACCGGCATAAAATCAGCTGCCGCATTAGCATCACCTTTGGTGTGAATAAGCATGTCTTCTGTGTCTATAGACTCTATTCTGTGAGTCACCACACTAGCCCCTGAATCAAAGGCAATCACATCCCCCTGCTGCAAATCGTTAAAGGCTACGGGCTTCACATAGACTATAGACCCAATAGAGATTTCCGGTTCCATAGAACCTGAAACAACATTAAACTCCTGAATTCCTATAATCCGTGGAATGGCCAGGGGAAGACATCCAGCTATGATTAGCAAAATTATTAAATTCCCCAATAGCTTTAAAATCTTTACCATAAAATAATTTTACCACAAATTTATAGGGACGACCAATAAGTCGTCCCTAAATCACTAATTTCAATATTAATTTCGATTTTTCTTATCGTAATTTGCTCTCATTGTACCTATTACAGCAATAGTTGCAATCAGTAATCCGATAAAAGCTACTATGATGAGATAACGCATATATTGAGTATATACAGCCACCTTATCAACAGCCTCTGGTACCTCCTCATCAGGAATCTCTTCTATTTCCTCAATACCCCTAGGTACTGTGTCGTCACCGATTTGTGTTTCCTCATCCCCTGCTGCATCACCAGCAGTTTCGTTATTTGCCCCATTGTCACCAGCTACTGCATTGCCACCGGCTGCAGGATTTCTGTTTGTTACGATACCTGCATTTTCTGCTACCTGACCTGGAATAATCTGATATGTATACTGAGGATCACCAACTACTGTAGAGTACTCTGTATTTGTAGTCTCTGTATAAACAGTATTGGTTCCAGCCTTTATCTTCTTATAAGTAAACACCAGCTCCTGATCCTTTTTCAGGCTCTTTACATGGATGTTTAACATCTGAGGAAGGTATCCTTCCACATATCTGTAAGGCACGTAAACCTCTTCGCCTTCTGCTCCATAATAAGTAGCAGTATCAAGTAATGTAGCCCCTGCCTCATCCTGGTACTTTACTGTATAAGGAACTACATCGCCTACACCATAGGCTATAACATAAGTCTCATCTCCAGTAACCTGAATTGCTGAAGGAGCAAGATTCTTATCTCCACTTCTGCGAAAGCCCTTTACATAATATTTAGCCAATTCTACAGGATTGCCCTCATCATCAACTGTAGATGTTGGAGTTATCTGAACAGCTGTCTGAGGAGTAAAGTTGAAGGAATCTCCGTAATTAAGACCTGTAAATTCCAAGCAATCCTCGCTAATCTTCTTGTCGCTAACAGCGTCTGTGAAGGTTGCTCCCTCTTCACCTGTACCACCAAGAACAATCTTAATGGTATAGGTGTATTTGGCCTCTTCAGCGGAAGCCACTGTAGAAAATGAAATCATACCTGTAAATGCAACTAATAATGATAGGATTAAGCCGATAATTCTTTTTGTTGTTTTCATATTAGGCTACCTCCTCCCGTTGTTTTTAGCAGCTATGAAATATAATCCAATAAGTAAAATACCAATGAGTAATGTTACTGTACAAATGATAAGTGGTAAAATGCTGTCGCCAGTTACTGGGCCACCGCCTGCCAGCGGAATTGAAGGATCGTTGATTGCAACTACCTCTGTACCACCTGGGATTGTGTAAACGACTCTTCGTGTCTTGGTATTAGTAATAACCTTTGTCTCTGGTTTTGGATTTGGTGTATCCTCTACTCCAAACTTAAAATCAATCTGTGCCAGCTTCTGCATATAGTCGCTATCCTGAGAATTTCCATCCAGGCTGATTACCAATGTAACCTTTCCTGAGCTGCCACCTGCAAGTGTTCCTATGCCAAAATATGTTTTCTCATCCGCTTCAAGATTTCCCTGAACCTGATGTAAACCGACTATTGAAGATTCTCCACCAACCAAATCATTGCTGTAGAGGTCTGTCTTTTTACCATTAGCCTCGTAATACAGCTTGTAAGTATAAGCACCACCAGCTGCATCACCTTCATCCTCCAGAGAATCGATAACATCTGTGCTAAGGTAAAAGTCTGCAGATTTTCCAGCATCATTCTTATAAGTAACCTCGTATGTAAATGTATCTCCTGGCATTACATTCTGGATAGTAGCCTTATCAACACTATAAGATGAATCATCTAGCTTGCTTCCAGTATATATTACATTCCAGCTTGCCTTTGCATCGTCTTTAGCATTTGCTGTTAGCCCTTGTCCTAAAAGTCCTGCTACAGTCAATGCCAGAGCAAGGACCAAATTCATATATTTTATTTTCATGGCTTGCTCCTTTCCACTACTGTGTAATAGATACTATGTCGCCGTCGTCTATAGCTGAACATGTTGCCTTTACGCCCCAGGCTGCATATATTGCTTCCTCTGCGTTGTGGGTCTGAACTGCATCTGCTCTTATTGAAACATCTACTCTCTGTCCATCGTAAACATATTCGTGAGTGATAGTGGATTCTGTTGTAACATCCTTTACTATCTGTGTTACCTTATTATCCACTGTGATTCCTGTTATAAAGGAAGCTTCCTGTCCACACTCAAGAGGCTTTTTCAGATAATACACTGTCTGTTCCTTATATTTATCATTATTATTAGATTCAGCCTCATTGATTATCCATCCATCTGCAACCTCTAGCTTGATTAATGCAGGGTCTAAGGTCTGATTCTTCTTTCCATCTGCATTTTTCCAGCTCTTCTGAACCACGACTCTTACGTATTCCTTATATCCTGTCTCCTCGTTAGAGTTATTAACAATCTTTACTGTCTCAGGATACTTTTTTCCAATGTCTATAAAGCCTTTTTCCTCGATATCATTTTCGATTGCCGGGAAGGTAAGCTTTCCATCAGCAATATCACCTGTAATATCTACCGAAAATACTGCGGTGGAGAAGTTTACATGTTCTGCAGCTGTCTGATACATAATTGCTGCTCTTGTAGCTCCAACGCTGCTTGCTCCTAATACTATCAACCCTAATGCCAAAATCATTAGAGGACTTTTATAAAATTTTTTCATATTCATCCCCTCCTATTATTGACCAAGATTGTAGTTGCTCTGACTGATTGCTACTGCATCCCAGATTACATTTCCATTTTCATCGTAGGCAACCTTTGTGGCTTCCTGAACGATGATTACGTTAAATGTACCTGTATCTCCAACCTTTCGGGTAATGGCTAATGTTAAAGGAGTATCAACTGGAGTTGATTCTCCAGGAGCGATTGGATTAGCGTAATAGTAATAACCATCTCCTCCATCTGACCATCCTTCTGTTACAGTAAGTGTAACAGTGCAGTTGTCAGGATAGATTGCCTTTGCTCTTACGAATATTGGATAATCACCAGTATTTTTGATGGTGATTTTCTTTGTAAGATCCTCCACTTTTTCATCAATCTCAGGAGTACCATCGCCTACGCTGATTTTGAATCCTCCCTGGGTCTGAATAGTGTCTGTAAAGAATGCCATTGCCGGTTTTACAGCAACCGTACTTATTACCAAAGCAATGGCTGCAATTATAAATAACAACTTTGTTTTCATAATAAGTTACCTCACATTCTATCTAGGACTATTATCCTGCCATACAGGATTGCCATCTTCATCGTCAACAAATACGTTCTCTGCTGCAATACCGCCAACAATTAGGTTACCGTTTGATTCGTTTTCAAAAGCAGCTTCTTTTGTTTCGTCTGCTACGATTGTTATATCCGTTACTGTGTCTTTTCCATCCACTGGCTTGTAGCTTGCGCCTGAGTATGTTTCCTTTACTGTAACAACTGCTGTTGCCGGGAACTCTACATCAAGAAGTCTTTCTGCCGTGTGACTGTTTGCGAATTCCTGTGCTGTGAAATCAAGCTTATATACATTGTTGATTACTTCCTTGCCATCTAAAACTGCCTTTACCTCGTAAACGAAGCTTGCATCTCCAAGATTTACATTGTAATTCTTAAGTGTCTTTACTATCTTTAGCTTTCCAATTCTTGGTGTATCGCTGGCCTTAAGCTTAAATGTCACATTATAATTCCACTCATCTGAACCTTCGCCTGTAGTAATATATGTACTTTCTGGAGCGAGAATCACATAAGGAGTGAATTCATACAGGTATCTGTCATCAGTGGCATCCTCAGGAACATATAGATACAGGCCGGCTTCTGAAAGTGGTGCTATTGCTCTGCTTTCTCCCTCACCTCTGTTGATAGTAAGTGTTTTTACTTCTGTAGCATTAGCTGATGCTGTAACAGCTTTGCTTACTATCTCTGACTTGATTGTATCAACAGTTGGCTTGTTTCCTAACACTGCAAGATTAACTCCGGAATTTTCAAATCCTTCTGCCAAAGTCAGGTCTCCTGTTTCGCTCATTTTAGCAACCTTATATAATTTGATGGTTACAGTGCCCTGATACTTTGTAGCGAATGTTGAACCATCTGCGTTATCAACCTCCGCTGTTATTTTCACTGGCTTTGAAAGATCAACTCTTTCTGCAGCCTTCAGGCACTGGGCTCCAACTCCTACGATACATAGGGCTAAAGCTAAACATATTCCCATCAGACCTTTTTTTCTTAAATTTAACTTAATCACTGGCGACTCCCTTCCAAGCCACTAGGCCTTCATACATTATTACTAACCACTAACCTACATCACCTAGAAGAATGCATCATTTAAATGCCCTCTTCTTGTTGATGTATTTCGGATTATCTCCCCGCCGTCGTACCAACGGCGACGGGGAAACAATCCTTATATCCTACTTAATGGATTTGTTCTTCTTATTTTTGTTGATGAAGTATAATGCTGCTGCAATACTCATAAACAATACTCCAAGTCCTGTGAAAGCTGCTGTACCGCTACCACCTGTAAATGGAAGTTGGATAAGTGTTGTATCACCAAGACTTCCTGTAGCCTTCTGCTCCTCAACTATAACATCATTTGATGTCTTTTCTGTTGTCCAGGTAAGTACGATAGGAGTGTCCTTTACAGAGTAACCTGTTGGTGCTGAGTACTCCTGTGCGGTGTACTGAATATCGCTTTCTTCATCGTAATCACGATCGAAACCATAAGCTTTTGCCTTACCATACTCATCTGTTGTAATCTTTGAAGCTGCTTCGATTGTGTCTACCCAGCCTGTTAACTTACCATCCTTATCAAGTGTTGCGTATTTGTCTCCCTTAAGGATTACAAACTGTGCACCTGCAAGTGGCTTATTATTTTCGTTGAGCTTTGTAATTTCAACTTCACCAGTTACTACTTTGAAAGTAGATGGTGTTCCATTGTGTCCCCAGTAATTAGGAATCGCTTCATTGTCCATTACCAATGCTGTAATGTTTGCAGAATATGTAAGGATGATTTCCTTGCCTGCGTTTGCATTATCATTTGTAATAAACTGATCTAAAGGAATAATGCAGCTTTCTGTGCCATCTGCATTTGTGATTACATCAACTTCGATTGTTCCTGCAGTACTTCCCATTGTATAGCCAACAGACATCTTATTATTTGTTGCCTTATACTTACCACCTGTTAATGTATCTTTAATACTTACTAAATATCCTGTTGTTTCATCTGCTACAGCTCCTGCTGGAACGTATGGCATTACTGTTTTTACTGTGTAAACAACATCTTCTGTCTGCTCGATAAATGTTACCTCAGATGTCTTTTCAATCTGATTCTTCTGCATCTTTGCATTTACAAGTGCATTTGTAAGTTTACCTACGCCATTATTGTCAAAATCGAAACCTACGTAAGCAATCATGTTCTTGTAAATATATTCGCCAGAAGTATCTGTTGCCTGAATGAGATATAATCCAGCTTCAGTAACTGTAATAACATTTCCGTTTACTCCAGTAGTATTATCGCAAGTAAGATTAGCGAAGGCATCCAATCTGGCACTTTCACTGGCATCCTTATAAGCTTCGATAGGATCCTGGTCAGATGCTGTCTTAAGGGAATTGAAAGCTGCTTTAACATCAGCGTTATCAACTATCTCCCAACCGCCTGTATCAGTATTTCTTAAAATCTGCATATAAGCAATTGTTGCGCCCTGAGTCAAATTCTGAACTGTAATTGTTACTGTCTCTTCAATGGTATCTGTTTCTGAAGCAGCTGCTGTAATGGTCATTGCAAACATCATAACCATTGCCAGAGCAAGTGCTAAAATTTTTCTTACTCTCTTCATAGGTTTACCTCCTTATTCGATGAACCATTTACTAACGGTGTACTCTAACCTTTTTCTGTTTCTGTAGAATAGGAATACTGATGTAAGCATCATCATAATTCCACCTACTGTTGTTACGTAAATTCCTCTTCCACCTGTCTGTGGTAAGACATATGCCTCACCCTTCTTGAAGTTCTTGTAGTAGAAGGTGTAAGTAACTTCATTTCTGTTTTTCAGCTGTGGCTGAACCACGATTGTTTCGTGTGCTGTTCCATCAGCATCGTAAGGTGTTATTGTAGGTACGTTTTCTTCATCAAGTGCTATCTTCCAATACTCCCCTGTATTGATGTAGCCAAGTGGTGTTGCGGTTTCTTTAATTACATATTCAGCGTTTGGTTCAATTTCATCCTTGTTCCAAATAATAAGTCCTTCTTGTCCTTCCTGATTTGTACTAGAGCCTGTAGTGTATGTAGCATTTGTATCAACCTTAATCATTTCAAATGCTGCATTGCTAAGTCTCTGTCCAGCCTCTCCATTTTCATCTGTCTTGTAGATTTCCCAAGAATTCTTAAAGTGAACTGGTACTACTGGCTTAGGGAATAATTCTTCTTCACCATCAACACCTAAGAATGTAAAGGTTGTACGAGCATATTTACCATTTTCACTACTGTCATTGGTGTAGAATCCAGGTTTAAGTGAAGAAATCTGATTTGTTGAAATTTCCTCTCCCTCATCCTCTGGTCTTTCTTCACCTGTATCATTATTGTAGTGATCTGTTAAATCATCACCTACATCTGGATAAGTCTGGTTATTGAAATAATATTCATAAGCTGAATCAGTAGGTTCAATCTTGAACTTAACTGAATACTCATAACCTTTGTCCAGATAATAATCATTAGGGAAATCTAATATAACCTTATCTCCTTGAATTTCTGCTTCCAGCTTAACTCCTGAACCATCAGGTATTGTGTATGTAGCTTTTTCAGACATTACACCATTTTCATCAATACGACCATCTGTCCAGTAGCTTGCGTCGTTTGTAAGTGACTGACCATCTTTGCTAACGTTTATGTAGAAAATGCTGTTTGGTGTAAACTTAACATTGCTGCTTAGCTTATCTACCATCACTACATTGTTAGCATATGCTTTAACTGGCTCACCTGGAACTGTTGCACCTGTATGGATTGTTGAAATAACACCTGCAAGGCCTTCCAATGTATTACTTACATCTGTAATGTCGATATTGTAAGCAGCCTTATGATCTGCTGGCGCTGTATTGTGATTCTTCAAGTTATTAAGAATCGTTTCTCCTTCAATGTAATTATTTGTTGCAGTATATCTACCATTTCTGTAGGTGTAATATCTTACAGATTCCAAACCAATTCCTATTGCGTAGAAGTAATCACACTTTAAATTTTCAGCAGCTGTATAAGATGCATTCTCAATTTGAGATGTGAAATAACTTCCGTTACCGTGCAGATCATTTCCTACACCTGAACCATAGTATGTTGGCTGACCATCTGTAAGGAATAAGACAATCTTCTTTGCATTTGGTCTGTCTGACTCTGGCTGCTTCTTCTCAAACTCCTTTTGAGCTAAGTCCATACCGGCCTGATAATTTGTTCCTCGTCCAATATCTACATTATTATCTTCATTGATGGCTGTTGTTACATACTGTTTAACATTTGATGTATTTAACCATCCACCACCTCTTACAGCAGCTCTTGTTGCAAAATCGATAACCTCCCATTTAGCATCTACATCTTCTTTTTCTGCTATGTTATCAATCATATTATCAACAGCTGATTTTAAGAGCTGAATTCTAGTTTTGTCGCCATGCGTTTCTGTCATTGAATGTGACTTATCAATTAAAACGATAATATCAACATTAAGCTTATCTACCTGTACGATATCTTCCTCTTCATTGATTCGAGGTGTAGTTTCTTCATAAGGACCTTTAAACTTAATTGTTAAACTGTATTTATCCTGTGATTTTCCGTTTTTCTAATATCCTCTACAAACTTACTTGCTGTAGCCTTCTTATAATCTGACTCGAACAATGTAGTTTCGCAGTTCTTAAACTTTATTTCTTTTGTAGCATCATTAGTTACTTGAATCTCAACTGTTCTATCCTCATTGTAGTCATAATCGTATGTCTCAACTTTTTCTTCTCCGTCGAAGATCTGAGTAGTGAACAATGTTGGATAATCTTTAAATTCGTATGTATCTGGGCTCTTTCTAATACCTGTTTCTGATATTACATATTCGCCAGCAGTTACAGTTAAGAACGATGCTGTCTCACCTGTGTGGAGAGTAAATTCTCCATTTGTGTTAGTAGTAAGTTGTGTATTTCCTATCTTATAAGCGGCATCACCAATCGCTGCGCCATTCTTATCTGTTAATTTGAAAATATATTCTGCATCGTTATCTGTTGATGCTGAACCTGTAGCTACTTTCTTAACTTTTAATAAAACATCCTCTCTGTAATAAAGCTTAACTACTACTTTTGCTGCACTACTTGATGTAGAGAAAGGTACGTTAGCAACTGATGTATTACCTCCATTAAAGAAATCTAGTGAATAGCTATATCCCTGGTAAGTTGAACCTGATCTCTTAGGCTTCCAGGTCTTTACCTCTACTTCACTGTTATTGTTAACATATACAGCCTTTACATATTTGTATCCTGCTATTTCTTTTCCAGCTAAAGTTTTAATATCTGTAGCAGTAAGATTATTCTGATCAACTGTTGCTGAAGCAGGTGTGATAGTTGGCTGTGTAGCAAGCTCTTCTCCATCAGAACCTACATATTTGAAATCTACTGTAATTTTTCTGGTTGTATTGCCTGCCGACCAGGTAATGATGTAGGTTGAGAAGCTGTCATTTGTAAATACCGCTTCCATAACTGAAACACTGCTGTTAAGGGCTATGTTTGCATCACCTGATGTTGATAAGTTTTCAAGCTTTGATGTTGTTGAATCAATGTGCATCAACTCAACATCAATTTTTCTTGCTTCTGCAAGCACCTCATCATTAACTGGATTAACTGCTTCCTTATAGCTCATCGAAACTGTTACATCACCGTCAGGTTCTTTTTCTTCTCCAGTTTCAATATCTATGAAGCTAATGTCGTAAGCCAGGAATCCGATTACATCTTTTTGCTTTCCTCAGATTTCTCGTCTAACTTCTTAATGACTTCTTCAAAGGCTTCCTTTGTTTCTTCAACGCCTTCCTTAACTGGTACAACCTTAAG
Organism: Butyrivibrio fibrisolvens 16/4; assembly: GCA_000209815.1. GTDB lineage: Bacteria > Bacillota > Clostridia > Lachnospirales > Lachnospiraceae > Pseudobutyrivibrio > Pseudobutyrivibrio fibrisolvens_A. The sequence goes on from FP929036.1 coordinate 2,979,144, forward strand.
GTCTGCATTTTCAGGAACTGCTCCGGAAACTGTTACGATCACTTCTTCGTCTTCGTAAACAAGTACTGGATCTGGAAGTCTTTCATATCCACAGTAGATGCAAGTTCCTTCTTCGTCGTACTCACAAGTCTCTGTGTACTCTTCCATATCGCACTCTTCACATTTAACTGTATGAGTGCCGTCCTTATTAGAGGTGTAGATGAGTTTGTGTTCACAGGTTTCTTCTTCAGGATCAGTTTCTTCTAATTCTTCTGATTCATCTGCCCCTTCGGATTCTTCCGTGTCATCTTCATCAGACGGTTCTTTCACCTCATCCCCTTCTGGGATTTCTGCCCCCTCTTCTGATTCCTCATCAATAAGGGCTGTCTCCTCATCAGGATTTGGAAGCTGCTGATCTGATTCAGAATCTGGTTCTGCTAAATCAGCAGCTTCATCGGTGACCTCTACAGATTCATCAGCAACTGGAATTTCTTCTAATTCTGCAAATGCTGATGCTGACATTGTCAAATATAAAGCTGCGATAATGCTTAATGAGATAATTCTATTGAATAAAGATTTTCTTTTCATATAATTCTTCCTCACTAAAACCAAAACACTGAATCAACACCTTCTCAAAAACTGTTTCAAATGGTACGGTACGTAACTCCGTTATTCGAAATAATTTTTGTAAGGGTAGAATATCATTTATTTTGTGACAAATCTGTGAACTGGCACGAGTTGTCAGATAGTGGCAAGAACTGTTATAAATAGATATACAACTTGTGAAATGACTGTGAAAAACATTACTATGTAATTTTTTCACTACAAAATAGGTTTGAGAATTTTTGAGAATCTAAGATTGGAATTATCGCAAGAAGTCTGGGAATGCGCTTGTCCTCGTCTTCTTGCGATAAATTCTTGCTGATTTTGATTGAAATTTATCGCAGCACTCCCCGAGAGCCCGCATTTCTCCGTTGGCTTGCGATAAATGTCTGCTGATTTTGATTAATATTTATCGCAAACCAACGACAATATGCTGCTTCACAGACTTCTTGTGATAAATTCTTGAGATTTTGGCTTGATTTTTGGTTGTGACTTATCACAGCACCCCACTTGAGGCCGCATTCCTCCGTTTCCTTGCGATAAACCAGTAAATCATTATATTTATCTACAACTTCATAAGTACTAGTGCTGCTTCAGCTTCTGAATAAGTAAATGGATTATGCCTAGTTTCAAAAGTAAAAATCACATTCTTTCCTGGCACCAATCCATACTCATAATATGTCTTCATTTTATTAAAGGCAGCCCTGGCATAATCTGCATCATCCATCTTTCCAAAATGCTCCCAATAAACTATTTCATTCGTATTAGGATTAATCAAGGTGAAATCAGGATAATATGTCTGCTTTCCTATCACTAGCTCACTTTCGTATCTAAACATAATTCCATAATTATTCAATACCATATCAATAAACGCCTCTGATTTGGAACGCACTTTATGTCCTGAAGGGCATGGTACATTACACTGCTCTGTATAATGAGGATTAGTCTTATAATCTTGATTCTCCCAATCTGCTACTACATTAGAAATATTTTTCCTAAGTAATTCTTGATAACTCTCATCCTGTAAAAATTTTTCAAATTTCTTCTGGGCAGTATTCTGACTTAAAAGCTGACTTTCTAAGTTTCCTTTCGTTTCAAGCAAATAATTTTTCTTTAACAAATAGTATTTCTTCATTGCAAGTTTTTCCGCTAAAGTTCTATTTGCCTTTGACAAATACTGCCTTGCCTGCCCATTAATATAATACCATCTGTATGAACCATTATTGGTGTAGGCTTTTAATTCTCCTGGCGGTAAAATCTCAAGAGCTTTTTCTATTTCTAATAATTCTTTTTCAATATTATTCAACTTATTTCTATAATACTTTTCTATAACTAATACTCCTTTATTCTAAATTACTATTCTATTTCTGTAACTGCATACTGACCAAACAATAAAATTGTCAGCAAGAATCATATTTTTTGTTGGATATGAAAATAAGTAAATCCTATTTCATAGTATTTACGTTTCCTATTTTCAGATGAATAAAAAGTAAACTTTTGGGGATCAATAAAGATTGAATGTTAGAATTGATATTCCAATAATTATATAAACTGTTAGTTATATTTGTATCGCGTTTGTAAAAAGACCAATGAATAATAACATATATTAAAATTTTGCACAACTACATTTAACAAAGGGATGTAAATCTATTATATGAGGCCCCCTCTACATTGTTGTCAAGCATATATAACTTTTGCATTAACAATAATGCTCTTATTTATCGCAAAGCAATGATAACAAGCAGTTTCTCAGACTTTCTGTGATAATTTTTTACTAAATATAGCATAAAATTATCGCAAGATAATGGAGGAATGCAGGCTTAAGCGATGTGTTGCGATAAATATATTTCAAAATTGGGCATTTATTTATCGCAAGCCAACGACAGTATGCTGCTTCACAGTCCTCTTGCGATAAATTCTTGAGATTATGACTTGATATTTATCGCAAGAAAACCTGGAAAGCGCTTGTCCTCGTCTTCTTGCGATAAATATAGAGAATTATTTTAATTGAATTTTAGAAACACCCCAGATGCAAAGCATAAGTATTAGTATCGCCAATAATGAACAAATAAAGGTTTCAACTTCGAAACTTCCTGTTCTAATAAAATCAATAACTGTTGGCACCAATCCTATAATAATTATAAATGAGTGCTTCATTAAAAACTGAAAAAAGAAAGCTTCTTATTATCAGCATTAATAATATTTTTCAGGTTATTAATAAACTCAGTTTTAAATCCATTTCTAAAAAGCTTTCGATTACATTTTTTTCTAATTTGCTCATCAGTATTTTTTCCCATTTCTGTCTCCTATAAACTTCGGTCTACCATTCTTTTACATCTGCGGCTGAAAATACTAGCTTAGCATCCACAGATTCTGCTCCTTCAACATAAGGCTGAAGTTTCTCGGCGGTTTTGCCTATTTTGCTTCCACCAGAGGTGGCAAAAGCCATGACCTTCTTACCTGTCCAATTGTAGCCTTGGCAGAATGTGTTAATTACTCTAGGAGCTGCACCGTACCAAATAGGGAATCCAATATATACAGTGTCATACTGCTCAAAGTCATCGACCTTTCCCTGTACAGGAACGTCCTTCTTGCCGAACTGCTCTTTATTGCATCTGGCAAGTGGATTAGTCCATTTGATATCTGCTTTTGTATATGGTTCTACTGGAACAATCTCAAAAATATCTGCCTCAATCATTTCTGCAAATTCTTTTGCAACCTTAGCTGTTGTTCCTTCTGCACTAAAATAAGTCACTAATGTACTCATAATGTATTAACCTCCCTTATAATGCGCTACACTTTTGTTGCGATTAGTTTAGCACTTGTAGTTCTTTTTTCCAATTATACTTGGCAAAAATTCAGCTCTATAGTGGAAAATGTGAGAGATCCAGATACCTTGCGCACTATAAAAAGGAGCCCAAGTGTGAAACACTGAGCTCCATAAAATCCTATTAATATTCATTTTATTGCTTGCTAGTATTCCTGTTATTGAAATACCAGATAATCATCCCCATACCAATGATAAAGGCTATTCCACAAAGAACTATAGGAAGTAGGCTGTCGCCAGTCTTTGGTCTTCCTCCAAAAAGAGGTACCTGTGAACCCATTTCAATTACATCTTCATCAAACTCTATGATTTCCTCTGGATGCTTTGGTGTAGGGTCTTCTGGGATTGTTACCTCTATAGGTGTCTCAGAAGGCTTTAGGATAAAGCTGACATCATATTTCCAGGTGTCATGTCCAGATGTTTTACCGCTGGCAATATACTCGCTACTAGGAGCGTAAATGATATATGGGATAAAGCTGTAATTATATTTTGCATCAGATGCTTCTCTTGGAATATAAAGATATATTCCAGCCCCGGCCTTTATGGATATAGTACCTGAGAAGCTGCCATTGTTTCTAGAAGCAGTAATACAATAATCTGCTGCCTGTCCCTTTACTGCCGCAATGGCAGGACCGACAATCTTCTTTTCCACATCTGCAACCACAGGCTTATTAGATAGAACTGATAAATCTATATTTGCATCAGCATATCTAGATAAAAGCTGTGGGTTTCCTGCCTCGTCTAAATCTGCAATCTTATATAAATCTATATTAACTGTTCCATTATATGTTTTGCTAAATACAGAGGAATCATCCTCTCCTATCTGTGCTGTGATATTTATATTTGCGTTCTTATCTATATGAGTAGCAGCTGAAACATTACAAACTGCTGCACCAAAAACTACAACCGTAGTAGCAACAAGCACAATTGCCTTCTTGATTTTTTTCAATAACATTTCTGAAAAATAACTCCCTTAGCTTATTTCTCTTTAAATATGACCCTGAGAATCAAAATGATTACCAGAACAAGAATAGCTCCAGCTATTCCAAAGATTAAGTAATAATCCTTTACTGTCTCTACAACAGCCTCTGCTCCTGTAGGAACAGCATCCTCTCCCAGATATTCAATTCTTGTTCCCCGTACAAGAAGCCTGTGGGTGTTTACACCGTATGGTGTACAGGTAAATAGAGTAACGTAATCCTTATCTGGTTCCACCTTCATCAATTCTGAAAGTGTATCAATGTCTTCAGCCTCAATCATGGTATTTATTTCATCAACCTCGTAGGCTAATGTCTCATCCAATACATGGATGTAAAATTTATCACCGATTTCCAGCTGATCTATATTGGTAAAGAGCTCTGCACTAGGCAAACCTCTGTGACCTACTAATACTGAATGGGTGCCCAATCCTCCTATAGGAAGTGCGGTACCATTTAGATGTCCAAGAGCATTTTGAATGTACTCATCAAAAGTACCGTGCATAATGGACAGCTTTATATTTATCTTTGGGATGGATAGATAACCCATTACTCCATCCCCATTTAGATTTAATACAGAATAATACTCTGAATCCAAAAATTCCTGTGTAGGAGTGATTGCATTTCCATCAGCTCCGGTAGCAAAGGCATCTGTACCGATAGCATTTACCACTATGCCTTCGTTAAATGCACGGGCGGCAGCCCATTGAGCTGAGTAATCCTCCGTAGTCATCTCTGAAAGAGAATCCTCGTAATCGTTGATTACCTGATTTTGGACATAATTATTCCATTCATTTGAAATGGTTGGATAAGCCAATGCTATGGCCCCTCCAAAAAACAATGCAAAAATAATTATTTTTAGTATTATCTGTTTCAACTGTCACTTACCTCTTATTGTGTTTCTTATCGTATAAATACAAAATCGTAATAAAAGCAGCTACTGTTAAAAGACCAACTATAACCCAAAGAAGGTAATTAGTTCGAAGGCTGACAACACCAAAGGCTGGTGTCTTTGCATCCTCTAAAAGAGTAGGTGTGTATTCTACTCTGTGTCCCCGGACCATAAGTCGCTGGGTGTTTACGCCGTAAGGAGTGCAGGTAATTAATGTACATAAATCCTCACCATCCTCCACAGCAAGAAGTGATGTATCCTCTGGCTCCACAACATCAATAGAATCTATCTCATAGGCATAATATTCATCAAGAATGATTATGAAGAAATCCTCACCTATCTTTACCTTATCCAAATCTGTAAAAAGAGTGGCACTAGGCAGGCCTCTGTGGGCGGACAAAACCGAATGGGTGCTAGGCCCACCAACTGGAAGGGATGAACCCTCCAGATGTCCTACACCTACCTGCAATACATCTTCATTTGTTGTATGGAAAATTGGGAGCTTTATATTGATAGATGGAATCTGGATGTATCCCATTATTCCATCGCCTCCCACATTGAGAATACTCATGTATCTTTCATCTACGCCATTAGCCTCTGCCTCCGCAAAGGAATCTGGCAGGATGCTTGGTAGCAAATCTTCATTGTAAAGATATGCCTTTTCAAGCTCCGCTTCTGTATTGATACTTCCTTCTTCAATAGCGGTAGAAACAGCCTCTGTATAATTGTTTACAAGAGTGGACTGGACGTGATTGTTCCAGATATTCGCCAAAAGGGGATACAACAGCAAGGACAAGCCAGCAATCATCAAAGCACCTATTCCAATAAGCTTGTAATATGTTTTAAAAAATGCCTTCATATTCCACCTGACCTCTCCTTGATGCTGTATGCTCTGCCAAAAAAGGCAGAGCCTGCATCAATTATTTAATCATCATAACATGAATATGTGTCTATTTAGTTTACAGAGTCCTTTTTCTTTGTAAGAAAGTAAAGGGCTGCTGCTGCAGACATAAGGATAATACCAAGTACTGTGAAGATTGTTGTACCGATACCACCAGTGAATGGAAGCTTTGCAAGCTTTGAGTTAAAGAACTCAGTTGTTTTATGAAGCTCACGCTTCTGATCTTCAGTCATATTCTCGTACTTGACTGTCTTGAGGTCCTTACTCTGATCCTTAATAGTTACACAAAGCTTATCTCTATTAATTGCATAACCTTCTGGAGCCTCTGTCTCCTCGAAGATGTAATCGCCCTCTTCAAGACCCTTAACTGTTAACTTACCAAGTGTATCCTTCTCACTAGATGTCTCAACTGTTGAAGATACAACTAAGTTACCATCTTTAAATGCATACTTCTCTGCTGAGTACTCAACATTATTCTGATATAACTCATATGCATTATCTACTGTGTTATAAACGAACTGAAGTGTATTATTCTTGTGTGTAATTACGAACTTTGCACCACCAAGAAGCTCAGTTTTATTTGAATTATACTTTGTAAGCTCAATATCTGCAGAATATCCATAAACCTCAGGTGGAGTATTTTTAGGCTCTCCATTTTCCTTCAACTCATATGTGCTGTCATAAGCCTGGTTAACATATCCATTTACACCAAGAACTGTTGCATCATATTCGATAGTAAGTGTCTTGCCTGCATTAGCATTTTCAACACCTGCTGCTACAAGCTCTGAAAGATCCATTGTATAAAGAACTGAACCATATTTTGCTACACCAGCATCAAAAGAAAAGCCATCAATTTGATCATTGTTAAGGAATACCTTTACTTCCTTAGGTGCTGAAAGATTTGTTGCCTTATCATATACCTTATATGTTGTGTTTTTAAATCCTTCATGTAAGGAACTGTAGATGTAAGTACAAAATGAACATCCTGTCCTGCATGAGCAAGGCTATCTTTCTCTTCCTTCTCTACAGTGTTTTCTGAACCCTTTGCCTTTATTTCAACAATCTCTGTCTCAGTAACATACCTACCAGCTTCTGTTGTCTTGTAAGCTACTGCTACCATTGTGTTGTACTGTACCTTTGTACCAACAGCCTTAATCATATAAACACCGCCAGCAAGACCATCAAATTTAAGGTCTTCTCCATTATAAGAAATAGCTTTCTTTACTGGCTTTGCATCATTATCATTTTTCTTGATTGCAGCAGCTAAAGCATCATTAAGATCTTTAGCATTAAATTCAGGCTTAAGCTCAGCATTGTATGCAGCCTTAGCCCAATCCTTAATCTCAATTGTATTGTTTTTAGAATCGATAGTTGCGAGTGTGTACACTGAAACTTCTGTCTTCTCATCTCTAGTAGAGATATTTGTCACTTTAATTGTTGCTGTTTCATCTGCAGCAAAAGCTGTAACGCTCATTGCCATCATCATTACTGCAGCTAAAGCAGTAGCGATAATCTTCTTGAAATTCTTCATTTCATTTCTCCTTATAACTTTAAAATTTTCTTTTTGTTTTTGTATAACAACAGCGATGCCAACATCATAAGTAGAACTCCGCCGATTGTGTAAAGGATTGGTCCCCTTCCGCCTGTAGCTGGAAGTGTGTAGGCGATTTCATTTTCAAAGGCAAATGTAGTTGTTTTAATAACAGCTCCATTTGACATTGACTGCTCTGAAACTGACATTTTATCAGATAAATCTCCCTGCTTTGACATATAAGCACTTACACCATTTTCTCTATCGATGGTGATGTGCCATACATCCTGGCTCATTGTATATCCTACTGGAGCAATTGTTTCAGAAAGGCTGTAAGTTCCCACTGGAATCTCCACTGGATTATTGCCCTTCTTTCTGTCATTTTTGGACGAGTACCATAAAACTTCGCCATCCTGCTGGCTCTTTCCATAGTACTTGTTTTTAGAACCCTGGGATCCTCCGACGAGAGTAAACTCTGCGCCCATAAGTGTTCTGCCAGAAGTGCTTTTCTTAATTAACTTCCAGTCAAACACCTTTACTAATACATTTTCAAACTCAGCGACTTTTTTGTATGCTACTGAATTAACATTATTCTCCCTGGTAGCATTAAAATCTATCAAAGCACTACGCTCACCAAAAGCGTCTTGCTTGTTATCAACTGTGATTTTTGTATCATAGTTATTTAATGAATATCCATTCTTGGAACGAACATCAATCTCTGAAATCCGATATTTGTTCTCCATTAATCCATCAAACACAGCAGTCTCATTAGCTTTTAATGCAAACTGGCCATATTCATTTGTAGTTAAAACTTTGTCGCCAACTACGTAGCTGACGTTAGCGCAAGGTCTATAATAACTCTGTCCATACCAACCGGTATTCACCTGCTCTAGTACAAAAACGTAATCTGCATCAGCATCAAGTATTCTTGCATCTGGATAAGATACCTTTTTGCTGACAGTAAGCTTCTTTGCGTACCTAGTAGGATTATTCTTTATAGCAGTAACCTTAGTGCAGGCATCGTATACCTGCCTTCCATAATCACCAAAAGACAGAACCTGTGCCTGACTATTAACCGCATATAGTTCCTGTGACTGGCTTCCATCCTTGTATGCTGTGAGCACCATCTTCCATATGGCACCCTCTGCCTGATTGTAGCCTTCCGGTGCCTGGGTTTCCTTCATGTAATAGGTCTTTACTGCCCTATCACTGTTTCTAGGAATAACACCTGCTGAAAGTCCGGTAAACTGGATAGTTCCATTTCCATCAGAATTTGCAACCGCTGAAATACCATTATCCATATGAGCAATGCTATTCTCTGAACAAGACTCATCTGTGTAAAGAGTAAACTTTGCATTTGCAAGTCCTCTTCTATTTTCGTCTACCTTAAGACCTGTGAAATCTACAGTTCTTGTCTCTGTTTTAGAGAAATTGTAACTGATCTTACAGTTTGATTCGTGAGCGCCTCGCTCGAAATATACAACAGTAAGAATATGCTCCTTCCTGCTAAACTCTTCTCTACTGCCTACTCCAAGATATTTCCAAAGGCTCCCCTTCTCATCAAAGCTTATATTTGATTTAGCAGTAATATATCTGGATTCATCCACAACATAACAGCTGTTATCAACTGAGGATGTGAGAATGTTTTCCTTATCTCCCTGAATGAGAACTGTACCATTTTGAAAATCAATCTGTCCCTTTACGGCATCGTGAACACCACCAAGGTCAAGCACCAGCTGATTGTCTACATATACGAAAACATCATCATCACCAGAGAATTTGAATACTGCTGGCTTACCATCATCAGTAAGTCCATCCTCGGCGATGCAAAAGCTAATAGGAAGCATCATTCCGAAATGATTGTCACTATTTGCAAATGGTCTGAATTCCTTTTTATCAATTGAGTCAGGCTTTGGTGTAACCTTTCCAGATCTATATGAATACTCTCCCTCGTATCGATAGGTCTTACTATCTAATGTCCAAAAGCCTGAATCATCCAGATTAAACTGAACATCTACATTGTCGTGATACTCTGTAATGTAGTTTTTATAATGATTGTTGTAATAAAGGTATGCCCCATAATTAGGGAAGAATTCTTTATCAGTGCGTCTGTACTGATCTGATAGATTAAACTGTCCATCAACAAGCCAATCTGCTGCAAGTCCCTGATATACCTGTCTTTCGCGGCAGTGATTGTTAAGAGAACCTGTCTGACCAGAGCCAAACATAAACTGATCACCAAAGGCTCTGTTTTCTTTTCCCTCTGCATTTCCTGTCTGAATACCATTTACATAATTAACAAGCTTGGCATTACGAATAAATGAATTATTTTCCAAAAGCTTTGCCGTACGTGGTCGAAGGTCAACCAAAAGAGCATTTACTACTCTATTGTCATCATACATAGCTCTAAGATTAAAATCTAAGGTGCAGGTAGTTTGATAATTTTCTGGCAAGTACTGTTGATCAGGCCATTTATTTCTTATACTATCTCCTGTTTCGCTGTTTGCATCATAATGGTACAAAGAAACTCTTGCTATGTAATAGTTTTCCGGAGCAGTAACTGTGAATGTAAAATCCTGAACAGTTTTAGACCAGCCATAAACGAATACCCTGTCATTATTTGCAGGAGCTATTTCGTGTGGTGCATAATCAAAATTGTTTTGATGGTAAACTCTAAGGGCAACTCTACCGTTATTCCAGCTATTTGCCGGCTTCTTATTCTCATTTTTTGATTCTACGTAATCTATGAAATTGTAAGCCTTATTTGCCCTTAAGGTGCCATATGCACAATCCTTGTATAAGAATTTCTTCTCCCCAGGCAGTTGCTTTTTTTGATATGAAGTCAGCACATAATAGGAAAAGCTGTCTGCCTCGAAAGAAACTGTGCCCCCTTCGATTTCCGAACCTATAGCCTCAACAGTATCATCGTCCTTCATATGTACTACTGCATCAGTGTCCACAGTGTCTGATTCGATTGTAATTCTGACGTTGTGATCCTCTTTAGGCTCGATTTCCTCTCCATCAGCCTCAAATCGAAGATCGAAGGCATAGTAGCTTTCCACGCCCTCAGCAGGAACTGCATCGTCTACCAGTTCCTTTTCTGAGCTGGAAAGCTCTACTTTGTCTGCTAAAAACTCAACATCCACATCAAATGTTCCTGCTGGAACAAAAGCTGTTATATTAAAATCTCCCTTTTTAACATTGAATGTCTTGTCTTCCTGGCCCTCTTCTTGGTCCTCTGGATTATCTAAGCCTTCTAGTTCTTCCATGTCAGAAACTTCTTCTGTCTCTTCTTCAGAATCTTCTGTGGTGTCTTCTGCTTCGGGATTGTCTATTGATGATTCTTCTTGGGAATTTGTACTATTTGAATTTGAACTAACTTCTTCAGAATTTGTTTGAGTGTTGCTTGGATTAGTTGATATATCTTCAGAATTGGTAGTGCTATTATTATCTATTGTATTGCTTAATTCGGTATTGCTAGTATTTTCTTCGCTAAGGTACACATCTTCTGTGCTGGCAGCATAGACAGATACCTGAGTGGAGAACAGCATCGCTACCGAAAGACCACTACAAAGTAATCTTCGTAAGATAGGATACTTTTTCATTTATGTAACTGTAAAACTCCTTAATAACTTCGACACAAAAACAATGTGAACAACTGATGTATAAACTGTGTTCTTTTTGTGTCCGCAAACTATAATAATAGTTTTTTCCATATAAAAAAAGCGAATTGGCAATATTTATTTCATTTTGGCAAAAAATAATCTAGTCCATTGTGGACTAGATTATTTAAACAATACCTTTTTCAATTTTAAATTCTATCTATTACGTTTTCTACTTACATAGTAAGTTGTAATTATTACAGCAATGATAAGAATTATTGTAATAACAGCTATAGTAACAAGAACTCGTGATAGACCTGAGCGTTGATTCTGACCTCCTAAAGGAGTATCTGTTTCTGGAATTTCTATTCCAAGAGGAGTATCTGGATCAGTGATTGTAGTTTCATCAGAACCCTCTGCAGATTCACCAGCAGCATCTCCTTCACCTTCTGCTCCAGCTTCTGCAGCCTCTGCTCCTTCTGCTGCCCCGGCTGCTCCTGCCTCAGTTCCGGCAGCTGCAATTTCACGATTGTTAACAACTGTATTTCCAGTATTAGTATTTGTTCTTACCTGAGGTTCACCCTCCACATATTCATAATCATAGGTATATGTAGGTGTACCATTAATATACTGAATAGAAGTGATTTCCTTGTAGGTCACATTCTCTTTTTCTGTAGGAGCCTTGTAAGTAAATACAACCTCCTGCTTGTCAGTATTTAATATAATATCTTTTGATTCTACATCAGGTGTATAGCCTGTAATATGCTCCGCTGGAACCTTTATGCTTTCACCCTTGCCTGCATACAAAGTGATTGGTGAAGCAACTGCATTTCCCTTCTCATCAACAAACTTGACGATATAAGAAATAACCTCTCCTACACCGTAGGCAACTACATAGGTCTCATCCTTATCAAATACAATATCGCTGGAGATGATTGCATCTGCTCCGGCAACTCTAAGTCCCTTCACATAATGCTTTTTCACACCGTTAGAATCAGCCTTAATATCGATTGCTTCGCAAATGGCATTTCTTGAAAGAGTTTTAGGACTGCTACTGTTGTAGTTTTCCGTAATAACCAGCTTATTTCCCTGGATGTTTGAGGCACTGTATCCCATTGCTTCAATCTTAGAAGTGTTAAATGAAGCTTCTTTGCTTTCTCCTAAATTTCCAAGAGAAATAGTAACTGTATACTTAGTATCAGTAGCTTCAGCCCTAACTGATAATGTAAGCATCAAAGAAAATGCAAACATCACAGCCAGAAGGCCACCTAAATATTTCTTAATTCCCTTCATAATTAGGCTACCTCCTTTTTTCTATTAATCCCCATTGCTACAGCATAGATAATCAGCATCATACCAAGAACAAATAACGCACTGCAGATTGCCATTACCACAATTGAATCTCCAGTACTTGGATTTCCTCCTGCCAGAGGCACATCTGAATCATCGATTACCACAAGCTCTGTTCCATTATCAAGAGTTTTTACAATCTGTTTAACGATTGTCTTCTTTTCAGAAACAGCCACCTGTTTTGTTATTGTGTTTGTCTTAGTAATATTTTTGATTATTGTTTTATGCTTTTCAGCATTTTCCGTTGACTCTGCCTTAAAGAAAAATGCCAAAGCTGCATCCTTATCCCCGTAGATGTTTGGCTGAGAGTCACCATCTAATTTGATTGATACAACTACCTTGCCTGAGCCATTTGCTGGAATGCTTCCAAGAGAGAAGTATAAACCATCGTCACCACTAACCTGTTTTAAACCAACAGCTGCGGTTGCATCACCACCGATAGTCTCGCTATCAAACAGCTCTGAACCATTATTAGTGATTTTATAAGAGTATGCGCCGCCAACATTTCCCTCTTCCAATGAATTCAAAACATCGGCATTCATATAAAAATCAGCACTCTCTGTTGTGTTGTTCTTATACTGAATAGTGTAGGAAATTGTGTCCCCTGGCATAGCCCCCTGAACTGGCTTGTAATCATCCTTGTATGTAGATGTAAAATCCACATCACTCTTTCCGTTATAGGTCACTGTCCATCCTGAACCAAGAGTTTCTGCGTTAGCACTTAGCACAGAACCTGTAAAACCTGCTGCAACAAGAGTTAATGCAAGAACCAAATTTTTTATTATTTTTTTCATCTTACACTCTCCTCCTACAGATTAGTGTCATCTATCTTTACAATAGTTCCATTACTATCAATCTGAGCTTTTACACCCCAGGCACCAAGGATAGCTTCCTCAGCTGAATGAGCTTGCACTGCATCAACTCTGGCCTCTACCTTAAAGGTCTTTCCATCATAACCATAAGTACTGTTACTTTCGATTATGTAACCCTCTTCGGTCTCAGTTTTGGTAGTAGTCTTTGTTATATCATCTAAAATCTTTTCATCAAATGTAATAGACTCTATAACTTTGCTTGTATTTTTATTATCGGTATTATCGATTGGTTTCTTAGAGTATAAAATAATCTCTTCACCAGAAGCTAAATCAACTTCACCCCAATCGCTGGTTTTATTTAGCTTTATGATTGATGGATCAAGAGTAGTATCTTTCTTTCCGTTCTCATCCACCCAATACTTTCTGATAACTACTCTAACGTACTCTGCACCACTACTACCATCTGATTCTTTGTCATCTGATGTAGGATTAACCACTCTGATATTCTCAGGATATGGTGTCTCCACAACCAGCTTCTCTTTGCCACTCTTTACAGCAGCAAGAGATGTAAATACCAACTCCCCTGTAACCTCTTTACCATCCTTTACAGCGGCAACAGTTACATAATCTTCTTTATTAGGATCAGTGCTTCTATCCTCCTGAAGCTTAACCCCAATACTTGCTGTTTCAAATCCAACATTTTCTACAGTAGCTTTGTCAGCACTAACAGCTTTAGTGGCTCCAAAAGCACCACCAGATGCAAGAATTAATCCTGCAGCTAAAAGGAATAAAGGATGTTTAAGATTAATCTTCATTTGTAGCACCTCCTTCATTCTGTGTTGGTGTAGTTATAGATGTTTCTTTTGCTATCTTTTCGTCCCAGCCTGCAGATCCATCATTTTTAACTCTGGCTGCCTCAGCAACAACTACAACATTAAATTCTTCATCTGCAGTGTTCTTAGGATCTATCTTTACATATAATTCATTAGATGTTTTACCTGGCTCGATTATTGAATCGTAGTAGTAATAACCATCTTTTTCAGACCACCCTTTTGAACTATCCTTATCAAAGATAAGCCCCTGTGTTCTTCCAACTATAACCTTTACTCTTGCATACACTGGTAAATCGCCAGTGTTTTCAACAGAGATAACCTTGATATCCTTTTCGATACGCTCCTTTGGGATTATCTCGATTTTCTTATCTGATAAATGTACTATTGATGTACCTGCTGTATTATGTGTGTCTGTCAAGAAAGCCATGGCTGGCTTTACTGCAACTGCACTTATCATTAGAAGAGCAGCAGCGACAATCACTAAATATTTCTTTTTAATCATTATCGCTCACCTCCTCCTCTTCTTCTGGCTGAACCGGCTCAACAATTACGGCTTCGCCCTTTCTAAATAATAAATTCTTGATTCTATCAAAGATATTTGTGATGCTGATGCTTCCATAAATATCATTGTAGTTGTAATCATTTACGAACTTGACCTCTGAAGTCTTGCTATCCTCAATAGTTACATTGATGGTCTTGTCTGCTGCAACCTTACCAGTACCAGAAACAACCTCTGCACTCTTTAGGTCATAGCTTCCACCACTGTAAACCTCTGAAACAGTAACCTCTGTGTCACTAGGAATTGTAATGGCTTCTACCTTCTTTGTGCCAGGTCCTGTAAATGAAAGTGGATATACTTTGCTATATTCCTTATCCCCAATCTTGTAATAAACCTCAAATGCAAATGTGGCAGTGCCACCTGTCTTATAGTATCCCTCGAGCTTCTTTGTAATCACAAGCTTTCCTGGCTGCTTTTCAATATTCTTAATAGCCTTTACATTTGTGCTGTTTTCTCCATCTGTAATGGAAATCTTCTTTGCATCATTTGTTTCAGCTGTAAGACTCTTAGAAGTAACTCCACCAGTCTTTGCTGTAATATCTAATTTCCAAACTGCGTTTCCAGGAAGTCTGTAGCCTGAAGGTGCTTCAGTTTCTTTCATATAGAAGGTCTTATTAATCTGAGCTGTTGTACTTGTAAGAACCCCTATTGAAAGGTCCGTAAATTTGATTGTTCCCTTAGCATCAGAAACTGCTTTCTTAGGATTACCACTTCCATCTAAAATAGGAGTTTTGCATTCAGCATCTTCAAATAATCTAAACTCTGCTCCTGCAAGTGGCTTGCTATCCTTATCAACCTTTAAACCTTCAAACTCTACATCTACAGGCTCGTCTTTATTAAAGTTGTAGCTGATTCTGCAGTTAGAAAGATTTCCACCTCTTTCAAAGTAGATAACTGTAAGAGTGTGCTCCTCTTTGCTGAAGTTTGAAAGGCTGGTTCCTAAAACCTTATAAAGGTTTGTATTGCCCATTCCCTTGTTTTGATAAACAGTGTTATCAATAGAAGATGTGAGCTTGCTATTGTAATCTCCCTGAATTAAAACATCACCAGTCTGGAAATTAATCTGACCTCTGATGATGTCGTGAATACCGCCAAGGTCTAATACAAGCTTTCCATCAACGTATACAAAAACATCATCGTCTCCGGAGAACTTGAATATTGTTGGATTACCATTTGTCTTTCCATCACTGTTAACAGAGAACTTGATTGGAAGGTACATTGCAAAATGATCATCATTTCCGAATGGTCTAAACTGTTCCTTGCCGCTAACAGGTGCTAATTCATTTTCTGAATTTAATTCGTATCTAGAGCTAGCACTGTCTATAGTCCAATATCCCTGCTTATCTTTTCTGAAAATAACAGAGGCATCTGATCGATAATCAGTAATGTATTTATCATACTTTGCTCTGTTTGCTTCGTATGTATCAGCATTTGGGAATGCCTCATTTGAATTACCAGTAGCAAGCTTAAAGCCGCCAGCTGTTATATCAAGTGTATCAGAGGCAAGTCCCTGATATACCTGCTCGTAATAGCAATTATTGCTCCCTGTACCCTTGCCATCGTTAAATAGGAATTCACTTCCTAGATTGTTTGCATTATTTTTATAATTTACAAATGTTGCGCCGCTTACTGTAGTTGTAGTGTCTCCATCCCACTCTACAGGAATAGGACGCAATCCAATAACAACCTCGTTTACCTTGTAGTTTCTTCCTATTCTATCCAGCTTAAGTGTTGCATCAAAAGAAGTCTGATATTTTCCAGATGGTTTCTTGGCACCAATAACTTCCTTTGGATTTGGTCCTGCAATTCCCACATAATCAATGTAGTAATTCTCTGGTGCTTTGAAATGGAATGTGAATTCACTATCATTATCACTTCCATATATGAAGCATCTATTGCCTCTTGCAGGAGCGATAGTGGCAAAACCATTATCTAAGTTATAGCTATGTAATCTAACAGCATAGCTGTCCTTATCTGCTACTTCAAAAACAGTTCTTGTGTTCTCAAGATGCTTCTCTTCTGTAGCACATGATCCGTATGCACTATCCTTGTAAAGAACAGAATCTGTTCCAAACTCTGGCTCAGAAAAAGCTACAAGTAAGAATGGTGAAAACTCAGTAGCGCTGAATGTATTTCCTTCGCCAACCTGAGTATAGCTTTCACTATTAGAGAAATGGAAAACCTTGTCAGCAGTAAAATCCAAACCGTTAATACTGATTTGTACGCTCTTACCCTCTTTAGGCTGTACCTTTTCTTCGCCTGATACAAAGCTAATATCAAAAGCTGCAGACCCACTAACTACCTTTTCTGTATAAGAAGCCTTAACTGCTGCAAGCATCTCTGAAAGATCACCTTCGCCAACAGGTGCAAGCTTTAATGCAACATCAGATGCCTCGAAAGTATCAGGCTCTATTGTGGCACATACATTGTAGTTTCCCAGCTTTTCTGAAAGCTCTATAGCTTCCTCAGGCTCTTCCTTTTCTGGGTCTGTCTCTGTCTTATCTGGATTTTCTTCGTCTGGATTCTCCTCATCCGGATTCTTTGGATTCTCCTCATCCGGATTCTTTGGATTTTCTACGTCCGGATTCTCTGGATTCTCTATATCTGGATTTTCTGGATTCTCTACATCTGGATTTTCTGGATTTTCCTTACAAGGCTGCGTAGGCTCCTCAGAATTTGGCTCCAGTTCATCCTCAATATTATTGGACCCCTCTGAAGCATTGTTTTCTCCCTGACCTTCTCCTAAAACAGTCTCAATCTGTGATTCAGGTGTAGTCGATGATGACGTATCTTCATTATCAGCATAAACGCCTATTGAAGATGTCATAATTAGCACTAGGGCTAGACTTAGGGATAATAATTTGTTTTTAAAAATCCTCATCATATGCTCAACTCCCTCTAACCTTAAATATTTCACATAAATAAATGTGATATCAAGTAATAAACTAAGAGGCACACAATGCCCCCAGATGTTATGCTAAATCACTTACTTCTCAAAAAAAAGATATGTGGCAACAACTACTATTTTTTGGCAAAAAAATAATACCCAGCACTATTGTCTGAGTATTATAAGTTAGCCGATATATATTTATGACTATTTTTAGTTAATTTGCGCCACTATCAAACAATTTTGTCGATTAATTAAAGCCAACAATTAGCTGTGCTATCTTGTAAGCTGTGATAGAAATTGCGCGTCCACCATGACCTGGAAGATTTGTAGTAGCACACATAAATCCATAGCGAAGCTTTCTGTATAGATAGTAATCCTGCTCCTTAATGTAAGCCCAAAGAGCTCTACGCTTTTCTAAATTCTCCTTTGTTCCACTCTTTAAAAGAAGTACTGTAGAAATAACAGTAATCATCTCCAAGTAGTTGAACATATATTTTCTGGTGTGTTTGTTTGGAATATTTTTATAATCGTATGCCTCAAGCATAAGCTTGTTAACCTTAATCTGCTGATCGATACGGGAAATCATTACCTTCTCATTAACAGACTGATCGTCTCTACCGATGTAGTAACGATAGAAATCTACATCAAGATAGTACATAGTCTTAACATATGGAAGTGGATGATATACGTAAAGATTGTCCACATAGAAGGTATGCTTTGGAAGCTCTAATCCACATTCTCTAAGGAGCTTTGTACGATAGATGACAGAATGCATCAAAATGTACTGGCCCTTTCTGAAATGTCCACAATCATCCCAAGTGAAATATCTATTCTTAGGAAGGTTTGAATATGACATAACCTTTTTATGGAGTGCGCCTTCCTTGTCGTATACGAAGTTGGAAATGAGCATATCAAGATTCTTTCCATCCTCCACTGCCTGACGAAGTGTAGCAAGAATCTTGTCGTAAGCCTCCTCATCAACCCAGTCATCTGAGTCTACCACCTTAAAGAATAGACCTGTAGCATTTTTAAGACCAGTATTAACAGCCTGTCCGTGTCCACCATTCTCCTGGTGTACAGCCTTAACGATTGTAGGGTGCTCTGCCGCAAGTCTGTCAGCTATCTCTGCTGTGTTATCCTTTTGTGAACCGTCATCTACAATGATGATTTCTACATCCTCTCCACCGTGAAGAAGAGTCTCAACACAATGTTCCATATATGCTGCAGAATTGTAACAAGGCACTGCAAAAGACAATAATTTCATAAGATAATCTCCTCAAAAAATACGAGGACGGTTGCCCGTCCTCGATTAGTAACCTAAATGATTTTATCAAATTAGGATATTTAGTTCAACTATTCAGCCTCTACTACTGCAGGCTCAACCTCTTTCTTTTTCTTTAAGTATGTTTTGATTGCACGATACTCAAGGAATGCAATGAGGAGGATAAGAACAGCATCTACAGCGTAAAGAAGCTTAACCCAATTTGGAAGGCCAGCCTTAACAGCGCTGTCATAAGCACGGCTGTTTACTACTGTATAAAGAATGTTCTTTGAAGCCTGTCTCATAGCGATAACAGATGTTGCAGAAGTCTGATCTGTAACTGTTGACTGTGGTGTCTCGTAAGTTGCAAGCATAAGGTCACAACCATTTCTGATCATTCTGTCTGAATCCTGGTAACCATAGCCACCAAAGTAATCTGTCTCTGCAAGGCCCTTGAAGCCCCACTCACCACGAAGTACTGTGTTAAGAAGTGGTGAACAAGCCTCAGCTGGGATTGTACCAATATTGTTGAATGCTACCATTGTTGCAGCTGGATTAGCATTCTTGAATGTAATTTCGAAAGACTTAAGATAAATCTCACGAAGTGACTGCTCATTAAGCCATGTACAAAGGAGACCTGTACGGTTTGTTTCCTGATCGTTTGTTGCAAAATGCTTTACGTAAGAGTATACGCCGTGATCTCTAGCGCCCTGTACTGCGTTTGCACACATCCAACCTGCAAGAACTCCATCCTCTGAGTAGTACTCGAAGTTACGTCCTGCAAATGCTGAACGATGTGTGTTTGTAGCTGGAGCATACCAACCAGATACATCCATCTCGTTAGCCATCTTACCGATTGAATCACCAAATGCGTGTGCAAGGTCTTTGTTCCATGTGCAAGCAATCATAACCGCTGCTGGGAAACCGATAGAACCCTGTCCTGTAAAGTTGTTGTTGATTGAAGCAGGACCATCACAATCGTATGTCATAACCTTGCCAATTGAATCAACTGCTGAAGTCTCATATCCACCAAGTGCGATAAGAGTATTCATATCAGCTACTGTAAGCTCATCAAGAAGCTCATCCCACTTAGCATCGTCATAATCTACGCCGCGAAGATCAGCAAGTTTAAGACCATTCTTTGCGCCTGTTGTAGGCATAACGTCTGAATCGTTGTTATATGCTGTTGGGTCGTAGTTTGTCTCATTGAAGTATGTAGCCTTAAGCTCTTTGCCCATCTCAAATGATGTTGGAGCTGCTGTAGCTACGTCGTAGTTAGCAAAACCATCTGCTCTTGAAAGGTACTCGAAGTTCTCGCCCTTAGCAAAATCAAACTGGTTTGTAGCTGCAACTACATCAGAATCACGCTTATTGTTTTCATCATAAACTACTGTAGATGCTACTGTAACCTTATCTGTAGCAATCTTGTTGTGTGCATCTGAGTTAATAGAAATCTCATAGTCACCAGCCTCAAGAACATAGCATCCCTCACCGTTAACATCGTAAGAAGCCATCTCCTCTACTGGGAATGAAACAGAAACTGTCTCTGAAGCACCTGGCTCAAGCATACCTGTCTTTGCAAACTCAATAAGGTTTGCTGCAGACTTTTCAATACCACCGTTTGTATAAGGAGGGTTGTAGTAAACCTCTACTACGTCCTTACCAGCGACATCGCCAGTATTTGTAACTGTTACATCAAATGAAACTGTCTTTCCGTCAGATGTTACATCACCCATTTCCTGAGTAAATGTTGTGTATGACAATCCATAACCAAATGGATATACAACCTGTGAATCATAATCGAATTCCATATTGCCAGCCTGAGCCTCAGCATAAGCTGTCTCATAGAATCTGTAGCCAACATAGATACCCTCTACGTAATTTACGAATGTTGGGTATGACTTTCCGCCCTCAGCGAACATATTGTCTACGCCAAACTCTTCCATGTTTGTGTAATCAAAATCGCCAAAGTTGTTAGCTGTAGGTGTTGCGAATAAATCTGCAACGAATGTATCAGCTGTCTTACCTGAAGGATTTACCTTACCTGCAAGAATCTCACCAAGACCATCAAAACCTGTCTGGCCTGTACCTGGGCAGTAAAGAACTGACTTAATCTGTGGATACTCATTTACAAAACCAAGCTCCATAGCGTTAGCAGAGTTTACTACTACGATAACCTTGTCAAAGTTTGCTGTAACTTCATCAAGAAGTGCCTGCTCTCTGTTTGAAAGCTCAAGATAAGACTTAGAAGCGTCTAAATCATCCTTCTGATCTGAGTAACGTACACCAGTTGCTCCAAAGAAGCTTGTGCCATCATCAGTATATGTATCTTCACCGTCATATGACTGTGGAAGATCTGCACCTTCACCACCTGAACGTGCAACGAAGAAAATTGCTGTATCAGAATAGTTCTTAGCATCTGAAATGAGGCTACCATACTCTGAAACCTTTGGTTCAGGAATTGTCCAATCCTGTCCCATCATACCAACAGAAGGTCTCTCTGCTCTCCAGCCTGTATAGAAATCAACAAGATCCTTGTTGTATTCGATACCAGCGTCAGAAAGTCCTGTAAGGAAATCTACTGTAGGGTAAGCTGCTGAAAGAGCACCTGAACCTGTACCACCGTAGATTGGATTTGTTGAAGACCAACCAAAAATATTAACCTTTGCACCTTCTGCAAGTGGAAGCTGCTTATCATCATTTTTAAGAAGGACGATACCTTCCTCAGCGATTTCTGTACAAAGCTCCTTTGCCTCTGCAATAGAACCTTCAGAAATCTTTCCACCACCCATGGCCATATTAACCATTGAGTACATAGGAACTAATAAGATATTACTTACCACAATAACAAGTGCAAGTAAAAATGCAAGCCAAGCCTGCTTTCTGATAAAGCCCTTAAGTGGCTTCTTAACCTTCATCACTGCAACTGTGCAGATGATTGCGAGTGCAAGGACAACACCGATTACGATGAGCTGCACCTTGATTTGTTCGAGGACGGCAATAACGTCCGCAATGTTGATTGATAACATTCTCTCTTCTCCTTCCATATCATCTATAACCAAAAGTGATTTGACACTTTGGATTATCATTTATTAATCGTTTGATTTTGGGGTTTCTGGGAAGATGATCTTGTTTACGAAGAAGAAGACCACCATAGAAACGCCTCCATTAAGTACTGTAGTTCCAATGTTGTATACGAATGGAGCTACAAACTTGCCTGCTACTGCAACCCAGATACAGTTGATTGAGTTTACGATGCAGGTAATTAAAATAAATGCAAGCACATACCAGGCAATCTGCTTGCCGGCCTTATCGTGATTGCGGAAAACCCAAAGCTTCTGAATTGGGAAATTGATGCATTCACCAATTACCATTGCAATCATATAAGCTGTGAAATATGCGAGACCGCCGTGGGCCTGATCATATCCTAAAATGTTCCACTGGAATGTCTCACCTGCGATTGTAAGTGGAATTCCTGGCCACCCAAATGAGCGGTTTCCTAAAAATGCAAATGCTGCTGGTAAAAATGTAAGTAATAAATACTTAAACACAGTGATGGCATTACTTACGATTACAAATAAGCCACCCTCACGCACCCACTTGGCCACTGCAGGGTGCTTCTTGGCAAAATTATTCCAAAAATTCATATCTAAATCTCCTACCTCGCCAGTTACGCTCTCAAGCCTGAGTATTGCTCCGTCGCGAGATTGGCTCCTTGAGCAAAACCCAGAGCTTGATAGCTACTGGCTATATATTATTTAATTTAGTTTCGTATTCCTTATTAGCTCTCTTATTTTTGAAGAAGCCTACGATTACGCCGCCTAGTCCGCGGAAGAAATGTCCGTTAACCATTGTTACGATGGATTCTGTCATTTCGCGGGATACGGCTCCGCCTGTCATCTTACTCATTGCTCTAAATGGCATATTGTAGATGAACATAATGTTAAGATCAGGAATACCCTTCTCGTAAGACTGATCAAGCTTACTCTTTAAGAACTTATAAACTAATCTTGCAAGTCCACTCTTTGCATCCTTCATCTGGCAGAAGGCATCGTTAATATCAAGTGGCCCTACCTTTTCCTCTACAAGAGGCTTCGCATAAAGCTTTTCAAACTCCTCGTAGTGAACGTTTCGAACCTTTCCTGACTTGTAGCTAGGAAGTGTTTCGATATCGTATGGAAGCTCTGTGATAGTACCTGCCTTTGAGATAGTACCTGTAAGCTTAATATCTACTACGCTGGCACCAACATAAATCTGGTACTCACCGCCTTCGATTTCCCACTTGTTTGAAACAGTTGAGAAATATCGGAAGGTCTTGTCATCAAATGGAATCTCTACATCCACTGACTCTCCAGCCTTAATCCAAACCTTCTTGAAGCCCTTCAGCTCCTTCTTAGGACGGATAAGTCCTGTCTGCTCCTTACCAACATAAATCTGTGCAATCTCTGCACCATCGCGCTTACCCGTGTTTGTAATTGTGAATTTAACACCGTTTTCTGAAACTGTAAGTGCGCTATATTCAAATGTGGTATAGCTAAGTCCAAATCCAAATGGGAACTGAACTGCAACCTCTGCTGTATCGTAATAACGATATCCAATGAATGGTCCCTCGCGATACTGAAGATTTCTCTTCTCTGTACCTGCATAATTAACTATTGAACAATCCGCATATGCGAATGGATATGACTCGGAAAGCTTTCCTGTTGGAATCTCCTTACCAGTGATGATATCAAGGATGGCGCTTGCTCCAGCCTGTCCTGTAAGATATCCGTGAAGGAGTCCCTGTAATTTATCAAGCCAAGGCATCTTTACAGATGAACCTGCACTCATAACACCTACTATATGCTTATTTGCAACTGCTAGGCTCTCTAATTCCTTAATCTGATACTCAGGAACGTCGATTGACATTCTGTCTCCGCCCTCAGACTCTGCAATTTCATCAAGTCCGAAGAAGAATAAAACAACATCTGCCTCAGATGGATTTTCTACAACTGTAAGGTCGTAGTTCTTAATCTGATCTGCGATTGTCTCAACCTTTGTTGAATTAACCTGTGAACTACCTGAGCCCTGATAACGAGGCTTCTCCACAAATGGTCCTTTCAGACATACCTTTGCGCCAGCCTTGAGAGGAAGAATATCCTCATCATTCTTAAGAAGAACTGCTGAATTAATAAGAGCCTCCTTAGCAATAGCGTGATGGGCTTCTTTATCGAATCCCTTTGTATGATCGTTATCCTTGAAATATATAGCAGCCTCTATAACAGGAAGAATAGCTTTATCAATTTCCTCCTCAGTGATGCGTCCATCCTCTACAGCAGCTAAAAGCTCTCTTGCAGAATCAAGACCAGGGTTTGGCATTTCTACGTTTGACTGACACTTAACACCAGCAACATGGTCGTTACTTGCGCCCCAGTCTGTAACAACGATGCCATCAAAGCCCCACTCATTTCTAAGGATATCTACTAACAAGTGCTCGTTTTCATTAGCATACTTGCCATTTACCTCGTTGTAGGCTGACATAATTGTCTTTGCCCCACCTTCCTTAACAGCAATCTCGAATGCTGTAAGGTAAATCTCACGAAGTGTACGCTCATCAACAACAGCGTTCATTGCCATTCTGCGATACTCACGAGAGTTTACTGCAAAATGCTTTGGACAAGAATAAACGTGCTTGCTCTGAATGCCTCGTACATAAGCTGCTGCCATCTTTCCAGCAAGGATTGGGTCCTCGCTAAAATATTCAAAATTACGTCCGCATAAAGGTGAGCGCTTCATATTAAGACCAGGTCCTAAAAGAACGTCTACATTCTGTGCAACTGCCTCTTCACCAAGAGCTGCACCTATTTTCTCGCCTATTTCTGGATCCCAGCTGTTTGCCACTGTGGCAGCTGTTGGGAAGCAGGTAGCTGGAAGTGATGCGTTAAGACCGAGATGATCTCCAGCTCCCTCCTGACGACGCAATCCGTGTGGTCCGTCAGAAAATGTGATTGAATTAACCCCTAAACGTGGAATATCACGAGATTCCCATTCGTTTTTACCGCTAAGAAGTGCGGCCTTCTCCATCAATGTAAGCTTTGAAATAATTTCTTTAGCGTCCATAAATCCTCCATCTATAGTCCGGCAGTTACGCTCTCAAGCCTTAGTGTCACTCCGTCGCGAGATTGGCTCCTTGAGTAACACTAAGAGCTTGATATCTACTGCCTCATCAAAAGATATTATTAATCTACCATGGAATAAAAAACAAGTTGCCCGTCAGGACAACTTGTCATTTATTCGTGATAACTTGCATTATTTTTTTACAGATAGCAAAACCTTTACCTTGAACCAGCCATCATCATAGCTGCAATTCATAGCACCGCCATACTTTTCTGCCACCTGATTGATTGATTTAAGACCAAAGCCATGTTTGACATTATCTTTTTGGTAGTGCGAGGAAGATTGTTGCTTTTAAATATTCTGCGTTTCTGGCTGCTTCGTAAGCGCACATTTGCACTTTCCGAATAGTTCTCGCATTCTATTATTATAAATTGATTACGTGAATGTACTGACATGGTAATCAGTCTTTTTTCCAAATCCTCTACTTGCTGTGTAGCCTCGATGGCATTATCCAGGATATTTCCAAAAAGAGAACAAATATCTTTTACGTGAATATCTGCCAGCAAATCACCATCCACCATTGCATTTAAAGTGATATTCTTCTTCTGGCATTGCAGACTCTTTGTAGTAAGAATAACATCCAATACCTTATTTCCAGTGTTCATAAAGGATTCCTGAATGGCAATGGCCTGCTCCATATCCTCTAGAACCTCTGCACGACGATTAGGATCATCCTCATTTTTAAGAGCCATTACATAATGCTTCATATCGTGCATTTCCTTGCGAAGTGCCTCGGAATTATCAACAGCAAGCTTGTACTGTTCATACTGGCGCTGGAATAGCTGATTGATGGCAGTACTCTCATTCTTTAGAACCATCTCGTTTCGACGTCCCATCTCTGTCATCAGCATCAGCATGCCTCCGAAGTCAACAAGGGTTCTGACATACAGCATATTTTCTGTTGCTGAAAAAGGAGTCTTTGTTGTAATGAAACTAATATTTGAAATAATAAAAGCTCCTACACCGGTGATTACGACACTGACAAGCTCCTTTGTATTAACATTCAGGTTGCGATTTGGGGTGATGTTTCCACGTTCTACATTGAAATAAATAATATATGTGCATAAAAAGGTGATGAACATAACACAAAAGGATGCATCAAATGACTCCCTGTGTTCAAATCTGACCAACCACACATATAGCTGCTTATACAGACTGGCTGCAAATTCTGCCAAAACAAAGGCATGGGTAGTAATAACTCCACAGTCCTTTGGCTTTATATCAAGCACCAGGTAAAGTGAAAGATACATCAGCCCAACTGCCCCCATCATTGTAATAATCCAAAAATGATAATGGCAAAATACCCGCTATAAACTGAAATACCACCTGAATCAAAAGGGCTCCTATGCATTGCATTACAAAGGTTCTGCCGTGGTATTTCCTCTTATAAATATTAAAATAAACAAATACCGCCAGCCATTCGGCAATAGCGGTAAATAATCTTGGTGTATCCTGCAAATTGGCAGGATTAAGAAATGCACTAAAATTCATCATCTCTCCTATAATATATCCTCAGTCAGTGCTGCCATAAACTCCTTTTTACGGGCTCGACTAATGGGTAAAACCACCCCATTTGTAAGCACTACTTCTTCTTTTTGAACTGCCTCAACATATGAAAGATTCACCACATATGCATTGTGGCATTTGCTGAAACCATGCACTGAAAGCATCTCCTCAAAACGCTTTAGTGGTCCTGCAGTAACATAATCCTGGTCGCTACAATGTAAGATAACATTATTTCTCTGGCTTTCTATATAGTGCACTGTATCGCAATCAAGCTTAATCTGTTTGTCATCCACAGAGACCTTCATATAAACATGATTTTGCTTAGCCTGCACACGCTGAGTAGCCTTCACAAAAAGCTGCTCAAACTGTGTATAAGGTACTGGCTTTAAAACATAACCTAATGCATCTACTGCATAACCCTGCACAGCATACTGTACCGTAGAAGTAATAAAAATAATGATTACATCGGAATCCACCTTGCGAATCTTTTCCGCAGCAGCCATTCCATCTAAATGCTTCATCTGAATATCTAGTAGAATAATGTCAAACTGCCCTTTGTAATCATCCACCAAATCTATTCCATCTGGAAGATATGATATGGAAAACTCCTCATTATGTTCCTTGCCATATTTATTTATGTAGTTCTTTAATAATGCGGCCTGCTCGGCCTCGTCCTCAACTATACATACATTAATCATGCTTATAAAATACAGCAAAATCTTTTTATACGCAAGAAGTACCCATCAGATTAGTTAACACTATAAACGTTTTACGGGAAAAACCGCCCATTGTATGCGCTTTGCGCGGTGGCGGGCTGTGGTAATAAAAAAACAGCCTAGCATTAAAGCTAGACTGTTTTTATATTACTTGTCATTCATCTTTGCAAGCTTAGCAGCCTGATCTGCGGCAATGAGGGCATCGAGGATTTCCTGGATGTCTCCGTCCATAATCTTATCAAGCTTGTAAAGTGTAAGGTTGATACGATGGTCTGTAACACGTCCCTGTGGGAAGTTGTATGTACGAATCTTCTCCGCACGATCACCAGTACCAATCTGTGAGCGGCGCTCTGCTGCCTCAGCATCCTGCTGCTTCTGTAACTCTAAATCGTAAAGCTTTGCACGAAGGAGTGCGAAAGCCTTTTCCTTATTCTGAAGCTGTGACTTTTCTGTCTGGCTGTAGATAACAATGCCAGTTGGGTAGTGAGTAAGACGAACAGCTGAGTCTGTTGTATTGACACACTGACCACCGTTACCAGAAGCACGCATTACGTCTATACGAATATCCTTTTCCTCAATCTGAATATCAACTTCCTCTGCCTCTGGCATAACTGCTACTGAGCAAGTAGATGTCTGGATACGTCCCTGTGACTCTGTCTCTGGAACACGCTGTACACGGTGTACACCTGACTCGTACTTAAGGATAGAATAAGCACCTGTTCCCTTAACCATGAACTCGATGTTCTTCATACCACCGATACCTGTCTCATCTGCCTCAAGAAGCTCTACCTTCCAGCCACGAGACTCTACATAATGTACGTACATACGATAAATCTCTGCTGCGAAAAGTGCTGCCTCTTCACCGCCGGCACCTGCACGAATTTCAACGATAACGTTCTTGTCATCATTAGGATCCTTTGGAAGAAGTAAAATCTTGAGCTCCTGCTCTAATCTCTCAACCTCTGCCTTTGACTCGTTTAACTCTTCCTTTGCAAGCTCCTTCATCTCTTCATCAGTCTCTTCATCTAAAAGAGCAAGTGAATCCTCAATGTTCTGCTTGTGAGATGTATACTGCTTATAAGCCTCTACGATAGGTGCAAGCTCTGCCTGCTCCTTCATGAGGGCTCTAAATCTTGCATTATCATTGGCAACATCTGGCTCAGAAAGTAAATTCATTACTTCCTCATATCTTAAAACTAAATCTTCTAATCTATCGAACACGCTAAAACCTCCATGTTGTATTTCAAAATTACTAATATCTATATCAAAAGACCCTATAAGTGTCCTTTAACTACTCTGTCATTTCCTGCCAAATCCTGTACTACCTCTACATCCTTGAAACCAGCATCAGTAAACAGTTTTGAAACATCCTGCCCCTGATCATATCCGATTTCTACTAGTAGCCAGCCACCTTCATTAAGATAATCCTGTGCAGAAGCTGTAATCCTTCTGTAGAAAAGCAAACCGTCCTCTGTGCCATCCAAAGCAAGGCGTGGTTCGTGGTCCTTTACCTCTACAGCAAGCCCCTCAACAACTGCTGTTGGGATGTATGGTGGATTAGAAACGATAGCATTAAATCTGCCCTGGACACCAGTAAATAAATCGCCCTTTTCAAAGGCAACCTTTTTACCGACGATACGTGTGCCATTTTCTCTGGCAACCACAAGTGCATCCTCAGAAATATCAACACCAATTCCTGAGAGCCCCTGTCCGAGAGCAACAAGAGAAATAATAACACATCCGCTGCCAGTACACAAATCTAAAACGTGACTTCCAGAAGGAATGACCTTTAAAGCCTCCTCCACAAGTGTCTCTGTGTCCTGTCTAGGAATGAGTACATGCTCATTAACCCAGAATGTAAGTCCCATAAAATCCTGCTCACCTGTAATATGCTGGAGTGGCACATGGCTGGCACGTCTAAGCAGGACCTCCTTATATTTGTACAATGTATTCTCTGGTATTTCCTCGCTCTGTTTTAGGAAATACTGAGCCTTTGTGATGCCGCTGACAAAAGATAGCAAAAGCCAAGCGTCTATCTTAGCATCTAAAATGTCTTCTGATTCAAGTAAAAGAATTCCTTTGTTTAACGCCTCTTTAAACGTCATCTGAACCGAACTCCTTCTTCTGAAAACCTTTCCAATCAAATATCGCTTCTACTGAAGCAATTCCTACCTCTATCATATCATCATCTGGCTCCATAACGGTAAGTTTTTGTAGCCATAAGCCAGGAGCTGAAATGATATTTACAAAACCATTGTCGTATCTTCCTGCAAGTCTGATGAATTCGTAAGATATACCTGCAATAACTGGAATAAGTAAAAGACGAGCTATAAGCTTTATCCAGGTATTATCAAAGCTGATAAACATAAAAACAAAAACTGAAATAATAAATACTATAAAAATGAAGCTTGTACCACATCTTTTATGAAATCTTGTGGAAATTCTCACGTTTTCGACTGTAAGTGGCTTACCTGACTCCACACAATTAATGCATTTATGCTCTGCCCCGTGGTACATAAAGGTGCGCTTGATATCCTCCATTCTGGAAATCACCATAATATATATAATAAATATGGTGATGCGGATGATACCTTCAACAAATGCAATAAGCGGCTGAGATGAAACAAATTTATTTAATCCTAAGGAAATAAAATATGGCAATGCAAAGAAAATACCAAGAGCCAATACGAAAGAAAGCACCAGTGTGCCTCCCATTTCGGCTTTTTCTTTTCTTTCTACCTTTTTAACTCCTCAGCTGTAAGCTTTGTTTTGTCCACGGAATCTTCTTCATCCTCAAAGTATTCTGCAGACTGCATCAAACTGCCTAATCCTATTACAAGGGAATCTACAAAAGAAACCATCCCCCTGATAATAGGAATCTTGCGCCATATATCGTTAATCTTTTTTGTGTTCTTTATTTCTACGGCTATCTCTTTGTCTGGCTTGCGCACTGCAACAGCATACTGATTGCCATTGCGCATCATAACGCCTTCCATTACCGCCTGACCGCCTATACCTGAATATTTCATAAAAACCGCCTCTTGTTTACGCTAACACGGAAAAAGGGCTGAGACGAATCTCAACCCTTAAAAGTCCATAAAACAAACTACTTTGCGTCAATACCGTACTTCTTATTGAACTTGTCAATACGTCCACGAGCCTGTGTAGCTTTCTGCTGGCCTGTGTAGAATGGATGACACTTTGAACAAATTTCTACGTGGATGCTCTCCTTTGTAGAACCTGTAACGAATGTGTTACCACAGTTACATGTTACTGTAGCCTGATAATAATCTGGATGGATACCCTGTCTCATTGATTTTCACCTCTCATTTAATAAATGTTTACAATTTCCAACTGTAAGTATAGCTGTTTAAATGCGAGGGTCTCGCATTTCATCCCGATTAACAGCTCTAGTATTGTAGCATGTATTTTTTTTAATGCAACCTATTATTTAATTTTTCTAAATCTAAAGAAGATAGCACCTGCAGCAAGTACAATAGCTGCTCCAATAAGAGCTAAAATAGCCTTTACTGCTCCTGAAAGACCTGTTTCTACAGCAGCTTCTGGAACCTGCTCATCAGCGATTACCTCTTCAGTATCCTCATTGCTCTCTACTGCTTCTTCTACATCAGCAGCTGTGTCTTCTGTCTCAGTCTCTACTGATTCTACAGTCTCCTCATCCTCTGCTACTTCCTCCTCAGAAGGCTCTTCGACATTTATTGTAGCTGGCTTCTTTGTAGAAGGCTTTACAACAGCTGGCTTTGTAGCCTCACCTGCAAGAGGTGTCTGTGCATCAGCTATTGTAACAGATGTCTGAGCAGCTGTCTGCTGTGGATTAGATGATGATGCTCCACCAGTGCTTGATGAACCACCCGAAGACTGTCCACCTGAAGGCTGGCTTCCTGAACCTGAAGGAGCTGGAGCTGGGGCTGGGGTTGGCGTTGGAGCTGGTTCATAGCCCTTTACATAAACAGCCTCTGTAATACCCTTGTTTGTAGGAGTAGCCTTTACCATAAATCCTTCGTCATCAAATGTAAGCTTATCTAAGCAAACCTCTCTATGATATCCAAATCCACCAGAAACCTGGCCAAGTGGAGTCATAAATCTGTGATAGCAAATGTACCACTCATCTGTTCCAGGAATATTTAAAATTGAATGATGTCCTGTTCCAAGAATATCATTTTCTGTATCCTTCTGAAGAAGCATTCCTCTATATGATACTCTTCCACCAAGCTTATCGCTTGTTCCGTAGGCTACAGAATAATTTTCACTGCCTGTATCATCACAAGACCAGGTATAGTGATACTTTCCATCGCGATATGTAATGATAAGTGACTCTCTAAAGCCATTAAGACCAGATACATTTTCCATTGTATCGGCATCAATGCTAATCATATCATCATTAAGCTTTACAATAGCTGCCTTGCCATTTCCAAATGATAGATAGCTGGTGCCATCCTTATCTGTAAATACAGAAGGGTCGATAGCCTGTCCCATCTGAATACCTGCATCATTGCATGTCTTAATGCTGATTAGTGGCTTGTCTAGTACTGTAAATGGCCCTGCAGGATTCTTTGCGTATGCAACGCCGATTGCTTTTGCATTAGTCTCAGTATCGTGTCCACAGAAATAGAAATAGTACATTCCATTTTTCTTTTCGATTGTAGGAGCCCAGGCATTTCCATTTGACCAAGGAACTGCTGCAATTTTGACACCTTTATCATTGAGAATTTCCTTGTCATGGTCCTGCTTAAGATCAAGGATTACACCTTCATCCTCCCAATCAATCAGATTAGTAGATGAGAATACGTGGAACTGATATCCACCCCAGCCCTCAACACCATCTGTTGTAGGATAGATGTAATACTTTCCATCAAAGCAATCAATATCTGGGTCAGCAAACTGGCCACCTAAAAGTGGATTATTGCAAACTTCAGAATTAACAGTGTACTCTACAACTTCTCCATCTAGCTCTACTTTAATCTTAAATTCTTTTGTTAAATCATATGATTCTTCCTCATCTACAATCTTAGCGCCAGTAAGGAGTTTGAAGCTAAGATGAGCATTCTTTATATCATTCTTTGTATTGTTCTTGCTAACAAAAAGAGTGATTGTTTTATTTTCCTTATCAAGCTTCTGAGTTACGAAAGTAACATCACTTGATTCAATCTTTTTAAGTGGCTCTAAAACTATGTTGTTTTCCTTTGCAATTTCCTTCTCTGATAATGCTCTGTTATAAACCTTTACATTATCATAATATCCCTTAACATAACCATCACCACCATAGAAAGATTTTCCAAGGTATGCCTTGAGATTCTTGCCAAGGCTGCTTGGCTTTGTAGTAATCTTACGTGTTCCAGAAAGGATACCATCGATATATAGAAGCATTTCATCATCATTGAAAACTACTGTAAAGTTTGTCCACTTGTTCTTTACAGATTTTGTATTTGCAGTAACACCCTGCTCTGACTGCCAAGAAGACTTTGTAATACCCATATAGGTGTCACTTTCTCTGGCTCTTAAATAATAGTACTTTGTATCATCTTTACCAAATGTAAAGTTAAAGAAATTTCCTGAAACTGTATCTGGCTTTAAATCAAATGAAACTGTACATACGTCTCTGTTATCGAAGAATCCCTCTGGGAACTCTGCGAAGCTACCGCTTCCATCTAGATAAAGAACATTTCCTCTCTCTGAGTCCTGAGCTATCTTTGCATTTCCCTTTAATGTACCATTGTTTTCCTTGCCAGATACATCAAGGATTGTCTGTCCATCAGCTGTCTCAAAATCATAGGAAAGAACTGGCTCCTGCTGCTCATCTTCGTGAACAACTGGTTCATCAGTCTTGCCCCACTTAGCCATCACAGCCTTGTATTCATCTGCTGTAATACCAAGAATGCTTCCGTGGCGCTTTTTAAGTGAACCAAAATCGTATTCATCTGATGTGTAAACTCTCCAAGCCTTGCCTGTTGTATCAGAAATATCTGTTGTTGTGGTTGGAATGTAGCCGATTCCACCATAATTATCCATGTAAAGGCCCCAGGTCTTACCATCATTTAGAGGGAAAAGCTCTGGACCTTCCACAACACCGCCTGTAAACTTTGTGTTTACATCCTTAGTGTATGCCTCGTAATTATTCATACCAGGCTGGATATCCTCTATGTAAGCAACTTCCTTCCAATCTCCAAGAACTGTATCACTTGTCTCGAGAATGATAGCTGCTTCTTTGCCGCCATTTGCAACTGTATCAGCTGAAACTCTGTAATATTTTCCATCATTAGCCTTAACCATTGATGTATCGATACAGTGCTGTCTATTACCTCTATCAATGTATTTCTTAGCTGTAGTAAAGTTTACGAAATCACGAGTCTTTGAATAGTATGTAACCTGATGACTTGTATCCTTTGCCATTGATGCCCAGAATACTACATATTCACCAGTCTTTTCATCATAAATAGCCTCTGGAGCCCAAAGACATCCTACGTTTCCATAATCCTCAAATGCTTTCTCATCTAAACCAACATCCACAAGACGAGGCTTTGACCAGTTAACTAAATCATCTGATTCCCACACAAGCATGCGAAGACTTCCACCAAACTGAGCAACGCTCCAGCCTGTTGTCTGTACCTTCAGGTCTGTTGCAATCATGTAGAAATGGTCACCCTCAGCGCTTCTCATAATAAATGGATCACGAACACCCTGATCACCAATCTCCGAGGTAAGTACTGGGTCTCCATCGTTCAAATCTGTAAAATGAAGATGATCCTTACCAGCTGCGAAATAAAGCTGCTCCTGTGAATTGCTTGGGAAGAATGCAAATAAGTAATTCTCCAGTTTCTTCTGTTCTGCTTTCTTTGCAACTGTCACATCAAAAGTCTTTGTCTTTACAACGTCTCCAACTGTGATAGTAGCAGTAAGTGTAACCTCAGAAACCTCGTTACCACGCTTAACAACACCTGCTGGAATATCATCATAGCCATCAACCTTTGTTGCCTTGTCACTGATTATCTCAGGGTTTGAGCTTTCCCACTGAACTTTTGCATCATAACTATTCTTTGTAGGAAGGGTAATATTTCCCTTGATATTTTTTGTCACAGGAAGAGCAATCTCATCATATGCAAGCTGACATTTTTCCTCATCAGTTAATACAATTTCCTGCTGTCCTGCCTTATATTTTGCTGCAATTTCCTCTTCTGATAAAGCACCTTTGTAAAGAGAAAACTCATCTATATTTCCATAGAAATACTCTCCGCCACCCCAGTTTGCTTTACCAATATAGAATGTACTATTGTCCTGAAGAATGTCTGTAAGCCTAGCATCACTTTTAACTGTATTGACCTTCTCTCCATTTACATAAAGAGTAGTCTCCCCCTCAGTCAACACAACAGTTACCATCTTCCATTCATCTTTTACGGATGTATCGTTTGTAGCAGGGCGAGAACCCCCATCCACCTTATAGCGCTCAACCTTGATTGATGTCTTCTTATCAAGAATTCCAAAATAGTGCTCGCTTTTTAGGTAGCTTGGAGTCTCGTCATTTCTAACTGCAAAAAGAGACCAACCAGCTCCGCCATTACCACCTTTGCTGAAATAGTTAACAGTGATTTCGTCAAGGCCATTAAGCGGGCTTTTGCCGTTACTATCAGTTACCTTAAGCCAAGAATTTCCACCAAAATTCAAAGACTTGTTTTGCTTTGCCTCTGAGTTCCCCTTAATATTGCTTCCTACTACCTCTGCAGAATAGTCCCCACTCTTTAATCCGCTAGTAGTATTGTCCATTGTGAAATGGAATAATTCCTTTACTTCTTCATCATCTTCCATTTCATCTTCTTCTATCTCTTCTGCTGCCTCTAACAGCTTGTCCTCATCCTCTAGAGTTTCCTCTGTAGCCTCTGCCTCATCAGCTTCCTCTATAGTTTCCTTTTCTTCGGATTCTGATTCTGCATCTTTAACCTCTTCTTTTTCTTCTTCTTCCTCCTTTAATGATTCTTCTGCATCGTCAGTCTCTGCAGTCGCTTCTGTAACCTGGGCTTCTTCCTCAGCAAATGCCACAATACCTGTTGCTGGCACCGCAGTAAAAACCATAGCTGACGAAAGAACTCCCGCCAAAGCGCGCTTTCCCCATTTAGACATCATACGACTTCTCCCTTCTGTCCATCCCCTTGGACACATTTTCTTCACATCTAATAAGAATTTACATTATGTACAACTTAAAATGAATAGAATAATTTTCGTAAAATGGTTAAAAATTTTTGGACACAAAAAAAGCACCCAAAAAACGGGTACTTTTTTATGATAGGTTGAAAAATTTACAATTTACTGCATTAATATGTCCATTATTGAAGCAAATACTTCATCACTTCGAACTTTCCAATTGTTGCAAAGAGTTTCTGCCATTTCTTTTGTAGCTACATGGAATGAAAGGTCCATTGTAGGTACATCATTTTCCGTAATACGAAGCTGCACAACAAATCCACCTCGATCAGCCTTGAAATATGTGGCCTTGTAGGAATTTTCCTCTTTCATTGAAATGGAATTAGCCTTGAGATATTTATTAATATCCTTTGAAAGTGCTACCGTAATTTTCTCCTTGAAAAGCTCAAGAGTCTTCTTGCCCTCTTCTGTAATGGAGTAGGTTGTATTATTGTGATTTGTAACTGATTTAATCAGCCCTGCATCCTCATCATCACTAATTGCCTGCTGGGCCGTAAAATAATCTGTAAGATCTCCTTCCAAAAAGAAATCTGTGATTTGACTATTGCTGAGCGGGAAACCACTTCGATGAAGTAATTCTAGTATTGTAATCTTGTATATCATGGTTGGTTCTGCCATGGTGTCCCTCCTGAAAATATAACTAAACTAACTTTTTAATGGCATGAGACACTGCCACTGCCACACGTGGATCAAAGGCCTCCGGCAAGATGAATTCATCGCTAAGCTGCTCATCACTGACAAGCTCAGCAATGGCATTTGCTGCAGCAAGCTTCATCTCTTCTGTGATAGCTGTTGCACGGGCCTCTAAAGCGCCTCTGAAGATTCCTGGGAAAGCAACTACGTTGTTTACCTGATTTGGGAAATCCGAACGGCCTGTACCAACTACTCTTGCACCTGCAGCCTTTGCCTCATCTGGCATAATCTCTGGAGTAGGATTTGCCATAGCAAAAAGGATTGAATCCTTGGCCATTGAAGCAACCATCTCCTTTGAAACGATTCCAGGAGCTGATACTCCAACAAAAATATCTGCTCCAACAAGAGCATCTGCAAGTGTACCAGTCTTATGAGAAAGGTTTGTAACCTTTGTCATTTCCTTCTGCATCCAGTTGAGATCTGGATAATCAGGACCAATGATGCCCTGACGGTCACACATTGTAACATCCTTAAAACCGTATGTTAAGAGAAGCTTTGTAATGGCAACACCAGCAGAACCAGCGCCATTTACTACTACCTTGCAGGCTTCTTTGTCCTTCTTAACTACCTTTAGGGCATTGATAATACCAGCTAAAACAACAATAGCTGTTCCGTGCTGATCATCGTGGAATACTGGAATATCCAGTTCCTTCTTTAATCTCTCCTCGATTTCGAAGCATCTTGGAGCTGAAATATCCTCAAGATTGATTCCTCCAAAGGTAGGAGCAATGGCCTTTACGGCTGCAACTATCTCATCTGGATCCTGAGTACTAAGTACTATAGGGAACGCATTAACACCACCAAACTCCTTAAACAGTACGCATTTGCCTTCCATAACAGGCATTGCTGCAAGTGGTCCGATGTTTCCAAGTCCTAAAACTGCAGAACCATCTGAAACTACTGCTACTGTGTTGGCCTTAAGAGTGTAGTTGTACGCCTCCTCGCTGTCCTTAGCAATAATTCTGCAAGGCGCTGCTACACCTGGTGTGTAGGCAATGGATAGGTCTTCCCTGTTTTTTACAGGTGCTTTCGAGGTGGTCTCGATTTTACCATTCCACTGCTTGTGTAAAAATACCGCTGTTTCGTCTACTGATGCCATAATGCTCTCCCTTCATACTGCCATTTAAATATTTATGTGAACTATATTACACGCTTTCTAATAACCATATCAATGTAGTCATCATTACACTTGGTATGGGCAAACATATTAAGAATTGTCTCAATAGCATCCTCTTTACGGGCACTATTGATAGCGCGTCGCATGATTTCCATAGCATCCAATTCCTTACGTGAAAGAAGAAGGTCTTCTCTACGTGTACCAGAAGCTGTGATATCTATAGCTGGGAATATTCTCTTTTCTGAAAGCTTTCTATCGAGAATGAGCTCCATGTTACCAGTTCCCTTGAATTCCTCGTAAACAACATCATCCATCTTTGAACCAGTCTCAACAAGGGCTGTGGCAAGAATTGTAAGACTGCCACCCTCTCTCATGTTTCTGGCTGCACCAAAGAATTTCTTTGGCATGTGGAGCGCTGCAGGATCAAGACCACCTGATAAAGTACGTCCAGATGGCTGAACAGTAAGGTTGTAAGCACGTGCAAGACGTGTAATGGAATCAAGAAGAATCATTACATCCTGACCATGCTCAACAAGTCTCTTTGCTCTCTCGATAACCATCTCAGAAACACGTCTGTGGTGTTCTGGACTCTCATCGAATGTTGAATATATAACCTCTACATTCTTGCTATTTCTCATAGTGTCCTTCATATCGGTAACTTCCTCTGGACGCTCGTCAATAAGCAGAATGATAAGATGCATATCTGGGTGTGAATAATTAACTGAGGTAGCAACCTCTTTTAAAAGTGTGGTTTTACCTGCCTTAGGCTGGGCAACAATCATACCACGCTGTCCCTTACCAATAGGGCTGACAAGATCTACGATACGCATAGCAACTGAGCTTTTCTGACGTTCAAGACGAATTCTCTCATTTGGGAAAATTGGTGTGAGATCTTCGAAATTAGGGCGTCTTGTAGCTGCCGCTGGATCGTAGCCATTGATTGTATCAATAATCATAAGAGCTGCGAACTTATCAGTAGGATTATTGAAACGCTTCTTTCCAATGATAATATCGCCGGTCTTGAGATTGAACTTTTTAATCTGTGACTGAGAAACATAGACATCGTCAGTGCCAGGCATATAGTTATCACAGCGAATAAATCCGAATCCATCGCTCATAACCTCTAAAATACCACTGGCAAAAAGAAGTCCGTCTGTAGGAATATCCTGAGGAATGTTATCATTTCGCTCAACTTTCTCAGGTCTCTCTCCTCTCTCTGGACGTTCTGTTCTTTCAGATCTTTCTGGTCGCTCCGATCTTTCAGCTCTCTCTGGTCGTTCTGGTCGCTTCGCTCTAGGAGCTGTTTCTTTGGCTTCTTTTTCGACTTTTACGTCTTTAGTTGCAGCTGGCTCATTAGAAGGGGCTGACTCTTTTGCGTCAATCTCATCCTGAGCAAGCATTGCTTCAACTAATTCGGCTTTTTTCATAGAGGAAACACCCTTAATCCCTCTAGCCTTCGCCAAATCGCGTAATACCGCAACTGCCAAACTCTCATATTTTTCTCTCATTTAACTCTCCTTAAAATTTATTTAAACATAATTTACGTCATGGAATTAAAAGTCGAATCGACTAATGAATTATACCTTGATGATAAAAAGATTATATATTTTACTCTTGTAATGACTCCATAATAGGTGGAATGAGCTGCTTCTTTCTTGAAACAACACCCTCTAAAATGTAGCTATCTGTAGCTACTGGCATTCTAAATGCATCAGCGATTATCTTATCAGCTGATTCTCCAACAAAGAGAAGCTCTGTTGTCTGATTAAGAATATCTGTAAGCATTACGAATACTGCATCTAAATCGTTAGAACTTCTAACTGTCTCCATGTAGCTTCTAATATCTGTCTTGATACCATTAAGCTGGCTTCTAGAAATAGAGCTAACCTGAGCAACGCCAAACTTGATATCTCCACTTGTGAATACCTTGTAATCCTGGTGGAAAATCTGATCTGGTGTCTTGTCCTTGAAATCACTGGCTGCCTCAAACATAGATGTAGCAAGCTCTGTAACATCAACACCTGCAATATCAGCAAGCATCTTTGCCTTTGCCTCATCTACTGGAGTGCAAGTAGGTGAACGGAACATAAGTGTATCTGAAATAATAGCTGAGCAAAGAATACCTGCAATGTGCTTTGGAATCTCTACTCCCTTTTCCTCGTACATCATTGAAACAATAGTAGCTGTTGAACCAACAGGCTGATTTCTAAAGTAGATAGGTGATACTGTCTCCAAAGAACCTAATCTATGGTGATCGATAATCTCCATAACATCTGCCTGATCAATATTATCAACTGCCTGTGACTTTTCATTGTGATCTACAAGGATAATCTGCTTCTTCTGCATATTTAAAAGAAGACGACGTGAAACCATTCCTACATAATGTCTGTTTTCATCTAAGATTGGGAAATCTCTGTGACGAACAGTCTTCATGATGTCACGAACATCATCTACGTAATCATCCAATTCGAAGCTGATAATGTTGTCCTTCTGCATAAACTGACGAATTGGCATAGCCTGGTGAATAAGACGAGCAACTGTAAATGTATCGTACTCTGTAGTGATAAGTACACACTGATGCTCCTCTGCTAATCTGGCTACCTGTGGTTCTACTGAGCTACAACCACAAACGATAAGACAGCTACATCCAGCCTCGATACAAATCTCCTGGCGAGCTGTGATATTTCCAACGATTGCCAAATCGTCCACATTAATGTCATCCATAAGGTCCTCGCGATTGCTAGAAGCAATAACAACTGAACCCTTAACAAAATAAGCATGTGGGTTACCTGTAACAAGGTTACCATTAAGTGTGCCAATGATATTGCTGTACTGTGTTCTGGCACGTGAAAGGATGCTATTGTCATAAACATCCATATAAGAATAAGCGATATCTCCATTTACGATAACGCCTTCAAGCTTTCCTGTCTTTCCAATAACAGGAAGTGTAACAACATCTCTCTCTGCCATGATTTCCCAGGCTTTTTTAAGAGAAATGTGACCATCAACAGGCTCAAGACGACGATACTCAATATCTGTAAGCTGTGCTCCAACGTCCATTACTGTCTCTGGTTCCTGAATGTTGAATCTTTCCAAAACATAGCGAGTCTCCTCATTGAGTTGACCCGCCTTTTTTGCTTCATAGATTGTGTCGTGTGATGTAGCATTTTTGAGATAAGCATATGCTACAGCAGCGCATACACTATCTGTATCAGGGTTTTTGTGTCCGATAATATAAACCGTATTCGGCATAATCCCTCCGTATATCTAATAAATCTTAAAATAAACCAAGCGCAACCAATAATGATGCAATTGATACACCAAGTGAAAGCGCAACTAAAACTATTGCAGAAACAGTAAGCTTCTTTAATGAAACATAGTGTTCCAAAGCCTTAACTGCCTGCTCTTCGCTCTTGTCATGCTCCTGAAGGAGATCCTGAATCAAGCGATATAAATGTACAGACTCAGAATGAGTTTTCTCAGAAAGCTCTGACTGAATGCTGTCGAGACCAGCAGAAACATTTCTAAGTGTATCCTGAAGGTTTCTGTTATGTGTCTCATAAGACTCTTGATTATCGTTTACTTGGCCTTTAATGTCAAGCTCTAATTGATCCATGTTGTTCTTAACAACCTGCATCATTCTATCAACCTGAGTCTCAACATCAGCAACTAAGCTGTCTGCTTCCTCTTGTTTTTGTTAAGTTCATCCTGAAGCTTAACATTGATTGCTTCTTTTCTTTAACAAGTGCCTCAAGCTCTGCAGCCTTCTGCTCTTTAGCTAAAATAAGCTGCTGAAGCTGTGTAGCCTTCTCACGAAAGGCATCAATCTGAGAAAGTAGTAAATCCTCACCATTATCGAGTTCGATAGATGTAACATTAA
Source organism: Butyrivibrio fibrisolvens 16/4 (assembly GCA_000209815.1). GTDB lineage: Bacteria > Bacillota > Clostridia > Lachnospirales > Lachnospiraceae > Pseudobutyrivibrio > Pseudobutyrivibrio fibrisolvens_A. Next base: position 3,020,443 of record FP929036.1, read on the forward strand.
CTGATGGCTGTGAATCTTCAGTGTTGTTTACATCTTCAAGCTCGATTTCTTCAACCTTTAAATTCTCCATAGCATCTCTCCTTATTAATTATTTGTTTTTTAGAAAGTAAATTTATCAGCAAAGTATGCATCTAAATCTGCAATAGCAATACGCTCCTGCTCCATAGAATCACGGTGACGGATTGTAACCATGTGATCCTCCTCAGAGTCGAAATCGTATGTGATGCAGAATGGTGTACCAATTTCGTCCATACGACGATATCTCTTACCGATTGTTCCTCTGTCATCAAATTCACAGTTGTACTTCTTTGAAAGCTCTGCAAATACCTTCTCAGCGCCTTCATTAAGCTTCTTAGAAAGTGGAAGTACACCAATCTTAACTGGAGCAAGTGCTGGATGGAAGTGAAGAACTGTACGAACATCGCTCTTTCCGTCCTTACCCACTTCTTCCTCGTCGTATGCTGCACAAAGGAAAGCAAGTACTACACGATCTGCACCAAGTGATGGCTCGATAACATATGGTAAATACTTCTCATTTGTCTCATCATCAAAGTATGTAAGATCCTGACCTGAAACATTCTGGTGCTGTGTAAGGTCGTAATCTGTACGGCTGGCAATACCCCAAAGCTCGCCCCAACCAAATGGGAATAAGAACTCGATATCTGTAGTGCCTGTAGAGTAGAATGAAAGTTCCTCTGGATCGTGGTCACGAAGACGCATCTCATCTTCCTTCATGCCAAGCGAAAGTAACCAATCACGGCAGAAACCTCTCCAGTACTGGAACCACTCATCCTGTGAGCCTGGCTTACAGAAGAACTCAAGCTCCATCTGCTCAAACTCACGTGTACGGAATGTAAAGTTACCAGGTGTAATCTCGTTACGGAATGACTTACCAATCTGGCCAATACCAAATGGAACCTTCTTACGAGATGTACGCTGTACGTTCTTGAAGTTTACGAAAATACCCTGAGCTGTCTCTGGGCGAAGATAAACTGTGTTCTTTGCGTCCTCAGTAACACCCTGGAAAGTCTTGAACATAAGGTTGAACTCACGGATGTCTGTGAAATTGTGCTTGCCACAAGTAGGACATGGAACATTATGGCTATCGATGAATTCCTTCATCTCTTCCTTTGTCCAGCCATCAACTGAGCCCTTAAGCTCGATGTTGTTTTCTGCAGCAAAATCCTCGATAATCTTGTCTGCTCTGAAACGCTCGTGACATTCCTTACAATCCATAAGTGGATCTGAGAATGAACCAAGGTGACCAGATGCAACCCATGTCTGTGGGTTCATAAGGATAGCACAATCTACACCAACATTGTATGGATTCTCCTGTACAAACTTCTGCCACCAAGCTTTTTAACGTTATTCTTGAGCTCAACACCAAGATTTCCGTAATCCCATGTATTAGCAAGACCACCGTAAATCTCAGAGCCTGCATATACAAAGCCTCTTGCCTTGGCAAGAGCAATGATTTTGTCCATTGTCTTTTCCATAAATATTATTTCCTCTCTATATTAAATAATTAAATATTTATTTCTAAATTATTTGGAATAAATAACATACACTAAATCTGTAGCATCGTTATTTCCATCTGCCTGTGAAATATTAGCTGTATGTTCATCTACAATCTCTGTAGAAGCATCAGATATGTAGCTAATCTCTCCTGGAACTACTACAGTGACGTTTTCCCTAACAATAGCTACATTGTAACCTGCAAAGGTGCTGGCCGCATCATAGGTCTGACCTGATGCCTTCTGACCTTCTGAAACCATAGCAAATACGTCTGCAAAATCGTATCCCTGAGCAGATGCTCCATCATAAGAGCCATTATAAGTCTCATAGGAACTAAATGCTGCATAACAATCAGCGTCTTCATAAGTAGTTTTTATGGAAACTTGATTACCTTTGAATCGAATTCTATTAAGAACTACTGATTTGTCACCGTGTTTTTCATTAAATTCCTTAATGAGCTCTTTTGTATATTTTTTTAACTCGGTCTTTGAATAGGTCTTAGTATCAAAATCTGTAACCTCTTCAAATACTACCTGTCCCGATTTCGTAAAAGTGATAGTAGAGTTATCTGGAACTCTTCCAGAAGAAAGCACTACACCGCCAAGCTTAACAACAATTCCTATAAGCAAAGCCAATACAGCTACGCATATAACTCCGAAGATAATGCGATTTCGCATAACTTCTCTTTGTCTTTTTTCTTCTGGCTGCCTGCAATTCTCTGGCAGCAACACCCTGTCTAGTTGGACTCACTGTGTTCCTGCTTCGCATGCCGCCTTTTCCACCAGCAGGTCTCTTCTGTGTCATAAAAATTCCTCGCTTTTATATTTGTGCGACCTATAGTTTAATCTATAAGAAGACAAAATTCTAGTCAATTCTTCTTCAGTTTCATTATTCAGTACAAAAGTATACAACTTTTCAATCTTAGAAGAAACAATGAATTGCATTGTATATAAGGTAGATTGGGAAATATCTGTACCTGCTTCCAAATTAGCACATTCTTTGCACAGAATACCGTGACGCTTAAGAGAAAAGGTTGTAAGATTTTCTTTTTTGCCGCAGCAACTGCAGGTAAAGACATTAGGATATTCTCCATCGATAACCCAGGTCTTCAAATCGTATATATTTTTAAGAAGTCTGTGAGAAAATTTATCAGATTCCAAAGCCTTTAGACTCTGATATAAAAGTGCAAGTCGAGGCTTTTCATCAACTCCCTCTACAGAAAGGTAATCTGCTACCTCCAAAAAATATGAACCCAGGCAAACCTTTTCATAATCCATCACCAAATCTCTGAAATAGTTAGAGATATTAGCCTTTGAAATATGGTAGGAATTACGGCCCTCAAAAGCCTCAAAGGTTCCAAAGCAAAAGGGTGAACAGGCTGCCACCAAAGGATTATTTGGCCTTCTGGCTCCCTTTGCAAAGGCTGTCACCCTGCCTGATTCTTTGGTTAGAATCACAAGTCTTTTATCAAATTCTCCCACATCAGAACTAACCAGTACTATTCCAGTAAGGGTAACAAGTCCCATTGATTAAATGTCCTCTTTTTTATATCCAAAATTCTTAAGCTCGTAATCGCTATCTCTCCAGTCTTTCTTAACCTTAACAAAAAGCTTAAGATTGACCTGTGCGTCGAGAAGCTTCTCTATTTCATAGCGGGCATTTGTGCCGATTTTCTTAATCATAGCTCCGCCCTTCCCAATGATAATGCCCTTATGAGAGTTTTTCTCACAAATAATTGTGGCCTCAATATCCCACATAGCCTTTTTGCCTGGGCGCTCCTTCATTGTGTCAATTGCGATAGCAATACCGTGTGGAACCTCATCATTTAATGCGTGAAGAGATTTCTCACGAATGATTTCTGCAGTGATTTCTCTTAATGTCTGATTTGTAACTGTCTCCTCATCATAAAAAGCAGGTCCCTCTGGAAGATGCTTGAAAATTGTAGCAAGCAAATCATCACAGCCTTCTCCGTGAAGAGCAGAAACTGGGACAACCTCTATAAAATCACATAGATCCTTGAAAGCCTGAATAGTCTCTCCAACCTTTGCACCATCAGCCATATCTATTTTATTGATTACCAGGATAACTGGTGCCTCTGCTGTAGCAAGAAGCTCCGCTATTTTCTTATCTCCTGCACCAACCTTGGTATCTGGCTCGATAAGCCAAAGGATGAGATCTACATCATTGATAGTGCTCTTTGCTGCAGACATCATATACTCTCCAAGCTTATTCTTAGCCTGATGCATACCAGGTGTATCAAGAAATACAATCTGACCTACGTTTTCATCTGTATAAACTGTCTGAATGCGATTTCTTGTGGTTTGAGGTTTGTTGCTTGTGATTGCAATCTTCTGACCGATAATGTGGTTCATCAAAGTACTTTTACCCACATTAGGGCGACCAACTATAGTTACGAATCCTGATTTAAAATTACTCATACTCTTTCTTTCCTCCGCAATAGTTACACTAACAATCATTAGGATTACTACGCTCGACTTATGTCTCGCTAAAGTAATCTAATAGATTGTTAGTTACTATTGCTAATTAATATAAACTCTCTACTGTACTAAATATTTCTCTATTTGCCTCTATCATGTCTTCGTTACCTACAACGCAAAGATAGCCTTGAGAAATAGCTGCCTCTACAGGCTCGGCCAAAGCTCTGATGTCCTCAACTGTGGCATCTAAAACTTCGTTTCTGACTTTTTGGATATCCTCGTATGTCATTCCAGACATGTAGAAATTCAGTCCTCTAAGTCCTCTCTGAGAAGGAGTAAGTGGTGTATCCATACCACTCACTGTACCGATAATGTACTTTGTCATATCTCTCTCGTCAACATCAAAGTTTCTAAGATAATCACCTGTCTCCTCAAATACCTTGATTGTCTCTGTAAGATTTGGATCTCTATAGGATACAAATACTAAATCACCCTGACGGCTTGAATTCATATTGCAGCCATAAGCACCGCCCTGAACTCTAACCTTAATCCAGAAATAATCATATCCCAGGATAGTATTTAAAATTTTGAAAGCTCCATTGTAATCATATCCTGCCTCTCTAAAATCACCCGCCATAGCAACATACTGAATCTGAGATGCATCTTTAAGGGCTTCCTTTGTTATTTTGTTTTCAAATTTAAAGCCACCGAAATCATATTTTTCATCTGAAAGGAGTGGCTGAATTTCTGCGACAAGTCTCTTAGCCTGACTAAGAACTTCTGTCTTTCCTGTTGAGGAAATAATCAGTCGAGATTTTGAGAAAATATACTTGGTTAATAAATTTAATTTTGATATAATTTCTTCTTTTCTGTTGTCAAAATCGCGTTCTGCCTCTACTAAGAATCTATAGAAGGTAATACCACTTCCTGCTTCTGTAATAGCAGCTTTCTTTGAGAAACCACATCGTGCTCTTATGGCCGCTATCTGATTTCCCCTAGAACTAATGCTTGATTCCAAGTGAGATTTCTCAGCTGTGATAAGTTCCTTTAATCTCTTTTCATCAGAGAAATCTGTGTGAAGAAGCATTTCCATAATCAAATCCTTGGCAGCATCTGCTTCTTCATAAATAAACTTTGAACGAACCTCAAAAGTGTATTTGTAATCATCCCTTGTATCGAACTTCTCATAGAGTGCGGTATTTGTAGTAATGCCACCTGTGTGAAGGTACATTTCATTAGTAAAATCTGTGTATGAGTAATTCTCTGTTTTGAAAAGCCCTATAAAGCGCTCTAACATTGCCACATAAGGAATCCACTCCCGGCTTATGTCACTGATATCAAATACCATATTAAAATAATGGATACCATTTGTGCTAACCTTGTGATGCAAGATAGTAGTGCCATTCTCCTGATATTCTGCCAAATCAACTGGACGAGCCTCTCTTCTAAGATCCAGTCGAGAAAGCATAGGAATCTTCGCTAAATCTTCCTTTGAGCTAGGAGTCTCCTGATATTCCTTAAGGTAAGCTGTATGCTCAACAATAGCCTTAATCTCTTCTTTTGAAAGATTTGACTTTACCTGAGCAAGCTGTTTTCTAAGCTCTTCGTCCTCCTGGCTGGTAAGTCCCTGCTTTGGACAAAGTGTAACAATAGATTTATGATTGTTAGAAAGTAGGTAAACATCGGCAATATAATCAAAAAGTCCATTCTCTACTCTAGATTTAATTTTGTCCAAAACCTCAACAGAATGAAGGTGTAGGAACGGCTGATTCTTGTCGTAGAGCCAGCTGTCTAACAACTGAAGGCCGATGATAAGTCCCTTTGGCGCACTGCCAAAATCCAACTCTCTCGCTCTAAACTGCTCACCATTAATAGCTGCTAAAAGAGTCTTCTTATCTATGCCCTTTTTAATCTCATTGCGAAGTGTATTCTCAATAATCTCAACAAATCGTTCCTTATCCTCCTGATTTGCACCTCTGGCAACAATGCTAAAGAACATCTGTCGCTGAGATGATTCAAAGGAGCACTCTACATCCTCTGCTATATCTGCATCAATGAGAGCCTGGTATAATGGGGCGCCCGGTGCAGAAACTAAAGCGTAATTTAATATATCGAACGCGCGATACATATTAGGATCAAGCACATCGCCTATGCATACATTATATGAAAGGAAGGTGCTATTAGCTGTATCCTGGTCTGCTGCTATTGGGTAATCAAGTGTAATCTCCACAGGTTTATCAAAAGGTTTTTGCATCTGGATTTCTGAATCTACCTGAAGATAATCATAATAGCGGAGATATTTTGTATCTAAGTACTCTAAAATATCATCTATATCCACATCGCCATATACGTAGATGTAGGAATTGCTAGGATGATAATATTTACTGTGGAATGCTAAAAAGTCCTCGTATGTAAGAGATGGTATATCCTTTGGATCTCCGCCTGACTCGATAGCATAGGTAGTGTCTGGGAAAAGGGAATTCAAAATCTGGCGATTTAATACATCATCAGGTGATGAAAATGCGCCCTTCATCTCATTATAAACAACACCATTGATTGTTAACTCGCTATCCTCATCCTCCAGCTCATAGTGCCAACCTTCCTGCTCGAATATCTCACGATATTTATAGATGTTTGGATGAAATACCGCATCCATATAAACATCGATAAGATTCATATAATCGTTATCATTTGTGCTGGCAATAGGATAAACAGTCTTATCAGGATATGTAATAGCATTAAGGAAGGTATTAAGACTTCCCTTTACAAGCTCTACAAATGGGTCCTTTACAGGATATTTATCCGAACCACAAAGAACTGTATGCTCTACAATATGGGCAACACCAGTGGAATCCTTAGGTGGTGTTCTAAATCCTACATAGAAAACCTTATTACTGTCATCATTTGAAATAAAGCAAATTCTTGCCTTTGTCTTCTTATGTTCGAAGATAAAACCAAGAGAATCCAATCCCTCTAGCTTTTCTTCCTTTAATAAATCGTACGCCTTGTTCAAAACTAGCTCTCCTTTATGTGAACGTCTAACTGATTGAAGCAAATTTCGACGCCCTCTTTGTCAAATCTATTTTTAATTTCTTCCAAAACATCCCATTTGGTCTGCCAGAAGTATTCTGTCTCCACCCAGAATCTAAGTCCTATCTGAACAGAGCTATCTGCAAGCTCTGCAACAAACACCTTTACTGGTTCATCGGTGATAAGATGATCCTGCTTTTCAGCAATGGACTTCATTATCTCCTTTGCCTTTTTTATATCACTGTCATAGCTGATTCCAACAGTCTCATTAAACATACGCCTTGTCATTGAAGTATTGTTAGTAATAGAGGATGATGAAAGCATGCCATTCGGTACCTGTACCAGACGTCCATCAATCATCTTTAGGGTAGTGTAGATAATATTAATTTTCTCTACTGTACCCTCCTGCCCGGTAGAATGCTCGATAATGTAATCACCCACACGGAAAGGATGCATCAAAAGTATAAGGATGCCTCCTGCGAAATTGGAAAGCGCCCCCTGTAATGCAAGACCAATAGTAACGCCAAGACCTGCAACTGCTGCTGAAATAGATGTGGTGGTAACGCCAAATAATCCTAAAATAATGGTAATTAAGATTATATAGAAAATCCATTTAAGAACAGACTCTAAGAATGTTTCTACACCTGGGTCCACATCCTTAAGACTCATGGCGCGATGAAATACCTTTATAATTCCTTTGATTATCTGGGTTCCTATAAAGAATACTACTATAGAAAGCACTACACTCCAGCCAAAGCTCCAGAATTTAGGAATCATCCCCTCTAGCTGTTGCTGTATATCGCCTTTTTGAATATCTTCTACTAATTCTTCCGCTGTAACTGTCTCTAATTCTGCTGCTAACACGTGCATTCCTCCCTCTTGTTACAATCCGTTACATTATATCATAACACCACATAAAAAACACCTAGTTACGCTTTCAAGCCTCAGTATTGCTCCGTCGCGAGATTGGCTCCTTGAGCAACACTAAGAGCTTGATAGCTACTAGGTGTCTCTAAATCATTCTTATAATATTATATACGGTGTATAAAAAGCCCACTGCGAAGCTTTGGCTCAAACCAAGTGGATTTTGGTGGCATTAGAAGTCCTGCATCAGCCACAGCAAAGAGCTCTTCTATGCTGGTTGGATACATGGCAAAGGCAACCTTGCAATCTGTTGCACATCTGCGCTCAAGCTCTTCCAGACCTCTGATTCCGCCAACGAAATCGATTCTTGCATCTGTTTTAGGGTCCTCTATGCCAAGAAGTGGTTCTAAAACAAGATTTTGTAATAAAGAAACATCTAACCCTTCAACAGGGTCATCTACAAGTAGCTCTGGCTTCACCTGACATAAATACCAGGTTCCCTCAAGAAGCATACTCCACTGTCCCTTTTTTGATGGTCTGATAGGAGAATCTGAGGTTTCAAGAATATCTACAATAGAATCAAGCTCCTCTAATAATTCCTCCGCAGCAAATCCATTTAAATCTTTTACAACTCTGTTGTAATCATAGATTTTAAGCTCTTCATCTGGGAATAAAACTGATAGAAAGAAATTAAAATCCTCCCGTCCAGTATATCCAGGATTTTCTGTTCTGCGCTTTAATCCTACTTTCACAGCACTGGCTGCACGATGGTGACCGTCAGCAATGTAAATGCTATTCATCTTGTCAAAAGCTGTGGTAATCAAGGCCTTATCCATCATCTTGTCAATTACCCAGCAGCGATGTCTGATTCCATCCTCTGCAACAAAATCATATACAGGTTTACGGCTCTTAGTCTTTTCAACCACTCCGTTTATTGTAGGATCTGACTTGTAGGCTAAAAAAATTGGGCCTGTCTGAGCACTGCAGGTATCCACATGTCTTATTCTGTCCTGCTCCTTTTCAGCCCTTGTATTTTCGTGTTTTTGATTACCGATTTCTCGTAATCATCTATTGACGCACAGGCAACAATACCGGTCTGTGATCGTCCATCCATAGTAAGTTCATAGAGATAGAAGAAATCCTCATCATCCTGAATGAATCGCCCCTCTTCTATCCACTGATTCAGCATCTGAGCTGCCTTGTTATAAACATCATCAGAGTACATATCTACATCAGGTGCAAACTGTGTCTCTGGTCTGTCAATCGCCAAGAAAGAGCCTGGCTGTTCTTTTACCTTCTCGTAGGCTTCCTGTCTGTTATAAACATCATAAGGAAGGGCTGCTATTGTAGCAGCCTCTTCCTTAGTTGGACGTATCGCCTTAAATGGTACTACTAGTGCCATATTTATTTAACCACCCTTACTTTTATTACTCCTTCTACCTTCTCGATTTCTGATACAACTGAATCGCTAAGCTTTGAGCCTAAATCAAGGAGTGTATATGCATAGTCGCCACGGCTCTTGTTTGTCATATCATCTACGTTTACATTCTCGTTACTAAGAATAGTTGTAAAGCTGGCAATAAGACCTGCTTTGTTTTTGTGAAGAATAGCAACACGTGACTCTGCAGTACAGATTCCCATATCGCAGTCAGGATAGTTTACAGAATGCGTAATATTTCCATTCTCCATGTAATCCATAACCTCTTTAACTGCCATAACTGCACAGTTATCCTCAGCCTCCTCTGTAGAAGCCCCAAGGTGTGGTGTACAAATAACTCCCTTTGCACCTGCTACAGTTGGGTTTGCAAAATCTGTAACGTAATGACGAACCTTTCCTGCCTCGATACCATCAAGAACAGCCTTCTCATCAACAAGAAGATCACGGGCGAAATTCAAAATAACAACACCCTTCTTCATTAGCTGTACAGCTTCTTTATTAATCATTCCCTTTGTATCGTCAAGAAGAGGTACGTGTACTGTAATAAAATCGCACTCTCTATAAATTTCTTCAACGTTAGTAACGTGCTTTACATTTCTAGAAAGATTCCAAGCAGCATTTACAGAAATGTATGGATCATATCCAAGAACCTCCATACCTAGACGATTAGCATCATTTGCAACCTTTACACCGATTGCTCCAAGGCCAATAACTCCAAGCTTTTTGCCAGCAATCTCTGTACCAGCAAAGGCCTTCTTTGCCTTTTCAGCAGTCTTTCCAATGTTCTCGTCATCTTTGTTTTCAAGCACCCAATTGATACCGCCTACGATGTCTCGGCTTGCAAGAAGCATTCCTGCAAAAACAAGCTCCTTTACACCGTTTGCATTTGCACCAGGAGTGTTGAATACTACGATTCCTTCCTCTGCACACTTATCAAGTGGAATATTATTTACACCGGCACCAGCACGAGCAACGCAAGAAAGCTTGTCTCCAAGCTCGATATCGTGCATAGCAGCTGAACGAACTAAAACTGCATCTGCCTCACCGATAGTCTCAACCTTTTTATAATCTGTAGAGAAGAGCTCTAAGCCCTTATTAGAAATTGGATTTAAGCAATTAAAAGTAAACATCTAAAGCACCCCCTACGCATTTTCTTCTTCAAACTTCTTCATAAACTCAACTAGCTTCTCAACGCCCTCGATTGGCATTGCATTGTAGATAGAAGCTCTCATACCACCAACAGTTCTGTGTCCCTTAAGGTTTACAAAACCAGCTTCTGTTGCTTCCTTTACAAACTTAGCATCAAGCTCTTCATTCCCTGTAACAAAAGGAACATTCATAAGTGAACGGTCCTCCTTTCTAACAGTTCCCTTGAAAAGCTTTGAAGAATCAAGGTAATCATATAAAATCTTAGCCTTCTTCTCGTTGATTTCTTTCATAGCAGAAAGACCGCCATTCTTAAGAAGCCACTTGAACACCTTGCCGCAGATGTAGATATCGTAGCAAGGAGGTGTATTGTAAAGACTGTCGTTATCTGCCTGTGTCTTGTACTTAAGCATTGTAGGTGTGCCAGGAAGAACATCATCACGAATAAGATCCTCACGGATGATTACGATAACCATACCTGCAGGGCCTACGTTCTTCTGAACACCACCATAGATAATACCGTACTTAGTAACATCAACTGGCTCAGAAAGGAAGCATGAACTAACGTCTGCAACCAAATCCTTCCCCTTTGTATTTGGAAGAGTTTTGAACTTTGTGCCGTAGATTGTGTTGTTCTCACAGATATATACATAATCCATATCATCTGTGATAGGAAGATCCGAGCAATCTGGAATATAGCTGAAAGTCTCATCTGCAGAGGATGCAAGCTCTACAGCCTCTCCATACATCTTTGCCTCCTGATATGCCTTCTTTGCCCACTGTCCAGTGATAATATAACCAGCCTTCTTATTCTTCATAAGGTTCATTGGAACTGCTGCAAACTGCTGGCTTGCTCCACCCTGAAGGAAAAGAACCTTGTAATTATCAGGGATGTTCATAAGAGTTCTGATATCAGCCTCAGCTTCCTTGATAATCTGATCGAATACCTTAGAACGGTGACTCATCTCCATAACAGACATTCCACAGCCCTTATAATCAAGCATTTCATCTGCTGCTTCCTTAAGAACCTCCTCTGGTAAAACTGCTGGTCCTGCACTAAAATTGAAAACTCTACTCATTACACTAAATCTCCTTAATCTTCTTTGAAAAACTCGTCAATAGGTGCTCCCGGTGCAACCATTGGCCATACCTTGTCATCTGAATCAATGATACAGTCAATGAGCACAGGCTTCTCGGATCGAAGTGCCTCCGATAAGGCCTGACTATATTCTTCCTGAGTTGTTACTCTATAGCCAACAGCTCCCATAGCTTCTGCAAGCTTGACGTAATCTACCCCGTCATCAAGTACAGTAGCTGAATAGTGCTTGTTGTAGAATAATGTCTGCCACTGTCTAACCATTCCCAGCACGTGATTATTCACAACAATTTCTATAATAGGCAACTTTTCCCTGCTGGCAGTTGCCATTTCATTCATATTCATTCTAAAGCAGCCATCACCTGCTATATTGATGACAGCCTTACTTGGATTTCCTGACTTGGCACCGATTGCAGCTCCCAGACCATATCCCATTGTTCCCAGTCCACCTGATGTAAGAAGCTGATGTGGCTTCTTGAATTTATAGAACTGCGCAGCCCACATCTGATGCTGACCAACCTCAGTAGCGACAATAGCATCGCCCTTTGTCTGACGATAAGCCTCTGCAACAATAAATGGACCTGAAAGTCCCTCAGCTGGAACTGTAAGTGGATATTTCTCTGCAAGCTCTTTTGTTTTCTTCATCCAAGCCTGATGTTCCTGCTGTTCAAGAATCTTATTAATTCTAGAAAGAATCTCCTTAACATCACCAATAACAGCATGGTCTGTCATAATATTTTTATTAATCTCGGCTGGATCAACATCAAATTGGAGAATCTTTGCATTGCTTGCAAACTTCGCTGGATTTCCAAGAACTCTATCAGAAAATCTTGTTCCGATTGCAATAAGCAAGTCGCACTCTGATACACTAAGGTTTGATGCCTTTGTGCCGTGCATTCCAAGCATACCAAGATATCTTTCATCTGTACCGTTGAATGCACCCTTACCCATAAGTGTGTCGCATACTGGGGCATCAACCAAATCAACAAATTTCTTTAAATCCTTTGATGCATTTGCAAGTACTGCTCCACCACCAACAAAAATTACTGGCTTCTTTGATTTTTTAATAAGCTTTACAGCATCATTTAAAGCTTCCTCTGTTATGCTCTTTTTTACCCTTCCTGCAGGAATAGGTTTCATTGGCATATATTCACATTTATTAGTAGGAGCAGTAACATCCTTTGGAACATCGATAAGTACAGGGCCTGGACGTCCACTTTTAGCAAGAAGAAATGCTCTGCGGATTGTATCAGCCAAATCCTTTACATCCTTAACGATGAAATTATGCTTTGTAATTGGCATTGTGATGCCTGCAATATCAATTTCCTGGAAGGAATCCTTTCCAAGAAGAGGAAGTGTAACATTGCAAGTAAGGGCAACAAGTGGAACTGAATCCATATGCGCTGTGGCTATACCTGTAACAAGGTTTGTGGCACCTGGGCCGCTAGTTGCAAAGCACACGCCCACCTTACCTGTTGAGCGGGCATAGCCATCTGCAGCGTGGGCCGCACCCTGCTCATGGCTTGTAAGCACGTGATGAATCTCATCCTTATGCTTATAAAGCTCATCATATAAATTCAGGATTGCACCACCTGGATAACCAAATACGGTGTCGACTCCCTGCTCTTTCAAACATTCAATAATTATTTCTGAACCACTTAATAACATTATTAAACCTCCGGTGTCTGAAGTATCGCTCCTCTATTTCCTGATGTAACCTGCGCAGCATATCGACGTAGGTAGCCTGTGGTAACCTTAGGCTCACGTGGCTGCCACTTTGCTTTACGTTTAGCAAGCTCTTCGTCGCTTACCTTTAGTGTCATGGTGTAATTTGGAATATCGATGGCGATAATGTCGCCCTCTTCCACAAGTGCGATTGGTCCGCCTACGGCTGCTTCTGGGGAAACATGTCCGATGGAAGCTCCACGGCTAGCTCCTGAGAATCGTCCATCTGTAATGAGAGCAACCGATGAGCCAAGTCCCATACCAGCAATAGCTGATGTAGGATTGAGCATCTCTCTCATACCAGGGCCGCCCTTTGGTCCTTCGTAACGGATAACTACCACATCACCCTCTACGATTTTGCCACCCTTAATAGCTTCGATAGCATCTTCTTCTGAGTCAAATACTCTTGCTGGACCTTCGTGTACAAGCATCTCTGGCACTACAGCGCTTCGTTTTACAACTGAACCATCTGGTGCAAGATTTCCCTTAAGAACTGCAAGTCCACCAGTCTTTGTATATGGATTGTCCACAGGTCTGATAACCTCTGGATTTCTATTTACTGCATTTTTAATATTTTCTCCAACTGTCTTTCCAGTAACTGTCATGCAATCTGTGTTAAGTAATCCGATGTCTGCAAGTTCCTTCATAACAGCCCATACACCGCCTGCCTCATTAAGGTCTTCCATATATGTAGGACCTGCTGGTGCAAGATGGCAAAGGTTTGGAGTCTTTTCTGAAATAGGATTTGCAAACTCAATATCAAAGTCAAAGCCAATCTCATGAGCAATTGCTGGGAGATGAAGCATTGAGTTTGTTGAGCATCCAAGGGCCATATCAACTGTAAGAGCATTAAGGATTGCATCCTTTGTCATAATCTGACGAGCTGTGATGCCCTTATTATACATATCCATAACAGCGTAACCAGCGTGCTTTGCAAGACGGATTCTTTCTGAGTAAACTGCTGGGATTGTACCATTTCCTCTAAGTCCCATTCCAAGTGCCTCTGTAAGGCAATTCATAGAATTAGCTGTGTACATACCTGAGCAGCTTCCACATGTAGGACAAACATTTTCTACGTAGTTTTCTACATCCTCTTCTGTCATTGTGCCAGCTGCATAAGCACCAACTGCCTCAAACATAGAAGAAAGGGAGCGCTTCTGACCGCCTACATGTCCTGCAAGCATTGGGCCGCCTGATACGAAAACTGTAGGAAGGTCAAGTCTTGCTGCTGCCATCAAAAGTCCTGGCACATTCTTATCACAGTTTGGAACCATAACAAGGGCATCAAACTGATGGGCAAGTGCCATACACTCTGTTGAATCTGCAATCAAATCTCTAGTTACAAGGGAATATTTCATTCCGATGTGTCCCATTGCAATACCATCACATACAGCAATGGCTGGGAACACTACTGGAACACCGCCAGCCTCGGCTACGCCTAGCTTTACGGCGTCCACGATTTTATCAATATTCATATGACCTGGTACTATCTCGTTGTACGAGGATACGATACCAACCATAGGCTTTTTCATTTCTTCTGGTGTAAATCCCAGTGCATTAAACAAGGAACGGGCTGGTGCCTGCTGCATACCAGCTCTAGCATTGTCACTTCTCATTATTGACTCCTCCTAATCTATAAACGTTCTACGATTAAATCGCCCATTTCGGAAGTTCCGACCTGCTTTACGGTGCTGCCGTCGCGAGGCATAATGTCGATTGTACGGTAGCCATCCTTAAGTACCTGCTTTACAGCGGCTTCGATGGAATCAGCCTCTGCATCAAGGTCGAAGCTGTAGCGAAGCATCATAGCTGCCGAAAGTATAGTAGCAATTGGATTTGCGATGCCTTTTCCTGCAATGTCTGGTGCACTGCCGCCTGATGGCTCATAAAGTCCGAACTTTGTATCATTAAGTGATGCAGATGAAAGCATGCCGATGGAACCGGTAACCATAGATGCTTCATCGCTCAAAATATCTCCAAACATGTTCTCAGTAAGAATAACATCAAACTGACGTGGATCCTTCACTAGCTGCATAGCACAGTTATCTACAAGCATGTGCTCGTACTGTACCTCTGGATAATCCTTAGCAACCTCTTCCACTATTTTGCGCCACAATCTGGAGCTGTCTAAAACGTTTGCCTTATCAACTGAAGTAACCTTCTTGCGACGTTTCATAGCAATATCAAAGCCTCGCTTTGCGATACGACGAATTTCTGACTCGCTATAGGTAAGGCTGTCACGGGCAACAAACTGTCCATCCTCTTCTTTTGTGGAACGTTCACCAAAATACAGGCCACCTGTAAGCTCACGCATAATCATCATATCGAAGCCATCACCGATGATGTCATCTCTAAGTGGACAGGCCTCTTTCAATTCTTCATATAAGTATGCTGGTCGCAGATTTGCGAAAAGATTAAGACTCTTTCTAAGCTTCAATAGTCCTGCCTCAGGACGTTTATCTGCTGGAAGCTTGTACCAAGGACTGGTAGAGGTGTTGCCACCAATAGAACCCATTAGAACTGCATCAGATGCCAAAGCCGCTTTTATCGCCTCATCTGTGAGAGGCTCGCCGCAGGCATCAATTGAACACCCACCCATAAGTATTTCGGTGTAGTTGAACTTATGTCCAAATTTATCACCAATAGCATCAAGAACTTTTACAGCCTCTGTGACAATTTCTGGACCAATTCCGTCTCCTCTAATTACGCCAACATTGTAATTCATAAGCATTCCTTCCCATATGTATCAGAATTCTGAAAATATCACCTGATAAACTAAGTTTCAAGGCCTTTTGCCAAATGCTGATACACTTTCTACTAATACTCGATATTAGTAATTTTGTTTTTAACATTTTAGTACACTAAAGCGTGAAATTCAAGGTAACAAAGAACTTTTTAACAACTTTGACAAATTGCCCCAAATACTTCTAAAATACATAGTAGAGTTTAGTAAACTTTACTACTTTAAAGTAAAAACAAGGGAGTAATTATGACTTCAAAAGAAAAGGTACTTGAATATCTAGAATCCAATAAAGAAACATATATATCTGGCGAAGCCATAGCTTCAAATCTCGGACTTTCAAGAAATGCTATTTGGAAGGCTATCAATGAGCTTCGCAAGGCTGGATATGCTATAGACGCTGTTAGCAATAAAGGTTATAAGCTTGCTGATAACAACGATATTTTGTCTGCAGCTGGAATTATTTCTTATTTAGATGATTCACTTAAGGATTTTTATCAGAGTGGCGATGATTTGATTCGTATATACGATAACACTACATCTACAAACAGATTAGCAAAAGAGGCTGCCATTGCAGGTGCTGTGCACGGCACAGTTATCATAGCCAAAGAACAGACCGCAGGTCGTGGCAGAAAGGATCACTCCTTCTATTCTCCTGAAGGCGGTCTTTATATGAGCATCCTTTTAAAGCCAGCGCACCTATCTACTTTAGAGCCAGATGCTATTACTACATTGACTGGTAATGCAGTTTGCGATGCTATTGAAACCTTAGTAGGTGTGCGTCCAAGAATCAAGCCAATCAATGATTTATTTATAGACGATAAGAAAATCTGCGGTATTCTTACAGAAGCTGGAACAGAATTTGAAACTGGAGATGTTCAGTGGATTGTCGTAGGAATCGGCATCAATTTTGATTCAGATATTTCTGCCTTTCCTGCAGACATCAAAAAAACTGCCACCAGCCTTTTTGCTCCTGGTAAAAGTACCATCACAAAAAATCAGCTGGCAGCAGTGATAATGAACAAAATTGTCAACTATACTTAGTTGACAATTTTATAACCCTCTGGTCATATATCCTCATTACTAAATTTGACTTGTTTCTTTAAATCCCTGCCTATAGAATCCTCCATCCTCTGCACTTCCTTCTCGACATATCTATCTACAAAGCCTTCCTTAAAATACTCTTCGTCGGCTTCACTTTCTCGATTATCCTTGTTCGTATTAAAATCTTCCTTTTCTTCCTCGAGACTTTCAGTCAATGTTTTTACTAGATCTTCCTCATCCTGAAGATCATGTTCTTTCTTCAAATGCTTATACAATCTGCCATCATGCAATTCCTTGTCAGCATCTAACTGTTCTGTAAGTCGGTTATACTCTCGCTCTTTTGCTTTTCTGTCTTCAATATACTTGCTGAGGACATCTGCTCTTTCAAATTCGAATTCACCGACCCCATCGTAGTGACCTGATACGTAGCTCTCAACTTCACTGTCAAACCATTGCTGATCCTTATTGGAAACTGTCTGGCCGTTAGCTATCTTGCCAAGAATTTCATCCATTCTGGATACATATTCCCTATATGCATCTGAATCCTTATTAAAACTAATCGCTTTAGACTTCTCAGTGCCTTCTTTCGAAAAAGAAACAGAACATGCCTCTTGCCTTTTTTCTTCTCCAAGTGCAGACACACCATTATTTGAAACACCATCTTTTCTTGATGGTATAATAGTTTGATTTGTTAAATTTAGATTTGAAGCTTTTACATCCATTTTAAATCTCCAAAGAAACAGCAATTTACCAACTGCGTTTTTCAAGTCTTAACCGCTCATGTTCAATTTCATCCATCAGTACTTTTGCAGGAACAGGAGCTGTACTCTCATCATAAAGCAATTCTATAAGTTGATTTTGTTTTTCTATCAAACTGTTCTTTATAAAGCTTGTTGGCTCCAGGTTTTCCCTTAGTTGCTCTCTTCCTGCTTTAATGCTTGCATCCCACTCAGCTTTATTCTTTTCATACTGTTGGTTTAATTCGTCTATACGTTTTTCAGCCTCAATTCGGAACTTCTCTGTCTCCAAACGTATTTCTTCCATTCGAGCCTTAACCTTTTCTGTGCGATAGATTACGTCAGGATATGCATCGGCAAATCGACGGTAAAAGATTGATCTATTACTAAGTAGCAAACGTACATCCTTGCTTATGGCCTCCGTATTATCTGCTTCACTGGATTCAACTCCAATTTTTACAAGCTTTAATACAAAATGAGAAACACTATAATCAGCAAGAATAATAGCAGAAAGACAGCCAGCAATTATTTCTTTACTAAATAGACTTAATTGTTCAAAGAAGCCATATAAAACCGGATTTACGATATGAATAATAGCTACACCACCTAATCCAAAAAGAATCAGATTTCCAATCCACACTCTTCCATTTAAGTTCATAGGCTTCTGGCTATAATCCCACCATCTGGCATGAAATCGCATTTCCATAAAATAACTGGCAACATACTCAATCAAGCCACATACAATCAAAGATATCGCAAAGGTGGTTCCTATACCTTTCTCAACTGGAGTGAGCCCAGCTACCGTAAGCGTGATAAGTGCAGCCCCTGCACCATAAATTGGAAGCCATGGACCAATGAGAAATCCTCGGTTTATAAATCGACCAAACTGTCGATATTTCAACGTGACCTCAATGCACCATCCCACAAATGAAAATGTAAAGAATACCAACATCAAATTTATAAAGAATTCCATATGTTCCTCCAAAAGCACCATACCTTATAACAATTTTATTAGTATTACTTTCTCTTACCAGCTTTTACCGTCTGCGAAATCGCCTTTAAGGATTTCAAACCGCCCTTCTTGAAATCTGTGAGAGTCAATGCTCCTGCTGCTTCGAATATCGAGAATAGTTCTTCCACAAAATTATCCATCTCATCTTCTGTCATCTTTGCAATACTATCCTTTATCCATTTATCAGCCATAACAGCTGCCTTTGAAATATTTTCTACTGTAACAAGTGTCTTTCCTTCCACACACCATGTAGCAATATTGTGCTGTAAAACAGCAACTGCATTGCTTTTAACCACTATAGGCTCACATACTGGTGTCATAAGAAGCCCCACAATAGTTTCCTCAGGCACAATACTTATAATCTTTGGAAGTATATCCTTAATAGTTTTGCTGGATGCCACTTTATCCATAAATCCTGGGCCATCATTACTATAAACAGTAAGTATTCTTTGCTGAATGTCTTTATTACACTTAGCAGCAGCAAAAACTGAAAGATGTCCACCTTTGGAATGTCCACCAACACGAAGTAATCTATCATTGTCTTTCGCTATACGATTAATGTATTCTACAGCCTCCTTCTCAGCCTCTGTTTCCTTGATTGCCAGCATGAAATCTTCCTTCCAGCCTACTACCGTATCGTCTGTACCTCTAAAACAGATATAGCTTGTGCCATCAGGAAGCAAAAATTCCATAGCTGCGAACTGAAGAGTACGGGAGGTATCAATCAGGTTAACATAATTTCTAATTCTCACATCTTTATAGCGATTCGTTTGAGAAATTGCTTTTAATGTAATTGGAGAATCCTTGAGAATTGAGCCATCTCGAAAGCTATCCTCATCATAAATCTTCTCAAAATAGATATCGCTTACTTCTTTTATACTCAAAACTTTTAGAGCATCACCATCAAAAATACTATCCATATCAACATAAGAAACACAGGATAGTACAAGATTATCTACTACATTGAAACCATCCTGCCAGAACTCCAAATCACCACGCCAATTTATATAATCCTTTATTGTCCCCATAGTTAATCCTCCTGCCAGAACTGAAAATAGCCCTGAGATTTTCTCAGGGCTTGATATTATTCCTCTTCTTCAAAATCAAATTCTTTGAATAGATACTTTCTACAGAATAACAATAATGCTATAGCCAAGACTCTGATAAGCATACTTAGAGACTCTTCATGACCTGCAACTATTCCTCTTGCTATTGCAAATATCAGTACTTCGATGATTGTATTCATAGAGTGCTTAACAAGCATTCTAACAAACTCAATAACAATAATAACGCTGAAGGCTGATACCAAAAGTGTTTCCATATAAGCCAGTGCATCTGTATCCGGTGAAGTAAATGCAAAGGCATCAATAACCAGATGATAGCCACCGAATATTATGCCAATCAGAAGTATCGCTGCCACCAGCTTTTCAAGAATATTCGGCAACCTAATAATAATCCGATTAAATTTCTTTTTCTTTTCTTCCATACTGTTCGTCCCTCTATTAATAATCTAATATATACGAACTCTTGGAAAGAATTATACACAACTTATATGAAAAATCTGCAAAGTATCCTACGGGATACTTGTTCTACATACCAATTGCAAAAGTATGCATGACATCACCAGAAATTTTAACCTCAGAATCAGCAAATAATCCTGTCACAAATGACTTTAATAACTGATAGTATAAATCCCCGTCCAGTCCAACTTCTTCAAAGTAGCTGGAATGAAGATCCATTGTTCTTATGATTTCACAGCTTCCATCAGCGTACTGATTCACTATAGAGGCTCTATCGCAAGGCATTCCGTCTAGCAAGATTTCCTGTAGTCTAGCACATGCTTCCTCTGGGCTATTTACACCTTCGATTTCCATTGATTCACCTACAGATTTAACAGTAGTTTCTATCTTTTCTAATCTCTCACTGTTCTCTTTTGCAATAGCTGCTACAATACCTGCAAATCTCTTCTCAGCTCCATCCACCATGCCAAATAAAGATGCATGGATATTACTTAAATCTACAACCTCTTCTATTGGCGGAAACTCGTGGATAACATAGTCATCCACATCAGCATTCCAACCTTCGACCTTGGATAAATCAGCAAGAGCATTTATAACCTGCTGCAGGGTAATTATCCTGTTATACATAAGTGAATGAATCGGTCCTAAAAATGCGCTCATATTTTCTAACTCCTTTGAAACTTGTTTTCGTTCATGGACAGCACTTTTAAACCATAATTCAATAGCAAATAGTTGCAAATGCAACTCTTCCCATCGTATTATTTAGGTAGTATATGGATAGGCAGGTGAACGCTATGAATAATGAAATTAGTTATAACGATGTTGAGCTTTTTGAAAATATTAAAGGAGCTGATTTGGACAAACTGTTAGTCTGCATCAGATCTTTCAAAAAAGAGTTCAAAAAGGGACAGACCATATATATGGAAACAGACCATATTCATTATGTAGGTATCGTTCTATATGGAAGTGTCCATATGATAAAGAACGATATTTGGGGTAATAACACTCTATTTACCTTCTTTGGGCCTGGCGAATTGTTTGGAGAAAGCTTTGCTGTTCAAAAAGACGTTTCTTCATCGGTGATATTTAAAGCTGCAGAAAATACAAAAGTCTTATTCCTTGCAGCCTCTAACATAATTCACTCTTGCCCTAATGCCTGCGGTTTTCATGCTCAGATTGCTACAAATCTGTTTCACCTATTGGGAACAAAAAATCAAAAGTTCCTTAATAAGATAGAAGTTCTATCAAAGGGAAACATCCGTGAAAAGCTTTTAGCTTATATTTCGCAGCTGGCACAGGAGCAGAACTCAAAATATGTTAACTCCCCTCTTTCAAGAGTGGCTCTTGCAGAATATTTATCCGTAAATCGCAGTGCAATGATACGAGAGCTCTCAAAAATGAGGGATGATGGAATTATAGATTTTGATAAGGATACGTTTATTGTAAAGGAAGGAAATCATGGAAAAGAGAATTGATAAAGCCGAGAATGTAGGAATGGGAATAGGTTCAAATGTGAAGGCTGCTCCATTAAAGAGACAGGATGGAGCTGATGAACAGTATCTTGCTCTCAAGCAAATAGAGAATCATCCACTTAACATATTTGCCCTTGAAAATGAAGCTATTTTGAAAGCTCTTATGGAACTTAGAGCTGCTATGGAAAGCCGTGAAAACTTAATCGAAGCTTTAGATAAAGCAAGAGAACTCGCTATCCACTATGCTGAAAAAGGAGATTTACTCTATCCTCTTCTCAAGCTTAAATATCATTTTGTAGGTCCTACTGATATTATGTGGACAGTGGACGATGAAATTCGTGATGAAATGAAAGCCCTGTCCAACAGTGCAAAAGATTTCCCTTCACTTATAGAAGACAGTACTTGGAACGAAAGACTTGATGTAGTTGTCACAAAAGCCGAAGACATGCTCTATAAAGAGGAGAACATCATCTTCCCTCTTTGTGCAAAGAACTTTTCAGAGGAAGAATGGGCTGATATCGCCAGAGATTTTGATGATTATAAGCCTTGTCTTATTGGAAAGCGTCCATTATGGGAGAAAGCTACCCCAAAGAAAAACGTTAAGGATTTGTCTCAGACTGGAGACATGATTGATCTCCCATCAGGTCAGCTTACTCCATATCAATTAGATGCTATGCTTAACACCATTCCAATTGAGCTTACATTTGTTGATGAAAATGATGTAAATAGATACTTTAATGATGGCGATGACATGAAACTTTTCAAGCGACCTCTTACAGCTCTTGATAGAGAGGTTTATACCTGTCATCCTCCTAAGTTTGAACCTATGGTTCGTTCTATAATTGCTGATTTCAAGGCTGGCAATAGAGACTGCATTGATATCTGGAGCAGCCGTGATAACCAGCCTGTATTAATAAAATATATGGCTGTTCGCGACAAAAAACACAATTATGTGGGCACTCTGGAATGTGTCCAACCTATGGGATTTGCCGAGAAACATTTTAGTCACTAATCAATTGTTTTGCTTTACTGAGAGCCTCCTTTGGGTCACAGATGTAGTCTGGCTCAATTGGCTCTCCTTTTTTGCTTTGATCTATTCTGTGCCAGTTTTTAAAAGAAACCGTCAATCCCAGCTTAGAATTTGGTAGAGAGAAGCTTAGTATATCTCCATAGGCATCAGGTAGATTTCCAGATGCCTCACCAATAACAGTTCCTAGATGATTGTCCGAAATCAGCATTGTAAAATCCATTGCTGCACTGTAAGTATGAACATCTGTGAGCACAAAAATTTTTCCTGCAAAAGCATTTTTCTTCTTCTGAATATCTACATGGTAAGGTTCGTTATGGATGAGAAAATTCCCGTATCTCACGTCACTACTCCAGCTATCATAACCATCTATATCCAGATACTGTAAAAATGCATCTGCAACATAGGAATTCCCACCACCGTTACCACGTAAATCAACAATTATATTTCCAATTTCCTTCTCATTAACCTGATTAAAGAAGCCCTTTAATGTGCTCTCATAATAATCATCATAGTTGCATTCTTCCAGAGTAAATATAGCAGTGTTATTTGGCTCATCTATTTCATAGCTGACCCACTCATCATCCTCTTCTTCAGCACCCTTCACCTGTTCATATGGCACAAATGAATAATGGTAATCCTTTTTACCATCTTCTGTATCGTAGGTAAATCGTACTCCATCAGAGGTGTCCACACCTACCCATTCAAGACATGATTCGTTTTCTATAAAATAATCAACGCATGCTCTGGCATACTCTTCACGTTCGTACTGAAAGATTTCTAAATAATCATCTACAATCTTCTCTGTTGGAATACCATTTATTTCCGCTGGCAGTCCAAGCTCATTCAACTGTGTGAAATCCTCAATATAATATGCATCCTCATCCATGTAAGAGATTCTAGAATGTCCATCATAGAGCTGATGCATGATTCTGCCTATAATTCTCCACTCATCAATAACGGTGTAGGTATCCACACCATCATCAATGACTTGCTGTCTCTCGGTTTTATATGCATCTTCCACAGCGGCAACATTCTTGTTATCATCCTCAAGCCATGCAGGATGACGTTCTCTTAGTTTTTTAACAGTAAAATCTATGTCTTTCAACACCTGCTTTTCAGTAAGCTCTGATTCTACAGGCAAAGAGGCTATGAATTTCTTTGTTGTTCCACGATATGGATTGATGAAAAGTTGATAGCCTAAAAATACTACCAGCACTAGTATCACTATTACGATTATCAACTTAAGCAATCTTTTTAAAATAGTTTTTTCTTCATAATACTTAATCCCACTTATTTCCTTCAGTTAATGGGATTATAGCTAATAGAGTTCTTTTAATCAACGATTTTTTTAATTTGACGATAAATCTATTTGAATTATAGCTCCATTCCAGTTTCTGTTATCGCAAGATTACCTACTATCAGCATATCTTCGGTTCCTTGCGATACAAACTGTATCCCAGCCCCTCAATTGTTTGCAAATCCTCCTCGATAGATATCCCCTTCACAGTAAGCATGTTTCCAGTAATTGTCGCATTACTGCCGCCCTTGAAACATGCTATACCAGTGTCATCCAGGTAATCTCTTCCTGCTGCAAATCTAATGGAAGCTTTAGGAAGAATATATTTAAAGATAGCAATGATGCGACGAACCTCATCTTTACTTAGTCGATCCCTGTCCTCCATAGGTGTGCCCTTTATAGGCTTTAGCATGTTGATAGGTACAGAATCAGGCTGAATCTCCACAAGAGCAAATGCCATATCAATTCTATCTGACCATGTCTCGCCTATTCCAAAGATGCCGCCACTACATAATTCAAGTCCTACTTCATGTACCAGCTTCATATATTCAATTTTTTCATCAGTTGTATGCGTACTACATACTTTCTTGAAATATTCTGGGCTGGTCTCGATATTGTTATGAACACGCTGAACACCGGCTGCCTTTAAAGCCAGCAAATCTTCTTTATCAATCAGCCCTAATGAAATACAAGGTGCCATATCAGTTTCTGCTACAATTCTTTTTACGTTTTCACATATCTGTGCCACCTCTGATTTGTTCAATCTTCTGCCTGAAGATACCTGACAATAATGAGCAATCCCCTTTCCTGAATGAGCCTTTGCATCAGCTGCAACATAGTCTGCATCTCGTACTTCAAAGGTATCAATATCAGCTTTTGAGCAACTGGACTGAGCGCAGAATTTACAATTTTCTGAACATCTACCACCCTTTACGCTCATTATGGCGCACATATCAAATACATCACCATTAAAGTGTCTCCTCAATTCATCTGCACCGCTGCATAGTTCTTCCAATGGAACCTCAACAAGTTCAAGCGCCTCGTCCCTTGTGATACTTCCCCCTTCAATAATTCTTTGTGTCAATTCTTTAATATCCATAGTTAGTCTCCCTTCACAAGAACTCAATCTATGTAAATGATAATTATAAAAAAATAATTGTCAACCATTATTCAATTACAGGTTGACAATTAACAATCACTCAATTATTATCATTATTGTTATTTCAATAAACTACTTAGGGGGACTAAATTATGGATAACACAAGCATTAATACAAACACAAAGCAGCTACTGCCTACAAAACGTCTGGTTTTATGCAGCTTATTCGCAGCTATTCTCTGCATATCAGCATACCTTAGCATTCCAACTCCACTACCTATGGCACCAAAGATTACCATGATGAATTTTGTGGTATTCTTAATTGCACTTTTATTTCCAGTGACAGAATCATTCTTAATCGGGCTTGTATGGTTCCTTCTTGGAGTTGTGGGGCTGCCAGTATTTATCGGTGGCGGCAGCGGCATAGGATATTTGATTGCACCATATGGAGCATACACTTGGGCTTTTCCAGTTGTAATGGTGGTTCTTCCACTTATCCGCGGCAAAAAATATAACCGAATCTGGTACACAGTGTGTGCCATCATCGGCGTTTTAATAATCGATATCATTGGAATGTTCTGGCTCAAAGCTACTATGAGCTATGATTTAAAAACAGCATTCCTTACAGGATTCGTTCCATTCATACCTCTAGATCTTGTAAAGGCTGTTGTAGTAGCACAGATTATTCCAGCATTCAGAAGGCTTTTCTAAGCCTTCTCAGAGTGTAGGGCCTGGCATATAAGCCAGACCCTTTTTATTTAGACCTTAAATCATTTAATTTTCAATCCCCTCAAGTACTCCTTCTGCTCAGGGGTGATTCTGTAGCTTTCAACAGATTTTTGGATAGCCTTATTATGGCACCACACATCAAGCTTTTTATCTTCTATAAAAGGAAGCACCTTGTCATACTGCTTTGCAAGTGCTGTGGCAAAATACCATGCAATCATCATATTTACATAGTATTCCTCGGAACGAACTGCCGCTACCTTTTCAGGGTAAGCTATATCAAAATCTTCATCCAGAAAATGCTCCATAAGCATCTTTATACCAAAGCGAATGCTATATGTTTCTCCAGAAGCTATCCACTCATCAATAAGTGGCAACAGCTCTGATTTATGCTTTTTAAAAACCTTTGGCGACATTTGATCGCAGGTGGCCCAGTTATTCACAAATGGCAAAAATTCCTGTAGCCATTTCAAGCACTTATCGTAATCCTTCATCTCTGAAAGAATAAATGCGTGAAGCTGATTCTCATCAAAATACTCATGTGGTAGCTGCTGCAAAAACTCTTCTACATCAGCTCGCTTTGCAACTGTTTTTGCAAGCATTCGCAACTCTGGTGTTCTTACACCAATAAAATACTCTATGCCTATGTTAGGAATCAATTTGGATTGAAAATCCCTATACTCCACATCTTGCAATTTTATAAGCTCGCTTTTAATTTCCTCTGTAATCATTCCCCTGTAGTATTCTCCTTAAAATATTTATCTATTCCATCTGCTATTCCCTTGGCTAAAAGCTGTTGATAATCCTCAGTTACAAGCTTTGCCTCCTCAGCCTTATTGGTAAGGTACCCAACCTCGATAATTGTATTTGGCACCTGAGACCAGTTTATTCCACTCATTGTATCAAGCTCTAGTATCTGTCTTTTTTTACATCCCGTGGAAGCGACAACGCCCTCTAACACACACTCTGACAGCCTACGACTACTTTCGTATAAAGCTCCGTTATAAGGATTATCCGGGCTCTGACATATGGTGGATGCCCCTTGTACAGACTGAATATCCGAACCATCAGCGTGAATTCTAACAAATGCCTCTGCACCAGCCTCATTTGCCATAATTGCTCTCTCACTATTACTGATATTCACATCATTTGTAGTACGAGTCATAACCACAGTGTAACCACGGCTCTCCAGCTCTGTCTGAAGCTTTAAAGCAATATCAAGATTCAGCTGATACTCTGTGATATTGGTGTATTTTCCGATTGTTCCACCGTCCACCTTTGGCTTTTTCTTCGTGGCGCCAGGTCCTATAGGCTCTTTTTTCATATCAGCCCGCTGCTGATGTCCCGGATCTATGCATACAATATGACTTTGTATTTTGGGATTATCCTCTGAAGAAATCTCAAGGTTGGCTTTTTGATTTTCCTGCTCCACTTCAAAATTCTGTGATGAAACCGGCTCTGGATTAACGCTAATGGTTCTATTCCACAGCCCCACCACAAGAATAATCAAAGCAATCATTATAGATATTAAAATACAGATACGCTTATTTTTCATAACTTCACCGTTAGATTAAACAAATTCTAAAGTTTCGTCACAATTCCCCTATAAAATCAAACATGTAATGAAAGCTATACCAAGATATTTATTAAACATTATAATTGTTTCCTTATTGATAATTATAACTTCATTTCAATCCATGGCAACAGAATTTGTATATGTAGATACTTCTCAGCAAATCTATTCTTACGACTCCATGACAGAAGATATTCTTCAGCTGAATTTAGGACATGAAGATATATTGTCTTACGAAACTATCGCCACTACAGCTCAGGGTAGAAATGTGTGGCTTATTAAATTTGGAAATCTTTCTTCTGAAAACAAAATCCTTATTACAGCTTCAATCCATGCAAGAGAATATATGAGCTCGCAGCTTGTGATGCGAATGTTGGAGGAATATGTATTTAATTACGATTCTCCACTAAAGGATGGTTCAACATATCGTGGGCATTTTGATTCAGTGTGCTTTTACATACTTCCTATGGTAAATCCTGACGGTGTTTCCATCAGCCAATTTGGACTGGATGGTGCCATTTTAGATTCAACAAAAACCTGGCTTTCTTCTATAAGTACATCAAATCGTAAGCTCTCCCAGATTAAAGCCAACTCCAATGGTGTAGATTTAAACAGAAACTTCCCTATAGGATTTGGCCAGGGTGGCGGTCTTACGTCAGCCCCGGGACTGGCCTATTATCCAGGAGTAGCCCCATTAACAGAGATTGAAACCATGGCTCTTTCTAACCTGATTGCAACCAATAAATTTAACTACTGCATTAATTATCATTCTATGGGCAAAATCAATTACTATGGTTCTAACGAAAACTCTGCCGAAAATGCTGTTAGGTGTAGGGATTTGGCAGCTTTGGTTTCTTCTATCAACAAGTATAAACCTCGTCACTGTGGTGTTGCTAATGGTAGCTTTGCCGACTATTTCTATTCAGTTCAAAATACACCTGCTGTATCAATAGAAATAGGCACCGCCAATCCGGTGCCAATCTCTCAATTTTCTGATATTTACAATCGAAATGTGCCACTATGGCTGGTGCTTTCTGATTTAGACTAGGGTAGTGCCAAACAGATACTATGCTAAATCAAGCGCCTTTAGCTTAATATTGCTATCAGCGTTTACGCTGATATGTGCCCCTGAAACTATAGGCATAGCTGGTGCAAGATGTCCCACATCTGCATCCATAACTATTGGTACATTATATTTGCCCAGAATTCCAGTTACTGCGTTGTATTGATCAAGTCCCATCATCTCCTGCTTCCAGGCAGCGGCAGGACGTCCTATTATAAATCCCTTCGCATTTACGAACCAACCAGCTCTATCTAGATTCCAAAGCGCTCTGCGAATAGACATTACATTTAAATCGCAGGCTTCTAAGAACCAGATAATGCCCTTATTCTTGTAGCGCTCATTAAAATCTGCAACACAATCGTATTTGGTTCCCACAAGATTGGCCAAGCAATCAAGACAACCGCCTGTGATTATTCCGGAAAATTCAGGCACTCGATTAGTCTCTGTATCGCCCATAAAAAGTCTTAGCTCTTTTTTCTCTGTAAGATTATATCCAACAAATGGATGCTCCTCATCCTTCAAAGACTCTACTTCAAATTTATCATAACCTGAAACCTCTGTTTTTCTCCAGTGAACACACCTATGGCGTCCTCTAAAGCAGGCTCCAATTTATCCATTCCAAAGGCACCGATGCTTGGACCGTATATGGAAGCTACATCGCAAATAGTATTAAGCAAGAATGTGAAATTCGTATTGTCTGAATAACCCATATACCATTTTGGCTTGGCTGCTTTTATCTTTTCAAAATCCACATAGTCTAAGGTCTCGCACATAAGCTCACCGCCACCGCAGGTTATAAGCATCTGGTTATCACCACTGCAATAAAAATCTGTAAGCTCTTTTCCACAATTCTCCGGTGATGAACTAATTCCTATACCATCACTCTTTCTGCAGTTCGGCCCTTCAATCAGCTTGTATCCCATTTTTTCAAAACGAGATATAGCTGAATCAAGACAGCTTTTATACGGCTCAAAGGCACAACCAAAGGACGGTGCCACAAGTCCTATTGTTTCACCGTCCTTAATATACTCTGGATATTTCATATTTCTATTCTCCCATCAATATTTTATAGTGTCATGCTGATAGACATAAGAAGCTCTTCCACTTCTTCGTCTGTTGGAGTTCCATCATAACAAAGAGCATAATCTATTAACTGCTCAAATGCGCTATTCTGGGAAGACTTCATTGGGAATAGTTCCTCAATAGGCTGCTTCCATTTTCCCAGCATTTCATTTAAATCTGCTAGTTTTGGCGTCAGAACCTCTTTTTCTTTATTAGCCAAGAATCTTGCCAAGGCAGTGCTTTTTCCACTACTAGAAAAACCACCTACTAAATCCCCTTCCTTCACATAGGCAGGAAAACTAAAGGTTCCTAATTCAGGTTTGTCCACAATATTAACAGCTATGCCTGCATCTTTACACAGCATTGATATTTGAAGATTAATCTCTTCATCATCTGTATCAACCAAAACGATTTTTCGTCCCTGCAAATCTGCAGGAGTAAACTCGTCTTTTGTAATTACCTTTACCTTAGCACCAAAGTCTAATAATGCATCAGATCTTTTCAAGACAGCATCGCTATCGCCAATTACCAAACAATTTGCGCCTGTTAAATCAATAAACATTGGAAAAAATGCCATAACTCCTCCTTTTAAAGCCCCCTGTAAAATGTATTGTACTCTAAAAGAATGAAATAATTGTTATCGCTTTTAAATCCCTAATCTAATATGCTATAAAATGAATCAATATTCTGCTCAGGTAACGTAACTGGATCCCAACCATAATCCTGATAAGCCTTGATATCCAAACCATTAGCAAAAACATAATTTGCTATAATCTGCGCTCTTATCTGCTCTCTAGTCTTATCATCACTAGATGTTTTTCAAAATCATCGAAATGCTCACCAAATATTTCCTTAGCAGAATCAAGATAGTTACTACCATCCTCAACTATATCCATTCCAGTAACTTCATACCCCTCATCTGTATTCTTCAAATGAATACAACCTGGATATGAACCACCTGAAACACACTCAAGGGTATCCCCCTTCAAATCATAATTCATGTACCAGAAATCGCCATATACCTTAATATCCTCTTTGTTGCTCTCATCCTCATAAATAATATTTACGATTGGAATGGCAACATCTGCTGAATCATAATTTGCTGCAAACTCATCATTTATGTATTTATACAATACACTATAAAACAGCTCCGGACCCGGATATTCGTATGCCGGAAGATTAACACTTTCCTCACTGCTGTTTTCAGTTGTTTCTTCTGAAGCTACACTTTCTGTCTCAGTCTCAGTTGTTTCTACTTCAGATTCATTTGTCTGCTCTGGTTTTTCACTCTGTGCGCCACAGCCTACTACTCCTGTAAGCATCACACCTGTCATAATCAATGTTAAAATTTTTCTTACTCTACACATATTAGTGCCCCCTGTTTTTATTGCATATTTTTATGCCTTTCATGCTGAATATATAATAACACATTTAAATCACAATAGTGTCACATTGCCAGGTATTCCTTCAAGACATACATCTATTTTGGCAGCTACTTAAAGTAATCTAAAAAAAAGTAATAAAAAAGCACCTTATGTCTTGTCATTACAAAACATAAGATGCTTTTACTAATCATTAATTCTTAAAGGAATGAATTGGTGCTGGAATACGTCCCTTACGATTTACAAAATCAGCACAAGAGAACTTATTCACAGGCATGATTGGTGCATAACCAAATAATCCACCAAACTCAACAGTGTCGCCAACACCCTTACCGATAACTGGGATGAGACGAGCTGCTGTGGTCTTCTGATTAACCATACCAAGTGCCATCTCATCAGCAATCATACCTGAGATTGTAGTGGCTGGTGTGTCTCCAGGGATAGCAATCATATCAAGACCTACTGAACAAACACATGTCATAGCTTCAAGCTTTTCAAGAGTGATAGCACCTGCCTCAACAGAATTAATCATTCCCTGATCCTCTGATACAGGAATGAATGCACCTGAAAGGCCACCTACGTAAGAGCTGGCCATAACGCCACCCTTCTTTACCTGATCATTGAGCATTGCAAGAGCAGCTGTAGTACCAGGAGCACCTGCATACTCTAATCCGATTTCACAAAGAATATCTGCTACCGAATCTCCAATTGCTGGAGTAGGTGCAAGTGATAAGTCAATAATACCAAATGGAATTCCAAGACGCTTTGAAGCTTCCTGGGCTACAAGCTGTCCAACACGTGTAACCTTGAATGCTGTCTTTTTGATGGTCTCGCAAAGAACCTCAAAGCTTTCTCCGCGAACCTGCTCAAGTGCCTTCTTTACAACGCCAGGTCCAGAAACACCAACGTTGATAATAGCATCTGCCTCAGTAACACCATGGAAGGCACCTGCCATAAATGGGTTGTCATCTGGTGCATTGCAAAATACTACAAGCTTCATACAATCAACAGAATCCCTGTCCTTTGAACGATCTGCCACCTGAAGAAGAATATCTCCCATAAGACGAACAGCATCCATATTAATACCAGTTTTTGTGGAAGCTAAATTAACTGAACTACAAACTCTATTTGTCTCGCAAAGAGCCTGTGGAATAGAACGAATAAGCATCTCATCTGCTGTGGTCATGCCCTTAGAAACAAGTGCTGAATAACCACCAATGAGATTTGCACCAACTGCCTCGGCTGCCTTATCAAGTGTGTGAGCAAGAGTAACAAAATCCTCTGGCTTCTTGCAAGCAGCGCCACCAATAAGAGCGATTGGTGTAACTGAAATACGACGATTGACAATAGGAATACCATAGTCTCTCTCGATTTCCTTTGCAACCTTATCTAAATCCTTCGCAACTGTAGTGATGCGATTATATACATTTTCATTAACCTTCTGTAAATCTGAATCGATGCACTCCAAAAGGCTGATACCAATAGTGATTGTGCGGACATCCAGTGTCTGCTCCTCCACCATTTTATTTGTTTCTAATACTTCCTGTAAATTTACCATGGGTCCCCCCTATTTATAATCTGTGCATAGCGTTGAAAATATCTTCTTTTTGAGCCTTGATCTGAACTCCGATTTCATCACCAAGTGTCTCAAGATCCTTCTGTACATCATCAAATGACTTTGTAGCAGCATTAATATCTACAATCATCATCATATTAAAGAATCCCTGGACGATAGTCTGTGTAATATCTAAAACGTTAACCTTGCACCCTGCTAAATATGTGCAGATACGTGCAATGATGCCCACAGTATCTTTACCTACTACAGTAATAATAACTTTGTTTTCCATAAGAATTCTCCTTCAAATAATTTATTAATCTTATAGTATGACGCGCTCTGATACTTCTGTTCGCGACGCTACTGTTATATTAAAATCACTCGCATTGTATGGAGTGTTTTCATCCATATTTACTTCCAAACGTACTGTTTCGTACGCAAGATCCGGATAATTGTTTTCGTGGCTGAGATGCCCCAGAAAAACGTGCTTTATATCGTCATTCAAAACCTGACTCAAAAGCTTTCCGCTGGCTTCATTTGATAGATGGCCGTGGTCACCAAGAATTCTACGCTTAAGAGGATATGGATATGAACCCACCTCCAGCATGTGAATATCGTGATTTGCCTCTAGTAATAACGCATCCAAGCCTGTTAAATTGTCAACAATATAGCCATCATAATAACCTAAGTCAGTACAGACTGCAACCTTAGAATTAGCATTTTCTATACGATATGCAACTGGGTCTGCCGCATCATGGCTAATGTGAAATGGGTGAATTTTAAGACTACCTATAGAGAAATCCTCGTCAGGCCTGATAACGTGAAAAAGAGTATCATCGATAGCCCCGAGACTTTTCATAGAACGTATCGCCTTAATGGTAGCTGCGGTTCCGTAAATAGGAGTATGGTATTTGCGAGCAATAACTCCAAGTCCCGAAACGTGATCGGAATGCTCGTGAGTCACTAACAACCCAGCCATATCGGCGGTGGTGTAATCGTACTTGTTCATCCCCGCCTCTATGCGCTTTCCTGAAATACCTGCATCGATCATTACATGGGTGGTATCGTCGCCTACGCAAATGCAATTACCGCTGCTACCACTTGCAATACTAAAAAATCCATTATAACTAAATCTTCTTTCTAATTAACTTATAGCAGAACTATCCCAATAAACTTCCACTTCGTCATTCTCGTGAAGTTCGTCGGAGTAGCCACATTTTCTTCCATTTATTTTTGTGATGAGTGGGCGTCCATTGCTCTCGTTAGGATCAAAATTGATTACATTGTAGATATCAACAAAGATGTAATCTTTCTTACCCGAAAGCACACGTTTTTTGCCGTTGATTGTAATAGGAAGCTCTGTGGCTTCATTTTTCATCTTTGTGTGGACATCAGTAATCTGCTCTGGTGCCACATCAATATCGTAATCTTCTGGCATACCCTCACCATCCTCTGCAAGATAATCCCCTGCATAAGCTACTGGTGTGGTGGTAGTCCAATCGATAACGAAATTCTCGTAAACAAGAGAATCTAAGCTAGATGGACGATTATTAACTAAAATCTCGTAACGATCATCAATAGTTACGTCCATAAATTCGGCCAACTGGCCAACTGTGTAGAATGGGCGTGTCTCAATAACATCCCCATCCTTAACTGAATATGAAGGAAGCTCTAATGAGCCGTTAACCTCAACAAACTTTGGACACTTTACTCTGTGTCCGCAAACAGTAAAGTACAGATACTCTGTAGTAAACTCTGCAATATCTGCTATAGTACCATTTCCTCCTGCTCCAACTGTAGAAGGTGTAAATTCCACATCACAGTTAAACTCTAAAGGTGTGTTGATACCGACAGGCTTTCCATTCATCTTTACAACAGCAGACTCTCCCTCGATACCACGAATCATACGTGATACACCATTGACTGTGAAATTAATCTCACGGCCGCGACGTGGGAACAGCTGCTCGGCTGAGTAGCCGGCCTGCATAGCAGCATCCACAATAGTAAGCTGTCCATTATCATAAAGCTTCATCATTTCTCCATTGAAATGAATCATGATGAAGTTGTTCTTTGTCTCATAGTAATTTAGGCAGATACCGATAGGTGTAACAAGAAGAGAATCCTTCTTAACATCATCCTGCTCGAAGGTGATATTCTTCATGACCTCCTCGCCACGAAGAGCAACACGCTCACTGACAATCTTTAAATCCTTTGCAAGAGCCTCTGTAAAGCCGTGGATTTTACCGCCACCGCCAACAACAAATGCAGCTGATACTGACTTGTCGCCATTGAGTTCTTTAATCTTTGCAGCAACCTCTCCTGCAATCTTTTCCATAACAGGATTTGTCAGCTTGTAAACATCCTCTGACTTGATGGTGTGGCTAATGCCCATAATATCCTCGTAAGTGATTTCGCCACCTTCTGTAGAAGCACGCTTAATCTGCTCTGCAGTAGCAAAATCAACAAGGAACTCGTGTACCAAAACCTCTGTAAGCTCATCACCAGCCATAGGAATCATACCATAGGCGATAATGCTGCCGTCTCTGGTAACACAAATATCGGATGTACCAGCGCCCACATCAATGAGGGCGATATTAAGCATTCTGAAATTCTGTGGAATAGCTACATTGATAGCTGCAATAGGCTCCAATGTAAGATTGGCAACTGAAAGACCTGCCTTTCCAACAGCAGAATAAAGACCATCAACAACATCCTCTGGAAGGAATGTGACGATGATATCTTCTCCGATAACATCTGCTTTGTGGTCCTCTAGAGATGAGAATAAATCTCCATTTAAATAATATCTGACTGTAGAATAACCTACACAGAAGAACTTGTATTTATTATCCTCATCACCCTTGATTTCCTTACCTGCCTGCTCGATTCCAAGCATATCAAGAGTGTGCAAATCCTCTCCGGAAACAACCGTCTCCTCCGGGAACTCCAGCTCTACGTGAGTGGTGATTGTGCGAAGTACACGACCAGCGGCAGCTATACAAACCTCTGTAAGAGTGAGGCCTGTCATCTGCTCCAGCTCTTTTTCACCTCGTCACAGGTAGCACCAACACGACCAATATCGTGAATCTGACCATCCAACATAGCGCGTGTGTCGTGCTCTCGCAGTGTCTGTGCAATAACGTGGAACTCCTCTCCGTCAAGGTAACCTACTGTACCAATGACATTTCTTGTTCCAATGTCCAAGCCAAATACAATGTCCTTCTTTTCCATAGTAAAATCCCCTTTTGTTTTTATGCCACCTCATAAATCAGCTAAGGCTAATTGCTTCTTAGCTGAGTATTGCTTTCAATTGACTAAGTGTCTCCTCAGTAGTGCCACTATTATCAATAACCCTATGGCAATGCTCTCTAAAACTCTCATCAGAACGCTGCGTTTTCATAGTATTTGCTATGCGTTCCTTAGAGTAACCCCTTGATTCCATAAGACGTTTTTCACGTACCTCTGGACTGGCATATATATACCACATCTCATCAACAAGTTTACCATATCCACATTCTATGAGCAATGCAGCTTCAAAGAAAAAGTACTCTATATTGTGCTTTTGACGCTCTTGTTCTACCTCATTTAGTACTTCTTTTTCCACAGCTGGATGGACGATGGAGTTTACGCTACTTAATAGCTCACTATCTGAGAACATATACTTTGCCATAAGTGGTCTGTTGATTTCTCCTGATTCATCCAAAATAGAGGTAGGCCAATTTAAAGCTACTACCTCATCAAAACACTTATGACCGCTTGTCATAAGATGTGCTGCCACTTCATCGGCCAACACTACTTTGCAATTAAAATTTTCTTTTAATAAAGAGAGCACCGTGCTTTTGCCAGCGCCGATGCCCCCTGTAATTCCAATAAATCTCATATTTTATTCTTCAAACATATTGTCGTTGTTATTTGGCTCACCTGTATAATTAGCTTCGTAATCAGCAGACTGGAAAACAGGACCGTTATCTACTGAATCAGGCATATGAACTCTCTTGAGATAATCATAAGCACCTGCACTTGCAAGACTCATGTATGGTCCTACATAGAAAATAAATAAAATAAAGAATGTAAGTGTTGATAATAATACCCAACCAATAAATGAAAGATCTAATACAAAAAGGCTCCACTTATTACCCTTTGTCATCTTCTTTGTCATGTTGAAGCAATCCTTAACAGTAAATTCTGGCTTATCAAGGAGAAGATAAGGAATCATGCTATACTGATATGCCTTGATGAATGCAACAATAATACCTGCAAAATAAAGAATAAAGCCGATAATCATCATTGCAGTGCCAGAGCCATACATAAGATATGCAACAAATCCTATAGAAAAAAGAATAGCTCCTGGAAGGGCAAAAAGCATTGTCCAAAGTAAGACATATAATGTCATAAGGAACATGCCACCTACGACATGTAAGTACTGGCCGTTCTTAAATCCATCAAAGAAAGTACCAAAATCTGCACTTGAGCCACTGTAGAACTTGTAGTAGAAATATAACTCGCCTACTGCAATAACATTTAGTACAAAAATACTAAAAATAATAGTGATAGTATCAGTAACAGCAGTTGCACCTGTAGATGCCAGCGCTGCCTCCTGAATCTGATACATTGAAGTAGCAGTAGCCATATCCTTCAATGAAAGAATTGATTTAAATGATAAAGCTGAAAGAACAACAGTTAATAACAGACCAAGTAAGAATGGATATCCTACAAGTGGCCAGTAATTAGCTGAAAGTGCAGCTCTAGCATTTGCCTTAATTTGTTTTCTTGGAAATTTCATTTTTCAAATCCTCCTAGTTTTTTTCATATACTCCCTATATACAAATTTCTGTTAGACCAAATTTAAAGGCTAGTGAGCCTCAGCCCAAGTCTTTCCAGAATTCATATCAATTTCTAAATCCACCGCAAGCTTCGCAGCATTTTCCATCTCCTCTGCTATTAGCTTCTCTACCTGTGGACGCTCTGATTCTAGTGTTTCCACTAAAAGTTCATCGTGAACCTGTAAAAGAAGCTTTGATTTCAGCCCTTCCTTTAAAAGTCTGTCGTGAACATTAACCATAGCTATTTTTATAATATCAGCAGCAGTTCCCTGAATTGGAGAATTCATAGCAACTCTTTCGCCAAACTGACGTGTCATAAAGTTTGATGAAGCCAGCTCTGGAATTGGACGACGTCTGCCATACATTGTAGTAACATAGCCCTTTTCTTTAGCATGAGATTTTAATCCCTCCAAAAATTCGTGCATCTTTGGATAAGCTACGAAATAATTATCTATATATTCCTGAGCTTCCTTTCGACCTACACCAATATCCTTGGCAAGACCAAAAGCGCTGATACCATAAACGATACCAAAATTTACAGCCTTTGCTCTGCGACGCTGTAAATCTGTAACCTCATCAAATGGTGTGTTAAACACCAGTGATGCAGTGGAACGGTGAATATCCTGTCCTGCCTTGAAGGCATCGATAAGATTTTCATCACCTGACATATGAGCAAGCACTCTAAGCTCAATCTGAGAATAATCCGCATCAAGGAAAACACAATCCTTCTTTGGATAGAATACTTTTCTGATTTCTCGTCCAAGCTCCATTCTGATAGGAATGTTTTGAAGATTTGGCTCTGTAGAGCTGATACGGCCTGTTGCTGTAACTGTCTGCATAAATGTGGAACGGATTCTTCCATCCTCATCAACACAGGCTGCAAGGCCATCTGCATAAGTACTCTTGAGCTTTGCTAATTGTCTGTACTCTAATATATCACATATTATAGGATTTGTGGCAGAAAGTTCTTCTAAAACGTCAGCGGCTGTAGAATAACCAGTTTTTGTCTTCTTTCCACCTTCTATTCCCATCTTTTCAAAAAGGATAACTCCAAGCTGCTTTGGAGAGTTGATATTGAACTCCTCTCCTGCCTGAGAATAAATGCTCTGTTCTAATTCGTTTATACGAACTGAAAGGCGGCTGCCATATTCTGCCAAAGCCTCCTTATCCATAGCAATTCCCTGAAGCTCCATATCAAAAAGTGTGTAGACAAGAGGCATCTCGATATTTTCGTATATATCAAGCATTCCTTCCTCTTTGATTTCTGCTATAACTTTTTCGAAAGCCGCAAAGGCAACATAAGCATTGTAGCAAGCATATGTAGTGACAGCCTCTAACATACTGTCATCCTCTAAGGCTGCATTAAGCTTTGTCTTGCCAAAAAGATCTGCCTGGGCTGGAATGATAATACCAAGGATTTCGCTTGCAACATCATCTGCTGTGTAAGCATTCTTTGTTGGATTTAAAAGATATGCTGCCACTGCCACATCTACAGCTGTAGGGAAAATTTCAGTCTTGCCGCCTTTTTCTAAGACAGCAGCCTTTTCATCCTGGTTCATCAACTCAAAAAGAATGTGCATAGCATTCTTTAAATCCCAGAAGCAAAGCTTTACACCAGCCTTGCTGATTTCTATAAGCTTGTGACCAAGATAATCTGGTGTGATAAATCCAGCACAATCCACATATACTGTAGCATCTCCTGTAGAAAGGGCAGCTCCCTTAATGAGCTTGTCTTCTCCAGCCATAATGCTGGCTCCAACAAAATCCTTGCCAGATTTTTTAAGCTCAGCGAAGAATTCCTCTACCTCTGCTAAATCGTATATACGTTTAAAAGATTCAGAAGTATTATCCTGCACCTTTGTGGTAGTAGAGGCCTCAAATCTAGGAAGAAGTTTTTTAAGCTCATAGCGTTTGCAGAGAAGATATGCCTCCTCAGTAAAGAGATTTTCAAGCTTTGTGCTGCCCTCTTCAAGCTGGATTGGAGCATATACATTAATAGTAGCAAGCTCCTTTGAAAGCACAGCCATTTCCCACTGGTCGATAAAATTCTGAAGGACCTTGCCCTTTTTCATTTCATCAACATGGGCATGACATTCCTCAATAGAGCCATACTCTGCAATCCATTTTTCAGCTGTCTTAGGACCGATGCCCTCTACGCCTGGGATGTTATCACTAGAATCTCCCTGAAGTGCCTTTACATCTATAAACTGCTTTGGTGTAACACCATAAGCTTCCTTAACATCAGCAGCATAATAGTTTTCAATTTCAGTTCCACCCTTTTTAGTCTTTGGAATGGAAATCTTTACCTTGTCAGTAGCCAGCTGAAGAAGGTCACGGTCTCCAGAAACGATTGTTACATCGAATCCTTTTTCCTCTCCCATTCTTGCAAGAGTTCCAAGGATGTCATCAGCCTCCCAGCCTTCCTTTGTGATGACTGGAACCCCCATCGCCTTTAGCATTTCCTGAATGCGAGGAATCTGCTCTTTAAGCTCAGGAAGCATAGGTTTTCTGGTGCCCTTGTAGGCATCAAACATCTTGTGTCTGAAAGTAGGGGCAGAAACATCAAATGCCACTGCAAAGTTGTCAGGCTGCTCATCATCTATGAATTTAAGCATCATATTGAGGAAACCAAAGATGGCGCCGGTGTGTTCGCCGGCGCTATTTGTAAGATCTGGAACTCCGTAGAATGCACGGTTGGCAATACTATGGCCATCAATTAAAAGTAATTTACTCATTAAATCTCCCTAGTCTCTTTTTCAAGCCATGCGTTTTCCTCGTCGGTGAGGTATGGCTTGAGTGTTTCGCGAACCATTGCGTGGTAGTCGTTAAGAGTCTTCTTTTCGTATTCTGTAAGCATCTCTGGAATAACTGCATCCAATTCGTATGGGCAGTATGTGATAGCCTCGAAGTGACGGAAATCACCGTATTCTGTAGTCTCACCTGCTACACAAAGAAGCTCGTTTTCAATACGAATTCCAAAGCCATCCTCAATGTAAAGACCTGGCTCGTCTGTTGTAATCATACCTGGCTGAATCTCAGCAGAATTCTGTCCCTTAAGGACTCTCCAGTGGAAACGGTTTGGCCCTTCGTGAACATTTAAGATGTGGCCAACACCATGACCTGTACCACAACGATAATCAAGTCCCATATCCCAAACTGGGCCACGAGAAAGAATATCAAGGTTTGCGCCTGTAACTCCCTTAGGAAAGTTTGCAGCAAGAAGTCTTAAATGACAACGAAGAACTACTGTATAGTACTCCTTCATCTGCTGTGTAAGCTCTCCAAGTGCAATTGTACGTGTGATATCTGTAGTACCCTCAAGATAATGTGCACCTGAATCTACAAGTAAAAATCCTTCTGGCTTAAGTGTAGCCTCACTGCCAGCCTTTGCGCTGTAGTGCATCATAGCTGCGTTTGGTCCGTAAGCAGAGATTGTGCCAAATGAAAGGTCTACAAAATTCTCCTGCTCCTTACGACGAGCCTCATAATAATCTGAAACTGTAATCTCAGTCATTGGCTCCTTGCCGATGTTTTCCTTAACCCACTTGATAGCCTTTGTACAAGCAACACCATCCTTTATGTGAGCCAGCTTTGTATTTTTAATTTCTGTCTCATTCTTGATTGCACGCATAAGCTCTGATGGATTCTTGCCATCGATAATCTTTGCTGAGCCCTCAAGTGCCTTAATCATATTGTAATTAACAATTGACTGATCAAGAAGCACTCTTCTATCTGACATGTCAGCACTCTGAAGATAATGATAAATCATATCGTATGGGTAAAGCTTAACGCCCTTATCATTAAGATAGCTCATTACCTCTGCTGGCCAATTTGTTGTGTCAGTGAAAAGAATTACGCTGTCATCTGTAATAATAAGGAATGAAAGGAAAACAGGTACGCTTTCAATATCATTTCCACGAATGTTTAAAATATAAGCAATGTCATAAAGTGCTGTAACAAGATGAGCATCAGCTCCCTGCTTTTTCATTTCCTCACGGATGCGAGAAATCTTTGAATCCATTGTCTCACCTGAGAACTGGTCTTCAAGAAGCCATGTTGTAGCCTTTGGAAGCTCTGGACGGTCTGTCCAAATCTTGTCTACTAAATCTTCTGTAGTAGCAAGCTCTCCGCCCTTCTTCTGAGCGATTTCAAAATACTTTGCAGCATTCTTAGCAGAAACACAACGGCCATCAAATCCAAGGCATCCGCCATCTACAAAATTCTGCTCAATAAATTCTTCTACCTCAGGAACACCTGGCTCACCGATTCTCTCTAAAATAACCTCTGAATCGGCAATCTGCTTTGCAGCCTGAACGAAATAACGTCCATCAGCCCAAAGGTGTGCCTCCTTTAATGTGATAACTGCTGTACCAGCTGAACCGGTAAAGCCTGTCATAAAACTACGAGCCTTAAAGTGCTCTCCTACATATTCAGATGAATGAAAATCGTCTGTTGGGATGAGGTACATATCAATACCTCTCTCTTTCATTAAATCACGCAAAGCTGCGATTTTCTCATTAGTTGTCATTGCTAAATTATCTCCTATCTCTTATTTTTCTTAGATGCTTTTGTAGTATCTTTTTATTTTCATCTAAGTCAGATTCTTTATCTGATTTAGTCTGAGAATCTTTATTATTTACTTCAGGCTCAATCCAATCAACGCCCTCTTCTAAATCACTGTGCTTAAGCTGTGAAATTTGATCAATCAACCACATTGCTGATTCAGAAAGGTCTTCTTCTGTAAAATCTGAAAGCTTATCACAATCAGCATTGATCATGGCAGAACCTTCATCCTTGTTTGAAAGATTCCACATGCAAGAAGATACACCATATTCCTTGCGAATCATATCATACCAATAATCAGCCTCTTTCTCATTCAAGTCTCCAGCTCCATCAGCATCTACCAGACCATACTCTGAGATGAACACAGGAAGTCCTTCATCCAACGCATCTCTAAGAGCATTTCTTTCAGCCTTGTGATGAGTGCCTGCATAGAAATGGTATGTGTACATAATATTATCAAAATCAAGTGGCTTATCTAAAACTGAATCTAAATCGGTAGCCCACTTTGGTGTTCCCACTAAAATGATAGCATCCTTATCAACATTTCTGATGACCGGAATAACCTCGTTAGCGTATTTTCTAACATCATCCCAGGTGGTATCTCCATTAGGCTCATTGCAAATCTCATAGATTACGTTTTCGTTTGATTCGTATTTACGAACCATCTCACCAAAGAATTGAATTGCTTCTGCCTTGTATTCGTTAGGGTCTGAATCATTTAATGTATGCCAATCAATAATGACATACATATCGTTGTCAGTTGCAGCCTCTACTGCATCATCAATAACTTCTTTAAGCTTTTCCTGATTATCCTTGCCACCAACACAATAACCATTGTAGTCACTGGTGTACATAGCAAGTCTGATGACATTGATGCCCCAGGTATCTCTTAAGGATTTAATAGTCTCTGCTGAAGCATATTCTGGATACCAGTTAATTCCATGAGTGC
Organism: Butyrivibrio fibrisolvens 16/4; assembly: GCA_000209815.1. Taxonomy (GTDB): domain Bacteria; phylum Bacillota; class Clostridia; order Lachnospirales; family Lachnospiraceae; genus Pseudobutyrivibrio; species Pseudobutyrivibrio fibrisolvens_A. The sequence continues at coordinate 3,063,338 of FP929036.1, forward strand.
TGACGCCCATAAGAAGAACCTCATGTCCATCTGCATCTACAAGATGAGAATCCTCAACAGCAAGCTTGCCATAATATTTAAGCTTCATATCGTTAAGAAGATTATCAACAGGCTCTTCTTCAGTTTTTTCTGTTTCTTTTTCTATGGATGCCTCTGCCTCTTCTTTTGCTTTCTTAAGCTCTTCTTCTTTCTTAGCAGCCTCGTCCTGTTTCTTTTCCTTTATAACAAGCTTAGGCTCTTCTTTTACAGGTTCTGGGGCAGCCTGAACAGGTTCTTCAACTGTAGCAGCTACCTGCCACGGAAAAGTAACACCGTCTGTGAAATAGCTCACTCCAAATACACCGCCAACAATGGCTACCGCAAGAATAATTATTAAAAGTACTGTTCTAAAACGTTGTTTTCTGCTAACCATTTGCTCCCTCCAAAATATATGTTTACGAACTGAATTCCTTCATTTCTAAAAATACTCCATTAAAGATTATAGTACATTTGCCCTTTATAAAAAAGGGGTACTCTCCTTTCCTCTTCTTCCATAATTTTCAATGATTTTATTGTGAAATCTATTGCTCTGTGTTATCATATATGATAACTTAAAAGCGTGAGGTGCACTATGAAGAATCGTTATGCAGATGGAGTTGTCACACCCCAGGCTTTGGCGGCGCGCAATTCCATCGCCCAGGAGCTTCGTGACACCCGACACCAGTTGAATTTGACACAAGAATCCTTAGCCCAGCGTGTGGGCACCAAGAAATCCAACATCTCCCGGATGGAGAGTGGAAAATATAATCCATCCTTGGATTTTTTGGTTAAGGTTGCAGAATCTATGGGGAAAAAAGTGGATATTCACATTTATTGAAAGGTAATAGTTTTAGAAATGAAAAAGAAACCAAAGATGTCTAAAAACATTGGTAAAGATATAGTACTTTGCGAGACTACCAATCGTGTAGTTTCCAATCGCACATCTAATTTATTGCTAGAGCAGTCAGTGCCATTCTCAAAAAATTGGCACCGCGTACCATTCTTCCGCAGAAGAATTTACAACGGCGCCAATAAAGTTTGCGTTATTTCCATTAATCGCACTCAGTATTCCCACGCAAGACGCGTCCTCTCACTCTTAGAGGAAAGAGATTACAACAGACTGCAATTAAATGTCATTTAGTTTTCGCGAGATACATACACTGGAAGTCCATCCTTGTATTCCACATCTGGAAGACCGATTACCAGTGGCTTCAAATACATTACCATATCAGAAGTTACACCATTGTGCTCAGGATTAATCCAATCCTGTGGCACTTCTTTTGCTTCATTGGCAATATCGTGAATCTTCGCATAATCAAACTTAATTTCATAAGGTGCATTACTAATACGCTCCATAGTTACCATTGCGCCTGTAACACCCTCTTCTGCAATATCAACAGCCTTTTTGCCGATAGCTTCGGACTCGTTGATATCTGTAAGGCTGGACATATGAGCAGCTGCACGCTGTAGTACATTGACCTCGATAGAGCGAACCTTAACCCCCAATTTTCTTTAACAAGGTACTCTAAAGTCTTTCCTGCGCCTGAAAGCTGTGCATGTCCAAAATTATCAAGTGTGCCTGTGGAAGCAGAGATATACTCACCCTTTGCATCTCTGATTCCCTCTGAAACAGCAACTACGATGTTGTTCTTCTCCTTGAGAAGTCCTTTCAGATCTTCAATGAATTTGTCTCTGTCAAATGGAACTTCTGGAAGATAAATAAGATCTGGACCATCGCAGCACTCATTCTTTGCAAGAGCTGTAGCAGCTGTAAGCCATCCTGCATCACGTCCCATTACCTCGATGATAGTAACACTAGGATTATCATAAATCTGAGCATCAAAGATAACTTCCATTGTAGAAGTAGCAATATATTTTGCTGCAGAACCAAAACCTGGAGTGTGATCTGTAACACAAAGATCGTTATCAACTGTCTTTGGTACACCTACAAATCTGATTTTTGAATCAATCTTTGCAGCATAAGCAGAAAGCTTATCTACAGTGTCCATAGAATCATTTCCACCGATGTAGAAAAATGCTTCTATATCGTACTTTTTAAATTGTTCAAAAAGGGAATCATAGATGGGATCATTAGAATCCACACCAGGGAGTTTGAATCGGCATGAGCCAAGATACATTGCAGGAGTTGTCTTAAGACGCTTTAGGAAACGAGGGTCGTTTGCCACGACAGAAGTGAGGTCGATAACATTGTCATTCTTAATGCCAAGAATGCCATTTATAGAGCCATATATCTTGTCGTATCTAGAACCAAGGGTACCCTCGATAACACCAGCAAGACTGGCGTTGATAGCCACTGTTGGGCCACCTGATTGAGCTACAAGAACATTTCCCATAAAAAAATATCCTCCCTATAAAGAATTTCTATAAGGAGGATTTTATCATAGAATCTAGATTTAAAAAATAGAATTTTTTACACAAAATCAAAAACAATTACTTAAAATTTTCAACCATTATCTGTATGCTGCGATTGCCTCTAAACTCGTTTATAGACGGCTCGTAGATGATGTCCATAGACACTCCTGAGCTCTGTCCCGAACAAACTCTGTCCCATGTCCCTGGGCCATACTTCGTATTTACGATATCTTCAAATTCAGGAACATTTCTAAAAAGCATAGCAGTCATGCATTCACCTTTTTCTGTTCCCACAGTAAGTCTCAAATACTGGCCTTCTTTACCTATGTAGGCAGCCTTGAGAATTGGTACATTTTTAAGAGCAAAAAGAGGTTTCGTATTTCCGGTACCAAAAGGAGCAAGCATATCAAGACTATCCACCAGTCCCTCTGTAATATAGGAAAGCGGCATATCACAATCAATCTTAATAACCTCCTGCATATCGTCCTCTGTAAGTGTACATCTTTCATTAAGACGAGTGCGAAGCTCATCAATCTTTTCAGTAGGAAGTGATACACCTGCTGCCATAGGATGACCTCCAAATTTTGTGAATACATCCTTCACAGCTGTTAATTCTTCAAACATATTATAAGCTGGAATGGAGCGTCCACTGCCCTTTGCACCATCCTCCGCATCAGTGATAACAAGCACTGGTTTGTTGTAGGCTTCTCGAATACGTCCTGCCACAATACCTGCTAAGCTTTCATGAAGCTCTGGAATGTAAACCACAAGCACATTATCATTTTTCAAATCGCTGTTTTCTATCATATCTCTGGCTTTGTCTATGCCAATTTGGGTCATATTCTTTCGCTGAGAATTAAGCTCTACAAGCTCATTTGCCATAGCAAGGGCCTTCGCCTGGTCTGGCTCCATAAGAAGCTCTATAGCACGGCCTGCAGTATCAAGCCTTCCACTGGCGTTAAGGCAAGGGCCGATGATAAATCCCAGATGATAACAGCTAAGGGGCTTACCTTTAAGCTCATTACGCGCTAGCAAGGCACTGATGCCTACGTTTTCTGTGGCCTCAATGGCCCTGATTCCCTGATATACAGTGGCGCGATTTTCACCCTTCAGCTCCATTACATCACAAACAGTGGCAATGGCTGCAAACTGTAGAAACTTATCTGATTCCTCTTTTTCTAGTCCAAGGAATTCAAACAGAACCTCTGCCAGCTTCCATGCTACCTGAGCGCCGCAGATACCCTTAAATGGATAATTGCAATCATCACGCTTTGGATCTACAACGGCATCTGCTGCTGGAAGCTTCTGAATTTTAGTCTCTCCATCCTCTGATAGTTCAAATGGGACCTCGTGGTGATCTGTAACAACGAATGTCATTCCAAGTTCCTTTGCCAAGTCAATAGCAGGAGCTGCTGCAATACCGTTATCGCAGGTGATAATGAATCCTACTCCATCATCACAGGCAGCCTGAACCATATCAGGATTGATACCGTATCCATCCACCATTCTGTGAGGAACTGCATAATCCACATCACCGCCAGCTTCCCTGATGGCACTAGTGAGAATGTAGGTAGACATAATTCCATCCACATCATAATCACCTACCACACGAATCCTTACACCATCATCTATAGCCTCCATAAGAAGCTCGCAAGCAAGGTCCATATCAGCAAAAAGATGTGGGTCTGGGAAATTATTCAAGGTAGGATGAAGATATTCTTCCATTTCCTCATATGTACTAAGACCACGATTTACCATAAGACGCACTAGTACAGGGTCAACATTAAGTTTCGCACTCAGCCCTGCATAATCCGCAGCCTTTCGTTGTAAAATCCATTTACTCATTCATATTCTCCGTTAAAAAAATTCCGCGACTTCCGTCGCGGAATTTAGTCGTTTTAAGTATTAAGCTAAAGCGGCTGTAATTATAGCCATTGAGTATACTTCCTGTGCATTGCATCCACGAGAAAGGTCATTGATTGGTGCGTTAAGTCCAAGAAGGATAGGGCCGTATGCATCAAAACCACCAAGACGCTGTGCAATCTTGTATCCAATGTTACCAGCATTGATATCTGGGAAGATGAATGTGTTAGCGTGACCAGCTACTGTAGAGCCTGGGCACTTTGTCTTAGCAACACGTGGAGATACTGCTGCATCAAACTGAAGCTCGCCTTCGATATCAAGGTTAGGATACTTCTCCTTAGCCTTTGCTGTAGCTTCGCGCATCTTATCAACATCCTCGCCCTTTCCTGAGCCAAGTGTTGAGTATGAAAGCATAGCAATCTTTGGATCAATACCAAAAATCTTAGCGCACTCTGCTGTCTCACCAGCGATTTCAGCAAGCTCATCAGCGTTTGGCTTAATGTTGATAGCGCAATCACCCATTGCAAGAACTTCTCTGTCGCCTGTAGCTGAGTTACGTACCATGATGAAGCAAGAAGATACGATGCTGTTACCTGGCTTTGTCTTGATAACCTGAAGTGCTGGACGAACTGTATCAGCTGTAGAGTATGTTGCTCCACCAAGGAGTGCATCTGCAACACCCATCTTTACAAGCATTGTACCGAAGTAGTTAGCCTGCTTACATGTAGCAGCTGCCTGCTCCATTGTAACGCCCTTAGACTTTCTAAGCTCACAGAAAAGCTCGCACATCTCATCAAATCTATCATAGTTTTCTGGATCAATAATAACTGCTCCGCGGATGTTAAAACCTGCATCCTCTGCTGCAGCCTTTACCTCTTCATCCTTACCAATAAGAATTGGCTGAAGGAAATCAGAACCAAGAAGACGGCTAGATGCCTCGATAATACGTGGGTCTGTACCTTCTGTGAATACGATTTTCTTAGGATCCTTTTTAAGGATGTCAATTAATGCTCCAAATCCTGCCATTTTAATTTCCTCTTTTCTTTCTTTAAAGTATATTAACCTTTCGCACTAAGTGCTTTGGTGTTAGTTTTCTAAAACCATTAGATATAATACTACTTTTTTATGAAAAAACAGTGGTTTTAAGCATTGTTTTTGATTTTGTACTTTTTTGTATTTTTGTTAATTTATTGTCAATTATTACTCACTAATAACGCCCATTGAATCCACCGTTGCAGCTGGCGACATTTGGTCAACATAACTGTAGCCCGCTTCATCCACCCTGGTGCATGCCACGCTGGCTGTAATAGGGATGATTCTGTAGCTTACATTATCATTTTCATCTATAGTAATCTCAGCCGCACCGCCACCGCCAGACTTTATATTCTGATTGAAAATGAAGTTTCCAAGGCTATAAAAAATAGGCTTGCCATTGTACATTTCTACTGGCTGCAGGCAATGGCTGTGCATTCCAATAACTGCATCAGCGCCGGCATCTATAAATTTATGACCGTCGTTTGGCTGATAATCTGTAAGCTCTGTTGTATGCTCCACGCCCCAGTGAACCATGACAAACAGATAATCCACCTGGCTATCAGCAGCCTTAATAGCCTCTATTAGCTTTGTCTCATCATAAAAGCAGAATTCGCCCGGCTGAGAAGATTCAATATTCCAACTTCCAACAGGAATGACATGGCTTGCTGCAAGGAATCCGTAGGTGCGTCCCTTTGCATCTGTCTTTACGATTAGCTTGCTGGCATCCTCAAGGCTGTTACCTGCTCCTGTGTAATCAATACCTGCATTTGTAAGTGTGGTGAATGTGTCAGTGAGAGCATCCTTTCCATAATCAAGCACATGATTGTTTGCAAGTCCTGCTATGTCAGTGCCCAAATCATTTAACAAACTAACGTATGAAGGATCAACTCGAAAAGTATACTGTTTATCTGGGGCCTTTTGACCTCGCTCAGAAAAACAAAATTCATTGTTAATCATAGTAAATGTAGCATCATTCATCAGCGCCTTTATTTCCGGACTGACAACACCATCTACACCTTTTGAACTGTAATTGGACTGAACATACTCGCTTAGTTCCACATCACCTGTGAATACTATTTTAGTAATCAAATCCTCTGGTGCTACTTCTGGCTCCACTGCAGATGTAGCAGTAAGATTCTCCTCTGCCTCAGTAGTAACCTCTTCATCCGGTTCCTCCTGAGCCACGATTTTCTCTTTATAAAGAGGTCCCTTTTCATATAGGGGACCATCTTCTCCAAAAGCATACCAGGCGGCAGCTACCACTACAACAAGCGCTAATAATGTCTTTAATAATGCTGCGAAAAACTTTTTCATACTCATCCTCTACTTAAATTGATTTTTTGCAGAATCGTAATGATAATCGATGCTTGCAAGTCTAGCTATAATATCATCTCCATCAACTTCATTATCCTCAACTAAAGCGTCAAAACTTTTATAATAGTCACGTAATGCTGTATTTACAACTGAAAGTAGCATCACAGGATCTTTTGGAAAATTCATAATTGTACAACCTTTCATCTAACTCACTCAATGTATTCTAGCATAAAATCAAAAATCGTGGTAACATCAAAAAAGTTCTTATATATACGGGAGATTTGGTAAATGATATATAGAAAACAAAATGGCTACGATAATTTCAAATGCATAGCTGATAAGTGCCCTAAGAGCTGCTGCATCGGCTGGCAGATAATGATAGATGAAGACAGCATTGAAAGATATAAATGTACGGAGGGAGACTTCGGAACAAGATTAAATGGTTCAATCAATTTCGACGAAAGCTGTTTCAAGCAGAACCGCACCCGCTGCGCAATGCTAAATGATAATGGTCTTTGTGACCTTCACTCCACCCTTGGTGAAGATATGCTTTGCTACACTTGCAAGATGTTTCCAAGGCATGTGGAGGAATTCCAGGATATTCGAGAGTATTCTCTTTCTCTATCCTGCCCTGAGGTCACACGTATGATTTTAGACCCTGATTATGAATTCGCATTTACGGAATCAGAAGATGAGACCCTTGATGATCCTGAAGAATTCGAAGATTACGATTTTCTATTATTTGATAATTTGGAATATGCAAGAGATAAGATGCTCGGACTTGCTGCATCTAAAACCATCTCCCTTCAGGATAGAATGAGTTTAATAGCAGCTATGGGGCTAAAACTTCAGCGACTCTATGATGAAGGCCTAATCTTTGAAATGGACGATGTGAATTTTGATGAAGAGTTTGACTGTGCTGGAACTGGCGCGCTTCTGTCGCTTGATTACTGCGCTAAATCTATGGATGTCCTGCTTGAAATGGAAGTTTTAGAGGAAAGCTGGCACGATTCTATCCGTGATGCACAAAATTTTTGGCAGGAGCACTCCTCAGAGTTCACCACCTGGAAATCTGCTATGTACCCAGATGCTTCCACAGAATTCATATTTGAAAAGATTTTTGAGTCTCTTCTATTTACATATTTCTGCGGTGCAGTCTACGATGGACAAATCTACGCCCGCACTATGATTGCAGTGCAAAGCACTCGCTGGCTTATGATGCTTCATTCAGCAGATAAAAACACCCCTCTGGAGCAGGTGATTTACCTGTACTCCAGAGAGGTAGAGCATTCAGACTTAAATGTGAACGCGTTAATCGAGTTCTTCGAAGCTGAATTATAATATATTTACATAAAGATATTTAAAATCAATAATTCTACCAAGCCAACTGCCCATGCAATTGTAGTAGTAACTGACCATACACGAATCTGCTCTTTTGTCTCTGATATACCACTGAGTCGGTTAACTACCCAGTAGAAACTATCATTGAAGTATGAGAAGAATAAAGAACCAATACATGCTGCGAATGCTCCAAGCAACATATTTCCACCAGCTGCTGCAACTATTGGAGCAGTAATACCAGCTGCTGTAACCATTGCTACTGTTCCCGAGCCCTGAACAAATCTTACTAACGTAGCAATAATAAATGGAAGTAAAATTACAGGAATACTTGTTGCTGCAATCCCCTGTGCAATGTAATCACCAACACCTGCGCTCTTAATTACCTGGCCTAATGCACCGCCGCCACCAGTTACTAAAATGATGATACCTGCACTCTTTACACTGTCTTCCATCTTAGCAATTACTTCACTGCGCTCCATTCCATTGGTAAGTGTATAAATAGCTAAAATCAAGCCAAGTGCAACAGCAATAATAGGTTTTCCTAAAAAAAGAATAATCTTAAATATGCCATCAGTTAATCCTACAGCAGATAAAACTGTGTTAAGTAAAATTAAAAGGATTGGTAATACAAGTGGTGCAAAGGCTGCAAAGGTAGATGGCATTTTTCTAGTACCAGTCTCATCAATAAATGTGTAAACAGGCTGCTGATATGCTGGTCTTTCCCATCCCTGACCATCTTCTGTTGGAATCTGATAAATCTGCTTTCCTAACCATTTTCCATAAAGCATACAAACAATTGCCATTGGCAATGCCACAACTATTCCTAAAAGCAAAAAGTGACCAACGTCTACACCAAAAGTACCTGCAACACCAAGTGGACCAGGTGTAGGTGGAACCAAACTATGAGTAATTACAAGTCCTGCTGCAAGTGCCACACTTAAGCTAACCATAGATTTCTTTGTCTGCTTTGAAATAGCCTTGGCAAGAGGTGAAAGAATAACAAAACCAGAATCACAGAAAATTGGAATAGAAACTATGAATCCAGTTAATGCCATTGCAAGTTCCTCATGACCTTTGCCAAACAGTTTCAAGAAGGTTTTAGCCATTCGCTCAGCAGCACCTGACATCTCGAATATCTGTCCCAGCATAACACCGAAACCAATGATGATACCAATACTTCCCAGTGTACCGCCAAAACCAGATGTAATTGAAGATACTACATCATCTGGCTGCATGCCCCCAACCAGACCAATTATGCAGGAAGAAATAATCAACGCTAAAAATACATGAATCTTTGTCTTTAAAATCAGTAAAATTAGTACAACCAAGCCGATAAAAAGTCCAATCAGCATCTGAGAACCTGAAATACCCTCCATAACACATACCTCCTGTTTCTCTGCGAGACGCCCCATACGTCCCTTTCCCAATAAGTTACTAAATTACACTTTTTCCTACTACATAAAGTTTGGCGCGTACTTAACTGCCAGTCTTATTGCCTCTACCATGCTCACTGCACTTGCTATATTTTTACCTGCAATATCCATAGCCGTTCCATGGTCTACCGAAGTTCTCAAAATTGGCATTCCTCCGGTGATAGATATTGTCCTCTCAAAATCAAGTGTCTTTGTAGCAATGTGTCCCTGGTCATGATAAAGAGATAAAACACTATTAAAACGTCCCTGTAATGCAAGATGGAATACTGAATCCGCACCAATAGGACCTACTACAGGATAGCCCAAAGCTTGTAGCTCCTCCACTGCTGGAAAGACTTCTTTAACCTCCTCATCACCAAATAAACCATGCTCTCCGCTATGTGGATTTAATCCTGCAATTGCCATGGTGCCTTCTGTAACTCCAAGCTTTTTAATGCATCAAAGCAACGTTTTACATAATCTTCAATTCTTTCCTTAGTCACCATATCACATGCTTTTCTAAGTGATACATGACGACTTAGGAAGAATACTCTCATACCCCGAACCTCAAACATTGTAAGAGGATCTGGCGTATTGGTAAGTGCGCCAAAAATTTCAGTGTGACCGATAAAATTAACTCCGCCGGCCTTCAAGGCCTCCTTATTTATAGGAGTGGTGGATACTGCTGCAACCTTTTTAGCATTAGCCAACTGAATACTTTTTTCTATGTACTCATAAGCTGCCTTTCCACACATTCCATCAACCTTTCCAATTTCAAAACGACTCATGTCGATATTATGAAGATCGATGAGGTTCATTACGCCTTTACGATAATCTCCATCCTCTGGTTCTCCTATCGTTTTGATTGTAAGATTAACACCGGTGATTTTAATGGCATTTTCCATGACATTTTTGTCACCGATGATGACACAATTTGCCCCTTCTTCCACGATTGGATCAACCAAGGCCTTCGCCACAATTTCTGGACCAATTCCTGCTGGATCGCCAATTGGAACCGCAATAAATGGTTTCGACATTCTCCCATCCTCCTTATATATATAATTTTTCTTTCAAGTATGTGACACATTCTCTCATGGCATCACTTTCTCCTACCATGCCTCCTTTTGTCACAACCTTTAATCCATCATAATTACCGCCTAATATTGAACCATAGGCCGCAAGCGGAAGTACTTCTCCTAAGAGTCTGATCCCCGAAGCCTGAAATCTTTGACAGATAGCAACAGTAATATCTCCACCGCTTGAATAAATACCCTTAAATTCAGGTTTAGCATCAATAACTGCCTGAGTAATCTCTGCAAAAGATTTATTTATTATTTTGCAAAGCTCATCACTATCAAGTCCTGTTTTATTGGTATACTTTGAGAAATCGATGCGATTTTCAGGGTAAATGCCGTTTCCAACCACGCTGGTTATTTCACTATCCTGACATCCATCAAAAACTTCATTCACTATTCTGTTAATTTCTGCTTTTCTGGATTCTTCTCCCTTTAAGAAGTTCTCAGTTGATACAAAAATATTATGAACGTTTTGTGACAACAATAAATTCTCAACCTGTGTCTTTGTTACAGGATTAACGCTTCCCACCACAGCCAATATCTTGGCCGTAGCCACATCACTGTGCGGTGTAATGCACTTTCGGGCCATCGTCATTGTAAATGGACCAGGATCTACAACTATACATTTGATTCTGCTCTTTATTACTGCATCCGCGATTTCATCTAAATCTTCCTGTGAAACACAGTCAAAAAGGATTGTCCTTATGCCTTCCTGCTGGAAGGAAAGCATTTTTACTAAATGCTCTTGGCCAAGCATTAAATCTTCCATGTCGACAGTAGCTATAGGATACTTTGACTGGCTCTTATAAACATCTAAAACTTTAGATGTGTTTACAGGAGTCTTTGGGTCAATAGCAGCCGCAGTCTTGTGAAGTGGGACACCATTTACAAGCATGTATCCGCCTAAAACAATTCTTCCAGATTCGGGGAAACAAGGTGCTACCATGGCAATCCTTTTTTCATTCTCGAAACTGTCCAAAAAGGCGTCTGTTTCACTTCCAAGGTTTCCGCGCAAAGTGCTATCTATTCGCTTGGAATAGATTTTAATATCCTCAGACTGCAATAGTTTGGATACATTGTAAACACGGTTGTACGCCATCTCTGCCGAAACCCCTCGACTGTCTGTAGGATAAATTATGCAATCACAATCCTGCTGATTAGAGAGTTCTAAGCGCTCAGCATTCATTACCGTATATGCGGTATAATTAATCTTCTGTAAAAGAGCCCCCGTAGCATTGGCACCAGTAAGATCATCCGCAATAATCACACAATCCGCCATTATTCTTCTCCCCCTTTTTAAGAAACACTGACTGGAATGACAAGTATATTATTTTTCTCTATCTGTTTTTCTCCTCTTTGTCGAATTTATATGTGGTGATGACACCTGTATAATCGCTAAGATTATTTATTCTCATAATTGCACGCTTGTTAAATTTGCTTGAGTCCACAAGCAGATAGCTATAATTACTGTTTTCAACAACAAGACGTTTGTAAACTGCTTTTGCCTCTGTAGGTGTAAGTACATCAAGTCTTTCATCAATGGATGCTGCGCCAAGAAAAGCATAATCAAACTTAATCTGCCTAATGGCATCATTGGTCATCATTCCAAACATGCAAGCCGTAGATTTTTGGATTTTCCCACCGCACATAATTACATCAAAATTCATTTTGTAAGCCTGATAGCCTATTTCTAAATCGTTTGTAACGATAGTCAGCTGCTGGCGATTTTCCAAGTATTTCAACATTTTGAATGTGGTAGTACCTGCATCGAGAAAAACACAATCACCATCATTAATCAATGAAGCTGCCTTTTCTGCTATAGCATTTTTCTCATCACTTCTGCTGGTAGCCTTTTCAATATACGCCACTTCATTTTTCATGATGGCTCCGCCATGGCATCTTTCAAGCTGTCCGGCCTCACTCATCTTTTGTAAGTCTCTTCGAATTGTCATGAGGCTAACATCAAGCGCCTCTGCCAACTCCTCAACCGACACTCCGGCGCCCCCATTCTTTTTTAATTCCTCTAAAATGTAATTTTGTCGTTCTGATGCTAGCATATGGGTTCTCCGTGTTCGTTATTGTTTGTATTGTGTGTATTATGTTCGTTATTGTTCATTTATAAGATAATTATATCGTTTTTTGTATTATTGTCAAACAATAAAGAACTTGCGGTTACAACTGAGCTGAAGTATCAGATTGGGGATGGAACGGAAGTAACTTCTAAACAAAAAGGACAGCTAGAAGCCCAAAGCTTCCGACTGTCCTTTTAAATTTCTTATTTTCTTCCGCTACTTTTAAGCTCTTCCTCAAAGGCTTCTGGATTTTTTAAGTAATAATCCTGATGTTCTTCCTCTGCCTTATAAAAAGACTTAAAAGGCTCCAGTGCAATGTGAGTTTTCTTACCAGAAGATGCTTCTAGCTCAGCAATCTTTTCCTGAGCAAGCTGTAACTCCTTCTCATTTTGGTAATAAATTGCCAGGGTATAAGAAAAACCCTTGTCGATGTACTGTCCCTCCCCATCAAATGGGTCTACATTAGCTAAATAGATATCCAGCAATTTGTCATAATCTACATTGCTTTCATCATAAGTCAATTCTATTGTTTCTCTATGACCAGTCTTCTGAGCTTTTACATCCTCATAAGAAGGATTAATCTCATCTCCACCAGAATATCCGCAAACAACAGAATCCACTCCATAAATCTTATAAATAGGTGTGACACACCAAAAGCATCCACCTGCAAAATATGCTTTCATAAATCTAATACCTACCAGTTTTTCTCAAAACCTTCTGAAACAAACCTATAATCGTCACTTTTACCGTCGGCACTCAAAAACAATTCCGCAATAGCGCAGTTATTGAAATCTACATCCCATAATGCAGCTCTAGGAGTCTTTTTAATATACTCAAACAGGCAATGGCTGAGAGCTCCGTGGCTTACTAGAAGGAGCACATCATCTGAGCCAAGCTCGCCAGATGTAATCATCCTTCGAACTCGCTCAACTAATGCCCCGGCTCTTGCTACCACCTCATCATAGCATTCGCCACCCTCTGGTGGAATATATTCTGCTGGAGTGTCAAAGCACTGATGTAAAAATCCTGGGTCCTCTTCTTCCATATTTCTCATCTCGCATACACCAAACGCCATCTCTATAAGATTTGGGTCTGTTTCAACCTGATCTACAGGGATGCCTGTAGCAAGGCTGCCGGTTTCTATAGCACGCTCCAAAGGACTAGAAATAATCTTTGTGACAACAATTCCAAGTCCATCCAAAAACTCCTTAGTCTGTCTGGCCTGCTGACGCCCCCTCTCATTGAGAGGGATGTCAGAGCTACCCTGCAATCTTTTTGAACGTTTAAATCTGTCTGTCCGTGACGAAGTAATAATACTCTCAAATTAACACCTCATAGTCAGTTTACTTAAAAATCTTAGCCGAAAACTTATCTACGATTTCCTTAACTGAACCATCTTCAAATGGAGTCTTAAGTCCTACAGCCTTAATCATCTTTGTGTAGTAATCGCTACCTGAAAGCTTGCAAAGCTGTAAATAATGATTCCAAGCTTCCTTATAATCCTCATCCATCCATACCTTAAACTGCATAGCACAGATTGACGCAAGAACATAATCTATATAGTAGAATGGCACATCAAAGATGTGAAGCTGCTTCTGCCAGAATCCGCCAAGGTTATAAAACTCATTCTCAGAGAAATCGATGTATGGTCTGTACTGAGCCTCGAGCTTCTTCCAGGTTTCCTTACGCTCAGCTGGAGTCATTTCAGGATTATCGTAAACAATGTGCTGGAATTCATCTACCATTGTTCCGTAAGGAAGGAATGTGCTGGCATCCTCAATGTGCATCTCGAAGTAATCCTCGTATCTATCACCGAAGAAATTCTTCATCCATCCGTATGTGAAATATTCCATAGACATAGAATGAATCTCTGCTGTCTCCATTCCAAGCTCATTGTGCTCTGTAATCTCGTCATCACGAACCACGTATGCCTGGAATGCATGGCCGCACTCGTGTGTGATTACATCTACATCGCCGCTGGTACCATTGAAGTTTGCATAGATAAATGGTGCCTTGTAGTTTGGAAGATATGTCTGATATCCACCGGCAGCCTTATTCTTGCGACCAAATACATCAAACAACTCATGCTTCATCATAAAGTCCATGAATTCCTTTGTCTCAGAGCTAAGCTCTGAGTACATATCCTGACCACTCTTAAGAATCTCCTCAGGAGTGCCTGTAGGCTTTGGATTTCCATTTAGGAAATATACACCAAGCTCTGTAGCCTGAAGCTTATCAAGACCAAGTCTCTTGGCACGCTTTTCAGCAAGCTTTCCAACGAATGGAACAAAGTATTCCTTAATCTGCTTTCTGAAATTCTCAACATCCTGAGGGCCGTAGCTATTTCTGTGCATTCTGCAATATGCAAGCTCTGTATAAGAATTGAAACCTAAAAGCTTCGCCTGCTCAGTTCTGTTCTTTACCATCTTGTCATAGATTTCATCAATCTCAGGTGTAACGCTCATAAACCAGTCTGAAACAGCCTTCTGAGCCTTCTTTCTGATTTCTCTATCCTCATTTGTAGTGAATGGAGCCATAAGAGAAAGATTATATGTCTCACCCTCGTATTCAATCTTTGCTGTAGCAATAAGCTTGTCATAGCGAGAAGCAAGAGCATTTTCTTCCTGCATAAGAGGAATTACATCATCGTTAACTGACTTTGCATCGAGCTCAGCATTCTTGAAAAATACAGGGCCAAGCTTTGTCTCAAGGAAATCCTTGTATGGTGATGCAGCAAGAACATTGTTGTACTTGATAGTGGCATTGCTTACCCTTGGCATTACCTCATCAAAATAATCGTTTTCTTTCTCGTAGAATTCATCGGTGTTATCAGCATCATGTCTGATATATGCAATGTTGTAGGCTGTCTCAAAATCATTAGCAAGCTTATAGAATTCCTTGTGAATTTCAAACTGCTCCTCTCCTGATTTTGCAGCCTGCTGACGAGTAGTAAGCTCAGCAGCTGTCTTTTCAAAAGCGTCAATATCAGGACGCTCATATGGTAAATCTTTAAACTTAAAATCCATAATTATTGTCTTCTCCTTTTCCAAATTTTACGCTAGCTGATATTTTAGCATAATAAAAGGGCTATGCACAACGCATAGCCCCATAGTTTATTGATATTAAATATCAGTTAATGAACCTATCTGTTCAAGCACATTATTCATATCCTCGAACATAAAGCCCTTCTCTGTAATCTTAACTTTCATATTCTCGATATCATTTGAAACTGTATCAAAATAGCTTCTAGAATCCTCGATATTATTGGAAATAGAACTGATAGATGACTCGCAATTCACAAAAACCTCACCCATCTGCTCACTCTGTTCTGTTACCTCATCAGCAACAGTCTTAATCTGACCAACAACCTCCTGAGTCTCAACTACTCGCTCATGTGATTCACCGATTGCACTCTTAGTGTTATTTACTGATTCAACCAGTCTGTTGTTGTTTTCATCCAGTTCCTTCATACTATCAAATACAGATGTAACGACACTCTGAATCTCAGTAGAAAGATTTGTAACCTCATCTGCAACAACCGCGAATCCTCGACCAGCCTCACCGGCACGAGCTGCCTCGATGGAAGCATTGAGGGCAAGAAGATTTGTCTGCTTTGCAAATCCACCAATCTGCTCTACCTTTTCTCGAATATCATCAAAGCTCTTCTGGAACGCAGCAAATACTTCCTCAACCTCGGCGATAGTATCAGAAACAGCACTGGTACTCTGGTCTACCTTTTCCATTCCATTGTGGGAATCATCAGCTGTTACAACCAGCTTTTTAACAATATCTTCAAAGGCCTTTGTTATCTCCTCGATGGTTCTAAACTGATCCTTAAATCCACTAACCTCATCAGAAATATTACTATACTTGTTTTCAACAACAGAGAATGAATCGCGGATGGTTTCGATGCCAGCTATTGTGTTAGCCTCTTCAGCCTGCAATTTTTCCTTCTGCTCAACCGAAAACCTGCCTACCTCGCGAATAGCTTTCATTCGGCCTTTTAAATCAACCTTTTTCTCTGCAGCTACCCCTGTATCCTGTGGCTGTTGAACATCAACCTTTTTCTTTCCGAATAATCCCATAATTGCCCCTCCGTTTATTCAAACACTGCGCAAACCATTGTCTGATTTACGTGTTGCTTCTTATATTGTTCTCCACCTCCTACGATACCAACATGAGGTCCAACTGATTTCATCTCGGAGATGAATGTGTCAAGATAACCTCTGTTTGAATACAGGAGATGTCTGTAAATGCAATTTATAGATAGAATAAACGAAATATGGCTATTCTCATCTCTGATATTGCGACGAGTGTCAGCACCAATTGATTCGTAATCTTTCAACTCCAGAACCTGAATTGAATCATTCTCATTGATTCTCTTGTAGCTGATTAAAGAGCCATTATTTCCGATAGCATATGGGCTTGTTATGAATATCTGATCACCAATAACACGTCCAAGTGGATTAGTTAATACATTGTCAACAAGCTCATTTCTCGAAACATTAGCATCCTGGCAATATACATCAGCAGCTGGACGACCATCAAGAGATATACATTCCTTTGCACTCAAGTTTACCTTGGTTGCAATATGTGTTACTGGGCATTCCATTGGACCATAAATGTTCTCAGAATAAGTTCTAATTTTTCCAGACTTGTTCTTTAAAAGAGCATAGCAACAAGCATTTTCATAAAGCTGACCATTAACCAATACCTTTGGAGAATAGCCGTCTGGATATCCAAAAACTGTACCTCCAACAATTGGAATACGCGCACGCTCTAAAGCTACATTTAATGTAGTTACAAGTCGCTCTTCATCATTAGTACAGAACTCCAGGCAAATTGTATTGCCATCTCCTGCCTGAATCTTTGAAACCTTTTCTTCCATGGCAGGAATATCGAGCATAGGCGCTGTTGAAAGATTTCGAACAACACCTACCTCTACTTCAGCATCATTTCCAAATCCCAAAAGTAGCATTCTTTTATCAGAAGAGGTTGTATCATAATATGAAATAGTTCCGGTTCCGATTATCGGTACATTCGGGAATTTTTCAGCAATCAGTTTAGAAGCTTTTTCAAACTGATTAAAAGAAGATAATAAAACTAAAAATTTAGGCGCTGATATTTTTGAACAAGCTTCAGCCACAGCAGCCTCAACCTCTGTTTTCATCGATGTTCCTATAGATATTTGCATAAAAAACCCCTTTCTGTGTTTGTCCCCACTTAATTGGATTTTAGCACAGAAAAGGGTTCTTTCTAATTTTTTCACATTATATTCAATAATATTTAACAAAGAATTAAATATGAGTAATTATAATAGGCAAGCCTTGAAAATAACTTGCTATTCATATCTTAAGGCATCAATAGGGTTGAGCTTTGCAGCCTTATTAGCTGGATAGTATCCGAAGAAGATACCAATAGCCATAGAAAATGCTACCGCAATAACGATACTTGAAACAGATACTGCTGCATCATATCCCATAAGCTTAACTGCTACCATACCAAGGCCTATTCCAAAGAAGATTCCTATGATACCACCGATAACACATATTACTACCGACTCTGTGATGAACTGAAGTCGAATAGATGCATTTGTGGCACCAAGGGCCTTTCTTGTACCAATTTCCTTTGTACGCTCGGTAATGGAAACCAGCATAATATTCATAACACCGATACCACCAACTACAAGAGATATTCCTGCAATTACTGATAGTGCCACCTGAATCATACTAATCATAGTATTCATCTTCTCCATCATAGAATCCATACTAATGGCAGCGATTTCATAAGCATCATTTCTTGAATAGAAATTAACGTTGAAATAATCTCTAACAGTTTTAACAAAGGTATTATTGTCCGTATTTACGGATGTAACAACCATTACATAATCAAATCCTTTATTTAGATTATGATTAATTCTTCTGGCACAATTCAAAGGAACCATAAGCTCCGTAGTAGGATTGTCTGATTCACCAAATGTAAACTGCTCTGCTACATATTCATAAACACCTACAACATAGAAGTCATAGAAAGAACCATCAGGCCTGGTTACCTCGATTTCTTTACCTAAAACTGCATCTTTATTTCCTTTGTAAAGACGATCTACAAGCTTGTCTGAAACCATACAGACCGCCTTTCCTTCAGTAAAATCCTGCTGTATGAAGCCACGACCTGCCAATATTTCCTTGTCGTTAAACTCCATATAATCCCTGTTGTAACCGACTATTCGTGTCTTTGCAGTTTTGCCATTTTCAGTAACCTTGCTTGGTGAATAATAATCGTCAACACTTTCATCAATAAGGATGTATTTGACATCATCTGAAAACTCTTCCTTGAAAGAAAGAAGCATATCCTTTGAAATCTTATCCTCATCTCTCATTTCTCTGACGTAGCCAGAGCCATAATTCATACCAGAATCATCTTTGTCATCTTTGTCGTCGGTAGATTTTTGCATAACACCAACCTGAAGATTGTTAGCTCCTAAGCCTTGCATTGTAGAATTGACAATTAAAGTGATTGAATTACCAACTGTCATTATGGCAATTACGGATGCGATACCGATAATAATTCCAAGCATTGTAAGCAAGGAACGCATTATATTAGCTTTAAGTCCCGCTAATGCTACGAGGACGTTCTCTGTAAATAACATTATGCGCCCTCCTTTTCTTTTAAACCATTCCAGTTTCCTGTTGACTCTCCGATGATGCTTCCATCCTTAAGAGTAATAATTCTTTGTGTTTCCTGTGAAAGCTCTGGTGAGTGAGTGATAAGAACAATTGTCTTACCCTGCTCCTCGTGAAGTCTGTGGAAAATATCCATGATAAGACGACCAGTTGCAGAATCCAAAGCTCCGGTAGGCTCATCCGCAAGGATAATTGCCGGATCATTTGCCATAGCTCTGGCAATAGCTACACGCTGCTTTTGTCCACCTGAAAGCTCATCTGGCTTGTGAAGCATTCTGTCTGTCATTTCCACCTGCTCTAAAAGCATCTTAGCACGTTCTGTTCTCTCAACTCTTCCCATTCCAGCATACATCATAGGAAGCTCTACATTTTTAAGAGCTGTTGTTCTAGCTATAAGATTGTATGTCTGAAAAACGAATCCAATCTTTTTATTTCTGAGTGCTGAAAGCTCGTGATCCTTAGCCTTCTCAATATCTACTCCATCAAGGGTGTATTCTCCAGCTGTAGGTCTGTCCAAAGCTCCGATGATATTCATCAAAGTAGACTTTCCTGAACCAGACTGACCTACTATGGATACAAACTCGCCCTTGTTAACTGAAAAATTCAATCCGTGAAGCACCTCAAATTCATTGGGTGTTCCAATAAAGAAGCTTTTATGTATATTGCGAAGGTCTAGCATAATATTTTCTGCCATAAAAACCTCCTAATCGAAAGTAATATAATCCATTACGTCTGTGCTAGGTCCGTCTGTTACTACTGCCTCAATAGTCATGCCCTTCTTAAGACCATCACCCTTTACCTCAACATAATAATCACTTTCAAGTCCCTTTTTAACCTTAATGTCCTTCTTTGTTCCATCATCCTCTATGACTGTTACATAGAAGCTTCCATCATCTTCATTTGTCTTAACACAATCATAAGGAACGCAAATAACATTCTTTGCTGAATCAAGAATAACACTGGCCTTTGCAGTCATACCAACACGCATTCTATCATCATTATCTTTCATCTTGATTTTTACCTTGTATGAAGCAACACCTGTGGCAGCTGGCTGACCCTGTGGATTTCCACCTATAGAACCTTCAGAAGCAAGTGAAACAAATGTAACCTCACCATCAAAGGTCTCATCACCTGTAGATTCAAATTTAACCTTTGCAGGAAGACCTGTAGAAATCTTTGCTATATCATATTCATTAACAGTAGCTTCAACGATAAATTCTGATGTATCTGCTATCGTAAATACGGTATTACCCTGAGCATAGTTGTTTCCTTCTGTTACATTCATTGTAAGAATATAACCTGAGATTGGTGCTTCTACATGAGTAGCATCTTTGCTCTCGTAAATCTTGTCTTTTTCATCAACCTGAGTGTAATTCTGGTTGAATGCCTGTCTAAGCTGAGCAAGCTCAATCTGATTCTGGTATGTAATTATAGAATCCTGTAATGTCTTGATACCATCTCTTTTTGCCTCGTAAGTTTCGATTGTAAAATTGTATCTAGACTGGCAGATAGCTGCTTCACTTTCGTATCTTTCTTTTCTATCATCATAGTTAGGGTGCTCTAAATATTTATCATATGCATCCTTAAGATTATCATAGTATAGCTTCTTCTCATCTAACCATTTCTGGTCGTCTTCAATCTGCTTTTGTGTATCAGCAATCTTCTTATTTAAATCACCGATGTTTACTTCCGACTCTTTATTAGTGATATTGTACTGTGCATTGAGCTCGCTAATTTTTCTATCATAATCATCACCATCAAACTCAACTACAACTGCACCTTTTTCAACATAATCCCCAACTTCATAGTTGATTTTCTTAACCTTAACACCAGTCATGCTACCACCGATTGTAGATGTAACCTTTGCGGTGTCTGTTGCATTAAGAGTTCCAGTTACGCTGACTGATTTCTGAACATCCATCTGCTCAACTGTGGCTGTAACTGGCTGATTCATCTGCTCCTCAAGAAGCTCCTTAGCTTTGTTTATGCTATAACGAACATATAAAACTATGGCAGTTATTATCGCAATTACGATAACCAGTTTGATATGCTTCTTGAAGAAGCCCCCTATCTTTTTTAAAAAACCTAACATTTTTACTTCCTCCATTTTGTCCTAAACCGAAAGCTTGTTGTCCATAATCCATGCTGTAATAAAATACATCACAGCTGTAAGTATTATATGAAATACCGCATCAACTGCTGTAGCTATTCCGGAAAAACCACCTACTGCAGCCTGAAGTGCATCACTAACATTGCCCACCATAAATGCTATAAGGAAAAATACTATAAGGCTAAGAACACCATTAAATCTGTTTCCTAAAAGCAGTGTGGCACAAATTACTACTGCAAGATATCCCATAGAAATAAGGAAAACCCATGAAATAATTGTTTGAATCATAGTAAGCGAAAACGTATAAGCAGTCAACTCTGTTCCCGCCTCTTTAAGTACCACATTAAAAAGATCTAAAAATGCCTTCACATCATCGTATCTTACGGCGAGAATTGTTATATCGGCAATTGCGAGGACTGTATAAAACACACCTGCAATGATAACTGACAAACCGTTTTCTAATGTCTTTGCACCTAAAATCTTATAGCTGCTGTTTGGTGTCATAAAAAGCATATAGCTTTGCTTTGTATTAATATCTCTGCTTAATATGTGAATTCCATGTACTCCTATCAAAAAGACACTGCAAATGGCAGTAAAGGCTAGACCTGTAACAGATAGACCCAACCATCCATCGCTCTTAGCCACCACGCTAATAGAAAATATCAGTTGAAAGAAAGCTGTTATGCAAAGGATAATTCCTTTCATTTTCCAAGTTTTTCTGAATTCATATTTCATTAAAGTTCCCATTAGCAAGCACCTCCCATTTCAATACTGCCAAATACTTCTCTGTACTTATCAGCCAATGAAATGCATTGATTCTGTCTAAGCTCTTCAACCTCATACACACCAACAAGTTTTGACCTATTAATAAAGATTGCGTAATCAACAACCGATTCAAGCTCTTCAACCAAATGGCTGGATACTAAAAGGATCTTATCCTCTCCGGCGTGTTTGATAATTGCATTTAAAACCTCATCTCTTGCAAGAAGATCGATTCCATTAAGTGGTTCATCAAGCATATAGACCTTTGCATCTCTTGCCATAGTAACTGCAACCTTAAGCTTTGCAAGCATACCTGATGAAAGATTTTTGCACTTCAACTTCTTTTCAAGAGCCATATCCTGAAGCATTTCATCATATTTTTCCATTGAAAAATCTGCAAAGAAATCCTGATAATATTTCCCAACATCGCCTATTGTCATCCAGTCATAAAAATATGGCTCTGTAGACATATAGGCTACATCTCTTCTGCTGTCTACCCCAACAGGAGAACCGTTATAATTAACCACACCTGATGTTGGCTTAATCAATCCTGCGGCCATTTTCATCCAAGTAGTCTTACCGCTTCCGTTAGGGCCAAGCATTGCATAAATATGTCCTGGCTCAAGCTTTAATGAAATGCCATCTACAGCTGTTTTGCCGAGGAATTTTTTTGTAAGCTCAATACTTTCTAACATACTAATATCCATCCTCCACTATTTAGTTTTCTTAATAAGTTCGATTGCCTCTTCCTTTGTGATTCCCAGCTCATATATCTGTCTAAGGAAATCATTGAGGCATCCCTGAGCCATTTCCTGTCTACACTGAATGATGGTTTCTTCATCATCGGTGACAAATGTGCCCATTCCTCTTTTGGTGTAACAAACCCCTTCACGCTCAAGTTCCTGATAAACTCTAGCTGCAGTATTAGGATTAATTGTGTACTGTACTGCTAAATCTCTGCTGGAAGGAAGTTTTTCACCTGGTTTGATTCGCTCATTAATAATATCCAGCTTTATTGAATTAATAACCTGGATATATATAGGCGTTTTTGAATCATATTGCATATGTATACTCCTCCGTGTTGTACCTCTGTACTATGTAGATAGTACACTAGTATAATATTATTGTCAACACCCTAAAAATAAAAACACCAAGTTACACTCTCTAGCCTTAATATTGACCCATCGCGAGATTGGCTTGGGGTTCAATATTAAGAGCTTGAGAGTTACTTGGTGTTCTCTAATAGTGTACTTTTTCTTATGCGTTTTTCGAATCTGAGGTCCAATACATACTCTTAAACTCAGTAGGGGTACAGCCCTTTTGAAGCTTGAACATTCTAATAAATGATGAGATTGATGTGAAGCCACAATTCAGTGCCACATCAGTAACTGATACTCCCGGTTCAACCAAAAGCTCCTGTGCCTTTGCTATACGCTTTTGATTAACATATTTATAGAAGCTGGTTCCTGTGAACTGTTTAAATAATCTTTCAAAATAAAACTTACTAAATCCGCTCATATCTGCAATATCATCCAGTTTCAGATCCTCCGAGCAGTGAGCATTAATATAGTCACATATTTCCATAAATTTAGGAGCATACTCCTCTTTTACGATAGGATTGTAATCGCTTTTAACATTATTGTTGGAATAGTTTGTTCCTATTAATACTAACATCCTGAGCAACTGACTATAGATGTTTACCTCCGAAAACGGAGAATTATTCATATACTCTTCTCTAATGTCCACAAGCATATCTTGTAAAGTGCTGTGAATATCCGGATACTCCTCCGGGGTGATAATACAATATGGAGACATAATAGAAAATAGAATCTCCACTTCTCTCATAAATCTAAGTGTAGTTGTATTTGGCTGAAAAATAATTCGTCTACCTGTAGGTGGAGCTACTATAGAATGTACACAACCAGGGCAGATGATACAAATATCTCCTTCGCGTAAATTCACCTCTGCATTTGAGAATATAAGCTTATATACATTCTCAACAGGCATAATAATCTCAACCGCTGGATGCCAATGCATTGGATAGTCTTCATACTGTGTGTTATCGTAGAGCTTTAACCCCGTGCTCTGCTTATAATTCACCGTTTCAAAAATGCCGTCCAAACTTTCAATCATATTTTTTCTCCCTAAAAAACGCCAACCCAAAATGGCAACAATTGATAAAAAACTGTGTTTATAATTTTTGCTCTAATTCCAAATAAAATCAAGCACTTTTTCATATTTTAACCCCGCCTAAACTCCAATTTTATGCATATTGTATAATCTAAGATTGTTTTATCTGTTATCATGCACAAATACATCACTTGAGAAAGAAAAGATTGAGCAATTTTTAATAATCAAGTAACAACAATTTTGAAGAATGTGTCTAAATTGTGTGTTATTTTTAATTTAAGAAAAAGTTAACAGACAAATGAAACAGATAAACAAATAGGGGGTTTATTTCATTTGTCATTGCAAAAGGAGGAGACGTAATGAAAAAGAAAATTCTTGCGACTTTAATGTCAGCTATGATGATCGCCTCTGTATTCACAGGATGTGGATCATCAGGCGGAGCTACTTCAGATTCAAACTCAGGATCTGATGCATCAGCAGATGGGGTTCAGGAAATCACTTGGATGTTCTGGGATGACCTTGATGCTACACAGGATCTTATCTCTCTCGGATACAAAGAGACAATCGAAAGATTCAACAAAGATTATGAAGGAAAGTATCACGTAACACCTATTACTACTAACCTTGAAGAGTACTACGACAAGTTAAATGCATTAGTTGCTGCAGGTGAGACACCTGATGTATTTATTGTCAGCCCAGGTCCACAGCTTACAGATTATGTAGCACCTGGTATCGCTGCTCCACTTGATGATTATCTTGCACAGGATGGTTGGAAAGATACATTTACAAGTGATGCAGTATTTACACAGCAGACATACGACGGCAAGATTTATGCAATACCTCTTAATACAGCTGCTGCTTGCTGCTTCTATAACACAGAGATGTTTGAAAAGGCTGGCGCTAAGGTTCCTACAAACTGGGATGAAATGATTGACGCTTGCGATAAGCTTCAGGCTGCTGGCTTTACACCAATAACCATTTCAGCTGGTACAGCATGGTGCCTCTCAATGGTAGCTGGTTACCTTTGCGAAGCTGAAGGTGTTGACCTTGCTAAACTTGCAGATGGTTCTGCTTCTTGGGAGGATGGAAAGCTTGAGGCAGCTGCTACAAAGCTTCTTGACCTTTCTAAGTACTTCCAGCCTACAGCTGCTGGTGATACAAACGATGTTGCTACAGCAAACTTCTACAACGAAGAAGCTGCTATCCTTATCCAGGGTTCTTGGGCAATCGGACAGATTAATGGTGAAAACCCAGAGTTCGAGTCTAAGTGTGGTGTATTCCAGTTCCCAGGTGTTCAGAGACTTATTGCTAAGTCTGATTCACTTTGCATGAGCTCATCAACAAAGAGCCCAGACGCTTGCGCAGCATTTATGAAGTACTTCACAGATGACACAGCTCAGAAGTACACAGCTGAAGTTGGTGGAAAGATTCCTGTAACTAAGGTTGAATACGATGCATCTGCTGCTCCAGCACAGCTTGCATATGTAATGGATATCTTCAGCAACGCAAAGGGTACATTCGGATTCTATAACGAGTCAATGCCTACAACAGAGACAGGCTCTCACTTCGATGACACAATGGTATCAGTATTCCTTGGTGATTTAACACCTGCAGAGGCTGCTACCGATATGGAAGAGTACTACCAGGCTAACTGCCGATAACATTCTTTTTCTTCAATACCTTTATTGTATATGGGGGCGCATCTTCCCTGCGCCCCTATCTTTTTAAACTTTTTTAGGGTTAATTTATTTGAAAATTAAGGAAAATAAGTTATGGATAAATTATTAAGAAACAAAAAGCCATCATTATTTTTATGGCTCCAGCATTGTTATTATTTACTTTTATTCTGTTTATTCCAATTTGCCAGTCAGTGTATTACTCATTCTGTGACTACAATGCACTCACACCAGCAAAGTGGGTTGGATTTAAGAATTATTCAAATTTAATGCAGGACAAAACATTGAAGATTGCATTAAAGAACTCTTTGTTTTTCCTGATTTATTCTTGTGTAACTCAGCTAATAATGGGTTTGTTCTTAGCAGCCCTTCTTACAAATATACAAAAAGGACGAAACCTTTTTAAAAACATTATCTACTTGCCTTGTGTTCTTTCATCAGCAGCTTTAGGTCTGTTATGGATGTTTATCTTCAGCCCAAAGCTTGGTATTAATCAGCTTCTCCAAAAATTCGGATTGGAAGGGCCTTTATGGCTGATGGATACAAAAGGTTTCATTATTCTTCCTATGTGGGTAATTGCATTCGTTGCATTGTGGCAGTATGTAGGACAATCTATGATGCTTTATATGGCTCAAATTTCAGGTATTTCTAATTCCTTATATGAAGCAAGTTACATTGATGGTTGCAACAAGGTGAAGAGCTTCAGATACATCACTCTCCCGCTCATTCGCCCAATGGTTGCAACCGCAATGTCACTTAATGCCATCGGTTCATTGAAGTTCTTCGATATGATTTTCAATATGACCGAAGGTGGTCCAAACCACAAAACCGAAGTTCTTGCTACTCACCTTTATCAGCAGGGATTTAAATATTTCAAATATGGATATGCCAGCGCTATTGGTGTTCTTTTATTGATTCTATGCCTCGCAGTTACTTTATTCATTAATAAAGTCGTAAAGACCGAAGCATACGAAATGTAATAGGTATATAGGAGGACCCCATATTATGAAAAAAATATCAATTTCAAAAATAATTATTTATATATTTTTAGTACTAATGGCAGTGCTCTATCTTGCTCCATTACTTTGGACATTTAATGTAGCTTTTAAGACAAACAAGGAGATTTTCACAGCTCCATTTGCATTGCCTCAAAATCCAACAATGGAAAACTTCACATTCGCTTGGACAGCTGGAAAACTTGGAATTGCAACACTTAATTCATTCATCGTCTGCGTTGTAACACTTCTACTTAGTATGGTTATCGGTTCAATGGCAGCCTTTGGTATTGCAAGACTCCGTTGGAAGTTTTCTCATTTAGCACTTGTTTATTTCCTTACTGGAATGATGATTCCTGTACACTGCGTTTTGATTCCGCTTTTCACTCGCTTTGCAAAGCTAGGACTTTCAAACAGCCTTACAGGCCTCATACTTCCATATTTAACCTTCGCTCTTCCAATCACAATCTTTATTATGGTTGGATTCTTTGAAGGAATGCCAAACGAGCTTATTGAAAGTGCCTGCATCGACGGTGCAAGTATTTACCAGATTTTCTTCAAGGTATGTCTTCCTCTTGGCAAGACAGGACTTTTCGTAACAGGCCTTATGACCTTCGTAGGAAACTGGAACGAGCTCTTACTAGCAATGGTATTTATATCCGACGATATGAAGAAAACTCTTCCTGTTTCTCTTTCAAAATTCGTTGGACCTTATAATACAAACTACTCACAGATGTTCGCAGCTATCATCATCGCAATCATACCAACAATCGTTGTATATTGCGCTTTCTCTAACCAGATTGTAGATGGATTGACTGCGGGGGCTGTGAAAGGATAAGGAGAAAAGAGAGAATAATAATGAAAGCACAAAACAAACCCCTAGTTACTGAACTATTTACAGCAGACCCATCTGCTCACGTTTACGACGGAAAGATTTACATCTATCCATCCCACGACATTCCACACGATGGCGAAGACAACGACAACGGTGATGAATATCAGATGGAAGACTATCACGTTTTCTCTATGAGTGAAGACAGTGATGAAGTTACAGACCACGGTATGGTTTTACATCAGGATGATGTGCCTTGGGTAAGCAGCCAGATGTGGGCACCTGATTGTGTATTAAAAAACAACACATATCATTTAGTTTTCCCTGCAAGGGATAAGGATGGAAACTTCAGACTTGGTATTGCCGAAAGCAAAAATCCAGCAGGTCCATTTACTCCAAGACCTGATTATATTCCAGGAAGCTTTAGTATTGACCCTTGCTCTTTCATTGATGATGACGGACAGGTATATATTTACTTTGGAGGACTTTGGGGCGGTCAGTTAGAGAAATATCGCACAGGTAAGTTTGATCCTAACGGTACAGAGCCAGCTAAAAATGAGCATGCTGTATGGCCAAAGGTTGCTCCTATGAAGGATGATATGAGTGAATTCGCAAAAGCGCCATCAGATGTTGTTATTCTTGATAAGGATGGCAAAGAGCTTCTTGCCGGCGATGAAGACAGAAGGTATTTTGAAGATCCTTGGATGCACAAGCACAATGGAAAATACTACTTCTCTTATTCAACAGGAACAACACACTATATCGTATATGCGATAGCAGATAATCCTTATGGTCCATTCACATATCAGGGCAGAATTTTAGAGCCAGTTCTCGGATGGACAACACATCATTCAATTGTAGAGTATCACGGTAAGACATATCTCTTCTATCATGACTGCGAGATTTCAAAGGGAATCAACCACAGAAGAAACGTGAAGTACTGTGAATTAAAGTACAACGAAAATGGAACAATCCAGACAATCACACCTGAATATAAATAACAAAGTTAAGGGCACAGCTTCGGCTGTGCTCTTCTCTTTTTCTCTAAAATTATTACAAATCCACCTCTTGCAAAATGTAAAAAATCTACACACAAACTACATATTTGGTGTGACACTTCTGTGATAGAATAAATGTTACCATCGAGATGTAAAAATAACGATGCACATAAACGGAGGAGTTAAAATGAAAAAGAGAACTTTGAAAAATTTGGTATCAACAACAGTGCTTGCAGGAACATTGGTTATCACAGCCTTTGGATTTGTAGGTTGTGGAAAAGACAGTGCATTAAACATCACTGATGAAGATGTTGCCTTGGCAGTTGATGAAGCACTTGCAGCACACAAGGATGCATTTAACAATGATACAACTGAAGTTCCTACTTCTAATTTTGCAACTTATGCAAATTCTGATGGCTGGTCTGTACAGTACGATTCTAATTTAGTAGAGGTTACAGAATCTGATGATACTGTAGCTTTTGTTTATACAGCAGATTGTCCTGGAACTTGTATGATGACAGTTTCAAAGAGTGATGCTAGTACAGCAGCTGAAGCAAGAGATGCTATTGCTGAAAGCTGGGGTAACGGAGATAATTTAATCAAGTCTGAAAGTCCACTTATGGATACTGGTAAAGATGGTTACTGGTTAATCCAACCTCTTGAAGAAGGTGGTTCAGGTTTAACAGAAACAGTCATTACAACTACACACGATAATCAGGTCTTTGTATTCGACCTTACTACACACGTAGGTGATGACGAAGCTATGAATATGCAGATTAGTGATACAATGGCAATGATTATTGACTCACTACAATTTGAATAATACCCGATAAACGAAAAGAGCTAGTCCAAATGGACTAGCTCTTTTATAATGCGGATGACAGGACTTGAACCTGCACGTCGGGGACACTAGAACCTAAACCTAGCGCGTCTGCCAATTCCGCCACATCCGCATGACTCAAGGTTTTCGATTAAAAATCTACGACCTCGATGTCGGCTCATCGACTTAAATAATATATCATAATTATGTCGATGAATGCAAGGAAAAATCCTATTATTTTAATATCGCATTTGCGATATCGTGTCTCATATATTTATTCTCAAAATCAATCCACTCTGTAGCTTCATAGGCCTTTGCTCTAGCCTCCACTAAATCCTTGCCAAGAGCTGTGATTCCAAGGACACGTCCACCATTTGTGACGATTTCCCCCTTGTCATTCTTAGCTGTTCCAGCATGGAAGCAATAGTAATCCTTATTGTTGAATTTCTCAAAGCCAGTGATTGGGAATCCCTTCTTATATGAAACTGGATAACCATCTGATGCAAGGACAACACATACGCAAGCTTCATCAGAGAACTGGAGGTCCACCTGATCAAGTGTGCCATCGATACAAGCATTGAATACGTCGATAATATCGTTCTGTAATCTTGGGAGAACTACCTGTGCCTCTGGGTCGCCAAAACGAGCATTATACTCAAGTACCTTAGGACCATCCTCTGTAAGCATAAGACCAAAGAAAATAACTCCTTTGAATGGTCTACCCTCTGCCTTCATAGCATCTACAGTAGCCTGGAATATATTCTTCTGACAGTACTCCTCTATCTCCTTTGTAAAGAATGGGGATGGTGAGAAGTTTCCCATACCACCTGTGTTAAGGCCTGTATCTCCATCGCCAGCACGCTTGTGGTCCTGAGCAGATGACATAATCTTTACAGTGTTACCATCTACGAATGAAAGAACCGAAACCTCACGACCTGTCATAAATTCCTCGATGACCATAGTATTGCCAGCATCACCGAACTTCTTATCCTGCATAATTTCAGCAACACCTGCAACAGCATCCTCGTGAGTTTCACAAATAAGAACGCCCTTGCCAAGAGCAAGTCCATCTGCCTTTAAAACGATAGGGTACTTTGCTGTCTCAAGATACTTTAAAGCTGCCTCTGGATCAGTGAAGTTCTCATAGCCTGCTGTAGGGATGCCATACTTTTTCATAAGGTCCTTAGAGAATGCCTTTGAGCCTTCAATGATGGCAGCATTCTTTCTAGGGCCAAAGCAGCGAAGACCTGCCTCTTCAAACTTATCTACAACGCCTCCTACAAGTGGGTCATCCATACCGATTACAGTAAGGTCAATTTCTTTTTCCTTTGCAAAGGCTACAAGCTTATCAAACTCCATAGCCTTTATGTCTACACACTCTGCAAGCTCCGCAATGCCTGCATTTCCTGGTGCACAGTAAATCTTGTCTACCTGAGGGCTTCTAGAAACAGCAAGGGCTATTGCATGTTCTCGTCCGCCGCTACCTACTATTAAAACCTTCATAAACTATATCCTCCTAATCCGCTTGTTACGCTCTCAATCTCATCTAATCAATATACACTTTGCCATCTACGACACGTACACGCCCAGACGCGATGAGGTCTATGGCGCGAGGCATGATTATCCACTCGGCCTGTTCCATAACACGGCGCTGAAGCACCTCTGGGGTGTCATCTTCCATTACCTCTACCGCCTTCTGTAGGATGATAGGGCCTGTGTCGGTGCCTTCATCCACAAAGTGGCAGGTTGCTCCAGTGACTTTTACACCACGGGCCAATACTCCCTCGTGAACCTTTAAGCCATAATACCCTGTACCACAAAAACTTGGGATAAGAGATGGATGAATGTTGATAATTTTATATTCGTATTTACGAATCATCTCTGGCGGAATTACAACTAAAAATCCTGCCAAAACTACTAAATCTACATTATAAGAATCAAGCTTCTCCAGGAATGCTTTGTTGAACTCCTCGCGGGAAGCAAAATCCTTAGGGCTGATGCAAACACCTTCGATTCCAGCCTTTGCAGCTCGCTCCAAAGCATATGCATTTTTATTATTTGAAATTACAACAGCGATTTCTGTGTTGTGAATCTCTCCGTTATCAATGGCGTCGATAATAGCCTGAAGATTGGTACCTCCGCCTGATACACAAACTGCTATTTTCATTAGATTAAATCTACTCCCTTTTCACCGTCTACAATCTTACCTACTACGTATGGTGTATCGCCAGCAGAGCGCATAGCTTCCATTGTCTTGTCAACATCAGCTGGATCTACAGCTACAATCATTCCAAGACCCATGTTGTATGTGTTGTACATCATCTGCTCAGATACATTTCCCTTTGCTGCCATAAGCTTGAAGATTGCTGGAACCTCGTATGAGTTCTTCTCTACAACTGCACGCTTTCCCTCTGGAAGCATACGTGGAATGTTCTCATAGAATCCACCACCTGTAATATGTGAGCAAGCCTTAACGCGAACACCTGCATCCTTTACGGCCTTAAGAGCTTTAACGTAAATACGTGTTGGAGCAATGAGTGCCTCACCAAGAGTACAGCCCAATTCATCATAATATGTATCAAGACTTTCCTTTGTCATTTCGAAAATCTTGCGAACAAGAGAGAAACCATTTGAGTGAACACCAGTAGATGCCATACCGATAAGCACATCACCATCCTTAAGATTTTCACCTGTGATGATGTCCTTCTTATCAACAATACCTACTGCAAAGCCTGCAAGATCATACTCTTCCTCTGGCATAAGACCTGGATGCTCTGCTGTCTCACCACCTACAAGGGCACATCCTGACTGCTTACAACCTTCAGCAACACCGCTAACAATTGTAGCAATCTTCTCTGGGATATTCTTTCCGCAGGCAATATAATCAAGGAAGAAAAGTGGCTCACCACCTGCACAAGCAACGTCATTAACGCACATTGCAACAGCATCGATACCGATTGTATCGTGCTTGTCCATAAGGAATGCAAGCTTAACCTTTGTACCACAGCCATCTGTACCTGATAAAAGTACTGGCTCATCCATATTCTTAATAGCGCTAAGGTCAAAAGCACCTGAAAAACCGCCAAGACCACCAAGTACCTCTGGACGCATAGTACCCTTAACAAATTTCTTCATGAGCTCCACTGACTCATATCCTGCCTCAATATCTACTCCTGAACTCTTGTAATCCATGTTTCTCTCCTTTTAAATCCTTTAGTCCGCTAGCACATCCAAGTGTTTCATGCTCCCGCAGGGCACCCCTCGCACTCGTGCAAGGAAACCTCCCCGCCGGCGTGGGTTCCCCTCCTTGCACGGCGCGATACTTCCCTGCTCGCGCTTACCAACTTCTGTAAGTGCTAGCTCATTAAAATATTTTAATGTATGTATACAAAAAGGAAACTCTCATATTACAAGAGTTCCCTTCTACGTATCTAAGATAAGAAGGCGCGATAGCCTTCGCTTTGTAATTTTGAGTCCTTCGCTTCTACGGACTCCTTCTGTTCTACGATAAAATCGTGGAGTTTGCCTGCGAGTGTAGAATCTGTCATGGCAAGCATCTTAACTGCGAGGATACCTGCATTGGCTCCCCCGTTAATAGCAACTGTAGCTACAGGTACTCCTGTAGGCATCTGAACGATAGAATAAAGTGAATCCACTCCACCAAGGTCGCTGGTCTTCATAGGGATACCGATAACTGGCCCCTCAAAAACTGCTGCACACATACCTGGAAGATGTGCAGCCTTTCCTGCACCTGCGATGATAATCTGGACGCCTCGGTCCTTTGCAGTCTTTGCATACTCTACGAAGATGTCTGGTTCGCGATGTGCGGAGATGATTCTTACCTCATAATCAATGCCAAAATTTTCTAAAACTTCAATAGCCTTAGCCATAACTGGCATATCGCTGTCGCTTCCCATTACAATTGATACAGTTGCCATTTCATTATCCTCCATTACTCAAATACTTTATTTAACTCTTCAGTTCCTGGTACTACGAAGCGACCCTGACGAATGATATCGAGAGTACGTCCATCCGCTGTGTGGACGGTGATGTCGCCAAGTTCATAATAAGGAATTGTTATATCTGTGTGGCAATTGAAATATGCCTTAGAAATATCGGTTTTACGAAGTAATGAGCAAGAATTATCACGGGCGATGCATTCCTTGCCATCTGGATTGTACATAGGTACATCCTCTGAGTGAGAATAGCAGGTGTCACCTACTGCAAAGTGAGGACCTGTCTTTTCTGCGATGAGGATTGGAAGCTTATCGGCGATGCCGTACTTCTGTCCCATAACAAATGCTCTAGTGTTTGTTCCAATGGCAAACTCTCCAATAGGAAGAGTATCATGCTTGAACAAAACATTATCAAATATATATTTTTTATTTTCTTCTTCTGTATCAAAATTGCTGCAGTTATAAGAAACGATTTTGCCATCCTCAAACTTCATTTCAAGGTTCTTGTAGCAAAGCTCGTTTAAGTATACCTGTGTAACGTGGAGCACACCGTTTGTGCCCTCAAGCTCTGGTGATGTGAATACCTCACCAACAGGAATATTTACATCTGCAACGCAGTTTTCAAAGTTAGTCTGCTTCTCAGGATTATCAAGATGATGAAGCTTTACAGTGATATCTGTGTGATTATCTCCGCGGCCTGTAACGTGAACGTACTCGCCCTGATCAAGAACATCAATAATGTGCTGCTGGATGTTCTTATAAAGCTCATAATCCATTGTATTAACAGCAACAATCTCATTAAAAATTTCATTGAACTTGTCGCCGATTTCAGGAATTGGATAAGCGATAATTGTGAAGCTGCGCTCCTCACCGTGAATGTACTGATTTGTAATCTGGCCATTCTGGCTCATGAAGTAAACATTGAGCTCGTTCTGCTTGTCTGTATACTCAGCATTTGCAGGGAAATTCTTTGGCTCAAATGGAGCATCTCCGAATGTCTCAATAACTGCTGGACCACCAAATACTGCAGCAAGCTCCTTATTCTTCTCGAAAGTATTCTTAACTACCTCAAGAAGTCTGTCTGCAAGCCCCTTATCCCAAACATAAGCTCTGTCATCCTTATGATCGTACTCACATTGCTTATTAGGTACAGTAGAGAAAAGATTGCGTCCCTCTGCTCCACCAAAACGAATTGTTACTGCAAGACCTGCCTCGTTGAAAAGCTTAATAGCTTCACGAGTCATAAGTTCAAATCCTGCTGGTGCATGAACACCAACTGTATCTTTTATAGAGATATCTTTTCCACATACCTCAAAGCCCTTAATGTAGCCTTCTACATATGTGCGAGCCATAGCAACCACATCCTCATGTGGCATACTGCGAAGGTGTGCAGCCATCTTAAGCTCATTATCGCTGATGTACATACCATATCTGTAAAGATATCTGTCATCTGAAAGATCCGCCTTCATAACGATATTTGTATAGAAATCGTATTCTGGATCCACCATGGCGATTAGAGACTCACCAAGGAGTAGCTGTGCGTAATCGTGATGGAATGAATATAATGCTGAAATGATATCCTCACGGCGGAACTTGTCATCACTTTCCACCTGGCAGACACCATAGATTTCCATAAATAGTTCACAGTAGATAGTGAATAAATCAAGGCGACCTGCAAATGCTGCACGAATCATATCTGTTAATTTATAAAATGCTCCTGAAAGTGGACCACCAAGCTGCTCGCCAAGCTCTGCTACTGCATATGTTGGGCAAAGGAAGCTGTTCTCGTATGTACCAGCCTTATAGATAGCAAAAATTCTATCGTGGTCTGCCTTGCACTCCTCAAGTGAACGATTCTCAAGCTCGCCAGCAACAGCCTTATCTAAAACTGGCTCTACAGCCATAATAAACTCTGCTACCTGATTAAAATAAGCCTGAAGCTTCTCTGGTAAATCCTTATCCTCTTTGATAGTAGAAATGCGCTCTGTAACTAACTCATAACGCTCTAATATATCATCATTTTCAATGTAAAATGTCTTGCTCATTACCTTATTAATCTCCTTAATTAATCATTCCTAAAATAAAAGTGCCTACCCAAATAGCCATAGCAACAACACTGATAGCCAAACAAATAAGCCTATATTTTAGTTCTGTCTTAGTTTTCATTTGAGCTATATTGTAAATAAATGCAGCAAGTGCCACAAAAAATCCCAGCATCCCTATACCGCCAATAAACTTTGGTGTCTCACCTGCCATATATATAGAAACACCCATAATAGCCCCATATATAGCTAATGAAAAAATCGAAACTCCTGCGGCATACATAGCCTCCATTGGAAGGGCCTTCAGCTGATTGCCGTAGGAATTACGTCTATGTGGACGAACTCTTCCCATTACTGAACTCCATATTCCTTATAATATGCATCGATGCGTGACTTCATCTCGTCATCGATTACTACACGGCCCTGGCACTGTCTGTTCCAAAGATGCTCAACAACCTCGTCCATTGAAACGATAGCTGCTGTCTTGAAACCATATGTGTCTGCCACCTCGTCAAGAGCAGTCTTGCTTCTGTCTCCAGAAAGACCGAACTCCTGACGGTTGAGAGAAACCATAAGACCAACGATGGTAACATCACCCTGAGCACGAACGATTGGAACTGTCTCCTCCATGCTCTTTCCTGATGTAGTAACATCCTCAATCATAACGACTCTATCGCCATCCTGAATCTTGTAGCCCAGGATGCCCCCCTTATCAGCGCCGTGATCCTTTTCCTCTTTACGATTGCTGCAGTACTTAACTTCCTTGCCATACAATCTGTAAAATGCCTCCGCTGTGATGACAGCAAGTGGAATACCCTTGTAAGCTGGGCCAAAGAGGACATCAAAATCCTCTCCATAAGCATCATGAATAGCCTTTGCGTAATACTCACCAAGACGCATCAACTGGCTACCTGTGACGTATGCTCCCGCATTCATAAAAAAAGGAGACTTACGCCCTGACTTCAATGTAAAATCACCGAACTTTAGGACGTCTGCCTCCACCATAAACTCTATAAATTCTGACTTGTAGCTTTCCATAAACGATTCTCCTTCGTTACAACCAGATTGATTTTCAAAACCTTCCCGATTGTAACATAAGAAGTGACGCTTTTCAATGTGTTCATCATTTTTCTCAGACAATAAAATTTAATAATTTGTTCGATTTACAAGAATAGGTGTTCGGGTGTATTATTTTCTCACAAACGCGAACATATTTTCGGAATTTATGTTCGGTTTTTAAAAGGAGGAACGGCCTATGGAACTTAAAAATGCAATAATAGCAGTGGATTTTGATAATACTTTATGCTTCAGCAACTGGCCTGAACTTGGTGAACCTAATCTTCCACTAATCCAATATCTCAAACAGCAAAAATCTCTTGGTAATAAGCTTATCCTTTGGACTTGTAGAGCTGGAAAGCCTCTAGAAGATGCCACCAGATGGTGTCTGGAGCATGGACTTATTTTGATGCAATTAATGATAATCTTCCAGAAATCATCGAGCTTTATGGTAACAATAGCAGAAAGATTACATGCGACATCTACATCGATGACAGAAACATGAAACCGGAAGAATTGATAGGTGTGAGCTAATGGATGATAGTAATCAATTGTTGCTTCCTAAATGTTACATAGCTATAGATATGAAATCATTCTATGCATCTGTAGAATGCGTTGCCAGAGGTCTAGATCCTCTTAAAGCTAATCTTTTAGTCGCTGATGGAAGTAGAACCGACCAGACCATATGTCTGGCAGTCTCTCCTGCCCTTAAAGCTATAGGTGTTCCAAGTAGACCTAGACTATTTGAAGCAAAGCAGGCCATAGAAAAATACGAAAGAGCTCACCATACCAAGATACTCTATATAACAGCAGTTCCTCGTATGCTTGAATATGAAAAAGTCTCAGCCAAAATCTACGGGATTTTTCTAAAATATGTAGCCCCAGAAGACATCCATGTTTACAGCATCGATGAGAGCTTCATTGATTGCACCCCCTACTTGCATCTTTATGAAACTGCAGCTATAAAATCTGGCCAGAGCCCTGCTCACATCATGGCTATAACAATGATTAGAGATGTACTCAAACAAACTGGCATCACTGCCACTGTTGGCATTGGAACAAATCTATATCTTGCAAAAGTAGCTATGGACATCGTAGCTAAAAAAAGCTCCTGCCGATAAAGACGGCGTCCGCATAGCTGCTCTTACTGAAGATTCGTATAAATCTTTATTATGGCCACATAAGCCTCTCACAGACTTTTGGCAAATAGGAAATGGTAAAGCTCGTCGCTTGGAAAAAAATATGATGTTTACAATGGGTGATATTGCAGAGCGCTCTCAAATAGATGAGGAGTGGTTTTATAAAACCTTTGGCATTGATGCAGAGATACTAATAGATCATGCCTGGGGAATCGAGCCTGTTACAATGCATGATATTAAAAACTACAAATCCGATAACCACTCTCTTTCCAACGGACAAGTATTACCTAGACCATATAAGTACGAAGAAGCGTGTATTGTCCTAAAAGAAATGATTGATATCCTATGTTGTGACATGTACAAGAAGAATCTGGTATCTTCAAAATTCACCTGGTGGGTAAGCTACGACTACAAAAGTCTTGATTATTGCCCTCACTACGATGGGCCACTAGCTATAGATTGGTATGGTAGACTCCATCCAGCACATTCTAATGGCACAGTAAACCTTCGTAATGCGACAAACACTTCTAAGCTTGTAATTGAAGCAATCATGAATGATGTGATAAAGAAAACAGATCATAGAATACTGTTTCGCAGACTTGGCATATGTGCTTGTAATGTTCAAAACAATGGAGGCTATTTTCAAATGGATTTATTCACTGACTATGAAGCACTCAACAAGGAGCAACTTATTCATTCTGCACTTTTAGAGGTGAGGACTAGATATGGAGCAAATGCCATTTTAAAGGGAATTAATCTATTAGAAGGAGCTACTACTAGAGAAAGAAATGAACAGATAGGAGGACATAAAGCCTGACTTCAATATTCCTCTATTTCTGTCACTGTAACAAAGGAAATGATATGATTAATGATAGATACAAAAAAGTGTACGAAAGAGGCAAACCGAAACACACACCCTTTGATGATTTTTCAATCAAACATCCTGCCATGGATTTATCTAGACGCGCCAAAATATTCAGCCCTTTTGATGCACTAAAAGGATTTAATGAAGAAATCGCAAGTACAGAACGCTCTTTTGAGGCCAATTATTCCGACTTAGAACATGTACCTGCAGAGGAATATCCATAGGAGATTCACTATGTGTACCAGATATGCACTTGATATAACTCAACCAGAATTAAAGGAAATCATAGATATTGCAAAGAGCTCACGTCTCACCACTAAATTTGTAGACACCCACGCAAGACCACTAGTCACTGATGGCGAAGTCCGCCCTACAGATATAGTCCCAGTAATAGCTCCTAATTCTAAGGGCGAAAAATGTGTATTCCCAATGCAATGGGGATTCACTGCCAGAGATAATAAAAGAACCTTATTTAATGCAAGGCTTGAAACAGCTGGTGAAAAACCTACTTTTAAAGATGCCTGGCAGTCTCACAGATGCATCATTCCTGCATCCTGCTACTATGAATGGGAGCACTTTAAAAATCCTGATGGAAAAGTAAAAACCGGAGATAAATATGCCATTCAGCCAGCTGGTTGCACTGCCACCTGGCTCTGTGGCCTATATCGTATTGAAGAAGGCTATCCTGTTTTTGTGATTCTAACTAAAGAACCAACTACAGCGCTAGCTAAGATTCATGACCGGATGCCTATGATGCTACCAAAGGATAAAATTGAAGACTGGATTAATCCTTCCAAAAATCCCGAAGAATTGATACCATATGCCTTACTTGATATGGTTACAGAAAGGTTTTATTGATGTCTAAGAATTAGAACCTGTTCTTTTAAGAAAAAATAGGCTTGTCTTACAGTGAACTACTAGTCCGCTATAATCTCAACTCCAGCATCTCTCATTTCAGGCAATTCTTTAAAATAAAAATTGTCATTCCTGGCTGCTACAGAATCAAGATATATTCTAACTTTATACCCTCTCTTAACTGCTTCCAGTGCAGTGCGTGCCACGCAACATCTTCCATCCACACCAACCATATTGATATTATCTACTTTAAGTCGATCTATGAACTGAACAAACTCCTCTGAAGAAAATGCACTTGGCCACCTTTTAGCAAATACAAATTCTGATACTACGTCAAGACCTTCTGCCAATATATACTTATCCTCATTCTCAAGCTTGCCTACATTTCGCACATAGACTACCGGCATATCTGAAGCAACTGCCTCATGAATGCGCATATTAACCCTCTCAAGCAAGTCTGAATCGTAGCTATTCATATATTTTTGTTGTATATCAATCACAAGAAGTATTTCCATATAGTATTATCCTAGATTTTCTACATCTAATACGTTTATTCCATATTCTTTGAGTAACTCTACAAACACACCATTACCAGGTACTAGTTTCCCAGAAAATGTACCATCATAAACAGTGTTAACACCACAAGAAGGACTTCTTGATTGTAAAATTACAAGCTCAGTGCCTCTATCTTTTAGAATTTCTAAAGATTTTTTTGTACCAGTTCTAAATTCTTTATCTACAGAACTACCATCTTTATGTTTAACCACACCATCCACTATTTCCGCAGGCTCTCTTGGAATAGGAAGCCCACCAAGAACCTCTGGACATACTGGAATAACCTCATGTCCCTTGATATAATTTATGACTTTTTCATTGATGTTGTTACCACCATTGTATTTACAGTTTTCGCCTAATAAGCAGGCACTAACACCTATTACCATTTTATAATTCCTTGCAAAACTCTTCTATTTTTCTATCATTATCATCAGTAGGCTTATCCTTTGGATCAATAAGAATAAGTGTAGATGTCAATGTAACTATGCCAATGCTGTCTTTTAATTTTTCAAAAGCATTCTCAGCACCTTTTCCACTTTGGCAAGCAAATGCTGCAATTCTCTTTTCCTTAATATCAGGATTTTCTTTGATAAATGTTCTAAGCGGTGGTGTAATATTGCTGGCCCAAACTGGAAAACCAAATACTATCTGCTCATAAGAATCTAAATCTACTGAATATGTCTCCAACTCTGGAGTTTCTGCCATAACTGCGCTCTTTCCACCCCAAAAGAATTTTGAAAATCCTTTCTCTGGATATTTCTTCACTGGTACAAGCTTTAGCAAATCAGCACCAGTCTTTTCTGCAATTTTCTTTGCTACAAAATCAGTATTTCCTTCATGTGAATAATAGACTATAAGTGTTTTCATGTAATAATTTCCTCCCCACATTTTTTAATCGAAAAGCTGCACAGCCGAAGCCATGCAGCAAATATAAATAAACGGGCAAGCTTAGCTTAAGCCCGGGTTTGAAATTAGGTCTCCACCTCGTGAAGGTATTTTGAGGTATTGAACATAAGCAATATCCTCCTTTCCTAAAATCATTTCTATGTTATTACATATATTTCAAACACAAGAGTTCAAATGCCATTACATTTGAACTCTTGTGCTTGAGTTTGAACTTACCAAATAGATTCACTCTTTTGTACATAGAATGACCCTTTTCCTTCACCGTGTTTATCTATAAAGCCTTCTTCATTTAGCTTTTTTAACGCATTAAACACCGATGTACGACCTACGCCAGGACAATTGGCTAAAACATCCGCTGGGGTAAATTTTCCAATTTTAGTTTCTACATACGCCTTAACAACATCATATGAGGAACTTTTTACACCTGTATCATCCATCACACCAACACGCTCCTCAAATTCTAAATATGATGCAAGTACTACCTGTAACATATATTTTATAAATGGTGTTGGATCATTTTTCTCTTCATGCCAGCCGTAATCAATTTCCTGAAGAACGTCATAATACACATCTTTTGTCTTTTCAATCTGCTTTTCTATACTGATATATTTTCCAACAGCATATCCATTTTTATAAAGCAACAGCAATGTTAATAACCTACTCATTCTACCATTACCATCGTTAAATGGATGAATACATAGAAAATCACAGATAAAGGCGGGTACTAATATCAACGGATCTACAATCTCTAAAGCAGCAGTTTCTGTATAACTCCTACAAATATCTTCTATTGCTTTAGGCGTCTCATATGGTGGAACTGGTGTAAATCTGATCACTTCGCTTCCATCTGGTCGTGTTTCTTTGATATAGTTCTGAGTATTTTTGAAACTGCCCCCATATGTAAAACCTGCATATTTTAGCAAATCTCTGTGCAGCTGTAAAATGTGGTTAGGAGATATATCTATAAATTCGTAGCTTTCATGTATAGTGTTCAAAACATCTCTATAACCAAGAATTTCTTTCTCATCTCTATTCTTTGGTGTCGTTTTATCATTAACCAATTGCTTAATTCTTGTACTTGTTGTAACAATTCCTTCAATGCTATTAGATGCTTCTGTACTTTGAATCCTGGCAATTTCAATTAGACGATATAATTGAGCAGGCTTCTGACGAACAAATAAGTCCTGTCTTCCCTTACATTCATGAATTTTTGAGCACAAAAGCAAGATGTCATTATCCCACGTTTGCAGGCTCAGTTTTTTATAATCAAAATTTCTCATAATGAAATCTCCTACGATTTGTTCATTCACTATATTATGAGTTCAATTATAGCATAAATTGAACTCAAATAAAATGACTTGAACTTAAATATAGCACAGAAGGGTAAGTTATATGATTGAATTGATTACGTATTATTCCGTGCCTATAAAATATTAATCATTGAATCTAAGGAATTTCCTTTCTTATTGCCTAAAAGACTTTTAAAATCATCAGAGCGATATCCTAAATCCAAAAAACAGATAGGATAGAAATTTTCCTGCAAATTAAAGACTTTTTGTGTTTGCTCAACATCATTGACTCCAGCCCAACAAGTATCTAATCCAATATCAGTAGCACATTGTCCTCCCTTTATTTGAATGTTAATAAATTAAATTATACTCGGTGCTCAACTAAATTAACTTGAATTAGTAGCTGAAACTCTTCTACCTCATTATCATTATTCGTTAAAATACTTACGTATCCAATTTGCTTCTGTTGGTTCTGATATACGACAATGTATCCAGGCATGTCCTTCTACGAAACCAAATAAAGATGCTTCATCATAGTTAAATTCTGTTTGATTTTCGGCTTCATTTAATATCACTTGAATCAAGGCCTCAATGTTTTCATCATAATACTTTTCATCGGTGGTAAATCTTAAAATGTCAAATTTGCTCTTTAAATCTCCCACAGGTATGCCAAAATATAAATATCCTTCTTTTTCATCATCTTTTTTATTGATAAACAATACATAATATATCCCTCGTCCGACGTCATCTCAATTACACTATATATAAAATGCCTCTTTTGTTTCAATACAAAAACAACTTAAAACGCCATTTCTAAATCCACTGCCGGTATCCATCATATACACATTGCCCCGCCGATTAACCCAAATGGACGGCGAAGTTTTCTCACGCAAGTAATATCCTTCAAATTGATATAACCTTCCAGTGTTTACATGTCCACAGAATGAAATAAATCCTTCAATACCTTCATTATAGAATTCTGGATCCTCACCGAGTAAATAATAATTTTCAAACCACGCCTCCTTTGGATTAGATCCCATAGCGTGAGCAAACAAGTATTCTTCACCATTAATACTCAAATTCAATTGTAACGGCCAACTATTAATTGTATTCGCAAGATTCTGCATATCTACATCAGTAAGGCGCTCTCTAATCTGGGAGAAACTATTATAATAATAGTCTTTTAACTTATGTCGTTTACATTCTTTTGTATTCAAATATTCTTCTATGTATGAGGCCAACCAAGCATCGTGGTTACCACGTACAACAAAACACTGCTTACCTAATGATAGTATATGAAAATACAATTCTACCGGTTTAGAATCAAAATCATTTCTATCAAAAATATCTCCCAAAAGAATTAGAACATCATCAGTTGATAGATTTATTTTCTCAATCATTTGTTCAAATGAAGAATAATTATTGTGTATATCTCCCAAGACGTAATGCATAGTTTGTTCTCCCATTTTATAAATAAAACACTACTATCCCGATTAATAATATGAACCAATATAAGGCAATAAATGCAATAGAGGCTATAGATATAATTATACGTAATCTATTAATCACAAGATAAGACATCCTTGATTTTATTGAATAACTTCTTACCTGTTGAACATAAACAATAAGATCATATATTCCTACTGATATCGTGGCAAACACAAAAGCGATAATTATCCATCTGGCGGTATATAATCCAGCAACATTAACTAACATTACTGGAAATACCGCTAGGCACATATTAAAGATGGTATTCAATTCAGT
Organism: Butyrivibrio fibrisolvens 16/4; assembly: GCA_000209815.1. GTDB lineage: Bacteria > Bacillota > Clostridia > Lachnospirales > Lachnospiraceae > Pseudobutyrivibrio > Pseudobutyrivibrio fibrisolvens_A. The sequence continues at coordinate 3,107,275 of FP929036.1, forward strand.
AAGTCTATTTTTAATAGGGAATGCTACTAACAAAGCATAAATCAAACAAAATATCATTATTCCAGTCTTATGCGAAAAGCCAACCCCCTTTTTTTCAGCAATAAGAAAGACTTGCGATGATTCTAATAAAACATAGCCTAAAAATGCACTACTTATAACATCTAGAAGATACTCTAAATAGGTCTCTACCATAGTCTTTTCTTCTATCCATTTCTTTATCATAGGACCATTCCCTCTCCTTTATTATTTTTAATCTAAATATTTCATTACTTTATAATTAATATAATCTGCATTTGTTTTTTCAGAAAAGTCACTTTCATAAGTCGATTCTGAAACCTCTTTTAAATCAAAATCAGCTATGGTATAGTACGTTAAGCACTCATTTTTTAGGTTATCAGATGTTTCAACACCTGCATAATAAGTATCCTTATTATTATCACTAACAATGGCTGCATTACAAATCATATCGTTATTTACTATTGAATAAGAGACTTCTGTGTACATCCCTTGATTGCCATATTCGGCAAAGATTTTATTTTCACCACTTATATACCAGAAACCAGCATTTGAACCAATAGAATTAATATATTTTATTTGTTCACTATTAACATCATATTTGAAAATTGAAACACTAGCTAAATGCGTATCATCATCCGCAAGCACCATTTCAGGAATTGTATCATTATCAATGTTTAATAAAGCATACTTAACTTCTTTACTATCTCCATACAATTCGATAAAAACGTCGTTGTTTTTATTTCTGTCCAGTAATTAGGTATATCATCAGTATGTCTGTCATCAATATGATTTCTCATACGAAACCCAATATAAAAATTATCTACGATACATATAAATAACATTACTACAACGATTAAAAATATTTTTTGCTTACTTGTCATATTAACTGTTCCTTCCTTAACTTTGTTTAAGAAAAAGGTAAATCTTCATCATCAGCATGCTGCCACGTAATCCAAGAAAAAGCTCTGTCCCATAGTAGTTCTTGTTCTGCTAAATATGTTTGAGATATATCTACATGTTCTTTATAGACATGTTTATATTTATCTTCAAAAAAAGCCTTCCTTTCATTTAATGATGAGACAAAAATTTGAATATCAACTGCCGTTTTAGCAAGAGCATCTATTAATAATTTGCTTCTCTGATAATCATCTCTTTGGTCAAACCGAGGGACATCGGGCGCAGACTTTATTCTTGCTCCTTTTAATATTTCCTCCAAAAAAGATAAGTCATTAAGCAAATCCATTTTTATGTGATTAGCACCTCTGTGAACCGATTGAGCACGTATTAGCTGCGCACCCCTAATATCTGGAGTAAAGTATTGCTCTACTTTATAAATTAAAACTAAGAATGCAGTATTGAAATTGCTACCTAACTCTCGTGACATTTCAAACTTAAAATCTATTTCTTTATTATAGTTAATTCCAACAGCTTTAAAGGCGTCCTCTAAAGTAATTCCTCCATCTTTTATAAAATAGGAAAAATGATGCAATGCTTCAGCAACTACTACCTCTATTCCAAATTCTTCTTGTGAAGTAAGAGAATTGAAATTATCAGCATCAGTTTTTTCCATCAATGCAACTGCAACATTTATAACGTCTAGAATATGCGATGTTTCAAAAAACATAAATATATAAATACCACCCTTAACCTAACTATAAAAATTGTAAAGTACTTCTATAATTAAAATCGTAATATATTACAAGATTACCTTCAGATAATACATCCTTGTTACTTAAGTATGCATATTCTTGCCCTACTACAGCAAGGTCTGCGGTGCTGCTGTTCTATGGTTGCTAACATATTCTCACTTAGACATACCTATAATGAAGATAGATTAACATTTTATGAAATTGGCGCGAGAAGAACTAGTCATCTCGCGCCATATATAATTAAATTTTTAAATACTCAAACCATTTAAACATATTACTAGTATACCACGTTGATTATCATAACCTATGACAATGATACCAATGTTATTCTACTTAGGAAACATCTCAAACGTCAAATTGTAATTATAGTCAGGCTGGTATTCTTCTCCATCATTTGCATCGAAAATATATAATGTTCCTCGCTCTGTATTAATTTGAATAGTAGGCTTTGTAGATGTTGATCTTTTTATATTTTCTATACAATAAACCCCATTCATGAAATCAATTACGAGAGAAGTATTATCATCTAAGTACGTTCCTATTAAAGAATCAGCTATAGTATTAATTGAATCAAGCCCATTGCTATCTAAAAATTGAAACACATCGTTTAATTCAGAATTAGTAGCCAGTCTAGAACCAGTTGGATACCGAATTACGCTATAGGAACCATTTATGTTATAAATAGCGTTACCAACCGTGTCGTTTCCCGTCAAAATGATTTCATTGTCACCGTATACACTAATAGAAAAACCATCACCTAATTCATATGTCTCATATTCAATTCCTGAAGTGATATCTGTTCCAAAATTATTATTAGCTTGGGTTACATTTAATCCGCAAAGAGTATTTGTATTGAACATCTTTCCCCTTACTTGAACCGAATCTACTTGAAGAAATTTTTCCACAATTTTAATTTTATCATCATCTAGAGGTAAAGTATTATAACCATCAATAGTTATAGTATTATTGTTGTTTTCCTCTAGGAGCAAATTATACTTATCTAATAATCTTTTATCACCAGTTACATCATAGCCTTTTTGTAACCATTCAGTTGCTGTTTCAATATCTCCCTTCCCAATGTATGCTTCAGCAATACCAAGATATGCCTCCACGCTCATATCATCTATTTTAATAGCTTCTGTGTAGGCAGAAATAGCCTCATCATATTTTTGTTCTTCTAGATATTTAGCGCCTAAATCCAAATATTTATCTATGTTCGTACGACTATGAACTAAAAAAACACAGAAAATCCGGCTATAAATGCAAGAATAACAATTACCATAACCAATATTTTTTTATTCATGTTGCTATTATCCCCCATCAATCATTCAATCACAAATAAACACATTACTCAGGCCAATAGTCTCGTGATAGTGTGTAATAATATACATATTTATCTATTTCATCAGTTTCACACTTTAATTCACCATCTTCTATTCGAAGATTCTTCCAATCTAAATGCCTATAGTGAATTCTATCAATGACCCAATTAAAATGTACTTCATTATCATACCATTCACCATTTATTTCCATTCCGTTTAAAAATAGGATGGCCGTCCCATCATCAATAAACTGTATATACAAAGTATCAGTTTCAGGATTTAATGTGCCAGTAAGTATATGATTACTTCCAGGATCAGGAGCATAATAAAACCCACTATCAGTCATTTTCCAAGTTCCAATAAATGAAGAGTCGTCATAATCAGGCAAATCATTCTCAATATCATCATAATCTTCATCGACAATGGCACTTAAGCTATCATCATACTTCTCAACTTCTTCCTCACTAAGTTTTGTTAAATTATATGTCTCACCGGAATCTGTATTAATAATCAGTGCACTTTTGTCTAGGATTAAATTATATGTTTGCTCACCATTGATTATTGGGATACTTAAAACATCATTTTCCGGAAGAAGGGATTCTGCTTGATAAAAATATTGAATATCAAAAGCCGATTTCTGATATGCTTCAATATATCTGACATCAGACCTTCCTTGTAAGCTGTCGGAAATTTCGACAAAGATATCAAGTGGCTCACTATACCATACTCCATTAATATCCCATTTTTATTTTGATTTTTTCAACTGATTCTTCTGATGTAGCTATAGCATTTTTTTCAGTTTTCTCTTTAGTAACAAGCTCATCTTTAGTATTATTTGAACAGCTGCATAGCAGAAATAACATTATTACTATCAGTACGTTGAAATTTAATTTTTCATTCTATTTTAAAAACCCCTTCCCAGAAAGATTTTATGATTTTCTAGCTTCCATTAATACCTGCTCTGCCTTAATTTTAAATTCCATTTGCTCTTCGTTTTGAAATCCTAGCATGTATATTCTTTCTATTTGGTCATTATCAAACAAAAATAATTTATCTGCATCTAAATAACCTTCTGGAAATAGGACTGCAGTATAATCCCATATTTTGTCTGGATTTGAACCACCACGTTGTCCCCAACCTATAATCATAATTTTTTTAGTACTGTCTTTTAATAAAACCACAGAGCCTATTGGCAATAATCCCTCATTCATAATGTTTATCCTTTCTATTACCTATAATATTTTTCTTACATTTATCCTACCAAAGAGAACCTATTAGTTTTCCAAGAGCTGACTTTGCTCTATCTATTGTACCACTAACATCAGCTTCAAACTTTAATGATGCACCAAAGCCAAGCGCAGCACCTACATCAACCTTAATTTTCCCTTTTTCGACTTTTACGTCAAAATGCCCCCCCATTCCAACTTTCAAAGAACCAGTTGCACTAATATCACTACCTAAAACTTTTCCTTTTAATGTGTTTTCAACTTCCACAGCAACAGCTTCAGCTTTTAGTGAAGTTTTAAGTGAGGGATTAAGGTGTCCATCTTTATCAAAAAACTCAACCTTATTTTTTGTTTCCAGCCCACCATCAAGCACTTTTATTTTAGCAGAAGATTCATATCCTAAATCCTCACTGCCAATTTTAGTTGGCTCTAATGCTATATCAAGCATAGTATAACTTCCGCCTAAATCAGCCTTTATTTTTGGTGAAAAAACTCTCTTGCCATCTTCTACTTCTTCATATAGCCCAGCTGATATTTCACGAGTTATTTCAGATTTTCCTACGTCAGCTGCTATTTTATAAGGTCCAATTTCAAATACTGATTTTATTTCACTATTTTTCAAGGTATCTTTGCTTCCTACCTTGAATACTTCTGTCTCCGAAGATGTTTTCATGTTATCATCCGTTAATTTACCACCATAATCATCTCCATTACCATTATCAGTTTTTGATGTGATAGACCACTTATTTTTATATAACTATCTTTTTCAAACTCAGATTCACCAAATGTTATTTTAAGCTCATCACTACTATTTTGTACAAAAAATGCAGCCAAAGCTGAACTAGCAAAAATACCTGCAAATTCAGCATAGCTATCTTCTATAGGAAGCATTGTTGCATCGCTATCACTTTTGTTGACCAATTTGTATAATCCGAAGAATACAGATTCTTCCCCTGGTTTTAGCAATAACATCTTTTCAATCAATTGCTCCGTATCTTTTTCATCTTGATTAAGTAAGAGTCTAAGTACAGAATTGATTTCGTCAGTAGTGAGTTTTGATGCTTCTGATGCTAATATTTTATCTAGGTTATCTTTATTTATTGGGGAACCACTACCATAATTAGAAGGAACCCCAGTAGCATTCTCAATGATACTTCTTTCAGTGCTATTATAGTTTGAGCGTATATTTTCTAGTCCACTCGAAACACTAATCAATGACTCTATTTCTTCATCCAAAGAACCTATTATTGATTGAATGCTGCTTCTGATTGAGTTGTAAGCCGCTCCATTATAGGCTAAATTACGTCTAACTGACATGGCACTTTCTTTAGCCTTACGCACTTTAGAACTATAATTTGCCATATCATAAGCAGCATTATAAAGTTGATCCGTATCTTTAATCTGGAATTCAGCCATATTAACCCCCTATTATAGGGGTATAGTATATTTGCTATACCCCCACCCAATTATTATTTCCATTATTTAAGAAAGAATATCTCCTGAAAGAGCACCTGCAGCTTCAACATTGGCAGTCTCTCCAGCTTTATAATTCTCTGCCATTTGTCTTAAATCATTGGCATGTTCAGCAATCATACTTGATAATTTACTCATGTCATCTTCCAACTTATGAAATTGAGTGTTATATGCCGTTGCTGCTTCTCCTGCCCAAGTTGCACTTAATGAATTTACTGTATCAATCATATTTTGAGTAATGTTACGTACCTCGGTATTATTTTCATCAAATGAATCAGCTGTTGAAATAAGTTTATCAGGGGTAACTAATAAATTTCCTGTCATAAATAATCTCCTCCTTTTCATAATTAAGAATATGTTCTAGTTGATGCGATTTGTACGTTAGCTGCTTCTTTAGCGTCGTATTCACTTGCAATATTATCCAAAGTAGTACAATACTGATCTATTAAATTAGAAAAATTATCCCACTGGGCCTTATCGCTATTAAAGGATGCATGGAACGCATTTTTTGCATCTCCTTCCCACATACCAGATAAAACACCTTCTTGTTCAACTAATGACTGTACTTTGCTTTTTAATAGTGCATTAGTCTGTCTTAATTGCTCTGCTTTTGCTCTTACCTCCGATGTAGTAACCTTAATTTCTGCCATATTAAACCTCCTCATAATCATATTAATAAATATATTTACCTAGTGCCGCCTCCCGAACCTGAGCCGCCACCAAATGATCCCGTTCCTCCGCCTCCACTTGATCTTTGTGAATTTCTAGCTGCCGCTTCTGCTCGTTCTATATTGGCTAATTCGGCCTTATATATATTTAATGCGACAGTTCTAATTGTAGCTGCTGTAGCTTTTAAATTGTCCGCTGATTTAAGGATTTTTTCCTGCAATCTATAACCTTTTTGTAGAAATAGGTTTGAGTTATCCCCTTTCCAATTTAATGAGATATTTGCCAACGTCGAACCCATTCCTGCATCAGCAGCCGTATTTGTTAAATCGCGCGCCGCTTGTTCTAAAATATCTGCCTGTTTTCTTGCCTTGGCCAAATCAGCTGCTATACTTGCTCTTGTTGCCATTTTCCCTCCTAACTCAAAATATCACCAGAAAGAGAATTTGCTTTTTCTACATTTGCAGTTTCTCCTGATACATAGTTTCCTGATATTGCCAACAAATCTTTCGGATGCTCATTCAATCTTTTAAGCACATCTGATATATTGTCTTTTTCATCCTCATATAATTTCCTGTGTAAATCTCCTGCTTCTCCTCTCCAATATTGATTCGTCGAATCTATAATTTCAGTTAACTCATTATAGTTCTTGATAATCTCACCTATAATTGAAGAGCATACATTTGCTTGCGATACAAGTGTTTCCGTATTTACTTTAAAACTAACACTTCCTAATACAGCCATTTTATTCTCCTCTTACAAAGACTTTATACTGTTAATTATTTCTGTAATTTGACTATCACATATGTTATATGTGGATTTAGCATAATTCATATCATTAATTATTTGTTGAATGATTTTACAAATATCTTGAAAATCTACTTGATCTTTCAGAAATTGAGTCTTAAATATTTCATTTGCTGGCCCATCCCACATTGTATCTAAAAGCCTTATTGCTTCATACATCTTCTCTATATTCGAATTAATGGAGTCAAGTCTTGTTTGAGCATTTTCAATTGATTTTTCTAATGCTATTGTATCTATTTCAATTTCCCGGCTCACAAGGACACCTCCTTTCGAACTTCTATAGCTTGTATCTCTGATAAATTAATATCGACTCTTTGAATATGCTTTCTTGGCAGTAATACTTTTTCATCTTCAGTATTTTCTACAATTTGAAGCTCTGTTCTATCATAAAGAAAAGCAATTTTGTTGATGGCAATCGAAAGTTGTTTCACTTGTAAAACCTCTTCCTCTAGATTTAATAAAACCTTACTTATTGGGGTATGAAGATCTCCCAATCCTGAAAATTCCTGTAATTGTTTATTTACTTCATCCACTATGTCAATGATATGTTCAATGCTTTTGCATTCACTTTGCATTTCATAAGAGGCATTTATTACTTTCTCAGTATAGATAGAAAATTCCATTGATATCCTCCTTGTGATTAAATAATACAGTAGATCATTCATCTAATCTTATTTTCTGACAAACGACTTGTTTTATTGATGAAATGCACTATATTAGAATTAAACTATCTCCAGTTTTTATATTACATTCATTCAGACTCATTCCCTTATTTAACACTTCTTCACTAGTTGCATTACAAAGATCTAGTTGTTTTACATCTCCAGAAATGAAAGTTTTTCCTTTTGCCCTATCATTTCAGTTATTTCATCAATAATAGAAGCGATAGGTGTGTTTTCATTAAGCAAAAAATCATAGTATTTGTCTATGCTTGGCACATTAATATCAACTAAAATCATATTGTCCTCCTTTAAGTAATGCTTTCATCATAGATAACGCAATTTCTCGACTATATGGAATCTCTTTTGTTAAATCCATGTGAGTGAATTCAATTGAGTCATTTAATATGTTATTTTTAACACTACGTTTGCTATCGCCACACCAGTTGTGTTGCTTATTAAGGTCAATGAGACCGTATCGTTTATTGCAAAATCAGGGATTATTTCAGCTTCTGATAAAAAAATATCAAATTCTTCTTGGTTCATAACTCTCAATGCAATTGAATTATTGTATTCTGGTGTTGAAATCACATAATTATCATTTATTGTTGCAAAATATATACCATAATTAATATTTTTATTGTTAAAATCTACATCTATCAAATATTCACTCTTTGATAAAACATCGACTATTCTTTGAAATTCAGGTGTAAAAGAAAAAAATCATCAACTCGGCCCAAAATCTCTCTTCTATATAATAAGAAAATCCCCTCGTTATATTCTTTTTGTCCAAATGATGCGTTATTACCACAAAATGACCAAAACTCTTTCTTTTGGATTGTAGTTAAAAGAGTAAAGAATTCTATATTACTTAAACTATAGACTCTATTCATTTCAGCTCTCCTTAAATAATTTTTTGTAACTACGCGATAGGGGAACCACAAAACCATTTATTAGCTCAATATAACCATCAGAAAGATGTATTTTCTTTTCATAGTGAACATTTAAAATATAGCTTCTATGCGACCTTTTAAAGTATTCCGGAAGACGCTCCTCCAGGGAATCTAATGTATCATAGAAACCATATTCTTGGTTTAATGTTCTGACAAAAACTTTCTTTTCCTTGCTTTCAAAATAATAAATAGCTGAATAAGGAATTACAGTTTTGCCATCTTTATCATCAATTAAAAACAATTATCGTTGTTTACTGCACCATAATTACGTTCAATGTATGCATTAATAAATTCATCAAAAACTGGTTTGATTGAATCTTCAGTAAACGGCCTTAATAATAACGAATCTGGGCTAATAGAGGGTTTCAAGTATAATGTTGGTGGCATATCAGCATTTGCTAGTATCATCAACAATGTTTCCGCATACGTCTTCCTAAAATCTGGAAGATTCCTTAGATTTTCATCTTCACCGATATCGTAGCATGCCATATCAATAAGAGGCTTAGTAGTAATATATTCATTTAATTCGGATTGCTTTTCAAAAATTGAAACGTCCACTGCTCATCAGTTAGGTGAGCAGCAAGCTCTTTAACTGATGAATGCAGTGTTAACTGTTCTTTCTTAATTTTATCTAATGCCATAAAAGAAATCATAATTTACATCCTACTTGTTTATTGGTACAACTATTACGTGAGTATCATCATAATTATGATCTGACAGCCAACCAATATTTGTTTTTCTTCTTTTGCCCTTTGTGGGTATGTTAAATAATCAAAAGATAGATATATTATACTTTCTGCTTTACCACCAAAATGGACACCATCTTTGTACTTTGTAAAACTTTTAAAAGTATATAGTGGGCTTATGTTCTTCTTCTCGTTTGGATCTAATGATGCAAACCAATAGATATTATATAAAGAGCCCTTTTCCCATAGACCATTAATACCAGAAGATCTATTAGTTTTCTCCACTTCCAACAGAAAGGACGGTAAATCACTGACAAATACAAATGTTTTATCATAAATTTGCATTTTTTCGAAAGTTTCTTCTGGTCCCAATTCTTGTAATAATAGTTCATTTTTCTTTTCTTTTCTTCCTATATAAAGAGGAACTATATAGTCTTCAAGTTCATTGATATTACTAATATAACGAGCACCGATACTAGTTGACAATTCTATTAATTCACCTAAGAAATCTATAATTACAATCTCTCCATTGATGTCCTTAGCTGCCGAAATAATATTTTTAAGCATATTTATTCTGTCTTGCTTAGGAGTTCCAGAGATAAGATAACAGTATGTATTTACTAAATCCAATCCATAGACAGAAGAATTCTCTTTATCATATCCAATTGGCAAATAACGGTTGGTCTCTACCATAGTTTTGTATTCATCTAATTTCCTGAAATCTTCCCAAGAAGGATTTTCAGGAAGCAATTTTATTTTTTTGTCTCGTTCCCCGAAAAAATCTCCTTCATTCTAAGACAAACATTATTTATTTCCTCATTTCTTATATAATCATTTTCTGCTTCTTCAGCTAATGCTGTTTGAAATTCAAGAATACGATCATTCACTTTTGCAATACCACGTCCTTTTACATTAGTCTCAGGGTATACATCAATATGTAGTGTACGCATTGCATCTGTATAAGCGAACTTATCATTCATTTCTAGACATATTGTTGATCTAATACCATCGCTCATTCGATTAGATATTTCGTTCATGCTAAACCCTGCGGCTGTTATTATGAAATAAATTCCATAATTCATTCCCTCTTTTAAAAGTGTAAAAAGAATATCGTCATATTTATACTCTGATTTTTCTCTAAAATTAGCTATATTATCTATTGCAACTATAATCGTTGGCAAACTCACACCGTTAGCTTGAATGTACTGTTTATAACCACTTCCTTTTAATAATATCTTACGTTCTTGAAGAATTGACATAAGTATATTGAAGAACATTGGAATCTTTTCACAATCATCTTCAAATACTATATTTCCAATATGCGGAGCATTTAAAATAGCTTCTAGCATTCTACTGCTGTAATCTAAAGCATAGATATTTACTATACTTGGGTCATATCTACATATCAGTGAATAAAGATATGTAAGTAGGAATGTACTCTTTCCAGTCATTACTGTTCCAACTATTGCTTGATTACCAGTATTGCTTATGTCGAGAACTAATGAACCCTGTTCTTGATTTTCTGGATCGTCATATTTTCCTACAGGCACCCCTAGTGTATAAGTGTTGCTATGATAATTCCAATTTACACCATCAAAAATAGAATCTTTATAGTCATCTAACTCTTTTAAATATATAGTTTCTGGTAACACCGGAAGCCATAACTTAATATCATGTATATAGTGGTTGTCTTCTGCAACTTTAGATAGATAATCGATTACAGCATCTAACTGTGTTTTTCCTTTGCCTCAGGTAAGCGTAAACTTTTTTCGATTGCATATCTGATTATATTTTGAGCGTTGATTTCAGTATTCTGCTCATTTAATTCAATGCAAACATTAATTAAATCAATGACTCGATTATGATTATAAATCGACCAAGGATATTCAACTTGATCATCACTAAGTTCAATGAAAATATCATTGACTATTTTTTCTATTGCAAAACTATCGCCCTTGCAATCTTTAAATGTTAGATTTTCTGATATCAAAGCATTATCTATATATTTAATAAATAAGTCTATCCATTCGTCTCGATTTTTTTCTTTCAATTTCATTTTCGCATGAGAACCTACAAGTGCAGCTTTTCCATTAACCGAGATCATTTGTGCGATATTAGTTTGAGCAAGCTCTGCTGTCTTATCATAAATAGCCCCTGACCATCCAGATTGGAATAATTCATAAACTTCATCATTACCCACCTGTAAGTAGCACCTACCTGCCTGAGTTAAATATGCAGCATCAGGCTTATGTAGCATTTCCATAGAATCTTTTCGATCTTGGACTCTAAGACAAAGTTTAAACTTAGAATTTGCCCATATATTTTCATCTACTGTTCCACTTGGTCTTTGAGTAGCCAAAATAAGATGTACTCCAAGACTTCGTCCTACCTGTGCGACAGAAACAAGTTCGGACATAAATTCACTTTGCTCTTTCTTTAATTCAGCAAATTCATCTATTATTATAAAAAGATGCGGAACAGGGATTTTAGCTTCTTTATTTTTATATAAGCGCGTATACTGATTTATATTATTTACACCGTACTCATTAAAAATTCTTTGTCGCTTCTTATTTTCACTTTTTATTGAAACCATAGCACGTTTTACTTGGTTTCCTGATAAATTTGATATTGAGCCTAACATATGTGGCAAGTGATTAAATAAATTAGCCATACCACCGCCCTTATAATCGATAATAAAGAATCCTATATCTTCTGGACTATAATTTAATGCTAATGACAATATAAATGTCTGAAGTGTTTCTGATTTTCCTGAACCAGTAGTTCCTGCTATAAGTCCATGTGGCCCATGGTATTTTTCGTGTACATCGAGGTAACAATCACTACCACCTGATTTCTGCCCAATTAGAGCTCGCATACTGTCGTATGTACGATTCTTACGCCATCTCTCTTCAACATTTAATTCTTCAAGATGATTAATTTTATACATCTCGAAGAAAGATAAAGTGCTAGGTATTTCGCCTCCTAACTCATTTTCTTTTACTTGAATAGATGAGAGTCTTCTACTAAATTTCTCAAGAGCCTTTATATCAATTGCATCAAAATCAATGTGAACTCTTTCCTCTATACGGTCCGTCACATTATAAATACCTTTAAATTCATCTGTATTTTCAATAATATACTCACATGAATTAGGCAACTCTTCATAAGAATTAGCCATTACAATAGTGGTTATTCCAACATTATCTTCACTATCTGCAGATAAATACTTTGATATCAATTCGCCTTCAATCAATGTTGGATTTTCAATAAAAAGAATATAATAAGGTCTAGCAAATTCCCCACGCTTTGTTATATTAGAATCTTCAGATCTAGATCGTAAAACTCTTGCAATTTCATAAAATACTTCTCTGGCTTCATTTTTGTTTCCAGCGACAAATCTTGTTTTCTTGTCCTCTGCCCATACATGAGGGAACCATCTTGCGAATTGCCACTGGGATGAGTTAGAATCTCTATTTTCATCATATACAAAAGCCATCTTTACATCTATATAGCAATCTACAGCTGCTACCTGAGATGCAATAATCTGCATTATAGGATAGCAACCATCTTTATTTTTACCACCAATTATACCAATCATCTTATGTTGATTTAAGTCGAGTGTAACTGGAACATTATATAAATAACTATAGCTTTCCTTTAATTTCTTAGGATTATCAGCAAGATCGTCAATAACCATATTGAATCTCTTTTTAGGAATGACAATTTCAGACTGAAAAGGAACAGATCCCAATCCCAGTCTAACAGTTATAAAGTCTTTATGTCGTATGTTTCTATTCCAAAGGGCACTAGAACTGCTGTTATATTGCAAACAGATAGAAGCTGCTGGATATGTATTATTTAGAGCATTAGTATTATTATCATATTTTTCAGCTATCTTGTTTTTGTTTCTGTTAAATACTGTTTATATAAACGGTCTCTCTTTTCTTCTTCATTCTTATTTATAGTAAAAGTCCTTCTCATGTTAACAGTAGACCAAATTGCGCCCACGATAGCAGATGTAATAGCTGTTATAAGACCTGTATACATAAATACATTTGCTGTTCCTCCCTTGCTTCTTGCACTTAATATAGAGATAGAACACCCTAATAACATTGGCAATGCCATTGTTAACGAAGGTCCAATTGCCATAAAAGTAGGCTGCTGAATAGCTTCTTTAGGTGCAGGAGGAGCTTCAATTTCTATTACATCCTCATCAATAACATCTATTGCTCTAGGTGCACGATGAAAATATCTGTTTTCAGAAAACTTATGTGTTGAATTTGATTTCTTATCAACCACAATATTTTCAACAGGATAATGTTCAAGAACATTATCCCTAATAGTAGCATTGACTTTGTATATATTTGTGGCTATATAGGCTTTCAAATAAACAAACTTTAAACCAAAAATATCTATTATATCACCATAATGTAAAGTTACACTTCCTTGAATTCTCTTTCCATTTAAAAATGTTCCATTTGAACTAATATCTTCAATTACCAAGCCATCACCCTGTTTTTGAAAACAGCATGATTAGTAGATACAAGTCCTCTATCTCCAAATATAACCTTGTTATATACAATGTTGTTATCTTGGCCCGCCCCGATTCTTATTATAGGATTTGTAATCGTGTATTTATCAAAGACATAAAAAGAGTTCTCCCTTTGATCTATAACTATAGATAGCTCTTCCCCTAATGATGTTTTTAACAACAACGTATCATTTTGCTTTAGTGGACCGTATTCATATTCTTTTTGTTTTCAAGATTTGTCATTGAAAATCTTTCTTTTTCAGGTAAGATATGCCATCCATTATCATCTGCATTTAAATGAATAATAAAATCTTTATCTAAACCAAATAAAGGTCCCTCCGCTACAATTGAGTAGTCTGAATTTGATATCTCAGGAAGAAAAACTCTTTAAATGCAATTTTACTAAATACAGTTAATACGATCCCCATTATTCCATTCTCCTTTACTAGACATGTATAAATCTAATTGTAAGTATTTCATTTCCTAACATGACTATATCTTTACTATAAAGCTTTATCGTCTTTTTCTGATTGGAGCTTGCTCAGTTTTCCTTTTAAGTATAGGATTGCCAAATTCTCCAACGTTTCGTATGTATACATCATTTTGGTACATAAGTATTTCGCATTGAATAGCATCAACATCTGGAGAAACTATCAAAATGTCATTCATTCCTTCTTTACTGCCTATGTAAATATGATTTTCTGGATTTACCACATA
>FP929036.1:3121988-3131029 GCA_000209815.1 Butyrivibrio fibrisolvens 16/4
AGCAAAATCTGACACTTCTTCTATTTCTAACATCAATTTCCCAGTATATTCTATTGGTGTCTTTATATTATTAGTGGAATAATTCACTTCAATAGGCGTTTCAGCATATTTAGATTTTTCTGCTTTAGGATTTAATAGCGATTGTTCAAATGCTTCATTTCTTAATTTGTCCCTAGCTTGCTGTTCAGCTATTTTTTTCTTTTAAACATAATTTATTCCTTAATTAAATAAACTTTAAAAACTGGTCGACCAAGCTTCAATAATTGTCCTGGTTTGATTTCTGTTTTATTATTAATCCTAATATTATCAATATATGTTCCATTACTTGAATTGTCGTCAGTTATATACAGCTTACCCGATATCAACTGTATTTTACATTGAGAACTAGAGATTGCCTGATCATAATCAATAACCCAATCTGCTTTATCTATAACACGTCCTATTATTATGGTCTCATTTTCATCAATACTACGTTTAAATGTTTTTGAACTATCATTTACGTCCGTTAAGACCACATACCAATCTTCCTTAAGAATAACTTTATTTACTACAATCTCATTTGTTTTTTCAGATTCTTCATCAAAGCCATCAAAAAGATATACTGTCCCATTAGAAGATACTTTTCGACTTTTTCTTTAGCGTTTAGATTCTCTTCATTTGGCTTAAAATCTGGAACTGGAATATCAACTTCTTCTATAGGATGTGTTTTTTCTTATACATAAGCAAGGCAACCACGACCCCAACAACAAAAAGAAGTAAAATAAATACAATTAAACCTAATACTGTTACTCCAAATGTACCAATTTTAAATAAGTATTTATGTTGAGGTTTTGCTACCAAATTTGTTGTAACTTGCGAATTATTTCCCTGTGTCAATTCATCCGTAGGTGCTGTTGCTTGCTGTATGCACTTGACACCATCAATGTTTACTGTTTGACTTTCATCATTTACAAAAAATGTAAACTGAACAGATCGTTCTTCTCCGTCCAGTAATGTATTTGGAATTGTAGCTGTAAATCTCTGTATTGATTCATCCTCTTGCAAAGTAGTAACTACTTCTTCTCCATCAACAGTGTTATTAAGAAGAAAACTATTCCCTAACGAACGTCTTGAATATGAAAACAATTCCTCAAGTTCTGCATCATTACTTGCCTTTAAATTTTGGACTCCGACTGCTGTTATAGGAATATGACTTTTCTCTATTGCAGCTAGCACCTCACTTGAAGTCACCCCTAGTGAATTATCATCAACTCCATCCGAAATAATAACTATTCTTCTGTAATTCTCATCATTTTCAAACCAATCTTCCGTTAAAACTTCATATAAAACATCCTTAATGTATGTATCTCTATTTTCATATGTTAAGTCATCTATTGAAGTATACAATTCTTCTCTTGTTGAATTGTAACTAGTTAATTGTTCAATTTGCTCACCAAAAGTTGCAAGCATGTATTTATTTTGTGAGAAACTATCACGTGAAAGTAAATGGATAATATTAGCAATCTTGTCGCGCTCGCTCTCTGGTATAGATAGAGAATTATCTACTAAAATTAATGTTTCAATGGGAATATTAAGTTCAGACAATGAACCATTTGTTACGTCTTTACATTCATTAGATCCAACAAGAGCTGTTACTCCTGAAACATTCCCTTCAATTCCCGTTACATAAAATAAAGGCGTATTGGTGGAATCATAATATTGAACACAACTTATACTATTTGCTGCACTTATATAACTACTTATGAGAAATAGTGCTATAGTGATAGAGAAAATTTTAAAATATCTATGTGGCATAGAAGACTCTCCTTTTCATTAGGACTCAAATATCAAACATTGATATGTAATTTACCAGTCTCTTTCTCGTAATTCTTCCATAGATTCAGCTGTTACTGGTTTGAAAAAATCAACAGCAAATTGTGATGTTAAATCTTGAACTGTAATATATGGATTATCTAAATCGTTATCAAAACTATTTACATAAGTAGAGAATTCTTCTTTTGTTACTTCATTATCTTCGTTTGAACCCAAATAATAATATTCTTCATCGGGTGTTTCATCTAAATGTATCCCATGTTCATAATATTTCCATGAAGAAGCCATTAAAGATAATTTTCCATTATTATCAATGTGATAATACTCATCTTGGTAAGTATCCATAGTAGCCATAATTTGATTACGAATAATTCCTCTTTCAGGAAGATATTCTATTATATTTCCTCCATTTATAGCACCTATATCAACCACCTCATTATTTACGATTTTTAATACATGTATTTCTCCAAAGAAATCGTCTGGCTTCATATACAATATGTCGGGTATTTCGTCTTCATCAAAATAGCAAGGAAGGTATTCACAATCTAAATTTGATTCATTAACCAAATAATCCGCAAACGCATTGTACGCAGAACTGATGGATACTTCTTCATTTTCTTCTTGCTGATTTTCAATGTCTTCCGAAATATCGTCTCCTACTGTTTCTGCATTATCAGAATTGATTAGTGTTGATTGCTTCTCAATACTAGCCTTTACTTCATCAAGCTTCCTTGCAATAGTTTTATCTGATGTTTCTTTATAACCTTTCTCGAGAATAGAAACAGCATTTTCATAATCTTCTAATCCAATATAAGAATCTGCTGCTCCAATATATGCTTCAACATTTTTATTATCTATTTCTATAGCACTTAGAAATGCTGAGAGCGCATCTTCGTAATCCAATTCTTCAAGATACTTTTGCCCCAACTCAAGTTGTTCATTCAACTGACTCTTGCCACACGCTACTAAGCACATAATTGCAAGTAAACAAATGGCTTGCTTAAAAAGTTTTCTCATATGATTTCTCATAATTCTTACCTCTTTCAATAAAATGCTTCCTACTTATATCCCATGTATTCTTTGTCAAGTTTATTCCTTAGTCGTTTTGAAGTGCTCCCAGAGAGAATTAGGAAAAATATAAATAACAAAATTGCTATAAAAATAGAAATGACACCTACTATAACAATATATTTACCCACTACAACCATCCTCCATCAATTACGTTTTGCATTTGAGCTTTTAGTATGTTCATCTCAGAATCTTCAACGTTTGCTTTAGAAAACAATTCAAATGCTTTGTCATAATATTCCTTCATTACAGTATAATTACGTTCGGCATTTTGTTTTTGCTCTTGCTTTTCAACTTCTAAAATAGTAAGCCTTTTATATACCCGATAATTATTAGGAAAACGATTTTTAAATCCAATAATAAGTCTTCTGCACTATTATAATCTCCTATTTTTGTGTATAAGTAGGCTATATTTTCCCCAACTTGATAAGTATTTACCCCTGAATCGTATATTTCTTTATAGATATATAAAGCTTGCTCATAATTTCCTAGCGCCACATAATTATTCGCAGCTAGTAACAATGCACGATTATAAATTTCAACATTTGATTTATTATTTATAATTGGTTCTAGCAAACTAATGGCACCTTCTAAGTTGCCTTTGACACTTTCTATTTCAGCCTTAACATAATCCATGGATATTTCATCCATGCCATACTCTTTTGCCTTTTGCAGTTGACTTTCCGCTTCCACGAGCATCCCAGACTTTGCTAAAGAAACAGCGTAATCTCTATAGTATGATGGATTACCACTATTCCATGTTAGGGCCTCTTCCAGATATTTTCTGGCATTTGGATAATCCTCTAACTCATAAGAGCAATTACCCATAATTGCATAAATATCACCTATTATTTCTGCTGAATTGTAACTATTCTCAACTACTAATTGCTGAGCAAAAATTTCCTCTATTCTTTTTTGCGCTTCTTCATATCTACCTTCGAGATACAAGTAGTAAACTTCGCGCTCATAAGCTTTAAGCTTATGAGCATCATTTTGTTCTAATGTCGTAATTATTTCGCTTGCTTTTATATAATCAAAATTTGATATATACTCGTCGGCTAATAAAATTTGCTTTTCATAAAATGCATCATTCTCCACCTGTATTCTATTAATACCAACACCAACAAGTATTGCCCCAATTATTGCAAATAAAATTGAGGAGCATAGTGTTACTCTTTCTTTTTCTTGAGCAGAATATATCTTTCGTCAAGTTTTATAATATTAGTAAATGCCTCGTGCAGTTCACGCCCATTTTGATACCTATTAGATGGATATATTTCCATCATTTTATCAATTATGAGTTTAAGACCTTCACTAATGTTCACATTTCGATTTCTGAGAGGTTTAATAAGATTATAGTTTAAATCAGGTGCCTCTCCTGTAACGAGATGATATAAAACACATCCTAGACTATAAACATCTGACCTAGTATCTATAGACATAGTTTTTTATGATAAGTGTTCCGTTATCAACTATTTCTGTACCACCATCTTTAATTTCACTTAGCTCTTCATTATGTAAAAGGACTGTTCCATGCTTGCCAAAATCTTTTTTACCTGCCTCTTTATTATTAAATAAATAAACTGTATGAGGTATATCATCATTGTTAGTTTCATTTTTAATGATTAAAGTATTAGTCTTAGGCTTCTTATTAATACCTTGTGCTAAATTTGACTTAGTAGTTGAAAAGAACTGCCCCACAATCGAATCTGGGTCAATATCAATATCTAATTTTGTTTGATGTCTATAGGCTTTTTTATATGTTTCAATATCTTGACACTGTTCAGGTGGTGCATATCCTAATGAAATACCGACCGAATATTTCTCCGAATCATCAAAAAGCACAGAAATATTAAAATCTATTAACGTAGCATTTCCATCTGGTGTAATAATTATATTAGAAGGCTTAATATCTGAATGTATTATTGGCGGAGTCTGTTTATGAAGAAACTCCAAAGCATTGGACAATTGTCTCCCCCATTTTATAATATCTACTTGGCTTATGTTTTTTCTGGTCTCTATAACTTTATCTAAGGTATCACCCTCGATATAATCCATAACTGTGTAAATTTCAGAATCAATCTCCAAAAAATTATAGATTCTTGGCAAATATTCATTTTTAAGTTTTATTAATATATCAGCTTCTTGTCGACGATAAATTTTATCTTTTACATTTTCTTTTACTTGCTTAACTACAACAAAGATATTGAGTTTAAGGTGTTTTGCCTTATAAACTATACCTCCTCCACCTTCGCCAATTTCTTCAATTATTTGATATTCACCGTTTAAAATATCACCAGGTTGTAACATAAAGGCCCCCTAAATAAATTATGTTCTATCATAAAATGCAAATGATTGAATCTGATTAAATAAATTGTATCCTTTTTATTCTTTGAATGATTATTTTTGACAGACAACCACTTTAACTGACAAACGACACTTTCATTTTTTGAATTAATTATACAAAGATACTATAAATAAAGGTCACTTGATGACCACATTTAAATTCTCTATTAATTTCTAGGTACATGATAAACTACATCTCTGTTACTAGATTAAAGATCTCTTTCTCATGCTTATTTGTTGGTTCTTCATGAGTGATTCCTTTACCTCATATAGATAGATAGAATTATATAATGTATCACCTGTACCGATATAAATATCATCAGGTATCGATGATGCGAGACATGATATTATTGACTAGTAGGCTTGTTTAAATCCCTACTATCCCCCATTAATTCAGCGTCAAACAATTTCTTTTCCCAATAAAAACCCTACTCTCTCATTTTATCACAATCATTCTGCTAAATCACATTACTATAAAGTATTAAACTCATGATTAAATATACAATTTAGTAGAAAAAAACCATCTTAGCATTATAAAGACTATTCTATGTACTAATATTCTTTTAATTGTTTTTCTATCTGATTCTTATAATCGGCAACCACATCTTCAGGACTTGTAATCTTCACATCAGCTCCAAGTCCAAACACCCAACCAAAGAACTGCTGAGAAACAGCTACATCAACCGCAACAAAGCTTCTGCCATTCTCTGCAGGTCTTATAGTTACATCTTTTCCGAATCTATCAATGAAGATACTTACCTTATCATCAGGAAATTCGATATGCACCCTTCTCTTATCTCCATGGAACATAGAGAAGTTTCTACAACATACTCGCCCATATCAAAGTTCTTAAATAGCTCTTTGCATTCGCGAAGATCCTCTGTTATGCCAATCTTAAGCATCTTATCTACTCTGTAATGCTTAATCTTTCCGGCCTCACTATCATAGGCAACTAAGTAGTAGTTCTCTTCTTCCATTGCAAGAAACCAAGGACTCACCTTGTAGAATGCTCCATCCTTCTTTGGCATAAAAATAACCCCTCCGTATATACGAACTAAACTAAGCTTAGTATATCACAGAAGGGTAAGTTATTGGACAAAGTTATATAATTGAATTGATTACGTATTATTCCGTGCCTATAATATATTAATCATTGAATCTAAGGAATTTCTTTTCTTTTTGCCTAAAAGACTTTTAAAATCATCCGAGCGATATCCTAAATCCAAAAAACAGATAGGATAGATATTTTCCTGCAAATTAAAGACTTTTTGTGTTTGCTCAACATCATTGACTCCAGCCCAACAAGTATCTAATCCAATATCAGTAGCAGCAAGCATCATATGTGTTGCAACAATTGTTCCATCCATTAAATAACTGTTTCCACCCTGAAAATTACTAGCAGCATCCTTGTCAGCACATACCAATATAACCATAGGTGCTCCATAACGGCAAGGATGAACACTATCCATTTTTTGAAGTGCTTCTTCACTTTTTAATATATATATGCGTTGTGGCTGTTTATTGAAAGCAGTTGGCGCCATACGTCCCGCTTCTAAAATATATTTAACCTGTTCTTCATTTGGTTTCTGATTACTGTACTTACGAACAGACTCTCTTGATTCTATAACTGTCTTAAATTCCATCTATAAATCTCCTTTTTTGCTTTGTTAATACAACTCCTATAACAGATATAGAAATTCCCCAAAGAACCCAAAGGTCCAACATAACATAGCAAATTTCATAAATGGTTTCCTCCTTCATTTGAATCATAATTCATTATACGGGCTAATTTTTTAAAATGTCAGTAAAACTTTTTCATAACACAAAAAGACCAGCCGAAGCCAGTCTAATTGTTTTATCTATTTTATTGGACAATATTTAATTTTCGTAAAACCTAGATAATGCACTGTGATCATATAATATTCATCAGATATCAATCAGTGCTATAGCAACATCATTTACGTTCGTTCCTGTTGCACCAGTTATTATCAGACCATCAACTGCTTTTAATGCATTGTATGCATCATTATCTTTTAAAACATCATGTATGTTGATTCCTTTAGCTATTAATTCTTGATGAGTCTCGTTATCAACATAGCCTCCAGCGGCATCTGTTGGGCCATCCGTTCCATCACTACCAACTGATGCTACTGCAATGCCTCTGTTTCCAGCTATTCCTAGAGCAGCACTGAGTGCAAGTTCCTGATTTCTTCCACCTTTACCTGTACCAGTAAGATGAACTACTGTCTCTCCACCAGCAATAATGGCAAGCCTTTCATTATCCTTTGCTTTTGTCTTTGCGATGCTAGCAAGAAAACTTCCTGCTTCTCTCGCCTCGCAGCATAACTCATCAGTCAGAATAATAGGCTTGTAACCTAACTTTCCACTGTTGCTAGCAGCAGCTCTACAAAGCTCTCTCACTGACCCAGTTATGTGAGTTTCTACATTATTTAATTCTTTAGGAGTTTCTTTATTTAATAGTTCTTCAGCTTCCTTAGAAAGCTTAATATTGTATTTACGAACTATTTCTTTTGCTTCATCACATGTAGAAAAATCAGGATATGCCGGGCCACTAGCTATCATATCAAGTGGATCTCCAACTATATCACTAAGCACAATGCTAAATACCTTGGCTGGAGCACAGGCTAGAGCAAATCTGCCGCCCTTTACTTTACTAAGACGCTTTCGAATAGTGTTTATCTCTACTATATCTGCACCACTAGCAAGTAACTGTTTTGTAATGTCTTGTAGTTCTTCACCAGAAATTAATGGCAATTCAAACAGAGCACTTCCACCACCGGAAAGCAAAAAGATAACTGTGTCATCTTCTGATAAGCCTTCCACTAATTCAATAGCTTTTTTGTCGCATCAAAGCTATTTTGATCAGGTACTGGATGTCCTGCTTCAAAGCATTGTATCCCCTCAATGTTGCTTTTCACATGATCATATTTTGTTATTACAATGCCGCCATCTAATCTTTTAAGAACCTTTTTTGCTGCTGCGGCCATTTGCCAAGCCGCCTTTCCAGCGGCTACTAGAATCACTTTACCTTTCCCATAAGAAAAATTGTTAAGAGCTCTAGTAACCGCCTCATCAGGCAGAACTTCTTTTATTGTGTTTTCAACAATATAATCAATATCATTCCTTAATTTCTGATTCATAAAACTTCCTCGATCACATTATTAATGTATAAATAGGCTAAGAATAGCTATTTCAATTATAGCTGCAATACCCATAACAGGTGATGCTACTGTAGAAGATCCCTGCGCACTCTTTAAGATAGCTGAAAGTAAGAATGGGAAGAAGATGCCCATTGCTGAAAGTACTGTAGCATGCTCTGAAATATTATTTACAGCATTTGGAATCGGCTACAAAGTTGGCCGAGATAGTGCAACAAAAAAGTGACCGCTTACAGTCTGGCCGGACTAAGCGATCACTAAGCTTTTTTACGGAATAGACTAACCGTCAATCGGTTAGCACTTTTTCTTGTCTTCATTATATAGACAATCAAATTATTTGTAAATATATATTGTTCTTTTCTATGGTCTTGGCTTCATCGAAATTAAAATCCCAAGTCTTATCCTCGCCCTCCCCCGCAGCCTATCTCCAATATCTCAACTCCTGATTCAAAGCCTAGTTTTTAGCAGGTCATAAATTATCCTCAATTTTGTTGTATTATCATCATATACAATTATGTCCATGGATGGAATCAACCTATGAAGCATAGTCCTAAGAGAAAAATTATATCTATAAATATTATATTGCTAATTCTTGTTATCCCATTTTTATATCCGGGGTTTCTTTTGCTGCTTCAT
>FP929036.1:3132292-3164379 GCA_000209815.1 Butyrivibrio fibrisolvens 16/4
AGAGTTGTAATATTGTATTATAGGCTGCCGATGGCAGCCTTTTCTCATGGACTATCTTTCATTAATAGGATCAATACTGATATTCTGTGTAGGCTTAAATCTTGTTTGGGGCAAAAAGATTCGTGTAGCAAATATGCTACCTGCCGCAGTTCTCGCTGTAATAACAGCTTATATCCCATTTTTTAACTAACAAAAAAGGAGTCTCCAAATGAAAACCTGTCATCTTAGCCATTGATGAAGCTCAGTATATTTACCATAAGCTAAACCGTGCAGGTGGCGCTTCCACAATCATTGACAGTAATGCCATCACTGCACTTGCCGGTTACAGCCAGGGCAATCCTCGACTCATAGACAATGAATTCATATTTTGTCAGCACATATAGTTATACTCACCGGCTAAAACCCGTTGCTGCGTTCCATTTGGAAGGATTAATTTTGCTTCAAGTCCTACAGGAATAAATAGATGAATATGAACTTTTTCGTTAATATAATCCCATCCCATTTCTATTTTTCCTGCTGGTGAATCATACGTTGCTTTTGCAGAAGTAAGTCCATTTGCATCATCACCTATATATATTTCAGGTTGTATTATCAGCTCACCATCACAATAGTGTATTCCGCATACACCATCCATAATCCAGCCTACAACAGCTCCATAAGAATAGTGATTAAGAGATGCTTTTGGTTCCTTTCCCGGCTGAATTCCATCCCAGTTTTCCCAAAGGGTTGTGGCACCTTGATTTACCTCATATAACCATCCTGGCATTTGTGGATTCAATAGCAATTGATATGCCTCTTTTATATATCCTCTTTTCGCCAGCTGCCTGCATATTTCAGGTGTGGTTAGAAATCCTGTATTTAGCTTTCCATTTTCTCTTTTTACCATCACAGCTAACTGTTTTGCCGCAAGCTTGTCGGCCTCTTCGTGTAAAAGCCCAAAAGCCAGTGGTCGTACTAATTGACATTGGCGTTCTGTAGTAATCAATCCATTTTCTGTATAAACTTCAATATAGCCTTGTCTGGCTTTCTCAGACACGCGAATTAACTCATTGACTTCAGCTTCAGGTCTATCTAAAATTTTGGCAATCTTTGACATAAGCATTCCGGAATATGCAAAATAGGCATTAGCAACATCATAGTTACCATCCTTCATGCTTTCAGCCGCGCTTCGGCCTGGCTCACACCACTCGCCATAATTCATCCCCTTTTCGATTACATAATTTCTATTCTTTTTCGAATGAGACTTGTTAAAAAGCTTTTTCTTACGCGCCTCTTTCTTCAAGAATGAATACCAGTTGCACATCATGCTATAGTTTTCACTGAGAACACGCTTATCCCCGGTCAATTGATATATTTCCCAAGGCACAATTATAATAGCGTCTCCCCACGCAACGGATCCAGCCAATAGCTTGGCAAAAAATCCAGGTTTATTGTTAGGAGGTGCAATGTTCATTACTCTTCCATCAGAAAGCTGTGTATACCTACACTGTCTTAACCATTTTTTAAATACAGGAACTGATTCCATCAAACGCAGTCCTGTATATGCAAATATACCAGCATCGCCAGTCCAACCAGCACGTTCTCTTGTTGGGCAGTCTGTTGGAATATCACAAAAGTTTCCTTTCTGACTCCACATTGCATTTTTTACCAACTGATTTAGCGCTGTATTTGATGTAGTCAATGAAAGAGTATCCATCATCTGAGAATACACCGCATGGGCATAGAATACTGCTTTTGATAAATCAGCATTTGTCTCTATTTTTACATAACGAAATCCCATGATGGTAAAGTTTGCATGATAATGGTTATACCCAGCTTTCATTGTATAATCAATAGTCTGGTAGGTTCCACCTTCTTTATGACGTTTTCTATCTTGAAAGTTTTCCTGTGTAAACTCTCCATTTTGGTCTAATGTCTCACCATGAATCAGGCGTATTTTTCTCCTGCCGCTCCATTTGGAATTATAAGCTCAATCTGTCCCGCTAGGTTTTGACCAAAATCAAGAACTGTATCTCCTTTTGGAGTTTTAATGATTGTTGCATCAAACCTCTCCATTCTTAGTATAGGCACAGTATCCATTGCTTTCAAAAGCTCATACCCAATAGGTACTTCCTTCACTTCATGCCAAGCCATCTCATCATCTGACAAGTCCTCCATTCTGGCATCATATACCTCGCCATGTTGCATATCATTCTGTCTAAGAGGGCCATTTTGTGATGCTTGCCATGTGTTATCAGTTGACACAATGGCTTTCCCGTTAATCTCTAGCTGGCATATTACTGCCGTTTTTTCGCCAAATAAATTTCTGTCACCATCTACACCTGATGTACTACGATACCAACCATCACCTAAGATAATATGTATTTCATTTTCTCCAGTCTTAACATAGTTTGAAACGTCATATGTTTGATATGGTATTTCGAATTTATAATTGGCTGTTCCTGGTGTAAGCACATAATCAGTTATTTTTTGCCCATTTATGTATATTTCATAGAGTCCACAAGCACTGGCATATACTCTTGCAGTCTCTATTTTCTCCATTGAATCCAGGCAGAATTTCTTTCTAAAAACTGATGCTGGCTTATGAGGAAGAAACACTTCATTTTTTTATGCTTTTTCTCGTTCCATGCTTTTAAAGCCGTAGAGTTCATATAATCTGGAGTACCTATATCAAATTGATACCCAATTTCCTCACTTGGCTCAATCCATTTAGCATACCAGTCATCACTGTTAAGCAGGCCATATTCAAAGGTGCCTCCATCTGCCCATTCGCCTGAGCAATCGTCCTGATCCCATAAACGGATAGTCCATGACATGTTATCTCTTGACCTATGCTCTGGTGCAATAATAGCATGCATTTTCTTTGATTCTAACTTGCCAGTATCAAGTATTATCTCACTACCCTTTTTTACAACTATTTGGTATGCGCTCTGCATAATACCTTCCTGACACTGCCATGAAACATATAAATCCTGTGCATCTATTCCTATAGGGTTATTCCGGTACTCGGTTTTACAATTTATTGCTTTCATCTATTCCTGTTACCTCTCGCTCATTGGGTGTTTTAATTCACATACTCTTTTAGAAACTGAGAACTAATTTCAGCAGAAATTATTGGTGACTTCTGTTCCCAATTTCTATGGCTTTCAAGAACAACCGCTTCTACTTCATTCTCTTTTGCAATTTCAAGCAATCCTTGTAAATCCATACTTCCCTTTCCAAGCTCACAACTATCGGTTTTTAAGATTGATGAAAGTGGTCCCGTCTGTTTTGAGCCTCTATCATTGATATGCCAAAGTTTCATTCGCTGCCCAAGTTTACCCATCCAGTATTCAGGATTCACTCCAATATCAGCAGCCCAATATGAATCAAATTCAAAATTCACATATTCCGGATTGGTCTCTTCAATCAAAACTTCATAGGCCATCTTTCCACTTTTTAATCTTCTGAACTCGCAATTGTGGTTGTGATATAAAAGACTTAGTCCTTCGTTCTTTAGCAATTTTCCTGCTTCATTCAAATTATTTGCCAGGTCATAAACTGCCTTCTCATCGGTATAATCAAAGTGATGCATGCCTGTAATAACCACATATTTTGTTCCGTAAAGATGAGCCTCTTTTGCCACTTCCTCTGTTCTTTTCAATACACTACCCAAGTCAGAGTGTAAGCTAATAACTTTAAGACCTGACTCATCTATCAATTCTTTCCAGTTCAGCTTGCCACTTTTTCCCATAGGCATCCCTGCCAGACGAGTCAAGGCTCTTATGATAAATGGCATGGGGTGAATCATGTATGAACATAATTCAATCCCCTGATAGCCAGACGCTCTCAATCTACCCAATGTGTCTTGTGCCTTTTTTTGATTGCCTATCACTGTTCGAAGCTGAAACTGTTGTATTCCTCGAATCACCCTCTACTACCTCACTCTCTATTGTTTCTTCTGGCCTTTTGCCTGAATCTCAGCCATCTTTTCCTTTGAAAGAGGGCTTATTTTCATGCATATAATTGAGATAATCCATCCTATTATTGGAAATCCATAAAGCAATAACACTGTCAGATACTTAATACCATTAGTCATAGGATCATTTGGCTGTGGCATAGTTGTCTCATAACCAATAAGAGCAACACAGCCCATGGTAATCACTGTTGCTAACGACGATACAAGTCGGTCCATCATAGAATAGGTAGCTGTAACAACAGCAGGAATAAACTTTCCAGAACGGTCTTTCTCATAATCGACTACATCCGCACTCATTGATGTTGTAGCTGCTGTGACACCCATTTTTGTTCCATTAACAGCAAGAGTTAAAACGAAATATACAATAGTTGGAAGTACTGCAACTGTAATCGTTCTCGTATTAATTGTCAGTAAAAATACAGCCATAAGTACTGTTGCAATGAGACTTACAAATGACCATAGTGAAATAGCTTTTCTACTTCCATGCTTACCTGCATACTTTCCTCCAATAATGGCGAACACGATTGAAGGAAGCATCGCAATTACACTGATTAATGTGGAAAGCTGCATATTTCCGATCAGTATTCCAAACATCATTGTTGATACAATAGATTGACTACCAACCTGATTTGCAAGTTTTACAGCAGAGGCTGAAATCACGTAGGTTTGCATTGCTTTATTCTTGCCTAAAAGCGAAACCATATCTTTAAAAGAAACCTTTTCATTATTGGTCGCAGCCACATCTTCAAAATTTTCTGGACAGTCAGTCTCAGATACACCTATGCAAGCCAGAATAATGAACACAAGAGAGATTGTCACTGTTACAATGCACGAAGTGCTAAGCATTTCAACAGAATATGTATTTTGATACTTTGGAAGAATTACCATTGTGATTAAAATTGTCATAATCATTGGCGCAAAGTAACTATAAACAGTTGCCCATACCCCTACCATTGGTCTTTGCTCAGGATCATTTGTCATTACCGGACCCATTATTTGGCCTGCAACATTATTCATGGCGTATCCAAATAAATAAATGACATACATTACTACGAAAAGTATAATTCCATGTCCTTTACCACTTCCCCAAATAAATAACAATAAAACCGCTGCAGACTGAATCAGCCATCCGCCAAAAAGGAATATACGAATCTTTCCAAATCTGGTGTTAAATTTATCCACGAATACTGCAATTACAGGATTTAGAACACCCTCAAGTATTCTACTGAATGTAAGAATAGTGCCCATTATCGCAGTTGCAATACCATACCCAGCATTTCCAACATAACTGACGTAAGTCATTAAGATATAAAAACACATTGCGTTTGCAGAATTCATTTGTGATAAGGCAATTTGCCAGTTCTTTGCTTTTCTGTAATTAATCTGATTTTCCATTTTTGCTCCTTTTTACTATCATTTTGTATCTAGCGTAGACTTCCAAGAAATCTCAGGCTTTCCTTTGGATGTCGGCTCATATCATTTCGATCAACGCCAATAAGTCCAAAGGTCATCTTGAATCCCTTTTGCCATTCGAAATTGTCTAGTAATGACCAATAAAAATACCCTTTAACTGGTAATCCATCATCTATACATGATTTAATCTCATCAGTAGCAGTTTTTATGTACTCTACTCTCTCGTTATCTTCTGATGTTGCAATTCCATTTTCCGTAACAATTAAATCTCCTTTGAAGGACTTTGCCACCTTTCGAACTACATTTCCAATTGCTTTAGGATAGTTTTCATATCCCATCTGGGTTGTTTTAACTCCATCAGGTAAACGTTCCTCCCCCTGCTCATCGAAGCATTTTCTCGTATAACATTGAACACCGAGGAAATCATCGCCTTCAATAGCTGGAAGATAATGAAGTAATTCTTCATCCCATACTCTTTCAACTGCTTTAGTTGATTCTGCACTATTTGATTCTTCAAGTGATTGTAAGTCATGCAATGATAATGTAATTCCAACCTTTAAATCAGGCCTAACTTCTCGAATTGCTTTTACCGCAGCCATGTGTGCTTTCATTACAATTCGGTCTCCTTCATCTGAGCACTGTGATACAAATACAGAAACATCTCTTGGGTCTTTAAATCCAAATGCCTGTGCACTTTCCATTGCAGCTTGCATCATACGATTCTGATCCAAATTGATACCAACCTGAACCTTCGAATCTTCTTCTGCCTGTTTTTCTTCTAGAGAACGACTTGCACTCATGCGAGCCATCATGCTTTTCATCAGTCCAGCCAATTGATAACGCATATTGGCTTCATTGATGGTGCAAACATAATGAATTCCTTCTCCCAATTCTGAAACAATTCGTCCGCAGTATGCAGCAAAATCATCAATGACCTCAGGATTCTCCCATCCGCCTTTACGAATTAACCACTTAGGAGATGTAAAGTGCATTAGAGTGATAACCGGTTCCACTCCATTTTCTACACAGCACTTAATGACATCCTTGTAATGCTCTACTTCTGCAGAATCCCATTTGCCCTCCTCTGGCTGTATTCTTGCCCACTCAACTGAAAATCGATATGCATTCAGTCCAGCATCCTTTAATAGCTTTATATCCTCTTCAAAATGATGATAATGATCTACTGCCAAACCAGAAGGTTCATCAAACATACTGTGCTCCAAATTCTCCTGAACCCAATAATCACTGTAAATATTGTTTCCTTCTACCTGATGTGCAGCTGTGGCAGCCCCCAATAAAAAACTCTTCTCAAACATATTCCTTCTTCCTCCTTAGTTAAATGTTAAGTTGTGAACACATTATATTGGGATGAACAGATATTGTATTTTATTAATTTGATGTGTATTATAGTTTTATGATGTTTGCTATATTTTTCCCTTTTTGCACAATTTCCTACTGCGCAAATTTATGAAAAAGTTACAATGGGAGGCTGATATGAAATGCTATTATCACAATTAGAATTGATTTATCAAATATATGGAGTTCCAATCTCAGTATTTGATTTAGATGGGACATGTAAGAAACTTATCCCTGATAAGAATTTTAATGGCGCTTTTAAACTATCTGATATTCCTGAATGGACACACTTTAGTTCTTTTACAAATCAAGTTTGTTGTCTTGTCTCAGATTCCCTGCTTCTATTGGGATTTATCCCAGATCTTTCAAATAAGCAGATAATCGTCTTGGGGCCTGCCACTACTGTCGAGATGAATTCTGTTTCCCTGAAACATTTTACGGGTCAGATAAGCTCCAGCTATTCAAAAGAGATTGCTTTAGCAATATCGAGTACACTTGCTTCGATGAAATTGACTGACCTACATCAATTTAAAGCTACCTTATCTCTAATAGAATCCCTATTGGGTGTGGAAATACACGATATTAAAACAATTAGCGAATACTCAACGAACTTAACTCAGATAAATGCGCTAGAGAAAGTTACTAATGCAATTACAACAGAGATTACTTTTGACGATCATGACTACACTGACACAGATATTCAGGACAGAATTCTATTTTATATTTCTCATGGCATGGTTGAAAATCTTGAGAATCTTGTTATTCCAGAGCAATTTATGGAATCGATGAATAGATTAAATCTACGATATGCTAAAAATTCACTCATTGTTTTGAACTCTCTCAGCCAACGTGCAGCTCTATCTGCAGGCGTGCCATTACGTTCTACTGACTCTTTAGGAAGGGCTTTTAGTGACCAGATAGAGTCCTCGCCTGATGTTGAGTCCCTAATTCAATTATCAGCAAGAATGTTCATTCCCGCTGCCTATGCAAGGTTGGTCAGAGATGTTAATATACCTGGCAACACAAGTCGTGATATTCGAACTGTAATAATATATGTTCAAAATCATTTTAGAGAACAGATAACTGTCAAGAAACTTGCTGAATTAGTGAATTTATCAGAAGAACATTTATCCAGAAAATTTAAATCCGAAACAGGCATGACACTAAAGAGTTTTATTGTTAAAGAAAAATACACGAGGCAGAGGCTCTACTTCGCTTCACAGATCTATCACTATCATCAATTTCAGAAATATTATCATTTTCATCACAAAGCTGGTTTCAAACTGCTTTCAAAAAGCAGACTGGAAAGACACCTATGGAATATCGAAAGGAAGCCTAGTGATAGGCAATATGCCATGTTTTTAAACATAAAAATAGAGCTACACCATATGATGTAGCTCTAAGAAGGAGAATAACTTAAATGAAAAGAAAATTATAAGTCTACTTCCGAATCCAAAATCTGGCCTGTTGTCATATCGATTTCATATGTATATTCAACATGACCAACTACTAACTTAACCTCATATACTCTGACACCATCTTCTGTGTCATCCTCTACATGAGAATATCCAACTTCACTTTCAATATATCCTGCTTTATTAAGTGCTATTTGCAAAGCTCTATCTGCCGAAATATCCTTTTCCATCATTGCAGCCATGGCTGTCTTTGATGGTGCAGTTGATAATGCGATAACTGATAAAAGTGCTAATGAAAATACGAAAACCTTCTTCATATCTGATTCCTCCTCTGTAGTAACTAAAGGATTATTTGTTATTTGATGAATAAAGAATAACATGTAGTCTGTCACACAAGTATCACATCATAAAACACAAACTACAAAGGTGTTGAGCTCACAGGTATCAGCATCTATATTAAGCCTGAAGAGCATAGAATCTACTATGTAGCTAACGGCGATAAAGTTGCTTCTACAGAGTTGTAATAGAGTACTAAAGGCTGCCCGGGAGGGCAGACTTTTCTGTTACCATAAGTAAAAATAAAGCCCACATTGCTGTGAGCATTATTTTCTTTCCGTCCTTAACTGTGAATAGTAACAAGCCTTGAAAATCCAATAAATAATATATATTCTCTATGTATAAAACTAAGAAACAAGAGGGGAACTATGCAAATCAAAACTGCTACTATAGATGATCTTGCTGCAATAGCAGATGCTAAAAGTCATGGTAGATCTGGACTAGTTCTTACCTGTAAAGATAAGCTAATTACTTACTATTCAAAGTTTGGTTTTGTAAATGAAGGTATAAGTGAATCCGTGCATGGTAATGTCACTTGGTATCAAATGAGGTTAACCCTATGAGAAAACTAATTCTATTTGGAGATTCAAATACATATGGTTATGATCCAAGGGATTTCCTTGGAGGCAGATATGCCGAGGATGAACGCTGGGCTACTATTGTTCACAACGCCCTAGCAGACCGCTTTGATGTCATCGAGGAAGGAATGAACGGTCGCCAGCTCCCATCCATAGAGTATGGCTACTTCACCAACCTTCTCACTGACCTTTCAGCAGAGGATATCTTTGTCATGATGCTTGGTACCAATGACATATTGCTAACCTACAATCCTAACGTAGAGCTAGCCGTGACAAAGCTTGATAGTATCCTAAGTTATGTCAAAGAAAACTGTAAAGCTCAGTTCATCCTAATAGCTCCACCTTACATCAAAGTAATGGAACCAGAAATG
The DNA here is from genome assembly GCA_000209815.1 of Butyrivibrio fibrisolvens 16/4. Classification (GTDB taxonomy): domain Bacteria; phylum Bacillota; class Clostridia; order Lachnospirales; family Lachnospiraceae; genus Pseudobutyrivibrio; species Pseudobutyrivibrio fibrisolvens_A. The sequence goes on from FP929036.1 coordinate 3,141,720, forward strand.
CAGCGTTACCATAAGTGTTGCATAGAGATGAACCAGCGCTTCCTAGAACTAGCAAAACAATATGACATCACCGCCTTCGATGCTAGTGAATGGAATATTGCTATGGGTTCTGATGGAGTTCATTTTTCTATTGAGGGACATAAAAAGTTTGCCGAATCTCTATTGGAATTTTTATCTGGAACAATCAAATAATCGCAAATAGCGCCACCGGTGGCTAAAGTGTAATCCCTGTGTAAAACACCATGTTTAGCAGCTGTTGAAATGAAGGCTTCTTGTTTAGTCAACAAGAGGTCTTCTTGTTAATTACCCTACAAGTTTTTAGGATAATGTTTAACACTTTTATCATAATCTGCTGATAAAATTACTTTACATAATAATGTAAGGAGGTTTTAGTACATGAGTAGTAAGAAATCCGCATTCGAAGTATATCTTTCAGCGGTATTTAAATGGGGCATTATAGCGCTGACAGGAGCATGTATGTTTGCAACATGTATGTTCATTACTGAGAAATTGTTGGGCTTTTACAAAGATATGCAATGGATTGCTGTAATCTGTTTCGCCCTTATGGATGTTTGTTTTTAATTTGTGGAATGCTTATACTAAAAACATCATTTAATGAAGAGGGCTATCTAATAGATGGAAAATTACGACTAGGCAAAATTTTTTGTTCCGGCGTACTTATTATTCAATGGACTTATATTGTTTATATGTGCCCAACTAGAAATTTCTGGGGATTCTTAGCATTCTTTCTCACACTAATCGGATTTTTCCTTGATATAAAACAGTTATTGGCAACCGGAGGAATTTGTATTATATCCCTTATTAGTGGATGGATAGTTCGAGGCTCACAACTTCTTCCTGCAAAAGACGAATTATATGTGACTGATATAATAATGTGTATTGTTGGATTAACTATATCTTTGGCCGGCATAACATTGTTTGTTTTCTTTGTTTCTTATTTCCTTGTAAATGCTAAAAAAGATGAACTTGAAGAAAACAACAAGAAGGTTGTTGGTGTAATGAATGCTGTAAAGTCTATTTCTGAAAAGATGGTTTCAGCAGGTACTACACTACTTGATATCGCCTCAAATGAAAGTGCTTCAGCTGAAGAATTATCAGCCACAAGTGATGATTTAGTAGAGAATAGTAATATGCTTGGTACCAAAGCTGATGACAGTATGGCAAATCTTTCAGAACTAAGTGATGTAGAAAGTATTGTAATCGAAAATGTTGAGAAGGTAGAAAATACCTCAGATAATTTACTTGTTAAATCAAACGAAAATGAAAAAGCTCTTAATGATTTACAAGGAATTAACTCTGATGTTTCAGATTCAATGGCCACCACAACAGATATTGCAGAACGTCTGTCAAATGCAGTTGAAGAAATCGGAGCTACATTGGAACTTATTCAGGGAATATCTTCTTCAATCAGTTTACTTGCTTTGAATGCGTCAATCGAGGCAGCACGTGCAGGTGAAGCTGGAAAAGGTTTTGCAGTTGTGGCAACAGAAGTTGGTAAACTTGCAGAAAGTACATCAAGTTCATTAAATGATGTTGGCGAAGTAATTGATAGAGTTCAAATGAATGTAAAGGAAATTACAAGCCAGGTTGAGAAAAACGCCTCAAAGCTTGAAGAACAAAATGAACAATTCAAGAAGGTCTTTGGCGATGTAGCAGACATGAGTGTAATGCTTAATGATTCTGTTGCTGCGGTTTCAGAAATGAACAAAGCCATCAAGCGTCAATCTGATATCATAAAACAAACAGTAGACATTAATCAGGATATTGCCGAAAGTATTAGAGATGAAAATCAACAATTCGTTTCTATAAGAGCTATGGCTGAAAACAATGCTAAAAATACAGAAGAAGTTGCTAATCAAGCCAAAACTATTAACGATATGGTGGATGAAATTTCTAAATTATTAAATAGCTAAATCTTGTAAGCTTTATCCTTTAGCAGCATATAATAAGTCCTAAAATACAGATTTTAATAAGCCTCGAAGCCTTTGTTGACTTCGAGGCTTTAATTAAGCTATCACCGAAATCATCGCAAGCATTCCTAAATTTGTTATATATGTCCTACCTTCTTCAATGTTCCAGTATTTCTCATCCACTGATTTTATGTTGAGAAATTCTCCATAGTTTAATGGTGATGTAGGTCCATCTGCAACAAATGGAACAATATATTTTCCTGTGTCATCATCTTTGTAAACACAAATACCTGCTTCATCAGGATCATTAATATTGATAGTCCTGCTAAATGCAATTAATTCATCAATGCTTGAAGCTTCCGCCTCGAAGAAATACTCTTTGTCCTCGGCTTCTTCATTTTTTAATATCTCAACGTCGTACTCTATAATCAATTTTATATTACCTCTATTTCTAAAAATCAGCCTTGTTATAGTAGCACGACTTTTAAAATGACTCTACAAGCAAGTTTTCCAGTCTGTCTTATATGTAACCAAGTATAAAAACTATGGATAAAAGCCTGAATCACAAATGTGTTACACAAAAATTTAAGATTTCTTTAGTTGTTTTTTTACCACAAAAACATTACTCTAGTGGTCGTGGGGGAATAAAACTATGCCAAAATAAGGAGAGTTAGAAAATGAAAAAAAGAATTATGGTATTATCTATGATTTTCTGCATGGGATTAGCTACAATCGCCTGCGGAAAAGAGGAATCTGCACCAGAAACATCTGAAGCTGTAGAATCTGTGGAGCAGTCAGTTGATGATACTGCTTCCGAAGAAACAACAGAGAGTTCAGAGGAAGTGACAGAAGACGAAGAAGATGAAGAAGCAACAAATACAACAGTATGGTGCGGTTATCTTGAAGCATCAAATAAGGAGCTCAGCGGTGAGCCTGATGAGTATGGCGTTATACGTGCAATAATTTATGATGCACATTTAGATGGAGACACATTCACACTGGAAGGTACTTTAAACTTCAAGAACGTTATGTCTCAGGACCCAATCGGAATGGTTCCTGGTGATGTAAACACATTTAAAGTTGATGAAAACACAAAATATCTGTTACATGGTGGTGAAGCTGGTCCTGAGGAAAAGACACGTGAAGAGTTTGAAGAAATATTCAAAGGTCTACTAGATTCCGGCTTGTTCTTTGAGGTAGAGCTTGAAAACGGTGTGGCAAAAACAGTAAATATTCGTTCATAAATAAAAGCACTCAGTAAGGACTAGGTAAAATGCCTAGTCCTTACTTTTGTGTCATTATTCTACTACATTAGAATCTCATGCTGTCTCCCTTAAACTGCCATATTCATAAATTCATCAATCGCCTCAAGCACAGGCTTAGAATAGTTCTTTTCGCCAAAAAGCCACTGCTCATGCTGCATAGCAAACTCCCTAATATCTGGATTATGAAAATATTTCTTATAGCGCTTTAGATATTTCTCTCCCATTTTGTTGGCGTAGATGAAATGGGCTTTTGTATGCTCCACATTTATATCATTTTCTAAATGTGTCAGTAAGTCAGTGTAATATTCATTTTTGATAGATTCAGGATTGAACTTTGAAAAACAATTCATAAATTTTTCTGCAGTTTCATCACTCATCAAAAAGAAATCCTTTAGCTTCTGTTTGGTCTTATTTCTTTTCTTCTCGCTTTTTGTAAAGCTTGTAAGAAGAGGAACTACTAACATAGACTGAAGCTTTGCTGCCACCTTACCACTTTGGTCAAGATCAGGGCTACCAAAAATAGCATGATCTAAATGAACCTTTTTTCTCATAACTAGCTGGCCAACAAAGCTTGAGCCAAGAGAAGAACCTATTGCACCATCAATCCTTCCATAATGATTTTCCATTATGTATTTTTCTATTTTTCTGTCACCGTAATCATGTCAGGGAAAATATCATCGGTGCCATCAAATCCATCATAATTAACACATATAAGATGATATTTTTCCGAAAGCTCTGGAATGACTGTCCCAAAATTCGTCTGCCAATCACAACAAGTCCCTGGAAGTAACATCAAAGTCTTTCCTGATATATTTCCCATTTCTTCAAATGTCATATTTACACACCTTCTTATTTTCTTCCTACTAAAATTGCAGAACCAGACAATCCCATCCAGATAGATTCAAACTTGGTCATAAACATTCCATTTGTTGTATCTATAAGCTTTACTTCCTCATATCCCATATCCTTTAACTGCTTTACAAAGGCTTCCATATCCCCATATTTGCCCTTAGACATAATGTCATGTATGGCGAAGGTTCCACCTTTTTTAAGAGTTCTTAGAGTTTCTAAGAGGATAGCTTGTCTATCCTTGCTAGGGATATTATGGTACACATAATTGCTTGTTACCGCATCAAAAGTCTCATCTACAAAAGATAGTTTTGTGGCATCTCCCTGACCAAATGAAACATTTGATACTCCCTCAGCCTTGGCATTGTTCTCGCAAAGATTTTTACTAAAGGATGCGTACTCTTTGCCCCATCTGTCTATGCCAACAAACTCAGCATTAGGATTTTTCTTAGCGCAGGCAATTGTAAGTGCACCGCTTCCACAACCTACATCAAGACATTTTCCACCATCAGGAACATTAACATAAGCTGAAATACCCTCAATTATTTGCTTAGACATCTGCCTCTTGCCATCATATGAAAATGCTCTATGCATAAGGAACATCCAAACTGTCATAAGCAACAACAGAATCCATAATACTAGCAATGCAACACTCACAATGCTTTTTGTAGGCTGAATTGTTAATAGATTGAAATTATTAATAATCCAAAATAAAACCCAACACACTACCGCTGCTGCTGCAAAACTATTAATCATTCCCTGTGGCATCCAATTTTTATAATCTGCTTTCATAATACTATTCTCATCCTCCATTCTTTAACAATAACCTAAGCAATCTTCCAGCTGACAGCCTTCTTTCGACCACTTACGAAATTCTTGTAGATTCCATCCTGAGCCATAAGCTCGTCATGCTTACCCTGCTGCACAATTCTGCCTTGATCAATTACTACAATTTGGTCAGCGTGTCTTACAGTCTTTAACCTGTGGGCAATCATGATGATGGTCTTTTCCCTGGTCAGGTTTTCAATTGCCTCTGTAAGATCCTTTTCATTTTCAGGATCCACATTGGCGGTAGCCTCATCTAAAATGATGATTGGCGCATCCTTCATAATGGCTCTTGCAATGGCGATTCGCTGCTTTTCTCCACCTGATAATGTGGCACCGCCCTCGCCAACAACTGTCTCATATCCATTAGGAAGTGACATGATAAAATCATGGCAGCAAGCCTTCTTAGCCGCCGCAATCACATCTTCCATAGAAGCCTCTGGACGACCAAATCTGATATTGTTTGCGATGGTATCCTCAAATAGATATACCCTCTGAAAAACAAAGCTGAAATTCGCCATCAATGAATCAAAGCTATAATCCTTTACATCTCTTCCACCTAAAGTAACCTTTCCAGATTTTACATCCCAAAATCTTGCTATTAGAGATGTTATAGTAGTCTTACCACCACCGGATGGGCCAACTATAGCTGTAGTAGTTTTCTCTTTGATATCAAGAGTTACATCATCAATAATAGTTCTATCTTCATAGGCAAAGCTGACGTGCTCCAGGTGAATATCTCTATTTTCAGGCTGAATATCCTCTCCATCTACATCCATCTGCTGAACAGCCAATATCTCATTAACCAAATCAACGCCCTTTCCAATAACCTTCAAAAGGGCTGTATAGATTCCTGCAGAATCCAGTGACTCGAATACCATAAATGAGCAAAGAAGCATTGTTATGCAGTAGGTAAGCTCCATAGTTCCAGTAAGATAAAAATAGATTGATGCCCCTGCTATTACAACACCAGCCAATTTACAGATAAGCATCTGCACACCTACCATTGGAATGGCTGAAAGTTCAGCAGTAATATCTGCCTTTGTTTTTCTTTCTATTGATTTATTAAGCTTTGCACTATTCATAGAAAGAATGTTGTAATTTCTGATTTCAGAGATACCCTGAATAAACTCCAGAATTACACCAACCATTTCTTTGTCTGCCTCAATTTTCTCACCAGCCACCTTAGCTACGCTCTTGTTTGTATATTGATTGATGACAAGGAAAATCAAAATAGTACCTACTGATATCATTCCTATACGTACATCAAAAATAAACATTCCAAGGGCAATTATGGCAGTTGTAATAGAGCCTTGGAGAACCATAATGATTGCTCTGGTTGCAATGTCTCCAGTCTGCTCCAATGTATTTGTTGTTACAGATGTGATGTGGCCAAGGCTGGTGTCATTAAAATATCCCATAGGTAAATATCTTAGATGCTCGCCTATTTCTATTCTCTTACCACAGCAGGTATTGTAGCCACCCTCTGTTTGAAGCATTTGAGAGAATCTGTTTACAACCATCTTTCCAACTGTGCCAAAGAGCATAAAACCAATCACATATAAAAACGTATTTACGGTAATGTTCTTATTTACAATTGCATCTATTGCAAAAAAATGCCGCAGGAATTCTCATAGCACCAAATATGGCATCAATAACACCAAGTGCAACTGCCTTATAAAATTTATTTCTGTCTTCCTCATCACAAAAGTTGAAGAATTTTCTTAACATCTCAAGCATGAGCAGCCTCCCTTCTATTTTCAGAACCTATGACCGAATCAACACCGTCATCATCCTTTGACATAGAATGAGCATCCCACATTTTTCTATATAGAGGACACTGGGCTAACAGCTGTTCGTGATTTCCTTCAGCTTCGATATTTCCATCATTAATCACAAAAATCTTATCTGCATCCATAATGGTAGAAAGTCTATGGGCTATTACAATAAGAGTCTTGCCAGAAACAAGCTTTGCCACGCTTTCCTGTACCAACGCTTCATTTTCTGGATCCGTATATGCGGTAGCCTCATCCATTATTACCACTGGCGCATTTTTTAGCATGGCTCTTGCAATACAAATACGCTGACGCTCACCACCTGAAAGATGTCCACCTGCGCCACCTACTACAGTGTAGTAGCCATTTTCAAGACCTAATATAAATTCGTGACAGCCACAGGCCTTTGCTGCATTAATAACCTCTTCATCTGTTGCACCTGCTTTACCAAGTCTGATATTTTCCATTACCGACATATCAAACAAATAGTTATCCTGTGCCACATAGGCAATTTGACTTGTGTAGTAATCAAGTGGTAATTCCTTAATGTTTACTCCGCCAAATGTAATCTCGCCTTCATCAACATCCCACAAAGAATCAATAAGGCGGGCAATTGTACTCTTTCCAGAGCCTGAAGGACCAACAAATGCATTGACCTCGCCCTGTTTGATATCCATATTAAGGCCATGTAATATTTCCTTATCCTTATAAGAAAATCTCACATTTCTAAGAGCGATGTCAGAGCCAGTTGGCTCCTTAGAAAGCTTTTCTGGTCTTACCATATCATCTCTTTCGATGATTTCTGTAACCTCGCCAAATATAGCTTTCATTTTCATAATGTCATCCATATACGAGAATGCAATCATAAGTGGTGAAATCAGACCTGCCGAAAGAATTACACAGGTAATGAACTCTTCTGCCGTCAAGCTATTATTTCTCACCAGAAGTAATCCCACTGGAAGTACTCCTAGGAATGTAGCTGGCGTAAATGAAAATGTTCCTGCCTGAAACCAGATGCATTTTCTCATCCAATTAATGAAACAATCTGCGCCTTCTTTTGCTGCTAATACGAATTTTTCATATGAGCTTCCCGTCTTTCCAAAGGCCTTGATTACCTCTATACCATTGATATATTCAACAGCTGTATCATTTAAATATTTAGTTTTCTGTAATGTAACCTCGAATTCGCCCTGACTTTTGGCCATCATGACAGCTGCAAAGCAAATGCCTATTACAACTGATATAAGATTTGCCAGGCCCATACGCCAGTCCAAAACCATAATGTAAATGAACATGACTGCTGGCAGTAGAATGTTTGCTGTAAACTCTGGCACAATATGAGCCAAAGTTGTTTCCATGGAATCAACACGCTCTACAATGATATTTTTGTATGTACCACTGTTATCATCCAAAACTGAACCCAACGGAATGGTAGATAGCTTTCTGCAAAGCTGAGTTCTTATCCCGCCTAATACATTGAATGTAGCAACGTGAGATAAAGACGTGGAAATAGAATGAAATACCACTCTTAAAACCCAGCATAATCCCATAATAAAAACTAGCATCATATAATAGCTAAAATCTTTATTTCCAGATATTAACTCCCCCACTATCCTAGCTATTACTAAATAAGGAATAAAAGATAATGCTACACCTAAAATAGCAAGCAGCACACTTCCGATGTAATAACTTCGTTTTCTCCCTGCAAATTGAATTACCCAGGAGAATGTACTTCTTTTTTTCATATAGTCCTCCTTTTTGGAACTCATTAAACTACGAGATTCATTTATCACGGTTATATAATACTACTTCGTGTTAGTGTTGTCTAACCCTGATTGTAAAAAAATAGCAGCGGATTACTCCGCTGCATTATTCTCAGTCAACTTCATACGCGTTAGACATCTTAACAATAACCGTATCTCCATCAACTACTATAGAGCCTTCCTCTGGATAACAAGGCATCTTTTTTACGTCTTTATCATTTAAGTATTTTTCATATGCTTCCAAATTTGCTATATCAAGCTTAATTCCTATACGATTCAAGGTACCTGCATAGCTAGCTGCCATACATTCCTTTGCTGTCCAGAATTGACCGCCCTTTGCGTAGTCAGATGCTCTATCCCATAACTCGTTCTTATAAAATAATGGATTGTCAGACATATTTCCAACAAACACATATTGTTTATCTGTGTCAAAAGCCCCTTCATTAATTAGTGAAGTAACCACCTTATCCATTACAGATTCCATGGATTTGGTTCCCTGAACCATAGCATCCAAATCGGTTCCTACGCAGTAGATGTTTCCATATAATAAAAGTGCTACAGCTATAGCTATAGGCTTTTGTAAACGAACCTCGTAAGAATCAACTAAGCATAAAACAACAAGACCTGCCATAACAGTTGGTGCAGTCATCTGAATAGCAACTCCACCTGCTCCAGGGGCTAAAAGCATACAGACATTTTCTGCAAGTGGCATTAATAATAATGCAACAAAATATAAAACCTTAGACTTACCTCTTCCTTTTAATTTAGTTACTCCAAGATGAATTAATAATCCTAAAATGAAAAGATATATTAATAATCTAACAGGTCTAAAAATGTAGTAACTATCAAATGTAGATCTTCTAAGGTTCCAGCCTCCATAAGCCTTAGCTATACCAACTGGTATATTCTTAATCATAGATAAAACTGATGCATCTGCACCGTTATAATCAGCTGCCTCAATTCCTCTAAGCTTTAATGCGATTTCCCAAATCACCTTATAAACTACGCAAGAAACAAGCCCTGAAACAATTGCTCTAAGAATAATATTAAATCCTTTATCCTCTTTTGCATCTAATACGCTACGCATAAAGGAAGCCAGAATAATTACAAAAAGATTCCAAAATTTGACTGATACAGTCCTAATGTAATTATAAGTAAAAATGTAGCTATTCCATCTGCTATTAATCGTTTTTTCTTATCATCTATATCCTTAAGAAAAAACCAGGCAGCCACTACTGGCAAAAGTGTTGCAGCCCCAAAGGAAGGAGACTGAAATCTATAGGATAAAAAGCAAAAAACTGTAGTACTAATTGAAACGATGAGTACATACATATAATGTTTTAAAGTTACTTCTGTAAATAAACTAATAGTGAGCCATGCAGCTATCACAATAAATAGTAGTGCTAAAAATGAATTAAATGGCTCTGATGAATATCCCATACGTGCCTTATCTAAAAAGGCCAAGCCCATCTTCCTGTGGAAATTTCCCAGTTAGCCGCCTGATGATATGTCTCCTGCCATAAGCCGTCCATAGAATTTGTAATGTAATTGGCTATAAAAGGTAAGTAGCACAATACTGATATAAGCCAACTAATAAAATAAAACGTATACTCCCTTTGATTCTTGAATCCATTTTTAGTCTCCTCTTGTAAAATCATTTAAAGTGTCTGCTATATGGGTCTTTTATTACTTTTTGGAATACAAATATCCTGCCACAGCTGCCACACAAGGAACCGTTCCAATGATTCCTATAGAACCGGCGATAGCTCTAATCATTTCTATAGCCACAAAATCTGTATTCATAAGCTGATTGAAGGACACACCATAAGAGTATATCAAAACCATCATATTAAGTGCACCACCAACATATGCAAGCACAAGGGTATTTGCCATTGTTCCCATGGCATCTCGTCCAATGTTCATTCCAGCCTTGAATAAATCTGTGAAGCCAAGCTTTGCGTTAGCCTCGTGGATTTCACTGATTGCAGATGAAATAGACATAGCTATATCCATCACCGCCCCCATTGCCGCAATCAGAATACCACTGATAAACAGGCCACGTAGTTTAATAGGATTTGTGGACTTTACTAATAACAGTGCCTCAGCCTCATCCATCTGGAAAGTAGTGACACCGCCAATTTTAGCCGCTGCCTCTGCAAGTACTGCTGCAATCAAAACACCTGCCAAAGAACCTATAGCTGCTGCAATAGTTTTCTTTTGTACTCCACCAATTAAAAGGAAGCAAATAGCTGATGTAATAAACACTATTGCTATAGTAAGGGGAATTGAAGAGAATCCCTTAAGTACCAGTGGAAGCAATACAAATACAATCACGATTACCGTATACGCCAGGCCTAGAAATGCCTTCAATCCCTGTTTGCCGCCAAAAATTACAAGCACAGCGAAAAAACAAGCACTAATCCTATCATAAGTGGGATTCTGTTGTAGTTGTAAATACTTACCTGATACTCTCCAACACCTGTAGTATCTATTCTGACGCTGAGCTTATCTCCCTTAGCCACATCTACGTTGTAAAGAGCACTATAGAAATTTGTCACGTGACAAACATCCCCCTTATAACGTCCTGTCAGAAGCTCTACCTCAAGCTCAGAATTTCCTTTTTTTACGTTTTCTGTTTCAGTATCAACAGTTGTATTATCCTCTAAAACAGAAAGAACCCTAGCGGTCTCATACTCGACGCCAGAGCTCTCTGTAATGGTATATGTTGGCTTGTCGGTGTTGGCGTAAATAATAACGCCAACACTGAGAGCCATAAATACAACAACTGATACTATTTTAATTATCAGTTCTTTTTTCATTTTACTTACCAAAAATCTTTAATAATATTGCAAGCTTTCCTGTCTTAGCAAGAATAGCTGCGGCGCCTGCAAGAATTATAACAAATCCTGCTGCAACTGGCACTACTGGGAATGGATTTTTTTCATCACCAGCTGTAGGAGTTTCGGTATCTTCAATTGTCTGCTCCTGAGGCTCAGGATCAATAGTTGCTTCCTCTGAAGCAGTTTCTGTCTGCTCCTCTTCTACAGCTACCTCTTCCTCTGTTGTCTCCTCTGCTGCTTCCTCATTTACTCCTAAAGCAGCATCTCTTGCAGCTCTAAATCTGTTAACTACATTTCTTACTACACGACCAACTGGTGTGTTTTCTATTGGAGCAAGAATCTTGTCAACAGCATTGTCGATTGCCTTATTAATATTGTTAATAACCTTAGCAATATTCTGAGCAGGTGTGCTTGAACCACCGTTTCCTCCATTATTTGATGATGGAGCAGCCTTTACAAGCACAATATCATCGCAATTACGAACTCTGAATACTGGTACTGATACCTCAGAATCACCTTCTGGATGCATATAAAGAACACCAGCTGCTGAAACTGTTGCGCCCTTCTTTTACAAACTGTGCAACTTCGTTCTTGCCTGTAGTAGCAGAGTTGATATAACCATCGATAAAGATAGCTGCCTCAACACCAGTTGAATCCTTAAGCCAGAACTCTTCTACTGTCTTTCCATCAGAACCATATGCGACTCTTGTAACTGTACCTGTTGTCTTAAGAAGTGAACCGCCAAGTGCATCATAATCCATAGCTGTCTTGGTATCTACTTCCTTAGGTTCCCATACGTAAGGCTCATCATCAAGAATCTTAGATGAAATAACCTTAAGCTCCTTATCTCCCTGATACTGAGAAACGTAACCTACGATACGCATCTTTGCACCAATCTTAAGACCTGGTGTTGCGTATGGGAATATGTCGATACCAGCTGTCTCATCCTGGATATAAATTGTATCAAAGAAGGTTGTGAACTCGTTATCTGTACCAGATGTTACATAACCTTCTACAGCAAATACCTCGTTCATCTTGCCTGCACGAGCCTGTGCGATTGTAGATGTAGGAAGCTCTACTGTAACACCATCAAGAATGTTGTTAACGATTGTGTGGTTAGTGTATGGCAATGAATCGTTGTTGTCCATCTCTGCCTTTACTTCGAAGTCTGAAATGAATACGCCACCAGCTACGAAGATGTTACCACCAGCCTTTGTGTGCTGTGTAGCAAGGAATGTTACATCACCAAGGTTGTCATTCTTGATTCCCTTTACACCGTTCTCTAACGAACCAGGCTGTGAATTACCGCTTGCATCTTTGCAATCAACTGAGTAAGTTGTATCAAAGCCCTTTACAAGCCACTGCGCCTCATCTACAAAATCTGTAGCCTTGGCATTTGAAATATCAACTGAGCAGCCTGAGTACTGGCTGTACTTCTGACCATCTCTAAGTCCTGTAAATAATGCTGAATCTGTGTTGTAGGTAGTTGGGTACATTCTGTATACCTGACCACCATTGTTTGTATCATCACAAACCTCATCAGAACCCATACGGATTGTAGATCCGATTGCTTCAAGAAGCTTGTTCTGTTCTGTAGCTGTCTGGCCATCTGTTGTATCTGAGTAATCTGCAAGACCACATACGATTACAGAACCACCATTTGCTACATAATTCTTAACCATAGCAATGAACTCATCGCTGTAGTGTGAAACCACATAATCACCAGCGTTTGCTGTACCTGACTTCTTTGCAGGAGCTGAAAGTACAAGTAATGCACATTTCTCCAACATCTCAGGTGTAATTTCTGTTGTAACAACCTGAGCTCGAATATTCTTCTTTGCGCAGATTGATACGAATGCTGACATATTACCGCCATAGTAGCCAGTAACATAATCATTGTAATGTGTACCATCGATGAGTACGTCTGTAACCATCTCTGGAACAGCATAGCTAAGTGTAAGCTTGTCTGTGTAAACCTTTGGCATACCGTTTAAGGTTCCACGAACTGTAACCTCGTAGGTAACCTGTCCAGCCTCGTTGTATACGAAGTCTGTCTTGAATGTACCTGTGCCCTGTGGATTTACTGTAGCAAGACCTGCCTCCTCACCTGAAAGTGAAGCAACCTCTGTCTCTTTTCCGTCCACATCCTTAAGAACTACATCGATGAAATCAACATCAAATGGCTTGTCCTCGTTGTTGTATAAATCAACATTGATATCGAGGCTTTCGCCCTTTACTGGAAGAACTGTGTTTGTGTAAGTCTTGTTGATTCCACAAGCCTCAAGCTCACCTACCCAAACTGGAGCTGTAACAGCGATATCGCCATCATCCTCAGTAATCTTTAAGTAGTAGTAAGAATAGCTTGAAGGAACCTCAAATGTTACTGTTTCTTCGTTAGTAGAAACATTTTCCATACGAATTGACTGTCCACCGTTTACAATTACTTCTACTCTACCAATCTTCTTATCAGTAGGATCTTTAATCTCTGCCTTGATTTCTACATTATCGCCTACTGCATCCTTCTCAAGGATTGAACCCATGATGTTGTTATCAAGTGTGTAATATACGCTAAGGTCGTTATCCTCTGTTGCGTATATACGATAATTTCTCATGGCATCGTAAATAGCATTTTCATCATTTGTATCAGCAAGCATTACTGTACGTGCTGTGTTGGCATCTCCCCACTTACCCTTGTGGTTATCCTGGTTGTTTGTAGGAGCTACATGCCATCCCTTATCAAGGGCACGTGTGTAATACTCGTATGATGGGAAGTAACCTGAAGAACCAATTGTACCTTCACCGTTACCAACCTCAATCATTGTAATTAATGCATCGTTCTCTTCTGAGTAGTATGCAAAATCCTGGAAATCACCGAAGGTTGTACCTGGGTGATTGAACTGGCTGATAGAATCTGGAACCTTTCTAAGAGCCTCATAGTAATTCTGCAATGCTGTAGCATATGTTGAGTACTCTGTCTGTGTACGGCTCTGGAAACCTGGTGTATTAAATGTATTGATATGACCAAGACCATTTGACCAAGTCATCTCGTAACCGTATGCACAAGTAAACTTGTCTGTAGTGTACTTCTTAACAAGATTGTGAGCGTATGTCCACTCGTCTGTCTCTGACTTATCTACGTTCTCAGTAATCTTTGACTCTTTCTCATTGTCGATTGAGTTACTGTGGTCCGTAATTACGATATAGTCAAGATTGTCTACCTTTGATGCATGCTGTAAAGCTTCCTCAAGTGTACCAGCACCATCGGAAATATTTGTATGTGCGTGAACCTGACCAAAGTAGATGTTGTACTTCTCATTTTCCTTCTTTGTGAATTTGAGAGTAGAAACTGCGCTATCCTTATAGCCGTCCTTTACAGCCTTTACCTGAATCTGAGCTGGAAGATTCTCAAGAACAAATGGCTTTTCGTATTCAATCCAATCATCATGCTCTTCTTCTTTTTCTTCCTTAACTGGCTCTTCAGCAGAATCCTCAGTCTTTGGCTCTTCTACCTTTTCCTCTGGTGTAATCTCTTCCTCAGTCATATATCTGTAGAAGATCTTTGCACCTTCTGTTTTAGTTTTAAGAGCTACCTTCTGATTTTCAATAACAGCACCACCGTTTGGTGTAGCCTTTACTGCTGCAACCTGAGCCTGTGTGTACTGATAATTTACAGTGATAGACTTTGCAAGTCCTTCCTTTGTGGCATAAGCACGAATTGTTGAAGGAAGCTCTGTAAAGCTAACCTTGTTTTCATCATCGTACTTAACAAACTCTCCACCATTTACTGAGTAGAAAATATCTGCCCCCTCAGTCTTAGATGTAAGTGTAACCTTCTGCTCTGAAGAAATCTCTCCAGTAACAGGATCTGCAACTACATAGCTTGTAACTTCATTGCTTACGATTGGATTACCCTTTACAGTAATACCATCGATACGGATAACACCGCCCTTTGCTGGCTCCTTGTCACCCTTAGCAGACTTATCTCCTGTAGGAACAAGTCTTACGTAAAGCTTTTCAGCATTTGCTGCTGCATTTGGAATATCAAAATGGAATGTGATGTAGTAGGTTGGTGCAAGTGATGTACGTGCAATACCATCTACAATATCACCAGAACCATTTACCTCGAATGGCTCTGTCTTTTCCTTGCCATTCTCATCAAGTTCTCCGGTCTTCTTGTAAGCTGTGTACTTATATGAATATGTACCAGTTTTGAGATTGGTGAATTTTTCTCCGTCTGTAGAATACTGAAGCTGGAATGCACCACTTGCAGTATTTGAAGCTCTCATTCTGAAATCAACAGACATATTGCCATAGCCTGCTGATGGGAATGTAAGCTGCATATAATCTGTTGCAGTATTTACTACACCAGTTGAGCCCATGTAATAGCTTGTAGAACCTGTTGTTGTGCTCTTCGCTGATGTCCATGGCTTTGAAACCTCACCATTTACAACTGCAGTGTATTTAGCATTTGTATCAAGCATATCGTTGGTCTTGTATAAATCACCGTTGATATACTTATCTGATGTCTCTACCTCGTCATAGTGTGCATTACCTGCCCACTGTGCCACTGTAAAGCTTGCATCATCATACTCATACTTTACTGTCTTTATACCTTCTTCAAGTGCATAGAAGCTAAACTCATATGCTGATGTCTCCTTGAAGCCGTAAAGTGAGAAGCCACTGTAATATTCAAGTGCCTGAACATAAGAACCGCTCTTTGCAAAAGCATTCTTTAAGTAATACTTTCCGTCTTCGCTGGCTTTCTCCTCAGTCCAAAGGCTGTTATCTGTCTTCTCATCAGCAAGAATAAGATTTGCATATGTCTTTTTCTTACCATCTACTTCTTTTTCTTCAACAGTACCTGTGAGATATTTTCCATCAGCTGTCTTGAATGAATAATATCCATTATCGTCGATTGCAACTCTAAGTACGGCTGCATTTAAATCCTTTGTCTCAAGTGTGCCATCCTCTGCTGGCTCTACTGCAACATCCTTAAGCTTACCATTTGTGGTAGCCTCTGATGTCATAAGCTTCTTGCCTGCTGGATAATAAACAACTACCTGATCTCCATCGTAAAACTCTCTTGTAAGGAGCTTACCAAGAGTGTTCTCAGTTGGAACATCTACCGGCTTATCAACAGCAGGTACTGTGTACGCAGAAAGGATAAATGCATCTTTCTTATCTGTACCAGCTAAATAGCTGTAAGCTGTGAAAAGCTTGTTGTAGAACTCAATGTACTGTGGCTTATCAATATCCTTCTTCTTGTCGTGATAAAGTGCCTTAGTATTCTTGATGAGGAATGTGCCATCCTCCTCTGGCTCAACTGCCCAAAGGCTGTAGTCATTCTTCTCAACTTCAAAAGTAAGGTTGCCACCTGTTGCGCCTGTTGTAAGATACTTTGTTGTAAGTACATCACCCTCAAGAATATCTGAAGTGATGTAGTACTCACCTTCAGTCTCAGACTTAACGAGCTTAAGCTTTGCAATAGCAAGCTGCTCATCAGCGATTGTAAGATGCTTATCGTCGTTGAGCTTTACTTCAACACCCTCAAGTTTTGTGTTGCCATTCTTATCTGGCTTTGAAGCTGTTGTTGAAAGAGCAGTCTCATCATTAAATGTAAGAACAAACTCCTGCTCCTCTGTAAGCTTTGTAAGGTCTGTTACCTTTGTTCCAGCTGCAAGTGTATATGCAAATGAAACCTGTTCACTTTTTACTTCGTCTTTTACTGAATATGCGTAGATTGTTGAATCCTTTGTGATCTTAATAGGATTCTCATACTTACTGAAATTTTCTGTGCCGTTGAGGTTGTAATAGATTGCTGCATCCTCTGTTGCACAGGAAAGCTCTACCTCTGCGCCAAACTCAACAACACTTCCGCTTTCAACAGAAGCCTTTGGTGCACTAACTGATGCTTCATCACCAGCTACCTTTGATGTGAGCTTGTAGAAACCAAGAGTTTGTCCCTTAGTATTTCCTGTTACGTTTGTGTATGCTCTCCAATCCTTCTTGTTGTATACCCCTAAGAATCGAGTAGCATTCTTTGAATCCTTTGCTGCAAGATATCCGCTAGCATCTAGCTGCCACTGAGCTCCAGTCTCGTCCTTTGGCATCTTATTAACTCTAACGCCACTATTAGAAGCATTAGTATAAAGGACATTAGAACCACTTCCTATTGTATAGTAGGTTCTTGTAACCTTTTCCTCCGCAGGCTCTTCTGGCTTTTCATCAGATTCTGCTGCATCTTCTACAACTGCTTCCTTTTTCTCAGAAACCACTTCTTCCTTGTTGTCACTAGATTCAACAACAGCTTCTTCTTTTTCTGATTCAGCTTTAGTCTCCTCTGAAACCTCATTAGAAGAATTTTCCTCTGATACTGTCTTCGTCTCAACAGTAGTTACTTCTGCTTCTGATTTATTCTCAGCATCCTTAACAACTGTCTCCTCAACAGTATTCTTTGTAATTGTCCATGCATAATCAGCATCCTTGCCCTCTGCGATAGTCAAAGATGAACCATCAACTGTTCCAAGAACAGCGGCAGGGCCAGCATTTGATGCTGTTGCATTTGGTAATACATAGGTTTCGCCATCGGATGTTGTCATTGTGATGGCAATAGAATCACTAGATGTGATATCGGATAGACTTACTTTAGTCCAGACATGATTGGTCTCTTCGGCATTAGAAATGAATGAAATATCAGTGTATGCCAGGGAAGCTACCATTAAAAATGACAGAACTAAAGAGAGCCCTCTACGAGCCAATTTTTTCATTACCTATCCTCTCCTCCTTTAATAAATTACTGACAAAGCGCAAAAAAGCAACCTACGCAAATCACCCGCTATTAACCTAAATGATTTGGTATGTAGATTGCCCTTCCTAATCGTTATGTCATGTAATGCTAGACTATCACGTTAAAGCGTCAATTTCAACAAAATATTCACACATTCTTCACATTTCATCATATTATACAAAATATTGTAAATCTTCTGTGCTTTTTTCTAGTTGCGCTATCACTGCCTAGCAATAGATTGCACAATCGTTAAAGATTCTCTAAAAACTTTAGCTCATTAGTAGGATATCAAGATATCATACTACCGTATCAAAATTAACATTATGAAAACCTTCTGTTCACATTTATATGCTAATGTATCAGTTAGTAAAATTGTCTGTTAATATTTTTAAGCATTTAGGTGATTAATTATGGATGTTTGTTCAACTAATTTTGATCAGTATATAGCTGATGAAGTTTCAAAGTACGATGGAGTGGCTGTGCCTATCAAAGCAGGGCTACTTTCACGTCTCTTAATAAAAAAATGTGCTTGCGATAAATTGCATCCTAATCCTGATGATGAATTCTGTATGCCTTCAGTTGGACCAAGCTACAGGATTATTTCTGAATACGAGAAAAAGTATCTCAATATGGAAAGGGTTACTTCTGATTATTACAACAAGGAAGATCCTATCATCGTAGAGAAAATCCATCCAGATGGATACATGATTATCAATGGTCACCACAGATGGGCTGCTGCACTACGACTTGGTTATAAGAAAATCCCTATTCATATCGTAAATGTTATGCACAACCAGGAAATCAAGGAAATCATTCAACATTCTAAGCATAACAAACGTGTTACCCTTGATTTGGATGATGTAGTTTTTGTCAACTCTGATAATGCAACAAAGGAACGTCCTCTTCCATTTCCTATTAATAAAATTTTTAAAGAACGTATACGTCGTGGAATCCCTGCTCTATTTAGAGCCTTGGAGAAAAATGGATTTGATATTTGGATTTACAGTAAGAATTTTTATTCAAGAGAATACCTTACTGTTCTGTTCAAGCTGTACCATTCAAATGTAACAAATGTAGTCACCGGCACAAATAACAGAAAAATAAGGAGGATAGAAAATCTCTAGAATCTGTTTACGTTGACAAATATATTTATACTCTTCATATAGATAATGCAGGAGTTTTGATGATTGATAACAGATCAAAGAAGTTTTGCGAATTCCTAATTAATGATCCTTCCACCTGGTCAAAGGATATAATTAATATTATAGGAGATATATCTACAAATGAAGAACCATGATTCACCTCAAAAAATGAGGGTTTCCTTCGATTTAGATGAGGTTTTATTTGTTTCACCTGAGACACATAAAACAGAAAAGCCCCCCATTTTTCCCTTTAACAAAATTTTTAAAGAACGACTTCGCCTAGGCACCCCAGAGCTAATCAACGAGCTTCAGCGTCTAGGCTATGAAGTGTGGGTATATACATCCTCTTATAGGTCTGAAGAATACATTAGACAGCTCTTCAAATTATATAAGGTTCATTTTGACGGAATCATTAATGCCCAAAGACATCTACGAGAAGTTCAAAAGGACCACACCACCATTCTTCCACAAAAGGTGCCAAGTCATTATAGAATATCCCTTCATATAGATGATGAAACTATCATCTGTTCTATGGGAAGGCAATATGGCTATCACGCCTATCAATTAGAGGCCCAGGATGATGACTGGAAGGAGAAAATCCTTGCCCAGGCTGAGCATATTAAGAATATGCACCCTATTGAATTCTTGTAATCTTTTTTACAAAGAAAGGTGCTCACAGTCCTTTTTTAGATTTTCTTTTTGCACACATCTTCAAGGCAGCATCTATCACAATATGGTGCTGTTCTGGCTGTACATACCGCACGACCATGATCCACAAGCCTGTGGCACAGATCATTTCCTTCCTCTGGTGGAACAATTTTCCTTAGAGCCATTTCCACCTTTGTAGGGTCCTTTATCCCATCCACCAAACCAATTCTATTAGATAAACGTATGGCATGTGTATCTGTAACAATAGCTGGCTTACCATATACATCACCCAAAATGAGATTCGCAGATTTTCTCCCTACACCTGGAAGCTTTAATAAATCCTCCATAGTATCTGGAACCTTGCAATCGTATACATCCCTTAACATTTTCATACAGGCAACAATATCCCTGGCCTTTGATTTCCCAAGACCACAAGGACGCACTATCTCTTCCACCTGGGTCACATCTGCATCAGCTATCGCCTGTATAGTAGGAAACTTTTCATATAATAATGGAACAATTTCATTTACTCTGGCATCAGTGCACTGTGCTGCCAATCTCACAGAAACCAGCAGCTTCCAGGCATCGTCATAATCCAAGGTACAATCACTATATGGATATTCTTTTTTAATCTATCTATTACTATGAGGGCCAGTTCTTTCTTTCGCATAGTCTTCTCCTCTATTTTTATAAATATATTAATCATTTGCAGAAACAAAAACAAGGCAGAGCCAAATTGCTCTGCCTTGAGATGTTTTTTATATGTATAAAATACTAATAAAATCCTACAATTTTATTTTACTGGCACACAATGTTTATCATTGATATCGCAAACCTTCTGTACACGACGACGATACTTCTCTTCCATTAATGGATCAGTATTAAGCCAAGTCTTTACAACCTCCATAGCCATTAGGCCAC
Source organism: Butyrivibrio fibrisolvens 16/4 (assembly GCA_000209815.1). GTDB lineage: Bacteria > Bacillota > Clostridia > Lachnospirales > Lachnospiraceae > Pseudobutyrivibrio > Pseudobutyrivibrio fibrisolvens_A. The sequence continues at coordinate 3,162,466 of FP929036.1, forward strand.
CAATAATTTTAGCACCTAAACAAAGGATATTTGAATCTGTATGCTGTCTTGCCAGTGTAGCACAAAGCGGATCCTGACAAACTGCAGCATAACAACCATTTATTTTATTCGCAATGAGCGCACTACCGTATCCTACACCGTCACAGAAAATGCCCCTATCACATTCTCCCTTTGCCACTGCAAGAGACGCTGGGTAAACAAAATCTGAAAGATCACAGCTTTCGCCATCATAAGTACCAAAATCTACTACTTCATAGCCATTACTTTCAAGATATGCTTTTATTTCATTTTTCATTTCTGTTCCTGCATGATCATTCGCCATCGCAATTTTCATATAGAATTACCTCCTAAAGAATATTATATTATTAATATAAAACTACTATATTATTATACACAATCAAATATATATATTGGAGGGACAATGAAAAATTTAAAGATCAATCCTGGTATCCACTTACTGTATCAATATGTATCGGTGTAATACTGTTTGTCTTCCTAATAAAACTAAGTGCAGTTCTAAATCTGTTAGGAACGTTTATAGGTTTCTTCTCCACGGTATTCTTTGGTGCAGTAATAGCTTACATTATCAATCCGTTAGCAATGCTTTTTAGAAATAAGGTATTTGTTAAAATTAAGAATGAAAAACAAAGGCTGCATTAGGGAACGGTTGTGCATTAATAACTGTAATAGCATTACTTGTATTACTTGCTGTTCTTGTTATTCCTCAGCTAGTATCAAGTTTAAAAATGTTTACAAACAACTTTGACGGATATGTTGATGGTCTACAACGTACATTAACATCCATAGGTGTTTCAAGTTCTGTTATTGATTTAAGCAGTTTTGTTACTTCATCTACTGATTTGCTAAACACCATTAAGGAATACGCAGCAAAGAATATGAATACCATCATGTCCACAACTGCAGATGTAGGAGTGGCATTTGCTCAATTCTTTATAGCATTGTTATTATCTATCTATTTCCTTGCTGAAAAAGACAAACTAAAATCTGGTGGCTCAAGATTTTTAAAAGCTGTTTTTAAAGACCAATACGAAAAGGTTTCATATATTATTAAACAAAGTGATAAAATCCTTAATTGCTACATTGTATATAATCTAATTGATGCTTTAGTCGTTGGCATTATTAATGCAATATTTATGGGTATTGTTGGATTACCATATGCAGGTCTTGTTTCAGTTGTCGTAGCAGTATTTAATATAATTCCTACTTTTGGACCAGCAATTGGTGCTGTTATAGGTGGTTTTCTTTTATTATTAGTTGAACCTTGGTATGCTGCAGCATTCCTTATTTTTACAGCAATTCTTCAGACTCTTGATGGATATGTTATTAAGCCAAAACTTTTTGGAGATTCTCTTGGAGTTTCAGGACTTTGGATTCTTATAGGAATCGTGACAGGAGGAAAAATGTTAGGTGTTGTTGGTATTCTTCTTGCCATTCCAACTGTTGCAATATTAGATATGATTTATCATAAGTATCTACTTCCTTTCCTTGAACAAAAGGATGAATAATCGTATTTATAATTACTTATTTAAAGCCAGATTAGCTATTTTGCTTATCTGGCTATATTTTTAATATAAAAAACCCTTAGATATTATCTAAGGGTTAAGCGTGCGTGAGAAGATTCGAACTCCCGACACCTTGGTCCGTAGCCAAGTGCTCTATCCAGCTGAGCTACACACACAAATTGTATTTATATCTTAAAAAGATAAAAAGCCGATGATCGGACTCGAACCGATAACCTGCTGATTACAAATCAGCTGCTCTGCCAATTGAGCCACATCGGCTTATTGCCTATAAAAAAACTCCCCGAGTAGGGCTCGAACCTACAACAACTCGGTTAACAGCCGAGTGCTCTACCATTGAGCTATCGAGGAATATAAAACATAAAGGTTGTCA